>NZ_CM187563.1:3307500-3559432 GCF_059838215.1 Aureimonas sp. CAS | reverse complement strand
AGGGAGGTTTCAGCCGTCAACAGCCGATTTGAACTTTTCTCGCCCTGCTCCATCTATCGCGCTTTCGCAGTGCATCCGAACGCCTGTGGCGCAAGGGTTTGACCGTTTGGAAAAAACTTCGGGCCGGGGAGGATCGGTCGCCCTGCACTCCTCAGGGGCCGTCGAAGCAGGGCCGGACGGACGCGAATCCGCAAGTTCGGCGTCCGCCGTTCCCGCTTCTCCTCCCGTCTCGACCGCGCCAAGCGTGTCTCGCGCGCGTCATCCCTCTTCGGAGTGTCGGACGCGAGGGGCGCGAAGGCCCGGCCTGCCGTCTCCGCGTTTGGCGGAGGCGGATCCAGTCCTCCAGACCGAACGGCCGCCGGAGCCGAACGGTGCCGCGTATAGCGCGCGCGCGCGATATCGTCGCCGCGTCGCGTCATGCTGGACGATTGACACCGGGCCCCTCGCCTGGCCAAAACCATCCGCGCGGCCATGTTGCGGGAATGCGACGGTGCCGCGAGGCCTCGACTCGTCGTCGGCGCCGGTCGTGCAATCGACATCTTCGTCGCCCACTCGCTGGTTGAACTCCGAGGACAGATTGAGAGATCGGCGACCCGTGAAGCTGCAGCTCGGCGACGAACCGCCCCTGATCGCGGACCGACGCCGCAGGCCGGACCGGCGCCAGGTCTCCGCGCGATGGCTCGCCGGCACTCTTCTCACCGGCCTCACCTCCACCGCCCTCATGGGGATCGCCCTGTCCGCGGCCCATGACGGGCGGACCTCCATGGCGAGCCCCGCGACCGCCGCCGTCGCTCTTGCGGCGGAATCGGCGCAGTTCTTCGACAAGGGCGAGCGGGTCTTCGCCACGCCCATCCCGATCAGCCGTTCGCGGCGCACGATCGAAGTCTCGACCCTCGTCTCCGAGGGGAACCGCGAGGTGGTGCGCACGCAGCCCTTCGCCTACGCCTCCATGCTCCTCGCCGCGCGCCAGCCGAACGTGCCGGACTATCCCGACTTCGACCCGATGGCGGTCTTCGCCGACGAGGAGGAGGACGAGAGCGGCTCGCGCGGCGCGGTCGTCGTCGACACCAGCCAGATCTACGACGCGCGCGTCGAGCCCGACGTCGCCCTCACCATGGAGCCCTTCGACTTTTCGGCGCCGTTTGATTCCATGGCCGACATCGGCACGCAGGAGGCCGAGCGCCTGCTCCGCTCCGCGATCGACGCGGACGGAGCGATGCCCGTCCAGGTCGCGGCGCTCGCGCCCTTCGATTCCGGCCGCTTCGACATGGCGCACGACGCTTCGGCCTATGTGCCGGGCTCGGCCTTCCGGATCGTGGAGGAGAACGTCTCCATCGCGGTGGCGGACGACGCGTCCGCACCGCGCGGCCGCTATCTGGAGGAGATCGTCCCCTTCCGCGAGGATCGTGCGATCATCGAGGCGCTGAAGGACGGCGGATACGAGATCGACGGGACGGACGAAGCCTCCGCAGCGCTCGCCGAGCTCATCGGCCGCGAGGAGCTGAAGGCCGGCGAGGTGCTTCGGCTCGGCCTGGAGGAGGCCGGCGAGACCGAGCGTCTCGTGCGGCTGTCCGCCTATCGGGGCGAGGACCAGCGCCATCTCGGCACGGTCGCCATCCGCGGCGACGGAACCTTCGTGTCCGGCCCGGAACCCGAGCTGTCGCGCTCGGTCGCGGAGGCCTTCGACGAGAGCGCGATGGAGGCGCCGCTGCGCGCCAGCATGCCGAGCGTCTACGACGGCATCTATCAGGCCTCCCTCGCCCACGGCCTGAACGACCGCCTGTCGCAGCGGCTGATCCGCATCCTCGCCTCGGAGGTCGACTTTCAGGCGCGGCTCGGCCCGACCGACCGGCTCACCCTGCTCTACTCGCTGGAGGACGGGCACGAGACCGCGAGCGAAGGATCCGAGATCCTGTTCGTCGAGGCGAGCTTCGGCGAATCGACCCGCCGCTACTACCGCTTCTGGTCGGAAGAGGACGACAGCGTCGATTATTTCGACGAGGAAGGTCGCAGCGCCCGCCAGTTCCTCCTGCGAAATCCCGTGCCGCGCGGGCGCTTCACCTCCTCCTTCGGCGAGCGGCGCCATCCGGTGCTCGGCTATCGCCGCATGCACTGGGGCGTCGACTGGGCGGCCCCGCGCGGCACGCCGATCCTCGCCTCCGGCTCGGGCACGGTCGTCTCGGCCGGATGGTCCAGCGGCTACGGGCGCCAGACGGTCATCCGCCACGCCAACGGCTACGAGAGCTCCTACTCCCACCAGCACACGATCGCGGACGGCGTGAAGGCCGGCGCCCGCGTGCGCCAGGGGCAGGTCATCGGCACCGTCGGCTCGACCGGCCTCTCCACCGGCAACCATCTCCATTACGAGCTCTCGGTGAACGGGCGGCGGGTCGATCCGATGCGCATCCGCCTGCCGTCGGGCCGCGCGCTCGAAGGCGAGGAACTGGCCGACTTCCAGCGCGAGCGCGAGCGCATCGACGCGCTGATGCACGACAATCTGGAGGACCTTCGCGTCGCCGGACGCTGAAGCGTCGGCCCGCGGACCCGTCCCGGTTTTCAGGAAAGCCTGACGCTGATCTCAGGAATCGTGCGCCTCCGGGCGTTCGAACGGACGCGGGGCAACGGGTCTCCGGGGGCCGCGCGGGCGTTGACGAAGCGACACGGCGTCGTAAAAATGGGCGTCGGGACCGGCGGACCATCTTTCGGTCGCCATTCTCCCCACCTATCTGCATCCTCGCCGATTTCCGTTTCGAGACCGCTTCATGGCCAAAGCCGGCAGAACGATGGGCTTCTTCATTCTGCTCGCGCTCGGCGCGGGGCTGGGCGGGGCGGCCTACAATCATTACGCGGCTCCGGGGGGCGAGGCCGAAGGTCCGATCGTGCTCGCCGACGCGAGCCAGCCGGCGGTCGAGCTGGCCGAGATCGAGGTGACGACGGTCGCGCCGACCGACCTTACCGACGAGATCCGCATCTCCGGCGCGCTGCAGCCGCTGCAGAAGGTCCGCCTCGTCGCCGAAGTCGGCGGCCGGATCGAGACGGTGACGCAGCAAGTCGGCGACGCGGTCGCGCAGGGCGACATTCTCGTCGAACTGCGCACCGACACGCTGCAGGCGGTGCTGCGGGCGCGCGAGGCGAGCCTCGAGGCGAGCCAGGCGCAGCTTCGGCTGGCGGAGTCGATCCTGGAGCGCAACCGGCGCCTGGGCGAAAGCGGCGTCTCCTCGCAGGCGGCGCTTCTGGAGGCGGAGGCCAACGTCCTCAATCTGACGGCGCAGACGCGCGGCCTGGAAGCCGACATCGAGCAGGCCCGCATCCAGCTGGAGGACGCGGTGATCCGCGCGCCCTTCGACGGCATCGTCTCGGCCCGCTCCATCGAGCCGGGCCAGGCGATCTCCGTCGGCACCGATCTTCTGGAGATCGTCGACATCTCCCGCGTCGAGGCCGCCGTCGCGGTGCCGACGAGCCGCATCGCGCAGGTCCAGGTCGGGCAGGAGGCCAATCTTTCGGTGGACGGTTTCCCGGGCGAGACCTTCCCGGCCAAGGTCGTGCGGATCAGCCCCGTCGCCGAGGCCGGATCGCGCGCGGTGCGGGTCTATCTGCAGATGGACAATCCCGACGAGCGCCTTCGCGGCGGCATGTTCTCGACCGGATCGCTGAAGCTCCGGGATTTCCCGGGCGTCATCGCCCTCCCCGCCTCCGCCATCCGCACCGACGATCGCGGCGATTTCGTCCTGAAGGCCGAGAACGGTCGCCTGCACCGGCAGGCGGTCGAGCGCGGCGATGCCTGGGCGGCGCGCGGTCTCGTCGAGGTGCGGTCGGGTCTTTCGAGCGGCGACGTCGTCGTCACCGCGCCGCTGCCCGATCTCGCGCCCGACGTCGAGGTTCGCATCGCCGGCATCTGAGGAAGCGGCGCGCCGCCTTCCCGAGGATCCGCATCCGTCCGACGCTGCCCGGGGCCCTTGGATCCCCCCCGCATGCGTCCCTTTGAAGGCCTCACGCCCTCATGTTCCTGACCCGCATCTCCGTCGCGCATCCGGTCTTCGCCACCATGATGATGGCGGCGATCCTCGTCATCGGCCTGTTCGGCTTCTCGCGCATGCCGATCGAGGAGTTTCCGGAGGTGGACCTTCCGGTGGTCGTCGTGGCCACCGGCTACACCGGCGCCTCGCCCGAGACGGTGGAGAGCAACGTCTCGCGACCCATCGAAGAGGCGGTGAACACGATCGGCGGCGTCAACACGGTGCGCTCGGAGAGCTTCGAGGGCCGTTCGCTCGTCATCATCGAGTTCGATCTGGACCAGGATTCGCGCGCGAGCGCCCAGGAGGTGCGCGACCGCGTCTCCCAGCTCGAAGCCGGCTTCCCCGACGAGGTGGACACGCCGCAGATCACCCGCTTCAACCCCGACGACCAGCCGATCCTCTCGGTCGCCGTCTCCTCGCCGACCAAGACGCTGGCCGAGCTGACGACCATCGCGGACCAGATCATCACCAACCGGCTGAACGTCGTGTCGGGCGTCGGACAGACGACCATCGTCGGCGGGGCCGAGCGTCAGGTCCTGATCATGCCGGACCCCGAGCGGCTGGAGGCCTTCGGGGTCTCGACCGGTCAGGTCATCGACGCGATCCGCCAGCAGAATCAGGACCGCGCCGCCGGCAACATCACCTCGGGCAACGACCAGCGCATCCTCACCGTCGAGGGGCGCCTCGCCGACATTCCCGACTTCGAGGAGATCATCGTCGCGCGCAACGGGATCTATCCCGTCTATCTCGCCGACGTCGCCCGCGTCATCGACGGCTCGGCCGAGCTGACGAGCGCGGCGACGCGCAACGGGCGCCCGGCGCTCGGCGTCGACGTGGTTCAGGTGCAGGGCGCCAACACGGTGAGCCTCGCGGTCGATCTTCGCGCCGAGATCGGGCGGCTGGCGGACGAGCTCGCCGCCCAGGACGTCATCCTCGACATCTCGCGCGACAACTCGACCTCGATTGCCGCTTCGGTCCAGAACGTCCAGAACATGATGATCGAGGGCGCGATCCTCACCGTCCTGATCGTCTTCCTGTTCCTCAACTCCTGGCGCTCGACCGTCATCACCGGCCTGACGCTGCCGATCTCGGTCATCGGCACCTTCGCGGTGATCTACTTCCTCGGCTTCACGCTGAACACGATGACGCTGCTGGCGCTCTCCCTCGCCATCGGCATCCTCATCGACGACGCCATCGTGGTGCGCGAGAACATCACGCGCCATCTCAACATGGGCAAGAGCCACACGCGCGCGGCGCTGGAAGGCACCAACGAGATCGGCCTCGCGGTGCTGGCCTCGACGCTCACCATCGTGGCGGTCTTCCTGCCCGTCGCCTTCATGGGCGGCATCATCGGCCGCTTCTTCCTCCAGTTCGGCGTCACGGTCTCGGTCGCGGTGATGATCTCGCTCTTCGTCGCCTTCACGCTCGACCCGATGATGTCGAGCGTCTGGTACGACCCGGCCTCCCAGCCGAACGCCAAGCGCGGGCCGATCGGGCGGCTCGTCGCGCGCTTCGACCGCTGGTTCGAGGGTCTGGCGCACCGCTATCGCGGCCTCATCGCCTGGACGCTGAACCACCGGCTCGTGACGATCATCGCGGCGGTCGCGATCTTCGCGGGCTCGCTCGCGCTGGTGCCGCGCATCGGCGGCGAGTTCGTGCCGCAGGGCAATCAGGGCGAGTTCCAGATCGCGCTGGAGGCGCCCCAAGGCTCCTCGCTCGACTACACCGCCGCCAAGGTGCGGCAGGTGGAGGCGGCCCTGTCCGAATTCCCCGACATCGTCTCCACCTATTCGACCGTGAACGCGTCGGGCGCGCGCGGCTTCAACGCCGCGATCATCCAGGTCACGATGCTGCCGCTCGGCGAGCGCTCCATGTCGGCGCTCCAGATCGCCGAGCCGCTGCGCCAGAGGCTCGAGCGGATCGCCGGGCTCGACATCTCGATCAATCAGCTCGCCACCGCGGGTCCGGGTGGCAAGCCGCTGCAGCTCTCGATCCTCGGCCAGAGCGAGGACGAGCTGCGCGAGGTCTCGGCGGAGATCACCACCGCCCTTCGCGCCATTCCCGGCGCCATCGACGTCGAGTCCTCCATCGAGGACCAGCGGCCGACGCTGGCGGTTCGCATCCGCGCCGAGGCGGCGAGCGACCTCGGCGTTCCGATCCAGTCGATCGCCGAGATGCTCCGGCCCCTCATCGCCGGCGACGCCATCTCGGTCTGGAACGCGCCGGACGGCGAATCCTACGACGTCGTCGTGCGGCTGGAGGCCGGGGCGCGCGAGCGCGCCGAGCAGCTCCGCAACCTGACGATCGCGACGAACCGAACCAACGAGGACGGCACGCCCAACATCGTCCGGCTCGACCAGGTGGTGGAGATCGTCGATTCGGTCGCGCCCGACACGATCACGCGGCGCGATCTCTCCCGCGAGGTCCGCATCGACGCCAACGTCTCGGGCCGTCCCATCGGCGAGGTCTCGGCCGACCTGACGCGGGCGCTGGCCGAGATCGACACGCCGCCGGGCGTGCGGGTCGTCTTCGGCGGCGAGGCCGAGGACATGGCGGAAAGCTTCGGCTACGCAATCCAGGCGCTGGGTCTGGCCGTGGTCTTCATCTATCTCGTCCTGGCCTCGCAGTTCGGCTCCTTCCTCCAGCCGCTCGCCATCATGGTCACGTTGCCGCTGTCGCTGATCGGCGTTCTGCTCGGCCTTCTCCTGATGGGCTCGACGCTGAACATCTTCTCGATCATCGGCTTCATCATGCTGATGGGCCTCGTGACGAAGAACGCGATCCTTCTCGTCGACTATTCGAACCAGGCGCGCGCGCGCGGCCTCTCGCTGAACGAGAGCCTCGTCGAAGCCGGCGCCATCCGCCTGCGGCCGATCGTCATGACGACGCTCGCCATGGTGTTCGGCATGCTGCCGATCGCGATCGGGCATGGCGAAGGCGGGGAGCAGCGCGCCCCCATGGCGCATGCGGTGATCGGCGGGCTCCTGTCCTCCACCGTGCTGACGCTCTTCTTCGTGCCGGTGATTCTCACCCTTCTGGAGGGCTTCGGGCGGCGCATCTCGCGCTTCCTGCCCAAGGCCCCGCCGGACCACCACGCGGACGGGCCGGCCCGCCAGCCCGCCGAATAAGGCGCGTCGAGGCCGATCCGTCCTCCCCTGCGGCGGCCCGGTGGAACGGACACCCTTGCGCGCGCGCCGTCCATGGTGTCCGTTCGCGCGGATCAGGAACGGCTCGTCCCTCTTTCGAGCCGCCGCATGGGAGATTTCGATGACCCGCATTCTCGGCCCGCTCGCGCTCGGCGTTGCGACGCTTCTCACCTCGGGCGCCTACGCGGCCGACCCGGACAGCTGCTCCACGATCCGCATGTCCGATCCCGGCTGGTCGGACATCACCTCGACCAACGCTCTGGCCGGCGCCGTCCTGTCGGGCCTCGGCTACGAGCAGACCGTCACCACCCTCTCGGTGCCGATCACCTTCCAGGCCATCGGCAACAAGGAGATCGACGTCTTCCTCGGCAATTGGATGCCGGCGCAGACGGCCTTCCGCGAAGCGGCCGAGGAGAAGGGGCTGGAAGAGCTGGCTCTCAACCTCGAAGGCGTTCGTTACACCGTCGCGGTCCCCTCCTACGTCGCCGAAGAGGGCGTCGCCGACCTCTCCGATCTGGCCGAACACGCGGATAAGTTCGGCTCCAGGCTCTACGGCATCGATCCCGGCTCGCCGGCCAACGAGAACCTGCAGGGCATCGTCGATTCGCCCGATTTCGGCCTGAACGGCTGGGAGGTCGTCGCCTCCTCCGAGCAGGGCATGCTGGCGCAGGTGGCGCGCGCGGAGCGCGGCAACCAGTGGATCGCCTTCCTCGCCTGGGAGCCGCATCCGATGAACGCCAACATGGACATCACCTATCTGTCCGGCGCCGACGACTTCTTCGGGCCCGACTACGGCCGCGCCTCGATCTACACCGTCGCGCGCGAGGGCTACGCCGCCGAGTGCCCGAACGCCGCGACGTTCTTCTCCCAGCTCACCTTCACGGTGGAGCAGGAGAACGACATGATGGCCCGCCTCGCCGAGGGCACCGCGGCCGATCAGGCGGCCCGCGCCTATCTGACCGAGAATCCGGACGTGCTCGACGCCTGGCTCGACGGCGTCACCACGCTGGACGGACAGCCGGGGCTGGAGGCGGTCCGCGCCGAGCTGGGGCTCTGATCTAGCGCGCCGCGCCCTTCATGCCCTCACCCGTCCGCACCGCGTTCCGCGATGCGTCCACCCTCTCCCCTGTGCGGGGAGAGGAATGGCGCTCAAGCCCGAAACGCTGGCAGAAAATGGCTCCATTCTTCTCCCGCTTGCGGGAGAAGTTGGCCCGAAGGGCCGGATGAGGGCCTGACATCCGCAGACATCTCAGAACCATCGAGACCTCCCGCATGACCCGCCCGAACGTCCTTGTCGTCATGGTCGACCAGCTGGCCGGCCCTCTCTTCCCGGACGGGCCGGCGGACTTTCTCCATGCGCCGAACCTCAAGGCGCTCGCCTCCCGCTCGCTGCGCTTCGCCAACACCTATACGGCGAGCCCGCTCTGCGCCCCGGCGCGCGCGAGCTTCATGGCCGGCCAGCTGCCCTCGAAGACCCGCGTCTACGACAACGCCGCCGAGTTCTCCTCCGAGATCCCGACCTTCGCTCATCATCTGCGCCGCGCCGGCTACGAGACCTGCCTGTCGGGCAAGATGCACTTCGTCGGGCCGGACCAGCTGCACGGCTTCGAGGAGCGGCTGACGACCGACGTCTACCCGGCCGATTTCGGCTGGACGCCCGACTGGTCCCGCCCCAACGAGCGGATCGACTGGTGGTACCACAATCTCGGCAGCGTCACGGGCGCGGGCACGGCCGAGATCACCAACCAGCTCGAATATGACGACGAGGTCGCGCATTTCGCGCGCTCGAAGCTCTACGATCTCTCGCGCCGGCAGGGGGAAAGGCCCTTCCTTCTCACCGTCTCCTTCACCCATCCGCACGACCCTTACGTCGCGCGGCCGCAGCACTTCGCGCTCTACGAGGACAGCCCGGCCCTCGACCCGGCGGTCGGCCGCATCGCCTACGAGGATCAGGACGCGCATTCGCGCCGCCTCATGGACGCCTGCAACGACCGCGAGTACGACATCACGCCGGAGATGATCCGGCGCTCGCGCCAGGCCTATTTCGCCAACATCTCCTATCTGGACGAGCGGATCGGCGAGCTCCTGCGGATCCTCGAATCGACCGGGATGGCGGAGAACACCGCCATCCTCTTCGTCTCCGACCATGGCGACATGCTCGGAGAGCGGGGCCTCTGGTTCAAGATGAACTTCTTCGAGCCCTCGGCCCGCGTCCCAATGATGCTGAGCGCGCCCGGTCTCGCCCCGGCCCTCGTCGAGACGCCCGTCTCGACGCTCGACGTCCTGCCGACGCTGGCCGACCTTTGCGGAATCGATCTCGGTCCGGCCGCCGCCTGGATCGACGGCGTCTCGCTTCTGAAGACCGCGCGGGAGGGCGTCCGGCCTCCGGTGCCGCTCGAATATGCGGCGGAAGGCTCGATCGCCCCGATGGTGTCGCTGCGCGACGGCCGCTGGAAGTTCAACCGCTGCCCGGCCGACGCCGACCAGCTCTTCGACCTTTCCTCCGATCCCCACGAGCTGACGGATCTCGCCGCCGATCCGGCCTACGCCGAAGAGGCGGCGCGGCTCGCCGCGCTCGTTTCGGATCGCTGGGATCTGTCGGCTTTCGAGACGGCGGTGCGCGAGAGCCAGGCCCGGCGCCACGTCACCTACGAGGCGCTGCGGAACGGCGCCTATTACCCGTGGGACCACCAGCCGCTGCAGAAGGCGTCCGAGCGCTACATGCGCAACCACATGGACCTGAACGTCCTGGAGCACGAAAAGCGCTTCCCGCGCTGACGGGATTCTGCCGCGCGGACGCCGAGCCGATCGTTCGGCGTCTCCCGTTCAGTCCACGAACCTCGAGCATCGGCTCGAAAATCGGAATCGATTTTCGGAAAGCCTGATGCGTCAATTCAAAGAGTTAGAGCGACCTTTGTGCGTCCGTTCGGACGCGACCGCGCCCTAGAGCGAGCGCACCTTCGGCTCGCTCGCGGCCCGGCCGGAGCGCGCGCGCAACAGGCGGCAGAGCTCGTCGAGCTGGTCGAGATCCGCGAAGTCGAGCGACAGCCGGCCCTTGCCGCCGGAGCCTGCGAGCTCGATCGAGACCGGCATCGAGAGCGATTCCGACAGGAGCGATTCCAGCGCCAGCGTGTCCGGGTCCTTGGCGGCCTTCTCCTTGGCCTTCCGTGCCGTGGCGGGCTTCTCCGTCGGCGCGGTGTCCTGCGGCTCTGCGGCGACCCGCGCCGCCTCCTCCGCCTCGCGGACGCTCATGCCGCCCTCGACGATGCGGCGGGCGAAGGCCTCCGGGTCGGCGGCCGAGACGGCGGTGCGCGCGGCGCCCGCCGACAGCTCGCCCGCCCGCACCATGTCCTTCACGCCCTCGGGCAGCTTCAGGAGCCGCAGCGTGTTGGCGACATGGCTGCGCGACTTGCCGACGATCTCGGCGAGGTCGTTCTGCGTGTAGCCGTGCTCGCGGATCAGCGCCTCGTAGCCCATCGCCTCTTCGACGGCGTTGAGGTCGGCGCGCTGGACGTTCTCGATGATGGCGATCGCCAGCGTCTCGCGGTCGGTCAGGTCGCGCACCACGATGGGCACGTCCGCCACCCCGGCGATTTGCGAGGCCCGCCACCGGCGCTCGCCCGCGACGATCTCGAAGGGCGCGCCCTCCCCCCGCGGCGGCGCACCAGGATCGGCTGCACCACGCCGTGGACGCGGATCGAGGCCGCCAGCTCCTCCAGCGCCGCCTTGTCGAAGGTCCGGCGCGGATTCTCGGGGTTCGGGGCGAGCTGCGAGGGCGGCACGCGGCGCTCGCCCACCGGCCCGGCCGGACCGCCCGGCAGCGCGAAGGCGGACGATCCGCCCGGCCGTGCCGTTCCCGCGCCGCCACCGATCAGCGAGGCCAGACCGCGTCCCAGACGCGCCCGCGACTTGTCGTCACTCATGGACGCGCTCCCTTCTCAAACCCCATGCCAGAAGCGGCTCGTTCCGTGGCCGGCACGATCCTCATGCCGCCACCCCGAGGCCGCGTTCGCGCTGGATCACCTCCGACGCCAGCCGGATATAGGCCTGACTTCCCGAACACTTCATGTCGTAGAGGATCGCCGGCTTTCCGAAGGACGGCGCCTCCGACACCCGGACATTGCGCGGGATGATCGTGTCGTAGACATGGTCGCCCATATAGGCGCGCACGTCCTTCACCACCTGGCTCGCCAGATTGTTGCGCCCGTCGAACATGGTCAGGACGATGCCGTGAAGGCCGAGCGCCGGGTTCAGCGTGTCGCGCACGCGCTCCACCGTCTCCAGAAGCTGGCTCAGACCCTCGAGCGCGAAGAACTCGCACTGGAGCGGCACGAGGATGGAATCGGCCGCCGCCATGGCGTTGATCGTCAGAAGGTTCAGCGAGGGCGGGCAGTCGACGAGCACGAAGTCGAAATGCGCGTTCTCCACTGTGTGGAAATGCAGCGCGTCGCGCAGACGATAGGCCCGGCCGCTGGCGCTGGCGATCTCCATCTCCAGTCCCAGCAGATCGAGCGTGGACGGCACGACCGACAGGTTCGGGACGGCCGTCGGCGAGGCGGCCTCGGTGATCGAGGCGCGCTCGGTCAGGACGTCGTAGGACGAGATCTCGCGATCGTCCTTGTCGATGCCTAGCCCGGTCGAGGCGTTGCCCTGCGGATCGAGGTCGATGAGCAGCGTCCGCCGGCCGATGGCCGCGAGCGCGGTCGCCAGATTGATGGCGGTCGTGGTCTTGCCGACGCCGCCCTTCTGGTTCGCGATGGTGATGGTCCGCATTCCGGACCCGGAACGATTATCCAAATCCGCACCCCTGACCGGACGTTGAACGCCCGACCGTTGACGGTCCTACGCGCGGCCTCGCAGCCTGCGCAGTTCGAGCACGACCGATTCGGGTTCGCCCGTTGACGGATGCTTTACCATATCGAATCCGAACTGTTGAGAGGCGGCGGCCACCTCGGCCGGGTGATCCCGGCCTTTCGGAAAGAGGCACAGCGCGTCCTCGCGCAGATGCGGGGCGACCCATGCCAGAAGCGTTTCGAGCGGCGCCAGGGCCCGCGCGGTGACCACGTCCGCCCTCGCGATGACCGGCCCGCAGGCTTCGATGCGTTCCGCGCGGACGTCGCAGTCGAGCGCCAGTTCGCGCGCGACCGTGCGCAGGAACGCGGCTTTCTTGCCGACGCTCTCGACCATCGTCACCCGCCCCGCCCCGCGCTCCTTGAAGAGGATCGCGAGGACGAGCCCCGGCAGCCCGCCGCCGGAACCGAGGTCGACCAGCTCGCCCGTCCCGTCCGGCACGAGCGTGCCGAGGAGAAGCCCCTCCTCGAAATGCCGCTCCCAAAGATCCGGCAGGGTCGAGGGCGCGACGAGATTGGTCCGCTTCTGCCAGGTCCGCAGAAGGCTTTCATAGGCGTCCAGCCGCTCCGCCGTTTCACGTGAAACGCCGCGGCGCGCAAGAACGCCCGCCCGCTGAGAGGCGAGCGCGCTCATGCGGCGCGCGGAAGGGCGGCGCGGCGCAGGGCCACGAGAAGCAGCGCGAGGGCCGCCGGCGTCATGCCGTCGATCCGCCCGGCTTCCGCGAGCGTGCGGGGCCGGCGGGCGGACAGCTTCTCGGCGATCTCGCGCGACAGACCCTTCAGGGACACGAAGTCGAAATCGGCCGGGATCTCCACCGCCTCTTCGCGCCGCAGCGCGGCCTGATCGCGGCGCTGGCGGTCCAGATAGACGTCGTAGCGCGCTTCGGTTTCCAGCCGCTCGTGCAGCCTCGGCGCGATGTCCCGCAGCTGCGGCCAGACCGCGCAAAGGGCCGGGAGCGCCATGTCCGGCGCCGACAGGAGCTGCCACGCGCTTCGCACGCGCCCGTCCTGGTTCACGTGAAGCCCTCGGCGGGCCGCCTCGGTCGGCGTAACCGTCAGCGAGCGCAGGAGATCGGAGGCTCGGGTCAACCCCTCCTCCTCCGCCACGAAGGCGGTGGCCTGCTCGCTTTCCACGAGGCCGAGCTCGATGCCGCGCGCGGTCAGCCGCCGGTCGGCGTTGTCGGCGCGCAGCGACAGGCGGAACTCGGCCCGCGAGGTGAACATGCGGTAGGGCTCGGAGACGCCCGTGCGCGTCAGATCGTCGACCATGACGCCGAGATAGGCCTCCTCGCGCCCGAAGGTCGCGGGCTCCGCCCCGCCCGCCCGGCGCGCGGCGTTGAGCCCGGCCAGGAGACCCTGCGCGGCCGCCTCCTCATAGCCCGTCGTCCCGTTGATCTGACCGGCAAGGAACAGGCCCGGCACGGTCCGAACCTCCAACCCGCGCGTCAGCTCGCGCGGATCGACATGATCGTATTCGATGGCGTAGCCGGGCCGCAGGACCTCCACCCTCTCCAGCCCCGGGATCGAGCGCAGGAAGGCGTGCTGCACGTCCTCGGGCAGCGAGGTCGAGATGCCGTTCGGATAGACCGTGTCGTCGTCCAGCCCCTCCGGCTCGAGGAAGATCTGGTGGCCGTCGCGGTCGCCGAACTTGACGATCTTGTCCTCGATCGAGGGGCAGTAGCGCGGGCCCGTCCCGGCGATCCGCCCGCCATAGAGCGCCGAGCGCGACAGGTTCTCGCGGATGATCCGGTGGGTCTCATCCGTCGTGCGGGTGATGCCGCAATCGATCTGCGGATTGGCGATCGCGGTCGTCGCCCAGGAGAAGGGCACCGGGTTCGCGTCCGGGCCCTGGCGGTCGAGCCCGTCCCAGTCGATCGTGCGGCCGTCGAGCCGGGCCGGCGTGCCGGTCTTCAGCCGGCCGAGAGAGAGGCCGAGGCGGGACAGTGTCGCGGACAGTCCGGTCGAGGCCGCGTCGCCCATGCGGCCTGCCGGAATCTGCCGCTCGCCGATATGGATCAGCCCGTTCAGGAAGGTGCCGCTCGTCAGCACCACCGCCCCGCAGGCGATGCGGCGGCCGTCGGCCATCGAGACGGCGACCGGACGACTGGCCTCGAGTTCGAGATCGAAGGCATCCCCCTCGACGACATCGAGACCGTTCCGGCTCCGGATCAATCCTTGGATCGCAGCGGCGTAGAGCTTGCGATCGGCCTGGGTGCGCGGCCCGCGCACGGCCGGTCCCTTGCTGCGGTTGAGCAGGCGGAACTGGATGCCGCCCGCATCGGCCGCCCGGCCCATCAGTCCGCCGAGCGCGTCGATCTCGCGGACGAGATGGCCCTTGCCGATTCCGCCGATCGCCGGGTTGCAGCTCATCGCGCCCACCGTCTCGAAGCGGTGGGTCAGGAGGGCGGTCCGCGCGCCGGCGCGCGCGGCCGCATCCGCCGCCTCGCAGCCGGCATGGCCGCCGCCGATGACGACGACGTCGTAGGAAAGTTCGCTCATGGGGAAAGGGTTAAGCCCCCGTCCCGCCGGCCTGTCAATCGGGGCCGTGACCGCTCCCGCGATCGCCCTCGGCCGGAGGCGGCGGTCGAAGCCGTGCCATCCAGTGCGCATCCACCAGAACGCCGTCGCGCAGGACGGACTGGCGCGCCGTGCCCTCCACCTCGAAGCCGAGGGAGCGGTAGAGCGCGATCGCGGCGGCATTGTCGACATTGACGTCCAGCTCGACGCGGCGGAGCCCGAGCCAATTGTCCGCGACGTCGAGGAGCGCCGTCAGCAGCGCCCGTCCGATCCCGCGACGGCGCCAATCGTCGTGGACGCCCATTCCGATCGTCCCGACATGGGCGCGGCGCCGGGCCAGCGGCACGAGCCCCGCCGAGCCGACGATCTGTCCGTTCCGGTCGGCAACGAGCGAGACGGCGTTCGACCCCGGCGAAAACAGCCGCTGCCGGACGCTCTCCTCGCTCTCGAAGGGCACGCGCAGCGTGCCGTAGCGGAAGCCCGGGAGGTTCATGAGCGCGGTCAGCCCTGGCACGTCGCCCGGGTGGCTGGCGCGGATGACGACGTCCTGGTCCATCTCACTTGCCGATGCAGAATTCGGAGAAGATCACGCCCAGAAGCTCCTCCACCCCGCGCCGGCCCGTCAAGGCGCCCAGCGCGTCGTCGGCCCGGCGCAGGGCTTCCGCCACGATCTCGGGCGGCAGATCGGCCAGCGGCTCCTCCGTCAGGATCGACAGCGCGCGGGCCAGCTGCAGCCGGTGGCGCTCGCGGGTCGGGACCGGCTGCAGGCTTTCGCCGGCCCGGCTCTGCGCCTCCTCGCCGATCCGCCGCACGAGCGCGTCGAGCCCCGCGCTGGTTCGCACGGACACCGCGCCCGCCTCGGCCTTTGGGTGCAGATCGGCCTTGGTGGACAGGTGCCAGACCCGTTCCGGCTCGACCGCCTCGACCAGCGTCCCGTCGGGGGCCTCGCCGGCCGGCGTCAGCAGAAGCACGAGGTCGGCGCCCGCCATCGCCGCCCTGGCGCGCTCGACGCCGATGGCCTCGATCGCGTCCCCGGTCTCGCGCAGCCCCGCCGTGTCGATCAGGCGCACCGGCACGCCGGACAGGTCGAGCGCGACCTCGATCGTGTCGCGCGTCGTGCCGGCGATGTCCGAGACGATCGCGGCCTCGCGCCGGGCGAGCGCGTTGAGCAGGCTCGACTTGCCGGCGTTCGGCGCCCCGACTAGGGCGACGCGGAAGCCCTCGCGCAGGATTTCGCCGCGCGAGGCACCGGAGAGATGGTTCGCGATCTCGGCCGCGATCGCGCGAACGGCCGGCAGCACGGCGGAGGCGACGTCCTCGGAGACGTCGTCCTCGTCCGAGAAGTCGAAATCGGCCTCCAGCATGGCGCGGGCGTGGAGCAGCCGTCGCGACCAGTCCTCGTAGAGCGCGCGATGGGCGCCCCCGGCCTGGAGAAGCGCCTGCCGACGCTGGCCTTCGGTCTCGGCGGCCAGAAGGTCGGCGAGGCCTTCCGCCTCGGTGAGGTCGATCCGGCCGTTGGCGAAGGCGCGCCGGGTGAACTCGCCGGCCTCGGCCAGCCGGATTCCGGGAAGCGCGGCCAGGGCGGCGAGCGCGGCGGCGACCACCGCCCGTCCTCCGTGCAGATGGATTTCGGCCATATCCTCCCCGGTCACCGAGCCGGGGCCGGGAAAGAAGAGGACGAGCCCCCGGTCGATCGGCCCGCCGGACAGATCGCTTATCGTGCGAAGCGCGGCGCGGCGCGGCTCGGGAACGGCGCCGGCCAGGCGGGACAGGGCCTCGCGGGCCGCCGGGCCGGAGACGCGCAGAACCGCCACGCCCGCCGGCAGCGGGCCGCTGGAGAGCGCGGCGATGGTGTCGTCGGGCGCGATGCTCATCGCCGCCCGGTGCCATGTCCGCCCCGCCCCGTCAAACCAGGCGGGCGGCGGCGCGGGTCGCTATTTGCGCAGTTCGCGGCGCAGGATCTTGCCGACATTGGTCTTCGGCAGCTCGGGCAGGAACTCGACCGCCTTCGGCCGCTTGTAGCCCGTCAGCTTCTCGCGGCAGTAGGCCTTCACCTGCTCCTCGGTCAGCGAGGGGTCGCCCTTCACGACGAAGAGCTTCACCGCCTCGCCCGACTGGTCGTCCGGAATGCCGACGGCCGCGGCCTCCGTCACGCCCGGCATGTGGGTGACGACCTCCTCGATCTCGTTCGGATAGACGTTGAAGCCCGAGACGTTGATCATGTCCTTCTTGCGATCCACGATCTTGAACGCGCCGGTCGCGTCCATCACGCCGATGTCGCCGCTCTTGAAGAACCCGTCGGCGGTGAAGGCCTTGGCGGTCTCCTCCGGCCGGTTCCAGTAGCCCTTCATCACCTGCGGGCCCTTGATGACGATCTCGCCGCGCTCGCCCTGCGGCAGTTCGCGCTCGTCCTCGTCGATGATCTTCATCTCGGTCGAGGAGATCGGCATGCCGATCATCCCGGTGAAGGCCTTGGAGGTGATGTCGTTGGCCGAGGCGACCGGCGAGGTCTCCGACAGGCCGTAGCCTTCGCAGACGGGGCAGCCGGTCAAATCCAGCCAAAGCTTGGCGGTGGCCGGCTGAACCGACATGCCGCCGCCCATGGAGACGATGAGGTTCGACCAGTCGACCTGCTTGGCGTCCGGGTGGCGCGCGATGGCGCCGAACAGCGTGTTGACCGCCGGGAAGAGGTGGAAGCGGTGCTGCTTCAACTCCTTGATGACGGCCGGGATGTCGCGCGGATTGGTGATCAGGATGTTGCAGCCGCCCGTGCGCATAGCGAGCATCATGTTCACGGTGAAGCCGAAGATGTGGTACAGCGGCAGGGCGCAGACCGTGTGCGGCTGCTCGCCGTCCTTGACCTTGCGCAGCGCCGGGTTGAACCAGAGCTCGGACTGCAGCACGTTGGCGATGACGTTTCCGTGCGTCAGCGTCGCGCCCTTCGAGGGGCCGGTCGTGCCGCCCGTGTATTGCAGCACCGCCACGTCGTCGAGCGAGCGCTCCACCGGGCGGTAGGAGGCCTTGGCGCCGCGCTTCATCGCCTCGGACCAGGTGATCGAGCCCGGCAGCGAATAGGCCGGAACCATTTTCTTGACCCGGCGCACCACGAAGTTAACGAGCATGCCCTTGAGCGGCGCCAGCGTCTCGCCGATCGAGGCGACGATCACGTGCTCCACCGGCACCGACGCGCGGCACTTCTCCAGCGTCGCCGCCATGTTCTCCAGGATCACGATCGCCTTGGCGCCGGAATCCTTCAGCTGGTGCTCCAGCTCGCGCGGCGTGTAGAGCGGGTTGGTGTTCACCGCCACGAGGCCGGCCCGCATCACGCCCGCGATGGCGATCGGATATTGCAGGACGTTCGGCATCATCAGGGCGACGCGGTCGCCCGCCTTCAGCCCCAGCGACTGGAGATAGGCGGCGAAGGTCTTGGACGCCTCGTCGAGCTCCCGATAGGTCAGGGTCTTGCCCATGAACTTGAAGGCGGCCTTGTCGCCGTGCTTGGCGAAGGCCTCGCCCAGAAAGTCCGCCAGCGACTTGTAGGAATGCGGCGGCAGTTCGACGGGCACGCCGCTCGGGTAGTGCTCGATCCAAGGCTTGTTCATCGGCGTCTCCTCCTCATCAGCCACTGACCCTCACTATACAGAGCGACATCCAAAACGGAACATCTTCCGTTTACGTCAAAGGCCCCTCGTCGTTGAAATTCGAGGTTGCCTTCCGGCGCTCGCGGTCGACAGCACATCACACGGGTTCGCGGCCGGAGGTTCCTCGGCGGGCGGAAGCTGCTATGGCTCGCAGCCGTGACCGACCCTGTCTTCCTCCACGGCGTCTACGGCGCCCCGCCGCCCGCTTTGGCAAGCCCCGAGCCGGGCGCGATCCAGCATTCCGCGCACCGGCCCGGCGCCGCCGCGATCGAGGCCTCGCCGGATGCCGCCTTCGCCTCCTTCACCATCCTCGCGCCCCCCGGCGCGGTGGAGCGGCGCTTCGTCCTGGCGCACGCATTGCGGGCGCTGAAACCCGGCGCGCGGCTGACGGCGCTCGCCCCCAAAGCGCAGGGCGGGGCGCGCCTGCGCGCCGAGCTGGAAGAGTTCGGCTGCCTCGTCGCCGAGCGCTCCAAGGCGCATCACCGCATCTGCGAGACCGAGCGCCCCGCCGACGCTCGGGGCCTTGCCGAGGCGATCGAGGCCGGCGGCCCGCGCTTCGACGAGAGCTTAGGCCTCTGGACGCAGCCCGGCATCTTCGCCTTCGACCGGATCGATCCCGGCTCGGCGCTCCTGATCGAGCATCTGCCCAGGCTCGCCGGGCGCGGCGCCGATCTCGGCTCGGGCCTCGGCGTGCTGTCGCGGGCCGCTCTCGCCTCGCCCAAGATCGCCGAGCTTCACCTCGTCGAGCTCGACCGCCGGGCCGTCGAGGCGGCGCGCCGCAACGTCGAGGACGAGCGGGCGGTCCACCATTGGGCCGACGCCCGCCATGTCCGGCTGGAGGGGCTCGACTTCGTCGTCAGCAACCCGCCCTTCCATTCCGAAGGCGTGGAAAGCCGCGCGCTGGGGCAGGACTTCGTGCGCGCAGGCGCCGCCCTTCTCCGGCGCGGCGGCACGCTCCATCTCGTCGCCAACCGGCACCTGCCCTACGAGGCCGTGCTTCGCGAAAAATTCGCGCGGGTCGACACGGTGGCGGAGGCTGCCGGCTACAAGATCTTCGAGGCCGTGAAGTGAAGATTCCCACCGCCCGTCTCGACAGGCTTCTGGCCAATCTCGGCTACGCCTCGCGCCGCGAGATCCAGCTTCTGGCCAAGGCCGGGCGCATCCGCCTCGACGGCGCGCCGGTCGCCTCGGCCGAGGAGAGGATCAAGCTGACGCCGGATCTGGAGGAGCGCCTGATCGTCGACGGCGAGGCGCTCGATCCGCTGCCGGGCGTCGTCCTGATGGTGAACAAGCCGCTCGGCACCACCTGCTCGCACAAGGAGGCCGGACCGCTCATCTACGACCTTCTGCCCACGCGCTGGCGGCGGCGCGACCCGGCGCTCTCCACCGTCGGCCGGCTCGACAAGGAGACCTCGGGCCTGCTCCTGATGACGGACGACGGCGCCCTCCTCCACCGCATCATCTCGCCCAAGCGCCACGTGCCCAAGCGCTACCGCGCCGAGCTCGCGCGGCCTCTCCAGGGCAGCGAGACCGGGGTCTTCGCCAGGGGAACCTTGATGCTGGAGGGAGAGGACAAGCCGCTCCTGCCCGCCGAAATGGAAGCGATCGGCGAGCGGACCGCGCTCCTGACGGTCCACGAGGGGCGCTACCATCAGGTGCGGCGCATGTTCGCCGCCCTCGGCAACCACGTCGAGGCGCTGCACAGGGAGGCGGTTGGCGGGCTGGAACTGCCCGGCGATCTCGCCCCCGGCGCGATCCGGCGGCTCGGCCCGGCCGAAATCGCCGCGATCTTCGAAGGTTAGAGCCTTTCAGCCCGTTACGGACTCACTCTGTTTGCCGTTCGCCGCTCGCGTTCCGCGAGAAGGGTCGCGATGGTCGTAGCGGGCTACGGCCGAGCGAGCCGACGAAGTGGACGCCCGGCGAACGCAAACCCGAAGGGCCGGGTGCATTCGGTCCGATCCCGTCGTGGTCGGCCTACGGCCGTAGCCCCGCTACGACCTTGTCCGACCCCTCGACCTCGAACACGAATGCTTCCCGGCAGAGTGTTTCCGTAACAGGCTGAAAGGCTCTAAGACTCAGTCGCCCGCGCGGGCGAAGATCTCCTCGAAGCGCTCTCGCGCCCGCGACGGCAGATCGGCGGCGGAGAGATCGGTGTCGAGCGGACCGTCGCCCACCTGCACCACCATCACCATGCCCATACCGAGATGCGGCGAGCATTTGATGCCGTAGGTGCCCTCCACGTCGAAGGTGACCTCGATCTCCTCGTCGATGCGCCCGATGAAGGGCTCCGCGCCCTCCGGCATCATGCCCTCGATCGAGGCCGCGTTGTGCGAGCGGTGGCCGACGAGGAAGCGCACGCTGTCGCCCGGCGCGATTCGCAGATGGTCCGGCTCGTAGACCATGGAGCCGGTCTCGCCCCGGTTCAGCATCCGCACCTCGTGGGTCTCGGACAGAGCCGGCGCGGCGGCGAAGAGAAGGGCGGCGAGCGCGACGTCAGGACGCAAGGCGGAACTCCCGGTGCTTGGCGGCGCGGGCGGGCCGCGCGTAGCGGATGAAGGGGCGGCCGTCCTCGCCCGGCTCGACGCGGGCCGCAACGCCGAAGACCCGCGACAGGCGCTCGGCCGTCAGGATCTCGGCCGGGGTGCCCAGCGCCTCCAGCCGCCCGCCGTGGAGCACGGCGATGCGGTCGCAGAACATCGCCGCGTGGTTGAGATCGTGCAGCGCGGCCACGACCGTCAGATCCTGCGCCTCCACGAGATCGAGGAGCGCGATCTGATGGTGGATGTCGAGATGGTTCGTCGGCTCGTCCAGCATCAGGATGCGGGGCTCCTGCGCCAGCGCGCGGGCGATGTGCAGGCGCTGGCGCTCGCCGCCCGAGAGCGTGTGCCACAGCCGGTCGGCGAGATCGCGCATGCCGACCTTGCCGAGTGCCTCGTCCACGATCGCGCGGTCCGTCTCGGAGAAGGGCCGCAGCGCGCTCAAGTGCGGCGTGCGGCCGAGCTCCACCGCCTCGCGGGCGGTGATGCGCTCGGCGGTCTCGGCCTGCTGCTCGACGAGGGCGACGGTGCGCGCCATCTCGCGGCGGGGCAGCTCGGTCAGCGGCGTCCCTTCGAGCCGGACCTGCCCCGAGGCGGGCGGGCGCAACCCCGCCAGAAGCGCCATCAGGCTGGTCTTGCCCGAGCCGTTCGGCCCGACGATGCCGAGGAACTCGCCCTTGCGGACGTCGAGCGAGACGTCGTCGACGATCCGGCGGCGCGCGGCGCCCCAGACGAGATCGGTCGCGGTCAGGATCATGCGCCGACCCTCCGGCGCATGAGGATGAGCGCGAAGGCCGGCGCGCCGACGAGCGCGGTGATGACGCCGATCGGGAGCACCTGCCCCGGCACGACATTGCGCGACAGGATGTCGGCCGCGATCATGAAGATCGCCCCGATGACCGCGCAGGCGGGCAGGAGCACGGTGTGGCGCACGCCGAAGAGAAGCCGCGCGGCATGCGGCACGACGAGGCCGACGAAGCCGATCGAGCCGACGATCGAGACCATGACCGCCGTCATCAAGGCCGCCGTGCCGATCAGGATCGCGCGAACGCGCCGCACGGGCACGCCGAGCGAGGCCGCCGACTGCGCGCCGAAGGTGAAGGCGTCGAGCGCGCGGGCGTGCAGGATGCAGACGAGGAAGCCCGCGATCGCCACCGGCACGGCCAGCGAGACGTCCGGCCAGCGCACGCCGGAGAGGTTGCCCAGAAGCCAGAACATGATGCCGCGCGCCTGCTCGGCCGTCGCCGACTTGGTGATGACGAAGGAGGTGAGCGCGTTGAAGAGCTGCGATCCGGCGATGCCGGCGAGAATGATCGCGCCCGCGCCGCTGCCGGCGCGCAGCGCCAGCGCCGAGACGAAGCCGAAGGCGAGAAGAGCCCCCGCGAAGGCGCCGAGCGACATGGTCACCGCGCCGGCCCCGAGCCCGACGATCGCGACCGAGACCGCGCCCGTGGAGGCGCCGGCCGAGATGCCGAGGATGTAGGGGTCGGCGAGCGCGTTGCGCAGGAGCGACTGCAGGATGGCTCCGGACAAGGCGAGCGAGGCACCGCAGGCGCCCGCGACGATGGCGCGCGACAGGCGGTAGTTCCAGACGATGCCCTCGTCGATGCGGTCGAGCGGATAGGCCGCGCCGAAGAGGCGGTTGGCGAGCGTCTTGGCGACGGTGTCGAGCGGGATCGCGGTCTCGCCGATGGAGGCGCCGAGCGCGAGCGCGCCGAGAAGCGAAAGGATCGCGGCGAGCGTCCAGGCGGCGGGCGAGAGGCGCCCGCCGGAGCCGGACTTCGGCACGGCGGGGGAAGAGGCGCCGGACACGCCGCCCCACCCGCCCGAAACGGACTCGGCGCTCACCGGGCCAGGCCGGCGCGCGACAGGCCCTCCGCCAGAACCTCGATGCCCTCGATGGTGCGGATCGTCGGGTTCATGGCCTGCGCGTCCATCACGACGACGCGGTCCTCCTGCACGGCCTCCATGAGGCTGGCGACCGGGTCCTCCTCCAGGAAGCGGAGCTTCACGGCGATGTCGTCGGCGGGGAAGCGGCGGCGCTGCATCTCGCCCGCGACGATAACGGTCGGATCGGCCCGCGCGATGGTCTCCCAGCCGACCGTCGGCCATTCCTCGTCGCTCTCGATGACGTTGGTGACGCCGAGCGTTTCCATGATGTAGCCCGGCGCGCCGTTGGAGCCCGCCACATAGGGGTCGATGGCGAGATCGGCGGAGGAGAACCAGAAGACGGCCGAGACCTCGCCGTCGAGATCGGCGATCTTGGCCTTGGCCTCCTCCTCGCGGCGGATCAGGTCGGCGACGACGCGCTCGCCCTCCTCCTTCACGTCGAAGATCGCGGCGAGCTCGCGCACCTCCTGATGGATGAGCGCCATGGTGAAGGGCTCGCGGCGCACGCCGTCGCCGCCGTCGGAATTGTCCTTGCCCACGCAGTCGGCAGGAGAAATGTAGACGTCGATCCCGAGATCCTCGAACTGCTCGGGCGTCGCCACCACGCCGGCCGGGCCGACCTGCCATTCGAACTGCGAGGTGACGAGGTCGGGCCGCTTGTCGACGACGCTCTCGAAGCTCGGATCGTTGTCGGCGAGGCGTTCGATCCCCTCGTTCACCTCCTCGAAGCCTTCGAGCACCGGACCGATCCACAGGGCGGTGCCGACGACGCGGTCCTGAAGACCGAGGAGATAGAGGATTTCGGTCATGCTCTGGCCGATGGAGACGACGCTGACGGGCGCCTCCTCGAAAACGACGTCGCGGCCGCAGTTCTGGAGGGTCAGCGGATAGGCGGTGTCCTCGGCGAGCGAGGCGCCCGTGGAGACGAGCAGCGCGGCGCCGGAGACGAGCGAGAGCGCGGCGAACTTCAAATGCGACATGAATTGACCCTTCGAAAGCGAAAGCGGCGTTTTGTTATAACATAACAGATCGCTTGTCGAAGGGTTTCGCGGCGTTGCCGCACCCGGCTTTTCCGGGCGGTCGGATTGGTTTTGAAAGGCGAATGGGAACAGCCGCACGCGGAGCGCGGGCCGGGACAGGGCCGTCATGAACATCCTTTCCGAGCATCCCCGCTCGAAGAAGTGGATCGAAAGAGCGCATGGGCGCTCCGTTCCGACGGCAGGTCTCCTGGCTCGCGGATCTGGCGCCTCTCACCTGCCTTCCCGCGACCTCGGTCGCAGTGGCATGGCGCCCGGCTTCGGGCGTCACGAGGGTGATCGGCATCCGCTTACAGTTGCGGGGGCAGCCACGGCTTCGGCCCCGATTGGGTCGTCCTCACCGTGTTCCCTTTTAATCCCCGTCCGTCACCGGACCGGGAACCGTCGCCGACAGGTATAGGCGCCGGTTCGAAAGCCGGTCAAGGCGGGCGGGTGCCCGAACGAAAGGGCCGCCCGGAAGGCGGGGATGATCTCCCCGCCTCTCGGACGGCCCTCCCCGAACGTTCGGGTGCTAGTTGATGCGGCCTTCCAGGACGAGTTCGCCCGGACGGATGCGGCGGGGATCGTCGCGCCAGTCACGACCGTCGTCACGCCAGTCGCGGCGGTCCTCCCGCCATTCGCGACGGTCCTCGCGCCAGTCCCGGCGGGCCTCGCGGCGCCAGTCGCGACGGTCGTCGCGCCAGTCGCGATCGTAGCGGCCACGGTCGCGGTAGAAGGAGCGATCGCGATAATGATCGTCCCAATAGGTGCCGATCTGGAAGGTGACGGTCGGCGCGGCGATGCGCTCGACGACGCGCGGCCCGGTGTAGCGGGTGCCCCGCTGCTCGAAGGCGAGGTAGTTCGACGACATCCAGCCGCGCTGGCCGTAATAGTCGACGTCGCACCAGGAGCGGTTGGACAGGCAGCCGAAGACGCGCACGTCGTCACCGGCCGGCACGACGTTGACGGCCGGGTAGGCCGTGGAGGGGCCGGCGCGCAGATTGACGTTGCCGGTCGCGAAGGCGGTCGCGGCGGAGGCGATGCCGGGAACCAGCATCGCGCCGGCGAGAATGAGGGTGGTCAGTTTCAGGCGGCGGGTCATGAGGGGGCGTCCTTCGAGATTGGCCCTTGTTCGATGATCCCATTCAACCATCCGGCGTCCGAACGGTTGCCGAACGCCCTGTTCATCGGGCGTTCAGCGCCTCGCCTCGGCGTCGCGGAGCAACGGTCAGCGCCTGGCCTCGACCGCGTCCCAGAACAGCACCGCGATGTCGGCGCCGCCGAAGCGCTTCACCTCGCGGATGCCCGTCGGCGAGGTGACGTTGATCTCGGTCAGATAGTCGCCGATCACGTCGATGCCGACGAAGATCTGGCCGCGCTCCTTCAGCGCCGGGCCGATCCGCTCGCAGATCTCCCGCTCGCGCGCCGTCAGCTCCGTCGCCTCGGCGCGCCCGCCGACATGCATGTTGGAGCGCGCGTCGGTCTCGGCCGGAACGCGGTTGATCGCCCCCACCGGCTCCCCGTCGATGAGGATGATGCGCTTGTCGCCCTTTCGCACGTCCTTCAGATAGCGCTGGACGATGAAGGGCTCGCGGAAGAGGAGCGCGAAGGTCTCCATGAAGGAGGTGAGGTTGCGGTCCTCCCGCGTCAGATGGAAGACGCCCGCGCCGCCATTGCCGTAGAGCGGCTTCATGACGATCTCGCCATGCTCGGCGCGGAAGGCGGCCACCTCCTCCGGGTCCTTGGTGATCAGCGTCTCCGGCATCAGGTCGGTGAATTCGGTGACGAAAATCTTCTCGGGCATGTTGCGCACCCAGCCCGGGTCGTTGGCGACCAGCGTCCTGGGGTGGATGCGCTCCAGGAGATGGGTCGAGGTGATGTAGTTCATGTCGAAGGGCGGATCCTGCCGGAGGAGGACGACGTCCATGCTCGACAGGTCGACGCGCTGCGGCTCGCCGAGCGTGAAGTGCTTGCCCTGCTCCTCGCGCAGATTCATCGCCTCGACGCGCGCGGAGACGACGCCGTCGCGGAAGGTCAGCCGGTCGGGCGTGTAGTGGAAGAGCTCGTGGCCCCGCCGCTCCGCTTCCAGGCACAGGGCGAAGGTGGAATCGCCCTTGATGGTGATCGAGGAGACATGGTCCATCTGGACCGCGACCTTGAGGGCCATGCGCAACCGTCCTTCGTTCGAGGCGTCCGCCGGAGGCGGTAGCCGAGCGGGGCCCGCCCGGCAAGCCGGTCATCAGATGGCGAGCTGCTGGCCGAGTTCCACCACGCGGTTGGTCGGCAGCTTGTAGAAGCGCGTCGCGTCCGTCACCTGCCCGTAGAGCGCGATGTAGAGCCGGTCCTGCCAGGCGGGCATGCCGGTCTCGGACAGGGCGCGCAGCGAGCGCCGCGACAGGAAGAACGAGGTCGACATGATCTCGAACTTCAGGACGCCCTGCTTCTTGGCGAGCGCCAGCGCCGCCGGCACGTTCGGCTCCTCCATGTAGCCGAAGGTCAGGGTCATGCGCTTGAAGCGCGGATGCAGCTCCTCGACCTCCACCCGGTCCCGCTCCGAGACGCGCGGCCGGTTCGAGGTCTTCACCGTCAGGACCACGTTCTTCTCGTGCAGCACGCCGTTGTGCTTGAGATTGTGCAGGAGCGAGGAGGGCGCGACGTCCTGGTCTCCGCACATGAAGACGGCGGTGCCCGGGGCGGTCGCGGGGTGCGAGCGGTCGAGCATGGAGAGGAGGGCGACGAGCGGCATGGCCGCGCGCGCGGCCTTCTCCTGAACGATCCGGGTGCCGCGCACATAGGTCGCCATGACGATGAGAAGGATCGTCGCCAGCGTCAGCGGCGCCCAGCCGCCGGCGAAGATCTTCAACAGGTTCGCGCCGAGGAAGGTCGTCTCCAGCATGAGGATCGGCACCATGACGAGCGCGATCCTCGCCCAGGACCATCGCCAGACGCGGCGGAACACCACGATGGCGAGCGTCGAGGTCGCCATCATGTTGCCGGAGACCGCGATGCCGTAGGCGCCGGCCAGCGCCGAGGAGGTCTGGAAGGTGAGCACCAGCGCGATGACGACGACGAAGAGGAGGAGATTGACCTTCGGAATGTAGATCTGCCCCACATGCTCGGGCGAGGTGTGGCGGACCTCCATGCGCGGCAGAAGGCCGAGCTGCACGGCCTGATGCGTCAGCGAGAAGGCGCCGGTGATGACCGCCTGGCTGGCGATGACCGTCGCCATGGCGGCGAGGATCACCAGGGGCAGAAGCGCCCAGCCCGGCGCCAGCAGGAAGAAGGGATTGGCGACCGCCTCCGGCTGGTCGAGGATCAGCGCGCCCTGGCCGAGATAGTTCAGCGCCAGCGCCGGGAAGACGAGCGTGCCCCAGGCGAAGCGGATCGGCCGGGCGCCGAAATGGCCGAGATCGGCATAGAGCGCCTCGGCGCCCGTCACCGCCAGGAAGACCGTCCCGAGAATGGCGAGGGCGAGGAAGCCGTGGTCGGTGATGAAGCGGATCGCGGCCAGCGGATTGATCGCGGCCAGGATCGAGGGGTCGTCGCCGATATGGATCAGCCCGAGCCCGCCCATGACGAGGAACCAGACGAGGGTGATCGGGCCGAACAGGCTGGCGATGCGCGCCGTTCCGTAGGCCTGCGCCGCGAAGAGCACGGTCAGGATGACGAGCGTCAGCGGAAGCGCCAGATCGGCGAGGCTCGGCGAGACGAGGGCCAGGCCCTCCATCGCCGACAGCACCGAAATGGCCGGCGTGATGACGGCGTCGCCGTAGAAGAGGGAGGCCGCGATCATGCCGACGGTCAGGACGATCAGGCCGGTGGAGCCGTGGCGGCGCGCCAGGGCGAGCAGCGTCAGGACGCCGCCCTCGCCGTTGTTGTCGGCCTTCAGGATCAAGGCGACGTATTTGCCCGAGACGACGACCGTCAGCGTCCAGAGCAGCAGCGAGACGATGCCGATCACGTCTTCGGGATCGACCATGCCGTTGCCCGCATGCAGCAGCGCCTCGCGCAGTGCGTAGAGCGGGCTGGTGCCGATGTCGCCGTAGACGACGCCGATCGAGCCGAGGACGAGGGTCGCGAAACGGGGGCGGGACGCCGATGCGTCTCCCGTCTCACTCTGGTGGTAGACGGACATTGTAAGGTCTTCGAACCCGAAGCCGAAGGGGAACGCGTCCTTCCAGGACGCCGCGACGTCGCGCAATGGGGCGGCGTACCGGAGGAGGCAGGGCGTCGCGGCTTGTGGGCGCTAAGCCTCCGGTGTTCGCGGCGCGGGGCTTTACGCCCTTCCGCCGCGCTTGAAAAGCCCCCTGCCCCTCAGCGCGCGCCGGGCTCCCATGCGCCCGCCACATGGATGGGCCAGCGCCACGGCACGACGGCGACGATGTCGTAGCGCAGCGACAGGCGGTGCGCGTCCGGCCGCCCCGCCAGCCAGAGATCGCCCGCCGCCTCGATACGGCGCCGCGCGGTGGGCGTGACGGCGTCGATCGCGGCCGCGACCGAGCGCCGCGCCTTCACCTCCACGATGGCGACCGTGTCGCCCCGCCGCGCGACGAGGTCGATCTCGCCGAGCCTCGTGCGGTGGCGGATTGCGAGAATCCGGTAGCCCTTGCAGCGCAGGGCGAAGGCGGCGAGCCATTCGGCGCGGTGGCCGAGCCGGAAGCCGGCCTGCCGACGCGCCCGCGTCACGCCGAGCCCTTGAGCTCCAGCGCGCGGGCATAGAGCTCGCGCTTCGGGCGCCCGGTCAGACGCACGGCTTCGGCCGCGGCCTGGGAGGGCTTCATCTCGGCCAGGAGACCGGCGAGGATCGTGTCCACATCCGCCTCCCCCGCGTCCTCGGCAGGGGCCGGAGGCCCGACGCAGACCACGATCTCGCCGCGCACGTTCTCCTCGCCCGCGAAGCGCTCCGCGAGCTGCGGCAGGCTGCCGCGATAGATCGTCTCATGCAGCTTCGTCAGCTCGCGGCATACCGCCGCCGGCCGGTCCCCGAGGACCGAGGCCATCTCGGCGAGGCTCGCGGCGATGCGGTTGGGCGATTCGAAGAAGAGAAGCGTTCCCGGCACCCGGACGAGCTCCTCGAGCCGCTTGGCGCGCGCCACCTCCTTCGACGGCAGGAAGCCGGCGAAGAAGAAGGCGTCGGAGGGGAGGCCCGAGGCGAGGAGCGCCGAAACCGGCGCCGAGGCGCCGGGGATCGGGATCACGGAGATGCCCGCCTCGATCGCCCGCTCGACCAGCCGGAAGCCCGGATCGGAGACGAGCGGCGTCCCGGCGTCGGAGACGAGCGCGACGGAGCGGCCGGCCAGAAGCTCAGCGAGAAGCGCCTCGCCCGACGCCGCCTCGTTGTGCTCGTGATAGCTGACGGGCCGGCGCGAGATCGCGAAGCGCTGCAGGAGCTTGGCGGTGACGCGCGTGTCCTCGCAGGCCAGCATGTCAGCGCCCGCGATCGTCTCCAGCGCCCGGATCGTGATGTCCGACAGGTTCCCGATCGGCGTCGCGACGAGATAGAGCCCGGGTTCGGGGCGCGGCGCCGGGAACGTCGTGCCGCGAAGGGTGAAGGAGGCTGCCGCGCCGTCCGTCGGCCTGCGAAGAGCGTGTTCGCCTTCACCGTCCATGGATCTCGCTCCCCTTGTAGCGGACGCGGAGAATCCGGACGCTATCAGGTCCGATCCGATAGAGGATCAGGACCTTGCGATCGAACGCCAATGTCCGCGCGCCAGAACGCAATTCGTCGCGAGCGCGCCCGCTCGCGGGAAACTCCGTCAGGAGTTCGGCACGTTGTCGAAGATCGCGAACGAAACGTGCGGCGGCGGCGGGATTCTCTCGGGCGATGAAGGTCGCTATCCCTTCGATGTCGCGTTCAGCCGACTTCGTGAAGAAGAGCCTCAACGGCATTCACTCTTCAGCCGGCAGAGGGAAGCGCTTCTCCAGACGCGCAAAGACTTCGGACGCCGGCACGTCCGGTCGCGGATCTCTCTCCGCTTCGTCGATCATAGCGCGTAGCTCCTCGACGTCGAAGTCGTCTTCCCGGTCGAGAGCGCGCAGACCCTCGCGTAGGACTTCATCGGCGGTGTCATACTCGCCGGACGCCAGACGACGCTCCAGGCTCTCCTGCTCCTCGCCGAGCGTCACCGTAACGGTCTTGACCGCGGACATGGCCCGTCTCCTTCGCGTTGACGTGCGGTCGAATATGGCAGCGCCGGTGAGCCGCGCCAAGCGTTCACGCCGTGCGCGGACCCCACAGGATGACCGCCGCGCCCAGAAGACAGAGAGCGGTGCCGGCGAGGTCGAAACGGTCCGGCCGCGCGCCCTCGACCGCCCAGAGCCAGAGCACGGAGGCGAGGATGTAGACCCCGCCATAGGCGGCATAGGCCCGGCCGGCATGGCTCGCATCGATCTGCGTCAGAAGCAGCGCGAACAGCACGAGGCTCGCGGTGCCCGGAACGAGCCAGAGGGCCGAGGCACCCGAGCGCCACCACGCCCAGAAGGCGAAGCAGCCGGCGATCTCGGCGAGCGCGGCCGAAACGTAGATCGCGAGGCTCAAGCCAGATCCGCGACGACGGCGTCGAGCACGAGCATCCCGGCCGGCGTGGCGCGGATGCGGTTCGGGCCGAGGCGCTCGATCATGCCGTGGCGCTTGAGATCGCTTTCCACGACGGGGTCGACGTCGCGCCCGGTCAGCGCCCGCCAGCGCTTCAGGTCGAGCCCCTCCACGAGGCGCAGCCCCATCAGGAGGAGTTCGTCGGCCTGCTCGGCGGCGCCCAGCGGCTCGTCGAGATCGATGCCCGCATCCCAGTCCTCGACCATCTTCAGCCAGGTCTCGGGATGCTTCTCGTTGGAGACGGCGTGGCGCACGCCGCCCTCCCCCATCAGGCGGCCGTGGGCGCCCGGTCCGACCCCGGCATAGAGCCCGTAGCGCCAGTAGGTGAGGTTGTGGCGCGATTCCGCGCCCGGCATGGCGTGGTTGGAGATTTCGTAGGCGGGCAGCCCGCGCGCCGCCGTCAGGCGCTGCGTCGCCTCGTAGAGCTCGGCCGAGAGCTCTCCGTCCGGGACCTTCAGCTTGCCCGCCTTGTGAAGCGCGTGGAAGGCCGTGCCCTCCTCGATCGTCAGCTGGTAGAGCGACAGATGGTCGGCCGCCAGATCGATCGCGCGGCCGAGCTCGGCCTCCCAGGCCTCGACGGTCTGGTCGGGCCGGGCGTAGATCAGGTCGAAGGACAGGCGCGGGAAGATGTCGCGGGCCAGCCCGATCGCGCCCAGCGCCTGGGTCACGTCGTGCAGTCTGCCGAGGCGACGCAGATCCGTGTCGTTCAGCGCCTGGACGCCGAGCGAGACCCGGTTGACGCCTGCCGCGCGATAGCCCCGGAAACGCTCCGCCTCGACGGAGGACGGATTGGCCTCCAGCGTGATCTCCGCGCCCTCCTCCACGGTCCAGGCATCCGCCACCGCGTCGAGGATCGCGGCGACCGTTCCGGGCTCCATCAGCGAGGGCGTCCCGCCGCCGAGGAAGACGGAGGTGACGCGCTGGCCGCGCGAGCGGGCCGCCATGGTCGCGATCTCGCGCCGGAAGGCCGCGACGTAGCGCGCCTGATCGACCGGCTGATGGCGGACATGCGAGTTGAAGTCGCAATAGGGGCACTTGGCCGCGCAGAAGGGCCAGTGGACATAGACGCCGAAGCCGGGATTCCCCGCCGGCGGCGTGTAGGGGCGGATCGCGGTGAGTTTCCCGACTTGCGCGTTCATCCGATGTCGAGCGCCTTTCGCGCGAAGAGCTTGAAGGCACGGGCGCGGTGCGAGAGGGCCGTCTCCTGCCCGGGCGTCCAGCCGTGCTTCTCCCGCGCCGTCATCTCGCCGAAGGTGCGATCGAAGCCGTCGGGCAGGAACATCGGGTCGTAGCCGAAGCCGGCGGTTCCGCGCGGCGGCCAGACGAGCGTGCCTTCCACCTCGCCGCGGAACTCCGTCGTCGTGCCGTTCGGGCGCGCCAGCGACAGGACGGCGACGAAGCGCGCGCTGCGCTGGTCCGGACGCACCGCGCCCGTCGCCTGCAGCTTCTCCTCGATCTGGCGCATCGCCATGGCGAAGTCCTTGTCCGGCCCGGCCCAGCGCGCCGAATGGATGCCGGGCGCGCCGCCGAGCGCATCGACCGCCAGCCCCGAATCGTCCGACAGGGCGACGAGGCCCGTGGCGCGGGCGGCGGCCAGCGACTTGATCTGCGCGTTCTCCTCGAAGGTCGAGCCGGTCTCCTCCGGCTCGGGCAGGCCCTTGTCGGCCGCCGAGACCACCTCGAAGCCGAGGGGGCCGAGCAGGTCGCGGAATTCGGCGATCTTGCCCTGATTGTGGCTGGCGACCAGGAGCGGGCCGTTCGAAGGGTCGAGAAGGATCATGCCGTTTCCTTTGCGAAGGCGCGCGGACGCTACCGCCTGCCGATGGCCTCAGCCTTGCGCCAGCGCCTCGCGCTGCTTCTCGACCAGGCCGGCGATGCCGGCGCGCGCCAGCGACAGGAGCTTCAGGAACTCCTCCTCCGAGAAGGGCTCGGCCTCGGCGGTTCCCTGAATCTCGACGATGCCGCCCGAGCCCGTCATCACGAAATTGGCGTCGGTGCCGGCCGAGGAATCCTCGTCATAGTCGAGGTCGATCACCGGCTCGCCGTTGTGGATGCCGCAGGAGATCGCCGCCACGTGGTCCTTCAGGACCTTCTCGCGCTTCACCATGCCGCGCCCCTCCATCCAGGCGAGGCAGTCGGCGAGCGCGACGAAGGCGCCGGTGATCGCCGCCGTGCGCGTGCCGCCGTCGGCCTGGATCACGTCGCAGTCGATGGAGATCTGGCGCTCGCCCAGCGCCTCCAGATCGACGACCGCGCGAAGCGACCGGCCGATCAGGCGCTGGATCTCCTGCGTGCGGCCCGACTGCTTGCCGGAGGCCGCCTCGCGGCGCATGCGCTCGTGGGTGGCGCGCGGCAGCATGCCGTACTCGGCCGTCACCCAGCCGCGCCCGGAATTGCGCAGCCAGCCCGGCACGCGGTCCTCCAGGCTCGCGGTGCACAGAACATGCGTGTCGCCGAACTTCACGAGGCAGGAGCCCTCCGCGTGGCGCGAGACGCCGCGTTCGAGGGAGACCTTGCGCAGTTCGTCGCTCGCGCGCTTGGATGGCCGCATCGTCGTCATGTCCGTTCGTCTTTGATCGTCGCGAGGCTCTTAACCATTCGAGGCCGGCCTCGCAAAGCGTTTCGGGACCGGGCTTCCCGCTTGGCGAGGCCGCGCCCGCTTCCTATAGTCCCGCCCATGACGCTTTCCACGACGACGAGGGGCACGAACTGGACCGGGCCGGGCGGCCCGCTCGACGACCGCTCGCGCGAGATCTTCCGCCTGATCGTCGACACCTATCTGGATTCGGGCGAGCCGGTCGGGTCGCGCAATCTCTCCCGCCTGCTCTCCACCGCGCTCTCGCCGGCCTCGATCCGCAACGTGATGAGCGATCTGGAGCAGCTCGGCCTCATCTACGCGCCGCACGTCTCGGCCGGACGGCTGCCGACCGAGCTGGGCCTCCGCTTCTTCGTGGACGCCTTCCTGGAGACCGGCAGCGACATGGCGCGCGCCGAGCGCGAGGAGATCGAGGAGCGCGCCCGCGTCCTCGGCGACCAGCGCGGCGTCGAGACGCTTCTGACGGAGGCCAGCCAGCTCCTGTCGGGCCTTTCGCGCGGAGCCGGTCTCGTCGTCACCTCCAAGACCGACATCCGCCTCAAGCACATCGAGTTCATCCGCCTGGAGCCGACGCGCGCCCTCGCGATCCTCGTCGGCGAGAACGGCGAGGTCGAGAACCGCATCGTCGAGCTCAGCCCCGGCGTCACCGCCTCGCAGCTCGTCGAGGCCGGCAACTTCCTCAACGCGCGCATCGTCGGGCGGACCCTGTCGGAGGCGCGCGACGCCGTCGCGGCCCTGAAGGACGAGACGGCGAACGCGCTCGACGAGCTGTCGCGCGGGCTCGTCGAGGCGGGCTTCGCGGTCTGGTCCGGGGCGAGCCACGACCAGCCCTCGCGCCTCATCGTGCGCGGCCGCGCCAATCTTCTGGAGAACGTCACGGCGGCGGAGGATCTGGAGCGCCTGCGCCACCTCTTCGACGATCTGGAGACGCAGAGCTCCATCGTGGAGCTGCTCGACCTCGCCGAGACCGGCAACGGCGTTCGCATCTTCATCGGCTCGGAGAACAAGCTGTTCTCGCTCTCGGGCTCCTCCCTCGTCGTCGCGCCCTATTCGGACGACCGGCAGCGCGTCATCGGCGCGGTCGGGGTGATCGGGCCGACGCGGCTGAACTACCGCCGCATCGTGCCCATGGTGGACTACACTGCCCGTCTCGTCTCGCGCCTCCTCGGCGACGCGGGCACCGCCAAGCGCTCCTGACCGCGCGCGACCTCGCCCCGCGCCCTTGATTTGTGCCGCCCCGCATTCGATATCGGGCGCGAAATCACCACGATCCGCCGAGCATGCCCGCGAGATGCCGCATCTCCCGCGCGGAAGGCTTGGCGGACCAGCCCGGAGTTCCCTGCACCGATGACGACGAGCGACATCCCGAACCGCGAGCCGAACGAGGCCGAGGATCTCACCCGCGACGCCGGAGCGGAGGGCGCGGCCGAGGCCGGCGCCGAGCGCTCGGCCTGGGGCGAGGGCGCGGAGGCGGCGGACGCAGCCCGGATCGCCGAGCTCGAGGCCGAGAACGCCGACGTGAAGGACCGCCTTCTGCGTCTGGCGGCCGACATGGAGAATCTGCGCCGCCGCACCGAGCGCGAGATCAAGGACGCGCGCCAGTTCGCCGTGGCCAATTTCGCCCGCGACATGCTGAGCGTGTCGGACAATCTCGACCGCGCGCTGCAGGCGGTGCCGGAGGAGGCGCGCGCGGCCGGCGAGGCCGGGCTCACCTCGCTGGTCGAGGGCGTCGAGATGACGGCCCGCGCCATGCTCTCCTCGCTGGAGCGCCACGGCGTCCGCAAGCTCGACCCGAAGGGCCAGCGCTTCGATCCGAACTTCCATCAGGCGATGTTCGATGTGCCGGACGAGAGTCTGGCGGCCAATACGGTCGTCCAGGTGGTCCAGGACGGCTACGCCATCGGCGAGCGCGTGCTGCGCCCGGCCATGGTCGGCGTCTCCAAGGGCGGACCGAAGGCGACCGTCGACCAGAAGCCCGGCGTGCCGGACGAGACCACCAAGGACGCTTGAGCGCGTCTTCTCTCACGACGACACGAGCGGCGGCCCATCGGCCGCCGTTTTTCGTTCCGGCAGAGCGTGACAATGCGCGTGCGGCGGCTAGTCTTTGAGCGGGAGAGGTCCCGGATCAGGAGGAAGGCGCCCATGAAGCTCGAAGGCAACGTCGCGATCGTCACGGGCGCCGCGTCCGGCATCGGCAAGGCCATCGCCAGGGCCTATGCGGCCGAGGGCGCGAAGGTCGCCATCGCGGATCTGAACGGCGAGGCCGCGAAGGCCGCCGTGGACGAGATCGCCGCGGATGGCGGGCAGGCGATGGCCGTGACCATGGACGTCACCGACGAGGCGGCGGTGAACGAGGGCGTGGAGGCGGTCGTCTCGCGCTTCGGACGCCTCGACACGATGGTGGCCAATGCCGGCATCCAGATCGTCCACCCGATCGAGGAGTTCCCCTATGAGGAGTTCCGCAAGGTGGTGGACATCCATCTCGGCGGCTCGTTCCTGCTGACCCGGGCGGCGGTCCGGCACATGTACCCGCAGAAGTCGGGCGCGCTGATCTACATGGGCTCGGTCCATTCCCACGAGCCCTCGGCCCTGAAGAGCGCCTATGTCGCCGCCAAGCACGGAATCCTCGGCCTCTGCCGCGTCATGGCCAAGGAGGGCGGGCCGCACGGCGTGCGCTCCAACATCATCTGCCCCGGCTTCGTGAAGACGCCGCTCGTCGAGAAGCAGATTCCCGAACAGGCGCGCGACCTGAAGATCTCCGAGGAGGAGGTGGTCAACCGCATCATGCTCGGCCGCACGGTGGACCAGGAGTTCACGACGGTCGCGGATGTGGCGGACGTCGCGGTCTTCCTCGCCGGCTTCCGCTCCAACGCGCTGACCGGCCAGTCCATCATCCCGAGCCACGGCTGGTACATGGGCTGACCGGCCTTAACCCCGAGGGCTTGGAACCGAAGGTCGCGGCCAGCGATTTCGCAATGCAGCAGCCCGGCGGCGCCGGCTCAGACGGAGGCTCGAAACTTGGAAATCGTCACCTTCACGCCGATCGTTTCCCTGATCGCGGGCATCCTCATCCTGATCGTCCCGCGCCTTTTGAACATCATCGTCGCGCTCTACCTGATCTTCATCGGACTGGTCGGCCTGTTCCCGGATCTGATCGGTTGAGCCGCATGGGCGAGCGAGCGCGCATCCTCGTTCTCGGCGGCGGCTCGGGCGGGCTCGAACTCGCCTCGCAGCTCGCGTGGCGCCGCGAGCTCGACGTGATCCTCGTCGATCGGGAAACCGCGCATGTCTGGAAGCCGAGGCTCCACGAGCTGGCGGCCGGCACGGTGCAGACCTCGCTGGCCGAGATATCCTTCTATCTCCTCGGCGAGTTGCGCGGCTTCCATTTCGAACAGGGCGAGGTCGTCTCCATCGACCGGCAGGCGCGCACCGTCCGCCTCGCCCCGATGGTGGACGGCGAGGGGCGGGAACTGGCCGCCGCGCGGGACCTGCCCTACGATCTGTGCGTCGTCGCGCTCGGCGGCGCCACTCCCAATTTCGGCACGGCCGGCGTGAAGGAGCACGCGCTGCGGCTCGACGGGCCGCAGGACGCGGAGGAGTTCCGCCGCCGCTTCATCGCGCTCATGGTCCGGGCCCGCGAGACCGGCACGCCGGCGGAGATCGGCATCGTCGGCACGGGGCCGACGGGCACGGAGCTCGCCGCGCACTTACGCCATTCCGAGCACGGCTTCTTCGAGCCCGGCGCTTCGCCCTCGCAGGGCAAGCTCCTGTCGGTGACGCTGATCGAGGCCGCGCCCGAACTGATGCCGGGGATCGACGACACGCTGCGCCGCGAGATCACCGAGCGCCTGCGCGCGCTCGACGTGAAGATCGTCACCGACGCGCAGGTCTCGGAGGTGACGCAGGAGGAGATCCGCACCGTCAAGGGCGAGACCTGGCCGAGCGATCTGACGGTCTGGGCCACCGGGCTCGTCGGCAATCCGGTCCTGAAGGGGCTCGGCGATTTCGAGCTGGACCGCAAGGGCCGCATCGTCGTCGATCGCTGGCTGCGTTCGGCGAGCGACCGCCGCGTGCTCGCCATCGGCGATTCGGCCGCCTTTACGCCGGAGATGTCGGACAGGCCGATCCCGCCGACCGCGCAGGCCGCGAGCCAGCAGGCCGCCTATCTGGTCAGGACCATCCCCGAACTGGCGAAGGGCCGCACGGTCCGCGCCTTCGAGTTCGAGAACAAGGGCCGGCTCGTCTCTCTCGGCCTCGCCGGCACGGTCGGCCGCGCCCGGCTCTCGCGCGGGAGCGACCTCTTCATCGACGGCCAGTTCGCCACCGCCGCCTATCATGCGCTGGAGCGCCAGCATCAGGTGCGCGTGCTCGGGCCGCTGCGCGGAACACTCGCCATCGCGACCGACCTCCTGTCGCCGGCCAAGGGGCCGGCGCTCAAGCTCCACGGCGAATAGGCCTCAGGCCAGAGCCTTCGCCAGAAGGATGGCGGGCGGCAAAGTGAGGATCGCCAGGATCGTCTGGACCGCGACGATGGTCGCCATCAGCGGCGCGTCGCCACCGAGCTGGCGCGCCATGACGTAGGAGGAGGAGGCCGTCGGCAGCGCCATGAAGAGGATCGCGACGGAGGCCGCCAGCCCGTCCAGCCCGAAGGCGAGGCAGAGGATCGCCGCCGTCGCCGGCATGGCCGCGAACTTCGCGACGCTCGACAGGACCACCGGGCGCAGGGCCGAGCGCGCCTGCGAGAAATCCAGCGCGGCGCCCACGCACAGGAGGCCGAGCGGCAGCGACGCCTGCCCGAGCGCGCCGACGGCGCCGAAAAGCGTCGCCGGAATGCGGATCCCCGCCACCTGAAGCGCGATGCCGATGGCGCAGCCGACGATCAGCGGGTTGGTGACGATGCCGCGCAGGATGCCGGACAGGCTCGGCTGCGCCGCGCCGAAGCGCGCGAAGATCAGGACGCACAGGACGTTGACGGTCGGCACGATGGCCGCGTTGGCGACCGCCGCCAGCGCGATGGCGGGCGGGCCGAAGAGCGCCAGCGCGGCGGTGATGCCGACATAGTTGTTGAAGCGGATGCCGCCCTGGAAGACCGAGGTGAAGGCGGCGCCGTCGCGGGCGAGGCGCGGGGCGAGCAGCACAAGGGCGAGCGAGACGAGGATCGTGGTCGGGATGACGACGCTCGCAAGCCCCGCGATGGGAACGGCGGAGAGGTCGGCCGTGCCCAGACTGTGGGCGAAGAGCGCGGGCAGGAGCACGAAGTAGCAGAGGCGCTCGGCCTGCGGCCAGAAGGCGTCGGGCACGAACTCCATCCGCCGCAGAACCTGACCGAGCCCGATCAGGAGGCCGGTCGGCACCAGTGCCGAGGCGATGGCGGCGATCATGCCCGCCGATCCTCTCCGCCGCGCGCGCTCATCCCTCGCGGGAGGGGTCGGACGGCTCCTCCTCCGTGCCGGGGATCACGTAGGACCCCGAGAGCCAGCGGTTGAGATCGACGTCCTTGCAGCGCGGCGAGCAGAAGGGAAAGGTCGCACGGTCGGACGGGCGGCCGCATTCGGGGCATTCGCGCCTGGGCCGCAGCGGCGTCACCTTGGCGCCGGAGGGCGCAGGCATCACGCCGGCTCCTCGGCCTCGATCGGCGCGCCCCAGCGGAAGCCGTCGCCTTCGAGCAGCGACAGCGTCTCGTAGAGCGGCAGTCCGACGACGTTGGTGTAGGAGCCGACGAGACGCACGACGAAGCCGCCGGCCAGACCCTGGATGGCGTAGCCGCCGGCCTTGCCGCGCCATTCGCCGGAGGCGATGTAGCGCTCGATGTCGCTTTTCAACAGGCGCTTGAAGCGCACCCGCGTCTCGACGAGGCGCTGGCGCAGCCGCCCTTCCGGCGTGACGAGGCAGAGGCCCGTATAGACGCGGTGGGCGCGCCCGGAGAGGATGCGCAGATTGGCGATCGCGTCCTCGGCCAGCTCGGCCTTCGGCATGACGCGGCGCCCGACGGTCACCACCGTGTCGGCCGCGAGCACGTACCGGCCCTTGCGCTGCTCGATGCGCGACAGCGTCAGCGCGCCGGCCTCGGCCTTCGCCTTGGCGAGGCGCTTGGCGAGGGCGCGCGGATGCTCCCCGCGCTCGGGCGTCTCGTCGAGATCGGCGGGCAGAAGGCGCTCCGGCTCGATGCCGACCTGCTGCAGCAGCTCCAGCCGACGCGGCGAGCCGGAGGCGAGCACCAGATGCTTTTGCTGCGGCCGCGCCATCGCGTCGAGGCCCTTACTTGAAGCGGTAGGTGATGCGGCCCTTGGTCAGGTCGTAGGGCGTCATCTCGACCAGGACCTTGTCGCCCGTCAGCACGCGGATGCGGTTCTTGCGCATGCGGCCGGCGGTGTGGGCGATGATCTCGTGATCGTTCTCGAGCTTGATGCGGAAGGTCGCGTTGGGCAGGAGCTCGGTGACCGTTCCGGGAAACTCGAGAACTTCTTCTTTCGCCATATAGGATCGAACCTTGGATTGAAGGGCGGACGCGAGGGCGGCCGCTTGAGGACGGGAATGGGGCCGGAAGGGCACGTGCGAAGACGGCCTCGTGCCGGGACACTCGGAATTTCGGGCCCTAGATCGGCCTTTGCGCCTCAAAAAGCAAGAGCGGCGAACGATCGGCCCGCCGGCCGGGGCCGCCCTTAGCCCTCCGGGATCAGCCCGAGATGCGCTCCACCTCGGCTCCGCAGGCGCCGAGCTTCTCCTCCAGCCGCTCGAAGCCCCGGTCGAGGTGATAGACGCGGTTGACCGTCGTCTCGCCCTCGGCGACGAGCCCGGCGATGACCAGCGAGACCGAGGCGCGCAGATCGGTCGCCATGACCGGCGCGCCGGCCAGGCGCGGCACGCCCTCGACCTTGGCCACCTGGCCGGCGAGCGAGATCCGCGCGCCGAGCCGTGCCAGCTCCTGCACGTGCATGAAGCGGTTCTCGAAGATCGTCTCGGTGATCGAGGAGACGCCCTCGGCCCGCGTCATCAGCGCCATGAACTGGGCCTGCAGGTCGGTCGGGAAGCCCGGGAACGGATCGGTGACGATGTCCACCGCCGAGAGCCCGGCGCCGTTGCGCACGATCCGGATGCCGTCCTGAACGTCGGTGATGTCGGCGCCGGCCGCGCGCAGCGTGTCGAGCGCGGCCGACAGGAGATCGGCGCGCGTGCCCGTCAGCGTCACGTCGCCGCCGGCCATCGCCGCCGCGATCGCGTAGGTGCCGGTCTCGATCCGGTCCGGCAGAACGCGGTGGCGCGCGCCCGACAGGGCCGGAACGCCCTCGATGGTGATGGTGGAGGTGCCCGCGCCCGTGATCTTCGCGCCCATCGCGTTCAGGCAGTCGGCGAGATCGACGATCTCGGGCTCGCGCGCCGCGTTGCCGATCACCGTCGTGCCCTTGGCGAGCGAGGCGGCCATCAGCATCACGTGCGTGGCGCCGACCGAGACCTTGGGGAAGGTGTAGTTCGCGCCCGTCAGCCCGCCCTTGGCCTCGGCGAGGATGTAGCCCGCGTCGATCTCGATCTCGGCGCCGAGCGCGCGAAGCCCCTCGATGAAGAGGTCGACCGGGCGCGTGCCGATGGCGCAGCCGCCCGGCAGCGAGACCTTGGCCTTGTGGCAGCGCGCCAGGAGCGGGCCGATCACCCAGAAGCTCGCGCGCATCTTGGACACGAGCTCGTAGGGCGCGGTCGTGTCGACGATGGTGCGGGCGGTGAAGTGGATGGTGCGCCCGCCGGCCGGGTCGTGGCTGAGGCGCTTGCCGGAGACGGCGTAGTCCACGCCGTGATTGCCGAGGATGCGGATCAGCTGCTCGACATCGGCCAGATGCGGCACGTTCTCCAGCGTCAGCGTGTCGTCGGTGAGCAGCGAGGCGATCATCAGCGGCAGGGCCGCGTTCTTGGCGCCCGAGATCGGGATGGTGCCGTTCAGCGGATTGCCGCCGCGAATTCGAATCCGGTCCATGAACGCCGATCTCTCGCCTGAGTGGAAATTGCGGTTCCTACATGGAAAGGGCCCCTGCTTCAAACGAGGGGTGGCCTTCGATTTATCCGTCTCTCTCCAGGATGTCGGCGCGTGCGATGTCCTTTTCCCGCCCGATGAGGCGGAACAGTCGCGCAAGCTCTGTGCGCTCCGGCACCGTGATGGACACGTCGCCCAGCGCGATCGCGGCACGCTCGCCGATCGCGACCGGCTCCCATCTGCCCGCCGTCCGGACCTCGAAGCCGAGGAGGATTTCGACCGGAACGGGACCGAATGTTCCGACGAGGCGTCGCCGCGAGCGGAACCGCGCCGTGCCGCCGTCGGAGCAGTCGCGAAGACCGGCGACCGTCGAAAGAGCTTCGCCGGCGTCCGGCGGAACCCATACGTCGATGTCGGGAACCGGATCGGACGTCGAGCGATGGAGCGCGAAGGCGGCTCCGCCGAAGACGCACCAGTCGAGGCCGGCGGCGTCGAGGGCCCGGGCAGCTTCGACGAGGGTCTGCCGGAAGGCGGGATCCAGCCGATCTTTCATTCCCGCCGCGCCTATTGCGGCTGGATCATCGCCGTCGCCGCGACGAGGACGAGCGCGAAGACGGCGATCTTCCAGAAGTCGGCGCGCCGCCGCAGCCCCGGCAGGCCGAGCGGCCGGATGATCTGCACCGCCATGGCGAGGATCAGGAGGATGGAGAAGATGCGGGCCATCCCGCCCCTCTATAGGGTCGGCCGGCCGAGTGGAACGGGTCGCCCGGCGGGACGCGCGATCGCGCGCCGCATCGCGCCGCGATCAGATCGAGTTCAGCTCTCCGTGCCCGACCACCGGCCCCGTCGGCTGGCCCGTCGGCGATCCGCCTTCGGGCTCCAGCGAGATGGCGAGGAGGCTCCGCGACAGGTCGCCGGAGACCAGACCCGGCTCCAGCGAGATGCGCAGGGGCACGTCGGGATCGAAGGTGCCGAGCGATTGCGGCGCTCCGCCGTCGCGCGCGATCCAGAGCTCGGGCACCTGCCCCGGTCCCGGCTCCAGCCGGATCGGCACAAGAGTCGCCGTGTCCGAGGCGGGATCGAGGACGACCGCGAAGATCGGGAAGCCGTCGGTGTCGCTGGTGATCGTCGTGGCGGCGAAGCCGGCTCCGGCGGTGTCGGCGGGACCTTGCAGAACGGGCACCGCGAGGAGGGCGAGAGCGGCGAGGCTCGCGGCGGCGAGCGCCCCGGAGCCGAGCGCCAGCCAGCGCCAGAAGGCGGGGACGAGCCCTTCGCCGGCCGCAACCTGCCGCTCGGGCGCGGCGCGGCGCGGGCGCGGCAGCGCCGCTTCGATCGCGGCGTAGAGGCCCGGCCGCGGCGTGACCGGCGCGACGGCCGCGGCCATGGGTGCCAGCCTCTCCTCCCAGGCCTCGACCTCGGCGCGGAAGGCCGGGTCGTCGCGAAGGCGGCGGGCGGCCGCGATCCGCTCGGCCGGGCCCGACGTGCCGAGCACGTAGTCCGCCGCCCGGAAGTCCTCGTCGGAAAAGGTCTCGATCGGATCGCTCATGCTTCGAGGCACCCTCTCAGCCGGATCAGGCCCCGGCGCACGATGCTCTTCATCGTGCCGAGCGGCATGGCGCGCTCGCGCGCCAGATCCTCATAGGTGCGTCCGTCGAAGAAGGCGGAGGCGATGGCGCCGCGCGCGCGGTCGTCGAGGCCCTTCAGGCAGTCGTGCAGGCGCCCGGCCTCCTCGTTCGCCTCGAGGCGGTCCAGCGCGTCCGGCGTGTCGTCGCGGATTTCGGCGGCGTCCTCGATCCCCTGCCCGCGCGGGCGCGAGCCGAGCGCGCGCAGGCGGTCGATGGAGCGGTTGCGCGCGATCGTGGAGAGCCACGTGATCGGGCTCGCGCGTCCTTCCTCGTAGGTCTCGGCCTTGTTCCACACGGTGATATAGACGTCCTGGAGAACGTCCTCCGCCTCTTCCCTGTCGGGCAAGATACGCAGGCAGACGCCGAAGAGCTTCGCGCTGGTCAGATCGTAGACGTCCCGCAGCGCGGCGGAATCGCCGGAGGCGACCGCGCGGATCCGCCCGGCCAGATGGCGACGCGCCTCAATCTCGTTCATCGCGACCCCGAAGCGGCACTCGCCACATCCTCCCCTCGGTGCCGCCAAAACCAACAGGCCGGCGCCTGTCTGTCAACGGGGCCGCACCGAGGGCGGGCAAACTTCGCCGCCTTCGGGAACGTTGTCGCGGGACCGCGCATTCTTTGCCGCGAAGGGTCACGAACCTTTGAGGACACCCCACATGCGTACGATTCTCATTGCGACCGCGATGCTCGGCATGGCCGGCACGGCGCTCGCCCAGACCACCGTCACCACCACGCAGGAGCGCTCGTCCACCGAGCAGGCCGGCGGCGTTCTCGCGGGCGCCGGCGTCGGCGCGGCGGCCGGTGCCATCGTCGGCGGGCCGTTCGGCGCCGTCGTCGGCGGCTTCATCGGCACGGCGGTCGGCGCGACCGCGGCCGTGACGCCCGAGGTCCGCGAATACGTGGTCGCCAACCCGGTCGCCCCGGTCGCCTTCGAAAGCGAGCTGGCCGAGGGCGTGATCATTCCCGAGACCGTCGAACTGACGCCGATCCCGGACAATGACGAGCTCGCCTACATCTACCTGGAGGGCAACCGCCCGGTCATCGTGAACGCCTCGACGCGCGCCGTCGTCTACTCGCCGGCCGGCGTCCCGCAGACCGCCGTCACCTATGTGGACGCGAACCCGGTCGAAGAGGTCACGCTGGAAGGCGAGATCGTCGCGGGGGAGGTCGTGCCCTCGACCGTCACGCTGACGCCGCTGCCCGAGCAGAGCGGCTACTCCTACTTCTACGCCAACGGCCGCCCCTACATCGTGGCCGATTCCAGCCGCGAAGTGATCTACGTCCGCCAGTAGGCGTCACGCACGGACCGTATGACGAAGGGCCGTTCCCCGCCGGGGAGCGGCCCTTTTGGCGTTCAGCGGTCGGAGTGGCCGAGCGGGCGGTCGGGGTCGATGCGGTCGCGGATGCGCTGTTTCAGCACCTTCGCCTCGGGGAAACCGCCGTCCGCCTTGCGCTCCCAGACGAGCGTGCCGTCGCAGGCGATCTCGAACACGCCGCCCGTGCCGGGAATCAGCGCCACCTCGCCGAGATCGGCGCCGAAGGTGGAGAGCAGTTCCTGCGCGAGCCAGGCCGAGCGCAGCATCCAGGAGCACTGCGTGCAGTAGGTGATGGCGATCCGGGGCTTGGCGGGGGACGGTTCGCTCATGGCTTCAGCCTGTAGCCGGTCTTGAAGATGCGGTGGACCACGAAGAGGCAGGCCGCGAGGAAGACCAGCGTCATCGCCAGACTGACCGTCACGCTGACGTCGGCCGTGCCGTAGAAGCTCCAGCGAAGGCCCGCCACGAGATACAGCACCGGGTTGATCAGCGACACGTCCTGCCAGAACTCCGGCAGCATGCGGATCGAGTAGAAGGTGCCGCCGAGGAAGGCGAGTGGGGTGACGATCAGGAGCGGCACCAGCTGCAGCCGCTCGAACCCGTCGGCCCAGATGCCGATGATGAAGCCGAAGAGCGAGAAGGTGACCGCCGTCAGCACCAGGAACAGCAGCATGAAGCCGGGGTGCTCGATGCGGATGTCCACGAAGAGCGTGGCCGTGGCCAGAATGATGAGCGCCAGCAGCAGCGCTTTGGTCGCCGCCGCCCCAACATAGCCGAGCACCACCTCGAAGGTGGAGACCGGCGCCGACAGCACCTCGTAGATCGTGCCGACGAATTTCGGGAAGTAGATCGCGAAGGCGGCGTTGGAGATCGACTGCGTGAGCAGCGACAGCATGATGAGGCCCGGCACGATGAAGGCGCCGTAGGAGACCCCGTCGATCTCCGGGATCTGCGAGCCGATCGCCGCGCCGAAGACGACGAAATAGAGCGAGGTCGAGACCACCGGCGAGACGATGGACTGGAATAGCGTGCGGAAGGCGCGGTTCATCTCGAAGCGGTAGATGGCCGCGACGGCCCGAAGATTCATCGACGCGCTCACGAGCGGGCCTCCCGGGTCAGGTCCACGAAGATCTCCTCCAGCGTCGACTGGCGCGTGTTCACGTCGCGCAGGCGGATGCCGGCGGCGTCGAGGTCGCGGAACAGCGCGGTGATGCCGGTGCGCCCCGAATCGAGCTCGTAGGAATGGGTGAGGTTCAGCCCGTCGGTCGAGAGCGTCAGCCCGTGCGCCTCGAGCGCGGGCGGGATGGCGGGCAGCGGCTCCTGCAGCTCCACCGTCAGCTCCTTCCGGCCCAGCCGCTTCATCAGATGCGCCTTCTCCTCCACGAGGAGCAACTGGCCGCGCGCGATGACGCCGATCCGGTCCGCCATCTCCTCGGCCTCCTCGATGTAGTGGGTGGTCAGGATGATGGTGACGCCGGTCTCGCGCAGCCGGTTCACGAGCGCCCACATGTCGCGCCGAAGCTCCACGTCCACGCCCGCCGTCGGCTCGTCGAGGAAGAGAAGCTCGGGCTCGTGCGCCAGCGCCTTGGCGATGAGGACGCGGCGCTTCATGCCGCCGGACAGGGTGTTGATCTTGGAATCGCGCTTGTCCCAGAGCGACAGGTCCCTCAGCACGCGCTCCAGATGCGCGTCGTCGCGCGGCTTGCCGAAGAGCCCGCGCGAGAAGGAGACGGTGGCCCAGACGGTCTCGAAGGCGTCGGCCGTGAGCTCCTGCGGCACGAGGCCGATCATGGTGCGGGCGGCGCGGAAGTCGTGTTCGATGTCGTGCCCGCCGACGGTCACGGTGCCCGAGCTCGGCCGCACCAGCCCGCAGACGATGCCGATGAGCGTGGTCTTGCCGGCGCCGTTGGGGCCGAGAAGCGCGAAGATCTCGCCCTTGGCGATCGTCAGGTCGACGCTTTTGAGCGCCTCGTAGCCGGTCGAATAGACCTTCGACAGGCCGGACAATGTGAGGATGGGCTGCACGGGGAATCGACTTTCGGGGAAGACAGGCTGCGGCCACCATATAGGAAGCGGAGCGAACATTTGAGTGACGCACGCGCGCCGCGCGTCCTGCCGGCCGCCGCGCCGGTGCGGCATGCGAGTCACGGTCGCCATCCGGCTATCAGGCACGCTTTGCGATTGGCGCGCGAACGTCGTTGACAGGCGCGCGCCGCGCCCCTAAACGTCCGCCCCGTGCCCAGGTGGCGGAATTGGTAGACGCGCACGGTTCAGGTCCGTGTGCCGCGAGGCGTGAAGGTTCGAGTCCTTTCCTGGGCACCAATTCCCCTGAATGTTCAGGGAAGCCCGACAGCTAAGCCGACAATCGATCGAGCGCGAGGCGGTCCCGCCAGGGCGGAGCCGGCCGAGATCGATCTGCGACCGGCTCGGGCGCGCTGAACCTGCCCGCGCCGAGCCTCTCGCGCCAGCACGACTCCCCTCCCGTCTTGATCCGGCTCGATCGCGGAATATTTTTCCAACGCGGCCCGGCGGCGCGCGCCGCCGATCCTTGCGCTCGGCCGGCCGAGCGGCGACAAGCGGGCCTAAATGGAAGACGAGGATTGGAGGTCCGGGGTCTTCGGACAGGACCTTGAGGTTTTTCAGTTGAGCCAGAGCCAGAGCGAGCCGGTGTCGGGCGACGTGTCAGCGCCGCCGTCGATCGTGCGCTTCGAGAACGTCACCAAACGCTTCGCCGCGCCCAAGGGCGGCGAGCCCTTCGCCGCGATCCGAAACGTCGATCTGTCGGTCCCGCAGGGCTCGATCACCGGCATCATCGGCCGTTCGGGTGCCGGCAAATCCACCCTGGTGCGCCTCGTCAACGGGCTGGAGCGCCCGAGCGAGGGCCGCGTCGTGGTCGACGGCGTGGAGGTTTCCAGCCTCGGCGAGCGCCCCTTGCGCGAGCTGCGCCGCCGCGTCGGCATGATCTTCCAGCACTTCAACCTCCTCTCCTCGCGCACCGCCTTTGACAATGTCGCGCTGCCGCTGGAGATCGCGGGCGTTTCCCGCGCCGAGATCCAGCGCCGCGTGACGCCGCTCCTCGAGCTCGTCGGCTTGAAGGACAAGGCGCGCAACTATCCGGCCGAGCTTTCCGGCGGGCAGAAGCAGCGCGTCGGCATCGCGCGCGCGCTCGCCACCGAGCCCCGCGTGCTCCTCTCCGACGAGGCGACCTCCGCGCTCGACCCGGACACGACGCGCCAGGTCCTGGCGTTGCTCAAGACCGTCAACCGCGAGCTGGGCCTCACGGTCATCCTTATCACCCACGAGATGCATGTGGTGCGCGAGATCGCGACCCGCGTCGCGGTCATGGACGGCGGGAGGATCGTCGAGGAGGGCGACACCTATTCCGTCTTCTCCCGGCCGCAGAACCCTGTCACGCGCACTTTCCTGGAAGGCGTCACCGGGGTGCGCCTGCCCGCCTTCCTGCGCGAGCGCATGACCATGGACCCGGGCGAGGCGCGCGAGGCGGTGATGGAGATCGTCTTCACCGGGCCGACGGCGACCGACCCGATCCTCTACGATCTTGGCCGCACGCTCGACCTGCCGGTCAACATCCTCGCCGGCGCGGTGGAGGAGATCGACGAGCGGCCCTTCGGCACGCTGGTCGTCTCGCTGGACGCCAGGCGCCTCGACGAGGCGCGCCGCTTCGTGGAGGCACGGAACCTGCGCACGGAGGTGCTCGGCTATGTCCGCTAACATGATGTGGCTGATCTGGGCGGCGACGCTCGACACCCTGTTCATGGTCGCCGTCTCGGCCGCCATCGGCATCCTTCTCGGCGCCCCGCTCGGCATCTTCCTCGCCACCTCCGGCAAGGGCGAGCTCTTCGCCGCGCCCATGGTCAACCGCGTGCTCGGCCTCGTTGTCAACGCGCTGCGCTCCACGCCCTTCATCATCCTCGTCGTCGCCATCATTCCGTTCACGCGCCTCGTCACCGGCACCTCAATCGGGACGACGGCGGCGATCGTGCCCCTGACGGTCGCGACCGTCCCCTTCGTCGCGCGTCTCGTCGAATCGGCCATCCGCGAGGTCGATCCGGGCCTCGTGGAAGCGGCGCGCGCCATGGGGGCGAGCCCGGTGCAGATCGTCTGGAAGGTGCTGGTGCCCGAGGCGCGTCCCTCGATCACGCTCGGCGTCACGCTCACCATCGTCTCGCTGATCGGCTATTCGGCCATGGTCGGGGCGGTCGGCGGCGGCGGGCTCGGCGATCTCGGCATCCGCTACGGTTACCAGCGCTTCATGCCGGAGATGATGCTGGCCGTGGTGCTCGTCCTCATCGTCCTCGTCCAGGCGGTCCAGTCCGCCGGCGACCTCCTGGCCCGCCGCTTCGACAAGCGCGCGCGCCGCTCCTGATCCCACCCCTCCACGCAAAGGACCTGTCATGCGTCTGAAGACCGCTCTCCTCGCCTCCGCCTTCGCGGCGCTGTCCGCCGGCCATGCGCTGGCCGAGGACATCCGCATCGGCGTCACCCCCGGACCCCACGCCCAGATCATGGAGAAGGTGAAGGAGCTGCTCGAGCCCCAGGGCATCGAGCTGGAGATCCTGGAGTTCTCCGACTACGTCGTGCCGAACCAGGCGCTGGCGGACGGCGAGCTCGACGCCAACTCCTTCCAGCACCAGCCCTATCTCGACAATCAGGTCGCCGATCGCGGCTACGACCTCGTCTCGGTCGGCCAGACGGTGAACTACCCGATGGGCGTCTATTCGCAGAAGGTCGCCTCGCTCGACGAGCTGGCGGACGGCGCGACGATCGCGATCCCGAACGACCCGACGAATGGCGGCCGCGCGCTCCTGCTCCTGGAAACGCTCGGCCTGATCGGCGTCGCCGACGGCGCGGGCCTTCGCGCCACGCCGCTCGACATCGAGACCAACGAGAAGAACCTGCGCATCGTCGAGCTCGACGCCGCGCAGCTTCCGCGCTCGCTCGCCGACGTCGACGCGGCCGCGATCAACACGAACTACGCGCTGGAGGCCGACCTCGACCCACAGGAGGACGCGATCGCCCGCGAGGCGGCCGACGGCCCCTATGTGAACGTCATCGCGGTTCGTGGCGAGGACGCCGATGCGCCCTGGGTCTCCACCCTGGTCGAGACCTATCGCTCGCCGGAGGTGCGCGCCTTCGTCGACGAGACCTTCAAGGGCTCGGTCGTCCCGTCCTTCTGACCCGACATGCGGCGGGGGGCGGACACGCCCCCCGCCCATCTAGAGGCTGACACCCCGCGCCGCGAGGAACAGGACCGCGAAGCTCGCAGCGCCGGCGAGGAAGGGCAGCGGCCCGGCATCGTCGAGCTGGGACATCTCCTCCTTCAGGACGTTCAGGATCATGCCGCCCGCCAGAAAGGCGAAGGCCAGCCCCATCACGCTCGTCGGCAACAGGTCGAGCGTGCCGATCGCCCAGCCGGCCGCGACCGAAGCGACCATCACCCACCGGCCGAACCGGTCGTAGCCGTCGCGATCGCGCTCCCGCAGCGTCACGCCCAGAACCGCGAAATGCAGCCCCAGCGCCATCTGGTGGACGAGCGCGTCCACGCCGTTGGCGTAGGGCTTGAGCACGAGCAGCGCGCCGATGAGGAGGTTGTAGAGCGCGAAGGCGGCAAGGTTCAGCCGCTGCCGCAGGGTGCGCAGCGGCCCGCTGTCGGCTTCCTTGTGCCGGCCGTAGACCTGTGCCGCGTGGTAGAGGCAGGTGCCCGCCAGCGTCGCGACGAAGATCCATTCCCCGTCCGCCCAGCGCGCGTCCTCCCCCGGCACCTCCGATGCCATCCGGTTGATGATCGGGAGGATGTAGAGAAAGACGTAGGCCGCCGCCGCCCCGCCCGCGAAGGACAGGCGGCGCCCGTGGGCGAAGCTGCGCAGCGGCTCGCGCGCGGCGAGGAGATGCACCGCCATCAGCGCCAGGGCCGCGAGGGCGGAGAACCCGCTCGACATCTCAGACGCCCTCCGGCCCGGCAGGCGGCGGGGCGTTCGAGGGTTGCGCGCTACTCACCGGCCAGCGCCCCGCCGACGAGGGTGAAGGGGCTGGAGATGGCCGCGCCGACCGCGTCGAAGACGAAGGCGCCCGCCCGTCGCAGGCCGCCCGCCCCACCCTCGATCTCGCCGGCCATGGAGGCCAGCGCCACGAAGCGGTCGTGGTTCAGCGGGTCGAGCGAGCGGACCTGCGAGATGTCGACGATCGCGAGCCCCCGCTCCTGCGCCAGCCGTCCCGCGCGCGGATCGCGCGCATCCAGCGCCCCGACGCGCTCGCGCATGCCCCCGAGCCGGCCGGAGACGAGCAGCGCGCGGTCGTCGGGCGCGGTCAGGACGGTCAGCGGCGGATCGAGCGGGCCGACCACCGCCATCTGCCGGTCGAAGAGGTCGAGATCGATGTCGGGCGCGGCGAGCACCACCGCCAGCCGCGCGATCACGTCGTCGCGTCCGGCGAGGCGCAGCTGGCGCACCGCCTCGACCGCGAGCCAGCCGCCCATGGAATGGGCGAACAGGGTGATGCGCCCGATCCGCCGCGCCTCGGCGAGTCCGATCAGCGTGTCGGCCAGCGCGTCGCGCGAGAAGGCCGCCGAATCGCGGTCCGCGACATAGCCCGCCACCACCGCGTCGGACGGCCAGGCGAAGAGGATCGTCGGTTCCGTCCGCCCGGAATCGACCGCCAGCTGCGCGGCGCGGAAGACCGCTTCCGGGACGTTGGTGTTGAAGCCGTGCACGAAGACGGTGACGTCGCGCGGCCGGCCCGGCGCGCCGGCGAGGCGGTCGAGAAAGGCGCGCCGGCTCAGGACCGCCTGTTCGGTCACCGCGAAGCTGGTGCGCGGATCGGCGCCCTCGCGCGGCCATTCGATCCGGCCCGGCCGGTGGTCGGGCGGAACGGAAACCGCGAAGCTCGCATAGTTCGGGCGATCCGCCCGGCCCGTCGTGAAGTCGTTGCGCTCCGGCGAGGCGCGCTCGCGCGTCGTCACCACATGGATGTCGACGATGCGCGCGTCCTCTGCGCGCTCGGCCACGGGGTTCAGCACGGCGTCGCCCGGGCGCGTCGCGCAGGCCGAAAGCGCCAGGGACGCCGACAGGAGAAGCAGCGGAACGGCCCGACGAATTGATTCCATGCCCGAACCCCGCTGGACCCAGCCGACGCACCTGCGGCACCATGTCGCTTCGGATCGCCGTCGTTCGGCGCGCCGATGCCGTTCGTGCATAGGCGAGAGACGGCCTCGGGACAATCGCGTCCCCCGTGCCCGGACCGTTGAGCGCCGGCGCTTTGCCGTCTAAGAGCTTGGAGGGCGACGTGTCCGCGGCCCGCCCGCGGAGCACAAGCCGCACGCAGCCAGAACCTGATTCATCCGGTCGATATCCAGCCGAGAGTGTCGTGCCAGACCAATCCGTCGAACCCCCGGCGCCTTCGAACGACCGGCCGCCGGCGTTTCGGAACCGCCTCCTGGCCGCTCTCGGGGAGGCGCAGCTGGCCGCGCTCCTGCCCAGGCTGGAGAAGGTCGAACTGCAGACCAAGCAGGTCGTGAACGACGCCGGGGAGCAACCGGCCTACGCCTATTTCCCCGAAGGCGGCGTGTTGTCCTTCACGCTGAACCTGCCGGTCAGCGGTCTGGTCGAGTTCGGCATTCTCGGCCGCGAAGGCATCTCCAGCTTCTCCGTCCTCCATCCCGGCCGCCGCTCGCCGGTTCAGACCGTCGTGCAGATCGGCGGATACGAGGCCCATCGCATCCGCTCGGAGGGACTTCGCGAGGCGCTCGTGGAGATCCCGGACCTCTCCGTCCAGATCCAGAACTTCCTCTACAATTTCATGGGACAAATGGCGTTCACCGCCGTGTCGAACGTGCGCCATTCGCTGGTCGCCCGCCTCGCGCGCTGGCTCCTGATGTGCAACGACCGGCTCGACACCGACGACGTGCACCTGACCCACGAGTTCATGGCGATGATGCTGGGGGCGCAGCGCACCAGCGTGACGACGTCCCTCCACGTTCTGGAGGGCGAGGGGGCGATCCGCAGTCGCCGGGGCGTCGTGCGCATCACGGATCGGCGCAAGCTGGAGGCGATCGCCGGCGAGGCCTACTACTACCATTGAGAGGCGCAAGAGCGCCGGACGTCCGATTGGACGCACGAGGTCCGCCCTATCTCTTTGGATCTGCGCATCAGGCCGTCCGAACATCGATCCCGATTTTCGGGCCGATGCCGTGGGGCCGATGCTGGAGGGCCGATCAGCCGGCCCGGCTGGGGAAGCGAGGACGCCGGACGACGCGCCGCGAAAGACGGCGCTTCGTCCCGTCAGCAGATCCGGTAGCGCAGATCGCTGCCGAGCTGGCAGTGGGCGACGCAGAACTCCAGCGGAGCGTCGTCAAAGGCGAGCAGCGTGCGATGCACCACCAGCACCGGATCGGTGCGGCTCTCGAAGGAAGCGGTCCGCGCCGTGTCCGGCTGGCCGACGACCCGCACCTCCTCCTTGCGCTTCACCGCGATGGAGGCGCCCACGATGAAGTTGCGGGTCGAGGCCCAGAGGGTCTCGTCCGTCGGAACCTCGCCGTCCGGCGCGATCTGGTAGGCCGTCTCCGCCGAGAAGACGCGGCCGAGATGGCTGCGGGTCCGCTCGATGCGGACGACCGGCGCGCCGAGATCGAGCTCGAGCTCGGTGGCGACGCATTCGTCGGCCTTCACGCGCTGCGCGCCGACGATCTGGATGTCGCCGTTCACCGGCGCGCCCTCCAGGTCCACCACGTTGGTGAGCGAGGCGAGGCGACGCTCGCAGTCGAGCTCGCGGACGATCGTTCCGCGTCCGGGCGTGCGGTCGATCAGGTTCATTCCCTCGAGGCGGTCGAAGGCCCGGCGTACGGTTCCCAGACTGACGCCGAGCTCGGCGGCGATCATCGCTTCCGTCTTCAGCGGCCGCCCGACCGGCCAGCGGCCGACGGTGATCCGGCGGCAGAACTCCTCGGCGAGTTCCTCATAGAGCGGCCGGTGTTCGAAATTGCCTCGTGTCGGATAATGACGTCCCATCCCACAACCCCTGATAAGCGACCGGTGCCCCAGTGACGATCGGGTCGATTTCTAGCTCTCCGCCGACATCGCCCCATCATGCAATCTATGATTGATAAAAGCGGCTAAGCCCATCTATCAACATATAATGTAATCGATTGACCGCAACCGAATGTCGAATAGCCGACAGTCCGGCAAGCTTACATTTGTGCATTCATCGCAGACTTTAAGGATAGATCGGCCGTTCCGGACACCGCCCTAGAGTTGCGTTCCGCCAAGATCGCGAACCGGTGACCCTGCGCGAGAAGCCTGCCGATTGCCTCTGCGTCAAGGGGCGCGGCGTACCCGAAGCCCTGGAAGATGCGGCATCCCATCCGGGTCAGACGCGCAACCTGACGGGGGGTCTCGACCCCCTCTGCCACCACGCGGAGGCCGAGATCGCGGCCCAGCGCGAGAACGGCCCGCACGACGGCGCGGTCGGTGGAGCCGGGTCGAAGGTCCCGGACGAAGGACCTATCAATTTTCAGGCATGTGATCGGCAGCTCCCGCAGCGTGGCGAGACATGCGAAGCCCGTTCCGAAATCGTCGAGCGCGATGTGCAAGCCCGCCGCGTGCAGGAGCCGGAGATCGTCCAGCAGCGCGCTGTGCCGGCCGAGCGCCACGCCCTCGGTGATCTCCAGTTCCAGATCCTGCGGCCGAAGCCCGTTCGCCGAGAGCGCGGCCGCCACGTCGGCGCGCAGCGTCGCGTGCCCGGCGCCGTTCGCGAAGAGATTGATCGCCACGCGCGGAACCGTCAGGCCCGCGCGGCGCCAGTTCGTCAGGTCGCGGCAGCAGCGCTCGACGACCCATCGCCCCACCTCGTCGGCCGTCTCGTCCCGCTCCAGGTCGGGCAGGAAGCGGGCCGGCGTCAGGAGACCTCGCGTGGGGTGGCGCCAGCGCAGAAGCGCCTCCAGCCCGTCGAGACCGCCGTCGGGCTCGCGCACCTGCGGCTGGTAGTGCAGCTCCCACTCGCCCTCGCGGCAGGCGCGCGCCAGCTCCTCGCGGACGCTGGCGGTCATCGGCCGGGCCGGCCGCATGCTCTCCTCGAAGAGGCGGCAGCAACCGCCGCCGAGGCGCTTGGCTTCGGCCAGCGCGAGGTCGGCGCAGACGAGAAGACCGGAGGCGGTGGCCGCGTGCCAGGGCATGAGCGCCACCCCGGCGCTGACGCCGATCGAAAGCTCCTCCCCCTCGCGCTGGCGCGGCACGGCCAGGACGGAGAAGGCCCGCTCGATCAGTCCGGACACGTCCGCCAGATCCTCCGCGTCCATCACGAGGACGCCGAAGCGATCTCCTTCCAGCCGCGCGACCCTGGCCTCGGAGCGCGCGATGCGGGTCAGCCGCTCGGCCGTGGAGACGAGCATCCGGTCGCCGGCCGCGTAGCCGTAGGACCGGTTCACGCGCCGAAGCCCGTCGAGATCGAACAGGATGAGGGCGAGCGGCTGGCCGGCGTCGCGGATCCAGCGCGCCAGCGCGTCGGCCCGCGGCAGACCCGTGAGAGGGTCGATGTCCGGCTCGTCGGCACGGACACGACCGTAGGGCACCCGCTCGACACAGGACAGAGGCATCGCCGATCCATGCGTTTTGCAACTCGGGTTCCGAGATATCGGAGTATTGCCGCGGTTCGCAAGACGCTGGCTGGCGCTAAACTGAACGACCCATATTCCTATAGAAAATAAGAATTCTCTATACTCGAATATCGATTCTTCGAGATCGGATATCGGTCCTTCGAACGGAAATATTCGTTTCGGTCCGCCCGGATTTGCTGTGTCCGGGATGCTCTATGTTGGGATTGTGGCGAAGACATAGCCTCCTCGGCGAAAGTCGTGAGACCGGGCATTCGCGTTGTTGGGTCGTGTCGTCAAGCCGTCCCCTTCGAGCCTGTCTTGCCCGGTGCGACTGGTCACGGGGGATCAATGATGCAGATCGTGAACAATCGTCCATCGGCGGTGACGGGGGGCGCGGGGGCGCCTGCTTCGCCGGCCGCGCGTTCCAGCGGGACATTCGAGGGGGTTCGGGGGCTGGCGCGGCGCACCGCGCGTCTCACCGCCTCGACGGGCCTTGCCGGAAGTCTCGCGATCATGGGCCTGATGGGCTCGACTGCGATGCCCGGCATGCCGGGGACCAGGGCTCAGGCGCAGCTCGTGGATCTCTGCACAGGGCTCTCGCTGAACGAGTCGGTCCTGCGCGATCGTCTCGTTCCGCTGCTGCAGGCCGTCGTCAATCCGATCGAAGCCACCGTCGATCCGCTGGTCGGGAATGTCGGCGCGATCGTCAACGGCCTCACCGCCGGCGCTCTCCCCATCCTTCCGCTTCCGGGCCTCCTTACGGTCCCAGCCCTGAACCTGAACGTCAGCTCCATCCTCGGCGGCGTCGCCGCCGGCGCGCCGCTCGGGCTGCAGGTTCTCGACACCAACAACCAGCTTCTCGGCCCCGGCGCCGACTGCAACATCCTCGCCGACAGCTTCCAGCTCGACGGCACGCAGGGCATCTCCATCGGCGGCAACCAGATCGCCGGCCTCGGCAGCGGGACCGGCGCACCGGCGATCGCCCGCACGGTCGATTCCATCGCCTTCGGCGACAATGCGCAGACCGGCTTGGGCTCGGCCGGCGCGATCGCGCTCGGCGTCGATGCCGAAGTCGGTGCGGCGGCAACCGGCGCCATCGCGTTCGGCGATACGGCGGAGGTCGCGGCCGGCGCGACCGGCGGCGTCGCGCTCGGCGCGGGAGCGACGGTCGGCGGCGTCGGCAGCCTCGCGCTGGGCGCCGGTGCCACCGTCACCCAGGCGAACTCGATCGCGCTCGGCGCGGGTTCTGCGACGACGCGCGGCGCTGAGGTCGGCTACACGGCCATCGGCGTCGGCGCGGGCCAGACCAGCACCGGCGAACTCAATGTCGGCGGGCGCACGCTGACCGGCCTTGCCGCCGGCACTGCGGTCGGCGACGCGGTCAACGTCGCGCAGCTCACCTCGGTCGCGGACGCGGTCGGCAGCACGGCCGGCGCGCTCGGCGGCGGGGCCTCCTACGATCCGGCTACCGGCGTCTTCTCGCCGCCCTCCTTCCTCGTCCAGGGCGTTGCGCGCCCGACGGTCGGCGCCGCGCTGACCGCCCTCGACGGACAGGTCTCCACCAACACCACCGACATTACCAACCTGACCCAAGGCACCGTCGGCCTCGTCCAGCAGCTCATTCCGGGCGGCCCCATCACGATCGGCGCAACCGCAGCGGGGGATACGATCGACGTTGCCGGCTCCCTCGGCGTACGCACGCTCACCGGCATCGCCGACGGCGCCCTCACCGAGACCTCCGTCGATGCGGTCACCGGCGCACAGCTCTTCGCCACCAACGAACTGGTCGATACGATCGGCACCGGTCTGGCCGGTACGGTCGATGCGATCGGCGGCGGAGCGGCCCTCGATCCGATCACCGGCGTCCTGACCGCCCCGGCCTTCGTGCTCAACGCCGCCAGCGGCATCGGCGTCGAAACCTTCGACAATGTCGGAGACGCCCTCGGCAACCTCGACGGGCGCACCCTCGAGAACACCACCAACATCACCGAGCTGGTCACCAACATCGAGACCGGCGCGGTCGGCCTCGTCCGCCAGCTCGTCCCGGGCGGCGCCCTGGAGGTCGGCGGGACGGTCGGCGGGACGGTCGTCGACTTCGCCAATGTCGACGGCGACGTGCGCGTCCTCACCGGTATCGCCGACGGCGCTCTCTCCGAGACCTCCGTCGATGCGGTGACCGGCGCCCAGCTCTTCGCCACCAACGAACTGGTCGACGCGGTCGGCACCGGTCTGGCTGGCGCTGTCGATGCGATCGGCGGCGGAGCGGCCCTCGATCCGATCACCGGCGTCCTGACCGCTCCGGCCTTCGTGCTCAACGCCGCCAGCGGCATCGGCACCGAGACCTTCGACAATGTCGGAGACGCCCTCGGCAATCTCGACGGACGAACCCTCGAGAACACCACCAACATCACCGAGCTGGTCACCAACATCGAGACCGGCGCGGTCGGTCTCGTCCGCCAGCTTGTTCCCGGCGGCGCCCTGGAGGTCGGCGGAACGGTCGGCGGAGCGGTCGTCGGCTTCGCCAATGTCGATGGCGACGTGCGCGTCCTCACCGGCATCGCCGACGGCGCCCTCACCGAGACCTCGGTCGATGCCGTGACCGGCGCTCAGCTCTTCGCCACCAACACGGTGGTGGGCACCCTGGGAACCGGTCTCTCGGTGACGGCCGGCGCCCTCGGCGGCGGCGCGTCCTACGATCCGGTCACCGGCATCTTCAGCCCGCCCGCCTATCTGATCCAGGGCGCGGTTCGCACCAATGTCGGGGCGGCGCTGACCGCGCTCGACGATCAGGTCACCATCAACACCGATAACATCCTCGATCTGGAGCTGCAGATCGGCGGGGGCACGATCGGCCTCGTCCAGCAGGCTGGGCCGGGTGCCAACATCACGGTCGGCGCCACGACCGACGGCGACGCGGTCGAGTTCACGCAGTTGGACGGCTCCGCCCGCGTCCTGACCGGCGTCGCCGACGGCGACCTCTCGGCCAGCTCGACCGACGCGGTGACGGGCGCGCAGCTCTTCGCCACCAACGAGGCGGTCGGAACGGTCGAGACGGGTCTGACCAACACCGCCGCCCTCTTCGGCGCCGGTGCGGCCTACGATCCGGCGACCGGCACCTTCACACCGCCGAGCTTCGTCCTCGACGGCGGTGCGGTGACGGAGACGACGGTCGGCGGCGCCATCGCCAACCTCGACACCCGCACCACGACCCTCGCCGGCCAGATCGGCTCGGGCACGATCGGCCTCGTCCAGCAGGGCGCGGACGGCGTGGTCACGGTCGCGGCGGCCACGGGCGGCACGCTGGTGAACTTCGCCGGCACCGACGGCCCGCGCGTCCTCACGGGCGTCGGGGGCGGCTCGGTCGCGGCGGGCTCCACCGACGCGGTCAACGGCGACCAGCTCTTCGCCACCAATACGGGCCTCGCCGCGACGGCGGACGCCCTGGGCGGCGGCGCGTCCTTCGATCCGGCCACCGGCGCCTTCACCGGACCCAGCTATTCGCTGGCCGGCGGCACGGTGACGGCGACCAATGTGGGCGACGCCATCGGCAATCTCGACGGCCGCACGACCGCCAACACCACCGCGATCGTCGACCTCTCCACCCAGATCAACACCGGTCAGGTCGGCCTCGTCCGGCAGGCTGCGGCCGGCGAGAACCTGACGGTCGGCGCCACGACCGACGGCGATGCGGTGGAGTTCAACCAGGCGGACGGCTCGACGCGCCTCGTCACCGGCCTTTCGGACGGAACGGTCGCGGCGGGCTCGACCGACGCGGTGACGGGCAACCAGGCCTTCGCCACCACGACGAGCATCGCCTCGGCGCTCGGCGGCGGCGCTTCGGTCGCGGCGGACGGCACGCTCGCCGCGCCGTCCTACTCGATCGGCGGAACCGGCTTCACCGATGCCGGCTCGGCCTTCGCCGCCCTCGACGACAGCGTGACGGCCCTGCAGAACCAGGTCGGCGCGTTCAATCCGGACGGCAGCCTCGCCTTCGTCTCGGTCAACACCGCAAGGGGCCCGGCGCGGGCGACGGGAACGGAGACCGTGGCGATCGGCGGCGGCTCTGTCGCCTCCGGCGCCAATGCCTCGGCCTACGGGTCCGGCGCCTCGGCGCTCGGCGCCGGCTCCTCCGCCTTCGGCGCGGGCGCTTCGGCCGGGTTCGACAATTCCTCGGCCTTCGGGGCGGGGGCGAGCGCCACGCGCGCCAACCAAATGGTCTTCGGCACGGCGTCGAACACCTACACCATGCCGGGCGTGACCTCGGACGCGAGCCGGGCGGCCCAGAGCGGACCGCTCGACGTCGTCACCACGGACGCGGCCGGCAACCTCGCCTCGCTGCCCCTGTCGGACTTCTTCTCCGGCGTGACAGCGATCGAGGGCCAGCTGGCCCGGATGGACCGCAAGTTCGACCGCCAGTCGGACGGCATCGCCATCGCCATGGCGCTCGGGGCCGTCGCGCTTCCCGCGGACAAGACCTTCGCGCTCACCGGCAGCGTCGGCTATTTCGACGACACCGCCGCCTTCGGGATCGGCGCGGTCGGCCAGATCGCCGACAACTGGTACCTGAACGGCGGCATCGGCGTCGGGACCGAACGCGGCACGGTCGCGGGCCGCGCCGGCCTCACCTACGCCTGGTGAGCCCGATGCGTCGCGCGGCTCTCGCCACCGTCCTCCTCGCCTTCCTCGTGTCGCCGGGTTCCATCCCGGCGGCCGAGGCCTCCGGGGGGCGCCCGGCGGTCGGAAGCCGCGACGACGCCAATCTCGTCGCGGCCCTCGTCCGCTCCCACCTCGTCGCCCTGCACCAGGCCAATATCTCCGGCAACTACTCGGTGCTTCGCGACATCGGGAGCGGACCCTTCCGCGCCCAGTTCACCGCCGCGGATCTCGCGGCGGTGTTCACGCCGCTCCGCAAGCAGTCGATCGACCTGCAGTCGGCGGCGGTCCTGCAACCCGCGATCACCGGCGAGCCGACGCTCGACGAGCAGAACGTCATGCATCTCAGCGGCACGTTCCCCACCTCGCCGGTCCCGGTCGAATTCGAGTTCGCCTTCATGGTCGAAGGCCAGGTCTGGAAGCTCGCCGGCCTTCGCGTCGAGCCGATCCAGGCGGTCGCCGAACTCGGCGTGACACGCCAGCTCGGCTACGCGGTGCCCACGCCGCGGCCCCGCTAGCTCCTTCGCAGAGACGTCAAGGGAGGTCCGAAATGCGTTTCCACACCATCACCGCCGCCGGCGCCGCACTTCTGGCGGGCCTGGCCTTCGGCGCCCCCGCCGCGCAGGCCGCGACCGCGACGACGAATTTCACCGTCACGCTGACCGTGCTCAACCAGTGCGTCGTCGCGGCGACGCCCATGGCCTTCGGATCGCTCGCCCTCGTCGGCGGGACCGGCGGGCAGGCGACGAACGTCCTGACGGTCACCTGCACGGCCGGCACCCCCTTCACGATCGGGCTGAACCAGGGGACGGCGCCCACCGCCACGATCGCGACCCGCCTCATGCGCGGACCGGTCCCGGCGACGACCTCGACGGTCGCCTATTCCCTGTACCAGGACGCCGCCCGCACGATCCTCTGGGGCAACACGACCGACACCCAGGTGAACGGGGGAACGGCCACCGGCCTGCCGCAGAACTTCACCGTCTACGGGCAGATCCTGGGCGGCCAGGGCGTGGCGCCGGCCGGCGCCTACACCGACACCGTCACCGTCACCGTCACCTATCCGTGAGGCGCGCGATCATGCCCCGCCTCGCCGTTCTCGCGATCCTCTGCCTCGGCCTGTCCGCGGCGACGAGCCATGCCGCCTCGATCCGGGTCGCGCCGGTGGGCTTCGAGCTGACGGGCGGAACGGCCACCTCGACGCTCCATATCCGCAACGAGGACCAGCGCCCGGTCACGGTCCAGGTCCGCGTGTTCCGCTGGGACGAGCGCGGCGGGCCGGAGGCGCTGGAGCCGACGCGCGACGTGGTGGCGAGCCCGCCTCTGGCGACGCTGGCCCCCGGCACGGAGAATCTCGTGCGGATCGTCAGGCTCAGGAAGGGGCCGGCCGGCCCGCGCGAGACCTATCGCCTGCTCGTCGACGAGGTCCCCGACCGGCGTCCCCTCGCCTCCGGGCAGATCCAGGTGGTGGTGCGCCATTCGATCCCGGTCGTCTTCTCCGACTGAGATCGGCGGGAGGCTTGCGGATGGCATCCTCCTCGAACGGCCGGCTCCTGGCGGCGCTTCTCCTGCTGCTCGCAACGCCGCTCTGCGGCCCGCCGCCCGCCGCCGCCGAGGACGTCGCCGGCTCGGCCAAGGCGCTCGATCTCTATCTTGAGGTCTTCGTGAACGGCGTCTCGAGCGAGCTCGTCGGGCATTTCCGGCGAAGGGCCGACGGTGCCTTCTTCGCCGAGCCGGAGGAGCTGCGCGAGGTCGGCATCGCCCCGGCCGCGCAAGCGACGGGCCGGGACGGCTGGGTCGCTCTCGACGCCCTGCCCGGCGTCGCCTTCGACTATGACGAGGCCGCGCAGACCATCGCCTTCACCAGCGGCGATGAGGGCCGCGCGGCGCGCGTCGTCGATGCCGGCCGCTTCGGCGAGGCCGGGCTGATCGAGCCCGAAACCGGGACCGGGGCGCTGATGAACTATTCGCTCCTCGCCTCCACCGCGACCGGCGCCTTCGACGACCTCTGGTCGCTCGACGGGCTCTCGGCGGTCCTCGAGCCCCGGCTCTACGGTCCCTTCGGCGTGCTCGACCATTCGATGATCGTCTCGGGCGGCGACGGGCGCTTCGACGACATGCGGCGCCTCTCCACCACATGGTCCTTCTCCGACACGTCCGACCTTCGGACCTACCGGATCGGCGACGTCGTCACCGGCGGCCTCTCCTGGACGCGGCCGGTGCGGCTCGGCGGGCTGCAGATGCAGAGCGACTTCGCGCTGCGCCCGGACCTCGTCACCTTTCCGGTCCCGAGCCTGTCGGGCTCGGCCGCTGTTCCCTCCACCGTCGAGGTCTATCTCGACAATGCGCGCCGCTACTCGGCCGAGGTGCCGGCCGGTCCCTTCGAGATCGCCAATCTGCCCGTCGTCGAGGGCGGCTCCACCGCCCGTCTCGTCGTCCGCGACGCGCAAGGGGTGGAGCGCGTCACGCAGACGCCCTTCTTCGCCTCGACGCGGCTTCTGGCGCCGGGCCTTGCGGACTATTCGGCCGAGTTCGGCTTCGCGCGCCGCTCCTACGGCGTCAGATCGGACGATTACGACGACCGGCCGATGGGCTCGGCCTCGCTGCGCTACGGCTGGACCGAGGCGCTGACGCTGGAGGCGCATGGCGAGGGCGGCGAGGGGCTCGCCAATGGCGGCCTCGGCGCGGTCTTCACGCTCGGCTCGCTCGGCGTCGCCTCGCTGGCGGGGGCGGCGAGCCGCAGCGACGAGGGCACCGGCGCGCTCGTCGCGGCGCAGTTGCAGGCGGAATGGTCGGGGATCGTCATCAACGCGCGCGCGCAGCGCACCTTCGGCCCCTATGACGACATCGCCTCCGTCACGGCCGAGCCGCTGACGACGCCGGGTCTCGTCCCGGATGTTCTGATCGCGCGGCGCCAGCCGAGGGAACTCGACCAGATCGGTCTGTCCTTCCCGCTCGGCTTCGATCCGTCCACGCTCAGCGTCAGCCTGGCGCGCATCCGCACCGAGTTCGACGAAACGAGCGAAATCGCCGGGCTCTCCTGGTCCCGCGCCCTTCCGGGCAACGCCAGCCTCTTCGCCTCCGGCTTCGCCTCGCTCGACGGGCGGCAGGCCGGGCTCTACGCCGGTCTGTCCTTCCCCCTCGGCGAGCGCGTCAACGGCCAAATCGCGGGCTTTGCCGATTCCGAAATTCTCGGCGGAACGGCCGAGATCACCCGCAGCGCCGGGCGCGCCGTCGGCGACTACGGCTGGCGGCTGCGGGCGGGTGCGGAGACGACCAGCGCGGCGGCATTCACCTACAATGCCGCCGCGGCGCAGATCGAGGCCGGGGTCGAGAGCTTCGACGGCGACCTGCGGGCGAGCGCGCGCGCCGAAGGGGCCGTGGTGTTCGCGGGCGGACGGCCGCATCTCACCCGCCGGATCGACGACGCCTTCGCCCTCGTCGACATCGGGGCGCCGGGCGTGGAGGTCCTGTTCGAGAACCGGCCGGTCGGGCGCTCGGGCGCCGACGGGCGCATCCTCGTGCCGGACCTTCGATCCAACGAGCGCAACGACCTGTCCTTCGACCCGCAGGGCCTGCCGCTCGACATGACGATCGGCGCGACGCGCCGGACGGTGGTTCCGGCCCGGCGCTCCGGCGCGAGCGTCGATTTCGGCCTGGAGCCGGACGCGCAGGCCGCCCTCGTCTCCTTCCGCCGGCCGGACGGCGACTTCGTCGCGGCGGGCTCCGCCGTTCGGCTGAACGGCGAGGAGGTGCTGATCGGCTATGACGGGCAGGCCTATCTGCCGAGGGTCGAGGCCCGAAACGAGGCGATGGTGGAGGATGCCGAGCGCGGCCCCTGCCTCGCCCGCTTCGACTTCTCCAAAAACTCCGAGCAGACGATGGTTTCGGACGTCGCCTGCGTCCCCCTGACAGTGCCCACGGGAGGAACGCCATGAGACGGCCCGTCGCCCGCCTTGCGCTTCTCGCGGTCGCGGCCTGCGCGGCGCTTCTCCTCGCCGGGACCGCGCCGGCCGCGGCGCAGACCTGCAACGCCTCGATCGACAATCTCGCCTTCGGGCCGATCGACACGCTGTCGGGCGGCAATATCGACCGGACCGCGAATGTGACGATCAGCTGCCAGTCGACGCTCGGCGCCGCCGTCTGCCCGGGGATCAATGCGGGTCCCGCCGGACTGGCGGCGGACGGCTCCCGGCTCATGACGTCGGCGGGCGGCCAGAGCCTGCGCTTCCAGCTCTATCAGGACGCGACGCGGCTGGTGCCCTGGGGCTCGCTGGAGAACCCGGCGCTCGGAACGACGCCGCGCATCGTCGTGCCCGGCGGCAACAGTTCGGTCACCGTCCCGCTCTATGCCCGCATCTTCGGCGGCCAGTCCACCGTCCCCATCGGGGACTATTCCGCCGCCTTCTCCGGCGCGCAGACCGGCTTCTACTATGGCGGCGTCAATCTCGGCTGCTCGCTGATCCTGCTCGGAAACGTGACGCGTCCCGCCTTCGACGTGCGGGCGCAGGTCGCCAGCAACTGTCTCGTGGAGGCCGACGATCTCGACTTCGGCTCGCAGGGCCTGCTCAACGCCGCCGTCTCCGCCGCCTCGCGCGTGCGGGTGCGCTGCACGCCCGGCGCGTCCTATTCCATCTCGCTGGGCGGCGGCTCCTCGGGCAGCGGCCTGCCGCGCTTCATGACCCGCACCGGGGGACCCGGACAGATCGCGTACGGCCTCTACCAGGACCCGGCCAACGCCGTTCCCTGGACGACGGCGAGCCTCGTCTCCGGCGTCGGGGACGGGGTGACGCGCACGATCCCCGTCTATGGGCTGGTGCCGGCGCAGCCGACGCCCCCCGCCGGCCGCTACACCGACGTCGTCGTCGTGACCGTCACCCATTGAGGCGACGGGGCCGGCGTCCCTTAGGCCGGGTCCCGGCCGGGCTCGCGCACGACGAATTCGATGCGGTCCGCTGCAAAGCGCGTGCGCAGGACCTGGACCGGCCGCCCTTCGCCGTCCACGTCCACCGCGAGCGTCACCATCACCACCGCGTCCGGCCCGAGGCCGAGATGCTCGGCGTCGCGGGGCGACGCGCGCTCGGCCGTGATGCGCGTCTCCTGGCGCCGGTAGTCGGCGCAGCCCTCGCGCTTCAGGCTTTCGGTGATCGAGCCCGTCTCGGCATAGGCGGCGACGATGCCGGGAAAGCGCGCCGCGTCGAAATAGCCGGTCGCCACGGTCAGCGGAACGCCGTCCGCCACGTGCAGCGTCTCCAGCCGGTGCAGCGGCGCGCCGGGGCGGCAGCCGAACTTCGCGGCGAGGTCGCGATCGGCGGCCACTCGCTCGGCCCCGATCAGGCGCCCTTCCGGCACCCGGCCCTGGCCGATGAGATTGGCGGAGAAGCGGGTGCGCTCGCCGATCGGATAGGACAGACGTTCGGGCGGCGGGGCAATGAAGCTGCCGAGCCCGCGCCGGGTGGAGAGCAGCCCCTCGCGCGACAGGACGGCGAGCGCGCGGCGCAGCGTGTGGCGGTTGACGCCGAAGCGCTCGGCCAGCTCCGTCTCGCTCGGCAGCCGGCCCTCCAGCCGCCCGGCGCGGATCTCGGCCGCCAGATCGTCCCGCACCCGCCGCCAGACGGCGATGCCGCTGCGCTCCGCCTCGCCGATCATCCCCCGCTCCATGTCCGGTGCCCGCCATCGATGCCGCGCGGCGTCGGGCAGCCGGGACCGATCTTTCCGCGCGAACGTCATCGTTGCGTCACGCCGCACGCGTTATAGAAGGGTAGAGATTTACTTGTCTACACAAATATACAGGTGCGGCGATGACGGAGAATTCGACCGACGAGGCGAGGCGCCGCGCGATCGGCGCCTATGCGCTGGCCGACCCGGCTGCCCTCTCCGCCCTCTGCGGGCCGCTGCTGAAAGCCGCGCCTCCGGCCGAGCCGGTGCGGGGCCCCGAGATCGGCCTCGTCATGCTGCGAGGCCGGGCGGGCGGCGGCGGCGCGCCGTTCAATCTCGGCGAGGCGAGTGTCACACGTGCGACAGTGCGGCTCGCCACCGGCGAGGTCGGCTCGTCCATGATCCTCGGACGAGACGCCGACAAGGCCCGCGCGGCCGCTCATCTCGACGCCCTCTGGCAGCGCGACGAATGGCGCGCGCGCATCGAGGCCGAAATCGTGGAGCCGGCCATCGCCGCCGACGAACGCGCCCGCGCCCGTCTCGCCGAAGAGACGCAGGCGACGAGGGTCGATTTCTTCACCGTGGTTCGAGGGGAGGACCAGCAGCCATGAACGCCGTCGCATCGAGAGCCGTATCGGGCGGGTTCAAGGATCCCGTCTTCGACGGCCAGGCCGTGTTCCGCGCCATGATGGGGGTCTTCGCCGAACCCGGCACGATCGCCGACCTCTCCGGCCGCGTCGAGGCCCCGGACGGGCTCGTGCCCGGCGCGGCCGCCCTTCTCGCCGCCCTCAGCGACGCGGATGCGCCCGTCCATCTCGACGAGCCGATGGGCGACGCGCCCGCCTGGCTCGCCTTCCAGACCGGTTCCGCCCCGGTCGGCAGCTGGCGCGAGGCCGCCTTCGTGGTTCTCGCCTTCGGCTCCGACCCGGCCGGTTGGGACCGCTTCCCGCAGGGAACCGAGCCCTATCCCGACCGGTCCGCGACGCTGATCCTCCCGGTCGAGGCCCTGGAAGGCGGCCCGGAGCTGGTGCTTACGGGGCCGGGCATCCAGAGCCGGCGGCGTATCGCCCCGCGCGGCCTGTCGGCGGGCTTCGTCGAGTACCGTCGGCGCAACGCCGCCCTGTTCCCGCGCGGCCACGACCTCGTCCTCGTCGCCGGCACGAGGGTCATGGCCCTGCCGCGCACCACCCGCGTTGCAAAGGCCTGAGGCTCATGTATGTCGCCGTGAAAGGCGGGGAGGCCGCCATCGCCGCCGCCCACGCCCTCCTCGCCGACCGGCGGCGGGGCGACCGTTCGGTCCCCGCCCTGACGCTGGAGCAGATCGCCGGCCAGCTCTCGCTCGCCGTCGATCGCGCCATGGCGGAGGGCTCGCTCTACGATCCGGCGCTCGCCGCGCTCGCGATCAAGCAGGCGCGCGGCGACCTCATCGAGGCGATCTTCCTCCTGCGCGCCTATCGCACGACGCTGCCGCGCTTCGCCGCCGCCCGGCCCGTGGACACGGGCGCGATGACGATCGAGCGGCGCGTCTCGGCGACCTACAAGGATCTGCCGGGCGGGCAGGTGCTCGGCCCCACCTTCGACTACACGCACCGCCTCCTCGACGCCGCGCTCGGACAGGACGAGGCGGTGGCCGAGCCGCGGCGCCGCGCGGGAGCCGACCCGCACGCGCCCTCCCCGCGCGTCACCGATCTTCTTTCCGCCGAGGGGCTGATCGAACCGGACGGCGTGGCCTCGGGCGAGCCGGGCGACGTGACGCGCGACCCGCTCGACTTCCCGGCCGGGCGCGACCTGCGCCTCCAGACGCTGGCGCGCGGCGACGAGGGCTTCCTCCTGTCGCTCGGCTATTCCACCCAGCGCGGCTTCGGCCGTACCCACCCCTTCGTCGGCGAGGTGCGGATCGGCCTCGTTGAGGTCGAGGTCGAGATGCCCGAGCTCGGCTTTCCCGTAACGATCGGCCGCGTCCGCCTCACCGAATGCCAGATGGTTTCGCAGTTCACCGGCGGCGGAGACGAGACGGCGCGCTTCACGCGCGGCTACGGCCTCGTCTTCGGGCAGTCGGAACGGAAGGCGATGGCGATGAGCCTCGTCGACCGGGCCCTGCGCGCCGACGAGCTCGGCGAGGAGCGCCTCTCGCCGGCCCAGGACGAGGAGTTCGTGCTCGCCCATTGCGACAACGTCGCCGCCACCGGCTTCGTGGAGCATCTGAAACTGCCCCATTACGTGGACTTCCAGGCCGAGCTCGACCTCCTGCGGCGCCTCAACGCCGAGCGGGCCGGGCCTCAGGCGGACAGCAAGGACGCGGCGCAATGAGCCTCCCCTCCTACAATTTCGCCTATCTCGACGAGGGCACCAAGCGGATGATCCGCCGCGCGATCCTGAAAGGCATCGCGATCCCCGGCTATCAGGTGCCCTTCGCCTCGCGCGAGATGCCGATGCCCTACGGCTGGGGCACCGGCGGGGTGCAGGTGACGGCCGCGATCATCGGGCCGCAGGACGTCCTCAAGGTCATCGACCAGGGCGCCGACGACACCACCAACGCGGTCTCGATCCGCGCCTTCTTCGAGAAGGTGTGCCACGTGGCGACGACGACGCGCACGGCGGAGGCGACCATCGTCCAAACCCGTCACCGCATCCCGGAGACGCCGCTCGGATCCGGCCAGACCGTCGTCTATCAGGTGCCGATCCCCGAACCCCTGCGCTTCCTGGAGCCGCGCGAGACCGAGACGCGGATGCTGCACGCGCTGGAGGAATACGGCCTCATGCACGTGAAGCTCTACGAGGACATCGCCCGCCACGGCCACATCGCGACGACCTACGCCTATCCGGTGAAGGTCGAGGGCCGATACGTGATGGACCCCTCGCCCATCCCGAAATTCGACAATCCGAAGATGGACGGCTCGCCGGCCCTGCAGCTCTTCGGCGCGGGGCGCGAGAAGCGGATCTACGCGCTGCCGCCCTACACGCGGGTGCAGAGCCTCGACTTCGAGGACCACCCCTTCGCCGTGCAGCGCTTCGAGGTGCCGTGCGCCGTCTGCGGATCGAAAGGCGCCTATCTCGACGAGCTGGTCACCGACGACCGCGGCGGGCGCATGTTCGTCTGCTCCGACACCGACTTCTGCGAAACGCAGGCGGCCCGGAAGGAGGCGGCGGAATGAGTATCGTCGTCATCTTCGACAGTCCCTGCCCCCCTCTGCCTGCCGGCATCTCCCCCTCAAGGGGGGAGATCGAAGCCGGTCTGTCCAACGACCTCTGTTCGAAGGGTGCGGCGGCCACGCACGATCGATCTCCCCCCTTGAGGGGGAGATGCCGGCAGGCAGAGGGGGGTGTCGTTCGTGCCAACCTTGGGATCCTAGTCCGCCCCGCCCCACCCTGCCGCGATGACGATGTGACGGCAGACGCCGTCGAGATCCGTCAGCACCTCGTCGTTCCAGAAGCGCAGCACGGTCCAGCCGAGCGTTTCCAGTCGCCTCGTGCGCTCGTCGTCTCGCCTGACCTGGTGCTCCTCCCCGTGGCCGGAGCCGTCGAGCTCGACGATCAGCCGGTGCTCGGGGCAGGCGAAGTCCACGATGAAGCGGTCGATCGGATACTGGCGGCGGAAGCCCAGCCCCATCAGCCGGTGCGCGCGGACCGCGTTCCAGAGCTTCAGCTCGGCCGGCGTCAGCGTATGGCGCATGCGACGCGCGTTCGCGCGGTTTCGGGGATCGACCGGCCGGTGCGGCATCCAAACCTCCTGTCGGTGACGTCGCGGCAACATACCCCCGTCTGCCTGGCGGCAGGCAGACGGGGGCGCGAAGGGGCGCCTTCCGACCGACAGGAGCGCTTGCCATGACCGACGCGCCTCTTCTCTCCGTCCGCGAGCTGACGAAGCGCTACGGCGCGCGGATCGGCTGCGCCGGCATCTCGCTCGACCTCCATCCCGGCGAGGTGCTGGCGATCGTCGGCGAGTCCGGCTCGGGCAAGTCCACCCTGCTCGCCTGTCTCTCGGCGCGCCTCGCGCCCAGCGAAGGCACCGTCGCCTACCGCATGCGCGACGGCGCGCTGCGCGACCTCGCCACCTTGGGCGAAGCCGAACGGCGCCTGCTCATGCGCACCGACTGGGGCTTCGTCCACCAGAACCCGGCCGACGGCCTGCGCATGCGCGTCTCGGCCGGCGGCAATGTCGGCGAGCGGCTGATGGCGGTGGGCGAACGGCATTACGGCCGCATCCGCCAGACGGCGGGCGACTGGCTCGCCCGCGTCGAGATCGAGGCGGGCCGCATCGACGACCGGCCGGTCGAGTTCTCCGGCGGCATGCGCCAGCGCCTGCAGATCGCGCGCAACCTCGTCACCCATCCGCGCCTCGTCTTCATGGACGAGCCGACCGGCGGGCTCGACGTCTCGGTCCAGGCGCGCGTCCTCGACCTGTTGCGCTCGCTCGTCTCCGATCTCGGCCTCTCCGTCGTCATCGTCACGCACGATCTGGCCGTCGCCCGGCTTCTCTCCCAGCGCATGATCGTCATGAAGGGCGGGCGGGTCGTCGAGGAGGGGCTGACCGACCGCGTCCTCGACGACCCGCGCCATCCCTACACCCAGCTCCTCGTCGCCTCGATCCCGGAAGCCTGACGATGCCGAACCCGTGTGAACCCGCGCTCCTCGTCCGCGACGTCTGCAAGTCCTTCACCATGCACATGCGCGGCGGCGTGACGCTGCCGGTGGTGGCCGACGCCGCCTTCGAGCTCCACCCCGGCGAATGCGTCGTCCTCGGCGGGCCGTCCGGCGTCGGCAAATCCTCGATCCTGCGCATGGTCTACGGCAATTACGGCGTCGATCGCGGCCAGATCCTCGTGCGGGACCGCAAGAGCGGCGCGATGGTCGATCTGGCGGGCGCCTCGCCGCGCGCGGTCCTGGCGCTGCGGCGGACCTCCATCGCCTATGTCTCGCAGTTCCTGCGGGCGGTGCCGCGCGCCAGCGCGCTCGACGTCGCGGCCGAGGCGCTGGTCGCCTCCGGCACGGGCCGCGAGGAGGCGGCGGCGCGCGCCGCCGCCCTGCTCGGGCGCCTCAATCTGCCGGCCGCTCTGTTCGATCTGCCGCCCGCCACCTTCTCGGGCGGCGAGAAGCAGCGCGTGAACATCGCGCGCGGCTTCTCCACCGACCATCCCGTCCTCCTCCTCGACGAGCCGACCGCCTCGCTGGACGCGGCGAACCGGCGCGTGGTGATCGAGATGATCGGCGAGAAGCTGTCGCGCGGCGTCGCGATCCTCGGCATCTTCCACGACGAGGAGGTGCGGGACGCGGTGGCGACCCGCATTCTCGACGTCTCGGCCTTCTCGGCGCGCCGGGCCGCCTGAGCCCGCGGGAAGGCACGCCGCGGACCGTCACCCAAACGTCATGGCGCCGTTGAAGGACTGTCGCAGAGCTTGACTAAGGCTTGCCGCGACCGGGGCAGGACCGAACGCCGCTCGACTGCCGAGCGCGCCCTCGCCCGAACGGTCGCGTCATTCTCATCTGTCGGCCCGGAGCCTTCCATGACCGCTCGTCTCGCACGCCTGAGCCTCGCCACCGCGATCGCCGCCGGCCTGCTCGCCCCTCTCGCCGCCAGCGCTCAAGGCGCGGCCGGCGGCATCCAGGCCTTCCGCGTCGGCATTCTCGGCGGCGAGAACGAGGCCGACCGCCTGCGCTCCTACCAGTGCCTGGTGGAGCAGCTCGGCGAGGCGCTCGGCGCGCCGATCGAGCTCTATCCCGCCTCCGACTATGCGGGCGTGATGCAGGGTCTCGTGGCCGGCCAGCTCGACATGGCCTCGCTCGGCGCCTCCGGCTATGCCGGCATCTACATGCAGGACCCGAACGCGGTCGAGCCGGTCTTCGTGAACCTCGAGGCCGACGGCTCCGACGGCTACTACGCCATGATGTATGTCCGGGCCGACTCGGACATCCAGGATCTGGCCGGCATGGAAGGCCGTTCGCTGGCCTTCGCCGACCCGAACTCCACCTCGGGCTATCTCGTGCCCAAGGCCGAGCTCGAAGGCCAGGGCATCGACATCGAGAGCTACTTCTCGCGCACCGGCTTCGGCGGCGGCCACGAGCAGGCGGTGATCGCGGTCCTCAACGACCAGTACGACGCCGGCGTCACCTGGACCTCGGGCGTCGGCAAGGAGTCCGAAGGCTTCACCCGCGGCAATTTCCGCACCATGGTCGAGAACGGCCTGCTCGACATGAGCGACCTTCGCGTCATCTGGCGCTCCAACCTCATCCCGAACGGCCCCTGGGTCATCCGCTCCGCCCTGCCGGAGGAGGCCAAGACCATCTGGACCGAGTGGATGGAGAACCTGCCGCAGACCGATCCGGAGTGCTTCGCCCAGATCTCCAACGGCAGCGGCGAGGGCTTCAAGCGCGTCGACCACTCCTTCTTCGAGAACGTCGTGGCCATGCGCGAGCGCGAGGTCGCGGGCTCGCGCTGAGACAACCGAACATGACAGAAGGGTCTCGTGCCGGACGGTGCGGGACCCTTTCCCATGGGACGAGTGGACGAGGATCCGACATGCTTCGCATCGAGAGCCTGACGAAGACCTTCAAGAGCCGCAACGCGGTGGACGCCGTGTCGCTCGACATCGCGGCCGGGCAGATGGTGGGCGTGATCGGGCGCTCGGGCGCCGGCAAGTCCACCCTCCTGCGCATGCTCAACCGCCTCGCCGAACCGTCGTCCGGCCGCATCCTCTTCGAGGGTCGCGACGTGACCGGCCTGAAGGGCCGCGAGCTGCATGCCTGGCGCGCCGACTGCGCCATGGTCTTCCAGCAGTTCAACCTCGTCGGGCGGCTGAACGTCCTGACGAACGTCCTGACCGGCCGGCTCTTCCATCACGGCCTCGTCTCCTCGATGCTGCAGAACTTCTCCGCCGCCGAGCGGGCCTTCGCGGTCCACGCCCTCGACCGGCTCGGCATGGCGCACACCGCGCTCCAGCGCACCGACACGCTGTCGGGCGGCCAGATGCAGCGCGTCGCCATCGCCCGCGCGCTGGTGCAGGAGCCGAAGATGCTGCTCGCCGACGAGCCCATCGCCTCGCTCGACCCGCTGAACGCCAAGATCGTGATGGACGCGCTGCGCACCATCAACCGCGAGGACGGCATCACCGTCCTGTGCAACCTCCACACGCTCGACACCGCGCGCGCCTATTGCGACCGCATCGTCGGCCTCGCCGAAGGGCGCGTCGTCTTCGACGGCAGGCCGGAGGAGCTGACCGAGGCGGCGGCGCGCGAGATCTACGGCGCCGAGGCCGAGGACGCCTTCCAGGAGGGACTGACCTCCACCGCCATCCGCAAGGCGCCCGCCCGCGCCGCCGCGCCCCAGCCCGTTCCGGCCGGCGCGATGGCCCGTGTCGCCGGCCCCGCGCCGGCCTATGCGAACTGATCCGATGACGTCCCGCGAGGACCGGCGGCCGCGCACCGGCGCGGTCGAGACCTTCGAACGCCACCGCGCCGAGCTGATCCGGCAGAAGATGGCGATGAACCTCCTCTTCGCCGCCGGCTTCCTCGCCGTCCTGGCGCTGTCGGTCGTCATCTCGCGCTTCTACCCCGAGCGCCTCGCCTCCGGCCTGCCGCGCATCTTCGACTATTTCGGCACGATCCTGCCGAACCTGGAGCTCGACAAGCTGCTCCTGCCGCGCGGGGAGGACGGACGGGCCGTTCCGGGCTCCCTGACCTACTGGTACTCGGACCTCTCGACCTATCTGCGGCTCATCGGCGAGACGATCCTGATGGCGCTGACGGCGACGATCCTCGGCTCTCTCGCCGCCTTCCTCCTGTCCTTTCCGGCGGCGCACAATCTCGCCCCGAACTCGGTCGTCTACTGGATTTCGCGCCGCTTCCTGGAGATCTGCCGGGGCGTGCCGGAAATCCTCTACGCGCTGGTCTTCGTCTTCGCGATCGGCATCGGCCCGCTGGCGGGCGTTCTCGCCATCGCCATCCATTCGGCGGGCGCGCTCGGCAAGCTCTTCTCGGAGGTCAACGAGAACGCTTCGCTGCGGCCCGTGGAGGGCATCCGCTCGGTCGGCGGCACCTGGTTCGAGGAGATGCGCTACGGCGTGATGCCGCAGGTCCTGCCGAACTTCGCCTCCTACACATTGCTGCGCTTCGAGATCAACGTGCGCGCCTCCTCCATCGTCGGCTTCGTCGGCGCGGGCGGCATCGGCACGGAGCTGAACCGCGTCATCAGCCTCTATTCCGACGACCGCGTCCTCGCCGTGCTCCTGATCGTGATCGTGCTGGTGACGATCATCGACCTTCTCTCCGAGGCCCTGCGGGCCCGCCTGATCGGCCGGGAGAACCTGGCATGAGCGCGCTCGCCCTCCCCAACCGTTTCGCCGATTTCGACGCCGGCGCCGTGTCGAGGCTCGAGGCCGAGCATCCGGCGATCTTCGGCCCGAACCGCGGTGCCGGCCTCGGTTGGGCGCTCGCCCTCGCGGTCCTCGCCTATACGCTCGGCTCGCTCTGGTATTTCGAGGTCTGGAAGCTCGCCTACGCCTCCGACCGGGCGTGGCGGCTCCTCTCCACCATGTTCGTCTGGCGCAACATGGAGAGCTGGCAGTACGCCAACATCTACGGCGCCATCGCCCAGACGCTCGCCATGGCCTTTCTCGGCACGCTCATCGCCGCGCTCATCTCCCTGCCGATCGGCTTCCTCGCCGCGCGCAACACCATGCCGATCTCGCCGCTCCGCCATCTGGTGCGCCGCTTCCTGGACGTTCTGCGCGGCGTCGACCAGCTCGTCTGGGGCCTCGTCTTCGTGCGCGCCGTGGGGCTCGGGCCGCTCGCGGGGGTGCTCGCCATCATCGTCTCCGACACGGGCACCCTCTCCAAGCTCTATGCCGAGGCGATCGAAAACATCGACCGCAAGGAGGTGGAGGGCGTGCGGGCGACCGGCGCCTCGCCGGTGAAGGTGGTGCGCTACGGCTACCTGCCGCAGGTGCTGCCCGTCTTCCTGTCCCAATGGCTCTATTTCTTCGAATCCTCCACCCGCTCGGCCACCGTCCTCGGCATCGTCGGGGCGGGCGGCGTCGGCATGATCATCATCGAGCGCTTCCGGGCCAATCTCTTCGACCAGGTCGCCTTCGTGGTGCTGAACGTCCTCGTCTGCATCTTCGTGATCGACTGGCTGTCGCGTAAGGTGCGCCAGCGCTTCATCGGCGCGGCAGGAAACTGAGCCATGCGATACGCCCTCTACTACACGCCCGCGCCCGGCGACCGGCTGCTGACGGCGGCGGAAGACTGGCTCGGCCGCAGCGCCTTCGGGCGGACCGTCGAGGCATCGAGAGCGGCCGATCCGGCGCTCGTCGCCGACGCGCGGCGCTACGGCTTCCACGCGACGCTGAAGGCCCCCTTCGAACTGGCGGAAGGCCGCACCGAGAGCGAGCTGAAGGCCGCGCTCGCCCGCTGGTGCGCCGCGCGTCCCCCGGTGGAGGCCGTTCGCCTCACGCTCGGCCAGCCGTCCGGCTTCTTCGCCATCGTACCGGAGAGCCGGCATGCGGCGCTCGACGCCTTGGCCGCCGACATCGTTCGCGACTTCGAGGCGTTCCGCGCGCCCCTGTCGGAGAAGGACCGGGCGCGACGCCGTCCCGAGGCCCTGCCCGAGCGCCAGCGCGAGCATCTCGAGCGCTGGGGCTATCCTTACGTCTTCGAGGACTTCGCCTTCCACATGACGCTCACGGGGCGCCTCGACGAGGCGGCGAGCGCCGCCGTCCGGCCGGAGCTGGAGACGCGCTTCGCGCCGCTTCTCGCTTCACCCCACCGGATCGCGACCCTTGCGCTCTTCGCCGAGCGCGAACGCGGCGCGGATTTTGAGGTCGTCGACATCCATCCTCTTTCGGGCCATGCCCGGACGCAGCCGGCCTTCGGCCATTTCGACGCCGCCTGACCGTGAGACACGCGGCGGGCTCCGCCGCGAGAGCCACCAGAAAGACCTGACGCATGAGCACCGAAACCGTCCTCTCCAACGCCCGCATCGTCCTCGGCGACGAGATCGTGACCGGCAGCGTCACCCTTCGGGACGGACGCATCGCCGCGATCGACACGGGCTCCTCGCGCACCGGCGAGGATTTTGGCGGCGACTATCTGATGCCGGGCGTGGTGGAACTCCACACCGACCATCTGGAGGGCCATTACAGCCCGCGTCCGGGCGTTCGCTGGAACATGCTCGGCGCCGTCCAGGCGCATGACGCCCAGGTCGCCTGCTCGGGCATCACCACCGTCTTCGACTGCCTGCGCATGGGCTCGGACGAGGACGGGGGTTTCGACCCGGCGGAGATGCGCGATCTGGCCGACGCCATCGAGCGGGCGATGAAGGAGGGGCGCCTTCGCGCCGAGCACAAGCTGCATCTGCGCTGCGAGGTCTCCGCGCCCGACGTGCTCGACGCCTTCGCCGCCTTCCGCGAGGATCCGCACGTCCATCTCGTCTCGCTGATGGACCACGCGCCGGGCCAGCGGCAGTTCCAGTCGATGGACGCCTACATCTTCTACTACAAGAAGAAGCGTGGCCTGAGCGATGCCGAGTTCGACGCCTTCGTGCAGCGCCGCGTGGACCAGTCGGCGCGCTATTCGGCGCCGCACCGGCGCGAGATCGCCGAGCACTGCCGCGCCCGCTCCATTCCCATGGCGAGCCACGACGACGCCACCCTCGCCCATGTCGAGGAGGCGGTCGGCGAGGGCGTCGCGGTCTCCGAGTTCCCGACGACGATGGAGGCCGCGCGCGCGGCGCACGAGAGCGGGCTCTCGGTCCTGATGGGCGCGCCGAACATCGTTCGCGGCGGCTCGCATTCGGGCAACATCGCCGCCAGCGATCTGGCGAAGGCCGGCGTCCTCGACGTCCTCTCCTCCGACTACGTGCCCTCCAGCCTCCTGCAGGCCGTCTTCGCGCTCGCCCGCGACGTCGATGCGATCTCCCTGCCGCAGGCCGCTGCCCTCGTCACCTCGACGCCCGCTCGCACGGTCGGCCTCACCGATCGCGGCTCGATCGCCGAGGGACTGCGCGGCGACATCATCCGCGTTTCGGCCGGCGACGGCATTCCGGTGGTGCGCTCGGTCTGGCGCGAGGGACGCCGGGTCGCGTGAGCCTCGCGGTGACGGGCGGCGCCTTCGTCGCGATCGTCGGCCCGAGCGGCTCGGGCAAGGACTCGGTCATGCGCCTCGCGCGCCGGCGGCTCGACGAGGAGGCGCCGGGCCGCTTCCACTTCGTGCGCCGCGTCATCACCCGCGAGGCGGACGAGGGCGCGGAGGCCCATGACAGCTGCTCGCCGGAGCGCTTCGAGGCGCTTCGCCGTGCCGAGGGCTTCGCCCTCTCCTGGGACGCGCATGGCTGCTCCTACGGCATCCCGGCCGCGGTGGACGAGCTCGTCGCGCGAGGCGACGTGGTCGTCGCCAATCTCTCGCGCGGCGTCCTGCCGGACATGCGCGCGCGCTACGCAAGCGCCTTCGCCGTCGAGATCACCGCGCCGATCGAGGTGCTGGCGCGGCGCATCGCGGCGCGGGGCCGCGAAAGCGGAGCGGCGGTCGAGGCGCGGCTGAAGCGCTCGGAGCGCTTCTGCGCGCCGGGCGTGCCCTACGATCTCGTCATCGACAATTCCGGCTCTCTGGAGGCCTCCGGCGCCGCGCTCGTCGATCTCCTGCGAAGCCTTCGGCCTTCGGCTTGCCGGCAGGACCGGGTCGCCGCACTGTAGGCGTCTCTTGCGTTATCTCCTAAGCCGCCCTTACAGTCCGGGCCGCATCAAGAGGTGCCGCCCTCATGACCATGGTGAAGCTCATCGCCGCCACGCTTCTCGGATCGACGCTGGTCGGTCAGTCCGCCTCGGCTGAGGCCGAATTCGCAAGCGCCGTTTCACGTGAGACGCGGCAGGTCCCCGGTTTGGAAAGCCCGGCCGAGATCGTGCTCGACCATTGGGGCATCCCCCACATCTACGCGGAAAGCGAGCGCGACGCGCTCTTCCTGCAGGGATACAATGCCGCCCGCGACCGGCTCTGGCAGATCGACCTCTGGCGCAAGCGCGGGCTCGGGCGTCTGTCGGAGAGCTTCGGCCCCTCCTTCGCCGAGCAGGACCGCGCCGCCCGGCTCTTTCTCTACAGAGGCGACATGGAGGCCGAATGGGCCTCCTACGGGCCGAAGGCGAAGTTCTATACCGAGGCCTTCGTCGAGGGGCTGAACGCCTATGTCGATCAGGTGCTCGACGAAGAGATCGAGCTGCCGGTCCAGTTCAGGGCGAGCGGCAGCCGCCCCGAACGCTGGAGCCCGGAGGACGTGGTCCGCATCCGCAGCCACGGCCTCACCCGCAACGCCGCCTCCGAAGTGGAGCGCGCCCGCGTCGCCTGCGCGGCCGGTCTGGAGGCCGACCGCCTGCGCGCCAAGCTCGAGCCGGACTGGACCGCGTCCGTCCCCGAAGGGCTCGACCTCTGCTCCATCCCCGAGGACGTTCTCGCCGACTATCAGCTCGCGACCAAGCCCGTGGAGTTCGAGGCCCTCGGCCAGCGCGACGCGGCGCTGGAGGCGCGCGACTTCCTCAAGGCCTCGCGCGAGGCGCGCGACACGATCGGCTCCAACAACTGGGTGGTGGCGCCGAGCCGCACCGCGACCGGCCGGCCGATCCTCGCCAACGATCCGCACCGCGCGCACGGCGTTCCCTCGCTGCGCTACATCGTGCACCTGAACGCGCCGGGCCTGTCGGTGATCGGCGCGGGCGAGCCGGCCCTGCCCGGCATCTCCATCGGCCACAACGGCACGATCGCCTTCGGGCTGACGATCTTCTCGGTCGATCAGGAGGACCTCTACGTCTACGAGCTGAACCCCGAGAACCCCGACGAATACCGCTACGGCGAGGGCTGGGAGGCGATGCGCGTCGAGACGGAGACGATCGCGGTGAAGGGCGGCGAGCCGCGCACCGTGAAGCTTCGCTTCACCCGCCATGGTCCGGTCCTTCGCGTGGACGAGGGCAACCATCGCGCCTTCGCGCTGCGCACCGTCTGGCTGGAGCCCGGCACCTCGGCCTATTTCGGCTCGTCGGACTACATGACGGCGCGGAACTGGCAGGAGTTCGAGACGGCGATGAACCGCTTCGCCGCGCCCTCCGAGAACCAGGTCTATGCCGACACGCAAGGCAATATCGGCTGGATCGCCGCCGGCATGACGCCGAGGCGCGAAGGCTGGGACGGGCTGCTGCCGGTTCCGGGCGACGGGCGCTACGAATGGGGCTTTCTGGAGCGCTCCGAACTCCCCTCCTCCTACAATCCCGAAAAGGGCTGGTTCGCCACCGCCAACGAGATGAATTTGCCGCCGGACTTCCCGGTGGCGGACAAGCCCATCGGCTTCGAATGGGCCAATCCCTCGCGCTACGAGCGGATCGCGGAGGTGTTGTCGCAGAACGCGTCCGTCTCGGTGAACGACGCGATGCGGCTCCAGAACGACGACGGCACCATGGTCGGGCGGCGGCTCGCCGCGCTCGTCCAGGCGATGCTAGACCCGCGGGACGAGGCGAAGGCGCGAGCGCTCTCCATGCTCAAGGCGTGGGACGGCTTCGCCTCGGCGGACAGCGGCGCGGCGGCGCTGGCGGAGATCATGATCTTCGCCCCGCTCGGGCGCGAGACGGTCGACGTCGCCGTTCCCGAACCCGCGCGCGCCATCGTCGCGGCCGGCGAGATCGGCGCGGTGCTGGACCTTCTGGAGAACCCGGACGAGCGTCTGGGAGACGATCCGCGAGGGGCGCGGGACGAGATCCTGACCCGCGCCTTCGACGCCGGCTTCGCGCGGGCCGTGGAGCTGATGGGCGAGGACCCGGCGAAGTGGCGCTGGGGCGCGATCCACCGGGCGCATTTCGTGCCGGAAATCGCGCCGCTCCTGTCGGAGGCCGAGGCGGCGCAGTCGAGCGTCGGCCCGCTCGCCATCGGCGGCTCGGCGCACACGCCGCGCGCGGCGACCTATGACGAGAACTTCGTCGTGCGCTCGGGCGCGTCCTTCCGCATGGTCCTCGATGTCGGCCGGTGGGACGAGAGCCGCGTCATCAACGCGCCCGGCCAGTCCGGCGACCCGTCGAGCCCGCATTACCGCGATCTCGCGCCGCTCTGGGCGGCGGGCGCCTATGTGCCGCTTCTCTACTCGCGCGAGGCGGTGGTGGCGAACGCGGCCAGCGTGCTGACGCTGACGCCCTGAGGCGTCAGCCGCTCGCGCTCAGGGCAAGGCGCGCGACCTCGCGCAGGTCGCCCGCGAGAGCGTCCGCCTCGATCTCCTCGACGGGCACGCGCAGATAGCCGTAGGTGACGAGGATCGTGGCCGCGCAGCCGGCGCTCCGGCCGCAGGCGACGTCGTGCTCGCTGTCGCCGACGAACCAGCTGCGCGCCGGATCGACGCCGAGCCGGCGGCAGGCCTCCAGCGCCGGCTCGGCCGCCGGCTTTCGCACCGCGCAGCTGTCGCCGCCGACGAGGGCGCCGAAGCGGTCGAGCAGGCCGAGGCCGCCGACGAGAAGCCGCGACACGGCCTCCGGCTTGTTGGTGCAGATGCCGAGCTTGATGCCGGCGCCCGAAAGCGCATCGAGACACGCCGCCGCGCCCGGATAGAGAACGGTGCCTTCCACCGGCGAGGCCTCGTAGAGCGCCATGAACTCGGCGACCGCGTCGCTCGCCTCCTGCGCCGAGGCGCCGCCCGTCGCCTCCAGCGCCCGTTCCACCAGCTTGGCGGGCCCGTCGCCCACGAAGAGGCGCAGGCGCGAGACGGGCTGTTCCTCTCGCGAGCGCGCCCGCAGAACCGCATTGGTGATCGCGGCCAGCGACGGCAGGCTGTCGGCGAGCGTCCCGTCGAGATCGAAGAGGATCGCCTCCGGCACCGTCATCCGCGATGCCGGGTCCATCGTCGGCACGTCGCTCAGCCCATCGTCAGGACGATCTTGCCCACATGGGAGCCCTCGTCCATGCGCCGGTGGGCGTTCGCGACCTCCGCGAAGGGCACGACCGTGTCGATGACCGGCCTGACGCGACCGTCCGCCAGAAGCGGCAGGACGTGCTCGGCCAGCGCGTCTGCGATCTCCGCCTTCATCGCCACGGACCGCGCGCGGAGCGTCGATCCCGTCAGCGTCAGGCGCTTGACGAGGAGCGGCGTCAGGTCGAGCGAGACCTTCGGGCCGTTCAGGAAGGCGATCTGCGAGATGCGGCCGTCCACGGCGGCGAGGCGCAGGTTCTTCTGCACGTAGTCGCCGCCGACCATGTCGAGAATGACCTCCGGCCCGCGCCCGTCCGTCGCCGCCTTCGCCACCTCGACGAAATCCTCATCGCGATAATTGATGAGCACGTCGGCGCCGAGCGCCCGGCAGGCGTCGAGCTTGGCCGCGCTGCCCGCCGTCGCGATCACACTGGCGCCGAAGGCCTTGGCGAGCTGGATCGCCGTCGTGCCGATGCCCGACGAGCCGCCATGGATCAGGATCGTCTCGCCGGCCCGCAGGCGGGCGCGCTCGAAGACGTTGGTCCAGACGGTGAAGAAGGTTTCCGGCACGGCGCCCGCCTCGACGTCGGACAGAGCGTCCGGGACGGGCAAGGCGTTGGTCTCGTGGACGACGACATATTCGGCATAGCCGCCGCTCGCGACCAGCCCCATCACCCGCGCCCCGAGGGCGAAGCGCTCGGCGCCCTCGCCCCGCGCCTCGACCGTTCCGGCGAACTCCAGCCCCAGAATGTCGGAGGCGCCGGGCGGCGGCGGGTAGCCGCCATTGCGCTGCGCGACATCCGGCCGGTTGATGCCGGCCGCGCGGATGCGCACCAGGATCTCGCCCGGTCCCGGCTCGGGCCGTTCGCGCTCCACGAAGGTCAGCACCTCCGGCCCGCCGGCCCCGTTCGCGATCACCGCCTTCATCGTCCGCGATCCCATCTCGCCTCTCCGTCGACAACGCTTCGTGCCCCGCGAAGTAGGGAAGCCGCCGCGCGAAGTCGAACGCGCGGCGGCTGTATCCCCACGCGGCCCATGCTAGAGCTTTCGGGCTCCGAGCGCTCGCGCGTCCGGCCCGCCCCCGCTCGGACGATCGACGATGCAGACGCTGACCCATCTCCTGCCGGTCTATCTCGCCTACGTCCTGACCACGGCGAGCCCGGGGCCGAGCAACATGGCGATCATGGGCACGGCGATGCGCCAGGGCCGGCGCCCCGCCCTCGCCTTCGCCTGCGGCACGATCACCGGTTCGGCGACGTGGGCGTGTCTGGCCGCGAGCGGCCTCTCCGCCGTCCTCGCCACCTATGCCGGGGCCATGACGATCGTTCGGATCGTCGGCGGGCTCTATCTTCTGTTCCTCGCCTACAAGGCGGCGAAGGCCGCGATGACCGCGCGCCCGATCGACCCGGGCGCGAGCGCGCCCGGCAGCGTCTCCTACGGCACGCTCTACCGTCGGGGCCTGCTCATCCACCTCACCAATCCGAAGGCGATCCTCGGCTGGATCTCGATCATGTCGCTCGGCCTTCGGCCGGGCATGCCGGCGCATGTCCTGCCGATGATCCTCGTCGGCTGCATCGCGCTCGGCATCACGATCTTCTCCACCTACGCGCTCGTCTTCTCCTCCGCGCCGATGGTCGCGCTCTACGCGCGGGCGCGCCGCCTCATCGAGGGCTCGATCGCCATCTTCTTCGCGGCGGCGGCCGCCCATCTCCTCACCGCGCACGGCTGATCCGACCGGCATGGCGTCCGGCGGCGGGAGCGGCTAAGAACCGTTCCGAACGCCCAGCCGACATTCTGACCGATCGACGATCTTCCATGGCCACCGAACGCTACAATCCGAAAAGCTCCGAACCGCGCTGGCGAAAGGCCTGGGACGAGGCGAAGCTCTTCGAAACCGACACGGCCGCCGGCGGCGATCCCTATTACGTGCTGGAGATGTTCCCCTATCCCTCGGGGCGCATTCACATGGGCCACGTGCGCAACTACGCGATGGGCGACGTCGTCGCCCGCTACAAGCGCGCCAGGGGCTTCAACGTCCTGCATCCGATGGGCTGGGACGCCTTCGGCCTGCCGGCCGAGAACGCGGCGCGCGACAACAAGGTGAACCCGCGCGACTGGACCTACGCCAACATCGAGACGATGAAGGGCCAGCTGAAGACGATGGGCCTGTCGCTCGACTGGTCCCGCGAATTCGCCACCTGCGACCCCGCCTACTACCGCCATCAGCAGAAGCTGTTCCTCGACTTCTGGAAGGCCGGCCTCGTCGAGCGGCGCTCCGCCAAGGTCAACTGGGACCCGGTCGACATGACCGTGCTCGCCAACGAGCAGGTGATCGACGGGCGCGGCTGGCGCTCGGGCGCGCTCGTCGAGCAGCGCGACCTGACGCAGTGGTTCCTGAAGATCACCGACTTCGCGCAGGATCTCGACGCCGCCCTCGACGGCCTTCCCGGCTGGCCGGAGAAGGTGAAGCTGATGCAGCGCAACTGGATCGGCAAGTCGCGTGGGCTCGAGGTCGATTTCGCCCTGACGACGCCGACGGCGGGCTTCGAGGCGATCACTTGCTTCACCACGCGCCCGGACACGATGCACGGCGCGAGCTTCGTGGCGATCTCGCCCGACCATCCGCTCTCGCTGGCGCTGGAGGCAAAGGACGAGGCGCTGGCCGAGTTCAACGCCGAGTGCCGGCGCATCGGCACCTCGGAGGAGGCGCTGGAGAAGGCCGAGAAGCGCGGCCGAAACACCGGCCTCACCGTCCGCCATCCGGCCGAGGACCGCGAGCTGCCGGTCTGGATCGGCAATTTCGTGCTGATGGGCTACGGCACGGGCGCCGTCTTCGGCTGCCCGGCGCACGACCAGCGCGATCTCGACTTCGCCCGCAAATACGACCTCCTCGTGCGCAACGCCTTCCACATGCCCGGCGAGACGAACGAGATCGCCGACACGGCGCTGGTGCCGGCCAAGTCGGAGCGCGTCGTCTATGTCGAGCAGTTCGCGGGCGTAAGCGAGGCGACCGGCGAGGAGGCGATCGAGCGCACGATCGAGTGGTTCGAGGCGCGCGGGTCCGGCCGGGGCGTCACGCGGTTCCGCCTGCGCGACTGGCTGATCTCGCGCCAGCGCTACTGGGGCTGCCCGATCCCGGTCATCCACTGCGAGACCTGCGGCGCGGTGCCCGAGGCGGACGGGAACCTGCCCGTCACCCTTCCGCCGGAGGTCGAGTTCGACACGCCCGGCAACCCGCTCGACCGGCACCCGACCTGGCGCCACGTCGCCTGCCCGCAATGCGGCGGCCCGGCCCGGCGCGAGACGGACACGATGGACACGTTCGTCGATTCCTCGTGGTACTTCGCGCGCTTCACCAGCCCGCAGGCCGAAACGCCGACCGTTCCCGCGATCGCCGACCGCTGGCTGCCGGTGGACCAGTATATCGGCGGCATCGAGCACGCGATCCTGCATCTCCTCTACTCGCGCTTCTTCGCGCGGGCGATGAGCGCGACCGGCCACATGGACGTGGCCGAGCCCTTCAAGGGCCTGTTCACGCAGGGCATGGTGGTCCACGAGACCTACCGGACGCTCGGCGAGGGCACGGCGCGCGAATGGGTGCCGCCGGTCGACGTCGACTTCTTCGAGGAGGGCGGCGAGCGCCGCGCCCGGCGCCTCTCGGACGGCGCACCGCTCGAGATCGGCTCCATCGAGAAGATGTCGAAGTCGAAGAAGAACGTCGTCGATCCCGACGACATCATCGCCTCGCTCGGCGCAGACACCGCGCGCTGGTTCATGCTGTCGGACTCGCCGCCCGAGCGCGACGTGATCTGGACGGAGGCGGGCGTCGAAGGCGCGCACCGCTTCGTGCAGCGTGTCTGGCGTCTGGTGGCCGAGAACGCCGGGCCGGCGACGGGCGGCTTCGACGGCGCGTGGAGCGAGGCGGCGACGAATGTGCGCCGCGCCGCCCACCGCACCGCCGCGGGCGTGGCCGACGACATCGAGCGCCTCGCCTTCAACAAGGCGGTCGCGCGCATCTACGAACTGGTCAACGCGCTCTTCGCCGCGCTCCAGCCGGAGGCGGTGCAGGCCGATGAATCGCTGCGCGCGGCGGGCGCTGAGGCGCTGTCGATCCTCGTGCGCCTCTTCGCGCCGATGATGCCGCATCTGGCCGAGGAGTGCTGGCGGGAGCTGGGCCGGGACGAGCTCGTGGCGGCCGCGCCCTGGCCGAGCGTCGATCCGGCGCTCCTGCGCGACGACGAGATCGTGCTGCCGGTGCAGATCAACGGAAAGAAGCGCGGCGACGTGCGCGTGCCGGCGGAGGCCGGCAAGGACGAGGTGGAGGCGATGATTCTCGCCCTCGACTTCGTGCGCGAATCGCTGAAGGGTGAGCGCCCCAAGCGGGTGGTCGTGGTTCCGGGAAGGATCGTCAATGTCGTCCTCTAGCACCTTCACGCGCCGCGCCGGCCGCGCCGCCGCGCTCGGCCTCGCCTTGGCCCTCGCCGCCTGTCAGGCCGCGCCGCTCTACGGCACCACGTCGATCGATCCCGCGACCGGCGCCTCCAACGCCGCGCTCGCCCAGCTTCGCGGCCGGATCGCCGTCGTGGAGGCGCAGGCGCGGACCGACCAGATCCTGCGCAACGCGCTTCTGTTCCAGCTGAACGGCGCCGAGCCGGTGCGCGACCCGATCTATCAGGTGACGCTCGCCGTCTCCGGATCGGATTCCGCCGTCTCGATCCAGGGCGGCAGCGGCACGCCGCGCGCCAGCGTCTACCGCATGAGCGCCACCTACACGGTGACCCGCGTCGCCGACGGGCGGATCGTGGCGCGCGGTTCGCGCTTCGCCACCTCGCCCTACGACCGGTCGGACCAGCTCTTCGCCGCCCAGCGCGCGCTTCTGAACGCGCGGCAGAACGCGGGCGAGACGCTGGCCGCGCAGATCACCCTCGCCATCGCGCCCATCCTTCGCGGCGACGTCTCCGGGCAGCCCTCGGCCGCCGCCCTGCCCCGGACCTGATGGCCCAGAAGCGCGCCGGCGAGGTCGACGCCTTCCTGGCGCGGCCCGACCACGCCTTTCCGGTGATCCTGCTCTACGGGCCGGATCCCGGCCTCGTCGCCGAACGGGCCGAGGCGATCGCGGACAAGTCCGGCGTCGATCGCTCGGACCCCTTCGCCTCCGTCCTCCTGCAGGCGGACGAGCTGGAGCGCGAGATCGGCCGTCTCTTCGACGAGGCGCGCACGATCAGCCTCTTCGGCGGGCGCCGGCTGATCCGGGTGAAGGGTGCGGGCAACGGCCGCAATCTGGCCGACGCCGTCTCCGATCTCGCCGCCGACCCGCCGAGGGACGCCGTCGTCGTCATCGAGGCGGGCGACCTGAAGAAGAATTCGGGCCTGCGCCTCAACGCCGAGCGCGGCCACGCCGCGATGGCCCTGCCCTGCTACCAGGACGAGGGCCGCGCGCTCGACCGCATGATCGACGAGGAGACGGGGGCGAGCGGCCTCGTCATCGAGCGCGGCGCGCGCGAGCTCCTGAAGAGCCGGCTCGGCGCCGACCGCATGGCCTCGCGCGGCGAGGTCCGCAAGCTCTGTCTCTACGCCCACGGGCGCCCCGGCATCACCGAGGAGGACGTGGCGGCCGTCGTGGGCGACGTGTCGGCCGAGACGGTGGACGAGGCGGTGGACGCGGCGGCCGGCGGCGACGTGCGCAAGCTGCCCGAGCTGATCGAGCGCCTGACCTCGTCCGGCACCTCCACCTTCCAGCTCCATTCGGCGCTGCTGCGCCACTTCCACCAGCTCCTGTCGATCCGCGAGGAGGTGGAGGCGGGCGGCGCGACCGTCGGCGCGGCGGTGGAGAAGCGCCGGCCGCACTTCCGGCGCAAGGACGCGCTCCTGGCCGCCGCCGCGGCCTGGGACCGCGCGGGCCTCGTTTCGACGCTCTCGCGCATCGAGGCGGACGTGTTGACGAGCCGCAAGGAAGCCGCGCTCGCCATGACGATCACCCACCGCACGCTGGTCGAGATCGGCGTCGAAGCCGCGCGCCGGCGTCTGACACGGCGCTGACCGCACCCGAGGTTGCCGGCGACGGCGCAGGATTCAGCCTGTGATGGTCCGGCGCCGCGCCCTCGAGCGTGTTCTGCGGCGTTTACCGCGACAGGTATTTCCGTCGGCGCGGCGTTTTGCGAGCGCAGCCAGGGGTTTCACGCGTCACCGAACTGTCATAGAAGTTTCACGCAGCCGTCGGGCAGCGTCGTTAGGAGGACGACGCCGTCACTTGAAGAACGGCCCCCTGGGGAGACGATTTGACATGAAGAACACCCTCGCAAGGGCCGGTGGAGCTGCGCTCCTGGCCTCCGTCGCCTTCGCCATGCCCGCCTCGGCGCAGACCGAGATCCAGTGGTGGCATGCCATGTCCGGCGCCAACAACGACGTCGTCGAGACGCTGGCGAAGGAATTCAACGAATCGCAGTCGGACTACCGGGTCGTCCCGGCCTATCGCGGCACCTATCCCGAGACGCTGAACGCCGGTATCGCCGCCTTCCGCGCCGGCCAGGCCCCGCACATCATCCAGGTCTTCGACGTCGGCACCGGCGTGATGATGAACGCCGAAGGCGCGGTGAAGCCGGTCGCCGACATCCTGTCGATGGGCGGGTCAGAGTTCGATCCCTCGCAGTATCTGCCGGGCATCGTCGCCTACTATTCGCGCCCGGACGGCACGATGCTGTCCTTCCCCTACAATTCCTCCTCGCCGATCCTCTACTACAACAAGGACCTGTTCGAGGAAGCCGGTCTCGACCCCGAGACCCCGCCGACCACCTGGCCGGAGGTCTTCGAGGCCGCCCGCACCATCAAGGAGTCCGGCGCGGCGCCCTGCGGCCTGACCTCCACCTGGCTGACCTGGATCGGCCTGGAGAACTTCGCGGCCTGGAACAACCTCCAGTACGGGACCAACGAGAACGGCCTCGCCGGCTCCGACGTGGAGCTGAAGATCAACGAGGGCCAGTTCGTCACGCACTTCCAGAACATCGCCGATCTCGCCGCCGACGACACGTTCCGCTACGGCGGCCGCACCTCCGAGGCCAAGCAGCTCTTTCTGTCGGGCGAGTGCGCGATCATGACCGAGTCCTCCGGCGGTCTCGGCGACGTCATCAACTCCGGCATGAATTACGGGCTCGGCCAGCTTCCCTACTATCCGGAAGCCGAGGGCGCGCCGCAGAACACCATCCCCGGCGGCGCCTCGCTCTGGGTCTTCGACGGCAAGTCGGACGAGGAATACGAGGGCGTCGCGGCCTTCTTCGAGTTCCTGTCGCAGACCGAGATCCAGTCGCGCCTGCATCAGGTCTCGGGCTATCTGCCGGTGACGCTCGCCGCCTACGAGGCGACGAAGGAATCGGGCTTCTACGAGGAGAACCCGGGCCGCGAGATCCCGATCTCGCAGATGATGGGCAAGGAGCCGACCGAGAACTCGCGCGGCGTGCGCCTCGTCAACCTGCCGCAGATCCGCGACATTCAGAACGAGGAGTTCGAGCGGATGCTGGCCGGCCAGCAGACGGCGCAGGAAGCGCTGGACCGGGCCGTGGAGCGCGGCAACGCCGCCATCCAGGAAGCCCTCGGCAACTGACCGGACGGGGCGGGCTGTCGTCGTCCTTCGAGGTCGCGGCGGCTCGCCCCCCTCTGCCCTGCCGGGCATCTCCCCCTCAAGGGGGGAGATCGGCAGTTTCAAATCGAAGTGCGCCCTCCGAGGCGTCGAAGACGATTCGGCGGCGCTCCTACCGCGTGATCTCCCCCCTCGCGGGGGAGATGGGCGGCAGCCCAGAGGGGGGCCCGCCGCCGCAATGCTCCACGAGAAAGCGCGACCACGCATGAAAGCCGAACGATGACGCCCCGCGTGGTCTTTCCCAACAAGGTCCTGCCCTACGTGCTGCTCGCCCCGCAGCTCGTCATCATCGCGATCTTCTTCTACTGGCCGGCCAGCCAGGCGCTCTATCAGTCGGTGCTGCGCGAGGACCCGTTCGGCCTCTCCTCCAGCTTCGTCGGCCTGCGCAACTTCCGCCGCGTCCTGTCCGACCCGGCCTATCTGAACGCGCTGCAGAACACGGCGGTCTTCTCCGCGCTGGTCGCCTTCTTCGCCATGGCGATCGCGCTTCTTCTCGCCGTCCAGGCCGACAAGATCATCCGCGGCAAGGGCTTCTACCGCACCATGCTGATCTGGCCCTACGCCATCGCCCCGGCGATCGCGGGCATGGTCTGGCTGTTCATGTTCAACCCGGCCATGGGCACCTTCGCCTTCAGCCTACGCTCCGCCGGCTTTGCCTGGGACCCGCTCCTGAAGGGCGATCAGGCCATGGCGCTCGTCATCGCGGCAGCGGCCTGGAAGCAGATCTCCTACAATTTCCTGTTCTTCGTCGCCGGGCTTCAGGCGATCCCGAAGACGCTGATCGAGGCCGCCGCCATCGACGGCGCGTCCGGCCCCAAGCGCTTCTGGACGATCGTCTTTCCGCTGCTGGCACCGACGACCTTCTTCCTGCTCGTGATCAACACGACCTACGCCTTCTTCGACACGTTCGGCATCATCCATGCGGTGACGGGCGGCGGGCCGGGCAAGGCGACCGAGACGCTCGTCTACAAGGTCTATCACGACGGCTTCGTGAATCTCGTCCTCGGCGATTCGGCGGCCCAGTCGGTGATCCTGATGGTCATCGTGATCGCGCTGACGGCCTTCCAGTTCCGCTACGTCGAAAGGCGCGTCCATTATGCCTGATGCCGCCACCAGACCCGCCGGCACGGCGCAAAAGCTCGGCCGCGCCGAAGAGAGCGCCCCGCTCGGGATCAGCCGCTTCTCGCGCTACACGGCGCATTTGATCCTGATCCTCGGCGTCCTCATCGTCGCCTTCCCGATCTACTACACCTTCGTCGCCTCGACCCATTCGCTCCAGACGATCCTGCGCCCGCCGCTGCCGCTCCTGCCGGGCGACCGGTTCCTGGAGAACTACGGACAGGCGCTCTTCGGGGGCGTGCGCCAGACCGGGGGCGTGGGCGCCGACCGGCTCCTGTTCAACACCACCGTGATGGCGCTCGGCATCGCGGTGGGCAAGATCGCGATCTCGCTGCTTTCGGCCTTCGCGATCGTCTTCTTCCGCTTTCCCGGCCGCATGGCCTTCTTCTGGATCATCTTCATCACGCTGATGCTGCCGGTCGAGGTCCGAATCCTCCCCACCTATGCGGTGATGGTCGATCTCGGGCTCATCAACACCTATGCCGGGCTCATCGTGCCGCTGATGGCCTCGGCGACGGCGACGCTGCTCTTCCGACAGTTCTTCCTGACCATTCCGGGGGAGCTCGTGGAGGCCGCGCGCGTCGACGGCGCCGGTCCCTGGCGCTTCTTCAAGGACATCCTCCTGCCCCTGTCGAAGACCAACCTCGCGGCGCTCTTCGTCATCATGTTCATTTACGGCTGGACGCAGTATCTCTGGCCGCTGCTCATCACCACCACCAACGACATGAACACCATCGTCATCGCCCTGCGTCGGATGATCTCCTTCGCCGACGCCGAGACGCAGTGGCACATCGTCATGGTGACGGCGATCCTCGCCATGCTCCCGCCCGTGGCGGTCGTGGTCCTGATGCAGCGCTGGTTCGTGCGCGGCCTCGTCGAAACGGAGAAGTGAGTTGGCCTCGATTGATCTCATAGAGGTCGGCAAGACCTATGCCGGCGGCACCGAGGAAGCGGTCAAGGGCGTGTCCCTTTCGATCGCCGACGGCGAGTTCGTCGTCCTCGTCGGGCCTTCGGGCTGCGGAAAGTCGACCCTCCTTCGCATGGTCGCGGGGCTGGAATCGATCACGCGCGGCGAGGTTCGGATCGGCGACAAGGTGGTGAACGGCCTGGAGCCGGCCCAGCGCGACATCGCCATGGTGTTCCAGAACTACGCGCTCTACCCGCACATGACGGTTCGTCAGAACCTCTCCTACGGGCTGAAGAACCAGGGCACCCCGAAAGCCGAGATCGAGCGGCGCATCCAGGCGACGGCCGCCAATCTCCAGATCGAGGCGCTGCTCGACCGCAAGCCGCGCCAGCTTTCGGGCGGCCAGCGCCAGCGCGTCGCCATGGGCCGCGCCATCGTGCGCGAGCCGGCGGCCTTCCTCTTCGACGAGCCGCTGTCCAATCTCGACGCCAAGCTGCGCGTCCAGATGCGCGCCGAGATCCGCTCGCTCCAGAAGCGGCTGAAGACCACCAGCCTCTACGTCACCCACGACCAGCTGGAGGCGATGACCCTCGCCGACCGGCTGGTGGTGCTGAATGCCGGCCGCATCGAGCAGGTCGGCACGCCGCTGGAGCTCTACGAGCGGCCCGCCTCGCTCTTCGTCGCCTCCTTCATCGGCTCGCCGGCCATGAATCTCGTGCCGATCGGCACTGAGACCGGCGCCCACGTCTCGGGCCTCGATTCCCGCTCCGACATCGCGCCCGGCCGCACGCTCGGCATGCGCCCCGAGCACATGGCCCTGGCGGAGAACGGCTCGGCCCCGGCCGGCCGGCCCGCCTTCGACCTCACCGTCTCGGCGGTCGAGATCGTCGGCGCGGAGAGCTACGTCTACGGCACGCCGAGGGGCGGCGGGCCGGAGATCGCCGTGCGCCTGCCCGGCTACGCCCGCCACGAGATCGGCGACGGCGTCACCGCCGTGGCGGACCCGGCGCATCTCCACCTGTTCGACACGGGGTCCGGTCAGCGCATCGCGGCATAGGCGCAGTCTTCGGCTCCTGGACGAGCGCGGCGTCGAGGCTTCGCCTTCTCCCCTGCGGGGAGAAGGTGGCGGCAGCCGGATGAGGGCATGAAGGACTCGACGCCAAGACACCGGGAGCGACGACGGCACCGCCCTCGGCGTCCCGACTGCCTATTCTTTGATCTTGCCCGGTGGGTAGGCCTCCTGTATCGTCCTCTCATCGACCGCCGCTGCGGGAGAGACCGGTCCGAACGGGCCGGCGCCGAAGGAGCAACCGCCCCGGAATCTCTCAGGCAAACGGACCGCGCGGCGTTTTGAAATCCGGAGAGTGACGGGCGCTTCCGCGTCCGTCCGCCGAAGGAGAAAGCGGACGACTGGAATTCTCCGGCTGCCGTGAAGCTCTCAGGCCAATGACGGAGAGGGGCACGACGAGAACGCTTCGAGCCAGAGCGCCGGCGTTCGATCGGGATCGTGCCTCATGCTTGCTTCCTCCGCCAAGACCGTCGCCGTCATCGGCGCGGGTATCACCGGCATCACCACCGCCTACAAGCTGATGCGTCAGGGCTTCGACGTGACGGTCTTCGACCGCCAGCCCTTCGCCGGCATGGAGACCTCCTTCGCCAATGGCGGCCAGCTCTCGGCCTCCAACGCCGAGGTCTGGAACAACCCCGCGACCTTCATCAAGGGCATCAAGTGGATGCTGAAGAAGGACGCGCCGCTCCTCGTCCATCCCGCGCCCACTTGGCACAAGCTGTCCTGGATGGCGGAGTTCGTCCTGGCCGCCCGCTCCTACGAGGAGAACACGATCGCGACCGTGAAGATGGCGATCGCGGCGCGCGAGCATCTCGTCGGCATGGCCGAACAGGAGGGCTTCTCATTCGATCTGGAGAAGCGCGGCATCCTCCACGTCTACGAATCGAAGTCCGAATACGAGCACGCCGAGCGCGTGACGAAGCTCTACGCCAAGGGCGGCCTGTCGCGCCGGGCGCTGACGAACGACGAAATCCACGCCATCGAGCCGACGCTGGCGGGCACCTTCCACGGCGGCTTCTTCACCGAGAGCGACTTCACCGGCGACATCCACAAATACACGCGCGGCCTCTCCGACGCCTGCGAGCGCGCCGGGGTCACGATCCGCTACGACGCCGACGTCTCGCAGCTCCGCCACGACGAGGACGGCGTCACGGTGGAGTGGGAGACGACCGACGAGCCCAAGCGCCTGGACCGCTACGACGCGGTCGTGGTCTGCGCGGGCGTCGCCTCGCGCCGCTTCGCCGCGCAGCTCGGCGACCGGGTGAACATCTATCCGGTGAAGGGCTATTCGATCACGGTGAACCTCGAGGACGAGGAGAGCCGGGCCGGCGCGCCCTGGGTCTCGCTCCTCGACGACAAGGCCAAGATCGTCACCTCGCGCCTGGGCGAAAGCCGCATGCGCATCGCCGGCACCGCCGAGTTCGCGGGCGAGAACCGCGACATCCGCTGGGACCGCATCAAGCCGCTCGTCGCCTGGTGCCGCCACCGCTTCCCGCGCATCGGCACCGCGTCCGTCGTGCCCTGGGCGGGCCTTCGCCCGATGATGCCGGACATGATGCCGCGCGTCGGCGCCGGACGCCGCAAGGGCGTCTACTACAACACCGGCCACGGGCATCTGGGCTGGACGCTCTCGGCCATCACGGCCGACATGATCGCCAACGAGATGGCCGGCGACATGGGCGCCCGGCCCGTCTCCGGCGCCTCGCTGCGCGCAGCGGAGCGCGAAGAGGGCCGCAAGGCCCTCGCCGAGGCGGCGTAGGGGCGCGCAGAGCGTTCTCGGACGCCGACGCTTCGACGGCGCCCCGGCGACGCGCTCTACGGCGCCCCCCTCTGCCTGCCGGCATCTCCCCGCAAGGGGGGAGATCGCGGTTGCGGCGGTCGGCTACTTTCCGGGGCAGGACGAAGCGCATTCATCCCAACGAATGATCTCCCCCCTTGCGGGGGAGATGGGCGGCAGCCCAGAGGGGGGGTGTTCGACCGCCGCAGTGCACGACGACTCGGACGGCGCCTCGCCTCCCATCCTCCGAACTTATCCCCCTTCCCCGATCCTCGCGGACAATGAAGGCTTTTCCGAAGAACGGAGGCCGGCATGAGGATCGAAGCGGACATCATCGAGGCGGCGAAAAATGTGGGCGCGGCGAACGGCATCTCGCCCGCCGTCCTCCTCGCGATCGCGATCGTCGAGACGAACGCGCGGGCCTTCGCCCCGGTCGGGGACCGGCGCGAGCCGCTGATCCGCTTCGAGGGGCATTATTTCGACCGGCTCCTGTCCGGCGAGTCCCGGCGCATCGCGCGGACCGCCGGCCTGTCCCATCCCCGCGCGGGGGCGGTGCGCAATCCGCGCACGCAGGCCTCCCGCTGGGCGCTTCTGGCCCGCGCCGCCTCGATCGACGCCGCCGCGGCCTATGCCTCCGCCTCCTGGGGCCTCGCGCAGGTGATGGGCTCGCACTGGCGGGCGCTCGGCTATCAAAGCGCGCTGGAACTGGCGGCCGCCGCCCGCGCCTCGGCCGCCGGCCAGCTGGAGATCGGGGCACGCTTCCTGAAGCTCGGCCATCTGCACCGGCTGCTGGAGCGCGGCGACCATGCCGGCTTCGCGCGCCGCTACAACGGGCCGGGCTTCGCGCGCAACCGCTACGACGAGAAGATCGCCGCCGCGCTGGTCACGGCGCGGCGGGCGTTGGGGTGACGTCAGTCCGGCGCGGCTCTGCTTCGGACCCCCCTCTGGGCTGCCGCCCATCTCCCCCTCAAGAGGGGGAGATCGCAGGTTGACGGCATGGCGACCCGTCCGGATATGCGCATGCCTCTTAGCGAATGATCTCCCCCCTTGAGGGGGAGATGCCCGGCAGGGCAGAGGGGGGTGTTCGTTCAAGGGCGGGAACGCATCGACCAACCCTGCCCTCCATCATGACCACTCTGATCGTGGCCTTCGCCGCAGCGCCCCCTAGATGCGGGTCGATGCAGACACCGTCCCCGCTCGACCCGTCCCGCCACGCGCTCTTTCTCGATTTCGACGGCACGCTCGTCGGCTTTCGCGACGACCCGGACGCGGTCGCGATCGAGCCGGACGCGCTGGACAGCCTCACCGCGCTTTCCGAACGCCTCTCCGGCGCGCTCGCCATCGTCTCGGGACGCCGCATCGAGGATCTCGACCGGTTCCTCTCCCCCCTCGCCTTCGCGGCGGCCGGCGTCCACGGCCTGGAGCTGCGGCGCTCCCCGAAGGCCGCGATCGAGCGCTCGGTCGATCCGCACGCCCTCGACCGCATCAGATCGCGCCTGACGGACGCGCTTGCCGCCCATCCGGGCCTGCGGCTGGAGGACAAGGGCTCGGCCCTGGTCCTCCACTATCGCGAGCACCCCGAGCTGGAAGAGGTTTCACGTGAAACCATGGCCCGGGCCGTGGCCGAGGAGGACGGGTTCAAGGTGATGCCGGGCAACCGCATCGTCGAGGTGCACCCCGCCGGCATGGACAAGGGCGTGGCCGTCGCCGCGCTCCTGAACGAGGCCGCTTTCGCCGGGCGCCTCCCCCTCTATGTCGGCGACGACACGACCGACGAATACGCCATGGCGGCGGTTCAGAAGGCCGGCGGGGTCGGGATCAAGGTCGGCGAGGGCGAGAGCGTGGCGCGGGCACGGCTGGCCGACGTCTCCGCCGTCCACGCCTGGCTGAGACACGGCGCCCTTGGCAGGGCGTGAACATGCGTCGATGGTGGGCTCGCGCGAATCGATGGAGGACGGACCATTGAGGAACGGTGAGGGACGACTGGTCTTCGTGTCCAACCGCGTCGGGCCGCTGTCCGACGAAGGGCGGGCCGGCGGTCTGGCGGTGGGGCTTGCGGATGCGCTGCGCCGACGCGGCGGGCTCTGGTTCGGATGGAGCGGCGAGACCTCGGAGGAGGGCTCGGACTGCGAGCTGAAGACCGAGACGCACGGCGACACTACGCTCGCCACCATCGACCTGACGGAGGAGGAGGCCGAGGGCTTCTACCTCCATTACGCCAACCGCACGCTCTGGCCGCTGCTGCACTACCGGCTCGACATCGCCGAATACGACCGCGAGTCCGACCGGGTCTACCGCGCCGTCAACAAGCGCTTCGCCGAGCGGCTCGTGCCGATGATCGGCGAGGAGGACCTCGTCTGGGTCCACGACTACCATTTCTTCTATCTCGGCGCCGAATTGCGCCAGCAGGGCTATGAGGGCCGCGTCGGCTTCTTCCTGCACATCCCCTTCTGCCCGCCGGAGATCCTCGGCGCCCTCCCCGCCTCGCTCGACCTCGTCTCGGCCATGCTCGCCTACGACGTGGTCGGCTTCCAGACCGAGGTGGACCGGCGCAACTTCGTCGCCTTCTGCGTGGAGGAGCTGGAGGCCGAGGAGCTGGAGGACGGCATCCTGCGGGTCGGCGAGCGGCGGGTGCGCTGCGGCACCTTCCCGATCGGGATCGACGCGGAGGGCTTCGCCGAGTTCGCCCGCTCCGACGAGGCCAAGGAGCACGAGGCGATGATGCTCGGCATGGCCAACGGCCGCGCCCAGATCGTCGGCGTCGACCGGATGGACTATTCCAAGGGCATCCTGCACCGCATGAGGGGGTTCGAGCAGCTTCTGGAGGACCATCCGGAGGCGCACGGCAAGGTCCGCTTCCTGCAGGTCGCGCCGGTCTCGCGCGGCGAGCTCGACGCCTATGCCGAGCTGCGCCAGGAGCTGGAACAGCTCGCCGGCAACATCAACGGCCGCTTCGCCACGCTCGACTGGGCGCCGATGCAGATCCTGACGCGCGGCTTCACGCGCAAGGCGCTGGCGGGCATCTACCGCGCCGCCCGCATCTGCATGGTCACGCCGCTCCGCGACGGCATGAACCTCGTGGCCAAGGAGTATGTCGCCGCGCAGGACCCGGAGGATCCGGGCGTCCTCATCCTGTCGCGCTTCGCCGGGGCCAAGGCCGAGCTCGACGCCGCGCTCATCGTGAACCCCTATTCCTCCGACGACGTCGCCCGAGCCCTCAAGGTGGCGCTGGAGATGCCGCTGGAGGAGCGCAGGCGGCGCTACGACCTCATGCGCGCCCGCGTCTTCTCCAACACGGCGGCCAACTGGTGCGACGGCTTCCTCGACGTGCTGGCGAACTCCGACGGCGCGCGGCGGGACGACGATCCGCACGCCGCGCTTTTGCGAACCCCCTGGACCTGGGATAAGGCACTCCGGTTCCTGGGCGCCGTGCGCCCGCGATAGAAGGTCGATCCCATGGTGCAGAAGGTCGAGCCGCTCCTGAAGGTGCTTCAGGGCCAGCCGGTGATCCCGGTCGTCGCCGTCGAGAGCGCGGACGGGGCCGTGAAGCTGGCGCGGGCGCTCGCGGCCGGCGGCCTGCCGGCGATCGAGATCACCCTGCGCACGCCCGCCGCGCTCGACGCCATCCGCGCCGTCGCCAAGGAGGTGCCGGAGGCGATCGTGGGGGCCGGCACGATCCTGACGCGCGACCATTTCCACAAGGCCGAGGGCGCGGGCGCGCGGTTCATCGTCTCGCCGGGCGGAACGCCGGAGCTGCTGGACGCCGCCGAGGCCTCCTCCTGCCCGCTCCTGCCGGGCGCGGCCTCGCCGTCCGAGCTGATGGCGATGATGGAGCGCGGCTACTCGGTGCTGAAATTTTTCCCGGCCGAGCAGCTCGGCGGCGCGCCCTTTCTCAAGGCCCTCGCCCCGGTCTTCCCGACCGTCCGCTTCTGTCCGACGGGCGGCATCTCGACGACGAATGTCGGCGACTATCTCTCGCTGCCCAACGTCGTGTGCGTCGGCGGCTCCTGGGTCGCGCCCAAGGCCGCGCTCGAGGCGGGGGATTTCGACGAGGTGACGCGCCTGTCGCGCGAGGCCGCCGGCCTGAAACGGCAGGCCTGAGCCCGAACCGATGCGCCGCTTCCTCAACCCCGCGGCGCTCCTGTCCGCGCTCGCCCTCTTCCTCACGGCCTGCGCCACCGACGCCCTCAACCTCGTCACCTCGCGCGCCGGCTACACGGCGACGAACGACATTCCCTACGGGCCGGACCCGCGCCAGCGCTTCGACCTCTACGTGCCGGACGGCGCCACGCCGCAGACGCCCGTCGTGGTCTTCGTCCACGGCGGCTCCTGGGATTCGGGCTCGAAGGACATCTACCGCTTCGTCGGCCAGTCCTTCGCCGCGCAGGGCTTCATCCTCGCCGTCCCGAACTACCGGCTGTACCCGCAGGTCACCTTCCCCGGCTTCGTTCAGGACGGGGCGCGCGCCGTGGCCGCCATCGACCGGGCCGCGAGTGCCGGTGCGCACGGGGTCCCGGCCGGGCGGCATCCCATCGCCCTGATGGGCCATTCGGCGGGCGCGCAGATCGCCGCGCTCCTCGCCTTCGACGGGCGCTATTTGGCCGCCGCCGGCTCGTCGCGCCAGCGCCTCTCGGCCTTCGTCGGGCTCGCCGGCCCCTACGATTTCCTGCCGCTGACCGAGGCGCGCTACGAGCGCGTCTTCCCCGCGCCGACGCGCGACCAGAGTCAGGCGGTGAACTATGCCGACGGACGGGGTCCTGCGACGCTCCTCGTCCACGGCACGGCCGACACGACGGTCCTGCCCGCGAACTCCGTTTCGATGGCGGATGCCATCGGCTCGGCGGGCGGGCGCGTCGAGCTGCGCCTGTTCGAGGGCGTCAACCACATCGTCCCCATCTCGTCCTTCGCGACCGCCCTGCCGCTCGGCAATCCGGCGATCCGTGAGGCCGTCTTCGCCTTCCTGAGAGCCCACCCATGAGCGATCTGTCGAACTGGTCTCCCCGCCCCTGGCCCGGCTCCGAGCCGATCGAGGGACGCACGGTGACGGTGGAGCCGATCGTCGACGAAAGGCGCTTCGTCGAGCTCTACGAGGCGTTCTCGCGGGACGAGCCTGAGATGTGGCGCTGGCTGGCCTACGGGCCCTTCGAGAGCGAGGCGCGGTTCCGCGACTTCGCCGCGCGAACCTATCTCGCCGGCGACCAGATGTTCCACGCCGTGATCCCGCACGGGACCGGCCGGGCGGCGGGCGTCGCCTCCCTGATGCGGATCGATCGGGCCAACGGCGTCGTCGAGATCGGCAACATCGCGCTCTCGCGCGGTCTGCGGGGCTCCCTCGCCTCGACCGAGATGCAGTATCTGATGATGGGCCGCGTCTTCGACGAGCTCGGCTACCGGCGCTACGAGTGGAAGTGCAACGACCGCAACGAGCCTTCCAAGCGCACGGCCAAGCGCCTCGGCTTCCGCTACGAGGGGCTGTTCCGCCAGCATCTGATCGTGAAGGGCGAGAACCGCGACACGGCGTGGTTCTCGGTGCTCGACGCCGAATGGCCGGCGCTCAAGGCGGCCTTCGAGGCCTGGCTCGACCCGTCGAACTTCGACGCGGACGGCCGGCAGAAGCGGCCGTTGGAGAGTTTTCGCGAGGGCTGACGCTGCAGGCGACGCGCCGGCGAAGAAGGGGACCCGGCCGAAGACGCTCGTGGAAAAGCGCGATCAGCCCCGCGCGGGGACGATCGTCATGACCTCGTTGGCCGGGAAGACCGACTCGTAGAGCGCGCCGTCGGCGGGCGCGAACTCCAGGACCGTCTGGCCGCGCCGGTCGGCCATGATCAGCGCGCCGTCCTCGGTCGTGCGCCAGTAGGCGACGCGGCCGAGATGGGGCGAGGTGGCGCATTCGGGGCCGATGGGCGCGCGCTTCAGGCTCGTGTCGGACGGGTCGGGCCGCGCGACCTTGCAGCTCTTGCCCGACCGCAGGTCGATCACGCGCATGGCGGCGGTCGGCATGGAGCGGGCGTCGGGCAGGAGCGAGCCCGTGATCTCGGGCGAGGGACGCATCGAGGCGGCGAGGCTGTCGCCGGCGGCGATGGCGTCGCCCTGCAGGTTGTAGGCGAGCAAAGCGCCGGCAACGCCGGCGGACAGGACCATGGCGGCAAAGTTCATGACGGCATTCCTGAAAGAAGACTTAGCGCCAGTATCGCATTCTTAATCTTACCTGAGCGTTAACGAACCCTCCGCCGCCGGTCGTCGGTGTCCAAAACCCATCCCGCGAACGAAAACGGGACGGCGCGCGTGCCGTCCCGTCGGTCGTTCACGAGGAAGGAAAAACCGGCCCGAAGGCCGGAGACGGCCCGTCAGCCGGCCTGCTTCACCCCGGCCTTCACGGCCTCGGCCACGGGCGTGGCGACGTTCTCCCCGGCGAACCAACGCTTCAGATTCTCGATCATCAGCTCGCCCATCTGCCGGCGCGTGTGGCGCGAGGCGGAGGCGACGTGGGGCAGGAGGACCGTGTTCGGCGCGTTTATGAGCGCCTGCGGCACGTGCGGCTCCTTCTCGAAGACGTCGAGGCCGGCGGCCTTGATCGTGCCGTTCTCGAGCGCCTCGATCAGCGCCGGCTCGTCCACCGTCGTGCCGCGGCCGATGTTGATGAGCACGCCGTCAGGCCCGAGAGCCTTCAGCACCGCTTCGTTCACCGCCTTGTCGGTGGAAGCGCCGCCGGGCGCGGCGATGATCAGGAGATCGACCGCCCGCGCGAGCCCTTCCAGGCTGTCGTGATAGGCGTAGGTCACGTCGTCGCGCCGGGAGCGGTTGTGATAGGCGATCTCGACGCCGAAGGCCTCCAGCCGCCTGGCGATCGCCAGCCCGATGCGCCCCAGCCCCATGATGCCCGCCCGGCGTCCGCGCATCGTCGTGTGCGTCAGCGGGAAGGGGCCGTCGGACGCCCATTTGCCGGCGCGCAGATGCTGCTCGGCGCGGCCGAGATCGCGCAGCGTCATCAGCGTCAGGCCGAGCGCGGTGTCGGCGACCTCCTCGGTCAGCACGTCCGGCGTGTTGGTCACCATGATGCCCTTGGCGACCGCGTGGTTCGTGTCCACCCCGTCGTAGCCGACGCCGAAATTGGCGATGATCTGGAGGTTCGGCAGGGAATCGATCAGCGGAGCGGGCGCCGCGTTGAAGCCGGCGAGGCCGACGATCGAGCCGCGCTCCTCCTCGGGCAGATCGGCGATGTTCCTCGACGGCAGATGGCGGACGTCGAAGGTGGCCTTCAGCGTCTCGAACGTGTCGGGGTTCAACGTGCCCGGGACCAGAATGCGAACGGACTTGAAATCGGTCATGACGGCGTCTCCCGTGGCGTCATTGGAAATGTCAGGCCCCGCCCGGTCGGCAGGCGCTCGACTGGCGGATCTTGAGTTCGGGCGTGATCAGCTCGACCGCCTCCACGGCAGGCGCGCCCGACAGGCGCGCGGCGAGGCAGTCGGCCGCCCGCCGGCCGACCTCGCTCTGGCCGTTGGCGACCGTGGTGAGCGAGGGCATGGCGATGGCGGCCTCGTCCACGTCGTCGTAGCCGGTGACGGCGATGTCGACGCCCGGCCGCAGCCCCTCGCGCGAGAGGCCGTACATGAGGCCGAGCGCGACGAGGTCCGAGAAGCAGGCGATGGCCGTCGGGCGGTCGGGAACGGCGAGCACGGCCGCGGCCGCGTCGAAGCCCGAATGGCGGTCGCGCGGGCCCTTGATGCGGAGCTCGGCCGAGGCCTCCAGCCCCGCCGCCTCCATCGCCTCGCGCCAGCCGCGCTCGCGCTCGCGGCCCGTGGAGGTCGCGTCCGTGCCGCCCACCATGGCGATGCGGCGATGTCCGCTCGCGATCAGATGATCGACGACGAGCCGCATGCCGAAGCGATCGTCGCCGTGGAAGCTGGTGACGCCCGAGCCCTCCACGGTGCGCGCGATCAGCGTCACCGGCAGGTCGTTCTCCTCCGCGAGGCGGATGTCGGAGGCGGGCGTGCCGACCGAGGGCGACATGATCAGCCCGTCGGCGCCCAGTTGCAGCATGGTGTCCACGAAGGCCCGCTGCTTGGGCAGCGCGTCGTAGTGGTTGCAGAGGACGAAGGTCTGGCGGTGGCGGTCGAGCTCGCTCTCCACCGATTTCAGGATTTCGCCGAAGAACGGATTCATGATGTCGGCCACGCACACGCCGACGATGCCGGACTTGGAGGTGCGGAGGCTGGCGGCGCGGCGGTTGTAGATATAGCCGGTGGCGCGCGCCTCTTCCTTGATGCGCTCGCGCGTGACCTCCGCGACCAGCGGCGAATCGCGTAAGGCCAGCGAGACCGTCGCCGTCGACAGGCCGAGCCGTTCCGCGATGGTCGACAGTTTGACTTTCTGAGCCACCACTCTCCCGTCGCGCCGTGGCAGGACTTCGACGGGTGTAGCTTCGGACAGGACGCGGCGCAACAAGTCGTCAGGCGCCGAAGAAACGGCGCCGCACAACGGCCGGCTCCCCCTCGTGCATTCCCCGCGCGCCTTGCCTATATCGGGGCGCGAGCCGCGAAGGAGTAGCGACCATGTCCGAGACGAGCCAGAGCGCGAAGACGAACGACCAGATCCCCGTGACCGTCCTCACCGGCTATCTGGGGGCCGGCAAGACGACGCTTCTCAACCGCATCCTCTCGGAGGATCACGGCAAGCGCTACGCCGTCATCGTCAACGAGTTCGGCGAGATCGGCATCGACAACGACCTCATCGTCGAGACCGACGAAGAGATCTACGAGATGAACAATGGCTGCGTGTGCTGTACGGTGCGCGGCGATCTCGTGCGCGTCGTGGAGGGGCTGACCAAGCGCAAGGGTCGCTTCGACGCCATCGTCGTGGAGACGACGGGCCTCGCCGATCCCGTCCCCGTCGCGCAGACCTTCTTCATGGACGAGGACGTGCGCGCCAAGACCAAGCTCGACGCCGTCGTCGCGCTGGTGGACGCCAAGCATCTCGGCCTGCGGCTGAAGGACTCCAAGGAGGCCGAGGACCAGATCGCCTTCGCCGACGTCGTCCTCGTCAACAAGACCGACCTCGTCTCCCCGGAGGAGCTGGCGGCGGTCGAGGCGACCGTGCGCGCGATCAATCCGCATGCGGTGATGCACCGCACCACCCGCGCCGGCATCGATCTGAAGCGCGTCCTCGGGCAGGGCGCCTTCGACCTGTCCCGCGTCCTCGACGAGGACCCCGATTTCCTGGTCGAGGCCGAACAGGCGCATGACGAGCATGTCTGCGGCCCCGACTGCGACCACGATCACCATCATCACGGCCACGACCATCACGGCCATTCGCACGATCACGATCATGGGCATACGCATGATCACGGGCACGATCATGGGCATGGGCACGGTCACGGACACCACCACCATCACGGCGAGGTCGCGCCGATCCACGACGTGACGGTGAAGTCGGTGTCGCTCTCCGGCGGCGAGCTCGACCAGAACCGCTTCTTCCCCTGGATCCAGACCCTGACCCAGACGGAAGGGCCCAACATCCTGCGGCTCAAGGGCATCCTCGCCTTTGCCGGCGATCCGGACCGCTACGTCATCCAGGGCGTCCACATGATCGTGGAGGGCGACCACCAGCGCGCCTGGCGCGAGGACGAGACGCGGCAGAGCCGGCTCGTCTTCATCGGCCGCGAGCTGGACGCCGCGCGGCTCGAGGCCGAGTTCCGCTCCTGCCTGAAGAAGCCCGCCGCCGCCTGATGCCCTCGATCGCGCCCTACCAGTTCGAAGGCCATGTCGAGGCCGCCCTCTATCTGAAGGACCGCCCGGTCTTCGCGCTCAGCGACGGCACGGTTCGCTTTCCGGCCGGCGGCGAGACGGCGCTCGACACCCACGAGGGCGGCCTTCTGGTCGCCCGCGCCGATCCCTTCGCCCATCGCCTCCTGACGGGCGGCGAGGACGGGCGCGTCGTCGCCACGCAGCCGGACGGCACCCAGATCGAGTTCGCGAGCGTCGGGCGCTCGAAGTGGATCAACGCGGTGGCCGGCGGCCCGAAGGGCGCGCTCGCCTTCGCCAGCGGCCGCTCGGCCTATGTGGTGGACGGCGGGCGGGTGCGCGAGTTCGCCCATCCGCGCTCGGTGGAAGACGTCGCCTTCGCGCCCAAGGGCCTTCGGATCGCGACCGCGCGCTACGACGGCGCCAATCTCTACTTCGCCGGCACCGACGCCGAACCGCAAAGGCTGGAATGGAAGGGCGCCCACACCGACGTCTGCTTCTCGCCGGACGGGCGCTTTCTCGTCACCGCCATGCAGGAGAACGCCCTGCACGGCTGGCGGCTCGACGACGGCAAGCACATGCGCATGACCGGCTATCCGGTGAAGGTGAAGAGCTGGTCGTGGTCGGCGAAGGGCCGCTTCCTCGCCACCTCCGGCGCGCCCGCCGCCATCCTCTGGCCCTTCACGGGCAAAGACGGGCCGATGGGCAAGGCGCCGCTCGAACTCGGCACGCGCGGCGACACGATGGCGGTCTCGGTTGCCTGCCATCCGACCGACGACGTGGTGGCCATCGGCTATGCCGACGGCATGATCCTCGCCGTTCGCATCGAGGACGCCAAGGAGGCGCTGTTGCGCCGCCAGGGCAACGCGGCGATCTCGGCCATGGGCTGGGACCCGACCGGCCGCTTCCTCGCCTTCGGCACGGAGGAGGGCGAGGCGGGGATCGTCGACATCTCGGGCTGACCGGCCCGCCGCTCCGCTTCCCAACGCTTCAGGCGCGCCATGGCCGACGACGACATTCCCATCATCGACACGAACTCGCACAGCGAGAATGTCGGCCTGCTCGCCGCCTATCGCAGCGAGATCCGCTTCGAGACCGAGCTTCTGTCGGGGCGGCTCAACGCCTTCCTGTCGGCGCAGTCCTTCCTGATCATCGCCTATGCGACCTCGATGAGCGGCGCGCTCGATTCCGCGCCCTACTACATGGTGCTGGTGCCGCTGCCGCTGGCGCTGCTCGGCCTCATCCTCTCGATCTACGCCTGGCCGAGCATCCGCACCTCCTACGAGTCCATCTCGAAATGGCAGGAGCGGCAGGAGGAGCTTCTGACGAGCCGGACCGACATCGCCACCTACTGGCCGACCTCGGGGCCGCAGCGCGGGCGCTACGATCCCTCGCTGATGGTCGGGCTGCAGCGCTCCTCGCTCTTCGCCCGGCACACGCCCTGGATCTTCTCGATCGCCTGGATCTATTTCGGCGGCCTCGCCTTCTTCTGGAATTGACGGCGGACGGGCGATCAGCCCTCTTCGGCTCTGATCGCCGCCTGCGTCGCCTCGCGCGCGCCGATCCGCTCCAGATGGGCGAAGACATGCGGCGTCTTCTCGGCCGAGCCGAAGCCCCGGTCGCGGTACCAGCGAGAGAACAGGAAGAGATAGGGGTCGCAGATCGTGTAGCGGTCGCCGTGGACGAAGTCGCGCCCGTCCGCCAGCATCTCCTCGATCAGGCCGAAATGGGCGTCGAGCGTCTCGGGCACCTTGCGCTTGAGGGACTCGCGCGCCGCCTCGTCGTCGGCGTAGCGCGCGCCGCGCCGCTCCAGCGCGAAGGTCACGTGCACCGAGGAGGAGAGGAAGGAGTTGATCGCTTGGATCTCGGCGAAGCCGTGCGGATCGTCCAGCGGCGCGAGCCGCGCCTGCGGATAGGCCATCGCGACATAGGCGAGGATGGCGATGGATTCGGTGATCGTGCCCCGATCGGTGACGAGCGCCGGAACCCGGCCCTTCGGATTGACCTTCAGGAACTCGGGCCGGCGCTGCTCGCCGCCCTTGAGGTCCACCGCGGCGATCTCGAACTGCGCGCCGGCCTCGATCAGCGCGATGTGCGCGGCGAGCGAACACGCCCCCGGCGAATAGAACAGCTTCATCGTCCCGCATCCTCCCCCTGTTCCGGCCGAGAGTGGAGGAGCGCCGCTGACGGCGCAAGGGGTGGCAGATGGTCGTCAGGGGCGGGCCGCCGAAGCGGGCCCGCCCCCTCGGCCGTCAGAGATAGCCGACGCCGTAATAGTCGTGGACGCGGCGGCCATAGGCCTCGTCGCCCCAGCTCGGACGGTTCGTTTCCGCGTAGCGCGGCGCGCCCTCCAGCTGCTCGCGCGTCAGGCCCACCACGTAGCCGCCCTGGCGCTCGTCGTATTTCAGGACGTTCCAGGGCAGCGGGTGATACTCCTCGCCGATGCCGAGGAAGCCGCCGAAGGACATGATGGCGTATTTCACGCGGCCGTCGCGCTTCCCGATGACGACGTCGTGGATATGGCCGAGGCTGTCGCCGTCGGTGTTGTAGACCTTCGTGCCGTTCACGCGGCTCGCCTCGATCGCGTCGACGCCGGTCTCGATTTCGCCGGACGGTCCCGTTCCCATGGTCGCGGACATGATCGTCTCCTTTTCGCGTGGATTGGCGGAAGGAACGTCCCCCCGCCCTCGCAGTTCCGGAAAAACGGGCGGTCCGGCGCCCGCGTCGTCTTCGAACGGCGTTGCGCCCGTGCCATGGAGAGCGCCGCTCCCCCGCTCGATGAAAGGGTCCCGGTTCATGATCTTCGCCCGTCTCCTTCTCCTGCCGGCCCTTCTGGCGCTTCCCGCCTGCGGCACGATCCAGCGCGGGGTGGAGGAGCCGGTGCGCATCGAGGTGACGCCCGCCAACGCGACGATCCGCACCAGCCTCGACGTCGCGTGCCAGGGCTCCTGCACGGTGCGCGCGCCGCGCTCGCGCGACTTCACGGTGACGGCGAGCGCGCCGGGCTACGAGACCGCGACCGTCGAGGTGCGGCGCCGGATCAGCGTGGCCGGCGCCTCGGGCGTCGCGCGCAACGCGCTCGGCGGACCGACCGTCGTCGGGGTCGGCGTCGATCTCTACACGCGCGCGGCCTACGACCACGTGCCGAACCCGGTGGTGATCGAGCTGGAGCGAACGCGCGCGCAAGGGCCTCAGCGTCCGGGGTCCTGATGCCGTCGGACTCGCCGGAGCGTGATCGGCGCGACATCTTCATGCCGGGTTCATTTGCCTTTCGTTAGGCTTGATGAGGGATGAATGGAGACGTTCGCCCCTCTCGGGCATTGATAGGGACCGGCGCCTCCTGAACGTCGGCGGGAACGAAGAGACGGAGAGACGCCGATGAGGGTTCTGTCGGGCATCGCGATTGGCATCCTGGCGATTCCGTTCGGGCTCGGCGCCGTTTCGGGCGAAGCCTTCGCGCAATATTACGATCCCTATCGCGACAGCCCCTACTACCGTTCCTTCGAACCCGACCGCTCGAGCGGCAACGAGAGCTTCATCGACGAATACGGCCGGCTGATCACGGTCGATCCCTATGGCCGGGTCGTCGCGGTGGAGGAGCGCGGACCGCAGGGCGCCATCGTGCTCGACGGCCCCCCGCCCCCCGGCGCGGTGCTGGAAGGCCCGGTCGGCACCGTTCCGCCGCGCTACGGCGACCCCTTCACCGGCCAGGACTGGGATTCGGCGGCCGAGCGTCCGGTCGAGGCGCAGCCTCTGCCCGCGCCCGGCACCGAGCCGAGCCAGACCGCCGCCCTGCCGCCGGAGGGCACCGATCCCTACGCCACCGGCTCGATCGGCCCGCAGCAGCCGCCGCAGCTCTGGACCCAGCAGCCCGAAAGCGACCCCGCCCCGACCGTCGCCGGCCCGACCGGGCCGAACGCCAAGGCGCAGGTCGCCGCCTATCAGGTGATCCTCGACCGCGCCGGCGCCTCGCCGGGCGTCATCGACGGGCAGATGGGCTCCAACGTCAATAAGGCGGTCGCGGCCTACGAGGAGATCACCGGCCGCTCGATCGACTTCAACGACCCGCAGGCGCTGGCCGAGGAGCTCTACGCCACGGGCGGGCCGGCGGTCATCGAGTACACGATCACCAACGAGGACGTCTCCGGCCCCTTCGTCGCCTCGATCCCGAGCGACTATTCGGAGAAGGCGCTGCTCGACCACATGTCCTACGAGCGCGTGACCGAGAAGCTCGCCGAGCGCTTCCACATGGACGAGCGCTACCTGCAGGAGATCAATCCGGGCGCCGACTTCAACCGTCCCGGCACGATCATCAAGGTCATGAATGTCGGCGACCGGATCACCACGCCCGTCGTGCGCATCGAGGCCGACAAGGGCCGCAAGCAGGTGCGCGGCTATGGCGAGGACGGCCGTCTCGTCGTCGCCTATCCGGCCTCGATCGGCTCCTCCTCCACGCCGTCCCCCGAGGGCGAGGTCGAGGTGACGCGCATCGCGCTCAACCCGAACTACACGTACAATCCCAAAGTCAATTTCCAGCAGGGCGAGAACACGCAGATCCTCACCATCCCGCCCGGCCCGAACGGCCCGGTCGGCACGGTCTGGATCGCCCTCTCGCGCCCGACCTACGGCATCCACGGCACGCCCGAGCCCTCGCAGATCGGCCGCACCTATTCCTACGGCTGCATCCGACTGACGAACTGGGACGCGACGGAACTGGCCAAGATCGTCTCCCCCGGCGTCACGGTCACCTTCGTCGAGTGACGGGAACGGCGCCTCCTGCGGGCGCCGTTTTCGCATGGGACCGCACAAAGGCCGCTTTCGCCGGCCGATCCTTCTCGAGCCGTTCGGCTAGGAACGGCGAGGAGGAACGATGCCGAGCCTGATCCCGCTGCAGGGGGCCGCCCTGATGCTGCTCCTCTGCGCCTCTCCCCTCGCCGCACAGACCGAGACGCCGGGCGATGAGCCGGCTTCAACCGGCGTTCCGACGCCCGAGCCCCGCCCGAAGGACGATTCGGCGCCCTCGGACGAAGCAGCCGGAACGGAGGATGGCCCGGCCGAGGACACGGATAAGGACGAGGACGAGCCGGCCTATGTCTCGCCCGACGAGGCCCGCACCTCGCCCGAGGAAAGCGCGCCGGAAACGCCCGACTTCGACGTGACGCCGCAGGAGAGCGTCGAGGCGGCGCGCGCCGTCGAGGATGCCCGCGCTTGCGAGGCGGAGCTCACCGCGCGCGGGGCGCGGTTCACCGTCTCCCCCAGCGTCTCGGAGGGCGAATGCGGGGTGCTGCGGCCCGTCTCGCTCACCCGCACCTCCTCCGGCGTCGTTCTGGGCGCGGACACGCGGATGCTCTGCCGCACCGCGCTCGCCTTCGACATCTGGGTGACGGAGGGCGTCGTTCCCGCCGCCCGCGAGACGCTCGGCGCCGACGCGCCCTCCGCGATCGGGGAGGTCTCGACCTTTGTCTGCCGCGACCGCGCGAGCGAAAGCGGCGTCTCCGAGCACGGTCGCGGCAGCGCCATCGACGTCGGCGCCTTCGCGTGGGAGGAGCGCGCGCCGGTCGCCGTCGAGGCGCAGGACGCCGGCTCGCCCGAGGACCGGTTCCTCGCCGCCGTCCGGCGCGCCGCCTGCGGCCCGTTCAGGACGGTCCTCGGTCCCGGCACCGATGCCGACCACGCGGACCATCTGCATCTCGACATCGCCGCACGCTCCAACGGCTCGACCTATTGCCGGTGAGCCGTAACGCGCGTCTCTCCCGTCCGCCTTGCGGGCGAGGCGTTCGCCTGCCACTATCGACTTATGGTTGCGAAACGTCTCGTCGCGGCGATGCTCCTCGCCGCGTTTCAACTCTCTTCGGTCTTCGTCCCGTCTGCATGGGCGCAGCAGTCCCCGAGCGTCCGGGAGGCCTTCGAGGCGCTTCGCGAGCCGCAGCTTCTGGCGCAGCGCCGCCAGACCTGCGGCGACATGCGCTCCTGCCGCGAAGCGGTGATCCTCTGGTGCGACGGCTACACCCGCGCGGACGGCGACGGAGACGGGATCCCATGCGAGACCGTCTGCTCGACGCTCGCCGAGGTGAACGAGATCCGCGCGGAGATCGGCTGCTGACGCCGGACGGTGGGAGGGGACCGGATCGCTCCCCGAGGCCCTGACGGGGCTCAGAGCTTGCCCGAGACCTTGGCCTGTTCGAAGGTCGCCATGCCCGTGTGACAGGCGGCCGCGGCCTTGACGATGCCGGCGGCGAGCGCCGCGCCCGTCCCCTCGCCGAGCCGCATTCCCAGCGCCAGGAGCGGCACCTTGCCCATCGCCTCCAGCGCCTTGCGGTGGCCCGGCTCGGCGGAGACGTGCCCGAACAGGCAATGGTCGAGCGCCGAGCGGTCCAGCGCGTGAAGGACCGCCGCCGCCGCGCTCGCGGCGAAGCCGTCCACGATGACGGGCACGCGCTGCACGCGGGCCGCGAGGATCGCGCCGGCCATCGCGGCGATCTCGCGCCCGCCGAGACGCCGCAGAACCTCCAGCGGATCGGTGAGATGCGCCCGGTGCAGGTCCAGCGCCTCCTGTACGACCGCTGCCTTGCGCTTCACGCCCTCCGCGTCCTGCCCCGTGCCGGGGCCGACCCATTCGGCGGCCGTGCCCCCGAAGAGGCCGGCGAAGATCGCCGCGGCCACCGCCGTGTTGCCGATCCCCATCTCGCCGATGCACAGGAGGTCCGGCTCGTCGTGCAGGCACTCCATGCCGAAGGCCATGGTCGCCGCGCAGGCCTTCTCCGACAGCGCCGCCTCGGCGGTGATGTCGGCCGTCGGATGGTCGAGCGCGAGGTCGAACACCTTGAGGCCGAGCCCGTAGGTCTGGCAGATCTGGTTGATTGCCGCGCCCCCGGCCGCGAAATTCTCGACCATCTGCCGCGTGACGGAGGACGGATAGGCCGAGACGCCGCGCGCCGCGATCCCGTGATTGCCGGCGAAGATCGCGACGACCGGACGGTTCACCGCCGGGCTGGCGCGGCCCTGCCAGACGGCGAGCCAGGCCGCGATCTCCTCCAGCCGCCCGAGCGAGCCCTCGGGCTTGGTCAGCGTCTCCTCGCGATGGCGCACCGCGTGGAGCGCCGCGCCGTCGGGGCCGGGCATGCGGGCGAGGAGCGCGCGGATGTCGTCGAAGGGAAGGCCGGTGGCGGACATGGTGTCGGGCTCGATATTTCACGTGAAACGGTGAGCCCGGGTGTTAGAGCATCGGCCCGCAAATCGGAATCGATTTCCAGAAGGCCCGTCGATCCGATGCGGGGGCGCGCCTTCGGGAATGCGAATGGCAGCCGGCGAACAGCGCGTGACGGAGCCGGGCCGGCGCTGCTACGAGCGGACATGACCGGCCATCTCGACGCCACCTTGCGCGCCCTCGCCTTCCTCAGCCGCCTGCCGCCGGTGGGCCGCGCCTTCCACGGCGAGCACCGGCTCGGCGACGACGCCCACGCCTTCCCGGCCGCGGGGCTTCTCGTCGCCCTGCCCGGCGCGGCGCTCCTGGCGCTCGCCCAGGCGCTGGGACTCTCGGCGCCCGTCGCGGCGATCCTCTCGCTCGCCCTGACGATCGGCCTCACCGGCGCGCTGCACGAGGACGGGCTGGCGGACACGGCGGACGGTCTCTTCGGCCATCACCCGCGCGAGCGGGCGCTCGCCATCATGAAGGACAGCCGCATCGGCGTGTACGGCACGCTCGCGCTGATCCTGGTGCTCGGCGCCAAGGTCGCGCTCCTCGCCGAGCTTCTGACTCACGGGACCGGCGCCGCGATCCTGGCGCTTCTCGCCGCCGCCGCCGCCAGCCGGGGCGCGATGGCCCATCTCTGGTCGAGCCTGCCGGCCGCCGAGCCCGGCGGTCTCGCGTCGCGGGTCGGCGCGCCGGATGCGCGCGCCGGGCGGGCCGCGATCGCCATCGGCCTCGTCGTTTCGGCCGCCTTCGGGGCGCTCGCCGCCGGGGCGCTCGGCCTTCTCCTGCCGACGCTTGCCGGCCTTTGCGCGCATCTCGCCTTCCGCCGCTTCGTCCGTCGGCGCCTCGGCGGGGCGACAGGCGACACGATCGGCTGCGACCAGCAGCTCGTCGAGGTCGCGATCCTGACCGGCTTCGCGCTCGCCCTCTAGAAGCGCCGCGTCACAGGGCGGAGAGGACGAGGCCGGCGGCGGAGAAGAAGAGCAGGATCCCGCACAGAAGGCGGAAGAGATCGAGCGAGCGGGCGATGTCGCAGCGCCCCGCATCGCGCCGCCCTTGCGCGTTGAGGAACGGCGCGTCGACCTCCAGTTCGCCGTAGCGGCGCGGTCCCCCGAGCGCGAGGCCGAGCGAGGCCGCCATCGCCGCCTCCGGCCAGCCCGCATTGACGGAGCGATGATTGGGGCCATCGCGTCTGGCCGCGCGCCAGGCCTCGCGCGCTCTCGGCCCCAGAAGGGCGAAGAGGCCGGCGGTGAGCCGGGCGGGGACGTAGTTGGCGACATCGTCGAGCCGCGCGGCGGCCCAGCCGAAGTCCCGGTGGCGGGCGGAGAGATGGCCGATCATGGAATCGGCCGTGTTCAGCATCTTGTAGGCGAGGAGCCCCGGAAGCCCGGCGAGGAGAAAGGCGACGACCGGCGCCACGACGCCGTCCGAGGCGTTCTCGGCCAGGCTCTCGATGGCCGCGCGGGACACGCCGGCGGCGTCGAGCCGGTCCGGATCGCGGCCGACGATCATCGAGACGGCGCGCCGCCCCTCCGCGAGGCTCGCGAGCAGCCCGTCCGCCACCGCCGACACATGGGCGGCGAGGCTCTTCTGCGCCAGGAAGATCGAGACGATTACGCCCTCCAGAAGAAGGCCGGCGAAGCCGAGGGACAGGCAGGCGGCGTGGATCGCCCAGCCGATGGCGGCTGCGCCAGCCAGAAGCAGGAGGCAGGCGAGGACGCCCAGAGCGCGGCGGCGGCCGGGCGTGTCGCGCTCCCGGTTCCAGTTGCGGTCGAGCGCGTCGATGGCGCGCCCGAAGAGGACGACCGGATGGGGGATGCGGGCCCAGAGGCCGGGCGGATCGCCGATCGTGCGATCGAGAAGCAGCGCGAGGGTGAGGACGAAGAAGATCTCGCTCAAGCGCGAACCTCTGAAAGGGCGTCCGCCAAGGCCGCCGACAGGCGCGCGGCCGCCTTGTCGTGCGCCGGGACGCCGAAACGCAGCCAGCCGGGTTCCGTCGCGAAGGGCCGGGTGAGGATCCGCCGGCGCGCCAGCGCCTCGAACAGGGCGTGGGCCCTCTTGTGATGGGCGAGCGCGAAGAGCGGGGTGGAGCCGAGAACCGGGAGCCCGGCCGCGTCGAGCGTGCGGAGAAGCAGGCGGCCCTGCGCCGCCACGCGCTCGCGCTGGCGGCCGTCCGCCGCCTCCTCGCGCATCAAAGCGGTCGCGATCTCGATGGCCGGTCCCGAGACGGCCCAGGGGCCGAGCCGCTCCTCCAGACGCCGCCCGAGGGCCGGCTCGGCCAGCGCGAAGCCGAGGCGAAGACCCGCCAGACCGTAGAACTTGCCGAAGGAGCGCAGGACGAGAAGGCCCACCCGGCCCGCCTCGCCCGAGACGCTTTCGGCCGGATCGGGGTCCATGAAGGCCTCGTCGACGACGAGAAGGCCCTCCCGTCCCGCCAGTTCGTCGGCCAGATCGAGGAGGGCGGGCCGGGAGAAGCGCCGTCCGTCCGGATTGTTCGGATTGACGACCACAAGGAGCCGGGTTGCCGCGTCGATGTCGTCCGGCCTTGCGATCGCCCGGACGGCATGGCCGGCGGCGTCGAGCGCCGCCGCGTGCTCGGCATAGGTCGGGGAGACCACCGCCGCGTCGCCGGGGCCGAAGAGGTGGGGCCAGAGCGAGATCAGGCTCTGGGTGCCGGGCGCGGGCACGATGGAGGCTCTCTCCGGCGCGCCGTAAGCGCGACGGGCGGTCTCACGCAGCGCGGTCTCGGCCTCGCGCTCGGGCAGGCGAGTCCAGGCGTCAGGGGATATCGCAGGCAGGGACGGCGCGCGCGGCGCGATGCCGGTGGACAGGTCCAGCCAGTCCGCCCGCTCGCCTCCGTAAGCCCGGATCGCGCCGTCGAGCGCCCCGCCGTGGACGAGCGCGTCCCTCATGTCCGGTCGATCACATGCGCGAAGGAGCCCATGACCCGGCCGACGCGCAGACCCATCGGTCCGACCGTCGCGCCGAGCGCGTCGCGCGCGGTGAACAGCCGGTCGGCCTCCCCTTCGTGAAGGATGGTCGCGTAGTGGAACTCGTGGCCGACGAGCGGCCCGTCCCATGGACCTGCGGTCGCGGGTTCTAGCCGCCGATAGCCGAGGTGACGCTTTCGGACCCGAAACGATGTTCGCAGCGGAAGCAGGCCAAGCATTTCGTGGGTGACGCCCTCTTCATCCTCCAGCGTTTCGCCCAGGCTCATATAGCCGCCGCACTCGCCGTAGATCAGCGCGCCGCGCGCGGCGGCGGCGTTCATCCCGGCGCGAAAGCCGACATTGCCGGACAGGCGACCGGCATGAAGCTCGGGATAGCCGCCGGGCAGATAGACCGCGTCGGCGCTCTCCTCCGGCGTCTCGTCGGCCAGCGGCGAGAAGAAGGAGAGCTCGGCCCCCGCCTGACGCCAGCCTGCGAGAAGATGCGGATAGGCGAAGGCGAAGGCGGTGTCGCGCGCGACCGCGATGCGGCTTCCCAGCGGCGCCAGCGGCGCGGCCTCGCGCGCCGGGGCATCCGCGCCGCATGGCAGGGCGGCGAGGTCGATCCCGGCCTCGATCCAGTCGGCCGCGCGGTTCAGGAAGGCGTCGAGATCGTCGTGCTCGCCCGCCTGCACGAGGCCGAGATGGCGCTCGGGCAGAGCGAGGTCGGCGCGCGGCGGCAGGGCGCCGAGGATCGGAAGCGCAAGCGGCTCCAGCGCGCCGCGCAGCATCGCCTCGTGGCGCGGCGTGGCGACGCGGTTGAGGATCAGCCCCGCGAGCGGCACGTCCGGCCGGTGCGTGGCGAAGCCCCGCACGAGCGCCGCGACCGAATGGGACTGGCGCGCGCAGTCGACGATGAGGACGACCGGCAGGCGAAGAAGGGCGGCGAGGTCGGCGGCCGAGCCCGTTCCGTCGGCCGCTCCGTCGAAGAGCCCCATCATGCCCTCGACGACCAGCCCGCCCTTCGGCGCGAGGCCCGCGATCAGCGCGGGGCGCATGGCGAAGGGGTCGAGATTGACGCATTCGGCGCCGCTCGCCGCCGCGTGGAAGGCCGGGTCGATATAGTCCGGCCCCGCCTTGGCGGAGGCGACGGGAACGCCGCTTCGGCGCAGCGCGCGCAGGAGCCCCAGCGTGACCGTCGTCTTGCCGGCGCCCGAGGACGGCGCGGAGACGAGGATGCGAGGCAGGCCGGCGCTCAAGCGGCGCGCTCCGCCAGCGCCGCGGTGACGCCGCCCAGGACCCGCTTCGGCACGGCGAGGCGCGCGTCCGGTCCCGCGAGCGAGAGAGCCGCCGCTTCTGCGATGCCGGCAAGGCCGGTGCGCGCGGCAACCGTTTCGGACGGCGTCTCCAGCCGCGCTTCCTCGTCCCGCAGCCGCTTCGGCGAGAGGCCGGTCAAGGGCAGGCCGAGCGCTTGGCCAAGCGCCAGAAGCGCCGGATGGTCGGTGCGCCGGTCGAGGGTCGCGATGGCCTGCAGATCGGCGCGCGTCACGCCCGCCTCCTCCAGAACCGCGTCGCACAGCGCGGCGGCGTCCTCGACGGTGGCCAGGGACGAGGCGCCGAGCCCCATGACGAAGGCTGCGCTCATGATCGGGTCCAGTGCCAATGGAGGACGGGCATCGCGCCCCGCCAGCCGCGATAGCGGCCCAGCGGCTCGGCCGTCTCCACGCCGATCCGCTGGAGCTCGCCGCCGTGCCGCGCGTGCAGGTCGCAGATCAACCCCTGCGTTTCCAGCGTCACGCCATGGGCGACGAGGCGTCCGCCCGGCTTCAGCCGCGACAGCGCGATCTCGGCGCCCTCCTCCGACAGGCCGCCGCCGAAGAACACCGCGTCCGGCTCCGGCAGGTCGCCGAAACATTCAGGCGCCTGCCCCGCGACGATGGAGAGGCCGGCGACGCAGAGCGCCGTCGCGTTCGCCGCGATCAGGGCGCGGCGATCCTCGCGCGGCTCGACGGCGGTCGCGGAGGTCCTCGTCGCCGCCCGCAGCCATTCCACCGCGATCGAGCCGGAGCCGGCGCCGACATCCCAGAGATGGTCGCCCTCGCGGGGTGCGAGGGCGGAGATCGCGGCGGCGCGCAGGATGCGCTTGGTCATCGTTCCGTCGGTCGTGAAGGCCTCGTCGGGAAGGCCCGGCACGCGCGGGACGAAGACCCGGCCTTCGTCGAGCGCGCATTCGAGGGCGATGAGATTGAGCGGGAGCACGTTGCCGTCCTCGAAGGCGTCGGCGCGCGAGGCGCTGATCCGCTCCTCGTCGCCGCCCAGATGCGCCATGATCCACATGGCGCTCGCGCCATAGCCGCGCGCCTTCAAGCCGTCCGCCAGTTCACCGGCCGTCTTCGGCCCGGAGGAGAGGACGATCAGCCGCGCGCCGGGCCGAAGATGCGGCCAGACGTCCTCCACCGGGCGCCCGCAGGCCGAAAGGCAGGCCGTCCTCTCCAGCGGCCAGCCGAGGCGGGCGGCGGCGATCTGGAAGGAGGAGACCGAGGGCAGGATCTCCGCCTCGCCGCTTTCGACATAGCGCCCGAAGAGCTTCGCCCCGCCGAACCAGGACGGGTCGCCGCTCGCCAGCACCGCGACCGGACCGGGCCGGGCCGCCTCGATGCCGGGCAGCGTGTCGCCGATGGGGCTCGCCCAGGCGAGGCCCCGCTCGGGCCGCTCGATCATGCCGAGATGGCGCGGCCCCCCGACGACCAGCCGCGCCGCGTCGAGACGCGCGCGGGCGGCGGGCGTCAGCCCGTCCGGGCCGTCGTCGCCGATGCCGATCACGGAAATCCAGGGGTCCTGCGTCATCCGCTCCATCGGCGTGCTTCACGTGAGACAATGGCGAATAGAGACTTTCCGCCTCGCGCGGAAGCCGGGGCGACGCCCGACCCTTCCCTTCAGGACCCGTCCGGCGTAGTCAACGCCCGTTGCCACGAGAGACTTCCATGTCCTTCGAACTCGTCCTGATCCTCCTCGTTCTCGCCGCCTTCTGCGCCGGCTATATGGACGCGATCGCGGGCGGCGGCGGCATGATCACCATTCCCGCGCTCCTGATCGCGGGCGTCGATCCGCTGACGGCGATCGGCACCAACAAGGTGCAGGGCCTCTTCGGCACGACCTCCTCCTCCATCGCCTTCGTGCGCGGCGGCCACGTGCCGCTGCGTCCGCTCCTGCCCACGATGGGCATCGCCTTTCTCGGCGCGGTCGCGGGCGCGCTTCTGGCGCAGGTCATTCCGACCGGATGGCTGGCCGCCGCCCTGCCCTATCTCCTGATCGCGGTGGCGATCTACTTCGCGCTGAAGCCCGCAGCCTCCGACATCGATTCCGCCAGGCGCATTCCGGCGGCCGCCTTCGCGCTCGGCTTCGTGCCGGTCATCGGCGCCTATGACGGGCTGTTCGGGCCGGGCGCGGGCTCCTTCTACATGATCGCGCTGGTGGGCCTGTGCGGCTACGGCCTCCTGAAGGCGACCGCCCACACCAAGCTCCTGAACCTTTCGTCCAATCTCGGCGGCTTCGCCGTCTTCGCGCTGACGGGCTCGATCCACTGGACCTTCGGCCTGTGCATGGGCCTTGCGGCCTTCGCGGGCGCGCAGGTCGGCGCGCGTTCGGCGATGGCCTTCGGCGCCAGACTGATCAAGCCGCTGCTCGTCACCGTCTCGATCGCGCTGGCGATCCGGCTGCTCTGGACCTCGTGACCGGCCGCCTCCGAACGCCCGCGATCATGCTGCAGGGGACGGGCTCGGACGTCGGCAAGAGCGTGCTCGTGGCCGGGCTCTGCCGCCTCTTCGCCCGCGAAGGCTTGAGCGTTCGCCCCTTCAAGCCGCAGAACATGTCGAACAACGCCGCCGTGGCGGCGATCCCGGGCACGGACGGCTTCGGGGAGATCGGCCGCGCGCAGCACCTCCAGGCGCTTGCCTGCCGCACGCCCCCGAGCGTCGACATGAACCCGGTGCTGCTCAAGCCCCAGTCCTCGACCGGGTCGCAGATCGTCGTGCGCGGCCGTGTCTACGGGACCGCCGAGGGGCGGGACTATCAGCGCCTGAAACCCCGGCTGCTCGACCACGTGCTCGACGCCTTCGAGGAGGTGAGCGCGGGCGTCGATCTCGTGATCGCCGAGGGCGCGGGCTCGCCGGCCGAGATCAACCTGCGCTCCGGCGACATCGCCAATATGGGCTTCGCCCGCGCGGCGGGCGTGCCCGTGGTCCTCGTCGGCGACATCGACCGCGGCGGCGTCATCGCCTCGCTCGTCGGCACCCACACCGTGCTCGAGCCCGGCGACCGCGCCATGATCCGGGGCTTTCTCGTCAACAAGTTCCGCGGCGACCCCACCCTCTTCGACGAGGGGATGAAGGCCGTCACGCGCTTCACCGCATGGCCGGGCCTCGGCCTCGTGCCGCATCTGAAGGCCGCCGGCACGCTGCCGCCGGAGGATTCCGTCGCGCTCGAAAGGATCTCCGCTTCCGGCTCCGGCGCGTTCCGCATCTGCGTCCCCCTCCTCGACCGGATCGCCAATTTCGACGATCTCGACCCGCTCGCGCAGGAGCCGGGCGTCTCGCTCTCCTTCGTGCGGCCGGGGGCGTGCATTCCGGCCTCGGCGAACCTCGTCGTCCTGCCCGGCACCAAATCGACGCTCAGCGACCTCGCCGCCTTCCGGGCGAATGGCTGGGACCGCGACATCGCGGCGGTGCGGGCGGCGGGTGGCGCGATCCTCGGCCTGTGCGGCGGCTTCCAGCTTCTCGGCCGCTCGATCGCCGACCCGAAGGGTCACGACGGAACGCCCGGCGCCGCCAAGGGGCTGGGGCTCCTCGACGTCGAGACGGCGATGGAGGGCGGCAAGACCGTGCGCCCCGCCGCCGGCCGCTCGACGCTCGGCCCGCCGGTGGAGGGCTACGAGATCCATCTCGGCCGCACCGAGGGGCCGGACCGGGTTCGGCCCTTCGCCACGCTCGGCGGCCGCCCGGAAGGGGCGACGAGCGACGACGGCCGCGTGATGGGCACCTATCTGCACGGCCTGTTCGCGGGAGACGCGTTCCGGCGCGCCTTCCTCGCCTCGCTCGGATGCGAGGTTTCGGGCGGTCCGGGCTATGGAGAGCGGGTGGACGCGGCGCTCGATGAAGTGGCCGACGCTCTGGCGGGCGCGGTCGACACGGACCGGCTTCTCGCCCTCGCGAGGACGAGGACGTAGAATCTTTCCAAGAATTCACTTGGCCGGCTGACGTTCTCGCGCATCTTCATGCTCGGGAGGCCCACGGAGAGAGCCGATGAGTTCCGCAACGCAGCTTCGAGACCATCCCGCCGGCTACGGCGTCGTCAGCCGGGCCTTCCACTGGATCATGGCCGCCTTCATCGTCTGGCAGCTGGTCACGGTGCTGACGCGCATCCTCGCGAACGACACGGCGCTCGCGAACTTCTTCTGGGGCACGCATTTCTCCGTCGGCTTCACCATCTTCGTGCTGGCGATCCTGCGCGGCGCCTGGGGCCTGTCGAACCTCTCCAACCGGCCTTCGCACGAGGGGCCCGCGCCGCTGCGAGCCGCGGCGACCATCGGCCATTTCGCGATGTACGCGCTGATGATCGTCGTGCCGTTCCTGGCGATCCTGCGCGCGGCCAACAACGGCCGCGGCTTCTCGGTCTACGGCGTTCAGCTCGTCGCGCCGGGCGGCGAACCGAACCCGGCGCTGACGGCGCCGGCCAGCGCCCTGCACGGTCTTCTCGGCTTCGTGCTCTTCATCCTGATCGCCGGCCACATCGCCTTCGCGCTCTGGCACGGGCTGGCGCGGCGCGACGGCACGCTCGACCGGATGACCAAGGGCCGGAGCGCCCGCCCGTTTGGCGCCTGAGGGCAAGTCGGGTTAGCGTCGCTCCTCCAACGGGAGAGGAGGTCTCGATGTCGGACGAGCGCTGGAAGGAGGACGGCGTCCGGGTGATCAAGGGCGATCGCCTGGATTCCAACACGCCGCAGACGCCGGGCATGTTCCGGCAGGCCGCGATCAACCACGCCCGCGTCGGCGCGCAGAAGATCTGGGCCGGAACCGTGGCGATCGAGCCCAACGCCAAGACCGGCGTCCACCATCACGGCGCGCTGGAGAGCGTGATCTACGTGGTTTCCGGCAAGGCCCGGATGCGCTGGGGCGAGCGGCTGGAATACGTCGCCGAGGCCGGGCCGGGCGACTTCATCTACGTGCCGCCCTACGTGCCGCATCAGGAGATCAACGCCGACCCGGACAACCCGCTGCAATGCGTGCTGGTGCGCTCCGACAACGAGGCGGTGGTCGTGAACATCACCGACGTCGATCCGGTCGAGGCGCCCGAAGAGGTCTACTGGGTGGATCCGATCCACAAGCACCCGCACGCCCATTCTCACGACCATGGGCACGGGCACGATCACGGGGACGCCGGCGACGGCTCGCGGTGAGAACCCGGTTCCGCCGTGGCTTCCGCCCGGCGGGTCCGCCCCGCCTCGCCTACAGCATCGGCCCGAACATCGGAATCGATGTTCGGAACGCCTGATGCGCAGATTCAAGGAGATAGAGCGACCTTTGTGCGTCCGAACGGACGCACGGCGCTCTAGAACTCGATGCCCTTCTGGGCCTTCACGCCGGAGCGGAAGGGGTGCTTCACCGCCTCCATCTCGGTGACGAGGTCGGCGATCTCGATCAGCTCGTCCTTGGCGTTGCGGCCGGTGACGACGACATGCTTCATCTCCGGCTTCTCGTCGCGCAGGAAGGCGACCACCTCCTCGATCGGCAGATAGTCGTAGCGCAGCACGATGTTCAGCTCGTCGAGGACGACGAGATGGTGCTCCTCGTCGAGGATGAGGCGCTTGGCCATGTCCCAGGCCTGCCGGGCGGCGGCCAGATCGCGCTGCCGGTCCTGCGTCTCCCAGGTGAAGCCGTCGCCCATGGCGCTGATCGTCACCTCGCCAGGGAAGCGGTCCAGCGCGTGGCGCTCGCCGGTGTCCCATTTGCCCTTCACGAACTGGACGATGCCGACCTTCATACCGTTGCCGAGCGCGCGAAAGACGAGGCCGAAGGCGGCGGTGGACTTGCCCTTGCCCTTGCCGGTGTGGACCATCACGAGGCCCTTCTCGCGCGTCTTGGTCGCCACGATCTTGTCGCGCGCGGCCTTCTTCTTGCGCATCTTCTCGGCGTGGCGCGCGTCCATCTCCTCCTCGCTCATGGTGAGGAGGCGTTCGGATTTCTCGGCCATCAGGCGGTTTCCTCGAGGGTGAGGCCCATGCGGGCCGAGTTGGAGCGGGGGTGCCAGAAGCCGCGCGCGAGCGCCTCGGCAAGACGCGCGCGCAGCGCCTCGAAGGCGCGCGGATTGGCCTCGCGCATGAAGTCCGCCACCGCCTCGTCCTCCACGAAGGCGGCATGGACGAGGTCGAAATGGTGGCTCGCCACCGCGTCGGTCGTCGCGGCGAAGCCGAAGAGCATGTCGACGCTGGCGGTGATCTCGGAGGCGCCCTTGTAGCCGTGGCGCATGGCGCCCGCGATCCATCTGGGATTCACCACCCGGCCGCGCACGATGCGCGCGACCTCCTCGCCGAGCGTGCCGATCCTCGGGCTCTCGGGCCGCGAATGGTCGTTGTGGTAGAGCGCGGGCGCCGCGCCCACGAGCGCCTCGGCGGCCGCCGCCATGCCGCCCTCGAACTGCCAGTACTCGTCGGAATCCAGGATGTCGTGCTCGCGATTGTCCTGGTTCTGGACCACGGCGTCGAGCCCGGCGATCCGCGCCTCGAAGCGCTCGCGGGCGGGCGCGCCCTCGGCGCCGCCGCCATAGGCGTGGGCGCCGGTGGCGAGATAGGCCTCCGCCAGATCCGCGCGGGTCGTCCAGCGCCCGGTCTCCAGCACCGCCTCCAGCCCCGCGCCGTAGCCGCCCGCGCGCGCGCCGAAGATGCGGTGGCCCGCCTCGGCGCGCGCCTCGCCCTCGCTCCGGCCCGCCTCCATCAGCGCGGCCGTCTCCTCCCGCATGCGGGCGGCGATCGGATTGTCCTCCTCGTCCTCGTCGAGCGCCCCGATCGCGCGCATCGCCTTGTCGAAAAAGGCGATCTGCTCGGGGAAGGCGTCGCGGAAGAAGCCGGAGATGCGCAGCGTGACGTCGACGCGCGGGCGGCCGAGCGCCGCCGGCGGCACGATCTCGAAGCCGGTGACGCGCCGCGAGGCCGGATCCCAGACGGGCTTGGCGCCGATCAGCGCCAGCGCCTGCGCCAGATCGTCCCCGCCGGTGCGCATGTTCGACGTGCCCCAGACCGACAGGCCGATGGCGCGGGGCCACTCGCCATGGTCCTGCAGATGCCGGCGGACCAGAAGCTCGGCGGATTTCCGTCCGAGGTTCCAGGCGGTCTGGGTCGGCACCGCGCGCGTGTCGACCGAATAGAAGTTCCGGCCCGTCGGCAGAACGTCCGGCCGCCCGCGCGTCGGCGCCCCGGAGGGCGAGGGCGGGACGAACCGCCCCGACAGCCCGGCGATGAGAGCGTCGATCTCGGCTCTTCCGCAGCCGACGAGGGACGGCTTCAGACGGGTCTCGACCTCGCGCAGGACGACGGTTGTGGACGACCACGACGGATCGGGTCGGACCGCACCCGAAACGAGGCCGTGTGCAAGGGCTTCCAGGCGTTCCAGTGTGTCGCCGGTCGTGCGCCAGGGGTCTGTGGATATGTCCTTCAAACGCTGCGGACGAGGACCGGTCCAGGCTGTGGACAGGTCGCAGTCGAGAGGGTCGAAGGTCGCATGCCCCTCATCCCCCTGCCGGGACCTTCTCCCCGCAGGGGAGAAGAACGCAGTTTCGGGCGTAGACTGCTCTCCTTCGATCGCGAGCGCTGCATCGGCGGGTTCGCGCCATTCTTCTCCCCTGCGGGGAGAAGGTGCCCGAAGGGCGGATGAGGGGGAGGCGCCTCCGCCTTCGGCAAGCTCCGAACCATCTACCAGCACGTCCGCCGCCAGCGCCCGCAGAAGCGAACCTTCCCCCGGCTCCAGCCCGCGCGGAAGGCGCGCCAGTGCCAGCGTCAGGCTCGTCAGAAGCGCGCCCTCCGGCGCCTTGCCGAAGACGTGCAACCCGTCGCGGATCTGCAGCTCCTTCAGGTCGCAGAGCCAGGCGTCGATCGTCTGCAGCGCCTCGGCCTCGTCGGCCCCCTCCGCGATGCCGGCGTCCTTGCCGATGCCGCTGACGCGCACGAGGTCGAGGATCTGCCGTTCGAGCCGCGCGGTGCGCCGCGCGTCCGAGCCGGCGGCTTCGTAATATTCGTCGACCAGCGCTTCGAGGTCCTTGAGCGGCCCGTAGGTCTCGGCACGCGTCAGAGGCGGCGTCAGATGCGAGACGATGACGGCCGCGGTCCGGCGCTTGGCCTGCGTCCCCTCGCCCGGATCGTTGACGATGAAGGGATAGAGATGCGGCATCGGGCCGAGCAGCGCCTCGGGCACGCAGGCCTGGCTGAGCGCCATCGCCTTGCCGGGCTGCCATTCGAGATTGCCGTGCTTGCCCATGTGGACGACGGCGTCGGCTCCGAAACCCTCGCGCAGGAAGGCGTGGAAGGCGATGTAGTGGTGCGGCGGGTAGAGCTCCGGGTCGTGATAATCGTCCTTCGGGTCCATGGCCCGGCCGCGCGCCGGCTGGATGCCGACCAGCGTCTTGCCGAAGCGCGCGACGGGCAGCGCGAAGGCGCCTGCGGCGAAGAACGGATCTTCCTCCGGCGCTCCCCAGCGCGCGGTGACCGCGTCTCGGATCGTCTCGGGCAGCCCGTCGAAGAAGCGGCGATAGGCGTGAAGCGGCAGGGCCTCGCGGATCGTCCGGCCCTGCCAGCCGGCCGGCGTCGGACCGGCGAGGAGATGCGCCATCAGAGCCGCGCCCGTCCTCGGCGCGTCGCCGACGTCGAAGCCGGCCTCGCGCATGGCGTTCAGCGCCTCGACCGTTCCGGCGGGCGTGTCGAGCCCGACCCCGTTGCCGATCCGGTCGTCGCGGCCGGGGTAGTTGGCGAGGACGATGGCGACGCGCCGCTCGGCCGATGGCATCTCCCGCAGCCGCGCCCAGGCCGCCGCGAGCTTCGCGGTGAAGGCGACGCGGTCGGGCATCGGCTCGTGCGCGACGATGTCGATCTCGCAGGTCTCGTCCCATTCGCCGGCCGACTTGAAGGCGATGGCGCGCGAGAGCACGCGCCCGTCGAGTTCGGGCAGGCCGACATTCATGGCGAGGTCGCGTGCGGTGAGCCCGCGCGGATTGGCCTCCCAGGCCTGCCGCGAAATGCCGGCGAGCACCGCCTGCAGCACGACGGCGCCGCCCTCGTCGAGGACGGTCGGCTTGGGCGCGCCCGGCGAGGAGACGGCGAAGCCCGTGCAGTTCACGACGACGGACGGCGGCGTGCGGGCGAAGATCGCTCGCAGCCCGGCCTCGCACTCGGCATCCTTGAGGCTCGCCACGAAGACCGGCAGAGGCGCAAGACCTTCGGCCTCCACCGCGTCGCAAAGGGCCTCCACCGCCTGCGTCTGGCCGCTCTGGACGAGTGCGCGGTAGAAGATCACGGCCGCGACCGGGCGACCGTGCGTCTCACGTGAAACGAGGACGCCGGCCTTCGGTAGGGGCTCGGGCTCGGGCGGCCATTCGCCGCCGTCCATCACCGCGCGCGCCGCACGGAGGAAGCCTTCCGCGTTCTGCGGCCCGCCGAAAGCGAGATGGCGCCAGAGCCGGTCCCGCATGTCGAGCGGCACGGTGTTGAAACGGTCGAGGCCGGGGTCGGGCTTGTCGTCGCCCGGCATGACGGCGAGCGCGATGCCCTTCGCCTGGGCGAGCGACAGCAGCGCCTCCAGCCCGTAGGGCCAGTAGGTCGCCCCACCGATGATGCGGAGCACGATCAGCTTCGCGTGGCGGGCGGTGCGCTCCACATAGGTGTCGATCGACAGCGGATGGGCGAGCTTCAAAAAGCTCGCCAGCCGCGTCTTCGGCGCGGCCCCGCCCAGCCGGCGCACCGCGAAGGCGAGGCTCGACAGCTCGGTGTCCGCCGCCGAGAGGATGAGGAGATCGCCCGGCGACTGGCCGAGATCGATCGCCTCGCCGTCCTCGGCGATGGTCCCCTTGGCTGCGAGAAGGAGGTGCATCTAGGGTGTGTCCCCATGAGCAGGGACGGAAATGGTCGGGACGATCCGGGCCGGATACGAGGAGCGAAAGCGAAGGAAATGCGGGCATTTTCGAGCTTTCGCGACGAAGTTGCCGCCCCGGAGCGCCCGATCCCGAAGGGACGCGGTCCCGGCTTCGAGCTGCGTCGTCGAACCGCTCGACCGGGCATTAGAGCGCCGTGCGTCCGAACGGACGCACAAAGGTCGCTCTAACTCTATGAATCTACGCATCGGACTTTCCGAAAATCGAATCCGATTTTCGGGCCGATGCTGTAGCCCGCTCTTCGCGCTTCTTCTTGCATCCCATCGCCGGATCTCGCGCCATTTCGTTCCTGCTCATGGGACACACCCTACTCGGCCGCCTCGCTGAGACGGGCGGCCAGCGCCTCGATCTGCATGCGGATCCGCTCCTCGGCGCCGTCGTCGAAGGCCTCGTGCAGCGCGATCAGGACCAGACGCGTCGCCCGCTCCTCGTCCTTGCCGAAGGGCCGGTCGAAATAGGTCGAGAAGCGCGAGCCGACGCCCTGCACCACGAGACGCGAGGGCTTGCCCTCCACCGCCGCGAAGCCCTTGGCGCGCAGGATGTCGTGATGCTGAACGATGGTCTTCAGCCCGTCCACGAAGGCGTCCACATGGGCGACCGGGCCGCATTCGACGACGATCGACTCGAACTCGTCGTGATCGTGGTCCTCGCCCGTCTCGTGCTCCATCTCGTGATGCGACTTGCGCGCGGCGATGAGGTCTTCCGTACCGGCCTTGAGGCCGAGCAGCACGTCGGCCGGAAGGCTTGCGTTCTCGGCGGAGAGGATCGGCAGGGTCCGCCCGGCATGGTCCGTGATCTCGCCCTTCACCCGCTCCAGATCCTCGGCCGAGACGAGGTCGGCCTTGTTGAGGACCAGAAGGTCGGCGGCGCGGATCTGGTCCTCGAAGAGCTCTTCCAGCGGGTTCTCGTGGTCGAGGCTCTCGTCGGCCTCGCGCGCCGCCTGTACGCGTGCCTCGTCGTCGGCGAAGCGGCCGGCGGCGACCGCCGCCGCGTCGATCACGGTCACGACGCCGTCCACCGTCACCTGCGCCTTCACCTGCGGCCAGTTGAAGGCCGCGACCAGCGGCTGCGGCAAAGCGAGGCCGGAGGTCTCGATCACGATGTGGTCGAGCCGGTCGGCGCGCTCCAGGAGCTTTTCCATGGTCGGGATGAAGTCGTCGGCGACCGTGCAGCAGATGCAGCCATTGGTCAGCTCGACCACGTCCTCCTCGCGGCAGGTCTCGACGCCGCAGCCCTTCAACAGGTCGCCGTCGACGCCGAGGTCTCCGAACTCGTTGATGATGAGCGCGATGCGCCGCCCCCCGGCATTCTGGAGGAGGTTGCGGATCAGCGTGGTCTTGCCGGCGCCGAGGAAACCGGTGACGACGGTGGCGGGAATCTTCTGCATTCGGGTTCTCACCCTTTCAGTTTCAGCGGCAGGCCTGCCGCGACGAGCGTGACGTGGTCGCAGGCCTCTGCGACCATTTGGTGGAGCCGGCCGGAATGGTCGGCGAAACGGCGGGCCATGGCGTTGGCCGGGACGATGGAGAGGCCGACCTCGTTGGAGACGAGGACGATCAGGCCGGGCGGGCGGGCTTCGAGCGCGGACGCCAGACGAAGCGACTGCGCCTCGACGTCCCGCTCGGCCAGCATCAGGTTGGAGACCCAGAGCGTCAGGCAGTCGACGAGGATCGCGCGATCCTCCCGCGCCTCGGCCCCGATCGCCTCGACGAGGTCGAGCGGCGCCTCCACCGTGCGCCAGGGCGCGGGGCGTCGTTCCCGGTGCTCGGCGATGCGGGCCGTCATCTCGTCGTCGAAGGCCTGACCCGTCGCCAGATAGACCGGCGCGAGCCCGCTCGCCTGCACGACGCCTTCGGCGAAGCGGCTCTTGCCCGAGCGAACCCCGCCGAGGACGAAATGGCGGCCCTCCCCTCTCCCGGTGTCAGCCAAGGCCGGCGAGCCCGAGCAGCTGTTCGCCGAGGATGATCCCGCCGGCGCCCGCGACCATGCCTCCGGTGACGCGCAGGCCGAAATTCTCGCGCGCGGCGCGGCCCTTGCCGAGAAGCGCGACGGCGACATGGCCGGCGGCGACCGCCACCGCGTACTGGATCGCGGCGAAGCCGACGAGATAGGCGAGGACCGCGTCGGTGCGCGCGCCGACCACCGCCTCGCCATAGGCGTAGCCGTGGAAGAGGCCGGCGACGGCAAAGAGCGCGGCCACCGCGGGGAAGGCGACGGGGCGGCCGGACAGCGCGAGAGCGCCGATGGCCGCGACGGAGAGGGCGATGACGAATTCGGCGGCGGGAAGGTCGATCGCCATCAGATGCAGGAGCGTGCCGAGGACGGTCGCGACGACGAAGACGAGCGGGGCGGTGAAACGGTGCGGCGTGATCGCCGCCAGAAGGCCGACGCCGACGACGAAGGCCAGATGGTCGAGCCCGATCACGGGATGGGCGAGGCCGGACAGGAGCCCTTCGAACAGGGTCTGCGGCGCTTCCCCGCCGCCCGGATGATGGGCGAAGGCGAGGCTGGGGAGAAGCGAAAGGGCGGTCGCGCCGCCAAGGCGGAGGGTGCGGTTCATCGAAGGACAAGCTCCCGTGTCCAGGTGTGGGAAGGACCGGGCGGGAGCACGATGCGCCGATGTCGAGCCGCCGGGCTCACCGAGCCTCAGGCGGACGAAACGGAAGCCTCGTGTCCGGAACACCCCGTCCCGACGACGTCATGCGCGGATGGCAGGTCTCCTGGCTCGCGGGTCGTCGTCGCTCCCTCGCCTTCCCGGACGGACCGTCCAGTGGCTTGTCCGGTTCGCTCTACGAACCGGTGGAAGCGCCTCGCCGCTCTACAGTCGCGGGGTCGGCTGCGATGGGGACGCCCGGCTTGGGTCCGTCCTGTCGCATTCCCTCTTGGCCCCGGGGCGCGCTGCGGCGCTCCGGGGAACCATCCGGGAGCGACCATAGACCTCGCTTCCGCGCCTTTCAATCGCGCCGCCGGATGGCTGGGCGCGGAGTGCGGCCTATCTTCCCGCCCGCAAGACCGGAAGGATCTCATCCATGCAGCATCCCGCACTCCGCCCCCAGCACACCGCCGTCATCACCGGAGGCGCCGACGGGATCGGCCTCGCCGCGGCGCGCGCCTTCGCCCGCGCCGGCCTGAAGGTCGCGATCGTCGACCGGACGATGGACGCGCTGACGCGAGCGCGCGACGAACTGGCGGAGATCGCGGGCTCGGACGATCTGGTCGTGGCGGCGGCCTGCGACGTGACCGACCGCGTGGGCATGGAGCGCACGGCGGCCCATGTCGCCGAGCGGCTCGGCAAGGTCCACGTCCTGATGAACAATGCCGGCATCCAGCCCGGCTCCTCGATCTTCGGGGCCCAGGAGAACTGGGACGCCGTGCTCTCGGTCAATCTCGGCGGCATCATCAACGGCACGCGCGCCTTCGGGCCTTCCATGCTGGAGCACGGCGAGCCGGGCCTCATCATCAACACGGGCTCCAAGCAGGGCATCACCACGCCGCCGGGCGATCCGGCCTACAACGTCTCCAAGGCGGGGGTGAAGGCCTTCACCGAGGCCCTGGCGCACGAGCTGCGCAACCGGCCGGGCGGGCTCGTCTCGGCCGCCCTGCTCATTCCCGGCTTCGTCTTCACCGGGCTGACGCGCGGCGAGCGGACGGAGAAGCCGGCGGGCGCCTGGACGCCCGAACAGACGGTGGACTTCATGCTGGAGCGCCTCGACGCGGGCGACTTCTACATCCTGTGCCCGGACGGCGAGGTGAGCCGCGAGACGGACGAGAAGCGCGTCGCCTGGGCGGCGGGAGACATCATCGAGAACCGCCCGCCCCTCTCGCGCTGGCACCCGGACTTCGCCGAGCGCTACAAGGCCTTCGCCGAGGGTCGCTGACGGGCCTTTCGGCTTCGGCCGCAGGATCGGAACCGGTCGTCGCGAAAGCGCGGTGCGTCGGTTCGAAGGTCGCTTCAGGCCCGCTCCGCCTCACGGGCGGCGGGGCGGCTCGGAGCCCTGATGGGCGTCGGGATCGTATTTCACGAAGAAGACCCAGACCGCATAGGCGGCGATCATCAGCGTCATGACGCCCCAGATCGTCTCGCCGTTCCACCATTCGAAGCCGGACCAGGCGAGCACCACCGCGAGGATGGCGACGCGCCGCCAGAGCGGCCTGAAGAAGGGATGGTTGTTGTCGCTCGTCATGGCCCGATGCTCTACAGGACCGGCGCGCCAAGGCAATCGCCCGGCGCGCTCGGGCGTCAGGCGGCGATCGCCTGCGGGGCGGGCGCTGCGCCGGGCGCCGGCACCGGCGCTTCCAGCCGCTCGCGCCACTGGCGCGCCGCGCGGATCACCGGCTCGGGATGCAGCTCGAAGGGCGTCGAGAAGATGCCCATGCGCCGCGCCATCTCGCCGAAGGCGGGGCTGCCCGTCACCCAGATGAAGAGCGGGGCGATGAGCAGCGGCAGGCCGATCGGCGTCACCCAGAGGAACAGCTCCATCGCGTAGGTGTAGGACGAGAAGAGCAGCACCGCCCCCGCGATCACCATCCACCAGGAGCTCTTGAGCGCGGCGGAGAAGGGCACGCCCTCGTCCTCGCGCTCGGTCGCCGGCCAGCCGGAATCGGCCCCGACGAGGATTTCCGCCACGGCCTTGGACTGGAACATCATCATGATCGGCGCGAGCGCGCTGGTCATGATCAGCTCGAAGGTCGCGCCGAGGAGCACCGCCACCGGCCCGCCGAAGCGCGCGCCGCGCCGCGTGAAGGCCGAGCGGAAGGCGATCAGCGTCTTGGGCAGGAGCAGGAGGAGCCCGATGCCGAGGAGGAGCAGGAGGGCGCGGCCCGTCTCCGGGCGGGGGAAGACCGGGAAGAGCGAATCCGGCGGGAAGTAGTTCGGCGCGGGCGCAAAGACCGCATAGGCGAGGCTCACCGACAGGAATAGGAGCCAGATCGGCGAGGCCGCATAGGCCATGATGCCGGAGATCATCGAGATCCGGCTCCAGAAGCGCAGGCGCGGCGCGGCCAGGAGCCGGCCGTGCTGGAGATTGCCCTGGCACCAGCGGCGGTCGCGCTTGGCGTATTCGATGAGGTTGGCCGGGGCCTCCTCGTAGGAGCCCTCCAGATCCGGGTCGACGCGCACGGTCCAGCCCTCGCGGGCGAGAAGCGCGGCCTCCACGAAGTCGTGGGACAGGATGTGCCCGCCGAAGGGCGGCGGGCCGGACAGGTCCGGCAGACCGCAGCTTTGCGCGAAGGCGCGCACGCGGATCATCGCGTTGTGCCCCCAGAACGGCCCCTCCTGCCCCTGCAGCGCGGCGATGCCGCGCGAGAAGAAGGGCGAGTAGAGCGCGGCGGAGAACTGCAGCGCGCGGCCGAACAGGGTCTGGCGCCCGATGATGAGCGGCTGCGTCTGGAGCAGCGCGAGCTTGGGATCGGCGTCCATGCGCGAGCGGAGCGCCAGGATCGTCTCCGGCCGCATCAGGGAGTCGGCGTCGAGCACCAGCATGTAGGCATAGGCGCCGCCGCTGGTCGTGACGAAGTCGGCGATGTTGCCGGCCTTGCGGCCGACGTTCTTGGCGCGGTTGCGGTAATAGAGGTGGCGGCCGGTCTCCAGATCGCCGGCGACGCGGTAGACGGCGCGGCGCTCGGCGGCGCGCGCCTCCTCCCTGGTCGAGTCCGACAGGATGTGGACGTCGAAATCGTCGAGCGCGTCCAGCGCCGCGAGGCCTTCGATCATGGCCGCGACGCGCGACATCACCGCGTCAGCGTCCTCGTTGTAGACCGGCATGAGGATGGCGGTGCGTCCCTCCGGCGAGGGCGCGATGCGCGGCATCTCCTTCGGCGCCTTGCGCGGCGCGAGGATGCCGACCGTCGCCGTGTTGAAGCCCCAGGCGAGCCACAGGCAGCAGACGACCAGGAGCAGCGTCTGGAACACGTTCAGCGGCACCGCTCCGTTGACGGTGATGACCGTCCAGAACAGGATTCCGGCGAACAGCGCCAGGACGAAGGCCGCGACGATGAAGAGGGACCGGGCCAACGCCATGCGATGATCTTCAGTTGATGGAGGAATGGGCTGGATATCTCCGGTTGCGGACATTTGCATGACCGCTCCGGCGCATCAAATCCGGTCGAGCGGCCCCTCCCCGGCCGCCCGCCGCATCGTCAGCGGTTCTGCGCCTGCCGGATCTGCGACCGCAGGATCGGCCGCACCGGCATGTCGAGCCGCTCGACCGGCGGCGGCAGCACCAGCTTGCGCAGGAAGGCGAGCGCCTTGCGCTTGCCGAGCCGGGCGGCGTCGAGGACGATGTCGGGATCGATGGTCTCGCGCCCGTCCGCCTTCAGCCGCTCCACGACCGCCTCGCGGACCGCGACGTCGTCGAGGTCGGGCCGGCCGATCAGATCGCCGATATGGATGTCCGCATCCGGTTCGGAACCGGGCTTCCTCACGGCTGGCCGCTCCACTGGTACAGCCAGGTCTCGCTGATCGGACGGCCGGCGAAGGCGAGGCGCGCGCGCAGCTCGGCCGGCAGGGAGTCGGTCTTCTCCAGTTCCATCGACAGGCGCCAGCCGCCGTTCGGCAGGCGGTCGGTGCCGACATGGCGAAGCACCGCGTTCTGCGGCACGTCGACCAGGGTCTCCAGCTCGGCGCCGGCCGGCAGGTTCGCCGCCGTGCCGCCGACGAAGTTCACCTCGAAGCGCCAGTAGGGGCTCGGCCCGCTCTCGGCCGCGTTGCCGCCGACGCCCGCATAGGTGTCGGCCACCATCGCGGTCTCGGTGCGCGTCTCCTCCAGATCGCCCCAGCGCATGCGGTAGCGGAACTCGTAGGAGCTGCCGGCCTCCGGCCGCTCGTCCGGCACCCAGAAGGCGACGATGTTGTCGTTGGCCTCCGAGGCGCTCGGGATCTCCACGAGCTGGACGACGCCCCTGCCCCAGTCCCCCGCCGGCTCGATGGTGAGCGAGGGCCGGGCCTCGTAGCGTGCCTCGACGTCCTGGTAGCTCTCGAAGGAGCGGTCGCGCTGCATCAGCCCGAAGCTCTTGGGCGAAATCTCCCGGAAGTAGCTGAGCGCCAGCGTCTGCGGGTTGCGCAAGGGCCGCCAGAGGCGCTCGCCGTCGGCCCGCACGATGGCGAGGCCGTCGCTGTCGTGCACCTCCGGGCGGAAGTCGGGCCGGGCGCTGCGCGCGTTCTCGCCGTGCATGAACATCGAGGTCAGCGGCGCGATGCCGAGCCGTTCGACCGCCGCGCGGAAGTAGAGGCGCTGGACGACGTCGATGACGGTGTTGGGGCCGGGCGTGACGGTGAAGGCGTAGGCGCCCGTCAGGCTCGGGCTGTCGAGCTCGGCATAGAGGACGATGCGCTCGTCCTCCGGTCCGGGGCGCACGATGTAGAAGGCGGAGAAGCGCGGAAACTCCTCGGCCTCGGAGGTCGCCGTGTTGATGGCCACGCCCCGCGCCGAGAGCCCGTAGCGGTTGTCGCGCCCGAGCGCGCGGAAGTAGCTGGCGCCCAGGAACGAGACGATCTCGTCGAAGACGTCCGGCCGGTCGATCGGCGCGTTGATGCGAAAGCCCGCCACGCCCGGCAGCTCGACGCCGGCGAAGGCCTCCGCGTCGAGCGGGCCGAGGAACTCGAAATCGGCGCCGGTGAAGGTGAGCGGCCGGAACTGCGTGCCGTCCCCGACATGGATGCGGGTCGTCGCCTGATAGAGGAAGCCGGGGAAATAGGCCTGCAGGTGGAACTGGCCGGGCTCGCCTGCCCAGACCGTGCGGTCGCGGCGAAAGAGGATGCGCCGGTAGGAATCGTAGTCGAGATCGCGGACGATGTCCGGCAGATCGTCGGGCGCCGGCTCGTAGGGCTGCGCCGCGCGCTGGCGCATGGCGGCCGAGAGCGCGTCGAAGGAGAGGTTGGCGGGATCGACATGGGTCGGGGCCGGGGCGTCCGGTGCGGGCGCCGCATCGGCGGCGGCGGACGGATCCTCGCCGTCCTGCGCGAAGGCGTCCTTCAGGAGGACCGTGCCGATGACGCCGCCAAGACCGAGCTTGAGCGCGACCCGGCGGTTCGGGTGATGTTGGATGGTCAAGGCCGTGCGATGTCGTTTCTGCTGCGCTGCATCCTTAGCATACGCAACCGTTTCCCGATCGCAAAGGGCGCCGGCCCCGGCGCCCGCAAGATCAGCGCAGCCGGCGCAGACGCGTGGACAGGATGGCGTCCACCTCCGTCAGGGCCGTGGCGAGACGCCGGCGGTCCTCGTCCGACAGATTGCCCGACAGCTCGGATTCGAAACGGCCCCAGACGGTGCGGATGCGCCCGCGCATCTCCTCGCCCGCCTCGGTGAGGTGGACCATGGTGCGGCGCGCGTCGCCCTCGAAGTTCAGCCGGCGAACGAGATTCTTCTCGATCAGCCGGTCGAGCATCTTCGACACGGTCGAGGGCCGGACGGAGAGCTGCTCGGCCAGGACCGAAACGCTCACCGGACGATCGAGCTCCAGCCGTTCCAGGAGGTGGTCCTGGCCCGGATAGAGGCCGATGTCGGCCAGGAGGAGGGAGAGGAAGGCCCGTGTCGATTTGGAGATCGAAAGCAGGCTGCCGGCCATGCCGGCGGACTCTGCGGCGATCTCCGCGACGGGTCGATCCTCGGCGGTCCGTTTGTTAGCCGAAAGGTTTGTCATGCAGACTGTATGCCTGAATGAGCACAGTCCGACATTAAACTGCTTAATAGAATGCCGCCATCGATCGTGACATCGGCCGTTTCGGCCTTTCTTCGTCTCGTCGCGGCAGATGACCGGGAGCTGTCGCTGGCGGATATTACTGATCGCGATAAAACACTTGGGAAGGTCCAGCAGTCCGATCCCGCCCCCATGGTAACAGATGACCGAAAGCTGCCTTGTCGCAAAACTGAAGCACTATGTCGAACTGACGCCGGCCGAGGCCGAGTTCCTGGAGAAGGCCGAGGCCGAACCGCAGAAGCTTTCGCGTCGATCGACCCTCGCCTCCTCCGGCCAGAAGCTGCCGGCGATCTACGTCCTGAAGACGGGCTGGCTTCTCGCCCACACCAACGAGGAGGACGGGATGGACATGGTCGCGGAGATCTACCATCCCGGCGACCTCGTCGGCGTCAGCCAGCTGGGCTGCGAGTTCTCCACCCTCAACTACGTGGCGGCGACCGATGCCGAGCTCTGCGCGCTGCCCAAAGGCTCGCTGCCGGAGATGTTCGTCGCCTTCCCGCGGCTGATCGGGCTGTTCTTCGGCTTCGCCTCGGTGGAGCGCGCCTCGCTGATCGACCGGCTGCGCGCCATGGGCCGGATGAGCGCGCGCGACTGCGTGGCGCTGTTCCTGCTCCAGACCCATGCCCGGCTCTGCCTGACGGGCGCGGTCGACGACGACAGCTTCTCCCTGCCCCTTTCGCAGGAGACGATCGGCAACGCCGTCGGCCTCTCCACCGTGTCGGTGAACCGCGCCATCCGCCTTCTGGAGAGCGAGGGGCATCTGGTGCGCGAGCAGCGGCGCCTGCGCCTGGCGCAGCGCGAGCTTCTGGCGCGGGAGGTCGATTTCGTCGATCGCGTCTACAGGATGGACAATTCCTGGCTCCCGGCCGGCGCGACATCCGCTCGGGACGCGTCCTGAACCGGTCTCGCGCTCCAGCCTTGAACAAGGTTCGTGCGCTATCCATATGAGGGCGGTGCAGCGCTCCCCTCTCTTTGAAGGGCGATGCGCCGAAGGCCTTCAGACCCTCGCGCCCCGACCACGGATGTACTGGCGGGATGCGAGCGGCGAAGGCCTTTACTCCGGCTGACGATCCGCAGGGCGCCCTCAAGCGGCACGCCGGCGGATCAGGAGAGCCGGGCATGGACGGGCCGCCGCGTCGAAGGACGCGAGCGGCCTTTTCATTATCGTGATGAGAAACGGCCTCGGAGACGATCCGGAGGCGTCCGAGCCGCCCTCAGCGCGGCCGGCGGCGTTTGGCGCGCTCGGCCTCCTCGGCGCGCTGCGCCGCCTCCTCCAGCTTCTCCATCAGGGCCTTCACGTCGGCGGGCGAAAGGATCGCGATCGATTCCGCCAGACGGTTGGCGAGCGCCGTCGCCTGCGCGTCCAGGCCGCTCGTGTCCACCACCACGCGGGGATGGGAGAGCTCGGCGAGGCGCTCCAGCTCCTCGGCGTCGTCCCAGATCACGTTCAGGAAATGGATCATCCGCTGCAGCATCGGCCAGGTCGGGCGTCCGCGCCGCCCGTGCTCCAGCGCGGAGAGATAGGCGCCCGAGACGCCGAGCGCCTTGGCCATCTCGCCCTGCGTCACGCCGCGCTGGCGGCGCAGCTCGCGCACCCGCGTGCCGAACGGGGTCATCGCCGCAGCCGCATGTAGAAGGCGCCGTCGCCGCCATGGGCGCGCTCGGCCGGCTCGAAGCCGGCGACGAGGCCGCGAAAGTCCGGCGTCGCCAGCCAGTGCGGCAGCGCGCGGCGCAGCACGCCCTGCGAGCCGAAGGAGGCGCCGCGACCGGTGATGACGAGGACATGGCGCGCGCCCTCGCCCCGTGCCCGGCGCAGGAAGCCCAGAAGCGCGGCATGGGCGGTGGCTTCCGTCAGACCGTGCAGGTCGATGCGCGCGTCGAGCGGAATGCGGCCGCGCCCGATCCGCCGGCGCACGGGGCGCTCGATCGGATGGAAGGCCGGCGGGCGGGGAGCGGAGGAGCGGGAGGCGGCATCCGCCTTGCCGGGCGCCGGAGCCGGGGTGCCCGACACGGGGGAGGGCGCGGGCGCTTCGGCCTTCGGTTCGGCGGCGGGCGGCGCGGGTGCCGGCACGGGCGCCTTTCCCGCGAGCGGACGGGCGGTTGCGGCGACCTCTCCCCACAGGCGCGCCTCCTCCGCCGACAGGACCCGGCGGCGCCTCATCGCTCCGCCCTCGGCAGGAGCGCGTAGAGATCGGCCTCGTGGCGGATACGACCCGCGATCCGCCCCGCCGCATCGCCCGAGCCGACGAAGACGTCGCCGCGCGCCGGACCGACGATGGCCGAACCGGTGTCCTGCGCGACCAGAAGCAGGCGCGCCCCCGGAAGACCCGTGTCGCCCAGGCCCGGCGCGTCCACCAGAACCGGCAGTCCGAAGGTGTGGAAGTGATGGTCGAGCGCGATGGAGCCGAGCGGAGTGAGCGGCACCTGCGCCGCCCCGACCGGCCCGGCCGTCTCGTCCACGATCTCGCTGGCGGCGAAGAAAATATAGGAGCGGTTGCGGTCGAGGATCTCGCGGATTCGGCCGGGGTTCGAGGCGAGCCAGCGGCGAAGGCCCGCCATGTCGGCCTCCTCCAGCGTCAGTTCCCCGGCCTCGACCAGAACGCGCCCGATCGAGGCATAGGCGTGGCCGCTCTTGGCCGAGTAGCCGACGCGCATCGCGCCGCCGTCCTCCAGCGCGAGCCGCGCCGAGCCCTGGATGTGGACGAAGAAGGCCTCGATCTCGTTCTCCAGCCAGACGAGCTCGAGGCCCTGCCCGTCCAGCGCGCCGCGCGCGATCGCGGCCCGGTCGAAATGCTCCACGAGGCGCCCGTCGGCCAGCCGGCGGGCGAAGGCCATACCCTCCGGCAGGCCCTCGGGACGAACGGTCTCGCCGAGCGCGACGAGATCGGCCGGACGGGCGTGGAGGGGTGCGGCAAAGCGATCGCTGCGCCGGCGCGACACGGGCAGGACAGGCTCGTAATAGCCGGTCACGAAGCCCTTCGGACGGTCCGGGCCGGGCCACAGCAGGGCCGGACGGAAATGGCGCCGGAAGAAGGTCCGCGCGTCCTCGGCGTCGCCTTCGAACGCCATCGCGGCGCGGGCGGCGGGCCCGAAATCCTGCGGCCGGATGCCGAGCGACCCGCAGCGCACGTCCCCCGACAGGAGGCGCGGGGCGGAGCGGCGGAAGGCCTCCAGCGCCGGGCCGCAATCGGCCTCGGCCCAGCCCGGCAGTCGGTCGAACCCGATGTCTTGAAACGGCGTCACTTGCATCGAACCGCAGCGCCTGCCGGGGAAGTCCTGTCCGCTTCCCGGCCGCGCCAGCGCGGCGGGACGGAGGAGGCCGCTTCCTACTCGTCCTCGGATTCGGTCCCGACCAGCTTCCAGTTCGGGTCGCGCGAGCGGGTGTCGCGCGCGAAGGTCCAGACGTCGCGCACCTCGACCACCGTCTCCGGGTCGCCCTCGACCACCTCGCCGGAGGGCTTCACCACGGCCGAGATCAGCTGCGAGACGATCCGCACGGTGACATAGGCCTCGCGGTCCTTCAGCTCGGCCGACACGATCTTGGCGTCGTCGATGCCGACGAAGGAGGACTGCATGCGCTCGCCGCGCTCCTCGCGGCCCGCGATGGCCGCCTCGAAGCCCTGATAGACGTCGGTGGAGAGGAGGTTGCGCAGAACCTGACGGTCGCCGTCCGCATAGGCGGTCACGATCATCTCGTAGGCGACCTTGGCGCCCTCGACGAACTCGGCGGCGTCGAAATTGGGGTCGGCGTCGCGGATGCGGCGCAGCTCGGCGTTGGTCGGCGTGCCGGGCTCGGCGAGCTTGTCGATCGCCGCATAGGCGTCGCGCGGGCCCTCGTCGGGACGCTGCGCGCGGCGGTTCGGCAGCGTCACGACATTGCCGCCCTGCTGCGCGTTGCCGGTGCTCTCGGGCCGGGAATAGGGATCGAAGGGCGGGCGCTCGTTCCCGGTCCGCCGACCGAGCACGCTGCGCAGCTGGTAGAGCACGATCACCGTGACCACTATGAACAGTATCGTGCCGAAACCCATCCGCGTCGTCTTTCGAAGTTCAGAGCGCCATCATCCGGTCGTGCGCGGCATATAGATAAGGCCGCGCACGCATTCAAATTCGGCCGGGACTATCCTATTTCGGACAAGCGCGGCCGGGACAAGGCCGCGACGGGCCGTCGGCGTCGAAAAGCGACCCGCCCGTTCACGAAATCCGGCGTGCGGCCGCCCCTGCGGGCCGCGAAGGGAGTTTGCCGCATGCGGATCGTCCTGGCGCTCGTCTTCCTCGGGATGCCGCTCGCCGAGATCGCGGTCTTCATCGCGGTCGGGTCGCGGATCGGCGTCGGCTGGACGCTGCTCCTGATCCTGGCGACGACGATCCTGGGCGTGGCCACCGTGCGCCGGCAGAGCCTGGCCAATCTGCGCTCGGCGCAGGCGCAGGCGAGGAACGGCGCCATGCCGGGCCGCGAGATGGTCCACGGCGCGCTGATCGCCTTCGCCGGCCTGCTTCTCATTTTGCCCGGCTTCATCACCGACACGTTCGGCCTGCTCCTCCTCGTCCCGCCGCTGCGCGACGCCGTCTGGCACTGGCTGAAGAGCCGCGTCGTGGTGCGCACCCATACGAGCTACGGCGCCGGCTACGGCGCGCGACCGGCGCGGCCCGACGTCGTGGACCTTTCGGAAGAGGAATTCGAGCGCCGCGACGAGGCGCGCGGCCCCGGCGGCGATCCGAGCAGCCCGTGGCGCGAGATCGAGGCGCGCACGATCGACGGCCGCACCGAGGCTCCGGGCGAGGGGCCGCGCCGCGACTGACCGCCCGAGGCGCGACCGGGCCGGCCAGGCGCCAAACTTGTCTGACGGGCGAGCCCATGTTAGCTCGCGCCCGATCCCCCACAGCGGCAAGAGAGAACGAACGCGATGTCCGACACCGAGACGCAGACCAACGGGAACGGCGCGAACGGCAGCTCTCCGGCGAGCGCGCCGAAGCCCGCGATCAACATCCTCGCCCAGTACATCAAGGACCTCTCCTTCGAGAGCCCCCGCGCGCCCGCCTCGCTGCGCCAGCAGACCAAGGCGCCCGCCATCAACATCGGCGTCAATGTCGGGGCGAACCAGATCCCGGAGACGGAGAACGAATACGACGTCCGCCTGACGCTGAACGCGCGCGCGGGCGAGGGGCAGGACATGCTGTTCCACGCCGAGCTCGTCTATGGCGGCGTCTTCCGGCTGGCGAACCTGCCCAAGGAGCACGTGCTCCCGGTTCTCTTCGTCGAGTGCCCGCGCCTGATCTTCCCCTTCGCGCGCCAGATCCTGGCCGACGCGACCCGCAGCGCCGGCTTCCCGCCGCTGATGATCGACCCGATCGACTTCGCGGCGCTCTTCCAGCAGCGTCTGGCCGAGGAGCGCGCCCGCGCGCAGGTCCAGCCGACCGCCAACGCCTGAGCCGGGTTCTGCGACCCGTCCGATACGAGAAGGGCCGCGCGAGCGGCCCTTTTTCGTGTCCAAGGTCATCTTCGTCTCAGGCGGCGTGCGAGCGGGAGAGGCTCGCGATCGCCTCCGCCTCCGGCATGGGCTTGGCGAAGAAATAGCCCTGCGCGTAGTCGCAGCCCATGTCGCGCACGACGCTGACGTCGCTTTCCAGCTCGGTGCCTTCGGCGACGACCGTCAGCCCGAGCGTCTGCGCCAGTTCGATGATGGCGCGGACCATGGCCTGGGCCTGCCGGGAATCACCGAGCCGGGCGATGAAGGCCCGGTCGATCTTGAGCGTGTCGACCGGAAGGCGGTGCAGATAGCTCAGCGAGGAATAGCCGGTCCCGAAATCGTCGATCGAGACCGCGACGCCGAAGGCGCGCAGCGCATTCAGGACGCTCACCGCCAGATCGCGGTCGCGGATCGGCGTCGCCTCGGTGATCTCCAGTTTCAGAAGCGAGGGCGCGATGCCGGCCGCCGCGACGGCCGAGCGCACGTCCGTCAGGAAGTCGGGCTGGATGAACTGCCGGGGCGAGACGTTGACGTTGATCGCCAGCGGGTCGCCGCGCCGCGTGGCGGACAGACGGGCGGCTGCGGCGCAGGCCTCCCGCAGGACCCAGCGCCCGATCGGGACGATCAGTCCCGTCTCCTCGGCGATGTCGAGGAACTCGGCCGGAGCGACGAGGCGGCCGTCGGCCCGGCGCCACCGGATCAGCGCCTCGAAGCCGGCGACGCGCTTCGTGGCGAGTTCCACGATCGGCTGGTAGTGCAGCTCGAACTGGTTGGCGCGAAGGGCTTCGCGCAGCGCCGTCTCCGTCTCGAGCCGCTTGACCGCCGCATTGTGCAGCTCTGTCGAGAACACCTCGCTGCGCGAGCGCCCGCCGGCCTTGGCGTGATACATGGCGATGTCGGCCGCCCGGAGGATCTCCGCCGCGCTGTCGTAGATCCCGGTCTGCGCGACGATCCCGATGCTGGCCGAGGTGTAGACCGTGCGTCCCCCGATCTCGAAGGGCTCGACCAGGGCATCCTGAAGGGCCGCCGCCGCCTTCGAGGCGAGTTCGGGCGCGGCCGGGTGCTCGATCAGGATCGTGAACTCGTCGCCCCCGAGCCGGGCCAGCAGCGCCGCGCCGCTCCCCACCTCGTCGAGGGCGCGGGAGAACCGTTCGGCGACGGACACGAGCAGAAGGTCGCCCGCCGCGTGGCCGAGGCTGTCGTTGACGATCTTGAACCGGTCGAGATCGAGGAACATCACCGCATAGGCGGTGGACGCGTCCTGAAGCTGGCGCGACACGGCGCGGTCGAGGCTGCGGGTGAAGAGCTTGCGGTTCGGCAGGCCCGTGAGAGCGTCGTGCGTCGCCTCGCGCTGGAGCCGCTCGGCGGTCCGCTGGCGTTCGACCACCCGGCCGAGAGCGGTGCCGATCTGGGCGAGGCACTGGAGCAGCCCCTCGTCCGGCTCCAGATCGCCGATGGAGAAGAACTCCAGCGCGCAGACCACTTCGCTGCGGATCAGGACGGGGAAGGCGAAGGCGCTGCGAAGGCCGCATTCCAGGGCCAGATCCCGGCGCGCCAGGCTGCGCGCGTCCTCGATCCGCGACAGGACGACCGGTCGCGCGCTGTCGCAGACCTGGGCGACGAGCCCGGAATCCTCGGCCGAGAAGATCGTCTGCGAGCGCTCGACGAAGGCGGAGATGCGCGGGGGGAGGGCGGGTTCCAGATGCCAGATCCGCGTCGGCCGGATCTCGCGTCCCTCGACCAGAAAGGCGTGGCCGACGCCGTAGCCGGTGTGTTCGCAGATTTCGGAGACCGCGAACTCCAGGACCTCGTCGACCGAGCCGGATTCGTTCGCCTTGATGGCGATGCGCTCCAGAAGCGCGGAGCGCCGCTGCTGCTCGTGGAGGGCGCGAAGACCGTGGGCGACCAGCGCCTCGGCCTCCGAGCGGGCCGCGGTCTCGGCGATGAGCCGGCGCTCCAGTTCCAGGAGGAGCTCGGTGTGGCGCACGGAGAGCTCGCTCGGCTCGGCGGATGGGTCGCGCCGCTTCATCGGCGCGCCGGGCCCGAACGGGCGGGGATCGCCGGGGCCTGGAAGCCCGCGACCGCAAAGGACCGCGTCGGGATCATCAGCATCGACGAATTCACGAGGGCCGCCTTCCGCTCCACCGAAGACCGTTAGATAGCCTTCAACTGAATAAGAAAAGACGAATGAATCGCCGGGCCGAATCGTCCTTAGCGCATTCTTTACCCCGTTCGCCGCGTCAGACGCTCCCTTGCGCGGCGTCCTGCGGCTGCGCGCCGATCCCGTAGAGCGACCACACGGCCTCCGGCCCCAGCGTCTCGACGAAGGCGCGGTGGCGCTCGGCCTCCTCGGCCGACAGGCGCGCCGGCAGCGGGGCGGGGCGGGGGCCGTGGCGGCGCACCGCGCCCGCCGCCTCGCCGCCGCGGCGCGTCGTCTCACCCTGGAGCGAGAAGAGGGCGGCCTGCTTGCCGCCGATCAGCTCGACATAGACCTCGGCCAGAAGGTGGGAGTCGACGAGCGCGCCGTGCTTGTCGCGGCGCGAGGTGTCGATCGAGAAGCGCGAGCAGAGGGCGTCGAGCGTCGCCGGCGCCATCGGGAACTTGCGGCGGGCCATCGCCAGCGTGTCGATGACGCGGTGCATCTCGATCGGCGCGCGGCCGAGGCGCGCCAGCTCCGCGTTCAGGAAGCGCACGTCGAAGGTGGCGTTGTGGGCGATCAGGACCGCGCCGTCGAAGAACTCGGCAAAGCCGTCGACGACCTCCTCGAAGAGCGGCTTGTCGCGCAGGAAGTCGTCGGAGATGCCGTGGACGTCGAAGGCGGCCGGATCGACCTTGCGGCCCGCCGGGCGCACGAAGGCATGGTATTCGCGGCCGGTCGGAATGTGGTTCCAGAGCTCGATGCCGCCGATCTCGATCACCCGGTCGGCGTCGAAGTCGAGCCCGGTGGTCTCGGTGTCGAAGACGATCTCGCGCATCGAAACGGCCCTTTCCGCAAGACGGGGGAATTCCGCCAGGGCTCTGGATAGGCTGCGCGGACTCCCGCGATCAAGAACGGAAGGGGAGGGCGCCTGCGCTTCTCCCCAGACGCAAGTCTTTGTTCTCGTTTTGTTTTAGGCGGAGACCCAGGTCGAGGCGATCTCACGCAGCTGCTCGCGCGTCGCCTCGATCGGTCCGTCCGTCTCCACGACATGGGTGGCGCGTGCCCGCTTCTCGGCATCCGGGACCTGCCGGGCGAGGATCGCCTCGAACTTCTCCTCCGTCATGTTCGGGCGTGCGAGGACACGCGCCTTCTGGATGTCGAAGGGCGCGGAGACGACGACGATCTCGTCCATCTCCGCGTCGCGGCCGGTCTCGAACAGGAGCGGAATGTCGAGGATCGCGGCCAGCGCGCCGCTCGCCCGCGCGCTGTCCAGAAAGGCCTCTTCCTCCTCGCGCACCAGCGGGTGGATCAGCGCCTCCAGCGCCTTGATGGAAGCGTCGTCGTTCAGGACGCGCGCCGAGAGCCGGGCGCGGTCCACCGTCCCGTTCTCCACCGTTCCAGGAAACAGCGCCTCCACCATCGGCGCGGCGCGGCCCGAATAGAGACGGTGCACCGTGTCGTCGGCCGAATGGACCGGCAGCTCCAGACTGGCGAACATCTGCGCGGCCGTCGATTTGCCCATGCCGATCGAACCGGTGAGCCCCACGAGGATCATGGCGTGTCTCCGCTGCCAGAGGGTCCGAGGATGTCGCGCTCGATCGCCGACCGCAAGGACGAGCCGACCGTCGGCTTCACCCCGAACCAGCGTTCGAAGCCCGGAACCGCCTGATGGAGCAGCATGCCGAGGCCGTCGGCGCTGCGCAGCCCCCGCGCCTTCGCCGCCTGCAGGAAGGGCGTCTCCAGCGGCACGTAGACGATGTCGGTCGCCAGCGCGTCCTGTTTCACGTGAGACAGGTCGGGAAGGGCGTCCCGATCCCGCCCGCCGGCCTTGCCGCCCGGACGCGTGTTCACGACGAGGTCGGCAAGGCGCAGCTCGCCCGCTTCGGCCTGCAACCCGAACCCTTGCACCTTCGGGCCGAAATCGGCGGCCAGCGCCTCGGCGCGTTCGCGCGTGCGGTTCACGACCCGGATGTCGGGAATGCCCGCGGACAGGAGCGCGTGAACGACGGCCCGCGCCGCGCCGCCCGCGCCGAGGACGAGGGCGCGCCCGGCGCTCCGCCAGCCGTCCAGCCGCTCGTCGAGATTGGTGGAGAAGCCGTAGGCGTCGGTGTTGCCGCCGACCAGCGTCCCGCCTTCGAACCAGAGCGTGTTCACCGCTCCTATCGCTTCGGCCGCCGCGTCCCTGCGATCCACCAGAGCGAAGGCGGCTTCCTTGTGTGGAATGGTGACGTTGCCGCCGACGAAGCCTTTCGCCCGCAGACCGCCAAGGAAGGCGGCGAAATCCTGCGGCTCGACCGCCACCGCCTCGTAGGACCCGGGAAGGCCGAGTTCGGCGAGCCACGTGCCGTGGATCATCGGCGAGCGGGAATGGGCGACCGGCCAGCCGGTGACGAAGGCGCGGGGCTGAACCGGCTCAGTCATCCAGCGCACCGCGCGCGCGAAGCTCGGCGAGAAGCGGCAGGAGCGGCAGGCCGACGACCGTGAAGAAGTCGCCCTCGACGCGCTCGATCAGACGAATTCCGAGCCCTTCGATCTGATAGCAGCCGACGCTGCCGAGCGCCGCCGGTCCGGCCTTGGCGAGATAGCGGCCGATCTCCGGCGGGGTCAGTTCGCGAAAGGTGATGTCGGCGCTCGCCGCGTGACGCCACAGCGCCTGCCCGCCCTGCGCCAGCACCACCGCACTGGTCAGGCGATGCGTTCGGCCGGAGAGCGCGAGGAGCTGCCGGCGCGCGGCCTCCATGTCCTCCGGCTTGTGAAGGAGTTCGCCGCCGAGCCCGAGCGTCTGGTCCGCGCCGATCACGAGCGCCTGCGGATGGCGCTCGGACACCTCGCTCGCCTTGGCCTCGGCCAGGACCTCGGCGACATCCTCGGGACCGGCGCCCGACGAGAGGAGCGGCGCCTCGACCGACCGTTCGTCGATGGTGGAGGGCACCGCCTCCGGATCGACCCCGGCATTCCGCAGGAGGGAGAGCCGATGCGGGCTCCCCGAGGCGAGAACAAGCCGTGTCACGATGCGCTTCTCCCTTCAGCCGAGAGCGCCCCTCGGGCGCTCGGGCTCAACGAATCATCCCGATCCGGGGTTCACCGTAGAAGCTTCGAGAATCGGAACCAATTCGTTCGGACTCGATTGAGCCCTTCGAGGCAAGCGGAGATCGCCATCGCCCCCGCCATTCTCGCGCTCCTGTGGGAATCAGTGCGCGGCGCGGGCAAGCTTTGCGGACGATCCGGGCCCGTGGGCAAAACCGCCCGGTTCTCCACAATCGCAGACCGCCCGGCGAAACGTCTACAGCCCTGTCGACAACGGGGATCGTCGGCCCGCGACCGTCGCCCTCGTCCACGCGCTCGACCTCCGTTCCTCCCAGCCTTCGAGCGGTCCAAACCCTTCGGGGAACTGGTCCTTTTCGGCTTGTCCCCAGGCGGGGAGCCTTCCGTGGCTGCACCGGCTTCGTTTCGGCGGCGATTTCCTTGGCGGCGGCAAGGGCGGTGTGAATTCCCGCGATCCACCGAGTCTAAGAATCATCAATTCCTTTCTGAGAGAATTTCTTTTCTGAGGGAGCCTGTGCGAGAAGCGCCCGTGCCCTTCATCGGGGGGACGAGAAGCGGCGACGACAGGCAACGGACGACGAATGACCGATCGAAAGCTCCTCAAGGTCCTGGCGGGCGAGACGGTCTTTCCCCCTCCGGTCTGGCTGATGCGGCAGGCGGGCCGCTACCTTCCCGAATACCGGGCGACCCGCGAGAAGGCGGGCGGCTTCCTCGACCTCTGCTACAATCCCGACTTCGCCACCGAGGTGACGCTCCAGCCCATCCGCCGCTTCGGCTTCGACGCGGCCATTCTGTTCTCCGACATCCTCGTCATCCCGGACGCGCTGCAGCGGAACGTTCGTTTCGTCGCCGGCGAGGGCCCGCGCATGGACCCGATCTCCGTCCGCGAGATCGAGGCGCTCGACCCCTCGCTCGCCGAGACACATCTGGCGCCCGTCATCGCGACGGTCGGCCGCCTGCGCGCCGAGCTTCCCGAAGAGACCGCGCTGATCGGCTTCTGCGGCGCGCCCTGGACGGTCGCGACCTACATGATCGCGGGGCGCGGCACGCCGGACCAGGCGCCCGCGCGCCTCTTCGCCTACCGGGAGCCGGAGGCGTTCGAGCAGCTGATCTTCCTTCTGGCCGAGATGAGCGCGGACTATCTGATCCGCCAGCTCCAGGCGGGGGCGGACTGCGTCCAGATCTTCGATTCCTGGGCGGGCGTCCTCGACGAGATCTCCTTCGAGCGCTTCTCGGTCGCGCCGACGAAGCTGATCGTGGACCGGGTGCGCGCCGCGGTGCCGGGCGCAAGGATCATCGGCTTCGCCAAGGGGGCGGGCGCGCTTCTCTCCCGCTACCGCGAGGGCACCGGCGTCGACGCCGTCGGCCTCGACTGGTCGGTGCCGTTCAGCCAGGGGGCGGAGCTGCAGCGCGGCGGTCCGGTCCAGGGCAATCTCGACCCGCTGCGGCTGATCGCGGGCGGCCGCGCGCTGGATGAGGGCGTCGACGCGATCCTCGAAAAGCTCGGCGCCGGCCCGCTGATCTTCAATCTCGGGCACGGCATCACGCCCGACGCGCCGATCGAGCATGTCGAGCAATTGTTGAGGCGGGTGCGGGGCGCTTGAAGCCGGCCCGGTCTCTCGTATATTCGTGATACGAAAAATTGGATGAGGATCGTCTGGGACGATCGGAAGCGGCAGAGCAACCTGCGCAAGCACGGTCTCGATTTCTCGTCCCTGACGTTCGAGTTCTTCGAGGGCGCGATCGTTCGTCCTGCTCGGGACCACAGGATGATCGCCTTTGGACGGGTCGACGGAACGCTCGTCGCGGCCGTCGTCTTCCGGCCCTTGGGGACGGAGGCGATCTCCGTCGTCAGCATGCGCCCGGCGTCCGCAAGAGAGAGGTGGCTTCGTGACCAGGAGCGATAAGCCGTTCGATCCCGTGCACGCCGCCGCGAACGGATACACCGAGGCGGACTGGGACGACGTTTCCGACAATCCCGAATGGACGGAGGCGGATTTCGAAGAGGCGCGGCCATTCACCGAGGTCTTTCCGGACATCGCCGAGAGCATGCGACGAAGCCGCGGCCGGCCCCGGATCGAGAAGCCGCGTCAGCAGATTTCCCTCCGGCTCGATCCCGACGTGATCGAGAAGTTCAAGGCGACCGGCAAGGGGTGGCAGTCGCGCATCAACGACGTCCTGAAAGACGCGAAGCTCTAGCTTTTCCGCGGTCGTCGGCAGGCGGTCGCCCATCCATGCCCGAGCGGAGACGACAAGGATGAAGGCGGCACCGGCGGCCTGTCGAACACTTCGCCCGCCGGTTGACGGTCCGTCCGGTGCGCGAGGGGTGGTCACGCCCGTATGACGTCTTGTGGGATGCCGCGCCTCATCCCTAATCCTTGAGGCGAAGGGTTCGGGCTTCTCGCGCCCGGCCTGTGAGTCAAGGACGCATCCTCATGAAATCGATCGGCTTTCTCTCCTTCGGCCATTGGTCGCCCGCGCCCGGCTCGGCCACGCGCTCGGCGCGCGACGTGCTCCTCCAGTCGATCGATCTCGCCGTCGCCGCCGAGGAGCTGGGCGCTGACGGCGCCTATTTCCGCGTCCATCATTTCGCCCGCCAGCTCGCCTCTCCCTTTCCGCTGCTGGCGGCCGTCGGCGCGAAGACGAGCCGGATCGAGATCGGCACCGGCGTCATCGACATGCGCTACGAGAATCCGCTCTACATGGCCGAGGATGCGGGCGCGGCCGACCTCATCTCCGGCGGGCGTCTGCAGCTCGGCATCTCGCGCGGCTCGCCCGAGCAGGTCATCGAGGGCTGGCGGCATTTCGGCTACGCGCCGGCGGAGGGCGAGAGCGACGCCGACATGGGCCGCCGCCATGCCGAGGTCTTCCTGCAGGTGATCGAGGGGCGGGGCTTCGCCGAGCCCCACCCGCAGCCGATGTTCCCGAACCCGCCGGGGCTCCTGCGCCTGGAGCCGCATTCGGAGGGCCTGCGCGAGCGCATCTGGTGGGGCTCGGCCTCGAACGCGACGGCGGTCTGGGCCGCGCGGAAGGGCATGAACCTCCAGTCCTCCACCCTGAAGGCGGACGAGACGGGCGAGCCGTTCCACGTGCAGCAGGCGCGCCAGATCCGGGCCTATCGCGACGCGTGGGCCGAGGCGGGCCACGCCCGCACGCCCCGCGTCTCGGTGTCGCGCTCGATCTTCCCGCTGATGAACGACACCGACCGGATGTATTTCGGGCGCGGCAAGGAGAGAGATCAGGTCGGCATCATCGACAACATGCGCGCCGTCTTCGGGCGGGGCTACGCCGCCGAGCCGGACAGGCTGATCGAGGAGCTGCGCGCCGACGAGGCCGTGGCCGAGGCGGACACGCTGCTCCTCACCGTGCCGAACCAGCTCGGCGTCGATTACAACGCGCATGTGATCGAGAGTGTCCTGAAGCACGTCGCGCCGGCTCTCGGCTGGCGGTGAGGGTCCGCACGTCCTGAGCTCGGCCTTGACCCACACTCGTCATCCTCGGGCTTGACCCGAGGATCGGGTGACGGGGTCTTCAGGGTTCTGACAGGTCGCGCGACCGTGGAGCGATCCTCGGGTCAAGCCCGAGGATGACGAAGTTGAAGAGCCCATGATCACCTCATGGCCTCAAACGAAGCTCCTTGGAACTCGTCGGGAAGACCGAGCCGCCCGGGCCGCGGACCCTTTGTCCGCTTCCCAGGCTGGAGCCTTTCCAATAAGCGTCCGGTGAAACGCCAACGAAGCGAGATCGCCGCCCATGACGCCCGCCACCGCCAAGGACCGCTCCTCGATGATCGCGCTCGGGACCGGTCTCGTCCTCGCGATCGTCCTCTTCGGCTTCACGCCGCTGTCCCTGTCGCTCTGGGTGACGGCGCTGCACGTCGTGGCGGTCGTCGCCTGGATGGCCGGCATGCTCTATCTGCCGCGCCTCTTCGTCTACCATGCCGAAGTCGGGCCCGGCACGCCGCAGTCGGAGACCTTCAAGGTGATGGAGCGCCGGCTCCTGAAGGCGATCGTCAACCCGGCGATGATCGTCGTCTGGGTCTCCGGCCTCTGGCTCGCCTGGAACGTCTTCGCCTTCCAGGGCGGCTGGCTGCACGCCAAGATCGCGCTCGTGGTGCTCCTGTCCGGCCTCCACGGCTATCTCTCGGCCTCGACGCGGCGCTTCGCGGGCGACGCCAACACCAAGTCGGCCCGGCACTGGCGGATCGTCAACGAGATCCCGACCGTGCTTCTCGTCCTCATCGTCATCCTGGTGATCGTGAAGCCGTTCTGATCTTCGCACGGATCGCGCGCCATCTTGGCGCGGTCGCGAAGGGGGCGTAAGCGAGGAGCTTCACGCCCCCTTCTCACGTGTGCCCATGCCCGCGCTGTCCTGGCCCTATCTGGCGCCGATCCTCCTGCTTCTCGCCTCGAACGTCTTCATGACCTTCGCCTGGTACGGGCACCTGAAATTCCCGAACGCGCCGCTGACGACGGTCGTTCTCGCCTCCTGGGGCATCGCGCTCTTCGAATACTGCCTCGCCGTGCCGGCCAACCGCATCGGCCATCAGGTCTATTCGGCGGCCGAGCTGAAGACGATGCAGGAGGTCATCACCCTGATCGTCTTCGCCGGCTTCTCGGTCTGGTTCCTCGGGGAGAAGCTGACGATCAACCATCTGGTCGGCTTCACGCTCATCTTCGCGGGCGCCGTCTTCATCTTCCGGGGGCCGCTCTGAGAGAGCGCTTGCCACGGGCACCGATGGGCGGATAGGGCCGGGGAATCAAACCCTTGATCGCCGGCCGCCGCCCCCGCGCGGAACACGCGCCGCCTCGGAGTCGCCCATGGCCGAACCTTCATCTCCCGCCCCCGTCGCGATCATCGTGATGGGACCGTCCTCCGTCGGCAAGACGACGACCGCGCAGATGATCGCGGCCGAGCTCGGCTGGCCCTTCGCGGAGGCCGACGAGTTCCACCCGCCGCAGAACATCGAGAAGATGTCGGCCGGCATTCCGCTGAACGACGCCGACCGCCAGCCCTGGCTGGAGACGATCCGCGACTGGATCTCGGGGCAGGCGGCCGAAGGGCGCAGCGTCGTCCTCACCTGTTCGGCGCTCAAGCGCCGCTACCGCGACACGCTGCGCGGCGCCCGCGCCCGCGTGCGCTTCCTGGAGCTGGTGGCCTCCAAGGCGCTCGTCGCCGAGCGCATGGCCCAGCGCACCGGCCACTACATGCCGACCTCGCTCCTGGACTCCCAGTTCGCCGACCTCGAGGAGCTCCACGACGACGAGGACGGCGTGAAGATCGACGTCGGTCCGCCGCCGCAGACGGTGCGCGACCAGTCCCTCCTCGCCCTCAGCCTGAAAGGCGCCTGAACCATGGACGGCTTCGAACAGACGCTCAGCGCGGGCGCGCTCCTCTCCATCGCGGGGCTGGCGATCGTCGCGCTCCTCGTGCTCATCATCCCGTTCCGGCTTCACGCCTTCCTGGCGCTGATCCTCGTCAGCCTGATGACGGCGCTTGCGGCGGGCATCCCGATCGCCTCCATCGTGCCGGTGCTGACAGAGGCCTTCGGATCGACGCTGGGGGGCGTGGCGCTTCTGGTCGGCCTCGGGGCGATGCTCGGCCGGCTGGTCGAGACCTCCGGCGGGGCGCAGGCGCTCGCCGACGATCTCGTGCGCCGCTTCGGCGAGCGCAACGCGCCTCTGGCGCTCGGCGTCGCCTCGCTGATCTTCGCCTTCCCGATCTTCTTCGACGCGGGCCTCGTCGTCATGCTGCCGGTGGTCTTCACCGTCGCGCGGCGTCTCGGCGGCGGTCTCCTGCGCTACGGCATTCCGGTGGCGACCGCCTTCTCGGTCATGCACGTCTTCGTGCCGCCCCATCCGGGCCCGGTGGCCGCCGCCGAGCTTCTGGGCGCCGACGCGGGGCTTCTCGTCCTCCTCGGCATCCTCGTCGCGGTGCCGACCTGGTTCGTGGCGGGCCAGCTCTTCGGCACCTGGATCGGCCGGCGCATCGTCCTTCCCGTTCCCGACATCCTGTCCGGCGGACCGCAGGTGGCCGACCGGGCCGACCCGCCGCGCCCCGCGACGGTGCTGGGGCTGCTCCTGATCCCGCTCGTCCTGATCTTCCTGAACACGGGCATGAACTTCGCGCGGGCTCAGGGCTGGATCGCGGAGGACGCCGTCCTCTACGCGGCCGGGCGCACGCTCGGCGCAACGCCCGTCGCGCTCCTGATCGCCGTTCTCGTCGCGATGGTGGTGCTGGGCACGCGGCGCGGCCAGGACCCCAAGCGCATCGAATCCATCGTCGATTCCGCGCTCGGTCCGGTCTGCGCGATCATCCTCATCACGGGCGCGGGCGGCATGTTCGGCGGCGTCCTGCGCGCCTCGGGCATCGGCGACGCGCTGGCGGGTGCGCTCGACGGGATCGGCGTCCCGATCTTCGTCGCCGGCTTCCTGATCGCGACCGCGCTGCGCATCGCGCAAGGGTCCGCGACGGTCGCCCTCATCACCGCCGCCGGGCTCGTCCAGCCGGCGATCGCCGGGGCGGGCTACGGCAGCGTCGATCTCGCCGCGACCGTGATCTCGCTCGCAGCCGGCTCGGTCATGCTCAGCCACGTCAACGATTCCGGCTTCTGGCTGGTCGGCCGCTTCTTCGAGATGGACGTGAAGACGACCTTCAAGACCTGGACCGTGATGCAGACGCTGGTGGGTCTGTGCGGCTTCGCCTTCTCGGGCCTCCTGTTCTTGCTGTTCTGAGCCGCGCGCTCCGAAGACCGGGCACGACGCCGCCGCCTTGCGCCTTGCGCGGGGCGGCGGTATATCGTGAGCCATTCCCGCCTTTCGAATGCGTCCCGGACCGCTTCTCGCGCCATCCGGCAGGTGTTCCCCCCGCATCGCCGAACGTCCTTCCAGAACTTCAGGCCTGCAGTCCCTCCCCCATTCTTCCGTGTCCCCCGGGCTCCATGACGGCTCGCGCGGACGCCAGCCCTTCGTGAAAAGATGCCCGAGATCAAGCTTCAGGACCTCAAGAACAAGACCGCGGCCGAGCTCGTCGCCTTCGCCGAGGAGAACGAGGTCGAGAACGCCTCCGTCCTGCGCAAGCAGGAGCTCCTCTTCGCCATCCTGAAGCGCCTCGCCGCGCAGGACGTCGACATCATCGGCGAGGGCGTGGTCGAGATCCTGCAGGACGGCTTCGGCTTCCTGCGCTCGCCCGAGGCCAACTATCTGCCGGGCCCGGACGACATCTACATCTCGCCCTCGCAGCTGCGCCGCTTCCAGCTGAAGACCGGCGACACGGTCGAGGGCCAGATCCGCTCCCCCAAGGACGGCGAGCGCTACTTCGCGCTCCTCAAGGTCAACACGATCAATTTCGACGACCCGGAGAAGATCCGCCACAAGAGCCATTTCGACAATCTGACGCCGCTCTACCCGAACGAGCGGTTCAAGATGGAGAACCCGGACCCGACGAAGAAGGACATGTCGGCCCGCGTCATCGATCTGGTCGCCCCGATCGGCAAGGGCCAGCGCGCGCTGATCGTCGCGCCGCCGCGCACCGGCAAGACGGTGCTCCTGCAGAACATCGCGCAGTCGATCACCTCCAACCACCCCGAGTGCTACCTCATCGTGCTGCTCATCGACGAGCGCCCGGAGGAGGTGACCGACATGCAGCGGTCGGTGAAGGGCGAGGTCGTCTCCTCCACCTTCGACGAGCCCGCGACGCGCCACGTCCAGGTGGCCGAGATGGTGATCGAGAAGGCCAAGCGCCTCGTGGAGCACGGCCGCGACGTCGTCATCCTGCTCGACTCGATCACCCGCCTCGGCCGCGCCTACAACACGACCGTCCCCTCCTCCGGCAAGGTGCTGACGGGCGGCGTGGACGCCAACGCCCTGCAGCGGCCCAAGCGCTTCTTCGGCGCGGCGCGCAACATCGAGGAAGGCGGCTCGCTGACCATCATCGCGACGGCGCTGATCGACACGGGCAGCCGCATGGACGAGGTCATCTTCGAGGAGTTCAAGGGCACGGGCAATTCCGAGATCGTGCTCGACCGCAAGGTGGCCGACAAGCGCACCTACCCCTCGATGGACATCCTCAAGTCCGGCACGCGCAAGGAGGACCTGCTCGTCCCGCGCGCGGACCTGCAGAAGATCTTCGTCCTGCGCCGCATCCTCTCGCCCATGGGCACGACGGACGCGATCGAGTTCCTCATCGACAAGCTCAAGCAGACGAAGACCAATTCGGACTTCTTCGATTCCATGAACACCTGACACGCATCGCCTGTATTGATGCCGGAGGGATACGCGCCTACCGTGTCTCTCCGGCGGCGCCCGCTCGGCCCGCCATCGGTCTGATGGGGGTCGCTTGGATACGCCGGAGGAATGGTGGCGGCGGATCGAGGGCAAGCGCCTCGTCGCTCTCCATATGAAGGAAGACCGCCGCAACGCGGTCGAGGCCTGGGATGCCTGCGGGACGTCCGTCGAGTTCGCGCTGAAGGCCGTCATCCTCAAGCGCGAGCGCTGGAACCGCTGGCCGGACAAGGCCGACAGACCGGACCTCTATACGCATGACCTCCGAAGGCTCATGGCGCTGGCGAAGATCGGGCCGATAGACGTTCCAAGATCTTTGAAGTTCGAAGTATCCACCGCGCTTTCCTGGAAGAGGGAGAGCGCCTATCGTGGGTCTGTTCTACCGCGTCGCCAAGCCCGCGAGATGTATGAGGCTGTGTTCGGGCCAAACGGAGTGATCGAATGGCTGAAGAGCTTGTGACGAGAGATCGGCTCACAGCCGGCACCCGCTATCTGACGGCACTGAAGGACCTCGGCTTCGAGCCCGACGCCGCCATGTGGTCGGTCCGCCCGGACGATCCCGGCTCCCTCGAACTGTCCCTCTTCAGCGCTTATGTCGATCGGGTCGGCACCCGTCGGATGTTCCGCACCCTGTACGACGCCTACCATGCGTCGAAGACGCCTCCGGAACTCGACCCCTGGTTCGTTGGTCTCTACAGCCCCGACCAGCAGTTCTACGGTGCGGTGGAGGGCTTCGATTTCGCGAAAGTGGAGACCGGCAAAGGCGCGGGCTTCGCGATGTCGTCGGGGGTCGATCTCGCGCTGGGGTCCCAGATTCTGCGTATCGAAGAGCCGGACGTCGTCCGGCTCGTCCACCCGACGTGGGTCTATAAGCCTCTCCAGGTCCGAGCGACGAAGCCCGTCGATCTCTCGCGGCGCTGGAAGCGCTTCGAGCAAGCCGTCGCGAAGGCCGCCTGAATGACCGAACCCCTGCTTCCGGACTCCGTGCGCCGCGTCGAGATCGACGCGGTGACCAAGGGCCTGCCGGTGCGCATCCTGCGCACCGAGACGATCGCGCGAACCGCGCAGGAGGCGGCCGAGGCCGTCGGCGCGACGGTCGGGCAGATCGTCAAGAGCCTCGTCTTCCGGGGCCGCGACAGCGGCGAGGCGATCCTGCTGCTCGTCGGCGGCGACCGGCGGGTGGACGAGAGAAAGGCCGCACGCTTCGCGGGAGAGCCCATCGAGCGCCCCGACGCGGATTTCGTGCGCGCGGCGACGGGCTTTGCGATCGGCGGCGTGTCGCCCCTCGGCTCCACCAAGCCCATGCGGATCGCGATCGACGCCGGTCTTCTGGAGCAGGAGGTCGTCTGGGCCGCTGCGGGCTCGCCCTACCACGTCTTCGAGACGCGGCCGAAGATGCTGGCCGAGGCGGTTCAGGCCAGCGTCGCCGATCTGACGTCCGGCTGAGCCGAACGCCGGCCTCGATCCGCCAGGGAAGGTAGGCCGTCTCTCGAAGAGATTGAGCGGCCTCTCCGCGTCCGGTCGGACGCACGGCGCTTCAGACCTCTCCCCGCCCGCCGCTCTGGCCCTCGGCCGTCTCCACGCGGTTCCGGCCCGCCGCCTTCGCCCGGTAGAGCGCCCGGTCCGCAGCCTCGATCCAGTCCTCCGAGCGCGCCATGCCGGGCTCGAGCTCGGCGATGCCGAAGCTCGACGTGACATTGGGGAGCGAGGGGTCGCGCAGGTGCAGGCCCTCGATCCCGCCGCGCATCCGTTCGGCGGCCTTGCCGGCCGCCGCGAGCGAGGCGCCGGAGAACAGGACCGCGAACTCCTCCCCGCCCAGCCGCCCGATGATCTGCTCCTCGCGCATCCGGGCCTGGCAGATTTCGACCGCCGCCTTCAGCACCAGATCGCCGACGCGATGGCCGTAACCGTCGTTGATCCGCTTGAAATGGTCGAGATCGAACACCGCCAGAGAGGCCGGTTCGCCCGTGGCCCTCGCCTGGACCATTTCGCGCGAGACGGCCTTGAGGAAGGCGCGCCGCGTCCAGGCGCCCGTCAGCGTGTCCCGGTCGGCGATCTGCAGGAGCGCGGACTGGTCGATCACCACCGTGGCGAACTGGCGCAGCATCTGGATGTCCCGCGCGTCGAAACGGCGCGGCACGGTGCCGGCGACGCAGACCGTGCCGATCGCGAAGCCGTCGGGCGAGACGAGCGGCGCGCCGAGATAGGATCGAAGGCCCATCGGACCGGTGACGAGCGGATGGTCGCGGTAGCGCGGATCGTTCGGCGCGTCCTCGATGACGACGATGTCGGCTCCCTCGATCACGGCCCCGCAGAACGTCGCATCCCGCGGCAGGTCCCTCACGTCCAGGCCGAAGGAGCACTTGTAGTGCTGGCGCGTTTCGCCGACCGTCGACACGAAGGCGATCGGCATGTCGTAGACGGTCTGGATGAGAGTCGTGACGGGGCGGAAGGCCTCGTCCGTGGCGGGGTCCGACAGGCCGGAACGGGCGAGGGCCGAAAGTCGTGCGGCCTCGCTCCCGTTCGCCGCCTCCAATTGGGTCTTCAAGGAAACACTCCCCGATGATCTTCGAAGGCGGCCCGCATCCGCCGGACGCGGGACGGCCGCTCGATCTCTTCGCTTCTACGCGTCCGATCCTCGGTCGGATGCCGCACGTTGCGCTCCACCTACCCGATCGGTTGCAGAACCGAAATCGATATCGCGACTTCCAGTTGCCGATCGCGTGAACGCCCGTGTCGATCCCGCTACATGACGATGCGCCAGAGCGCGTAGGCCCCGCCGACGACGCCGGTGAAGGCGAGCGCCATCAGCGCCCCGTCGCGCACGGTGATGGCGAGGCCGAAGGCGATGACGATCGCCATCGGAATGGTGGAGGCGAAGGGAATGAACTCCAGGAAGGGCACGGTCAGGCAGGCGAGGACGACGACCGCCGCGGCGGCGCGCCGGAACGGGCCGCGCACGAGCAGCGACAGGCGGCCGTGGAACCAGCGGTCGAGCCAGCGCTGGAGCGGGCGCAGGCGCTCCACCGCCTTCTCCAGCCGGCCGGCGCGCACCGAGCGCTTCTGGATGAACTGGGGCAGCCAGAGATGGTGCCGCCCGATCAGCATCTGGACCGCGACGATGGCAATGATCGTGGCCAGGAGCGTCGGCAGGCCGGGGATGCCGCCGATCGGGGAGACCTCGATCAGGGCGGGGATGAGGAGGAAGGGACCGAAGCCGCGGTCGCCGAGGCGCTCCATGACGTCGCCGATCGAGACGCGCACGACGCCCCTCGCGGCGTCCTGCAACTCGTTCAGGATCTCGGCGACGGTCTCGCGCTCCTTGTCGTCGGTCTGTTCGGCCAATGCGGTAACGCCTTCGCGAGCGCGAGTGATGGTCGAGGGAAATGTGAGCCGCCCCCCGGCGGGTCAAGTGCGGCGGACGCTTGACCCTGCCCGGCCGGACGCCTATCGCCATGGCCGATGGAAACGCCGGTTCCCAACATCGAGATCACGCGGCTGCGCCTGAAGGACGCGCGCGACCTCGCGCCGTTGATCTCGGCCTACAACCAGTCCGTCTTTCGCGGCGCGCCCGGCGCGCCCGACCTCTTCTATGCCGAGCAGCTGCTGCAGGACCGCACCGGCGAGCTCCTGGGCGCGCGGCTCGACGGGCGGCTGGTCGCCTTCCTCGTCTTCTACGACCTTCCCGACCCCTGGACCGGCATGCGCGCCGGACTCGCCGACCACATCTACGTGGACCACGGATTCCGCCGGAAGGGCATCGCCAAGGCCATGGTGGACCTTCTGGCCGACGAGGCGGACGCGCGCGGCTGGTCGCGGCTGACGCTGCAGGCGCCGCGCACGGCCGATTCAGGACGCCTTCTCTACGAGGCGATCGCCGAGCGCGCCGAATGGTCGAGCTACGTCATCCGCTTCGTCGATCGCCAGCCGTGACCGGACCGACCGGGCCGCGACGAGAGGTCGCCGCCCGGTCTAATCGATTTTCCCGCCTCCGCGGGTCCGAAACACGCGCCTGCATCCTTGCTTTCGATGGGGCGAACATTGTTTTAGAAGCACTCCAGCGAAGAGGCGGCCGAGCCGCCGGAAGAGCCGGAAGCTGCAAGGAACGAACATGTCCGACGTGAAACGAGCGCGGCCGCTTTCGCCGCACCTCCAGGTCTACCGCTGGGCGCCGACCATGGCGATGTCGGTGGCGCACCGGCTGACCGGCATGGCGCTCTACGGCGGGACGGTGCTTCTGGTCTGGTGGCTGGTGGCGCTGGCGAGCGGCCCGGAGGCCTTCTCCACCGCCTCCGCCTTCTTCGGCTCGATCTTCGGCCGGGCGATCCTCTTCGTCTATTCCTTCGTGCTGCTGCATCACGCGGCCGGCGGCGTGCGCCACCTCGTCTGGGACACGGGCACGGGCCTGAACAAGGCGAGCGCCACGAAGATCGCCAGCCTGACGCCGGTCGTCTCGCTCGGCCTGACCGTGCTGCTCTGGCTCATCGTCTGGATCGTCTGAGGAGAGAAACCCATGAGCGCCAAGACCTCCAAGATGATCACCCCCCTCGCCCGCGTTCGCGGCTACGGCTCGGCCAAGTCCGGCACCGAGCATTTCTGGGTGAAGCGCGTCACCGCGATCTCCAACCTCGTGCTGCTCGTCTTCTTCCTCGGCTTCCTGATCTCCATGCACGCCGAGAGCTACGAGACCGTCCGCGCCGCCTTCCGCAACCCGCTCGTCGCCCTCCTGATCGGGCTCTTCCCGGTCTCCTTCGCCATCCACATGCGCCTCGGCATGCAGACGGCGATCGAGGACTACTTCCAGGGCGGCACGCGCATCCTCCTTCTCCTCCTCAACACCTTCTTCGCGGTCTTGATCGCCGGCGCGAGCCTGTTCGCGGTCGTCCGCCTCACTTTGGGAGCCTGAACCGATGGCCACCAACGGAACCGCACAGCCGCATCGCAGCGCGCCGGCCCAGAACGGCAAGGCCTACAGCTTCGTCGACCACACCTTCGACGTCGTCGTCGTGGGCGCGGGCGGCGCGGGCCTTCGCGCCACGCTCGGCGCGGCGCAGGCCGGCCTTCGCACCGCCTGCATCACCAAGGTCTTCCCGACCCGCTCCCACACGGTCGCCGCGCAGGGCGGCGTCGCCGCCTCTCTCGGCAATATGGGCGAGGACAACTGGCGCTGGCACATGTACGACACCGTGAAGGGGTCGGACTGGCTGGGCGACCAGGACGCCATCGAATATCTGGTGCGCGAGGCCCCGGCCGCCGTATACGAGCTGGAGCATTTCGGCGTGCCCTTCTCCCGCACGACGGACGGGCGCATCTACCAGCGCCCCTTCGGCGGCATGACCACCGACTTCGGCAACGGCCCGCCGGCCCAGCGCACCTGCGCGGCGGCCGACCGCACCGGCCACGCCATCCTCCACACGCTGTACGGCCAGTCGCTGCGCTACAGCTCGGAGTTCTTCATCGAGTATTTCGCCATCGACCTCATCATGGATGAGGAGGGCGCCTGCCGCGGCGTCGTCGCCATCAACATGGACGACGGCTCCATCCACCGCTTCCGCGCCAAGAAGACGATTCTGGCGACCGGCGGCTACGGCCGCGCCTATTTCTCGGCCACCTCGGCCCACACCTGCACGGGCGACGGCAACGCCATGGTGCTGCGCGCCGGCCTGCCGCTGCAGGACATGGAGTTCGTGCAGTTCCACCCGACCGGCATCTACGGCGCGGGCTGCCTCATCACCGAGGGTGCGCGCGGCGAGGGCGGCTATCTGACGAACTCGGAAGGCGAGCGCTTCATGGAGCGCTACGCCCCCTCGGCCAAGGATCTGGCTTCGCGCGACGTCGTCTCGCGCTCCATGACGATGGAGATCCGGGACGGGCGCGGCGTCGGCAAGAACGGCGACCACATCCATCTGCATCTGGACCATCTGGACCCGAAGATCCTGCACGAGCGCCTGCCGGGCATCTCGGAATCGGCCAAGATCTTCGCGGGCGTCGACGTGACCAAGGAGCCGATCCCGGTCCTGCCGACGGTCCACTACAACATGGGCGGCATCCCGACGAACTATCACGGCGAGGTGCTGACCAAGAAGAACGGCGACCCGGACGCCGTCGTGCCGGGCCTGATGGCCGTCGGCGAGGCGGCCTGCGTCTCGGTGCACGGCGCCAACCGCCTCGGCTCCAACTCGCTGATCGACCTCGTGGTCTTCGGTCGCGCCGCGGCGCTGCGCTGCGCCGACACGGTGACGGCCGGCGAGGACCAGGCGCCGCTGCCGGCCAATGCCGGCGACAACTCGCTCGCCCGGCTCGACCGCTTCCGCTACGCCAAGGGCGGCACGCCGACGGCCGAGTTGCGCAACCGCATGCAGCAGACGATGCAGTCCAACTGCGCCGTCTTCCGCACCGGCGAGATCCTCGAAGAGGGCCACACCAAGATCCATGAGGTCTGGCGCGGCTCTGAGGACGTGCGCGTCACCGACCGCTCGCTGATCTGGAACACGGACCTCATCGAGACCCTGGAATACGACAATCTGATCTCGCAGGCGGTCGTGACCATGGATTCGGCGGTGGCCCGCAAGGAGTCGCGCGGCGCCCACGCCCGCGAGGACTTCCCGGACCGCGACGACGTGAACTGGATGAAGCACACGCTCGCCTTCTGCGACGTGGACGCCAAGACCGTCTCGCTCGACGACCGTCCGGTCCACACCTACACGCTGTCGAACCAGATCGAGTACATCGAGCCGAAGAAGCGCGTATACTGAGGCCTTCGGGCCTCAGGAGACCGCCGATGCCCACGATCGGTCACAACAGCCGCGCGAGGGGTTCCATGTTCGCCATCGTCTTCGACCTGGACACGAACAGCCTCAAGGAGGTCTATGGCGGGCCGTCCTGGAACAACGCCTATAGCGAGGTCCGCAACTTCCTGAAGCGGCGGGGCTTCGGCTGGCAGCAGGGCTCCACCTATTTCGGCGACGAGACGGTGGACGCGGTGAACTGCGTCCTCACGATCCAGGATCTGACGGCGGAGTTCGACTGGTTCGCGCCTTCCGTCCGCGACATCCGCATGTTGCGGATCGAGGACAACAACGACCTGATGCCGGCCGTCGAACGGGCAGCCAAGCGAAAAGACGGTTGAGCGGCGGGACGGATCGCTTCATGATCCGCCCCGTCCACCAGCCGATCGCATGACACCAGCAGCCTTCATCCATTCGTCGAACAAGTCGGGCATGATCGCCGCCGAGGTCGAACTCGGACGGGGGATGTCCGATGAGCGTCAGGGATCTGTCCGACGGGCCCGGCTGGGGAGCCAGCGCCCATGACAGCCTTCGCAGGGCGGCGGGCGAGGCGGCCAGGGGCGCCATCGTGAGACTGGGCTCGAAGAAGGGCCACGGCGTCGTCGGGCGCCTGCGTGCCGCGCGCTTCGCGCTCAAGCGCAAGCTGCGCCTGACCGACCGCCCGACCCTCGTCGCCTATTCCGGTTTCGTGGAGAACGGCCGCCTGAAGGTGAAGGGCCGGGTCCTTGAGGACGAGGGCGTCTTCGACGCGCCGCACTCCAACTCCACCTGGCGCAATCTCTGGCTCACCTTCAAGCGCTACGAGACCGACGAGATCGCGAACGCCAAGGTCGAGTGGGAGGCGAACGGCTTCTCCGGCGAGGTGCGCTCGCGCGACGACGGCTATTTCGAGATCGACCACCCGTTCGGCGGGGCGCAGGCCGAGGCCCATCGCGACACGGCGTGGCTCCCGGTGCATCTGCGCCTCGTGAAGGCGCGCCACTACGAGTTCGAGCCCAAGAGCGCCGAGGGCGGCGTGCGGCTGGTCTCGCCGGAGGCGCGCTTCGCGGTGATCTCGGACATCGACGACACGATCATCCACACCGGCGCCTTCGGCATGCTGCGCCACTGGCGCATCGTCACGGCCAATTCGCCGGAGGCGCGCGCCGCCTTCCCCGGCGTCTCGCACTTCTACCGCGCGCTCGCCGACGGGGCGGCCGGGCCGGAGACGAACCCGATCTTCTACGTCTCCTCCAGCCCCTGGAACCTCTTCGACATCTTCGAGCGCTTCATGGCGCAGAAGAACATCCCGCGCGGTCCGATGCTGCTCCGCAACCTGTCGGAGGACGCCGCGGCCTGGCTGCGCCGTGACCATTTCGGCCACAAGGACCGGATGATCGACCGGCTGATGGCGGCCTATCCGGACCTGAACTTCGTCCTCATCGGGGATTCCGGGCAGAAGGATTCCTCGGTCTATGCCGGGGCGGTGGCGCGCCATCCGGGCCGCGTCCTCGCCGTCCACATCCACGACGTGCGCCCCTCCGAGGCGCCGAGCCAGGTGGAGAGCGACCTGGCCGAGATCGAACTGCAGGGCGTGCCGACGACGCTCGGGCGCACGCTGCGCAAGGCGGCCGAGCTCTCCGAGCGGCTCGGCCTCGTGCCGGCGGGCACGCACGACGCGGTCGAGGCCGAGGTCATGGCCGAGAACGACAAGGCGACGCGCTACGGGCGCTTCCCCATCATCGTCCAGCCGTGAATTTCGCCCCGACGGTCGCCGGTTCGATTACAATCGATTGAGAGCGTGCTGCGCCGCCGTGCCTCGGTTGCGCTGCACGCCCTTTCACATTAGGTCCATTCCAGACTGAACGAACTGGGCCGCGCGGGATCGGCCCCCGGCTCCATGCGGGGCTGCGGGAGGCACGATCTCGGCGCTGCGGACCCACGGGGACGAAGACGATGGTCGAACTGGCGCTGCCGAAGAATTCCAGGCTCACCAAGGGCAAGAGCTGGCCGAAGCCGGAAGGCGCCAAGAACCTTCGCGAATTCGGCATCTATCGCTGGTCGCCGGACGACGACGAGAACCCGCGCGTCGACACCTACTATGTCGATCTGGACGATTGCGGGCCGATGGTGCTCGACGCCCTGCTCTGGATCAAGAACAAGGTCGATCCGACGCTGACGCTGCGCCGCTCCTGCCGCGAGGGCATCTGCGGCTCCTGCGCGATGAACATCGACGGCACCAACACGCTGGCCTGCACCAAGGGCATGGACGAGGTGTCGGGCGCGGTGAAGGTCTACCCGCTGCCGCACATGCCGGTCATCAAGGACCTCGTCCCGGATCTGACGGTGCCCTACGCGCAGCTTCGCTCCATCGAGCCCTGGCTCAAGACCGAGACGCCCGAGCCGCAGAAGGAGTGGCGCCAGAGCCACGAGGACCGCGAGAAGCTCGACGGGCTCTACGAGTGCATCCTCTGCTTCTGCTGCCAGACCTCCTGCCCGAGCTACTGGTGGAACGGCGAGCGCTATCTCGGCCCGGCCGTGCTGCTGCAGGCCTATCGCTGGCTGATCGATAGCCGCGACGAGGCGACGGGCGAGCGCCTGGACGATCTGGAGGATCCGTTCCGGCTCTATCGCTGCCACACGATCATGAACTGCACGCAGACCTGCCCGAAGGGTCTGAACCCGGCCAAGGCCATCGCCGAGATCAAGCAGATGATGGTCGAGCGCCGCGTCTGACGCATCGTCCGACCTCGGAGCCGTGCGGTTTTTTCGCACGCTCCCCGGCGCCGTGCGGTCCGGCGCCTTGTTTTGGCCCGCAATGACCCACCACACTCCTCCCGTGCCATCCGGCGCGGGGAGTGTGACGGCATGCGGACTGCGCTTTACTCGATCCTGTCGGCCGGCGCCCTCGCGCTCGGCCTCCTCGCGGCCCCCGCCGGCGCTCAGGCCGCGACCGCGATCTTCGCGGGCGGCTGCTTCTGGTCCGTCGAGAAGATGTTCGACGGCGTTCCGGGCGTCACCGAGACGGTCTCGGGCTTTGCCGGCGGGCGGACCGAGAACCCGACCTATTACGAGGTGGTGCGCGGCGACACGGGGCACCATGAATCGGTGAAGGTCACCTACGACCCGGCACGGGTCAGCTACGAGGACCTTCTGACGGCCTATTGGCAGTCGATCGACCCGACCGACCCCGCCGGCCAGTTCTGCGACAAGGGCGAGCCCTACCGGGCCGCGATCTTCGTCTCGAACGACGCCGAGAGGCAGGCGGCCGAGGCCTCCAAGGCGAAGGTCGCCGAAATCCTCGGCGCGGGGGTGACGACGCAGATCCTGCCCGCCGCGCCCTTCACCGCGGCCGGTCCCGAGCACCAGAACTTCCATGTGACCAACCCCGCCCATTACGAGCGCTACCGGATCGGCTGCCGCCGCGACGAGACGCTGGCGCGCGTCTGGGGCGGACGCAGCCTCGCCGACGCCCGTTCGGGCTGAAGGCCTGAACCATCGGCCCGGACACCGGGGTCGATGTTCGGAACGCCCGATGCGCGGATCTAAGGAGACCGACCGCATGCGCTCTCGCCTCTCCTTCCTCTTCGCCCTGCTTCTGACGCTGGCGGGCACCGCGCCCGCCGCCTTCGCGGCGGACGACTGGGTGGTGCGGGAAAGCTCGGTCGGGGTCGAGACGACCGTGGAGCGGCTGCAGGAGGCGATCGTTCGATCGGGCTCCAAGGTGCTCGCGGTCTTCGATCACCGCGAGGCGGCCCAGGAGGTGGGGCTCGACATCGCGCAATCGACCGTCGTCCTCTTCGCCAAGCCGAAATCGGCCACGCCGATCATCGCCCAGAATCCGCGCGCGGCGATCGAGATGCCGCAGCGGATCCTCGTCTGGGAGGAGGAAGGCCGGACCTATGTGGGGTTCGTCTCGCCGACCATGTTCGTGACGCGGCACGGCTTCTCGTCCGGCCATCCCGAGCTCGGCCGGCTGCGCGCCGGTCTGGAGGCGCTGGTCTCGGCCACCGTGAAGCGGCGCGACGAACGGGCCGACGCCGGGCACTGACGCCCTCGCGCACGGAACCTGCGGCGCGCGGCGATCTTTTACCGTCTCAAGAGACGGCCGATCGACGGTGCGATCGGCCTCGCGAGACAGGGACCCGAGCCGCCATGGCCAAGAAGAACGACAGCACCCCGACCGGTTCGGGGAACACGATGCATCCGACGCGCAACACGACGGACGACAATGTCCGCGTCGCCATGGTCGGCCTGCTGCAGAAGCATCTGGCCACGGCGATCGACCTCTCCTATGCGGCCAAGCAGGCGCACTGGAACGTGAAGGGCGCCAATTTCTACCAGACGCACCTTCTCTTCGATCAGCTTCACGAGGAGGCCGAGGGCTATGTCGACACGATCGCGGAGCGCCTGACGGCGCTGGGCGGCCAGGCGCGCGGCACCGTGCAGGCTTCGGCGGGCGAGACGCTGCTGGAGCCCTATCCGCTCGACATGGTCGACTCGATGGACCACCTGAAGCGTCTGGCGAAGAACTATTCCGACTACGGCGCGGCGCTGCGCGAGGCGATCGAGGAGTGCGACGAGACGGGCGACGAGCTGACCGCCGACCTCTTCACCGCGATCGGCCGGGGCGTCGACAAGTCGCTCTACTTCCTGGAAAGCCATTTCCAGACCAAGTGAGGCCGTCGGGCCTGCGACGTCTCCGTAAGGGGCGCCATTCCTCTCCCCTCCGGGGAGAGGGTGGATGCGAGCGCCAGCGAGCAGCCGGGTGAGGGCGTCAACGAGCGCGGCGGCCGAGAGCCCTCATGGTCGTAAGCCGCGCCCTTCAGGCCCTCATCCGGCCCTTCGGGCCACCTTCTCCCGCGAGCGGGAGAAGAAGGGCGCTCGGCTCTGCGACGTATCCGTAAAGGGCGCCTTTCCTCTCCCCTCGGGGAGAGGGTGGACGCGAGCGGAGCGAAGCGGCCGGGTGAGGGCGTCAACGAGCGCTGCGGCCGAGACCCCGCATGGTCGTAAGCCGCGCCCTTCAGGCCCTCATCCGGCCCTTCGGGCCACCTTCTCCCGCAAGCGGGAGAAGAAGGGCGCTTGGGCCTGCGACGTGTCCGTAAAGGGCGCCATTCCTCTCCCCTCCGGGGAGAGGGTGGATGCGAGCGCCAGCGAGCAGCCGGGTGAGGGCGTCAACGAGCGCGGCGGCCGAGAGCCCTCATCTTCGTAAGCCGCGCCCTTCAGGCCCTCATCCGGCCCTTCGGGCCTTCTTCTCCCGCGAGCGGGAGAAGAAGGGCGCTCGGTTCTGCGACGTATCCGTAGAAGCCGCCATTCCGCTCCCAGTCGGGGAGAAGGGCGAGCGTCGCCGTCTCACGTGAAACGGCGACGGCGGAGCCGGCCTACTCGATCGACTGGCCGGTCTTCTTCCAGTCGGCGACGAAGCTCTCCAGGCCCTTGTCCGTCAGCGGATGCTTGATCAGCGACTTGAGCGTGGCAGGCGGCACGGTCGCGACGTCCGCGCCGATCAGCGCCGCCTCGCGGACGTGGTTCGGCGTGCGGATCGAGGCCGCGAGGATCTCGGTGTCGAAGCCGTAATTGTCGTAGATGCGCCGGATGTCGGCGATCAGCGCCATGCCGTCGATATTGGTGTCGTCCAGCCGGCCGATGAAGGGTGAGATGTAGGTCGCGCCGGCCTTGGCCGCGAGCAGCGCCTGGTTGGCCGAGAAGCAGAGCGTGACGTTGGTCTCGAAGCCCTCTTCCGTCAGGTGCTTGCAGGCCTTGAGCCCGTCGAGCGTCAGCGGCAGCTTGATGACGACGTTGGAGGCGATGGTGGCGAGGATCTTGCCCTCGCGCATCATCTCGTCGAACGTCGTGCCGGCGACCTCGGCCGAGACCGGCCCGTCCGTCACCTCGCAGATGTCCGCGATGATCTCCTTGATCGGCCGGTTGGCCTTGAGCACCAGCGACGGGTTCGTCGTCACGCCGTCGATGAGGCCGGCGTCCTGAAGTTCCCTGATCTCGGCGAGGTCCGCCGTGTCGACGAAGAATTTCATGAAGATCGCTCCTGTTCGACCGAAATGGTTGGGCCGTTCCTTAAACCCCGCGCGGCCTTGAGGCCATACCGATCTCTGAACCAGACGGACCGAACCCTTGACCTGGATGCCCTTGCCGCTGGCGGAGGGAATGGCGATATCGGGGGCCGCCCCCTCCGCAGCCTCGCGCCCGACGCGGCGCGATCGCCGCTTCCCCGCCGCAGACGATCGCCATCTTGTCCGACCCGTCCCCCGTACTTTCGGCCCCGCGGCCCGCAGGATCGTCCCGGCGCCCGTTCCGGACGGGCCGGGCCATTGCGACGGGGCGCGCCCCATGGTGACGGGGCATCTCTTCCGGGAGGAGGACCCGCGCACCGTCCCGGTGCTCGTGCCGCTGCCGGCGGACCGGCCCTATTCCTACGCCGTGCCAGAGGGGATGCAGGTCGAGCCCGGCTCGATCGTCGCCGTGCCGCTCGGGCCCCGCCTCGTGCCCGGAATCGTCTGGGACGGCGAGACGGAGCGCGTGAACCCGGCGAAGCTGAAATCGATCGCGCAGGTCTTCGACTGCCCGCCGCTGAACGAGACCATGCGCCGCTTCGTCGACTGGGTGGCCGGCTACACGCTGTCCCCGCCGGGGCTCGTCGCACGCATGGTGCTGCGCGTGCCGGTCGCCTTCGATCCCGAGCCCCTGGTGGAGGCGCTGCGCCCGACCGGCGCCGCCCCGCCGCGCCTGACCGACGCGCGCCGCCGCGTCCTGGCGCTGGCCGAGGAAGCGCCCGCCTGGACGCGTTCGGGCCTCGCCCATGCCGCGGGCGTCACCCCGTCCGTGATCGACGGGCTGACCAAGGCGGGCGCCTTCGAGCCCGTGAAGCTGCCGCCGCTTCCCGTCGTCCCCGAGCCCGACACGTCTTACGCGCGCGCCGAGCTCAGCCCGCAGCAGCGCGAGGCGGCCGAGCGGCTGGTCGAGGCGGTGGAGCGCGACGGCTTTTCCGCGACGCTGCTCGAAGGCGTCACGGGGTCGGGCAAGACGGAGGTCTATTTCGAGGCCGTGGCGCGCGCGCTGGAGGCGGGCGGGCAGGTGCTGATCCTGCTCCCCGAGATCGCCCTGACGCAGAGCTTCATCGACCGTTTTCACGCCCGCTTCGGCGCCGAGCCCGCGCAATGGCACTCCGACCTTCCCCCGCGCATCCGCGAGAAGGTCTGGCGGCAGGTCATGGAGGGGCGCGTCAAGGTGGTGGCGGGGGCGCGCTCGGCGCTCTTCCTGCCGTTCCGGAACCTCAAGCTCGTCGTCGTCGACGAGGAGCACGACCCGGCCTACAAGCAGGAGGACCGCACCTTCTACCACGCCCGCGACATGGCGGTGGTGCGCGCCCACCTCTCGCGCTGCGCGGCGATCCTCGCTTCGGCGACGCCCTCGCTCGAAAGCCGGGTCAATGCCGGCGACCGGCGCTACGCCCATGTGAAGCTGACCGCCCGGTTCGAGGAGGCGGCGCTGCCGGATTTGCATCTGGTGGACATGCGCCGCCATCCGGCCCCCCGCGGCCGCTTCGTCTCGCCGGTGCTGCAGACGGAGATCGAGCGCACGATCGGGCGGGGCGAACAGGCGCTGCTCTTCCTCAACCGGCGCGGCTACGCTCCGCTGACGCTCTGCCGCGCCTGCGGCCACCGCTTCCAGTGCTCGCAATGCTCCACCTGGCTCGTCGATCACCGGCTGCGCGGCACGCTCCAGTGCCACCATTGCGGCCACGCCGAACGCCGGCCCGAGGCCTGTCCCGAATGCGGCACGCTCGACCATCTGGTGCCCTGCGGCCCGGGGGTGGAGCGCATTGCGGAGGAGATGCTGCAGCTCTTCCCGGACGCGCGCACCATCCTCCTCTCCTCCGACCTGCCGGGCGGCGCGAGGCGGCTGCGGCGAGAGCTCGACGCGGTGGCCGAGGGCGAGGCCGACATCGTCATCGGCACGCAGCTCGTCGCCAAGGGGCACCACTTCCCGCTGATGACGCTCGTCGGCGCGCTCGACGCCGACCTCGGCCTTGCCAACGGCGATCCGCGCGCGGCCGAGCGCACCTTCCAGCTCCTGCATCAGGTGACGGGCCGCGCCGGGCGCACGGGCCGCAAGAGCCGGGGGCTGATCCAGACCTTCCAGCCCGAGCACCCGGTCATGCGGGCGATCGCCAGCGGCGACGCCGGCATCTTCTACGAGCGCGAGACCGCCGAGCGCGAGAAGGTGGGCCTGCCGCCCTTCGGGCGTTTGGCCGCCATCATCGTCTCGGCCGCCGAGAAGCGCGACGCGGAGGCGCATGGCCGCGCGATGCGCGCCTGCGTGCCGGAAGGCTTCGGCGTCGAGGTGCTCGGCCCGGCCGAGGCGCCGCTGGCGCTCCTGCGCGGCCGCTACCGCTTCCGCCTCCTCGCTCAAGGCCCGCGCTCGGCCCGCATGCAGGACTTTTTGCGCGCCTGGCTGGCGGTCTGCCCGAAACCGCGCGGCTCGGTCCAGCTCCAGATCGACGTCGATCCGCAGAGCTTCCTGTAGCGGCCTCAGTCGTCTTTAAACCCAACCGTGTTGGGTTATTATTGGTCATGGTGCATCGCAGCGGCGGAATGCGCTTCGGCGCAGGTCGCGACGCGATCTGTCGCGCGCGGTTGCAGAAGTGCTCCAACATTGATCTGCGCTTCTGAAGGCATGGGACGAGATGCATGGCTGACGAAGTGATCGACGAGGCCGAATTCGCTGCCGCGACACGGGCGGGCGAGGCGGAGCGGGCGGGTCGTCCGGTCCCCTCGAGCGTCCGGTTCGACCGGGCGAGCGGGCGGATCGTCGTGGAGTTCACCAACGGCGCGGCCTTCATGGTGCCGGCCTGGCAGTTGCAGGGGTTGGAGAAGGCGAGCGACGCCGAACTCGAGGACGTCTCGCTCCTGGGCGAGACCGGTCTTCATTGGGATGCGCTCGACGTCGATTTTCGGATTTCAAGCCTGATGGCGGGCGTCTTCGGCAATGCGCGCTTCATGGAGGCCGCCCGCAAAGGTGGCGAGGCCCGAAGCGAGGCGAAGACGGCGGCAGCGCGCCGCAATGGCCAGAAGGGCGGACGTCCACGCCGCACGTCCTGATCGTGCTCTGCCGACAAGCTCGACGTCGATCGATCATTCCTGCGAAGACGACCGCTGTTTGAGCCATTCTCCGCCGATGTTATATTGCGATCTAACCCAGGAGGCTGGCATGCCCGTTGCGAAACTTCGAAAGGTCGGCAGCTCGGTGATGGTCGCCATCCCGCGCGCGGTTCTTGACGAGGCGAAGATCGCGGAGGGGTCCCAGGTCGAACTGACCGTGAACCGCGAGGATGGCTCGATCGCCATGCGGGCGGCGCAGCCGCGCTATACCCTCGCGGAGCTTCTCGCTGAGATCGACCCGAACGCGACCGACACCGACGAGGATCGCGCTTGGATCAACGGACGAGCCGTGGGCAGCGAGATCATCTGATCCGATGCGGCGTGGCGACATCTGGCACGTCGATCTGGACCCGATAGCCGGCAGCGAGCAGGCGGGACGGCGATATGCGCTGATCGTGTCCGCCGACGTGTTCAACGTGGTCATCGGTCGCGCAGTGATTTGTCCGATAACGAGCCGTGGACGGTTCTCCGAAGTTCGCGGCTTCACGGTTTCGCTGGACGGTGCCGGGACGGCTACGAGGGGACTTGTGATCTGCGACCAGCTTCGGATCCTTGATCTGAACGCGCGGCACGGGCGTTTTCGCGAGCGCGTGCCGGATGCGGTGATGGATCAGGTCCTGGCGCGGGTTCTACCGATCTTCGAACGGTAAGGCCCGAAACAAGCTCCGCCTCTATCGTCGCCGCTCCTCCGGGACACCTTCCGGCCGAACACGGACGCTGCACGCCTCATGCAATTCTCCCTGCCGATCTATCCCGCCGACTGGCTGCCCTTCGCGGCGGCCGCTCTCACCGTGCTCTTCGGGCTCTTGGCGCTTTTCGCGCCGCGCGCGGTCCTACGCGTGCTGCGGCTCGACACGGCGCCGGCCCATCCGGAGGCGGTGGCGGAGGTGCGCGGCACGATCGGCGGCTACTGGCTCGGCACCGGCCTCGTGGCGCTTCTCTTCTACGATCAGCCCTTCGTGCAGATGGTCGTGGGCGCCGGCTGGCTCTTCGCCGCCTTCGGCCGCGTCGTTTCGATCCTGTCGGATGCGGGCGCGACGCCGGCGAACTTCCTGCTCCTCGTCCTGAACCTCGCCCTCGCCGTCCTCTTCCTCAACCCCGTGATCGGCCTCCTCGGCCTCGGCTGAGCCGGAGCGGGCGAGGCGCACGCGAAATCGGGCCCAAAGCGCGGTTGTCGCTCCAAGATCGCTATGCTAGACGAACGCCGATCGGCGCGGCGGGCGCCGTTCCGGTCGTGCCCGCCTCATGAATTCAACGAATTGCGCGAAGGTCCGACGCCCTCCCTTTCGAGGGGACGCCGGAGTTGAGCCAGCAGCGAGAGAAGCGGTCGTCCGTGGCAAATTCATCCTCCCCGGTTTCCGGGGTCGCAGAACGCTACGCCCAGTCCCTGTTCGAGCTCGCGCGTGACGGCGGCTCGGTCGAGGAGACGGAACGGGAGCTCAACGGCTTCCGTGACCTGATCCGAGAAAACTCCGACTTCCGCCATCTGGTCGAAAGCCCCGCCTTCACCTCCGCCGAGCAGACGCGCGCCGTCGCCGCGGTGGTGGACTCGGCCAAGCCCTCGCAGCTGACCGGCAATTTCCTGAAGGTCGTGGCGCAGAACCGCCGCCTCTTCGCCCTGCCGCAGATCGTCACGCACTTCGCCCGGCTCGCCGCCGAGCACCGCGGCGAGACCGAGGCCGAGGTCGTGAGCGCCCAGGCGCTGACCGACGAGCAGCGCGCCGAGCTGAAGCGTGCCCTCGGCACCTATTCCGGCAAGACCGTTTCCATGCGCGAGAGCGTGGACCCCGCGATCCTCGGCGGCCTCGTCGTCAAGATCGGTTCGCGGCAGGTCGATACCTCGCTCCGCACCAAACTCAATTCGCTCAAGCTCGCTCTGAAAGAGGTCGGCTGATGGACATCCGCGCCGCGGAAATTTCCGCAATCCTCAAGAACCAGATCCAGAATTTCGGCTCGGAAGCGGAAGTCTCCGAAGTCGGGACGGTTCTCTCGGTCGGTGACGGTATCGCCCGCGTCTACGGCCTCGACCAGTGCCAGGCCGGCGAGATGGTCGAGTTCCCCGGCGGCGTGCGCGGCATGGCGCTGAACCTCGAATCCGACAATGTCGGCGTCGTCATCTTCGGCTCCGACCGCGAGATCAAGGAAGGCGACACCGTCCGCCGCACCGGCGCGATCGTGGACGTCCCCGTCGGCAAGGGCCTGCTCGGCCGCGTCGTCGACGGTCTCGGCAACCCGATCGACGGCAAGGGCCCGATCGAGGGCGCGACGCGCGCCCGCGTCGACGTCAAGGCGCCGGGCATCATCCCGCGCAAGTCCGTGCACGAGCCGATGTCGACCGGCATCAAGGCCATCGACGCGCTGATCCCGATCGGCCGCGGCCAGCGCGAGCTCGTCATCGGCGACCGCCAGACCGGCAAGACCGCGATCCTGCTCGACACCTTCCTGAACCAGAAGCCGGCGCACGACGAGGGCCGCACGGGCGACCAGCTCTTCTGCATCTACGTCGCCATCGGCCAGAAGCGCTCGACCGTCGCCCAGTTCGTCCGCACGCTCGAGGAGCGCGGCGCGCTGCAGTACTCGATCGTCGTCGCCGCGACCGCCTCGGACCCCGCTCCGATGCAGTACATCGCGCCCTTCACCGGCTGCGCGATGGGCGAATATTTCCGCGACAACGGCATGCACGCCGTGATCGCTTATGACGACCTGTCCAAGCAGGCCGTCTCCTACCGCCAGATGTCGCTGCTGCTGCGCCGCCCGCCGGGCCGCGAAGCCTATCCGGGCGACGTCTTCTACCTGCACTCCCGCCTCCTGGAGCGCGCGGCCAAGCTCAACGACCAGATGGGCGCCGGTTCGCTGACCGCCCTGCCGGTCATCGAGACGCAGGCCAACGACGTCTCGGCCTACATCCCGACCAACGTGATCTCGATCACGGACGGCCAGATCTTCCTCGAGACCAACCTGTTCTACCAGGGCATCCGCCCGGCGGTGAACGTCGGCCTCTCTGTCTCGCGCGTCGGCTCGGCCGCCCAGGTCAAGGCGATGAAGCAGGTCGCCGGCTCCATCAAGGGCGAGCTCGCGCAGTATCGCGAGATGGCGGCCTTCGCGCAGTTCGGCTCGGACCTCGACGCCGCGACGCAGCGCCTGCTCAATCGCGGCGCGCGCCTGACCGAACTCCTGAAGCAGCCTCAGTTCTCGCCGCTGAAGACGGAAGAGCAGGTCGCCGTCATCTTCGCCGGCACGCAGGGCTACCTGGACAAGCTGAAGGTCTCCGACGTCGGACGCTTCGAGGAGGGTCTCCTCACCTCGCTGCGCTCCAACCATTCGGAGATCCTGTCGACCATCGCGACCGAGAAGAGCCTGTCGGACGACACCCGTTCGAAGCTCAAGGCCGCGATCGACCAGTTCGCCAAGTCCTTCTCGTAACGGTCCGCAGTCGAGGAGACGGCTTCTAGATGGCTTCGCTCAAGGATCTGCGGAACCGCATCGCTTCGGTGAAGGCGACGCAGAAGATCACCAAGGCCATGCAGATGGTCGCGGCGGCGAAGCTCCGCCGTGCCCAGGACGCCGCCGAGGCCGCGCGCCCCTATTCGGAGCGCATGGCGTCGGTGATGGCGAACATCTCGGCCGCCATGGACGACGGCGAGGCGCCGGCGCTCATGGCGGGCACCGGGCAGGACCAGACGCATCTCCTGATCGTCTTCACGGCCGATCGCGGCCTGTGCGGCGGCTTCAACTCGCAGATCGCGCGGCTGGCCCGCGAGCACATCCGCAAGCTGGAGGCCGCCGGCAAGACGGTGAAGATCATCACTGTCGGCAAGAAGGGCTACGACCTTCTGCGCCGCGAGCATGCGTCCAAGATCGTCGAGCGTCTGGACTTCGGCGGCGCCAAGAATGTCGGCTTCTCCGTCGCGGACGAGGTCGGCACCAAGGCGATGGACCTCTTCGCGGCGGGTGAGTTCGACGTCGCGACGATCTTTTACTCGGAGTTCATCAACGTCATCACCCAGAAGCCGACGGCCCAGCAGGTCATTCCGGCCGTGGTCGGCGGCGCGGGCGAGGCGGATGCGGCGCCCGAGACCGTGGACGGCGCGCTCTACGAGTACGAGCCGGAGCCGGAGGCGATCCTGGAGGATCTCCTGCCGCGCAACGTCAAGGTGCAGATGTTCCGGGCGCTGCTCGAGAACGCGGCCTCCGAGCAAGGCGCGCGCATGAGCGCCATGGATTCGGCGACGCGCAATGCCGGCGACATGATCAACCGCCTGTCGATCTCCTACAACCGGCAGCGCCAGGCGCAGATCACGACCGAGCTCATCGAGATCATCGCGGGCGCCGAGGCGCTCTGATCGATTTCGGACGGCGCCCGCCGTCCGACGGACATGGAATGAACGGGCGACGGCGGCGGGACATTCCCGTCAGACCGGCGCCGCAGGACGGTTCTAGAGGAGGCCTTCGATGGCTGACACAATGGTTCAGAGCGGCACGGGCCGCATCGCGCAGGTCATCGGCGCCGTCGTCGACGTCGAGTTCGACGGCGGGCTGCCGGAGATCCTGAACGCGCTGGAGACCGACAACAACGGCAACCGGCTCGTTCTGGAGGTCGCCCAGCACCTCGGCGAGAACACCGTCCGCACGATCGCGATGGACCTGACCGAGGGTCTGGTGCGCGGCCAGCCGGTGAAGGACACCGGCGGCCCGATCCAGGTGCCGGTCGGCGACGAGACGCTCGGCCGCATCATGAACGTCATCGGCGAGCCGATCGACGAGGTCGGCCCGATCGCCTCGCAGCTGAAGCGCGGCATCCACCAGCCGGCCCCGGCCTATATCGACCAGAACCCCGAGTCGCAGATTCTCGTGACCGGCATCAAGGTCATCGACCTGCTCGCGCCCTATGCGCGCGGCGGCAAGGTCGGCCTGTTCGGCGGCGCGGGCGTCGGCAAGACGGTTCTGATCCAGGAGCTGATCAACAATGTCGCGAAGGCGCACGGCGGCTACTCCGTCTTCGCCGGCGTCGGCGAGCGCACCCGCGAGGGCAACGATCTCTATCACGAGATGATCGAGTCCGGCGTGAACAAGGACCCGCATGAGAACGGCGGCTCCACCGCCGGCTCGAAGGCCGCGCTGGTCTACGGCCAGATGAACGAGCCCCCGGGCGCCCGCGCCCGCGTCGCGCTGACGGGCCTGACCATCGCGGAGCACTTCCGCGACCAGGGCCAGGACGTGCTCTTCTTCGTCGACAACATCTTCCGCTTCACGCAGGCGGGCGCCGAGGTGTCGGCGCTTCTCGGCCGTATTCCGTCGGCGGTGGGCTATCAGCCGACGCTGGCCACCGACATGGGCCAGATGCAGGAGCGCATCACCACCACGCACAAGGGCTCGATCACCTCGGTCCAGGCCATCTACGTGCCCGCCGACGACCTGACCGACCCGGCGCCGGCCACCTCCTTCGCCCACCTGGACGCCCGTACGGTTCTGAACCGCGCGATCTCCGAGAAGGGCATCTACCCGGCGGTGGACCCGCTGGACTCCACCTCGCGCATGCTCTCGCCGCTGATCGTCGGCGAGGAGCACTACAATGTCGCGAACGCGGTCCAGCAGATCCTGCAGAAGTACAAGTCGCTGCAGGACATCATCGCGATCCTGGGCATGGACGAGCTCTCGGAAGAGGACAAGCTGACGGTGGCGCGCGCCCGCAAGGTCGAGCGCTTCCTCTCGCAGCCCTTCTTCGTCGCCGAGGTCTTCACCGGCTCGCCCGGCCAGCTCGTGCCGCTGGAAGACACGATCAAGTCCTTCAAGGGCCTCGTCGAGGGCGAGTACGACCATCTGCCGGAAGCGGCCTTCTACATGGTCGGCTCCATCGAGATGGCCGTCGAGAAGGCCCAGAAGATGGCCGCACAGGCCTGATGCAGATGACGGCGTCCGAGACCCTGAGGATCGAGGACGCCGTCAACGCCACCTGCCCCTGGTCCGGCCAGCCGATCTCGGGCGACGCGTTGACGCTGTACAAAGACCGCGTGGTCGGGTTCTGCAATTCCGGCTGCCGCGATAAATTCGAGATCGCGGTCCGCCATTTCGAGACCGCGCTTCAGGCGGAGCTCCACCTCTCGGAGCCAGGCAAGGCAACACACAGTGGCTGACAGCTTCAAATTCGAACTGGTGTCCCCCGAGCGGCTGGTCGTGTCCGAGGACGTGACGGCCGTCGTCGCGCCGGGGACGGAAGGCTACATGACGGTGATGGCCCATCACGCGCCGCTGATGGCGACGCTGAAGGCGGGCCTCGTCGAGGTGACGCTCGCGGGCGGCTCCACCCGCCGGATCTTCATCCAGGGCGGCTTCGCCGACATCAACCCGCGCGGCTTCACGCTTCTGGCCGAGCAGGCCTCGGACGTCGCGGACATGGATGCCGCCGATCTCGACCGCTACATCGAGGAGGCCCGCGAGGCCGCCGCGTCGGCCGCGGACGGCGACCCGAAGGTCCGCGCCGAGCAGCGCGTCAGCGACCTCGTCAACGCGCGCGACGCCCTGCGCGCCTGAACGGTTTCGAGCGCGCCGAGCGCACGCGTCCTGCAAACGATTCCAGCTTCTCGAAGGCCCGACGGTCGATCCCGACCCTCGGGCCTTCGTCGTTTCGGGTCGCCCGCTGGCCGATCGGCGCGCGGCGCCCATTTGACCCGGCATGACCGAGCCCTCCTTCTCCCGTCGCGTTCCTCCCGGTGACACGCTCGAACGCCGCATCTGCGACCATTGCGGCTTCACCGACTACCAGAACCCCAAGATCGTGGTCGGCTCGGTGGTGCGGCACGAGGGCCGCATCCTGCTGTGCCGGCGCGCCATCGAGCCGCGACGCGGCTTCTGGACGATCCCGGCGGGCTATCTGGAGCTGAACGAGAGCCCGGAAGAGGGCGCCCGGCGCGAGGCGCGGGAGGAGGCCGGGGCCGATCTCGTTCTGGGGGATCTGCTGGCGATCTACAGCGTCACGCGGCTCAGCCAGGTGCAGCTGATCTATCGCGCGACGCTGCGCTCGGGCGAGGTCGCGGCCGGGCCGGAGAGCCTGGAGGTGGCGTTCTTCGCGCCCGAGGACGTTCCCTACGACGGGCTGGCCTTCCCGTCGGTCCACTGGGCATTGGAGCACGACCGGCGTGCCGAGGAGGGGAGCGCGACGCCTTTCGCCAATCCGTTCGGCCGGAACGCCGACGAGCTGCCCGACGGGACGCGCATGAGCGACGAGGCGCTGTAAGGTCTCGCTCCACGTCGCTCCGCGTCGCTCGGCGCCTTTCGAAGCCCTCATCCGCCTGCCGGCACCTTCTCCCCCGTGGGGAGAAGGGCGAGGCTTCGGTGTTGTCGCACGATCTTCGTCGCCCGAGGACGAGCTCACGGAGCCCGACGCCGCAACCGCATTCTTCTCCCCTGCGGGGAGAAGTGCCGGCAGGCGATGAGGGGCGGCGGAGCCGAGAGAGCTGTCAGGTCAGAGCCCTACAAGGCGTTCATCCGGCCGTTCGCGTGTCCGGGACGAGCCGCTCGTCTCGTCGGTCCTTCTGACACGTCCGTCAGCTCACGAGGATCGGCAAGGCGTTCGAGCGGCTTCCTTCTCCCCCGTGGGGAGAAGGTCCCGGCAGGGGGATGAGCAACTATGTCGTTGGGACGGTTTGCGCGGTCCATGGCTGCTGTCTTTGCAGGACCAGATTGGCGGCCTCGATGAGCTTTCGCATGACGGCGACGATGGCGACCTTCGGAGGCTTTGCGGCCTGGATCAGTCTCTCGGCGAAGGCCTTGAAGCCGGGGTCGCAGCGCTTGGCGGCGATGGCGGCGAGATAGAGCATCCGGCGCGGACGGGCCCGGCCGCCGCCGATGACGCTTCGGCCCCTCCATTGCCCCGACTGCCGGTCGAGCGGAGCCACGCCGAGCAGGGCGGCCGGTTGACCGCGCCGCATGGCGCCGAGCTCGGGCATGCGGATCAGCAGGCTGGCGGCCACGATCGGCCCGACGCCCGGCAGGGACAACAGCAGGCGGTAGCGCGTCAGAAGATCGGGGCGGGCCTTGATCCGGGCGAGGATATCGCTCGCCAGCCTGACCTTGAGACGCGAAAGGCTCCCGATTTCCTGGCCCAGCCTTTCGACGAGGTCGGGCAGATCGACATGCTCCATGAAGGTCTTCAGGTCGGCGACCTTGTCGGTGATGTGCTCATAGGCGGTCAGGCGTTGTGCCAACTCGACCAGGAGCGGGTCCCGAGCGGCCCGGACCGTCTCGACCTGAACCGTCGCCGCCGCGATCAGGACCGCGTCCAGCCGATCGGTCTTGGCCTTCCAGCGCTTGAGCCGCGCAAACAGCCGAACCTCCAGCGGCTGATGGACGATCACCTGAACGCCCTCGGCTTCCAGTCTCGAGCGGGCCGCCCGCTCGTAGCCGGCCGTCGCCTCCAGCCCCGCGCGGACCACGCCCTCTTCGGCCAGCCAGACCGCAAGCCCTGTCAGGCCCGCCTCGTCATTGGCAAACCGGCGCGTCCCGTCCCGGCCGTGGATCGCCACGTCCAGCCAGAACTTCCCCACATCGATTCCGGCGACTTTCGTGTTACGCTGTGCCCGTTCCATCGACCCATCCTTGTGGCTTCGGACCCGTTCGTCCCTGCAACCATCCGGGTCATGAAACGTCGGCGGCGGCCCTGCTCATCCTCAGCGCTCGACGCTCAGGGCTTATCGGCCCCTCCGCCAACAGCCCGCTTGGCGTTGGAGCGCCAAGCGGGCGTCCCGGAAGACAGAAACAGCTTACAACATCCAGGCACAGACAAGGGCTTCGGAGGGCGCATCGCCGATGCACGGCTCAGCGCGCGCTGCGGCTTCATGCCCTCACCCGGCCGCTGCGCGGCCACCCTCTCCCGCAAGCGGGAGAGGAATGGCGCCTCTTTCTGATCCCGATCCTTCGCCGCTCCGAGCCTCAGGCCGGCGCGCGGGCCTCGTCGGCGGTGCGGCGGATCTCGGCGACGAGGTCGGGCTCCAGGCCCAGCCGCGCGGCCAGCATGTCGAGATAGGCGCGCTCGGCCGGGTGGTCGGCGTCCACCGCGATCATCGAGGCGACATAGACCTCGACGGCCACCTCCGGCGTCTGCGCCCGCGCGACGAGGTCGTCGATGGTCTTCGGCCGGCGCATCTCGTCCATCAGGAGGCCCTTGGCCTCGGAATCGAGCTGCAGATCGTCGACGCGGCCGAAGATCGCCTTCTCCTCCTCCGCGTCGATGTAGCCGTCGGCCTTGGCGGCGGCGATCATGGCCGAGAGAAGCAACCGCGCCCGCTCGTCCGCCTCGTTGGGCGCGGGAAGGAAGGTCGTGCCCTCGGCGGAGGGAACCGCCTCCTCCACCGGGCGCGGCAGGGCGCGGGGCTGAGGGGCGCCGGTCGGCACCGTGTGCGCGGCGCCCGCCTGCGAGGCCCCGCCGGCCCGGCTTTGCGCCTGGTAGTTGGTCCAGGCCTTGTAGCCGAGGCCCGCGACGAGGGCGAGGCCGCCGACCTTCAGCGCCGTGCCGCCCATCTTCTTCATGCCCTTGTCGCGCAGGAGGTAGCCCGCGAGCCCGCCCGCCAGCGCGCCGGGAATGTGGCTCGAAAGGCCGCCGCCCCCGCCGCCAAGCTTGCCGGCGATGTCCGACAGGCCGCCCGAGAAGCCGCCGCTCTGCCCGGCCGCGCCCGTTCCGCCGAGGGCGCCGCCCAGAAGCTGCCCCAGGCCCTCCTGAAGCGTGTTGCCGGTGGAGGCCCGGCCCGTGCCGGCCTCGGGGCTTCCGACGCTCTGGCGCGCCGCGCCGGAGCCGAGAAACTGGTCGAGAAGTCGCTGCGCGTCGATCATCTATCCGCGATCCTGATCATCGGTCGTGGGCAGTTGGGGTCGCGGTCCGCCGATGGCAAGACGCGACGGCGCGCGCGCTCCTCAGCGCTTGTCCTCGGGCAGAGGCTCCAGCGAATGGCGCTTCAGCAGCGGCACCTGCGCCATCATGAAGGCGATGGTGATCGGCATCGTGCCCCAGACCTTGAAGGCAACCCAGAAGTCGGTCGAGGTCAGGCGCCAGACGACCTCGTTGAGGACGGCGAGGAAGATGAAGAACAGGCCCCAGCGGAAGGTGAGCTTGCGCCAGCCCTCGGCGTCGAGCTTGAAGGCCTGGTCGAAGACGTAGCCGAGGAGCGACTTGCCGAAGAAGAGCCCGCCGAGAAGGATCGCGGCGAAGATGCCGTTCACGATGGTCGGCTTCATCTTGATGAAGAGCTCGTCCTGCAGCCAGAGGGTCAGGAGGCCGAAGACGACGACGAAGACGCCCGAGACGAGCGGCATGACGGGAAGCGTGCGCGTCATGGCGTAGGAGACCGAAAGCGCGATCACCGTCGCGCCCATGAACAGGCCGGTGGCGACGAAGAGCGGCCCGCCCATGGCGCCGAGCGCCGGGACGGTCTCCACGATCCATTCGGCGCGGTTGTTGGCGAAGAAGAAGACGAGAAGCGGCCCGAGTTCGAGTGCGAACTTCAGGATCGGGTTCATCTCCGGCTTGGCCGGCGCGTTCGGCGCCCGTTCGAGAATGCGCTCGCTCATGGTCTCAGATCTCTCGTCTCGTCGTCGCCGCGGCCGTTCTCTCGCCGCATCGTCCTCGGCCGGCGCGTCCGCGCTCCGGCCGAACATGCTCTGGCTGGCGAAAGCGCCGAATTTCAGGTGGTGCCCGGCGCGGCGGCATGGCGGAGGAACGGCGCGGGGTCGGCCTCCGGGTAGGTGCCGGGCACCAGCACGTCCCGCCCGACATTGCGGATGTCGCGGTGGCCGCAGAGCGCCATGGTGACGTCCAGCTCCTTGGCGATGATCTCGATGGCCTTGGTGACGCCCGCCTCGCCGCCCGCGCCCAGGCCATAGAGGAAGGCGCGGCCGATGAGGACGCCGCGCGCCCCGAGCGCCACTGCCTTCAGCACGTCCTGCCCGGTGCGCACGCCCCCGTCCATCCAGATCTCGACCTTGGTCCCGACGGCCTCCACGATGGCGGGAAGCGCGGCGATGGAGGAGAGGGCGCCGTCGAGCTGCCGGCCCCCGTGGTTGGAGACGATGATGGCGTCCGCGCCGATCTCGGCGGCCTTGATCGCGTCCTCGGCGTCCAGAATGCCCTTCAGGATCAGCTTGCCGCCCCAATAGTCGCGGATTTCGGCGACGTCGTCCCAGGAAAGGGCCGGGTCGAACTGCTCGGCCGTCCAGGAGGAGAGCGAGGACATGTTCGAGACGCCCTTGGCGTGTCCGGCGATGTTGCGGAAGGTGCGCCGCTGGGTCTTCGCCATGCCGAGGCACCAGTGCGGCTTGGTGGCCAGATTCAGGATGTTGGCGAGCGTGGGTTTGGGCGGCGTCGTCAGCCCGTTGACCACGTCCTTGTGGCGCTGGCCGAGAATTTGCAGGTCGAGCGTCAGCATCAGCGCCGTGCAGCCCGCCGCCTTGGCCCGGTCCATCAGCGAGCGCGCGAAGTCGCGGTCGCGCATCACGTAGAGCTGGAACCAGAAGGGCTCGGGCGAATTCTCCGCCACGTCCTCGATGGAGCAGATGCTCATCGTGGAAAGCGTGAAGGGAATGCCCGCCTTGGCGGCGGCGCGCGCGGCGTGGATCTCGCCGTCGGCATGCTGCATGCCCGTCAGGCCCGTCGGGGCGAGGGCGATCGGCAAGGCGACCTCCTGCCCGATCATCGTGGTCTTCAGGGAGCGATCGCGCATGTCCACCGCCACGCGCTGGCGCAGGCGGATGGCGGCGAAGTCCGTCTCGTTGGCGCGGTAGGTGGTCTCCGTCCAGGAGCCGGAATCGGCATAGTCGTAGAACATCTTCGGAACCCGGCGCCTGGCCTTGATCCGCAGATCCTCGATCGTCGTCACCACCCGCGCCATGTCGCACATCCTCTCCCGTTCGGGACCGTTATAGAAGGGGAGGGAGCCCCGTCATAGCTCGCCCGGCGCGCCCGTGCGGCCCGCGATGGCGTCCGCGAAGTCGCGCGCGCTGAACGGCTCCAGATCGTCGATGCCCTCGCCGACGCCGACGAAGAAGACCGGCAGCCTGTGGCGGGCGGCGATGGCGACGAGGATGCCGCCGCGCGCCGTGCCGTCGAGCTTGGTCATGACGAGGCCGTTGACGCCCGCGACGTTGCGGAAGATCTCCACCTGCTGGAGCGCGTTCTGACCCGTGGTCGCGTCCAGCGTCTGGAGGACCGTGTGCGGCGCGCTCGGCTCGCGCTTCTTCAACACGCGCACGATCTTCTCCAGTTCGGCCATCAGCTCGGCCTTGTTCTGCAGGCGACCGGCCGTATCGACGATCAGGACGTCGGAGCCGTTGGCGACCGCCTCGTCATAGGCCTCGAAGGCAAGACCCGCCGCGTCCGCGCCGATGGCCTTGGCGACGACCGCCGAGCCGATGCGCTCGCCCCAGATCTTCAGCTGCTCGACGGCGGCGGCGCGGAACGTGTCGCCCGCCGCCAGCGTCACCTTCATGCCCCCGGCCACGAGCTTGGCCGCGAGCTTGCCGATCGTCGTCGTCTTGCCGGTTCCGTTGACGCCGACGACGAGGATGACGTGCGGCTTGTGCGACAGGTCGAGCTCCAGCGGCATGGCCACCGGCAGAAGCGTCTTCTCCACCTCGTCGGCCAGCACCCGGCGGACCTCGGCGCCGGAAATCTCCTTGCCGAAGCGCCCTTCCGACAGACGGTCGGTGATGCGCGTCGCGGTCTCCACGCCTAGATCGGCCTGGATCAGCACGTCCTCGAAATCCTGCAGCGTCTCCTCGTCGAGGCGGCGCTTGGTGAAGAGCGAGGCGATCTGGCCGGAGAGCTGACCGGAGGAGCGCGACAGGCCCTCGCGCAGGCGCTGGAACCAGCTCGTCTGCGTGACGGCGGCCGGGGAGGCGATCGCCCCCGGCGCCGCCTCGCGAACGCGCCAGCCCTCGCCGGACGCGGGCGGGGGCGCCGGGATCGGCGCGACGCCCGGAAGATCCGACAGCGGACCGGCCGCGCCCGCGTCGATGCGGTCCGGCTCGCCCGCGAGCGGGTCGGCGGAGGGCGCCTCGGCGGCCGTCCTCGCCGGAGCGGAGAGGGCCTCGTCCTCCTCCGGGTCCAGAGGCGCGTCGAGCCAGGCGAACTCGTCCCGGTCCACATCCTCCTCGGGCGCGAAGATCGTTTCGGAGGCGGAAGGATCGTCCGTCGCCGGAATACCGCCGTCGGCGAGGATCATCTCGCGTTCGGCAGGCGCGATCGCAGGCTCGTCGTTCGACTCGGCGGCGGCGGGGGTCTCGGCGACCGGGGCTTCGAGGAAGGAGAAATCCGCCTTCGGCTCCTCCTCCGGCACGGTCGGCTCGTCGAGGAAGGAGAAATCGTCCGAGCCCCCGTCCGGCACCGGCTCGGAGGCGACATCGTCCTCGCCTTCCGGGGGAAGCGGCGCGTCGAGGAAGGCGGTGCCGGAGACGACGGGCTCGCCTGGTTCGGACGGCGGCAGCTCTTCGCCCGCCACGGTCCATCTGGAGACGGGCGAGGCCTCGCCCGGATCAGTCAGGAATTCGGAGTTTTTTTTCCGCCGAGCCGCCGTCGTGGGGCGGGGATGCGGGGTGCAGCGGTTCGATGCCGCCCTCGTCGGAGGCGCGCGGATCGGCGCCCGCCTCGGTGTCGGCGTTGGAGGAGGCGGCGGCGAGCTGGTGCGCGTCGTTGTCCGGGGCCTCGGGGGCCTTCGTCGCGATATCGGGCGCGGCGACGAGATTCTCGGCCTCGGCGCGGCGATCGACGTCGGGCTGCGTTCCGCCCGGATGGGGCTCGGGCTTCTGCCCGAAGGAGAAGATGCGGCGGAAGAAGCCTCCCTGCTCGGCCATGGGGTTCGGTTCCTTCTTCTCTTGCAATCCGGGCCGCTCGGGCGACCGTGTCGATTCGGGGCCGTCTCAGGCGGCGAGGGGCGCGCCGACGAGCCGGCCGTCTCTCGCTCCGGTGATCATAGTGCCGACGATCTCGCCGGGGAGGCCGTGCGGCAATGAGACGAGGGTGAAATCCTCGGCGCGGCCCAATCCCTCGCGCTCGACCAGGACGCGCTGGACCGTGCCGACGCGGCTCGAAAGATGGCGCTCGACGGCCGCCGCCCCGGCCTCGCGCAGACGCGCGGCGCGCGCCTTGCCGACGCTCTTCTCCACCTGCGGCATGCGCGCGGCGGGCGTGCCCTCGCGCGGGCTGAACGGAAAGACGTGGAGATGCGTCAGGCCGCATTCCTCGACGAGGGCCAGCGTGTTCTCGAACATCGCCTCGGTTTCGGTCGGGAACCCGGCGATGAGGTCGGCGCCGAAGACGATGTCGGGCCGCGCGGCGCGCATGTCGGCGCAGAAGCGGATGGAATCCTCGCGAAGATGCCGGCGCTTCATCCGCTTCAGAACCATGTCGTCGCCCGCCTGGAGCGAGAGATGCAGATGCGGCATGACGCGGGCTTCGGAGGCGACGGCCTCGACCAGCGCCTCGTCGGCCTCGACGGAATCGATGGAGGACAGGCGCAGCCGCTCCAAGTCCGGCACGTGGCGCAGGATGGACTGGACGAGGATGCCGAGCTTCGGCGCGCCGGGCAGGTCCGCGCCCCAGCTCGTCATGTCCACCCCCGACAGCACCACCTCGCGGTAACCGTTGGCGACGAGGCGCCTGATCTGGTCCACCGCCGCGCCCATCGGCACCGAACGCGAGTTTCCGCGACCATAGGGGATGATGCAGAAGGTGCAGCGATGGTCGCAGCCGTTCTGGATCTGGACGATGGCGCGGGCGCGGCCCTCGATGGCGTCCACCATGTGGCCGGCGGTCTCCGACACGCTCATGATGTCGTTGACGAGGATCTTTTCGGAGGCCGAGACGCCGAAATCGGGCAGGCGCCGGTAGCTGTCGCTCTTGAGCTTCTCCTCGTTGCCGAGGACGGCGTCCACCTCGGCCATCCCGGCGAAGGCGTCCGGGTCGGTCTGCGCGGCGCAGCCCGTGACGACGATCCGCGCCTCCGGGTTCTCGCGCCGCGCGCGCCGGACGGCCTGGCGCGCCTGACGCACGGCCTCGGCGGTGACGGCGCAGGAATTGATGATGACGGCCTTCTCTGCGAGGCCGAGCCCGGCGGCCTCGGCTTGCGCGCGCATCACCTCGCCCTCGTAGGTGTTGAGCCGGCAGCCGAAGGAGACGATCTCGACGCCGCTCATGCCGGCACCGCGTCGGCGTCGCGCTCGAACGCGCCGGTTTCGGGGTCGAGGCGGCCGGACCATTCCCATTCGGACGGGCCGGTCATGACGACGTGATCGTCCTCGCGCCAGTTGATCAGGAGATCGCCGCCCGGAACGGTGACGGTGACGCGCCGCCCGGTGCGGTTCGTGCGCGCGGCGGAGACGGCGGCGGCGCAGGCGGCGGTGCCACAGGCTCGCGTCAGCCCCGCGCCGCGCTCCCAGGTGCGGATGACCATGGTCTCGCGCCCCGTCACCTGCGCGATGGTGATGTTGCAGCGCTCGGGAAAGAGCGGGTGATTTTCTAGGATCGGGCCGAAGCGGTCGAGCGCGTAGGACCAGACGTCCTCGCCCACCCAGAAGACCGCGTGCGGATTGCCCATGGAGACGACGGAGGGCGAGTGCAGGACCGGCGCATCGATCGGGCCGATCTGCAGCTCGATCGCGCGCGTGTCGGCGAACTCCTCCGAAAGCGGGATCCTGTCCCACGTGAAACACGGGCGTCCCATGTCGACCGAGACGAGGCCGTCCTCGTGCTCCTTCGCGAAGAGGAGCCCGGCGCGGGTCTCGAAGGTGAAGTCGCGCTGGCCCGTCTCGGCTGCGAGCGCCTGGACGACGCAGCGCGTGCCGTTGCCGCAGGCGCCGGCCTCCGAGCCGTCGGCGTTCAGGATGCGCACGAAAGCGTCGGTTCCGTGCGTGACGGGGTCGTGCACCGCCATGATCTGATCGAAATGCGTCTCGGATCGGCCGGCGAGGGCGCGCGCGGCGTCGGGCGTGATCCGGTCGGCCCGGCCGCGCAGATCGGCGACCAGGATCTCGTTGCCGAGCCCGTTCATGCGCGCGAAGGGCACGCCGTTGCCAGAGACCTGATCCGCACTGTCCGTCATGGCCGCCTATATGGCAAAGGCCGGGCCGGGACGCCACCCGTCCCCGGCCCGGCCGGTCTCAGCGCTGGCCGAAGCTCGCCGCGCGGAACAAATCCTTCGCCTCGCGCGGCTGCGAGCGCCAGTATTGCGGGGGCGCGTCCACCTGCGCGCCGAGCTCGGCCGCGGCATGCCAGGGCCAGCGCGGATCGTAGAGAATGCCGCGCGCCAGGGCGACCGCGTCGGCCTCGCCGTCGGCCACGATGGCCTCGGCCTGCCGCGCCTGCGTGATCAGCCCGACCGCGATGACGGGGATCGAGACCGCCGCCTTCACGGCCTTGGCGAAGGGCACCTGATAGGAGGGGCCGAGCGCGATCTTCTGGTTCGCGGCGACGCCGCCGGACGAGACGTGGATCGCCGCGCAGCCGCGCGCCTCGAGCGCCTTGGACAGGGCGATGGTGCTGTCCAAATCCCAGCCGCCCTCCACCCAGTCGCTGGCCGAGAGCCGCACCCAGACCGGCTTGTCCCCGGAGAAGGCGCCGCGCACCGCATCGAAGACCTCGATCGGGAACCGCATGCGGTTTTCGAGGCTCCCGCCATACGCGTCGGTCCGCCTGTTGGCGACCGGCGAGAGGAACTGGTGCAGGAGGTAGCCGTGGGCGCCGTGGACCTCGATGCCATGGAAGCCGAGCCGGTCGGCGCGACGGGCCGCCTGCGCGAAGTCGCGCCGGACCTTGTCGAGCCCTTGGGCGTCGAGCTCGTGCGGGGCGACCTCGCCCTCGCCGTGCGGCACGCTCGATGGCGCGACCGTCTCCCAGCCGTTCGGCTCGCCCGGCGCGATCTGCGCGCCGCCCTCCCAGGGCGCCCGGCTCGACGCCTTGCGGCCGGCATGGGCGAGCTGGATGGCGAGCGGCATCCGGGAGAAGGTGCGGATGCCCCGGATCAGGTCGGCGAAGCCCGTTTCGGTCGCCTCGTCGTAGAGGCCCGTGTCGCCCGGCGTGATGCGCGCCTCCGGCGAGACGCCGGTCGCCTCGACGATGAGGAGCCCCGCGCCCGACATGGCGAGCTGGCCGAGATGGGCGCGGTGCCAGTCGCCCGGCACGCCGTCCTTGGCCGAATACTGGCACATCGGCGCGATGACGATGCGGTTGGGCAGGGCCAGCGTGCCGATCGTCATCGGCTCGAACAGTCGGCTCATCGGGCAGGTCTCCGTGAAAGGAGCCTTCATGTCGCGCTCGTTCCGCCCGCGATCAAGCCCCGACGGAGAGGCGCGTCACCGACCGTTTGCGGGCGCCGTCACCTCGAACACGGCCAGAACCGCGCGATGGTCCGACGGCCAGGGCTCCATGGCGACGTCGGTCATCGGCCCCGCCTCGCCGAGAACGGAGGCGTCCCTCAAATCGATCCGCGAGCCGCGGAAGAGGACGAAGTCGATGCGGTCGTGATGGTCCTGCGGGTCGTCCGCGCTCGTCGTCGGCGTCCAGGTGTGGCCGGGCCTTGCGACCTCGTCCGGGTGAAGCGTCCGGTAGGCGTCGCGGAAGCCGAGCTCCTCCAGCCGGCGCGTCGTCGGGAAGGCGACCGCGATCGGGTGCAGGCCCGCATCGGCGGCGGCCTGCGTCCAGTCGAGATGCGAGGGCTCGTTGAAGTCCCCGACGAGGATCGTCGGCAGGTCGCCGCCCTCGGCCAGATCCTCGGCGAGGGCGTCGATCGCCGCGCCGCGCGTTTCCTCCGCGGCACGGATCGCCTCCTCCGCCGTGTCGAGGAGCGGGGCGTCGCGATAGGGGATGTGAAGAAGCTGGTAGGGCTGGTACGGCGCCGACATCAGATGGAGGTTGCAGAAGCGGACGGGCGCGGCCGGCGTCGTCAGCGTGACGCACATCTCGTTGGCGGCGAGCCGATCGACGGGAAGGCGGGTGAGAATGGCGCTGTGGCTCCAGGCGCCGTCGTTCTCCCTGGTCTGGTCGACCATCTGCCAGCCGAGCCTTCGCGCGATCTCCTGCGCCGAATTGACCGCGAAGGCCTCGCCGCGCTCGTCGAAGGTCATCTTCTCCTGGATGCCGACGACATCGGCGCCGCTCTCCTCGATTACCGCGACGGTGCGCTCCAGCGAATCCTCCGTCAGCGTCGCGCCCCAGTAGATGTTGAAGCTGAGGACGGAGAGGGTCTCGGCGCGAGCCGGCAAGGCGAGGGCTGCGAAAGCGAGGCCGGCGACACCGGCCAGAGCGAGGGAACGGGCGGGCATGGGAAGGCTCCTGAAGATCCGGGCGAGCCTCCCTAGTCGGCTTCCATGACAGGCGGGCGACGCTTCCCCCTTGGTCAGTTCTCCCAGTCGGTGCCGATCGGGTCGCGCTTGAGCCTGCGGCCCTCGGCCTCGATCTCCTCGGCCTCCTGGCGGTCCTCCTCGTTCGCCTCGTCCGGCATGTCCAACTCCCCGCCCTCGGCCTTCGTCAGGGCCAGCTTGAAGTACATCGGGAAATGGTCGGACCCGGCGGGGTCGAGACGGTCCATGGCGATGAGCTGGAACCGGCGGTCGTGGAAGAGGTGGTCGAGCGGCCAGCGCATGAAGAAGTAGCGGGCGTCGAAGGTGTTGTAGAAGCCGCGCCCGACGCGCGGGTCGAGCAGGCGCGACAGGCGCTGGAACATGCGCGTCGTGTTCGACCAGGCGACGTCGTTGAGGTCGCCCGTGACGAGGCAGGGCAGCGGCTCCTGCGTCACCACCTTCGCCACCGTGACGAGCTCGGCGTCGCGCCCGAGCGAATCCACGTGCGGCACCGGCGGCTCGGGATGGACGCAGATCAGCCGGAAGCGCTGACCGTCGCGCAGGACGATGGTGGCGTGGATCGAGGGAATCTCGTCCATGACGAGATACTCGACCTTGGCGTCCGCGATCTCGAGCCGCGAGAAGAGGATCATGCCGTAGGCGTTGGAGAGCGGGTGAGCGACGACGTTCGGGTGCGTCTGCGCCAGCGGCTGCAGCGCGTCCACCCACTTCTGGTCCGTCTCCATGAAGAGCATGAGATCGGGGTCGGGCGAGCGGGCGCTGTCCATGGCGCGGGCGAAGTTCGTGTTGGATTCCTTCACGTTGAAGGAGACGAGCGAGAAGGTGTCGGGGCCGTTCTCGTCGCCCTCGAAGCGCCGGGTCTCGGGTTTGCGGACCGGGGTGAACTGCAGGATGGTCGCGGCCTGCGCCACGATCACGCTGACCAGCGAGGCGACCATCAGACTGTCGAGCCAGCCTTCCTCCACGAAGACGAAGACGGCGAGCAGGACGAGGATCGCGACGACGATGATCTGAAGGCGGGGGAAGGAGAAGACCCGCACGAAGCCGTGCGCGATGCGCAGGAACGAGATCGCCGTCGCGGCGACCAGCAGCGCCGTCAGGATCGCCAGTGTCGTCGTCATTCCCGCCCCTCTCGCCCCGCGTGCCGGCCGCACCCTCCAATCTGGGATGATCCGCGCGAGCGACAACGCGCAGGATGCGGGGCGCGATCCTCCGCAGGCCCATATTCGCGCCGTTCGGCCCGACGCGGCGGGCGAACCTTGACTTTCGGCCCCCGATGGTCTTCAAGCGCGGCGATATCCGCGTTCCTTTGTCCGCGACCCGCCGACCACGCCCCTTGCCGCAAGGCCGAGCCGCGTGGAGGTCAACCTCCGCCAGCGAGTTTCGCCCGCGGAGGACGCACCGCTTTGTGCGTTCCGGTCGAAGGCGGCGCGGAGGGTCCCCATTTGCAAGGGCGGCCGCCCGAACGAATGGAAAGGTGAAGCGTCATGTTCCAGTCCCTGCAGGACCGCCTCGGCTCCATCCTGAACGGCCTCACGGGCCGCGGGGCGCTGTCCGACGCCGATGTCCAGGCGGCGCTGCGCGAGGTCCGCCGCGCGCTGCTGGAAGCCGACGTCGCCCTCGAGGTCGTGCGGTCGTTCACCGACCGGGTCCGGGAGAAGGCCGTCGGCGCCGAGATCGTCAAGTCGATCAAGCCCGGCCAGATGGTCGTCAAGATCGTCCACGACGAGCTGGTCGCCACGCTCGGCTCCGAGCAGGTCGCGATCGACCTGAACGCGCCGGCCCCGGTGACGGTCATGATGGTCGGCCTCCAGGGCTCGGGAAAGACGACCACCACCGGCAAGATCGCCAAGCGCTTCACCGAGCGGCAGAAGAAGCGGGTCCTGATGGCCTCGCTCGACACGCGCCGCCCGGCCGCGCAGGAGCAGCTGCGCGTGCTCGGCGAGCAGACGGGCGTCGCCACGCTGCCGATCGTCGCGGGTCAGGGCCCGGTCGAGATCGCCGCGCGCGCCGCCCAGGCCGCCCGGCTCGGCGGCTACGACGTCCTGATCCTCGACACCGCCGGCCGCACGCATATCGACGAGCCGCTGATGGTCGAGATGGCCGAGATCAAGGCCCGCTCGAACCCGCACGAAATCCTCCTCGTCGCCGACAGCCTGACCGGCCAGGACGCGGTGAATCTCGCCCGCTCCTTCGACGAGCGCGTCGGCATCACCGGCATCGTCCTGACCCGCGTCGACGGCGACGGGCGCGGCGGCGCCGCGCTCTCCATGCGCGCCGTCACCGGCAAGCCGATCAAGCTGATCGGCACCGGCGAGAAGATGGACGCGCTGGAGGACTTTCACCCCTCCCGCATCGCCGACCGCATCCTCGGCATGGGCGACATCGTCAGCCTCGTGGAGCGCGCCGCCGAGAACATCGACGCGGAACGCGCCGCGGCGATGCAGAAGAAGATGCAGTCGGGGAAGTTCGACCTGAACGACCTCGCCGACCAGATCGGCCAGATGCAGAAGATGGGGGGCCTGGGCGGCATCATGGGCATGATGCCCGGCGTCGCCAAGATGAAGGACCAGATCGCGGGCGCCGGGCTCGACGACAAGCTGCTCAAGCGCCAGCTCGCGATCATCTCCTCCATGACGCCCTATGAGCGGGCCAACCCGGACGCGCTGAAGCATTCCCGCAAGAAGCGCATCGCGGCGGGCTCCGGTACCACCGCCGCCGACCTCAACAAGCTCCTGAAGATGCACCGCCAGATGGCGGACATGATGAAGGCGATGGGCGGCAAGGGCGGCAAGGGCGCCGGCATCATGGGCAAGCTCATGGGCGGGCTCGGCGCCAAGATAGGCCTGCCGGGAGGGGGAATGGGCGGAATGCCGGGCGGCATGCCGGACCTCTCCAAGATGGACCCCAAGCAGTTGGAGGCCATGGCCAAGGCCATGCAGGGCGGCGGAATGGGCGGCCTGCCGCCGATGCCGCCGGGGCTGGGCGGAATGCCCGGCCTGCCCGGCGGCGGCTTCCCCGGACTTCCGGGCCTGCCCGGCAAGAAGAAATAGGGCGGCTGCGCCGTCTCTAGCGAAGACCGAAGACATCAACGAAACCGCCGGCTCGGCCGGCTCGATCTCAGAACGTAAGGACATAAAATGCCCCTGAAGCTCCGCCTCGCCCGTGCCGGCTCCAAGAAGCGCCCCTACTACCACATCGTCGTCGCCGACGCCCGTTCGCCGCGCGACGGCCGCTTCGTCGAGACGGTCGGCTCGTGGAACCCGATGCTCCCGAAGGACGCCGAGCGCGTCACGCTGAAGGAGGACCGCGTCAAGCACTGGCTCGCCGAGGGCGTCCAGCCGACCGACCGCGTGCTGCGCTTCCTCGACAAGGCCGGCATCGCCAACCGCGCCGAGCGCAAGAACCCGACCAAGGCCCTGCCGGGCAAGAAGGCGCAGGAGCGCGAGGCCGAGCGCAAGCAGCGCGAGGAAGACGCCGCCGAGGCCGCTGCCAAGGCCGCCGAGGCGCCCGCCGAGGAGACGGCCGGCGAAGAGGCCTCGGCCTGATCGCGGACCGCGACTGACGCAAAGAGAGCGGCGCCTTCGGGCGCCGTTCGCATTTTAAGGAATATAGTTTAGTGGATGGGGCCCGAAGCATCGGGGCGACCGTCGAAGGCAACGTCCGGACCGCCGATGCGAAGCGTTGAAGGGTCGAAGCCCGCCATGCCCCATTCCCTTCCCGAACGAGATCCCGGGCCCGGCGCGGACGCTCAGCCCGCACCGGCGGACATGTTCGAGCTGGCGCCCGTGCCGCTCTGGCTGGAGGACTACAGCGGCATCCTGGCCCTGTTCGAGGGATGGCGGGCCGAGGGCGTCCTCGATCTTCGCGCCTTCCTGAACGCCGATCCCGGCCGGATCGCGCAATGCTCCGGGGCGATCCGGATCCTTGCCGTGAACGCGCGGACGCTGGCGCTCTTCGGCGCGCGCGACGTGGACCACCTGCGCGCCAATCTGGGCGTGGTCTTCGCCGAGGCGATGCTGCAGTCGCATCTGGAGGAGCTGGTCCAGCTCTGGGAGAACGGCGCCTCCTTCGAGAGCTCGGGCGTCAACCACGCGATCGACGGGCGGCGCCTCGACATCCAGGTCCGGGGCCGAATCCTGCCGGGGCATGAGGCCGACTGGACCCGCGTCCTCGTCTCGACGGAAGACGTGACGGCGCGCGAGACGGCGCGGCGCGACCTCGCCGCGTCGGACGCCTACGCCAAGGGCCTGTTCGAGCATTCGCCCATCTCGCTCTGGGTCGAGGACTTCTCGGCGGTGAAGACGCTCCTCGACGATCTGCGGGCGCGGGGCATCAGGGACTTCCGCACCTTCACCGACGTGACGCCCGAATTCGTCTCGCGCTGCATGAGCGAGATCCGCGTCATCGACGTCAATTCCCATACGCTGGAGCTGTTCGGCGGGGCCTCGAAGGACGCGCTTCTGGCGCGCCTCGACGAGGTGTTCCGCGACCGGATGCACGGCCATTTCCGCGAGCAGCTCGTCGATCTGTGGAACGGCAAGCTCTTCCAGGTGCGCGAGGTGGTGAACTACGCGCTCGACGGGGAGGAGCTCCACCTGCACATGCAGTTCTCGGTCCTGCCGGGCCACGAGGAGGACTGGTCGCTGGTGCAGGTGGCGATGACCGACATCACCGCCCGCAAGAAGGCCGAGGCCTATCTGGAATATCTCGGCCAGCACGACGTCCTGACCAAGCTGCACAACCGCTCCTTCTTCGTCGACGAGATGAACCGGCTGGAGCGCAAGGGCCCCTGGCCGGTCGCCGTCCTCGTCGCCGACCTGAACGGGTTGAAGGAGGTGAACGACGGTCTCGGCCATGCGGCGGGCGACGAGCTCCTGCGGCGGGCCGGCGAGGTCTTAGGCGAGGCGGTGCGGCGCCCGGCGACCGCCTCGCGCATCGGCGGCGACGAGTTCGTCATCCTCCTGCCCAACGCCCGCGAGGAAGACGCGCAGGGGCTGGCCGCCGAGATCGACAAGCTGATCGAGATCAACAACACCTTCTCCACCGGAACCGCGCTCTCGCTCTCCTACGGAACGGCGCTGGCCGAACGGGGCGCGCGGCTGGAGGACGCGGTCAAGAGCGCCGACCTTCGCATGTATGCCGCCAAGCAGGAGTTCTACCGCCTGCACACGCGGGGCGGGGGCCCCCGAGGCGGTTCTCCCCTCGTCTGACGCGCCGCGCGCCGAGCCCGGCCGCTCGCCCGGACGCCGTCCGCGCTTCGGGCCGAGGGCGCCGACAAGGGGAACCGTTGCGCCCGACGCCTGTTCTCCCCGCCAGGGACGTTTTCCGATGGGAGAATTTCAGTGAAGCTTCTCGTTGCCCTTTGCGCCACCGCCACGCTCGCCGCCGCGCTGCCGGCGGCCGCCCAGACCACCACGACGACGACGACCGTGACGGAGACGACGACCGTCGAGGTGCCCTCGACCGTTCGCACCTACGTGACCGAGCAGACCGTTCCCTCGGTCGTTCTGGAAGGCGAGCTCGTGCGCGGCGAGGTGCTGCCCGAGACCGTCGAGGTCATCGCGATCCCGGATCAGCCGGACTACGGCTATGCGATCGTCAACGACCGCCGCGTGATCCTCGACCCGAACACGCGCACGGTGATCGAGGTCTACAACTGATCGAGCGCCGAAAGCGCCGATCGACGAAGGGGAGCGCCCGGCGCTCCCCTTTTCGCGTTTCACCGGTCCCGTATCCGAAAGCGATCAACCGAGATCGACATCCATCTCGATCTCGTCGACATGATCTATCAGATCCTCGGGGTGGACGGGTTCTCATCATCTGAGAATCCGGGTCCGTTACTCGCTCGAACTCTTCCGCCGATATAATTCGGTCGCCACGCTCCCAAGCTGCAATTTGATCGCGCGAAAATCCGGAGCGGTCGGCAAGTTCCGCAACAGAAAGACCTTCCGCAAGCCGATATCTCCGAACCTTTCGCCCTATTGCAGCTTTCTCAAGCTGCTCTGCGGTCCAAGAAGGATTATCCTCATCGACCGGAGGTGGCGTCGGGCCTGCGCTGAGCGAAAGATTCACTCTAACCATTCCGGTACCTCCGCGCTTCGTGAGGCTCCGCCGGTCGCGCGCTTATGAGGCGGCACACCGTTTCGTCCTCTCGCATCGTATAGCATATGCTGTAGAGCCGCGTGTCCACCAGAGCGATGATGACCTCCGAAACTCGTGATCCCTTTCATCGAACTCCGCCCGGTGTAGGCTTTCGATATCGTCAAATCCGGGGAGTATATCGGGGAAGGATACTCGATGCTTTTTGATGTTCTTTTCCAGCTTCTTGTCGTCCCATTCAAAGCTCACCCAGCCCAATGACCGAGTTTCCCTTGGTTCCAACCGCAACTGCGTCGTCCCCCATTCCTCTCAACAAACTGAAGATATGACACAATCGGAGCGGGTGGAAGGTCGAGTATTCGTATCAGGACGCTCAAGATGTGCTTTACGGGGCAACCCTCCCTGTTGAAGCCTCGCCAGGCGACTTTCAACTCAGACGCCAGCTTCTTTCGGCCCGGCAGAAGGCTCGGCCGACAAGCTGGTTCCTGCGCCGCGTCCGATGCGCTAGAAGCGCGCCAACAGACCCAAACGGCGCCCGTCCTCCATGTCCGCAAAACCCCCCGTCGACGATCCCGTCCTTCTCGCCACGATCGGCGGCGCGCACGGCATCCGCGGCGAGGTGCGGGTGAAGAGCTTCACCGAGGACCCCGAGGATGTCGGCGCCTACGGCCCGCTCTTCGACGCGCGGGGCAACCGCTACACGGTCAAGTCCGCCCGCGCGCAGAAGAACGTCGTCGTCGTGCGCTTCCAGGAGGTCTCCGACCGCAACGCCGCCGAGGCGCTGAACGGCACCGAGCTGTTCGTGGCGCGCGCCAGCCTGCCGGCCGAGGGCGAGGACGAGTTCTACCATTCCGACCTCGTCGGCCTCGTGGCGCGCACGACCGGGGGCGAGGTGATCGGCGAGATCGTCGCCTTCCACGATTTCGGCGCGGGCGACATCCTGGAGATCGCGCCGGAGGGCGGCAAGTCGGTGATGATCCCCTTCACGATGGAAGCGGTGCCGGAAATCGACCTCGATCTCGGCCACATCGTCGTCGAGCCGGTCGCGGCGGGGCTGCAGGACGCGGTGGAGGTCCGCGAGGGCGACATCGAGGAGGAGGGCAAGCCATGATCATCGTCTCGGGAACGCTCAGGCTGCGCCCCGAATCCGTCGCGGCCCTGCGCGCGATCGCCGAAGTCACGCTGCGCGAGACGCGCAAGGAAGAGGGCTGCATCCTCTATTCCTTCGCCGAGGATCTTCTGGAGCCCGGCCTCATCCGCATCTACGAGGAGTGGGAGACGATGGAGGCGCTCGACGCCCACGGCCGGACCCCGCACATCGAGGCGTGGCGCGAGGCGGTGAAGGCGGAAGGCCCGCTCGGCCGCGAGCTGAAGACCGTCGAGGCCGGCAAGACCGCGCCGCTCGACTGACGCTTCCGCCGATGTTCCGCGCCTCCGTTCTCACGCTCTATCCCGAGATGTTCCCCGGCCCCTTGGGCGTCTCGCTCGCGGGCCGCGCGCTGGAGCGCGGCGACTGGGCGCTGGAGACGACCTTCATCCGCGAGTTCGGCGAGGGACGGCACCGCACGGTGGACGACACGCCCTCGGGCGGCTCGCCCGGCATGGTGATGCGCGCCGACGTTCTGGCGCGGGCCATCGACGCGGCGTCGCCGCAGGGCGATCCGCGCCCGCGCCTTCTGATGAGCCCGCGCGGGCGCCCGCTCGACCAGCGCTTCGTGCGCGAGCTCAGCCAAGGGCCGGGCGCCGTCATCGTCTGCGGACGCTTCGAGGGCGTGGACGAGCGGGTGATCGAGGGGCGGAGCCTCGTCGAGGTTTCGGTCGGCGACTACATCCTGTCGGGCGGCGAGATGGCGGCGCTTCTCCTTCTCGACGCCGTGGTGCGGCTCATTCCCGGCGTCATGGGCAATGCGCTGTCGGGCGAGACGGAGAGCTTCGAGGGCGGGCTTTTGGAGCATCCGCACTACACGCGGCCGGCGGTCTGGGAGGGACGGGAGATCCCCCCGGTTCTCTCCTCCGGCGATCACGGAGCCGTGGCGCGCTGGCGGCGGGCCGAGGCCGAGCGGATCACCGCGGCGCGTCGTCCGGACCTTCTGCGCCGGTCCTGACGCTCTCGACCTTCGAAATCTACGCGTCGGGCTTTCCGGAATTCGCCTCCGATCTCCGGGCCGACGCCGTGGGCGTGAAGATCGACCAGAGCCGGCGCTCGCGCGGCATGCGGATGCGCTCGCGCAGCCAGGTGAGAAGCCCCGCGAGGATGATGATCGCGATGCCGACGAAGGACAGGGCGTCCACCGGCTGCTCGAAGACCAGATAGGTGAAGGCGACCGCCCAGATCATCTGGGAGTATTGCGGCGGGGCGATGTGGCTCGCCGCCGCGCGGCGCGCCGCGACCATCAGGACGGCCTGCGCGATGGCGGCCAGCGCGCCGTAGACGAAGAGCCAGAGCACCTGCCGCCCGTCCGGCACGACGAAGGTCGGCAGCATCAGGGCGCCGTTGATCAGGAAGGGCCCGACGAGGCCGGCGCCGAAGAGCGAGATGCGCTTCTCGCGCGGGCCGATATAGCGGTAGATCACGACCGAGGTCGCGGCCGAGAGGCCGGCGGCCACCGCCGCCACATGGCCGATATCGAGCACGCGGAAGCCCGGCCGCAGGACGACGAGCACACCGACGAAGCCGAGCACCACCGCCGCCCAGCGCCAGGGGCCGACCTGCTCCTTCAGGAACAGGACCGAAAGCACGGTCACGAAGAGCGGCATCAGGAAGATGAGCGCGAAGGCCTCGGGCATGGGCAGGCGCGTGAAGGCGACCACCGCCGTCAGGCCGCCGAGCGTCTGGGCAAGGGCGCGCCCGATCCAGAGCGGCCAGGAGACGGTGGAGAAGACGTCCGTCAGCCTTTCGCCCTTGCCCGCGATGATCGGCAGCAGGAAGAAGCCGAGCGCGGCGCCGGTGAAGGCGACCTGCGCGGTGGGGATCGTGCCGCCGAGAAGCTTGATCGCCGCGTCCGAGATGGCGAAGAGGCCATAGGCCACGAAGGCGAGGAAGACGCCGCTGCTCATGGGGCCGGTCTTTCAAGCGAGGGCAGGGGGCAAGCGAGGGCAGGGGGCAGGCGAGGGCGAAGAGAGCCAGATCGCCGCGACCCCTCGCACCGATCCGGGGGCCGTTCAACCCTTGGGCGGGAACACTGCGCCGGCGAGGGTTCGGGATCGCAGGGGCCGATCGTCCGCCCGAGGGCGCGAAAAGAAAAGGCCCATCGGGGGAGGACCGATGGGCCTTTTATCCATGCTCGCCGTCTGGGAGGATCTGGCGAGCGATCCCGGGTGGCTGGGAGGAGGATGCCACCGGGGATATGCGATGCACTATGCCGCGGTCGGCGGCGTCGAGGCAGTGGTCCTGCTGCATGGCACCCATGCGCTCACCAGATCGCAAGCTCGCCGCGCCGCCGCCCTCGGGGAGCCCGCGCGGCCCGCCGGACCGGCTCAGCCGGTGACGAAGTAGTAGGCCGCGAGCGACAGGCCGACGATGACGACGAAGCCGCGCACGTAAGGCTGCGGCACGCGCTTGGCGAGCCACACGCCGAGATAGCCGCCGAGCGCCACGCCCGGCATGGCCGACAGCGCGAAGGGCCAGGCGACGATCCCCCCGGAGACGAAGACGAGGATCGCGACCAGCGAGATGACGTTGGACAGAAGGTTCTTGATAGAGTTCAGGCGGTGGTAGTCGCCCCGGATCGTCAGGCTGAGCGTCGCCAGCATGATGATGCCCATGCCGGCCTGGAAGAAGCCGCCGTAGATGGCGGTGAAGAACTGGACGATCGGGCTCTTCCAGTCCGCGCCGGACGGCTCGGGCGCACCCTCCGCCCGGGGCTTGGGCTTGAGATAGGGACCACCGGCGAAGATGGCGGTGGCCGCCAGCAGCAGCCAGGGGACGAGGACGCGGAACTGCTCGTTGTCCATGTTGACGAGGATGAAGGCGCCGCCGAGCGAGCCGGCGATCGAGACGAGCGCCAGGACGAGGGCCGAGCGCCAGATCTTCTTCAGATCGCTCCAATAGGCGAGCGTGGAGGTGACGTAGCCGGGAAACTGCGAGACGGCAGAGCTGGCGGTGGCCGAGATCGGCGGCAGGCCGGCCAGCGTGTAGGCCCCGAACGTCAGGAAGGTGCCGCCCCCCGCGATGGCGTTGATGGCGCCCGCAAAGAGCCCGGCGAGGAAGAGAAGGGCGATGGTGAGAAGGTCGAGCCCGAGAAACTCGATCGTCGCGATGTCCATGGGCCTGGGCCTCCCCTCGGCCCCTGTCGCAAAGGCGGCCTTATCGTTTGCCGCTGGCGATAGCGCGGGCCCGCGGCGCTGGCAATGGCGGGGAGCGGCGGGCGGATCGGGCCGGGCGTCGGGGGGGGGGCGTCTCTCGACAGGGCGTCGGCTTTGGTGTAGGAGCCCGCGCGTCCCTCGACAAAAACTTGACCGTTCAATCGGCCATGACCGGCTTGAAGCCGGCATGAAACCAAGACTGAGGCCTGACCCATGGACATCATCGCCGAGCTGAATGCGGCCGAAACTGCCCGCATTGACGCCATCCGCACCCTTCCCTCCTTCTCCCCGGGTGACACGCTGCGCGTCAACGTGCGCGTCACCGAAGGCACGCGCACGCGCGTCCAGGCCTATGAGGGCGTCTGCATCGCGCGCTCGGGCGGCGGGCTGCAGGAGAACTTCACCGTCCGCAAGATCTCGTATGGCGAGGGCGTCGAGCGCGTGTTCCCGGTCTACTCCCCGATGGTGGAGTCGGTCGAGGTCGTGCGCCGCGGCCGCGTGCGCCGCGCCAAGCTGTATTACCTGCGCGATCGCCGCGGCAAGTCGGCCCGTATCGTCGAGGCGACCAACGCCCGCGCGCGCAAGCTGAACGACGACGCCCGCGCGGTGGCCGCCGAGGAGCGCGCCAAGGCGCAGGCCGACAAGCAGGCCGCCAAGGCCGACGCCGCCGAGTAAGGCGGGGCGATCTTCGCTGTCGTTCGAAGGGCGGTCCGAAAGGGCCGCCCTTTTCGTTTGGGAGGGGGCGGCTTGGATCGTGGGTCGGCGGTTCGGATCGGGGGTCTGCGGCAGCTCGCCCCCCTCTGCCCTGCCGGGCATCTCCCCCTCATGGGGGGAGATCATTCGCTGGAATGACCGCTTCTCCTGGAAGAGCCTTGGCAGCGGAAGCTGCGATCTCCCCCCTTGCGGGGGAGATGGGCGGCAGCCCAGAGGGGGGTGCATGAGGCACGACCGGCTGAAACCCCGAGCACCGTCCACCGTTGTCGGCGCAGTCTGGAACTGGTAAAATCGCGCCCATGACGGTCAATTCGAACAGCAGCTGCCGACTGCCGACGACGCTGGGCTTCTCCCCGCTCGACGATCGCCGTCGCCTGCCCGGCCGCTTCTTCTACCGCGCGCTCACCGCACCGGGCCTCTGACCGGCGAGGGCGCGCCGCGCGCCCGATCCGACGCGTTCAGACCGAAGAATGACGCCCGTCGCGAACCGCCTCAGCCGGCGGCGCACGCGAGGGCAGGAGACCCGAGAGATGACGACCAAGCCCCGCACCCTCTACGACAAGATCTGGGACGACCACTTCCTCGGCACCGTCGACGGCGGCGCCGGCCTTCTCTACGTCGACCGCCACCTCGTGCACGAGGTGACGAGCCCGCAGGCCTTCGAGGGGCTGCGCGTGGCGGGCCGCAAGGTGCGCCGGCCCGACCGCACGCTCGCCGTCGTCGATCACAACGTCACCACCGGCGACCGGACGAAGGGCATCTCCAACGAGGAGAGCCGCATCCAGGTCGAGGCGCTGGCCTGGAACGCCGCCGAGTTCGGCGTCGAATATTTCAACGAGCTCGACCGCCGGCAGGGCATCGTCCACATCATCGGCCCGGAGCAGGGCTTCACCCTGCCGGGCATGACCATCGTGTGCGGCGACAGCCACACCTCCACGCACGGAGCCTTCGGCGCGCTCGCGCACGGCATTGGCACCTCCGAGGTCGAGCACGTTCTCGCCACGCAGACGCTGATCCAGTCCAAGATGAAGAACATGCTGGTGCGCGTGGACGGCGTCGCGCCGCAGGGCGTGACGGCCAAGGACATCATCCTCGCCATCATCGGCAAGATCGGCACGGCCGGCGGCACCGGCCACGTCATCGAGTTCGCGGGGGAGGCGATCCGCGCCCTCTCGATGGAAGGGCGCATGACCGTCTGCAACATGACGATCGAGGGCGGCGCGCGCGCCGGGCTCATCGCGCCGGACGAGACGACCTACGCCTATATCGAGGGCCGCCCGCGCGCGCCCAAGGGCGAGGACTTCGCCCGCGCCGTGGAATACTGGAACACGCTGAAGAGCGACGAGGGCTCCCATTACGACAAGATCGTCACGCTCGACGCCGGCGCCCTGCCGCCGATCGTCTCCTGGGGCTCCTCGCCCGAGGACGTCGTCTCGATCGAGGACGTGGTGCCGAACCCGGACGAGATCGCCGACGAGGTGAAGCGCGCCTCCAAGCGCCGCGCGCTCGACTATATGGGCCTGACGCCGGGCACGAAGATGACCGACATCGCGCTCGACAAGGTCTTCATCGGCTCCTGCACCAACGGGCGCATCGAGGATCTGCGGATCGTCGCCAAGATGGTCGAGGGCCGCAAGGTCGCCGACCGGGTCTCGGCGATGATCGTGCCGGGCTCGGGCCTCGTGAAGGCGCAGGCCGAGGCCGAGGGGCTGGACGCCATCTTCAAGGCCTCCGGCTTCGACTGGCGCGAGCCGGGATGCTCCATGTGCCTCGGCATGAACGAGGACCGGCTGAAGCCGAACGAGCGCTGCGCCTCCACCTCGAACCGCAATTTCGAGGGCCGCCAGGGCTACAAGGGCCGCACCCATCTGGTCTCGCCCGCCATGGCCGCGGCCGCGGCCATCGAAGGGCGCTTCGTCGACATCCGCGACTGGCGCTGACGTGATGCGCGGGCCGGCGTGACAAACGCGCCGGCCTTTGCCACAAGCGTGGCATGAAGAGCTTGCGGGCCTTGTTGGGGGATCGGCTGTCGGGCGGCGTCTGCGCCGGCCTCGCGGGCTGGTTCCTCGTGCTCAACCTCTTCGTCGCCGCCTTCTCCTGCGGCATGACCGTGCCGGTGCAGGCGGGAGCGAGCTTCGTGATCTGCGAGCCGGGCCAGCCGCTGGGGGCCGAGGCGCCGGACGGCGCCGCGCCCTTCAGCCACGACTGCCCCTATGTGATCGGCCATGACGGTGATGCGCTCGCCGTGCCCGCCGTCGCGCCCGGCGCCGATCTCGGGCCCGCCTTCGTCGTCGAGACCGACCTCGCCTTCGCGCCCGCCGACGATCCGGCCCGCTTCATCGACCCCGGCCGCCTCGGCCTCTCCCCCGGCCCGCGCGGGCCGCCCTCCCTCTCCGCCTGACCTGAACCGCACCCGGCCTTTGCGCGACGATCCGCGCCGGGGCCGACCGTTCGTCTCTCCCGGAGAGTTTTCCCATGAAGACCCGCTTCTTCGCCGCGCCCGCTCTGGCGGCGGCCCTCGCCCTGTGCCCGCTCGCGGCCCACGCCCATCACGACGGAACCCATCACGGCGAGGCCGAGGCCCCGGCCGACCCCGCCGCCGAGGCCGAAGCCGTCACGCTCGGCGACCTCGCGGTCTCCATGCCCTGGAGCCGCGCGACGCCGCCCATGGCGAACGTCGCCGCCGGCTATCTCATCGTCACCAATACCGGCGAGACGCCGGACCGTCTTCTCGGCGGATCGTCGCCGCGCGCGAGCCGCGTCGAGATCCATTCCATGACGATGGAGAACGACGTCGCGCGCATGCGCGAGATGCCCGAGGGCGTGGAGGTGCCGGCCGGCGGCGAGCTCGCGCTGGAGCCGGGCGGCTACCATCTGATGCTGGTCGGGCTCGACGCCCCGCTCAGCGAAGGCGACCGCGTCCCGCTGACGCTTCGTTTCGAGAGCGGAACGATCGATGTCGAGCTCGACGTGCGCGCCATGGGCGCGTCCGGCGGTTCCTCCGGGCACGGGGGCCACTGATGCGCCCGGCCCGTCTCGCCCTCCTCGCCGCCGCCGCCATCGCGCTCGGCGCCTCCTTCGCGGTCCTCGCCGGCGTCCTCGGCCAGGCCGCCGCGCCGCCGCAGGCTCGCGGCCTCGTCTCCTCCACCGGCACCGCCGACATCGGCGGTCCCTTCAGCCTGATTGACGAGACCGGCGCGCGCGTCAGCGAGGCCGACCTGACCGGCAGGCCGACGGCGCTCTTCTTCGGCTTCACCTGGTGCCCGGACGTCTGCCCGACGACGCTCTTCGAGGTCACGAGCCTGATGGAGCGGCTCGGACCCGATGCGGACCGGATGAACTTCGTCATGGTGACGGTCGATCCCGAACGCGACACGCCGGAGATCCTGAACGAGTATCTCTCGGCCTTCGACGCGCGCCTGCGCGGCTTCACCGGGACGCCGCAGGAGGTGGCCGCGATGACCGACGCCTACCGCGTCCAGGTGGAGCGGGTCGCGACCGAGAACGGCTACACGATGAACCACACGGCCTCGGTCTTCCTCATGGACGCCGAGAACGCCTTCGCCGGCACGATCACCTATCACGAAGACCCGGAGACGGCGCTCGCCAAGCTTCGCCGTCTGATCGACGCGGCGTGAGGGGGAGGGGAACGATGTCGAACGTCACCGCCTCCCGCGCCGAGCGCCGCGAGCGCTCCTCCGCCGATCTCTACCGCGCCGTCTGGCGCTGGCACTTCTATGCCGGGCTCTTCGTCCTGCCCTTCCTGGTCTCGCTGGCCGTCACCGGCGGGCTCTACCTCTTCCGTGACGAGATCGACGCCATCGTCCATTCCGACCTGAAGCGCGTCGAGATTCAGGAGAATGTCGGCCAGGCGTCGCCCTCCGCGATGGTCTGGGCCGCGCTCGGGGCCTATCCCGGCACCGCGATCCGCTATGTCGATCCGCCGCGCCCGGACGCGGCCGCCGAAGTCGTCATCGACGCCTTCGGACAGGGCCGGCTCGTCGTCGGCGTGAACCCCTATGACGGGACGGTGCTCGGCGCGCTTCCCGACCGGGGCACGGTGATGGGCATCGTGCGCGACCTCCATTCGCTGCGCTATTTCGGCCCCATCGCGCGCGGGGTGATCGAGATCGCGGCCGGCTGGGCGATCCTCCTCGTCGCCACCGGCCTCTTCCTCTGGTGGCCGAGGGGAGGTCAGCCCGGACGGAGGGGCGGCGTCGTGACGGTGCGCGGCACGCCGAAGGCCCGCGTCTTCTGGCGCGACGTCCACGCCGTCTCCGGCCTCGTCCTCGGCGGCGTGATCGTGTTCCTGGCCGTCACCGGCATGCCATGGAGCCAGGTCTGGGGCGGGCAGGTGAACCAATGGGCCAACGGCTCCAATTTCGGCTACCCGTCCGGCGTCCGCGTGGACGTTCCGATGTCGGGCCAGCGTCTGGCCGAGGACCAGCCGACCTCCTGGAGCCTGGAGCAGGCCGAGATCCCGGTCTCCGGCGCGGGGCGAACGCCGATCGGCCTCGACGCGGCGGTGGAAACCGCCGAGCGGCTCGGCCTGCATCCCGGCTTCGCGGTCCGCCTGCCGCAGGACGCGGGCGGCGTGTTCTCCGCCTCCGTCTATCCCGACGACGTCTCGCTCCAGCGGGTCGTCCATCTCGACCAATATACGGGCGAGCCGCTGGTGGACATGAGCTATGGCGATTACGGCTTCGGCGGACGCGCGCTCGAATGGGGCATCAACGTCCATCTCGGGCAGGAATACGGGCGGGCGAACCAGCTTCTCCTCGCCTTCGCCTGCCTCGGCATCGTGGTCTTGAGCGTCTCGGCCGGGGTCATGTGGTGGAAGCGGCGCCCCGCGCGCTCGCTCGGCGTGCCGCCCATGCCGCGCGATCCCCGCGTCTTCCGGGGGCTTCTGGCGCTGCTCGCCATCGGCGGGGTGATCTTCCCGCTCGTCGGCGCCTCGCTCATCGTCATGCTGGCGATCGACATTGGCGTCCGGCGGCTCGGCCAGGGCTGGCGCATGCGGCCGGCGGTCTGAACCCGTTCCAGCCGAAGCGCATCCGCTTCGGCGTCGCACGGTGCGGCGACGGACCGGGACCCCCGCCCTTCATGGGGGCGGGGGCTTCGTCGGCCTACATCTTCACCGCGGCATTCCCGCCATCGGCCCAGAGGGCCGAGCCCGTCACGAAGCTCGACATGTCGCTGGCCAGGAACAGGGCGGCGTGGGCGATCTCCTCCGGCTGCGCGATCCGCTTCATCGCGTGAAGGCCCGCCGCCCATTCGCGCTGCTCGGCGCTGCCCGCCATGGCCGTCTCGGTGCCGCCCGGCAGAAGCGCGTTCGCCCGGATGCCCCGCGCGCCGTAATCGGCGGTCAGCCCCCTGACCAGACCCATGAGGCCGGCCTTCGCCGCCCCGTAGGCCGACATGCCGGGCAGGCCGACGCTGTTGCCGACGAAGCTGCCCGTGAAGACCAACGATCCGCCGCCGCCCTTCAGCATGGCGGGCACCTGGGCCTTCGCCCCCAGGAAGGCGGCCGTGAGGTTGGTGCCGAGCACGTCCTCCCATTCCTGCGACGTCAGTTCGGCGAGGGGGCGCATCGCGCCCACCGTTCCGGCGTTGTTGAACGCGATGTCGAGCGATCCGAAAACATCGTTCGCGGCGGCGACGCATTCCGCGTGCGTTTGCGCCCGCGAAACGTCACCGGCGACCGTCACGACCTCGCCGCCCTCCCGGCGGATTTCGGCTGCCAGTCGATCCAGCGGCTCGGCCCGCCTCGCGCAGAGGACGAGACGGGCGCCCTCGCTGGCGAACAGCTTGGCGGCCGCTCGGCCGATGCCCGAACTGGCTCCGGTGATGATGGCGACCTTATTCGATAACAGCGTCATGGCGTCACTCCTGAGAACGGAGCGCATCAATTAAACGCCGAGCCCGCGCCCACCCACCCGCTTTTCGGCAGGCCCGCGAACGATCGGTCGGCCGCCCGGCATGGGCGGGGAGCGCAGCCGGCCGCCGGAGGGTCGGTGGTCCGCCTTTGAAGCTCCGCGCCGGAGCGGTATGTCGGTGGGCAAAGGAGCTCAGCCGCCATGAGTGACGCCGTCTCACGCCTGAACGACATCCGCGCCCGCATCGCCGCTGCCGCAGCCGGCCGCGAGGTCACGCTCGTCGCCGTCTCCAAGACCTTCGAGGCGGAGGAGGTCCGCCCCGTCCTGACGGCCGGCCAGCGCATCTTCGGAGAGAACCGCGTGCAGGAGGCCAAGGCCAAATGGCCGGGTCTTCGCGAGGAGTTCGAGGGAATCGAACTGCGCCTCATCGGCCCGCTGCAGTCGAACAAGACGGCCGAGGCCGTGGCGCTCTTCGACGTGATCGAGACGGTGGACCGCGAGAAGATCGCGCGCGAGATCGCCAAGGAGTGCGAGCGGCAGGGGCGCAAGCCCCGCCTCTACGTTCAGGTGAACATCGGGCGGGAGGAGCAGAAGGCCGGGATCGCGCCGCAGGAGGCCGTCGCCTTCGTCGAGCGATGCCGCACGGTGCACGGGCTCGCCATCGAGGGTTTGATGGCGATCCCGCCCTTCGAGGACGACCCCGCGCCGCATTTCACGGCGCTGGCCGAACTGGCGAAGGCGGCGGGCGTGGACAGGCTCTCCATGGGCATGTCCGGCGACTTCGAAGCGGCGATCGCCCACGGCGCGACCAGCGTGCGCGTCGGCTCGGCGATCTTCGGCGGGCGGGGGTAGGGGTGGCGGATCGTTCCGACACGCCGTCACGCTAGAGCCTTTCAGATCACTTGACCATGGTGCCGTAGGGACAGACGTCGTCATCGAAAGGGACGTGACGCCGCCGAAAGCTGGACTCGGGAACGACGGCAGGGTCGCCGATCCTGTCCATCCGGAAATGCCTGAAGTCGTCACGCGCATCGTCCCAACCCACCAGATACCAAAGCGGCGGCAGAATGAGCATGGCCTGCGGCTCTACCATGCGTCGGGTGCGCATTCCTTTCGCGTCGCGGTAGTCGAACAGAATGCGCTGGCGAGCCAGGAACGCCGCCTCGAAGGTCGGCAGGAGCCTCGGATCGATCGTCCCCATGTCGGACAGGTCCTGCCGGTCCGACACACGTCCGATGTGCAGGCAGCCGAGAAGGGCGCGCAGATCCTTCACCTTGTCCGCCGGAAGAGCCTGTTCGATCTTCGCGAGCCCCGCATCCGCCAGCTCCGAGAACGGCAGATGATAGGCCGCCCGCATGGCGGCGACGCTGATGAGAAGCGCGAACACCTCCGGAACGGAGAGCCTGGCCGTCGTCTGCACCGAATGCGGATCCAGCCGCAGCCCGCCGCCCCGGCCGACATCGGAATGAATGGTATGGCCGGCGTCCCGCAACGCGCCGATATCCCGTAGCACGGTGCGGCGCGAGGCACCGACCTCCTCGGCCAGTTGGGCGATGGTGGACGTGCCGTTGCGGCGCAGAGCGCGAACGATGGTGTCCTGCCTGACCCGCATGTTCATGACGCGGAACCTACGACAAAGGTGCCACCTTCTGGCACCGTTTGACCATACACCCGATCCCGCAACGCGCAGAAGGAGATGTGCAGATGGATCGTCGGGCCGTCAATCCGTGGGACTGGTCGCTCAAGTTCGGATACAATCAGGCCGAAATCATCGAAGGCGCGACGCGGCAGGTGATCTGCTCTGGCCAGACCGCCGTGAACGCGGACGGCATCCCGCAGCATGCGGGCGACATGCGCGCCCAGATCGCTCTGGCCCTGGACAATCTGGAGACCGTGCTCAGGGACGCCGGCGTTGGTCTGGGCAACGTCGTCAAGCTCGGGATCTATGCGACCGACGTCGACGAAGCCCTGAGGAATTTCGATCTGATCGGTATGCGCTTCGGCGCCCATCGCGCGTCTCCGCCAATGACCCTCCTCGGTGTGACGCGCCTTGCGATCCCCGGACTGCTCTTCGAGATCGAGGCGACCGCGGCCGCCTGACGGCGCCAGCGCTTCGAGGTCGCTCTTCGCCCCCTGTTCGAAGCCGGCATCGGGAAGAACCCTCTTCGATGCGGGGTCCTTCCCGAACCGATCGAGCGGAGCGTCAAGGCTCTAGGCTGCGATGGCCCGTTGCAGACTTCGGATCGCCATCCCGACATATCCCCGCGCCAGAAGTCCGGGTCCGAGCGGCCCGGACCGGTCCTCGCCGAGGAGAGGCAGGGTTCGAAGGGCGGCCCGCACCGCCGAGCTCATGTGACCGAGTTGCCAGCGGATTTCCTCCTCGCCCCAATCCGGCGAGCCTGAGCCTTCCGCACTCCTTGCCGCCGCAGCGTAGGCCGCGGCCCCGAGCGCATGGGCGCCCATGTGAGAGACCGCCGATGCCTGCCCGGCCGATCTGGCGGCAGCCACGGCCGCCGGAGCGCGGGCATCGAGAGCCGAGCTGCCTCCCCCGAACCGGTCACGGATCGCGACGGCCGTCGGCAGCGTCCCGTCGGCGAAGGATCGGGTCCGAGCGATGGCGGCCCGGGGGCGGGGATCGGTCGGCCGCTCGGCTTCGAAGAGGGGGAGCACGCGCTCCGCGCAGTCGGCCGCCCAGGCGGCGAGGAGCCGACGGTCGGTTTCGCTGAGACTTTGAGGAGAGCGTGTCATCGTCGGCGTCATGGCAACGAGGCCTCTTCAGGTGACCATTGCTGCGAGTAAACTCGCGGCGACGGCGAGCGGCAACCATCGCTCGCGGTTTCCGGGCGCGAGCGGTGTTTCGACCTCAGCGTCCCGCCAGGTCGGCGGCGAAGCCGTCGAGCGCATGGCGCGCCTCCGGCATGGAGCGCGGGCCGCCACGGCCCTCGGCCCTTACGACCATCCCAAAGGCCACCGTCGATAGGAGACTTGAACACTACAACGATATTTGCAATATCGAGGGAATGAACGACGACACAGTTGTTGCTGCCCTCTCCGCCCTCGCCCATGCCGACCGTCTCGCGGCCTTCCGGATGCTCGTGCGCGCCGGCCCGAACGGCATGGCATCGGGGGAGATCGCCGAGGCCCTGTCCATCCCGCCGACCCGCATGAGCTTCCACCTTGCGACGCTGGAGCGGTCCAGGCTCCTCCGCTCGTGGCGCGACGGGCGCCGCATCCTCTACGCGGCGAGCTATGACGACATGCGCCAGCTCCTCGCCTTCCTGACGGAGGACTGCTGCTCGGGGAACCCGGAGATCTGCGGCCATTTCGGCGACGCGTTCGCTTCCGACTGCGCCCCGGAGACTTAGCTGTGACCGTCACGATCTACCACAACCCCGCCTGCGGCACGTCGCGCAACACGCTGGAGATGATCCGCCGGTCCGGCGAGGAGCCGCAGGTGATCGAGTATCTGAAGGACCCGCCGGACCGCGCGCGTCTGATCGAACTGATCGAGGCCATGGGCATCCGGCCTCGCGACCTCCTGCGCGAGAAGGGCACGCCCTATGCCGAACTCGGGCTCGGGGACGAGACGCTGTCCGACGACGCTCTTCTCGACGCGATGATCGCGCACCCGATCCTCATCAACCGTCCGATCGTCGTGACGGACAAGGGGGCGGCGCTGTGCCGCCCGTCGGAGACGGTGCTGCCGCTTCTCGCCCATCCGGTCGCGACCTTCATCAAGGAGGACGGGGAGGTCGTCGGGGCCAAGGGTCCGGCGGCGTGAGCGTCCCCGTCGCCCCCGATCTGCCGAATGTCGATCTGGGTCAGCTTCGCCCGATCGACGTGGATGCGCTCGCCGGCCCCGGCGGCCCGACGCACCTGCCGCGCATCCTCGTTCTCTACGGCTCGATCCGCGAACGGTCCTACTCCCGGCTCCTGTCCGAAGAGGCCGGGCGCCTGCTGCGCTGGTTCGGGTGCGAGGTGCGCACCTTCGATCCCCGCGGCCTGCCGCTCCCGGACGGGGCCGAGCCGGACCACCCGAAGGTCGAGGAACTGCGCGACCTCGCCGATTGGTCGGAGGGCATGGTCTGGGTCAGCCCGGAACGCCACGGCGCGATGACCGGGATCATGAAGGCGCAGATCGACTGGATCCCCTTGGCCCTCGGCGCCAAGCGTCCGACGCAGGGAAAGACGCTGGCCGTCATGGAGGTGTCCGGCGGCTCGCAGTCCTTCAACGCGGTGAACCAGATGCGCATTCTCGGCCGCTGGATGCGCATGGTGACGATCCCGAACCAGTCGTCGGTGCCCAAGGCCTTCCTGGAGTTCGACGAGGCTGGCCGGATGAGATCGTCGGCGCTCTACAGCCGCGTCGTCGACGTCTGCGAGGAGCTGGCGAAGTTCACCTGGCTCGTGCGCGGGCGCTCGGCCTATCTGACCGACCGTTACTCCGAACGCGTCGAGACCGCCGAGGCCCTCTCGACGCGCGTGAACCAGCGCACCCTCTGACCCTCAACGTCCCGGAGCGTCCATGCTCGCCCTCGCGATCTTCGTCGCCACGCTCGTTCTCGTCATCTGGCAGCCCCGCGGGCTCGGCATCGGCTGGGCGGCACTGGCCGGCGCCGCGGCGGCGCTCAGCTCCGGCGTCGTCGGCTGGGGCGACGTGGAAACCGTCTGGCACATCGTCTGGGACGCGACCTTCACCTTCGTCGCGCTAATCGTCATCTCTCTGATCCTCGACGAGGCCGGGTTCTTCTCCTGGGCCGCGCTCCACGTGGCGCGCTGGGGCGGAGGTGACGGACGGCGCCTGTTTCCGCTGATCGTCGTCCTCGGCGCGGTCATCGCCGCCTTTTTCGCCAATGACGGCGCGGCCCTTCTGCTCACCCCGATCGTGCTCGCCATCCTCCTGCGCCTGCACTTCCCGCCCGAAGCAGCGCTCGCCTTCGTGATCGCCTGCGGCTTCGTCGCCGACACGACCAGCCTGCCGCTGGTGGTGTCGAACCTCGTCAACATCGTCACCGCGAACTTCTTCGGGATCTCCTTCGGACAGTATGCCGCCGTCATGGTCCCGGTGAACCTGGTCGCGCTCGCGGCGACGCTCATCGTGCTCTGGGCCTATTTTCGCAACGACATTCCGGCGACCTACGAGGTCGGCCGGCTGGAGGAGCCGAAGAGCGCGATCCGCGACCTGGCGGTCTTTCGCACCGCCTTCCCGCTCCTCGCCCTCCTGCTCGTCGCCTATCTCGTGACGGGGCCGCTCGGCGTGCCGATCGCCTTCGTCACAGGGGCCGCTGCCCTCGTCCTCATGGCGGTCGCGGGACGCTGGCTCTCCGGCGGGCGCGGCGCGGTCGTCCCGCTGGCCAAGGTGCTGCGCGAGGCGCCGTGGCAGATCGTCCTCTTCTCGATCGGCATGTATCTCGTCGTCTACGGCCTCGGGAACGCCGGGCTGACGGACATCGCCGCGAGCGTGCTGCATTGGCTCGCCGACCAGGGGACGTTCGTGGCGACCGTCGGGACGGGCGTCGTCGTCGCCATGCTCGCCTCCGTCATGAACAACATGCCCGCCACGCTCGTCGGGGCGCTCGCCATCGACCGGGCGGACGTCGCGCCCCTGACCCGCGAGCTCATGATCTACGCCAACGTCGTCGGCAACGACCTCGGGCCGAAGTTCACGCCGATCGGCTCGCTCGCGACCCTCCTCTGGCTCCACGTCCTCGCCGGCAAGGGGCAGCGGATCACCTGGGGGCAGTATGTGCGGGTGGGGCTCGTGCTCACCCCGCCCGTTCTCCTCGCGACGCTCGTGGCGCTGTGGGCGTGGCTGCCGGTCGTCTCCTGACGTCCGGTTCCGTAGATTCAAAGGGTAAGGGCGACTTTTGTGCGTGCGTTCGGACGCTCGGCGCTCTGGGACTGCCCCGGAAGCCCCGGCACTCTGGGTCCTCGCGGTCGAACGAAGGCAGGCGCCGGGCACGAGCGTGCGTTCGTCGAGCGCGAGAAGGCAGCGGCCGCTCAGCCGGCGGCGCCGCTCAACTGCGCGAGCCAGATCGACTGCATGTTGTAGCAGTGGAACGACGTCACCTTCCCGTCCTTGAGATGAAACACGTCGCAGCACGGGACGTCGAACGTCCGTCCGGCGGACGGGATGACGCCGTTCGGCCCGGGAAAGTCGGCCGCCTGGGTCCCCTGCAGCCGCAACTCCACGACCACGACGTCGTCGCCCGTCGAATAGAGCTTCATGAGTTCGCGGTGCATGTCGGGAAAGATCGAGGCCAGGCCCTGGACGGGCTGGCGGACCTCGTCTCCCGTCCAACGCTGGCCGGACGCCATGTCGAGAAAGTAGCCGTCCGGCGCGAAGTGCGAGGCGAACGCGTCCGCGTTCAGGCTGCGGGCTTCGGCGGCCGCATAGATGGCTCTCACGATGCGTTCGTTGGCGGTCATTCTCATTCACCTGTGGTTGTGCCTGTCGCTCGGGGCCACCATGCGATGCTCGCGGCCCTTGCGGCGGATGGATTCCGACGAATATCGATGACGGGTGACGTGGAAACAATGATGACCGCGCTCCCGACGTGTCGGCCACGACCCTGCAAGCCGTGCGGGTTGCCGCGGGGCGCGGCTCGACCGGCGCCTGCCTTGCGTGCGTCCCGGGCGGCACGGGGCCGCCGGTCGCCTTCGCGCCATTTCCGGCCCGATGGCGGAGCCGGGCGCGCAGTTCAGTCCGCCAGCGCCCTCTCGACGGCCGCCTGCGCATGGAGCGCGGTCGTGTCGAAGATCGGAACCGGGCTGTCCTGCGGGCCGATCAGGAGCATGATCTCCGTGCAGCCGAGGATCACCGCTTCGGCGCCCTCTTCGACCAGCCGCCCGATGATCCACCGGTAGGCCTCGCGCGAGGCCGCCTCGATCCGTCCGGCGACGAGCTCCTCGTAGATCACCCGGTGGACGGTGGCGCGATCCTCCGGCCCTGGCACGATGACGTCGAGGCCGTGGCGCTCGCGCAGGCGGCCCTTGTAGAAGTCCTGCTCCATGGTGAAGGCGGTTCCGAGAAGCCCGACGGTTCCAAGCCCCGCCGCCCTGATCCGGTCCGCCGTCGGGTCGGCGATGTGCAGGAGCGGGATGCCGACCGCCGCCTCCACCTGCGGGGCGAGGCGGTGCATGGTGTTGGTGCAGATCATCAGGAGATCGGCCCCGGCGCCCTCCAGCCGACGCGCCGCGTCGGTCATCCGGTCGGCGAGCCCGTCCCAGTCGCCGCGATGCTGCAGCGCCTCGATCTCGGCGAAATCGAACGACCACAGGAGGCAGCGCGCTGAGGCCGTAGGCCCCCGCCGGTCCCGGACCCCCTGGTTGAGGATGCGGTAGTATTCCGCCGAGCTCTCCCAGCTCATTCCCCCGATCAGCCCGATCGTCCGCATGGCCTGTTCCCGTTCGACGCCGAAAAGCGAGGATGCGCCGTTCGGGGGGCCATCCTTAGTCCGAAAGCCGGTGCCGCGCGAGCCGCGCCGCTGCCGGTCCGGGCAGAGGCTCGCGCGCGCCGCTTCGTTCTCCTCGCCGCGCGGCGCCCTATCTTGGGACCTAAGCCCGCGTCTCGAGGAGCCCGCTTGTGACCCCATCCGCCTCCGAGGCCGTCTTCGCGAGGCGGACCGTCATCGCGACCGCCATCGTGCTGGCCATGCTGATCGCGCTGGCCGTCTTCTACTTCGCCGCCAGCGCCTTCTTCATGGTCTTCGCGGCGATGGTGCTGGCGGCCATCTTCGACGGCGCGGCGCGCGCGGCGATGATGCTGGGGCTCGGGCGCGCGGCCTCCCTCGCGCTCGTCTTCCTGGCGACCCTGGCGGCGCTCGCCGGCCTGATCTTCTGGGGCGGCGCGACCCTCGCCGATCAGGCGCGGGACCTTCTGGACGCGGTGAGCGGGCAGGCGACGAGCGTTCTGGAATGGGCGCAGAGCCAGGGCTTCCCGGTCTCGGCCGAGGAGATCGAGCCGAGCGAGATCCGCGACATGCTGCCCGACGCCAGCGGCGTCCTGTCGGGCGCGACGACGGCGCTCTTCTCCGTCGCCGGCGGCATCGGCAACTTCTTCATCATCCTCTTCCTCGCCGCCTTCATCGCCTGGAGCCCCGGCATCTACCGGCGCGGCACGGTCAGCCTCGTGCCCAAGGCCAAGCGCGCCCGGCTGGGCGAGGCGATGAACGAGAGCGCGCAGTCGCTGCGCATGTGGCTCCTCGGCCAGGCGATCTCCATGGCCACCGTCTTCACCGTGTCCTGGATCGGCCTCTGGCTGATCGACATGCCCTTCGCCTTCCTTCTGGCGCTGCAGGCGGGGCTGCTCGCCTTCGTGCCGACGCTCGGCGCCATCGCGGCGGGCGTGCCCATCGTCCTGACAGGCCTGTCGGTGGACACGACCACCGCCTTGCTCGGCGTCGGCGTCTACATCCTGATCCAGGGCGTGGAATCGAACGTCACGACGCCGATCGCGCAGAAATGGGCGACCTCGCTGCCGCCGGCCCTGACGCTGACGGTCCAGCTCATCTTCGGCCTGCTCTTCGGCCTCGCCGGCTTCATCCTCGCGGTGCCGGTCGTGGCGGTGATCAAGACGATGGTGACGATGCTCTATGTCGAGGACGTGCTCGGCGGCGGGGAGCCGGAGCCGTCGGACGGCGCCTGACAGGCTTGGCGGCGGCGCCGCCCTCCGGCTAGAACGGTTCGAACGACGCGCTTCAATCGGGAGGAACGATGAGCGAGAAGACGATCCCCGTCCGTGACGAATGGGCCGCCGAGGGACTGATCTCGGAGGCGACCTACCAGGAATGGTACCGGAAGAGCCTGTCCGACCCCGACGCCTTCTGGGGCGAGCACGGGCTTCGCGTCGACTGGATCCGCCCCTTCTCCAAGGTGAAGAACACCTCCTTCGCGCCCGGCAACGTCTCGATCCGGTGGTTCGAGGACGGGCAGCTCAACGTCTCGGCCAACTGCATCGACCGGCATCTGGAGGGCAAGGCCGACCAGACGGCGATCCTGTGGGAAGGCGACGACCCGAAGGACACCCGGGCGATCACCTACCGGCAGCTCCACGAGGAGGTCTGCCGCATGGCGAACGTCCTCAAGGACCGAGGCGTGAAGCGGGGCGACCGCGTCACGCTCTACATGCCGATGATCCCGGAGGCGGCCTTCGCGATGCTCGCCTGCGCACGCATCGGCGCGGTGCACTCGGTCGTCTTCGGCGGCTTCTCGCCGGACGCGCTGGCCGGGCGGCTGGAGGGCGCGGCCTCCTCAGTCCTCATCACGGCGGACGAGGGCTATCGCGGCGGCAAGACGATCCCGCTGAAGGCGAACGCCGACAAGGCGATCGAGATCGCCGCCAAGGCCGGGCAGAGCGTCGACACCGTCCTTCTGGTGCGCCGCACCGGCAACGAGGTCGCGGTGACGCAGGGGCGCGACGTCTGGTGGCACGAGGCGCGCGAGAGCGCCTCGGCGACCTGCGAGCCCGAGGCGATGAACGCCGAGGACCCGCTCTTCATCCTCTACACCTCCGGCTCCACCGGTAAGCCGAAGGGCGTGCTCCACACCACCGGCGGCTATCTCGTCTACGCCTCGATGACGCACGAACACGTCTTCGGCTGGCGCCCCGGCGACGTCTACTGGTGCACGGCCGACGTCGGCTGGGTGACGGGCCACAGCTACATCGTCTACGGCCCGCTCGCCAACGGCGCGACGACGCTGATGTTCGAGGGCGTGCCGAACTTCCCCGACACGTCCCGGTTCTGGCAGGTCGTGGACAAGCATCGGGTCACGATCTTCTACACCGCGCCGACGGCGATCCGGGCCCTGATGGGCGGCGGCGACGAGCCGGTGCGGAAGACTTCGCGCAAGAGCCTGCGCGTGCTCGGCACGGTGGGCGAGCCGATCAACCCGGAAGCCTGGAACTGGTACTACCGCGTCGTCGGCGAGGAGCGCTGCCCGATCGTCGACACGTGGTGGCAGACCGAGACGGGCGGCATCCTGATCACGCCGCTGCCGGGCGTCACGGCGCTCAAGCCGGGCTCGGCGACGCTGCCCTTCTTCGGCGTGAAGCCGCAGATCGTGGACGCGGAGGGCCAGGTGAAGGAGGGCGCCTGCGACGGCAACCTCGTGATCGCCGATTCCTGGCCAGGGCAGATGCGCACGGTCTACGGCGACCACAAGCGCTTCGAGGAGACCTACTTCTCGACCTATCCGAACAAGTACTTCACCGGCGACGGCGCGCGGCGCGACGAGGACGGCTACTACTGGATCACCGGCCGGGTGGACGACGTCATCAACGTCTCCGGTCACCGCATGGGCACCGCGGAGGTGGAATCCTCCCTCGTCGCCCATCCGAAGGTCTCGGAAGCGGCCGTCGTCGGCTACCCGCACGACGTGAAGGGGCAGGGGATCTACTGCTACGTCACGCTCATGGGCGGCATCGAGCCGACGGAGGAGCTGCGCCGCGAGCTCGTGTCTCACGTGAGACAGGACATCGGGGCCATCGCCTCGCCGGACAAGATCCAGTGGGCGCCGGGCCTGCCGAAGACGCGCTCGGGCAAGATCATGCGTCGCATCCTGCGCAAGATCGCCGAGGACGATTTCGGCGCGCTGGGCGACACCTCCACTTTGGCCGATCCGGGCGTCGTGGACGATCTGGTGGAGAACCGCCAGAACAAGCGCGGCTGAATCCGCCCGAAGGGCGGCTTCGCATACCGATGCGGTCCGAAGGTCTTCTCCGGCCTTCGGAGCGTCGCGCGTGAGGGGCAAGGCGGCCGCCACCGGGCGACGTTGAAGGGCGCCGCGGGAGCTTCATATTCCCGATCAGGGTGGGAGCTCGGGCGCGGCGACACCCCTCGTTCGCATACGCCTTCGGATCGGCCCTCATGTCCAAGACCAAACGGGAGCGGCTGTCCCGGTTCGACTTCCTGCTCGCCCAGCTGCGCCACCGCATCTGGTTCCGGGCCGCCCTGATCACCGTCGCGGCCATCGTCGTCGCGGCCCTGGCCGCCATCGCCAGCAATTTCGTCCCCTTCGAGTTCACGGTCGAGATCGGGCAGGACGCCGTCGGCACGTTGCTCGAGATCATCGCCTCCTCCATGCTGGCGGTGACGACCTTCTCCCTCACCGCGATGGTGACGGCCTATGGTTCGGCGACGCAGAACGCGACGCCGCGCTCGACCCAGCTCCTGATCAACGACACCACGTCGCAGAACGCGCTCTCCACCTTTCTCGGCGCCTTCGTCTTCGCCATCGTCGGGATCATCGGCCTGCAGACCGGCATCTACGGCGAGCAGGGACGGATCGTCCTCTTCACGGGCACGGTCGCCCTCATCGCCGTGATCGTCCTGACCCTGCTTCGATGGATCTCCCATCTGACGAGCTTCGGCCGCATGTCCGACGTGATCGACCGGGTGGAGGACGCCGCCTGCCGGTCGATGGAGGCCTTCGCCGCCGACCCGATGGGCGGCGCGCGGCCGGCGATCCCCGTGCCGGATCGGGCGCGGCCCGTCTATTCGAAGAAGACGGGCTACGTCGTGCACGTCCATCTCGACCTCATCGAGAGCTTGGCCGAGGAGCACGATCTGATCATCCACGTGGAGGCGATCCCCGGAACGCTCGTGCATGCGACGCGGTCGCTCGTCCATGTCGAGGGGACCGTCACGGACGAGATCGAGGACGCGCTGTCGGGCGCCTTCTCGCTGGAGCGGCACCGCACCTTCGATCACGATCCCCGGCTCGGGCTCATCACGCTGGCCGAGATCGGCAGCCGGGCGCTGTCCCCAGCCGTCAACGATCCGGGCACGGCCATCGAGGTCCTGAACGCGATCCTGCGCGTCCTGACGCGGCTTCGGGACGACGGGGCGGACAAGGATCGGGACGACGAGGGCGAGGCGGAACCGGCGTCGGAGCGGGTCTATCTCGCGCGGCCCCACGAGCGCGAGTTCGTGGAGGACGCCTTCGCCACGCTGGTGCGCGACGGCGGCACCCAGGCGGAGGTCGCGATCCGGCTGTCCAAGACGCTGGCGGCGGTGCGCGCCCAGGTGCCCGCCATGGCGCCCGCCGCGACGGCCATGGCGCAGGCCCTGGCGCGGCAGATGAGGGCGGACGGCACGGAGCTGGAGCGCGAGCGTTTCGAGCGCTCCCACGCGCCGATCTGGGAGGGGCGGCCGGCCTGACGCGGCGCCCGACAGGGGGCGCGACGCGAGGGCGCAGACTTTCGGTACGTCGAGCCCTTGGCAAGCCCGGCCGCCGACCCCATACTTCTGTTCGTGTTCAACGTAATGGAAGGAGGTGATCCGATGTCGAGTGATTTCCAAATGTCGGCCGGATCCAGCAATTCTCGCCGGTCGGAAGGGGCAGCCTCCTTCTGATCCGACGATTTTGCCGATCCGGTTTCGGGATCATCCCGGCCGGCAGGGCAGACATCACGGGGCCGCCTTCCAGAGATGGGAGGCGGCCTTTTGCTTGTCTTGCCCGCAGCTAAGCGAATGTCGGTCGTCGCCGGGGCTCGCTCCGGGGGCGCTTCTGCCGGGAGCCTTGAGGCCAAGGCCTCGCCGGCTCGCCCCCCTCTGGGCTGCCGCCCATCTCCCCCGCAAGGGGGGAGATCGCGGCTTGGAATGTTGCAGCCTCTCCGTCGAAGGGCTGATGAAGCCGAAGATCCGGCAACGTTGCAGGCCTAAGCGAAATGACCGAAGCGAATGATCTCCCCCCTTGAGGGGGAGATGCCCGGCAGGGCAGAGGGGGGCGCCGAAGGGCGCGGCCTTCGACGAGCGTCGGAGAAGAGCCTCCGCGTTTACCCATAGAGGTCGGCTGCGCCGGAGATCACGTCGCGCGAGATGTCTCGGCCTTCTGCCGGGAGATGCCCCGCCGGCTCCCCCCCTCTGGGCTGCCGCCCATCTCCCCCGCAAGGGGGGAGATCGCGGCTTGGATGTTGCAGCTTCTTCGTCGAAGGCCTGGGCCAGTCGAAAGGCTGAAGACGTTGCAGGCCTTGTCGAAATCATCGAAGCGAATGATCTCCCCCCTTTGAGAGGGAGAGGCCCGGCAGGGCAGAGGGGGGTGCCGAAGGGCGCGGCCTTCGACAAGCGTCGGAGAGCAGCCCCCGCGTTTACCCATAGAGGTCGGCCGCGCCGGAGATCACGTCGCGCGAGATGTCTCGGCCTTCTGCCGGCTCGCCCCCCTCTGGGCTGCCGCCCATCTCCCCCGCAAGGGGGGAGATCGCGGTTTGGATGTTGCAGCTTCTTCGTCGAAGGCCTGGGCTAGTCGAAAGGCTGAAGACGTTGCAGGCCTTGGCGAAATTATCGAAGCGAATGATCTCCCCCCTTGAGGGGGAGATGCCCGGCAGGGCAGAGGGGGGCGCCGAAGGGCACGGCCTTCGACGAGCGTCGGAGAAGAGCCTCGGCGCCTACCCGTAGAGGTCGGCCCGCGTCGGGGGCAGGCCGGACGGGCCCTTGTCGCGCTTGGAGGCCAGCGTCTGGTTGATCATGACCGAGCCGCGCTCGAAGGCCAGCGCGCAGCCGGCGAGGTACAGGAGCCAGACCCGCGCCTTCTCCGGCCCGATCTCTTCGACGGCCGCGTCCATGTTGGCGCGCAGGCGCTCGGCCCAGAGCCGGCAGGTGCGGCCGTAATGCTCGCGCCAGTTCTCCACGTCGTGCACCTCGAAGCGGTGTGCCTCCAGCTTCTGCAGGGAGTGGCCGATGAAGTCGAGCTCGCCGCCGGGGAAGATGTATTTCGTGATCGCCCGGTATTCGCGCGAGCGCTTCCGGTGGAAGTCCTTCGGCGTCTTCTTGGCGGGCCGCGCGATCGCGTGGTGCAGATAGAGGCCGCGCGGGCGCAGCAGCCTGGAGACGGCCGAGAAATAGGCGTCGTGATGGGCGAAGCCCACATGCTCGAACATGCCGATGGAGGCGATCTTGTCGAAGCGCCCGGTCAGCTCCTGGAAGGGCTTGAGCTCGATCGTGATCCGGTCCGACAGGCCGGCTTCGGCGACGCGGCGCGTTGCGAGATCGAACTGCGCCTGGCTGAGCGTCACCCCATGGCCGGTGATGCCGCGCGTCTTGGCCGCATGGATCAGGAGCGCGCCCCAGCCGCAGCCGATGTCGAGGAAGCGCTCGCCCGGCGACAGGCGCAGCTTGCGGCAGATCATCTCCAGCTTGTCGGCCTGGGCGCGATCGATGTCGTCGTGCCAGCGGTCGAAATAGGCGCAGGAATAGACCATGCGCTCGTCGAGGAAGAGGCGGTAGAAGTCGTTCGACACGTCGTAATGGAACTGGATGGCGCTCCGGGTCGAGCCCGAGCGCCCCTCGTCCGTGCCGATCGCGGCGGCCTGACGCTTCTCCGCCCGGCGAAGGCGCCAGAGCGCGGGAAGGGCGCGGGCAATCCGCCCCTTCTCCAGCCGCTTCAGCCCTTGCTTGCGGCCGCCCTCGGGCCGCGCCGCGGCGATGTCGAAGATCGAGCCGTCGGCGACGTCGAGCCGCCGGTCGGCCCACAGCTCGACCAGCGTCCCGATGGAGGGCGCGAAGGCGAGGCGCGAGAGAACATGGGCGTCGGCGACGACGAGCGTCGGGCCGCCGGCGGGGCCGATGCGCTCCCCCGTCCAGAGGCGGACGCCGAAGCCCGGCCGGAACGCGTCCACGGCATGGGCGAGGAGGTCGGCGACCGTCCGCTCGGCCCGTTCGGTGCCGGCGCGTCGGCCTGTCGTCGGATCGTTCGCCATGCGCATCTCCTGAGCCGCCAGACTTGGCGGTTCGCGGCAGGCCTGTCCAGTCGCGATTCCCGGTCGGGCCGAACGGTGCGGGCGTCGCCCGTCTCAGGCGGTCGAGGAGAGTTTCATGAGGGCGATGCCCGAGACGATGAGCGCGGCCGCGAGGATCCGCATCGGGCTCGCGCTTTCCCCGAGGAACAGGATGCCGACGACGAAGGCGCCCGCCGCGCCGATCCCCGTCCACACCGCATAGGCCGTGCCGAGCGGGAGGGTGCGCAAGGCGAGCGTCAGAAGATAGAAGCTGATCGCCATCGACACGACCATGATCGCGGTCGGGCCGGGCCTCGTGAAGCCCATCGAGAATTTCATCGCGCTCGCCCAGACGATCTCGAAGAGGCCGGCGAAGAGAAGCATGATCCAGGCCATCATCGGCCTCCTTTTCAGAAAGCCGGGCCGTCCCGGGCATGGAATGGGGGTGCGGCGGGCCGTCCCGCGCGCCTTTCAGATGGTTCGCGGGGGCGTCCGGGTCAAGGCGACGGCCGGCGTCAGCCGCGCGTCGCCTGCCGGGGAACGGGAACGCCCGCCACCGAACACCAGTCGCGGCGGCGGCCGCCGTCATAGGCGACGACGAGGCCCTCGGAGAGCAGACGCCGCGCGATATCGGGCTCGCTTTCGGTCGAAAGGTCCGCAAGGACGCGGCCGAAATATTTGTCGCCCTCGATCCGCGTCAGGCGCACGGGGCCGTCGCCGATCAGTTCGATGAGCCGGGCGCGCGCCTCCTCGGCCGCCTCGATCTCGCTCGGGCACTGGCCCCGGCGCTCCGGCGCGTCGATGCCGCGAAGGCGGACCGCCACGTGCACCGCCTGCATCGGCCAGACATAGGCGGCGACCATGACCGTGTCGCCGTCGCGCACCTCGATCACCTGCGCCTCGACGGGACCCGCGATCCGGCGCGGCGGAACCTGCGGCTCGGCGAGCGCGGGCGCTGTGAACGCGACGGAGAGGAACAGAGCGAGGGCGGCGCGCGGCACGGGCGACTCGGGGTGAGATAAGACAGAAGTCCTATCTACCACGCAGGCCTGCGTACCGCAAATGCCCGTTTCCGCGAGCCATGCAACCGGAAGGAGGGTCCACGCGCGAGGGTCGTGAAGGAAATCCTAACGCGCTTCCCCCTCAGAAGTCGGAGGTGATGCCCTTCTTCTCCCAGTCGCCGTAGCGCGTGGGCTCCGGCCCGTCGCGCCCGTTCAGCTCGGGCGGCAGGTCCGGTCCGGCCTCGGCGCGGCGGCGCTCCGCCGCCTCGGCGAGGGCACGCTGCGCGGCCGCCGAAAGGGGCTTGCGCTCGGGCGTCTCGGTGGTGTCTTCGCTCATCCGTGCGGAGCCTCTCGTTTCGCGGGTGCCGGCCGCGCCGCTCGCATTGAAGCGGAACGCCCGGCGCACCAGATCATGAGCCGTCAGATCGCCCCTTCGGGGCCTCTTCGCAAGCTGGAGATGCGACCACCGATGAACATGATCAAGACGGCCATGCTGATCGCCCTGATGACCGCCCTCTTCATGGGCGTCGGCGCCCTCATCGGCGGCAGCCAGGGCATGATGATCGCCTTCGCGATCGCGGTGGCGATGAACCTCTTCGCCTACTGGAACTCCGACAAGATGGTGCTGCGCATGCACCACGCCCACGAGGTCGACGAGCGCACCGCGCCCGAATACTACCGCATGGTGCAGGGACTGGCCGCGCAGGCCGGTCTTCCGATGCCCAAGGTCTTCATCATCGAGAACGACCAGCCCAACGCCTTCGCGACGGGCCGCAACCCGGAGAACGCCGCTGTGGCGGCGACGACGGGCCTGCTCCAGCGCCTGACGCCGGAGGAAGTGGCCGGCGTCATGGCGCACGAGCTCGCCCATGTGCAGAACCGCGACACGCTGATCATGACGATCACCGCGACGCTGGCGGGCGCGATCTCCATGCTCGGCAATTTCGCGTTCTTCTTCGGCAATTCAGGCGGCGACAACCGCAACCCGCTCGGCATCGTCGGGGTGCTTCTCGCGATCATCGTCGCGCCTCTCGCGGCCATGATCGTGCAGATGGCGATCTCGCGCACCCGCGAATACTCGGCCGACCGGCGTGGCGCGGAGATCTGCGGGAACCCGATCTGGCTCGCCTCCGCGCTGCAGAAGATCGCCACAGCCGCCGGGCGCACGGTGAACGTGGACGCCGAGCGCAATCCCGCGACCGCGCACATGTTCATCATCAACCCCCTGAACGGCCAGCGCGCCGACGGCCTGTTCTCGACGCACCCCGACACCGGAAACCGCATCGCGGCGCTCCAGCAGATGGCGGCCGAGATGGGGGCGGGGCGCGCGAACCCGGTGCGCGGCGAGAGCGCCTTCGGCGCGGGCCTGCGCCACACCGGTGGCCAGCGCGGACCCTGGACGGGCGGAAGCGGCGGCTCCTCCTCGGGCCAGGGGCCCTGGGGTTGAGCGCGCGTCCCTCGGGCGCGCGGCGCGGCAGCGGAGCGAAGGCCAGGGACAGCGGGGCTTCGGAGCGGGCCGAGCCCGCGCGGCCGGGCCTCGCCAGCCGTCAGGTGGCGGCGCGGTTGCTCTCGGCCGTCGTCGATGCCCGGACCTCGCTCGACGGGCTGACCGATCCGAGCGGCGGGCATCCGGGTTACCGCGGGCTGGAGCCGCGCGATCAGGCCCTGGTGCGGGCCATTCTCGCTACATCCTTGCGCTTTCGCGGCACGATCGAAGGGCTGGTCTCCGGGGCGATCGAACGCCCGCTCCCCGAGGGCGCTGTCTCGCTGCGCCATCTCCTTCACGTCGGCGCGGCGCAGATCCTCTTCCTCGACGTGCCGGATTCGGCCGCCGTAGACCTTGCGGTCGCAGCGGCGAACGAGGACCCGCGCAACAAGCGCTTCGCGGGGCTCGTCAACGCGGTGCTGCGCCGGATCGCGCGCGAGGTGAGCGAGCGGCCGCACGTGCCGGTGGACCCGATGGCGGACATGGCGCCCTGGCTGCGCGAGCGACTGACCGCCGCCTATAGCGAGGCGCGCGCGCAGGCGATCGCGCGCGCGCATCTGAGCCCCGCGCCCGTCGATCTGAGCGTGAAGGCCGACCCGGCCGGCTGGGCCGAGCGGCTCGGCGGCCGCGCCCTTTCGACCGGAACCGTCCGGCTCGACCGGCTTGACGGGCCGGTGACGGCGCTGCCGGGCTTCGAGACGGGCGAATGGTGGGTGCAGGATGCCGCGGCCGCCATCCCCGCGCGCCTTCTGAGCGACATCGCGGGCCGGCGCGTCGCGGACCTGTGCGCCGCGCCGGGCGGCAAGACCGCGCAGCTCGCCGCCGCCGCAGCGAGGGTCACGGCCTTCGACATCTCCGCCAGCCGCCTGAAGCGCCTGAACGGCAATCTCCAGCGCCTCGGTCTCGAGGTGGAGACGCGGCTCGGGGACATCCGCGAGGTCGCCCCCGAACCCTTCGACGCGGTGCTTCTCGACGCGCCCTGCTCCTCCACCGGGACGATCCGCCGGCATCCGGATGTCGGCTGGACGAAGAGCGCCGAGGAGGTGGAGAAGCTCGCGCGGGTCCAGGCCGGGCTGCTCGACCGGGCGGCGGAGTTCGTCGCGCCGGGCGGGCGTCTGGTCTTCTCCAACTGCTCGCTGGACCCCGCCGAGGGCGAGGCGGTGGTGGAGGCCTTCCTCGCCTCCCGCCCCGAATTCTCGCGCGAGCCGGTCGCCCCGCACGAGCTCCCCGGGCTCGAAACGGCGATCGATGCCAAGGGCGACGTCCGCACCACGCCCGACATGGAGTTCGGGGTGGCCGAGGGCGCGGTTCCGGGTCTCGACGGCTTCTTCGCCGCGCGCCTGCGGCGCAACCCGTGAGCGCCGTCATCCGTCCGTCTTAGGGAAGCATTTACCTCGATCCGCGAAACTTGCGTGCGGGGCCCCGTCGCGGCGCGGCCCGGTGAATCGAAGCACGAGGCGGGGCTCAGAGGTCATGGCGGCCGAACTCATCGACGACCCGCGCCTGGCCGCGCTGACGGCCCGCGAAGCCGTCCGGCGCATGCGCCGGAGCCTGCGGCTGCCGGTCCTGCCCTTCCTGCACCGCCGCTCGCGCGAGAACGACCGGCTGCTCGCCGTTCCGCGCGACCTGGAGCGGGGCAAGGCGGCGATCGCCGAGGCGATCTATTCCGGCGTGTTCGATCTCGCCGGCCACCGGATCGTCGCCACGGCGCGCTCGCCCTTCCTGGAGACCGAGGCCCCCGCCGCCTGGCGCGAGGCGCTGGTCTCCTTCGAATGGCTGCGGCATCTGAGCGAGGTCGAGGACGCGCTCGCCAGCGAGAACGCGCGGGCGCTCCTGCGCGACTTCCTGGCGCCGGGCCTAAGACGCCGGCTGTCACCCGCGCAGCGGCCGGACGTCGCCGCGACGCGGCTGATCGCGCTGCTCTCGCACGCGCCGCTGCTCCTCCAGAACGCCGATTCCGCCTTCCGCCGCCGCTTCCTCGACACGCTCGCCGCCGAGACGCGCGCCCTGAAGCGCGCCGCACCCGAGACCGCCGAGGGGCTGGCACGCCTGAAGGTTCGCATCGCGCTCGCCTTCGCCGCGCTCTGCCTGCCCGGCCGCTGCGACGCGCGTTCGGCTTCGGCGCATCTCAGCGACGAGCTCGACCGCCAGATCTTCCCCGATGGCGGCCACGTCTCGCGCAACCCGCAGGCCATCGCGGCGCTGCTCAAGATGCTGCTGCCGCTGCGCCAGATCTATTCGATGCGGGGCCTCGCCGTTCCGCGCTCGCTCTTCGGCGCCATCGACCGGATGCTGCCGGCGCTGCGCTTCTTCCTGCACGGCGACGGCGCGACGACCCTCTTCAACGGCGCGAGCCTCGTGCCGGTGCCGCTCGTCGCCGCGCTGGTGCGCCAGGACGAGACGCTGGGCGAGCCGGTCGGCCACATGCGCCAGTCCGGCTACCAGCGCCTGTCGCGCGGAACGACGACGATCGTCGCCGACACCGGCCTCGCACCGCCCACCGCGCTGTCGGGCGAGAGCCACGCCGGGACGCTCGCCTTCGAGTTCTCCTCCGGGCGCCAGCGCTTCGTCGTCAATTGCGGGGCGCCGTCCGCCGGCCACGAGGTTCACCGGCGCCTCGCCCGCGCCACCGCCGCCCATTCGACGCTGACGCTCGGCGACCGCTCCTCGGCGCGCTTCGCGCGCTCGGAGCGGCTGGACCGCTTCCTCGGCTCGCCCGTCGTCGCCGGCCCCTCGCGCGTGCCTTCGGCCTGCGAGGAGGTCGCGGAAGGCCAGCTCCTGACCGCCGCCCATGACGGCTACCGGCTCGCCTTCGGTCTCGTCCACGAGCGCGAGATGCTCCTGTGGCACGACGGCATGCGGATCGAGGGCGCCGACCGGCTGCATCCGGCCGCCGGCCGCGCGCGCATGCTCGGGCCCGCCCCGGAGGCGACGCTGCGCTTCCACCTTCACCCGGACGTGGCGGCCGAGCAGGCCGGGCGCGGCATCCGCCTCGCGGCGGGGGAGGAGGTCTGGTGGTTCTTCTGCGACCAGCCGGCGACGCTGGACGACTCGGTCTTCTTCGCCAGCGCCAAGGGACCGCGCCGCACGCGGCAGATCGTGGCGGTCATGCAGACGGGAACCGCGCAGGCGAACTGGCGCTTCGAGCGCCAGCGTTGACGGGGCGCGCCCCGCCTCCACCTACCCGGCGATGCGAAGCGCGATCCTCATCCTCGCCGTCCTGACGCTGACCGCCTGCGGCGGCATGAACCGCGCGGTCGGCGTCCTGCCGAACACGCTCGACGATCTTGCCGAGGAGCGCGAGCGGGCGAGCGGGCAGACGCCGCCGCGCTCCTGAAGAATTGGCCCGACAATCGGAATCGATCTTCGGAAAGCCTGATGCGTGGATTCAGACAGTTTGGGCGACCATCGTGCGTCCGATGGGACGCACGATGGTCCAGATCGCGGTTTCAGATCGCGTCCTCTCCGGACTTCTCCTGATCCGGCTTGGCCGGGTCGGCGTCGTCCTCGACGTCGACCAGCGGACGCACGAAGTCGCCGGTCTCGGGGTCCATCGCCCACAGCTCTCCCGAGGAGATGTCGAACCAGGCGCCGTGAAGCGAGAGCTCGCCCGCCGCCTCGCGCGCCGCGATGTCGGGGAAGGAGCGCAGATTGGCGAGCGAATGGCGGATGGAGATGCGCTCCAGCGCCGTCTGGCGCTCGGACGGCGTCATCAGATCGTTGGCGCCCACGGCCTCGGCGACGGGCCGAACGAGGCTCATCCACTTGCCGATGAAGTCGCCCTGCGAAAGCGGCGTCATGTCGGGGTCGAGCGCGGCCTTGATGCCGCCGCAGCGCCCGTGGCCCATCACCACGATGTGGCGCACCTTCAGCGCCGCGACTGCGAATTCGAGCGCGGCGGAGGTGCCGTGGAACTCGCCGTCCGGCGTGTAGGGCGGCACGAGATTGGCGACGTTGCGCACGACGAAGAGCTCGCCCGGCGCCGAGCCGAAGATCGTCTCCGGCGCGGCGCGCGAATCGCAGCAGGCGACGATCATCGTCTGGGGCGCCTGCCCGTCGCGGGCGAGCGAGCGGTAGGTCGCGGTCTCGGCCAGATAGCGCCCCTCGATGAAGGTGCGGTAGCCGGCCAGGAGATGGTCGGGGAGAATGGTCATGGCCGGCGGCTCCGGGCTGAACGTTGGAATGCTTCAAGCGTGAGGCGGCGCGCCACGTCAAGGCCGCGCGCAACCTCGGCTCATGCCCAGATGGCGATCGGCAGGCCGTGCTCGTCGCGATGGGGCAGATTGGGGTAGGGCCGTGCAAGGCCGAGGGCGTGACGATCGGCGATGAGAAGCATGACGAGAGCGTCGAGACGGTCGTCGTGGGGAACGCCGGGCAGGGACTGATCGAAGGCCTCGGTTGGAATGCCGTGGCGGGAGAGCACGGCTTCTCGTTCGATCCTACCGAGCTGGGACTTTTTCCCATGCTCCATTTCCCGGTCGTCGTTCAGCACGGCGAACGCCACTTCCGGATGGCTTTCGACGATGCGCTCACGAAGCCTTGGGTCGCTGGCAAGGAACAGATCCACCTCACGCACCTTCGGGAGGATGGAAAAGGACTGGATCGGGATCTTACGCGGCGGGTCTGAAAGCGTGGCGGCAAGGGCGCTCGCGCTCCGATGGGCTTCGAGGATATTCGCGAGACCGAAAGTCCGGCTTCCCGCCAGCTCGACGACAGCTCTGGCGGGCATGGAGAAGACGCTGGATCGGCGCCGCTTCAGAAGGGGACGGACCTCCTGTTCGGCGACGCGACCGTTGCCGGCGATGCGGTTTGGATGCCCGATGGGGATATCGACGACGATCGAAGCGTCGTCGGGAAGCGAACTCGCAAGCTCGGCGATCGTCGGGAACGTCGAGAGCCGGACCGCGTCGCCTGGGCGGCGAACGGCCGCGACCCAGCCCTTGCGATACCCGTCGACCCCTGCCGTCGTGACCAAAGGCTTGTCCATGGCAGCCTTATGAAGAGTTTACCGGAAAACAGGCATAAGCCGGTAAACTCGTCATAAGTCGCTCAAGCCCGTCGCCCGCCCGGCATGGCGAGATGACGCATCTGCACCATGGCCATCGGCGTCTTGAGGCTGTCGGCGTCGGTTTCAAGCGTCAGCTCGTCCGCGCCGCGCCGGGCCGTGCGCGCCAGGATCTCGTAGACCGCCGCCGTCGTCGTCTGCAGGGCGCGCTCCTCGCCGAGGCCCGAGAGCACGCGGGCCAGATAGACCGCCGAGGTCAGATCGCCGACGCCGTGCGGCACCGTGTCGATCCGCCGGTGCTCGGCCAGAAGCGCGGAGCGCCCGTCGGTGAAGAGATTGCCGATGCCGCCCCGCAGCATCGGGAAGGCGGAGGTGACGACGACGCGGCCGGGGCCGAGCGTCAGCGCGGCCTCGATCAGATGGTCGTTGCCGGCGAGCTCCAGCCCGGTCAGGAACTCCAGCTCGAAGCGGTTGGGCGTGGCGATGTCGGCCAGCGGCATCAGCCGGTCGCGGATGCCGTCCACCACCGCCTGCGGCTGGTAGAGCCGCCCGCCGTTCTCGTTGCCGTCGCCGATCACCGGATCGCAGCAGAAGACCGCGTCCGGATTGGCGCGCCGCACCGCCTCCACCAGCCGCGCGGCCGGCTCGATCTGGGCGGCCGAGCCGAAATAGCCGGTGAGGACGCCGCCGACCTCCGACAGCCATTCGGCGCCGGCCAGATCGTCCATCATGGCGGCGAAGGCCGCCTCGTCCGGCACGACGCGCGTCGCCGGGCCCCGGCCGGCGTGCCAGGGCAGCGTGATGGTCGGAACCGCCCAGACGGGATGGCCGAGCGATTCCAGCGCCAGGACGGCGGCGCGGTTGCCGACCGTGCCCCGCACGACGTGGCTGGAGACGACGAGGACCGCCGGCCGCTCGCTGGTGCCGGCGCTGCGGGTTTCGCTCATCAGGACAGGAAGTAGGTCTGGACGAAGAGGAAGACGAGGACGACGAAGCCGACGAGCCCCAGCGCGCGGCCGATGCGCGTTCCGATCACCTCGATACGGTCGTTCGGGTCGGCGTCGTCGGCGGAGAAGTGGCCGCGCGTGTTCGACAGCATGCGCGCCGTCGTGCCGCCGACCTGGATGTCGGTCTCCTCGCGCAGCCGCTTGAGGATCGCTTCGGACTCCGCCCGGCGCTCCGCGTCTCGACGATCGTGCTCCATGCGCGGGACCCTGCCCGAAAGGCGCGACGAGGGCAATATGGTGGGGCGCCATGCGGGCTGTCGCGCCGTTGCCGCTTTCATGCCAGAAGAGGGCCGTCGAGGAAGAGGAGGGCTTCAATGCCGTCGACGAGCCGCGAGAAGACGCAGATCATCGAGGACGTGCTGGAGAGGCTGGCGACGGAGGAGGCCGCCGCGACGCTGGTGCCGCTTCTCCTGGCCCGCCCGCCCGCCGAGGATCTCGTCGCCTTCCCGCCGGCCGCGCTCGCCGTCGCCGCCAAGTCCGCCGCGAGCGCGCTCTCCGCGCACCGGCCCGACACCGCCTTCGTCGAGGTCTCGTGCCCCGAGGGCTTCTCCAAGGACGGCGAGGCGCTGCAGCTCGTCACCATCGTCAACGACGACCGGCCGTTCCTGTTCGACTCCGTCGTCGCCGAGATCGCCGAATCGATGGCGGAGACGCACTACATCTCCCATCCCGTCCTCGACGTCGTGCGCGGGGGCGACGGGCGCATCCTCTCCTTCTCCGCCTCGCATCTGCCCGATCCGGCGGACGGGACGCCGGCGCGCGTCAGCCTGATCCAGCTCGCCACCACGGCGACCGACGCCGAGGCTCAGGCCGAGCTGAAGGAGCGCCTCACCGTCATCCTCGGCGAGGTCGCGATCGCCAACGAAGACTTCTACGCCATGCGCGAGCGCGCCAGCCGCGCCGCCTTCACGCTCGGCCGGCGCGCCGAGCGCACCGTCGATCCGGCCGAGCGCGCGCTCGTCGAAGAGGCGGCACGCTTCCTCGACTGGCTGGCGGACAAGAACTTCATCTTCCTCGGCATCCGCGAGTTCGACTACCGGCGCGGCGAAGGCGGCGGCGTCCTGGAGCGCCGGCCCGGCTCGGAACTCGGCATCCTGCGCGACCCCGAGGTGCGCGTCCTTCGCCGCGAGGCCGGCGAGGCGAGCATCGGCGAGGAGGTCCGCGCCTTCCTGGAGGCGCCGACGCCGCTGATCGTCGCCAAGGCCAACACGCGCTCGCGCGTCCACCGCCGCGTCTACATGGACTATGTCGGCGTGAAGGATTTCGACGCCTCCGGCCGTCTCGTCGGCGAGACGCGGATCGTCGGCCTCTTCGCCTCCACCGCCTACAACCAGCCGATCCTCTCGGTGCCCTATCTGCGCCAGAAGGCGCAGACGGTGATCTCGCGCTTCGGCCTGTCGCCGCAGTCGCATTCGGCCAAGGCGCTCCTGAACGCGCTGGAGACCTACTCGCGCGACGAGGTCTTCCAGATCGACGTCGATCTCCTGGAAAGCTTCATCGGCACGATCCTGGAGCTGGGCGAGCGTCCGCGCGTGCGCATCCTCGCCCGCTTCGACCCGTTCGACCGCTTCGTCTCCGTCCTCGTCTTCGTGCCGCGCGAGCGCTACGATCAGCGGCTGCGCGAGGCGACCGGCCGGCTGCTCGCCGAGGCCTTCGACGGGCACGTCTCGGCCTACTACCCCTCCTTCCCGGAGGGGCCGCTGGCGCGCGTCCACTTCATTATCGGCCGCCGCGGCGGTGCGACGCCGCGTCCCGACATCGCGGGGCTGGAAGCGCGCGTCGCCGACATGGCGCGCTCCTGGCTCGACGGCTTCGAGAAGGCGCTGGCGGCCTCCGGCGGCACGCGCGCGCTTCTCGATCTCGGCCGCGCGCTGCCCGGCGCCTATCGCGAGGCGGTGGCCCCGGAAGCGGCGCTGACGGAGACCGCGCGCATCGCCGCGCTTTCCCCGGACGCCCCGCTCGACGTGGACTTCTCCAGCGACCCCGCCTCCGCCGTCGAGGACGGGACGCTGGGGCTTGCGCTGCGCACGCTCGGCCCGTCCCTCTCCCTGTCCACGCGCGTGCCGATCCTGGAGAACATGGGCTTTGCCGTCGGCTCGGAGCGCACCTTCGCGCTGACGCGCCCGGACGGCGACGAGGTCCATGTCCACCACATGGACCTGACGCGGCGCGACGGCGGCGCGGCGCTGACGCAAGGCGGCGCGAAGGCGCTGGCCGAGACCTATCTCGCCGTTGCCGACGGGCGCATCGAGAACGACGGCTTCAACGCGCTCGTGCTCGGCGCCGGGCTGGACTGGCGCGAAGCCAACGTGCTGCGGGCGCTGGCGCGCTATCTGCGCCAGACCGGCCTTTCGCTGCCGGACGGCTTCATCGCCGCCGTGCTCGGCCGGCATCCCGATCTCGCCCGCCAGCTGTTCGAGCTCTTCGCGCAGAGCTTCGACCCGGCCCGCACGCGCCGGCCGGACGAGCCGGAGGAGGGCGCGGACGCCGCCTCGCGCGAGGCGGCGCGGCGCGGCGTCGCCTCGATCCATGCGGCGATCCTGGAAGGGCTCGACGCGGTCGACAGCCTGGACGACGACCGGGTGATCCGCCGCCTCGCCATGGCGATCCTGGCGATGCTGCGCACCAACTACTATTCCGTGCCCGAGATTTCCGCCGACCCGGACTCGCGGCCCGGCGCGGTGAAGCCGGCGCTCGCCTTCAAGTTCGCGCCCAAGGCCATGGACTGGCTGCCCCAGCCGGTGCCCTTCCGCGAGATCTTCGTCTTCGACGCGCGCGTTGAGGGCGTGCATCTGCGCTTCGGCAAGGTCGCGCGCGGCGGGCTGCGCTGGTCCGACCGCAGCCAGGACTACCGCACCGAGGTGCTGGGCCTCGTGAAGGCGCAGCAGGTGAAGAACGCGGTGATCGTGCCCGTCGGCGCCAAGGGCGGCTTCTACCCGAAGCGCCTGCCGGCCGGCGGCGACCGCGACGCGATCTTCTCGGCCGGGCGCTCGGCCTATGTCGTCTTCGTCGACTCCCTTCTCTCGGTGACGGACAACGCGCTCGGCGACGAGGTGACGACCCCGCGCGGCGTCGTCGCCCATGACGAGCAGGACCCCTATCTGGTCGTCGCCGCCGACAAGGGCACGGCGACCTTCTCCGACACGGCCAACGCCATCGCGCAGGCCGAGGATTTCTGGCTCGACGACGCCTTCGCCTCCGGCGGCTCGGCCGGCTACGACCACAAGGGCATGGGCATCACCGCGCGCGGCGCCTGGGAGGCGGTGAAGCGCCACTTCCGCGAGATGGGACGCGACGGACGGCCGCTCGACATCCAGACCGAGACCTTCACGGCGGCCGGCTGCGGCGACATGTCGGGCGACGTCTTCGGCAACGGCATGCTCCTGTCGCAGAAGACGCGGCTCGTCGCCGCCTTCGACCATCGCGACATCTTCATCGACCCCGATCCGGACCCGGCCGTCTCCTTCGCCGAGCGCAAGCGGCTCTTCGAGCTGCCGCGCTCCAGCTGGCAGGACTACGACCGCTCGCTCCTGTCGAAGGGCGGCGGCGTCTTCTCGCGACGCGACAAGACGATCCGCCTCTCGCCCGAGGCCGCCGAGGCCATCGGCTGGGACCGCCGTTCGGGCACGCCGAGCGAGATCATCAACGCCATCCTGAAGAGCCCGGTCGACCTTCTCTGGTTCGGCGGCATCGGCACCTATATCCGCGCCAGCACCGAGACCAACGCCGACGCGGGCGACCGGGCGAACGACGCGGTGCGCGTCACGGGCCGCGAGCTGCGCGCCAAGGTGGTGGGCGAGGGCGCCAATCTCGGCGCCACCCAGAAGGGCCGCATTGAGTTCGCGCGGGCCGGCGGGCGGATCAACACCGACGCCATCGACAATTCGGCGGGCGTGAACACCTCCGACGTCGAGGTCAACATCAAGATCGCGCTGAAGAGCGCCATGGCCGAGGGCCGGCTGGACCGGCCCGCCCGCGACCGGCTGCTGGCGACCATGACCGACGAGGTGGCAAGCCTCGTCCTGTCCAACAATTACGAGCAGACGCTGGCGCTCTCTCTCGACCAGGCGACGGGCGTTCTCGGCCTTGCCGGACAGGCGCGGCTGATGAGCGTCCTGGAGGAGCGGGGCGAGCTCTCGCGCGAGGTGGAGACGCTTCCGACCGACGCGGGGATCGCCGATCTGAAGGCGGCGGGGAAGGCGCTGACGCGGCCCGAACTCGCCGTGCTCCTCGCCTACGCCAAGCTCGACCTCTACGACCGCATCCTGGAGTCCTCGCTGCCCGACGAGCCCTATCTGACCGACCGTCTCGTCCACTACTTCCCGGAGCGGATGCGGCAGGAGCACCTTTCCGACATCGAGACGCACCGGCTGCGCCGCGAGATCGTCGCCACGCGCCTCGCCAACGCGTTCGTCAACCGGCTCGGCTCGCCCTTCGCGGTGATGTTCGCGGACGCGGCGGGCGCGACGGCGCCGCGCTGCGTCGCGGCCTACATCATCGCGGCTGACGGCTTCGCGATCGACGATCTGTCGAGCCGCATCGACGCGCTGGACGGCCGGCTGGACGGCGAGACGCAGATCGGCCTCTATCTGTCGGTCCGCCGTTTCCTCTGGGCGACGACCGCGTGGTTCATCCGCAACGTGCCGGAGGGCGCGGAACTGTCCGAAGCGGTCGGCCGCATTACGGAGGCATCGCGGCTCCTGCGCCCGCATCTGGTCGAATCCTCCAGCGACCGGGCCCGGGCCGACTTCGACGCGCGGCGTGCGGGGCTGACGAGCGCCGGCGTTCCCGAGGACCTCGCAGACGACATCGCGCTCCTGCCCCTGATGGCGCTGCTGCCGGACGTCCTCACCGTTTCACGTGAGACGGACGTCGCCCTGCCGAAGGCGCTCTCGGCCTTCTTCGGCATCACACGCCTCTTCCGCATCGGCCGGATCGAGGGCGCGCTTCGGCAGCTGCGGCCTTCCGACTATTTCGAGATGCTGGCGCTCGAGCGCGCGGCGGCCCAGCTGAGCGCCGCCCGGCGCCGGATGACCGCCGAGGCGCTGCGCAAGGGCGGCGACGACCCCGTCGCGGCCTGGGCCGAGGGTCAGGGCGAGCAGCTGCAGCGCGTGGTGGAACAGGTCGGGCGCCTGACGGGAAGCGGCGAGACCTCCGTCGCCCGTCTGACGCTCGCGGTCGGCCTGCTCCTCGACCTCGATCCGCGCTGATCGAGCCTTCGGACGGGCGCGCTTTTCCGCGAGCCCGTCCGTAACCGGCGGTTCACCGTCGGACGAGTTCGCGAACCGTCGCGGATGGGCATTCGGTCGCACCTGACGTAGACATGGAGATGTGAGGTAGGCCGAGGCTTCGAGGAAAACGCGATGCAGGACGCGCGGGGTGAAGCCCTGACGGCGCCGGGCGAGCCCGAGCGCGGCGTCTTCTCACGGCCGGCCATCTGGGGCTGGATGAGCTTCGATTTCGCCGCTCAGCCCTTCTTCACCATCGTCGTCACCTTCATCTTCGGCCCCTATTTCGTCGCCCAGCTGGCGCCCGATCCGGCGACCGGCCAGACCTATTGGGCGGCGGCCGCGACCGTCTCCAGCCTGACGGTCGGCCTTCTGGCGCCCCTTCTCGGCGCGATCGCCGACCGGGCCGGACCGCGCAAGCCCTGGATCGCCGCCTTCGCGGTGGCGAAGATCCTCGCGCTTCTCCTTCTGTGGACTGCCGCTCCGGGCTCGAGCCTCTTCGCCGCGGCGGCCCTGATCGTCGTCGCCACGGTCGCCGCCGAGTTCTCCATCGTCTTCAACGACGCGATGATCCCCCATCTGGTCCCCAAGCCCGCCATCGGCCTCGTGTCGAACATCGCCTGGGGCATCGGCTACTGCGCCGGCATGATCGCGCTCTTCACGACCGTGCTCCTGCTCGCGGCCGACATGACGAGCGGACTGACGCTGGCGGGCATCCCGCCGCTCTTCGACCTCGACCCGTCGCAAGGGGAGGCGGCGCGCGCCACCGGGCCGCTCTCGGCGATCTGGTATCTCGTCTTCGTGCTGCCGATGTTCCTGCTCGTGCCGGATCGCCCGTCGCGGCCCGTGGCGGCGCGGACCGCCGTGCGCCAGGGCGCGGCGGAGCTCCTCGGCACGGTGCGCGAGCTGCGGCGGCGCGGCGCGCTCTTCCGCTTCATCCTGGCACGGCTCTTCTACCAGGACGGGGTCAACGGCATCCTGCTCCTGGGCGGCGCCTTCGCGGCGGGCCTCTTCGGCTGGTCGGTGACCGAAAGCGGGCTCTTCGGCATCATCCTCAACGTCTTCGCGATCCTCGGCTGCGGGCTCGCCGGGCTGATCGACCGGCGATTCGGCTCCAAGAGCGTGGTGATGATCTCGATCCTGCTTCTCGGCCTCGCCGCGCTCGGGATCGTCTCGACCGCGCCGAACGCGACGCTCTTCGGCCTTCTCGTCTTCGCCGACCCTTCGGGCGAGACGGGGCTCTTCTCGACCGGCGCCGAGCGCGCCTATCTCGCCTTCGGCATCCTGATCGGGCTCGCCTTCGGGCCGATCCAGGCCTCGTCGCGCTCGTGGCTGGCGCAGTCGGTCGATGCGGACGAGGCGGGCCGCTATTTCGGCCTCTACGCCCTGACCGGCCGCATCACGACCTTCCTCGCGCCGCTCTCGGTGGCGCTTCTGACCGCCTTCGCCGCCACGCGCACCGATCCGGTGACGGCCTCGCGGATCGGCATGTCCGCGCTGCTCGTCTTCTTCGCGCTCGGCTTCTTGCTTCTCCTGACGACCCGCGACCCGCGCCTCGAACCGTCCGGCTGACCCGTCCGGGATCAGTGCCGGAAGTGGCGCATGCCCGTGAGCACCATGGCGACGCCGTGCTCGTCGGCGGCGCGGATCACCTCGTCGTCGCGCATCGAGCCGCCCGGCTGGATCACCGCCGTCGCGCCCGCCTCGATCGCCGACAGCAGTCCGTCGGCGAAGGGGAAGAAGGCGTCGGAGGCGACGACCGAGCCCCTGGTCAGCGGCTCGCCGCCGGCCTCGCGCGCGGCGTCCTCCGCCTTGCGCGCGGCGATGCGGGCCGAGTCCAGGCGGCTCATCTGCCCGGCGCCGACGCCGACCGTCGCCAGATCGCGGGCATAGACGATGGCGTTCGACTTCACGTGCTTGGCGACGCGGAAGGCGAAGCGCAGATCGGCCATCTCCCGGTCCGTCGGCGCGCGCTCGGTCACGACCTTCAGGTCGAGCCCGTCCACCGTGCCGGCGTCGCGCGTCTGGACGAGGAGGCCCCCCGAGACGGACTTGACGATCCGGCCGCCCGCGCGCGGGTCGGGCAGGCCGCCGGTCAGGAGCAGGCGCAGGTTCTTCTTGGCCGCGACGATCTCCATCGCCTCTTCGTCGGCCTCGGGCGCGACGATGACCTCGGTGAAGATCTTGACGATCTCGCGCGCGGCCGCGGCGTCGAGCCGGCGGTTCAGAGCCACGATGCCGCCGAAGGCCGAGACCGGGTCGCAGGCGAGCGCGCGGGCATAGGCCTGCGACAGATCGGCGCCCTCCGCCACGCCGCAGGGATTGGCGTGCTTGACGATGGCGACGGCCGCCGTGCGCGCGGGATCGAACTCGGCCACGCACTCGAAGGCGGCGTCGGTGTCGTTGATGTTGTTGTAGGAGAGCTCCTTGCCCTGCACCTGCCGCGCCGTCGCGACGCCCGCGCGGCTCTCGTCCGTCCGGTAGAAGCCGGCGGACTGGTGCGGGTTCTCGCCGTAGCGCAGCGAGGAGACGAGCGTGGCGGACAGGTTCAGGCGCTCGGGCAGCGTCTCGGCGGACTTCGCCTCTTCGCCGGTCCGGGCGAACCACGCGCCCACCGCGGCGTCGTAGCCGGCCGTCAGCGCGAAGGCCTTGGCCGCGAGGCGGCGGCGCAAGGCGAGGTCGGTCTCGCCGCTCGCCTCGATGGCCTCGATCGCGCCGGCATAGTCGGCCGGATCGGTCAGGACGGCGACATAGGCATGGTTCTTGGCGCCGGCGCGGATCATCGCCGGGCCGCCGATGTCGATGTTCTCGATCACCGCCGAGGGTTCGGCGCCCGAGGCCTCCACCTCGGCGAAGGGATAGAGATTCACCACGAGGAGGTCGATCCCTTCGATGCCGTGCTCCTGCATCGCGGCGGCGTGCGCCGGATCGTTGCGGATGGCGAGAAGGCCGCCGTGGACGGAGGGGTGCAGCGTCTTCACCCGGCCGTCCATGACCTCCGGAAAGCCCGTGACGGAGGAGACGTCGGCGACGGGCAGGCCCGCCTCCTTCAGGATCTTGGCCGAGCCGCCCGTCGAGACCAGCTCCACGCCGCGCGCATGCAGCGCGCGCGCCAGATCGATCAGGCCGGTCTTGTCGAAGACGGAGAGCAGGGCGCGTCGAACGGGCAGGCGGTCCGGGGCGGGGGTGGCATTGGCGGCGATGGCCATCGGGACGAAACCTCCAGGGGGAAGCCCGGCCGCGCAGGACGGCGCGACGGGCGGGGTTCGCGCGCCTGATAGAGCATCCGCCGCCCCACCGGAACCCATCACGGGTCACGGCCCATCCACCGAAAATTCGCCGATCCGCATTCCAAGCCGCGAGAATGGGCCTTGCGAACAATTTGAAACATCCATCTAAAGGACGGAAGGGGCGGCACGGCCGCCTGTTCGGGACGAAACAGCCAAAGACGGTTCGAGGAACGGCCCCATGATCCATCGCATGAAGACCGGCGCGGCGCTGGTGGCGCTTCTGACGCTCGCCGCCTGCCAGCAGAGCGCGCCCACCTTCGGGGGCGGGGCCTCCGCCGGCCCGGCGCCGCTGCCCTCCGCCCCGCGCGGACAGGTCTTCGCCAACCAGCTTCCGCCGCCGCCTCCGCCGCCCTCGGCCGCGCAGGCCCCTGCCGGAACGGACGGCGCGGCCGGTGCGCCCGGAGCCCCCGGCGCGGCTCCGACCCAGACGGCCTCCGCCGGTCCGGTCACGCGCGAGGGTCTCGTCGGCGCCTGGCGCGTCTCCTCGGCGGGCGGCAACTGCCAGATCTTCATGGCGCTGACCCAGTGGAGCGGCGGATACCGCGCGGCCTCGCGCGGCTGCCCCGGCCAGATCGCCGACGTGTCGGCCTGGGACGTCTCGGGCAACCAGGTCGTGCTGCGCTCGGGATCGGGCGACACGGTGGCGACGCTGAACAATGCCGGCGGCACCCGCTACGAGGGCACCACCACGGGCGGCCAGCAGATCTCGCTGTTCCGCTAGGCCGCAAGGCGAACGAGGCGAAGCCATGCCACAGACCGGCTACGGCGTGGTCGGCGCCGAGCGCGGCGCCGTGCGCGCGAGCCTCGAGGAGCGCGTGCGCGCGGGCCGGCTGGACGCCGACCCCGTGCAGCGCGCGCTGGCCGACCGGCTGGACCGCCTCGAACGCGAGCTGAAGGCCGGCTCGGTCGCCACCAAGAAAAGCGCGCTCGGCTGGCTCTTCGGCCGGCGCGAGGCGACGCCCCCGCCGCGCGGCCTCTACATCTACGGCAAGGTCGGGCGCGGCAAATCCATGCTGATGGACCTGTTCTTCGAGAAGAGCAGCGTCCGCGATCGCCGCCGCGTCCACTTCCACGCCTTCATGGGCGAGGTCCACGAGCGGATCTCGGCCCACCGCGCCGCGGTGAAGGAGGGGCGCGCGCAAGGCGACGACCCCATCGCCCCGACGGCCGCCGCGATCGCGGGGCAGGCGCGGCTCCTATGCTTCGACGAGTTCACCGTGACGGACATCGCCGACGCGATGATCCTCTCGCGCCTGTTCGAGGCGCTGTTCGCGCAGGGCATCGCGCTCGTCGCGACCTCCAACGTCGCGCCCGACGACCTCTACCGCGACGGGCTGAACCGTCCGCTCTTCCTGCCCTTCGTCGATGTCCTGAAGCGCCACACGGACGTGTTCGAGGTGGACGCGCCGACCGACTACCGGCTGCAGTCGATCGGCGGGGACGATCTGTATCTGTGGCCGCGCGATCCGCAGACGCAGGCGCGGTTCGACGGGCTCTGGCGCTCGGTCGTCGGCAGCTCGGGCGAGAGCGCGGGCAAGGTCGCGGTGAAGGGGCGCACGATCGAGGCGGGGCGCACGGGCAACGGCGCGGCGCGCTTCGCCTTCGACGATCTGGTGCGCCGGCCGCTCGGAGCGGGCGACTTCCTGGCGCTTGCCGAACGCTTCGACACGATCTTCTTGGAAGGCGTGAGCGCGATGGGCGAGGCGGAGCGCAACGAGGCCAAGCGCTTCATCCTTCTCGTCGACGTTCTCTACGACAAGGGACGCCGCCTCGCGATCCTGGCCGACGTGCCGGTCGACAAGCTCTACACCGGGCGGCGCGGCACGGAGGCCTTCGAGTTCGACCGCACCGTCTCGCGCCTGATCGAGATGCGCTCGCACGACTACGAGGCGCGGCGGCTGGCGGGGCAGTCCTCCGAGGGCTGACGCCGTCGAGCCGCGCCGGGAGCCGCCGGCTCAGAACGCCCGCGGCCGCGCGAGCCCGGCCGGATCGGGCCGCTCCTGCCGGACCGGCGGACGCTGCCCCTCCCGCACGGCGGATGCGGCCACCACCCGGTCCCGTCCCTCCGCCTTGGCCCTGTAGAGCGCCTCGTCGCAGCGCTCGATCGTCTGCGCCAGCGGCGCCTGGCGCGCATGGGCGAGGCCGACGCTGATCGTCATGGAGAAGTCGGCGTCGGGAAGAACGACGCGGCGTTCGCGCACGAGCCGGGCGATCCGTTCGGCGACGCTCCAGGCCTCCTCGCTCGACGTGCCCGGCAGGACGACGACGAACTCCTCGCCGCCGAACCGCGCGACCACGTCGCCCTCGCGCGCGCCCGAGCGCAGGAGCCCCGCGACCACGCACAGCGCCGCGTCTCCGACATGGTGGCCGAAGCGGTCGTTCACCGACTTGAAGTGATCGACGTCGATGAGAAGAACGGCGTAGCCCTGCGAATGCGAAAGCGCCCGCAGCCGCTCGTCGGCTTCGAGAAGGGCGCGGCGATTGGTGAGCCCGGTGAGCGGGTCGGTGTGGGCGTCGTCCAGCAGCGACTTCTCGCGGGCGATGATGCGGCTCTCGCGCTGCATCATCCCGCAGAGGACGAAGGCGGCGAACAGCGCGCTGCCCGTCATCGAGAGGGCGATCACGATCAGGAAGCGCGTGGAGAGGTCGTTGGGAAAGAGGAAGACCACGAGGCTCTGGACCGAGATGCCGAGCCCGAGCAGAAGAAGGCCGAACGGGGTGACCGGCCGCCGCTTCGCCCAGGCGTAGCGCCAGACGAGGCCGACGACGAAGGCGATCGAGATCGTCAGCAGGCCCGGAACGACGCCCGCTCCCCCGACGCCGTAGCGGTAGGCACCGCCGAGGACCGCCGCGATCGAGGCCGCGACCGGGCCGACGAAGGCCCCGGCGACCGCGATGAAGATGGCGCGATTGTCGATCAGGAGCCCCGGAACCGGCATGGCGGGCGTCGCCATCGCCATCACCGCTCCCGCGCCGAAGGTCAGGCCCTGGATCATGGACCGCGTCGGCCGGGACAGGCGCAGCCGCTCGACCGTGCCGTAGAGCACGGCGACGAGCGCCATCAGCCCCAACCCGTTGACGAGGGAAATCAGAAGCGCGATCAGGATGTCTGCTCCACGAGGTTCCCGGTCCGGCGGCCGTGATCATCGCCGCGAACGGCTTAAAAGCAATTAATGGGAAGACCGAGGACGGAGCGGAAGCGGGCCCACCCGATCGGGACAGGTGACACCGCAAGCCAAACCCCGCGCGACAGAAACGCATTTACGTTTACGTAAACGAAACTGCATTTAACCGGTTGAAATCGTTCACCGCGTTGATCGAGCCTTTCCATTCTGGCTGTTGAACTCTTCCCGGAAGCTGCGTATGGGCTTGCCGGCGGCTCGATCGGCCAGGACCCTGGCGGTCGCCGCGATCCGGAGGATCGGCGGAACCGGCTTCCGCTCACGGCTTCAACAGAAGGCACATCATGGCCCGCGCAAAGATTGCACTCATCGGCTCCGGCATGATCGGGGGCACGCTCGCCCACCTGGCGGCACTGAAGGAGCTGGGCGACGTCGTCCTGTTCGACATCTCCGAAGGCACCCCGCAGGGCAAGGCGCTCGACATCGCGCAGTCCGGCCCGGTCGAGGGCTTCGACGCCGACCTCTCGGGCGCCAACGACTATTCCGCGATCGCGGGCGCCGACGTCTGCATCGTCACCGCCGGCGTGCCGCGCAAGCCGGGCATGAGCCGCGACGACCTGCTCGGCATCAATCTGAAGGTCATGGAAGCGGTCGGCAAGGGCATCGCCGAGCACGCGCCGAACTCCTTCGTCATCTGCATCACCAACCCGCTCGACGCGATGGTCTGGGCGCTGCAGAAGTTCTCCGGCCTGCCCAAGGAGAAGGTCGTCGGCATGGCCGGCGTTCTCGACTCCGGCCGCTTCCGCCACTTCATCGCCGACGAGTTCAAGGTCTCGGTGAAGGACGTCACGGCCTTCGTGCTGGGCGGCCACGGCGACACGATGGTGCCGCTGACGCGCTACTCCACCGTCGCGGGCATCCCGCTCACCGATCTGGTCAAGATGGGCTGGTGCTCGGCCGAGCGCCTGGAGGAGATCGTCCAGCGCACCCGCGACGGCGGCGCCGAGATCGTCGGCCTGCTCAAGACCGGCTCGGCCTATTACGCGCCGGCCGCCTCTGCCATCGAGATGGCCGAGAGCTTCCTGAAGGACAAGAAGCGCGTCCTGCCCTGCGCGGCGAACCTCGCCGGCCAGTACGGCCAGAGCGACCTCTACGTCGGCGTGCCGGTCGTGATCGGCGCGGGCGGCGTGGAGCGCATCATAGAGATCGAGCTCGACGAGGGCGAGAAGGCTCAGTTCGAGAAGTCCGTCGGCGCCGTGAAGGGCCTGATGGAAGCCTGCCGCGGCATCCAGCCGAGCCTCGCCTAAAGCATCGTATCGAGGCCGCCCTTTCCCTCTCACAGAGGGGAGGGCGGCCTTTTCCCCTTTCGGCTTGCGAACGGAGCAAGGCCTTTCATGAACATCCACGAGTATCAGGCGAAGGAAGTCCTCAAGGGCTTCGGCGCACCGGTGGCCAAGGGCGTCGCCATCACCTCTGCAGACGAGGCCGAGGCCGCGGCGCGCCAGCTGCCCGGCCCCCTCTACGTCGTGAAGTCGCAGATCCACGCGGGCGGCCGCGGCAAGGGCAAGTTCAAGGAGCTCGGCCCGGACGCCAAGGGCGGCGTGCGCCTCGCCAAGTCGGTCGAGGAAGCGGTCTCCCACGCCCGTGAGATGCTCGGCAACACGCTCGTCACCGCGCAGACCGGCGAGGCCGGCAAGCAGGTGAACCGCCTCTACATCGAGGACGGCGCCGACATCGACCGCGAGCTCTATCTCTCGATCCTCGTCGACCGCTCGGTCGGCCGCGTCGCCTTCGTCGTCTCGACCGAGGGCGGCATGGACATCGAGGCCGTCGCCCACGACACGCCCGAGAAGATCGTCACCGTCGCCATCGACCCGGAGACGGGCGTGACCGACGCGGACGTCAAGGCGATCAGCGAGGCGCTCAAGCTCGACGGCGCGGCCGCCGAGGACGGCAAGTCGCTCTTCCCGGCGCTCTACAAGGCCTTCACCGAGAAGGACATGGCGCTCCTGGAGGTGAACCCGCTGATCGTCATGACGGACGGCCACCTGCGCGTCCTCGACGCCAAGGTCTCCTTCGACGGCAACGCGCTGTTCCGCCACGAGGACATCAAAGCGCTGCGCGACGAGACCGAAGAGGACGCCAAGGAGATCGAGGCCTCCAAGTGGGACCTCGCCTATGTCGCGCTCGACGGCAACATCGGCTGCATGGTGAACGGCGCGGGCCTCGCCATGGCGACGATGGACATCATCAAGCTCTACGGCAAGGAGCCGGCGAACTTCTGCGACGTCGGCGGCGGCGCGAGCAAGGAGAAGGTCGCGGCGGCCTTCAAGATCATCACGGCCGATCCGGCGGTGAAGGGGATCCTCGTCAACATCTTCGGCGGCATCATGCGCTGCGACGTCATCGCCGAGGGCGTGGTCGCGGCGGTGAAGGAGGTCGGCCTCAAGGTGCCGCTGGTCGTGCGCCTCGAGGGCACGAACGTCGACAAGGGCAAGGCGATCCTGAACGAGAGCGGCCTCGCGATCACCGCGGCGGACGACCTCGACGACGCCGCCAAGAAGATCGTCGCCGCGATCGGCTGATCGCGGACGCAGCTCTTCCCACCCTTTCCCGGCCAAGCCGAGGCGCGCGAGCCGCGCCCGGCGGCCGACCCGAAGAACCTAGGACCCTCGAATGTCCATTCTCGTCGACAAGAACACCAAGGTCATCGTGCAGGGCCTGACCGGCAAGACCGGCACCTTCCACACCGAGCAGGCGCTGGCCTATTACGGCACGCAGATGGTCGCCGGCGTCCATCCCAAGAAGGGCGGTGAAAACTGGACGTCGGGCGTCGACGGCAACTCGCTGCCGATCTTCGCCTCGGTCGCCGAGGCCAAGGAGCGCACGGGCGCCGACGCCTCGGTCATCTACGTGCCGCCGGCCGGCGCGGCCGACGCCATCGTCGAGGCGATCGACGCCGAGATCCCCTTCATCGTCTGCATCACCGAGGGCGTGCCGGTCTCCGACATGGTCCGCGTGAAGCGCCGGCTGGAGAACTCCAAGTCGCGCCTTCTCGGCCCGAACTGCCCCGGCATCCTGACGCCGGAAGAGTGCAAGATCGGCATCATGCCGGGCTCCATCTTCAAGAAGGGCTCGGTCGGCATCGTCTCGCGCTCGGGCACGCTGACCTACGAGGCGGTCTTCCAGACCACCAACGAGGGCCTCGGCCAGACGACGGCGGTCGGCATCGGCGGCGACCCGGTGAAGGGCACCGAGTTCATCGACGTCCTGGAGATGTTCCTGGCCGACGACGCCACGCAGTCGATCATCATGATCGGCGAGATCGGCGGCTCGGCCGAGGAGGACGCGGCGCAGTTCCTGATCGACGAGGCCAAGAAGGGCCGAAAGAAGCCGATGGCCGGCTTCATCGCGGGCCGCACGGCGCCCAAGGGCCGCACCATGGGCCATGCGGGCGCGGTCGTCTCGGGCGGCAAGGGCGACGCCGAATCCAAGATCGCGGCGATGGAAGAGGCCGGCATCCGCGTCTCGCCCTCGCCCGCGCGTCTCGGCAAGACGCTCGCGGAAGTGCTCAAGGGCTGATCCTCATCCGGCGGCGCGGCGAAAAAGCTCGCCGCCGCCGACATTTGCGCCACCTTCCGCCCCTAAAGGCGGGCGAACGGCCCGGGGGACCCGCTCCCGGGCGATGAACGAACGGGCGGTCCGAGGGCGGGCCGCCGCCACGTCAAGAGGAGACGGCGACCGGAAGCCCGGCGCCGAAAAGGATCCATGGCACGCAACCCGGCGAACGAGACTTTCGCGCTCTCCTCCTTCCTGTACGGAGGCAACGCCGACTACATCGAGACGCTGCATGCCGCCTGGCAGAAGGACGCCCAGTCCGTCTCGCCCGAGTGGCAGGCCTTCTTCGCCGAGTTGAAGGACGACCGGGAGGCGGTCGAGAAGAGCGCCTCGGGCCCGTCCTGGGAGCGTGCCAACTGGCCGATCGCCGAGGGCGGCGACCTCGTCTCCGCGCTGGACGGCAACTGGGCCGAGGCCGAGAAGAAGGTGGGCGCCAAGGTCGCCGCGAAGGCCGCCGAGAGCGCCAAGGCCGGCGCCCAGCCGTCCGGCAAGGGCGAGATCCGCGAGGGCGAGGTCGCCCAGGCGACGCGCGACACGCTGCGCGCCCTGATGCTGATCCGCGCCTACCGCGTGCGCGGCCATCTCCACGCCAAGCTCGATCCGCTGGGCATCGCGACGCCCGCCGACGACGACTATAACGAGCTGTCGCCCTCCAACTACGGCTTCATGCCGGAGGACTACGACCGCAAGATCTTCATCGACAACGTGCTCGGCATGGAGTTCGCCACCATCCGCGAGATGGTGGAGATCCTGGAGCGCACCTATTGCTCGACGATCGGCGTCGAGTTCATGCACATCTCCAACCCCGAGGAGAAGCGCTGGATCCAGCAGCGCATCGAGGGCCCGGACAAGGGCGTCGAGTTCACCGATCAGGGCAAGCGCGCGATCCTGAACAAGCTGATCGAGGCCGAGGGCTTCGAGAAGTTCATCGACGTCAAGTACAAGGGCACCAAGCGCTTCGGCCTCGACGGCGGCGAGGCGCTGATCCCGGCGCTGGAGCAGATCATCAAGCGCGGCGGGCAGCTGGGCCTGAAGGAGATCGTTCTCGGCATGGCCCATCGCGGCCGCCTGAACGTTCTGGCGCAGGTGATGGGCAAGCCGCACCGCGCGATCTTCCACGAGTTCAAGGGCGGTTCGTTCAAGCCGGACGACGTCGAGGGCTCGGGCGACGTGAAGTACCATCTCGGCGCCTCGTCCGACCGCGAGTTCGACCAGAACTCGGTCCATCTGTCGCTGACGGCGAACCCCTCGCATCTCGAGATCGTCAATCCCGTGGTGCTCGGCAAGGCGCGCGCCAAGCAGGACCAGATCTACGGGCGCACGCGCACCGACATCGTGCCGCAGGAGATCCGCAACGAGGTCCTGCCGCTGCTTCTCCACGGCGACGCGGCCTTCGCCGGCCAGGGCGTGGTGGCGGAGTGCTTCGGCTTGTCGGGGCTTCGCGGCCACCGCGTCGGCGGCTCGGTCCACGTCATCATCAACAACCAGATCGGCTTCACGACCAATCCGCGCTTCTCGCGCTCCTCGCCCTACCCGTCGGACGTGGCGAAGATGGTCGAGGCGCCGATCTTCCACGTCAACGGCGACGATCCGGAAGCGGTGGTCTACGCGGCGAAGGTGGCGATCGAGTATCGCCAGACCTTCCACAAGCCGGTGGTGCTCGACCTCTTCTGCTACCGCCGCTTCGGCCACAACGAGGGCGACGAGCCGGGCTTCACCCAGCCCATCATGTACAGGACGATCCGCCAGCATCCGACGACGCTGGAGATCTACGCCAAGAAGCTCGTCGAGGCCGGCGTCCTCAGCCAGGAGGACGTCGACACCCGCCGCGCCGAATGGCGCGCGCATCTCGACGCCGAATTCGAGGCGGGCCAGGCCTATCTGCCGAACAAGGCGGACTGGCTGGACGGCGCGTGGTCGGGCCTTCGCCGGGCCGATTCCGACGACGAGCCGCGCCGCGGCGCCACCGGCGTCGAGGTCAAGAAGCTCAAGGAGATCGGCAAGAAGCTGACCGAGATCCCGGAGGACTTCGAGGTCCACCGCACCATCCAGCGCTTCCTCGACAACCGCGCCAAGGCCATCGAGAGCGGCGAGGGGATCGACTGGGCGACGGCCGAGGCGCTGGCCTTCGGCTCGCTCATGACGGAGGGCCATCCGGTCCGCCTGTCGGGCCAGGATTCGGAGCGCGGCACCTTCTCGCAGCGCCATTCGGTGCTCTACGACCAGAAGTCCGAGAACCGCTACATCCCCCTCGCCAACATCCAGAAGGGCCAGGCCTTCTACGAGGTCATCAACTCGATGCTCTCGGAAGAGGCGGTGCTCGGCTTCGAGTACGGCTACAGCCTGGCCGAGCCGAACGCGCTGACGCTCTGGGAGGCCCAGTTCGGCGACTTCGTGAACGGCGCGCAGGTCGTCATCGACCAGTTCATCTCGTCGGGCGAGGCCAAGTGGCTGCGCATGACGGGCCTCGTCATGCTCCTGCCGCACGGCTACGAGGGGCAGGGGCCGGAGCATTCCTCGGCGCGCCTGGAGCGCTTCCTGCAGTCCTGCGCGCAGGACAACATGCAGGTCGCCAACTGCACGACGCCGGCGAACTACTTCCACATCCTGCGCCGCCAGATGAAGCGCGACTTCCGCAAGCCGCTGATCCTGATGACGCCGAAGTCGCTGCTGCGCCACAAGCGCGCCGTGTCGGAGCTGTCGGAGCTGTCGGGCGACACCGGCTTCCGCCGCATCCTGTGGGACGATGCGGAGATGGTGAAGGACGGGCCGACGAAGCTGCGCAAGGATGCCGAAATCCGCCGCGTCGTCCTGTGCTCGGGCAAGGTCTATTACGACCTTCTGGAGGAGCGCGAGAAGCGCGGGATCGACGACATCTACCTGCTGCGCGTCGAGCAGCTCTATCCCTTCCCGGCCAAGGCCCTGATCGGCGAGCTCTCGCGCTTCAAGCAGGCGGAGATCGTCTGGTGCCAGGAGGAGCCCAAGAACATGGGTGCCTGGAGCTTCATCGAGCCCTATCTGGAATGGGTGCTCGACCGCACCGGCGCCGACAAGCGCCGCGCGCGCTACGCCGGGCGCCCGCCCGCCGCCTCGCCGGCGGTCGGCACCATGTCGCAGCATCTGGCGCAGCTGGAGGCGTTCCTCGAGGACGCCCTCGGCGAGCCGAACTCCACCAAGAACTGATCCGCAGGTTGGAACCCGAGAGGAAAGCATGAGCACGGACATCAAGGTTCCGACGCTGGGCGAGAGCGTCACCGAGGCCACCATCGGCCAGTGGTTCAAGAAGGCCGGCGACCGCGTCGAGCAGGACGAGACCATCGCCGAGCTCGAGACCGACAAGGTCACGGTCGAGGTGCCGGCTCCGGCCGCGGGCGTGCTGCAGGAGATCCTCGCCAAGGAAGGCGACACGGTCGAGCCGGGCGCGATCCTCGGCACGATCGGCGAGGGGTCTGGTTCGGGCGCGTCGGCTCCGGCCGCCAAGCCCGCCGACGCCAAGGCCGAGGCGGCGTCCGCCAAGACCGAGGGCTACGGCAACGCCTCCGAGGCACCCGCCGCTCCGGCGGCGGAGAGCGCCTCGTCCGATGCGACGAAGTCCGGTGACATGCCGGCCTCGCCCTCGGCCAGCAAGCTGATGGCCGAGAAGGGTGTCTCGGACGTCGAGGGCTCGGGCAAGCGCGGGCAGGTGCTCAAGGGCGACGTGCTCGACGCCATCGCCAAGGGCACGGGCGGCTCGCAGGCCAAGGCTCCGGCCGCGCCGCGCGCCCCCTCCTCGGGCGAGGACGCGGCCCGCGAGGAGCGCGTGAAGATGACGCGCCTTCGCCAGACGATCGCGCGGCGCCTGAAGGACGCGCAGGACACGGCCGCGATGCTGACCACCTTCAACGAGGTGGACATGACGGCGGTCATGGACCTGCGCAAGCGCTACAAGGACCTGTTCGAGAAGAAGCACGGCGTGAAGCTCGGCTTCATGGGCTTCTTCACCAAGGCGGTCTGCCACGCGCTGAAGGAGATCCCGGCGGTGAACGCCGAGATCGACGGCACGGACATCGTCTACAAGAACTTCGCCCACATCGGCGTGGCCGTCGGCACGGACAAGGGCCTCGTGGTCCCGGTCGTGCGCGACGCCGACCAGATGACCATCGCGGAGATCGAGAAGGAGATCGGGCGCCTCGGCATCGCGGCGCGCGACGGCAAGCTCGGCATGTCCGACATGCAGGGCGGCACCTTCACAATCTCGAACGGCGGCGTCTACGGCTCGCTGATGTCGACGCCGATCCTGAACGCGCCGCAGTCGGGCATCCTCGGCATGCACAAGATCCAGGAGCGGCCGATGGCGATCGGCGGCAAGGTCGAGATCCGGCCGATGATGTATCTGGCGCTCTCCTACGACCACCGGATCGTCGACGGCAAGGAGGCCGTGACCTTCCTCGTGCGCGTCAAGGATTCGCTGGAGGACCCCGAGCGGCTCGTCCTCGACCTGTAAGCCCTCGATCGGATGGATTTCTGGATCGCGGTCTCGGAAATCGTCCGCAATCTGGCGCTCGCCCTCGCGGCGGGCGTCGGCGCGTTTCTCGCCTGGCGGGAACTCGGGCCCAAGACCCGGCAGGCGGGAACGGCGGTGGCGCAAGCCGAGCTCTCCCGTCGGGCCCACGTGACGGAGCTCTTCAATCGGGCCGCCGGCCAGTTGGCCGACGAGAAGCTTGAGGTCAGGCTGGCGGCGATCTACGTATTGAGAGAAGTCGCGCGCGATTTTCCCGACCTCGCGACTCCGATCTTCGAGCTGCTGGAGGTTCATCTGCGGCAGAGATCGCCGGAATACGGCGAAGGCGCGCCCCCGGTCGACGTTCAGGCGATCGTCGCGACCCTCAACCTACGGAGGCAGTCATGAGGCTGGAATTGCCGCCCGCAGCGAGAAAGCCGCATCGCATCCGCCTGCAGAACGTCTTCCTGCGCCGGACCGACTGGACCGGGGCCGACCTGACGGAGGCGAACTTCGCCGGCTCCGACTTCAAGAACGCCAATTTCACGGACGCGGACTTCGCCCGCGCCAATCTCGACGGCACGATCCTCGTCGGCGCGGACCTGACCGGCGCGAGGAACCTGACCGTCGATCAGCTCTCGCGCGCCGTTCTGGACGAGACGACACGCCTGCCGGACTACATCGACCGCTCCGCCGTCGCGGCCGCGCGTCACCGCGAACCCGCGGAATAGACGAGAGAAGGCGCCCGAATGGATCGACCCGTGATGCTCGTCACCGGAGGCTCGCGCGGGATCGGCGCGTCCGTCTGCCGGCTGGCCGCGCGCGCCGGTCACGACCTCGTGGTGAACTACGCGCGGGACGAGGCGGCGGCGCTGCGCGTCGTCTCCGACGTCGAACGGGCCGGCGGGCGGGCGATCGCCGTGAAGGCCGACATGGGCGTGCCGGACGAGATCGAAGCGCTGTTCGAGGCGGCCGACGAACTCGGCCCTCTCGCTGCGCTCGTCAACAATGCCGGGATCGTCGACGAGACCGCGACGCTGGTCGAGATGAGCGCCGAGCGCCTGGAGCGCATGTGGCGGATCAATCTGACCGCGCCCTTCCTCTGCGCCCGCGAGGCCGTTCGCCGCATGTCCACCGCCCGGGGCGGACGGGGCGGCACGATCGTCAACGTCTCCTCCGTCGCGGCCAAGCTCGGCGGCCCGGGCCAGTATATCGACTACGCCGCCTCCAAGGGCGCCATCGACACGATGACGGTCGGGCTCGCCAAGGAGGTGGTCGCCGAAGGCATCCGCGTCTGCGCGGTGCGGCCCGGCATCATCGACACCGACATCCATGCCTCCGGCGGCCAGCCCGACCGCGTCGCAAGGCTCGGGCCGACGCTTCCCATGGGCCGCGCGGGCACGCCGGACGAGGTCGCCGAGGCGATCCTCTGGCTCGTCTCGCCCGCCGCGAGCTATTCGTCCGGCGCCATTCTCGACGTTTCGGGCGTGAGGAGCATCTGGCCATGAAGACCGCCGCACTCGCCCTAGCGCTCGCCGCCGCCACGCCTGCCCTCGCGCAGGACATGCCGGCCTATCGCGACGACCGCTCCAGCCCGCAGGCGCTGATCGAATCGCTCTACAACGCGGTGGCACGGCAGGAAACCTTACGCGCCTGGTCCTATTTCGATGCCGAGGCGGCGCAGCCCTACGATACGTTCGCGGCCGGATATGCCGACACGACGGGCGTTCGCGCCCGCGTCCTGGAGGGCACGGTCGAGGGCGCGGCGGGGTCGCTCTACGGCCTCGTGCCGGTCGCCATTGAGGCGCGCACGAGCGACGGTCGCACCACCGTCTTCACGGGCTGCTACGAGACCCGGCAGGTTCAGCCGGCGGCGCAGATCGCGCCGCCCTTCGAGCCGATCCGCATCACCGCCTCGCGGATGGAAGAGACGGGCGAACGCTTCGACGCCGTGACGCCGACCTGTCCTCAGGAGGGACTGTAGCCATGGATTCTCTGCCCGGCGAACTCGTGGTGCTCGGCCTCTCGGTCGTGCTTCTCGTCGTCCACATCATGCTCCAGGGCCAGCTGGCCACCGCCGATCGCGGGCTCGACTGGAACGCCGGCCCGCGCGACAATTCGGACGAGAAGCCGCTGAGCGTGCGCGCCGGCCGCGCCCAGCGCGCGCTCGACAATTACAAGGAAACCTATCCGGCCTTCATCGCGCTGGCGCTCGGCCTCGCGGTGACGGGCGCGACCGGCGGCATCGGCTCGGTCGGCGCCTGGCTGTGGTTCGTCGCCCGGATCGTCTACATCCCGCTCTATCTGACGGGCGTTCCGAAGGTGCGCAGCCTCGTCTTCGTCGTGGCCATGTTCGGCCTTTTGCTCATGCTTCTCCGCTTCTTCTTCGCCTAACCCTCGCAACACGAGAGATTTCACGGTTCCATGTCCGACACCTCCGCCTTCGATCTCGTCGTCATCGGCTCCGGCCCCGGCGGCTATGTCTGCGCCATCAAGGCCGCGCAGCTCGGCCTGAAGGTCGCCGTCGTCGAGAAGCGCAAGACCTTCGGCGGCACCTGCCTGAACGTCGGCTGCATCCCGTCCAAGGCGCTGCTCCACGCCTCCGAGATGTTCGAGGAGGCCAACCACTCCTTCGCCGAGCTCGGCATCGACGCCGAGCCCAAGCTCAACCTGCCGAAGATGCTGGAGCACAAGGACAAGACGGTGAAGGCCAATGTCGACGGCATCGGCTTCCTGTTCAAGAAGAACAAGATCACCGGCATGATCGGCACCGGCCGCATCAAGGCCGCCGGCACCGTGGAGGTGACGGGCGAGGACGGCGCGGTGAAGGACATCGCGGCGAAGTCGATCGTGATCGCCACCGGCTCCGAGGTCGCGGGCATTCCGGGCCTTTCGGTCGAGTTCGACGGCACGACCGTCGTCTCCTCCGACCACGCGATCGCGCTCGAGAAAGTGCCCGGCACCATGGTCGTCGTCGGCGGCGGCGTGATCGGCCTGGAGCTCGGCTCGGTCTGGTCGCGGCTCGGCGCCAAGGTGACCGTCGTCGAATATCTCGACAAGATCCTCGGCCCGATGGACGGCGAGGTCTCCTCCGCCTTCCAGAAGCTCCTCGCCAAGCAGGGCTTCGACTTCCAGCTCGGCGCCAAGGTGACCGGCATCGCCAAGGACGGCGACAAGGCGAGTGTCACCTTCGAGCCGGCCAAGGGCGGCGAGGCGCAGACGCTTTCGGCCGACGTCGTGCTCGTCGCCACCGGACGCCGGCCCTTCACGGACGGTCTCGGCCTCGACGAGGTGGGCGTTGCCCGCGACAAGGCGGGCCGCGTCGAGATCGACGGGCACTACAAGACCAATGTCGAGGGCATCTACGCCATCGGCGACGTGGTGAAGGGCCCGATGCTCGCCCACAAGGCCGAGGACGAGGGCGTCGCGCTCGCCGAGATCCTCGCGGGCCAGCGCGGCCACGTGAACTACGGCGTGATCCCGTCCGTGGTCTACACGCAGCCCGAGGTCGCCTCGGTCGGCAAGACCGAGGAGGAGCTGAAGGCCGAGGGCGTGGAATACGCGGTCGGCAAATATCCCTTCATGGCGAACGGCCGGGCGCGCGCGATGCTCGCCACCGACGGCTTCGTGAAGATCCTCGCCGACAAGGCGAGCGACCGGGTGCTCGGCGTCCACATCCTGGGGCGCGGCGCGGGTGAACTGATCGCCGAAGCGGCCGTCCTCATGGAGTTCGGCGGCTCGTCGGAGGATCTGGCGCGCACCTGCCATGCCCATCCGACGATGTCCGAGGCCGTGCGCGAGGCCGCCTTCGCGACCTTCGCCAAGCCGATCCACATGTAAGGGTCAAGGCTCGGACGCCCGGAGCGCCGTTCGTTGCCGTCACATGCGAAGGCCGCCGCCGGGGGACGACCCGGCGGCGGCCTTTTTCGTGCCGGCGCCGCGTTCTGTCCCGCGGCACCGACGAACAGGTATCGGCCAAGGCATTGCCCCGAAAGCCGGACCCGGCGGGCCGGGACGCGCCCCCATACGGGCACCGCATGGCAGTGCGGCGACGCTTCCGTGACAGGGCGATGACGACTGCCGGACGTCTCACTCGACCCGCGTCACCGTCCAGCCGTCCCGGGAGAGAAGCTCGACCAGCCCTTCTTCGCCGGGAAGGTGCAGCGCGCCCACCGCGACGAAGGCGCCGCCCTCTTCGAGCAGGGGGGCCAGCCGCTCGGCCATGGTGCGGTTGCGCGCCGTCACCACCCGCTCCTCGAAGGCGGCGAAGATTTCGGCGGCGCCCGCCTCGTCGGTTCCTGCGGGAGCGACCGCCTCGATCGCCGAGCCGATGAGCGCGATCCGGCCCTCCCGATAGAGATCGATCATGGTCTCGAAGACGTCCGGCAGGCGGTCCGCGACGTCGAGCGTCGCCATCAGATTCTCGCCCTGGAAGTCGAGCGGCAGGGAGGCCAGGGCCTCCAGCTGTTCCGTGCCGGTCTCCAGACCCGATAGCCTCATCCCCGACGCCTCGGCGCGGTCGAAGAGATGCAGGTCGAGCACGCGCGCGCCGTCCGCCTGCCGCGCGATCTCGCAGGCCGGCATGGCGATCGACACGGCGACGAACCAGGGCTGCAGGGTCCGGACGGTCGCGAGCGGGGTGCCCGCCGCCTGGAGCGCCTCCTCCAGATCGTCGCGCCGGTCCGGCGGCACGAAATCGGCGAGCGAGCGACCCGGAGGAACCTGCGTCAGATCGGTGCGCAGCAGGAGCTGGCCGGCCATCGCCTGGTCGTCGGCGATGTCGAGCGTCTCGACGACGAGGTGGTTCGAACCCGCGAACGCCGCCTCGACCGGCTCGGGCAGAGCGAGAATGCGCGGGTCGGACAGATGCATGGTCCCGAAAAGATGGGAGGGCGCGATGCCCTCGCGCTCGATCCGGAAGAGCAGGCCCTCGCCGTTCGGCACGTCACGCGCCTGCGCCTCGATGCGCTCGCGGTCGGGCGCCGGGAGAGCGTCGAAGAGATTGGCCGCCGGCGGGCAGGAGGCCGCGTCCTGCGCGACGGCGGGAACGAGCAGGACGAAGGGGAGCGTCAGTGCGGCGGCGCAGGACGCGAGCCGTTGGCGGATCGGTCGGCCGGACGGGCGGAAGCGCGGCATGGGGGACCTTTCGGGGCGGAACGAACGAGCCGCCACCATCGCGGCCCCGGATGGCGGAACGGTGGTCGGCTCAACCGGCCGGGGGCGGGGCGCGCCGGGCGCGGGGATGGGCGTCGCGATAGACCGACAGGAGCCGCGCCGAATCGACCGCCGTATAGGCCTGCGTCGTCGACAGCGACGCGTGGCCGAGAAGGTCCTGTATGGTGCGAAGGTCCCCGCCGCCCGCCAGAAGATGCGTCGCGAAGGAATGGCGCAGCGCATGCGGCGTGGCCGAAGGGGGCAGACCGAGAAGACCGCGCAGGCGGACCATCTCGCGCTGGACGATCTGCGGGCGAAGCGGCCCGCCCTTGTGGCCCCGGAAGAGCGGCGCGTCGCCCGCCAGATGATAGGGGCAGAGGCGGCGATACTCCGCGACGGCGCTCAGCACGGCCGGAAGCAGCGGCACGAGCCGCGCCTTGCCGCCCTTGCCGGTGATGCTCATCGAGCGCTCGGTCGGGTCGGCCAGCGCATCGCCCGGCAGGTTCAGGGCCTCGGAGATGCGCAGGCCGCAGCCGTAGAGCAGCGTCATCACCGCGACGTTGCGGGCGGACAGCCAGGGCTCGGCGGCCATGGCACCCGCCTCGTCCGTCACCGCCAGGGCGTCGTTGGCGGCGAGCGGTCGCGGCAGGGAGCGCTGCGCCTTCGGCGCGCGAAGGGCCGAGGCTCCGGCGCTGGAGGCCAGGCCCTCGCGCTCCAGATGCTTCAGAAAGGATCGAAGCCCCGCGAGATTGCGGCCGATGGAGCGCGCGCCGGCTCCCTCGCGCCGACGGTCGGCGAGGAAGGAGCGAAGATCGGCGGGTTTCAGATCGGCGAGGTCGGCGAGGCGGACCGGCCGCCCCTCGTGCCGGGCGAGGAAGTCCAGGAACTGGCGAAGGTCGCGCTCGTAGGCCGTCAGCGTCGCCTGCGCCGCGCCGCGCTCGGTGCCGAGCCGCGCCAGCCATTCGCGCTTGCGCGCGTGCACGTCCGCGTCGGCGCTGAGGAGAAGGGGGCTCGCCATGGCGCTGTCGTCCGATCCTTTCGCGTTCGAAGATGCCGCATCATTTTCGCCCCGGCCGGGTGAACGAAGCCTTGCGTCTGGAACGATCGCCGGCCCGACCCACTTTGAGCAGCGAAGCCGAACCGGGCGCTCCGGGAGTCCAGCGCCCGACGACGACATCCTACAGGCAAGGGAGAATCCCATGAAGCGTCATGCCACGGCCATCTGGAACGGAGCCCTCGGCGACGGAAAGGGCACGCTGACCACGCAGTCCGGCGCGCTCGACAAGCACGGCTACTCGTTCAAGGCGCGGTTCGAGGACGAATCGGGCAAGTCCGGCACCAATCCGGAGGAGCTGCTGGCGGCCGCCCATTCCGGCTGCTTCGCCATGCAGCTCTCGCACTTCCTGGCCGAGAACGGGACGCCCGCGGACGAGCTGAAGGCCCGCGCCGTCGTCACCGTCGAGCAGGCCTCCGGCGGCTTCGAGGTGCAGTCCAGCGCGATCACGCTGGAGGCGAAGGTCCCCGGCATCGAGGACGCCAAGTTCCAGGAGCTGGCGAACAAGGCCAAGGAAGGCTGCCCGATCTCCAAGGCGCTCGGCGCCATCCAGGTGAGCCTCGACGCCAAGCTCGTCTGAGTCGAGGAGGCGCCGCCGGGCTTCGTGCCCGGCGGTTCGCACATCGGGGGAATCGGCCGGAAGGCTCAGCCCGACGGAGAGCGCCTGCGCCGCGCGTAGAGCTCCAGCCGATGGCTGACGATCTCGTAGCCGAGCTCGCGGGCGATCTCCTCCTGCAGGACCTCGATCTTCT
>NZ_CM187563.1:5000-3302500 GCF_059838215.1 Aureimonas sp. CAS | reverse complement strand
GATCCCAAAACAACCAGGATGTTGGCTTAGAAGCAGCCATCATTTAAAGAAAGCGTAACAGCTCACTGGTCTAGATTTAAGGGTCTTTGCGCCGAAAATGTACCGGGGCTCAAGCCATACACCGAAGCTGTGGGTTTGCATCTTTGATGCAAGCGGTAGCGGAGCGTTCCCTAGGCCGTTGAAGCCGTACCCGTGAGGGGCGGTGGAGGTATGGGAAGTGCGAATGCTGACATGAGTAACGATAAAGGGAGTGAGAGACTCCCTCGCCGAAAGTCCAAGGGTTCCTGCTTAAAGTTAATCTGAGCAGGGTTAGCCGGCCCCTAAGGCGAGGCCGAAAGGCGTAGTCGATGGGAACCACGTTAATAATCGTGGGCCTGGTGGTGAGTGACGGATCCCGTGTGTTGTCCATCCTTATCGGATTGGTTGGGCAGCGAAGGGGTCCCAGGAAATAGCCCCACCGTATAGACCGTACCCGAAACCGACACAGGTGGACTGGTAGAGTATACCAAGGCGCTTGAGAGAACTGCGTTGAAGGAACTCGGCAAATTGCACGCGTAACTTCGGAAGAAGCGTGACCTCCATGCGGGCAACCGTATGGTGGTGGCACAGACCAGGGGGTAGCGACTGTTTATCAAAAACACAGGGCTCTGCGAAGTCGAAAGACGACGTATAGGGTCTGACGCCTGCCCGGTGCTGGAAGGTTAAGAGGAGGGGTGCAAGCTCTGAATCGAAGCCCCAGTAAACGGCGGCCGTAACTATAACGGTCCTAAGGTAGCGAAATTCCTTGTCGGGTAAGTTCCGACCTGCACGAATGGCGTAACGACTTCCCCGCTGTCTCCAACGCAGACTCAGTGAAATTGAATTCCCCGTGAAGATGCGGGGTTCCTGCGGTCAGACGGAAAGACCCCGTGCACCTTTACTATAGCTTTACACTGGCATTCGTGTCGGCATGTGTAGGATAGGTGGTAGGCTTTGAAGCGTGGGCGCCAGCTCGCGTGGAGCCATCCTTGAAATACCACCCTTATCGTCATGGATGTCTAACCGCGGCCCGTCATCCGGGTCCGGGACAGTGTATGGTGGGTAGTTTGACTGGGGCGGTCGCCTCCCAAAGAGTAACGGAGGCGCGCGATGGTGGGCTCAGACCGGTCGGAAATCGGTCGTCGAGTGCAATGGCATAAGCCCGCCTGACTGCGAGACAGACAAGTCGAGCAGAGACGAAAGTCGGTCATAGTGATCCGGTGGTCCCGAGTGGAAGGGCCATCGCTCAACGGATAAAAGGTACGCCGGGGATAACAGGCTGATGACCCCCAAGAGTCCATATCGACGGGGTTGTTTGGCACCTCGATGTCGGCTCATCGCATCCTGGGGCTGGAGCAGGTCCCAAGGGTTTGGCTGTTCGCCAATTAAAGCGGTACGTGAGCTGGGTTCAGAACGTCGTGAGACAGTTCGGTCCCTATCTGCCGTGGGTGCAGGAATATTGACAGGATCTGTCCCTAGTACGAGAGGACCGGGATGGACGTACCTCTGGTGGACCTGTTGTGGCGCCAGCCGCAGTGCAGGGTAGCTATGTACGGTCGGGATAACCGCTGAAGGCATCTAAGCGGGAAACCCACCTGGAAACGAGTATTCCCTATCAGAGCCGTGGAAGACCACCACGTTGATAGGCCGGGTGTGGAAGTGCGGCAACGCATGAAGCTTACCGGTACTAATCGCTCGATCGGCTTGATCGTTCTCATTCGCCAATGTTCATCAGCGGGCTGCGCCCGTGATGAACATTGCCTCATCTCTTCATGGTTCGCCTCGTGGCGATCGGCTACGGGCCGATCACCTGCGGCGGGCCGGAACCTGAAGGTTCCGCCGACGCTATCGCGTCGGGACTGCCGTGCGCCCCTCAGCGGTGCATGACGATACAGACCAGCTCACGTCACCTCACGCTCCATGCGGCTCGACCTTCGCAAAGGTCTTCGCTGACATGGACGGACGGGGTGCCCTCCGAGGACCCGAAAGGGTCCGTGGGGAAGCCCGAACGGGCGTCGCGCCCCGTGGCGCGCCCCAGCGGAGACGAACGGCTCGATAGCCGTTCGGCGTGAGCGTCCCAAGCTTCCAGTGATGCGATTTGCCGACCTGGTGGTTCAGCGAGGTGCCCCCACCCGATCCCATTCCGAACTCGGCCGTGAAACGCCTCAGCGCCTATGATACTTCGTCTTAAGACGCGGGAAAGTCGGTCGCCGCCAGGTCTGCAAATCGCATCCATCACCTCTCTCACACACAGCACACTCCATTCCAAACCATCCACAACCCCGGGGCCGAAAGCCGCCGGGGATTTTTGCGTTCGTCCGCCAGAAAGAACGGGCGGGCCACGAAAGAACGGGCGGGCAAGGGCTCGCCGCGGGAAGAGCAATGCCGGCGCCGTCCAGCACCCCGAAACACAGCAGATCCGCCGCCCCCAACGCAGGCCAAACCCGCCCCCGATAGCGGCCCCAAGGGCGCAATCCGCCCCGCCCACGAAACCAGCCTGGCTCCCAAAGGTGCCACCGGCCCCGAAGCCGGTCGACCGCAGGCCGCACGAAACCGTGCCCATACAAGCCGCACGCCAGACAACCCCGACAACCACAGAACACTTCCCCGCACGCCGTCAGAACCCCCACCACACACCACCCCGCCTTGATGTCCAAAACACCAAAGCGCAAAAACACTCCCCAATGGCTCAACAGCGAGAGCCAACCGGGGAGGGGAATCCATGAAACGACTGCAGGACCGCTGCGCCATCGTGTTCGGCGCGGGCTCGATCGGCGAAGGCTGGGGCAACGGGAAAGCAGCCGCCGTCGCCTATGCCCGAGAAGGCGCGAAAATCGTCTGCGTCGATCGCGATGGGCGGGCGGCCGAGACGACGGCCGCGATCATTCGGGGGGAGGGGCACGACGCCGTCTCCCTCACGGCCGACGTCACGGTCTCCGATCAGGTCGCGACCTGCGTAAAGAAAGCGCTCGAAGCCTTCGGCGCGATCGACATCCTGCACAACAATGTCGGCATCAATCTCGCCGGCGGCGTGGAGGAGGCGTCGGAGGAGAGCTGGCGCCGCGTCATGGACGTGAACGCGACCAGCGTCTTCCTGACCTGCAAGGCCGTGCTTCCGGTCATGGTCCGGCAGGGGCGCGGGACGATCGTCAACATCTCGTCGCTCGCCTCGATCCGGTGGACCGGCTATCCCTATGTTTCCTATTACGCCTCCAAGGCGGCGGTGAACCATTTCACCCGTGCGGTCGCGATCGAATACGCCTCGCGCGGGATCCGCGCCAACTGCATCCTGCCCGGCGTCATGGACACGCCCCATGTCTACAGCCAGATCAGCGGCTACCATGCCGACCTCGACGAGATGCGCGCCAAGCGCGCCGCCGTCTCGCCCATGAAGCGCCAGGGCGACGCTTGGGACGTCGCCTTTGCGTCGGTCTTCCTCGCCTCCGACGAGGCGCGCTACATCACCGGGATCGAGCTGCCGGTCGATGGCGGGCTGCACGCGACCGTGTCGGGAAGCGTCGGATAGAGCGGCGAGGGAGGCGTTCAGCTTTCGTCGCGGGGGCGCTCGCTGCGTCCCGGCAGGGAGGCGAGGATCGCCTCGGTGTGCTGCCCGACGGCCGGGCCGGTCCAGCGGACCGCGCCGGGATCGTCTGGGAAATGCGGGACGATGCCGGCATGGAGCATCGGACCGAGCAAGGGGTCGTCGACCTCCCGAACCATGCCGCGATGGCGGAACTGCGGATCCTCTGCGCAATCCTTCGCCGTGTAGACCCGCGAATGGGGAATGTCGGCGGCCTGCAGGAGGGCGGTCACCTCTTCGGACGTGTAGCGTCCCGTGAACTCGCCGATGATGGCGTCGAGCCGGGCCCGGTTGGCGCAGCGGGCCCGGTTGGTCGCGAAATCCGGGTCGGTCGGCAGGTCCGGGCGGTTCAAAAGGGTGGCGAGCCGCGCGAAGAGCGGCTCCGAATTGGCCGCGACCAGCACCCAGCCGTCGCGCGTCGGATAGGCGCTGGAGGGGGCGGCGGTCGGGATGCCCGCGCCGGCGGGCTCACGGATCTTGCCGAGCTTGCCGTATTCGGGAAGCATGCCCTCCATCATCGACAGGACGGCGTCGGAGAGCGCCACGTCGACCGTGCGTCCCCGCCCGTCGCCGCTCGGCCGGTCGCGCTGCCAGAGCGCGCAGGCGATTCCGAAGGCCGCGTAGAGACCGGCGATCGAATCGCCGATCGAGACGCCGACGCGCACCGGCGGCAGGTCGCTGACGCCGGGTTCGTGATTGGTCAGATGGCGCAAGCCGCCGACCGCCTCGCCGATGACGCCGAAGGCCGCGCGGTTGCGGTCCGGGCCATCCTGGCCGTAGCCAGAAATGTGCGCGACGACGAGCCCCGGTCTCTCACGGCGCAGAACGTCGGGACCGAGCCCCATCCGGTCGAGCTGGCCGGGGCGGAAATTCTCGATGACGGCGTCGCAGTCGCGCACGAGCTTCAGGACGGTCTCGCGACCCGCCTCGGTTTTCAGATCCACCGCGATGGACCGCTTGTTGCGTCCGTGCAGGGACCACCAGAGCGAATGGCCGTCCAGCTGCTCGCCCCAGCCACGCACCGGGTCGCCGCCCGGCGGCTCGACCTTGATGACGTCCGCGCCGAGATCGGCGAGAAGCCGGGCGGCGAAGGGCGCCGCCACGAAGTGCCCGAGTTCGAGAATGCGCGCGCCCGCGAGCGGCCCGCGTGCGGGCACCTCTTCCATCGCCATACGGACCCCTCCCGGAACGCGTTACACCGGCGGGCAGACTGGCCCGAGCGAGAGCCCGCCGTAAAGGGCCGCGAGGGGCGCGCGATCAGGCGGGCGAGCGGCGCCAGCCCGCGGCGAGAATGCCGGCGCCGATCATCAGCGATCCGCCGACGCGGTTCACGACACGCTGGATGCCCGGCCGCCGGATGGTCTGCCGGGCCCTGGAGGCCAGAAGGGCGTAGAGCGCCGCGTTCGCGGTGGCGAGCACCAGGAAGGTGGTCTCGAAGACGATCATCTGCGTCAGGAGCGGGCGGGCTGGATCGATGAATTGCGGCAGGAAGGCGACGAAGAACACGATGCTCTTGGGGTTCAACGCCGTCACCACATAGGTGTGCAGGAAGATGCGGACGGGCCTTTCGGCCGGGACCGCATCCGGATCGACGGCCCGCTCGGCCACCGGCGCGCGCCAGAGCTTGAGGCCGAGATAGACGAGATAGGCCGCGCCGATCCATTTCAGCGCGGTGAAGAGCGTCGCGGAGGTCGCCAGAAGCGCCCCGAGCCCGAGCAGGGAGGCCGTCATGGCGGTGAAATCGCCGAGCGCGACGCCCGCCACGCTGGCGCCCGCGACACGGCGGCCGTGGCCGAGCGCATAGGAGATGACGAGGAGGATGGTCGGACCCGGAATCGCGAGGAGGACCGCCGAGGCGGCGACGAAGGCCAGCCAGTGTTCCAGAGACATGTCGCTTCGCTCCGATCGATGACATCTCAGTGATCCACCAAACCACCTGCTGCGCAAGGTCCCATCGGTTGCGGCCGCAACTGCGTCCGTTCGGACGCACGGCGCTCTGGCCGCGGAAACCCTTTCCGCCGGACGGATCGATCCTGTAGAAGCCGGCCATGGCTCCTCCTCCGCTTCTTCGCCTCGCCGGCGTCCGCCTGACCTTCGGCGGAACGCCGCTCCTGACCGACGTCGAACTCAACGTCCTGCCGGGCGAGCGCATCGCGCTGGTCGGCCGCAACGGCTCGGGCAAATCCACCGCGCTCAAGATCGCGGCCGGGCTGGTGGAGGCCGATGGCGGCGAGGTCTTCCGCCAGCCGCAGGCGACCGTGCGCTATCTGCGACAGGAGCCCGATTTCGGCGACGCGCGCACCGTCGAGGCCTATGTGGCCGCCGGTCTCGGACCGGCCGACGATGCCTGGCGGGTCCAGCGCATGATCGAGGGACTCGGCCTTCGCGCCGACGCGCACCCGTCCGAGCTTTCGGGCGGAGAGGCGCGCCGCGCCGGCCTCGCGCGGGTTCTCGCCCCCGAGCCCGACATCGTTCTCCTCGACGAGCCGACGAACCATCTCGACCTGCCGACCATCGAATGGCTGGAGGAGGAGGTGCGCGCCTCGCGCTCGGCCTTCGTCATCATCAGCCACGACCGGCGCTTTCTGGAGCGCACCACCGGCGCAACCGTCTGGCTCGACCGCGGCGCGACGAAGCGGCTCGACCGGGGCTTCTCCCATTTCGAGGAATGGCGCGACAAGGTGCTGGAGGAGGAGGAGCGGGACCTCCAGAAGCTCGACCGCAAGATCGTGCGCGAGGAGCACTGGCTGCGCTACGGCGTGACGGCACGGCGCACGCGCAACGAGCGGCGCCTCGCGGCCCTTCACCAGCTTCGCGCCGACCGCAAGAACGCGCGGCGCGCCGTCGGCACGGTGGAGATGGAGGCGAGCGCGGTCCGCGAGAGCGGCAAGCTGGTGATCGAGGCGGTCGGCATCTCGAAGAGCTACGGCGAGCGCACGCTGGTGCGCGACTTCTCGACCCGCATCCAGCGGGGCGACCGGGTGGGCCTCGTCGGACCGAACGGGGCGGGCAAGACGACGCTCCTGAAGATACTCATCGGGGAATCGGAGCCGGACGAAGGGCGCGTCCGCATCGGCACCAAGCTCGACATCGCCTTTCTCGACCAGAAGCGCGCGGCGCTGCGCGACGACCTCTCCGTCTCCGACGCCCTGACCGACGGGCGGGGCGACCAGGTGATGGTGAACGGCGAGGCGCGCCACGTCGCGGGTTATCTCAAGGACTTCCTCTTCTCGCCCGAGCAGATCCGCACGCCGGTCGGCAATCTGTCGGGCGGGGAGCGCGCGCGGCTTCTGCTCGCCAAGGTGCTGGCGACGCCCGCCAATCTCCTCGTCCTCGACGAGCCGACCAACGATCTCGACATGGAGACGCTCGATCTCCTGCAGGAGCTGATCGCCAATTATCCCGGCACGGTCCTCCTCGTCAGCCACGACCGCGACTTCCTCGACCGGACGGTGACGAGCGTGATCTCGCCCTCCGGCGGCGGGGTCTGGCTCGAATATGCCGGGGGCTATTCGGACATGGCGGCGCAGCGAAGGGGCGCGGAGAAGGAGGCAGCAGCGACGGCCAAGGCCGCGCCGAAGCCGGCTGCGGCGTCGAAACCGTCTGGCGCAGGCGCGTCGGGGAACGCGGCGAAGCTGTCCTTCAAGCAGAAATTCGCGCTGGAGAACCTGCCCAAGGAAATCGCCGCGGTGGAGGCCGACATCGCGAAGGCGGAAGCCGAGATGGCCGATCCGGCGCTGTTTTCGAAGAACCCGGACCGTTTCGCCAAGCTCGCCAGGACGATCGAGGAGAAGCGGGCCAGCCTCGCGGCCAAGGAAGACGAGTGGCTGGAGCTGGAGATGCTGAAGGCGGAGCTGGCGGGTTAGGGCTCGACGTCGATATCGTCCTCGTCGCTTCGCCAGTCTTCCCGACCGTGGCGCACACGGATCACGAAGATCGTGTCCGCTTCGATGCGGTAGACGACAATGTGAATGCCGACGCGAAGAATGCGTCGGCCGCCGTACTCGCGACGGGGGCGCGCCATCTCCGGAAAGTCCACGAGCCGTTCGAAGGCATCGATGAAGCGCTCGGCGTAGCGGTCGGCCTGATCCGGCCCGAAGCGTTCCGCACCCTGCACGTAGATGGCGAGAAGATCCTGCTGCGCCTGCGCGGACAGCCGGTACTCCATATCACGATGCCTTCAAGCGCCGACGCGCTGCGACTTCCCTCGCCTCTGAAAAGACGTCTTCCACCGTCCGATCGGTGTACCCGCTCGCCTCGCCCTCCTCGATCAGGCGATTGAGGTTCGCGATCTTCTCCTGCTTGATCTGGTCGCGGCGGATCAGGTCGCGGACATAGTCGCTCGCATTGGCGTAGCGCCCGTCCTCGGTGCGGCTTTCCACCCAGTCCTTCATCGGCTGGGGAAGGGAGATGTTCATCGTCGCCATGGCCAAAGTCCTCGCTCAAGGCTTCGACGATCCGCCTATTGGCAAAGTTTGTCAAACAATCGCGACTTGACCTTCGTGACGAACGCGCCGATATGGAACCTGTCACGCCGTGATCGCGCGGCGCCCATCCTCCCTCGATCCTTATCGTCGGAAATCTCGATGCGGCGCCATGCCTGGACGTCTTCGTCCGGGCCACGGCCCGTGCCGATCCGTCGCTTTTGTGAAGCGCGAGGACGATCGGCCGCCCCGCAGTCACCGTTCGCCAAGATGAGCGAGGCGGCTGCAGCTCTACGAAAGCCTATTTTGTCCATTTCGAATTTCCAGTCGCTCGGCCTCGCCGACGCGCTCCTCTCCGCGCTCGACCGCATGGAGATCACCGTTCCGACGCCGATCCAGGGACAGGCGATTCCCGCCGTCCTGAAGGGCCGCGACGTCCTCGGCATCGCCCAGACGGGCACCGGCAAGACCGCCGCCTTCTCGCTGCCCATCCTCAACGCCCTTCTGGAGAAGGGCGGCCGTCCCAAGCCCGGCACGACCAAGGTGCTGGTGCTGGCGCCGACCCGCGAACTCGCGATACAGATCGCCGAGAACGTGAAGGGCTTCACGCACGGCTCCAAGATCACCCACATGACGGTCTTCGGCGGCGTGTCGATCCGTCCGCAGATCGACACGGCCCGCAAGGGCGTGGACATCGTCATCGCCACGCCGGGCCGCCTGCTCGACCTCATCGAGCAGAAGGCGCTCTCGATCTCCGAGATCAGCCACCTCGTCCTCGACGAGGCGGACCGCATGCTCGACATGGGCTTCATCCGCGACATCAAGCGGATCATGAAGCTCGTGCCGAAGAAGCGTCAGTCGCTCCTGTTCTCGGCGACCATGCCGCAGAACATCGCCTCGCTGGCGAACGAGATCCTCTCCGATCCCATCCGCGTCGAGGTGACGCCGGAGGTCGTGACGGTCGAGAAGATCGACCAGAGCGTCTTCCTGGTGCCGCAGAAGGCCAAAAAGCACTGGCTGATCAAGAGCCTGCCCGGCTTCGACAAGACGGTGATCTTCACGCGCACCAAGCACGGCGCCAACCGCCTCGCCGAGGATCTCGGCAAGGCCGGCATCGAGGCGCTGGCGATCCACGGCAACAAGAGCCAGGGCGCCCGCCAGAAGGCGCTCGGCGAGTTCCATTCGGGCAAGCTCAAGGTGCTGGTCGCCACCGACATCGTGGCGCGCGGCATCCATGTCGACGACATTACCCATGTGGTGAACTTCGACCTGCCGGAAGAGCCGGAGAGCTACGTCCACCGCATCGGCCGCACGGCCCGCGCCGGCAAGTCCGGCATCGCGATCACGCTGTGCGATCCGTCGGAGCGCTCCAAGCTGCGCCAGGTCGAGAAGCTCACGGGCCTGAAGTTCGACGTGAAGCCGACCGAGTTCATGGACGCGGCGGCCCTGGCCGCCCTTCCGGCCGACGCGCCGCGCGCGCCGCGCCCGAACGCCGGGCGTCCGGGTCATCGCAACGCGCGCCCCGGCGGCAATGCGTCCAAGGCCCCGCGCGGCGGCAAGCCCGGCGAGCGCCGCGGCAAGCCGCAGGGCGACGGCGCCCGCGCTCCGGTCCGTGCCGATTCGGCGAGGCCCGACGCGCCGCGCAACCGCAACCGGCGTCGTGCCGGCGGCAACGGCGGCTCCGAGGCCTGATCCGGTCATCCGGATCGGTCGTGACGGATGACGGGGGGCGCTTTCGGGCGCCCCTTTCTCGTTGCATCGCCGGCCGCGAACGGCCATATGCGCCCGGCACATGCGAGGAGACGCGCCGATGGCCGAGACCGTGACGATCGACATTCCGCACAAGCTGACGCGCGCCGAGGCCCGCGAGCGGATCGCCAAGGGCTTCGACCGCATCCGCTCGGACGCGACCGGGGGCATGGTGAAGTTCGAGGACGTGTGGACCGGCGACCGGCTCGATTTCCGGGCCAAGGTCATGATGCAGTCCGTCACCGGGCGGCTGGACGTCTTGGAGGACCATGTCCATGTCGAGATCGACCTGCCGGCCTTCCTGGCGTCCATCGCCGAGAAGCTGACGGGCAAGATCCGCAAGGAGGGTCAGATCCTCCTTGAGAAGAAGTAGCCGCGCGCGGACGGATCCGGGAGCGCGCTCAGCGCTCCACGGCCTCCAGCGTCGCCCTCTCGAAGCGCACCGTGTTGCCGTCGAGAGCCATGAGCTTGCCGAGCCCCGGCAGGACCGTCCCGACGCGCGCGCGGAACAGCTCGCGCGGGCTCGCCAGGAACGCCTCGCCGCCGAAGATCATCACGATCTCGTAGTCGGAGGGGGCGAGCGGCGGCTGCCGCACGAGAACCGGCACGGGGAGGGCGCCTTCCGCCGGATCGTGGGGCGCGGCGGCGCCTCCGCCGATGGCGCCCGTCTCGATCGGATCGACGGCGCGGGCTTCCAGCGCCGCAATGGCGCGGCGCGAATAGTAGTCCGGGTCGTTGGAGAAGACGCTGTAGGTGGCCGTGAAGAAGCCGGTCGAGCCGATCGCGAGGCCGAGCACGACGATCGAGAGTGCCCAGTCCACCTTCGTCCAGCGCGTGCCGTCCGGAAGCCAGGCGAGCTTGGCATCGATACGGCGCACGGCCTCCCGCGCGAGATCGGCGAAGGAGGCGCTCGAAAGGGCATTGGCGGCGCGGGGCTGCGGCATGGGCGTGGGTCCAGGTTCGGAACCGTTCGGTCGAAACCCGGACAGGATGGACGGCATTCGTTAAGCGTGCGCGCAAGGTGGAGCGCGCTCGGAGCTCAATCGCTCCGCATGGTTTGCGAATCCTTGCCGAAACACGCCGATTAACGATCCCATAAGCTTTTCACGGCGTCGCGCGGGTCCCTTGCGCGCTGACCGGGACATTCCGCGCTAGATCGGGCCCATAGCGTTTCGCGGCGCCCGAGTTCGGCTCGCGACGCGCCGGATCGAAGAGGTCGGGCGAGCGTTCGAGCGTTCGAACGGATGCAAGGGACGCCTCAGGAAGGCCGGGATGACGGAACGAACGGATGAGCGACGGATGGACGGACGCACGCGCACGCGCCTGCGTCCGGGCAAGATCCTCGCCATGGACGGCACCTTCGTCGCCGACTGCCTGATCCTCGACCGTTCCGCGCAAGGCGCGCGCATCCGCGTCCTCGGGTCCGAGAGCGTGCCGGAGGCCTTCCGCCTCATCGACGAGGCGGGGCGCGAGAGCTTCTTCTCGCGCACGGTCTGGGAGCGGGGAGACGAGGCGGGCCTGAGCCTTGCCGAGGGAAGCGGGCCGATGGGCACGCGCGACTTCCTGGCCGCCGCCGGGCCCTATTACGCGGTCCGCTGACCGTTCAGAACAGGCCCGCGATACCGCTCGAATTGCCGCCGCCGCCGAAGAGAAGCAGGACGGGGTCGGACGCCCCGCCCGCCCCGTTGTTCATGTCGTAGAGCGTGGCGAAACGCCCGATGAACCGGTCGAGCGATTTGGCGTCCTTGAAGTCCGAAAAGTCGAGACGGCTTTCCAGGATCTTCGCCTGACGATCGATGTCGAGCTGCGACATCTGCTGCGGCAGGCCGAGCGCGGTGCGCACGACCTCGAAGAGCGCCTTGTCGGCGAGGATGGAGAAGGCGTTGGTGATGCCGGGCGACTTGCGCAGGAAATAGAGAGCGAGGCGCGTGCCCTCGTTCGTCTCCCCCGCCTGCTCCTCCAGCATGTTCAGGAGGTAGAGGTTCTGGGTGGTGAAGACATCGCCCGAATCCTGCGCCCCGCTGCCGCCGCTTCCGATCCGCCCGTCCGCCTGGAAGCGGAAGCTGCCCGCGAAGTCGGTGTAGCGCTTGTCGCCGAAGGACCGGGCGAAGCTGTCCGGGTCGGTCAGGTCGCTCGTCAGAAGTTTCGAGATGTCGCGCGTGGACAGCTTCTCGCCGTCGAGCCCGTGCGCCTTCAGCGCGTAGTCGAGGACGGTCCGGTTGGAGAGGATGTCGTCGAGCGAGCGGATGCCGCCGATGGCCTCCAGATAGTTGACCGTCGCCTTGCGGATATCCGCCTTCGTCGCCTCGCTCTGGTCGGCGCCGAAGCTCTTGGCATAGAGCGTCGCGGTCTCCTGCGAGGCGCGCACCGACTGCGCCAGCCGCTCGGGCGCGGCCTTGCCGTCCGGTCCGAAATTGAAGGCGGCGGCGAGCCTCTCGTAGCGCTCGTCCTTGAGCGAGCGCACGAAGGAGTTCGGGTCGGACGGATCGCTCGTCAGGACCTGACGGATCTTCGACAGGCTCTGCGTCGAGGGGTCGATGTCGAAGGCCTTGAGGACGTAGTCGAGCGCCTGCCGCCGGCCGGTGAAGTCGCGCGAGAGAAGGTCGTTCACCGTATCCATCTTGGACAAGGCGACGCGGAACGAATTGGTCTGGAGCGTGATCTGGTTCGGATCGGCCTTCGGATGGGCATCGTGGAAGCGATCGACGAGCCCGGCGATCCGCTGGGGGTCGGTGACGGGGTCGGTGCCCGCACCGTGCGAGAAGTCGAACGCGGCCCTGACCGCCAGAAGCTTCTCGCGCTGCGCCTGGCTGGTCGCGTCCGTGCCGGTGAGCCGCGCGAGCGGATTCTTCGGATCGTCCGCCGGCAGCGAGATGAGGTTCACCAGAACGTCGGCGGAGGAGGGAACGTCCGGGAGACCGGCCGCCAGCCGGAGCACACGCAGGACGGTCGGGTCGCCGACGAGGTCCTCGACGCGTGCGGCGGAAAGGGCGGCCTTCTCGAAATGGCGCGCGTCGAAGGCCGCGGCCTGGGGGCTGGTCGACTGGCCGACGGCGGAGAAGTAGCGCGAGACGAACTCGGCGGTCTGCGCCGGGGTCTGCGCGGCGCCGCCGGGCTTCAGGCTTCCGTCGGGCGCGAAGTCGAAGGCGCCGGACAGATAGGCCAAGCCCGTGGAGGTCGTCGCGCCGATGTCGCCGCCCGTCAGGACCGCGCGCATGAAGGATTTAGAGGCGAAGGCCGGGTCGAGGCCGGCGACCTTGGCGACCATCGCGAAGAGGTCGGGATCGGCCAGCAGTTCGTCGACCGAGCCGACCCGGGCGATCCTCGTCTGGAAGGTCTCCGCCTTCTGCGCCGCGTTCGCGCCGCCGCGCACCAGATGCTCGGAATATGCCTCGACCAGCCGGTCGGTCTGGGCCTGGCTCTGGATGCCGGTCGTCGCCGATGCCGTCTGGAAGTCGAAGGCGGTCGCGAAGGCGCGGTAGCGCGGGTCGGACAGGCGGTTGGCGAAGCTCTGCGGATCGGCGAGGTCGCTTTCCAGGATCTTGCGCACGAAGCCGGGCGAGGAGACCTGCTCGGACAGCCCGTGCGCCTTCAGCGCATAGGAGTAGAGCCGGTAGTCGCCCATCAGATCGTCGACGGTGCGGACCGTTCCGATCTTGTCGCGGTAATAGGCGGCGTCGCGCGCGACGTTGCCCTGCGCCTCGACGCGCGCCAGCGTCTTCGTCATGTCGCCGACGAGGAGTTTGTAGTTCGCGAGCGTGGAGAGCATGGAGGACTTCCCGCGAGGAGAGGCGTCGCGCCGGGCGGCGGCGCGTTCGCGACATGCTTAACGAAAAGACATTACGGGATTCTTTACCCTGCCCGCTGGTCGAGCATCTGGCGCGCGCCCTCTCCGCCGAGCTCGTTCTTCGGCAGATAGTCGAACTGCTCGACCAGCACCTCGCGCACGATGTTGGAGCCGAAGCGCGCGTTCACCGCGTCGCGGATCGAGCCGGTGAGCGCGGGAAGGTCGTAGCGCTCGGGGTTCTCGAAGTCGAAGCCCTCGACCGAGTAGATCGAGCGGAAGGCCTCGTCGACGACGAAGGGGTCCGGCGGCACGGCCATGGTCGCGACGAGCTTGCCGTCGATCGTGTAGACGAAGCGGGCGAGCACGTAGCCGCGGATCTGCGCGTCGGCGATGATGGGCACCGAGATGCCCTCGGTGCGCCGGTAGTCCAGGCCGGCGAAATAGGTCGGCTCGTCCCCGGCCACGGCCGCGTTCTCGCGCACCGACGCCGTCACGTAGGAGGAGCCGACCGCGACGAGAAGCACCCAGATGCCGAGACCGAGGATCTTGATCATCGCGGGGTGACGACTCCGTGGGCCGAGGCGGCGTAGGTGCCGTCGGAATCGGCCTCGGCCATGGAGCGGGCGATGATGCCGGCGATCTCGCCGGTGGCTTCCATGTGGAGGCGCAGAAGCTGGCTGTTGTCCTCCAGGCGCTCGCGCAGGACGCCCATCCGGGAGCGCAGCGCGTCCGACATCGTGCCGGGCTCTATGCCGCGCGCGATGCGGGTGAGCTCCAGAAGGCTCTGGTTCTTGCGGTTGCTCGTTTCGCCGAGGTCGAGCTGGCGGCCGGCGCGCAGCGCGATCGTCTCTCCTGCGAGAACGGCTTCGAGACGATTGATGGCCTGGGTGAGAACCGCTTCCAAGTGGTGGTACTCCGAAGGAACAGAACTGGAATGTCAGGTATGCGATGCGGATCAGGGCGTCGGCAGCGTCCGTGCGGATTGGGCGAGCGCCCGGTCGGCTTCGGCGCGCAGATCCTCGCGCCCGGCCGACGCCGAGGCGTTCGCCTGGTCGCGCAGGAGGTCGGCGATGCCGATCCCGCCGCCGGCCGCCAGCTCCTCGCCGAGCCGCTCGGCCATCATGGACCGCCAGATGCCGCCGGCCGTGCCCGAGCCGAAGAAGCTCGTGCCCTCCTTGGGAAGCATGGCCTCCACGAAGGTGCGAAGGACGAAGCCCTCGAACTGCTCGAGATCGTCCGGCTTGCCGCTCTGGTGACCTTTGGCCTCGACCGGCCGCATGGCCGCCGCGTCCAGCGCCCGCTCGAAATCGGCGCCGGCGGCGCCACCGGCGGCCGGTGCCGCGGCGGGCTTCGTCCGTTCGGTGGCGAGCGCTTCGATGGAGCGCGAGAGCGTGGTCAGGGCTTCGATCGTCATGACTGAAGGATGTAAGCCCGGCCGCTTATTCGAGGCTTGCGCGCTGCGACGCGAGATGGGCGTCGAGAATGTCGGCGAGGCTCCGGCTCTCGGCCTCGGCGTTCTCGCTCGCGCGCGCCTGCAGGCCGAGCCGCTCCAGCCGCTTCTCGGTCGCCGCGATCTCGCGTGCGGACGTGCGGACGGCCTCGGCCTCGCGAAGGGTCTCGGCACGCTCGGCCTCCTTGCGGCGCAGGCGCTGGGCCTTCGCCTCCAGGAACAGGCCAGAGAGCGGGGAGTGGGCGCCGAGACTTTCGAGGATCGCCTCGGCCTCGGCCTTCAGTTCGCCGGCGCGCCGCTCCAGCGTCGCCAGCCGCCATTCCTCCATCTCGCGGCGACGGCCCTGCAGGGCGCGCAGCCGCTCCAGCCGGTCGGCGCGCGAGGCGCTCATCCGTTCAGCACCCAGCTGCGGAAGGCAGCGAGGAACTCGGTGAGGAACTCGCCGATCGAGAAGCCGAGGAGGATGAGCCCGCCCGCCAGCACGAAGGGCAGGGAGATGAAGTAGATCGGCACCTGCGGCGTCAGCTTGTTGGCGATGCCGACCGCGAGATTGACGACGACGGCGTAGACGACGAAGGGGCTGGCGATGCGCAGCGCCAGGCGGAACGTGTCGTCGAGATTGTCGGTCAAAGCGACGAGGCCCGCGCGCGGCGAAAAGCCGAGCGCCACGGGCAGCGTCATGTAGGAGGCGATGATCGCCGAGACGACCTCCGCGTGGAGGTTCAAGGAGAAGATCATCACGGTGGCGGTCAGCGTGATGAGCGAGACGACGGCCGGGACGGGCTCGGCCTCGTCCATCGGCGTGCCGAAGCCCTGGCCCATGCCGACGGCGAAGGCCATGAAGTTCGCCATGAACTGCAGGGCCAGGATGAAGACGCGGCCCAAGAGGCCGATCATCGCGCCGTTCAGGATCTCGCCCATGATGAGGCTCAGCCGGGCCGCGTCGTCGGCGCCGCGCACCACGGGCAGGAGCTCGGGCAGGAGCATGGGCGAGATCGCCAGCGACAGGGCGATGGCGACGAAGAGCCGGATCTGCGCCGGGATGTTCGAGCTGGCGTAGCCCGGCAGCAGCATCAGGCAGGAGCCCACCCGGCAGAAGACCAGGAACAGCCCGAGAAGGACCGTCGACGCCTCCGCGCTCATGAGATCGAGCCGATGGCCTTGATGTCGACGCCGCGTGCGATCTCCAGATGCGAGAGCACCGGGAGATGGACGAAGATGCGCTCGATCATCATGCGCACATAGGGGCGGGCGTCCGGCGAGGCGACGAGGACGAAGTTCTCGCCCTCGGCGGTCTTCTCCCGGATGATCTTGGTCGCCTCGGCGGCGAAGTCCTCGACGAGGCGGGGGTCGATGTCGAACTCGATGACGTCGCCCTTGGCGTCGCGCTTGAGCGCCTGATGGAAGGCGAGATCCCAGCGGTTGCCGAGGCGCAGCACCGAAAGCTGCCCCTTGACCATGAGGTCGCCGCAGATCTGCTGGGCCATACGCATGCGCACATGCTCGACGATCTTCTCCGAGCGGCGCACATGCGGCGCGATCTCGGCGATCGCCTCCAGGATCAGCGTCAGGTTCCGGATCGAGACGCGCTCGGCCAGGAGCAGCTTCAGAACCGCCTGCAGTCCCGAATAGGACATGTGGGCGGGGACGATCTCCTCCGTCAGCCGCTTGTACTCCGGTTCCAGCCGGTCGAGCAGCGCGCGCATGTCCTTGTAGGACAGGAGCTGGGAGAGGTTGTTGCGGATGACCTCGGAGAGGTGGGTCAGAATGATCGACAGCGTGTCGACCGGCTCGAAGCCGGCGCGGCGGGCGGCGCTGGCGAAGGTCTCCGAGATCCAGGCGGCCTTCAGGCCGAAGGCCGGCTCCTTGGTCAGGTCGTGCGGAATGTCCGGCGGGGCCTGCTCGCCGAGGACGATCAGAAGATCGCCGAGCCGCAGCTCCTGGCTGGCGGTCGAGGTGCCGTGGATCTTGATCTCGTAGGAGCGCGGATCGGTGGCGAGGTCGTCGGAGAGCTTGATCTGCGGCACGATGAAGCCGAAGCGCGAGGCGAAGCGGCGGCGCATCTTCTGGACGCGGCTGGCGAGCTCGTCGCGCTGGAAGGCGAGCTGCGCCGAGACCTGCTTGCCGAGGACGAGCTCGACCTCGACGATCTTCAGCGATTCCTTGACCGACTGGCGCTCGACCTCCGCCGCCTTCTCCTCCGCGTCGGCACGCTCGGCGTCGACCCGCGCCTCTTCCGCCGCGCGGTTGCGCGGAATGAGATAGGCCGCGAGCCCGAGAACCGAGCCGATGATGGCGAAGGGCAGGAAGGGCAGACCCGGCAGGACGGCGAGCACGCCCATCAGGATGCCGGCGACCGCCAGCGCGCGCGGATAGAGGCCGAGGGCGCGCATGACCGTCGCCTCGGCCGCGCCCTGCGTTCCGCCCTTGGAGACCAGAAGGCCCGCCGCGAGCGAGACGATCAGCGCCGGGATCTGCGTGACCAGGCCGTCGCCGACCGACAGCTTGACGAAGACGTCGGCGGCGCTGCCCGCGTCCATGCCGTGGCGGGTGATGCCGATGATGATGCCGCCGAAGATGTTGACGGTGGTGATGATGATGCCGGCGATCGCGTCGCCGCGCACGAATTTCGACGCGCCGTCCATTGAGCCGAAGAAGGAGCTTTCCTCCTCGAGCTCGCGGCGGCGCGCCTGCGCCTGCTTGTCGTCGAGAAGGCCGGCGGCGAGATCGGCGTCGATCGCCATCTGCTTGCCGGGGATGGCGTCGAGGGTGAAGCGCGCGCCCACTTCCGCGATGCGCGTCGCGCCCTTGGTGATGACGAGGAAGTTGACCGTGATGATGATGGCGAAGACGACGAGGCCGATCACGAAATCGCCGGCCATGACGAGGTTGGAGAAGCCGCCGATCACGTGCCCGGCCGCGTTCACGCCCTCGTTGCCGTGCGAAAGGATGACGCGCGTGGTCGCGACGTTCAGCGCCAGACGCAGCATGGTGACGATGAGTAGGACGGTCGGGAAGGCCGAGAACTCCAGCGGCTTCTGGATCCAGAGCGCGACCATCAGGACGAGCACGGAGAGCGCGATCGAAAGCACCAGACCGAGATCGATCAGGATGGGCGGAATCGGAACGAAGAGAACCGCGAGGATGAAGACGATGCCGAAGGCGAAGCCGATGTCGCGCGCCGAGCGTCGCCCGGCCTTGGCGGCCCCGAGCGAGGCGGCGACGGGGGAGGCGCTCCCCGCGATCTTCAGCGTATCGACGGCCATGTGTCGGATCCCCGGAACCCCTGCGCCGGGTCGAGCGCAGTCCCGGCGTCCCGCTTATCGTTCCGTTAACTTTTGCGGGGCTGTCGGAGCGCCCGCCCGCGGCCATCGCGTCGCGACCTTCATCGAAACGTGTTCGGCGCTAATCGATTGAAGGATTCGGCATGCCGGAACCCGTTGCCTATCTTCTGGCTTGGAGGCGCAGGGAGAACAGGCAATGTGCTCAATTTCGCGTCGGAACATTCATTCCGGGATCGGTGAGAACGGGTTGCAGCCGATCGAGCCCTCGGCCGCGTCGTGGGACGAAATGCGCGCTCCGTTCTCTCTTTCGGCGCTGCGCGAGCGGGATGGCGCGCTCGCGCCGCGAAAACCCCGAAGCGCGGATGCGGCGAACGATACCCCGACCGGCCGCAAGGGAAGCGAAGCGCTACGCGCCGCCCAGCGTCGGATCGTCTAGTTTGGAATTCCTCTAACATTTTGCAAGATCTATAGAAATCGGCCCCGGACCCGTCGACTAACTTGACTCGGGTCATCAGGATTTATAGTCCGCAGGCGACCCCCGACCCGAAGAGGCGCGCGACCGGCCGCCGAACGCTCCGGATGGCGGGGATGCCAGCGGAGGTCCGGTCCCTCCGCCCCTAAAGGGGCAACGATGATCTTGTCGTCCTTCCTGCGCCGGCACGTGGCCGGCGCGATCGTTCTGGCCGTCGCCGCGGTCGTGGCCACCGGATCGTTCGCTCAGGATGCCGCGCCGGGCCAGCCGGTGCCCGAAGCCGGCGCGCCGCAGACGAGCGCGCCGGAGGCGAACGCCCCCGAAACGAGCCTGCCGGGCGCCGTCGCTCCACAGCCCGACGCGGCGCCGTCGCAGCCCGATGCAGGTTCCGCCGCGACGCCCGCCCCGACCACGGAACCCTCATCCTCGACCGTCGCTCCGCCGTCCCCGCCCGCCGCCCCGACCGGAGCGGGCGAGGCGGCACCGGCCGAGCCTGTCGTTTCCGCGCAGCCGGAGGCCGCAGAGGCGCCTTCGGCCGAGCCCGCCGCCGAGCCCCTGGCTGCTAGCGAAGCCGTGGACGTCGAGACCGGCGACGTCGCCGGAGCCGCCATGGCCCACGATCTGTCGCCCTGGGGCATGTTCATGGCCGCCGACTGGGTGGTCCAGGCCGTGATGATCGGCCTCGTCTTCGCCTCCTTCGTCACCTGGACCATCTGGCTCGCCAAGGCGCTGGAACTGGCGCTGGCCAAGCGCCGGGCGCGGTCGCAGGTGGCGCGGATCGAGCGCGCGGGTAGCCTTCGCGGGGCCATCGAGGAGGGTCGCAAGCCGCTGAGGCGGGGACCCGTCGCGGCGCTCGCCCTGACGGCGGCCTCCGAAAGCGAACTCTCCGGCCGGCTTCCGGCCGACGGGGTGAAGGAGCGCGTCGCCGTCGCCCTGCAGCGCATCGAGGCCCGCTCCGGCCGTCAGATGTCGCGGGGCACCGGCATCCTGGCCACGATCGGCTCGACCGCCCCCTTCGTCGGCCTGTTCGGCACGGTCTGGGGCATCATGAACTCCTTCATCGGCATCGCCGAGACCAACACGACCAATCTGGCGGTCGTGGCGCCCGGCATCGCCGAAGCGCTGCTCGCCACCGGCATCGGCCTCGTCGCGGCGATCCCCGCCGTCATCATCTACAACGCCTTCTCGCGTTCGATCGCCGGCTATCGCGCGATCCTCGCGGACGGCTCGGCGGCGGTGATGCGCCATCTCTCGCGCGACCTCGACCGGCGCGACGCCGGCCAAGGCTCGCCCTACGCCCAGCCGGCGGAGTGATCCGATGGGGATGAACCTGAAGAGCGGGGGCGACGACGAAGCCGACGAGATGAGCGAGATCAACGTCACGCCGTTCATCGACGTGATGCTGGTCCTCCTGATCATCTTCATGGTGGCAGCGCCCCTTTCGACGGTGGACGTGCCGGTGGATCTGCCGACCTCCAACGCGCCGCCGCAGGAGCGGCCGGACGAGCCGATCTTCCTGACCGTGCAGCAGGACCTCTCTTTGACGCTCGGCGAGGAGCCGGTGACCGCCGAGGCGCTGAGCGCCGCGCTCGACCGCCGCACGGGCGGCAATCGCGAGGAGCGCGTCTTCCTGCGCGCGGACGGCGCCGTCGCCTATGCCGATCTGATGAACGTGATGAACGACCTTCGCACGGCGGGCTATCTGCGCATCGGTCTCGTGGGCGCGGAGGACCCGGCCGCCGCCGTCGAGGCGGCACGCGCCGCCCAGGCGGCCCGCGCGGGCGCGCCGACCGCGCCATGACGGCCAACCTCCACGGCGCCGCCCTCACCGGCTCGCGAACCGGCGCGGCCCTGCGCTGGACGCTCGCGGCCGGTGTCGTCTTCGGCGTCCACGCGATGGGCGCCTGGACGCTGCTCGCGCGCCAGCCCGACCTGCCGCCCCAGGGTGCGCCGGAGGCGGCCGTCCTGATCGAGCTCGCGCCGCCCGCCGCCGCGCCCGAGATCGCGCCGACCGACGTGCCGGAGGAGGCGGAGGAACCCGTCGAGGCGCCCGAGGAGGTGGTGGAGCCGGAACCCGAACCCGAGCCGGTCGTCGAGCCGGAACCCGAACCGGTCGTGGAGCCGGAACCGGAACCGGTCGTGGAGCCGCTTCCCGAACCGGAGCCGGAACTCGTTCCCGAGCCCGAGCCCGAGCCGGAACCAGAACCGGAGCCGCTCCCGGAACCCGAGCCCGAGCCGACACCGGAGGAGGAACTGCGCGTCGACGCCATTCCGCTCCCGACCATGCGGCCGAACCCGCCGCCGCGCCGCGTCGAGCCGGAGCGGCCGCGCGAGCAGCCGCGCCGCGAGCAGCGTCGGCCCGAGCCGCAGCGTCAGCAGGCGCAGCAGCGCCGACAGGCGCCCCCGCCCTCGGCCGCGAGCCAGGGCCAGCAGCGCCAGCAGGCCTCGCAGGGCGCGCCGGTCTCCCGCGCCGCGCAGCAGCAGTGGCAGGCGCAGGTGCAGGCCCGGCTCAACCGGGCGCGCCGGACCCCGCCCGGCGGCGGGCGCGGCACGGCGGTCGTCTCCTTCACGATCTCCGCCAATGGCGCGGCCTCGGGCGTGCGCCTCGCGCGATCCTCGGGCAGCCCCGTGCTCGATCAGGCGGCGGTGGCGCTCGTCGGGCGCGCCGGCCCGTTCCCGGTGCCGCCGGGCGGACGGTCGGTCTCGCTGACGGTTCCGATCCGCTTCGACTGACGCCCGTTCGGCGACGAGGGATTGGCGGCGGCGCGCCGGGACTGATACGGGAAAACCTTGCGGTGCGGGGTGAGTTTTCTGCGCCGGCGCGAGACATCGCGCCATCCGGGAATGACGACATGCTCCAGCGCTTCTTCGCCTACTACACCCCCTACAAGGGGCTCTTCGCGCTCGATTTCGGCTGCGCGATCCTCGCCGGCCTCCTGGAGCTCGGCTTCCCGCTCGCCGTCCAGCTCTTCATCGACCGGCTGCTTCCCTCGGGCGACTGGACGCTGATCCTGCTCGCCTCGGCCGGGCTCATGGCGATCTACGTCCTCAACACCGGCCTGATGGCCGTGGTCACCTATTGGGGCCACATGCTCGGCATCAACATCGAGACGGAGATGCGCCGCAGGGCCTTCGACCATCTGCAGAAGCTGTCCTTCGGCTTCTTCGACAACGTCAAGACCGGGCATCTGGTCGGCCGGCTGACCAAGGATCTGGAGGAGATCGGCGAGATCGCCCATCACGGCCCGGAAGACCTCTTCATCGCCGTCATGACCTTCCTCGGCGCCTTCGCGCTGATGCTCTCGATCCATGTGGACCTGGCGCTCATCACGGGCATCGTGGTCCCGGTCGGCGCCTATGTCACGACGCGCTACGGCACGCGCATGGCGGCCACCTGGCGCTCGATCTACGCCTCGGTCGGCGATTTCAACGCGCGCATCGAGGAGAATGTCGGCGGCATCCGCGTGGTGAAGGCCTTCGCCAACGAGGAGCACGAGCGCAGCCTCTTCGCGGTCAACAACCGCGCCTATCGCGACCGCAAGCTCGACGCCTACCGGATCATGGCCGTCTCGCAGTCGCTGAACTATTTCTCGATGCGCCTGACGCAGGTGATCGTGATGGTGGCGGGCACCTGGTACGTGATCCAGGGCGAGCTCTCCTACGGCGGCTTCGTCGGCTTCCTGCTCCTCGTCGGCGTCTTCTTCCGCCCTGTCGAGAAGATCGCCGCGGTGCTGGAGACCTATCCGAAGGGCATCGCGGGCTTCCGCCGCTACACCGAGTTTCTGGACACCGAGCCCGACATCGCCGACACGCCGGGCGCCCGGCCTCTGCCGGCCGAGGCGAAGAGCGACATCGTCTTCGAGGACGTCCGCTTCGCCTACAAGGGCGGGCGCTCGGTCCTGGCAGGCATCGACCTGACAATCCGCGAGGGCGAGACGGTCGCCTTCGTCGGTCCCTCCGGCGCGGGCAAGACCACGATCTGCTCGCTGGTGCCGCGCTTCTACGACGTCACCGGTGGGGCGATCCGCATCGGCGGGCACGACATCCGCGAGGTGACGCTGGATTCGCTGCGGCGCCGGATCGGCGTCGTCAGCCAGGACGTCTTCCTCTTCGGCGGTACGGTGCGCGAGAACGTCGCCTATGGGCGGCTCGATGCCGGCGAGGCCGAGATCGAGGCGGCGATCGCACGCGCCCATCTGGAGGAGATGGTCGCGAACCTTCCCGACGGGCTCGACACGGTTGTCGGCGAGCGCGGCGTGAAGCTCTCGGGCGGGCAGAAGCAGCGCCTGTCCATCGCGCGCATGTTCCTGAAGGACCCGGCGATCCTGATCCTCGACGAGGCGACCTCGGCGCTGGACACCGAGACGGAGCGGGCGATCCAGCGCTCGCTGGCCGAACTCTCGGCCGGGCGCACCACGCTGGTCATCGCCCACCGTCTGTCGACGATCCGCCATGCGGACCGCATCGTCGTGGTGGAGGGCGGGCGGATCGCCGAGACCGGGAGCCATAGCGAACTCGTCGTGCGCGGCGGCGCTTATGCGCGGCTGGTGCGGGCCCAGGAGGCCGGCCACCGCGAGACGCAGGCCGATCTCGTCGGCGCGCCTGCTTTTTCCGCCTGATCCGGCCGGAGAACGAACGAAGAAGGCCCGGCGGGGACGATCCGCCGGGCCTTCTTCGTTTCAGGTCCGTTCGACGCCGGGCTGGAGGACCCCGGCGCCCGGCCTCACCACTTGTAGGTCAAGGTCGCCTTCACTTCGCGCGCGTCGCCGTAGAAGCAGGCGGTCGGCGAGGAGCACGAACCGACGAACTCTTCGTCGAAGAGGTTCGAGACGTTCAGGGCCGCGGCGTAATTGCCCTTCTCGTAACGGATCGCGGCATCCGCCAGCCACACGTCCGGAACCTTCAGCGTGTTGTCGATGTCGGCGTAGGACGAGCCGACATAGCGCACGCCGCCTCCGACGCTCAGGCCCTCGAGATTGCCCGAGAGCACCGAATAGTCGAGCCAGAGCGAGCCGAACTGGTCCGGCGTCGCGGTCGGGCGACGGCCGATCTCGGTCGGGGCGCCGGCCTCCACCTCGACGTCGTGGAAGGTGTAGGCCGCGGTCACCTTCAGGGCGTCGGTGATCTGGCCGACCGCCTCGAACTCGACGCCGGTGGAGTTCACCTCGCCGATCTGGCGGTTGAAGAGCGTGCCGTCGGTCGTCGTGAAGTTCTCGCGCGTCAGGTCGAAGACCGAGACGCCGATCAGGCTGCCGCCCCAGCTCTCCGGCTGGTACTTGATGCCCGCCTCGTACTGCGTGGCCGTCTCCGGCTTCAGCGGGTCGCCCGACAGGCCCTCCGTGCCGACGAGCGGCAGGAAGGAGCGCGAGACGCTGGCATAGGGCGCCAGGCCGTTCTCGAAATTGTAGATGAGGCCGGCGCGGCCCGAGAACTCGCCGTCCGACGTCTCGGAGCGCCCGCCGAAGAGCCGGTCGTCCGTGCGGGTCGAGACGTCGTCGTAGCGGCCCGACAGGAGAAGGCCGAGATTGCCGTAGCGGATCGAATCCTGCGCGTAGAAGCCGAGCTGCTCCTGCCGCGTGGAGCCGAGGGCGTAGCGTGAATCGACGCCCGGCGCGCCGGTGAAGGACGGGCTGCGAAGGTCCAGCGGCGGCGCCATCGCGAAGCCGGCATCCTCGTCGAAGTCGAAGTGCCGGTAGTCGAGCCCGAACAGGAAGGTGTGGGCCACCGGCCCGGTCTCCACCGCCCATTCGAGCTGGTTGTCGACGTTGAAGAGGTCAATGCGCGGCTGCGTCTTGAAGTCGCCGCGCGAGAGGAGGCCGCTCGCCGGATCGCCGAGGAAGTCGCCGTCCAGATCGACATAGCCGAGGCCGTAGACCGTGCGGAAATCCACCGCCAGCTCGCCGTAGCGAAGGTTCTGGCGCACGGTCACGGCGTCGTTGAAGGAATGGCTGAACTCGTAGCCAACCATCGCCTGCTCGCGGTCGAACTCGTCCACGTCCGGCTCGGAGGTGAAGAGCGAGCGGGGAATGCGCCCGAACGGGGCATCCACGACGGTGCCCTCGTAAGGCAGGAAGTTCTGGCCGTTCGTCTTGGCCTTGGAGAGGTGCGCGTACAGGTTGAGGCTGGTGCTCGCGTCCGGCGACCAGGTGATCGAGGGCAGGAGCGCGAACTGGTCGTCCTCGGTGAAGTCCACCTTCGTGTCGCCGGCATTGCCCGTCGCGACGATCCGGTAGCCGAGCGTGCCGTCGGCGTTCACGCCGTTGACGTCGATGCCGCTCCAGACATTGCCGAACTCGTTGACGCCGACCGAGACCTCGCCGGTGTTGGCCATGACCGGGCGCTTGGACTGGAGGTTGATGAGGCCGCCCGGATTGGACGAGCCGTAGAGCGCGGAGGAGGGGCCGCGCAGGATGTCGATGCGGTCGAGCAGGTAGGGGTTCACCTTCCAGGTCGCGAAGGCGCTCGACTGGAGCTGCAGCCCGTCGAGGAAGTAGCTGTTCACCTGCGAGGGGAAGCCGCGGATCAGGAACCAGTCGTTGCGCGGGTCGGCGCCGAAGGTTTCGGAGCGGATGCCGGGCGAATAGCGCGTCGCCTCGGTGACGGACCGTGCGCCCTGGTCGGCGATCTGCTCGGCGCCCACCACGCTGACGGCCTGCGGCGTTTCAATCAGAGGCAGGTCGCTCTTGCCGGCGCTGACGCTCGCGGCCGGCACGTAGCCGGTGAACGGGCCGGTGCCCGTGCCGCCGAGAACGCCGCCCTCCACCACGACGGTGTCGAGCGTCACGCTCTGTTGCGCACTCGCCGGCAGGAGCCCGGCGAAGAGCGCCGTGGAGACGAGAAGGCTGCGCCCGGCGGCGCGGCGGGGAAGGATGGTCATGGCGATGTCCCGAGGCTCGGCAGGCGGTCGCCGATGCGAAAGCCCCCGAGGCACCGGCCCGAAAGCGCTAGTTTAACTGGATCGCCCGAGTCAACTTATGTCCTGCCCAGCGGCACGCCCGGAAGGGCGAGTGTGGCGGCGATGTGACGGAGCGGCGCTCGGATCGGGCGGATCAGTCCGACAGCGTCGCGTCCTGCGGGACGAGCACCCGCAGCGCGCGGGGATGGATCTTGACCTCGGAGCTCGGCTCGAGATCGACCAGCTCGCCGTCGCGCACCGCGCGGCCGCTTGCCTTCGACAGGGTGGCGTCGATCTTGATCGTCCTGGCGGTGAGGATCGCGAGCGCCGGGTTGCCGCGCCAGGCGCCGCGCAGGATGTCGAGCGCCAGCTTCGAGACGGCCGTGATGTTGTCGGTCCGGCAGATGTAGATGCCGAGCTGCCCGGCCTGCGGCTCGTCGGTGAAGGGCAGATGGCCCTCGCCGTAGAGATTGTTGGAGACGGCGATGGCCGGGCTCTGGATGCGCTGGCGCTTGCCGTCGATCTCGATCTCCATGTGGACCAGAGGCAGGCTTCGCAGCGTGGTGACGATGGCGCGCGTCGAGGCCCACATCTTGCCGATGCGCGACCCGTAGTCGAGGGATTCGCGGGCGCGGACCATGCGGGCATGCAGGCCGACCGAGAACTGGTGGACGAAGGGCTTGCCGTTCACGGTCGCGATGTCGACGGCGGTGACGCGCCCGCCGGCGAGCGCCGAGACGGCCTCCTGAAGGGCGAGCGGGATCTGCAGGCTGCGGGCGAAGAGGTTCATCGTCCCGGCCGGAAGGATGGCGAGCGCGGTGCGCCGATCCATCAGCGTCGCGGCGGCGCAGGAGACCGTGCCGTCGCCTCCGCCGACGAGAAGGACGTCGATGTCCTCGCGCCGGCCCGCGCCGCCGATCGCCCCGACCACGTCCTGTCCGGCGACGACCTCGACCTCGATCTCGTGGCCGTGAAGCCGGAACTCGTCCTCGATCAGCCTGGAGAGGACGGCGAGGTCCGTCGTCTTCAGCGTGCCGCCGTCGCGGTTGAGGATCGCATGCACCTTCATCGCAGTTTCGTCCTCGCGGCCAATGGAGTTCGCGCGGCAGGGCAGCCGAGCCATCGTCCGGGAGATAGGCGCGCGGGCGGCAAAGGACATCGGGGCCGCGCTTCGCCGACCTTACGAAACTTTATGGGGTGCCTTCGGCCGCCTTCGCCTATCCTCATTGTCGGGGGACGATGATGGCGGGACGGGAGCGGCCCGCGACGAGAAGGCGTGACATGGGAATTTGGAAGCAGGGCGTCGTCACGCTCGCCGTCCTCGCGATCGCGGGCGTGGTCTGGATCCGGCTCGACCCTTCGGTCGGCGCCACCCTGACGGCCGAGGGCAGCCCGCTCCCCCAGGCGCTTCATCCCGTCGTCGCCGCGATCGCCCCGGCGCCGGTGGAGCGCGTCGGCCCGACGCAGGGCCGTCGCGGCCCGGCCGGCGATCCGCTCGTCGTCGTCGATGCGGCGCGGCCGCTGGTGACGCGGGACCGCCTTCGCGCCGTGGGCACCGGCGAGGCCGAGCGCTCGGTGCAGGTCTATCCCGACGCCGCCGGCATCGTCACCGAAGTGAGCGTGCGGCCCGGAACGCTGGTCGCGGCCGGCGACGTGCTCGCGCGGCTGGAGAGCGCCGACCAGGAGCTCGCGGTCGAACGCGCCCGGATCGCTCTTTCGGCCGCCGAGGAGCAGCTGCAGCGCTACCGCTCGCTCTCCTCCTCGGCCGCCGTCACGGCCGTGCAGCTTCAGGAGGTGGAGCGCGCGTTGCAGACCGCACGGCTCGATCTGCGCGCCGCCGAGATCGCGCTGGAGCGCCGCAGCGTCCTCGCACCGATCGGCGGGCGCGTCGGCCTGACCTCCATCGACACGGGCGCCCTCGTCGGCAACTCGACGCTGATCGCCACGATCGACGACCGCGCGCGGCTCAAGGTCGCCTTCAACGCGCCGGAGGGCTTCGTCTCCGACCTGTCCGTCGGCCAGCCGCTCAGCGCCATGCCGACGACGCGCTCGGGCACGGTCTACGAGGGCGAGATTTCCGCGATCGACAGCCGGATCGACGAAGCCAGCCGGACGCTTCGCGTCGAGGCCCTGCTCGACAACGAGGCCGACGATCTGCGCCCGGGCATGTCCTTCTCGATCGAGCTGGCGCTGCCGGGGCAGGAGTTCCTGTCGGTCGATCCGCTCGCGGTCCAGTGGGAGCGGACCGGCCCCTATGTCTGGCGCGTGCGCGACGGGACGGCCACCAAGGCCGAGGTCCGGATCGTGGAGCGCAACGTCGACCGCCTCCTCGTCGCCTCGGACGACCTCTCCGAAGGCGAAGCGGTGGTGGTCGAAGGCATCCAGTCGCTGCGCGAGGGCGTGAGCGTGAGGGTGCGCAACCCCGAGGACGCGGGCGGTGTCGCGGGCGCGCCCGTCGCCGACGCGCCCGGCGCGGGCGGGGCGGAACGGGCCGGCGCCGACCCGTCGCGCCGCGCGGCCTTCGGCGCGGGTGCGAACGCCGCCGAGGTCGCACGGTGACGGCCAGGGACGGCGCCACCGACGCGCTCACCAAGTTCACCTCGCTCTTCATCCGCCGCCCGGTCCTGACGATCGTCGTCAACCTCCTGATCGTCGTCGCCGGCTTCGCCGCCTTCCAGGGCGTGGAGATCCGCGAGCTGCCGAACGTCGATCGTCCGGTCATCTCGGTCACGACCGACTTCAGCGGCGCTTCCCCGCAGGTGATCGACCAGCAGGTGACCTCGACGATCGAGGGCGCCGTCGCGCGCGTCCCCGGCATCGTCTCGCTCTCCTCGACCTCCCGGCTCGGCTCCAGCCGCGTCACCATCGAATTCTCGACCTCGACGGACCTGAACGTCGCGGCCAGCGACGTGCGCGAGGCGGTGTCGAGCGTCGTGCGCCAGCTTCCCGACGACGTGGAGGAGCCGCGCATCGTGAAGGCGGACGCCGACGCGGACGCCATCATGCGCCTCGCCGTGCTCTCGCCCAATCTCGCGATCGAGGACCTGACGACGCTCGTCGACGAGGGCATCTCCGACCGGCTGGCGGCGGTGGAGGGCGTCGCAGCGGTCCAGCTCTCCGGCGATCGCGAGCGCCAGATCTTCGTCGATATCCGCCCCGACCAGCTGGCGACGCGCGGCCTGACGGTCGCCGACGTGACGGCGGCGCTCTCCAATGCCGCGCTCGACGCGCCGGCGGGATCGCTGGGGTCGTCGCGCCAGACGCTCGTCGTGCGCGCCGACGCCTCGGTGAGCGACCCGGCCGATCTCGCCGCCATCATGCTCGACGCCTCGACGCGCCTCTCCGACGTCGCCGACGTTCGCTTCGGCCCGGACGAGGCGGGCTCCTATCTGCGCGTCAACGGACAGACCGGCATCGGCCTCGACATCCTGCGGCAGGCCGGCTCGTCCACCATCGCGATCTCGCAAGGGGTGCGCGAGGCCGCGGCGCAGATCAACGAGCAGATGCGGGACGGCACGCAGGTGATCGTGACCTCCGACGAGGCCATCTTCATCAACGGCGCGCTGGAGGAGGTGCGCTCGACGCTGGTCCTGTCGATCCTCATCGTCGTTGCCGTCATCTACCTCTTCCTGTTGTCGATGCGGGCGACGCTCATCCCCGCGCTCACCATTCCGATCGCGCTCGTCGGTGTCCTTGCGGGCATCTATCTCGCCGGCTTCTCGCTCAACATCATCACGCTCCTGGCGCTGGTGCTGGCGACCGGCCTCGTCGTCGACGATGCGATCATCGTCCTGGAGAACATCGTGCGCCGCCGCGCCATGGGGCTCGGCGCGCAGGCGGCGGCCGTGCTGGGCGCGCGCGAGGTCTTCTTCGCCATCATCTCGACCACGGCGACGCTCGCGGCGGTCTTCGTGCCGATCTCCTTCCTGCCGGGCGTCGCGGGCGGGCTCTTCCGCGAGTTCGGCTTCGTCCTCGCCATTTCGGTGACGATCTCCTCCTTCATCGCGCTGACCCTCTGCCCGATGCTGGCCTCGCGCCTGATCGGCCGGCAGCGCGAGCCCGGACCCGCGAAGCGCGCCATCGGCCGCTTCGGAGACCGTGCCGCGGGCCTCTACAGGCGCCTCCTGCGGCTCGCCCTCGCCTTCCCGGTCGCCGTCGTCGCGGCCTGTGCCGTTCTCGCCATGGCGGCCTTCGTCGTCTTCCAGGCCCTGCCGAGCCAGCTGACGCCGAACGAGGACCGGGGCGTCGTCCTGATGAGCGTCTCGGCGCCGCAGAGCGCGTCGCTCGACTACACCGACGCCCAGATGCGGGCGGTGGAGGCGGTGCTCGACCCCTATGTGGCGAGCGGCGAGGCGACGACGATCCTCTCCCGCGTCGGGCTCGGCACGGGCAATCGCGCCTTCCTCGTCATGCCGCTGGCCGACTGGCGGGACCGCGAGCGCAGCCAAGGCGAGATCGTCGGCGAGATCAACGCGGCCTTCGCCGACATTCCCGGCGTCTCGGCGCGGGCGATCCAGCCCAACTCGCTCGGCATCCGCGGCGGCGGGCGCGGCCTCAGCTTCGCGATCACCGGCTCGAACTACGACGCCATCGCCGACGCGGCGGAGGATCTGCGCGACGCGATGGCGGCCGACGGGCGCTGGGGCACGCCCGAACTCTCCTTCGACGCCACGCAGCCGCAGCTCTCGGTCAGGATCGACCGACGCCGCGCCGCCGATCTCGGCATCGCCATCGACGGCATCGCCACCGCCATGCAGTCCCTCCTCGACGGGCGCGAGATCGCCACGACCTTCGTCGAGGACCGTTCGGTGCCGATCCGGCTCGTCTCCACCGCCGAGCCCGTGCTCGACCCGTCGGACCTCCAGAACATCTTCCTGCGCGCCGGCGACGGGCGCATGATCCCGATGTCGAGCGTGGCGAGCATGGAGGAGGAGGCGATCGCGCCCTCGCTGGCGCGCGAGGACCAGTCGCGCGCGGTCTCCATGTCGGCCGACCTCTCCACGGGCCTGACGGTGCAGGAGGGCTGGGACGAGCTGCGCGCCTTCGCGGCCGAGCGCCTGCCCGACGGCATGGTCCTCGTACCGCTCGCCGAGGCCGCCGCCCTGCAGGAGACGTCGAGCGGCGTGACCATCGTCTTCGCCATCGCGCTCCTCATCGTCTTCCTCGTCCTGTCCGCCCAGTTCGAGAGCTTCGTCTCCTCGCTCATCATCATCTCGACCGTGCCCTTCGGGCTCGCCTGCGCGGTCTTCGCGCTCTCCTTCTTCGGGGAGAGCCTGAACCTCTATTCGCAGATCGGGCTGGTTCTCCTCGTCGGGATCATGGCCAAGAACGGCATCCTGATCGTGGAGTTCGCCAACCAGCTGCGCGACGAGGGCCGCAGCGTGCGCGAGGCCGTGGAGGAGGCGAGCGTCATCCGCCTGCGCCCGGTGATGATGACGATGATCTCGACGGTCCTGGGCGGCGTCCCGCTCATCCTCTCGCTCGGGGCGGGGGCGGAGGCGCGCATGTCGCTCGGCTACGTCATCGTCGGCGGGCTCGGCCTGTCGACGGTCGCGACGCTCTTCCTGACGCCGGTCGTCTATCTCGGTCTCGCCCGCTTCTCCAAATCGGGCGCCGAGCGCGAGGCCGAGCTGGAGCGGCAGCTGGCCGAGGCGCAGGCGCGGGCCCCCGCCGAATGAGAAAGGGGCGGACGCTCTCGCGCCCGACCCTTTAACGAAGTCCGCCTCGACCCGTCAGGCGACCGGGCCCGTGGAGCGCGTGATGCGGACCGGCACGGATTTCGCCGCCGGGCAGTCGCTCTCCTTGGCGTGGTGCCAGAGCGGCACGAGCTTGTTCAGCTCCGGATAGTAGCCGCCGACATTGCCCTTGGGCAGCGGGTAGGAGTGCACGCGGAAGGCCGTGGCGCGGCGTTCGACCCCGTCATCCGCGTTGGTCTCCAGATCCACGAAGTCCTGGTCCTTGAAGCCCAGGCGCTTCATGTCGTCCTTGTTCATCAGCACGACCATGCGCGAGCCGTGAACGCCGCGAAGCCGGTCGTCATAGCCGTAGATGGTCGTGTTGAACTGGTCGTTGGAGCGCAGCGTCATCAGCGTGAAGACGTTCTCGCCCGTCAGGTCGATGTTGGTGAAGGCGTCGAACCCGTCCTCGGGCACCAGGAAGTTGGCCTTGCGGTTCGGCGTTTCCCATTCGCGATAGGCCGCCTTGATGTCGCGGCGGAAGCCGCCGGGCTGGCGGAAGCGCTGGTTGAAGTCCCGGAAGTGCTGCGGATAGCAGCGCTCGATCTCGTCGCGCACGATGGAATAGTCGCCCACCCATTCGTCCCACGGGATCGTGCTTTCGCCCGGCACCGTCGCCTTGGCGATCTCCGCGACGATGCGCGGCTCGGACAGGAGCTCGGGCGAGGCGGGCGGCCGGTAGCCGAAGGAGCCGTGGATGGTCGCGGTCGAGTCCTCGATCGAGACCCACTGGTCTCCCGTTTTCTGCGTGTCGCGCTCGGTGCGGCCGAGGCAGGGCAGGAGATAGGTGACCTTGCCCGGCAGGAGATGCGAGCGGTTCAGCTTGGTCGCGATCTCGACATGCAGGTCGAGATTGCGCCACGCCTTCTCCATGAGCTGCGTCTCGGGAATGGCGCGAACGAAATTGCCGCCGAGGCCGATGAAGCCCTTCACGGTGCCGTCGAGCACGCCCTGGCAGGCCTCGACCGTCGCCTTGCCCTTCTCGCGCGGGGCCTGGAAGCCGTAGAACTGCTCGAACTTCTCGACCGGCGCGAGCTCGGTCTTCTCGGTGATGCCGACCGTGCGCTGGCCCTGCACGTTGGAATGGCCGCGGATCGGCGAGACGCCCGCGCCCTTGCGGCCCATATTGCCGCGCATCAGGAGGAGGTTGCACAGCATCTGGACGTTCTGGACGCCGTTGCGATGCTGCGTCAGGCCCATGCCGTAATGGCCGATGACGGCCTTGGCCTTGGAATAGGTGCGTCCGACGCCTTCCAGATCGGCCCGCGAGAGGCCGGAGACGCGCTCGATCTCGTCCCAGGAGGAGGCCCGCACGAAGGCCTCGAATTCCTCGAAGCCGTGGCAGTGCTCCTCGATGAAGGCGACGTCGAGAACGCGCTCGCCGCCCTTGGCCTTGGCCTCGTCGTCGAGTTGCAGAACGGTCTTGGCGATGCCGGTCATCGCGGCGATGTCGCCGCCGCATTTGATCTGGAAATAGTCGCTCGACATCTTCGTGCCCGGGCCCGGCGAGAGCATCTCGGCCGGGTTCTGCGGGCTCTTGAAGCGCATCAGGCCGCGCTCCTGGACCGGATTGAAGGTGACGACCGGCGCGCCGCGCTTGCGCGCCTCCTGCAGTGGGTGGAGCAGGCGCGGGGCGTTGGTGCCCGTGTTGTGGCCGAAGAAGAACATCATGTCGGTGTGATCGAAATCCTCGATCGTCACCGTGCCGACGGGCGAGCCGATCGACTTCGGCAGGCCGACCGAGGTCGATTCATGGCACATGTTGGAGGAGTCGGGCAGGTTCTGGTTGCCGTAGATGCGCGCCAGAAGCTGGTACATGAAGCTCGTCTCGAGCGAACCGCGGCCCGAGAGATAGAAGATCACCGCCTTCGGATCGAACTCGCGGATCTTGCGCAGCTCCGCGCCGATCTCCGCGAAGGCGTCCTTCCAGGAGACGGGCACGTACTGGTCGAGCGTGGCGTCGTAGCGCATGGGGCTCGTCAGCCGGCCATGCTTCTCCAGCTCGTAGTCGGTCCATTCCAGAAGGTCGGTGAGCTTGTGCCGGGCGAAGAAGTCCTTGTCGGTCCGCGCTTCGGTCATCTCCCAGATCGTCGCCTTCGCGCCGTTCTCGCAGAACTCCACCGGATGGGCGTGCTCCTTGCCGGGCTTGGCCCAGGAACAGGAGACGCACATGAAGCCGTCCGCCTTGTTCTGCTTGGCGAGCGCCGCCATGAGCGCGGGCTTGGAAATCTTCTCCGCCAGGGACTTGTCGAGAAGCGACTTCATCGAACCCCAGCCGCCGGTGGGCTGGTCGTAGGGCTTGACCGTCGGCTCGGACTGAATCTCGCTGCGGCGCATGTGTCGTCACTCCTCTTCTTCTGCGGTCCCAACGCCGACACAGGGGCAAATGACGCAGGAAAGTTTCGGTTCAACGAAACGACCGCGTGACCTTCATGCTTTGCCGCTCATCGGACGATCTCGACCGACGTGCCCGTTCGAAGGAGCGGCGCCAGCCGGACCATGTCGCGGCGCGACACGGCAACGCAGCCTTCCGTCGGCTCGTAGCCGGGGCGGGCGAGGTGCAGGAAGATCGCGCTGCCGCGGGACGATCGGCGCTCGCGCACGTTCCAGTCGAGGACGAGGACGACATCGTAGAGCAGGTCCGCGCGCGCCATGCGCTCGCAACTGGCCGGAAAGGGCAGCCGGACGGGGCGGTTGTAGGCGCCGTGGCCCGGCGCGTCGCACCAGCCGTCCCTGGCCGTCGTGTTGCGGGAGGGCAGAGCCAGACGCGGCAGGGCGATCCGCCCCGGCCGGCGCCATGCGGACAGGATTTCCATCCGCGCCACCGGGCTCGCGCCGTCTCCCTCGCGCTTGAAGATCGAGGTGCCGCCCTTGCCGATGGCGCAGCGCAGACGAAGGGAACCCGCCGCGATGATTCCCTTCAAGGGGTCGGACGGCGAGCGCCGCACCGTCAGTCGATGTCTTTTTCGCAAGAGACGCCTTCGAAAGCTGGACTCCGGTGCCTATCGTTCACAGATTGTTTCCAGACGGAAGGGGACCAACGCGGTAGGACGGGCCTGCTCGTTCGAGAAACAGAAGAAAGCTAGATTACATCCATGACCGCGCGAAGCATCCTGATCGTGGACGACGACACCGATCTGCGGACGACGCTGGCCGAGCAATTGTCGCTGCATGAGGAGTTCGTCGTGCAGGAGGCGGGAAGTGCCGCCGCCGGGATCGCCGCCGCGCGCGAAGGCCGCGTCGATCTCGTCGTCATGGATGTGGGCCTGCCGGACATGGACGGGCGCGAGGCGGTCAAGATCCTCCGCAAGGCCGGCTTCGCGGCGCCGATCATCATCCTGACCGGGCACGATTCGGAGGCCGACACCGTTCTCGGCCTGGAATCCGGCGCCAACGACTACGTGACGAAGCCCTTCCGCTTCGCGGTCCTTCTGGCCCGCATCCGCGTCCAGCTGCGCCAGCACGAGCTCAGCGAGGACGCGACCTTCCAGGTCGGACCCTACACCTTCCGCCCCAGCCAGAAGGCGCTGACCGACGAGAAGGGCGGGCGCATTCGCCTGACCGAGAAGGAGACGGCGATCATCCGCTATCTCTACCGGGCCGACCGCCGCGTGGTGACGCGCGACGTGCTGCTCGAGGAGGTCTGGGGCTACAATTCGGGCGTCACCACCCATACGCTGGAGACGCATGTCTACCGACTTCGTCAGAAGATCGAGCCCGACCCCTCGAATGCCCGGTTGATCGTCACCGAGTCGGGCGGCTACAAGCTTATGCCTTGAGGGGCAGCCCGACCTGACGCCGCCCGGGGGGACGGCCAAGGTCAATTGATCCTTGCGAAGGGATTGATCCTGATACTGTGCGCGAGCGCATGACGCGTTCGCGCAACGGGGACGCGATGTCATAAGCCGATGAGCCTCGAGAGCGACATCGATATTCTGGGCGGCGTCGCTCTGTTCGCCGATCTGACGCGCGACCAGCGCCGTCTCCTGGCCTTCGGCGCCGAGCACCGGATCGTGCGCGCGGGCGAGTACCTGTACCGGGAGGAGGCGCGGGCCGACGCCGGCTTCGTTCTGGTGGCGGGCGAGATCGACCTCGTCGCCGGCGAGGGCGGGAACGCCCGGATCCTCGCCACGGTCGGCCCGGGCGCTCTGCTCGGCGAACTCGCGCTCGTCATCGAGACGCGCCGCGGCTCGAGCGCGGTGACGCGCACCGACTGCGAGGTGATCCGCATCTCGCGTCCGCTCTTCCGGCGCATGCTGCAGGAGTTTCCCGAGATCGCCGAGACGCTGCGCGAGCGCGTCGCCTCCGACCTCGTGGACCTCACCGGCGCGATCACCCGGCTGGAGAGCCGCTTCCGGGACTGAGATCGTCGAAGAAGCCGCCCAAGGCCGAAGCGAGGTCTTCGGGCGCGTCCTCGGCGACATGGTGACCGCTGTCGATCGGGCCGCCGCGAAGATCGGGCGCCCAGGGTCTCCAGACGGACAGAACGTCGCCGTAGAGCGCCTCCATATCGTCGCGCGAGGACCAGAGGCAGAGCGTCGGGCAGGCGAGCGTTCGGCCGGCGCGGCGGTCCGCCTCGTCGTCGGCGCGGTCGCGATCGAGCGAGACCCGATAGTCCCAGACCATCGTCTCCACCACGCTCTCGTCGTGGATGGCCTGGCGCAGGTCGGCATGGCTGGCCGCCCCCATCCGCGCCGCGTCGGGCGCGTACCACGCGTCCGGGTCGGCGTTGATCGCCCGCTCCGCCTTGCCGCCGGGCGCGGCGAAGAAGAACCAGTGCCACCAGGCTTCGGCGAAGCGCGCGTCGCAACGCTCCAATGCCTCCAGGATCGGAACGCAGTCGATCAGGGTCAGCCGCTCGACGAGGTCCGGCCGGTCCATCGCCAGGCGGAAGGCGGTGTAGGAGCCCCGATCGTGGCCGGCGAGGAAGAAGCGCTCGTGGCCGAGCGCCTGCATGAGCGCGGCGAGCGCCGCCGCCTTGGCGCGCTTGGTCGAGACCTCGGCGAGGTCCGCACCCTCGTGAAAGCGCGAGCGGCCGAAGCCCGGCAGGTCCGGGCAGACGATCCGGAAGCGTTTCGCCAGAAGCGGCGCCACCCGCCACCACGTGGATTGGGTGCGCGGGTGCCCGTGCAGAAGCAGGAGCGGCGGTCCTTCGCCGCCCTGCCGCAGCCGGAAGCGGACGCCGCCGGCCTCGATCTCCGAAAGCGCGAAGCCTTCGAAGAAGGGCTCAGACATCGAGCGTCGCCAGCACCGGCACGTGGTCCGACGGCCGCTCCCAGGACCGCGCCTCGCGCAGGACGCGCGCCTCGATCAGCCGCTCGCCGAGATCGGGCGAGGCCCAGATGTGGTCGAGCCGCCGGCCCCGGTCGCCCACCGTCCAGTCCTTCGAGCGGTAGCTCCACCACGTGTAGAGCTTTTCGGGGAGGGGAATGTGGCGCCGCACGAGATCGTCCCAGCCGCCCTCCTCGATGGCGGCGAGGAGCGCGTCTGTCTCCACCGGCGTGTGGGAGACGACCTTGAGGAGCTGCTTGTGGCTCCAGACGTCCTCCGCATGCGGCGCGACGTTGAGGTCGCCGACGAGGATGGCGGAGACGCCCGGCTCGGCCGCGGCGCGCATCAGGCGCATCTCGGCCAGGAACTTGAGCTTGTGGTCGAACTTCGGATTGATCGCCGGGTTGGGCTCGTCGCCCCCCGCCGGGACGTAGAGATTGTGGATGCGGATGCGCGTTCCGCCGACAGCGATGCGCGTCGAGAGGTGGCGTGCGTCGCCGACCTCGCAGAAATCCTGCCGCACGATGTCCTCGAAGGGCTGCTTCGAGAGGGTCGCCACGCCGTGATAGCCCTTCTGGCCATGGAACGCGACGTGCTCGTATCCGAGCGCCTCGAACGCCTCCTTCGGGAAGAGCTCGTTCGGGCATTTGGTCTCCTGCAGGCAGAGGACGTCCGGCCGGTGGTCGCGCAGGAAGCCTTCGACGAGCGGCAGGCGCAGGCGCACCGAATTGATGTTCCAAGTGGCGATGGTGAAGGGCAAGCGGAACTCCGGTCTGTCTGTGCGTGCCGGCTTCCTACAGCATCCGCCGCGCCCGAGGCGAAACTTTAAGGTCGGGAGATCCGGAAAGGGGGTTCACAGAGCCGTCACGATCGCCTATATCGCGCTTCACCGAGGGCCGCACGGCCCGAACGGCACGGCGCGGGGTGGAGCAGCCCGGTAGCTCGTCAGGCTCATAACCTGAAGGTCGCAGGTTCAAATCCTGCCCCCGCAACCAATCCTCAGCCCGCGGAACCAGCCCTCAAGCTTCGTTCCGGCGGGCTTTTCTTTTGCCCGGAGCCGACCGTCGAACCGTAGAGCGCCGTGCATCCGTTCGGACGCACAGAGGCCGCTCTACCTCTTTGATTTGACGCATCAGGCTTTCCGAAGATCGATTCCGATTTTCGGGCCGATGCTGTCGCATCTCGCGCGCCGGCATTCGCGCGCGATCCGGCGGCGCGTCGCGCAGGCCTCGCGCTCCGATCGACGGTTGAGCCCGTTTCCGACGACGAACATCCGATCCTTCGCCGATCACGCTTGCATTCCTCTGGTATACCATCGAAAAGCACGCGGCAGCGTGAAGCCGAAGGCATCGATGGCCGTCAATTCCCCCTCCGAGGACGCAGGTGCCTCTCCGGCCGACCGGCATCTGGGCGAGCGCGTCTACCAGCAGCTGCTCGATCTGATTCTGCGTCGCGAGCTGCCTTCGGGTTCGGTCCTGCAGGAGCGGCGGCTGGCCGAGCGTCTCGGCGTGTCGCGCACGCCCGTGCGCGAGGCGCTGGGTCGGCTGGAGCGCGAAGGGCTCGTCAGCCGCGACGCGAGCCGCGTCCTGGTCGTGCGCGGCCTGTCCACGCGCGGGGTGATCGAGGCGCTGAACGTGCGGCGGCTTCTGGAAGGCGAGGCGACGACGCTCGCGACCGGCCGCATCCCCGAGGCCGAGCTCGACGCCGTGGAGGCCGCCATCGCGCGCCTCATGGCGCAGCCTTCGCCCACCGTCGACGAGGACTGGGAGATCGACAATCTCCTCCACGGCGCGATCGCCGCCCACAGCGGCAATTCGCTGCTGGCACGGCTGATCGGCGAACTGCGTCTGAAGACGCACATGTTCAACGTCGAGCGGATCCCCGAGCGCTTCGCCGTCGGTCACAGGGAACATCTGGAGATCGTCGAGGCCCTGCGCGCGAAGGACGCGACGCGCGCCCGCGCTCTGGTCGAGACGCATATCGAGAACGTGAAGAAGAGCATCATCGCGATGCTCTCCTCCATCTGAGCGGAAACGGGAGACAGGCATGGCAGCCGAACGGATCAACGAAACCACGAAGGGCGTCTACATCATCTCGCCGACGCCCTTCGGAGAGGACGGGTCGCTCGACCTCGAATCCACCGATCGGCTGGTGGACTTCTATGTCGAGAAGGGCGTGACCGGCTTCACGATCCTCGGCATTCTGGGCGAGGCGAACAAGCTGACGCCCGACGAATCGAAGCGCTTCCTCGACCGCTACATGAAGCGGCTGAACGGCGCCAAACCGGTGATCGTGGGCGCCAGCAACCCCGGCACGGACAATCTCGTCGCCTTCTCCAAATCGGCGATGGACGCGGGCGCGGCGGGCGTGATGGTCGCCCCCATTCCGGGGCTGAAGACCGACGACCAGATCTACGCCTATTTCGAGACGGTGCTCTCGCGCCTCGACGGCATTCCCGTCTGCTATCAGGACTATCCGCAGACGACGGGCGTCTCGACTTCCGTCGCCGTGCTGCACCGCCTGATCGACGCCTTCCCGAACCTCGTCATGCTCAAGCACGAGGAATCGCCGGGGCTGACGAAGATCACGAAGATGCGCGAGCGCTCCGACAGGGGGGAGGGGCGCCGCGTCTCGATCCTCGTCGGCAATGGCGGGCTGCATCTGCCGCAGGAGCTGCGCCGGGGCGTGGACGGCGCGATGACGGGCTTCGCCTATCCGGAGATGCTGGTGGAGGTGGTGAACCGCTTCCAGGCCGGCGACGCGGAGGGCGCGGAGGACGCCTTCGACGTCTACCTTCCGTATCTGCGCCACGAGCAGCAGCTCGGCTTCGGCTTCGCGGTGCGCAAGGAGGTGCTGCGCCGGCGCGGCGCCATCGCCACCGCCCATGTCCGCCACCCCGGACCCAAACTCTCCCCGCGCGACCATCAGGAGCTCGACGAGCTTCTGGCGCGCCTCGAAACCCGTCTGAAAGGCTGATCTCATGGATCTCGGACTGACCAACAAGCGCGCCCTCGTTCTCGGAGCGACGCGCGGCCTCGGCAACGCCATCGCCCGCACCCTTCACGCGGAGGGCGCGCATGTCGTCCTCGGCGGCCGCGATCAGGCCAGGCTCGACGCCATCGCGGGCGAGCTCGGCGCCAACGCCTCGACCCTCCTGATCGACCTCGCCGACGCGGGCAGCGTCGAACGCGCGGTGGAGAGCCTCGGCGCGAAGGGCTCGACCGACATCGACATCCTCGTCGCTAATGGCGGCGGCCCGCGTCCGGGCTCGGTCCTCGACGTCTCGGCGGACGAGTGGCGCAAGAGCTTCGACACGATGATCACCTCGCTCTTCACCGTGACCGGCCATCTCGTGCCGTCGATGCGCGCGCGGGGCTGGGGCCGGATCGTCAACGTCGTCTCCTCGGGCGTCCAGCAGCCGATCCCCAATTTGGGCATGTCGAACGCGCTGCGCGCCTCGCTCGTCGGCTACGCCAAGACGCTGGCCTCCGAGGTGGCGGCCGATGGCGTGACGGTGAACAGCGTCCTGCCGGGGCGCATTGCGACCGACCGGCTGCGCCAGCTCGACGAGGGCGCCGCCACGCGCACCGGCAAGCCGCTGGAGGAGGTCGAGGCCGCGTCGAAGGGCGCCATCCCGATCCAGCGCTACGGCAGGCCCCAGGAGTTCGCCGACGTCGTCGCCTTCCTCGCCAGCGAGCGTGCCTCCTACGTCACCGGGTCGCAGATCCGGATCGACGGCGGCCTGATCGCCGGCCACTGACCCGAAGGCCGAACGGGGACCGGCCGCGAGCGGTCGGCTCCCGTTCTGGACCGCTCGCGCACCCAAGCATTCCCAGGAGAAATTCCATGTCTCTCGACGCCGAGGCGATCGAAACGCTGAAGACGGTTTCGACCGCCACCCTGACGACGGTGCTTCTGAAGAAGGGGCTGCGCAATGTCTGGATGCGCGGCACCAAGCCGCTGCGTCCGGGCCAGCCGCGCATCGTCGGCCCGGCCTTCACGCTGCGCTTCGTGCCCGCACGCGAGGATCTGGCGACGCCCGCGAGCTGGGCCTCGCCGATCTCCACCCGCGCCGCGATCGAGGCGATGCCGGAGGGCGTCGTCGCGGTGGCCGACGCCATGGGCGTCCTCAATGCCGGCATCTTCGGCGACATCCTGTGCGCGCGCATGGTGAAGCGCAACGTCGCGGCCCTCGTCACGGACGGCGTCGTGCGCGACGCCGAAGGCGTGCTCGGCTCCGGCCTGCCGGTCTGGTGCGACGGCGTCGCCGCGCCGCCCTCGGTGGCCGGCCTCACCTTCGTCGGCTGGCAGGAGCCGATCGCCTGCGGCGGCGTGGCGGTGTTCCCGGGCGACATCGTCGTGGTCGATCAGGACGGCGCGGTGCTGATCCCGGCGGCCTATCTCGACGAGGTGCTGGCCGAGGCGCCCGAGCAGGAGCGCATGGAGGCCTGGATCATGACGGAGGTCGAGCGCGGCGTTCCCCTGCCGGGTCTCTATCCGATGAACGAGGAGACGAAGGCCCGCTACGCCGCCTTCAAGGCCGGCCAGCCGCGCTGAGCTTGGCGGGAACGCGCGACGGGCGGGATGCACCGGCGTCTCGCCCCCGCCGTCCGAGCCTTTGCGGGGGAGGCGCATGTCTGCGGGGGCGGCCGATCAGTCCGCCGGGTGCTCGCGAAGAAAGGCCCTCACGACCGAGGCGGCGTTCCCGGACGCCAAGCCCATGAAGGTCGCCATCTCGTTCGGGGCTCCGCCGTCCCCGCCGGCCAGGTCCGACAGGCTGCGGAACGCGATGAAGGGGACGGAATTGACCGCCGCCACCTGCGCGACGGCCGCACTCTCCATGTCGAGAACGTTGGCTTCGAACGCGGCGAAGACGTGTTCGCGGAAGGCCGCGTTGTCCATGAAGAAGGAGCCGGACACGCCGTTGCCGCCGACCAGGATCTTCGGGTCCTCGAGGCACTGGCCGTCGCCCGTGCAGCGTTCGAGTTCGGCGGAGGAGGCGACCCGGCGGGCCGTTTCGAGCATCCCGGGGTCCACGTCGAACCAGAAGCGCTTCTCCGGCTCCCCGTCCGCGTTCGGCAGGCCGACCTCCCGGGTGAAGATCATGCCGAAATTGGGAAAGGGCGCCGCCTGTAGGAAGCCGGGCACCTCGAAGGTCCCGTCTTCCGTCTCGCGCGCGAGCACCCCCTCCAGATACTGACCCCAGCGCTCCGGCACGACGACGTCGCCGATCGACAGGGCGGGATCGACGCCGCCCGCGATCCCGGAGAACACGATGCCCTCGACGGCGAAATGGTCGATCGCCATCTGCGTCGTCATCGCGGCGTTGACCATCGAGACGCCGGACAGGAAGAGAACGACGTCGCGGCCCTCCATCGTCCCCGAGAGGAACCGCACCTCGCCGACCCGATGCTCCTGCCCGTCGCTCAGCGCCTCCTGAAGCGCGATCCATTCGGGCTCGAAGGCCGACATGACGGCGATGCGGGGCGTCTCGTCGAAGAGCTGGGCACAGGCCCGGCCCGGCACCGCGACCGCACCGACCGCGAGCACGAGAGCCAACAGCACCTGGCTTGGCGGTCCTTCGGATACGCCGGGGTGGCCTGCGGTCGTAAACGTCATCGAACCTCCTGCTCAGTCGAGGGGAACATGTGTCGGAGCGAAGGTGGATGCGCTCTTCACGCCCGTCACAGCGCCGGCCATCGCGCGCGCGTCCCCGACCGCGCCTTTCAGCCAGCACTGCGTCTTCGGCCGGACGAAGGTGAAAGCGGCGCAGGTTGCTTCGTTGACGCACGCCATGCGGCACTGGAACTCCGTCTCGGCACCGAGGAGAGGACGTGGCGACAGGTCGTAGCCGGGAATGTCACGATCACGGTAGAGGGCAGTGTTCGGGTCTATCGTGCCGAAGCTGTAGGGCGGGGCGTCTGGATCGAGCGGTCTCAGCAGGCGCCCGGAGATCGCCGCCGAGTTCCCGTCGAGGTCGCCTTGCCCGTCCTTCAGGAAGCAGTTCGGGCCTCGGTCCATTGGCGTCATGGTGTTGAAAGTGAAGGCCCTGCATTGGCCGTGCGCCAGACATTGCGCCGCACAGCTGGGGCCGTCCGCGACCGAACGCATGTCGATGTCTCGCCCGAGAAAGTCGAGACCATCGTAGAGCGCGAGGCGGTTCGGCCTCTGCGGATCGCGCGGCGCGGAGCTTGTGACGCTGGGCGCTTTGGAAAGCGTGCGGGGCGGCGGTTCCACCAAGTCTTGGCCCGCGATCGGTGACGAACTCTGCGGACCATCGATCGTCGTGACGCGATATTCGATCATCTCGGCGCTGGTCAGATAGCGCATGTCGCCGCTGTCGATCGTCAGGCTCAACTGCATCAGCTTCGGATCGGCACCCATCTCCGTGATGTAGGCCATTGTGTTGGCCACGCCGAGTTGGATGCTGGCGACAGCGGTCTCGGTGTCCAAACCCTCGACGGCACTGAAGGATGACCGGTGGACGCCGATCGCGCCGGATTCCGCATACCGTTCGGCGCCGCCGAGGAAGGCGAGGGCGCAGGCCGACGAGCATTCGAACGCCCGCAGCTGGATCGTCGACAGATCGAGAAGGCGGATCGCGCGGCCGTACCGCATGGCCGCGTCAACGTTGCCGCCACCCGAATTGAAAGTAACAGTGGTCGCGCCTGTCGATTGGACGAAGGCGACGAGATCGCGTGCGTCGTCCTCGAAGGCGAACTCCCCGCTGATCGTCACGACCGACGACCCGTCATCGAGCTCAAAGGAGTCGAGTGAAACCGCACTCGCAACGGTTGGGGCAAGAAGGGCCGCAGCGGCGGCGATCGGGAACCAGTATCTCATATTCGCGCCCAGACGGCCGGACGTGCCGCAAAGTCATCATTCCACGTAGCCGAGACGCTCGCCATCGGATTCTCAAGAGACGCATCCGGAGCCGCCTGAGCTTGCGGACATGGGTTTGAGGATTGCGCGCGGCCGTACCGGGCGGTACTGCATCGTCCATTCATAGGGAGGGACGCATGGGTTTCGTCGGTTCTGTCTCCGCCTTCGTCGGGCGGACCTTCGCCATCTGGGTGATCGCTTTCGCGGTCCTCGGCTTCGTCGCGCCGCCGGTCTTCACCCCGATCGCGCCCTACATCGTGACGCTGCTCGGCGTGATCATGTTCGGCATGGGGCTGACCCTCTCCCTCGAGGACTTCGCCGAAGTCGGCAAGCGTCCCTTCGACGTCGCCGTCGGCGTCTTCGGGCAGTTTCTCATCATGCCGCTCGTCGCGGTTCTTCTGACGCTCGTCATCCCGATGCCGCCCGAGGTCGCGGCCGGCGTGATCCTGGTCGGCTGCTGCCCGGGCGGCACGTCGAGCAACGTCATGACCTATCTCAGCAAGGGAGACGTGGCCCTCAGCGTCGCCTGCACGAGCGTCACCACGCTCCTCGCCCCGTTCGTCACCCCGTTCCTCGTCTGGCTCTTCGCCAGCCAGTTCCTCCCGGTCGACGCGTCGAGCATGTTCGTCAGCATCGTGAAGGTGATTCTCGTGCCGCTCGCCCTCGGCTTCGCGCTCCAGAAGCTTCTTCCGGGCCTCGTGCGGATCGCAATCCCCGCGCTGCCGCTCGTCAGCGTCACCGGCATCGTCCTGATCGTCGCCGCCGTGGTCGCGGTCAACCAGGCCGCCATCGCGACCTCCGGCCTGATGATCTTCGCGGTCGTCGTCCTGCACAACGGCATCGGGTTCCTGATCGGCTTCGCCGCGGCCTATGCGAGCGGGCTTTCGCTCGCCAAGCGCAAGGCCATCAGCATCGAGGTGGGAATGCAGAACAGCGGGCTCGGTGCGGCGCTCGCCAGCGCGCATTTCTCGCCGCTCGCCGCGGTCCCGAGCGCGATCTTCAGCGTCTGGCACAATATCAGCGGCGCCATGCTGGCGAGCGTCTTTGCCCGCATGAAGGATCGCGGCGCGAGAGCGGCGGACCGGCGGCTTTCAAGCTAGGGTTCGCGTGAGGGGAGGGGTGCCGGAGGCCGGGATCAGCTTCCGGGCGGCCTGATGTCCTGTCGGTGTGGGTCAGTGGCATTTGGGCTTGGGACGTGACCTGTAGGCCCTGAAACGCGGAGCGTGCGCCGCGGGAAAAGCGCGTGCTCCAACGATGTATTGTTCTGCGGCTCACGCTGTTGAACAGTCAACTCGACTCCGGACGGTTTGGCTCCACTCACCTCTTTAAAGCTTCTGGTGCCGTCGAGTGTTTTGGTCATTGCGTCATCACCGACGCTGTGACGCCACGGTCCAATTCTTCGACGATCGCGGCGCCGTTTATTGACTGTTTCATCTTGGCACGAAACGCGACCTTGAGCTGAAATGCTTCTAGGCGACGTAGATGAGTGCCGGCAGGAGATAGCGCTTTGCTGAGGGCCCGCAATGTAGGCTTTCGATAGATCAAGGCGTGGCCGTAAGGGGATGGAATCGCCCTCTACAACCTCTCCCCGGAGCAGATTCTGGGATTGAGTGCGTCCTTCTGCAGTGCGGAGGCACCGGAACGCACCCTCACCTGCCGAGCATTCAGACAAGACGGTAAATCGAGGAGTCGCAGGTGGGACTTTGCGACTGAAGGAAAGTCATCGCGCTGAACGTAAAGAGCCCCTCCCGTTCCGCCCTACGCCGAGAGCCGTGTGTGGAGCGCGATAAGGGGGGTTCGCGGGCGGTTGGCATTGCCTCGGCTCGATCTTGTTGAGCGGTTGTCGTCACCGTTGAGTAGATTTATACGACGTATAAATGATTCTGGAGTGACGGATGACCACCGGGCACGTTTTCATTGCAACAAGCCTAGATGGCTTCATTGCCCGCTCGGACGGCGGGCTGGATTGGCTTCAGCAGGCAAATGCCACAGGTGAGGATCACGGCTACGACACCTTCGTCTCTCGCATCGACGGTCTGTTCATGGGACGCGCGACATTCGACGTCTCGCTCGGCTTCGAACCATGGCCGTATGACAAGCCGATCATTGTCCTGAGCTCCAAACTCCAGGATGCGGACATCCCTGGTCACCTCGCGGGTCAGGTTTCGATTGCGCGAAATGTACCGGAGGCGCGCGAGGAAGCCGCTCGTCGGGGTTGGAAACGCGCATATGTCGACGGTGGCGCGACGATCCGGTCCTTCCTGCGAGTCGGTGCTATCGAGGACATGGTAATCACGCGGATTCCGGTCCTTCTTGGGACTGGCCTGCCGCTCTTCGGCCCAGTGGACGCCGATATCAGGCTCGATCATGTGGAGACACGCAGCTTTCCCTCCGGTCTGGTGCAGTCACGCTACGAGGTCGTCCGATGACGCGGGGGCGCGGACGTCCAAAGAAGGAGGCGTCTCCCCTGAGCCGTGAGGCCATCCTCTCTGTCGCACAGGCGCGTCTTAGCAATCCTCAGTCGCAGGCCCTCTCACTTCGTGTTCTGGCGCGTGACCTCGGCGTGACACCGATGGCGCTTTACTCCCATGTCGAGGGTGTCGACGACGTCTTGCTTGGCCTTGCCGAGCGCTGGTTCGAAGACGTGCCAAGCAAGGGTGCGACAGCGGATGCCGAAGCTCTACGTCACCATCTGACTTGGTACTGCGAACGTATTTTGGCTCACGCTGGCCTGACCCTGGCGCTCGTGTCTAGGACGGGCGACCTGCCTCGACCACATGAGGCATGGACCCGACAACTCAAACTCATCGTGGCTGCGGTTGGACTGCGGCAGGAATGGTCGGATATTCTCGTCGACCACTTGCACGGCTTCACGCTCTCGCACGTAGCCGGAGTCGGAAATCCCGAGCATTCGGTTGCCGAGTATCAGCGTCAGCTCGCGGTTCTGTTGCGGACGGTTATGCCGGCACTACCGGCGGCCGACGGCTAGGTCCGCCACCCAGTTCGCCACCATCAGGCCTGCGAGCCGATCTTGGTGATGTCGAAGATGCCGGTGAGCGCGGCCTCGGCGGTTTCGCCGAAAGCGGCTGAGCCACATCACGGCCCGCATTCTTTGAGCCGATTGACAAGGTGACGCCAGATTGGGAACTGCGGAAGTAGAGGTTGGAACGGGCTATGGCCTGAGAGCTCCGATCCCGGTCGCGGCGGAGGCAGACGCGACCTCAATCCAAGCAATTTCAGCGCCGGGATTTCATTGCTTCGACAAGCTCTTATGGGGATTCCACCAAATCCGCGCAGTCACGAGGTCCGGAGAATTTCGGCCCTGAGGGCCACTCCTGGGTCTGATGGCGCCGAAGGCAGTGCTCAGCACCTTTCGTTAACCCGCAAAAACAACAGAAAACCCGGCCGCAGCTGGATCGGGAGAACGTTTACGCGAGGACAAATGGCGGAGGGAGGGGGATTCGAACCCCCGATACGGTTTCCCGTATACACACTTTCCAGGCGTGCGCCTTCAACCACTCGGCCACCCCTCCGTCCGTTCGAACGGATGCTTCGTGGGCCGGTCGGCGCTCAACGAAGCTTCCGCCCTCGAACGGCGCGGACTATAGCCATAACGATTGCCCGATCAAGCCCTTGTCGCATGTCTTTCAAAGGGCCGTCCGAGGCGTCCCGCACCGGCTCGCGATGTCACGCCGAACGCGAAGACGACAGGGCGGCGAGAGCGCTCCGGGGCGGATGAAACGAGCCGTTCGCCCTATCTTCCTCCAAGGGCCGGGATGGACCCGAAATGGGTTTCGGATTTGCCGGCCGATGTTGTAGATCGAGCCGCGACATCGAAGAGACGCCGCGCCAGAAGAGGCTGCCATGAAGGTCGATACCAACAAGCTCGTCACCGTCTTCGGCGGCTCCGGCTTCCTCGGCCGCTACGTCGTCCAGGCGCTCGCCAGCCGCGGCCACCGCGTGCGCGTCGCCTGCCGCCGGCCCGACCTCGCCTATCATCTGCAGATCGCCGGCCGTCTCGGCCAGATCCAGCCGATCCAGGCCAATCTGCGCCACCGCTGGTCGATCGACCGCGCCGTCCAGGGCGCCGATCATGTCGTGAACCTCGTCGGCATCCTCGCCGAGAGCGGGGCGCAGCGCTTCTCCACGGTCCAGGCCGAGGGCGCGCGCCACGTGGCGGAAGCGGCCGCGGCCAACGGCGCCGGTCTCGTCCACATGTCGGCGATTGGCGCCGACACGGGCTCGGCCAGCCGCTATGCGCGCACCAAGGCGGAAGGGGAGGCGGCGGCGCTCTCGCTCGTGCCCGGCTCGGTGGTGCTCCGGCCCTCGATCGTCTTCGGTGCCGAGGACCAGTTCTTCAACCGCTTCGCCTCGATGGCGGTCCTCTCGCCGGTGCTGCCGCTCGTCGGCGCCAACACGCGCTTCCAGCCGGTCTTCGTCAACGACGTGGCGCTCGCCGTCGCGGGCGCCGTGGACGGCGCGGTGGAGGGCGGCCGGGTCTACGAGCTGGGCGGGCCCGAGATTCGCACCTTCCGCGAGCTGATGGAGGAGATGCTCCTCGTCATCGACCGCAAGCGCTTCATCCTGCCGCTGTCGGAGGGAATCGCCTCGCGTCTCGCCGGCGTGATGGAGAAGCTGCCGGGCGCGCCGATCACCTCCGATCAGGTCGTGCAACTGCAGCGCGACAACGTCGTCTCCGAGGCGGCGAAGGCCGAGGGCCGCACCTTCGAGGCCTTCGGCATCACGCCGCGCTCGCTGGAGGCGATCCTGCCGACCTATCTCGTGCGCTTCCGCCCGCAGGGCCAGTTCACGCGCGGCGCCCCGACCTCCGACAAGACGGTGGACGAGGAGATCGCGCCCCGCGTCTGAGGACGCGGGCGGCGATCCTTTCGGCGATCCTGGCGCTCGCTCAGCCGAAGATCGCGATCGTCGCGAGCCCCGTCAGGCCGACGAAGATCCGCCAGTAGGCGAAGGGCGCGAAGCCGTGCTTGGACACGAAGTCCAGAAGGTAGCGCACGACCAGAACGCCCGAGAGGAAGGCGGCGACGAAGCCGACGCCGATGATGGCCGCGTCGTCCATCGAGAGGATGTCGCGGTTGCGGTAGAGGTCGTAGACGAAGGCGCCGGCCATGGTGGGCATGGCGAGGAAGAACGAGAACTCCGCCGCCGCGCGCTTCTCGGCCCCCAGCCACAGGGCCCCCGCGATCGTCGCGCCCGAGCGCGAGGTGCCCGGAATCATCGCCAGGCACTGGATGAAGCCGATCTTCAGGCAGAGCGAGGGCGGGAACTGCATCGCGTCGGTGTATTTGCGCTCCAGCGTCATGCGGTCGAGCGCGAGCAGGATGAAGCCGCCGATGACGAGCATCACGCAGATCAGGGCGGGCGATTCGAACAGGACGTCCTTGATGAAGGAATGGGCGAGGGCGCCGATCACGGCGGCGGGCAGGAAGGCGAGCAGGACCGAGAGGACGAAGCGCCGGCTCTCCACGCTTGTCGGCAGGGTCCGGGCGATCGCCCAGAGGCGGCCGAAATAGACGGTGACGATGGCGAGCACCGCGCCGAGCTGGATCAGCACCTCGAAGCTGTTGCCGGTCGAATCGAAGCCGATCATCCGGCCGGCGAGCAGGAGATGGGCGGTCGAGGAGACGGGAATGAACTCGGTCAGTCCCTCGATCACGCCGAGCAGCGTCGCGTTGAAGAGGTCGGTCGTCATGGGCCCCTCGCCATTCTTTCGGCTCTCCTATGCCCTAGCCTTTGCGCGAGGATGAAGGCGGCCGGCCCGCCGGAGTGGAAATTCGGCGCTATGTCGCATTGCTGCATCGCACGAAGTCGGCGCGACATGCTTTGCTCCGCCTTGAGAAAGCCTGATACTGCGGACGATAGGCAGGGCTGGGCGGCCCGTGCGCGGCGAAACGAGCATGGGGTTTCAGGGCGATTTCGATGATCAGGCTTCACCATCACCCCATGTCGGCGGCCTCGCGCTTCGTGCGCCTTGTGCTCGGAGAGTACGGCGAGCGGATCGAGCTCATCGAGGAACGCCCCTGGGAGCGCCGCCGCGAGTTCCTGGCGATGAATCCCGCCGCCAGCCTGCCGGTGATGGTCGAGGACAACGGTCCGCCCATCGTCGGGGGGCTCGTCGCGGCCGAATATCTCGACGAGACGCGCGGCGCCTTCCAGCGTGAGCGGCGGCTCTTCGCCGACAAGCCGGCCGAGCGCGCCGAGATCCGGCGCCTCACCGAATGGTTCCTCGGCAAGATGGACGCGGAGGTGACGCGCTATCTGGTGCGCGAGCGCGTGTTCAAGCGCGAGATGCGGGCCGAGCACGGCGGCGGGGCGCCGGACTCGTCGGCGATCCGGGCCGCGCGCGCCAATCTGAAGCACCACATGCGCTATGTGGGCTGGCTGTCGGAGAGCCGGAACTGGCTGTCGGGCACCCATCTCTCCTACGCCGATCTCGCCGGCGCCGCCGCCTTCTCGGTCCTCGACTATCTGGGCGAGGTGGCGTGGGACGAGGAGCCGGCGGCGAAGGAATGGTACATGCGGCTGAAGTCGCGCCCGGCCTTCCGCCCGCTTCTGGCCGAGCGGCTGCGCGGCGTCTCGCCCGCCGGCCATTACTCCGAGCTGGACTTCTGACGGACGAAAGCGGGCGAGCCCGCATGAGGATCCTCTTCGTCACCCATCCGGAGGTGGTGATCGATCCGGCCGTTCCGGTGCCGGACTGGCCGCTCTCGCCGCTCGGGCGCGAGCGCATGGAAGCCTTCTGCGGCCGTCCCGAACTCGCCTCGGTCGGCCGGATCGTCTGCAGCGACGAGCGCAAGGCGCGCGACGGGGCGGCGATCGTCGGCGCCCGGCTCGGGTTGAGTGTCGAGGCCGATGCCCGCCTCGGCGAGAACGACCGGTCCGCGACCGGCTATGTGGCTCCGCCGCGCTTCTGGGAGATCGTCGAGCGCTTCTTCGCCGAGCCGGATGTCAGCGTCGAGGGATGGGAGCGGGCGCGCGATGCGCAGGCCCGCATCGTCGGAGCGGTGCGCGACATCGCCTCGTCGGCGTCAGGTCATGACGACATCTGCCTCGTCTCGCATGGCGGCGTCGGTACGCTTCTCCTCTGCGACCTGTTGAACGAGCCGATCTCGATGCGGCGCGGCCAGCCCGTCTCCGGCGGCGGATGCTTCTTCGTCTTCGACGCCGCGCGCTGGGCGCTGGAAGAGGGCTGGCGCGACATCTCGGCCTGAAGGCGATCCGATTCTCCGCCTTCACGCGTGACGTTCGTTTCGCGTCCAACCATCAGCCGGCCATGCAAGGGCAGCTTCGCGCGCCGGATGCGCGTTGCCCTCTTCGAGAGCGCTCGTCGCTCTTGCGGAGGAGCAGCATTCATGTCCGACACCGATCAGACCATAGACTTCCTGGCGCGGCCGACCCTTCATCTGTGCGTGGACATGCAGCGCATGTTCGCCGAGGACACGGCGTGGCGCGCGCCTTGGATGGACCGGGTCCGTCCCGTGGCGGAGCGTCTCGTTTCGCTGCACCCCGACAGGACAGTCTTCACGCGGTTCATGCCGCCGGTCCGGGCCGAGGAGGCGGCCGGGTCCTGGACCGACTACTTCGCCAAATGGCACCAGTTCACGGGCGAGGAAGCCGAGCCGGGCATCGCCGACCTCGTGCCGGAACTGGCGCGCTTCGTGCCGCCCGCCACGGTCTTCGACAAGCCGGGCTATTCGGCCTTCTCGACGCCCGATCTTCTTCCGCACCTGCGCGAGCGCGGCGCCGAGACGCTGATCGTGACGGGCACCGAGACCGACGTCTGCGTCCTCTCCACCGTCATGAGCGCGGTCGACCACGGCTTTCGCGTGGTGCTGGCCAAGGACGGGATGTGCTCCTCGACCGACGACACGCACGACGCGCTGATGGCGCTCTACGCGCAGCGCTTCGGCCTTCAGGTCGCGCTGACGACCAGCGAGACGATCGAGGCGCACTGGCGCGCCTGACGGTCAGTCGCCGCGCCAGTGGCCGGCGACCGGGCCGCGCGCATTGTCGGGCTTGGCCTCGCCGATGAAGACCACGACCGGGCCGGGATCGGCCTTCTCCGGATCGTAGAAGTCGATCAGCCCGGGATGGACGTCCTGCAGGAAGGGCGGCAGACCGCCCGCACGGCGCATCAGATGATCGACCACGACCTGATCGCCATGGACCGCGTTCGGCACCGTCCCGCAGGAGCCCGGCCGCATCCAACGCTCCGGCTCGGCCGCGAAGGCGTCGTGGACATGGGCGAGGTCGTCGCCCTGCCAGCGGAGCAGCGCGGTCGAGGCCCGGCCCTTCAGGAAGTGGTCCTCCATCACGGCGGAGCCGGGGCTGGCGAGCGCGTCAGCGTCTCCCGTCAGCACCGTGTCGAGGTCGCAGAGCACCGCCGTGCCGGTCACGAGGCCGGGCCGGAAGGCCTCCATCTTCGCCCACCACGCCGGCCAGTCGTGGCGAAGCGGCACGGCCGTCACGCCGTCGACGCGAAGATCGAGATCGGTGAGGCAGATCATGCGGTCGAAGGAGGGTGCATGTCGCCGGACGCCGCGGGAGAGGCGTTCGACCCAGGACGCGTCGTAGCGCCCGCCGCCCTTCAGAACCGTGACGAGGGTAGCCATCAGACGGCGCGCAGGAGCGGCGCCTCGACGGGGGCGGCGCCCGCCCAGAGCTCGTCGGTCAGCCCTTCCAGCCACTGGGCGCCCCGCCGCGCGGCCTCGGGCGCGTGCAGCGAGCGGATGATGTCGGGATCGAGCGCGCGGGCACGATCAAGAAGGTCCGTCCAGGCGGAGAAGTCGCCCGGCCAGGCCGGAGCGCCCGCCGCCGCGCTTATCGCGACCAGCGCATCCGCCTTGCGGTGCTGCTCGGCGAAGTAGCGCCATTCCGGCATGACGGCGAGCCGGGCGCCGACGCGCGCGGCCTCGTGGACCGTGTTGTCGCCCGCCGAGGCGAGGACGATGTCGGCCGCCGCCAGATGGTCGGTGACGTTCGGCACCCAGCCGAGTTCGCGCAAGTTCGCGAAATCGGTCTCGTGGCCCTCGCGCAAAGTGGGCCCGAGGACGAGCCAGAGCGCGTCGGGCGCGGCCCTCGCGCCGACGGTCAGCGGAGCGTAGGGCGTGCCGGCCCCGCCGCCGCCGGTGAGGACGACGATGAGCTCGCGCTCCGGGTCGATTCCGAGCTTCGCGCGAGCTTCCGCTTTGGTCGGGATCGGGTCGCGCGTCGTGCAGAGCCCCCCGAATAGAAGGTGCGGGCGCGCAGATAGGCCGGGTAGTCCGCCTGCTCCAGCCGCTCGTCGAAGGGTGCGAACATGCCGACGCAGGCTTCGTAGGAGCCGATATGGCCGATATCGGAGCGGTCCCCGTGCATGCGGATCTGCACGGCCGGAACGCTGGCGGCGCGCGACAGGAGCGCGATCTCGGCCGAGACGTCGACGACGAAGAGACCGATGTCGCGCTCGTCGAGATGGTCGAGGATGGTCCGCATGGTGCGGCGCATCTCCGGGACGCCGAGCGGCACGCAGTGCATCACCTGCGGCGTCTGCTCGGCGAAGAGACGGGGCGTCGGCACGGCCGCGCCGATCATGTTCGGCAGCTCCACGATCTCGATGTCGCGCGAGAAGCCGTCGAAGAGGTGCGGGCCGGCCGTCAGGACGGAGACCGGCCGCGTGGCGGACATCTCCTCCACCAGCGCCATCGTCCGGTTGGCATGGCCGCGCCCCTGATGGTGGACGAAGAAGGCGATGGGCTTTTGCATCGAAGGCGTCCTCGGCCGGCGGCGTCAGGAGAAGAGAATGTCGTCGGAGCGCCGCGAGGCGGCGATCTCGACCTCGGTCGGCGGGCGGACGACATGGATGGCATCCGCGCCCTCGCTCCACTCGATCAGACCCGCCTCGCGGAACTGGCCGAGCCAGTAATCCATGCACCAGCGCCCGTGCCGCTCGTGGAAGAGGCTCGCGTTGCGCAGGATGTGCCCGAACTGGTGGAGCGGAGGGACGTGGACGCGGTGGTGCTGATGGTAGGCGCGCGCCCTCGCGGTCCAGTAGACCGGAAGGCCCGCGGCCGAGACGCGCGCGGCGAAGTCCGTCTCCTCGCCGCCATAGCCGAAGAAGGCCTCGTCCATGCCGCCGAGCGCGCGCCAGTCCTCGGCGGCGAGCGCGAAGGAAAGCCCCCAGAGCTCGCCGGAGTCCGGCTCCTCGCGCACGCCGTCCTCCGGGATCGGCGGCTTGGAGGGATGGACGCATCCCAGCGCGTCGAGCCGGCCGAAGTCGAGCGGCTCGTCGACCGCGCCGCCGGGCAGATAGAGGACCTCGCCGAGAAACAGCCCGCGTCTCTCGCACGCGGCCTGCATGTAGGATTTCACGAGAGTGGGCGAGGGGATGCAGTCGACGTCGAGGAAGATCAGGAGATCGCTGCCGCAGGCCTCCGCCGCCCGGTTGCGTGCCGCGGCCAGCGGCATCGGCTCGCCCGGAACCATGACGTGGCGGACGGGGCAGCCGGGGTCGGGAAGGTGGGCTGCCGGCGCATTCTGCATCCAGGCGATGACGAGCTCGGCCGGGCGCTCGGTCTGCCGCGACAGGCCGAGCATGAGGTTGCGCAGGTGCTCCTCCCGCCCCCGGACGAGGGTCAGGACACCGGCTTGCATGGGTTCCGCGACATCGTCTGGAAGTGCAGCACGCCCTCGATCACGCCATTGGCGTGGGTGCGGCGCGCGACGTAGGAATGGGCGAGGGCGGGCAGGCTCGCCAGCCCGTCGGAATGGTTGGCGACGATGATCGACTGCGGGACCGTCCGCAGCATCTCGACGTCGTTGCCGCTGTCGCCCGCCACATAGACGGCGTTCTGCGGCAGCCTGAAGAGCTGCCGGACGTGATCGACGGCCGTGCCCTTGGAGGCGCGGAACGGCAGGACGTCGAGATAGCGGCCGTGGCTGTGGATCAGCGAGGCGCGCAGCCCGGCCTTCTCGAGCCTTTCCTGCACGATCCGCACCGTGTCCGGGTCGCCGTCCGAGAAGTAGGAGAGCTTGAAGGCGCGCTGCTCCAGCGGGGCCTGCGACGTCAGCGTCGCGAAGCCGTCGAGGACGGTGCGCACGCCCGCCCGGTCCCAGCCGCGCGCGATGGCCCGGCGCCAGACCTCGTCGGCGCGGTAGGTCACGCCGCCTTCGTCCAGATGGTAGATTTCCGAGCCGACCGAGGTGATCATCACCTGCGGGCGGGGGGCCTCCTCCTGCTCCAGGATCGCCATGGCGCTGTGGAAGGAGCGGCCGGTGGCGATGCCGAAGGCCAGATCGCTCTGGTGCCGGCGCCAGTGGCCGAAGGCCCGCACGCCCTCGCAGCAGCCGACGAGCGTGTTGTCGATGTCGCTGATGAGGAGCTGGCGCGGTTCGGCCGCCGGGCGCTCCGGCCGCACGGTGCCCTCGACCAGTTCACCGTAGCGTTTGGCATGGCGCGACCAGTCGTAGGCCTCCGCCACCCGCGCGCCGGCCTTGGCGAAGCGCTCGCGCAGATGCCGGTCGGACAGGATGCGCAGGATCGCCTCGCCGATGGCGCCGGGATCGCGCGGGTCCACCAGAAGCCCGTTGCCGCAGGTCTCGACGATGTCGTTCGGGCCGCCGCTGTCGGTCGCCACGATCGGCAGGCCCGCCGCCGAGGCTTCCAGAAGCGTCAGGCCGAAGGGCTCGTTCAGCGCAGGATTGACGAAGAGGCCGCCGCGCTCGCGGGCATAGGCGTAGTAGGCCGGCACGTCCTGCGGCCGGTGATGCTTGGGGTAGGCGACCTGACCGTAGAGGTCGTAGCGGTCGATGTGCATGAGGATCTCGCGCATCGTCTCGGCCATGTCGCCGTCGAGCGTGTCGATGTCCTCGCGCGTGCCGGCGACGACGACGAGATTGGCGCGCTTGCGCAAGGCCGGGCTCTCGCCGAAGAGCCGGACGAGGGCGGCGAGGTTCTTGCGCCGCACGGGGCGCGCGATGGCGAGGATGACGGGCTTTCCGGGATCGGCCAGGAAGCGCGCCAGCTCGGCATCGACGTCGAAGCTCGTTTTCGCCGAGCGGAAGGCCGAGAGGTCGCTGCCCGGCGGCAGGATGCGGATGCGCCCGGCGTCGTAGCCCTCGTAGGAGGCGTACTGCACCTCCGCCTCGTCGCGCGAGGAGGCGATCAGGAGCGATGCGTCGGACAGCGCGGTCTCTTCGGCGCGGATGCGCTCGTCGATGCCCTCGATCCGGTGGTCGGCCCCGAGCGCCTCGCGCTTGACGCGCCCGAGCGAGTGCGCGGTGAAGAAGAAGGGGATGCCGAGGCGCGCCTTGACGATCGAGGCGACGCTCGCCGCGTCCGCATAATGGGCGTGGATCAGGTCCGGCCGGCCTTCCGCCTCGATGAAGGCGATCAGCGCTTCGGCGAAGCTTTTCACTTCGCTGTGAAGGGCTTCCTTCGGCAGATAGGCCGGATCGGCGGTGGGCAGGCGGACGATGTCGAGGCCCGGCCGGACGCTCTCCCGCGCCGTCTCGTAGTCCGGGCCGAACCCTTCGAAGCGCCGCGTGGCGATGACCATGCGCGTCCGAGGGTCGCAGGAAGAGACCGCTTGCGCGAGGTCGAGAAGGTATCGGATATGTCCCCCCGTATCGGCGGTCATCCCGTATTCGACCTCGGCGCCCTTCAGGCAGCCTTGGAGAGCGATGTGCAGAACGTACATGACGCGGCCTTGACGCAAGACAGACGGACAAGTGCGGATGCCAACCACGCACCTCAATCGCGCGCCGCTGCGGGTCGCCCAGGTCGCTCCGAGCATCCTACCCGTGCCTCCCCTGAAGGAGGGCGGGACCGAACGCGTCGTCCACGACCTGTGCGGAGCATTGGCGCACGCCGGAGTCGAGCTAACGCTGTTCGCTCCATCGGATAGTGCGACAATACTGACGCGGGTCGGCCGGTTGCCGAGTCTTTCCGCTCTCGAACGGGAACACGGAAGCGTACCCCCTGGAATCCCTGGGGTTCTCGACGCGGTGCGGCTCGACGAACTGCGTAGCCGGCTGCGTGATTTCGACCTCGTGCACTGCCACGGAGAGTTCGCGCACGCCGCCTTGCTGGGTGAATCGCGCCGCCGATCGCTGACGACGATCCATTGGCGGGTCGATGAGCTCGACCGAAAGTTGTTCTTCGAGGCCTTCCCCGATCTGCCCGTCGCGGCGATCTCCGCGGCGCAGGAGAGGGGCATTCCGGCCTCGAACCGCGCGGGCATCGTCCATCACGGCATCGACGCCGACCGCTACCGCCTCGGCGAGCGGCCGGCCGGCCATCTCGCCTTCGTCGGCCGGATGACGGACCAGAAACGGCCCGACCGCGCCATCCGCGTCGCGCGCGCCGCCGGCCGCCCGATCCGGCTCGCCGGCGGCATCGACGTCGGCAATCCGCTCTACTTCGACCGCGAGGTCCGCCCGCTGCTCGGCGAGGACGCGATCCATGTCGGCACGCTCGACGATGCCGGCAAGCAGGATCTCCTCGGAGGCGCCGAGGCGCTTCTCTTCCCGATCGACTGGCCCGAGCCCTTCGGCCTCGTGATGATCGAGGCGATGGCCTGCGGCACCCCGGTGATCGCCTGGAACAACGGCTCGGTGCCCGAGATCGTGGAGGAGGGCGTCACCGGCTTCGTGGTCGAGACCGAGGAGGAGGCGGTCGCGGCGGTGGGACGGCTCCACACGCTCGACCGCCGGGCGATCCGGGCGCGCTTCGAGGCGCGCTTCACCGCGCAGAGGATGGCCGAGCGCTACATCGAGATCTATCACGACCTCCTCGGCCGGGCCTCCTGATGCGCACCGCGCTGATCGCCTGGGACTATCCGCCGGCGCCGAGCGGGCTGTCCGTCGCCGCGCGCGAGATCGCCGAAAGCCTCGCCCAGGCGGGCGCGGAGGCGACGGTCTTCACGCTCGACCGGGAGGGGACGGCCGAAGCCGGCGGCGTGCGGATCGTCGGCTGCGCCATCGCGACGGGCTCGGCCCTTTCGCGGCTCCGCCTCTGGGGCGGGGCGGGGCATCTGGCGGCGCCGATCGCGTTCCGCCGCGCGGTCCTGTCCGAACATGCCCGCCGGCCGTTCGACGTCGTCGAGGCGACTAACTGGTACGGCCCCGCCAGCCTCCTCGTCGGACAGGGGCCGGCGCTCGTGACGCGGCACTCGACGCCCGCCGCCTTCTCGCGCGATCCGGCGACGAGCCTTCGGGACAGGATCGACGCGGCCGGGGCCGACGCCCTGGAGCGGCGGCAGGCGCGCGGCAGCGATGCGGCGATCTACAACAGGATCGACCATGGCCGCCGCATGGAGGCGCTCTACGGGCTCGACCGCCGGCCGCACGACGTCATCGGCCTGTCGCTGGCGCCCGACTTCCTCGATCGGGCGACGCGCGCGGCCTATCCCGTTGAGGGGCCGGTGCGGCTACTCTTCGTCGGGCGCGCCGAGCACCGCAAAGGCTTCGACGCGCTGCTGGAGGCCGTGGGTCTTCTTTGCGCGGGCGACGACCTGCCCGCCTTCGAACTGCGCCTGCTCGGCGTGTCGCAGGGCGACCTGCCGTCGGATCTTGCCGAGGCCGTTCGGTCCCGGCTGGTCCCGCTCGGCCGGCAGCCGGGCGAGGCGCTGCACGAGGAATACGAGCGCGCCCACATCGTCGTCTCGCCCTCGCGATACGAGAGCTTCGGCCTCGTCTACGAGGAGGCGGTCGCCTATGGCCGCGCGGTCGTCGCGAGCGCCGAGGACGCCAGCGCGCGGGAGGCGATCGGTGGCGTCGGCGAACTGGCGTCGGACACGACAGGACCGGCGCTCGCCGAGGCCCTGCGTCCGCTCGTCGCCTCGCCGGAGCGTCGCATAGAACTGCGGGCACGGGCGCTCGAGGCCGCCGGCCGCTCCAGCCGCGCGACGCTCGGCCGAAGGACGCTCGACCTCTATGCCCGCGCCATCGCTTCGCGTCAGTCGCGATAGGGTTTCAGGAGGTCGTCTTCCTCCTCCGGGCGTCCGTGGCCGGGCGCCATCGCCTCATAGGTCCGCGAGCGGGTGAGCACGCGCTCGCGCGTCAGATGATGCTCGATCCCGGCGCCCGGAACGAGCAGGCTCTTCGTCCAGGGCCGCTCGGGCCGCTCGTGAACGAGGCCGGCATAGCGGATGTCGCGTCGGTTGAGCCGGTACTGGACGTCCGGGAAGACGTCGGAGGCGATCCCGTCGACCAGATTGCGGCGCGTCAGGCCGACCGACAGGAGCCCGTCCGCCTCGGCGAGCCCCGCCAGGCGGGGCAACCTCGCCGCGCAGCCGGGCGCCAGCGTCTCGTCGGAATCGAGCTGAAGCATCCATGTCTCGCGCGACAGATCCTGCAGCGCGTTGCGCTGCGCGGCGAAGTCGCCCGCCAGCGGCCGAAAGGCGAGCCGGACCGTGTTCTCTGCGAAACCGTCCACCGTTACCGATCGAGGCTCGGCCGCTTCGCCATCCGCGAGGATGATGATGCTGGATGTGGCGGCGGTCTGGAGGTGAAGGCCAGCGAGCACGGCCTCGATCTCGCTCGCCTTGCAGAGAATGCCGAGAGACACCGGGCGCGGGACCTGCGTGGCGAGCGGCAGGAGCCGGGCCTTTGCTGCGAGCTCCGAATGAGGCTCGACGAGCGCGCGAGCCTGCGCTCCGTCGGCCGGGAGGGCGCGAAGGTCCCGCGCGAGGGCCGCGCTGCGCAGCGTGTAGAGATCGAGGCCGAAGGGCGCGTCCGGTGGCGAGGCGAACGAGCCCGCTCCGAGCGCGCCGAGCGCATGGCCGGCGGCTTGGATGTCGGAGCCGAGGAGCAGCCCGCAGGAGGCGCAGGCGAAGGCGAAGCTCCGGCGCGAGCCGTCCGGGTACCGCAAGGCTCGGTCGGTCGGCTGGAGGGCGCGCGCCGAACAGGCCGGGCAGCGGGCGCCGGCGTCGAAGCTCATAGCCGGGCACCGATTTGTCGCGGCGGAAAGGAGGGGTTCGGCGGCAACGCCAGCCCGCCGGGCGCGTTCGCGGAGTCCGGTCGAACGGACGGAAACTCGATCATGATCACCCGAACCGATATCTCCGCTTCCGAGCCGACTGCCGCTGTCTCGACGTCCGGACTGGCCCCCGCGGCTCGCGCCGCGATCGCGGTTGTCGGCAATGCGCCCGATCTAGGGGACCATGCGGCGAAGATCGATTCCTGCGGCACGGTGATCCGCTTCAACAACGCGCCCGGCTTCGGCGGAGCGGCGGGACGGCGCGTCACCCATCTGGCGCTGGTCAACCGGGGCGGGCAGCCGCGCGAATGGGTGGACGAGGGGTTCGCGCGCCTGCCGGCCCTGCGGGAGGCGAGCGAGGTCATCCTGCCCTTTCCGCGCCTGGTCGACGGCCCGCCGGACATCTGCTGGACGCGGGAGATGCAGGAGAGGCTGGTGCCCTTCGGCGTTCGAACGCGCACGCTGCGCGGCGACCTGCATGAGCGGGCGCGCCGCGTGCTCCGGGGGCTCGGGGCGCCGGGGCGGATCGATCCGAGCACCGGCTTCCTCGTCGTCTTCGATCTTCTGGACGGGCGGCGCCCCGATCGGCCGATCGAGATCTTCGGCTTCGGCTTCGCGGGCTGGGACGGCCATCCCTGGGAGGCCGAGCGTCGGTGGTTCGAGGCCGCCGACGCGCGCGGCGACCTCGTCCTCCATCCTGTGCCCTGACCGATCAGGCCGCCGGCGCCTGCCCGAGCGTGCGGACGCTCGCGACGAAGTCGCCGAAGCGTGTTCCCTGAACCTGGACATGGGCGCGCAGGCGCGCGTCCGCCTCCGCCGAATCCCCCGAAAGGATCGCGGCGAGGATCGCCTCGTGCTCGGCGAAGGAGTTCCGCAGGCGCTGGTTCGCGCGCAACTGCAGGCGCCGATAGGGCTGAAGCCGGTCGCGCATGCGCCGCACGTGCTCGAATAGATGCCCGTTGTGCGTCGCCTGGTATATGGCATCGTGAAAGGCCGTGTTGGCCGGATAATAGGCCTCGCCGTCGTCCGCCTCCTGCGCGCGCCGGCAGGCCTCGTGCGTCGCCTCCAGGGCGGCCCGGTCCTCGGCCGTCAGGCGCTGGGCGGCGAGGCGCCCGCAGGTCGCCTCCAGCTCCGCCATCACCTCGAACATCTCCACGAGCTCCATCACGTCGAGACGCCGCACAAAGGCGCCGCGATGGGGCCGGATCTCGATCAGGCCGCTGGCGGCGAGCTCCGCCAGCGCCTCGCGCACCGGCGTGCGCGACACCTCGAAGCGGTTGGCGAGCGTCACCTCGTCGAGCCGGTCGCCGGGCAGGAGCCGACCCATGACGATGTCGTTCTCGATGGCCTCGCGCAGATCGGCGCGGCGGCGGGGAACGGAGCGCGGCTCGGTCATCTCGGTCACCATAGCGAAACGCACTGCGCGAGCGCGGACGTGGAACTTGATCCTAACATGGACACGCTCCAGATTGTATACAGGAGAGTTGACGAAGCATACAGTCTGCGGCAGAGCTTCGGAAGCGGTCGGTCGCGCCATGCGCTTCGCCGGGCCGTCGTCGGGTGAAGAGAGGGTCGGGGCATGAGCACCTTTCTGAACGAGATCATCCAGACCATCGCCGATCGGGGCCGGACCTTCCTCGATATCCGGCCGGCGAAGGGCACGGCGGGCCTGGAATCCACGATCGAGGCCTGCCGGTCGCTGCTCTCGCAGCGGGGCGAGGCCTCCGGCGTCGCGCTCGCGCAGGACATCCTGCGCGACTATTCGCGCTTCTCGCCCGACGACCGCATCGCCTTCTTCCGGCATCTGCGCGACGATTTCGGCGCCGACCCCAAGGCGCTCTTCGAAGCGGCGGAGCGCTACGCCAAGACCCGGTCGGAGGAGGATGCGGCGATCCTCCACGAGGTCGCCGAGCCGCGCCGGCAGGAGCTGATCCGCCGGCTCAATCTCGCGCCGGGCGGCACGGCGGCGCTGGTCTCGATGCGGGAGGACCTGATCGGCCGCCTCAACGCCGAACCCTCGCTGCGGGTCGTCGATACCGATTTCGGCCACCTCTTCTCGTCCTGGTTCAACCGCGGCTTTCTGGTGATCCGTCGCATCGACTGGCAGACGCCGGCCGCCGTGCTGGAGCGCATCATCCGCTACGAGGCCGTGCACGCCATCAAGGACTGGGACGACCTGCGGCGCCGCATCGATCCGCCGGACCGGCGCCTCTACGCCTTCTTCCACCCGACGCTCACCGACGATCCGCTGATCTTCGTGGAGGTGGCGCTGACCCCGGGCATTCCGGGCGCGATCGAGCCGATCCTGTCGGCGAGCCGCGAGCCGCTGCCGCCGGCCCAGGCGACGACGGCGGTCTTCTACTCGATCTCGAACTGCCATGCCGGACTTCGCGGCGTCTCCTTCGGTTCCTTCCTGATCAAGCAGGTGGTGGCCGAGCTCTGCCGCGAGCTGCCCAAGCTCAAGACCTTCGTCACGCTTTCGCCGGTGCCGGGCTTCCGCGCCTGGCTGGAGCGCACGGGCCGCGAGGGCCGCACGGGGACCTTGAGCGAGACGGAGCTGGAGAAGGCGCTGGCGCTGGCCGAGGGCGGATCGCCCGAGCTTCTGAAGGACGAGGCGCTCAAGACCAAGCTCACCGCGCTCGCCGCCCATTATCTCATCCGCGAGAAGGCCTCGCGCAACCAGCCGCTCGATCCCGTGGCGCGCTTCCATCTCGGCAACGGTGCGCGGCTGGAGCGCGTCAACTGGGCGGCGGACCTCTCGCCGAACGGCCTGTCGCGCGCCTGCGGCCTGATGGTCAACTATCTCTACGATCCGCAGGAGATCGAGCCGAGCCACGAGGCCTATGTCACGCGCGGCGTCGTCTCGGCCTCTCCCGCCGTCCAAAAACTCGTCAAATCCGTTTCGGAACCAAAGCAGCTGGCCCTGACCTCATGACCTCCAACCTCTTCTCCGTCCTCTCCCGCTCCTTCGTTCCCGAGCGCCCGGCCCTGCGGACGGGCGACGGGCGCGCTTTCAGCTATGGCGATCTCGTCGCCGAGACCGGACGGGTGGCGAACGCGCTGGTGGCGCTCGGGGTGAAGCCGGGCGACCGCGTGGCGGTGCAGGCGGAGAAGAGCGTCGAGGCGCTGTTCCTCCAGCTCGGCATCGTGCGGGCCGGCGCCGCCCTCCTTCCGCTCAACACGGCCTATACGGCGAAGGAGCTGGACTATTTCATCGCCGACGCCGAGCCGGCGGTCTTCGTCTGCGACCCTTCGCTGGCGCAGACGCTGGCGCCAATCGCAAAGGCGCATGGCGTCGCCGCGCTGGAGACGCTGGGCGCGGACGGGACGGGGAGCCTCACCGACAAGGTGCGCGCCGCCTCCCCGGACTTCCGGGACGTGGCGCGCGAGGAGAGCGATCTCGCCGCGATCCTCTACACTTCGGGCACGACCGGGCGCTCCAAGGGCGCGATGATCACCCACGGCAACCTCGCCTCGAACTCGGCTGCGCTGGTCGAGGCCTGGCGCTTCACGAAGGACGACGTCCTTCTTCACGCGCTGCCGATCTTCCACACGCACGGGCTCTTCACCGCGACGAACACGCTGCTGCGCGCCGGCGGCTCGATGATCTTCCTGCCGAAGTTCGACGCCGGGGAGGTCATTTCCCTCCTGCCGCAGGCGACGACCATGATGGGCGTGCCGACCTTCTATTCGCGGCTGCTCGCGCGCGAGGACTTCACGGCGGACCTCGTCTCCCACATCCGCCTCTTCGTCTCGGGCTCGGCGCCGCTCTCGGCCGAGACGCACAAGGCGTTCTCGGCGCGCACCGGCAAGGCGATCCTGGAACGCTACGGCATGACCGAGACGAACATGATCACCTCCAACCCCTATGAGGGCGAGCGCCGGCCGGGCACGGTGGGCCTGCCGCTGCCGGGCGTCGAGGTTCAGATCGCCGACGACGCCGGCAACGCCCTGCCGCAGGGCGAGATCGGGATGATCGAGACGCGCGGGCCCCATGTCTGCCGCGGCTACTGGCGCAACGAGGAGAAGACCAGGGCGGAGTTCCGCCAGAACGGCTTCTTCGTCACCGGCGATCTCGGCCTGATCGAGCCGGACGGCTACGTGCGGATCGTCGGGCGCGGCAAGGACCTCATCATCACCGGCGGCTTCAACGTCTACCCGGCCGAGGTGGAGGCCGCGATCGACGCGATCGAGGGCGTGGCCGAAAGCGCGGTGATCGGCCTGCCCCATCCCGACTTCGGAGAGGGCGTGACGGCCGTCGTGGCGGCCAAGCCCGGCGCCAGGCTCGACGAGCAGGCGATCCGCAGGACGCTGGAAGGCGATCTCGCCAAGTTCAAGGTGCCCAAAAAGGTCGTCGTCGTCGATGCGCTGCCGCGCAACACGATGGGCAAGATCCAGAAGAACGTCCTGCGCGACGCCTACAGGGACAGCTTCGCCGGGGCTTGAGCCCCGAGACGGGCGGCGGCGTCAGCCCATCCCGAGAAGGGCGCGCGTCTCGGCGACGCTCGCGACCGCGCGCCCCTGCGCCCGCGCCATGTCGGCGACCCGCGCCACCATCTCGCCGTTGGTGGGCGTGCCGAGCTCGGGATAGGTGTAGTCGCCCAGTCCGATCGCGACATGGCCGCCCATCTCGATAGACGCGGCCGCCGGCGCCAGCAGATTGCCGATCTTGTTGTTGACCGACCATTCGATGCGCCGGTCCCCCGGCAGGAACTCCAGATGCGCCATCAGGCCGCGCACCGTGCCGGGGTGCCCGCCGAGGATGCCGCCGTCCGACAGGGCGAAGAGGAGATAGGCCGGTTCATCAGCGATGCCGATCTCGATGAAGGCGTCCAGCGTTCGGGTAAAGGGCACCGCCCAGGAGAGGAAGACCGGCTTGACGCCCAGCTCCCTCAGCCGCGTCGAGAGGTATTGCAGCGTGCCGGTGGCGTTCTTGTAGGTGCGGTCGCCCGTCAGATAGCGCCGGTTCTCCCGGTCGTAGACGTCGATATTGGTGGAGCCGAGATCGACCGGCGCGAAATCGGGCGCAAGACCCATCTCGCACAGCGCCTCGATATGGGCGAGGCGCTGTTCGTCCGAGGCGTTCGACTGCGTGACCTGGCCGAGCGTCGGGTGGAGGAGGACGTCGCACTCGCCCCTTATCATGCGGATTGTCTCGGCGTAGACGGCCGCGTCGTGGCAGGGCGAGCCGTCGTCCGTCCGGGCGTGCCAGTGGACGATGGAGGCGCCTGCGCGATGGGCCTCGATCGCCGCCTGCGCGATCTCGCGCGGCGTGTAGGGCACGTTCGGGTTGCCGCCGCGCGGCATGTATTCGTTGACGCGCGCCTCGATGATCAGCGGCTTCTTCATGTCAGGGTGCTCCGAGGAGGGCGACGAAGAGGAGAAGGCCGGCGCCGCCCGCGACGACGCCGAGAAGGATGTTCCGGCCCGTCGCCCAGAAGATCGCGATGGCGAGCGCCGTCGCCGCCAGGCGCTCGACGGCGCTGGTTTCCGCCAGCGTTCCGGCCGGAAGGAACAGGATGCGCGAGATGAGCGCGGCGAGCGTGGCATAGGCGACGGCGGTGAGGAGGCGGATCGCTCGCCCGTCCGGCGCGACGGTCCGCGACAGGACGAGGCCGGCGAAGCGCCAGGCATAGGTGGCGAGCGCGCTGGCGCCGAGCAGGGCCCAGAGGCGCGGATCGTCGGTCATCGGCGGGCCTTCAGCGCCTCGTCCAGCGCGAAGGCGAGAGAGCCGGCGAGGATGCCCCCGACGAGAAGGCTCCATTCGGGGATCGCGAGATGGACGAGCGGGCCGACGATCATCCCGCAGATCAAGGCCAGGATTCCGAGACGCGCGCGCGTCTCGCGGATCATGATCAGCGTGAAGAGGATCGGGTTCAGGAAGACGAGGCCGAGGGTAACGAAATCCGTCAGATAGGCCGAGAGGATGTAGCCGGCGCTGGTGCCGAGGACCGAGCCTCCCAGAAGCACGATCGTATAGCCGAAGAAGTAGGGCAGACGCTGAACGGCCGGCAGGTCGGGTGCGCGGCGCATGGTGATCGCCCAGCCCGTCATCGCCACGCAATGGGCGGCGAGGGCGTAGTGCGGGGCGGACCAGCGCTCGTGGCGGAGAAGCGGCATCAGCGTCGCCGTCATCGGCAGGAAGCGCGCGCTCGTCATCATCACGGCGAGGACAAGGGCCGGGAAGGCCGTGCCCACCTGCCAGAGCTCGACGAGGACGACCTGCGCGGGCAGCGCGTAGATCGCCAGCGTGGAGACCGCGATGAAGGGAAGCGAGATGTCGGCGTCGCGCGCCAGCGCTCCAATGCCGACATAGCTCGCCCCGAGGACGAAGGCGGGCGCACCGAGGCCTTCGACGAGCCCGCCGCGAAGGGCGCCGCGCGCGCTCGAGAAGCCGCTCGCGACCCGGGGTGGAATGCCGTCCACCGCCCGCCTCCTTCGCGCGGCCCTACATCCGCACCTTCGGGTCCAGCCAGTCGCGCAGGGCGTCGCCGAAGAGGTTGAATGCGAAGACCGCGAGGCTGATCGCAAGGCCCGGGAAGATGATCATCCAGGGCGCCTGCTGGTAGTATTGCGCGGCCGAGCCGGAGAGCATCAGGCCCCAGGCGGGTGTCGGCTCGGTGACGCCGAGGCCGAGGAAGGAGAGCGAGGCCTCCAGCAGGATCGCCTGCGCCACATAGGCCGTCAGCATTATGAGGAAGGGCGCCGTGACGTTCGGCATGATGTGCCGCAGGACGATACGGCGGTTGGAGAAGCCGGCGGCGCGCGCCGCGTCGATATAGGGCAGCTCGCGGATGGCGAGCGTGGAGGAGCGCACGACCCGCGCCACCTTCGGGATGATCGGCAGGCCGATGGCGATGATGAGGTTGACGTCGATCCCCATCACGATGTTGCGCCCGAGGACCGAGACGACGGCGAGCGCGAGGACGATGATCGGGAAGGACAGGATCACGTCCATCACCCGCTGGATGAAGGTGTCGATCCAGCCGCCCGCATAGGCGGAGATCATGCCGATGAGCGCGCCGATGGAGCAGCCGACGAGCGAGGAGATGAAGCCGACCGCGAGCGCGGTTCGCGCGCCGTAGAGGACGCGGGAGAAGATGTCGCGGCCGAAATCGTCCGTGCCCATCCAGTGCTCCGCCGAGGGCGGTGCGAGGATCGCCATGTAGTTGATCTCGAGCGGATCGTAGGGCGCGACCACGTCGGCGAAGATCGCCGACAGGATCATGACGACGATGACGACGAGGCCGATCGTGCCGAGCGGCTGGGTCAGCGCGAAGCCGAGGAGCGGGTGCCTGCGCGTCGGCACCTTGTAGGTGACGGCGGGGGCGGGCGTCGCGGTGGAGGTTGCGATATCGGCCATGTCACTTGTACCGGATGCGCGGATCGAGCACGGCGTAGAGCATGTCGATCAGGAAGTTGACGAGGATGAAGGTGACGGCGACGAGGAGCACGAGGCCCTGGACCATCGTGTAGTCGCCCCGCGCCGTCGCCTGCACGAAGAGCCGGCCGATGCCGTTGAGGTTGAAGACCTGCTCGGTGACGACGAGGCCGCCGATCAGGAAGGCGAACTCCAGGCCGATGACGGTGACGACCGGCAGCAGCGCGTTGCGCATGCCGTGGCGGGCGACGACGAGGCGCTCGTAGACGCCCTTGGCCCGGGCGGTGCGGATATAGTCCTCCTGCATGACCTCCAGGATCGAGGAGCGGGTCATGCGCGTGGCCACCGCCGAGTAGCGGTAGCCGACGGCGAGCGCCGGCCAGATCAGCTGCGAGAGGTTGGCGACCGGGTCCTCGAAGAAGGACACGAAGTTGAGCGGCGGGATCCAGCCGAAATTGGTCAGCAGAAGCAGGATGATGATCATGCCGAGCCAGAAGGACGGCACGGCCAGCCCCGCGATCGAGACGACGCGGATGACGTGGTCGACGATGGTGTTCTTGTAGATGGCGGCGAGCGTGCCGAGCGGCAGGGCGATGACGACGGCGAGGATGGTCGCCATCAGCGCGACCTGAAGCGAGAGCTCCAGCCGCGAGCCGATCTCGTAGAGGACCGGACGGCCCGTCCACATGGAGGTGCCGAAATCGCCGGTCAGGACGCCGCCGAACCAGGACAGGAACTGGATGTAGATCGGCTGGTCGAGCCCGAGGCGCGCCCGCTCCTGGTCGATGACGTGCTGGGGCACGTTGCCCCCGCCTTCGCGCAGCATGGTCTCGACGATGTCGCCGGGCATCACGCGCAGCATGAAGAAGACGAGGATCGCGACGCCGAGCAGCGTCGGGATCATGAGGAGGATGCGTCGGATCGTGTAGGCGAGCATGGCTGCGCTCCGGGCGGCGGCGGGCGGTTAAGCCCCTCGTCGGTGACCTTCGGGGTGGGGAGGGCGGCGGCAGCCCTCCCGTCTCGCTCGAGGAATCGCGCCTTCCGCGCGCCTCAGTCCTGCGCCAGCCAGACCTCGGAGAGGTCCTGGTTCAGGTAGTGGCTCGGCGTGATGTGCCAATTCCGCATCCGCTCGTTGTGGACGACGATCCGGTGCCACCAGATGGTCGGGAACTGATAGGCCTGCGTCAGGAGATGGCGCTCGAACTCGCGCACGATGCCGCGACGCTCCTGCGGATCGAGCGAGCGCAGCTGCTCCTCGTAGAGCCGGTCCAGCGTCTCGTCCGACGAGCGGGAGTAGTTGATCGAGGACTTGTCGGAGGAGATGTACTTGATCATCTGGATCGACGGGTCGTCCATGTAGTCGCAGGCGAAATCGAGCGCCGCGTCCATCGTGCCCGACAGAAGCTTGTCGGTGTAGAGCCGCGTCTCCAGCTGCTCGTGCTGCACGTTCACGCCGATCTGCCGCCACTGGTCGATCAGGAACACGCCGACCGGCGTGTAGGGCATGGCGACGTTGCGGTTGGTGAAGGTGAAGGTCAGGTTCTCCTGTCCGGCCTCCGCCAGCAGACGCCGGGCCTCCTCGCGGTTCGCTTGAACGTCGCGGCCGAAGCCGGGAATGTCGATCAGCTCCTCCTCGGTCGCGGCGAACTCGTAGCCGGGGCGCAGGATGCCGCCCACGTCGCGCACCATGGTGATGCGCGAGAGCGGCTCGGCGCCGCCCCAGCGGTCGATGGCGAGCGAGAGGGCCTGGCGCACGCGCTGGTCCTGGAAGGCTTCCTTCTCGACGTTCAGCGCGACGATGAGGACGCAGGTCCAGGGGCTCTCGACCATCACGCCCGCGTCGCCGAGCTGCTGCATGGCGCGCTGCGCGTCGGCCGGGGACTGCCCGCGGAACTCGGCCATCACCTCGCCGGCCGCGAGCGCGTTCACCATCGGCGCGCCGGAGATGAAGGTCGCGCGGAAGCCGTCGAGATAGGGCTTGCCCTCGTCCCAGTAGTCTTCGTTTCGCGTTCCCGTCCAGTGCGAGCCGGCGGCGTGCTCGCCGAAGACGAAGGGGCCGGTGCCCATGATGTTGCGCTGGGGGAAGCGCGGATCCTCCTCCAGCTTCGCCGCCGAGTAGATGCAGTCGAAGGGCGAGGCGAAGTTCTGCAGCATCGAGGCGTTGGGCGAGGAGAGCTTGAACACCACCGTGTTCTCGTCGGGCGTCTCGATCGCCTCGATGTCCTCGTAGGCGGCCTGGCGGATCGACACGACGCCGTCCGGCGGGTTGCGGATGCGCTCGTAGGATGCCGCGACGTCGGCGGACGAGAAGGCCGAGCCGTCGTGGAAGGTGATGCCGTCGTTGAGGGTGAAGGTGTAGGTCAGCCCGTCCTCCGAGACCTCCCAGTCCGAGGCGAGCTCACCCTCGATCTCGGGATAGGCGTCCGGCACGAAGCGCAGCAGCGTGTTGTAGTGCGGGCGCACCGGATGGATGAAGGCGAAGGACGTGTTGGCGTGGCAGTCGTAGTTCGGCGGCTCGGCGCTGACGGCGAAGTTCAGCGTGCCGCCGCGTTGCGGCTCGCCGCCCGCCGCGTCCTGCGCCATCGCCACGCCCGTCATGGCGGTGACGCCCAAGAGGCTCGCCGAGAAGGCGATCAGTGTCCCGTTCATGCTCTTGTCTCCTCCCGTTCTGGTGATGCCGCCCGCCGCCGATCCTCCCCGGCGCCGTCGGCTCCCGATGCGTATCCCTCGCTCCGCCGTTCCTCCCGTCAGAGCTTGATGCAGGCCGCGTAGTGGCGCGGTTTGATCTCCCGCAGCTGCGGCACCTCGCGCCGGCACTCCTCGCTCGCCATCGGGCAGCGCGTGTTGAAGACGCAGCCGGGCGGCGGGCGCAGGGGGCTCGGCACCTCGCCGCCCAGGACGCGGTACTCGCGCACCCGCTCGGCGGCCGCGTCCGGCACGGGCACGGCGTCGAGCAGCGCTTTGGTATAGGGGTGGAGCGGATCCTCGTAGAGCGCGTCGCGGTCGGCGAGCTCCATCATGCGGCCGAGATACATGACGGCCACGCGGTCCGAGATGTGGCGCACCACCGCCAGATCGTGGGCGATGAAGAGGTAGGTGAGGCCGAGCCGCTCCTGCAGATCCTCGAGCAGGTTGATGACCTGCGCCTGGATCGAGACGTCGAGCGCGGAGACCGGCTCGTCGCAGACGATGAAGGTCGGCTCCAGCGCGAGGGCGCGGGCGATGCCGACCCGCTGGCGCTGCCCGCCGGACAATTCGTGCGGATAGCGCTCGGCCATGTAGGGGTAGAGCCCGACCGTCTCCAGAAGCTCGGCAACTCGCTCATGCGCGGCCTTGCGGCTCGGCTGCAGCCTGTAGACGAGCATCGGCTCGGCGATGATCTGGCCGATCGTCATGCGCGGATTGAGCGATGAGAACGGGTCCTGGAAGATGACCTGGATGTCGCGCCGCACCTTCTGCATCTCGTCGCGCGAGAGCCTGGCGAGGTCGCGGCCCTTGAACTCGATCGTGCCGCCCGTCGCCTTCTCCAGCTGCAGGATCGTGCGCCCGACCGTCGTCTTCCCGCAGCCCGATTCGCCGACGAGGCCGAGCGTCTCGCCCTCGTAGATGTCGAGGGAGACGTCGTTCACCGCCTTGACGAAGGTCTTCTCCTTCTTGCGGAAGGAGAAGCCGGAGCCGACCTCGAAGAAGGTCTCCAGCCGGTCGAGCTTCATGAGCGGGCGCGAGCGGTCCGGCTCCGGCTTGTGGCGCGCGTCGCCATGGGCGCTCGCGAGGCCGACCGCGGCGTGGCCCTTCTCGGCGATCTCCTCGGCGCGATGGCAGCGCACGAGCTGGCCGGGCTCGCCGAAGGGACGAAGCTGCGGCTCGACCTCGCGGCAATGGTCCAGGGCCGCCTTGCAGCGCGCGGCGAAGCGGCAGGCCTTGGGCGGGGAGAGAAGGTTGGGCGGCAGGCCCTCGATGGTGGCGAGCTTGCCTTCGCGCGGCCGGTCGAGACGCGGGACCGAGCGCAGGAGGCCGATCGTATAGGGGTGCCGCGGCTTGGCGAAGATCTCCACGGCCGGCGACTGCTCGGCCATCTTGGCCGCGTACATGACGTTCACCCGGTCCGCGTAGCGCGCCACGATCCCCAGATTGTGGGTGATGACGACCATGGCGATGCCGAGGTCGCGCGACAGATCCTTCATCAGCTTGAGGATCTGCGCCTGGATCGTCACGTCCAGCGCGGTGGTGGGCTCGTCGGCGATGATGAGCTTGGGGTTGCAGGCCAGGCCGATCGCGATCATCACGCGCTGGCGCATGCCGCCGGAGAACTGGTGGGGATACTGGTCGAGCCGGCGTTCGGGGTCGGGGATGCCGACCATCTTCAGGAGCTCGATCGCGCGGGCCGTGGCGGCCTCCGGCGTGATCTTCTGGTGCATGAAGAGCGCTTCGGTGAGCTGGAAGCCGATCTTGAGGACCGGGTTCAGGCTCGTCATCGGCTCCTGGAAGATCATCGAGATGTCCTTGCCGCGAACGGCGCGCATCTCGGCTTCCTCCAGATCGAGGAGGTTCCGCCCGTCGAACATGATCCGGCCGCCGACGATCTTGGCCGTGCGCTTGGGCAGAAGGCGCATGATGGAGAGCGCCGAGACCGACTTGCCGCAGCCCGACTCGCCGACGATGGCGACCATCTCGCCCGGATGAACGTCGTAGGAAATGCCTTCGACGGCCCGCACCACGCCGCGCGAGGTCACGAAATGGAGATGGAGGTCCTCGACCGACAGGAGCGGCTTGCCGGCGCGCCCGCTCCGCACGTCCGCGCCGTGCGAAAGGTCCGGCTGCCGTTCCTCGGCGCGCGCGGGCCCGTCCATGGTTTCGGCGTTGAGCCCCATGCACTTCCTCCCGAACCTGATCGGCGGCTTTCGGGGACGTTGCCCCGCCGCTCTTGATCCGGCCCTCCTCGACCGGGGAGCGTTTTGAACGCTTCCAGGAACAGGTCATCACGACCTGCATGCTACGTCAACGAATTTGTATACAGCTTGGCTCGCTTTGCGGACGGCGTGAACGACGAAGGCCCGCTGCGAGGGGCAGCGGGCCTTCGTGAAAGTCCGAAAGGAGCAAATCCCTAAAGAATATCGATCTCCCCCATCCGCTCCCGGATGTCGGGCAGCGCCAGAATGTGCTCGGCGAGATCGCGGGGCAGCGACAAGGTCACCCGGTCGGACAACTCGCCCACATGCTCGTCCGCGTCGAGGATCATGCCGCCCGCGATCGTGTTGTTCGACTGCGAGCCGATGAGGATGAAGGCGCCGGTGTCCCGGCACTCCTCGAAGCGGTCGAAGACCGTCTCGCCCTCGAAATGCAGGCCGATGCGGCCGATGGCGTTGACCGGCAGGACGGAGGAGGCGGCCCAGCGGCCGGTCTTCAGATCGTAGGCCTCGCGGATCGAGATGCGCACCCGCTGCAGGCGCCCCGCGGCCTTCAGCCAGTAGCGCACCCCGTCCGACAGCCCTTCGGACTGGAGGGCGACGACGGTGGCCGAGAAGTCGCGGGAGCGAAGCGGCTCGGCGCCGGGAGCGTGGAGAAGGTCGCCGCGCGCGACGTCCACCGGCCGGTCGAAGACCAGCGTGACCGCATCCCCGGCCCCGGCGAGCGTCAGGTCCCCGTCGAAGGTCGTGATGCGGGTGACGGTCGCCACCTCGCCCGACGGCGCGACGGCGATGCGGTCGCCGGCGCGGATCTCGCCCGCCGCGATCGTCCCCTGATAGCCCCGGAAGGTCTCGCCCGGACGCGAGACGCGCTGGACCGGCATGCGGAAGGGCAGATCGGAACCGCCGGCCTCCTTGGCCTCCTCCAGCGCCTGAAGGAGCGTCGGGCCCCTGTACCAGCCCAGCGTCTCCGGCGCCGGCTTGACGATGTTCTCGCCCTTGAGCGCCGAGAGCGGGATCGCGGTGATCTCCATCTCGCCGAAACCCTCCGCATAGGTGCGGAAGGCGCGTCCGATGCGCGCAAAGATCTTCTCGTCGTAACCGACGAGGTCGATTTTATTGATCGCGAGAACGACCTGCCGGATGCCCATCAGGTGGACGATCGCCGCATGGCGGTAGGTCTGCTCCAGAAGGCCTGCGCGCGCGTCCACCAGAAGCACGGCGAGGTCGGCCGTGGAAGCCCCCGTCGCCATGTTGCGCGTGTACTGCTCGTGGCCCGGCGTGTCGGCCACGATGAAGGAGCGCTTCGGCGTCTGGAAGTAGCGGTAGGCGACGTCGATCGTGATGCCCTGCTCCTGCTCGGCCTTCAGGCCGTCGAGGAGGAGGCCGAAATCGGGCAGCGACAGATCGTTCTGCTTGGAGCCCTTGGCGATGAGCGCGGCGCGATGATCCTCGGCCACCGACTTGGTGTCCCAGAGGAGGCGGCCGATCAGCGTGGACTTGCCGTCGTCCACGCTGCCGCAGACGAGGAAGCGGAGCCGGCGCCGCGGGTCCGCGCCGCCGGTCGAGGAGGGGCCGGTCTCGTCCCCGGAGGAGACGAGCGGCAGGATGTCGGCGTCGAGGCTCATGGCGATCAGAAGTACCCTTCGAGCTTCTTCTTCTCCATCGATCCCGCCTCGTCGCGGTCGATGGCGCGGCCCTGCCTCTCGGAGACGGTCGCGGTCGTCAGCTCGTCGATGATGTCGTCGATGGTGTCGGCGGTGGAGCGGATGCCGCCCGACAGGGCGAAGCAGCCGAGCGTACGGAAGCGGATCAGCCCCTCCTGCCGGACCTCGCCCGGCCAGAGCTCCAGGCGCTCGTCCTCGGCCAGGATGATCATGCCGTCCCGCTGCACGAAGGGGCGGCGCTTGGCGAAGTAGAGATCGACGATCGGAATGTTCTCGGCACGGATGTAGCGCCAGATGTCGAGCTCGGTCCAGTTGGAGAGCGGGAAGACGCGCACGCTCTCGCCGCGCCGGATGCGCCCGTTGTAGAGGTTCCACAGCTCCGGCCGCTGGTTGCGCGCGTCCCAGCGGTGGTCCGGATTGCGGAAGGAGAAGATGCGCTCCTTCGAGCGGGAGGCGTCCTCGTCGCGGCGCGCGCCGCCGAAGGCCGCGTCGTACCGGCCGGCGTCCAGCGCCTGCCGCAGCGACTCGGTCTTCATCACGTCGGTGAAGTAGGACGAGCCGTGCTTGAAGGGCGACAGGCCCTCCGCCGCCCCGCGCGGATTGGTGTGGACGCGCAGCTCCAGTCCGAGCTCGCGCGCCGTTCGGTCGCGGAACTCGATCATCTGCTTGAACTTCCAGCCGGTATCGACGTGGAGCAGCGGGAAGGGCACGGGCTCGGGGAAGAAGGCCTTGCGGGCGAGATGCAGCAGGACCGAGGAGTCCTTGCCGACCGAATAGAGCATCACCGGACGCTCGAACTCGGCGGCGACCTCGCGGAAGATGTGGATCGCCTCGTTCTCGAGCGCCTTGAGGTGCGGATCGAGGGCGAGGGACCTTCTGTCCTGCGCGGCGGAAAGGGGGCGGGCGGAGGCGCTCATGAGGCTGTCGCTGCTTGGGTCTGACGGACGGCGGAAACGGCTTGGAGGGAGGCGGCGGGGTCCCGCTCGCGCATGTGCAGACCGCATTCTCGGGTCTGGTCCTGCTCCCACCACCAGCGGCCGGCGCGCTCGGGCTCGCCCGGCTTGACGGCGCGGGTGCAGGGCTCGCAGCCGATGGAAGGGTAGCCGCGCGCATGCAGCGGGTTCAGGGGAACGTCGATGGCGCGCGCATAGTCGCGGATCTCGTCGAGCGAGACGTCGGCGAGCGGGTTGACCTTGAGGAGCCCGCGCTCCGCGTCGAGCTCGGCCAGCGGCGTCTCGGCCCGGTTCGCCGACTGGCCCCGGCGCACGCCGGTGATCCAGATCGCCGCGTCCCTCAGCGCGCGGGCGAGCGGGCGCAGCTTGCGGATGTCGCAGCAGGCGTGCCGCGCCTCGACGCTCTCGTAGAAGCCGTCGCGGCCATAGGCGGCGACATAGGCGCCGACATCGGCCTCGACCGGGAAGTAGCGCTCGATGGGCAGGGACAGGCGCTCCTCCGTCTCGTCGATCAGCGCCTTCGTCTCCGGGAAGAGCCGACCCGTCTCCAGCGTGGCGACCTCGATCGCACCGGAGGCGGCCCGGGCGATGGCGGCGCTCAGGACCTGATCCTCGATGCCGAGGCTGGTCGTGAACACCTTGCGGCCGGGAAGGGCGGCGATACGGGAGAGCCGGCCTTCGAGGTCGAGGGCGGCGAGCTCTGCGGTGAGGGCTGCGGCGTTTGTCATGGGGGGAGAATGCGCCTCTCCCCGCTCCCCGACAGGAACGCCCGCCTCATTGTGCGACGCGAAGAGCAAAATCGCGCCGAGTTCTCCGGCCCGGCGCGATAATTCCTCTAATGTGCGCCGAAGAGCTTCCAGGCGCGCGGACGGAAGACGATCCGCTGGCCGGTCGAGGCTCCGGTCTCGGCCGGCAGCTCGATCTCGACGCGGGTCTTCTGGCCGCCGACGTCGAGCTCGACGCGCCGCCGCGCCTCGACACGGCGAGAGGCGGTGACGACGCCCGCGATTCCCGTCCCGTCCTCGACGATTTCCACCTCGTGAGGCCGGAAGTAGAGCTGCGCCGGCCCCGGAGACGCGTTGCGCCCGTCGAGCCCGACCGGCACGCCCTCGAAGCGCACCTCTCCGTCCGACACCTGCACGGGCAGCTTCGAGGAATCGCCGATGAAGCCGTAGACGAAGGGCGAGACCGGCGCGTCGTAGACGTCGTCCGCCGAGCCGACCTGTTCGATCCGGCCGCGGCTCATCACGACGACGCGGTCGGCCAGTTCCAGCGCCTCCTCCTGATCGTGCGTGACGAAGACGGTGGTGTGTCCCGTGCGGTCGTGGAGTTCGCGAAGCCAGCGGCGGAGGTCGCGGCGCACCTGCGCGTCGAGCGCGCCGAAGGGCTCGTCGAGGAGAAGGATGCGCGGCTCGATGGCGAGCGCGCGGGCGAGCGCGACGCGCTGGCGCTGGCCGCCGGAAAGCTGGTGAGGATAGCGCTTCTCCAGCCCGGACAGCTGGACGAGGTCGAGGAGCTCCAGCGCGCGTCGGCGGATCTCGGAGGAGGACGGCCGCGTCGCGCCGGGGCGGACCTTCAGCCCGAAGCCGATATTGTCGGCGACGGTCATGTGCCGGAACAGCGCGTAATGCTGGAAGACGAAGCCGACATTGCGCTCCTGCACGCTCTTTCGCGAGGCGTCCTCCTCGCCGAAATGGATCGCGCCGCCGGTCGGGAAGTCGAGCCCGGCGATGAGGCGCAGAAGCGTGGTCTTGCCCGAGCCCGAGGGGCCGAGCAAAGCGATCAGCTCGCCCGAGCGGATGTCGAGGGAGACGTTCTCGAGCGCGGCCGCGCCCTCGAAGTCCTTGGAGATGGAGTTGACGCGAAGGTCCATGGGAGCCTCTCGAGGATCAGTGGCCGGGCCGGGCGTCGCCGCGTCCGTAGACGCGTTCGAGCACCGCCTTGAGGACGAGGGTGACGAGGGCGAGCAGCGCGAGCAGGGAGGCGACCGCGAAGGCGGCGACGAAATTGTACTCGTTGTAGAGGATCTCGACCTGCAGCGGCATGGTGATCGTCTCGCCCCGAAGGCGGCCGGAGACGACCGAGACGGCGCCGAACTCGCCCATGGCGCGGGCGTTGCACAGGAGCACGCCGTAGAGCAGGCCCCATTTCACGTTCGGCAGCGTCACGTACCAGAAGGTCTGCCAGCCGTTGGCCCCGAGGGAGATCGCCGCCTCCTCGTCGCCGGTCCCCTGGTCCTGCATCAGGGGGATCAGCTCGCGCGCTACGAAGGGGAAGGTGACGAAGATGGTCGCCAGCACCACGCCCGGCACCGCGAAGAGGATCTGGATGCCGTAGGAGCTGAGGACGGGGCCGAGATAGGAGCCGGCGCCGAAGAGGAGGACGTAGACCATCCCCGCGATGACCGGCGAGACCGAGAAGGGCAGGTCGATCAGGGTGATCAGGAAGGCCTTGCCCCGGAACTCGAACTTGGCGATCGCCCAGGCCGCGGCGACGCCGAAGACGAGATTGAGCGGCACGGCGATGGCCGCGACGGTGAGCGTGAGCTGGATCGCGGCCAGCGCGTCGGGCTCGGTGATGGAGGCCAGCGCCACCTGCCAGCCCCGCCGCAGCGCCTCGGCGAAGACCGCCACCAGCGGCATGAACAGGACGAAGGCGAGAAACGTCACCGCGATGGCGACGAGGATCCACTTGGCGACCGCGTTCTCGCCCGTCGGGTCGCGGAAGGGCCGCTCGGGAGCCGCCGCGTAGGAGCCGGACAGGGCCACGGAACTATGCGCCATATCCGAACCTCCTGCGGCTCCAGGCCTGGATGAGATTGATGGTGAGAAGGACCGCGAAGGCGAGGACCAGCATCATCGCGCCGATGGCGGTGGCGGCGGGATAGTTGAACTCCTCCAGGCGGATGACGATGAGGAGCGGCGCGATCTCCGACACGAAGGGGATGTTGCCGGCGTGAAGAGCACCGAGCCGTACTCGCCGACGGCGCGGCCGAAGGCGAGGGCGAAACCGGTCAGGATCGCGGGCGTCAGGCCCGGAAGGATCACCCTGACGAGCGTCTGGAAGCGGTTGGCGCCGAGCGAGGCGGCGGCCTCCTCCACTTCCCTGGAGATCTCCTCCATCACCGGCTGCACGGTCCGCACCACGAAGGGCAGGCCGATGAAGATGAGGGCGATGACGATGCCGATCGGGGTGTAGGCGATGCGGATACCGTAGGGCTGGAAGAACTGCCCGACCCAGCCGTTCGGCGCGTAGATGGCCGTCAGCGCGATGCCCGCCACCGCCGTCGGCAGGGCGAAGGGCAGGTCCACGGCCGCGTCGATCAGCCGGCGGCCCGGAAAGCGGTAGCGCACCAGGACCCAGGCGACGATGACGCCGAAGACGACGTTGACCCCGGCGGCGACGAAGGAGGTCCAGAAGCTGGTGCGCAGGGCCGCCAGCACGCGCGGATCGGTGGCGATGGCGAAGAAGCCGTCCCAGCCGAGCGCGGCCGAACGCCAGCCGAGGCCGGCCAGCGGGATCAGGATCAGGAGGGAGAGGTAGAAGATGGTGAAGCCGAAGGTCAGCCCGAAACCGGGTATGACGCTCGGCTGCTTCCATCGCCGTCGCGCTTTCGCGGGGGCGGCCAGGGTGCTCATGGTCGAAGGAGCCTTTCGGGTCATGCCACGATCTCCCGCGTCCGGCTCGCGTCGGCCGGCGGGGCGATCCTACAAGACGACGGGGCCGGACGCGATCCGGCCCCGTCGTTCGGGAAAGGGACGCTCAGCGGCCCGGCTGGTAGATCTGGTCGAAGACGCCGCCGTCGCCGAAGAAGCGCGGCTGGGCCTCCGCCCACCCGCCGAGATCGTCGATCGTGACGAGTTCGAGGTCCGGGAAGCGCTCCAGCTCGGCCGGATCGACGTTGGACGGATCGCTCGGCCGGTAGAAGTTGCGCGCCGCGATGTTCTGCCCGACGTCGGAGTAGAGATATTCCAGATAGGCCGTCGCCACCTCGCGGGTGCCCTTGGCGTCCACATTGGCATCGACCACCGCGACCGGCGGCTCGGCCAGGATCGAGAGCGACGGCACCACGATGTCGAAGGCGTCCGGGCCCAGCTCCTCGATGGCGAGGAAGGCTTCGTTCTCCCAGGCCAGCAGCACGTCGCCGATGCCGCGCTGGACGAAGGTGGTGGTGGAGCCCCGCGCCGCGCCGTCGAGGACGGGCACGTTGCGGTAGATCTCGCCCACGAACTCGGAGGCCCTGGCCTCGTCGCCGTCGAACTCGCGCAGGCCCCAGGCGTAGGCGGCGAGGAAGTTCCAGCGCGCGCCTCCTGAGGATTTCGGGTTCGGCGTGATGACCTCGACGTCGTCGCGGATCAGATCGTCCCAGTCGGCGAGGTTCTTCGGATTGCCCTTGCGGACCAGGAAGACGATCGTGGACGTGTAGGGCGAGTTGTTGTTCTCCAGCGTGCCGCGCCAGTCCTCGCGGATCTTGCCGGTGTTCGCTACGATGGCGTTGATGTCGGCTTCCAGCGCCAGCGTCACGACGTCGGCTTCCAGACCGTCGATGACGGCGCGGGCCTGCTGGCCGGAGCCGCCGTGCGTCGTCTGAATGCGCACGGTCTCGCCCTTCTCCTGCTGCCAGTGCTCGGCGAAGGCGGCGTTGAACTCGCGGTAGAGTTCGCGCGTCGGGTCGTAGGAGACGTTGACGATGGTCTGCTGCGCCATGGCCGGGGCGAGGGCGCCGAAGGGTGTCGATGCGAGAAGGGCTGCTGCGAGGATCGCGATGCGGCGGTTCGGCATGGAAGGTCTCCGTTTGACCCGACCGATGCTAATGATTGGCCGCGACCGGGCCATGCAGACTTCGTTTAATGTGCCCGCGCGGCGGAAACAACTTTGCCAAGATTGGAGCCGTTCGAAGCAAAGCGCCTAGCCACGGAGGGTCAGTCGCGCCCGGTCGGCGCCCGTGTCGATGACGCGTCGCATCGCCACCGCCGCTCCGTCCGCATCGCCGTCGGCGATGGCTTGGACGATCCGCAGATGGTTGCGCGCCAGCTCCTCCATCTCCTCGCGCCGGCGGGCGGGAGAGGAGAGCTTGAAGGACAGGGTGAGCGCGGCCTCGATGACGTGTCCGGCCGAGACCATGAAGGGATTGCGCGAGGCGCGGGCGACCTCCAGATGAAATTCGAGATCGACGCGCGCGACGCTTTCGGGCGTATGCTCCAGATCGTTCATGCGCGCCACGATGCCGTAGAGCGTGACGACGTCCTCGCGCGTCGCCCGCGTCGCGGCGAGCTGCGCGGCGGCCGGTTCGAGCGCGGTGCGGATGTCGGCCAGATCGTTGATGAAGGCTTCGTCCACGCCCGCATGCATGCGCCAGGACAGGACGTCGGCGTCGAAAAGGTTCCAGGCCGCGCTGTCGAGAACCCGCGTGCCGACCTTCGCGCGGGGCTCGACGAGCCTCTTGGCCGCCAGCGTCTTCATCGCCTCGCGCAGGACGGTGCGCGAGACGCCGAAGCGGGAGAGGAGTTCGTTGTCGCCGGGCAGGATCGAGCCGGGCGCGAGCGTGCCGTCCACGATGTCGCGCCCCAGTTCGCCGACGACGGCCGCGTGGCTGGTGCGCGTTCTGCGCGCCCCGATCGCGGTCTCCAGCAGTCCGGTCAACGCCCGCACCCGTGTCGGCTCGGCTGTGTACCGTTCGGCGGCCGGATGTGCGATGACATGGGAAGACGGCACCCGATCGAGGGAGGGGAGGGCTCTGCCGTCGCCGCCGGTGCTCGTCGGCTGCGACGCTGGCAGCCTAAAGTATGACGAGACGGTTGGGAATGGTCTGCCGTCGAAAGCGCGAACGCCCTCGCAGTTGAACAATTTTAGGTGTAGAGCGGGCCTTCCGGCGGTTCGATCGGATCGCCTTGACACCGTCCGACGGCGGAAATAGTCATACTTTATCGCGTTTGCCGATCGGGAGGATCATGGCGACCTTGCGCACCATCGGCTCGTTCCGTTCTCGATCGCCCGGCGTGTCCGGGCGGCGGGCCGCCGCGTCCGTTCGCGCGATCTGATCCATGGCATCCATCCGCCTCGCCATCGTCGGTCTCGGCAAGATCGCACGCGACCAGCATCTGGGCGCGATCGAAGCGACCGCCGGAATCGAACTCGCCGCCGTCGCCAGCCGCAATGCGGGGCTGGACGGTCTGCCCTCCTTCGAGACGATCGACGCGCTGCTGGATTCCGGTGTCGCCGTCGATGCGGTCGCGCTCTGCACGCCGCCTCAGGGGCGCTTCGAACAGGCCCGCGCCGCGCTTCTCGCCGGCCGTCACGTCTTTCTGGAAAAGCCGCCGGGCGCGACGCTCGCCGAGATCGACATCCTGCGCGCGCTCGCCGAGCGGCAGGGCGTGACGCTCTTCGCCAGCTGGCATTCGCGCTTCGCGCCCTGCGTCGAGGCGGCACGCGAGTTCCTGGCGCGGAACGCGCCGACATCGATCCGGGTCTCCTGGAAGGAGGACGTACGGCACTGGCACCCCGGCCAGCAGTGGATCTGGGAGCCCGGAGGCCTCGGCGTCTTCGATCCGGGCATCAACGCCCTGTCGATCCTGACTCGCATCTGCCCGCAGCGCCTGCGCCTGTCGTCGAGCGAATTGTCCTTTCCGCAGAACCGCGCCGCGCCCATCGCCGCCTCGCTGCGATTTTCCGGCGAGGCGGGGCTGCCGGTCGAGGCCGAGTTCGACTGGCGCCAGACCGGTCCGCAGAGCTGGGACATCGAGGCCGAGACGCCCGCCGGGACGCTGCTGCTTTCGAGCGGCGGCGCGAAGCTCTCCGTCGACGGAGAGGAGCGGGCGAGCGGCGAGGACGCCGAATATCGCGGTCTCTACGCGCGTTTCGTCGAACTGGTGCGATCGGCCGCGAGCGAGGTCGACGTCGAGCCACTGACACACGTGGCGGACGCCTTCATGCTCGGCCGCCGGCTTTCGGTCGAGGCCTTCGAGGACGAAGCGTGAGCGGGGCTACCGAAGCCTTCGGCACGCTGCCGGACGGGCGGTCCGTCGAGCGTGTCGTCCTGTCCGGCGAGGGCAGCTTTCGCGTCGGCATCCTGACGCTGGGAGCGACGATCCAGTCGATCCTGGCGCCCGACGCGCAAGGGGCGCTGGCGGATGTCGTCCTCGGGCATGACGATCTCGGCGGCTATCTGGAGACGCGCTCCTTCTTCGGCGCGACGATCGGACGCTACGCCAACCGCATCGCGCAGGGACGCTTCGAGCTCGGCGGGCGCACGGTCCGCATCGAGCCGAACGACGGCGCGAACGCGCTGCACGGCGGCGCCGAGGGTTTCGACCGCAAGCTCTTTGGCGTGCGCGAGGCGAGCGCGTCGAGGCTCGTTCTCGGCCTCACCAGCCCGGACGGGGACGAGGGCTTTCCGGGCAAGCTCGAAATGCGTGCCACCTTCGAGGTTTCGGGCACCTCGCTGTCGATCCTCTACGAGGCGACGAGCGACGCCGAAACGGTGGTCAACCTCACCAACCACGCCTTCTTCAATCTCGCGGGGGCCGGGTCGGCGCTCGGCCACGAGCTGACGATCGAGGCCGAGCGCTTCCTGCCGGTCGCGCCGGGCGGCATTCCGACCGGCGAGGAGGCCGGCGTCGAGGGCACGCCCTTCGATTTCCGGGCGCCCGCGATCATCGAGACGCGCCTGCGCGAGCCTCATTCCCAGATCGTGGCGACGCGCGGCTACGACCACAATTTCTGCCTGAACGGCGGCCGGACCGGGCGCGCGCGTCCCGTCGCCCGGCTTCGCGATCCGGCGAGCGGCCGCTCCATGGTGCTGGAGACCGGCGAGCCCGGCCTGCAGTTCTACTCCGGCAACTTCCTCGACGGCTCCATCACGACCCGCTCGGGCCAGGCCCGGCAGGGCGACGGCCTGTGCCTGGAGCCGCAAGCCTATCCGGATTCGCCGAACCGGCCCGCCTTTCCCTCGACCGTGCTGAAGCCCGGCGAGACCTACCGCCATTCGATCCGTCTGAACTTCGAGCCCGGGAGCCCCGCATGACCGACCTCACCCCAACGTCCGGTCGCCAGCTCCGCTCCCGCGCGTGGTTCGACAATCCGGCGAACATCGACATGACCGCGCTCTATCTGGAGCGCTACATGAATTTCGGCCTGTCCCAGGAGGAGCTGCAGTCCGGCCGTCCCATCATCGGCATCGCGCAGACGGGCTCGGACCTCTCCCCCTGCAACCGCCACCATCTCGAACTCGCCCACCGCCTGCGCGAGGGCATCCGCGAGGCGGGCGGCATCGCCATCGAGTTCCCGGTCCACCCGATCCAGGAGACGGGCAAGCGCCCGACCGCCGGGCTCGACCGCAATCTCGCCTATCTCGGCCTCGTCGAGGTTCTGTACGGCTATCCGCTCGACGGCGTGGTGCTGACCATCGGCTGCGACAAGACCACGCCCGCCTGCCTGATGGCGGCTGCGACGGTGAACATTCCCGCGATCGCGCTCTCGGTCGGGCCGATGCTGAACGGCTGGTTCCGCGGCGAGCGCACGGGCTCGGGCACGATCGTCTGGAAGGCGCGCGAGCTGCTGGCGACGGGCGAGATCGACTATCAGGGCTTCGTCAAGCTCGTCGCGTCCTCCGCGCCCTCCACCGGCTACTGCAACACGATGGGCACCGCGACGACGATGAACTCGCTCGCCGAGGCGCTGGGCATGCAGCTGCCGGGCTCCGCGGCGATCCCCGCGCCCTATCGCGACCGGCAGGAGGTCGCATACCGCACGGGCCTTCGCATCGTCGACATGGTCGCCGAGGATCTGAAGCCGACCGACATCATGACGCGCGAGAGCTTCATCAACGCCATTCGCGTGAACTCGGCGATCGGCGGCTCGACCAACGCGCCGATCCATCTGAACGGCCTCGCCCGGCATCTGGGCGTCGAGCTCTCGATCGACGACTGGCAGACCTTCGGCGAGGACATTCCGCTTTTGGTCAATCTCCAGCCGGCCGGCGAGTATCTGGGCGAGGACTATTACCATGCCGGCGGCGTGCCGGCCGTCGTCAACCAGCTGATGGAGCAGGGCCTGATCCACGAGGACGCCATGACCGTCAACGGCAGGACGATCGGCGAGAACTGCCGCGGCGCGGTGATCGAGGACGACAAGGTCATCCGCCCCTACGACCGGCCGCTCAAGGACAAGGCGGGCTTCCTGGTCCTGCGCGGCAACCTCTTCTCCTCCGCGATCATGAAGACCAGCGTCATCAGCGCCGAGTTCCGCGACCGCTATCTGAAGAACCCGAACGACCCTGACGCCTTCGAGGGACGCGCGGTCGTCTTCGACGGGCCGGAGGACTACCACCACCGCATCGACGATCCGGCTCTCGGGATCGACGAGAACACCATTCTCTTCATGCGCGGCGCCGGCCCGATCGGCTATCCGGGTGCGGCCGAGGTCGTGAACATGCGCGCGCCGACCTACCTTCTGGAGAAGGGCGTCCATTCGCTGCCCTGCATCGGCGACGGCCGCCAGTCGGGCACCTCGGGCTCGCCGTCGATCCTCAACGCCTCGCCCGAGGCGGCGGCGGGCGGCGGCCTCGCCATCCTGAAGACGGGCGACCGGGTGCGCATCGACCTCGGGCGCGGTTCGGCCGACATCCTGATCTCCGACGAGGAGCTGGCGACGCGCCGCAGCGCGCTCGAAGGCGAGGGCGGCTACCGATATCCCGACCACCAGACGCCCTGGCAGGAGATCCAGCGCGCGCTGGTCGGGCAGATGGAGACCGGCGCCGTTCTGGAGAACGCCGTCGCCTACCAGCGCCTCGCCCAGACGCGCGGCGTTCCGCGCGACAACCACTGAGCGCCGCCATGGAAGACGTGCCGACCGAGATCTTCCACGACCATCCCTGCCATCTCGGCGAGGGGCCGACCTTCGACGCCTCGACCGGCACGGCCTATTGGTTCGACATTCTGGAGAAGACGCTCTTCGAGGCGAATGTCGAGACGCGCGCGGTGAAGACCCACGCGCTCGACATGATGGCCTCCGAGCTCGCGCCGATCGACGACGAGCGCCAGCTCGTGGCGACCGAACGCGGCCTCTTCGTGCGCACCCGGTCGAACGGCCGGATGGAGTTCCTCCACGCGCTCGAAAGCGAGAACTCGGGCACGCGCTCCAACGACGGACGCGTCCACCCCTCCGGCGCGCTCTGGATCGGCACCATGGGCTGCGCCGCCGAGACGGGCGCCGGCTCGATCTACTGGTTCCGCGAAGGCGAGCTGCGCCGGCTCTACGCCAACGTCACGATCCCGAACGCGATCGCCTTCACGCGCGACGGGAGGCTCGGCTACTGGTGCGACACGCGCGTCGGGCTCCTGCACCGCGTGTCGCTCGATCCCGCGACCGGGCTGCCGACCGGCGAGCCCGAGACGCTCTACGACCATCGCGGCGGCGAGGGCGGGCTCGACGGGGCGGTGGTCGATTCCGAGGGCCTGATCTGGAACGCGCGCTGGGGCGCCTCCTGCCTCGACGCCTATTCGCCGGAGGGCGCACGCGTGCGCACCGTCCGCATCCCCGCCACGCGCCCCTCCTGCCCGATCTTCGTCGGCAAGGGTTTCGACCGCGTGCTGGTCACGACCGCGTCCGAGGGCATGGACGAGGCCGACAAGGCGGCCGATCCGAACCACGGCAAGACCTTCCTTCTCGATCTGGGCGCCAGAGGCTTCGCGGAGCCGCGCGTGAAGGCCTTCCCGTCATGACACCGCGTCTTGCAGCCGGCGATTGGGGCACCAGCGCCTTCCGCCTCTGGCTCCTGGCCGAGGACGGCACGGTTCTGGCCGAGCGTCGCTCCGACGAAGGCCTGATGGCGGCGCGGGCGGCGGGGGGCTTCGAGACGGTGCTGGAGCGCCATCTCTCCGCGCTCGGCGCGCCCGCCGACCTGCCCGTTCTTCTCTGCGGCATGGTGGGCGCGCGGTCCGGCTGGGTGGAGGCGGCCTATCTCGACGCGCCGCTCGCGCTTGCGTCGATCGGCGCCCACGCGACGCCCGCGCCGGACCTCCGGCGCCCCGTCCGCATCCTGCCGGGAATCGCCCAGCGCGATCCGGCCCGGCCGGACGTGATGCGGGGGGAGGAGACCAAGCTCCTCGGCCTCGATCTCGCCGACGGCCTCGTCGTGATGCCGGGCACCCACGGCAAGTGGGTGCGCCTGTCCGGCGGGCGGCTGGAGAGCTTCGCGACCTTCATGACGGGCGAGATCTTCGCTCATCTGTCGGCCTCCCAGCGTTCGGTCCTGCGCGAGGCGCTGGCCGAGGGCGAGGTGACGGCCGACGATCCGGCCTTCCGGGACGCGGTGGCGGAGGCCGCGGCAGAGCCGGCTTCGATCCTGAACCGCCTCTTCCAGCTTCGCGCCGGATGGCTTCTGGAGCAGCGCGAGCGCCCCGCCAATCTGGCGCGTCTTTCCGGCCTGCTGCTCGGCCTCGAATGCGCGGGGGCGCGGGACCTGTTCGGCTCCGCCGCGCAGCCGGTGCTGGTGGCGAGCGGCGCGGCGGCCAACCGCCATGCGGCGGCGCTGGAGATCGCGGGCTTCGGCGCGCCGACCCGCGTGGACGCGGAGGATGCCGTCCGCGCCGGTCTTCTCGCCGCCGCCCGAACCGCCTTCGACGAGGAGTTGGCCGCATGAGCGCGCGCGTTTCCTTTCCCGGGCTCAAGCGCGGCCTCGTCGCCATCCTTCGGGGGCTGACCTTCCGGGAGGTCGAGCCGGTCGTCGGTCTCCTGATCGAGTCGGGTTTCGAGGCGATCGAGATCCCGCTGAACTCGCCCGCGCCCTTCCGTTCCATCGAGCGGGCGGCCGCCATGGCGCATTCGAGCGTCCTGATCGGCGCTGGGACGGTGCTGAAGGTCGAGGACGTCGATCGGCTGGCCGACGCCGGCGGGCGCCTTCTCGTCTCGCCCAATGTCGATGTCCACGTCCTTCGCCGCGCCGGGGCTCACGCCATGGTGACGATGCCGGGCGTCTTCACCCCGACCGAGGCGCTGACGGCGCTGGACGCGGGCGCCTCGGCGCTGAAATTCTTCCCCGCGAGCGTGCTCGGGCCCTCCGGCATCAAGGCGATCTCGGCCGTGCTGCCGAAGGACGCCGTGATCGGCGCGGTGGGCGGCGTCTCGGAACGGGATTTCGCCGCCTACGCCAAGGTGGGCGTTCGCACCTTCGGCCTCGGCTCCAGCCTCTACGCGCCCGGAATGGCGGCGGATGAGGTGGGCGCGCGGGCCCGTGCGGCGGTGGCCGCCTATGACGAAATCTTCACTCGGCCGAAGGGCGCCGAGCGACGATGATCCCGCTTGCCGTCGCCCGCGAACAGGGCCACGGTGGGCATTCGGAGAGGAGCCGCCGGAGCGCGGTTCGACAGGGAGGTTGCAGGATGAACTTGACGAAGCTTCTGGCGGGCGCCGCGCTCGCCGCAATGGTCGCCTCGAGCCCCGCGCTCGCGCAGACCGTCGGCATCGCGATGCCGACGCAGACCTCGGAGCGCTGGATCGCCGACGGCGCGAACATGGTCGAAGTGCTCGAGGAGCGCGGCTACGACACCAATCTGCAGTACGCGCAGGACGACATTCCGAACCAGGTCGCGCAGATCGAGAACATGGTCGCCGGCGGCGTCGACGTCCTCGTCATCGCCTCGATCGACGGCACGACGCTCTCCGACGTCCTCCAGCAGGCCGCCGACCAGGGCATCAAGGTCGTCGCCTACGACCGTCTGATCCGCAACTCGCCGAACGTCGACTACTACGCGACCTTCGACAACTTCCAGGTTGGCGTCCTGCAGGGCCAGTCGATCGTCGACGGCCTGGACCTGGAGAACCAGGACGGCCCGTTCAACATCGAGCTGTTCGGCGGCTCGCCGGACGACAACAACGCCTTCTTCTTCTACGACGGCGCGATGAGCGTGCTGCAGCCCTACATCGACTCGGGCAAGCTCGTGGTGAAGTCCGGCCAGACCGGCATGGATCAGGTCTCCACGCTGCGCTGGGACCCGGCGACGGCGCAGGCGCGCATGGACAACATCCTCTCCGCCTTCTACGGCGACGGGGAGACGGTGGACGCGGTGCTCTCGCCCTATGACGGCCTGTCGATCGGCATCATCTCCTCGCTGCGCGGCGTCGGCTACGGCTCGGGCGACCAGGAGATGCCGGTCATCTCCGGCCAGGACGCCGAGGTCCAGTCGGTGCGCGCGATCATCGCGGGCGAGCAGACCTCGACGATCTTCAAGGACACGCGCGAACTGGCCCGCGTCACCGCCGACATGGTGGACGCGATGCTGCAGGATCGCGAGGTTCCGGTGAACGACACCGAGACCTACGACAACGGCGTGAAGGTGGTCCCGTCCTACCTTCTGGAGCCGGTCGTCGTCACGGTCGACAACTGGGAAGACGTGCTGATCGGCTCGAACTACTACACGCCGGAGCAGATCCAGCAGTAAGGCCGAGGCGCGGGGGGCGGCGATCGGACCGGCCCCCGCGCACCTCACGCTTTTCGGTCGAAATCTCGTCGGCGCGAGGCCCGGCCGTCTTGTGCGGCGGGGCCCGCCCGTCCGAAGCTGCCGCCGGACGTCGTGCCGGTGCTCGAGAGGCATCATGCAGCCCATTCTGGAAATGCGCGGAATCTCCAAGTCCTTCGGTGTCGTCAAGGCGCTGCAGGACGTGACGCTGGACGTGCGTCCGGGGGAAATCCACGCGATCTGCGGCGAGAACGGCGCCGGCAAGTCGACGCTGATGAAGGTGCTTTCGGGCGTCTACCCGCACGGCACCTACGAGGGCGACATCCTCTACGAGGGCCAGACCCGCTCCTTTTCCAACATCAACGATTCCGAAGCGCTCGGCATCATCATCATCCATCAGGAGCTGGCGCTCATCCCCCTGATGTCGATCGCCGAGAACATCTTCCTCGCCAACGCGCCCGCGCGCTACGGCGTCATCGACCGGGAGGCGGTCTACACGCGCTCCAAGGCGCTGTTGAAGAAGGTCGGCCTCACCGACAATCCCGACACGCTCGTCACGCATCTGGGCGTCGGCAAGCAGCAGCTGGTGGAGATCGCCAAGGCCCTGTCGAAGGAGGTGCGCCTCCTCATCCTCGACGAGCCGACCGCCGCTCTGAACGAGCGCGATTCCGACGCGCTCCTGGAGCTTCTGATGGAGTTCCGCCGCCAAGGCATCGCCTCGATCATCATCTCCCACAAGCTCAACGAGATCTCCAAGGTCGCCGACCGGGTGACGGTGCTGCGCGACGGCAAGACCGTCGGCACCCTGGAGGCGGGCGGGACGGCGGTCGACGAGGACGAGATCATCCGCCGCATGGTCGATCGCGACCTCGAGGAGCGCTATCCGCCTCGCGGCGAGCCGCAAATCGGCGAGACCGTGCTGCAGGTGCGCGACTGGAGCGTCTACCACCCCGACCATCCCGAGCGGCAGGTCATCAAGAACGTCTCGCTCGACGTGAAGACGGGCGAGATCGTGGGCATCGCGGGCCTCATGGGCACCGGGCGCACCGAATTCGCCATGAGCCTCTTCGGCCGCTCCTGGGGCACCAAGATCACCGGCAAGGCTTCGGTCAACGGCCGGGAGGTGGACGTCTCGACCGTCCAGCGCGCGATCGCGGCCGGCCTCGCCTATGTGACCGAGGACCGGAAGCATTTCGGCCTCGTCCTCGGCGAGAGCATCGCCAAGAACATCACGCTCGCCAATCTCAAGGGCGTGTCGAAGGCCCGCGTCATCGACAATCTGAAGGAGCTGAAGGTCGCGGGCGACTATCGCAAGCGGATGCGCATCCGCTCGTCCGACGTCTATCAGGAGACGGGGAACCTTTCGGGCGGCAACCAGCAGAAGGTCGTCCTGTCGAAATGGCTCTTCTCGGAGCCGGACGTCCTGATCCTCGACGAGCCGACGCGCGGCATCGACGTCGGGGCGAAGTACGAAATCTACACCATCATCAACGAGCTCGCCGCGCAGGGCAAAGGCGTCGTCGTCATCTCCTCGGAGATGCCGGAGCTCCTCGGCATCTGCGACCGCATCTGCGTGATGAACGAGGGCCGCTTCGTGGCCGAGTTCCCGCGCGCGGAGGCCAGCCAGGAAAAGATCATGCAGTCGATCATGCGATCGGGGGGAGGCACTGATGAGCCAGCCGACGGCCACCATGGGCGAGCGGCGGTCCACCGCCGCCTTCCTGAAGAACAATCTTCGCGAATACGGGATGCTCCTGTCCCTCGTCGCGATCATGGCCTTCTTCGCCTACATGACGAACGGGGCGAGCCTTCGTCCGCTCAACCTCACCAACCTGATCCTGCAGAACTCCTACATCGTCGTCATGGCGCTGGGGATGCTGATGGTCATCGTCTCCGGCCATATCGACCTCTCGGTCGGCTCGGTGGCCGGGTTCGTCGGCGCCATCTCGGGCATCATGATCGTGCAATGGGGCATGAACCCGCTGCTCGCGGCCCTCCTCTGCCTTATGGCGGGCGCGGCCGTCGGCGCGTGGCAGGGCTACTGGATCGCCTATTTCAAGGTGCCGAGCTTCATCGTCACGCTCGCGGGCATGCTCGTCTTCCGCGGCCTGACGCTGGTCCTCCTCGGCGGACAGCGCATCGGCCCGTTCCCGCCGACCTTCCAGCAGCTTTCCTCCGGCTTCATCCCCGCGCCCTTCGCCGAAAACGGCGTGACCATCGTCTCGCTGGTGCTCGGCGTCGGCCTCGGCGTCGCGCTGGTCTGGATGAACATGCGCAACCGCCAGCGCCGCGTCGCGCACGGGATCGAGGACGAGCCCTCCGGCTTCTTCTACGTCAAGAACATCGCGATCCTGGTCGCCATCTCCTGGGTGGCCTTCCAGCTGTCCTCCTATCGCGGCTTCCCGAACGTCCTCGTCATTCTCCTCGTCCTGATCCTCTTCTACGCCTTCGCCACCACGCGCACGACGATCGGCCGGCAGATCTACGCGGTCGGCGGCAACGAGAAGGCGGCCAAGCTCTCGGGCGTCCCGACCGAGCGGCTGACCTTCTTCACCTTCGTCAACATGGGCGTGCTGGCGGCGCTCGCGGGCCTCATCTTCACGGCCCGCCTGAACTCGGCGACGCCGCAGGCGGGCGCGGGCTTCGAGCTCGACGTCATCGCCGCCTGCTTCATCGGCGGCGCCTCGGCCTATGGCGGCGTCGGGCGCGTGACCGGCGCGGTGATCGGCGCCATGATCATGGGCGTGATGAACAACGGCATGTCGATCCTCGGGCTCGGCATCGACTGGCAGCAGGTCATCAAGGGCCTCGTCCTGCTCGGCGCCGTCTGCATCGACGTCTACAACCAGCGCCGCCAGTAGCGCCTTAAGCTCAGCTGGCCGAGCCCGACCCCGGCTCGGCCAGCTTGCGGTGCTGCTCGGCCAGCACGGGGGCCGGCGTGACGTTGGCGAGCGCGGACATGATCTTGTTCTTCAGCCCGCTCGAGACCTCGGCCTCGCCCTCCATCATGGCGTCGAAACCGACGCGCGCGACCATCGCCGGATCGTCCTTCGGCGCCTGCCCGAGGCCCGTGTCCTCCATCCCGGCGCGGCGGAAGAACGCCGTGTCGGTCGCGCCCGGCATCAGGCAGGTGACGGTCACGCCGGAGCCCTCCAACTCGTTGCGCAGCGCGTAGGCGAAGGCGTTCACGAAGGCCTTCGAGGCGTTGTAGACGGCGTTGAAGCTGCCCGGCACGAAGCCGGCGATGGACCCGGTGACGAGGATGCGCCCCGAGCCCCGCTCGCGCATGTCGCGACCGACGCGGTGGATCAGGTGCAGCGTTCCGGTGACGTTGGTGTCCACGATGTGACGGACGCGGTCGAAGTCCTGATCGAGAAAGGCCGCGCCGAGGCCCGTCCCGGCATTGGCGAAGAGAACGTCGACGCGCCGGCCTTCGGCCGCCTCATGCAGACGATCGACGCCCTCGCGGGTGGAAAGGTCGGCTTCGACGGCGAGAACGTCGCGACCGGACGCCCGCAGCGCGGTCGCGGCGTCCTCGATCGCCGGCTCGTTCGCGCAGACGACGAGGTTGAAGCCCTCGGCGACGCAGATCCTGGCGAACTCCAGGCCGATGCCGGTGGAGGCGCCGGTGACGAGCGCGAGCGGGCGCTGTGTGGCGGACATGGTGTTTCCCTTCGGCTTCGCCCGGCCGGGAGCCGCGCGGCTCGGGCGGCGGGGCGGTTCGAAGGGCAAGGGGCGGGAGGCGGCGCCGTTCCGCGCCTGCGACGCGCGGTCGCTTGCGCGATCGTTAGGCGTGCCTCGGACTATCGGCGAGTTTCGGGGCGAACCGGCTCGCCGCCGATCCAGACGCCCTGCAGGCGCAGATCGTCCGAAAGCCAGACCATGTCGGCCCGTGCGCCGGGATCGAGCACGCCCCGGTCCGTCAGGCCGAGATAGGCCGCGGGATCGCGCGAACACATGCGCATCGCCTCATGGAGATCGACGCCGAGCGTTCCGACGAGATGGCGAAGCGCCTCGACCATCGACAGGTCGGAGCCGGCGAGCGTGCCGTCTTCGAGCGTCAGCCGCCCCTCATGGCGCGTGGCGAGGCGCCCGTTCAGGACGAAGCGGTCATCCGGGGAGCCGACCGTCGGCATGGCGTCGGTGACGGCCAGCATGCGTGCGCGTCCGCGCTTGGCGCGGATCGCCGCGCCGAGTGCGGCCGGGTGGACGTGGTGCCCGTCCGCGATGAAGCCGCACGACACGGCCTCGGAATCGAGCGCGGCGCCGACGAGGCCCCGCGTGCGGTGGCCGAGCGGGCTCATGGCGTTGAAAAGATGCGTGACGCAGGAGGCGCCGGCCGAAAAAGCGGCGAGGGCGGTCTCGTAGTCGCAGTCGGTGTGGCCGAGCGAGACGCGGATTCCGGAGGCGGCGAGGGCGGCGAGGGCGGCGATCTGATCGTTCGTCACGCTTTCCGGCGCGACGGTGAGGAGAAAGGGCCGGACCTTCGAGGCGGTCAGGCGGTTCAAATCCTCCGCCGTCATCTTTCGGATGAGCGAAGGATCGTGCGCGCCCTTTCGCGCGAGCGACAGGAACGGGCCTTCCACGTGGATGCCGGCGCAGCCGGGAACGCTCTCCGCCAGCGCCGCCTCGACGGCCTCGATCGCCGCGAAGGTGACCTCCGGCCGGTCGGTGATGACGGTCGGCAGGAGCGCGGTCGAGCCGCCGGTGCGCGCATGGGCGGCGCAGATCGCCTTCACGCCCTCCACGCTCGGCGTCTCGTTGAAGAGGACGCCGCCGCCGCCGTTCACCTGAAGATCGACGAAGCCGGGCGCCAGAAGCCCGCCGTCGAGACGAACCCGCTCGTATCCCGCTTCGACCTCGCGGGCCGGCGCGATGCGCTCCACCCGCCCGTCCCGGACGAGGAGCGCATGGTCCTCGTGTCTCTGCGTCCCGTCGAAGATCGCGGCGCCGAGATAGGCACAAGCGACGGTCACGGCCGGGCCCTCGCGGCAAGGGCCTCGCGGGCGAGGTCGAGGGCGCCTTCCAGCGCGTCGCCCACGGGCTCGACCGTGCGGGCGGCGAGGTCGGGCGAGAGGCGGGGCCGGTAGCGCGCCGCCTGTCCGCCGAGAAGGGCGATGGCCGGCGCGCCGAGATCGAGGCAGCGCCGGGCGCTGGCCTCGATGATCGAAAGGCCTTCCTCCACGAGACGGAGCGCGACGGCGTCGCCCGTGTCCGCGTGGTCCCAGACCAGAGGCGCCAGGCCCCCGAAGTCGCGTGGCTTCGCGTCGCGTGCAAATTCCGTGATCGCGTAGGGCGAGCCGTCGAACCGCGCCATGAGGGCGAAGGTGAGGTCGCTCACCGGTCCGAACCCGTCATGGGCGAGAAGCGCGGCGGCAAGAGCGCGGCGGCCGAGATCGGCGCCGCTGGCATGGTCGGAGACGATCATCCCGTAGCCGCCGAGGATCCGCCGTTCGCCTTTCACGCGAAGCGCGTAGGCCGAGCCCGTTCCGAGGATGGCGATGGCTCCGTCCGCTCCGGCGAAGGCGCCCCGGCAGGCGGCGAAGGCGTCGCTCTCCAGGGCGGAGGCGGCGAAGGGCAGGGGCGTCGCGCGAACCTCGGCCGCGACGGAGGGAACGTTCGCGCCGGCAAGGCCCAGCCCGACGACGCAGCGCTCCAGCGCGTCCCCGGCCTCGCCGCCCGAGACCAGCGCCGCGCGCACCGTCTCGACGATGGTCCTCAAGGCCGGCTCGACGCCGGCGAAGACGTTCGCCGTGCCGCCTTCGGCCTGGCCGAGAAGCGAGCCGTCGAGGCGGCGGATGCGGAGCCGGCAATGGGTGCCGCCGCCATCCACGCCGACGAGAAGAGGGTCCGCCATGCTGAGCCGATCCGCAACGATGCTTCCGGGGACGGTCCTACAGGATCGGACGGCAAAGCCAAGCCGGATCGCCGCCCTCACCGAACGCGAAAGGCCGGCCCATGGGACCGGCCTTTCGGCATCGTTCCGGTCGAAGGTCTCAGTCGTCCTCGACGAAGACCTCGTCGCGCTTCCTGCGGATGGAGGGCAGCAGCGCGAAGACGACGGCCGCGAGGGCCAGAGCCAGGAGCGTGGCCGAGATCGGCCGCGTCAGGAAGATCATCGGGTCGCCGCGCGAGATGATCATGGCGCGGCGCAGATGCTCCTCCAGCAGCGGTCCGAGGACGAAGCCGAGCAGCAGCGGGGCCGGCTCGCAGCCCATGCGGATCAACACGTAGCCGAGGATGCCGAACACCGCGATGGCGTAGACGTCGAACGGGTTGTTGTTGATCGAGTAGCAGCCGATCGAGGCGAAGAGCACGATGATCGGGAACAGCACCCGGTAGGGCACGGTCAGCATCTTCACCCACAGCCCGATCAGCGGAAGGTTGAGCATGACGAGGAGCGCGTTGCCGATCCACATCGAGGCGATGATGCCCCAGAAGAGCGCCGGCTCCGTGTTGATGACGTTCGGCCCGGGCGTGATCCCCTGCAGGATGAAGGCGCCGACGATCAGCGCCATGACCGGATGGGCCGGGATGCCGAGCGTCAGGAGCGGGATGAAGGAGGTCTGCGCCGCCGCGTTGTTGGCGCTCTCCGGCCCGGCCACGCCTTCGATCGCGCCCTTGCCGAACTCCGACTTGCGCGAGCCGGACAGGTTCTTCTCCATCGAGTAGGAGGCGAAGGAGGCCAGCACGTGCCCGCCGCCCGGCAGGACGCCGAGGATGGAGCCGAGGCCCGTGCCGCGCAGCACCGGCATGGTGATGCGGCGGAAGTCCTCGCGCGTCAGCCAGAGGTTCGACACCCGCTTGACCATCACCTCGCGGCCGCGCTCGTTCTCCAGGTTCCGCAGGATCTCCGAGACGCCGAAGATGCCGACGGCGACGGAGACGAAGTTGATGCCCTGGTAGAGTTCGAGCTGGCCGAAGGTGAAGCGCGGCGTGCCGGTGTAGATGTCCTGGCCGACCGTGCCCAGAAGCAGGCCGAGCGTGATCATGCCCAGCGCCTTGATGACCGAGCCGTGGGCGAGCGAGATCGCCACGAACAGGCCGAGGACGATGAGCGCGAAATATTCCGGCGCGCCGAAGTTCAGCGCGACGGCGGCGAGCGGCGGCGCGGCGATGGCGACGAGGAGGGTGGAGACCGAGCCGGCGAAGAAGGAGCCGAGGGCGGCGGTCGCCAGCGCCGGCCCCGCCCGTCCTTGCCGCGCCATCTGGTAGCCGTCGATGGCCGTGACGGCGGACGAGCTCTCACCGGGAAGGTTGATGAGGATCGCCGTGGTCGAGCCGCCGTACTGCGCGCCGTAATAGATGCCCGAGAGCATGATCAGCGCCGTCACCGGCGAGAAGGTGAAGGTGATCGGCAGCAGCATGGCGATGGTCGCCGTCGGGCCGATGCCGGGCAGCACGCCCACGAGCGTGCCGAGGAAGACGCCGACGAAGCACCAGAAGATGTTGATCGGGGTGAGGGCGGTCTCGAAGCCGAGCGCCAGATTGGCGATGAGATCCATGATCCGCGCCCACTCAGAAGGAGAACAGGGGGCCGAAGGTCGGCAGGGTGATGCCGAGTCCGACCTTGAAGATGAGATAGCAGGCGGCCGAGAGGACGGCGGCTATGGTGACGGCCGAGACCATCGTGTTGTTCTTCGACGCCATCGCGGTGAGCGTGGTGCAGACGAAGACGATGGGCACGAGGCCGAGCTGGCGGGCGAACAGCCCGAAGAGGATGAGCGATCCCATGACCAGCGCGCCGCCGGCCCAGGGGATGGGAGCGACGTCGATGCGCTCGTCCTCGCGCAGGCCGCCGATCAGGATGATGAGGCCGAGCGTGGCCAGGATGCCCGCCAGAGCCAGGGGAATGAAGCCCGGGCCCATCCGGATCGGCGAGCCGAGCGGATAGTTCAGGGCCTCGATCGCGAAACCGGCCGCGATCGCGATGAAGATCGCACCCGTGATCACGTTGCGGCGTGAACGGGTGAGCGGCTTGGCCGCCTCCTGCATGTTCGTTCTCCTCCCGCCGAAAAAGAACCCGCACCGGCGGTGCGGGCCCTTTCGGCTCCCTCAGGGTCAGTCGGCGTATTCGCCGGCATTCTCGATGATCGGGCGCCACAGCTCGATCTGCGAGGTGAGCTGCTCCTCCAGCGCCGCCGGGGTCGCGTCCTCGGCCGGGACCGGCGTCGTGCCGAGATCGGCGAAGCGCGCGATGACCGTCTCGTCGGCGAGCGCGGTCTGGAGCGCCTCGGACAGCTTCTCGACGACCGCCGGATCGAGGCCGGCCGGGCCGTAGAGGCCGTGCCAGACGCCGATCTGCAGGTCCGGCAGGCCGGCTTCGGCCGTCGTCGGCAGGTCCGGCAGCGACTCGACGCGCTCGGCCGTCGTTACCGCATAGGCCTTCACGTCGCCGTTGCGGATCTGGTTGGTGGTGTTGGTCGTCTGGTCGCACAGGACGTCGACCTGACCGCCGAGAATGTCGGTCATGGCCGGGGCCGCGCCCTGATAGGGGACCGTGATCATCTGCACACCGAGCGCTTCCTGCAGGAGCATGCCGCACAGATGCGAGGCCGAGCCGATGCCGGCGTTGGCGTAGGTCGTGTCCGCGCCGTTCTCGCGCAGATAGGTCAGGAGCTCCTCGGCGCTGGTCGGCTCGAAGTCCTTGCGGGCCACGATGGTCATCGGCACCGAGGTGATGAGGCCGATCGGCGAGAAGTCGGTCGTCGGGTCGAAGTTCAGCTGACGATAGAGCGTCGGGGCCGTCGACATGCCGATATGATGAAGGAGCAGGCGGTAGCCATCGGGATCGGCCTGCGCCACCTGGCCGGCACCCAGCGTGCCGCCCGCGCCGCCGACGTTCTCGACGAGCACCTGCTGGCCGAGCGTCGAGGACATCGACTGCGCCAGGAGACGGGCGACGGTGTCGGTCGGGCCGCCGGCCGAGAACGGCACGACGATGGTGATCGGGTTCGACGGATAGTCCTGCGCGGCGGCGGAGCCGGCCACAAGAACCGTCGAGGCGAGGAGTACGGCGGCGATGGATGTGCGCAAAGGAATACCTCCCGGTACGTTTCGGCGTGGCGGGAGCGAGGGCTCCCACCCGGTGACTGTCTGATGATGCGGTTCGGAAAGGTCGTCCGGCACAGGCCGGAAGCGGTGGCCCGCGGCCCTCCCAAGCCGCCTGCGTCTTCCTTGTCCGGACCTTGCGGGACGAGGAACGCGACGACGATGCGTCCAGCGGAGGGGCGCAGACAAGCGGCGATGAAGGGAGTGCGCGACGATTCAGGCGGGCAGACGGGGCGAATGGGTGGAAATCCACCCATTCATGTCCCGGTCATGTTCCCGATCCGACCCATCCTCAGTCCCGGTCGGTCACTCCGAAGTCGCGCTTGTCGATCCCGAACTTCTGCATCTTCTCGTAGAGCGTCTTCCGGGAGATGCCGAGGCTCTCGTAGACCGACTTCAACTGGCCGCCGGAGCGCGAGAGCGCGGCGACGATCAGCGAGCGTTCGTAGGCCGCCGTCTGCTCGGCGAGCGAGCGCGTTTCGTGCTCGGCCCCGAACTCGCCGTCCTGTCCGAGCCCGAGGACGAAGCGCTCGGCCGCGTTGCGAAGCTCGCGCACATTGCCGGGCCAGTCGCGCCGCACGAGATCGGCCAGCATGGCCTGGGGGACGTCGGGCGCCTCCCGCCCCAGCCGCGCCGCGGCCTGCGCGGCCAGATGCATGAAGAGGAGCGGCACGTCCTCGCGCCGCTCGGCAAGCGGCGGGATCGACAGGCGCACCACGGCGAGCCGGTAGACGAGGTCGGCGCGCAGACGGCCGGCGGCGATCTCGGCGTCGGGCTCCTGCGTCGCCGTGGCGAGAATGCGGATATCGACGGGAATGGGCGTGCTGGAGCCGATCCGCACGATCTGCCGCGTCTCGGCGACCGCCAGAAGCCGCGCCTGGAGGTCGGGCGGCAGGGAGGCCAGCCCGTCGAGCAGGAGCGTGCCGCCATGAGCCTGCTCGAACTTGCCATAGCGCGCGCGGGGCGAGAAGGAGACCGCGCCCGCTTCGTGGCCGAAGAGCTCGCTTTCGGCGAACTCGCGGGGCAGCGCGCCGCAATCGACGGTGACGAAGGGACGAACGCTGCGGGGGCTGAAGTCGTGGAGCAGACGCGCGACGACCTGCTTGCCCGTTCCGGTCTCGCCCACGATGATCGCGTCGGTGTCGGCGCCCGCCAGCGCCTCGATGCGGTGGCGAAGGTCGGCGATCGCCCGGTTTCGGCCGAGCAGCCGCGTCTCGATGCCGTCCTCGCGATGGGTCGCCGCCCGCAGGCGGCGGTTCTCCAGCACGAGCCGCCGCCGGTCGAGCGCGCGCGTCGCCACCTCCACCAGAAGGCGCGGCGGAAAGGGCTTCTCGATGAAGTCGTAGGCGCCCTCGCGCATGGCCCGCACCGCCAGAGCCATGTCTGCATGGCCGGTCACGAGGACGGTCGGCAGCTCGGAATCGATCGAGCGCACGCGCGAGAGCAGCGTCATCCCGTCCATGCCCCCCATGCGGATGTCGCTGACGAGGATGCCGGGAAAGGTGGGGCCGAGAAGGCCCAGCGCGGTCTCCGCCCGCTCGAGCGCGCGGACCTGGAAGCCCGCGAGCTCCAGGCTCTGCGCATAGGACAGCCGGACGTCCTTCTCGTCGTCGACGAGGACGATGTCGGGCGCGCTCATTCGGCCGCGCTCCTCAGTTGGGGTTGCGCGCGCACCAGTTCGACGACGAAGCGCGCGCCGCCGCCCTCGGCACGCTCCAGGACGAGGCGCCCGCCGAAATCGCTGACGATGTTGTAGGAGATGGAGAGCCCGAGCCCGAGCCCCTTGCCGCTGGCCTTGGAGGTGAAGAACGGGTCGAAGATGCGGTTGGCGACGGAGGGCGCGACGCCGGGGCCGGTATCCTCCACGAGGATCGAGACGCGCCCGTCGGGCTCGGCGCGCTCGCGGATGGCGATCCGGCGCACCGGGCTTTCCTCCACCGCGTCGGCGGCGTTGGTCAGAAGGTTCACGAGCACCTGCTGGAGCCGGATCGCGACCGCCTCGACCTCGATGCCCGACAGGCCGGGCGAGATCTCGACCGTCGCCCCGACCGCCTTCAGCCGGTGTCCGGCGATGCCCATCGCGTCCTCCACCGCCTTGCCCACATCGACGGGCGTCAGCTCGTCCTCCGGTCGGCGCGCGAAGTTGCGCAGGGTGCGCGAGATGGCGGAGAGACGGCCGAGAAGGTCCGAGACGCGCCCGATCGTCTCGCCGGCCTTCTCGGTCGCGCCGCGCTGCAGGAAGAGGGCCGCATTGTCGGCATAGGCGCTGGCGGCGGCGAGCGGCTGGTTGAACTCGTGGCTCAGCGCGGCCGACATCTGTCCGAGGGCCGCGAGCTTGCCGGCCTCCACGAGGTCCGACTGCGTCCGGCGCAACCGTTCCTCCGTGGCGCGCCGCTCGCCGATCTCCCGTTCCAGCCGGTGGTTGGCCTGGGCCAGCGCGAAGGTCCGCTGCGCGACCTCGCTCTCCAGCCGCAGCTTGGCGGCCGCCTCGGCATTGCGGCGTTCGCGGCTGCGCCGGCGCCGGGAGCGTTCCACCGCGATGCCGACGGAGGCGAGCGCCAGAAGGAGGAAGACCGCGAGGCCCGCCGTGAGCGCCTGCCGCGAGGCGGGCTGGGTGTCGGCCAGCACCATCACCGTCCAGCCGGCCTCGGGCATGGTCTCGTAGAGCGCCTGGAACTCGCGCGCCTCGCGGCCCGAGCCGACCACCAGCGTCGCCGTGCCGTCGAAGGCCTGGGAACGGTGCACCTCCAGCGGCGTGACCGGTTCGCGCGCATAGCGGCGGACCTCGGCGCTGCGCTCCAGCGCGACCGCGTCGGAGGCGCCGAAGATGCGGTAGCGCCATTCGGGCCGGCCGGCCATGAAGACGATGTTCTCGGGATCGAGAACGAGGATCTCGGTGTCGTTGCTCGCCCAGGTGGCCTCGATCGGATCGAGGTCGATCTTCAGCGCGAGGATGCCGACGACCCGTCCGGCGCTATCGCGGATCGCATCGGAGAAGTAGAAGCCGCGCCGGTCGGAGGTCGTGCCGAGACCGAAGAAGCGGCCCTGGCGTCCCTCGGCCGCGGCCTGGAAATAGGGACGGTAGCGGAAGTTCTGGCCGACGAAGCTGACCGCGTCGAAATTGCTCGCCGCGATGGTCATGCCGTCCGGCAGCATCACGTAGGCGTCCGTGATCGCCAGCCGGGCGGCGAGATCGGCGAGGAGGAGATTGGCGTCCCGCCGCCGCGCCGGATCGTCCGGAGCGGCGAGGACCGCCCGAAGCTCGGGCTGGTCGGAGACGAGGGCGGGCAGGGCCTCGTAGCGCTCCAGGTGGCCGGCGAGAGAGGCGGTGGCAAGGCGCAGGGTGCCGAGGCCGTTGGCGGCCGCCCGGTCGAGCGCGATGGTGAAGATCTGGATGGCCGCGACGGTCGACAGGATGGCCAGCACGAGGGCGATCGCCGCACCGTTCCGCAACCGCCGCATCGCTCAAGGCCTCCCCGCGAGTGCGCCGGCCCCTCGGCAGATCCGATCGCGGCCGGCGAAGCGCAGCTTTACGTCCGACGCGCCGCCCTGTCGATCCGGGCGGGGCGGCGAGGCGTCGATCGGCAAGAGGCCCGGATGGAGCGCCGGACTTGCCGATCGCGGCCGCTTTGACGAAGAACCAACGATCGGCGTCGCAAACCTAGCGCGGCGTCGGCGGGGGCTTCTGGCATGGATCGGTCTGTTGCGTCTTGTCTTCGCCGTGCCCCGCGCCCAGCGATCCAAGGGCTCCACGCGTTCAGGGAAGTCGTCTCATGTCATCCGCCGAATTCACCATCGCGCTCTCCTGTGCCAACCGGCCCGGAATCGTGGCCGCGGTCTCGCGCCACCTCTTCGACAACGGCGCCGACATCCGCGAGGCGCACCAGTTCGACGACGCGCAGACGGGTCGATTCTTCATGCGGGTGCGCTTCGCCATGGTCGAACGCCTCGTCTCGATCGAATCGCTGACGGCGGGCTTCACCACCATCGCTGAGCGCTTCCAGATGGACTGGCGCATCCGCTCGCGCGACGAGACGCCGAAGGTGCTGATCTTCGTCTCCAAGTTCGACCACTGCCTTGCCGACCTTCTCTACCGCTGGCGGATCGGGGAGCTGCGGATGGAGATCGTCGGCATCGTCGCCAACCATCCCGAGGAGACCTACGCCCATCACGACCTGTCGGGCGTTCCCTTCCACTATCTTCCGATCACCAAGGCGACCAAGGCCGAACAGGAGGCCCGGATCCTGGAGGTCTTCGAGCAGACGGGGGCCGAGCTGGTCGTGCTGGCGCGCTACATGCAGATCCTGTCGGACGAGCTGTCGGCGCGTCTGTCGGGCAAATGCATCAACATCCACCATTCCTTCCTGCCCGGCTTCAAGGGCGCCAAGCCCTACCATCAGGCCCATTCGCGCGGCGTGAAGCTGATCGGCGCGACGGCGCACTACGTGACCGCCGACCTCGACGAGGGGCCGATCATCGAGCAGGACGTGGAGCGCATCGCCCATCACGACACGCCCGACGATCTCGTGCGCAAGGGTCGCGACATCGAGCGTCGCGTGCTATCGCGCGCCATCGCCTGGCACCTCGACAATCGCGTGCTTCTGAACGGCGACAAGACGGTGGTCTTCCGGGACTGAAGTCCCGGCTTCGAGAGCGGGGACGACGCGGAACATGAGTGCCAGGATCATCGACGGCAAAGCCATCGCCGCCGCGCTGCGCGGAACCGTGGCCGCGGACGCGGCCGCCTTCGCTTCGAGGGCGGGCCGACCGGCGGGTCTGGCCGTCGTCCTCGTCGGCAACGATCCGGCGAGCGAGGTCTATGTCGGCTCGAAGGTGCGGCTGACGCGCGAAGCCGGCATGGCGAGCTTCGAGCATCGCCTGCCCGCCGAGACCAGCCAGGACGATCTCCTGGCCCTCGTGAAGCGTCTCAACGACGACGACGCGGTGGACGGCATCCTCGTCCAGCTGCCGCTGCCGCGCCACATCGACACCGGCGCCGTCATCGACGCGATCCATCCGGACAAGGACGTCGACGGCCTGCATCCGCAGAACGCGGGCCGGCTGATGAACGGCCTGCCCGGCCTCGTGCCCTGCACGCCGCTCGGCTCGATGCTGCTGGTCAAGTCGGTGCTGCCCGACATCGCGGGCCTGAACGCGGTCGTGCTCGGTCGCTCGGTCCTCGTCGGCAAGCCCGTCGCGCAGCTTCTTTTGGCGGAGAACGCCACCGTGACGGCCGCGCATTCGAGGACGCGCGACCTTCCCGCGCTCTGCCGCAGCGCCGACATCCTGGTCGCGGCCGTCGGGCGCCCGGAGATGGTGCGCGGCGACTGGATCAAGCCGGGCGCCGTCGTCATCGACGTCGGCATCAACCGGCTGGCCCCCCAGGACGGCGCGGCCAAGGGCCGGCTCGTCGGCGACGTCGCCTTCGAGGAGGCGAGCGAGGTCGCGGGCGCGATCACGCCGGTGCCGGGCGGCGTCGGGCCGATGACGATCGCCTGCCTCCTGAAGAACACGCTGACGGCCGCCGACCGCCGGGCGGGCTGACGCCATGGCCTCCTCACGCGCCTTCTACGAGCGCGCCGTCGCGCTGATCGAGGCCGACCAGCGTCGCTCGGCCGACACTCATCTGCTGCGGCTGGAAACCGCCGTGCCCGGCATCGACATCTATCTGAAGGACGAATCGACCCATCCGACCGGGAGCCTGAAACATCGGCTCGCCCGCTCTCTCTTCCTGTACGGCCTGTGCAACCGGAAGATCCGCGAAGGGGCGCCGGTGATCGAGGCCTCCTCCGGCTCGACGGCGGTTTCGGAAGCCTATTTCGCGCAGATGATCGGGGTCCCGTTCTATGCGGTGATGCCGAAGACGACCTCCTGCGACAAGATCGCGGCGATCGAGCATTACGGCGGCAACTGCCACCTCGTGGAGGGCGGCGTCTCGCTCTACGACGAGGCGGCCGCGCTCGCCGCGCGCCTTCGCGGCCACTATCTCGACCAGTTCACCTATGCCGAGCGGGCGACCGACTGGCGCGGCAACAACAACATCGCCGAGTCCATCTTCGAGCAGATGCGGCTCGAGGCGCATCCGATGCCGGCCTGGGTTGTGATGAGCGCGGGCACCGGGGGCACCACGGCCACGATCGGACGCTACATCGGCTACAAGCGCCTGCCGACGCGGCTTCTCGGCGTCGATCCGGAGTTCTCCGCCTTCTTCGCCGGCTATCGCGACGACGACCGCGACGCCGTCTCGGAGCGGCCGTCGCGCATCGAGGGGATCGGGCGGCCGCGCGTCGAGCCCTCCTTCGTGCCCGAAGTGGTCGACGAGATGATCAAGGTCCCGGACGCGGCCTCGCTCGGTGCGATGCGCGTTCTCTCACGCCGGCTCGGCCGCAAGGTCGGCGGCTCCACCGGCACCAACTTCTTCGCGCTGTGCTGGAAGGCCTCGCAGATGAAGGCGGCGGGCGAGACCGGCTCGCTCGTCTCGCTGATCTGCGATTCGGGCGAGCGCTACACCAAGTCCTATCACTGCGAGACCTGGCTCGGTGCCCAGGATCTCGACACGCAGGGCTTCGAGGCGATCGTGGAACGCTTCCTCGACGGCGGCCCCTTCGACCACGACGCGCTGACGGCGCGCCGGGCTTGAGGGGTGAGGCCGGCGCCTGTGCGCCGGCCTGTCCCGTCTCAGGCGTAGGTCAGGCGGATCTCGCCGACGCCCTCGATGGCGCCTTCCAGAATGTCGCCGGAGACCACCGCCGCGACGTTTTCCGGCGTGCCGGTCATGATCAGGTCGCCCGGCTTCAGATCCATGAAACGCGACAGATAGGCGATGGTCGCCGACACGTTCCAGATCTGCAGCGAGAGGTCGCTGCTCTGGCGCTCGGTCCCGTTCACCGAAAGCCTGATCGTTCCCTTGTCCGGATGGCCGATCTCGCTCGCCCGGCGCAAGGGCGACATCGGCGCCGAGCCGTCGAAGCCCTTCCCCATCTCCCAGGGCCGGCCCATCTTCTTGGCCTCGCCCTGAAGGTCGCGGCGCGTCATGTCGAGGCCCACCGCATAGCCGAAGACGTGGGACAGGGCCTCCTCCTCGGCGATGTCGGTCCCGCCCTTCCCGATGGCGACAACGAGTTCGATCTCGTGATGCAGGTCCTTCGTCGCGCGCGGATAGGGGATCGTCGAGCCCGACGGCACGTAGGCGTCGGCGGGCTTCATGAAGAAGAAGGGCGGCTCGCGGTCGGGATCGTGCCCGAACTCGCGGGCATGCGCCGCGTAATTGCGCCCCACGCAGTAGATGCGGCGGATCGGGAAGGTATCCCCCGACCCTTCGATCGGCAGCGCCGGCCGGTCCACCGTGGGTATGCTCATGGTCATGTCGGGCAGTCTCCCTGTCGCGGCGTTCTCGCCGGCCTCCCGGTCGTCCCGGGACATATAAGCTGGCGCGCCGTCTGTCTCGACCGGAGCGACGCGGCGCGATGTGCGACGAGCTTACCCCGTTCGGCAGGGCCCGCGCAAAAACCGCCCGGTCCCGGGCCGAGCTTTGGTCGGGCTTTGCTGTCGGGCACGCGGAAGGCGGCTTAACCTTGTGGCATGACGACGAGGACGCATCAGGAACCGGTCATGGATCGAGCGACGTCGCAGGCGACGGTGGAACAGGCGCGCCTCTGGAGCGACGCGCGGGACGGCGCCGGCCGGACGGCGCCCGCCGGCCGCTCTGGCTGGAGCGCGGTCAAGGACCCGCTCTTCACCATCGCGGCGGTCGGGACGATCCTCGCCTGCGTTTTCGGAATCGGTCCCTTCGAGCGCCCGCACGGTTCGCACGAGACTTTCCTGGCCTCGCCCTCGGCCCGCTGATCTCGAGCGAGACCGCGGACCCTCGACGGGCCGGCCGGTCCGGTCCATCCTGATCCCCTCATCGGGACGGAACGGGGCGGACGGGTGACATGACGATACGGGCTCTGGCACCGGGCGACCGCAGCCCATGGAACCGGCTCTGGCAGGGCTATCAGGCGTTCTACAAGGTTTCGATCGCGCCGGAGGTGAGCGACACGACCTTCGCCCGCCTTCTCGACCCGGCCGAGCCGATGCATTGCGCCCTCCTCGACGAAGGGGGCCGAGCCGTCGGGCTGGTCCACTTCATCTTCCATCGCTCGACCTGGACGGAAGGCGACTACGTCTATCTCCAGGACCTCTTCGTCGAAGGCGACCGGCGCGGCGCGGGGCTCGGCCGGCGTCTGATCGAGCATGTCTACGGGGCCGCGAAGGCGAAGGGCGCATCGCGCGTCCACTGGCTGACGCACGAGACAAATACGGACGCGATGCTTCTCTACGACCGGATCGCCGATCGCTCGGGCTTCGTGCAGTACCGGAAAATCTTCTGAGACCTCAGCCCCTGGCCTCCCGCGCGATCCAGTCGCGAAAGAGCGAGAGCGAGGCGCTGTCGTCGCTGCGCTCGGGATAGATCAGCGCGTAGTCCGACCGGCCGGAGAGCGCGCGGTCGGAGACGCGCTTCAGGCGTCCTTGCGCAAGCTGCTCGCACGCCACGATCTCCGGAACGAGGGCGACGCCGAGGCCGGCGCCGGCGGCGGCCAGCATCATGCCGAAATGCTCGAACCGCGCCCCCCTCAGAATGGTGATCGGGTCGAGCCCGGCGTCGCGAAACCAGTCGAGCCACAGCTCGGGACGCGTCGCCTGCTGGAGCAGCGGCAGGCGCGCGATGGCCTCGTCCTCCAGCGCGGCTTCCCCGCCGACGAGAGAAGGCGAGGCGACGGCGATGAGGGTCTCGCCGATCAGCGGCACGACGCGCGTGCCGGGGCCGGCGAGCTCGGCGCGCTGCAGCGCCGCGTCGAAGGGCTCGCGCTCGAAATCGACGCTGCCGAGCCGCGACGCGACGTCCAGCGACAGATGCGGGGCGAGACGCCGGAACGCGGGCAGGCGCGGGATCAGCCAGCTCGCGCCGAAGCTCGGCAGGACGGCGAGGCGCAGGACATCGGCATGGCCGCCGAAGGACATGACGGTGAGTGCGGCGGCGTTCAGCTCGCCGAGCAGCCGGTCGGTGTCGCGGAGCATGGCGCGGCCCGCATCCGACAGGACGAGGCGCCGGCGCACGCGATGGAACAGGCGCACGCCCAACCGCGATTCCAGCGATCCGAGCGCCCGGCTGACCGCGCTCTGCGTAAGGCCGAGGCGCCTGGCCGCCTCGCTGGCCGAGCCCTCCTTGGCGCAGGCGACGAGCGCCTGGAGTTCGGACAGGGTCGGGGTGAAGGATCGCCGCATCGGCGTGTCCTATCACGAACGGCGGATCATGCTGATGCCTTCGAGAGCAGGCGGCGGACCGCGTCGTTCCAGGCCTCGATCCGGCGGGACCTCCGATCCTCCTCCATCGCCGGCTCGAAGCGCCGATCCCGCCTCCAGAGCTTCGAGAAGCCTTCCGCATCGGGCCAGACACCGGCCTTGTGGCCCGCGAGCCAGGCGGCGCCGAGGGCGGTCGTCTCTAGGACGGTCGGCCGATCGACGGGCGCGTCCAGGATGTCGGCGAGGCGCTGCATGGTCCAGTCGCTCGCGACCATCCCGCCGTCGACGCGCAGGACCGTGTCGGAGGCGGCCGGCCAGTCCCGGCGCATCGCGGTCAGGAGGTCGTGGGTCTGGAAGGCGACCGATTCCAGGGCCGCGCGGGCGAAATCGTCCGGCCCCGTGGCGCGGGTGATGCCGAACAGCGCGCCGCGCGCCTCCGGCTCCCACCAGGGCGCGCCGAGCCCGGTGAAGGCCGGGACGAGGATCGGCCCGTCCTCGTCGGCGCGGCTCGCCATGGCGCCGGTCTCCTCGGCGCGCGAGACGATGCCGAGCCCGTCGCGGAGCCATTGCACGGCCGCGCCCGCGATGAAGATCGAGCCTTCGAGGGCGAAGGTGCTCCTGCCGTCCAGCCGGTAGGCGAGGGTGGTGAGGAGCCGGTTCTTCGACGAGACGCGCTCGGACCCGGTGTTCAGCACCGCGAAGCAGCCCGTCCCGTAGGTCGACTTCATCATGCCGGGCGAGAAGCAGGCATTGCCGATGACGGCGGCATGCTGATCGCCCGCCATGCCGCGGATGGGGATCGAGCCTCCGAAGAGGGCGGAGTCCGTCTCCCCGAACTCGGCCGCGCAGTCCATGACCTCCGGCAGGATCGCCATCGGCACGCCGAAGAGGCGGCAGAGCTCCTCGTCCCACTCGTTGCGCGAGATGTCGAAGAGCATCGTGCGGGCGGCGTTGGTGGCGTCGGTGGCGTGGACCCGTCCGCCGGTCAGACGCCAGAGCAGGAAGCTGTCGACCGTCCCGAAGGCGAGGCGGCCGTCCTCGGCCCTGCCGCGCGCTCCTTCGACGTTCTCCAGCAGCCATGAGAGCTTGGTCGCGGAGAAATAGGGATCGACGACGAGGCCGGTGCGCTCGGTGATCAGGGGCTCGGACCCGTCCTCGACGAGCCGGCGGCAGTGCGCGGCGCCTCGCCGGTCCTGCCAGACGATGGCGTGGTGGGCCGGCTCGCCCGTCTCCTGGTCCCAGAGAAGCGCGGTCTCGCGCTGGTTCGTCAGGCCGATGGCGGCGATGTCGCGGGCGGTGAGAGACGCGTCGGCGAGCGCCGCCTTCACGGTGGCGACCACTGTGCGCCAGATGTCCTCCGGGTCGTGCTCGACCCAGCCGGGACGCGGGAAATGCTGGGCGAATTCCTGCTGCCCGACCCCGACGACGCGCAGGGCCTGATCGAAGACGATCGCGCGCGTCGAAGTGGTTCCCTGATCGATGGCGACGACGTAGCCGGACATGGACCCTCCTCCCTTCAGCTCCGCCCGCGACCCTACAGGAGAAGGGCGTCGCGTCTCCAGCCCGGACGGTCGCGGATGCGGGAAGGACGGCTCGTCGCGAAAGGCTCAGTCGTGGCCGTGCCCCTCGTGGGAATGGTCGTGGCCGTCCCCGTGATCATGGTCATGGTCATGCGAGTGATCATGATCGTGGTCGTGACCTTCCGCCCCGCCGTGAACGGCGCCCGAGCCTCCGACCGCGACGATGTTGAACGGCTTGCCCTCGACCACGATCTCGCCGCTCGTCTCGAAGCTTTGCGCATCCACGCGATGGATGACGCCCTTCAATGGGTCGGTGACGAGGATTTCGTCCCGCGCCACCGCGAGGCGCGGACGCGGGTCGCTCCAGTGCCCGTCCATCGAGTAGGGGTCGGTCACCCGAAGCGAAGCGACGATCGCGCCCTCGAGAACGTCGAGCTTGTGGAGCTGTCCGTCCTCGGTCACGACATAGGCGAAGCGCGGCCGTACGGAATCCACCGTGAAGTGGACGCGCCGGGTCGGCAGCTGGACCAGCTTGAAGGCCTTGTCGGCGCTCGGATCGATGACGACGAGGCGGTCCGGCCCGTAATTCCCGATGAAGTACTGCAGCCCGCGCCCGCCGATCACCGTGGACACGCTTCCTTCGGGAAGGTCGTCGGCATAGGCGAGGTGACGGAGCTGCGGGACGCCGTCCTCCTGCGAGACGAGGAGGATGCCCGTGTGGCAGGCGAGGGCGTGGAGGCTGCCCGATCCGGCCGAGCCGTGCAGGCCCGGGCAGGCGACATCCTCGCCGACCTGTTCGCCGTCGAAGCCGACGATTCGGGCGCCGACGGGCCGCTGCGAGGCATCGTCCGGGTTCGGGATCGTCACGACCGCGTGGTCGGCGAAGGGCACGGCGACGCCGTGATGGGCGGCGCCGACATCGATCGTGCGCACCTCCGCGTCCCCGTTCAGAACGCCGCGCTCCGTGACGAATCGCGCCTGCGTCTCGCCGTCGAACCACTGGGCGACATAGCCCTGCCGTTCCACGAAATGCGCCGGCTTCTCCCCCTCCATCGCGAAATCGAGCGCGCGGGCGTCCTCGATCAGGATGTCGGCGTGATCGCCGTGGTCGTCGAAGGCGATGCCGCTGGCGAAGGCCGAGACGTGCCCGGCCCCGCCCTGGACCGCGAAGACCGTTTCCCCGCCGGTGCTGCGGTGAAGCGTCGCCGGGCCCTGCGTCTCGAACGTCTCCAAAAGGTCGCCGTCCACCGCGTCGACGACGCTGACGATGCCGCGCTCGTGGTCGGAGACGAAGAGGCGCCAGGCGGTCGCCTCGTCCGCGAGGGCGGCCGGCGTGAAGAGCGCGGTGGAGAGAAGGAGGGCGGACGTCGAAAGGAGCGAGCGGTTCATCGTGGGTCCTTTGGCGTGGCGATGTGGGGATTGCGATCGCGGGCGGCGGCCGGGGCCGCCCGCCTCGTCAGCGGGCGGTGAGCCCTGCCTGGATCGTCCGGGCGTTGTGGCGCATCATGTCGAGATAGGTCGGCGCTTCGCCGCCCTCGGGCGAGAGGGCGTCGGAGTAGAGCGTTCCGGCCAGCGTCAGGTCCGCCTCGTCCGCGATGCGCTCCACGAGCCGGGAATCGGAGATGTTCTCGGCGAAGGCCGCGACGACGCCGCGCTCGCGGATCTCGCGAATGAGCCCCGCCATGTCGGCGGCCGAAGCCTCGGAATCGGTGGAGACGCCCTGCGGCGAGAGGAAGGCCACGCCGTAGTCGTTCTCGAAATAGCGGAAGGCGTTGTGCGCCATCACGGCGACGCGGCGCTCCTCGGGGATCGCTTCGATCGCCGTGCGGATCTCCGCGTCGAGCGCGTCCAGTTCGGCGGTGTAGGCCGCGGCGTTCGCGCGGTAGGTCTCGCAACCGTCCGCGTCGGCTTCGCAGAAGGCGTCGGCGACGTTGCCGACATAGACCTTCGCGTTGGCGACGGACTGCCAGGCGTGTGGATCGTTCGGTGCGGCGTGGAAGGTCGAGCGGTCGCCGTAGAAATGGTAGTGGCCGCCCTGCGGGTCCTCCAGGATCGTCGCGCCCTCGGTCAGTTCCACGACGCTCGCCTGAGTTCCGCTGGCCTCCACGAGGCGCGTCAGGAAGCCCTCGAAGAGAAGGCCGTTGGTCAGAACGACGTCGGCCCGCGCGAGCGCGATCGCGTCGGCCGGGCGCGGCTCGTAGACATGGGCGTCGCTGTCCGGCCCGACCAGCGTCGTCAGCGCGACGCGGTCGCCGCCCACTTCGCGCGCGAAATCGCCGATGATCGAGAAGGTGGCGACCACGTTCAACGACTGCGCCGCCGCCGGGGCGACGAGTGCGGATGTTATAACGTAGAACGCGGCGGCAGCGGTGCGGACGGACATGCAGATGGTCTCCGGTGGGGGAGGGATCAGGCGGTGCGGTGGGAGGCCGGGCGGCGGTGCGTCAGGATGATGCCGCGCGGGGCCGCCAGGACCGACAAGGCATAGACCACGCCGGCCGACAGGATGATCGCCGGGCCCGAGGGCAGCGAGGCGTGGTAGGAGAGAAGCAGGCCGGCGACGCAGGAGAGGACGCCGATGCCGACCGAAAGGACGCAGAGCGTCTCGATGCGGCTCGCCCAGAAGCGCGCCGCCGCCGCCGGCAGGATCATCAAGCCGACCGAGAGGAGCGTGCCGAGCGCCTGGAAGCCGGCGACGAGGTTGAGGACGACGAGGCCGAGGAACAGGAAGTGCACGGGAGAGCCGAGCCGGGAGACCGAGCGCAGGAAGAGCGGGTCGAGGCATTCGGCGACGAGCGCCCGGCCGAAGACCGCCAGCGCGCCGAGCGTCACCGCCCAGACGAGGCCGATCAGGACGAGCGCGGCCGTGTCGAGCGCCAGGACGGAGCCGAACAGGACGTGCATGAGATCGACGCTCGAGCCGCGCCAGGAGACGAGCACGACGCCGAGCGCGAGCGAGACGAGGTAGAAGGCCGCGAGCGAGGCGTCCTCCTTCTGCACGGTGAGGCGCGCCACCGCGCCCGCGCCGAGCGCGACGAGCGCGCCGGCCAGGAGCCCGCCGATGGTCATCGGCACGATCTGAAGTCCGTAGAGGAGGAAGCCGGCGGCCGCGCCCGGCAGAATGGCGTGCGCCATCGCGTCGCCCGTCAGGCTCATCCGCCGCAGCATCAGGAAGACGCCGATCGGCCCGGCCGACAAGGACAGCATGACCGCGCCCAGAAGCGCGCGCTGCATGAAGGCGAATTCCACGAAGGGCGCGACCAGGAAATCGTAGAGCGCCATGTCACGCGGCCTTGTGGGTCGAATGATCGTGGCCGCCATGGCCGCCGTGCCCATGGTCGTGGCCGTGGTCATGATCGTGCGGCTCGCACCAGGGCGCGGTCTCGTCCCAGGCCTCCTGGAAGCGGCGGGCGCGAAGCAGGTTCTCCGGCTTCAGGGTCTGCACCGCCTCGCCCCAGGCGACGGGCCGGCGGGCGAGCAGAAGCACGTCGGGGAAGTGCGCGCGCACCAGTTCGAGGTCGTGAACGACGACGAGCACCGTCCGGCTCTCCCCGTGCCAGCGCTCGATCAGCGCCACGAGATCGACGAGCGTGCGCGAATCCACCGCGTTGAAGGGCTCGTCGAGAAGGATGAGGTCGGCGTCCTGCACCAGAACGCGGGCGAAGAGCGCGCGCTGGAGCTGGCCGCCCGACAGCGTGTCGAGACCGCGCGCCTCGAAGCCCTCGAGGCCGACCGCCGCCAGGGCGCGGCGCACCGTCTCCCGGTCCTCCGCGGTATGTCGCCGGAAGAAGCCCCGGCGCGGCCAGAGGCCCAGCGAAACGAGATCGACGACGCGCGCGGGGAAGCTGCGGTCGAGCTCCGACTGCTGCGGCAGATAGGCGATCCGCGAGCCGGCGCAGATGTCCACCGCGCCGCCCATGGGCTTCAGAAGGCCGACGATGCCCTTCAGGAGAGTCGACTTGCCCGATCCGTTGGCGCCGACCACGGCCGTCAGCGAGCCGCGCGCGACCTGCCCGTCCAGATGGTGGACGGCCGGGTGGCTGCGATAGCCGAGTGTCAGGTCTCGGAACGTGATGGCGGCGTCGGGCATGATGGAGCGGTCGTTCGCACCGGTCGATCTCGGGAGCGACTGTTACTATATAACGTGACGGCCGGATGCAACCGTCGGGTTCGCGCTTCGACGGCACGGCGCTTCCCTCCGGGCGCCAGCTTGGCTATACGGGCCGCCCTTCTTCGAACCGCGTCCGCTTCGTCCGCGCCGTCCGCCGCGCGCCGGGCCGCACGCGTTCCGTCCGCTCGCCCAAGGCCAGATCCGATGTCCGCACCCTTCTTCCCCGGCCTCGATTTCGGGACCACCAATTCCACGCTCGCGCTCGCGGGCCCCGGCCAGACGCCGCGTCTGGTGACGCTGGAGGGCGATCATCGCACGCTTCCCTCCGCCCTCTTCTTCAGCCTGGAGGACGGCAGCACCCATTTCGGCCGCTCGGCCGTGCATGAATATGTCGACGGTGCCGAAGGGCGCTTCATGCGCGCGCTCAAGAGCATCCTCGGCTCCTCGCTGATGAAGGAGACGACGGCGGTCGGGCGCGAGCGCATGACCTTCGAGGGGCTGATCGCCCGCTTCCTGCAGCATCTGAAGGACCGGCTGGAAACAGAGACCGGCGAGGCCGCCGGTCCGATCGTGTTCGGCCGTCCGGTGCGCTTCGTCGACGAGGACGACGTCGCCGACCGGCGCGCGGAGGAGGAGCTGGCGCGCGCCGCCAGATCCGTCGGCTTCGGCCATGTGGAGTTCCAGTTCGAGCCCGTCGCCGCCGCCCTCTACGCCGAGCGGCAGCTTTCCGACGAGCGGCTCGCCCTCGTCGTCGACATCGGCGGCGGCACGTCGGACTTCACGCTGGTGCGCCTGTCGCCCGAGCGCGCCAAGTCGCTCGACCGGCGCGACGACATCCTGGCGACGGGCGGCGTCCATGTCGGCGGCACGGATTTCGACCGGCTTCTCAACATCGCGCGCATGCAGCCGCTGCTCGGCCTCGGCTCCTTCACCAAGGACGGCAAGCGCGAGATGCCGCGCTGGTACTTCAACGATCTGGCGACCTGGCACCGCGTGAACCTTCTCTATACGCCGAAGGTGAAGCGCGACGTGCACGAGCTGACGCGCGAGGCGGCGGAGCCTGAGAGGCTGGAGCGGCTCGCCCATGTCCTGGAGCATCGCTCCGGCCACCGGCTGGCGGGCGCCGTGGAACGCGCCAAGATCGCGCTGACCGACGCGCAAGAGACGCAGATCCGCCTGTCCGAGCCGGGCCTCGACCTTTCCGCTCCGGTGCGGCGCGACGATTTCGAGAAGGTGGTCGGCGAGCTGACGGACCGCATCGCGCGCGCGGTGGATGCGGTCCTCGAGGCTGCGGGGGTCTCGCCGGAGGCCGTCGAGACCGTGATCCTGACCGGCGGCGGCGCGGAGGTGCCGGCAGTTCGCCGCGCAGCGCTCTCGCGCTTTCCGCATGCGGAGGTCACGCGCTCCGACGCCTTCGGCTCCGTCGGGCTGGGCCTTGCGCTGGATGCGGCGCGCCGCTTCGCCTGATCCGGCCCGACGTGCGGAGCGAAATGGCGCGCTTCGTCTATCGTGATCGGATGCCCCGCTCTATGAACGGGGCATCGAAACACGGGAGACCCTCATGACGCAGCTCGATCTCGCCACCGCGCGCACCATCCTCGCCGCCAGCCTCAAGAAGGCCGGCGAACTCGGACTGAAGCCGCTGACCGTCGCCGTGCTCGATGCCGGCGGCGCGCTTCTGGCGCTGGAGCGTCAGGACGGCTCGTCGCGCATGCGGCCCGAGATCGCGGTGGGCAAGGCCTATGGCGCGGTCCAGCTCGGCATGGGTTCGCGGGCGATCTTCGCGCGCGCCGAGCAGCAGCCCTTCTTCGTACAGTCGATGAACGCGCTGGCCGGGGGCTCGCTGGTGCCGGTTCCGGGCGGCGTCCTGATCCGCGACGGAAAGGGCGGCGCGATCATCGGCGCGGTCGGCATCACGGGCGACACTTCGGACAATGACGAGGCGGCCGCCGTCGCCGGCATCGAGGCCGCTGGCCTGACGGCCGACCACGGCTGAAACCGTCCGGCTCGACAGTGAAAAGGGGGCGCTTCGGGCGCCCCCTTCTTTTTGTGCCGTCGGTCTTTCCCGGTTCAGGCCGGATCGGGCGAGGCGACGTAGAGCGCGGTGGAGGGCGCCGTCATCAGGATCTGGTAGCGTTCGAACTGCGCCAGGACGTCCGCGAGGATGTCGTCCTTGGAGAAGTCCATGACCTCGTAGCCTCGGCTGCCGTCCGAGAAGACGGTGCGCGCGGACCAGATCTGGCGCCGCTTGGCCGCCGACCGCGAGACCTCCGCCGCCGAGAAGGCCGGCGCCAGATGCGGGGTGGGCTCCACGCCGTAGACGAAGTTGCGCGTGGCCTCGGCCGTGACGGTCAGCGTCGCGCTGCCGTCCTCGCCCTTCTCCACGCTCGCCTCGAAGCCGCGGCTGCGCAGCGCCCGCTCCACGTCGACGAGGGCCGGATGGACGACGCGCTCGATGAAGCCGAGCACTTCCGGCTTCGTCGGCTCGTGCAGGATGGCGTTCAGCCGCGCCTGCCACGTCATGGCGCGGACCGGCACCGCCGGCAGCGCCTGCCTGTGCTCCACGAGCCGGGCCATGTCGGCATGCATGCCGCGCACCAGACCGAAGGCGAGGGCGAGCAGGATGACGGCGAAGGGCAGAGCGGAGATCAGCGTCATGGTCTGCAGGGCCGTGAGGCCGCCGGCCAGAAGCAGAAGCGCCGCGACGACGCCCTCCATCGAGCACCAGTAGATGCGCTGCCAGGCCGGCGTGTCGTCGGCACCGCCCGAGGCGATTGTGTCGACCACCATCGAGCCGGAATCAGAGGAGGTGACGAAGAAGACCGAAACCAGAAGGATGCCGATGATCGAGGTGACCGTGGACAGCGGCAGATATTCGAGGAACTGGAACAGGGCGACGGAGACGTCGGCCCCGACCGCCGCCGAGATGGCGCCGGCGGCCTGGTTCATGTCGAGCGAGATCGCCGTGTTTCCGAAGACCGTCATCCAGAAGAAGGTGAAGGCGGAGGGGACGAAGAGGACGCCGAGGACGAACTGGCGCACGGTCCGCCCGCGCGAGATGCGCGCGATGAACATGCCGACGAAGGGGGACCAGGAGATCCACCACGCCCAGTAGAAGAGCGTCCAGTCCGACAGCCAGGTGCGCGGCTCGTAGGCGTAGAGGCGGAAGGTGCGCTCGAGGAAATTGTCGAGATAGAGGCCCGTGTTCTGAACGAAGGCGCGGAACAGGAACTCCGTCGGCCCCATCACGAGCACGAACAGCATCAGCAGGACCGCCAGGACCAGATTGGTCTCCGACAGGCGGCGGATGCCGACGTCGAGGCCCGACATGACGGAGAGGGTCGCCAGCCCCGTCACGACGGCGATCAGGACGAGCTGCACCGGCACGCTCTGGGGAAGGCCGACGAGATAGTTCAGGCCCGCGTTGATCTGCAGGATGCCCAGCCCGAGCGAGGTGGCGATGCCGAAGACGGTCGAGCAGATGGCGAAGATGTCCACCGCGTCGCCGATCGGCCCCTGGATGCGGTCTTTCAGGAGCGGATAGAGGCCGGAACGGATGGTCAGCGGAAGATTGTAGCGGAAGGAGAAATAGGCGAGCGAGAGGCCGACGACGGCGTAGATCGCCCAGGCGTGGACGCCCCAGTGGAAGTAGGTGATCGACATGGCCTGACGCGCCGCGTCGATCGTGCCGGGTTCCGCCTCGGGCGGCACCGAATAGTGGAGCACCGGCTCCGCCACGCCGTAGAACATCAGGCCGATGCCCATGCCGGCAGCGAACAGCATCGCGAGCCAGCTGATGTAGCTGTATTCGGGCTCGGCGTCGTCCGGGCCGAGCTTCAGCCGCCCGTAGCGGCTCATGGCGAGGAACAGGACGGTGAAGACGAAGATGCCGACGGCCAGGAGGTAGAACCAGCCGAAGCTGTCCAGGATGCGTCCCTGAACGGCGCTGAAGAGGTTCGCCGCGCCGTCCGGAAAGACCACGCCGACGATCACGATCAGGCCGATGATCACGCTGGATATGAAGAAGACAGGACGGTTGATCGTCGCTTGCATGGGTCACTCGATATGCGCCGGGCCGGTGCCACACACCTGCCACGAATTGGACATCTTCCAGGAAAGGTAGCGTAGCTAACGATCCGGCAACCCCGGAGGGCCGACTTCGCCCGGCGGCGAAAGCGTCAGAGCTGGCTCTCGAACAGGCTCCAGAACCGGTCGAGAAGCTTCTGGCGCAGCGGCCGCGCCTCCCATTCGGCGAGCGTCACCTCTCGCGACAGGGCGAGGTCGGCCTCGAAGATGTCGATCTGCGTGCGGGCGAACTCGGCATCGTAGACGTTGACGTTCAGCTCGTCGTTCAGCCGGAAGGAGCGCTCGTCGAAATTGACCGAGCCGATGGAGGCGAAGCCCTCGTCCACGATCAGGACCTTGGGGTGGTACATGGTCGGCTCGTATTCGAAGATCCGCACGCCGGCTTCGAGGAGAGGGCCCCAGGCCTGCCGCGAGGCGTGACGCACCATCGTCACGTCCTGATGCTCGCCCGGCAGCACGATCTCGACGGTGACGCCGCGCTCGCGCAGCTGCAGGAACTGGTCGATCGCCAGCTGGTTCGGCACGAAATAGGCCATGGAGATGCGCACGTGCCGCTCGGCCGAGGCCAATGCCATGAGGACGGCGAGATGAGCGCTCTCCGAGCCCGAGCGGGCCGAGGTCTTCATCGGCTGGGTCGCGACCTCGCCATCGGGATCGACGACGGGAAAGTAGCGCTCCCCCTTCAGAACCTCGCCCGTCGCCTCCAGCCAGTTCTCCGCGAAGGCGGATTGCAGGCCGGCGACCGCGGGACCCTGGAGGCGGTAGTGATTGTCGCGCCATTCGTCGGGATGGCGCGCGTCGCCCGTCCATTCGTCACCGATCCCGACGCCGCCGGTGAACCCGACCGTGCCGTCCGTGACCAGGATCTTGCGGTGGGTGCGGTGGTTCCAGCGGTCCAGCGTGTGCCAACTCAGCGGCCGGAAGAGCGCGACGCTCGCCCCGGCCTCTTCCAATTGGTCGACGAGGGCCGTGTCCATGGGCGCGGCGCCGACCGCGTCGAGGATGATCCGCACCTCCACGCCTTCGCGGGCCTTGGCGGAGAGCGCCTCGGCGAAGCGCTCGGCGATCTGGCCGTCCCAGTAGATGTAGGTCTCGAAATTGACGGTCTCGCGCGCGCCTTCGATGGCGCCCAGCATGGCGGGGAAGATCTCGTCGCCGTTGACCAGCGTCTGGATGCTCGTTCCGCGATCGATCCGCGCGCCGAGAATGCCCTCCATCGTCAGCGAAAATTGCGGGTCGGAGACCCCGAAGGCGTGCTGGACGGGACGCTCCAGATAGCGCTGCTCGGGCACGAGATTGAAGATCGCGACGGTCGCCAGCGCGCCGAGGAGGAGGCAGCCGAAGGCGATCGTCCAGCGGTTGGAAAGGAAGGTCTTCATCGTCATCGCGCGCCCGTTCCGCCCTTCACGCGCGATGGTCTCCTCGCTCGTCGAGCGCGGGAGATATGCCGAAAGGCGCGGGCGTCGAGGGCGCCGCCCGGCGCTCAGTGCGTCCTGACTTCGCGCCACCAGATGTAGAGGCCGCTCGCGACCAGGATCGCCGTTCCCGCCACGATCGCCGGATGCAGCGGGTCGCCGAAGACGAGAACGCTGAAGAGCGCCGCGACGAGCACTTGGGCGTAGAGGAAGGGCGACAGCAGGGAGGCCGGCGCATGGGCGAAGGCACGCACGAGGCAGACATGCGAGACCGAACCGATCAGCCCGGCGGCGACCATCAGCGCCAGGACCGCGGGCTCGGGTGTCTGCCAGCTTGGGGCGACGAGCGCCGTCAGGACGACCGCGCCGACCGCCGTGGTGTTGAACTGCGTGGAGGCCGCATCGTCCGCGCCGGCCAGCCGGCGCGTCAGGAGGAGATAGGCGGCATTCAGAACGGATGCCGCGACGGCGAAGAGGATCGCCGGATCGGCGCCGTTCGAACCCGGCCGCACGATGAGAAGAACGCCCAGAAACCCGAAAAGAACGGCGCCGGTGCGGTGGATGCCGATGCGCTCGCCCAAAAAGAGCACCGAGAAGACGGTGACGAGGATCGGCGAGAGGAAGAGCGTCGCCGTCGCGTCCGCGAGCGGCACGCTCGAAAGCGCCGTGTACATGCACAAGGTCGCCGAGAGCAGCGCGCCGCCGCGCGCCAGCTGCAGCAGCGGATGCCGCGTCTTCAGGAAGCCGAAGCCGTTGCGGCTCGCCAGGACCGCCGTGACCGCGATCGTCTGCGAGACGTAGCGCCCCCAGACGACCATCAGGACGGGCACGAGCGTCGTCAGATGCTTGCCGACCATGTCCATCGTGGCGAAGAGCGAGCCGGCGAGGATCGTCAGCACGATTCCGGCCAGAAGATTCGTGCGGTCCATGCCGTTCCGTTCGATGGGGCGCAGGCTGTCGGTAAAGGGGCGCCGATGCACCCACCGTAAGGCGGCCGAAGCTTTATGGCTCCTTCTATCAGCGCTTCTGCGAAAGCGCAGCGCCTTTCGCGGGGCCGCGCCGGCCTATCGCATGGCGGCGACCGTTCCCGGCTGGCCCATCAGAAGGTCCTGCTTCCAGGACGCGACCGAATCGCCACCGGTTCCGGTGGCGAAGGTTTCGAAGGGCGCCCATTCGCCGCCGTCGGTGCGCGTCACGATATCCGCGCCGATGGCGCGCAGAAGCGGAATGCCGCCCGCCACGTCCCAGACGTTCGGCATGATCTGGAGCGAGCCGGTGAGGAGGCCGGCGGCGACGAAGGAGCATTCGATCGCCGAGGAGCCGGTGCGCCGCCCTTCCAGTGCCGCGCCGGGCGCCAGCCCCGTCTGAGGCATGCCGACGAGGCGGCGGTGGACGTTCTGGCGATCGACGGCGACGATCTTCTCCTCGTCGAAGTAGAGCGGTCCGCCCTCGCGCGAATGGTAGACGCCCTGACGCAGCGCATGGCTGGTGGAGCACCAGACCGCGCCGACGACCGGAACGCCGGCCCGCACGACGCCGATGGAGGCGGCGAAGAGCGGAAAGCCGTTGACGAAATTGGCCGTGCCGTCGACCGGGTCGATCACCCAGGTGTAGTCCGACGACCCCTTGGTCTCCTCGACCTCCTCGCCGATGATCCCGTGGTCGGGGAACCGATCCGCGAGCCTTGCGCGAAGGACCGCCTCCACCGCCTGATCGACCTCGGAGACCGGATCGCGGAACACCGCCTCCTCGTCCTCCGTCAGCTTCTTGTAGCGGATGGCGAGCGTGCGGCCGAGCGAGCCGACGATCTGAGCTCCCGCGAGCTGGGCCAGCTCGAAGGCCAGCGACTGGATGGCGGCGAGTTCGCCGTCGGTCTCTCTCATGACGCGCGCACCTTCTTGATCTCGACGGAGGTCGAAAGGGCGCGGATGTCGTCGAGCTTTCCGGTTCCGCGTCCGTGACGGGTAACGTTGAGCGCCCCGGCCGCCGTGGCAAGGCGCAACGCCTCCACGCCGGTCATTCCGCAGGCGAGGGCGACGGCGAGCGCGGCCGTCATCGAATCGCCGGCGCCCGTCGGGTCGTTGGGCGTCAGCGTCGGTCCGATGGCCTCCAGAAGCTCGCCCTCCATGAGCGCGAGGCATCCCGCGCCCGCTCGGCTGACGACGATGGACGCGGCCTTGCCGCGCAGGGCGTCCATCGCCGCGATCAGGGACGCCTCGCTGTCGTCCTGCGCCAGCCCGGCGGCCTGAAGCTCCTCGTGGCTCACCTTGAGGATGTCGAGGCCGTCCTCGATCGCCTCCAGGACGGTACCGGCGACGTCGGCGACGATCTTGACCTTGTTGGCCTTCAGATCCTTCACCAGCCGCCCGTAGACGGCGGGCGGCATGACCTCGCCGTCCGGAATGCCCGTGATGACGGCCGTGCCGCATCGGATGCCTTCGGCGAGCATGGCGTTGTGGAGGTCGTCGACCTCGTGCCGGTCGAGGCGCGGCGGCCGGGAATTGGCGATCTCCACGCGGCTGCCGCCCCGGCGGTCGTTGACGTAGCCGCCGTTCGAGCCGCGGATGGGAACGGAGCGCAGCTGGATTCCCTCGCCCCGCGCCAGAGCCTCGATGACGTGCCGCTGGTCTCCGCCGAAGGGTCCGACGAGCGTGGCCTCCCGGCCGAGTCCCTCGATCATCCGGGCGACCCAGACGCCCTGTCCCCCGGCGTGGAGGTAGATCTCGTCGCCCTGGGCCAGATGTTCGATGGTGACGGTGAAGAGCGGCCAGGGAGAGAAGACGGCGATGTCGCTGCACGCGTCGAGGGAGCCAGCGCGGGAGGGGGCGTCGTTCGGAGCGGGGGAAGGGGTCGGCATGGAGGTCCGGACTAAGTTGTGGTCGTGTCCGGTAAGTCGCGACGCCGCCGGTGGTTGCGGCGGCGTCGTTCGATGAGTGCAGGCTCGCCGTCCGCGCGGGGCGGAGGTCCTACTGGCGACGGATGCGCTCGGCGGTCGCCTCGCAGGCCTCCACGTGCCGCAGCAGCGCGTCGGTGGACAGGATCGGGGCGATGGAGCGGATGTTGCGTCCCTGCAGTTCGGGCAGGCCCTGCAGGACCTGAAGACGCTCGAGGAGTTCGGCTCGGCTCATGGGAACCTCCAAGCTCTGTGCCGGTGTCATGGACCTTCCGGCCGCGACGGCTGCGCGGGCGGAAGGGGTCGCGCCGGAGCGGGAGGCTCCGACGGCTGGCATGCGCGGCAGCACCCTGTCCGGGTGAGCCGGCAACGCGTTGGAAGCGGCCCGGCACCGCTCGGTGCCGGCCCGCCCGGTGTTTCGTCAGGCGGCCGCCGAGCGCGGCACGACCCCGGTCATGCCCGGCAGCTCGATATCGACCTCCAGGGTCGAGATCTGGTCGCGCCGGTCCATCTTGACCTTCACCTTCTCGCGGTCGATCGACACGTGCTTGGCGATCACCGCGAGGATTTCCTCGCGCAGGGTCGCCACGAGATCGGACTGGCCGATCGTGGCGCGCTCGTGGGCGAGAAGCACCTGGAGACGCTCGCGCGCGGCGGGCGCGGTGTCCTGGCGCTTCTGGAAGAAGCCGAAAAGGTTCATGCCGCCTTCCTTCCGAAGAGTTTGCCGAAGAGACCGGCCTTGCGGTCGCTCGGAACTGCCATGGGAATGGTCTCGCCCTTGAGGCGACGCGCCGCGTCGATATAGGCGCGGGCCGGCGCGCAGCCGGCGTCGGACAGGGTGACCGGCGCGCCCAGATTGGAGGCGCGCAGGACGTCGGCGCTCTCGGGGATGATGCCGAGGAGCGGGATCGACAGGATTTCCAGGACGTCGTCGACCTTCAGCATGTCGCCGCGCTCGGCGCGCAGGGCGTCGTAGCGGGTGAGAAGGAGGTGCTTCTCCATGCGCTCGCCGCGCTCGGCCTTCTCGGTCTTGGAATCGAGCAGCCCGATGATGCGGTCCGAATCGCGCACCGAGGAGACCTCGGGATTGGTGACGACGACCGCGACGTCGGCATGGCGCATCGCGAGGGTCGCGCCGCGCTCGATGCCGGCCGGCGAATCGCAGATGACCCAGTCGAAGCGCTCGCGCAGCTCGTCCATGACGCGGGCCACGCCCTCGGCGGTCAGATTGTCCTTGTCGCGGGTCTGCGAGGCCGGAAGGAGATGCAGCGTCTCGCAGCGCTTGTCGCGGATCAGCGCCTGGGCGAGCTTGGCGTCGCCCTGGACCACGTTGATGAGGTCGTAGACCACGCGCCGCTCGGCGCCCATCACCAGATCGAGATTGCGCAGGCCGACGTCGAAATCGACGACGACGACGCTCGCCCCGCCCTGCGCCAGCGCCGCGCCGAGCGCCGCCGTGGAGGTCGTCTTGCCGACGCCGCCCTTGCCCGACGTGACCACCATCACCTTTGCCATGTCACGGCATCCTTTTCGTTCGTGTTCGTTTCGCGCCGGTATCAGGCCAAGGAGGCGGCCATGAGGGCGTCGCCCTCCAGCCAGGCCTGAATCGGCTTGCCGACGAGATCGGGTTGAATGTCCTCGGCCGTCTTGTAGAGGCCGTCGATCGCCATCAGCTCGGCTTCGAGCTTGCGGCAGAAGATGCGCGCGTTGGGGTTTCCGGCCGAGCCGGCGAGCACGCGGCCGCGCAGCGCGCCGTAGACGTGGATCGAGCCCCCGGCGATGATCTCGGCCCCGGAGGCCACCGAGCCGAGGACCGTGACGTCGCCCTCGGGGAAGATGATCGACTGGCCCGAGCGCACCGATTCCTCGATGATGAGCGAATGCGACTGGGGCACGGCCGCCACGGTGACGGCGCGCGGCGCCTCGGCGGCCTTCGCGCCGGCCGGGGAGGGGGCGGCGGCCGCCTCCTCGCCCTCGGGCACCTCGATCTCCCCGGCCGGCCGGCCGCCGCGCATCTCGGGCGGCATGCCGGGGCCGAGCTGGGAGGGCAGGGCGCCTTCGATGCCCATGATGCGCACGTTGCGCCTGGTCAGTTCCTCGACCAGCGAGGCGAGTTCGTCCCGGCTGACCTTCAATCCCGCGACGTCGAGGATGATCGGCCTTCCCAGGAAGAAGCCGGTCGAGCGGCGCGCCAGGTCGTCCAGCCCCGCCAGCCATTCGGAGAACGGCAGTTCCGGCGAGAGCGCCAGGGCGAGGAAGGAGCGGCCGCGCAGGCGGACGGCTTTCTTGGAGCTCAACGGTTCGGTCATCTTCGTTAACGTTTGGTTTCGAACCGACAGTCGCACCCGATCCTTAACGGGAGCTTAACCCGGCGATCGGGACGCCGCCTGGGGCGATGGCGGATGCGCCCAAGCGGGTGTCGCCCCGACGCCGCCGGCATCGCGCACGGCGGCGCTCCCGCAGCCGCACCGCACCGCTAGTCAGAACCCGCCGACCACCGGCTCTGAGCCCGACTGCCCGGTGCGGACGGATCAGCGTCGGCACACGTCCGCGCTCGGCACCTTCCGCGCCTCGACGGGGCTACCAGCGTGCTCCGAGCCCGATGTCGCGACCGAAGCGAAACGAGGCCTTGCGGGACGGGGCGCGGTTTTGGTACAGAGCCCGGCACGCCGAAAGGCGACGACCACCGGGCCCCTGTGGCCCGACGCTTTCTGAAGCGCGCTCGGCCATGCGGCCCTGGCGTTTCACCTCGGACGGAGAGGTGGCAGAGTGGTTGAATGCACCGCACTCGAAATGCGGCATACGGGCAACCGTATCGGGGGTTCAAATCCCTCCCTCTCCGCCATTTAGGGTTCACACTCCGCCAATTCCAAAACCCCGGCTCTTCCGGGATTCTGCTCATCGGGGCGCCCTACTAAGGGTGGCCGAAACGTGCGTGGATCGGGTGGTGTATCGAGCATTGTATCGTTGCCGACAGGGGCGGACGGCCCTCGCCGGCGCGTCGCGTCCCGCGGTCCCGAGCCCAATCTCGTGCGGTGCGGCACGAGCTACCTCTTCCAGATTCGGCTGCCGATCGCGCTCGGCGGCGGCCGGGCAACGCCGCCGATCCGGATCGGCATCGGTGCGCGTCCGGCGCATGACGCGCGGCGCATCGCCGGCATCCTTGCAGCACTCGCGCGCGCCGAGTTCGCTCGGATCGAGGCCCGCCGTATGAGCGAGGACGACGCGAAAGGCCCCGTGCCCGAGATCGAGCCGATGTTCTCCGGTGACGACCCGAAGCAGGTCATGATCGAGATGCGCGGGTACATGAAGGTTATGTACCAGCGGATCAAAGGGGAACTGCCCGAACCCCACCGAAGTACGACGTCAATCCGAATACTGGTGAGCCGGAGGGCACAGGACGGACGAAGCGGGTGGCGAGAAACAGTGTGCATCTGTCAACGGACCATCCGTCACGTCTGCGCTTCCGCTCCCTCGGACGTTCAAGCCGGGGCAATTGAAGCCAAGCTGGAAGCGGCGACCGTCGATAGACCGGATCGCCGCTTCCAATTTTCGCACCTTCCATCGGGACCAAGGGGCTTGTACGTGTTGTCGTCTTCAAGCCTTAAGTTGCTAGAGTAGAGGTTCTACACTTCGCGCCTGGACGGCTATGCGTTTTTCCAGCGTGGATAGAGCCGAACAGTTCGAAAGCCCGCATTGGTGGTCAGTCGACGAATTCGCAACCTGCTTCGATCAACACCTTATCGACTCAGGAGCGATCGACATCGACTTGGGAGCGATCGACGGTTCCGGCCGTCGTCTCCTCTATCTGCCGCGTCTCGGCGTCGTTCTTCTTCCGAGTGCGAGCGAGGACGTCTTCCGTGCCTGAACGAAGCACCGAGACGACGCCGTCGAAATCGCCGAGGATGGAGATCGCCCAGTTCGATCGTCATGCCTTCGATGGCGCTTGGAAATCCGTCTCGTTAGCCCCTTCGCGATAAAGGGCGCGGTGGGTCACACCTGTGGCGTAGACCGGCAAGTTGCGCAAGGCGAATCGGCAGCGTCGAGGATGGCGCCGTAGAGGACGAAGCCGGCCACGCCGCGGCCGACCGCGTGGGCGGGCATCAGCTCGCCCATCAGCGAGTTGGTCGGGTCAGCCTTTGCCGACGGCGCGGTTCAAACCCATGGTCCGCTCCACGAGGACGACGATCAAAAGCGTTCCGAGGATCAGGAACACCGAGGCCGCCGCCACCAACGGGTCGGAGCGGGTGTCAACATAGCGGTAGAGCTCGACGGGCAACGTGGTGATCCGCGGGCCGACGACGAAGAGCGAGATCACGACCTCGTCGAAGGAGACGAGGAAGGCGAGGGCCGCGGACGCGACGATGCCGGGTGTCATCAGGGGCAGCGTCACACGGCGAAAGACGGCGAGGGGCTTGGCGCCGAGGCTCGCGGCAGCTTCCTCCACGGAAGGCGGAAGGGTGGAGAGCGCGGTGACAAGGACACGCAGAGCGTAGGGCAGCGTCACGACGAGATGGGCGAGGACGAGGCCGTGGAAGGTCGCGACGAACTGCACCTCGACGAAGACGATCAGGATGGCGAGGCCAAGCACGATCGAGGGCAGGAGCAGCGGCGCGGTAAAAAGCGAGAGCAGCGCGTCGCGCCCGACGAAGGGGATGCGCGCCATGGCGTAGGCCGCCGGGATGGCGATGACGAGGGAGAGCACCGTCACGACGGTCGCCAGACCGAGGCTCGTCCAGAGCGCCCCGATCAGCACCCGGTTCTGCGGCAGGGCCGCGTACCAGCGAAGACTCCAGGAGGAGGGCGGGAAGGTCATGAAGTTGTCGCCGGAGAAGCTCATCGGCACGACGAGGAGGACCGGCGCGAGCAAGAAGACGAAGAGCAGCGCGACGAGGAGGGTGAAGGGGACGGAGTTCTTCTTTTCCATGACCGGTCCTTCAGTCCAGCGCCTTCACGACGCGCGAGTAGACGACGAGGGCGGCGCCGAAAATCACGAGGACGAGCATCGAAAGCGTCGCGGCGAGCGGCCAGTTCAACAGGACGATCGCCTGATCGTAGATTTCAGTGGCGAGAAGAAACACCCGGCCTCCGCCGAGGAGCTTGGGCGTCACGAAGGAGGAGATCGACAGGACGAAGACGAGAAGGCAGCCGAGCGCGATCCCGGGTGCGGTCAGCGGGATGGTGACGCGCCACAGGATCGTCCAGCGCCTGGCCCCGAGCGACTGCGCGGCGTCCTCCAGATTGGCGTCGAGCCGTCCGAACCCCGCCATCAGCGACAGGATCATGTAGGGCATCAGGATCTCGACGAGCCCGACCACCACGCCGAAATCGTTGAATATCAGCCGCATCGGCCGCTCGATCAGGCCGAGGCTCACGAGCGTCGCGTTGATCAGCCCCTGGTCGGACAGGATGATGATCCAGCCGTAGGTGCGAACGACAGCGCTGACGAGGAGCGGCGAAATGACAAGGAGGACGAGAAGGCTTTTCCAGCGCGGCTGCGCCCGGTGGATGAAGAGCGCGATCGGATAGGACAGGACGAGCGTCGCGAGCGTGATGATCGTGCAGAGGTAGAGCGAGTTCCAGACGAGCTCGAGATAGAAGCCATCGGTCATCACGCCGAGATAGTTGGAAAGCGTCAGCGTCTCGGAAATCGCGCCGCCCGCGATCGGCTCGTTGAAGCTCATCCGCAAGAGGCTGAGCGTCGGCCACAGGAACGAGATGGCGTTGACGAGGATGATCGGCAGGATCAGGAGGGCGATCGTGCGCGTCTGCGCGAAGCTCGAGCCGATCCCGCCCTCCGCGACCCCCGCGCTCACCGCTCGCCTCCCTGGGAGAAGAGGAGCGTATCCTCGGGCGACCAGTCGAGATGGACGCGGTCGCCGGCCGCGAAGGTGCGGCGCCCGCCGCCGGTGGCATGCTCGACCTGAAGCGCCGAGCCGCCGACGTCGACGGCGTATTCGACGATGTCGCCGATATAGGTCGCGCGGGTGACCGTGCCGGCAGCCGCGTTGAGCCCGCCCGAAGTGGCGGGTGTGTCGGAAATGCGGATCCGGTGCGGGCGCACCATCAGCGTCGCCACGCCCGAAGCCGGCGAGCCGGCGCGCGGTCGGAACCGGTGGGCGCCGATCTCCACCGCGCCGTCCGCTCCCACACGGCCCGGCAGCTTGTTGATGCGCCCGACGAACTCGGCGACGAACGGGGTCGCGGGGTCCTCGTAAATCTCGTTCGGCGTGCCGATCTGCGCCAGCCGCCCGCCCTCCATGACCGCGATGCGGTCGCACATGGACAGGGCCTCGACCTGGTCGTGCGTGACGAAGACGGTAGTGATGCCGAGGCGCTGCTGGATGTCGCGGATCTCGACCCTCATCTGGTCTCGCAGCTTGGCGTCAAGATTCGACAGCGGCTCGTCGAGGAGCAGGATGCTCGGCTCGACGACGAGGGCGCGGGCGAGCGCGACGCGCTGCTGCTGGCCGCCGGAGAGTTCGCGGGGCCGGCGCTCGGAGAGATGGCCGAGCTGGACGAGGTCGAGCGCCGCCTTCACGCGGCGTGCGATGTCCGCCTTCGGGACCTTCCGCATCTCCAGCCCGAAGGCGACGTTGCGGGCGATCGTCATGTGCGGGAAGAGCGCGTAGCTCTGAAAGACGAGCCCCATGTCGCGCGAATGGGCGGGAAGGTTCTGCACCTCCCGCCCATCGACGAGGATGCGCCCTGAACTCGCCGCGATGAGTCCGGCGATCATGCGCAGCGTCGTCGTCTTGCCGCAGCCGGAAGGGCCGAGGAGGGCGATCAGCTCGCCCCGCCGCACCTCCACGTTCAGCTTCTGCACGACCGAGACCGCGGCGTAGTTCTTGACGAGGTCGACGAGCCGCAGATGCGCCTCGCCGTCTTCCGTCCTGTCCCGTCCGTTCCGTGCTTCGAGCGATGGGGTCGTCTCTAAGGTCGTCACGTCGCCACTCCTTGGACGGGGTCGTCTGCCTTGGATCTTCAGCGCGCCGTCAGCGGCTCAGCGGGATCACCTCGCGACGCCAGCGCTCGGTCAGCGCCTCGCGGAATTGCGCCACCTGCAGCCAGTTGATGTCCATCATCGCGGCCAGGCGCTCGGGCGTCGAGGCCGTGCGCTCCAGCGCCTCGGCGGCAGGCTCGGCCTTCTCGTTGGTCGGCGCGTAGAACATGCGCTCGGTGAAGGCGGCCTGGGCCTCCGGCGAGAGCGCGTAGTTCATGAAGGTCTGCGCCGCCTCCAGGTTCGGGGCGCCCTCGGTGATGCCGATGACGTTGACCTGGAAGATCGAGCCCTCCTCCGGGATGACGACGCCCATCGCGCCGTCGGACTGGTCGGAGAAGATCTGGCCGCGCGCGTTCCAGCCGATGCCCATGTCGGCCTGGCCGGTGATGATCGGCTGGTAGGGGTCGGGGCTCGGATCCCAGGTCTGGACGCTCGGGGCGAGCTCGCCCATGCGCTCCACGCCCGCGTCGAGCCCGGCCGTGTAATCGGTGCCGCCGGCGATGGCGTCGGCGATGATGGTCAGACCGACGCCCTGGATGTCGGGTGCGGCCGGTATGACGACGCGCCCGGCATGGGCGGGATCCCAGAGCGCTTCCCAGCTGGTCGGGGCCTCCGCGATGGTCTTGGTGTTGTAGAGGAGGACGAGGTTGTCGAAGGTCACCGCCGCCGCGTTCACGCCCTCGGTGAAGGCGTTGTCGGCGAGATCGGCGAGGTTGGGCACCGCCGCCTCGTCGAGGGGCGCCAGCAGGCCTTCGTCGGTCGCCGCTTTCGCGACCGAGACGTCGAAGATGACGACATCGAGCTGGGGTCCGGCGCGCTGGGCGCGCATGGTGCCGAGCGTGGTCGCCGAGTTCGGCATCGGGTAGTAGTTGACGCTGATGTTGGGGAAGGCCTCCTCGAAGCCGGCGATCACCGTCGCCATGTATTCGGTCTGGAAGATGCCGTCATAGGCCGCCACCGTGACTTCGCCCGACTGGGCGTTCGCGGCCGCCGAGGCGGAGAGAAGGGCAAGACCGGCAATTCCTGTCAGAAGCGTCGTTCGTTTCATGGCATCTTCCTCCGTTGGTTTCGGTTTTCGCGTCAGGCGGCTTTCGCGTTAGCGGCCTCGATCTTGGCGGTCGCACCGGAAATCTCCGGCAGCTTCTCGCCATTACGCAGGCGCTCCAGAAGTTTGACCTCGTTCTCCTGCATGCCGATGGCGCGCTCGGCGACAGCGCGGGCCTCGGCGGGCTTCAGGACGAGGACGCCGCTTTCGTCGGCGAGGATCGCGTCGCCCGGCTCCACTGTCTGGCCGCCGACGCTGACCGGTACGTTGAAGGCGCCTTCGAGGCCGAGGAGCTTGGTCGTGATCGGCGAGGGGCCGGCGCACCAGAGCGGCATGCCCACCTTGCGGACCTCCGAGAAGTCGGTAGCCGGTCCGTCTATGACGCCGCCCTTGATGCCGGCGATCTTGGCCGCATGGGTCACGACACCGCCCCAGCAGGCATGCTTGACGTCGCCGCAGCGGTCGATGACGAGGAAGTCGCCGGGGCGCACGAGCGACAGCACGTGGTGGAGAAGGGTGGAATCGGCGCCGGGGATGCGCAGCGTCACCGCCGTTCCCGCTACGCGCTTCTCCGGCAGGACGGCGCGAAGGCGCTGGTCGACGAAGCCGGAATGCAGGAAGTGGCCGACGGTCGCGGTCTCGACCTGTTCCAGGAGCGCGACGACGTCGTCCGGGACCTGCTCGGGCAGGGGATTGATCGTGAACATGGCAGTGCTTCTCACAGAACGTGGTGGTTGGCGACGGGAAGGTTCTGGCGGACCTTCTCCAGGTAAGAGAAGTCGAGCACCGAGATGGACGACCCGACATGGTCGCCGACCTGCGCGATCATGTGGCCCCACGGGTTGATCGCCATCGTGTGGCCGTAGCAAGCCTTGGTGCCATCGGCGTGGAAGCCGTACTGGCCGGTGGCGAGGAAGTAGGTCTGCGTCTCGACCGCGCGAGCCCGCGCCAGCAGCTCCCAATGATCCTTGCCGGTCATCAGCGTGAAGGCCGCCGGCAGTACGATCACCTCGGCGCCCTTGTCGCGGAGCGCGCGGAAGAGTTCCGGGAAGCGGATGTCGTAGCAGATCGAGCAGCCGACGGTGCGCCCGTCGACCTCGTAGGTCACGACCTCGTTGCCGGCGGCGATCGTTTCGCTCTCGCGGTGGCGGGCGCCGCCGGGCACGTCCACGTCGAAGAGGTGGATCTTGCGGTAGCGCGCGATCTGCGACCCATCGCGACCGAAGACGACGGTGGTGTTGTGGAAGGAATTGCCGTCGCGCTCAACGATCGAGCCGCCATGCAGGACGTAGCCGTGCTTGGCGGCCATCTCCTGCATCAGAAGATAGGCCTCGCCGTCGGGGAAGACTTCCGCGCTGTCGTGGAACTCGGCGGCACCGTTTCCGAGCAGGGCCCAGTATTCTGGAAGTACCACGAGGTCCGGCTTGTCCAGGGCAACTTCATCGAGAAGGCGACGGGCTTCCGACAAGTTCGAAGACTTGTCGCCCTGGCTGTTCATCTGTATCTGAGCGACTTTCATCCGACCCGTTGCTCCAGCGTCTTCGGAATATGTCGCTCAGGTGACGCTCAATTTTTCAGGTCGTCCAACTCAAAAACTTCCGTCCTAAGCACAAAAATTTCTTGTAGCGGTTCTCAAGCAGAATCTCCGCACCACGCGACCGTATCCGGTAGCCTCCCGCAAAAGGCGGTCGCAACATCCTTCGCGAGCTCCGCAACCGTCGACGCAAGCAGCGAATGACCGCCTTCCACGAAGCAGGCGTGCAGGGGGATCGGCGGGAAGGTTGGCTCAACGTCGAGGACACGCAGGCTGCCGTCGGCGATCTCGTCCTGTACAAGGACGGTGGGCAAGGCTGCGACGCCGATCCCGTCCCGGACCATGCGGATGATCGTAGCGAGCGAATTGGAGGTGTAGAACAGAACCTCGTCGTCCTCGAACTCGCGGAACTGGCGCAAGAGCGTCTGATGCGGCGTGGAGGCCGGCGGGAAGGAGATGATCGGGTATGCACCGAGCTCCTTCGGTCCGAGCCGGCCTTCGGGAATGGGAAGGGAGGGCGAGGCGGCCCAGATGCAGCCGTAGGAGCACAGGTCGATATTGGCGACCGACGGCCCGGCGACCGGCCCCATGAGAAGGCCGAGATCGACCTCGTGCCGCATGATGTGCTCGGCGATGACGAGGCTGGTGTCGGCGTAGAGCTGCAGGCGGATGTTCGGATAGCGCTGCCGGACGAGCTCGATGAGCTGAACGAGCCAAGTGTGCGAGATGGTGTCGATGACGCCAACCTTGAGGGTTCCGCGCAGGGTCGCGGGATCTCGCAGGTCCGAGCAGAGGCGCTGGGTCAGCCGAACGATCGTCTCGGCCCTCTCCAGCGCGGTCAGCCCCTCGGAGGTCAGCGTCACATCGCGACCGCTCCGGTCGAAGAGCTTGACGCCCAGCTCGTCCTCCAGTGAAGCGATCCTAGCCGAGATCGCGGCTTGGGTCGCGTTCATGCGCTCGGCGGTTGCCGAGAAGCTCCTGAGCCGCGCGACCCAGATGAACGTTTCCAAAAACCGTACGTTCATAGCGGCTCCCATAGTCGGCAGGGCCACCACAGTAGGACCCGGATAATTCAACCGAGCAAGTCGAGCCGCCGCAATGGCCTGCCCCATGCGTTCGAATGCAGACGCTCGGCGAGCGTCAGTGGAAATGCGTTTAAGAGAGGACCACAAGAGCGTGAGCCGGAAACATTCTACCTGTGCCGCTGGTCAAGTCCGATTTGACTATGAGCGGCTCGTTGACCGGACTTACGTCCGGTTCGAACCGCCCGCGCTGGAGGGCTTGCGGACGTGGCTGCTACGGCTCGTTCACTGCCACCCTGCGTTGCGGAGAGTGAGAAATGACACGTGACGAGTTAGAGAAATCATTTCCAGGCCGCAAATGAAGCGATCGCATTTGCGGGCAGGCGTTGCGACGCTGAATGCCATTCGCTCGGGATGTGCGGTTCCTTCAACGAATGGAGTCCTTCGCAGAGCGGTTGAGCCCATGCCTCCAGTCTGAGGGATGGTCGGCGAACGCACGGGCCGCTGCTGCAAGGAAAGTCACGGGAAACTGAGCTCGACGTCCCCGCCCAGGATAATGCGCTTGATCTTCCCGGTGAGATTGGCGTCGTTCGCCGCTCGAACTTGCCAGTCCACTGACTGGCACGAAACTCGAAAGTTGCCGGCTAGCTGCGGATCTGCTCCCATTTGCCATGCGTGTCCTGGGATTGGCGTGCGAAGTACTCGTAGCGCGTGCGCGACCAGGGGCGGACGCGGTTGTCGAGACTGTCGAGGATAAGGTCGCCCTCGGAGGTGCGGACCGTCAGCACTGTGTGCCCGGTACCAGTTCGCGGCATCCGCGCCACCGTCAGGAGCAGCGAAGACGGCGACCATCCGAGCGCCAGCAGTTCGCTCTTCTTGCGGATCGCGAGATCCTCGCAGTCGCCAGCCGTCAGCGCCGACTGCCAGCGGTCGCCTCTGTTGCCGTCCGGCCCGTCGTCGCGCTGGGCGATGCGGCGATTGACGCTCGCGTTCACCCGCTCGAGCTCCTCGCGCTTCTCCGGCGTCAACGCGGTGATCCGCTCCCCGGACGTCGAGGCGCAGAGCCCCGGCTCTAGCCGGCAGAATTCGTTGAAGGCTGGCGGCGGGAAGGCATAGCCGTAGGTCGACATCGTCAGGTTCGTTGAAGCGGCTCCCGAGCAGCCGGCCAGGACTGAGAGAGCGAGCATGCCGATCGACAACCGCATCCAGGCGATCCCCCGTTTCGCAACCGGCAGGATGGACGGGCTGAATGAAGATGGCGCCAAGGATTTACCGTCGATTCGAACGATGGCCCCCTCGGTCATCGGTCATGTCGAACGCGTGCGGTCCCGTCCGCCATCTGCGCGATCACCCCTTCAGTCCCCTTCGAGTGCGAACTCCATGCCAAATGCGACAAAATTGAAGGCGAACCCTTGCTTCTGGCTGACGAAACGAGGGGGTGACGGCGCTCGGAATCAAAACGGGCGCCGAAGCGCCCGTTCGATGATGCGATCCTTCGCGGCTCTATCAGCCGCCCGCGCCGCCGGATCCCCCTGAACCGCCCGATCCCCCGTCGGAGCCGCCAGCGCCACCTCCCGACCCGCCAGCCCCTCCGGAGCCTCCGCCGCCGCTGCCGGAGCCGCCGCCGGCACCGCCGCTTCCGCCGCCAGATCCTGAGCCGCCGCCCGCGCCGCCGGATCCCCCTGAACCGCCCGATCCCCCGTCGGAGCCGCCAGCGCCACCTCCCGATCCGCCGGCCCCTCCGGAGCCTCCGCCGCTGCTGCCGGAGCCGCCGCCGGCACCGCCGCTTCCGCCCCCAGATCCTGAGCTGCCGCCTCCGCCGCCGGAACCGCCGCCCCCGGAGCCTCCACCACCACCGCCTCCGCCGGAGCCACCGCCGCCAGAGCTACCGCCATCGCCCGGAGTACCCCCGCCTGGGTCTCCGCCGCCCGGATTGTCGCCGCCAGGACTGCCGCCATCGCCAGGATTTCCGCCACCGGGATTCCCGCCGCCGGAGCTCCCGCCGCCGCCCGAGCCACCGGCCGCACCGCCACCGCCGGGGTTGCCGCCGCCGCCCGATCCAGGGCCTCCGGAAAATTCGAGGCCGGAATCGTCGTCAGCGAAAAGGCTGTTGGCTCCCTCCCGCCCGCCTTCACCGTCTCGGTCGAGAGCGCGGGCGACGAAGGACGTCGTCAGCGGAGGGCACCGTGCGAGATCGTCGGACGAAAGGATCGACGTCCGGTTGGCCGCGATGCAGCACATTTCGTAATTGCCCTGCGTCAGCGGTTGGCACTGCCCGGCAGACATGATCGGACGGACCGACTGCTGGGCCAGGGCCGAGCCGGGGGATGCCGAAACCGCGAGGGTGCAGGTCAGAGCGGCAAAAGCCGCAGACGAACAGAAAATCGGGTACAGGCGCATGACTTCCTCCTTGAGTTGGAAAAAGCGCTCCCGTCCCCTTTTCATTGGTGCGCGAAGGGAAAGGCCTATCTGGGCCGTTGAGGAGGATGTCAGGAAAGAGAGAGTTTCGCAATCTCTGGTGAGCCGAAATCGACGACTTAGGGCTCAGCGATCGAGGGAAATGACGACGATATTTGATACAGGACGCGATGTCCCTCGGCCAAGGAAAGATCGTCGCCCGAACGTTCTCTCTCTAAGAACGATATAATTCCAACTGGCCTACGACTATCTTGGAAAGTCGTAGGCATCGACCACGGCCCAGATGGCGCGATTGGTCTTTGCGATCTCATCGACCGTCTTGGCGATCGCCCGCAACTGCGACGGGCCCAGCTCCTCGATTTTCCCGTAGTGGATCGCGTCCTTTGCGTCGACGATGCGCATCAACTGCGTCGAGCCGTGCGAACCGGTTTCATCGAAGGAGTAGATGCAGTGGCTGTAACGGTTGCGCAGCCGCGAATGTCGCGTGAGCCGTTCGGTCGCCGACAGGACGGCGACCCGCAGATCGAGCGGCGTCCGCTGCAGTTTGGCCAACCGCTCGACGAGGTCGATCCGGGCCTTGCTCGTGTTCAAGGTGAGGAAGATGACGATCGCCGTTTCCTTGTCGACACGTGCGAGGCCCGCGATCAAATGGATCAGCAGGCTTTCGGTGTTCGTCCAGCTGTAGTTCAGCTGGCCGACGAGGAGGAGAACGTCCGGAAGGCGTGCAACCGCGGCGGTCATGGGCCGCCGCCCCCGGCCGCGGCCATGCTCAAAGCTCGCTCTCGGACCGATTTCGGCATCTCGAGATAGAAGCCTGCAGCCTCCGTCCGGTTGTGCACTCCAAGCTTCGCAATGATGTGGTGGATGTGGATCTTCACCGTATTCTCCGACAGGCGGAGCGCGGCGGCGATCAGCTTGTTCTGCTGCCCGCGGGAGACGAGGTCCAGGATCTGCAGCTCGCGCGCGGTCAGCCCTCGCAGTGTCGGCGTCTCCTCACCACGAGCGAGCGGAGGATGGGGCTCGCTCGACGCGCTGCGGGACCGGACGGCGGCCAGAAGGAAGGCGGCTGAGAAATATTCACCGCCCAGGATGAGAACCCGCAGAGCCGCAAGCCAGACATCCAGGGCGAGGCTCATCGGAAGGACCCCGCGCACGCCCGAAAGGCAGAGGACCTGATCGGCTGCCGGAACGCGCGCGCCCTTCGCCAGAAAGGCCACCGCCGCGTGCGGGTGCGCGCGTTGAAGATCGTCCATCATGGCCTCGTATTGGGAACAGAGGGCGAAGTCGATCAGCAGAAGCGGCTCGACGCGCACCGGCATCGTACAGACCTGCTCGATGGAGGCGACCGACAGGACGTCGAGCCAGGGGAATTCGTGCTGGATCGCCTGGACGAGGCATGGGGAGACGTAGCGGTCGTCTTCCGACACGATGAGGAGAAAGCGGCGCCCGGACCGCTCGGCGGCCTGCCTGTCCCCGTTCCTCCGTTCGATCCCCGCCGAGCCACCCATCTCGGTAAGTCCTGTACGTTCGCTGCGCGCACACCCATCAATAACTATTCAAACTCCTAAAAGATATAATCCGTTAAGGCTATTTCTCTGGCGTTGGGAGCAGCTTTTGCAATCGACGCTACGGAAACCCGCAGTACCAGCCGAGTCGCTAAACGTCCCGTGACTCGCCTGATTCTACAATGGACTCCGTCCGTCTAAGCCCGAGCTCGAAGGGCATGCGGACCTCTCGTTGAGCGCCCCACGGCGGGGCTAGCTCCAAATAGCAGGTTACTTTTCGTTAAACCTGCGTCCAGATTTGCCGCCGTTCCGAAGCGAAAACAGAAGCTTGCTGAATCCAGCCGGCGATCGCTGCGAGACGCGAGGGGTTAAATATCGATTCGCCCTTCGCGCCATCGGAACGATGGAGGAGTCAATACAACCAGCATTCGGTGTGGTCGCTTGAACGCTCGTCCCCTCGGGCAGGTGGCCAGGAATACATGTCTCTATTGAAATTCATCTTCAACATGGCCGCGACGACATGACCGTTTGAAACAGACGGCGGTCCTCGTGCGCGGCATCTCCAGGGAGTAAGACCATGAACACGAGACCGCAAAACAACATGGGCTACCACGGCCCGAACTACGACCAGGATCAGGACCAGAGCCAGGATCAGCTGCAGGGTCAGGGTCAGGGCCAGTTGCAGGGTCAGGGCCAAGGCCAGATCCAGGGTCAGTGGAACTCAAACGAGAACGGCAACTGGAACCACTCGTCCAATTCGGCGGACAGCGACTCCGGTGCGAACTCGGGAAGCAATGCCGGGTCGAACTCAGGGAGCAACGCGGGGAGCAACTCCGGCTCGAACTCGGGGAGCAATGCAGGATCGAACGCGGGGTCGAACGCCGGCAGCAACTCCGGTTCGAACTCGGGCTCCAACGCCGGTAGCGAAAGCTCCAGCGTCGGCCGCAACGACAACACCAATACCAACAACACGAGCAATCACAGCTCGAACAACGTCACCAGCCATACGACCAGCGACACGACGGTGGACGTGAATGTTGGGCTGAACCTCGATGGATACGACCCGACCGACGACGACTTCGCCGACATCGACCTGCAGGATCACGCCTCGATCGACGGCATGTTCAACGTCGACTTCGACAACATCCTGAACAACGCCCTGACCGGCGAAGGCAACGATGTCGGCAACGTCATCAGCCAGAACGCCTATCTTTCGGACGACGATCATCTGTCGAACGTCTCGAACGACGGCACGCTGACGCAGAGCGGCAACGCGAGCGGCGGCCATGCCACCTCCGACGACGGCATCGATGCCGGCGGCGGCGGCGGTAGCGGGGGTAGCGGCGCCGCCTCGATCGGCGGGAAGGGCTATGGTGGCGGATCGCTGAATGGCGGTTCGGCGGACGGAGGCATGGGCAAGGGCGGCTATGCTCAGGGCGGTTCCGCCTCCGGCGTCGGAACGGGCGGAGGCGCCACGAGCGGGTCGACGCAGGGCGGCAATGCCTCCAACGGGTCCGGCTCGGGCGGAAACGCCTCGGGTGGCGCGGGCGCGGCTGGCGCAGCGGCCTACGGCGTCGGGCTCGGCGTCGGCTTGGGCGTCGGCTACGGCCGGGGCGAAGGCGGCGACGGCGGAGCCGGCGACTCCTCCGGCAAGGGCGGATCGTCCGGCGACAGCTACGGCGGCGACGGCGGAAACGGCGGCAAGGGCGGGTCCGGCGGCGACGGCGGTGACGCCTCGGCGACGAACATCGACGGCACGCCCTCGATGGGCGGCGGGTACCAGCCGCTTTTCGGCCATGGCACGACGCCGCGCAGCGGCTCGTCGAGCGACGACGACGGCGACCAGGCCGCTCATAACCAGGGTGGTGCCGGCGGGGCCGGCGGTGGCGGCGGTGGTGGCGGCGGCGGAGCCGGCGGCGCGGGCGGTGCCACCGGTGCGGGCGGTGCCAGCGGCGCGGGCGGCGACGGCGGAGCCGGCGACTACGGGTCGGGCGCCGGAGACGGCTCGGGCACGGGCGGCGGCAACGGCTATGCCACCGGCGGGGCCGGCGGTGCGGGCGGCATGGCCAATGCCGGCGACAGCACCAGCGGCGCCTCGACGGCCGGCCAGGCCCTCGGCGGTGACGCGACCGGCGGGGCCGGCGGAGGGATCGCGCTGACGGGCACCTGGGCCGGCGGCGGAACCGGCGGAGCGGCTGCGGGCGGCGACGCCTGGGGCTCGACCGGCGGCTTCGGCGGAGCCGGAGGCATGGCCTCCACCGGATATGGCGGCGCGGGCAGCGCGGCCGGTTCCTGGGGCTCGGACAATGGTGACGACGGCTTCGTGGAAGGCACCAGCCACGCCTCGGCCGACGGCATCATCGATACCAACGCCTTCAACCAGCAGATCGTGATGGGCGCGAACCTGCAGGGCAACACCGTCGATATGACGGTGGTCGGCGGGAACTTCCACTCCACCCTCGCCGGCGAGGATGGCGGCACGGATCACGCCAACAGCTGATCCGAGAGCGCCGCGGATCTTCCCCCGGATCCGCGGCGCTTGCCGCTGCCGGCACCGCGCTCCAATCCCCCTCGCGGTCCGCCGGGCGGACGCCCTCACTCTCAATGGAAGAACCACAACGGACTGCGCGGCCCCAAGACGTCGCGCAGCCCTTCTGCCCGACGGCACCCGCCGCCCGGAATGGAGGAAGTCCGATGGCCCTCGACAGGATCACCGAAACGATCGCCCACTTCGCCGGTCTCTTCGACATCGCGATCGAAGAGATGCGGCTGCGGGAGACCCACCGCAAGTTCGATGTCCGACCCGCGCATGAGGACGAAGCCCCCTTGCTCGATCCGCGCGGCGTCGCCATCCGTTCCCCGCACGAGTTCGACGGCTTCGACCCTTACATCCCTTACGCGCCGGTCCCGCCGCCCCTCGAGCCTCGCTGGACCGGCCTCGATTTGATCGACCGGCGCCTCGACGCGGAACTGGCGGCGCCGAACTTCTGGCAGCACCTGTCAGGCCCTCGGCTGCCCGCCCCGCCGGTCGCCGCTTTCGACGCCATTTCCGTCCGCCTGCCGCAGCTCCAGCCGCCGGGCTCGGTCGCGGTGGTCGCCAAACAGGCGGCCATGATGTCGGACGACGACAGCCTGTCCTACGGCGGCCACGGCCTGACCTTCGAGGGCATCCTGAACCCCGGGGCCGCGCTCGACGCGCTGGCCGACAAGGCCGACGCCCTGTCTCTCGGCATGGAACTCGACCAGCCCGGCACGCCGCAGGCGATCAAGGATTTCGTCGTATCGCTGCGCGAGACGCTGGACGCCTACGAGACGGCGGACCATCTGGCGGCCGACATCGCCATCGTGAAGGGCTCGACCCTCGACGGCGTTTTCGTGAACGGAGCACGCGTCGAACAGACGCCCGACTTCAGCGTCTACCGCCCGCAGGAGAGCGGCGAGGAAGACGGCGTTTTCGAGAACGGATGGCAGCCGAGCGCGCCCGACCGGCCGCTCGGCCGCACCCTGGACGAGAGCATGGACGACGCTCCGGGCGTTGCCAGCGGTCCGCAGCCTTCGGTCGAGCTTCAGGCCGGCGGCAACACGCTGGTGAATTCGGTGACGCTGAACTCCAGCTGGCTGGCCGCGACGGTCACCGCGATCGTCGGCGACCATGTCGAGCTCAACGCCATCGTCCAGGTGAACGTCTGGTCGGACATCGACCATGTGACCGGTGCGATCGGGGTTTCGGCCGAGGATGCAGCGACGCTCGGCTTCAATATCGCGAGCTTCGAGCGGATCGACCCGGACGACGGCGGAGACGCCTCGGCGCCCGCCGACGACTTCCCGAGCTTCTGGGTCGTCACGCAGGTCACGGGTGATCTCGTGATCCTCAACTGGATCGAGCAGATGACCTTCATGACCGACAACGACTTGGCGGTCCTGTCGGCAACGGGATCGAAGGCCGAAATCATCACCGGCGAGAACGGGGCGCGCAATGCCGTGTCGCTCGCCGAACTCGGTCATGCCTACGACCTCATCGTCATCGGCGGCAGCGTCTACGACGCCAGCGTCATCTATCAGATGAACGTTCTCCTCGACGACGACCTGATCGGCGCGGTCTCGGGCTTTAGTGGCGCGGCAGGGGGCAGCGGTGTCGCCACGGCCGGCAACCTACTGTGGAACGAGGCAGGCATCGCCAATGTCGGCGCCGCCGACCGGTTCGAACCGATGACGCAGCCGTACCGGGACGCGGCCTCCGCCCTGGCGAACGGCGACCGGAGCGCGCCGGCCGGTGTCCTGTCCGATCCCGCCTTCGCCGGATCGGGCGCGCTCAAGGTGCTCTACATCACCGGCGACATCATCAATCTGAACTTCGTCAAGCAGACCAACGTCCTCGGCGACAGCGACCAGGTGGCCCTGGCGATGGATGCGGCGAAGGCGGTGCCGGATGCGCAATGGAGCGTCTCGACCGGGGCGAACACGCTCGTCAATTTCGCTCAGATCCTCGACGTCGATGCCCTGGGCAAGACCTATGTCGGTGGCGAGATCTATTCCGACGAGATCCTGATCCAGGCCGAGCTCGTCTCCGACGCGCCGGCCCTCGATCTCGCAGGCCGAAGCGCCGACGAGCTCGTCAGCGAGGCCGTCGCCTTCCTCGACGACGGCGCCGCCGACGGTTCGCCCGACGCCCCCATCCATTCCATCGCGCCGTCTGCGGACCTGTCGTCCGCCGACCCGATGCAGACCATGCTCGCCTGAAGCCGGGGGACAGGACGATGGACGACCGCGACAACCGCTTCGCTCGTCTCGGAGCCGACGAGATCGCCTCGACGGGTGACGGCGGAGGCGGACGAGACGACGATCTCCGCCGGTTCGACGACGAGATCGAACGATCGCTGTTCCGCATCCGCCGGGCGGTCGATGCCATTCTGGAGCCGCCCGCACGCGAGGAGGCCGCGCCGGAAGACAGCTGGGCGGACACGACGCCCGTCTCCTCTCCCGCGACACCGCATGCCTTCGTCGAGGAGAGCGGAGGGGCGCAGACCATTCCCCCGCCGGCCGCGGGGCCTGAGACCAGGGTGCCCGAGGCCAAGGCGCCGGAAGCCCGCGACGGAACGGCCCCCAAAGCACCTCCCGGTATGATCACGATCGACGGCGACAGCGGCCCGATCCCCGCACTTCCGACGACGGGCGGCGGGCAGCCGCCGGCCTCGCGCGGCGGAGGAGGCGGCCATGGCGGGAACGGCGGTGGTGCTGGCGTCTTTCACAAGCGCCTCGGTCCGGTGGATTTCGGCGCGATCCTCAAGAACGCGATCAAGGCGATCCGGCGCAATCTGATGATCGTGATGCTTTTCACCGTCGCGACGAACGTTCTCGTCCTCGCGATCCCGATCTACCTCTTCCAGATTTCCGACCGCGTGCTCACCAGCCGGTCGGTGGACACGCTCGTCATGCTGACGATGCTGATCGTCGGGGCCGTGATCCTACAGTCCGCCTTCGATGCCATCCGCCGCTTCATCCTCATGCGCACGGCGGTCGAGGTCGCGGCGCAGCTGGGCGGCCCCGTTCTGAGCGCGGCGGCAAGGGCTTCCCTTCACTCGAACGGGCGCGAGTACCAGACGCTGGGAGACGTCCAGCAACTGCGCGGCTTCCTCGTCTCCGGCACGCTCCTCTCCTTCCTCGACGCGCCGATGGCCCCGATCTTCGTGACCGCGACCTTCCTCATCCACCCCGATCTCGGCTGGATCGTCGTCGTCTCCTCTCTGGTGCTTCTCGTCGTAACTCTCCTGAACCAGCGCGCGACGGCCGCCCCCTTCGCCGAAGCCAACCTCCACCAGTCCAAGGCCAATCTGCATCTCGACTCCATGTCGCGGAACTCTCAGATCATCAACGCGCTGGCAATGATCCCGGAGGCCGTCCGGATCTGGGGGCGGGATACGGCCGGCTCCCTCAAGGCGCAGGTCGAGGCACAGGACAGGAACATCCTCTTTGCGGCCTTCTCACGCGGCTCGCGCATGCTGACGCAGGTGACGATGCTCGGATGGGGCGCCTATCTGGCGCTCGAGGGCCAGCTCACCGGCGGCATGGTGATCGCGGCGTCGATCATCGCGGGCCGCGCACTCGCCCCGATCGAGGGCGCCATCGACGGCTGGAACAATTTCTCGCAAGCCAGAAGCGCCTACGGGCGTATCGCGAGCCTCCTCCAGGGCTCCCCGCTCAACTTCGAGCGCCTGAACCTGCCCCGCCCCGAAGGCCGGCTCGACGTCGAACGCCTGCTCTACGTTCCGCAGGGCACCAAGCGCGTGGTGCTGAACGGGTTGTCCTTCTCGCTCCAGCCGGGCGACTCTCTCGCCATCATCGGTAATTCGGGAGCCGGCAAGACGACGCTCGGCAAGATGCTGGTCGGGTCGATCCTGCCGACCTCGGGCAATGTCCGCCTGGACCTGATGGACCTTCGCAACTGGGACCAGCGCCAATTTGGCGAGAACATCGGCTACCTGCCGCAGGATGTGCAGCTCTTTCCCGCCACGGTGAAGGCGAACATCGCCCGCATGCGGGACGAGGCGAGCGATGCCGACATCTACCAGGCCGCCCAGCTCGCCGACGTCCACGAGATGATCTCCTCGTTGCCCCACGGCTACGAGACCTTCGTCGCGGCCGACGGCGCGCCGCTTTCCGGTGGGCAGAAGCAGCGCATCGCTCTGGCCCGCGCCTTCTTCGGCAATCCGCGCCTCGTCGTCCTCGACGAGCCGAACTCCAACCTCGACAGCGCCGGCGATGCGGCGCTCGCCAAGGCGCTGGCTCATGCCAAGTCGCAGGCGATCACCGTCGTCACCATCACTCAGCGTCCCTCGCTCCTGCAGAGCGTCGACAAGATCCTCGTCCTGTCGAACGGCACGGTTGCCCTCTTCGGCATGCGGCAGGACGTGCTCTCGGCCCTTTCGGCGCGGGGCACGCGGCTCGACGGCGGCGGGCCGCTCGGACAGATCCAGTAGGAAGACCACGATGGGCACCGAGATCGCCAGTTTCCACGACGTCGCATGGTACTCCGAGGTGCCGCGCTCCATCCGCAAGCAGACCGTCGTCGGCCTCCTTCTCATGGGCGTGACCTTCGGAGGCTTCGGCTATTGGGGCCTGACCGCTCCCCTCTCCGCCGCCATCATCGCGCAAGGCAGCTTCGTGGCGACCGGCCAGAACAAGATCGTCCAGCACTTCGGCGGCGGCGTCATCAAGGAGCTCCTGGTCGATGAGGGCAGCCGGGTCGTCGCCGGCCAGCCGCTGCTGCGCCTCGACGAGACGGCCGCACTGGCGGACGAGCGGCAGTTCTACCTTCGCCGCGCGCGGCTGGAGGCCGTGGTCGCGCGCCTGAAGACCCCGCTCGTCGGCGACGCGCCCATCGCCTTCCCGTCGATGATCGAGGACCATCTCGACGATGCCGACATCGCGGCCATCCGCGCCAGCCAGGAGACGATCTTCGCCTCGACGCGCGTCAAGCTGCGCACCGATGTCGGCCTGCTCGAACAGAACGCCGCCTCGCTGCGGTTCCGCACCGAAGGCTACGCGCAGCAACTGGATTCCGTGCACCGTCAGCTCGATCTTCTTCAGGAGGAGCTCGTCGGAAAGCAGGAACTTCTCGACAAGGGTCTGTTGCGCCGCCCGGAGATCTCGGCGCTCCGGCGTGCCATCGCCGACGCAGAGGGCCAGGCCGGACGCCTGCAGGCGGAGATTTCGGAGACCAACGCACAGATCACGCGCGTCGAGCAGCAGGTTGCTCAGGCGAAGGACACCTATGGGCAGGCCGCGCTCGAAGAGCTGCAGACCGTGGAAGCCGAGCTCGATACGGTTCGCGAGAAGATGCTGGAAGCCAGCAACGTGCTCGACCGCACGACCATTTCCGCGCCCTCGTCCGGCACGGTCGTCCGGCTCTACTACCACTCGGTCGGCGGCGTCGTGGAGAACGGCAAGCCGATCATGGAAATCCTGCCTTCCGACGTTCCGCTGATCATCGAGACGCAGATCCCGCGGACCGACATCGATCTGGTGCGGGTCTCGGAGGACGCCTCGGTCCGGTTGACGGCGCTCAACCAGCGAACGACGCCGATCCTGACGGGGCGCGTGTTCTACGTTTCGGCCGACGCGGTTCAGGTCGCGGCCGGCATGGAGAGTAGGGAAGTCTACGTCGCCCGCGTCGAGGTCTCGCCGAGCGAGATCGCCCGCATTCCGGGCTTTGCCCCGACGCCCGGAATGCCGGCGGAGGTGCTGGTCAAGACGGACGAGCGGACGTTCTTCGACTACATCACCAAGCCGATCCGCGATTCCATGTCCCGAGCCTTCAACGAGCATTGAGAGCGTCCGGGACCGATTGTTGTGACTCAAGCGACTGCCACAAACTGGCGGTCATCGCGTCACCGCGACCGATCTTCGAAGAGATCGAGATCGCCAGAGGAACGTTTGCTCAATCGACGAATTCGCAGCCGGCCTCGATCAAGGCTTTGTCGATTCGGGAGCGATCGATGGTTCCGGCCATCGTCGCCTCCATCCGCCGGGTCTCGCCCTCGTTCTTCTTTCGCGTGCGCGAGAGAACATCATCGGCGTCGAAGCGAAGTATCGAGACGACGCCGTCAAGGTCACCGAGGACGAGATCGCCTGCCTCGATCGTCATACCCGCAATCGCGATCGAAGAGCCGACCTCGCCGGGCTCCTAGCGAGAGGGTCCGCGATGCATGATGCCCGTAGCAGGCCGGCAGGTTGCGCCAATAGTAAGACGTAAGAAATAAGCGCGTCACACGGATGCGCGCGAGGTCGGGTCGATGGCCGCGAGCAGGCGCTTCTTGGCCCGGTCGACATGCCGCCAGTGCGCGATGAAGGCGCGCTCGCCGTCGCCCGATGCCAGAGCGTCCACCATTTCGCGGTGCTCGCGGTTGGAGACGGCGAGACCCCCGCCCTGAACCAGGCTGCGCGCCCGGAAAAGATGGAGCTTGTCGACGAAGCGGCGGTATTCGACCGCCAGGGTCCCGTTGCCCGCCGAATCCACGATGTAGCTGTGGAAGGCGAGGTTCTGCGGATAATAGGCGTCGAAGGCGCCGGCCTCGGCCAGCCGGTCCATCTCGGTCAGGAAGCCTGTCAGGCGGGCCAGGATGTCGTCTGTCATGCGTTCGGCGAGAAGCCGTCCGGCCTGGGCGAACAAGGCCGAGCGCACGTCGTAGATCTCGACGGCCTCCTCCTTCGTCAACTGCCGCACGAAGACGCCGCGATTGCGCACGACCTCCACGAGGCCCTTCGCCTCTAGGCTGCGCGTCGCCTCGCGGATCGGGCCACGGCTCGTGCCGAAGCGATTGGCCAGATGGATCTCGTTGATCCGCGACCCCGGCTCGAGTTCGCCGGAGAGGATCAGCCGCTCGATCTCTCCCACGAGGGCGCTCGTGAGGGACGTGCTCTTCACGACCGCCAGTTCGTCCGCAAATCGGGTCGTCGAAGCGCTCATGCTCATGCCTATTGTCGACAGTTCGCTCATCTATGCGGAAACCGCTCCGAATGTACAATGCGGTCGTCGGCCATCCCGCCTTTGCCGCCGGCCGAGGGCCGACGACAGAAAGGCATACCGGGCCCGACGCCGCCCGCGGCAGGCCCGGCAGGCGTCCTATTCGGCCGCCGCGGCCATGGCACGATCGTCCCGCAATGCCGCCGTGCGGGCCACCATGGATGCGTCGGGAAGGTCGGCAAGATGCCACGCCAGGTCCATGAGGACGATGGTCGGTCCCTCGCCGATCACGGGGTTCGCCTGCCGGGCGAACTTCTCGGTCAACTGGTCGTTCGAAAGCGGGCGGTGGATGGAGCCGAGCGCGTGCTCGACGAAGCGCGTCACCGTCCGGCCATCGGAAAGCTCCACCTCGATCGCGACCTGATCCTCCTCGATCGACTCATCGGTCGTGGCGGCGACCCGGCGGCGCAGGGCGACGAGCTCGGGCGCGTTCGCCGCCTCGTCGGTGAAGGCGGTCGGTGATCCGTCTCCGCGCAGAAGCGCGCAGGCCGCCGCGTGGTAGACGCTGAATTTCGACTCCAGCCCTGTGCGCGGCTCGGTCTTGCCGGTCAGTTCCAGAACGAGCGGATGCGTGCGCAGGCGAACCGCCGTCACGCCGGCCATCGTCTCGGCGCCGAGTTCGTCTCTCAGCTGCCGGCAGCCGTCGATGGCGGGATGGATGACGATGCCGCAGGCGAAGGGCTTGTAGGAGTTGAGCCCGGCCTCCCAGGCTTCGCCGAGCCCGTCGAGGATCTGCGAATAGTCCTGCTTGGTGGACAGGACGTTGGCGAAACCCCGCGGCGCCTCGATCGCGCGCTCGGAGGAATCGAAGCCGGCCTCGGCCAGGACGGCGGCCATCAGGCCGTTCTGGGCGGCGCGGCCGGGATGGAAGCTCTTGCACATGGTGCCGAACATCTCGCGAAGCCCCGAGGCCTGGGTCGCGGCGATGCCGAGCGCCCAGCTCGTGCGCTGCACGTCGAGATCGAGCAGGCGCGCCACGGCCGCCGCCGCGCCGAAGACGCCGGCCGTGCCGGTGATGTGCCAGCCGCGATCGTAATGATCCGGGTAGACGGAATTCCCGATGCGGCATTCCACCTCCACGCCCGTGATCAAGGCTTCGAGGAAGCGCCGTCCATCGACGGGCCGGTGTTCCACGACCGCGAGGATCGCGGACGCCACAGGCCCGGCGGGGTGGATGATCGTCTTCAGATGCGTGTCGTCGTAGTCGAGCACGTGGCTGGAGATGCCGTTGACGAGCGCCGCGTGGGGCACGTCGAGACGCTCGCCGCGTCCCAGAAGGCTCGACTGCGCCGGCCCGGCGAAGGGGCTGATCGCGGCGATGGCCCGATCGACGGTCTCATGCGTCGCGCCGCCCACGGCGCAGCCCAGCCAGTTGAAGAAGGTCCGCACGCCTTCGTCCCGGACCGATGACGGGATGTCCGAAAGGTCGCGGGGAGCGGCGATCCACTCGGCGAGGCGCCGTGTCACCTGTGTCTCAGTCATGGGTTCGATCCTTCGTCGGTTGGCGCGCGGCTGCGCGGGTCGGATGCGGCCGGACCGACCGGTCCGTTCGCAGCGTATCGGGGAAGCCGACCTACGCATCCGTTGCCTCATATGTCAACTGTCGACAATTAACGGATGTTGCTCTGGCGGCCGACGAGGCGGGCAGTATAAGGGTAGAAGGAGCGGAACGGGCTTATTTGCAGGCGATGACCGCTGACGAACGTCTCGGTGTAAAACAACGAACGGAAAGTTTCCGATCTTTCTCGTTTCGCAAACTGTTGACAATTAGATGAAGCGGACGCAGGGTTGGCCCGTTCGGAGCGGGAGGGTCTCCGGTCATCGATCCGGTCGGGCGGCGGCAATCGCGCGCCGACGGGTCTCAACGGGAGGAACACAATGAACCTATCCATGCGACGTGCCATCCGCCGCATCGGCGCGCTGGGGGGAGCGGTCCTTCTGTCCGTCTCCCTCCTGTCGCCGACGCCCGTCGTCGCGCAGGACTATCCCTCGCGCCCGATCAACGTGGTCGTGCCCTTCAAGGCCGGCGGCTACAACGACCGTCTGGCTCGTGCCTTCGCGCCCTACATCGAACGCGAGATCGGTCAGCCGCTCGTGATCGTCAATCAGGAAGGGGCCGGGACCCAGCTGGGGCACACCTACGCGCTGATGCAGGAGCCGGACGGCTACACGATCCTCTGCACCTCCGTGTCGCCCTTCATTCCTCTGACCATCCTCCTCCAGAACGCGCCCTACGCGATCGAGGATTTCGCGGTCATCAACCTGCCCTCGCGCGACTTCACCTTCGCCGCGACCCATGCCGACAGCGAGATCGAGAGCCTTCCGGCGGCGCTCGAGCAGTTGAAGGCCGATCCCACCAGCCTGTCGATCGGGGTGCAGCCGGCGTCGGCGGATTACGTGAACATGATGCTGACGATGCAGGCGGCCGGGGTCGAAACCGACCGGCTCCGCATCGTGACCTATGACGGGGGCGGGCCGGTCCGCAACGCGGCCGCGGGCGGACAGGTCGATCTCGCCTTCGTCGGCGGGGAGGGGTTCGTGCCCCTCAAGACGAAGATCAAGCCGCTGGCGGTCTATGCCGAGGAGGCGCCGGACTGGTGGCCGGACGCCCAGACGATCGGTTCGCTCGGCATCGAGCAGGAATTTGTCGACGGGTCGCAGCGCGGCTGGGTCTTGGCCTCCGCCGTGAAGGAGGAGAAGCCCGAGGTCTACGCCACGCTGCTCGGCGCCATCGAGAGGGCTTCCCAGAACCCCGAGGCCATCGAGGCGCTTCGCCTCCAGGAGCTCTCCGCCACCTGGTACGGCCCCGAGGCCTCGACGCAGGCCTTCCTCGAGAACGCCGCGACCATGCAGAGGCACGAGGCTCTCTTCAGGGGCGAGTGAGCGCTCCGTCGTCCTCGTCCGCCGCCCCGGACCGTCTCCCGGCGCGGCGGGCGCCCCAGCCTTCCTTCCACCGGAGCCGTTCCATGCGCATCCTGCGTCAGCAATATCATGTCGACTGGCTGCATCTGGCCTTCGTCACGACCATGGCCGCCTTCGTGCTCTGGTATCTCCTGGACGCACGCTCGGTCTCGCTCAGCATCAACAACCTGCTGCTCGTCCAGCCCCTCTCGATCACGCTGTTGATCCTCTACGTCTTCATCGCCGTCCAGTGCGTCCGGCGGGCCGACGTCGAGCCTGCGGCCGAGGCCGCTCCCCTCGACGACCCGCTTCAGCCCAAACTCCCGGAAGGCCGGGCGCTGGCGCGTGTCGCGATGCTGGGCGTCGCTCTCGGAGTCTTCGTCTTCACGCTCAAGACCGTCGGGTTCGACGTCGGCATCCTCGTCTTCTCGCTCGTGACGATGCTCATCTGCGGCGAGCGCCGCCCGCTCTTCCTCGTCCTCTACCCGCTCATCGTGACGCTGGTCACCGTCTACGGCTTCCGGGCGCTCATGCCCTACCCCATGGTCACCGCGCTCCTGTGAGCCGGGCCCTCTCAAGGACATCCGCAACATGATCGACATGGACGCCCTCTTCAGCGCCTTCGGGATCATGGCCACGTCGGCCGGCTCCTGGGGGTGGATCATCCCCGGCCTCATCATCGGGCTGATCTTCAGCGCCATTCCCGGCGTTTCCATCACGATGGCCATGGCCATCGTCCTGCCGATGTCCCTCTACATGGACTTCTTCCCGGCGATCGTCTTCCTCACGTCCGTCTACACGGGAGCGGGGTTCGGCGGGTCGGTTCCGGCGATCCTGATGAACATTCCGGGCTCGCCCTCGTCCTACGCCACGACCTTCGACGGCTACGCCATGTCGAAGAAGGGCCAGCACAACGAGGCGCTCGGCTACGCCCTCTTCGCCTCCACGATCTGCGGCATCGTCGGCTATCTCCTGCTTCTCGTCGTGGTGGAGCCGCTCGCCAACGTCGTGCTTCGGATCGGACCGCTGGAAATGTTCGCGGTCGCCGTGTGGGGCATGCTCCTGATCGGCTCGCTCGGCTCGCGATATATCAGCCGGGGCCTCTTCGCCGCCGCCTTCGGCCTGCTCCTCGGCGGCATCGGCATGAACACGGCGGGCTTCGTGCGCGGCACCATGGGCATGCCGACGCTGCTCGACGGCATCTCGCCCATCCCCGCGATGATCGGCCTTCTGGCCTCGGGCCAGCTCCTGTCTTTGACCGGCAAGGACTACATCATCGAGGCTGAGGGCTCCCGGGAGGTCTCGATCCGCCGCATCCTGTCGGGCTGCTGGCAGACGTTCCGCCATCCCGGCGTCCTGTTCCGGGGCTCGATCATCGGCATCGTCATCGGCGCCGTTCCGGGCGTCGGCTCCTCGCTCGGCAATCTGATCGCCTATGCCGAGACCAAGCGCACGTCGAAGGACCCGTCGAGCTTCGGCAAGGGCAATCCGAAGGGCGTCATCGCGGCCGAATCGGCGGTCGCGAGTTCCGAGGGCGGCTCGATGGCCACGATGCTGGCCCTCGGAATTCCCGGCGGCGGCGCCACGGCGATCCTGCTGGCCGCCTTCATGATGCACAACATCGTGCCGGGCCCGCAGTTCATCGAGACGCAGAAGGACATGGTCTACGCGATCATCCTGAACAACATCGTCCAGGCGATCGTCCTCCTCGTCGTCGGCATCGGCTTCATCTACGCCGTGTCCAACATCGTGCGGGTGCGCACCCGGTTCATCCTGCCGGCGATCCTCGTCATCGCCACGATGGGAACCTATGCGGTCGAGGGCTCGATTTCCGGTCCGATCACCCTCTTCGTCTTTTCGCTGATCGGCTTCCTGCTCGTGAAGTTCGACTATCCGGTCGCGGCGGTCGTGGTCGGTCTCCTGCTCGGCAGCATGCTGGAGACGGAGTTCCTTCGCTCCTACCAGCTGTCCGGCGGCGACCCGACCTATCTGTTCCAGCGCCCGGGAGCGATGGCATTGTTCGCCATCATGTTCTTCTCCATGGCGATGACCGCCTGGGGCAAGCGCAAGCAGGTGCGGGCCGAGGAGGCCGAGAGCGCGGCGATGGAGGCGCTGGCCCGTCAGGCGGACATGCCGGACACCGGCGCGGGAGCGGCGGGGCGGAACTGAGGGCGGCCGCCGTCGGCGCGTCGGCGCCGGGATGCCGAACGGCTCGGCGCGATCGTCGGTCGCGCCGGGCCCGTGCGCCGTCCGATCGTTGGCGGGGACAACCGAGGGAGAACGGAATGAAGATCGCGGTGCTCGACGACTATCAGGGACTCGCCTTGTCGATGGCGGATTGGGACCGCCTGCCCGGCGACTGTCAGATCGTCCCGTTCCGCGAGCACATCGCCGACAAGGCGAGGCTCGTCGAGGCGCTGCGGGGCTTCGACGTCGTGTGCGCCATGCGCGAGCGGACACCGCTGCCCGCCGACGTCATCGAGGGGCTGCCCGAGCTGAAGCTGATCGTGACGGCGGGCGAGCGCAACGCGTCGATCGACGTGGGGGCCGCGACGCGAAGAGGCATCCCGGTCTGCGGCACGCCCCGCTCCGGCCCGGCCGCCGCGGAGCTGACGCTGGGGCTCCTGTTCGCATGTGCGCGCGATCTCGTGTCGGAGGCCCAGTCGGTTCGCGAGGGCGGTTGGCAGACGGGGGTCGGGCGCGATCTCGCCGGCGCCACGCTCGGCGTCGTCGGTCTCGGCAAGCTCGGAGCCCGCGTGGCGCGCTTTGCCCGCGCGCTCGAAATGGACGTCGTCGCGTGGAGCCCCAACTTGACCCGCGAGCGGGCGCAGGAGGTCGGCGTCCGTAGGGTGGAGAAGGACGAACTGTTCCGCACGGCGGACTTCGTCACCATCCACCTCGTACTGTCGGCGCGCAGCCAGGGTCTCGTCGGCGCGTCCGAGCTGGCGCTGATGAAGCCGGACGCCTCGCTGATCAACACCTCGCGCGGGCCCATCGTCGATGCGGCGGCCCTTTCGGAGGCCCTCACGCAGGGCCGGCTGCGTAACGCGGCCTTGGACGTGTACGACACCGAGCCGCTGCCGGCGGATGATCCGCTCCGCCGCGTGCCAAACCTGATCGCGACGCCCCATATCGGCTATGTCACGCGCGAGGCCTATTCGATCTTCTACACCGGCTTCGTGGATGCCATCGAGGCGTTCCGCGCCGGCGCGCCCATCCGGGTGATCGAGGCCGAGGAGCCGTGACGCATCGACGGTCCGATGCGCCCGACGCCGAGACGAGCGACGCCCAAATCGTGCCGAACGCGGGCGTGGAGTGATCACGGCGAGGCGAGGCCAAGGGCGGCCAGCGGTCCCGCCTCAGCGCGCTCCGATCGGATGCTCTCCGGCCAGAGGTCGGCGGTCGCCCGCTTCGGCGATCGCCTGCGAGAGCCCGATGCCGCTCCGCTCGCAGGCTTCCATCGAGAACCCGTTGCCCTCGACGGGCAGGAGCGAGCGCAGCGCCGCGCAGCGCTCGCCGTCGCAGAGCGTCCAGTCCGACCCGGCGCGACCGGCATCGGCGAAGGAGACGCGCGTTTGCGGCGGAAGCCGGGGCTCGTAGAACCAGAAGCCATCGCGCAGGATCGCGTCGTCCGGCACCTCCATGCCCGCCCCGGATCCCTTCACCGCGGCCTGACGCAGGACGAGCCCGTCGCGCTCCACGGCCCAGTGTTCGCGCCACTCGATCCGCTCGACCGAATGCGTCCAGCTCAGGGTGAAGCTGCCCAGCGTCAGAGCGAGCGTGGCGGCGCCCGCCCCAAGGCACAGCGTCATCGCGGGGTGATCGTGCCGGCCTTCGCGGCGGTGGCGGCGCGGCTGCGCCAGACCTGCAGGCCGATCGCAAGGGCCGCGAGCGCGAAGCCGACCTCGTCGGTGACCGGCAGCGCCAGAACGAGGGTGAACGCGGCAGTGGTCGCCAGCAGGCGTTCCCACCACGCAAGCGGAACCAGAAGGAAGCCGATGGCCGCCGCGCCCCACAGAACGATCGAGAGCACGGCTTTGAGGACGATGTAGGCGACCGCCGGCGCATAGCCGATCGATGCCGCCAGCGGCCCGCCGTCCTGCAGCATCAAGGCCGGCGTATAGACGGCCATGAAGGGGATGACGAAGCCGGCCAGCGCGATCTTCAACGCCTGCATGCCGATCTTCATGCCGGATTCCTTGGCGATCGGCGCGGCCGCGAAGGCCGCGAGCGCGACCGGCGGCGTCAGATCCGCCAGGATGCCGAAGTAGAAGACGAACATGTGGCTGACGAGGAGGGGGACGCCGAGTTCCAGCAGGGCCGGTCCGGCGATCGAGGAGGTGATGATGTAGTTGGGGATCGTCGGGATGCCCATGCCGAGCACGAGGCAGGTGAGCATGGTCAGGACGAGCGAGACGAACAGGCTGTGCTCGCCGATGCGCACGATGAAGGAGGCGAAGGTCGAGGCCGAGCCGGTGAGGCTGAGCGTGCCGATGATGACGCCGACCATCGCGCAGGCGATCGCCACGGGCAGCGCGTTCTTGGCGCCGTCCGCGAGCGCGTCGCGCGCGGTGACGAGCGTCTCGCGGCCGCCCTTCACGACGAAGTTCACCGCGACGAGCGCCGCGATCGTCATGAGCACGACGTTGATGCCGTAGCGGAAGAAGGACGCGCAGATCAGCCCGAGCATGATCCAGAACAGGTAGCGGACCGCCTCGTGCGGAAGGCCGCGGCTGATCGCGCCGCCGAGGATGAGGACCGCGGTCAGCGCCAGACCCATCGTGCCGGCGAAGAGCGGCGTGTAGCCGGAGAACAGGAGATAGACGAGGACGGCGAGCGGAATGATCAGGTACCAGCCGGCCTTCAGCGCGCCGATCGCGCTCGGCAGTTCCGCCGCGCTCATGCCGCGGAGGTTCCGCTTTCCCGCCTCCAGATGCACCATCCAGAACGCCGAGAAGAAGTAGAGGGCGGCCGGGATGATCGCGGCCAGGACCACCTGCGCGTAGGGGATGTTCAGGGTCTCGGCCATGATGAAGGCGACCGCGCCCATCACCGGCGGCATGATCTGGCCGCCCATCGAGGACACCGCCTCCACGCCGCCCGCGAAGGCCGGCTTGTAGCCGAAGCGCTTCATCAGGGGGATGGTGAACTGGCCGGTGGTGACGACATTGGCCACGCCCGAGCCCGAGATCGTCCCCATCATCGCGGAGGAGACCACCGCGACCTTCGCAGGTCCGCCCTTGGTGTGTCCCACCATGCCGAGCGAGACGTCGGTGAAGAGCTTGATCATCCCGGCGCGCTCCAGGAACGCCCCGAACAGGATGAACAGGAAGATGTAGCTCGACGAGACGTAGACCGGCGTCCCGTAGATGCCCTCGGTGCCGAAGCCGAGCTGGCCGATGATCTGGTCGAAGCCGTAGCCGCGATGGGCGAGGACGCCCGGCGCATACTCCCCGAAGAGCCCGTACAGGAGGAAGATGCCCGCCACGATCGGCAGGGCCGGGCCCATCAGACGCCGCGTCGCCTCGAAGACGAGGACGATCAGCAGCGTGCCGACCACCAGATCCTGCGGCTCGAGGAAGCCGCCTTCGCGAAGGATCAGATCGGCGTAGAAGACCCAGTAATAGGCGCCGACCCCGAAACCGACGATGCCCATGGTCCAGAGCATCGCCTTCTTCAGCGCCGAGCCGCCCGTCAGATTGGCGATGAGCGTGAAGCCGAGCAGAAGCACGAAGCCGACATGCATCGACCGCACGACCTGGCTCGGGATCGAGTGATAGGCCGCCACCCAGAGCTGGAAGACCGAGAAGGCGATCGCGATGCCGAAGACGATCGTTCCGGTCAGGCCCGTTCCGAAACCGCCCGGCAGGCCGTGTTCGGCGTCGGACGGCGCCTCGGCGGATGCGGCCATCGGCGCCTGCCCGAGCGCCTCTTCGGCCCGCGCGCCATCGACCTTCGAATGCGTCGTCATCTGCGCCTGACCTCGTGCGGCGGGCTGCCGCCCCCGCGTTGCCGATCGAAACCCAACGGCGACGGCAGAGCGCCGCGCGTCCGATCCGGACGCACGACGCTCTGCCCGTCAGCCAACCTTCGAGCTCAGCGGCCGATCCGCTACTGGATCGCGCCGACCTCGCGATAATAGCGCTCGGCGCCGGGATGCAGCGGGACGGGGCTTTCGCCGACCGCCGTCTCCAGCGAGATCGCCGATGCGGCCGAATGGGCCGAAACCATGCGCGGCAGGTTCTCGAAGAGAAGCTTGGTCATCTGGTAGGCCGTCTCGTCGCTGACGTCCTCATGGGTCACCAGGAAGTTGACGACCGCCGCCGTCTCCACATCCGCATCCTGGCCCCGATAGGTGCCGGCCGGGATGACCGCCGACTGATAGGGAGCCCCGATGGAATCGACCAGCGTGGCCGGGATCTCGACGATCGTGGTCGGGTTGGTGGTCGACAGATCCTGGATCGAGGCGACGCCGAGCCCCGCGGACTGGAGCGTCGCGTCGAGCTGGCGGTTCTTCATCAGCTCGACCGACTCGGCGAAGGGCAGGTACTGGACCTGGCCGAGATCGGAATAGCTCATGCCGGCCGCTTCCAGGATCGCGCGGCTGTTCAGCTCGGTGCCCGAGGCCGGCGCGCCGACCGACAGGCTCTTCCCGCGCAGATCCTCGAGCGTGGTGATGCCGCTGTCGGCGGTCGCGACGAGCTGGATGTAGTTCGGATAGATCGCCGCGATGCGGCGCAGCTTGGTCAGCGGCTGGCGGAAGCCCGCCTCGGTGTCGCCCTCCCAGCCGGCGACCAGCGAATCGCCGAGCGAGAAGCCGATCTCGCCGCGGCCCTGCTCGAGAAGGTTCAGATTCTCGACGGACGCCTTGGTGGCCTGGACCTGCGTGCGCGCGCCCTCGATGCCTTCGCCGTAGATTTCCGAAAGCGCGACGCCGAGCGGGTAGTAGACGCCCGAGGTGCCGCCCGTCAGCACGTTGATGAAGTCCTGGGCCTTGGCCGCGACGGGCGCGGAGGCGGCGAAGGCGAGCGCGAAGGCGCCGATGGCGGCTCTATGGCGTAGGTTCAGCATTGTTCCTCCCAGAACGCGGCGACCGTACGGAGCTCCCCTTGCGGCACCCGATCGCCCTCCAACGAGCGCTACAACGACCCTGCGGGCATGACAAGCGGGCATCGCCCGATGGCCGGGTTTCGGGACAGTCCGCCGCGCCCGTCCGACGCTTCTCAGCGCGCGATGCGAAGGGCCGAGATCTCGTCGCTGATGGCGGAGAAGGCCGCGAGCAGATCGTTGGAGTTGCGCGCGTCGTAGTAGAGCTTGGCGCCTCTTCCATCGATGCCGTTCGAGGCGCAGTTGCGTAGCCGCTCCTTCACCGGGCTGCCGTCCTTGAGGTCGAAGGCGATGGTGAAGACCACCACGCCGTCGCCGCCGTCGTCGTTCGAGCCGTCCTTCTTCATGTTCTCGCAGACGAGGCTCATCGCCACGTTCATCGACTCCGTGATGTTGGCGATCGCAGCTCTCGCTTGGACCGAGGGCGTCGCCTCGAACATGCGTCCCGTGCGAAGAATCTCGTGACCTGTCAGCGGATTCTTCTCAATGATCTGGCCGAAGCCGTAGGTGCCGAAAGCCGATCTGTTAGCGTTGTTCATTTCTATCTGAGGAGAACCTGCATTGTAGGTGTTCTCGCCATCCGTCATCAGGACGAGAACCTTCAGGTTCTCTTTCGTGTCGCGGGGACGACCTTCAGTAAACGGCTCGCCGCTCGACAACGTACGCCAGCCCCAAGCGAGACCCTCGGCGATGTTCGTGCCGCCCAAAGGCTGCATGGCGCGGACCGCTGAAAGAACGTTCGAGCGCGACGCCGTGAGTGGTGTGATCGGGGTCGTGGTGCAAAGATAGTTCGGGCTTGGAGCCGGAATGCCTGAGCCAGGCGAGCGATTGTTGATGCGCGAAGAGTCAAAGTATCGGCGGACGTCACGTTGGACTCTCAGGTTGTTAAGGTCACCGCTGGACGACGATGAATCGTCCATGTATCCATTTCGCAGATACCAGTAAGTATTGTACCAATAGTACTCGGAAGGCGAAAACAACGGTACAAAGAGAGTTGCGGGTCGGCTTGAGGTGGGCGCGGCATCGGTTACCGCATGGCCTTCGGGCCGTGAGGCGATGCACCCGCCCCATCCCCAACTGGATCCACCCAGGGATCGTGTGCGCTCGAACATCGTAAAACGGGTTAGCGGGTTGCCCAGCGTATCGCGCCATGAGCCGTCGACCCAGCGAACGGCCATCCGGCCACCCACCCGCCAATTGGTCCAATCGAGGTCGTCGTGATGCATCGGGTTGATGCCGACTGTGTCCATCCATGAGGCGTTGGCATATTGCGTGCCGACATTCACCGAGCCCGCGAAGGGCACGACCGAAATCTTGACGGGGTCCACGTTGTTGGCCAGCGGGCGCGGCGCGAGAAGCTGCTCGACGAGGCGCTCGGTCGCGTCTTTCAGCGTCGTCATCTTGACGGTCCCGCCGCCGGCGGGCGGGTCCCTCATCGAGCCGGAATTGTCGAGAACCAGCGCCATCTCGACCGAGCGGTTGCGCACGACGACCTCGCTCGACATCGCCAGATGCCAGGTCTCGTGGTCGATCCGGCCGCCGGTCAGCCCCTTGATCGCCGTGCCGAAGAAGGTCGGCTCGTCGCGCGAGGCTGAAACGCGCAGGACGTTGTCGCCGCCGACCCGCGTGACGCCCTCATAGACGAAGTCCGTGTTGTCCTGCGCGCCGCGAGCCTCGTTGGCGAAGAACATCGCCCGCGCCCATTTCTCGATCTCGGCATGGTCGGAGGTGCGGCCGAACTCCTTGGCTGCGCCGAGCGCCGCCGCGTCCAACGAGCGCTGCATGCTCCACTTCGCCGCCTCCACCTTGGAGGTGTCGACGGCGAGACCCGCGACGATGACGAAGAGCGGCGTCAGAAGCGCGAAGATGATCGCGACGTTGCCCCGGCGGTCGAGGGCGAGCCTGCCGATCGCCTTCATACCGCGTCCCCGACGCTCTCTGCGGATGGGATCGGAGTTCAGGACCATGGGATGACGCTGCCCCTGCGAGGACGGTGCGAAAAGGTCCGCTCGAAGCGCAGTCCCGCCTCGGGAATTGCGAAATCGAACAGGGGGCGGTGCGTGTAGCTGACGGTCGAGAGGACGAAATAGGCGTCCTTGATGCCCCGGAGCTCGGTCGGCAGGGTGTAGCGGGTGCCCTTCGCACGCCCGGCGACCGATCCGCGCCGTTCCCAGTCGATGGTCGCCTTCCCGTCGGCGTCGACGGTCACCGTCGTGACGGTGATCTCGAGCTTGTCCCTGCCGGAGGTGCCGACGAGGGCGTTGGAGACCAGCATGACATTGGCCATGCGGGTGGAATTCATGGCCGGCGAGCGGGCGATGATGCCGCCGACGGTTTCCGCCGCGCTGTCCACCTTGCGCTTGGCGATGATCGCCTGGGACGCCTCGAAGGTGCCGAGGTAGAAGAGGAGCATCACCGGCAGGATGAGGGCGAACTCCACCGCGACCGCGCCGCGGCGGTCGGTCCTGAAACGGGAGAGGAGGCGCTTCAAGGGCGACATGCCGGGCTCAACAGGTCACGTGCTGGCTCGTCACGCTCCCGAACGGCTCGTTCATGAAGGCGGCGACGGAATAGAGGATGGCATTGCCGTTGGTGTCCGACGCCAGCCGGTTCAGGACGGCGGTCGTCCAGGGCCATTCGTAGTAGGCGCGCAGCACCGTGATCGTGTCCTGAGCGCCCGGATCGAAGCAGAAGGTGGACGAGTCGATGCTGCCGTCCTTCATCTGGAAGTCCGGGATCGGGGTTCCGGCCGGATAGGTCCGAAGGTCGAGCTTCAGCCGGTCGCAGGACATCAGGATATCCACGCGGTCGCAGATCTGGGCACGGAAGCCGTCCGCGTCCATGTCGCTCGCCTGGACCTGCCCGGTGAGGACGTTGCGGGCGGCGGTGTTGACCGCGTCGTTCAGGAACACCCCCGCCGTCGTCGCGAGCGCGGTCTCGATGATGGCGAAGATGATGAAGAAGAAGGGGCCGGCGATGAGCGCGAACTCGACGGCGGTCACGCCCGACCGGTCGCGCCGGAAGCGTCGGAGAAAGGCTCGAAGCGTGGGGCTCGGCGAACGGCTCATGCGCCCGAATGGACCGCAAAACCATAAAAAGAGCCTGAAATCTCAGAAGCGATTTCGACCTATGATTTCTTCTCCATGAGGCTGTGGCGGCGGAGCTTCGCGTCCGCCCATAGGGTGCCGATATCGGGAGGCGACAAAACTTGTCTCGTGCGACCGGTTGCGCGCGCGGACCCGGCGGCGGAAGAATGAGCCGCTATGGCATGCGCGGGTCGGGGCCGCGCCGGACAGGGCCGCGCCGGGCGCGCCTCCGTCCGCGAGCCGGGAGGAACCGATGGACGCCCAGACGAGCGCGACGATCAAGGCGAAGGGCATCTTCGTCGACAACGAGTGGACCGCCGGATCGACCGGCCGCACCATCGAGGTGAAGGCGCCGGCCACCGGCGAGACCTTCGCGGAGATCGCGGCGGGCAGCGCCGAGGACGTGGACCGGGCGGTGAAGGCCGCCCGGCGCGCGCTCGACGAGGGAGCCTGGGGCCGCATGAGCGCGGTGGAGCGCGGCCGCATCCTGTCGCGTCTGGCGATCCTGATCGCCGACAATTCGGAGGAGCTGGCGCAGCTCGAGGCCCGCGACACCGGCAAGCCGATGCGCCAGGCCCGCGCCGACATCGTCGCGACGGCGCGCTATTTCGAGTTCTACGGCGGCGCGGCCGACAAGGTTCACGGCGAGACGATCCCCTTCCTGCCCGGCTATTTCGTCGCCACCGAGCGCGTGGCCCACGGCGTGACCGGCCAGATCATTCCGTGGAACTATCCCGCGCAGATGTTCGGGCGCACGCTCGGCCCGGCGCTCGCCATGGGCAATGCCTGCGTGATGAAGCCTGCCGAGGACGCGTGCCTGACGCCGCTCCGGCTGGCCGAGCTGGCCGCCGAGGCGGGCCTGCCGGACGGCGCTCTGGGCGTCGTGCCGGGGCTCGGCGAAGAGGCCGGCGCTGCGCTCACCGCCCATCCCGGCGTCGATTTCCTGTCCTTCACCGGCTCGCCGGAAGTCGGCACGATGGTGCAGATCGCGGCGGCGAAGAACCACATCGGCTGCACGCTCGAGCTCGGCGGCAAGTCGCCGCACATCCTCTTCGGGGACGCCGATCTCGAAACAGCCGCCGGCGTGATCGCGACCACCATGGTGCAGAATGCCGGCCAGACCTGCTCGGCCGGGTCGCGCGTTCTGGTGGAGCGCGGCGCCTACGACCGGGTGGTCGAGGACCTCGCCGCCCGCTTCTCGAAGCTGACCGCCGGCACGCCGGAGATGGACCTGGAGCTCGGCCCCGTCATCAACGCCAGACAGAAGAAGCGCATCGAGGGCTTCTTCGAGCGGGCCGAGACGGCGGGCGTGCCCGTGCTCGCCGAAGGGCGGATCGCCGACGGCGTCCCGCCCGGCGGCTATTTCATCGCGCCCCGCATCTACGGGCCCGTGCCGCGCGCCAACGAGCTGGCGACGCTCGAAGTGTTCGGCCCGGTTCTCTCGGTGCTGCCCTTCGACGACGAGGCCGACGCGGTGGGCCTCGCCAACGGCACGGACTACGGGCTGATGGCGGCCGTCTGGTCGCATGACGGCAACCGCGCGCTTCGCGTGTCACGCCAGATCAAGGCGGGGCAGGTCTATATCAACGCCTTCGGCGCGGGCGGCGGCATCGAGCTGCCCTTCGGCGGCATGAAGAAGTCCGGCCACGGCCGCGAGAAGGGCTTCGCCGCGCTTCACGACCTCTCGACGCTGCGAACCACCATCGTCAAGCACGGCTGAACGGGCTCGGCCGGCGCTCGCAAGAGCGCTTGCCGAGGCTGATCGAACGGATGCGTCTGCGCTGCGCGACAGGCGTCCCGTTTCGCGCGCGGGAAGGGTGCAGACCCCAGGTTGCAGGCCGTTTCCCGGTCCCGCCGCCGCGATCGCAGGCATACCGCTTCCTTATCGCTCGGGCAGCGAAAGCCTATTGGCAAAGCGAATGTCTTGGGGGGCAGTCTTTCCCTGCCGCGGGGGAGCGGCGAGGGAGGAAGACATGACGCGTACCGCAACGGGCTTGGGGGTGCTGGCGCTTGCGTTGGCGGCCTCGACGGCCTTCGCTCAGGAAAAGCCGTCCGAACTGCGGATCGGCATCACCACCTATTCGTCCGGTCCGGCCTCGGTCTTCGGCGTTCCGGCGCGGCGCGGCGCCGAGATGCTGGCCGCGCAGCTCAACGAGCGCGGCGGCATCCAGGGCGTGCCGGTCTCGCTGACCTTCATCGACGAGGGCGCGGGCGTCGAGACGCTGACGTCCGAATATCGGCGCCTCGTCGACGGTGATCTGGTGGACGTGATGTTCGCCTCGATCTCGTCCGGCGTCTGCAACAACATCGCGCCGCTGGCGGAGGATCTGGAGATCCTCAACTTCATGTGGGACTGCGGCACGCAGCGCATCTTCGAGGAGGACGAGTACGACTGGGTCTACCGCACCCAGGCGAATGCGACGCCCGAAGTCCTCGCGCCGCTGCTCTACCTCATCGAGCACAATTCCGACTTCCAGACCATCGCCGTCGTGAACCAGGACTATGCCTGGGGCCGCGACAGCTGGCACATCTTCTCGACCGCGCTGAAGACGCTGAAGCCCGACGTCGAGATCGTCGCCGAGCTGTTCCCGGCCTTCGGCGCGCCGGACTATTCGGCCGAGGTGTCGCGCCTGCAGGCGCTCTCGCCCGACGTCATCCTCTCCACCTCCTGGGGCGGCGACCTCGACACCTTCGTGCGCCAGGCGAACCAGCGCGGGCTCTTCGCCAATTCGCAGTTCGTCCTGCCGCTCGCCGAATCCTCGCTCGAGCGTCTGGGAACCGACCTGCCGGAGGGCGTGATCGTGGGCGCGCGCGGCGACCACTACTTCCTGCACCCCGAGCGCAAGGACGACGAGGACTTCCGCGCCTTCGTCGATGCGTTCCGGGATCAGACCAACAGCTGGCCGATCTACTCGGTTTTCCACATGGCGCAGGCCTTCGCCGCGCTCGAAGCGGTCTACGACAAGGCCGCCGAGGCCAATGGCGGCGCCTTCCCGGATCGAGAGCAGGTCCGCGAGGCGATGGACGGGCTGGAGTTCCAGGGCTTCGGCAGACCCCTGACGATCCGCGAGGACAATCAGGGCGTCGAGGCGCAGCTCGTCGGCATCACGCGATCCGACGAGGCCTATCCGTTCAAGATCATCGACGACATGGCGATCTACGACGCCACGCAGATCATGCCGCCGGTCGGCGAGGAGTCGATCGACTGGATCGAGGGTCTGGGGCCGGACTTCCTCGAAATCCGCGGCGACCGCTTCCAGCACGGCGACTGAGGCCGCCCGGAAGGCAACGTCCTGCGAGGGCGCCGGTCCGGCCGGCGCCCCTTGCCTCCCCGCATCGAGAGGTCCCGCCGCGCCCATGACGCTGAACATCGCCCTGATCGCGATCCTGGACGGATTGTCCTACGCCTCGCTGATCTTCCTCGTCGCCGTCGGCCTGACGCTGATCTTCGGCGTTCTTGGCGTCCTGAACGTTGCCCATGGCAGCCTCTACGCGCTCGGCGCCTACACGGCGGCGACCTTCGGCGGCCATCTGACGGCCAATGGCTGGAACCCGTGGCTGACCTACCCGGCGCTCCTGGCCGCCGCGCTCGTGGTCGGCATCGTCGTCGGCGGGCTCATCGAGAAGCTGCTTCTGCGCCGCATCTACGACAAGGACCCGGTCCTCCAGCTCCTCGTCACCTTCGCGGTCTTCATGATCCTGGAGAACGTCCAGCGCATGGTCTGGGGCGTGCAGCCCTACTACATGGCCTCGCCGCTGCAGCTTCTCGGCAATGTCAGCGTCTTCGGGATCAACTACACCGCCTACCAGACCATCCTCCTGCCGTCGCTGGCCGTCCTGACGCTCATCGGCCTTCGCCTGTTCCTGCGGCGCACCAATGCCGGCGCGCAGATCCTCGCCGTCACCGAGGACCGGGAGGCGGCGACCGCGATCGGCATCAACGCGACGCGGGTCTATTTCGTCACCTTCGTCGTCGGCGCGATCCTCGCGGCCCTCGGCGGCGCGCTCGCCACGCCCACGACCTCCGTCGTGCCGGGCATGGGGGCGAACATGATCGTCCTCTCCTTCGCGGTCGCCGCCAGCGCCGGGCTCGGGCAGATCGAAGGTGCCGCGCTGTCCGCCCTCGTCATCGGCCTCGCCCGCTCCTTCGCCGTCTATCTGGCGCCCGAGCTGGAAGTGCTGATGCCCTATCTCATCATGGTGCTGATCCTGCTCTTCCGCCCCTTCGGCCTGTTCGGCACGGTCCAGGCGAGGAAGATCTGATGCGCCGGATCGCCCTTCTCATCGCCGTCGCCGCGCTCCTCGCCCTGCCGTTCTTCGCGGGCGGCCTTCTGACCCTCTCCACCGTCGTCCTCGCCAAGGCGCTCGCGGTCCTCGGCGTCTTCCTCCTGCTCCAGGCGGGGCAGGTCTCCTTCGGCCACGGCATGTTCTTCGCCGTCGGCGCCTATTCGGTCGCCTATATCGGCGGCTGGTGGCGCGACGCCGATCTCATCCTCCTGACGCTGGCGGCGATCGCCGTCTCGGGGGTCGGCGGCCTTCTCGTCGGGCTCTTCGTCGCCCGCTACCGCTACATCTTCTTCGGGATGCTGAATCTGGCCTTCTCGATGGTGCTCTTCGCGGTGCTGGAGAAGTTCTTCCACCTCACGGGCGGCACGGACGGCATCCGCATCCGGCGCCCGACGCTGCTCGGCTTCGAGTTCGGCCGGGGCCAGTTCGACCTCGTCCTCTACTATTTCGTCCTGGCGCTGGCGCTCGTCTCCGCCGTCCTCGTCTGGCAGTATCTGCGCTCGCCCATCGGACAGGCGCTGAAGGCGCTGAAGGTCAACGAGACGCGGCTCGAATATATCGGGCTGTCGGCGCGCAACACGATTCTCGCCGCCTACGTCTTCTCGGCGATCCTGTGCGGGCTGGGCGGCCTGTCGCTCGGGATCGTGCAGGGGCTGGCGACGCCCGACTACACCTTCTGGACGCGCTCCTCCGAATTCGTCTTCATCGCGGTTCTGGGCGGAACCGGCCATGTCGTCGGGGCCTTCGCCGGCTCCTTCGTCTACGAGCTGGTCCGCTTCTATGCGGCGGCCCTTCTGGAGGACAGCTGGCAGCTGATCCTCGGCATCGTCCTCATCGCCATCATCCTCGGCGCGCCCGGCGGCATCATCGATCTGCCGCGCCGCTTCGGCCTGCGCAAGGACGGGCCGGCGAGCGGCGGGGGAGCCGGACGATGAGCGCGGCCCTCCTGCAGGCCCGCGGCCTCGAAATCCGCTTCGGCGGCGTTGTCGCGGCCAACGGCATCGACCTCGACGTGAACGAAGGCGAGAACCTCGCCATCATTGGCCCGAACGGCGCCGGCAAGACGACCTTCCTCAACATCTGCACCGGCTATCTCAAGCCGCAGGCGGGGTCGGTCACGTTTCGGGGCGCCGAACTCCTCGGCCAGCCGCCGCGCCGCATCACGCGGCTCGGCATCGCACGCGCCTTCCAGATCCCGCAGCTCTTCGTCGAGCACACGGTCCTGGAGAACATGCTTCTGGCCGCCGCCGTGCGCGAGCGCGCCTGGAACCCGTTCCGCGCGCTGCACGCCCTGCCGCAGAAGGGCGAGATGCTGGACCTTCTCGCGCTCGTCGGCTGCGCCGATCTGGCGGACCGGAAGGCGTCCGACCTCCCGGAGGGCCAGCGCAAGCTCGTCGACATCGCCATCGCCCTGGCGCTGAAACCCCGGCTTCTCCTGATGGACGAGCCCACCTCGGGCGTCGCCTCGGCCGACAAGTTCCAGGTGATGGAGATCCTCGTCGCGGCGCTGAAGACGGCCGGCGTCTCCTCGGTCTTCGTGGAGCACGACATGGAGATGGTGACGCGCTACGCCAGCCGCGTCGCGGTCTGGAGCGAGGGGCGGATCCAGATGGCGGGCGAGCCGGCCAAGGTCCTGTCGGACCCGGACGTCATCCGCACGGTGATCGGAGGATGAGCGCGATGCTGGCATTCGAGCAGGTGGACGTCTCCATCCAGCGCATTCCGATCCTGCGCGGCATCGGCTTCGAGATCGGCGAGGCCGAGACCGTGGCGCTCGTCGGGCGCAACGGCGCGGGCAAGACGACGACGCTGCGCTCGGTGATGGGATTCACCGACGTTGTGGCGGGGCGCATCCTCTTTCGCGGGCAGGATCTGGCGCGCGTCGAGCCGCATGCCCGGCCGGCGCTCGGCCTCGGCTACGCGCCGGAGGACCGGCGGCTCTTCTCCCGCTTCACGGTGGAGGAGAACGTGCTCCTTCCGGCGCGCGTGGCGAAGCTTTCGGCCGAGGAGACGGCGCGCCGGCTCGGCCGCGTCTACGACGTCCTGCCCGAACTGAAGACCCTGGCCGAGCGGCCCGCCGGCTCGGTCTCGGGCGGGCAGGGCAAGATGGTCGCGCTCGGCCGCGCCTTGATGCTGGCGACGCGCCTTCTTCTCCTCGACGAGCCCTTCCAGGGCCTCGCCCCCGTGCTGGCCCAGCGCTACGCCGAGGCGCTGGGCCGCCTGCGGGACGTGGCGCCGGACATCGCCGTCATCATCACCGAGTCCAACCCGGCCTTGCTCGAACGCTTCGCCGTGCGCACCATCACCATCGAACGCGGCGCCATCGCCTCCGACCGGAGGACGGCCGCGTCCGCGGCCTGAACGGGGCGGGTCCCGCGAAAGATCGAGGAGGAAACGACAAATGCAGAGCGAAACACAGTCGAACGGCGCGGGGCGTCTCTCCGGCAAGGTCGCGATCGTCACGGGTGCGGGCTCGGGCTTCGGCGAGGCGATCGCCCATCTCTTCGCGCGCGAAGGGGCGACGGTCGCCGTCTTCGACATCAATCGCCAGAACGCCGAGCGCGTGGCCGGTGCCATCGGCGGCTCGGCCCGCGCCTTCATCTGCGACGTCGGCGTGAAGAGCGAGGTGGACAGGGCCGTGGCGGAGGCGGCGAGCGCCTTCGGCGCGCCGGACGTCGTCGTCAACAATGCCGGCTGGACCCACCGCAATCAGGCGCTCCTCGACATCGACGAGGAGACCTTCGACAAGGTCTTCCGCATCAACGTGAAGTCGATCTACCTCATGACCATGGCGACGGTGCCGCTCATGAAGGAGAAGGGCGGCTCGGTGGTCAATGTCGGCTCCACCGCCGGCATCCGGCCGCGCCCCGGCCTGACCTGGTACAACGGCACCAAGGGGGCGGTGAACCTCCTGTCGAAGTCGCTCGCGGTCGAGCTCGCGCCGATGAAGATCCGCGTCAACGCGCTGTGCCCGGTGATGGGGGAGACCGCGCTCCTGGAATCCTTCATGGGCGTGGAGGACACGCCGGAGAACCGGGCGCGATTCGTCTCCACCATCCCGCTCGGCCGCCTGTCGCGGCCCGAGGACATCGCGCGGGCGGCGCTCTATCTGGCGAGCGACGAATCCGAGTTCATCACCGGCGTGCTCCTGCCCGTCGATGGCGGGCGCACGGTCTGACGCCGCCATGAGCCGTTCCACCCGCGCCGCCCTCCTGCGCTCCTCGCCCGTCGGGCGTCCCTTCGACGAGACCCGGCCGCTTTCGATCGAGACGGTGGAACTCGCCGAGCCGGGGCCGGGCGAGGTGCTCGTCCGGGTCCGCGCCGCCGGGCTCTGCCATTCCGACCTTTCGGTGATCGACGGGGTGCGCCCGCGCCCGGTTCCCATGGTGCTCGGCCACGAGGCGGCGGGCGTGGTGGAGGCGCTGGGACCGGGCGTGGAGGATCTGGCGCCCGGCGACCATGTGGTGATGGTCTTCGTGCCCTCCTGCGGCCATTGCAGCCCCTGCGCCGAAGGGCGCCCCGCGCTCTGCGAGCCCGGCAACGCAAGAAACGGGGAGGGCGCGCTCCTCTCCGGCGCGCGGCGCCTGCGCTGGCACGGGGGGGCGGTCCATCATCACGTCGGCGTCTCCGCCTTCGCCGAACATGCGGTTCTGTCGCGCCGCTCCCTGGTGAAGATCGACGAGGACATTCCGCTCGAGATCGCGGCCCTCTTCGGCTGCGCGGTGCTGACGGGGGTCGGCGCCGTCATCAACACGGCGGGCGTCAAGGCGGGCGAGAGCGTCGCGATCATCGGCCTCGGCGGCGTTGGCCTCGCTGCCCTCATCGGGGCGGTGGCGGCGGGCGCCTCTCGCATCGTCGCGCTGGATCTTTCGGCCGAGAAGCTCGACATCGCCCGCGGCCTCGGCGCGACCGACGCCTTCGACGCGGCCGATCCCGGAACGATCGATGCGGTGCGCGCTGCGACCGGCGGCGGCGTCGATCATGCGGTGGAACTCGCCGGCTCGGCGCGCGCGCTGGAGCTCGCCTTCGCCGTGACGCGGCGCGGCGGCTCGACGGTGACCGCCGGTCTCGCGCCGCCCTCCGCCACCATGGCGCTCTCGCCGCTGCGGCTCGTCGCCGAGGAGCGCACGCTCAAGGGCTCCTATGTCGGGAGCTGCATTCCCTCCCGCGACATTCCGCGCTTCGTGTCGCTCCACCGGTCCGGCCGGCTTCCGGTCGACCGCCTGATGACGAGCACGGGCACGCTCGACGACATCAACGAGGGCTTCGAGGCGCTCGCCGCCGGCCGCACGGTCCGCCACGTGCTGAGGCTCTGAGGTTCCGGCGCTGGCGAGCGGGCCTGCGGGGAGCCCGCTCGCTGTCGCCTACAAGGCTCGCCGGGTGGCCGGCGCGACGTGGGAGGAAAGGAACATGCAGCTCAGTCATCGTTTCAGAACCGATCGGCGCGGCTTTCTCACCGGCGCGGCCGCGCTCGGCCTCGGCGCCTCCGCCCTCGGCAGCGGCCTCGCCCAGCCCGCGCGGGCGGCGGCTCCGATGCTCGGAAACCGCCCGCCGGCCTGGTATCGCTTTCCGATCGGCGCCTTCGAGGCGACGGTCGTCTCCGACGGGCGCCTCGATCTCGGCAGCGCGAACGACCAGTTTCCCGAAGCCGACCCGGAGACGATCCGCCGCATCCTCGACGAGGAGTTCCTGCCGGTCGCCCCGATGATGCTGGAGCAGAACGCCATGGTGCTGAACACCGGCGACAAGCTCGTCCTCTTCGACACCGGCATGGGCACGGCGCAGAATTTCGGCCCTCTCTCGGGCCGTCTCCTGGACAACATCCGCGCCTCCGGGATCGAGCCCGACCAGATCGACGCCATCGTCCTCACCCACGGCCATCTCGACCATTGCTGGGGCATCATGGCGGACGACGGGACGCGCAACTTCCCCAATGCGCAGATCTACATGAGCGAAGCCGATTTCGACTTCTGGACCGACGAGGCCAAGCTCTCGGCGGACGGCTTCCTGCCGACCTTCGTGGAAGGCGCGCGGCGCAATCTCCTGCCGAACCGGGACCGGATGATCTACGTGAAGGACGAAGGCGAGGTCCTGCCCGGCATCACCGCGCTCTCGACGCCGGGGCACACGGTCGGCCACACCTCCTATCTGATCGAATCGGACGGGACGAGCTACCTCTTCGTCGGCGACGTGGTTCATCACTACGCGCTCCTCTTCCTGCACCCGGAATGGGAGTTCGCCTTCGACACCGATCCGGGGCAGGCGGCCCAGACGCGAAAGCGCCTGTTCGACCGGGCCTCGGCGGACCGGCTGACCATGGTCGGCTATCACTTCCCGTTCCCCGGCATCGGCAACATCCGGCCGAGCGGCAACGCCTTCACCTATGTTCCGAAGGCGATGGACCTGACCTGAAGGCTCTTGCGGGACCGAGAGGACCGGACGGCGGCGGCAACGCCGCCGTTTTTTTGTTCGTGCTGCCTCTCCCGCCCTCGTTCACGCGGCGCTGAACGGCGTGTGAACGGGGCCTTCAGCACGCGTTCCGCCGGCCGGGCTCAAGGTGCGGGCATTCCTTCCACGAGCCGAAGCGCTCTTGCCGGAGATGCCCCGATGATCCGCCTGCCCCTCGCCACCGCCGCCCTCGTCGTCCTCGCCGGCCTCACCGCCACGGCGCCCGCCTCCGCCAACGACGTGCGCATCGACCAGTATGGCTGGTCCAACTCCGTCGGCGGCACGCAGAACGGCTACCGCAACCGCATCCGCGTCCACCAGGACGGCCGCTACAACCGCTCGGTCGGCGACCAGCGCGGCACGCGCAACCTCTCGGTCGTCGGCCAGGAGGGGCGCAACAATCACGGCGCGACCTACCAGACGGGTCACCGCAACTCGGCCGGCATCGGCCAGTTCGGCACCAATCACACCTCGATCCTGACGCAGGACGGCAACGGCAACATCGCGGCAGGGGTGCAGGTCGGGCGCGGCTGCTCCGCCGACGTCGCCCAGCGCGGCAGCGGCAACGTCACGGCCTTCGTCCAGGCCTGCGACTGAGCCTCGAGCCTTCGCCTTCCCTTCCGCTCCCGTTCATGAGGTCCGCCATGCTTCCGATGCGTCGTCACCGCCGGCTCGCCGCCGTCCTGGTTCTTCTCGGTGCCGCCGGCGCCGCCATCGCCGCCCCGGCCGGCACCTCTTCCGGCCCTTCGGCGGCGGGGAGGTCGTCCTCCGCCGCCGAATGCGAACTGCAGGTCACGCGCGGGGTCGGATCGGTGGAACTCCTCGCGCTCGCCCATGCGGCGAGCGGGTCCGAGGGCGAGTACGATCTGCGCGTCTCGGGACGCGGAACGAACATCCGCCAGGGCGGGCCTTTCGCCACCGGCCCGGGCGGCACCGCCGAGCTCGGCATGGTGACGCTCGGAAGCGGCGGAGCGGCCTACGTCGCCGACCTCGACATCAAGGTCGGCGGCAAGACGATCTCCTGCTCGCGCCGCATCGGCGGCGGGAGCTGACGGGAACATCCAGTCCGCCGCTCAGCCGGGCGGCGGGCCTTCGGACCGATCGAACGACAACGCCCGGCATGAGCCCGGCACCGGAGACCTCCATGACGACCGCATTCCTGAAAGCCGCCGCGACCGCTCTCGTCCTCGGGCTCGCGGCCCCGATGACCCTGCCGGCGCCCGCGGCGGCCGCCGGGCAGATTTCCTTCTCCCTCGCGCCGACCGACCGGCAGAGCGCCGGCACGGTGGAGACGGGGCTTCGGCTCTATTCGCTCTACAAGGGCATTAAGGACGGCTCGATCCGCCAGCGCGGGCACGACAACAGCGCCGGGCTCGCCCAGCGCGGCCGCGGCAATCTCGGCATCGTGCAGCAGCGCGGCAACGGCCATTCGGGCACGCTGGAGCAGAACGGCGACCGCAACGCCTACGGCCTCTTCCAGTTCGGGCGCGGCGCGCGCGACGCCGTGGTGCAGTCCGGCAACGGCAATTCCGGCGCGACCTTCACCTACGGCTGGTGATCGGGGCGCGGACATCGGCGCTCGCGCTTCCTATATGCGGTGATCCCGGATCGTTTCGTCCGGGTGATGCCGGAGGAGGGCGAAATGAGCGTCGCGTTCGTGAAGGAGCCGAACGAGGATCAGGTCGAGGCGCTGCCCGAGCGCGATCTCGGCACCGATCCGAACTTCGTCACCGAACGCGGTCTCGCCCTTCTGGACGAGGCCATCGCCAGGAGCGAGGCGGCGCTAGAGACGGCGCGCGCGGCCGGCGACAAGATCGCGGTCGCCATGCTCAACCGGGACCTGCGCTACTGGCGCGCGCGTCGCTCGACCGCTCAGCTCGTCGTGCCCGAGGCTGAGAGCGAGATCGTCCAGTTCGGCCATTCGGTGTCGCTCAAGCGCGAGGACGGCGGCATCCAGACCTACCGGATCGTCGGCATCGACGAGGCCGACCCGCGCGAGGGCCGCATCTCCTACCTCTCGCCCATCGCACGCCAGCTCGTCGGCAAGGAGGAGGGCGAGAGCGTCCGCGCCGGGCCGCATGACGCCGTGATCGTCGCGATCGAGATCTAGTGCGTCCTTTGTGCGTCCGTACGGACGCACAAAGGACGCACTATCTATGAATCTGCGCATCAGGCTTTCCGAAAATCGGAATCGATTTTCGGGCCGATGCTGTAGCGCTCCGTCTCGCGGGCGGCCTCGACCAGATGGTCGTGGAAGCGCTGCGCGGCGGTGGAAAGGCTTCGGCCTTCGTGGCGCACGATGCCGATGACGCGCGTCTTGACCGGGGCGCGCAGGGGGATCGCCGCGAGCCCCTCCGTTCCCATCAGGCACATGGCGAGGCGCGGCACGGCGGCAATGCCGAGCCCGGCGCGGACCATCGCGCCGCAGATCGGCAGTTCACCGTCGCATTCGAGGGCCGGCGCGGGCGACAGCCCCGCCTGCCGGAAGGCCTCCTCGGTGAGCGGGCGAATGCTGCTCGAAGGCGGCGTGGCGATGAAGGGGCGCTCGGTGAAGACCGACCAGGGAAGATCACGCGCCGCGGCGAGCGGATCGTCGCTCCGGCAGACGAGGACGAAGCCGTCATCGGCCAGCGGCTCGAACAGGAGCCGCCCGCCGGGCGGGGGCGGGGTCGAGACGACGAAATCGACGTCCCCGCTTTCGACCGCCGCGACGAGGATCGCGGCGGTGCGGCCGACGAGCCGGAAGCGCACGTCCGGATAGCGCGTGCGAAACCGCGCCATGGCGGCCGGCAGCATGTGGACGCCGAGCGAGGGAAGCGTGCCGAGGACCACCTGTCCGCTCCGGCCTTCGACGAGCCGCACCAGATCGGAGAAGCTGTCGTCGAACTCGGCGACGATGCGCCGGGCGATCGGCAGAAGCTCCTGCCCGGCCGCCGTCAGGGCCACCTTGCGCGTGTCGCGGTCGAAGAGGCGAGCGCCGAGCGTCGCCTCGATATGGGCGATGGTCCGGCTGAGTGCGGGCTGCGAGACGAAGCTGCGCTCGGCCGCGCGGCGGAAGCTCATCGTCTCGGCGACGCCGAGGAAGGCCTTGAGCTGCTGCGGGGTCAGGTCGATCCGGATCGACATGATGAAGTCCTCCGGTGATGCGAAAAACGTATCACACCGATCAGGACAATTCACTTCCCGGCATCAGTCTCGGGCGCTACCCATGGTGATCCGAACGCGAGCGGGGAGGCGAGCGTGTCAGACAGTGCGGCACGGCCCCTGGCCGGCATCCGGGTGATCGAGCTCGGCCAGGTCCTCGCGGGTCCCTTCGCCGGCAGCATCTTCGCCGATCTCGGCGCCGAGGTCCTGAAGATCGAGCGTCGGGACGGGGGCGACGACGCGCGCCGCATGGGCGCCGACTTCCGGCACGGCGACGCCCTGACCTTCCACATCTTCAATCGCGGCAAGAAGTCGATCGCGCTCGACCTGACGTCGCCGGACGGCCTTGGGTCCTTCGAGCGGCTGGCCGCCGAAGCGGACATCCTCGTCCACAATCTTAGGCCGGGCGTGACCGACAAGCTCGGGATCGACGGACCCTCGCTCTGCGCACGCCATCCGCGCCTGATCTATTGCGAGATTTCCGCCTTCGGCCATCTGGGGCCGCTGTCGCGGAGCCCCGGCTACGAGCCGCTCGTCCAGGCCTATAGCGGACTCTCCGCCATCAATGGCGGGCCGGACGATCCGCCGACGCGCATGGGCGCCTCGCTCTGCGACCAGGGCTCGGGCATGTGGGCCGTGATCGGGGCGCTGTCGCTTCTGGAACGCCGCCGGACGACGGGCCGAGGCGGTCTCGTCCAGACCTCGCTCCTGGAAACCGCGATGAGCTGGGCGGCGCAGAAGGCCGACGCCTTCGTCAACGAGGGGAGCCTTCCGGCGCGTCACGCCTCCGGCCATCCGGGCATGGTGCCCTACGAGGCCTTCGACACCTCGGACCATCCGGTGCTGATCTGCTGCGGCAACGACCGGCTCTTCGCCAAGCTCGCCCGGCTCCTCGATCGGGCGGACTGGGTGGAGGACGAGCGGTTTCGCACCAATCGCGACCGCCTCCTGAACAAGGACGACCTCCTCGGCCAGATCCGCGCGATTCTTGCGCAGGATACGCGCGCGCGCTGGCTCGAACGGCTCGGTGCGGCCGGGATCCCGAGCGCGCCCGTCAACAGCCTGCCGGAGGCGCTGGCCGAGCCGCAGGTCGAGGCGCTCGGCATCCACCGGCGCGTGCCGGGGGAGGATTTCGCGCTGACGGCGCTGCCGCTCAGCCTCGACGGCGTGCGGGCGAGCCCGGCCGGCCCCGCGCCGCGGCTCGGAGAGCACGACGAGCGCGCGCAGACCGTTGCACCGGGCGCGGTGACGCAACAAAAAGGCTTGGGAAAGCCGGGAGGAGAGAGACCATGAGGATGAGTTCGAAGATCGCGGCGGCGTTCGCCGTCGCCTTGGCGGCGGCCCTGCCGGGCGCAGCGTCCGCGCAGGACTACAATGCGCAGCCTCTGCGCCTCGTCGTCCCCTTCGGGCCGGGCAGCGCGACGGACCAGATCGCGCGCGGGCTCGGGCAGGCGCTGACCGAGCTGTACGGCATCCGGGTGATCGTGGAAAACAAGCCGGGCGCCGGCGGCTCCATCGGGGCGCAGGACGTGGCGAACGCCGCGCCGGACGGCCACACGGTGCTTCTGTCCACCAACTCCACGCATGCGGCCAATCCGCATCTCTACGCCAACCTCTCCTACGATCCGGTCGAGGACTTCCAGCCGGTGACGCTGCTGGCGCGCGGCGCCATGCTGATGGTCGTCAACGCGCAGTCGCCGATCGAGTCGGTCGCGCAGTTCATCGAGGAGGCCAAGGCCCGTCCGGGCGAGCTCTCCTTCGGCGAGGGCTCGTCGTCGAGCCGGGTCGGGGCCGAGATGTTCAAGCAGCTCGCCGACATCGACATGGTCCACGTGCCCTATCCGAGCAACCCGAACGCCCATCTCGACCTGATGGGCGGACGCATCGACGTCGTCTTCTCCGACGTCGCCAGCACGCTGCCCCACGTTCAGGGCGGGGCGCTGCGCGCGCTCGGCTTCACCGGTGCCGAGCGCGCCCCGAACCTGCCGGACCTGCCGACCGTCGCGGAACAGGGCGTGGAAGGCTACGAGGTCTCGTTCTGGTTCGCGACCTATCTGCCGGCGGGCGTTGCGCCCGAGACCGTCGCCAAGCTCAACGAGATGTTCATCGCGGCGAATGACCAGCCGGTCATGCAGTCGATCCGCGAGACCGGCGGGGCGGAAATCTTCACCTCGACGCCGGAAGAGCTCGCGGCCTTCCAGATCGCCGAATCGGAGCGCTGGGGCGAGGTCATCCGCGCCGCCGGCATTGAACCGCAATAAGACGGGGAGGGGCGATGCGCCGATCGCGCCGCCCCGTCGACGGAAGGCTCAGAAGCCGAGCGCCATGCCGTCCTTGCGGCTGTCGGACCCGCCTTCGAGCCCCTGATCGCCGATGCGGATGGCCTGGCTGCCGCCGATCGGGCTCGTCACGATCTTCAGGACGTGGCCGCGCCGTTGCAACTCGGCCCGGACCGCCTCGGGGATCGTAGGCTCCACCTCCAGTACGCCGTCGAAGGCGAAGCTGCGGGGCTCGTCCATCGCGGCCTGGAGATCGAGTCCCCGGTCGATGACGGCGGACAGGAAGGCGGCGTGCCCGGCCGCCTGATAATGTCCGCCCATGATGCCGAAGGGCATGACCGGCCGACCCTCCCGCATCACCATGCCCGGAATGATCGTATGCATCGGGCGCTTGCCCGGGCCGATGGCGTTGGGGTGCCCTTCGATCAGCCGGAACGAGGCGCCGCGGCTGTGGAAGAGGATGCCGGTCTTCGGGTCGAGCCGCGTCGATCCGAAGCCGTGGAAGAGCGAGTTGATCAGGGAAAGGGCGTTTCCGTCCTCGTCGACGACGCTGAGATAGATCGTGTCGCGGTGTTCGGGCTCGTCCCAGAGCGCTGGCGCGAGGGCGCGCTTCATGTCGATCCGCGCCCGCATGGCGGCGATGGCCTTGGGGTCGAGCAGCCGTTCGGCGAGGCCCGGACAGACGCTCGGATCGGCCAGCAGCGCGTCGCGGTGGTGATAGGCGATCTTCGTCGCCTCGGCCTGCAGATGGATGCGGTCCGCTTCGTTCATTTCAAAGAGATCGAAGCCCTCCAGGATCTTGAGGATCAGGAGCGCGGCCAGCCCCTGGCCGTTCGGCGGGCATTCGTAGATGTCGAAGCCGCGATAGTTCGCGTGGATCGGCTCAACCCATTCGGCGCCGTCGCGCCCGGCCGCGAAATCCTCGATCGTGTGGAGGCCGCCGAGGCCGGAGAGATAGGCGACCATCGTCTCGGCTGTCGCGCCCTCGTAGAACGCCGCCGCGCCGCCTTCGGCGATCTGCGACAGGAGATCGCCGAGACGCGGCTGGCTGTGGCGCGTGCCCGCGACCGGGGGCCTTCCGTCCGGCAGGAAGACCGCCGCCGCGTTCTCGTCGCCGCCGACGATCTCGGCGCTCCCGGCCCAGTCGGCCGCGACGCGCGGCGTGACGGGGTAGCCCTCGCGCGCATAGCCGATCGCGCGGCGGAAGATGTCGGACAGCGGCTTCGACCCATGGTCGGCGTGGAGACGGCACCAGCCCGAGACCGCGCCGGGCACCGTGATCGCATGCGGACTCGTGCGGGGAATCTCGTCCGTCAGCCCCGTCTCCCGCAGGGCTTCGATCGTCGCCGCCGCCGGCGCCCGGCCCGAGCCGTTCAGCGCCTTCGGCGTTCCGCCCTTGGGAGTGTAGAGCGCGAAGCAGTCTCCGCCGATCCCGGTCATTAAAGGATCGACCACGCATTGGACCGCGAGCGCCGCCAGCCCCGCATCCACCGCTTTGCCGCCGCTCTGCAGCGTCTCCAGCCCCGCCGAGGTCGCCAGGGGATGCGACGTCGCGACCATCGCCCGTCCGGCGTAGGTCGATGGGCGGCGGGCGGAGAAGAAATCGAACATCGGGTCGGGGCCTCGTCGTGATCTGTCCGGAAGCGGGCGGCGGCTCGATCCGCACCGAATGCTCCGGGACGGAATCGGAATCGCGGGGCGCATCTTGCACGAAGCCCGGCGTCCCGCGACCCCGTATCCGTTCGCGTCCGGCCGATGCGTCGCCAGGACGCGAACGCCGATCGGAAGCGCCGAACGTCGCTCGGGCGTCAGAGAATGTCACAGCGATGTCTGAGAAAAACTGGAGCGGGCGAAGGGATTCGAACCCTCGACCCCAACCTTGGCAAGGTTGTGCTCTACCCCTGAGCTACACCCGCCCGCTCCTCGCGGAAGCGCTTCAAAGCGCCGCGAACGGGGGCTATATGACCCAAGCCTCAGCGGAATGCAAATCGAAAATGACACACGATATCACTTCTTCCGATCGACCCCTTCCCAGCCTTGAGGAAGCGCAGGTTCTGGCCGCTCCGCTCTTCGCCCGGCTGACCGAACTCGGCATCGAAACGACGACGGTCTGGCATGAGCCGGTTTTCACCGTCGGCGAAAGCGACGCGCTCTACGAGCGAATCGACGGGGCCCACACCAAGAACCTCTTCGTGAAGGACAAGAAGGGCCGCTTCTTCCTTCTCGTCTGCGACAAGGACACGTCGGTCGATCTGAAGGGCGTCCATCGGCTGGTCGGCGGGCAGGGGCGGGTCTCCTTCGCGGGGCCCGACGCGATGGCGGCCCATCTCGGCGTCACGCCCGGCTCCGTCACCGTCTTCTGCGCGATGAACGACCGCGAGGGCGCCGTCACGATCGTCCTCGACGAGGCGATTCTCGCGCAGAAGACGATCAACGCCCACCCGCTGACGAACCGCGCCACGACCTCGATCGGGCGGCAGGACCTCTTGACTTTCATCGAGGCCGGCGGACATCGACCACTCGTCGTCGACTTCGGTGCGAGCGCACCCGAGAGCCTCTAAGAACGGATCGGTCCCATGAGCGACAATTCCTACGCGCCCGGCAGCGGCGGTTACGGCCGCCAGACCACGACGCCGATCGCCGCCGCCGACGCGGGCGGGACGAACGCTCTCGTGAAGGACACGACGACGGCGAAGTTCGCCGACGACGTCGTCCGCGAATCGCGCAACCAGCCGGTTCTCGTCGACTTCTGGGCGCCCTGGTGCGGCCCGTGCAAGCAGCTGACGCCGATCCTGGAGCGGGCCGTGCAGGCGGCCGGCGGCAAGGTGAAGCTCGTCAAGATGAACATCGACGAGCATCCCTCCATCGCCGGCCAGCTCGGCGTGCAGTCGATCCCGGCCGTCTTCGCCTTCGTCGGCGGACGCCCGGTGGACGGCTTCATGGGCGCGCTGCCCGAAAGCGAGGTGAAGGCCTTCATCGACCGCCTGCCCGGCGCCTCGGGCGGCGCGGCGTCCGATCCGGTCGCTGAGGCGCTGGCCCAGGCCGAGGAGCGCCTGAAGGCGGGCGACGCGGCCAATGCCGCGCAGATCTTCGGCGCGGTCCTCCAGCACGACCCGGAGAACGTCAAGGCGGCCGCCGGCCTCGCTTCATCCTTCGTCGCCTCCGGCGACATCGAGGGCGCGCGCGCCGTCACCGAGCAGATGACGCCCGAAATGCTCGCCGATCCGGCCTTCGCGAGCGTCCTGACGAGCCTGAAGCTCGCCGACGAGACCGCCGCGCTGGGCGATCCCGTCGCGCTGCAGGCCCGGCTGGAGGGCGATCCCGACGATCATCAGGCGCGCTTCGACCTCGCCCTCATCGCGCAGGCGAGGGGGGAGCGCGACGAGGCCGCCGGCCATCTCCTGGAGATCATCCGGCGCGACCGGACCTTCGACGACGACGGTGCGCGTCGAAAGCTTCTGGAGTTCTTCGACGTGTGGGGCCCGATGGACCCAGCGACAAAGGACGCGCGTCGCAAGCTCTCCTCGCTCCTCTTCTCCTGAGCGCAGGACGAGGGGCGGAGCCCTTCGTCGCGCCCCTTGCGGGGACGGGGGCGCGCGCCAGTTGATGGCGCGAACGATTGAACGAGACGAGGTGCCTCGTGGCTCAGGCGGGCAACCGGAACTACACGACGGAGAGCGAGATCCCTTCGGTGGTGGCCGTCTTTCCGCTGGAAGGCGCGCTTCTCCTGCCGGGCGGGCAGATGCCGCTCAACATCTTCGAGCCGCGCTATCTGCAGATGATCGACGATGCGATGGCCGGCTCGCGGATCATCGGAATGATCCAGCCGCATTTGTCGGGCCACCGGAACGAGGCGGGCGAGCCGGAGCTCTGTTCCGTCGGGTGCCTGGGGCGGATCACCTCGCTGACCGAGACCGGCGACGGGCGCTACCTCATCACGCTCCACGGCGTGGCGCGCTTCCGCGTCGAGGAGGAGATCGAGACGAAGGAGCCCTACCGGATCTGCAGGGTCAAAAGCTTCCTCGCCGACCTCTCGCTGGAAAAGGAGGCGGCGGAGGTCGATCGCGAATCGCTGCTGGCCGCCTTCCGGCTCTATCTCGAGGCCAACCAGCTCGAGGCCGACTGGGAGAGCGTGACCAAGGCGTCCAACGAGACGCTGGTCAACGCCCTTTGCATGATGTCGCCCTACGGAGCGGCGGAGAAGCAGGCGCTGCTCGAAGCGCCCGATCTGAAGACGCGCGCCGAGACGCTGGTCGCGATCACCGAAATCTCCCTGGCGCGAGAGAGCGGCGACGACGGCAACGGCCCGACGCTGCAGTAGACGGCCCCGAGGCTCGGCGCGAAGGGCGGAACGAAGGTGTCCCGATGACGGACGAGGCGGCAACGGGGGACGAGACGGGCAGCGAGGCGGCGGCCGAGACTCCGGTTCGCAACGGACGGGTCGTGATGCCCGACCCGAAGCTTCTGGAGCTTCTGGTCTGCCCGGTCACGCGGGGCCCGCTCGCCTTCGACGCGAGAAGGGGCGAGCTCGTCTCGAAGGGCGCCCGGCTCGCCTATCCGATCCGCGACGGAATCCCGATCATGCTGCCCTCCGAGGCCCGGAGGATCGAGGACGGTCCTGCGCTATCGGGCAAGTAGAGCCCGCCGCCCGGTCGGGGGCGACGGACGTTCCTCCTGCCGGGGATCAGCGGCCCCAGCGCAGCGCGATCGGGTCCGCCTCGCGGGCCAGCTCCAGGAGCCCGGCGCGCGTCTGCGGATGCAGCGGCTCCAGCGGGTGGCGCACATGGTCGCTGGCGATCACGCCGCCTTCCATCATCACCGTCTTGGCCGCGCGAAGACCGCACTGGCGGTTCTCGTAGTTCACCAGCGGCAGCACGCGGGCATAGGCCTTCGCGGCCTCGGCGCGGTTGCCCGCCCTGTGGTTGTCGATCACCGGCCGAAGCAGGTCGGGCAGCATGGCGCTCGACATCGTGCCGGTCGCGCCCGCGTCGAGATCGGCCATCATGGTGATGGCCTCCTCGCCGTCGAAGGGCCCCTCGATCGCATCGCCGCCCAGCTCGATCAGCGCGCGCAGCTTGGCGGCGGCGAAGGCCGTCTCGATCTTGAAGTAGCGCACCAGCGGCAATTCGCGGGCGAGGCGCACGAGGAAGGGCACCGAAAGGGTGACGCCGCTCAAGGGCGCGTCCTGAACCATGACGGGAATGCCGGCGGCCTCGGAGACCTTCGCGAAGTGCTCGAAGGTCAGCGCCTCGTCGGCCTTCAGCGCCGCGCCGTGATAGGGCGGCATGAGCATCAGGAGGGCGGCGCCCATCTCGGCGGCCTCGCGCGAGCGCTCGGCCGCGATGCGGGTGGAGAAGTGCGAGCAGGTGACCATGACCGGCACGCGTCCCGCCGCCTGTTCGAGGCACAGGCGCGTGAGCGTGCGGCGCTCCTCGTCGGTGAGGAGGAACTGCTCGGAATAGTTGGCGAGGATGCAGATGCCGTCGACGCCCTGATCGACCATGCAGTCGATGACGCGGCGCATGCCTTCGAGGTCGAGCTCGCCGTCCTGCGTGAAGGGCGTCGGCGCGACGGGAAAGAGGCCGCTGAAACGCGGCGACGGGGACGGTGACGTCATGGCGGCGGATCTCGCATCGATTCGGGGTGGCCGCGTCGAGCTCCCAATCGCGCGGCGACATCCGCTTTAGCCGGTCGAAGGCGGGCCGAAAAGGCTCTTTCCCCTGCCGCGCGCCGCGGGCCGCACGAAATCACCGGCCCGGCCGTTCGGTCAAAGGATCTTGCCGGGATTCATGATGCCGAGCGGGTCGAGCGCCCGTTTGACGGCGCGCATGGCGGCGAGCGCGGCGTCCCCGTGCTCGGCGGCCATGTATTTGCGCTTCTCCTGTCCGACCCCGTGCTCGCCGGTCGAGGTGCCGCCCATGGCGAGCGCGCGCTCCACGAGCCGGTCCACGAAGGCCTTCACGGTCGCGATCTCGTCCTTCGAATCGCGGTCGAAGAGCGGGGCGACGTGGAAGTTTCCGTCGCCGACATGGCCGACGATGGTCGCCAGAATGCCGGAGGCATCGAGGTCCTCGGCCGTTTCGGCCACGCAGTCGGCGAGGCGGGAGAGCGGCACGCAGACGTCGGTCGCCAGATTCGTCGCGCCCGGCCGCAGCGAGAGATTCGCCCAGTAGGCGTCGTGGCGCGCCTGCCAGAGCCGGTTGCGCTCGTCGGCGTCGGTCGAGCCTTCGAACGGCCCGCCGCCGCACTCTTCGGCGATGCCCGCGAAGAGTTCGGCCTGTTCCCTCACGCCGGTCGGCGTGCCGTGGAATTCCACGAACAGCATGGGCGTCTCGGGCAGCGTCAGCTTCGAATAGGCGTTGGAGGCGCGCACGGCCGGGGCGTCGAGGAGCTCGACGCGGGCGATGGGCACGCCCGCCTGGATGGTCGTGATCGCCGCCTCGCAGGCCGCGCGCACGCTGGGGAAGGGGCAGATGCCGCCGAGCACGGATTCGGGAATGCCGCTGAGCTTCAGCCGCAGCTCGGTGATGATGCCGAGCGTGCCTTCCGAGCCGACCAGGAGCCGCGTCAGATCGTAGCCCGCCGAGGACTTGCGCGCCCGCCCGCCCGCCTTGACGACCGAGCCGTCGGCCAGCACGGCCGTCAGCCCGAGGACGACGTCCTTCATCGTGCCGTAGCGCACCGCGTTGGTGCCGGAGGCGCGTGTCGCGGCCATGCCGCCGAGCGAGGCGTCGGCACCCGGATCGATCGGAAAGAAGAGCCCGGTCTCGCGAAGGGCCCGGTTGAGCGTCAGGCGCGAGACGCCTGGCTGCACGACGACGTCGAGATCGGTCGCGTTCACCTCCACGATGTCCGTCATCTCGCGCGTCGAAACCGTGATTCCGCCGAAGGGCGCGTTGACGTGCCCTTCGAGCGAGCTGCCCGCCCCGTAGGGCACGATGGGCACGCGGGCGTCCCGGCAGATCTCGACGATCGCCTGCACCTCCCGCGTGTCGCGCGGGAAGACCACCGCGTCGGGCGCGAGCGGCCTGATCCAGTTGAGATTGTGCGCGTGCTGGTCGCGCACCGCCTGCGCGCTCGACAGCCTGTCGCCGAACCGTTCGCGCAGCGCCGCGACCGCCGGTTCCACGGCGCCGTAGGCGCTCTCGCTCTTTCGTGCCAGGCTCATCGCTCGGACCTCAATTGTTGCGGTGGCTGGCGAGAAGTCCGCGCGCGATCACCTGCGCCTGGATCTCGGCCGCGCCTTCGAAAATCGACAGGATGCGAGCATCGCACAGGACGCGGCTGATGTCGTATTCGAGTGCGTAGCCGTTGCCGCCGTGGATCTGCAGCGCGGTGTCGGCGTTCGACCATGCGACGCGCGCGGCCAGGAGCTTGGCCATGCCGGCCTCGACGTCGCAGCGCCGGCCGCTGTCCTTCTCGCGGGCCGCGAAATAGGTCAGCTCGCGCGCCATCACCGTCTCGACCGCCATCATCGCCAGCTTGTCGGAGACGCGCGGGAAGCGGACGATCGCCTCGCCGAACTGCCGGCGCTCCAGCGCATAGGCGAGCCCCAGCTCGAAGGCGTTCCAGGCAACGCCCACGGCGCGCGCGGCGGTCTGGACGCGCGCGGCCTCGAAGGTCTGCATCAGCTGCTTGAAGCCCTCGCCCTCGACGCCGCCGAGGAGCCCGTCCGCCTCGATCGCGAAGCCGTCGAAGGAGAGCTCGTATTCGCGCATCCCGCGATAGCCGAGCACCTCGATCTCGCCGCCGGACAGACCGTCGGCCGGAAACGGGTCCTCTTCGAGGCCCCGAGGCTTCGGCGCGATGAACATGGAGAGGCCGGCATGCCCTGGCTCGTTCGGGTTCGTGCGCGCCAGAAGCGTCATCACGTCGGAGCGCGAGGCATGGGTGATCCAGGTCTTGGCGCCGTCCACGCGCCAGCTTCCATCCGCCTGCCGGGTCGCGCGGGTGCGCAAGTGCGCCAGATCCGAGCCGGTGTCGGGCTCGGTGAAGACGGCGGTCGGCAGCACCTCGCCGGAGGCGATCCTCGGCAGCCAGCGGGCCTTCTGCTCCGGCGTTCCGGCCAGCGCGATCAGCTCGCAGGCGATCTCGGATCGGGTGCCGAGCGAGCCGGCCGCGACCCAGGCCCGGCTCAGCTCTTCCGTCACCACGCACATGGCGAGCTTGCCGAGGCCCATGCCGCCGAACTGCGGATCGACGCAGATGCCGAAGACGCCCATCTCGGCCATCTCGGCGACCGTCTCGATCGGGATCAGGGCGTTTTCCAGATGCAGGCGGTGTGCGTCCGGGGCGATGCGCTCGCGAGCGAACCGCCGGAACTGCTCCCGGATCATGTCGAGATCGTCGTCGCCGAGCGTGTGGGAGATCGCGCCGCCGCCGGCGAGGATCGAGGCGAGTTCGCGGCGATGCGCGGCCGTGTTGCCGTGTTCCAGAAGGAAGGCCACAGCCGGATCGGCGCCGAGTTCGGCAGCCGCGTCCACGAGCCCGAGCTCGCGAGGGCGCGCGATCTCGTTCTGGCTCATCGCGATGCCGTCGAGAAGCGAGGCGAGGAACTCGCCGAAGCCGATCAGGACGACGAGCTCGTCCGCCCGGGACAGACCGCCGGCACCGGACCGCGCTTCGGCCCAGGCCGCCAGCCGCGCGAGCGTCTCGGCATAGGTGGCGATCCAGGCGAGCCCGTGGACGGCGCGCTGCTCGTCGTTCACGGCCTCGGCGCCGATCCGCCCGTCCGGCCCGGCGACCTTTTGGCGCACGGTCCTCGCCGCGGCTTCCGCGAACCGCCGCGCGGCGTCGGCGGCGCGGCTCGCGTGCTCGGTGACCGGCACGGCGTCAGGGCTTGCGGCGTTCATGTCGTTCCTCCCGGGGCATTCGTCGCGCGGCCGCACGAGGCGGCCGGCATGCGCTCTTCGTGTCACGATGCGCGCAAGACAGGCAAGCGCCGGGAGGCAGAAGGTCCGGCACAGGGCCGCGACCGGACGATTTCCCGCGCGGGAGCGATCATGTAGCTTGGCGGGGTCCGGCGCGCTTCGCCCGGACCCCTTGACGCTCCTCTCCCGGATGCCGACCTGATGCTTGGATTTATCGTTCGAACGCTGGGCTGCCTCGTGCTCGCGGCCGCCACACTGTTCGCCATCGGCGACATCGCCCGTTCCCTGAGTGCCGAATCCCTCCGCCTGACGACGGTCGCCGAGGCGGCCGGGTATCTCTCGGAAGAGCAGTGGGTGCGGGCGGGCACGCCGCAGGTGGCGGCGGGCGGCGGAACCGAACAGATCTGGTCGGTCGTGTCACAATGGCCGGTCTCGCCGACGCTGGCGGCCATCGCGATCCTCGTCCTGCTTCTGGCGCGGCGACGCGAACACCGTCCCCATTCGCTGTGAAGGAGCCTTCGCCATGAACATTCTGGATCGCATCTTCGGCAAGTCCGAGATGGTGTCCGCCGAACACGCTCTGCCCGGCCGCGACACGCCGCTGCCGACGGCCTCGGAGCATTTCGTCAACGGCGCGCCGCTGAAAGGCCCTTTCCCGGACGGCGCGCAGACGGCGATCTTCGGCGCCGGCTGCTTCTGGGGCGTGGAGCGCAAGTTCTGGCAGCGCGACGGCGTTCTCTCTACCGCGGTCGGCTATGCCGCCGGCCACACGCCGAACCCGACCTACGAGGAGGTCTGCTCGGGCCGCACTGGCCACAACGAGGTGGTCCTCGTGGTGTTCGACCCCGCGCGCGTCACCTACGAGGAGCTTCTGAAGCTCTTCTTCGAGGCCCACGACCCGACGCAGGGGATGCGCCAGGGCAACGATGTCGGCACCCAGTACCGCTCGGGCATCTACGTGAATTCCGAAAGCCAGCGGCAGGCCGCCGAGGCGGCGAAGGCCGTCTATCAGGAGGCGCTGGCCAAGGCCGGGCACCGCGGCACGATCACGACCGAGATCGTCGATGTGCCGGAATTCTACTACGCCGAGGACTACCACCAGCAGTACCTCGCCAAGAACCCGCGCGGCTATTGCGGCATTGGCGGCACGGGCGTGTCCTGCCCGATCGGGACCGGCGTCGCGGCGTAAGGCGTTCCGCGCGGGTCGTCTCGATCCAGTCCCCTTCTGGGCCGCGGCCCATCTCCCCTCAATGGGGGAGATCGCGGCTTGAACGCTCGAACTCCCCTCGAGGTCGGGTGCCCTCGTAGAAGCGAATGATATCCCCCTCCGAGGGGGAGAGGCCCGGCAGGGCAGAGGGGGGTGAGCTGCCGCCGCCTCCCGCCAAGCCCTGACACACACACACACACACACACACACACACACACACACCCTGGCGATCACTCCTCCGTTCTTGCGCGTCGCCCCTGTTGAATCTTGGTGCATCGGCCGGAAAGCCGTGCCAATTTCGGCACATGGACGCCGGGCGTCTCTTCGCGAGACCGACCGGTGCCGTCTTTCGCGCCAGCCGCGCTTCGATCAACAGGGAACGATCCGCTTCATGAAGATGATTCTCGCAGGCCTCGCGGCCGCCACGCTCCTCTCCGGCACCGCCGGCGCCTTCGCCGAGATCAATCCGGCGATCGTCTACGACCGCGGCGGGCGCACCGACCGCTCCTTCAACGAGGCGGCCTATGTCGGCGCGCAGCGCTATCAGGAGGAGACCGGCACCGCGTTCCGCGACTTCGAGATCCAGGACGACGCGCAGCGCGAGCAGGCGCTTCGCCGCTTCGCGCGCGACGGCCATTCGCCGATCATCGCCATCGGCTTCGGCCATCAGGCCGCGCTGGAGGCCGTGGCGCCGGAGTTCCCGGACATCGACTTCGCCATCGTCGATTCGGTCGTCGATCTGCCGAACGTGCGCTCGATCCTCTTCAAGGAGGAGGAGGGCTCCTACATCGTCGGCCTTCTGGCGGCGATGAAGTCGGAAAGCGGCACGGTCGGCTTCGTCGGCGGCATGGACGTTCCGCTGATCCGCAAGTTCGCCTGCGGCTACAAGGGCGGCGTTCTGGCCACGCGCGAGGACGCGACCGTCATCGAGAACATGACCGGCACCACGGGCTCGGCCTGGAACGACCCGGTGCGCGGCGGCGAGCTCGCCCGCTCGCAGATCGACCAGGGCGCGGACGTGATCTTCCACGCGGCCGGCGGCACGGGCATCGGCGTCCTGCAGACGGCGGCGGATGCCGGCATCTTCGGCATCGGCGTCGATTCCAACCAGAACGCGCTGCATCCGGGCCACATGCTGACCTCCATGGTCAAGCGCGTGGACAACGCGGTCGTCTCGGCCCTCACCGACGCGGCCAACGACCAGTGGACGGCGGGCGTCGTGACCTACGGCCTGTCGGACGACGGCGTCGCCTATGCGGTGGACGAGAACAACGAGGATCTCCTGACCCCGGAGATGATCGCCGCCGCCGAGGAGGCGAAGGCCGCCATCATCTCCGGCGAGATCGAGGTCCACGACTACATGTCGGACTCGACCTGCCCCTACTGAGGCTCATCCGAAGGGCGGCCGGACGGCCGCCCTTCTTCGCTTCCAGAGGACGGACTTCGGGTTCGAATGTACACCCCGCCCGCCTTTCGAGAGGACGATCCGCTCGTCCTCGCTGCGATGATCCGCGAAACGGGTCTGGCGACGCTCGTGACCGCGACCGCCGAGGGGCTGATGGCGACGCCCCTGCCGCTCTTCCTTGAGGCGAGCGAAGGCGAGCACGGCGTCCTTTACGGTCATCTGGCGAAAGCCAATCCGCAATGGCGCGCCGCGCCGACCGCGGAGGCGCTGGCGATCTTTGCCGGGCCGGACGCCTATGTCACCCCGTCCTGGTACGCCTCGAAGGCCGAGCACGGAAAGGTCGTGCCGACCTGGAACTACGCGGCCGTCCACGCCTATGGCACGCCGGAGTTTTTCGACGACGAGGCCCGGCTGCACGAGGTGGTCATGCGGCTGACCGATCTTCACGAAGCGCCGCGAGAAGGGCCTTGGGCGGTCGGCGACGCGCCCGCGCCCTTCGTGAAATCTCAGCTCAAGGGCATCGTCGGGCTGCGCCTGCCGATCTCGAGGCTGGAGGGCAAGCGCAAGCTCAGCCAGAACCGATCGTCCGTGGACCGCGAAGGCGTCGTGAACGGCCTGTCGGCGAGCGCTCGCGAGAGCGATCGCCGGGTGGGCGAGATGATGCCGGTCGATCCTCAGTAGTGCGGGGGCTTGGTGATCTCCGGACGAGGCGTCGCCACCTCCTCCAAGGAGAGGAACCGCTGCGCCAGCTCGCGCAGCGTCTTCTCCAGCCGGTCGACCGTCTCGCCCTGTCGGCGCACCTCCTCGGACAGGTCCTCGATCGTGCGGCTCTGATGGGCGGTGAGTTCCTGCAGCGCCAGGATGGCCGGATCGTTGCTCATAGGGCGATCTCCGAAAGGATCTGTCTCGCCTCTTCGTCGAGGGGCTTGGGCCGCCGCGTCGAAGGGTCGATGTGGACATGGACGAACAGGCCTTCGGCCGAGGTCTGGTCCTCCCCGTTGCGGAAGACCCCGATCTCGTAGGTCACCGACGAGGTGCCGAGCCTGGCGATCCGCAGACCCACCTCGATCCGGTCCGGGAAGCGGACCTCGGCGAGATAGCGGCAGCCGGTCTCGGCGACGAAGAACAGCCGGCTCCCGTCCGCCGGAAGCCTCGATCCGAACAGCCAGCTCGTGACGGCAGTGTCGAAGTAGGAATAGTAGGCGGCGTTGTTCAAGTGGCCGAACATGTCGTTGTCCGACCAGCGCGAGGTGATGGGCACGAAGGCCTTGTAGTCGGAGCGGCGCTGCCGCCTCGGCTTCGTTTCGGACATTGGGTCTCCTGACGCGACGTTTACGTGTCCGTCAGTTGACAGGACGGGCGTGCGCGCGCAACGGCTTTGGGCAAGGCGGCGCGGCAACTCGCGTCTGGCTCTTTCGCCTGCATGCCTCTACTTTCCCTCGAACGTCCAAAGGTCCGGCAGGAGCGCATGGCGGCAGCGATCGAGCTCATCGGCATCGACAAGAGCTTCGGCGCGGTCCGCGCCAACCGAGACATCCACCTGACGGTGGAGAAGGGAACGATCCACGGCATCGTGGGCGAGAACGGCGCCGGCAAGTCGACGCTGATGTCGATCCTCTACGGCTTCTACCAGGCCGACCGGGGCGAGATCCGGGTCGGCGGCAAGGCCGTCTCCATCGCCGATCCGAACGCGGCCATCGCGGCCGGCATCGGCATGGTCCACCAGCACTTCATGCTGGTCGAGAACTTCACGGTCGTGGAGAACGTCATGCTGGGCGCCGAGCAGTCTGCCTTCCTGCGCCCCGGCATCGCGCGGGTGCGCGCGCAGCTGCGCGATCTCGCCGCCGAGCACGGCCTTTCCATCGACCCGGACGCCGTCGTCGGCGAGCTGCCGGTCGGGCTCCAGCAGCGGGTGGAGATCATCAAGGCGCTCTATCGCGGCGCCGAGATCCTGATCCTCGACGAGCCGACGGGCGTCCTCACCCCGGCGGAGGCCGACCAGCTCTTCGGCGTGCTGACGGCGCTGCGCGACGAGGGCAAGACGATCATCCTGATCACCCACAAGCTGCGCGAGATCATGGCCGTGACGGACGCGGTCTCCGTCATGCGGCGGGGCGAGATTGTCGCCACGCGCAAGACCTCGGAGACGAGCGTCGGCGAGCTGGCCGAGCTGATGGTCGGCCGCCGCGTCCTTTTGCGCGTGGAAAAGGGCGAGGCGCGGCCCGGCGCGGTCAAGCTCGACGTGCGCAACCTGTCCGTCGAGGACGGGCGCGGCGTGACGATGACCAAGGACGTCTCGTTTAAGGTGCGCGCGGGCGAGATCGTCGGCATCGCGGGCGTCGCCGGCAACGGACAGTCGGAGCTTCTGGAGGCGCTGTCGGGCATCCGGCGCGCCAAGTCGGGCGCGGTCGAGCTGAACGGGCGCCCGCTGGACCCCGCCGCCGAGCGCGATCCTTCCATGCTGCGCGCCATGGGCCTCGCCCACGTTCCCGAGGACCGGCACCATATGGGCCTCGTCCTCGCCTTCACCGAGGCCGAGAACGCGATCCTCGGCTATCACAACGAGCCGCGCTTCTCGCGCGGGCCGCTCCTCGACATGGGCGCGATGCGCCGCGAGGCGGAGGAGAAGATCGCCACCTACGACATCCGCCCGCCCTCGCCGGACCTGAAGACCGCCAACTTCTCGGGCGGCAACCAGCAGAAGATCGTGCTGGCGCGCGAGATGGAGCGCGATCCGGACGTGCTCCTGATCGGGCAGCCGACGCGCGGCGTGGACGTCGGCGCCATCGAGTTCATCCACCGCCGCATCGTGGAGATGCGCGACGCCGGCAAGGCGATCCTTTTGGTCTCGGTCGAGCTCGACGAGATCCGCGCACTCTCCGACCGCATCCTCGTGATGTTCGACGGCCGGATCGTGGGCGAGCGCGGCCCCGATGCCGACGAGGGCGAACTCGGCCTCCTCATGGCCGGCGCCGAGGGAAGGGACGCGGCGTGAGCGCTTCGAACACGACAGGACGAAAGACCGCAGAATGAGCCGTCCCTATGCCAAGCTGCCCGGCTGGATCGACCACGGCGTCATTCCGCTGGTCAACGTCGTGGTCGCCTTCCTCGTCGCCGGACTGGTGGTGCTGGCCGTCGGCGAGAGCCCGATCGAGGCGGCGCGGCTGATGCTGCGCGGCGCCTTCGGCTACGGCGAGGGCCTCGGCTTCACGCTCTACTACACGACGAGCTTCATCTTCACCGGGCTTGCGGTCGCCGTCGCCTTCCATGGCGGGCTCTTCAACATCGGCGGCGAGGGGCAGGCCTATCTCGGCGGGCTCGGCGTCGCGCTGGTGGCGCTGAACCTCGACGGCACCTTCCCCTGGTGGATCAACCTGCCCCTCGCGGTCCTCGCCTCCGCCGCCTTCGGCGCCGCATGGGCCTTCATCCCGGCGATCCTCCAGGCCAAGCGGGGCAGCCACGTCGTCATCACGACGATCATGTTCAACTTCATCGCCACGGCGCTGATGGTGTATCTCATCGTCAACGTGCTGCGCCCGGCGCAGACCATGCAGCCCGAGACGCGCCGCTTTCTGGAAGGCGGCCAGCTGCCCAAGCTCGGGCCGCTCTTCGACTGGTTCGGCGCCTCCATGGGCGGGGCCCCGCTGAACGTTTCCTTCTTCGTCGCGCTCGTCGCCGCCTTTTTGGTCTGGGTGCTGATCTGGCGCACCCGGCTCGGCTACGAGATCCGCACGCTAGGATTCTCCCCGTCGGCCGCGCGCTATGCCGGCATGCGGCAGGTGAAGCTGATCGTCATCATCATGCTCATCTCCGGCGGTCTCGCCGGCATGATGGCGCTGAACCCGGTGATGGGCGACCAGTACCGGCTGCAGATCGACTTTCCGGCCGGCGCCGGCTTCGTCGGCATCGCGGTCGCGCTGATGGGGCGGGGCCATCCGGCCGGCATCGTTCCCGCTGCGCTGCTCTTCGGCGTCCTCTACCAGGGCGGGGCAGAGCTCGCCTTCGACATGCCGCAGATATCCAGAGACATGATCGTCATCATCCAGGGCCTCGTGATCCTCTTTGCCGGCGCGCTGGAGAACATGTTCCGGCCCGGCATCGGCGCGGCCTTCCAGGCGGTGCGATTCCGCAATCCGCAGGCGGGCGGCGTGGAGACCAAGAGCTGATGGACGCGGTCTTCCTCAACCTCCTCGATTCGACGATCCGCCTTTCGGTGCCGCTGCTTCTGGCCGCGCTCGCCGGTCTCTATTCGGAGCGGGCCGGCGTCTTCGACATCTCGCTCGAAGGCAAGATGCTGATCGCGGCCTTCGCCAGCGCCACGGCCGCCGCCGTCACCGGCTCGGCGCTCTACGGGCTTTTGGCGGGCCTGTGCGCGGCCGTCCTCTTCGCGCTCGTCCACGGGCTCGCCTCGATCACCTATCGCGGCAACCAGATCGTGTCCGGCGTCGCCATCAACTTCATCGCCGCCGGGCTGACCATCATCCTCGGCGGCGCCTGGTTCGGGCAGGGCGGGCGCACCCCGCCGCTGACGGCAAGCCAGCGCTTTCCCGAAATCACGCTGCCCTTCGCAAATCAGGTCGCTTCCGTGCCGGTGCTCGGGCCGCTCTATTCGAACGTGATTTCCGGGCAGAGCCTTCTCGTCTATCTCGCCTTCGCCATGGTGCCGATCTCCTGGTGGGTCTTGTTCCGCACCCGTTTCGGCCTGCGCCTTCGCGCGGTCGGCGAGAACCCGGCGGCGGTCGACACCGCCGGCATCTCGGTGACCTTCCTGCGCTACCGCGCGGTCGTCGTCTGCGGGCTCCTGACCGGGGCGGCGGGCACCTATATCGCGCTCGTCCAGGCGGCGGGCTTCAACCGCGACATGACGGCCGGACGCGGCTTCATCGCGCTCGCGGCCCTGATCTTCGCCAAGTGGAAGCCGGTGCCGGTGATGTTCGCCTGCCTGCTCTTCGGCTTCCTCGACGCCTTCGCGATCCGGGCGCAGAACATGACCTTCCCGCTGATCGGGCAGGTGCCGCCGCAGGCGATCCAGGCGCTGCCCTACATCCTGACGGTCGTTCTTCTCGCCGGCTTCATCGGCCGGGCCGTTCCCCCGAAGGCCGGCGGTGTGCCATACGTGAAGGAACGTTAGCCGCCTTCGGGGACTTCACTTCGGTATCATGTCCGACGACCTCTTCCACCTCGCCCGGCGCGCGATGGCCAAATGCCACGCGCCCTATTCGAACTTTCCCGTGGGTGCCTCGATCCGCACGGCCGACGGCCGGCTCTATTCGGGGTGCAACATCGAGGTGGTGAGCTTTCCCGAAGGCTGGTGCGCGGAGACGACCGCGATCGGCCACATGGTGATGGACGGCGGCGGCAAGATCGCCGAAGTTGCCGTCGTCGCCTCCAAGCTCCGCGCCTGCTCGCCCTGCGGCGGCTGCCGCCAGCGCCTCGCCGAGTTCGGCTCTGCCGAAACGCTGGTCCATCTGTGCGACGCGCAGGAGGGCGTGGTCGAGACCGTCACGCTCGGCGCGCTTCTGCCCCACGCCTTTCCGAAGGATGCCGTCTCGTGAACGCCGCCGCCTCCCACATCGCCGGGCGCATCGAAGGCATGCAGCCCAAGGTCGCCCTCGTTCTCGGATCGGGGCTCGGCTCGCTCGTCTCCGAGGTCGGGGACGCGATCCGCATTCCCTACGGCGACATCCCGGATTTTCCGCAGAGCGCCGTCACCGGACATGCCGGGGAGCTCGTCGCCGGACGGCTCGCCGGAGTCGAGGTGCTGATCCTCTCGGGACGCATCCACTATTACGAGGCGGGCGACCCGGCGGCGATGCGTCCGGCGCTGGAGACGCTGAGGGCGCTCGGCATCGAGACGCTGGTGCTCACCAATGCGGCCGGGTCGGTCAATCCCGGCATTGCGCCCGCCGAAGTGATGCTGATCGAGGACCACATCAACTTCTCGGGCCTCAATCCGCTGATCGGCGAGCGGTCCGAAGCCCGCTTCACCGGCATGACGACGGCCTACGACAGGGATCTGCGCAAGGCGATGATCGACGCGGCGCAGCGGATCGGCGTCGCGCTGCACGAGGGCGTCTACGTCTGGTTCTCCGGCCCCTCCTTCGAGACGCCGGCCGAGATCCGCATGGCGCGCCGGCTCGGGGCGGACGCGGTCGGCATGTCCACCGTCCCGGAGACGATCCTGGCGCGCTTCCTCGGCCTTCGGGTCGTGGCCGCCTCCGTCATCACCAATTTCGGGGCCGGGATGACCGGCGACGAACTCTCCCACGACGAGACCAAGGACGTGGCGCCGAGGGGCGGGGCGAAGCTCGCCCAGATCCTCAAGGCCGCCCTGCCGGAGTTCTAAGAACGCATGAGCGAGACCGAATTCGCCAGCCGGGCGCGCGAGCTGATCGCCTGCCTCGACCTGACCAATCTCGACGACGGCTGTACCTCGAGCGACGTCGACGCCCTGATCGAACGGGCCGAGACGCCGGAAGGGCCGGTCGCGGCGATCTGCATCTGGCCGCGTTTCGTCGCCCATGCGCGGCCGCGTCTGCCGCAGGGCATGAAGCTTGCGACCGTCGTCAACTTCCCGGACGGTGGCGAGGACATCGAGGCGGTTCGGGACGAGGTCAGGCGCGCGATCGACGACGGGGCCGACGAGATCGACTATGTCGTCGCCTGGCGCCGCGTGGAGAACGATCCGGGCTACACGGCCGATCACGTCGCCAGGGTTCGCGAGGCGGCGGGCGATACGACGCTCAAGACGATCCTGGAGACGGGCGACCTCAGGGACCCGGCGCTGATCGAGATGGCGGCGGTCGCCGCCCTTCGCGGCGGCGCCGACTTTCTCAAGACCTCCACCGGCAAGACCGGCACCGGCGCCTCGCTTCCGGCCGTGCGCATCCTCCTGCGCTCGATCCTGCAGCACGACGGGCGCGCGGTGGGCCTGAAGCCGTCCGGCGGCATCAGGAGCTTCGAGGACGCGCTCGCCTACAGGGCGCTCGCCGACGAGGTGATGGGGGAGGGCTGGGCGAAACCCTCCATCTTCCGGCTCGGCGCCTCCGGCGTCCTGACGGATCTGATCGCGGTTGCGAAGGGCGAACGGCGCCCCGATGTGAAGGACGCTTACTGATGCCGATGCTGCCGCAGGAATTCGTGCGCCTCAAGCGCGACGGAAAGCCGCTCGATCCGGTCGAGATCAAGGCCTTCATCGACGGCTTCGAGGGCGAGCGCGTCACCGAGGGACAGATCGCAGCCCTTGCCATGGCGGTCTTCTTCAACGGCTTGTCGCGCGAGGAGACCGTCGCGCTGACGCTCGCCATGCGCGATTCCGGCGACGTCCTTGACTGGTCGGGCATCGACCGCCCGATCGTGGACAAGCACTCGACCGGCGGCGTCGGCGACAACGTCTCGCTGATGCTCGCGCCCATCGTCGCCGCCTGCGGCGCGGGCGTTCCGATGATCTCCGGGCGCGGCCTCGGCCACACCGGCGGCACGCTCGACAAGATGGAATCGATCCCGGGCTATTCGGTCTCGCCGGACAATGCCCTGTTCCGGAAGGTCACCGACGAGATCGGCTGCGCGATCATCGGCCAGACCGGCCGCTTGGCCCCCGCCGACAAGCGGTTCTACGGCATCCGCGACGTGACGGCGACGGTGGAGTCGGTCCCGCTCATCACCGCCTCGATCCTCTCGAAAAAGCTCGCCGCCGGCCTGCAGGGCCTCGTCCTCGACGTCAAATCCGGCTCGGGTGCCTTCATGGAGACGGAGGCGGGCGCGCGCGAACTGGCGCAGAGCCTCGTCGAGGTCGCGAACGGCGCCGGACTGAAGACGACCGCGCTTCTGACGGGGATGGACGAGCCGCTCGCCTCCGACGCGGGCAACGCCGTGGAGGTGCGCAACGCGGTCCGCTTCCTCACGGGCGAGCACCGGGACGTGCGCCTGCAGGCGGTGACGCTGGCGCTGGCCGGCGAGATGGTGGAACTGGCGGGCCTTGCGGAGACGCGCGAGGAGGGCCTCGCCAAGGCCACCGCCGCGCTCGCCGACGGACGGGCGGCCGACATCTTCGGCCGTATGGTCCATGCGCTCGGCGGCCCGTCCGACTTCATCGAACGGATGGATCACCATCTTCCGAAGACCGATCTCGTCCGGCCCGTCCATGCGGCGCAAAGCGGTCCGGTGGCGGCGGTCGATACGCGGGGCCTCGGCCTTGCCGTCGTCGCGCTCGGCGGCGGCAGCACCCGGCCGCAGGATGGCGTGGACCACGCGGTCGGCCTGACGGGTCTGGCTGCGATCGGCGAGGCGGTCTCGGCCGACCGCCCGCTCTGCTTCGTCCACGCCCGCAGCGAGGCGGACTTCGCGGAGGCCGAACGGATGGTGCGGCAGGCCTACCGCATCGGCGACGCGGCGGTGGCCGAGAGTCCGGCGGTCATCGACCGGTTCGGGGCGTAGTCGGCGCTTCGGCGCCCTTCGACGCCCTCATCCCCTTGCCGGGACCTTCTCCCCTCAGGGAGAAGGAGGCAGCTTCGATGCCGAACCTACGTTTGAACGGAAAGGCGCCCCTTCCTCTCCCCTTGGGGAGAGGGTGGCGCCAAGCGCCGGGTGAGGGCCTGGAGGACTCGGAGATGCCGAGCCAGGGCTCCGGATTCTATTTCGTGCCGTACATCCGATCGCCGGCGTCGCCGAGGCCGGGGATGATGTAGCCCTTCTCGTTCAGCTTCTCGTCGATCGAGGCGGTGAACACCTGCACGTCCGGATGGGCCGCGCGGAACCGCTCAATGCCCTCGGGTGCGGCCAGAAGGCACAGGAAGCGGATGTTCCTCGCGCCGCGCTCCTTCAGCTTGTCCATGGCCGCGATGGCCGAGTTGGCGGTTGCCAGCATCGGATCGACGGCGATGACGAGGCGGTTGGCGAGGTCTTCCGGCGCCTTGAAGTAGTACTCGACCGCCTCCAGCGTGTCGTGGTCGCGATAGAGCCCGATATGGGCGACGCGCGCGGCCGGAACGAGGTCGAGCATGCCTTCCAGAAGCCCGTTGCCGGCCCGAAGGATGGAGGCGAAGACGAGCTTCTTGCCCTCCAGGATCGGCGCGTCCATCTCCATGATCGGCGTCTCGATCCGCATGGTGGTGAGGTCGAGCTCGCGCGTCACCTCGTAGCAGAGCAGCGTCGAGATCTCGCGCAGGAGCCGCCGGAAGCTCGCCGTGGAGGTTTCCTTCTTCCGCATGAGCGTCAGCTTGTGCTGGACGAGCGGATGGTCGACGACGGTGACACCGTTCATGCGGGAGTGCTCCTTCGGGGGATCGAGGGGCGTTCTATCCAATGGACTTCGGGGCGCCAAGCCGGATGGCGTCCATCGCGAGGCGCTCCAGGAGCGAACCGCGCGTCTCCTCGTCGACGAAGGCCGCCTCGATGGCGTTGCGCGTCAGCGCTAGCCGCTCCGGCGCGGTGAAGCCCGCGTCCTTGGCGAAGGCATATTCCTCGGCGAGCGAGGTGCCGAAGAAGGGCGGATCGTCGGAGGAGACGGTCACGCGCACGCCCGCCTCGTGAAGCGCGCGCAGCGGATGGGCTTCGGGTGAGGGAAAGACGCCCAGCGCCAGATTGGAGCCGGGGCAGACCTCCAGCGTGACGCCCTCGGCCACGAGCCGCGCGGCCAGCGCCTCGTCCTCGATCGCGCGCACGCCGTGGCCGAGACGCGAGACGCGAAGGCTTTCGAGCGTTTCGGCGACGGCCTCGGGACCGGCGAATTCGCCCGCATGGGCGGTGAGGCGCAGCCCTGCGTCCCGCGCGATGTCGAAGGCGGTCGCGAAGTCGCGTGGGCGGTGCTTGCGCTCGTCGCCGGCAAGGCCGAAGCCGGTGACCAGAGGATGGGCCAGCCGGGCCGCGAGCCGCGCGGTCTCCTCCACCGCTTCGGGGCCGAGATGGCGAACGCCGACGAGGATCAGCCGGGAGACGATGCCGCTCTTGGCCTCCGCCTCGCGAACGCCCTCCGCGAGACCGGCGAGATAGGCGTCCGGCGACAGCCCGGCCGTGCGGGCGTGATCGGTCGAGACGAAGAATTCGGCGTAGATCGCGCCCTCGGCCGCGATCGAGGTAAGATACTCGAAGGCGAGGCGGCGATAGTCGTCCTCGTCGCGAAACAGCGCAGCGACCCGGTCGTAGGCGTCCAGAAAGCCGGTGAACCCGTCCCAGCGATAGCGCTCGCCCCTCGCCAGGTCGCCGAGATCGACGCCGTGCTTCTCCGCCATGTCCCGCGCGAGAGCCGGCGAGGCCGTGCCCTCGACATGGACGTGCAACTCGGCCTTCGGCTCCGCGCTCACAGGAAGCTCGTCCCGTGCCGGCCGGGCGCCAGACCCAGATGGGCCGCGGCGCTCTCGCCGATGTCGGCGAAGGTCGCGCGCTGGCCGATGTCGCGCGGAGCCACGCCCGGACCGAAGCCGAGCACCGGCACGCGCTCGCGCGTGTGGTCGTTGCCGCGATAGGTCGGGTCGCAGCCATGGTCGGCGGTGATGATGGCAAGGTCCCCGGGCCGAAGCGCCGTGTAAAGTTCGGGCAGGCGCGCGTCGAAGCGCTCCAGCGCATCGGCGTAGCCCGGAACGTCGCGCCGGTGGCCGAACTCGGAATCGAAATCGACGAAGTTCGCGAAAACGAGGTCGCCGTCCCGCGCCTCGGCCACCGCTTCGAGCAGCTTGTCGAACTGCGCCATGTTGCCGGCGCCCTTCAGCACCTTCGTCACGCCCTTGTGGGCGAAGATGTCTTCGATCTTGCCGACCGCGATGACACGCGCGCCGCTGGCTTCGACGCGGTCCAGCAGCGTCTCCTCCGGGGGAGGGGTGGCGTAGTCGCGCCGATTGGCGGTGCGCTTGAAGGTCCGGGCGCTCTCGCCGACGAAGGGCCGCGCGATCACGCGGCCGATATTGAGCGGATCGACATGGGTCCGCGTGATCTCGCAGAGCCGGTAGAGGCGATCGAGGCCGAAGGCGGTTTCGTGCGCTGCGATCTGGAAGACCGAATCGGCCGAGGTGTAGACGATGGGCTTGCCGGTCACGACATGCTCCGCGCCGAACTCCTCGATGATCTGCGTGCCGGAGCCGTGCCGGTTGCCGAGGACGCCCGGAAGCTCCGCTTCCTCCACGATCGCCTCGATCAGCCCGGGCGGAAAGGTCGGGATCGTCTCGGGAAAATAGGCCCAGTCGAAGGCGACCGGCAGGCCGGCGATCTCCCAATGGCCGGAGGGCGTGTCCTTGCCGTTGGAGGTCTCGGCGGCGGTGCCGAAGAGCCCTTCCGGGGCCGGACCGTCGAAGCCGGCGGCGCAAGACAGACCCAGCCTGTCGAGATGGGGAAGGCGCAGGGGACCGGAGCGCAGACCGTCCCGGTCGGCCTGCCCGCGCTCGGCGGCCCGGCGGATGTTGCCGTAGGTGTCGGAGCCTTCGTCGCCATAGGCGCGGGCATCGGGCGCCTTTCCGACGCCGAAGGAATCGAGGACGATCAGGATCGCGCGGGACATCGCCGCCCTTTCAGGCAAAGATGTCAGGATGCCACGGGGCCGCGCGTCCGGGCAATCCCGGCCGGGTCAGGGACAGACCTTAGTCGGCGCGCGCGCGCGCCTCGCGCGCGGCGAACTGTCCGATCGCGGCCTCGAACCCGCTCGGAGCGTCGCCGATCGTCACGGAGGGCTCGCAATTGGGCGAGCAGGAATAGGTGCTGCGCTGCGCCTGACGATAGACGCGCACCGACGACAGCTCGACATTGTTCACCGCCACCATCTCGTCGAGCACCGGCTCCCCCGCCGTATCGAGCACGACGATGTTGGTGACGCCGAAGGAGCGGCCGGTGAGGATCAGCGTCTTGGAATCGTGGATCGCGACATCGACGATGGCGGGGTTGCCGACGACGATCGTGGCGGCCGCGTCATTGATCTTGAGGATGCGGGCCTGGTCGATCGAGACCGTGATCGAGGGGCCGCTCTCCTGTGCCTCGACGCCCGAGGACAGGGCCAAGGCGGCGGCGAAGACGGCGAGAAGGACGGATCGGGACGACACGGACGGAACCTCGCGACTTTCGCTACGACCGTCAGGCTAACCGGCTACCGTTTACATCAAGTTTAACGAAGCGAGCGCACCGAAACTTTACCCTGCGAGAGATGGAGGTCGATTTACCAATCATAGACGCTGTCCTTTAGCCAAACGGAAGGGGGCTTTTCGTAGATTGGAGGCATCCGATCGACGGGACTTGTCGACGGGAGTGGATTTACAAACGGACTGTAAGGAGTTCCCAATGTCCAAGTTCTTCGCTCGCTTCCGGCGCGACGAGAAGGGCGCCACCGCGATCGAGTACGGCCTGATCGCCGCCCTGATGGCCGTCGTCGTGATCGGCGCCATCGCCCTTATCGGCGACGGCATCACGACCGCGTTCACGAACATCGGCACCCAGCTGTCGTCTGTTCCCAGCGCATAAGTTCAAGGACGATACGTTCGTGATCGTAGCGACCGTCCTGTTCGTGGCTCTCATGGCACTGGCCATGATGTCCGACATCACGTCGATGACGATCCCGAACCGTCTGAACATCGCTCTCGTCACGGTCTTCGCGCTGTCGGCCCTCTGGGCCGGCATGCCGGGGACCGCGGCGCCGTTTCACATCCTCTTCGCCCTCGCAATTCTTGCCGCGACCGCCGCGCTGTTCGCGCTCGGCTGGATGGGGGGCGGCGACTCCAAGCTGATCGCCGCGACCGCGCTCTGGTTCGGGCCGAGCGCGCTCTTCCTCGACTATCTGCTTCTCGCAACGCTTCTCGGCGGCGTGGTGACCCTGGTCGTCCTGTCGGCCCGGGCGCTCCTGCAGCCCGCGACGGGCCTTGCATTCCTCGATCGGCTTTTGTCCCGCTCCAACGGCGTGCCCTATGGCGTCGCCCTCGGCGGAGCCGCCATCGTCGTGGCCTTATCGGCCGACTGGTCCTCCGTCCTCTCCTGAGGCTTGCGACGATCCCAAGATATCTTCGGTCGAATGCAGGTGTAGAGTTTCGTTAACCATACATTGAGGGTTTGCCGCCGATAACGAACCGGAGGTCCTGTCGCTTGGGCAGGCCGGCAGGCGAGGGATCGGATGAAGCTGGCGCGTCTTGCGGTTTTCGGGATCGCGATCCTGGCGGCGGCCGGCGCCGGTCTCGTCGCGGTCAACATGACGGCGCGCGAGCCGTCCGAGCCGATCATCATCACGGCCCCCGCGGCCGAGCCGCAGGTTCCCCTCGTCGAAGTGCTGACGACGACCCGCGCGCTGCCCATGGGCCACACCGTCGAGGGCGCTCTCGCCTGGCGGACCTGGCCGAAGGAGGCGGTGGGCGAGGATCTGATCCTGCGCGAAACCCGCCCCGAGGCAATCAGCGAGATCGGGCGGTCCATCGCCCGGCAGAGCTTCTTCTCCGGCGAGCCGGTGCGCGAGACCAAGCTCGTGCGCGCGGACCGGGGTTTCATGTCCGCCATCCTTCCGAGCGGCAAGCGCGCCGTCGCCGTGCGTATCGCGGCCGAGACCTCGGCCGGCGGCTTCATCCTGCCGAACGACCATGTCGACGTCATCATGACACGCCTCGTCGATCAGAATCGCTACGAGACCGAAACGGTGCTGCGCAATCTGCGCGTCCTCGCCATCGACCAGACCATCGAGGAGCAGAACGGGACGAGCGTCGTCGTCGGTTCGACCGCGACGCTCGAGGTCGATCCGGCGCAGGCCGAGGCGCTGACCGTCGCCCAGGAGATGTCCCAGAGCCTCGTCCTCTCGCTGCGCTCGCTGAGCGATTCCGTGCCGGGGAGCGCGGGCTATGCCCGCTTCCTTCTCGAGCAGGAACTGCCCGAGCGAACGCGCGTGAAGCTCGTGCGCTACGGGCGGACCAGCGACGTCATGACGGGGAACTGAGGATGTCGACGATGAAGCCTCTCCGCCCCATTTCCCTTCGCGCCTTCGCCCTGGCCGCGCTGGCAGGATTGAGCTGCCTTTCGGCCGCGCCCGTCCGCGCGCAGGACAGCGCCATCGTCGCCGTCACGCGGCCGCAGCAGTCCATCTCGCTCGGCCTCGACAAGTCGCGCGTCATCGACCTGCCGCGCGACGCGCACGACATCCTCGTCGCCAATCCCGCCGTCGCGGACGCGGTGACGCGGACCGCGCGCCGGATCTACATCTTCGGCAAGCGCATCGGGCAGACCAACATCTTCGTCTTCGACGGCACCGGCCAGGAGATCGCCGTTCTCGACATCCGTGTCGAGCGGGACATCTCCGGGCTGGAGGACACGATCCGCCGCTTCCTGCCGACGGCGGAGGTGCGCGCCGAGATGCTGAACGACAACGTCGTTCTGACCGGCACGGTGATGACGCCGCAGGACGCCGCGCAGGCCGTGCGTCTGGCGGAGATCTACGTAGCGGGCGGCGAGGCGACGACGAGCCAGTATATCGTCGCCGCTTCCGGCCAGGCCGCGGCAGGGCTCGGCTCGGGCGTCTCGCAGGCCGCCGAAACCCGTCAGCGCTCGCAGATCGTCAACCTTCTCGACATCCAGGGCGAGGATCAGGTCACGCTCAAGGTGACGGTCGCCGAGGTCCAGCGCTCGATCATCAAGCAGCTCGGCATCGACGGGATCGGCGCCGGTTCGATCGACGGCATCGCGTTCAACGCGATCGGCGACAATCCTTTCGGCCTGGGCAAGGCGATCACGACCTCGGGCGGCTCCCTCCTCAATTCGGGAGGCCGCAACGGGATCACGGCCCAGCTCTCGGCCTTGGAGCAGGCCGGCGTCATGCGCACGCTCGCCGAGCCGAGCCTGACGGCGATCTCGGGAGAGAGCGCGAGCTTCTTGGTCGGCGGCGAGTTCGCCATTGCTTCCGGCAAGCGCGAGACACCGGAAACTCGCACGCCCATCCTCGGGCAGAACGGAGCGATCATCGGCTACGATGTCTCTCCCCCGTCGGTGGAGTACCAGTCCCGCCAGGTCGATTACGGCATCGGTCTCGACTTCACGCCGGTCGTTCTCGGTCCCGGCCGCATCAGCCTGAAGGTTCGCACCGCCGTCTCCGAACCGACGTTCGAATCGCCCTTCACCATTCCCGGCGGCGTAGCGCCGGGGCTCAACGTGCCCGGCATCCGCAAGCGCCTCGCCGACACCACCGTCGAACTCCCCTCGGGCGGCAGCCTCGTCATCGCCGGTCTGGTGCGCGACGAGGTGCGGCAGGTGGTCTCCGGCTTCCCCGGTCTGTCGCGCCTGCCGATCCTCGGCACGCTCTTCCGCTCCAGGGATTTCCAGCGCTACGAGACGGAGCTCGTCGTCATCGTCACGCCCTATCTGGTGCGGCCGGTCGCGCGGCAGGAGCTGACGCGCCCCGACGACGGGCTCGCCTTCACCTCGGACGGCTCTGCCAACTTTCTCGGCCGCATCAACCGCGTCTACGGAGCGACCGAGACGAACCTTCCTCCCGGCCGCTACAACGGCCATGTCGGATACATCTACAAATGATTCGGCTGCTCACCCCCCTCGTCGCGGCCACCCTTCTGGCCGGCTGCGCCAACGTCCACAACATCGAGGTGGGCGCGGTCCCCTCGGACTACCGCACGCAGCATCCGATCGTCGTCTCGGAAGGCGAGAGCGTTCTCGAAATTCCGGTCACCTCGCGCGACACCAAGCTGACGCTGGGCTCCGCCTCGCGCATCGACGAGTTCGCCGGCCGCTTCCGCCATGCCCGCTCCGCCGCGATCCGCGTGATGGTGCCGGTCGGATCGCTGAACGAGTCGGCGGCCCGGCTCGCGGCGGTCGATGCCGTCTCCCGCCTGCGGGCGAACGGCGTGCCGCACGACAGGATCCTCGTCTCCAGCTATCCGACGGGCGGCATCTCGGGGCCGGTGCCGCTGCGCCTCGCCTTCTCCTCGCTCCAGGCGAGCGTCGCTCCTTGCGGCCGTTGGCCGGAGGACCTCGCCTCGACCCACGAGAACCGCAACTACTTCAATTTCGGCTGCGCCAGCCAGTCGAACCTCGCCGCGCAGATCGCCGATCCGCAGGACCTTCTGACCCCGCGCGGACGCAGCGAGATCGACGCCTCGCGCCGCACCAGCGCGCTTGGGCGCTATCGCGCCGGCGCTCCGTTTCCCGTCTCCGGGGAGGTGAAATACTGATGGCCTCTCTCGCATCCTCGGGCGCGCATGCCGCGCAGATCGATCTGGACGAGGCGGCCGGCCCGGCGATCGGCGCCATGCGGCCCCTGCCGCGCATCTCCATCCAGGCCTTCGTCGAGACCGCCCAGACCTACGAGGCCATCGAGGAGGCCGGCCGGGACCGGCGCATGGCCAAGACTCAGGTGCGTGTCCAGAACGGAGGCATCAAGGCGGCCTGCGCGCATTACGCCGGCGCCTCGACGCCGAACCTCATCATCCTGGAAAGCGCCCTCGACCCCGATGCGCTGCTCGCCGAGCTGGAAGCGCTGGCGCAGCATTGCGACGCGGGCACCAGGGTGCTCGTGATCGGGCGCCACAACGACGTTCGCCTCTATCGCGAGCTGATGCAGCGCGGGATATCCGAATATCTCGTCTCGCCCGTCTCGCTCGTCGACATTCTGGAGCCCGTCGCGCGCATCTTCGTCGACGACGAGGCGGCTCCGCTCGGGCGGACCCTCGCCTTCGTCGGCGCCAAGGGCGGCGTCGGATCATCCACCATCGCGCACAACGTCGCCTGGACGATCGCGCGACTCTTCTCCGCCGAGGTCGTTCTGGCCGATCTCGACCTGCCCTTCGGCACGGCCAACATCAATTTCGACCAGGACCCGCCGCAGGGGATCGCGGAAGCGGTGTCCTCCGCGGACCGGCTGGACGAAATCCTTCTGGACCGCCTGCTCGTGCGCTGCGCCGAGCATCTGTCGCTTCTGGCCGCGCCGTCCGTCCTCGACCGCACCTACGACTTTTCCGGCGATGCCTTCGCCGCCCTCATCGAGGCGGCGCAGCGCTCCACGCCGGTCGTCGTCCTCGACGTGCCCCATGTCTGGAACGAATGGACGCGCTCGGTGCTGCGGCAGGCCGACGAGATCGTGCTCACCGCGATCCCGGATCTGGCGAACCTGCGCAATGCCAAGAACTTCGCCGATACGCTCAAGGTCCTGCGGCCGAACGATCCGGCGCCGCGCATCGTCCTCAATCAGGTGGGCGCGCCCAAGCGGCCGGAGATCCCGGCCGGCGAATTCCTCGACGCCATCGGTCTGGAGGCCGCCGCGACGATCGGCTTCGATCCGCAGCTGTTCGGCACCTCGGCCAACAACGGGCAGATGATCGCCGAGACCGAGCCCAAACATGCGGCGAACGAGGCGATGCGCGATCTCGCCCATCTGGTGACGGGCCGCTCCCTGGTGAAGCGCTCCCAGCGCACGGGCGCGGCGATGCTGCTCGACCTCGTGCGGCGCAAGCGGGCCTGAGCGGACGAGATGGCGGACATGACGGGGGTTCGATGCAAGGGGAGGGCGGGTGATGTTCGGTAGACGCGGCCCCGCGTCGGGAACTCCTGCGCCCGCCGAACGGCCGGCGTCGGCGCCTGCCACGCCTGCGGTCGCCGACGTTCCGGCGGCACGCGCGGCCGAGCCGCGCCCTGCCGCCCGTCCCGAGCCCGCGCCCGCGAAGGGCCCGCGGCGCGCCGACGGCTATTACGAGATCAAGACGCAGATATTCACCGCGCTGATCGACACGGTCGATCCGGCGCAGCTCGCCAAGCTGGACGCGGAGACGGCGAAGGAGGAGATCCGAGACATCGTCAACGAGATCATCGCGATCAAGAACTTCGCGATGACGATCGCCGAGCAGGAGGACCTGCTCGCCGACATCTGCAACGACATGCTCGGCTACGGGCCGCTGCAGCCGCTGCTGGAACGCGACGACATCTCCGACATCATGATCAACGGCTCGCGCCAGTCCTTCATCGAAGTCGGCGGCAAGATCGAGGAGGCGAACATCCGCTTCCGCGACAACCAGCAGCTTCTGAACATCTGCCAGCGCATCGTCAGCCAGGTCGGCCGGCGCGTGGACGAGACCTCGCCGATCTGCGACGCGCGCCTGCCCGACGGCAGCCGCGTGAACGTCATCGCGCCCCCGCTCGCCATCGACGGGGCGGCGCTCACCATCCGAAAGTTCAAGAAGGACAAGCTCACCCTCGACCAGCTCGTGCGCTACGGCACGATCACGCCGGAGGGCGCGACGATCCTCGAGATCATCGGGCGCGTGCGCTGCAACGTCGTCATCTCCGGGGGCACGGGCTCGGGCAAGACGACGCTGCTGAACTGCCTGACGCGCTACATCGACGCCGACGAGCGCATCATCACCTGCGAGGACTCGGCCGAACTGCAGCTCCAGCAGCCGCATGTCGTGCGGCTGGAGACGCGCCCGCCCAACATCGAGGGCGAGGGCGAGATCACCATGCGCGACCTCGTGAAGAACTGCCTGCGCATGCGGCCCGAGCGCATCATCGTCGGCGAGGTGCGCGGCCCGGAGGTCTTCGATCTCCTGCAGGCGATGAACACCGGCCACGACGGCTCGATGGGGACGATCCACTCCAACTCCCCGCGCGAATGCCTCAACCGCATGGAATCGATGATCGCCATGGGCGGCTATTCGCTGCCGCCGCGCACCGTGCGCGAGATCATCGTCGGCTCGGTCGACGTCATCGTGCAGGCCGCGCGCCTTCGGGACGGCTCGCGCCGCATCACCCACATCACCGAGGTCACGGGGATGGAGGGCGACGTCATCACCACGCAGGACCTGTTCGTCTACGAGATCATGGGCGAGGACTCGCGCGGCAAGCTGCTCGGCCGCCACCGCTCCACGGGCATCGCCCGTCCGGCCTTCTGGGACCGCGCGCGCTACTTCAACGAGGAGAACCGGCTCGCGGCCGCCCTCGACGCGTCGGAAGCGGTGTCGGGGGCCTCGTGATCCGATGATCCTGCTCTTCGTGCTCCTCACGGGCGTGGCGGTCGGGTCGCTGGCCTATGTGGTGCTGCAGCCCGCCATCGCGATGGAGAAGCGCGCCGAGAACCGCCTGTCGCACATGAAGGGTCCGTCCTCGACCCTTGAGGCGCGGCGCAGCCTGCGCGAGCGCAACCAGGAGATCGCCAAGCGGCGCCGCACCCTCCACGCTTCGCTCAAGGCGGTCGAGGACAAGCAGAAGCAGCACGACAAGGCCGTCTCGCACATGACGCTGGAGCGGCGCATCCAGCAGGCGGGCCTCTCGATCGGCCTGCCGGCCTTCATCGGCGCGAGCACGGGCGTCGGTCTCTTCGCCTTCTTCTTCGCCCTCGCCCTGAACCTCTCGCTTCTCGTCGCCCTTCTGGTCGGCGTGTCGGCCGCGCTCGGCCTGCCCCGCTGGTTCCTGCGACGGCGGCGACTGCAGCGCCAGGCCCTCTTCATCGAGGAGTTTCCGAACGCGATCGACGTGATCGTGCGCGGCATCCGGTCGGGCCTGCCCCTGAACGACACGCTGCGGATGATTTCGACGGAAGCCAAGGAGCCCGTGGCGTCCGAGTTCCGCCGGGTCGTCGAGGCGCAGGCGCTCGGCCTGCCGACCTCCGAGGCGGTGGAGCGGCTGTACCAGAACATGCCGCTGACGGAGACGAACTTCTTCGCCATCGTCATCGCGATCCAGAGCCAGGCCGGCGGCAATCTGTCGGAGGCGCTCGGCAATCTCAGCCGGGTGCTGCGCGACCGCAAGAAGATGAAGGCCAAGATCCAGTCCATGTCGATGGAGGCCAAGGCGTCGGGCGCGATCATCGCGGCGCTGCCCCCGCTCGTCATGTTCTTCGTGTTCCTGACGACGCCCGCCTACATCATGCTCCTCTTCACCACGCTGACGGGCAATCTCATTCTCGCCGGCTCCCTCTTCTGGATGATGATCGGGGTGCTGGTGATGAAGAAGATGATCGCGTTCGACTTCTGAAGATCGATGGCCGGCGTGGGCTCGTTTCCACGGATCGGAGGGGACGATGGACATTCTCGACGCCTACGGCATCTCGCCCAGCATCCTCGTGGGGGCGCTGGCCTCGCTCGCCGTCTTCCTTTCGCTCGTCACCTTCGCGCTGCCGATCCTGGCGGGCAACGAGCTGAAGAGCCGCATGAAGGCGGTGGCCATCGAGCGCGACAAGATGCGCGCGCGAGAGCGGGCGCGCCTCGCCAACGAGCAGGGCAAGGGCCGCAGCCAGCGACGTCCCGACGACGGCATCGCCGCCAGGGTCGTGCGGGCGCTCGACCTCAAGCGCGCCCTGGCCGACGAGCAGACGATCCAGAGCCTGCGCGTCGCGGGCTACCGATCGCAGAACGCGCTGACCGTCTTCCTCTTCGCGCGCGTGTGCCTCCCGGTGCTGTTCCTGTTCCTGGCCTTCGCCTACGTCTTCGGGCTCGGCCTCCTGCAGGACTGGGGCGGGCTCGTCCGGCTGGCCCTTTGCATCGTCATCGGCTTCGCCGGCTTTTACGCGCCGGTCCTCTACATCAAGAACCAGGCCGCCAAGCGCAGCCAGTCGATCACGCGCGCCTTTCCGGACGCGCTCGACCTTCTGCTGATCTGCGTGGAATCGGGAAACTCCGCCGAGGCCGCCTTCCGGCGGGTGGCGAACGAGATCGGCATCCAGTCCGTGCCGCTGGCCGAGGAGCTCGTGCTCCTCACGGCGGAGCTCTCCTATCTGCCGGATCGCCGCCAGGCCTACGAGAATCTCGCCAAGCGCACCAATCTGGAATCGGTGCGCACGGTCTGCGTCGTGCTGATCCAGGCCGAGCGATACGGAACGCCGCTGGGAACCGCGCTGCGCACGCTCGCGCAGGAGAACCGCGACATGCGCATGGCCCTGGCCGAGAAGAAGGCCGCCGCGCTGCCGCCCAAGCTCACCGTGCCCATGATCCTGTTCTTCCTGCCGGTGCTCTTCGCCGTCATCCTCGGCCCGGCCGTGATCCAGGGCATGGGGCTGAACTGACGCTCGTCGCCGGGTCGGGGACGGAAGAAGCCCGCGTCGCGGATCGATCGGGATCCGGCGCGGGCTTTCGTCTTTCGGGAGCGCTCGGGGAGAGGGGCGCTCAGGCGCCGTCGCGTTCCAGTTCGGCCCAGGTGTTGCGCTGGGACAGGACGCCGCGCAGATAGGCGATGTTGGCGGCGGCCTCCTCCGGCGAAAGCTCGCCCGCCGCGATCCGCTCCGCTTCATCGAAACGGCCCTGAAGCCCGACGACGAGGGCGAGGTTCTGGCGCACGCGGCTGTCCGCGCCCGGCTGCACGACGGCCGTCGCGAGAACCCGCTCGGCGTTCGCGAGGTCGTTGGCCATCAGATACGACATGCCGAGATTGGAGAGGACCGACGGCTCGTTCGGGCGGATGTCGAGCGCCTTCTGGAAGAGGACGCGGGCCGGCCCCGTCTGGCCGAGCTGGTCCAGGATCGCGCCCTCCGTGGACAGGAGCCCCCAGTCGGGATGGTCCGGCGTCTGCGCCCGGCGCACCGCGTCCAGCGCCTTCTCCAGCTCGCCCGCTCCGGCCAGCGCCTTGCCGTAGGCGGCCAGAACATCGCGGTCCTGCGGATGGGCGATCGCCATCTGCTGCATGACGGCGAGCGACTGGTCGTTGCGTCCGGTCATGCGAAGGCTGGAGGCATAGGCCATGCCCGTCGCCTTGTCCTGCGGGTTGGTCTCGTAGGAGGCGCCGTAGGCGCGCGTCATCGTGTCGAGTTCGGCCGCGCTCATCGAGGCGACGCGTTCGGCGGGCAGCACCGCTTCGGCCTGGCGCGAGGCGATCGAGCCGGTGTGCATGGAAGAGGTGTTGGCGCAGCCCGAAAGGAGCGCGGCGGCCAGAAGGCCGAGGATCGGACGGGACGGAGCGAGCGCGCGCGCAAACATGCGGATCGCCGGTACCGGTCTCGTCATCGATCGTCTCCCGTGAAACGGATGAACGTCCGCCGGGCCGTCTCGGCCGGGGATCGCTCGCCGCCCGACCATATTTCGTTAACCCTAACGGTCCGTTAAGCAGGCAGGCGATAGCAGCTGCAGTCTGGAAGACCGGAAGGACCGCCGAACCATGCAGGACCGCCTCGCCGACCGTGCCGCCGAAGGCGCACGCCCCGTCACACCCGTCTACGAGAACGCGCTCGACGAGCTCTCGCCCGCCACGCGCGCCTGGGCCAAGGCCAGCCGGTTCACGGGGGGCGCGGGCGAGGTGCTGCTCGTGCCGGGCGACGCGGGGGAGGCGGCGTCCGCGCTGCTCGGCCTCGGCAAGGCCGAGCGGATGCAGCGGGCCGAGCGGTCCATGCTGGCCGGCGCGCTCGCCGCCGCATTGCCCGCGGGCGACTGGACGCTGTCGCGTTCCGACGCGCTCGACCCCGATCTCGCCGCGCTCGCCGTCCTGAACGGCGGCTACCGCTTCGAACGCTATCTCGCCCCCTCCGCTCCGGTGGCGGCGCGTCTCTTCGTCGAGGGCGCCGATGTCGCATCGGTCGTCGAGACCGCCCGCGCGACGCATCTCGTCCGCGACCTCATCAACACGCCGACCAACGATCTCGGCCCGGCCGGGATCGAGGCGGCGGTGCGCGAACTCGCTCAAGCCTTCGGCGCGGACGTCTCCTCCGTCGTGGGCGACGAGCTTCTGGCCGCGAACCTGCCGATGATCCACGCCGTCGGCCGCGCCAGCGCCGAGGCGCCCCGGCTGATCGACCTGTCCTGGGGCGCTGCGGACGCGCCGAAGGTCACGCTCGTCGGCAAGGGCGTCGCCTTCGACACGGGCGGTCTCAACATCAAGCCGGCCTCCGGCATGCTCCTGATGAAGAAGGACATGGGCGGGGCGGCGAACGTTCTCGGGCTCGCCCGTCTCGTCATGGCCGCCCGCCTGCCGGTCCGCCTCCGCGTGCTGGTCCCGGCGGTCGAGAACGCCATCTCCGGCAACGCCTTCCGGCCCGGCGACGTGCTGACGAGCCGCGCGGGGCGCACGGTCGAGATCGGCAACACCGACGCCGAGGGCCGGCTGATCCTCGCCGATGCCCTGGCGCTCGCGGACGAGGAGGCGCCGCGCCTCCTGATCGACATGGCGACCCTGACGGGCGCGGCGCGCGTCGCCCTCGGCCCCGACCTGCCGCCCTTCTACACAGACGACGACGCGCTCGCAGCGAACATCGCGAAGGCGTCGGGCGAGCTCTTCGACCCGCTCTGGCGGATGCCGCTCTGGCGTCCCTATGCCGGCAACCTCTCCTCCAAGATCGCCGACACGAACAACGTCACCAGCGACGGCATGGCGGGCTCGGTGACGGCGGCGCTCTTCCTTCAGCGCTTCGTGGAACGGGCCCGTTCCTGGGTCCATCTCGACGTCTATGGCTGGCGGCCGAAGGCGGGCCCGACCGGCCCTGTCGGCGGCGAGGCGCAGGGGATCCGGGCGCTGGCCCGCGTCATCGCGGCGCTGGACTGACGGTTCGCGGCGCCCTTGCGCGCTTGCGCGAACCCGCATAGCGTTCCGGACCGGGTCCGAAACGAAAGCTGTGGAGGCGGCGCGATGGGCATCGAGATGCGTCCCGCGCAAGCCTTGCGGCTGATGCACCGCAATGCGCTGCGGCAGTCGCGCGAGGCGGAGCAGGATCTGACCGTGCGCCAGACCGCGCTTCTCCTGACCGTCTATCTGGAGCCGCCGCCGCACACGGTGCGCGGCCTTGCCGGAAAGCTGAACGTGACCAAGCCCGTCATCACCCGTGCCCTCGACACGATGGGCCGGCTCGACCTTCTGGAGCGCCGACGCGACCCGGAGGACCGGCGCAACGTCCTGATCCGGCGAACGGTCGCCGGCAGCCTCTACGTCTCGCGCCTCGCCGATCGCATGGTGGAGGAAGCGGCGGGCCTGCCGCGATGAGCCTGGACAAGCGCATCCACGCCTATGGCGAGGACTGGGCGGACGTGCGGCTGAAGGGCCGCGTCGAGGCCGCACGCTATGTCGAAGGGCGACGCGCCAACGTCCGCGTTCCGATCGCCGACCTTCGCAGGCGACCGGCGAGCGACGCGCCGCTGGAAACGCAGGCGCTGTTCGGCGAGGCCGTCCTCATCTTCCAGACGGGCGATGAGGGCTGGTCGCTCGTCCAGCTCGAGGCCGATTCCTATGTCGGCTTCATGCCGACCGAGGCGCTCGGTCCGGCGACCGGGGACCTGCCGTTCAAGGTCCATGTTCCACGAACCTTCGTCTTCCCCGCCCCCGACATCAAGGCGCCGCCGCTCGACGCCCTGCCCATGGGCGCGCGCGTCGCCATCATCGGGGAGGCGAGCGACCACAATGCCGACTACCGGCTGGTCGCGCCCTTCGGCGCGGTCGTCGCGCAGCATCTTTCCCCTTCATCCGAGGTGGCGCCGGATTTCGTCGCCGTGGCCGAGCGGTTCCTGGGCGCGCCCTATCTCTGGGGCGGGAAGTCGGTGCTCGGGATCGACTGCACGGGGCTGACGCAGATGGCGCTCGCCATGGCCGGCATCGCCGCGCCGCGCGATTCCGACATGCAGGAGGCGTGGGCGATCGAGATCGACCCGGCCGCGCCCCGGCAGCGCGGCGACCTGGTCTTCTGGAAGGGCCATGTCGGCATCATGCTCGACGAAGCCCGGCTTCTCCATGCCAACGCCCATCACATGATGACGGCGATCGAGCCGCTGGACGAGGCGGTGGCGCGCATCGGCGCGAGGGGCTCGCCCGTCACGTCCGTCCGCCGGGCGCCGGAGCATCTTAGACAGGCGGCTTGACCTTCCCGCAGGGGGAAGCCCTACCTGCAACGGTTTCCGACTTCGCGTTCACGGGAGACCTTGTGATGAAAGCCGCTTTTCTCGCCGCTCCGTTCCTCCTGGCCGGCATCGCCCTCGCGCTCGCGCAAGGCACGGACCATTCGGCCGGCCACGGCGCCGGCCATGACGCCGGCCACGGCGCTTCGGCAACGACATCGGAGGCCGACGCCCGGTCCGCCTTCGAGGCGGCGAACGCTGCGATGCACGAGAACATGGCGGTCCAACTCACCGGGGACGCGGATATCGACTTCGCCCGATCGATGATCCCCCATCATCAGGGCGCGATCGACATGGCCCGCATCGTCCTCGAACACGGCGACGATCCGGAAATGCGGGCCTTGGCCGAGGAGATCGTCGAGGCGCAGGAGGCCGAGATCGCGGTGATGCGCGAATGGCTGGAAAAGAACGCGCCGGACGCAGAAGCGCCGGCTCAGTAGCCGGCGTTCCGGTCCACGAGGTTCGTCAGCGCCTCACCGCGCCGATGGGCCTCCAGCTGCCGCGCCATCAGGGGCACCAGCGCCTCGGGTTCGGACGAGGCGGCCGCGTGCGGCGTGATGAAGACCTGCGGATGACGCCAGAGCGCCGAGTCGCGCGGCAGCGGTTCGCGCTCGAAGACGTCGAGCGAGGCCTCCATCAGGCGTCCGTCGTTGAGGGCGCGCAGGATGGCCGAATCGCTCTGCAGCCCGCCGCGGCCCGCATTGATGAGGACGGGGCGCCCGAGCGGCGTCTCGCCCTTCAGATGGCTGAGGAAGTCGTCGTCGATCAGTCCGCGCGTGTCGGGCGTCAGCGGCAGAAGGACGACGATGATGTCGGAGACCGAAAGGCAGGCCTTCAGGCCGTCGGTGCCGTGGAAGGTCTCGACGCCGGGCAGGTTCTTCGGCCGGCGGCTCCAGCCGGCGATCTGGAAGCCGACGAGATTGAGCTTGCGGGCGGCATCCCGGCCGAGTTCGCCGAGACCGAGGATGCCGACCGTCACCTCGCCCGCCGAGGGCTGAAGGCGCTCGTTCCAGAGCCGGCGCGACTGCTGCGAGCGATAGGTCATGCCCTTGCGGAAATGGTCGAGCACGCGCCAGAGCACGTATTCGCTCATGCGGCTCGTCAGATCCGGTGCGACGATGCGCACGATCGGCAGCTCCGGCGGCACGGTGCGGTCCGCGAGGATGTGATCGACGCCCGCGCCCAGCGAGAAGATCGCCTTGAGGTTCGGAAGATCGGCGAGAACGCCGGGCGGCTGCTTCCAGACGATGGCGTAGTCGATGGCCGGATCGTCGGCGCGCTCGGGCCGCGTGACGACGGTCTCCTGCGGAAGATGCTGCTTCAGGGCCCGCAGCCAGCGGGTCGGCTCGAAGCCGGTCACCGATAGAAGGATCGTCACGTCGCTGGTCTCCCGTTCCACGCCCGCGAGAGGCGGTCCGCGCGCTCGCGTCCCCGGCGGGCGAACCATTGCAGGCCCGCGAAGAGAAAGCCGTTGGCGATGCGCCCCTCGTCACAGGCGGATATGAGGTCGCGCGCCGGAAAGGCGAGCGGCAGGATGTCCTCGTTCTCCTCCGCCATGCCGGCCGTTCCCGCCAGCTTCGCAGCGTCGACGAGGGCGAGGAAGACGACGATCGCCTCGTCGGTGAGGCCGGGCGAGGACAGGATGGTGAAGGCCTCCTCCATCGCCCGAGCCTCCAGTCCGGTCTCCTCGAAGAGTTCGCGCCGCGCCGCCTCGGCCGGGCTTTCGCCGTCGTCGAGAAGACCCGCCGGGAGCTCCAGCGGGGCGGCGTGCGGGGTCGCCAAGGCCGCGCCGATCCGGAACTGGCGGATGACGACGATGGAATCGGTTTTCGGGTCGTAGGGAAGGATCGCCGCCGCCGTTCCCGCCCGCACCAGTTCGCGGCTCAAGCGGTGCGGCGCCCCGCCCGAGAGCGAGGCGTGTTCGACGGCCAGCGTCTTCAGCGGCCGAAAATCGCCCGCCAGATGCTCCTCCGACACGATCTTGAAATCGAGCGGCTCGTCGCCTGGCAAACCGTCCCTCACGAAGCGACCGCCGCCGTCGGCACCGCCTCGATGTCGAAGGCGGCGGCCATCAGGGCCTTGGTGTAGTCGGTCTTCGGTCGCTCGAAAATCTCGTCCGAGGTGCCGCGCTCCACCACTTCGCCGGCGCGCATGACGATCACCTCGTTCGCCAGGGCGCGCACGACCTTCAGATCGTGGCTGATGAAGAGATAGGCGAGATCGTGCTTCCTCTGCAGGTCGCGCAGGAGGTCCACCACCTGCGCCTGCACGCTCATGTCGAGCGCGGAGGTCGGCTCGTCGAGCATGACGAAGCGCGGCTTGAGGATCATGGCGCGCGCGATGGCGATGCGCTGGCGCTGGCCGCCGGAGAACTCGTGCGGGTAGCGGAAGCGCGTCTCGGGGTCGAGACCGACCTCGCGCAGCACGTCGACCACGCGCGCGTCCCGCTCGTCCGGTCCGATGCGCTTCTCGTGGACCTCCAGCCCCTCGGCCACGATGTCGGCGACCGACATGCGGGGCGAAAGCGAGCCGTAGGGGTCCTGGAACACGATCTGGATCGCCGAGCGCAATTCGCGCATCGCCTTGAAGGATCGGTCGTCGATCCGCTGCCCCTCGAAACGGATCTCGCCCTTGGAGGCGATCATGCGCGTGAGGGCGAGGCCGAGCGTCGTCTTGCCCGAGCCGGATTCACCGACGACGCCCACCGTCTGCCCGGCGCGGACGGAGAGATCGATCCCGTTCACCGCCTTCACGTGGCCGGTCGTGCGCCGCATCAGCCCGGTCTTGATCGGGAACCAGACCTTCAGGTCCTTGGCCTCCATCACCAGCGGCGCATTGGCGTTGGCGGCGGGCGGGCGGCCCTTCGGCTCGGCGGCCAGAAGGTGCCTGGTGTAGTGATGTTCGGGCTCCGCGAAGATGCGGGCGGTCGGCCCTTCCTCGACGATCTTGCCCTTGTACATCACGCAGACCCGGTCGGCGATCTTGCGCACGATTCCGAGGTCGTGGGTGATGAAGAGGAGCCCCATCCGCCGCTCGGTCTGGAGCGTCTTGAGAAGCGCGAGAATCTGCGCCTGCACGGTCACGTCGAGCGCGGTCGTCGGCTCGTCGGCGATCAGGAGCTTCGGCTCGTTGGCGAGCGCCATGGCGATCATGACGCGCTGGCGCTGCCCGCCGGAGAGCTGGTGCGGGAAGCTCTTCAGCCGCGTCTCGGGATCGCGGATGCCGACCTGGGTCAGGAGCTCCAGCGTGCGGGCCCGCGCCTCGCGCTCGGAAATGCCGCGATGGATGCGAAGCACCTCGCCGATCTGCCGCTCGACCGTGTGCAGCGGGTTGAGCGAGCTCATCGGCTCCTGGAAGATCATCGAGATCTCGTTGCCGCGAACGGCCCGCAGGCCCTTGTCGTCGACCTTCAGCAGATCCGTGTCGCCGACGACGATCTCGCCGGACGGGTGGCTGGCGGCCGGATAGGGCAGGAGCTTCAGGATCGAGAGCGCGGTCACGCTCTTGCCCGAGCCGGATTCGCCGACGAGCGCGACGGTCTCGCCCTGCCCGATCTCGAAGGAGACGCGGTCGACGGCCGTCGTGGTGCGCCCGCCCTGGTGGAAGGCGACGGAGAGGTCGCGCACCGACAGGAGCGGTGCGACCTTCGGCGAAATCTCGGGCATGGCGCTCAAGCGGGGGCTCCGGCGGCGGTGAGGGCATGACGATGGGCACCGTCATGGTCGTGACGATGGGCATCGTCGTGCGGGTGTCGGTGCGCGGCGCGAGGGGCCGGATGGTCGTGGTCGGCGTGGTCGTGATCGCAGCCGTGGCCGTGATGGGTTCCGTCCGCGCAGGGGCCGTCGCCGATCTCGATCTCGATGGTCGCGTGGCTGATGCCGTAGGCGGACGAAAGCTCCCGCTTGAGCGCCCGCACGGCGAGCGCGCCGTCCGCTCCCTCGGCCATGCGGGCATGCAGCGTCGCGGCCAGCTTCTTCGGCGCGATGGTCCAGACATGGACGTGGTGGATGTCGGAAAGGCCGGGAACTGCGGCTGCGAGCCGGTCCCGCATCTCCGCCGCCTCCACCCCCGCCGGCGCCCCTTCCAGGAGGATGTGGGCGGAGGCCTTCACCAGCCGGTAGGCGTTGCCCAGAATGATGAGCGAAACGAGGACCGACAGGATCGGGTCGATCGGCGTCCAACCGGTGTAGAGGATCGTCAGGGAGGCGGCGATGGCCGCGACCGAGCCGAGAAGGTCGCCCATGACGTGGAGGAGCGCCCCGCGAAGGTTCAGGTCCTCCTGGTCGCCGCCATGCAGCATGAAGAAGGCCGCGATGTTGACGACGAGACCGCCGATCGCGACCGCCAGCATGGGTCCGGCCAGAATCTCGACCGGGGAGTTCAGGCGCCGCACCGCCTCCACGATGATCCAGGCGGCGATGAAGAAGAGGACGAGGCCGTTGGAGAAGGCGATCAGCACGGGCAGGCGCTGGTAGCCGAAGGTGCGGCGCGCGGTCGCGGGCCGGGCGGCGAGGACGATGGCGAAATAGGCGAGCGCGAGGCCGGCGAAGTCGACCAGCATGTGTCCCGCGTCGGCCAGAAGCGCGAGCGATCCCGAGATCAGGCCTCCGACGGCCTCGGCGACCATGAAGGAGCCGGTGAGGACCGCCGCCCAGCCGATCCGCGAGCGGCTGCCGCCGGAATGGTCGTGATGGTCGTGGGCGTGATCGTGCGAATGGCCGGTCATGTTCAGGTTCCGATCGTTTCGGCGTCTTCGATCGCGACGCGGTCCAATCCTTCGGGAAGGCGGAGGCCCTTGTCGGAGGAGACGAGGAAGCGGCAGCCGGCGAGGCTGGCGGTCGCGACGTGGATGGAGTCGGGAAGCTTCTGGCTGGACCGTGCCCGAACCGCCGCGCTTTCGATCAGGACGGCTCGGTCCACCGGAATCGTCGCGACGAGCCTGCCGTTCCCGAGGAGCTCGTCGTAGATCGCCATCAGCTCCGCCTTCCTGGCGGATCGGCACGACGAGCACTTCGGCGATCGAGAGTTCGCTCGTCAACAGCGACCAGCCCTTCGACCGCAGCCGCGCCATGACGCGTGGCAGGGCGGAGCCTTCTTTTTCCACGGCGTCCACGAGGGCGTTAGCGTCCCAATAGATGGCTACCACGTCAGTCCCATTCGTCGCGGAGCTTCCGGATTCGGGCGACGGCCTCCTCGGTGGTGATCGATTGACCGGGGTTGTCGCGATGATACCGGCTGATACGCTCCAGAAGCGGCGACCAGTCGTCGCCGGCTTCCTGCTCGATCGTGATCCGAACCCGGTCGCCGAGCGTCTTGTCGATGCGGAAATCCTCCGGGAGTTTGTCCACCGGGTAGTTCTCCAGAACGATCTTCCTGGCCGGTCCCATCTCAGCTCACCTGAAGCTTTTGCGCGGATCGAAGGCGTCGCGCACGGCCTCGCCGACGAAGACGAGCAGCGACAGCATCACTGACAATACCACGAAGCCGGATATGCCGAGCCAGGGCGCCTGAAGATTGTTGCGGCCCTGCGCCAGGAGCTCGCCGAGCGACGGCGAGCCGGGCGGCAGGCCGAAGCCCAGGAAGTCGAGCGAGGTCAGCGTCGTGATCGAGCCGTTCAGGATGAAGGGCAGGAAGGTGAGGGTCGCCACCATCGCGTTGGGCAGGAGATGCCGGGTGATGATGGTGAAGTCGTTCACGCCCAGCGCGCGGGCCGCGTTCACGTATTCGAAGTTGCGCGCGCGCAGGAACTCGGCCCGCACGACGCCGACGAAGGCCACCCAGGAGAAGAGCAGCATGATGCCGAGCAGCACCCAGAAGCCCGGCGGCAGGATCGCGGCGACGATGAGCAGGAGGTAGAGGACCGGGATCGCCGACCAGATCTCGATGAAGCGCTGGAAGGAGAGGTCCACCCAGCCGCCGAAATAGCCCTGCACCGCGCCGGCCGCGACACCGATGACGGCCGAGGCCGCCGTCAGGATCAGCCCGAACAGGACCGAGATGCGGAAGCCGTAGACGAGGCGGGAGAGAACGTCGCGCGCCTGGTCGTCCGTGCCGAGCCAGTTCATGTTGCCGAAGGTGCAGTTGGGGTCCTCGGCCCCCAGCGGGTAACGTTGGCAGCGCTCCTCCTTGGTCATCGTCCAGGCGGGCGGAGAGGGTGCGGGCGAGGGGATGTCGTTGTTCACCGAGCGGTAGGAGTAGCGGATCGGCGGCCAGATGGCCCAGCCGTTCGCCGCGATCTCCTCCTGCACGAAGGGGTCGCGATAGTCCGTCACCGGCAGGAAGCCGCCGAACACCTCTTCGGGATAGTCGACGAAGGTCGGGTAGTAGTACTCGCCCTGGTACTGGACGAGGATCGGTCGGTCGTTGACCAGAAACTCGGCGAAGAGCGAGGCGCCGAACAGCGCCAGGAAGATCCAGAGCGCCCAGAAGCCGCGCCGGTTCGCCTTGAAGTTCTCCCAGCGGCGCCGGTTGAGCGGCGAGATCCGCTGGCGCCTCACCGTCTGCGCGGCCGGGGCCGCCTGCGCGATCGCGGCGGAATCGGCCTGCGCGTCGGCGGCCTTGGCCTCTTCGGGCAGCGGGCGTTCGTTCACCGTCGTCACCTCAGACCTCCCGCTTCTCGAAGTCGATGCGCGGATCGATCCAGGTGTAGGTGAGGTCGGAGATGAGCGTCGTCACGAGGCCGATGAGCGAGAAGATGTAGAGGGTTGCGAACACCACCGGATAGTCGCGGCGGTAGATCGATTCGAAGCCGAGAAGCCCCAGCCCGTCGAGCGAGAAGATGGTCTCGATGAGGAGCGAGCCGGTGAAGAAGGCGCCGATGAAGGCGCCGGGAAAGCCCGCCACGATGATCAGCATGGCGTTGCGGAAGACGTGCCCGTAGAGGACGCGGCGCTCCGTCAGGCCCTTGGCGCGCGCCGTCGTCACGTACTGCTTGCGGATCTCGTCGAGGAAGGAGTTCTTGGTCAGAAGCGTCGTCGTGGCGAAGGCCGAGAGCGCCAGCGCCAGAAGCGGCAGCGTCAGGTGCCAGAGATAGTCGAGGATGCGCTCGGGCCAGGAGAGCTGCGCCCAGTTGTCCGAGGTCAGGCCCCGCAGCGGGAACCAGTCGAGGAAGGAGCCGCCGGCGAAGAGCACGATGAGGAGGATGGCGAAGAGGAAGCCCGGGATCGCGTAGGCGACGATGATGACCGCGCTCGTCCAGGTGTCGAAGCTCGACCCCTCCTTCAGCGCCTTGCGGATGCCGAGCGGGATCGAGATGCCGTAGGAGAGGAGCGAGATCCACAGGCCCAGCGAGATGGAGACCGGCAGCTTCTCGATGATGAGGTCGATGACGGAGATCGAGCGGAAGTAGCTCTCGCCGAAGTCGAAGCGCAGGAAGTTCCAGACCATGATGCCGAAGCGCTCGAGCGGCGGCTTGTCGAAGCCGAACTGGCGCTCCAGCTGCGCGATGAAGGCCGGGTCCAGCCCCTGCGCGCCGCGATAGCCGGAGGCCTCCGCGCCCGTCCCCTGCGCCTGGAAGTCCGATCCGCCGCCCCCCAGCCGGTCGCCCGCCGTGCCCTGCAACTGCGCGATCACCTGCTCGACCGGACCGCCGGGGGCGAACTGGATGACGACGAAGGAGATCGCGAGGATGCCGAACAAAGTCGGCACCATCAGGAGCAGTCGTCGCAGAATGTAGGCGCCCATATCGGCCTTTCGTCGTGCGGTTCTCGGACCCGCTTATCCTCGGCCGATGGCGCGAGCCTTGTCCGCGTCGTACCACCAGAGGGATTCGGGTGGCGCGAAATAGTCCGGCCGTGTTTCGGCGTAGCCGAACATGTCCCAATGGGCGACATTGTCCGCCGACGCGCCGATATTGGGGACCCAATAGAGTTCCGTGCGCACGACGCGGTCGATACAGCGGATCGCGGTCACCAGCTCTTCGCGGCTCTGTGCGCGTCCCGCCGCTCGGATCAGCTCGTCTACGGCGGGGTCCGCCATGCCAGCCAGATTCCACGACCCCTGCTGCTGCGCCGAGCGCGAGCCGAAGATGTAGGAGAGCGAGTCGGCCGTCGGCGTCGGGAGGAGACCGTAGGCCGTCAGGATCATGTCGAAGTCGAAGGAGGCGCGGCGCAACTGATACTGCGCGGCGTCCACCACCCGGGCTTCCGCCTGAACCCCGACGAGCCGCAGATTCTCGATCATCGGGCCGTAGACGCGCACCTGCTCGGGATCGCTCATCAGATATTCGAGACGGAAGGTCTCGCCGGCCGCGTTGACCAGCCCGCGTCCGGAACGCGTCCATCCGGCCTCTGCCAGAAGGTCGGAAGCTTCCCGCAGGACCTGCCGGTCCCGACCCGAGCCGTCCGTCACCCGCTGGATCCAGACCTCCCCGAAGACCTCCGGAGACAAGCGGTCGCGCAAGGGTTCGAGCAGCGCCAGTTCCTCCGAAGAGGGTACTCCTTCGGCCTTGAACTCGGAGTTCTCGAACGGCGAATCGTTGTGGATGCGAAGCCCGTACATCAGGTTCGCGTTGGTCCACTCGAAGTCGAAGCAGAGGTTGAGCGCCCGGCGCACGCGTGGATCGGCGAAGCGCTCACGCCGCTGGTTGAAGGCCCAGCACTGAAAGGACGGCCGGCGCCAGCGCGGGAACTCGTTGAGCTTGACGCGTCCCTGCGTCACCGCCGGGAAACGGTACTCGGTCGCCCAGGCGGCAGTCGTGAACTCCTGCCGGTAGGTGACGAGCCCCGCCTGGAACGCCTGCAGTTCGGCCTGCCGGTTGCGGAAGAACTCCACCCGCAGCGTCTGGAAGTGGTCGAGCCCGCGCGCGAAGGGCATGTCCGCGGCCCAGTAGTCGTCGCGGCGCTCGTATTCGATGAATCGGCCAGGCTCGTAGGCGCCGACGCGCGAGGGACCCGTTCCCGGAATCTCGGTCATGCCGGTGCGCGCGAACTCCCGTCCCTCGAAGAAGCCGGCCCGAAGGATCGGTATCGTGAGAGCGGAAAGGACCGTCGCGATGGTCTGTTCGCCGGAAAAGCGGATCGAGACGCTGTCCTCGCCCTCGGCCCGGACCTCGACGACTTCGGTCAGAAGCGTCGAGATCTGCGGATGCCCTTCCGCCTTCAGCGTCTCGTAGGAGAAGACGACGTCCTCGGGCTTGAGCGCCTCGCCGGTGGAGAAGCGTGCTTCCGGCCGAAGCTCGAATGTGAAGAGGTTGCGGTCCGCCGACATGGTGACGGTTTTGGCAAGGCAGCCGTAGAGGGCGTCGGGCTCGTCCCATGCGGAGGTCATCAGACCCTCGTACAGGCGCTCGATACGGGGGGGTGCGTTGCCCTGCAGGACGAAGGTGTTGAGCGTGTCGAAGGTCGTCGAGGACTGGTTGAAGTACCAGTAGGGGACCGTCATCACGATGCGCCCGCCGGTGGGTGCGTCCGGGTTCGCATAGTCGAAGCGGGCGTAGTCGGCCGGGTACTTGAGATCGCCGAAGGCCGACAGCCCGTGCAGCGGGGTCTCGGTCGGCACCTGCGCAAAGGACAAGCGCGGCAGGGCCGCGCTGGTCGCCAGCCCGAGGGCGAGCTGGCCGAAGTGGCGGCGGGTGAGGCGTCCGAGCGCTGCGGTCACTGGCCGGCACCTTCTCCCGGCGCCTCGGGCGTCAGACCGCCGGGCTCGACGTCATCGGCCGGCGGCGAGGCGCCCTCCGGCAGACCTTCCGGCTCGGGCGCGGCATCGGGCGCCGCGTCGGGACGGATCCACCAGGAATAGGGGTCGTAGCCGGCGTATTCGGGCTGGGTCTCGGGCATCTCCAGCTTCGTCCACCAGGCGATCCAGTGCTTGTCGTTTCGCCATTGCGGCACGAGGTAGAAGTTCCACAGAAGGACGCGATCGAGCGCCCGGGTCGCCGCGACGAGGGTCTCGCGGTCGGGCGCGAAGATGATCTTGTCGATCAGCTTGTCCACTGCGGGATTGCGGATGCCGGCCACGTTGCGCGAGCCCGGCTGGTCCGCGGCCCGGCTCGACCAGAAGTCGCGCTGCTCGTTGCCGGGCGAGAGCGACTGCGCCAGCACGGCCGAGACGATGTCGAAGTCGAAGTTCTGGACCCGAGCGACATATTGGGAGAGGTCGACGACCCGGATCGTCGCATCGATGCCGAGACGGCGGAGCGAGTTGGCGTAGGGCTCGATGGTGCGCGTCGCGTTCTGGTCCCGTGCCAGGAACTCGACGCGGAACGGCTCGCCCGCCTCGTTGACGAGCTGCGAGCCCTGGCGGCGCCAGCCGGCCTCCTGCAGAAGCTCGAAGGCCTGCCGGAGATACTCCCGCTCCGCGCCGGGGCGATTGTAGTCCGGGAGCGTGAAGGGCTCCGTGAAGACCTCCGGCGGGATCTCGTCGCGAACCTCGTTCAGGATGTCCAGCTCAAGTCCTTCGGGCAGGCCGGTCGCGGCGAGCTCGGAGTTCTGGAAGTAGCTCTCGATCCGGGCATAGAGGCCGTAGAAGAGGTTGCGGTCGAGCTCCTGGAAATTGAAGGCGAGCGTCAGAGCCTGGCGAACACGCGGGTCCGCGAGCTGCGGGCGGCGGGTGTTGAGCGCCCAGCCCTGCATCGGCTGTACGCCGCCGTCCGGGAATTCGTCCCGCACCACGCGGCCGTCCTGGAAAGCCGGGAAATTGTAGCCTTGCGCCCAGAGCTGCGCGCGATACTCGACCCGGTAGTCTTCGTACCCGCCCCGCGTGAACGCCTGCCATTCGGCGTTCTGGTCGCGGAAGTAGGTGTAGCGGATGCGATCGTAATTATAGCGCCCCTTCTGCGAGCCCTTCTCGGCAGCCCAGTAGTCGGGCACCCGCTCGTAGATCAGCGACGAACCGGGCGTGAAGGCGCCGACGCGGTACGGACCCGAGCCGAGCGGTGGCTCCAGGGAGGGCTGCGTCACGTCGCGTTGCCGCCCCTGCGCATCCGTGCCCTCCCACCAGTGCTTCGGCAGGATCGCAAGGTCGCCCATGATGTTGGGGAGTTCGCGGTTGTTCGTCTGGTCGAAGCGGAAGGTGACTTCGCGTTCGCCGGTCTCCTCGGCCGAGATGACGTTGCGGTAGTAGTTGCCGTAGAGCGGATTGATCTCGGTGAGGGTTTCGAAGCTCCAGATCACGTCCTCGACCGTGATCGGTTCGCCGTCGTGCCAGCGCGCCTCCGGATCGAGGCGGAACGTGACGGAGGAATAGTCGGAGGGAAAGCGCATGGCTTCGGCGATCAGCGCATGGCTGACGCCCGGCTCGTCTGTCGACTGCGTCATCAGCCCGTCATAGACGAAGGTCGCGATGCCGAAGGCCGGCGTTCCCCTTACGATGAACGGGTTGAAGCTGTCGTAGGTCTCTCCGGTCGGAATCGAGTTGAGCGTTCCGCCCTTCGGCGCGTCCGGGTTGACGTAGTCGTAGTGCGGGAAATCCGCCGGGTACTTCGAAGGCTCGATGATGCCCGACGACGTCATCCATTCGCCCATCACCGGCGCGGTGTCCGCCGCCTCCGCCGCCCCATCCTCCCCTTCCGCTCCCTGCGAGGCCTCCGCCGCGTCCGGTGCCGAAGCCTCCTGCGCCAGAGGTGAGCCGGCGAGGGCGCAGGACAGGAGCGCCGACAGGCCGAGGAGGCGCAGGGTGGAGGAGGGCACCGTCATTCACGTCTCCGGAAGATCGCGCGCGCTCATCGGGCGCGGGATGTCAGCAAGGTCGTCCATTGTGGCCTTCCTTCGGCCACGGGCGATGATGACGAAAGTTTAACCGCGCTCCGCCGTCTGTCCACCGTGGGTGCAACCGGCGGCGCCCGGGCCCCGCAACGAAAAGACCCGGCACGAGGGCCGGGTCCGGAAAATCACTTCGAGCGGAGGGTCCTGCCGGTCACTGCGCGGGCAGAATCGTCGTTCCCTGCGGCTGAGCCTCGGCATCGCCCGCGGCCGGAGCCTCGGCGGGCGCCTCTCCCTCGGCCGGTGCCTCGCCGCCTTCGGCGGGCGCCTGCACGTTCGGCTCGGCGGCTTCCGGATCGGTCGCCTGACCCGTCGTAGGCGGGGTCTCGGAGATCGGTGCGGCGCCCGAGGCGCGCGGGTCGGTCGAGGCCGGGATCTGCGGCGTGTTGTTGGGGTCGGTCGTCGCGTCCGGCGTCGTCACGTCCTCGGCCGGGGCGGCCTCGCCCTCGGCGGCGGGCGCGGCTTCGCCCTCGGCGGCGGCTTCGCCTTCGGCGGGCGCGGCCGCTTCCTCGGCCGGCGGCTCGGGAAGCGGCGCCGGATCGTTCGACAGGGTGCGCAGATAGGCGATCAGGTTCGCGCGGTCCGAATCGTTGGAGATGCCGGCAAAGCCCATGGAGGTGCCCGGCACGTATTGGCGCGGATTGGTCAGGAAGCCGTTCAGGTGCTCGTAGTCCCAGACGACCGTCGCGCCCTCCGAGAAGGCTTCCATGGCGGTCGAGTAGGAGAAGCCGGGATCCTCGGAGATCGGCCGGTTCACCACGTTCCAGAGGTGCGGACCGACGCCGGCGGGCGCGCCTTCCTCGTTCGAATGGCAGGACTGGCAGCGACGGAACACCGTCGCGCCGGCCTCGGCGTCCGCCGTCTGCAGCAGGGTCGCGATGGGCACCGCCGCGACCTCTTCGACCACGCCGCCCTCGCCGGGTTCCGGTGCCTCTATCACGTAGCCCGGCTGCTGGGGCACGGAGGAATGGAAGATGTTCTCGGCCAGGAGGCTGCCGCCGAAGAGGACGAACACGGTGCCCAGAACGGCGCCGAAAATCTTGTTGGCCTCGAATGAATCCATGGAAACGGCGGGCTCCTGATCGGCCGGCATGGGCACGGCCGACGTGACGCTTTCGAAACGCGCGGGAAGCTAGGGGCTTTGCCCTATCGAGGCAACAGCTGTAAGCCCTCCCACGAGGCGCCGCGGACACGGAGCCTGGAATTGTTCTTGGCATTGCCGCGCGGTCGGATCAAGCGTTCGCGGCGCATTGTCCGAGACCTCTGTTGCATTTCCAGCCACCGCCGCCCGTCCGAGCGGCAGCGATCCAGACGAGCCCCATGACCGTTCTCGTTCTCATCCCCGCCCGCATGGCCTCCACGCGTCTGCCCGGCAAGCCCCTCGCCGAGATCGGCGGGCGGCCGATGGTCCTGCATGTCTGCGAGCGGGCGCGCGAGGCCGGGATCGGACGTGTGGTCGTGGCCACGGATACGGACGAGGTCCGGCGCGTCGTGGAGGCCGCCGGCTTCGAGGCGGTGATGACCGGCACGCATCACCTCTCGGGCTCGGACCGCGCCTTCGAGGCTCTGACCATCCTCGACCCGCAAAGCGAGGTCGAGATCGTCGTCAATCTGCAGGGCGACCAGCCGACGATCGAGCCGGCATCGCTGCGCGCCGTGGTCGAGGCTCTTCGCGCCGAGCCCGAGTGCGACATCGCGACGCTCGCGGCCCCGATCAGCGACGAGCGCGAGCGCGACGATCCCGCCGTGGTCAAGCTCGTCGGCTCGGCGATCGGGGCGAGGCGTCTGCGCGCGCTCTACTTCACCCGAGCGACCGCGCCGGCCGGCGAGGGCGAGCTCCTTCATCATATCGGCGTCTACGCCTATCGCCGCCGCGCCCTGGAGCGCTTCGTCGCGCTCGGTCCGTCTGATCTCGAGCGCCGGGAGAGCCTAGAGCAGCTGCGCGCGCTGGAGGCCGGCATGCGCATCGACGCGGCGGTGGTGGACACGGTTCCGCTCGGCGTCGACACGCCCGTCCAGCTGGAGGAGGCGCGCCGCCGCCTGTCGCCCCTCGCCGGGCCGACCGGGCGCATCGCCTTCCAGGGCGAGTTCGGCGCCAATTCCGACACGGCCTGCCGGAACTGCTATCCGGATCTCACGCCGCTGCCCTGCCCGACCTTCGAGGACGCCTTCGCGGCGCTGACGAAGGGCGAGGCGGACCTCGCCATGATCCCCATCGAGAACACGCTCGCGGGCCGGGTCGCGGACGTTCACCACCTGCTGCCGCCGAGCGGGCTGCGCATCGTCGGCGAGTATTTCCTGCCCATCCGCTTCCAGCTGATGGCCAAGCCCGGCACGGCGATGGCCGACATCCGCGAGGTCCACAGCCACGTCCACGCTCTCGGCCAGTGCCGGACGATCCTCCGTGCCAACGGCTGGCGTCCGGTCGTCTCGGGCGACACGGCGGGCGCGGCGCGCCTCGTCTCGGAGATGGAGGAGAGCGACGTCGCCGCGCTCGCCCCGCGCCTTGCGGCCGAGCTCTACGGCCTGACGATCCTGGCCGAGAACGTCGAGGACGCCGAGCACAACACGACGCGCTTCGTGGTGCTGTCGCGGGCGGGGGAGGGGGAGCGCGACCTCTGGGCGCCGTCCGGCAACGGGCCGACGGTGACGACCTTCGTCTTCGAGGTGCGCAACATTCCGGCAGCGCTCTACAAGGCGCTGGGCGGCTTTGCGACGAACAAGGTCAACATGACCAAGCTGGAGAGCTACCAGATCGGCGGTCAGTTCACCGCCACGCAGTTCTACGCCGACATCGAGGGGCACCCGGACGACCAGGGCGTCGCGAACGCGCTGGAGGAGCTCGACTTCTTCACCAAGAAGCTCACCATCCTCGGCGTGTACCCGGCTGCGCCCGAGCGGAACTAGAGTGCCGTGCGTCCGAACGGACGCACGAAGGGCGTTCTATCTCTTTGAATCGACGCATCAGGCTTTCCGAAAATCGACTTCGATTTTCAAGCCGATGCTGAAGAGCCTCTCAGAAACGCAAAAGCCCCCGCGCGGGCGGGGGCTCGGCAATCCCGAACGGCTGCGTTCGAGGCAGTCTTCAGCCGCGGCCGTGACGGACGGCGCGACCGATCTCGCCGCGCATCACGCCGATGTCGGCGAGCATGCGGTCGTCCATCGAGCGGAGCTCGAGAACGCTGCGCGAGTAGTTGCGGTAGTTCTTCAGGCGGGCGGCAAGGCGGTTGATCATCGGTCGGTTCCAGAAAGGCGTGTTCCTTGACCGATGAGATAATTCGCATGGCTGCCCAATTGAACGGCAAAGATTGCACGTCAGTTGTGCATCCGCTGCATGGATTGCGCGCACGGGGCGTAAGGATTCGGTAATTTTTTCCTGTTCTGTTCGCCATCATGCCGCCGAACCCATGGCCGCCGGAACCGTGCCGGCGGCGTCACCCGAAGGCGTATCTCCGCGCCAGATGGTAGGCGATGGCGAAGGGCGGCGGCGTCTCCAGCCCCTCAGGGTGCGTCCGCTCGATCATCAGGCGAAGCTCGCCGCGATCGAACCAGCGCCCGTCCTCCAGCTCGCTCGCCTGGATCGTCAGATCGCCGGCCGTCGCCTCCGCGATGCAGCCGATCATCAGCGAGCCCGGAAAGGGCCAGGGCTGGGACATGACGTATTCGACGCGCCCGACGGTCAGGCCGACCTCCTCGCGCACCTCGCGCCGCACGGCGTCCTCGATCGTCTCGCCCGCCTCCACGAAGCCCGCGAGCGTGGACCAGCGCTTGGCCTCGTAGTGATGCGCGCGGCTGAGAACGCATCGGCCTGCGCCGTCGTGGACGAGCATGATGACGACCGGGTCGGTGCGCGGGAAATGGTGGGCGCCGCACTTCGTGCAGTCCCGCCGGTAGCCGGCGAGGGCGGAGACGGCGGGCGCGCCGCAGGCACCGCAGAAGAGCGTGCGGGAATGCCAGTTCATCAGGTGTTGGCCCTGCGCCAGATCGCCCTCGATCTCGGAGGGCAGGCTTCCCTTCACGCCGGCCGCGCGAAGGTCGATCTCCTCCATTCCGTCCGGCAGCTCGGCTCCCGCCGGCAAAGCGAGGACGAGGCGCGGCGAGAGCTCGGGCTGCGTCCAGCCGAGGAGAACCGCCTGCGCCGGATCGCCGCCGAGCGCGCGGGCCTCCTCCAGCGTGAACTGCGGATCGGTCGCGCCCCCGCCGGACCGGGCGAGCCAGGAGCGTCCGCGCAGGAGGTAGAAGCGGGCGGCGGGGTTCGCGAGCGCGCGGTCGAGCGTTCCCTCGTCGCGCTCCTCCGCGACGCGCGACAGCCGGCTTCCGGCATAGGCGAGCGCCTCGGCGCGCTCCGGCCGCACGGCGCTCATGGCCGCACCACGGCGTCGCGCAGGCGCTGGGCCAGCGCCTCGGCCTCGCGCCCGGCATAGGGCTCGGCCTGCCCGTAGCCCCAGACCGGCCCCGGCCAGTTCGGGTCTCCCTCGCTGCGCCCGACGATGTGGACGTGAAGCTGCGGCACCATGTTGCCGAGCGCGCCGACATTGATCCTGGCCGCGCCCGTCACGCGCTTCAACGCCGCGGAGACCTCGGCGATCTCCTCCATCAGGAGAATCCGGTCGCGCCGGGCGAGGCTGTGAATCTCGGTGCCGTCGCGACGCGGCACGAGGATTGCCCAGGGCCAGCGGCTGTCGGCCATCAGGCGCAGTTCGGAGAGGGACAGCTGCGCGACGGGAAGCGTGTCGGACTGGAGTCGCGGATGGAGGGCGGGCGAGAGCATCGGTGTTCCGGGGCGGGACCCGACCGAAAGCGTCGGGCGGGTTGCATTTAGGACGGCGACGGACGATATGTAGTCGCGGGAGGTTGGTGGTGGACGAGCCACTCGCCAACCGGGTCAGGTCCGGAAGGAAGCAGCCCCAACGAGCCTCGGCACGGGTCACCGTGCCAGCCTCCCACCCTTTTCCCCCGTTTGACGATGCGTCCCCGTCCGGCGACGCGCCGCTGACCTCGGGCCCGCGGCGGTCCGGGCTCCGTTCAGTAGAGGCGGAGCAGGACCGGCAGGCCGCTGACGGCCTGCAGATGCTCGACCAGCTCGAAGGCCGGGATCGCTGCCAGGAACATCAGTCCGTCGCCCAGCGTCCGGTAGATCCGTCCCGCCGGCGCCGCCAGGAGCGGACGATCGCTGAAGAGGCGCGGGTCGGGAATGAAGCGCGGGACGCTGCTGCGGTAGTCCCTGTACCCTTCGCCGAACAGCTCCGTCAGATGACGCTCCTCCCGGTCGATGACGACGGAGAAGGCGAGGGCGCAGACCGCCAGGAACAGGACGGCGACGACAAGGCTGCCGGTCTGCGCGCCGACGCCGGCCGCCGCGACGGTCGAGAAGACGTAGAGCGGATTGCGGACCATCGAGTAGGGCCCTTCGCGGACGATCTCCTCGTTCTTGCGTCCGCCGATATAGAGCGTGCACCAGACGCGCCCGAGAATGCCGACCATGATCGCCGCCAGCCCGACCGCCTCCACGGCCTCGTGACCCGCCGGGTTCCAAGCCGAGCCGACGGTGAGGAGGATCAGGAAGGCGAGAAGGATCATGCCGGAGAGAACGGCGCGGCGGCGTTTCTGATATTCGCTGATCGTCATGTGCGATGTTCCCGAAGCGCCGTGCGCCCCTTTGGACGCCCGGTCGCCGTTCCGACCTTTCGAAGCCGAGGCATGCGGCCGCGACCGGCCTTCGCGACATGACGGATCGGATCGCGGCAATCTCATGGCGAAGACGGCCGGATGTCTCCGGCGCGGGACCGCCGCGGCTCGAAAAGCGATTGAAGCGCTTCCGACCGATGCTGTAGGGTCCGCCCAGCCATCGGCGGCCGCGGGTCGCAGGTCCCAGCCCGCCGCAGATCATTGAGGAAGCGAACGAAACGCGATGGCCGATTCGCTCGACACTTTGCCGCCGGGCGCGTCCACGGGGCCTTATCGGGTTCTCGCCCGCAAATACCGTCCGCAGAGCTTCGAAGCGCTGATCGGCCAGGAGCCGATGGTGCGCACGCTCACCAACGCCTTCGAGGCCGGCCGGATCGCGCAGGCCTGGATGCTCACCGGCGTCCGCGGCGTCGGCAAGACGACGACGGCCCGCATCCTCGCCCGCGCGCTGAACTACCAGACCGACACGGTGGACCGGCCGAGCGTCGAGATGCCGGAAGAGGGCGTCCACGACCGTGCCATCATGGAAGGGCGCCATGTCGACGTCGTCGAAATGGACGCGGCCTCCCACACCGGCATCGACGACATCCGCGAGATCATCGCGCAGGTGCGCTACCGGCCGGTCTCGGCGCGCTACAAGGTCTACATCATCGACGAGGTCCACATGCTGTCCACGCAGGCCTTCAACGGCCTGCTGAAGACGCTCGAGGAGCCCCCCGAACACGTCAAGTTCGTCTTCGCGACGACCGAGATCCGCAAGGTCCCGATCACGGTTCTGTCGCGCTGCCAGCGCTTCGACCTTCGCCGCGTCCCCGCCGCCGAGATGATCGCCCATCTCAGGGCGGTCACGCAGGCCGAGAGCGTGGAGGTCGAGGAGGAGGCGCTGCGCCTGATCGCACGCGCCTCGGAGGGCTCGGTGCGCGACGCCCTCTCCCTCACCGATCAGGCCATCGCCCACGGCGCCGGCATCGTGACGGGCCAGGCGGTGCGCGACATGCTGGGGCTCGCCGACCGCGCCCGCATCGTCGATCTGTTCGATCACCTGATGCGCGGCGACGGCGGCGCGGCGCTGAGCGAGCTGCGCGGGCAATATGCCAGCGGCGCCGATCCGGTCGTCGTCCTGACCGATCTGGCCGACTTCACCCATCTCGTCACGTCGCTGCGCTACGTGCCGGAGGCGGCGTCCGACGCCTCGCTCGCGCCCGCCGAAGCCGAGCGCGGGGCCGATTTCGCGGCGCGTCTTTCGGTGCGCACGCTCTCGCAGACCTGGCAGATGCTCCTGAAGGCGATCGAGGAGGCCCGTCAGGCCGCCTCGCCCATGCAGGCCGCCGAAATGGCTCTGATCCGCATCGCCCATGCGGCCGATCTGCCGGGCGTCGGCGAGCTCCTCGCCATGCTGCGCTCGGGGCAGGTGCCGGAGATGCCGGCCGCGCTCACCGCGCTCGCGTCCCCTTCGGCGCCACCGTCGCCGCCTGCCGCCGAAGCTCCCCGGCCGGCCTCCGCTCCGCGTCCGGCGCCCGCTGCGCCCCAGCCCTCCGCGTCCTCGACGGAGCGCGGAGCCGCCGGACCGTCCGGCGGCTATCCGTCGCTGCCGCAGTCGACGAACGCGCCGGTCGCGAGCGCATCGCGCGGACCCAATCTCGCCGCGATGATGCGCGCGACCGCACCCGAGCCAGTGCCCGTCGTCGCCTCGGCCAGCGTTCCGAGCGAGGCGCTGCCCCGCTCGCTCGACGATCTCGCCGAACTCGCCAAGAGCGAGATTCGCATGCGGACCTCGATCCGGCGCTATCTGCGGCTGAAATCCATCGAGCCCGGCCATCTGGAGGCCTCGCTCGCCGAGGGCGCGCCTGCCAGCCTTGCCAACGATCTGTCGCGCCGCCTGTTCGAATGGACCGGTCGGCGCTACGTGGTGTCGCTGTCGCCGGACGGCGGCGGCGAGACGCTGGAGGAGCGCGATGCGGCCCGGCGCCGCGCGCTGATCGAGGCGGCGGAGGCCGACCCGGACGTCGCCGCCATTCTCGCGGCCATGCCGGGGGCGAAGGTGAAGGAGGTTCGGCTGCGCGGCGAGCCGGAGGCGCCCGAGGCGGCCGACCTGCCCGAGAGCGCCGAGGCGGCGCTGGTGGACGATTCGGATCTGCCCGAGCAGATTGATTCCGATCCGTGGGACGGCGCGGGCGGGGACGAGGTCCCCGACGAGATTTTCGAAGAGAGCGAAGACGAAGACGAGGACGAGGCCTGATGAAGGACCTGATGGGAATGATGAAGCAGGCGAAGGCCATGCAGGAGAAGATGCAGAGCCTTCAGACCGAGATCGCCGAGGTGACGGCCGAGGGCCAGTCCGGCGGCGGCCTCGTCACGGTCACGCTCAAGGGCGCGGGCGAGATGGTGTTGCTCTCCGTCGATCCTTCGCTTCTGAAGGCGGACGAGAAGGACATCGTGGAGGACCTGATCGTCGCCGCGCATGCCGACGCCAAGCGCAAGCTCGACGCCGAGATCCAGGAGAAGACGCAGGCGCTGACCGCGGGCCTCCAGCTTCCCGGCGGCATGAAGCTGCCCTTCTGACGCATCGGCCCGAAAATCGGAATCGATCTTCGGAAAGCCTGATGCGTTGATTCAAACAGATTGAGCGACCCTCATGCGTCCGATCGGGCGCACGACGCTCCAGGTTCGAGGAGCCGCAAGGCTCGGCATCCCATGGCAAAATCCATCGCCGGCCCGGAGATCGAGCGGCTGATCCAGCTGCTCGCCAAGCTTCCGGGCCTCGGCCCCCGTTCGGCGCGCCGCGCCGCGCTGCATCTCGTCAAGCGCAAGGCCCAGCTGCTGGAGCCGCTGTCGGCGGCGATGGCGGAGGCGCGCGACACGGTCCGCATCTGCTCCGTCTGCGGCAATATCGACAGCCGCGATCCCTGCACGATCTGCTGCGATCCGGCGCGCGACCGGGCGACCGTGATCGTCGTGGAGGACGTGTCCGACCTCTGGGCGCTGGAGCGCGCCAAGGCGCTGAACGCGTCCTATCACGTGCTCGGCGGCGTCCTGTCGCCGCTGGAGGGGATCGGCCCGGAGGATCTGACGATCGGCCGGCTGGTCGAGCGCGTCGCGGAGGGCGGCGTGAAGGAGGTCGTCGTCGCGGTGAACGCCACCGTCGAGGGGCAGACGACCGCGCACTACCTCATGGACCAGCTCGAAGGCTTCGAGATCGCCGTCACGCGTCTCGCCCATGGCGTGCCGGTGGGCGGCGAGCTCGATTATCTCGACGAAGGCACGCTTTCGGCCGCCATGCGCTCGCGCACGAAGCTCTGACCATCGGGGCCAAAGAGATCGTGACCGGGGCGGGGTGAACCTCGCAGCTCCGCCCGCATTGACCTCTCGAACGCAAGACGAGCCCCGAGAGGTCGATCCGCATGAACCTTCAAGCCCTGACGACGTCCAACCCCTTCGCCGCCACGCTGATGGCCGGCGCGCTTCTCGCTGTCCCGGCCGGCGCACAGGAGAGCGAGCCCTTCTCCCTGCCCGAACTGCCCTACGCCTACGACGCGCTGGAGCCGGTGATCGACGCGCAGACGATGGAGCTGCACCACGACAAGCACCATCGCAGCTTCGTCGACAATCTGAACGCGGCCGCCGAGGACGACGCGACGCTCGGCGAGACCGATCTGGAGGACATTCTCGCCAATGTCAGCGAGCGTCCGACCGCGATCCGCAACAATGCGGGCGGTCACTGGAACCACACATTCTTCTGGCAGCTGATGGCACCCGAGGGCGAGGGCGGCGAGCCTTCCGAGGAGCTCAGCCAGGCGATCGAGGCGAGCTTCGGCTCGATGGACGAGTTCAAGGAGGATTTCCAGGCGGCCGGCGCGTCGCGCTTCGGCTCGGGCTGGGCGTGGCTGATCGTCAACGAGGCGGGCGAGCTGGAGATCACCTCCACGCCGAACCAGGACAATCCGCTGATGGATGTCGCCGAGACGCAGGGCACGCCGGTTCTCGGCAACGACGTCTGGGAGCACGCCTACTACCTGACCTACAACAACCGCCGGGCCGAGTATCTGTCCTCTTGGTGGGACGTGGTGAACTGGGAGCAGGTGTCGGAGAACTACGCCGACGCCGTCGCGGCGGCCCAGTAGGCTTTCCAGCCCGATCGAAGCGTGGTGGCCCTCCTGCCGCCACGCTTCCCGTGCTAACGGCATCTCGGACCAACTTGCCGGACCGTTCGCGATGTCTCGTTTCGCACTTCTGCGCCCCTCGGGCCCCAGGCAGACCTTCGGGGCGGGCGTCGCCGCGCTCGGCATGGCGGCCGTCGTCGGCGGGGCGCTCGCCTTCCAGCATATCGGCGGCTACATTCCGTGCCCGCTGTGTCTGGCGCAGCGCACGCCCTATTACGTCGCGATTCCCGTCGCCGCCGTGGCCTTCCTGGTCTCGCGCGTCGCTCCGCCCGTCGTCACCCGCACGCTGCTTCTCATCGTGGGCGCGGCCATGCTCTGGGCGGCCGCGCTCGGCATCCATCATGCGGGCGTCGAATACGGCTGGTGGGCGGGGCCGGCCGATTGCGGCGTCGTCGGCGGCTTCGACCTTCGCGGCGGCAATCTCCTCTCGCAGCTCGATACGGTGCGCGGTCCCTCCTGCGACGAGCCGGCTCTCCTGATCTTCGGCCTGTCGCTGGCGGTCTGGAACGCGGTCGCGGCGCTGATCCTGGCGGCCATCTCGATCCGCGCGGCGCTGTCGGGCGGAGATCGCTTCTCGGCCGACGCCTAAAGCATTTCCAGCCGATGCGAAGCATCGGCGTCGGACAATGCGGCTGAGAAGACGCCGATCCTATTCCGGGTCGAGCTCGGTGTCCCAGTAGAGATAGTCGAGCCAGCTCTCGTGAAGATAGTTCGGCGGGAACATCCGGCCGTTGTTGTGCAGATCGTGCACGGTCGGCTGGAACGGCGTCTGCTGCGGGATCATGCCCGCGGCCTTCGGCATCAGTCCGCCCTTCTTCAGATTGCAGGGCGAGCAGGCCGCGACGACGTTGTCCCAGGTCGTCAGTCCGCCGCGCGAGCGCGGGATGACGTGATCGAAGGTCAGCTCGTGCGGCGAGCCGCAATACTGGCACTGGAAGCGGTCGCGCAGGAAGACGTTGAAGCGGGTGAAGGCGGGGTACTTCGCCGGCTTGACGTAGGCCTTCAGGCAGACCACCGAGGGCAGGCGCATCGAGAAGGTCGGCGAGCGCACGGCCTGATCGTATTCGGCGAGGATGGTGACGCGGTCGAGGAAGACCGCCTTGATCGCGTCCTGCCAGGACCAGAGCGACAAGGGGTAGTAGCTGAGCGGCCGGAAGTCGGCGTTGAGCACCAGAGCGGGCGACAAGCCCGGATGCACGGCCATCGTCAAGGAGTGTCTCCTCTCCCGAAGCGCCGTGCCGCAAGAATCGAATGCCGGTCCTGCGAACCGATGCTTCTCAATGCTAGCCTAGTCTGTCCCGGTTATCGTCGCTCATCATGTCGCCTTTGTGAAGCCTTGTGCGATGCGGCGTCGTCGTCCCGGCCGGGTTTCCCACCGGCGGGAAGGGGCGCGACGGGCTCGGCGGTCCTGCTGGTGAGCGCGTGATAATAGGCCCACAGGAGCCGGGCCGCGACGGCGCGATGCGGCCTCCATCCGTCCGCGATCTGTCGCAGCGCCTTCTCGGAGGGGCGCTCGGGTAGTGCGAGAGCCTCGGCCGCGGCGATCTGGAGGGCGAGATCGCCGGCGGGAAAGACATCCTCGTGTCCGAGCGCGAAGAGCAGGTGGCATTCGGCCGTCCAGGGGCCGATGCCGTGGATCGCGACCATCTGCGCGATCGCCTCCTCGGCGTTCATCCGCTCCAGTCGGTCGAAGTCCAGCCGGCCCTCCACGATCGCCGCCGCGATCGCGCGCAGCGTCCGCTGCTTGGGCCGCGAGAGTCCGGCCTCCCGCAAGGTCTCGTCGGAGGCGTCCGCGAGCGCCCGCGCGTCGTTCAGATCGACGAGCCGTTCGAGGCGGCCGAAGATCGCGCGTGCGCTCGCCGTCGAAACCTGCTGGGCGAGGATCGTTCCGACGAGGCCGGGGAGCCCCGGCTCCGAGCGCCTGAGCGGCACGGGGCCCGCGGCCGTGATGACCGGGATCAGGCGCTCGTCGAGAAGGCTCAGCGCCGCAAGGCCCCGCTCGATATCGGCTTCGCTCTCGATCATCCCCCGGTCGTCCCCGTGCACTTGCCGCCCCGATCATCTAAAGCCTTCCGCAAGACGGAACGAGGCCGTGGAGGCGAATGCAGGACGAAACCTTCCGCTTCGCGCCGAGCCCCAATGGCGAGCTTCATCTCGGCCATGCCTACTCGGCGCTTCTGAACCACGATCTCGCCCGCGCCGCCGGCGGGCGGTTCCTGCTTCGCCACGAGAACATCGATCTGGATCGATGCCCGCCCGCGCTCGAGGCCGCCGTCGAAGCCGATCTCGCCTGGCTCGGCATCGTGCCGGACGAGCCCCCGCGCCGCCAGTCGGAGCATTTCGACACCTATCGCGAGGCGCTCGACGCGCTTCGGGCGGAAGGGCTCGTCTATCCGGCCTTCATGACGCGCGGCGAGGTGCGCGCCTTCGCCGCACGGCAGGAGGAGGACGAGGGGCGTCCCTGGCCACGCGATCCGGACGGAGCGCTGCTCTACCCGGCGCTCGATCGCCGCCTGCCCGAAGATGAAGCGGCGGCGCGCATGGCGGCCGGCGAGCCCCACGCCTTCCGGCTCGACATGGCGGCCGCCGTCGAGCGGGTCGGCGCGCTGTCCTTCGTCGAGACGGGGGAGGGCGGCGAGGTCGAGGTCGCCGCCGATCCGGCCGCCTGGGGCGACGTCGTCCTGGCGCGCCGCGACGTGCCGACGAGCTATCATCTCGCCGTCGTCGTGGACGACGCGCTGCAGGGCGTGACGAAGATCGTGCGCGGGCGCGACCTCATGGCCTCGACCTCGGTGCACCGCGTGCTGCAGGCGCTGCTCGGCCTGCCGGCGCCGCTCTACCGCCACCATCGTCTCGTGCTCGGCCCGGACGAGCGCAAGCTGTCCAAGAGCGAGGGTGCGATGGGGCTGTCGCGCCTGCGTGCGGCCGGCCTGACGCCGTTGGACATCCGCCGCATGGTCGGCCTCGGCGAGAGCCTTTCCCGGCCAGGGGGAAGCTGATAGGCCGCATCCCCGTCGGGCTCTGACGAAGGCCGAGATTCGAGCGCCGCGCCGCTCTTCGTGGAAGGCCTTCTCCCGCCATGCTGTCCCGGCTCGTCCCGTTCTTTCCGGTCGTCTTCGTTCTCCTGTGGTCCACGGGTTTCATCGGCGCGCGCTATTCGATGCCGCATGCCGAGCCCTTCACCTTCCTGTCGCTGCGCTACGCGCTGGCGCTCGTGATTCTCCTGCCGATCCTCCGCCTCTTCGGGGCGAGATGGCCGGGACGCCGGGCCGCCGTCCACGCGATGATCGCCGGCAGCCTCATCCACGGCGCCTATCTCGGCGGCGTCTTCCTCGCCGTGCGCCACGGCCTGCCGGCGGGCATCACCGCCCTCGTCGTCGGGCTCCAGCCGGTCGCGACGGCAGTCCTGGCGGCGCGCTTCCTGTCCGAGCGCGTGACGCCGCGCCACTGGCTCGGCCTCGGGCTCGGCCTTCTCGGCGTCTGCCTCGTCGTCGTGCCCAGGCTCGACGGCGATCCGGCCTTCTCCTGGGCCACGCTCACACCCGCCTTCCTCGCCATGGCCGCCATCTCGGTCGGCACCGTCTGGCAGAAGCGCTTCGTTGGGGGCGTCGATCTGAAGACGGGCACGTTCCTGCAATATGTCGGGGCGCTCGTGCCGAGCTTGGCCGTCGCGTTCCTGTTCGAGGAGATGCGCATCGAATGGACGGGCGAACTCGTCTTCGCCCTCGTCTGGCTGACGCTGGTCCTGTCGATCGGCGCGATCTTCCTTCTCCTCTTCATGATCCGGGAGGGGGCGGTCTCGAAGGTCGCCTCGCTGATGTATCTGACGCCGGGCGTCACCGCCGTGTTGGCCTATCTCCTCTTCGGCGAGACGCTGACGGCGCTGCAGCTTCTCGGCCTCGCCATCGCCGGGATCGGCGTTGCCGCGGCCATGCGGACGCCCTCGAGGGGAAGGGCGGGGGCCGGGACCTGACGCCGCAGCCCTCTCGCGGATGCGGCCCGAAACGCCTATATCGACGAGGTCGACGGCCCGTTCCGGCCGCCCTTTCCCGTGATGCCGACGATGTCCACGCTCTTCACCATCCTCGCCTTCGTCCTGATGATCGCGACGGCGGGAGCGCTTCTCGCCGGCCTTCGCAACATGATGGTCGGCGGGCCCGGCAACACGTCCCAGAAGCTGATGCGCCTACGCGTGATGCTGCAGGCGATGGCTGTTCTCGTCATCGTCGTCGTGGTCTATCTCGCCCGCTGACGAGGGAGGCGAGAGGGCGACGATGGTCCGGCTGAACAAGATCTACACGCGCACCGGCGACGACGGCACGACGGGACTGGCGAGCGGACCGCGCCGCTCCAAGAGCGACCGGAGGGTCGAGGCGATCGGCACGGTGGACGAGCTGAACGCGCTGCTCGGGCTCGTGCGGCTCGACGCTTCGGCGGCTCTCGACGCAACCCTTTCGCGCATCCAGAACGACCTCTTCGACCTCGGCGCGGACCTCGCGACGCCCGAGACCGACGAGCCTCTCCCCTACGAGAAGCTGGCGATCGTGCCGTCCCAGGTCGAGTGGCTGGAAGAGGAGATCGACCGGCTGAACGCCGATCTCGCGCCGCTGAAATCCTTCATCCTTCCGGCCGGAAGTCCGACGGCGGCGCGGCTGCACCACGCGCGCACCGTGGCCCGGCGCGCCGAGCGGGTCATGGTGGGTCTGGCGGAGGTCGAAACCGTGTCGGACCCGGCCATGCGCTACGTCAATCGCCTGTCCGACCTGCTCTTCGTCGCCGCCCGTCACGAGAACGGCAGGGGCGAGGCCGAAATTCTCTGGGTGCCGGGCCAGAACCGCTGACGGCGGCGGCGGGAGCGCCGGCCCGCAAGGCGGGCGCGGTTCCGGGACGGCCCGTTGCGCCGTTTCCGGGCACGCCCCGCGTGGGGCCCCGCAAGCGACCGCTCACGCGATCGCAGCCGGCGGGCGATTGCGTCCCACGATGGGCGCCCGCTCAAATTGATGTCGCACCCGCCCTTGCAACGTCCCCCCGAAGGCGCAAAACACGCTGACAGTAAGAGCGGGTTTGACGCTTACGTAAGCGTCGTCTAGACCTTTCGCGCGAAAGTCCCGGTCGGGACGAGTGCGTCTGCCGGCGCGGATCCTGTATCCGGATCGGCTTCGGGTCGCGGCCAAGGGCCGGGCGGCATGAGCGGGCGGCAGACGAATGGGCCGGCAGGGCCGGCGTCGAGCAATGGGCGGAGAGGCATGAAGATTCTCGTCGGAGTGAAGCGGGTCGTCGACTACAACGTGAAGATCCGGGTGAAGCCGGACGGCACGGGCGTCGACCTCGCCAACGTGAAGATGTCGATGAACCCCTTCGACGAGATCGCCGTCGAGGAGGCCCTTCGCCTGAAGGAGAAGGGTGCCGCCACCGAGATCGTCGTCGTCTCCGTCGGGCCGCAGCAGAGCCAGGAGACCATCCGCACCGCGCTCGCCATGGGCGCCGACCGCGGCATCCTCGTCACGGCCGACGGCGTCGTGGAGCCGCTCGCGGTCGCCAAGATCCTCAAGGGCGTCGTCGAGGCCGAGAGCCCCGACCTCGTCATCCTCGGCAAGCAGGCGATCGACGACGACGCCAATCAGACCGGCCAGATGCTGGCCGCGCTGCTCGGCTGGGCGCAGGGCACCTTCGCCTCCAAGGTCGAGCTGTCCGACGGGCGCGCCAAGGTGACGCGCGAGGTCGACGGCGGCCTGCAGACGGTCGACCTCAAGCTGCCGGCGATCGTGACCACCGACCTTCGCCTGAACGAGCCGCGCTACGCGTCACTGCCGAACATCATGAAGGCCAAGAAGAAGCCGCTGGAGGAGAAGTCCGCCGCCGATTACGGCGTCGACACCACGCCGCGCCTGCAGGTCGTCAAGACGGCCGAGCCGGCCAAGCGCGAGGCGGGCATCAAGGTGGCGAGCGTCGACGATCTGATCGGCAAGCTCAAGAACGAGGCGGGCGTCCTTTAAGGGCGAGACAGGGAGAGACCCCATGACCATTCTTCTTCTGGCCGAACACGACAATTCCGCTCTCTCCGAGCAGACCGCCAAGGCGCTGTCCGCCGCGTCCAAGATGGGCGGCGACGTCCATGTGCTGGTGGCGGGCGAGAACGCGCGCGCCGTCGCCGACGAGGCGGCCAAGCTCGACGGCGTCGCCAAGGTGCTGCTGGCCGAGGGCGCGCCCTACGCGCACCATCTCGCCGAGCCGCTCGCCGATCTGATCGTCAAGCTCGCCGGCTCCTACGAGGCGGTGGTCGCCGCCGCGACGACGACCGGCAAGAACGTGCTGCCGCGCGTCGCGGCCCTTCTCGACGTCATGCAGATCTCTGACGTCGTGGCCGTCGAGGGCGCCGACACGTTCCAGCGTCCGATCTATGCCGGCAACGCCATCCAGACGGTGAAGTCCTCCGACAAGGTGAAGGTCGTGACGGTGCGCACCGCCTCCTTCCAGGCGGCCGGCAGCGGCGGCTCGGCCAGCGTCGAGACGGTCGAGGCCGCGGGCGATCCGGGCGTCTCCACCTTCGTCGGCGAGGAGGTCGCGGCCTCCGAGCGTCCCGAGCTCTCCTCGGCGCGCATCATCGTCTCCGGCGGCCGGGCGCTCGGCTCGAAGGAGAAGTTCGAGGAGGTCATGCTGCCCTTCGCCGACAAGCTCGGCGCGGCGGTCGGCGCGTCGCGCGCCGCGGTCGACGCGGGCTACGCCCCGAACGACTGGCAGGTGGGCCAGACCGGCAAGGTCGTGGCGCCCGACCTCTACATCGCGGTCGGCATTTCCGGCGCGATCCAGCATCTGGCCGGCATGAAGGACAGCCGCGTCATCGTCGCCATCAACAAGGACGAGGACGCGCCGATCTTCCAGATCGCCGACTACAGCCTCGTCGGAGACCTCTTCCAGATCCTTCCCGAGATCCAGTCGAAGCTCTAGAACGATGCCTGCGGGCCCGGCCGAAGGGTCGCGCCCGCAGGCGTTCTGACATGAATTCGAGGATGAGGGACATGGCGGACATCAGGCGGATCGGCGTCGTCGGCGCCGGTCAGATGGGCAGCGGCATCGCGCATGTCTCGGCGCTCGCGGGCTACGACGTCGTCCTCTTCGACGTCAGCCACGAACGCGCGCTCAAGGGCATCGAGGGGATCGACGCCAATCTCACCCGTCAGGTCTCGGGCGGAAAGGTGAGCGAGGCGGACCGATCCGGCGCGCTCGCCCGCCTGAAGGCGGCCGACGGCGTCGGCGATCTGGCCGACAGCGACCTCGTGATCGAGGCGGCCAACGAGGACGAGACGGTCAAGCGCCGCATCTTCGCTCAGGTCTGCCCGATCCTTCGCGAGGACGCGCTTCTGGCCACCAACACCTCCTCCATCTCGATCACGCGCCTGGCCGCGGCGACGGACCGGCCCGAGCGCTTCCTCGGCATCCACTTCATGAACCCCGTTCCGGTCATGAAGCTGATCGAGCTGGTGCGCGGCATCGCCACGTCGGACGAGACCTTCGAGACGGCCGCCGCCTATGTGGCGCGGCTCGGCAAGACCATGTCGGTCTCGGAGGACTTTCCGGGCTTCATCGTCAATCGCGTGCTGATGCCGATGATCAACGAGGCGATCTACACGCTCTACGAGGGCGTCGGCTCGGTCGAATCGATCGACAGCTCCATGAAGCTCGGCGCCAACCATCCGATGGGCCCGTTCCAGCTCGCCGACTTCATCGGGCTCGACACCTGCCTCTCGATCATGCGGGTGCTGCATGACGGACTGGCCGATTCCAAGTACCGCCCGTGCCCCCTCCTCGTGAAATATGTCGAGGCCGGCTGGCTCGGTCGAAAGACCGGCCGCGGCTTCTACGATTATCGCGGCGAGAAGCCGGTTCCCACGCGTTGAGCGAGTCCCTCGCCATTCGTCGCGCGAAGATCGACGATCTGCCGGCGATCCTCGCCATGCTGGCCGATGACGACGTGACCCGTGCGCGCGGCGAGGCGGACGCCGAGGTGAACGAGGCCCATCGCGCGGCCTTCGCCGCCATCGAGGCCGATCCGAACCAGTTTCTGGCGCTGGCCGTGGAAGGCGACGGGATCGTCGGCTGCTTCCAGCTCACCTTCATTCCCGGCCTGTCGCGCGGCGCCGTCTGGCGCGGCCAAGTCGAAAGCGTGCGGGTGGCGTCCCACGCCCGCTCGCGCGGGATCGGCGCCTTCATGATGGACTGGGCCGTCGCCGAGTGCCGCCGGCGAGGCTGCGCCGTCGTCCAGCTCACGACGGACAAGCGGCGCTCGGATGCGCATCGCTTCTACGCCCGCCTCGGCTTCGAGGCCTCGCACGAAGGCATGAAGCTCAAGCTGTAGCGTCGTAAGGCTTGTTGCATACTCGCAACACACTCCGCGCGATCGCCCCTCGGCGCCCGTTCAACCGCCACTTTCACCACGTTCGCGCGTTAGGCGCCGACCATGGTCTACGCTCGCATCCTCGCGATCCTTCTCGTCACGCTCGGTTTCCAGATTCATGGATTCGTCGGCGCGGTGACGTCCGCGAACGCCAGCCAGTGCGTTTCGATCTCGGCGTCCGACAAGGACGGCGAGCCGGGACAGATGGTGCCGGACAAGCCGTCCCCCTCCTGCAAGGTGATCGGCGCCTCCGGCGCGGGCCAGCCGCGTGCGGACCTTCGGTCCATGCAGTCCTTGCGCCCGCCCGCCGAGGAGGCGGCCGTGGCGTCCATCTGGCCGCGAGGCCCGGAGAAACCGCCCAAGATCGGCTGATCCCAGCCATCTTCGCCCACAGTTTCTCTCAGGTCCGACCCGCTTCGAGCGCGAGATGCGCGAAGCGGCGGTCGGATCCAGACGGATCGTTTTCCATGTCCCATTCGACCTCCGGTCGCCTCGGCAGCCATGCCGGGCCGAACCGATCCTCCTTCATGACCCGGCGCGGGCTTCTCGCAGGCTTCGGCGCGCTGGCGCTCTCCGGCTGCGTATCGACGCCGCAGGCGCCTGCCCCGGTCGTGGCTCCGCCGACGCCCCCGGCCCCGCCCGCCCCGCCCCGCGTCACGCCTTTGATGTATCAGGCGATCACCGACGAGCCGTTCCCGATCCCGGCCGTCGACGTCTCGCGGCTCGAGGAGCGCTGGTGGCGGGAGGAGGACGTCCACTATCCGACGAACGAGCCGCGAGGCACCGTCGTCGTCGATACGGGCGCCAAGTACCTCTACCACGTGCGGGGCGAGAACCGGGCCGACCGCTACGGCATCGGCGTCGGCCGGCAGGGATTCGCCTGGGAAGGCCGCGCCACCATCGCCTACAAGCGCAAATGGCCGCGCTGGACGCCGCCGGACTCCATGGTGGCGCGCCAGCCCGAGCTGGAGCCCTATTCGATCGCCAACGGCGGGATGGACCCCGGTCCGACCAATCCGATGGGCGCGCGCGGCCTCTATATCCACCAGAACGGGGTGGACACGATCTACCGCATCCACGGAACGCACCAGCCCTGGTCGATCGGGCGGGCCGTGTCGTCGGGCTGCATCCGGCTCCTGAACCACGACGTCATCCACCTCTACGACCGGGTGCGCGACGGCAGCCAGCTCGTGGTCATCCACGACGGTTCGGACCGCATTCTGGAGGCCTGATCTCCAGGACGTTCGACTTGTCGTCAAACTGTCGTTCCGGCGTCGGCGACCGTTAAGGTTTCGCCGGCTATCAAGCCGCCGAGTCGTCGATGGCGGAACGATATAAGTGACGATCTGGAGAGGCCTGCCCGAAGCCGTCTTCCCGGCCCTCGTGCTTGCGGCGGTCGGCGTCTGGCTGACCGAGGCGCTGCTCGGCGGGCTCGGCCTCATGGCCGTCGCCGTGGCCTCGATCTGTGCCGCGCTCGTTCTTTTCGGCCGGTTGCGGGCGCAGTCCGGCCGGGAGGAGGAGCGCCGCCGCGCGGCCGAGCTTTCGGCCGATCTGCGCCGCGACCAGACGACGGGACTTCTCGCCCGGCGCTTCTTCATGGAGGAGCTCGGCGCGAGGATCCGCCGGGTCCGCGTCGACGGCCCGACGATCGGGCGTGGGCTGAGCCTCCTCCTGATCGACCTCGACAACTTCAAGGCCCTGAACGACGGCTTCGGGCACAAGGCCGGCGACGAGGCCCTCGCCGCGCTCAGCGAGCGGCTGCGCCAGATCTTTCCCCGTTCCTGCCTCGGGCGGATCGGCGGAGACGAGTTTGCCGTCAGCGTTGATGTCGAGGAGCCGGACGAGGTGCTCGCGCTCGCCGAAGCGCTGCTGGCGAGCCTCGTCGAGCCGGTGATCCTGAACGGGCAGCAGGTCCGCCTCGGCTGCTCGGTCGGCATCGCCGTCGCGCCGCGCCACGCCTCCTTCGCCGCCGATCTCCTGGCGTTGGCCGATCTGGCACTCTACGAGAGCAAGCGGGCCGGGCGCGGCCGGGCGACGCTTTTCGACGAGGAACTCCTGAAGGAGGAGAGGCACCTCCGCTTCATCGAGCGGGAACTGCGGGCGGCCGTCCTGCTCGACCATCTCGACATGGCCTATCAGCCGATCATCGATTCGAGCGGCCGGTGCGTCGGGGCGGAGGCGCTTCTGCGCTGGAGCCATCCGAGCCTCGGCTCCGTCTCGCCGGCGGACTTCATCGCGGTGGCGGAACGCTCCACGCTCATCGACCGGGTGGGCGAGTGGGTGCTCAGAAGGGTCTGCCGCGACCTTCCGCGGATGCCCGTCGAATACGTCGCCTTCAACGTCTCGGGCGCGCAGCTTCAGCGCCCCGGCTTTCTGGAGATGGTGCGTTCCATCCTGGAGGAGACGGGCACGGACCCGCGGCGCCTGATCGCGGAGATCACGGAGAACGTCGCGCTTTCCGGCACCCGGCCGGTGATCGGCACGCTGGAGGCGATGCGGGGGATGGGCATTCGCATCGCGCTCGACGATTTCGGCACGGGCCATTGCAGCTTCAAGACGCTCCAGGCCCTGCCGGTGGATGTGATCAAGCTCGACCGCAGCTACGTGTCGTCGATGCTGGAGGACCGCGTCTCGCGGATTTTCGCCGTGGCGGTGTGCGAGACGGCGCGCACGCTCGGCCTTCCCGTCGTCGCCGAGGGCGTCGAGACGAAGGAGGAGGCCGCGGCCGCCCGTTCGGTCGGCTGCTCGCTCTTCCAGGGGTATCGCTACAGCCGGCCCGTGCCGCTGCGCGACTTCGTCGCCCGGCCGCCGTGCGCAATCGAGCCCCGATCGCTCGCCTCCTGAGCCGTCAGGCCCCGGTCGCGGCCTCGATCATCCGCAAGGCGTCGGGGCTGGCCCATTCGGCCGGCCCGTTCATGACGCCGCGCGCGCAGCCTGCATCGTCCACGAGGATCGTCACGGGCAGGCCGAAGGCGACGCCCTCGCGCTTGAGATCGTTGAAGAGCGTCATCGAGCCCTCGTGGTAGAAGGGCAGGTCGGTGAGGCCGATCTCCTCGTAGAAGGCCTTGGGCTTCTCGTCCTCGCCCATGTCGACCGAGATCGGAACCACCGCGAAATCCTCGCCGCCGGCCACCCGCTCCAGTTCGTCGAGGGCCGGCATCTCGGCACGGCACGGCGCGCACCATGTCGCCCAGAGATTCACCAGAACCGTCCGGCCGGCATAGTCGCCGAGCGTCGCCGGCGCTCCCTCGGCGTTCCGGAAGGCGAGCGAGGAGAGGTCGAAGGGCCGGTCGAGGACGCTCATCGCCGCCACCTCGCCGCGCGCGGTCGCATCGAGCGCCTGCGCGAAGGCCGCGTCGGCCGGGCAGGCGCTTCCGGCCGCCGCTTCGTTGCCAGAGCGCGTTTCCATCACGTATACGCCGAGCGCACCGGCCGCCACGCCGAGGAACAGCGCAAGGCCCGCCATGCGGGAGGTGCGGAGGCGGGGAGCTTTGCGATCCGGGTCCGGCTTCAAGGCAGACGACCTTTCCGAGGGAATTTCGATGAACGAGACGACGGGCAACGAGATGTGGGGCGGGCGCTTCGCGAGCGGTCCCGACGCGATCATGGAGGCCATCAACGCCTCCATCGACTTCGACAAGCGCCTCTATCGCGAAGACATCGAAGGCTCGCTCGCCCACGCGGCGATGCTCGCCGAGACGGGCATACTCTCTGCGGAGGACGCGGCCAAGATAAGGCAGGGCCTCCGGACGATTCTCGACGACATCGAGGCCGGTCGGTTCGACTTCCGGCGCGACCGCGAGGACATCCACATGAACGTGGAGGCGCGCCTCGCCGAGCTGATCGGCCCGGCCGCCGGGCGCCTGCACACGGCGCGCTCGCGCAACGACCAGGTGGCGCTCGACTTCCGTCTTCACGTGCGCGGCGCCTTCCGCGACCTCGACCGGGCGCTGAAGGCCTTCCAGCAGGCGCTGGTGGACCGGGCCGAGGAGCATGCGGCGACCGTGATGCCGGGCTTCACCCACCTCCAGGCGGCTCAGCCGGTCACCTTCGGGCATCATTGCCTCGCCTATGTGGAGATGGCCGCGCGCGACCGCTCGCGCGTCGCCGACGCCCTGAAGCGTCTCGACGAATGCCCGCTCGGCGCGGCGGCGCTGGCCGGCACGCCCTTCCCGATCGACCGGCATCGCGTGGCTGAGTCGCTCGGCTTCTCGGGGCCGACGCGCAACTCGCTCGACACGGTGTCCGACCGCGACTTCGCGCTCGACTTCCTCGCCACCGCCTCGATCGTGGCGACGCATATGTCGCGTCTGGCCGAGGAGATCGTGATCTGGTCGACGCCGCAGTTCGACTTCGTGCGCCTGTCCGATTCCTTCTCCACCGGCTCCTCGATCATGCCGCAGAAGAAGAATCCGGACGCGGCCGAGCTCGTGCGGGCCAAGACCGGCCGGGTGAACGGCGCGCTCGTCGCGCTGCTGACCGTGATGAAGGGGCTGCCGCTCAGCTATTCGAAGGACATGCAGGAGGACAAGGAGCAGGTCTTCGACGCGATCGACAGCCTCGCCCTCGCTCTCGCCGCCATGACCGGAATGGTCCGCGACCTCTCGGTCAACGAAGAGAAGATGCGCGCGGCCGCCGGCGCGGGCTTCTCCACCGCGACCGATCTCGCGGACTTCCTCGTGCGCGAGGCGGGCCTGCCCTTCCGCGAGGCGCATCACGTGACGGGCCGCGTCGTGGCGCTCGCCGAATCGCGCAAGGTCGCGCTGGAGGCGCTGCCGCTGGAGGATCTGCGGGCGGTGGACGAGCGGATCACCGAGAAGGTCTTCTCCGTGCTGTCGGTCGACGCCTCCGTCGCGAGCCGCCGCAGCTTCGGCGGAACGGCGCCGGACAATGTGCGCCGCGAGGTCGCCGCCTGGCGCGACCGTCTGGCCGCCGAGGGATGATTTCGCGGGCAAAGCGCGGTACATCCCGTACCGACGCTTCGAGCCACGGGACTTGCGATCGATGACTGTAGTGCGCACGACGGTTCTGGTTCTCGCCGTGGCCGCGATGACCCTCTCGGCCTGCGGCCGGCGCAGCAATCCCGTTCCGCCGGTGGCGGAAGGGCAGCCAGCCCGCCCCGCGGCCATCGCGCCCGGCTCGCCGGGCCTGGCGAGCGCGCCGCGCATCGTTCCGACCTCGAACACCAGCGCGGCCCCGACCGAGGTGCGGCGCAATCCCAACGCGCCCGCGCGCCCCTTCGTCCTCGACGGCCTCCTGAACTGATCGCCCGCACACGACCATGAACCATTTCGAGTACCGGGACGGCGTCCTCCACGCCGAGGGCGTCGATCTGCGCGAGATCGCCGCGGAGGTCGGAACGCCCTTCTACTGCTATTCCACGGCGACCCTGACGCGGCACTACCGCGTCTTCGCCGAGGCCTTCGCCGACATCGACGCGCTGGTCTGCTACGCGATGAAGGCGAACTCGAACCAGGCGGTGCTGAAGACGCTGGCCGGCCTCGGCGCGGGCGCCGACGTCGTCTCGGGGGGCGAGCTCGCCCGCGCGCTCGCTGCGGGCATCCCGGCGCAGAAGATCATGTTTTCCGGCGTCGGCAAGACGGCGGCCGAGATCGACGCCGGGCTCGACGCCGGCATCTTCTGCTTCAACGTCGAGTCCGAGCCGGAGCTCCACGCCATCTCGGCTCGCGCCAGCGCGTCGGGGCGCACCGCGCATGTCTCGTTCCGCATCAACCCGGATGTCGACGCGCGCACCCACGCCAAGATCTCGACCGGCAAGAAGGCCGACAAGTTCGGCATCGCCTTCGAGAGGGCGGAGGAAATCTACGACCTCGCCGCCCGGCTTCCGGGCATCGCGGTCTCCGGCATCGACATGCATATCGGCTCGCAGATCGTCGAGCTCGAGCCCTTCGACCTCGCCTTCGCCAAGCTGGCCGAACTGGTCCGCCGCCTGCGGGCCAAGGGTCACGACATCAGTCATATCGACCTCGGCGGCGGCCTCGGCGTGCCCTACCGCAGCTCCAACGAACTGCCGCCCGGCCCGCCCGCCTATGCCGAGATCGTCAAGCGCCACGTGCGCGATCTCGGCGCCAAGGTCATCTTCGAGCCCGGCCGGCTGATCGCGGCCAATGCCGGAATCCTCGTCACGAGCGTGATCTACAGGAAGGAGGAGGCGGGCCGCACCTTCCTGATCGTCGATGCCGCGATGAACGATCTGATCCGCCCGACGCTCTACGATGCGTGGCACGAGGTCCGCCCCGTCGTGGAAGCCTCCGGCGATGCCGATTTCGTGACCGCCGACGTCGTCGGCCCGGTCTGCGAGAGCGGCGACTTCCTCGCCAAGGACCGTTCGCTGCCGCCAGCCGTCGCGGGCGACCTTCTGGCCGTGGACTCGGCCGGCGCCTACGGGGCCGTGCAGGCCGGCACCTACAACACGCGCGCGCTGGTGCCGGAGGTGCTGGTGAAGGACGACGCCTATGCCGTGGTGCGTCCGCGCGTTCGTGTCGAGGACCTGATCGCCCTCGACCGGCTTCCGCCCTGGCTCTGAACCTCGGAGGCGGGCGCCGCGCCTCGCCTTCGCCGTAAAAACCGCTAAGTTCCAAGGCCCTGACGAGCGGGAGACCGGGGCGAGATGGCATCGACGAGCACGCCCGGACCGCTGGGCCGAGCCCTGCGCCTGCGCGCGGCTTACACATCGGCCGCCCTCTCGCTGACGGCCGAGCGGATCTGGCCGCCGATCCTGCTCCTTCTCGGCCTCGGCGCGCTGTTCCTGATCCTCGCCTGGGCGGGCGTCTTCGCCGCTCTGCCCGGCTACGGCTGCATCGCCGTCCTGACCCTTCTCGCGCTTTGCGTTCCGGCGATCCTGTGGCGCTACCGCCGGCTGCGGCTTCCGACGCGGGCGGAGATCGTCGGCCGGATCGAGGCGGCGAGCCGGCTGTCCCACCAGCCGCTGGCCGTGCAGGCCGAACGGCCGCTGGGCGACGACCCGCTGGCGCTGGCGCTCTGGCGCTCGCATCAGCGTCGCATGGCCGAACGGCTGCGCGGCCTCAAGGGCGGGGCGCCCAACGCGCGCACGGAGGCGCTCGATCCCCACGGCCTGCGCGCCGTCCTCGTGCTCGGTCTCGTGACGTCCTTCGCCTATTCGCACGGGCCGGGCGGCGGACGGGTGGCCGACGCCTTCGCCCCCGTGGAGGGCACGATCCTGGCGGCGCCGCGCGTCGACGCGTGGATCACGCCGCCGGCCTATACGGGGCGCGCGCCCGTCCTTCTGAACAAGACGGCACAGGCCGAGGCGGTCCATCAGGTGCCGGAAGGCAGCATCCTGTCGGTGCGCCTGTCCGACGCGCGGGGCGCGGGCCTGTCCTTCTCGCCGCGCGGCGGGGGCGAGAAGCTGGGCATCCAGCCGACGGAGCGGGACGAGGCTTCGGGTGCGGCCGCCTACGAGGTGGAGCTCGGCACCAGCGGCGCGATCCTGCTCGAGACGCGGCTTCGCACGCTCGGGGAATGGGCCGTGGCGGTGGTGCCCGACCTGGCGCCCCTTATCGAGTTCGAGGGCGAGCCGCAGGAGGCGCGCAACGGCGCGCTCAACATCGCCTACCGCATCAGCGACGATTACGGCGCCGTTTCCGGCATCGCGGAGATCGCGGTGCCGGACGCCGCCCCGGACGCGCGGCCGCTGGTCGCCGCGCCCGAAATTCGCCTCTCCATGCCGCGCCGGGCGCGCGGACAGGCGAGCGCGCGCACCAGCGTCAATCTCGTCGACAGCCCCTATGCGGGCGCCGAAGTCACCATGACACTGACCGCGACGGACGATCGCGGCCAGACCGGGCGCTCGGAGCCGAAGACGCTGATCCTGCCCGAGCGGACCTTCAACAATCCGCTCGCCCGCGCCGTCGTCGAGCAGCGGCGCATCCTGGCGCTCGACGCCAACCAGGCGCGTCGCGTCGTGCGCATGCTCGACGCCGTGACGCTGCGCGGCGACGACTTCATCGAATCGACCGGCGATCTTCTGGCGCTGCGCGTCGCGCGCTCCTCTATCGCTTCGGCGCGCTCGGACGACGAGCTTCTCTGGGCGGTCGATTTCCTCTGGGAGATCGCGCTCGGCATCGAGGACGGAAATCTCTCCGTCGCCGAACGCCGGCTGCGCGACGCGCAGGAGGCCTTGTCGGAGGCTCTGGAGGAGGGCGCGTCCGAGGAGGAGGTGGCCCAGCTGATGCAGGAGCTGCGCGAGGCCATGCAGGACTATCTGCAGGCCATGGCGGAGGCGATGCAGAACAGCCCGCCGCAGAGCCAGATGCAGATGGGCGAGGTGCAGGAGATCCGGCCGCAGGATCTGGAGCGCATGCTCGACCGGATCGAGGATCTGGCGCGCGCGGGTTCGCCGGAGGCCGCCCGCCAGCTTCTCGCCGAGCTGCAGGAGATGATGGACAATCTGCCCTCCATGCAGGCTCAGCAGCAGGGCCAGCAGGGCGGCGAGCAGAGCCCCGCCCAGCAGCAGATGAACGCGCTCGGCGAGATGCTGCAGCGCCAGCAGGAGCTGATGGACCGCACCTTCGAACTCGGGCGCGAACAGGTTCGCCGCCAGATGCAGGAGGGCGGCATGCCCGGCGACCCGGGCGAGGCGCCGACCATGGGCGCGGAGGAGATCGAGGAGGCGATGCGCCGGCTGCAGGCGGAGCAGGGCGAGCTTCAGGAGCAGCTTCAGGCGCTGCAGGAGCAGATGGAGGCGCAGGGCATGGCGCCGGGCGAGGGGCTCTCGCAGGCCGACGAGGCGATGGGGCAGGCCGAGGGCGCGCTCGGGCAGGGCGACGACGGGCTGGCGGTCGGCCGGCAGGGCGAGGCCCTGGCGGCCCTGCGCCGCGGCGCCCAGGAGATGATGAGCCAGATGCAGGCGCAGGGGCAGGGCAACCAGCCGCAGGGCCAGCAGGGCATGGGCTACGGCCCCGGCCAGCAGAGCTCGGGCCGCGACCCGCTCGGCCGCGAGCGCCAGCGGCAGGGCCAGGATTTCGGCCGCGACGTGGACGTGCCCGACGAGATCGACGTCCAGCGCGCCCGGCAGATCCTCGACCAGATCCGCAGGCGTCTCGGCGACCGGCTCTCGCCGCAGATGGAGCGCGAGTATCTGGAGCGCCTTCTGCGCACCCCGTGACGGACCGCGCGTCCTGGAGCGCCGTGCGTCCAATCGGACGGACAAAGGTCGCTCCAACTCTTTGAACCTACGCATCGGGCTTTCCGAAAATCGATTCCGATTTTCGGGCCGATGCCGTAGCCTATGACCGGGCTGGAACGGGAGAGATCCGATGAGTGCGACAGACTGGAATCCGGCCCTCTACACGCGTTTCGAGGACGAGCGCACGCGCCCCGCGCGCGACCTTCTGGCGCGCTGCGCCTTTGCCGGCAACGAGACCGGGCGGGGCCTGACCATCGCCGATCTCGGCTGCGGGCCGGGCAACTCGACCGAGCTTCTGGTCCAGCGCTTTCCCGAGGCCGAGATCGTCGGCTACGACCTTTCGCCGGCCATGCTGGAGACGGCGCGCTCGCGCGTGCCCGGCGCTACGTTCGAGCCGGCGGACATCGGGAACTGGCGTCCCGGCCGGGCCTTCGACCTCGTCTATTCGAACGCGGCGCTGCAATGGGTTCGCGACCATGAACGGCTGATCCCGGCGCTGTTGGAGAAGGTCGCGCCCGGCGGGCTCCTCGCGGCGCAGATCCCGGACAATCTCGCCGATCCGAGCCAGACCTCCATGGCCGAGATCGCGGCCGATCCGCTCTTCGCGCCGCATCTGTCGGGGGCCGGCGAGGCGCGCGAGCCGATCGCGCCGCTCGCCACCTATTACGACTGGCTGGCCGGGGCGGGGGCGAGCGTCGACATCTGGCTGACGCATTACCAGCATCCGATGGAGAGCCCGCAGGCGATCACCGACTGGTTCCGCTCGACGGGCCTGAAGCCCTTCGTCGATCCGCTGCCGGACGATCTGAAGCCGGCCTTCCTCGAACGCTACACGGCGGCGATGGAGATCGGCTATCCGAAGCGCGCCGACGGCGGGCGCCTGCTCGGCTTCCCGCGTCTGTTCTTCGTCGCGCGCAAGGCGGGCTGAGGCGACGGCCTCAGCCGTAGCGGCGCAGCGGCTCGGGCGAGGCCATCGAGGCGGCGGGCACGAGTTCGGCGACCCGCGCGCGCATCTGCGCGATGGTGAAGGGCTTGTCGACGACGCCCGCGATGATCGCGACGAGGTCGTCGGCCGCCTCGCGCTGCTCGGCATAGCCGGTCATCAGGAGGACGGTGAGGTTCGGAAAGGCGGCGTTGACGGCATGGGCGAGCTCGATGCCCGTCATCGCCGGCATGCGGATGTCGGACAGGACGAGGTCGTAGTCCCCGTTCGCCTCGACCAGCATCTCCAGCGCCTCGACGCCGTCTTCGGCGACGTCGACTTCGTGCCCGTCCAGGCGAAGCGCGCGCGCGGTCAGAAGCCGCACGCCGTCATCGTCCTCCGCGACGAGAATCTTCGCCATTGGTCACCTTTTCGCGCGGGAGCGCGCGTCCATCCCGCATGATGCAGCCCAATCCTTATCCGAGCCTTTCCAAATTCGCGGAAGGCGCGTCCGGTGCGAAAACGGGCGAACAGGATGAATCGAAGGTGAAGCTACTCGATCACGCGGCCGACGAAGGGCAGTTCGCGGAAGGCGTGGCCGACATCCATGCCGTAGCCGACGACGAAATGGTCCGGGCAGGAGAAGCCCACATGGGTCGCCTCGATGGGGGCCTTGCGGCGCATCGCCTTGTCGAGCAGCACGGCGATCTCGGCACGGTCCGCGCCGCGCTCCAGCATCAGGTCGCGCGCGAATTTCAGGGTGCGGCCCGATTCCAGGATGTCGTCCACCAGCAGCACCTGCCGCCCGGAGACGTCGCTCTCCAGATCGCGGAGAATGCGCACCGTCCCGCCTTCCGTGCCCGCCCCGTAGCTCGACAGGGAGATGAACTCGACCTCCGGCGCGATGCCGGCGGCATGAAGCGCGCGGATCAGATCGGCGGCGAAGACGAAGGAGCCCTTGAGGACCGAGACGACGAGGAGGTCGTCGCGCGCCGTCTCGGCGATCTCTCCAGCCAGCCGCCGGACGACCTCGGCGATCTCCTCGGGCGAATAGAGCGTTTCGATCTTGCGGCCGCGAACGGTGATCATCGGCTTCTCCTTCGGCGCTGGCTTGCGAAGGCGAAGCCGTTGCGGGCGCCCTTCAGGAGGAGGTCGGAACCGTCCCCCAGCGGGCCCGCGAGAGCGAGCCGCAGCACCGGGCGAGGCGAATAGCATCGTCGAGCAGCGATTGATACGGGCGGCCGTCGGCTCGGGCGGAGAGGTCGAGGCAGGCGAGCGCCTCGTCGCCGCGCAGCTCTGCGCGCGCCGGATGCGAGCGCGCGACGATCTCGCCCTCGATCACGAGGCCGCGCGGCGCTCTGCGCCGGGCCCCGGACGTCTCGAAGCGGTCTGTCATCGACGGTCCCTTTCGTTTCGCGCCAAGTTCAGGAAGGCGTAAGCTCGCAGGGTTAACCAGACCTTGCCCTTCGAAGTCCCCTTCGAAGCCCCGGGGGACGGCGTGAAAACGACATGATCGCACGCTCATCCACAGGCCGAAACAGGAAAGAGGCGGAGCGGACGTGATACGCTTCGAGAACGTCGGACTGCGCTACGACATGGGGCCGGAGATCCTGCGCGATCTGACCTTCGAGATCGGGCGGCAGTCTTTCCAGTTCCTGACCGGGCCTTCGGGCGCCGGCAAGACGTCGCTGCTGCGCATGCTCTTCCTGGCGCTGAAGCCGACGCGCGGGCTGATCACCGTGCTCGGGCGGGACGCCTCCTCGCTCTCGCGCACCGACCTGCCGGCGATCCGCCGCCGCATCGGCGTGGTCTTCCAGGACTTCCGCCTTCTCGACCACATGACGACCTACGAGAACGTCGCGCTTCCCCTGCGCGTGCGGGGGCGCGAGGAATCCTCCTATCGCCAGGACGTGATCGACCTCGTCCGCTGGGTCGGGCTCGGGGAGCGGCTGAACGCGCCGCCGGCCGTCCTCTCGGGCGGCGAGAAGCAGCGCGCCGCGATCGCGCGCGCCCTCATCGACCAGCCGGACATCCTTCTCGCCGACGAGCCGACGGGCAACGTGGACCCGCCGCTCGCCCGGCGCCTCCTGCGCCTCTTCATGGAGCTGAACCGGACGGGCACCGCGGTCGTCATCGCCACCCACGATCTGGCCCTGATGGACCAGGTCGAGGCACGCCGCCTCATCCTCGCCGACGGTCGGCTGCAGATCTATGATTGAGCCCGGCCTCCGCCGCTTCGCGACCACCCTGCCGCGCGATCTCGGCCACGAGATCCTGCGGCTCGTCGCCGCGCGCGCCAGCGCCCGCCGCCTGACCCCGATCGTGCCGCCGGGCAACGTCGCGGGCCGGGCGCTGATGACGGTGATCGGCATCATGACCTTCCTCGCCGGGCTCACGCTCGGCGCGGTGCTGCTCGTCTCGGAAGCCGCATCCGACTGGGAAAGCGAGATTTCGCGCGAGGTGACGGTCCAGGTGAACCCGGCCGAGGGCTTCGACATGGACGCGGCGCTGGCGCAGCTGGAAGGCCGCCTGGCCGGCCGCGCCGGCATCCTCTCCGTCGAACGGCTCGACGACGTGGCCACGACCCGGCTCCTGGAGCCCTGGCTCGGCTCGGGCGTCGATCTCACCGAACTTCCCGTCCCGCGTCTCCTGATCCTTCGCATCGACGAGGCCTCGCCGCCGGACTTCGCGGCGTTACGCCGCGAGATCGAGGCGGCGGTGCCCCAGGCGAGCCTCGACGACCACCGGGCCTGGGTCTCGCGTCTCGTCTCCATGGCGCGCGCGACCGTCGTCGCAGGTCTCGCCATCCTCGCCCTCGTCCTCGCCGCGACCGTCCTGACCGTGGTCTTCGCCACGCGCGGGGCCATGTCGGGCAACCGGCAGATCATCGAGGTCCTGCACTTCGTCGGCGCGCAGTCCGGCTTCATCGCGGGGGAGTTCCAGCGCCACTTCCTGCGGCTCGGGCTTCTCGGCGCGCTGTCGGGCGGGGCCGGCGCGATCCTCGTCTTCTTCCTCTTCGGCTGGTGGACCGCGAGCGCGCGCGCCACGCCCGAGGCCGACCAGATCTCGGCCCTCTTCGGCTCCTTCGCCATCGGCTGGAGCGGCTATCTCGGGGTCCTCGGCCTCGTCGTCATCGTCGGCCTCGTCACCGCGCTCACCTCGCGCCTCACGGTCACGCGCCAGCTCGCCGCCATCGACATGCTCTCGCCGGTGGAGCGATGAACGAATCCCCGAACCCCCCGTTTGCCTTTGACAAGCCGCTTGGCGAGCCGTCGATGCGCGGCGTGGCGGAGCGTTCGGGCAAGGGCATGGCGACACGAGGCGAGGGCAGGCGGAGAGGCGGTCGGCTGCGCCGGGCGGCGCGCCGGCTCGCGCTCGCGCTCGTGCTTCTCGGTCTGGCGGGCGGCGCCTATCTGGCCGGCGGCTTCTGGCGTTTCGCCAACGAGGTGGCGGGGCTGACCGTCCCGACCTCGCTCGACGGCGTCGACGGCATCGTCGTCCTCACCGGCGGAGCGGAGCGGATCGACCGGGCGCTCGACCTTCTGGAGCGCGGGGAGGGCGAGCGCCTGCTCATCAGCGGCGTGAACCCCGGCACCGGCATCGCCAGCCTCGCGCGCGTCACGGGGGCGGACCGCTCGCTGTTCGAGTGCTGCGTCGATCTGGACTATGCGGCGCTCGACACGATCGGCAACGCCGAGATGACGGCGCGCTGGGCGCGCGAGCACGACATCTCGCGCATCGCCCTCGTCACCAGCGACTATCACATCCCGCGCTCGCTGATCGAACTCGGCGGCGTGCCGGATGCGCCCGAGATCGTGCCCTATCCCGTCTCTTTGGAGAAGCTCTGGCGTGCGGACGGGGCGCCGAGCCGGCTCGGCCTTCGGCTCCTCCTCTCCGAATACGCCAAGGTGCTCGCGGCCCGCGCGCGCCTCGCCTTCGACCTCGACTACGATCGGGCCGGACTGCGGCGCACGGCGCATGTGCGGCCCGACTGATCGCGGCCGGCAGGTTCCCAAGGCGCCGGGCAGGGGGTAGAACGGCGCGCCGGGGAACCCTGTCGGACCGCATGATTCACCTACGATCGCTCGCCTTCCACATCGCCTTCTACGGCAATCTGATCGGCCAGATGCTGTTCTACCTGCCCGTCTTCTTCTTCCTGAAGGAGGAGCGCTGCTGGTGGATCGTGAAGAACTGGGCGCGCTCCAGCCTCTGGATCCTGCACCGCGTCGCCGGCACGCGGACCGTCATCTCCGGCTTGGAGCACGTGCCCGAGACCGGCGCGATCATCGCCTCCAAGCATCAGTCCTTCTGGGAGACCTTCGCCCTCATCCCGCATCTGACGAAGCCGGCCTTCATCCTCAAGAAGGAGCTGATGGCGATCCCGGTCTTCGGCTGGTACGCCAAGCGCATGCGGATGATCCCGGTGGACCGCGCCCGGCGCGGCGCCGTGCTCGCCTCGCTGCTCGGCTCGGTGCGCGCGGCGGTGGACGAAGGGCGCCACATCGTCATCTTCCCCGAAGGCACGCGGGTGACGCCGGGCGCGGCGCCCAACTACCGGCCGGGCGTCCATTATCTCTACTCGGAGCTCGACCTCACCATCGTGCCGGTGGCGGTGAACTCCGGCCTCTTCTGGCCCCGTCAGGCCTTCAGGCGCGAACCGGGCACGATCCGGGCCGAGTTCCTGCCGGTGATCGGTCCGGGCCTGTCGCGCGAGCCGTTCCTTGAGCGGCTGCGCTGCGAGATCGAGGCCGGTTCGACGGCCCTGATGCGGCGCGCCTACGAAGAGCGCCCCGAACTGCCGATGAGCGAACTCGTCGCCGCGCGGCTCGCCGAGCCGCCGGTCGATCCGAAGAGCTGCGCCGAACCCGGTTCGCCGGCGCCCGTCATCGCGCCGTCATAGGCGCGCGACGACGTCCTCCAGCCAGCGGTCCGTCAGGCCGAGCCCCCGGATCTCGTGCAGCGTCGAGGTGACGTATTCGTCGTTCGGGCCGGACTGGCCGTGCGAGCGCTTCACGATGGTCGCCGCCTCGCCCGCATCGAGCCGGCCCGCATATTGCGCATGGCCCCGGTCGACGACGTAGGTGACCGCACGCACCATGCGCCCGTCGTCGAGGCGCACCGGCAGCGTCAGTTCGCGATAGACATGGGTGACGAGCTCGCGGCCGCGCAGATAGGCCAGCGTCTCCTCGGCTCGTCCGCCCGCGACGCGGAAGGCCATGCCGATGCAGGAGCCGCCCCGGTCGAGGCCGAGGACGAGGCCGGGCTTTTCCGGCGTGCCGCGATGGACGTGGGAGCGCACGCAGAGCGAGCGGTGATATCCGCCGAGCCGTGCCTTGTGCCGTTCCTCGAACGCAAAACCGGGCCGCCAGATCAGCGAGCCGTAGCCGAAGACCCAGAGATCGTCCATCGCTGCCTTGAAATTCCCATCTGGCGCTGGTCAACAGCGCTTCCCTCGCACGTCAGGCGACAGAAAGGCAGGCGGCATGGCCGGGTCAAGCGTAAAGAGGCGGTCCGCCGCCAGCCGTGTCTTCACCGGGGTGATCCTCGTCGCGGTGCTCCTCTTCGCCGCGCTGACCGCCGGCTGGTTCTATCTGGCGCGCGAGCTCGACACGCGGGTGCAACAGGCCATCGAGGCGGCCGCGGGCCGGGGAGTCACCGTCGCCTGCGCCGAGCGGGACGTCTTCGGCTACCCCTTCCGCCTGGGACTCGCCTGCGATTCCGTTGCCATCGACGCGCCGGAATCGGGCGTGCGCGCGACCGGCGGCCAGCTTCGCACGGCCGCCCAGATCTACGAGCCGCGCCGCATCGTCATGGAGCTCGGCGCGCCCGTCGCGGTGGACGCGCCGGACCTGCCGCCGCTGGAACTCGGCTGGAATCTCGGGCAGGCCTCGGCCCGCTTTGCCAATGACGGGCTGGAGCGGATGTCGATCGCCATCGACGCGCCGACGATCGCGCTGCGCGAGGCGGGCGTCGAACTGGCGCGGGCCGAGCACTTCGAGGTCCATTCGCGCCGCAACGGGGCCGATCTCGACCTCGCGCTCAGCGACCGCGCGCTGACCGTCACCCATCCGGACCTCGGGACGCTGCCGACCTTCGACGTCGCGGCCGACATGAGCGTGGCCGGCGCGGCCGACTGGCTGACCGACGGACTTCCGGGCGGGCGGGTCGAGGAGGCGCTGCGAGGGCGCCAGGGTACCTTCCGCCAGCTTCGAGTGGCGCTGGCCGAAGGCGGCGCGATGGAGGTCTCCGGGCCGTTCTTCTTCGCCCCGAGCGGCGAGGTCACGGGCGACTTCCGCATCGCCCTGGAGAATCCGAACGCGATCGCCTCGCTCGTCGGCCAGCTCGTGCCGGGCGGCGCCGCGATCGCCAACACGCTGGCGGGCGGGCTCGGGCTCGTCGGCCGCCAGGAGAACGGCCGCACAGTGGTCGACGTGCAGGTCCGCGACGGACGCGCCCAGCTCGGCTTCATCCCGCTCGGACGCATCCCGCCGATCTGATCGAAGGGCGGAAAGCGGGGGCGTTTCAGGCGAGCGAGGGCGGGTCCTGCGGCTCGTCGACCGGGGCGGGCGCGGCCTTCGCCGCCTCGTCCTTCGGCTCGTTCCACGGGTCCTTGCGCTCGGGCTGGCGGCCGAAATTGGCGTCCGGCGTGTCCTGCCCGGCCTCGACGATGGAGCGCCGGATGGAGCGGGTGCGCGAAAAGAGGTCGTGCAGCGCATCCCCGTCGCCCCAGCGGATGGCCCGCTGCAGCGAGGCGAGATCCTCGGAGAAGCGCGCCAGCATCTCCAGCACCGCCTCGCGGTTGGTCAGGAAGATGTCGCGCCACATGGTCGGGTCGGAGGCGGCGATGCGCGTGAAATCGCGGAAGCCCGAGGCCGAGAACTTGATGACCTCGGACTGGGTCACGGTCTCCAGATCCGCCGCCGTGCCGACGATGTTGTAGGCGATCAGATGCGGCACGTGGGAGACGATGGCGAGCACCAGATCGTGGTGCTCGGGCGTCATCGTCTCGACATTGGCGCCCATGGCGCGCCACAGGCCCGCGAGGCGCTCGGTCGCCGCCTCGTCCGTCCCGGCCACCGGCGTCAGGATGGTCCAGCGGTTGCGGAAGAGTTCGAGGAAGCCCGCGTCGGGGCCGGACTGCTCGGTGCCGGCGATCGGGTGGCCGGGCACGAAATGGACGTGGCCGGGCAGGTGCGGCGCCATGTCGGCGACCACCGAGCCCTTCACCGAGCCGACATCGGTGACGATGGCGCCGCTCTTCAGCGCCGGCCCGATCGCCTGGGCGATCGCGCCGGAGGCGCCGACGGGGACGGAGAGGATCACGAGGTCCGCGTCCTTCACGGCCTCCGCCGCATCGGCATGGAAGCTCGTGCCGAGCTTCAGCTCCTCGGCACGCGCCAGCGTCTGCGGCGAGCGCGTCGAGACCGCGACCTCGCCGGCCAGCCGCTTCTCGCGCAGATTGATCGCGATGGACGAGCCGATGAGGCCGATGCCGATGAGCGCGACCTTGTCGAAGTGGGGCCGGCTCATCGCTTGAGGAAGTCGGCCAGCGCGTCGAGCACGGCGAGATTGGCCTTCTCCGAGCCGACCGTCATCCGCAGCGCGTTCGGGAAGCCGTATCCGGCGACGCGGCGAAGGATCAGCCCGCGCGCGGTCAGGAAGGCGTCCGCGTCGGCGGCCGTCCGGCCGTCCTCCTCCGGGAAGTGGACGAGGAGGAAGTTGCCGACCGAGGGGGTGACGCGAAGGCCGAGCGCCTCCAGCCCCTCGGTGAGCCGGCCGAGCCATTCCAGATTGTGGCGCGCCGCGCGGTCGGCATGGCCCCGGTCGCGGACCGCGGCGGCCCCCGCCGCGATCGCCGCGGCATTCAGGTTGAACGGCCCGCGGATGCGGTTCAGCGCGTCGACCACCGCCTCCGGCCCGTACATCCAGCCGATCCGCAGCGCCGCCAGGCCGTGGATCTTAGAGAAGGTGCGGGTCATCACGACGTTCTCGTTGGCGGCGACGAGGCTGGCGCCGGCCTCGTAGTCGTTGCGCGAGACGTATTCGGCATAGGCCGCGTCGAGGACGAGCAGGACATGGCCGGGCAGGCCGGCATGCAGGCGCTTCACCTCGTCGAAGGGAAGGTAGGTGCCGGTCGGGTTGTTCGGGTTGGCGAGGAAGACGATGCGGGTCTTTTCGTTCACCAGCGCCAGGATGGCGTCGACGTCGGCGCGCTCGTCCGTCTCCTTCGCGACCACGGGCGTCGCGCCCGCCGCACGGATGTAGATGTCGTAGACGAGGAAGCCGTGCTCGGTGTGGATCGCCTCGAGACCCGGCGCCAGATAGGCCTGCGCCAGAAGCCCCAGAAGCTCGTCGGAGCCGTTGCCGCACAGGATGTTGCGCGCCGGCAGGCCGTGCACCTCGGCGATCGCCTCGCGAAGCGCCGTCGCCTGTCCGTCGGGGTAGAGCTCCAGATGGGCGGCGGCCGCCGCTATCGCCTCGCGCGCCTGCGGCGAGGGGCCGAGCGGCGTCTCGTTGGAGGACAGCTTGACCAGCTCCACGCCCTCGGGCGCGTGGCTCTTTCCGGGCACATAGGGCTCGATGTCGAGCACGCCGGGCTTGGGGGTCGGGCGACCGGTGTCCAGGGTCATGGCGTCGATCCTTCAGGCGCTCGGGGGTTGGCGTCTAGCGCGGTGCGATCAGCGGTGCCGCATAGCCCCCGACCGGTCGGATGTCGAGGCCTTCGCCGAGCGTGCAGGACAGGCGGTCGGCGCCGCCGGGCACGGCGACGAGGCGGCTCGTCGGAGCCCGCGCCAAAGTGATCGTTCCCTCGGGGAAGGACAGGTCGCCGTTGCCCCAGACGACGAAGCAGCCGATCTCGAAGGGCACGGGGTCGGCGAGAGGCGGCGAGAGGACGAGGGCGGGTTCGCCCGCCTGCCGGCCCTCCGCCTCCACGAAGGGCAGCCGGGCGACGATCTGGCCCGAGCGCAGGCCCTCCCACCACGCGCCGGCCTCCTCCTTGCACAGGACGAGGCCGAGCCGGTCGCCGCCCTCCTCGATGCGGGCGACCACCTCGTTCGCGGAGGCGAGCGCGTGGACGGGCACGGAGAAGCCGAAGGAGAAGCGTGCCGCATCCATGGCCGCGACGGGATCGGTCCCGAGGGAGACCGCCACGTCGTAGGGCGCCTGCAGGGCGGTGAAGGTGGAGATGATCTCGCGCCACAGATGCTCGACCGAGGTCAGCGGCAGCGGCCCGGAGTGGCGGGCGGCGAGGCGGCGCATCATGTCGGCCTCGCGACCGGGGCGGAAGGCCGCGCCGTTGCGCGCCGTGCCCTTCACGCGGATCAGCTCGTCGATGACGCTGGCGCGCTGCATCAGGAGGCGGTGGACGCTCTCGTCGATCGCGTCGATCTGCGCGCGCAGCTCCGACAGCCGCGCGGGGTCCTGGGGTCGCTGGTCCACGGCTCGTCCCTCCCGTTCACTTGACGGGACGGGTCTAGAGCATTTCGCGCCGGAGCGTAAATCGCCCGAATGCCGGCCGGACGGCGACCGTCGCAAAGAGGCGTTGATCTGACGGGACGCGGGCGGTAGCAACGGCCTTCGCTTGGATGACCCGCCGCTCATGTCCCTGAACGCCCATACCCCGGAAGAGGAGAGCGTCCTCGGCCTCAAGGAGGCGACGAGGCCGTCCTCGAAGGTCGCGCGGTTCGGCCCGGACGAGCCGCTGCGCCTCGATTCCGGCGGCACGCTCTCGCCCTTCGAGATCGCCTACGAGACCTATGGCGAGCTGAACGCGGACAAGTCGAACGCCATCTATGTCTGCCATGCGCTGACGGGCGATCAGTACGTTGCGAGCACCCATCCGGTGACGGGCAAGCCGGGCTGGTGGTCCTCCATCGTCGGCCCCGGCAAGCCGGTCGACACCGACCGCTTCTTCGTCGTCTGCTCCAACGTGGTCGGCTCCTGCATGGGCTCGACCGGGCCGGCCTCGCTGAACCCGTCGACGAACCGCCCCTATGCGACCGACCTGCCCATCCTCACGATCCCCGACATGGTGCGGGCGCAGGCCATGCTGATCGACCGGCTCGGCATCGACACGCTCTTCGCGGTCATCGGCGGGTCGATGGGCGGCATGCAGGTGCTGCAATGGGCGGCCGCGCACGGGGACCGCGTCTTCGCCGCCCTTCCGGTCGCGACGGGCGCGCGCCATTCCTCGCAGAACATCGCCTTCCACGAGGTCGGACGTCAGGCCGTGATGGCCGATCCCGACTGGCGCGGCGGGCGCTACATCGAAGCGGGCGTGCGGCCCCACAAGGGGCTGGCGGTGGCGCGCATGGCCGCGCACGTGACCTATCTCTCGGAGGCCGCGCTGCACCGCAAGTTCGGGCGCAATCTGCAGGACCGCGAGCGCTTCGGCTTCGGCTTCGAGGCCGATTTCCAGATCGAGAGCTATCTGCGCCATCAGGGCACGAGCTTCGTCGATCGCTTCGACGCCAACGCATATCTCTATCTCACGCGCGCGATGGACTATTTCGACATCGCGGCCGAGCATGGCGGGCGTCTGGCCGACGCGTTCAAGGGCACCCGCACCCGCTTCTGCCTCGTCTCCTTCTCGTCCGACTGGCTGTTCCCGACGACCGAGAGCCGCGCCGTCGTCCATGCGTTGAACGCGGCCGCGGCCTCGGTCTCCTTCGTCGAGATCGACACCGACAAGGGGCACGACGCCTTCCTGCTCCACGAGCCGGTCTTCTTCGCCGCCATCGAGGGCTTCATCGCCTCCGCGGCCCGGGCGAGGGGGCTCGCATGACCGGCTGGGGCACAACCGCGACTGGAGAGACCGCATGAAGGCGGACGGGAAGGCCATCTTCGCCGCGCCCCAGCCGACGACGGCAACCGTTGCGGACGACGCGTCGGGCCGCGTCGATCTGGAACTCGTCGCCTCGCTGGTGGAGCCCGGCAGCCGCGTCCTCGACGTCGGCTGCGGCGACGGCGCTTTGCTCGAACTCCTGCAGCGGCGTCGCGGCGTGGACGCGCGGGGCATCGAGATCAGCCAGGCCGGCGTCAACGAATGCGTGGCGCGCGGGCTCTCGGTCGTGCAGGGCGACGCCGACCGCGACCTCGTCCACTATCCGGACGCGGCCTTCGACTACGTGATCCTCTCGCAGACGCTGCAGGCGACGCAGAATCCGGCGCTCGTCCTGTCCGAACTCCTGCGGATCGGCGGCCGGGCGATCGTCTCCTTCCCCAATTTCGGCCACTGGTCGGTGCGGCTCTCGCTGCTCCTGCGCGGCCGCATGCCGGTGACCAAGAACCTCGCCTATTCCTGGTACGACACGCCCAACATCCACTTCTGCACCATCGAGGACTTCGTTGAGCTCAGCCAGACGCTCGGCGCGAAGGTGGAGAGCGCCGTCGCGCTCGACGCGCAGGGGCAGCGCGTGGGCATGCGCCTGCCCTGGGCGCTGTGGAACCTGTTCGGCATGCAAGGGGTGTTCGTGCTGAAGAGGTGATGGAAAGGAGACGTCATGTCCCGCATCCCGGACTTCGAACCCCTCTTTGACGACGAGAACCCGGAGTGGACGGAAGAGGAATTCGCTCGTGCCCAGCCCGCGAGCGAGCTTCCCCCTCATTTTCTTCGAGCGTTCCCGAAGACGGCCGAAGCCTTGGCCCATCAGCGGGTCGAAGTGACGCTGAAACTCGGACAGGATGTCCTGTCCTACTACCGGTCGCGCTCGGATGACTGGGAGGCCGAGATCGACGCCGTCCTGCGGCGGTCGATCAAGCGCTGAACTACTCCAGCCGGATGTCCGCGGCGCGGACGATCTCGCCGTATTTCGCGATCTCGCTTTCGACGAAGTCGGCGAACTCGCGCGGAGAGGACGGCGCGGCGTCCGAGCCCTGGGCGGCCATGGCCTCCTGGAACCGGTCCGAGGCGAGAGCGTCGCGGATGTCGGCGTTGAGGCGCTCGACGATGAGCTCGGGCGTGCCGGCGGGCGCCAGAATGCCGAACCAGGTCGTGATGTCGAAGTCCTCGAAGCCTTCCTCCTGCATCGTCGGAAGGTCGGGCGCGAAGTCCGAGCGCTCCGCTGTCGTGACCGCGAGCGGGGTCACGGTGCCGGCCTCGATGTGGCTCGAAGCCGAGGCGAGGTTGTCGAAGATGAAGTCCACTTCGTCGGCCAGCACCGCCTGCAGCGCAGCGGCCGAGCCGCGATAGGGCACGTGGGTCAGGGGGGCGCCCGTCCGGTCGGCCAGAAGCTCGCCCGCCAGATGGCCGGCGCTGCCCGAGGAGCCAGAGGCGTAGGTCAGCCCGCCTTCCGTCGCGCGCGCTAGCTCCGCCAGAGCCATTGGGCTCGACGCCTCGATGCGCTCCCCGACGACGAGGACGTTCGGCGTGGTCGCCACGAGGCTGATCGGCGCGAAGTCGGCGACCGGGTCGAAGGGCATGTCCTGGTAGAGGCTGACATTGATGCCGTGGGTCGAGAGCGCGCCCATGAGGAGCGTGTAGCCGTCGGGCTCTGACTTGGCGACGAAGTCCGCGCCGATATTGCCGCCCGCGCCCGAGCGGTTGTCGATGATCACGGGCTGGCCGAGCGTGCCTTCCAGTTCGTTGGCGATGATGCGCGCGGCCGTGTCCAGCGTCCCGCCCGGCGGGAAGGGGACGACCAGCGTGACCGGGCGGTCGGGATAGGATTCCTGCGCCATGGAGGGGAGGACCGAAAGCGCAAGAACCGTGCCCGCGAGGGCGGCAAGAGTGCGGAACTTGAACGGCATGGCAGGTCCTCCGGCCCGATGGGATGGGGCAGGTTCTGGCGCTTGCCGGTCGAATTGGCAAGGCGGGCTTACGGCCCCTCAGCGCTCGCCGCGGTTCACCGCCGCACCCTGCGGCACCAGCACCGGGCGGGCTCGCCGGATGCGGACCTTCTCGTCCTTCGTCACCGTCAGCCCGCGATAGACGAGCTTGGTCGCCTCGATGGCGATGACGCCCGAGATGAGCGGCCAGAAGCGCCGCCCGGCGCGCTCGAGGGGAAAGGCGAGCGACAGGAGGCTCTCGCGCTCGAAGGGCGGGAAGAGCAGCGCCTCGGAGAATCCGGAGGGCGTGAACATCGCCTCTCGCAGGAGCCGCGCCAGCTGCCGCCGGGACCAGGGCCGGCCCGAGCCGAAGGGCGTGTGGTCGAACTGCGCCCAGAGCCCGCGCCGGTTCGGCACGACGAGGACCAGCCGCCCGTTCGGCGCGAGCACGCGCCAGATCTCCCGCAGAACGCGCTCGGGGTCCTCGGCGAACTCCAGCCCGTGCACCATCAGGACCCGGTCGACGCAGGCGTCGCCCAGCGGCAGCTCGTCGGTCTCCACCAGCACCGTGCGCGAGCGCCCGATGGGCGGCCAGCGCACCGCGCCTTGCGCGGCGGGCATGAAGGCCAGCGCCCGTTCGGTGTCGCCGGTCAGCCGGTCGAGGAGCGGCAGCGCATAGCCGATCCCCACCAGCCGCTCGTCCTGGATCGGTCGCCAGAGCGGCGTCAGCGCGAGTCCGATCGAGCGCGCCGCGGCCTGCCCGAGGCGGGTCGCGTAGAAGGCGCGAAGGTCGACGATGTCGGCGTTCGTGGAGGGCGTGACCATCGCCGGGCAACCTACAGAAGGCGGTTCGCGGGCGGAAGAGCGGAGCGGCGATGCCGGCGCCGGCGAGCGCACTATCTCACTTCTCCAGCCAGACGAAGGGGGAGAGCCACCATGGGTGCCATCGAGATCCGACAATTCATGTGCCGGAGCGACAATTTCGGCGTGCTCGTCCACGACGCGGCGGGCGGCGCGACGATCGCGATCGACGCGCCGGAGGAAGGCCCGATCCTGGCCGCCCTGGAGCGCGAGGGCTGGAGCCTGACGCACATCCTCACCACCCACAAGCACGGCGACCACGTGGAGGCGAACGAGGGGCTGAAGGCGAAGTTCGGCGTCGAGATCGTCGGCCCCGAGGGCGAAGCCGGCTCGATTCCCGGCCTCGACCGCAGCGTGAAGGGCGGCGACCGGTTCGAGATCGGCTCGATCGCGATCGAGGTGATCGACACGCCGGGCCACACGCTCGGCTCGGTCTCCTACTACATGCCGCGCGCCGAGGCTCTGTTTGCCGGCGACGCGCTCTTCTCGATGGGCTGCGGGCGGCTCCTGGAGGGCACGCCCGAGATGCTCTGGGAGAGCCTGAAGCGCCTGCGCGGCCTGCCCGAGACGACGATGGTCTATTGCGGGCACGAATACACGGCGAAGAACGCGGCCTTCGCGGTCGAGGTCGATCCGGGCAACACCAAGCTGCGCGAGCGCGTGCGCCAGGTGGAGGATCTTCGCGTCGCCCACAAGCCGACGCTGCCGGTGAGCCTGAAGAAGGAGCTGCGCACCAATCCGTTCCTGCGCGCGGACGACCCGGAGCTGGCCGAGGCGCTGGGGATGACGGGCGCCGCGCCGGACGAGATCTTCGCGGCGCTCCGCAAGCGGCGCGACACGTTTTGACCAGCGCCCGCGACCTCATCGCGCGGCTGAAGCTGCAGCCCCATCCCGAAGGCGGCTGGTACCGCGAGACATTCCGCGACGAGGCGGTGGACGGGGAGGGGCGCTCGCGCTCGACCGCGATCTACTTCCTCCTCGACGTCGGCGAGACGTCGGAATGGCACCGCGTGACCGATGCGAGCGAGACATGGCACTTTTACGCCGGAGCCCCGCTGGCGCTCACCGTCTCGCCGAACGGCCACGACGCGATGAGCCACAGGCTCGGCCCGAACGTGATGGAGGGGGAGGCGCCGCAGTTCACTGTCCCGGCCGGCTGGTGGCAGACCGCGACCAGTCTCGGGGCCTTCACCCTCGTCGGCTGCACGGTCGCGCCCGGTTTCCGGTTCGAGAGCTTCGAGATGGCGCCGCCCGGATGGCGGCCGACGCCGCGGGCGCCCGGCCGGTAGTCAGCCCCGCCGCGTCAGGCGCTTGAACAGCGGCAGGGCGGCGAGGGCGGCGCCGGTCGTGATCAGAGCGGCCGAAAGCAGGAGCGTCGATGTCGCCTGCGCCTCCCCGAAGAGGATGAGAACGAAGGTGGAGAGCAGCGGCGCGGCGTAGCTGGAGGCGCCGAGCAGCTGGATGTCGCCGTGCTTGACGCCGTGGTCCCACGTGTAGAAGGCCGCGCCGACCGGCAGGAGGCCGAGCAGCAGCACCGCGATCCACTGCGAGGCATCGGCGGGCCAGACCGTCGTCTCGAAGGCGAGATGGGCGAGCGCGGAGAGAATCGCCGTCGCCGCGCAGAAGCCGGTGACGACGTCGGTCGGCACGTCCGCGAATCGGCGCGACAGCAGCGAGTAGCCGGTCCAGAACAGGGCGCAGAGCCCGGCCAGCGCGTAGCCGAAGGCCGCGTCGTTGGAGAAGTCGAGGCCCCCCGCGCGCCCGGTGATGACGAGCCCCGCGCCCAGAAGGCCGAGAATCGCCCCCGCCACGTGGAACCAGCGAAGGCGCTCGCCCGGCAGCATGGCCGAGCCGAGGACGATCAGAAGCGGCCAGAGATAGGCGATGAGGCTCGCCTCCGCCGCCGGCGCGTTGCGCAGCGCCGCGAAGTAGAGCGCGTGATAGCCGGCGAGGCCGACGACGCCGAGCGCCCAGACCCGGACGGGCTGGCGGAAGACGGAAAGACGCGCGCCGCGGGCCTTGAAGGCGACGAGCCCCACCAGCGTGCCCACGGCGAAGGTCATCGCGTTCAGCTGAAGCGGCGGCACCGTGCCGGTGCGCGCGGTGAGGAGGGCGAGAAGCGCCCACATCAGGATGGCGGTGAAGCCGACGAGCGTTGCCATGATCGAGCCGGTATGGGACGGGACGGAGCATCCGCGAAGGGTGCGGACAGGCGGCGGCAACCGCGCTACCATCCTTGCGCCGCGCGGGACAACCACCGTGATGGGCCCGCATCCGCCGCTTCGACTTGACAGGAACGGACCGTCTCTCTAAGGACGCTTCTGAATTTCCGGTCATGGCCGATCGAGGATGCGTGCGTGTCGAGCGCCGCTGCCGGACGCCATGGCAGACTCGAAACTTGAGAAGGTGAACTCCATGTCGCGCGTGTGCGAGCTGACCGGCAAGGCGGTCCAGACCGGCAACAATGTGAGCCACGCGAACAACAAGACGCGTCGCCGCTTCCTGCCGAACCTTTGCAACGTCACGCTGATCTCCGATGCGCTCGGTCAGCGTTTCCGCCTGCGCATCTCGGCGCACGCCCTGCGCTCGGTCGAGCATCGCGGCGGTCTCGACGCCTTCCTGACGAAGGCGAACGAGAAGGAGCTGTCGCAGCGCGCTCGCCTCCTGAAGCGCCAGATCGCCAAGAAGACGACGGGCGAGACCGCCGCCGCGGCCTGACGCGCGCCGGATTTCAAGAGATGACGAAGGCCTCGCCTCGCGGCGGGGCCTTTGGTTTGAGACGAGGCCATTTTGCCCGTCGCCGACGCTGGTGCCATACCCCAGCCTAAAAAAATGGAACGAACGGTCATGACATCGCTCCGCGCGCACGCGCTCCCCGTCCTCGCCATGACGACGATCGTCATGGCGGCGAACATCGCGGTCCAGTTTCCTCTGTCGGGAGAGATCGGGCCGCTGATGCTGGCCGACATCCTCACCTGGGGCGCCTTCGTCTATCCCTTCGCCTTCGTCGTGACGGACATCAACAACCGTCTGTTCGGGCCGGCTTTCGCGCGCCGCGTCGTGTATCTCGGCTTCGTCCTGGCGGTCGTCTCCTCGATCGTCTTCCCGCCGGTGCTGCATTCCTTCGGCTGGCTGGAATACGAGACGACGGGCGCGCGTCTGGCGCGCGTGGCGATGGCCAGCGGCTGCGCCTTCCTCGTCGCGCAACTGATGGACATCGTGGTCTTCAACCGGCTGCGTCGGCTTTCCTGGTGGAAGGCGCCGCTCGCCTCGGGCGTCGTCGGCTCCGTGGTCGATACGCTGGTCTTCTTCTCGGTCGCCTTCGCCGCGGTCTTCGTCTTCCTCGGCCCCAACGAGCCCTTCGCGCTGGAGACGGCTCCGCTCTTCGGGGCGCTGCAGGGCACGGAGGCGCCGCGCTGGGTGTCCTGGGCGCTCGGCGACTTCGCGGTGAAGCTCACCATCGCGCTCGTCGGTCTCGTCCCCTACCGGCTCGTCATCGGCGCCGTCCTGCCGTTCCGCGAGCCGCAGGCCGCGTGACGGCAGGGGCCGAGGGCCTCAGCTCGGGGGCGGGGCGTCTTCGACCAGCCTGAACTCCAGATAGAGATTGCGCTGGAAGAAGGAGGCGTTGTCGTCCGAGACGAGAGCGACGATCGTTTCGCCCGCCGCGTTCACGAAGACGTCCAGCCCCTCCATGTTGTCGATCTCCTGGGCGAGACTGGCCTCCATGACGACCGGGCCGTCCACCAGCGCCCCGACTTCGATCGTCCGGCCCTCGATCCGGCGGATGCGCATGCCGACGCGCCCGAAGCCTTCGTAGCGGCGCTCCAGAAGCAGGAGGTCGCCGCCTTCGAGAAAGGCCCCGTCGGTCGCCATCCAGGGCTCCTGTCGGCGCACGGTGAAGACGCCTTGCCCCAGAATCCCGGCGAAGAGATTGCCGGCCGAATCGATCGAGTTCTCGGACACGACGACGATCCGCCCGTCCGGCGCCCGCGCGATCGTCTCCAGCCCCTGGTTGCGGCGAAGCTCGTGGACCGGGATCGGCTGGGCGACCTCGCGTGCGGGCGAGCGCAACGGATCGCGCGCGTCGAATTCCTCCACCCGCGCCCGCTGCTCGAAGGCGACGAGCACGCGGTCCCCGTCGACCGCGATGCCTTCGGCGTCCGCGTCGCCCTTTCGCATGCGCGCTTCGCCGTTCGGGCCGAGGATCGGGGCGATGGCCGCCTCGCTTATTCCGACGGGGCGACCCTCGCCGTCGCGCTCGATCCGCCCCTCTAACCAGAGGCCGGTGTCGGTGACGGCGAGAAACGCGCTCCCTTCCCCGTCGCGGAACCGGAAGCCGGAGATGCCGGCGAGCCTGCGATCCGAGCCCCGGAAGGAGAAGCCGCCGACATAGTCGAGCTGGCCGAACCGGGTCTCGTCCGAACGGGCCTCGAAGCGCTCGATGGCGCGGGGCGTGATCTCGACGGGGACCACGTCGCCCGCCGCCGGCAGGGCAAGCGCCAGAAGGGCCGCGAGACCGGCGGCGATGTGCCTCAACGGCGGCTCGCTCCGCGCCCCGATGGCTCCTCCTCGAAGAGGGCGGCGAGCTGCTCGGTCATCGCGCCCGCCAGCTCCTCGGCGTCGGTCAGCGTCACGGCGCGGCGATAGTAGCGCGTCACGTCGTGGCCGATGCCGATGGCGAGCAGCTCGACCGGCGAGCGCGTCTCGATATGGTCGATGACCGCGCGCAGGTGCCGCTCCAGGTAATTGCCCGGGTTCACGGAAAGCGAGGAATCGTCCACCGGCGCGCCGTCGGAGATCATCATGAGGATGCGCCGCTGTTCGGGCCGCGCGATCAGCCGCGAATGCGCCCAGAGCAGCGCCTCGCCGTCGATGTTCTCCTTCAGGAGGCCCTCGCGCATCATCAGGCCGAGATTGCGCCGGGCGCGGCGCCAGGGCGCGTCGGCGCCCTTGTAGACGATGTGGCGCAGGTCGTTCAGCCGGCCGGGACGCGGCGGCTTGCCCGCCTTCAGCCAGGCCTCGCGCGACTGCCCGCCCTTCCAGGCCTTGGTGGTGAAGCCGAGCACTTCGACCTTCACGCCGCAGCGCTCCAGCGTGCGGGCGAGGATGTCCGCGCAGGTCGCCGCCACCGTGATCGGACGGCCGCGCATGGAGCCCGAATTGTCGATGAGGAGAGTGACGATCGTGTCGCGGAACTCGGTGTCGCGCTCCATCTTGAAGGAGAGCGGCTGCATCGGGTCGATGACGATGCGGGTGAGCCGGGCCGTGTCGAGATAGCCCTCTTCGAGATCGAAGTCCCAGGAGCGGTTCTGCTGCGCCATCAGGCGGCGCTGCAGGCGGTTCGCGAGCCGGCCGACGGCGCCCTGGAGCGAGGACAGCTGCTTGTCGAGGAAGGCGCGCAACCGGTCGAGCTCGGCCTCCTCGCACAGCTCCTCGGCCCCGGTCTCCTCGTCGAACTGGCGCGTGTAGACCTGATAGTCGGCCTCCACGAGCTGGTTCGGATGGGGCCGGTCGGGCCGGCGCTGCTCGGCCGGCGCCTCGGCTTCCGGCGAATCCTCGTCGTCCTCGCCTTCGTCGGAGGTCTCTGTGCCCTCTGCCTCGGCGGTCTCCTCGGCCTCGGCCTGGCTCTCGCGGCTGTCGGTCTCCGCCGAGTCCTGCCCGGCTTCCTTCTCGGCGCCCGATTCCTCGTCGCCGCGATCCTGGCTGTCGCCGGCCTCCTCGTCCTCGTCCTCCTCGGACGAGGATTCGTCGGCCAGCTCCTCCGCCATGTCCATCGAGACGAGGACGTCGCGAACGGCGCGCGCGAACGCGTTCTGGTCCTCCAGCGACGAGGAGAGCCGGTCGAGCCGGCCGTCGGTCTTTTCCTCGATCCAGTCGCGCCAGACATCGACCAGCGCCTCGGCGCTCTTTGGCACCGCGCGCCCGGTCAGCTTCTCGCGCACCATCAGGGCGACGGCGTCCTCGAGCGGCGCCTCGGCCCGGTCGGTGACCTCGGAGAGGTTGGAGCGGAAGTACTTGTCCTCCAGCATCACCGCCAGATTGTCGGCGACGCCGACCATGGCCTTGGCGCCGATCGCCTCGCAGCGGGCCTGCTCCACCGCGTCGAAGACGGCCTTGGCCCCGCGCCCGTCGGGCGAGAGGGTGGCGTGGATGCGGCTGTCGTGTCGTGCGCGGCGCAGCGCCATGGCGTCGCCGAGGCCGCGCGTGATCGCGACGTCGGAGGCGCTGGCACGCTTGGGCGGCTCGGGCAGGCGGGCACGGTTGCCGGAAAGGCCCGGCCGCTCGTTGCCGAAGACGATCTCCAGCTCGGACTCGCCCGCGATGGCACGCATCGCCGAGGCGACGGCGCGCCGGAACGGCTCGCGGTCCGAACCCTGGCCCTTGCGGCCCGGTTTCTGATTGTCGCCGACGCCTGCCACGCTGCGCTCAGTCCAGGACGAAGTTGGCCGCGCTCTCCGGCAGTTCCTCGCCGAAGGCGCGCTGGTAGAACTCGGCGACGAGCGCGCGTTCCAGATCGTCGCACTTGTTCAGGAAGGTTAGACGGAAGGCGAAGCCGACATCGCCGAAGATCTCCGCGTTCTCCGCCCAGGTGATGACCGTGCGCGGGCTCATGACCGTGGAGAGGTCGCCATTGACGAAGGCGGCGCGCGTGAGATCGGCGACGCGCACCATCTTGGAGACGGTGGTGCGGCCTTCCTTGGTGTCGAAATGCTTGGCCTTGGCGAGGACGATCCCGACCTCGTTGTCGTGCGGCAGATAGTTCAGGACGGTGACGATGGACCAGCGGTCCATCTGCGCCTGATTGATCTGCTGCGTGCCGTGATAGAGGCCCGTCGTGTCGCCGAGGCCGACCGTGTTGGCGGTGGCGAAGAGGCGGAAGGCGGGGTGCGGGCGCACGACGCGGCTCTGGTCGAGCAGCGTCAGGCGGCCGGAGGATTCCAGGACGCGCTGGATGACGAACATGACGTCCGGGCGGCCGGCGTCGTACTCGTCGAAGACCAGCGCCACGTTGTGCTGATAGGCCCAGGGCAGGATTCCGTCGCGGAACTCCGTCACCTGCTTGCCGTCGCGCACCGTGATCGCGTCCTTGCCGACGAGATCGATGCGGCTGACATGGCTGTCGAGATTGACGCGCACGCAGGGCCAGTTGAGGCGGGCGGCGACCTGCTCGATATGGGTCGACTTGCCGGTGCCGTGGAAGCCGGACACCATCACGCGGCGGTTCTTGGCGAAGCCCGCCAGGATCGCCAGCGTCGTCGGCTTGTCGAACAGATAGTCCGGGTCGATCTCGGGCACGTGCTGGCCGCCGGCCGAGAAGGCCGGGACCTTGAGACTGGATTCGAAACCGAAGGTTTCGCGGACGGATATGGTGGTGTCCGGCAGGTCCGCCGTCTCCACGATCACTTCCGCTGCGCTCATCATACCTCCACGGGCCGGGCGGGCGTCTCGACGCGGTCGCTGCGGCCGTCTCGTCTCATGCGGCGCGGGAAAGTCGGCACCCGGCCGGCCGAACGGGGATCCCTTTGGAAAGGGCTCCGACGTGCGGCGGTTTAACAGAACCCCGACTGCTTCAGGAGCTTGTAGGCCTGGATGACCTCCCGCAGGCGGTCCTCCGTGCCCCGGTCCCCACCGTTGGCGTCGGGATGGTATTGCTTCACCAAAGCCTTATAGCGCACCCGAATGGTCTCACCAGCCGCATTCTGCGGCAGCGACAAGGTTTCGAGCGCCTTCACCTCCAGGGTGCGCGGCTTTCGCGGCTGGGTCTGCGGCCGCTTGGCACCGTCCTCCCCGAACAGGTCGAAGGTCGGGCGGTTGTGCTTGCTCCAGCGGCGCGGCGCCCCGCTCGGCTTGTCGGAGGGCATCGCGCCCGACGAGTTCGAGCCCATCTTCCAGGTCGGGCGATGGCCGGTCATGGAGGCCTTCAGATAGGCCTGGATGTCCTGGTCCCCGAGCCCGGAGAAGTAGTTGTAGCTCTTGTTGTACTGGCGCACGTGATCGACGCAGAAATGGTAGTAGCTGCCTTCGCGGTCCCGCCCCATCGGCGCCTTGTGCGTGCCCGGCTCTTCGCACCCGACCCAGGCGCAGACGGGCGCCTTGGCCTTCGCCTCCGCCTGCGGATCGGGCCGCACGCGGATGCGGTCGAAATATTTGCTGTCGAGCTTCATGTCGCCGGTGATTATGGGGCTGCGCGCCCAAGCGAACAAGAATTGACAGGCGCGAAATGTCGTCCGAAGACGCGGGGCAGATCCGTAGCCGGATGGGCTGCGCACCCAGGTCCACGAGGGAATGGCCGATGTCCGTCGAAGCCGCGATCCGCTCCAAGCTCCAGGCCGCCTTCGCGCCGGTCTCGCTCGAAGTGCTCAACGAGAGCCATCTTCACGCCGGGCACCACCACGACACCAGCCATCATGCGCCCTTCGACGGAACGGGCGAGACGCATTTCCGCGTGAAGCTCGTGTCCGATGCCTTCGCGGGGAAGGGGAGGGTGGACCGGCACCGCGCCGTCAACGCCGCGCTTTCCGAGGAGCTGAAGGCGGGCGTCCATGCGCTCGCCATCGAGGCGCGCGCCCCCGGCGAACCCGCGCGGCGCTAGGCGCCATGCGGCCTCTGCGGAGGGCTCGGCTGAGACGTCTCGTCGTCCTGCGCCGCCGGCGCTTCGCCGCCGGGCTCGCGCTGACCCTGTCGCTCGCCTTCGTCGCGGGCATGGCCGACGCCATCGGGCTGATCCTCGTCGGCCGCTACGTCTCCTTCATGAGCGGCAACACCACCGAATTCGCGCTGACCGTCGTCGACGGCGAGCTGGGGCCGGCGCTGTTCCTCGCCGCCGTCGTCGGCTCCTTCGTGCTCGGCAACGCGCTGGGCGAGATCGTCATGGCGCTGACGGGGCGGCGTCAGTGGGCGCTGCTTCTGATCGTCGCAGGGCTGATCGCCGTGGTCGTTCCGATGGACGCACTGCCCTGGTCGATCCTGCCGGCCGTGGCCGCGATGGGCGCTCTGAACGCTGCGATCGACCGCGTGGGCGAGAACCCCTTCGGCATCACCTTCGTCACCGGCGCCCTGTCCCGCTTCGGGCGCGGCCTCGGCCGTCTGGTGACCGGCGAGCGCAAGGCGGGCTGGACGCTGCAGGCCGTGCCCTGGCTCGGCATGTTCGCGGGCGTCTTCGCGGGCGCGCTCCTGCACCGCGGCTTCGGCGTCGAGGCGCTCTACGCCACGGCGCTGACGACGCTCGCCGTCGCCTTGGCCTGCCTGCTCATGCCGCGTTCGTGGCGATCCGACTTCACCAGCGCGACCGCCCGGCGGCGTTAGAGTTCGCCTTCGAGGAACGCGCGCACCGCCTGCGGATCGACGTGTCTCTCCACGAAGGCCTGTCCGATGCCGCGCGTCAGGATGAAGGTCAGGCGGCCGCGCGCCACCTTCTTGTCCTGCGCGATCAGCTCCATCAGCCGGTCGGCCGAGAAGCCGCCGCCGGGAATCTCGCCGATCGTCGTCGGCAGACCCGCCGCGCGCAGGTGCGCCACGGCCCGCTCCGCGTCCTGCCCCGGGCACAGGCCCTGCGCGACGCAGAAGCGGTGCGCGAGCGCCATGCCGATGGAGACGGCCTCGCCGTGGACGAGGCGCGCCGCGTCGTAGGCGCAGGCCCCCTCCAGCGCGTGGCCGAAGGTGTGTCCGAGATTGAGAAGCGCGCGGCGGCCCTCCTCGCGCTCGTCGGCCGCGACCGTCTCGGCCTTCGCCCGGCAGCACTCGGCGATGGCCTCGTCGCGCGCCTCGCCGCCCGCGAAGACCCCTTCGCGGTTGGCCTCCAGCCACTGGAAGAAGTCCGGCCGGTCGATCAGGCCGTATTTGACCACCTCGGCATAGCCGGCGGCGAATTCGCGCGGGCTCAGCGTGTCGAGAAGGGTGGTGTCGGCGAGGACGAGGTCGGGCTGGTGGAAGACGCCGACGAGGTTCTTGCCGGCGGACGTGTTGATGCCGGTCTTGCCGCCGACCGAGGAATCGACCTGCGCCAGGAGCGTGGTCGGCACCTGCACGAAGCGTGTGCCGCGCTTGACGATGCCGGCGGCGAAGCCCGCGAGATCGCCGATCACGCCGCCGCCAAGCGCCAGAACCGCGTCTCCCCGCTCCAGCTTGTAGGCGAGCAGGCGTTCGACGAGGGGGACGAGCTGCTCGAAGCTCTTCGTCCGCTCGCCCGGCGGCAGGACGATCGCCTCGGCTTCGATGCCGGCCTGGGCGAGAGCGGCCCGGAGCGCGGGCAGATGAAGCGCGGCCACCGTCTCGTCGGTGACGACGGCGAGGCGCGCGCCGGGCAGGCGCTCGGCGATCTCGCGGCCCGCCTGCGCGATGAGGCTCGGGCCGATCAGGATGTCGTAGCTGCGCGCGCCGAGCTCGACGCGGACGGTGCGCGCGCTCAACGGACGGCCTCGGCGCGGTCGGGCTGCCGGGCGACGGCCTCGATGATCTCCTGCACGATCACCTCGCGTTTGACGTCGCGTGTTTCGATGGCGACGTCCGCGAGAGCGTAGACGGGATAGCGCTTGTCCATGAGGTCCTTCATCACGGCGCGCGGATCGGGCGCGGCAAGGAGCGGGCGTCCCGGCCGCTTGGACACGCGCTCCATCAGAATGTCGAGATCGGCGCGAAGCCAGACGGTGACGGCGCGCTCGCGCAGCACCCGGCGGGTGTCCTCGCGCATATAGGCCCCGCCGCCGGTGGAGATGACGGCCTGCGGCCCGTTCGCCAGACGCGACAGGATGCGCGCCTCCAGCGCCCGGAACTCCGGTTCGCCATAGGCGGCGAACAGTTCGGGCACGCTCATGCGCGAGGCGGTCTCGATCTCGTCGTCGCTGTCGTGGAAGGGAAGGTTCAGGACGCCGGCGAGCCGCCGCCCGACGGTCGACTTGCCCGCTCCCATGAGACCGACGAGCGCCAGCGAGCGTCCGCCGAGGCGCGCGAGCGCCTCTTTCGGGCCGTTCGTCCGGGTGTCGTCCTGATGTGCGGGCAAACCTGTCCGATCCTCCTGCCGCGGCGGTTGAAGGGAGGCCGGGCGTGCCCCATGCGCAAACAGGAAAGACGCCGAAGCGTCAAGCGCGGGACCGGCGCGCGCGGGCCCTCGGGCAGGCAAAGCTTGTCGCGGGCGCTGCCGATTGTTTATGGAACGTCACCCGCCCGCCCGTCCGATCCCGGAGAGCCGAAAGCGCCGATGCCGACCCTCTTCCGCCTCCTGTTGGCGCTTGCCGTCATTGCCGGCGTGACCTTCGCGGCGATGGCGGCGCTGATCCATTTCGTCGAGCCGCGCCGCACGACGATGTCGGTGGACGTGCCGCTCGGCCTGACGCCCGACGAGGGACCGCGCCGGCTCGACACGGGCGTGCCCGATTGAGCCGCGAGGTCGATCTCTTCCTGGAGATGATGGCGGTGGAGCGCGGCGCGTCGCAGAACACGATCGCCGCCTATGGCCGCGATCTCGCCGACGCCGCCGAGTTCCTGGCGGGTCTGGGCACCGGCCTCGATCAGGCCGGGACGAGCGAGCTTCGCGCCTACATGGCCGATCTGGAAGCGCGCGGCTTTGCCGTCTCCAGCCGCCAGCGGCGTCTCTCCTCGCTGCGCCAGTTCCACAAGTTCCTCTATGCCGAAGGCAAGCGCGGCGACGATCCGACCGGCCCGATCGAGGGCGCGCGCCGCGCGCGGGCCCTGCCCAAGCTGATGAGCGAGAGCGAGGCGGGACGGCTGCTCGATCAGGCGGAGGCGGAGGCGGGGGAAACGGGCCTCTCGCCCGGCGCGCTCGCCCGGGCGCGGCGCATGCATGCGCTGGTCGAGCTTCTCTATGCGACGGGCCTTCGCGTGTCGGAGCTCGTCGCGCTGCCGCGCTCCGTCCTCGCCTCCAGGGGACGGGCGATCGTCGTGAAGGGAAAGGGCGGACGCGAGCGCATGGTGCCGATCGGCGAGCGCGCCCGCGACGCGCTGGAGGCCTTCGCGCAGGCGGCGCGCGCGGCCGGCACGGCGCCCGGCGAAGCCTGGCTCTTCCCGGCGCTGTCGGAAAGCGGGCATCTGACGCGCCAGGCCTTCGCGCGCGATCTGAAGGGGCTCGCCGCGCGCGCCGGACTGTCGCCCGCCAAGGTGTCCCCGCATGTCCTGCGTCATGCCTTCGCCAGCCATCTCCTGCAGAACGGCGCCGACCTTCGCGCCGTGCAGGAGCTGCTCGGCCACGCCGACATCTCGACCACGCAGATCTACACCCATGTGCTCGAGGAGCGCCTGATGCGCCTCGTCACCGATCATCACCCGCTCTCGGAGCTGTCGCGCGCGTGAGCGTTTCCTTGACAGGACAGCGGTCGATAGCCAGTTTGCGCCCCGGATCGGGCGGGGTTCTCACCGCCGAAAGGACGGCCTCGGGCCGCTGACGAATGCACAATTATCTCGACTTCGAAAAGCCGGTCGCCGACCTCGACTCGCAGATCATCGAACTCAAGCGCATCGGCGGCGACGCCGATTCGCTCGACGTGTCGGAGGACATCGCGCGGCTGGAGAAGCGTTCGCGCGACGCGCTCGAAGAGCTCTACCGCAAGCTGACGCCCTGGCAGAAGACGCAGGTCGCCCGCCATCCTGACCGCCCGCACTGCGTGGACTATCTGAAGGCGCTGATCACGGACTTCACGCCGCTGGCCGGCGACCGCTACTTCGCCGAGGACCATGCCGTCCTCGCCGGCTTCGGCCGCTTCCAGGGCGAGGCGGTGGCCGTGATCGGCCAGGAGAAGGGCGCGGACACGCAGGGCCGGCTGAAACACAATTTCGGCATGGCGCGCCCCGAGGGCTACCGCAAGGCGGTCCGCATCATGCGGCTGGCCGACCGCTTCAAGCTGCCGGTGCTCACGCTGGTCGACACGGCCGGCGCCTATCCGGGCATCGGGGCCGAGGAGCGCGGACAGGCCGAGGCCATCGCCCGCTCGATCCAGACCTGCCTCGACCTTCGCGTGCCGCTGGTCTCGCTCGTCATCGGCGAGGGCGGCTCGGGCGGCGCCATCGCGATCGCGACGGCCAACCGCGTGCTGATGCTGGAGCATGCGATCTACAACGTCATCGCGCCGGAGGCGGGCGCCTCGATCCTCTACCGCGACGCCGGGCGCGCCAAGGACGTGGCGCAGGCCATGAAGATGACCGCGCAGGACCTCAAGGGCTTCTCGATCGTGGACACGATCGTGGAGGAGCCGATCGGCGGCGCGCATCGGGGGCGCGAGGCGGTCTTCGAGGCCGCCCGCGCGGCGATCGCGGACGCTCTTTCGGAGCTGTCGCAGCTCGACGGCGATGCGCTGCGGCGCGAGCGCCGGCAGAAGTTCCTGGCGATCGGGCGCGACCTGAAGGTCTGACCGCGCGCCTCGCCTCTTCCTCTGTCGTCCACCCGACATGCGAATTTCACTTCTCTTTGCCCGCGCTTTTTGCTTTCTTCACGATGGCGCGAGGTGCGAGCCTCGCCGGACGGTGCATTTTGTGACTGCGCCTTAACCTGCGGGTAAGGCTGATGGCGCAGAAAGAGGGGAAGTGGCCGGACGATCCTCGGGGCGCAGTCCCGATGCGAGCCCGGTCGGGGAAGGGCCCGGCTCGCGCCGTGCCGGAGGCGTTCCGCGGCGATGCCGCAGGATGCCCGGCAGGCCGGACGGGGTAGGGGAACGCAGTCCATGTCCGTGCGCCGTCTCGCCACCGCCGCCTTCGTCGCCGTCGGCATGACCGTTCTGGCCGGTTGCCAGGGCGCCGGGCTGGAGGACCTTCTGGGCGCGGAGGCACCCCTGCCGCCCGGTCTCGTGCGCACCATCGCCGCCAACGACATGGGCGTGAACTCGCCGATCCTGCTTCGCATCTTCAAGGAAGAGTCCGAGCTGGAGGTCTGGAAGCAGACCTCGAACGGCAGCTTCCAGCTGCTCAAGACCTACCCGATGTGCGCCTGGTCGGGCGTTCTGGGCCCGAAGAAGAAGGAGGGCGACCGTCAGGCGCCCGAGGGCTTCTACGCCGTCTCGTCCGGGCAGATGAACCCGAACTCCTCCTACCATCTATCCTTCGATCTCGGCTATCCGAACGCCTTCGACCGGGCCAACGAGCGCACCGGCTCGCATCTGATGGTCCACGGCTCCTGCTCGTCCATGGGCTGCTACGCCATGGACAACAACCAGATCACCGAGATCTACGCGCTCGCCCGTCACGCCTTCCAGGGCGGGCAGGGCGCCTTCCAGGTCCAGGCCTTCCCCTTCCGCATGACGCCGCAGAACATGGCGCGCCATCGCAACAACGAGCACATGCCCTTCTGGCGCGTGCTCAAGCAGGGCTACGACCGCTTCGAGCTGACGCGCCGGCCGGTCGCGGTCGGCGTCTGCGAGCGCCGCTACGTCTTTGACGCCGTCCTGTCCGACGGCCGCACGCTCGACGCGCAGGGCCAGTGCCCGCCCATCGAGGAGCCGATGGCCGTCGCCCAGCGCCGCATGGCGGACGAGGCCGCCGAGGAGGCCCTGGCCGCACGGATGAACCCGAGCGACTTCGCCGTGGCCGTCACCTATTCCTACACGACGGGCCAGCCGCTTTCGGCCGAGGCCTATGCCCGCGAGCAGAACCGCCGCCCCGGCTACGACCGCCACGGCAACCGCATCCAGGCGAACACCTCGGTCTTCCGCTCGCTGCTCGGCCGTTGAGGACCGGGCCGGCTCAGCCTGTGCGGCCCGCGAGCACGGCGCCGACCGGCTCGGGCGGCAGCGCCTTTAGCCTGCGCAGGCCGATCGCCCCTCGCAGCCGCCGCGAAAGCGCGTCGATCGCGATCGTCAGCAGCATCGTCGCCAGAAGCAGGACGAAGGCCCGGTCGATCCGGATCTCCTGGATCGCGCGATCCACGAAGAAGCCGAGCGTGGCGATGCCGAGAAGCCCGATGATGGCGGACTCGCGCACGATGATCTCCCAGCGATAGAGGCAGAGCGCCAGGAACGAGCCGTAGATGCGCGGCAGGAGTTCGTAGGCGTAGAGCACGATCCCGCGCGGCGCGTCGGCGCGAAGCTCCGGCACGAGGTGGCCGGACTGCCGCCCGAGGAGATGGGCGATGATCGCGCCGTTGTGCAGCCCGAGAGCGATCACGGCCGGCAGCATGGACGGCCCGAGGATCTGCAGGGCGATGTAGGCGAGCATGTATTCGGGCGTCGAGCGCCCGATCACGAGAGCCAGATGGCCGAAGACCGCGCCGAGGCGGCCCGAGACCTCGCGCACGATCAGCGGGAAGGCGAGGAGCGCGACGATCCCGGCCGTAACGAGAGCGAGCTGCGCGACGATCAGCGTCGCGGTCAGCCCGGGCAGGGCCTGCTGGAAGAGCAGCGTCGTCAGCCAGTTCCAGAAGGCGGTCCAGGTCTCGATCTCCGCCAGATCGCCGTTGCGCAGCGGCGCGGGCACGATGTCCTGCGTCAGGAAGCGCAGGAGCGCGCCGTCCGCCATCGGGGGCGCGGCGAGCGAGGCCATCATGGCGATGGCGGCGATCAGATAGACCGGCGCGAGCGCCGGGCGCATCCACCAGCGCATGGTGGCGATGAGCACGTAGTAGATGACGAGGACGGCGGCGACGGCGCCGTACTGGCCCTGGCGGAAGAAGGTGTCGAGCGAGTAGCCGAGCGTCGGCAGCCCGACGAAGCCGAGGACCGCGCTGGAGCGCAGCCCGCATTCCAGCCGGTAGAGGCTGTAGGTCAGGAATTGCGGGCGGGCGAGCGGAAGCCTCGCGAAGAGATGGACCGAGACCCGGTCTGCGCGCGGCGGCATGGCGGCGGCAGGGCGCGGGTCGGCCTCGTCGAGATATTCCGAAAAGACCTTCGCGAAGATCCCCGAATAGGGGATGGCGATGGCGAGGATGCCCGTCGTCGCCGAGAGACCGGTGATCTGGAGGAGCAGAAGCGCCCAGAACAGCTCGTGGATCGAGCGGGCCGCGACGCAGACGAGGCGCACGGCCCGCAGCCGGTAGAAGGGCGCGAGCAGGAAGCCGACGCTCCCCCCGGCGGCCACCCCGCAGACGGCGAAGGCGATCGTGAGCAGGGCCGCGCTCGCAAGGGCGGAGACGGCCGAGAAGTCCGGCGAGAGGAGGCCGACGCCCATGCGGGCGAGCTGGCTCCACGGGTCGTGGCCCGTGACCTGCAGATCGGCGAAGGGCAGCACCGCGAGCGCCGCCGCCACGAAGAGGCAGGCCGCGCCGAGCCGTCCGAGCCGGACCGGCTCGGACGCGCGCGATGCGTCTTTGCGGGCCTGCGGGGGTCGCGCCGCCTCGTCGGTTCTACGCATCGGATGTTTCGAACGAGGATCCGCCCATCGAGCCGTCGCCGTAGAGGCGGCGGATGTCCTCCTGCCCGACCTCGTCCGCCTTGCGGTCGAACAGGATGCGCCCGGCGCGAAGTCCGACGAGCCGCGTGGCGAAGGACCGCGCGAGCGCCACGTCGTGCAGGGCGACGAGGGCCGTCTCGAAGCGCGTGGCGATCGCCTCGGTGAGCTGCGCCGCCTGGCGCTCGTCCACCGCCGAGACCGGCTCGTCGGCGATCAGGAGCGCGCCGCCGCGATGGAAGGCGCGGGCGAGCGCGGTCCGCTGTTTCTGGCCGCCCGAGAGGCTTTCCACCGTCCGGCGGTCGAGACCCGAAAGGCCGACGGCCTCGATGGCGGCGCCGACCCGCCGGCGCTCGGACGGAAACGGCCAGACGAGATTGGCGAGGTTGTAGGCCGCGCCATGCGCGTCGAGCCGGCCCATGAAGACGTTGTGAAAGACCGAGAGCTGGGGAACGAGCCCGTGCTCCTGGGGAACGAGCGCGACGTCGTCGCGCGTCTCCGCAAGGCGCCGATAGGCGGCGGCGAGCAGCGTGCTCTTGCCCGCACCGCTGCGCCCGAGCAGCACGACGCGCTCACCGGCCTCGATCCGGAAGTCGAGGCCGGAGAGAACGGCCGTCCCGCCATAGGCGAGCGTCTCGTCGCGGAAGCGAAGCACCGTACGTGTCAGTCCAGGATGCCGAGCGCCCGCGCCGTCTCCTCGATCGGCGCGTAGTCCTCGTTGGAGGCTTTGACGAAGGCCGCGCGCGGAAAGGAGGCGAGAAGGTCCGGGTCGTCCATGCCGATCAGCGCGGCCTGAACGCGCTCGGCGAAGCCCTCGCCGAACTGAGCGTCCACGTCGCCCCGGATCGTCCAGTTGTAGTCGGGATAGGGCGGCGTCTGCCAGATCACCTTGGCGCTCTCGACCTCGGGCGCGCCTTCGGCCACGGCCGTGTCGTAGACGGTGTAGTTCAGCGCGCCGACCTGGAACGCACCGGTCGAGACCAGCCGGAGCGTCTGCCCGTGGTCGCCCGAGAAACCGACGCGCGAGAAGAAGTCCTCCGGTGCCTCGCCCGTCTCCTCGCGGATGTAGAAGTCCGGGAAGAGGCGGCCGGAGGTCGAGGTCTGCGCGCCGAAGGTGAAGGTCATCCCCCGTGCTTCCTCGGGGAAGGCGTCGCTGCGCTCCAGCCCTGTGTCCTTGTGGGCGATGAAGTAGGAGACGAAGGCCATGTCCTCGTCGCCCTGCGCGATCGCCTGCGAGCCGGGAACGGCGAGACGGGCCTGAACCCCGGACAGGCCGCCGAACCAGCCGAGCTGGATCTGCCCGTTGCGGAAGGCGGTGACGGAGGCGGCGTAGCTGTTCACCGGAACGTAGGCGACGGGCACGCCGAGCTCTTCCGACAGATAGTCGGCGACGGCGCCGAAGCGCTCCATCAGCCGCGTCTCGTCGTCGTCCGGAATGGCCGAGAAATAGAGCGTGGGCGGGGTCTGGGCGTGCGCGGTCGCAAGGCTGCCGGCTGTCGCGAAGACAGCAGCGGCCGCGACGCCGATCGGGCGAAGCATGGCGTTCCTCCAACGAAGTCAGGTGAGCTGCGCCTGAAGTGGATCGGCGGCACGAGAGGCCGGCGGTCCATCGCCGTTTGAGCGTGAGCGCGCACGGCGCATCGACGGCGGCTTCGAGAAGCTCTGCGAATCCTAAAGGGGGCTGACGCAGGCTTCAAGGGCGGCCGAGGCTTCGCCCAACGAGAGACGGCCCGCCGGCGATGCCGACGGGCCGTCTTCGAAGGGATGAGGAGGGCCGGCTCAGGCCTCGGCGAAGGCGCCGTGGCAGTGCTTGAACTTCTTGCCCGAGCCGCAGGGGCAGGCCTCGTTGCGCGCCACCGGACCCCAGGTCGAGGGATCGTTGGGGTCGCGGTTCTTCGGCTGCGTCAGGAAGGGCGAAGAACCGGCGAGGCCGGCCGCCGCCGAAGCGCGTGCGCCGGGCTGCGCGGGCGCAGGACCCGGTGCGCCGTCCGCCATCTCGTCCTCGCCGGTCGTCGCATCGATATGGTGGCCGTGCATCGGCGGGGGCGTCGGCGCGACGCGCTCCTCCGGCCGCACCAGCTCCACGCGCGACATCTGCTGGGTGACGCGTTCGCGCAGGCTGTCGAGCATGGACTGGAAAAGCTCGAAGGCTTCCGACTTGTACTCGTTCAGCGGGTCGCGCTGCGCATAGCCGCGGAAACCGACGACCGAGCGTAAGTGGTCCAGATTGACCAGATGCTCGCGCCACAGGCCGTCGATCGTCTGGAGGACGACCGAGCGCTGGACATAGGTCGAGACCTCGGGGCCGAAGCGCTCGCGCTTCTCCAGCGCGGCCTTGTCCACCGCCTCCTGGATGCGCTGCCGGATGTCGGCATCGTCGATGCCCTCTTCCTCGGCCCAGTCCTTGATCGGCAGGTCGAGGCCGAAGATCTCCTTCACGTCCTCCGCGAGCTCAGCGGTCTCCCACTGCTCGGGATAGGCCGTCTCGGGCATGCGGCGGGCGACGAGCTTCTCGACCGTCTCCTCGCGCATGTCGTCGACGCTCTCGTCCAGCGACGTCGCGTCCATCAGTTCGAGCCGCTGCTCGAAGATGACCTTGCGCTGGTCGTTCATCACGTCGTCGTATTTCAGAAGGTTCTTGCGGATGTCGAAATTGCGCGCCTCGACCTTCTTCTGCGCGTTCTCCAGCGCCTTGTTGATCCAGGGATGGACGATGGCCTCGTCCTCCTTCAGGCCGAGGCGGGACAGCATCGTGTCCATGCGCTCGGACCCGAAGATCCGCATCAGGTCGTCCTGCAGCGAGAGGTAGAACTTGGAGCGGCCGGGATCACCCTGGCGGCCGGAGCGGCCGCGCAGCTGGTTGTCGATGCGGCGCGATTCGTGGCGCTCGGTGGCGAGCACGTAGAGGCCGCCCGCCGCCAGCGCCTGCTCCTTCAGGCGCTGCACGTCGGCCTTGATCGCGGCGGCCTTGGCGTCGCGCTCGGGGCCTTCGGGCATGTCCTTCAGCTCGTGCTCGAGGCGCATGTCGAGATTGCCGCCGAGCTGGATGTCGGTGCCGCGACCGGCCATGTTGGTGGCGATCGTCACCGCGCCGGGCACGCCGGCCTGCGAGACGATGTAGGCCTCCTGCTCGTGGTAGCGCGCGTTCAGGACCTGGAAGTCCTTGAGGCCCGCCTCGCGAAGGCGCGTCGCCAGAAGCTCGGACTTCTCGATCGAGGTCGTGCCGACGAGGATCGGCTGGCCGCGCTGCGCGGCGTCGCGGATCTCGGCGGTGATGGCTTTGAACTTCTCGTCGAAGGTCCGGTAGACCTCGTCGTGCTCGTCGCGGCGCTGCACCGGCAGGTTGGTCGGCACCTCGATGACGTCGAGCCCGTAGATGTCGCCGAACTCGGCGGCTTCCGTCGAGGCCGTGCCGGTCATGCCGGCGAGGCGCTTGTAGAGGCGGAAGTAGTTCTGGAAGGTGATCGAGGCGAGCGTCTGGTTCTCGGGCTGGATCGTGACGCCTTCCTTGGCCTCCAGCGCCTGATGCAGACCCTCCGAGAAGCGCCGGCCCGGCATCATGCGGCCGGTGAACTCGTCGATGATGACGATCTCGTCGCCCCGGACGATGTAGTCCTTGTCGCGCTGGAACAGCGAATGGGCCTTCAGCGCGTTGTTGACGTGGTGGACGACCGCCACGTTCTCGATGTCGTAGAGCGAGGCGCCCTGGAGATGGCCGGCGGCTTCCAGGAGCCGCTCCAGCTTCTCCGTGCCGTCCTCGGTGAAGGAGACCTGCCGCTGCTTCTCGTCCAGCTCGTAGTCGGTCGCCCGGTCGAGCTGCGGGATGAAGGCGTCGATGGTCTTGTAGAGCTCGGAGCGGTCGTCGAGCGGGCCGGAGATGATGAGCGGCGTGCGCGCCTCGTCGATCAGGATCGAGTCCACCTCGTCGACGATGGCGTAGTGGTGGCCGCGCTGCACCATCTGCGCGCGCTCGTACTTCATGTTGTCGCGAAGATAGTCGAAGCCGAGTTCGTTGTTCGTCGCGTAGGTGATGTCGCAGGCATAGGCCTCGCGGCGCTGCTGGTCCGACAGGCCGTGGACGATGACGCCGTAGGAGAGGCCGAGGAAGTTGTAGATGCGGCCCATCTGGTGGGCGTCGCGCGTGGCGAGGTAGTCGTTCACGGTGACGACGTGGACGCCCTTGCCCTCGAGCGCCTTGAGGTAGACGGGCAGCGTCGCCACCAGCGTCTTGCCCTCGCCGGTGCGCATCTCGGCGATGGAGCCGCCCGCCAGCACCATGCCGCCGATCAGCTGCACGTCGAAGGGGCGCAGGCCGAGCGTTCGCTTGGCCGCCTCGCGCACCACCGCGAAGGCGGGGACGAGAAGGTCCTCGACGCTCCTTCCGGCCGCGATCTCCTGACGGAAGCCGTCGGTCTTGGCCCGCAGCGCGTCGTCGGAGAGGGCGGAGAACTCGGCCTCCAGCTCGTTGATCTGCCGAACCTTGGCGTCGAAACGCTTCACGATCCGGGACGACGACGAGCCGAACAACTTGGCCGCCAGGCCGCCGAGACTGACCATCTGAAAGATGTCCTTCCGTATCGATAGAGGCGGCCGCATCTTGGGACCGGCTCCGGGCCCGCCGAGACCGGCGGGACTGGATCAGACCCTTGAGATGAACCGGAAACGGCTGGACTTTGGGAACGGGCGAGAGATAAGAGGGGCCCTATGCGATGTCAACGCCGCGACACGCGGCGCCGAAGGGCGCCTTCCGGCTCGAGACAAGGCCCGTTCGGGCGCAAGAGGCCGGTCCCTTCCCGTTTCCATCGCCATCCAACGAGGACGAGCGCATGACCAAGACCCATCTCGCGCGCCTGGCCGCCGCCGCGCTGCTTCTGTCGTCGACGGCCTTGGCCGCGAACGCGCAGGAGAGCGCCCCGGCCGGGACCCCGCCGGCCGCGGCCGAGCCTGCCGCCCCGGCCGAGCCGGTGGATCCGGCCGCCGTCGTGGCGCGCGTCGGCGGCTCCGACATCACCGAGGGCGATCTGGCGGCCGCGCTCGCCGACCTCGGCCCCCAGTTCGCCCAGCTGCCGCCCGAGCAGGGGCGCATCGCCGTCCTCGCGGCCCTCATCGACATCCGTTCGCTGAGCCTGGAGGCGCAGGAGGCGGGCCTGCAGAACGATCCGCTGGTGGAGCGCCGCATCGCCTTCCTGCGCGACCGTGCGCTTCACAACGCCTATTTCGAACAGGAAGGCGTCGACGCGATCACCGAGGAGGAGCTGCGCGCGCGCTACGATCAGGAGATCGCGGCGATGGTGCCGGCCGAGCCGACCGAGGAGGTCAACGCGCGGCACATCCTCGTCGCCACCCGCGAGGAGGCCGAGGCGATCATCGACGAACTCGACAATGGGGCGGACTTCGCCGAACTCGCCACCGAGCGCTCTTCCGATCCCGGTTCGGGTCAGCGCGGCGGCGATCTCGGCTGGTTCGGGCCCGGCCAGATGGTGCCGGCCTTCGAGCAGGCGGCCTTCGCGCTGGAGCCCGGCTCCTACACCGAGGAGCCGGTGGAGTCGCAGTTCGGCTGGCACGTGATCCAGACCACGGACAAGCGCATGGCCGAGCCGGCCCAGCCGCCTGCCTTCGAGGACGTCGCCGATCAGGTCCGTCAGGTCGTCCTGCGCGAGCGCTACATCGAGATCGTGCGCGCCGCGCGCGAGGACCTCGAGGTCGAGTACGTGGATCCCGAGATCCAGTCGCAGATCGAGGAGATGGAAGCCGCGATGGAGGGCGCCGCCGACGGCGAGGCCCCGGCCGAGGGCGAGACGCCCGCCGCGCAGTGACGAAACGGGGCGGCCCTTCCCGGCCGCCCTCTTCTTCTTCCAGAGCGCCGTGCGTCCGGTTGGACGCACAAAGGTCGCTCTGTCTCTCTGAATCCGCGCATCAGGCCTTTCGAAAATCGATCTCGATTTTCGGGCCGATGCTGTAGGAGATCGAACGGATGAGTGCCGCCATCTCGCCGCTGGCCCCGAAGACCTATGCCGAGCTCGGCCCCATCGAAGGGGTGCGGATCGCGACCGCCGCCGCGGGCATCAAGTACAAGGGGCGGACCGACGTTCTGATGATGGTGCTCGACGAGGGAACGAGCGTCGCGGGCGTCTTCACCACGTCGAAATGTCCGTCCGCGCCGGTCGATTTCTGCCGCGAGAGCCTGAAGGGCGGGCGCGCCCGCGTTCTCGTCGTCAATTCGGGCAACGCCAACGCCTTCACCGGCGCCAAGGGGCGCGAGACGACGCGGCTGACGGCCGAAGCCGCCTCGGCCGCGCTCTCCTGCGGCACGGACGAGGTGTTCCTCGCCTCCACCGGCGTCATCGGCGAGCCGCTGCCCGCCGAGAAGTTCTCGCACCTCCTCGCCGACATGGCGGGCGAGGCGCAGCCGTCGCGCTGGCGCGAGGCGGCCGAAGCCATCATGACGACCGACACCTTCCCGAAGATCGCGACCCGAAGCGCCGAGCTCGACGGCCGCCGGGTCACGATCAACGGCGTCGCCAAGGGCGCGGGCATGATCGCGCCCGACATGGCGACGATGCTGTCCTTCGTCGCCACCGACGCGGCGATCGAGCCGGCGGTTCTGCAGACGCTTCTGGCGCAAGCCGTCGGCCCGAGCTTCAACTCGGTCACGGTCGATTCCGACACCTCCACCTCCGACACGCTGCTCCTCTTCGCGACGGGCAAGGCCGGCAACGCGCCTGTCGCCGACGCTTCCGACACGGGGCTCTCGGAGTTCCGCGCCGCGCTCGGCGATCTCCTGCTCGACCTCGCACGCCAAGTGGCGCGGGACGGGGAGGGCGCCCGCAAGGAGATCCAGGTGACGGTGGAAGGCGCCGTCGACGACGCTTCGGCCAAGCGGATCGCGCTCTCCATCGCCAACTCGCCGCTGGTGAAGACGGCGGTTGCGGGCGAGGACGCCAATTGGGGCCGCGTCGTCATGGCCGTCGGCAAGGCCGGCGAGCCCGCCGACCGCGACAGGCTGTCCATCTGGTTCGGGACCGTGCGCGTCGCCGTCGAGGGGGCACGCGACCCGCATTACAGCGAGGCCGAGGCGTCCGCCGCCATGAAGGCGGACGAGATCGCCATCCGGGCGGATATCGGCCTCGGAAGCGGCCGCTGGACCGTCTACACCTGCGATCTGACCAAGGACTATGTCGCGATCAATGGCGACTATCGAAGCTGAGCGCTTGAAGCGGCTCGCCATCGTCCGCCGGCTAGAGGCGGCGGGCTTCCGGGCCTGGCCCGCCTCCAGCACGGCCTATGACGGAACCTGGTGCGTTCGCACCACGACCGGCTTTCCGGCGCGGCGCCTGAACTCGGTGAACCCGCTCGACCCTTCGGACGACCAGCATATCGAGGCGCGGGTGCGCCGCGCGGTCGAGCACTTCCGGAGCGTCGGCCGCCAGCCGATCTTCCGCCTCTCGCCATTGGCGCCGCAGCGGCTGATAGACCATCTCGACGAGGCCGGCTGGGGCCGCGAGGCGGAGTCGCTGGTGCTCGTCGGCGACCTTGTCTCGATCGACCTCTCGGAGGCGATCGACCGCATCCCGATCCGCGACGGGCTGCGCTACCTCGAAGCCTCGCTGATCGTGCACGAGCGCCCGCCGGAGCTGCGCGAGGGTCTGTTCGAGATCCTGTCCTCGATCCGGCCCTCCACCGCCTTCTTCGTGCGCGAGGACCGGCGCGAGAACCCGGTCGCGGTGGCGCTCGCCATCACGGACAACGATCTGGCGGGGCTTCTCGACGTCGCCGTCTCGCCGCACATGCGCCGGCGCGGGCTCGGCCTCGACCTCGTGCGCACGGCGCTGCGCCACACGCTGCATCGCGGCGCCAGGACCGGCTGGCTGCAGGTGGAGGCGGACAATGCCGCCGGCCTCGCTCTGTATCAGGGGCTCGGTTTCCGCGAGGCCTACCGCTACGTCTACCGCACCGCGCCGTGACACTTGCGGGCTTTACCCCATCGGCCTAACTTCGTGACCAGAGTGGTCACGGAGGGCGTCCAATGCGGGAGATTCAGCTTCGGGACGCAAAGAGCGGACTGTCCAAGCTCGTGGACGACGCGGTCGCGGGAACGCCTTCCGCCATCACGCGGCATGGACGGCCGACCGCCGTGGTCGTCGGGATCGAGGAATGGCGTCGCCTGAACGCGGCCGTTCCGAGCTTCGCCGACTTCCTCCTGATGGCGCCCTTCGAGGACGACGATCTTCCGGCGCGCGGCGATGGGCCCGTGCGCGCGATCGACCTTTGAAGGGCATCCTCCTCGACACCAACGTGATCTCTGCGTCCTCGCCGTTGCGGGCGGGAGACGGCGACCTGAAGCTTCGGCGGTGGCTGGTGGATCGAAGCGACCGGCTTCATCTGCCGGCAGTCGCGATCGGGGAGATCCGCGCGGGCGTCGAGGCCGCCAGGGCCAAGGGTCACTCTCGGAAGGCAGACGCTCTCACACTCTGGCTCTCTCAGTTGATCCTGGTCTTCGACGGACGGGTTCTCTGCGTGGATCTTCGGGTCGCCGATCTGTCTGGCGTTCTCCTCCAGTGTGCTCGCTCGGCCGGCCACGACATCGGATGGATCGATGCGCAGATCGCGGCGACCGCGGAAGCGAACGAGCTCCTGCTCCTCACGCGGAACGTGCGGCATTTCGCGCCGCTGGGTGTCGACTTCCGCGATCCCTTCGCCGAAGACGTGGCGACGCTCGATGCGCTTCTTCAAGGTTGAATGCCATGCCCACCCCTCGTCTCGTCCTCGTCGCGGCCTGTGCGCTTCTCGATTCCGACGGGCGGGTGCTGATCTGCGAGCGGCCGGCCGGCAAGACGCTGGCCGGGCTCTGGGAGTTTCCCGGCGGCAAGGTGGAGACCGGCGAGACGCCGGAGGAGACGCTGATCCGCGAGCTGGCCGAGGAGATCGGCATCGTCACCAAGGCCGACTGCCTGGCGCCGCTGACCTTCGCCAGCCACGCCTATGACGACTTCCACCTCCTGATGCCGCTTTATGTCTGCCGGCGCTACGAGGGGATCGCCCGCCCGCTCGAAGGCCAGCGGCTGAAATGGGTGCGGCGTCGCGAGCTCCGCGACTATCCGATGCCGCCGGCGGACCTGCCGCTGATCCCGCATCTCGTCGATCTCTTCTGACCGGAAGGGCGCTGTTTTAAGTCGAATTTTACCGAGATCGGAGATGATCGGTGCACTCTCGCCGGAGACACCGACATGCCGCCCGTATCCCGTTCGGCCGATGCCCGTTCGACGTCCTCGCGTCCGGCCGATGCCGGGCAGGCCGCGCTCCGCCAGTTCCGCCGCGCGCTGCTGCGCGCGGGCGTCGCGGCCGGTTCGCTGGCCGTCCTCGTCGTCATGGTGTTCGGCAATGGCAGCGAGCGGCCCCTGCGCGAGGCCGATCGCGGTCTCGTCCTCGACGAGGTGATGACGGGCAGCATCGCGGCGCCCTCGCGCTACGTCTCCAGCCGCTCGGTGCTGCAGGCGCCGGGCAGCTCGCCCTGCCTGCTCTACCCCGACGGCTCGCGCCGGGGCGACTGCTGAAGCCTCAGCGGCTCTTGAGAGCGTCAGCGAGGCTGACCTTGGCGCTGCCGGGCTTCAGCGGCTTCTGCTGGCTCTCGTGCGGGCGCCAGCCGGACAGGTGGATGACGTCGAAGGTCGCGCGCACTCGTCCGTCCGCATCCGAGAAGCGCTGCGCGTAGATCTCGGCCGCGCGCAGGAACAGGCGGCGCGAGACCGGCCGGCGCGAGCGCGCCAGAAGAACGTTGGCGCCCCCCATCGCGCGGATGTCGGCCATCAGCTGGAACATCGTGTCGTAGCGGATCGTCAGCCGGTCCTGGTCGATGACCGGCAGAGCGAAGCCGGCGCGCTGCAGGAGGCCGCCCGCATCGCGCAGCTCGGCGAAGGGCAGGACGCGCGGCGAGGCGCCGCCGGAAATCTCGGTCTCGGCCGCGATGAGCGCGGCCCGCAGCTCGTGCAGCGTCTCGCCGCCGAGCATGGTGCCCAGGAACAGGCCGTCGGGCCGCAGCGCGCGCCGGACCTGGACGAGCGTTCCCGGCGTGTCGTTGGTCAGATGCAGCGCGAGGTTCGAGACGACGAGGTCGAAGCTTTCCGGTTCGACCGGCAGCGCCTCGATGTCGCCGACGGGATCGTCCACGGCCCCCTGCTGCGGCCCCGGGCGGAGCCGGAGGAGCCGCCCGACCTGGCCCGTCGCCTCGACCGCGCGGGCGCACTCTCCGCCGTCGCCGCCCAGGTCCAGTCCGGCCTCGAAGCGCCGCTGGACGAGGGACAGCCGTTCGGCGAGGTCCTCGGCCACGTGCCGCGCGAGGAAGAGCGGCGGCTCCTGGCCTTCGCGCGACCAGCGCGCCCGCTGGCGCTCAAGCAACGCCTTGTCGAAGGGTTCGGCGCTCATCGCTGTCGGTCTCCTCGCATGCCGATGTCCGCGAAGACCGGCTGTCGCGGCCCGCTTGTCGTTCCGCGCAAGTGGCGTATCGTGCCGCGCGGCACAAGTGGAGACCGGTCCTTGTTCCTGTCGCAGATCGCAAGCGGGCTGGCGCATATCCTCTACCCGCCCGTCTGCATGGGATGCCGGACGGCGGTCGGGAGCGACGGCGCGCTCTGCCCGCACTGCTGGGCTCAGGCGCCGTTCCTGGAGCGGCCGGTCTGCGACGTTCTCGGCCTGCCCTTCCCCTACGATCCGGGCGAGGGCGCCGTCTCGCCGCTCGCCATCGCAAAGCCTCCGGTCTTCGATCGCGCCCGCGCCGCCATGCTGCACGAAGGGGTCGGCGCGCGGCTGGTGGCCCAGCTCAAATACTCCGACCGCACGGACCTCGCGGTCGCGATGGCGCTCTGGATGGAGCGGGCCGGCACCGAGCTGATCGCCGAGGCCGACGCTCTGGTGCCCGTTCCGCTCCATCGAAACCGGCTGGTGCGCCGGCGCTTCAACCAGGCCGCCGAGCTCGCCCGGCATCTCTCGCATCGAACCCGCATTCCCTATCGACCGCTGGCGCTGGAACGCGTCAAGGCGACGGCCAGCCAGGTCGGGCTGGGTGCGAAGGCCCGGGCGCGGAACGTGCGGGGCGCCTTCGCCGTCGCCGAGCGCCGCCGGCACGAGGTGGAGGGCCGGCGCATCCTCCTCGTCGACGACGTGTTCACCACCGGCTCGACCGTCTCGAGCGCGGCCCGCGCGCTGAAGCGGGCGGGCGCCCTTCGCGTCGACGTGCTCACCTTCTCCAGGGTTGCGGAGAACGCGCTCTGACAGCATATGTCGGGCTTCTTCCTCGCGAGGCGCGCCATGCCCGACATCGTCATCTACACGAGAGACTTCTGCGGTTTCTGCGCGCGGGCCAAGGGCCTGCTGCAGTCGAAGGGCCTCGCCTTCGAGGAGAAGGACGCGACCTACGAGCCGGCGCTGCGCCAGGAGATGATGCAGCGCTCCGGCCGCACGACCTTCCCGCAGATCTTCATCGGGCAGACGCATGTCGGCGGTTGCGACGATCTCTTCGCCCATGAGCGCGACGGCCGGCTCGACGCGCTCCTGAACGCGGGCGCCTGACATGGGCGGGACCTTTCGCGCCGCCGTCCTGCAGATGCGCTCGGGCACCGAGCCCGCCCGCAACATCGAGGCGATGGAAAAGCTGGTCGCCGAGGCGGCCGCCAAGGGCGCGCGCTACGTGCAGACGCCGGAGATGACCGGTATGCTCGTGCGCGACCGCGAGCGGTTCCGCGAGCTCCTCCGGCCGGCGGATTCGGACAAGGTCGTTGAGGCCGCGAGCGCGCTAGCGCGGCGCCATTCGATCGTCCTCCATGTCGGCTCGACCGCCGTCGATGCGGGCGAGGGGATGGCGGCCAACCGGGCCTTCCTGTTCGGGCCGGACGGCGCGCGGATCGAGACCTACGACAAGATCCACATGTTCGACGTCGATCTCGACAAGGGCGAGAGCTGGCGCGAATCCAGCACCTATCGGCCGGGCACGCGGGCGAGCGTGGCCGATCTCTCGATCGGCGACGCTTCGGTCCGGCTCGGCTTCGCCGTCTGCTACGACATCCGCTTTCCCGAGCTGTTCCGCGCGCAGGCGCTGGCGGGCGCCGAGGTTCTCACCGCGCCTGCGGCCTTCACCCGCCAGACGGGCGAGGCGCACTGGCATGTCCTGCAGCGCGCCCGCGCGATCGAGAACGGCGCCTTCCTCGTCTCCGCCGCGCAGGGCGGGCTTCACGAGGACGGCCGCGAGACCTACGGACATTCGCTGATCGTCGATCCATGGGGCCGCGTCATCGCCGAGGTGGACGGCGACGAGCCGGGCATCGCGGTCGCCGAGATCGACGTCGCCCAGGTGGCGGCCGCGCGGGCGAAGATTCCCAATCTCGCCAATCGACGCGCCTTCTCGACCGATTTCGCCGAGCGCGCGGCAGAGCCCGCGCGATGATCCGCTTCGATCTTCGCTGCGGCGAGGGCCATGGTTTCGACGGCTGGTTCCGCTCCGGCGACGACTTCGAACGCCAGCAGGAGCGGCGCCTCGTCGCTTGCCCGCATTGCGGCTCCGACCGGGTCGAGAAGGCGCTGATGGCGCCTGCGGTCTCGGCCGCGACGCGCGCGCGCGGAGACGGGGCGAAGGCGCCTGTCGCCGGAGGCCTGCCGCCCGAGAGGGCGGCGGAGATCCGCTCGCAGCTCCAGGCCATGGCGCGCGAGCTTCGCAAGGGCTCGCACGATGTCGGCGAGCGCTTCGCGGAGGAGGCGCGCCGCATCCATTTCGGCGAGGCCGAGAAGCGCCGCATTCACGGTCGCGCCACGCAGGAGGAGGTGAGGGCGCTCGCCGAGGACGGCATCCCCGCGCTCCCGCTGCCGGCCCTGCCGGAGGACCGGCATTGAGCGAGGTCGTCTCGCGGGGAAAGGTCTGGCGCAAGGCGCCGAGCCCCTGCATCTCCGTCTGCAAGTTCCGGGACAAGGGCCATTGCATCGGCTGCTCGATGACAAAGCCCGAGAAGAAGGCGTTCAAGCGGTTGAAGAAGAAGGAGGCGAAGAAGGCCTTCTTCCTCGAACTGCTCCAGCGCCTCGAAGAGAACGGTCGCCTCGCCTACTGGACGCGCATGTACCGTCGCCGTTGCGTCAAGAAGGACCGGCCGTGCCCGCTCGACCGGCTCGACACGGTGGAAAAGACGGGCAAGGCGGCCTAACTGGAACCTTTCCAGACAAGGGCGGTGATCTTTGAGCGAGACGACGAGAGAGAGCGACGCGCGCGAGGCCTGGGCCAGCGCCCCGTCGCCTTGCGTGGACGTGTGCAAGTACAAGCGCGCCGGGCGCTGCGTCGGCTGCTCCATGACCAAGGCGGAGAAGGATTCCTTCCCGTCCTCCGGCGGCGCCGAGGCCAAGCGCGCCTTCTTCGAGACCCTGTTCGAGCGCTTGCGCACCGAGCACAAGAACCCGGCCTTCTGGGCCATCGCCTATCGCCGCAAATGCGAGCGCGACGGCGTTCCCTGTCCGCTCGACTTCGAGGAGTAGGGTGCTGCGCCCGTCGGGGGCGCGAGGGTCCGATCCAGACGAAAAGGCCCGCCGGATCGCTCCGGCGGGCCTTTTCGGTTCGAACGTGGAGCGCGGCCTACTTGAGGTGGGCGCGCAGGAACCAGGCGAACTTGTCGTGCGTCTCGATGCGCGCGGTGGCGAGATCGTTGGTCGCCCAGTCGCCGTGCTCCTCGGCGACCTGCGCCAGCGAGGACAGGGTGGCCGACAGGGTCTCCTGATCCTTCAGGAGCGCCTCGATCATGCCGCGCGCGTCGGCATGGCCGTCATGCTCCTTGATCGCGGAGCGCTCCAGATAGACCGAATGACGGCCCTCGGCATGGGCGTCGAACGCCTTGATGCGCTCGGCCAGCGTGTCCTGCGCCTCGAAGTGATCCTCGTAGATCTTCTGGAACAGCTCGTGCAGCGGACCGAAGGACATGCCGGTCACGTTCCAGTGGAAGTTCTGAGCCTTCAGGGTCTCGATCGCCGTCTCCGCCAGAGCCTGCGTCAGGCCGTTGACGATGTCTTCCTTGGCGGTCGGTTCGATCTTGGCGGCAACGAAGCCCATGGGTCTCTCCTTCAAGAGGTCAGTGTGGTGGGCGTCGTCCGCCCGAATTGGAATGATTACAAACTAGCGACTCCGAGAACGCAGATCAACCCCTCTTTGGAATCATTCTAAAGAAGGATCGCGTCGCGAGATCGAAGCTGGAAAACTGGAGTAAGAAAATCAAGTTCCGACTCCACCTCTGGAAGCCGGAGCTGGCCTGCGGCTTGCGGAGATGAGGGGAGCGGTGCCGCATTCGCGGCATCCCGAACGACGCGTCGCGTGGTCGCCAGCTGCGGCCCGGCCTGTGAACCGGGATCGCGCGGAGGGAAGCGCGATGGCACGAACGGAATGGGATTCTGTCGTGAGACCGCCGAAGCGGCTCCGGTTAGGCGTCGAGCGCGCGGACCAGCCCGTTCGCGACGAAGCGCATCCAGCGGCGCGAATGCGGCGCGACGCGCCAGGCGACGAGGGCGCCGGCCGCGGCATCCTCGCCCCGCCGATAGGCTGCGATGAGGCGGAGCAGCCAGCACTCGTCGTCGCTGATCGCGCTCGCGCCGGGCCGGTAGAAGGTCATGTCGGAGGTCGAGGCGGCCGAAAGGCCGTGGAAGAAGACGGCGGCGTAGCGCTCCAGCGAGGCGTCGCGCTCGCCGGCCAGAAGGTAGCAGGCCCGCTCCAGGTCGTTGCGGGGGGCGAGCTGCGCGCGCAGCGCCAGCCAGCGAAGCCGATCGAGCTCGCGCCGCTCGTCCGCGTCGAGAACGCGCGCGGCGGCCATCCGCTCCGCCGTCGGGCAGCGCGGGAAGGCGAGGACGCGGCGGTCCTCCGCTTCGTTCGACGCTCGCAGTGCGATGGCCGCCATGGCTGGTCCCGTCTCTGGTCTCGTCAGCGGAGCGCGGAACGGCGCTCCCCGAAAACTTGATCCGACGGGGCGGGATTTAGCATCTCCCCTTGGCCTTGGCAAAGGCCGCGCCGCTAACTCCTTCGTGCGACGACCATGTAGTTGACGTCCGTGTCGCGCGAGCGGCGCCATTCGTCGGCGAGAGGGTGGTAGACGACGCCGGTCCTGCCCGTCATCGTCAGTCCGGCCCGGGTCAGCGGGCCTTCGATCTCATCGGGCCGAACCAGCTTGGAGAACTGATGCGTGCCCTTCGGCAGCCAGCCGAGCACGTATTCCGCGCCGAAGATGGCGAAGGCGCCGGCCTTCAGCGTGCGGTTGATCGTCGCGACGACCAGGAGGCCGCTGGGCTTCACCATGTTGGCGCAGGAGGTGAGGAAGAGGTCCACGTCGGCGACATGCTCGACGATCTCGAGGGCGAGCACCACGTCGAACCGCTCGCCGGACTCGTCGAGGGCTTCGGCCGTCGTCGCGCGGTAGTCGATCGGCAGCCCGCTCTCCTCGGCGTGGAGACGCGCCACTTCGATATTGGTCTGAGAGGCATCGACGCCGACGATGTCGGCGCCCAGCCGGCTCATCGGCTCGCAGATCAGCCCGCCGCCGCATCCGATGTCGAGGATGCGCAGGCCCTCGAAGGGGCGGATCGAGCGAAGATCCCGGCCGAAATTCTCGCCGATGGTCTCGCGCAGATAGGCGAGGCGGACGGGGTTGAACTTGTGGAGCGGCTTGAACTTGCCCTTCGGGTTCCACCATTCGGCGGCCAGTCGCGAGAAGCGCTCGATCTCGCCGTCGTCGATCGTGGTCGCGCGTGCCTGGCTCATCGAAGGGTCCTTTCGCAGATCTCCGATCAGCGCATGTTCGCTCAAGGGCGCCAAAGTCAAGCGGCCGGCGTCCCGCCGGCCGCCTGACGGTCGTGCGGGCTTCGCTTAGCCGCCGACGATCGTCCCGCCGTTCGGATGCAGGACCTGGCCCGTCATGAAGGAGGAGTCCTCGCAGGCGAGGAACAGGACCGAGGGCGCGATCTCGTTCGGCTGGCCCGCCCGGCCCATCGGCGACTGCGACCCGAAGTCCTCCACCTTCTCCGCCGGGAAGGACATCGGAATGAAGGGCGTCCAGACGGGGCCGGGCGCCACGCCGTTCACGCGGATCTTCGAGTCCACGAGGTTCGAGGCCATCGAGCGCGTCAGCGCCGTGATCGCGCCCTTGGTCGAGGAATAGGCGATCAGCGAGTCGTTGCCCTTGTAGGAGTTGACCGAGGTGACGTTCACGATCGCCGCGCCGGCCTTCAGATGGTCGAGCGCGGCCTGCATCATGTAGACATAGCCGTAGACGTTGGTCTCGAAGTGCTTGGCGAGCTCCTCGGGCGTCAGCTTGCGCAGGTCCTCGTCCTCGGACTGGTGGCCGGCATTGTTGACGAGGATGTCGAGCTTGCCGAATTGCGCGACCGTCTTCTCGACCGCCTGACGGCAGAAGCCCTTCGAGCGCACGTCGCCCGCGATCAGGAGGCATTTGGCGCCCTCCGCCTCGACGGCCTTGCGCGTCTCCTGCGCGTCCTCCTCCTCGTCGAGATACATCACCGCGACATTCGCGCCCTCGCGCGCCAGGAGCACGGCACACGCGCGCCCGATGCCGCTGTCGCCGCCGGTGACGATCACGACCTTGCCGTCCACGCGCCCCGATCCGGGGTAGCGCGGCATGAATTCGGGCGCGGGCGTCATCTCGCTCTCGCGCCCCGGCGTCTGGTCCTGATGCTGGGCCGGAATCTGGCTCATCGGTCTTGTCCCTTCGATCTCGTGGAAGCCGCGCCGATCGCGCGGCGTCTGTCGGGAGGCGAATCGTCGGCGGGAAGGGACCGTTCCGAAAAGCGCACATGCGGTTCGTTGGCCGTCAACGGTTCCGCATCGCGATGCGCTCCGTTTCTTGCGTCGGACGGCCAAACGGGCTACTGCCGCGCTGCCTGCCGTTCGGGGTCTTGATGGAGAAGAGCCGGAACGGCCTCTCGAATTCATCCCTTGCGACCCGCCTTTCGGCCCAGAACCGGCTTAGCTCCCATGGCCCGCATCGTCCTGAAGTTCGGCGGCACCTCCGTCGCCGACCTCGACCGCATCGCGAACGTGGCGCGTCACGTCAAACGCGAGGTCGATGCCGGCCATCAGGTGGCGGTCGTCGTCTCGGCCATGTCCGGCAAGACCAATGAGCTGGTGGACTGGTGCCGCGGCGCCTCGGCGCTTCACGACGCGCGCGAATACGACACGGTCGTGGCGAGCGGCGAGCAGGTGACGGCCGGGCTCCTGGCCATCACCCTCCAGAAGATGGGCGTCAACGCGCGCTCCTGGATGGGGTGGCAGATCCCGATCCGGACCGACGGCCAGCACGGCGCGGCCCGCATCCTCGACATCGACGGGTCCGAGATCGTCCGCCGCTTCGGCGAGGGGCAGGTCGCGGTCGTCGCCGGCTTCCAGGGCATCGCGCCCGACAACCGCATCGCCACGCTCGGGCGCGGCGGATCGGACACCTCGGCCGTGGCGCTCGCCGCCGCGCTGAAGGCCGACCGCTGCGACATCTACACCGACGTCGACGGCGTCTACACGACCGACCCGCGCATCGAGCCCAAGGCCCGGCGCCTCTCGCGCATCTCCTTCGAGGAGATGCTCGAAATGGCCTCGCTCGGCGCCAAGGTCCTGCAGGTCCGCTCGGTCGAGCTTGCCATGGTGCACAAGGTGCGCACCTTCGTCCGCTCCTCCTTCGAGGACCCGGACGCCCCTGGAATGGGCGATTTCGACAATCCGCCCGGAACCCTCATTTGCGACGAGGACGAGATCGTGGAAGCCCAGGTCGTCACCGGCATCGCCTACGCCAAGGACGAGGCCCAGATTTCCCTCCGGCGCGTCCAGGACCGCCCGGGCATCGCCGCAGCGATCTTCGGCCCGCTGGCCGATGCCGGCGTGAACGTCGACATGATCGTGCAGAACGTCTCGGAAGACGGGACGCGCACCGACATGACCTTCACCGTGCCGGCGGGCGACCTCGCCAAGGCGCTGAAGGTCATCGAGGACGCCGAGGCCGAGATGGGCTTCGACGTCGTCCAGTCGGACGGCGGACTGACCAAGGTCTCGGTCATCGGCATCGGCATGCGCTCGCACACGGGCGTGGCGGCGACGGCCTTCAAGGCGCTCGCCAGCCGGGGCATCAACATCCGCGCGATCACCACGTCGGAGATCAAGATTTCGATCCTGATCGACGGCGAGTTCTCCGAGCTCGCGGTGCGGACCTTGCATTCGGTGTACGGTCTCGACAAAGCTCCTGTCTGAGACGGCGCGAAGGCGCCGAATCGAGGGGTAAGGTGTTCGCCTGTCTCGCGTAAGACGATCGATGGAAGACGCGTTTGATGCGAAGCGAGTCCTTCGGCCCGCGGGTGCTGCTGCGCAAGATGCGGGAGCTCATGGCCGACCCGCTGGAGCCGCAAGCACGGCTTGACGAGATCGTCCGCCAGATCGCGGCGACGATGGAGGCCGAGGTCTGCTCGCTCTACATCCTGCGCGCCGACGGCGTGCTGGAGCTCTATGCGACGCAGGGCCTGAACCCGAAATCGGTCCATCTGGCCCAGCTGCAGCTCGGAGACGGCCTGGTCGGCACGATCGCGGCGACCGCGCGGGCGCTGAACCTCGACGACGCCCAGCGCCACCCCGCCTTCACCTATCTCCCGGAGACGGGCGAGGAGATCTACAACTCCTTCCTCGGCGTGCCGGTGCTGCGCGCCGGTCGCACGCTCGGCGTCCTCGTCGTCCAGAACGCCGACAAGCGGGTCTATCGCGAGGAGGAGGCCGAGGCGCTCGAGACCGTCGCCATGGTCGTCGCCGAGATGATCGCGGCGGGCGGGCTGGAGGGTCTGTCTCGCCCGGGCGTCGTCCTCGACCTGTCGCGGCCCGTCCATCTGGAGGGCGTCGGCCTCGCCGAAGGCATCGGGCTCGGCCACGTCGTCCTGCACGAGCCGCGCGTCGTCGTCACCAATCTGTTCTCCGAGGACGCCGAGGCCGAGGTTCAGCGGCTGGACGCCGCGCTGTCGGCCCTTCGCATCTCCATCGAGGACATGCTCCTGCGCCGCGACATGCCGGCGGAGGGCGAGCACCGGGCGGTGCTCGAAGCCTATCGCATGTTCGCCAACGACCGGGGCTGGGTGCGCCGGCTGGAGGAGGCGGTGCGCAACGGCCTTTCGGCGGAAGCCTCCGTCGAGAAGGTGCAGTCGGACATGCGCGCGCGCATGATGCACATCTCCGACCCCTACATGCGCGAGCGCCTCCACGATTTCGACGATCTGGCGAACCGGCTCCTGCGCCAGCTCATGGGCCGCGACGACGACCCGGTGGACGACCAGAAGGGCGACGCCGTCCTCGTCTGCCGTTCCATGGGCGCGGCCGAGCTTCTGGACTACCGCCGCGACCGCATCCGGGGCCTCGTCCTGGAGGAGGGCGCCGCGACGAGTCATGTGGTGATCGTCGCCAAGGCGCTGGGCATTCCCGTCGTCGGGCAGGCCAAGGGCATCATCTCCATGTCCGAGAAGGGCGATCCGATCGTCCTCGACGGCGAGGAGGGGACGGTCCATCTGCGCCCGCCGGCCGACGTGGAATCGGTCTTCGCCGAGCGCGTGCAGTTCCGCGCCCGCCGCCAGCAGCGCTACCGCGAGCTGCGGGACGTTCCGGCGCGCTCGCGCGACGGCGTCTCCGTCGATCTCCTGATGAATGCCGGCCTTCTGGTGGACCTGCCGCAGATCGAGCAGACGCGCGCGGCCGGAATCGGCCTGTTCCGCACCGAGCTGCAGTTCATGATCGCGTCCCGCATGCCGCGCGTGGAGGAGCAGCGCCGCTTCTACGCGTCGGTTCTGGACGCGGCGGGCGACAGTCCCGTCACCTTCCGCACGCTCGACGTCGGCGGCGACAAGCTGCTGCCCTATCTCCACCAGTCGCCGGAGGAGAACCCGGCGCTCGGCTACCGCGCGCTGCGCCTTGCGCTGGACCGCCCGGCGCTGATGCGCACGCAGCTGCGCGCGCTCCTTCGGGCGGCGGGCGGGCGCGAGCTGCGCGTCATGTTCCCCATGGTGGCCGACCTCGAGGAGATGCGGCAGGCGCGCCAGCTGATCGAAAACGAGCGCGAGCGCCTGTCGCGCTTCGGGCACGCGATGCCGCGCGTCGTCAAGATCGGCGCGATGATCGAGGTGCCCTCGCTCCTCTACCAGCTCGACGGGCTGATGAGCCTCGTCGATTTCGTGTCCATCGGCTCGAACGATTTGTTCCAGTTCTTCTGCGCGGTGGACCGGGGCAATGTCCGCGTCGCCTCGCGCTACGACGACCTGTCGCCGCCCTTCCTCATGGCGCTGCGCCAGATCGTCCAGGCCGGACGTCGGAACGGGGTCGAGGTCACGCTCTGCGGCGAGCTCGCGGGACGGCCTCTCTCGGCCATGGCGCTTCTCGGCATCGGGCTGCGCTCGATCTCCATGACCTCCTCGGCCATCGGTCCGGTGAAGGCGATGCTGCTCGAACTCGACATCGGCGAGCTGGAACGCGCGCTCGACATCTACATGGACCGTTGGCCGCCCGGCGCGAGCCTGCGCCGCTTCCTGCAGGACTGGGCCGACGCGCGCGCCATTCCCGTCTAGGGACACGCCTTCGTTTCCGCGCTATCCGATCCTATCCCCGCACCGAACGATTCGAGCCGAGCCCTCATGGCGATCCTGCCGCAAGCCGCGATGACCGAGATCCTGAAGCGCTTCCAGCATCTGGAAGGCGCGATGGCGGCCGGCCCGGACCACGAGACCTACGCCAAGCTCGCCGCCGAATACTCGTCGCTGGAGCCCGTCGTCGCCTCGATCCGCGCGCACGAGGCCACCGCGCGTGAACTGGCCGACCTGCGCTCGATGATCGACGACCCGGCCTCCGACCGGGAGATGCGCGACCTCGCCTCCGCCGAGGTCGACGAGGTGGAGGAGCGGCTGGAGCGCATCTCCAACGAGGTGCTGGTCCATCTTCTTCCGAAGGACGCGGCGGACGCCAAGGGCGCGATCCTGGAAATCCGCGCCGGCACCGGCGGCTCGGAGGCCGGGCTCTTCGCGGGCGACCTCTTCCGCATGTATCAGCGCTACGCCGAGGAGAACCGCTGGAAGGTGGAGATCCTCGACGCCTCGGAGGGCGAGGTCGGCGGCTTTCGCGAGGTCATCGCCTCCGTCACGGGGCGCGGCGTCTTCTCCCGTCTGAAGTTCGAGAGCGGCGTCCACCGCGTCCAGCGCGTGCCCGCCACCGAGGCGCAGGGGCGCATCCACACCTCCGCCGCCACCGTCGCCGTGCTTCCCGAGGCCGAGGACATCGACATCGAGGTGCGCGCCGAGGACATCCGCATCGACACGATGCGCGCCTCGGGCGCGGGCGGCCAGCACGTCAACACGACCGACTCGGCCGTGCGCATCACCCATCTGCCGACCGGCATCGTCGTCACCTCGTCCGAGAAGTCGCAGCACCAGAACCGGGCGCGCGCCATGCAGGTTCTGAAGGCCCGTCTCTACGACATGGAGCGCCAGCGCGCCGACGACGAGCGCTCGGCCGCGCGCAAGAGCCAGGTCGGCTCGGGCGACCGCTCCGAGCGCATCCGCACCTACAATTTTCCGCAAGGGCGGGTGACGGACCACCGCATCAACCTGACGCTCTACAAGCTCGACCGCGTCATCGACGGCGATCTCGACGAACTGGTGGACGCGCTCGTCGCGGACCATCAGGCGGCGCTTCTGGCTGCCGTCGGCAGCTCGAACTGAGCGGACACGCCATGACCGGCCCGAGGATCGCCGGCGCGGTTCGGGAGGCGGCAGCCCGGCTGCACGAGACCAGCGAGACGCCCGACCTCGATGCCCGGCTGCTGGCCCGCGACGCCTTCGGGCTCGACGCGGCCGGGCTGGTAATCAAGGGTTCGCAGGGCGCCGAGCCGGATGCCCTTCGGCGCTTTCGCGCCATGGTCGAGCGCCGGGCGTCGGGCGAGCCGGTCCACCGGATCCTCGGGCGGCGCGGCTTCTACGAGCACGAGTTCGAACTGTCGCCGGAGACGCTGGAGCCGCGGCCCGACACGGAAATCCTCGTGGAGCTCGCCGCCAAGGCGATCCGCATGCGCGCAAAGCCCGATCTGACCTTCGCCGATCTCGGCACGGGCTCGGGCGCCATCGCCGTCTCGCTGCTGGCGCTCTTTCCGCAGAGCCGCTGCGTGGCGGTGGACCTGTCGGAGGGCGCGCTCGCCACGGCCCGGCGCAACGCGGTGAGCGCAGGCGTGGGCTCGCGCTTCGAGGCCGCGGCCGGCGACATGCTCGACGCGGTGGACGGGCCCCTTGATATGCTCGTCTCCAACCCCCCATATATTCCGACATCCGAAATCGAGAGACTGTCGCCCGACGTTCGACGCCACGATCCGATGCTCGCACTCGATGGCGGCGCGGACGGACTGGACGCCTACCGCACGATCGCGGAGCAGCTTCGTCGGCGCCCGGACAGGATCAGGGACGTCCTTCTGGAAATCGGCGCGGGGCAGGGCCCGGATGTGGAGGCGATCTTCGCGCAAAGCGGATATGTGCTTCGCGAGACCGGGGCTGATCTCCCCGGCCATATGCGGGCCTTATGGTTTTGCGACAGTCCGGCGTGATGCAGTGTCGAAAAGCTCTGCGAAAGCCGGTTCCCACCGAAGAAATGGCTTGTGGGGCTGGACACGAGACTCTAAGGGATGAAACGAAGAGACGAGAATAATCGAAGGGAAAAGCCCTTCGACCCGGGTTCTGATGAACTTCGGGCGCGATGACGAAGAACATCGTCGCACTCGTCATGGTCGGCGACCGGATCGTCGAACAGGATCGACACAATCTTCAGAGGTGTTTCTCGCCGCGTCGCAAGGCCGGGCGGACGGCTCGGGAAGATGAGCGATGCGGGCATTCGAGGAGCCGCCCGCGATGGCGACGCCCTTGGCTCGCCCGGCTGTTGCGAAAGACAGGAAGAGCATGAGGCCAGGACAGCAGAACAACAACAAGCGGATGCGCGGTCGCGGACGCAAGGGACCCAATCCCCTGTCGCGGTCCTACGAGTCCAACGGGCCGGACGTGAAGATCCGGGGGACCGCCCAGCACATCGCCGAACGCTACGCGACGCTGGCCCGCGACGCGACCTCCGCGGGCGACCGCGTGATGGCCGAGAACTACTTCCAGCACGCCGAGCATTACGGCCGTATCGTCGCCGCCGCTCAGGGCTCGTTCCAGCCCGCGCAGATCGAGCGCGACTACGACGAGACCGACGAGGATGCCGAGGGCGGCGAGGACTTCGCCAATGGCGGCCGTCAGGACGACCGCAACGGCAACAACGGCCAGTACCGCGACCGCAACGACAACCAGCAGCGCGGCGAGAACCATCAGCGGCGCGACCGCGACGACAATCGCGACTATCGCGGCGAGCGTCAGGATCGCGACGGGCGGGACGCCCGGGGCGACCGCGAGAACGGCCGGGACCAGCAGCGCGACAATCGCGGGCAGCGCGAGGGCCGTGACGGCCGCGACCGCAATTTCCGCGACCGCCGCGACCAGAACGGCCAGCCCTATGGCCGGGACCGCAACGAGGGTGGCGAGGATCGCGGCCACCGCAACGAGCGCCGCTTCGAGAACCGCGACCGTCGCGACGAGGGCGAGACTTCGTCCGTGAGTGCCGAGGAGTCCGCCGCGCCGGCCGCCGAGTTCACGGCTCCGGTCGAGGCGAACGCGCCGCGCGCGGACGAATCGTCGTTCGACGAGGCCCCGGCCCGTCGCCGGGCGCGCACCCCGCGCGCGCGTCTCAACGAGACCTCCGGCGAGGAGCCGGTGAACGCCGAGATCCCGTCGAACGGCGGTGAATCGCCCGCCACGGTCAGCGCCGATTCCTCGGCCGCCGAGGAGGTGGTCGCGCCGCGCCGTCGCGGCCGTCCGCGCAAGGCCGAAAGCGCCGAGGACGCCGCGCCCGAGGCGGGCGCCGAGGCGCCCGTCAAGCGCAAGCCCGGCCGCCCGCGCAAGGTGAAAGCCGAGGACGAGGGCGGCGAGGGCTCGGACAAGAGCGAACTGCCCGCCTTCCTGCTCGCCTCCAACGGCTGAGCGACGAAGGCACCAGACCGATCGAAAGGGCCCGGACGGCTTCCCATCCGGGCCCTTTTTCTGTCCGGCCGGCCTTCCGGCGGCTCGGGCCCCATCCCATATCCTGTCCAGTACCGGCCCGCCGAGAACGGGGGCCGCTCTGAACCCTGCTCGCCCATGCCGTTCGGGTGGCGCGAGCGCAACGGAGAGACGACATGGATATGGAAAGACTGACCGAGCGCGTGCGCGGCTTCATCCAGGCCGCACAGGCGATCGCCCTTCGAAGCGACCACCAGCAGCTTCTTCCCGAGCATCTTCTGAAAGCGCTGGTCGACGATCCCGAAGGCATGGCCTCCGGTCTGATCGAGCGCGCGGGCGGCCGTCCGAAGGACGTGGCGCTGGCGACGGATGCCGCTCTGGCGAGCCTGCCGAAGGTGTCGGGCAGCGCCGGGCAAATGTATGTCGGCCAGCCGCTCGCAAAGGTCCTCGCCACCGCCGACGACATCGCCAAGAAGGCCGGCGACAGTTTCGTCACGGTCGAGCGGCTCCTGCTGGCGCTGACGATGGAGAAGACGGCGAAGACCGCCGACATCCTCGCCAAGGCCGGAGTGACGCCGCAGGGCCTGAACACCGCCATCAACGAACTGCGCAAGGGCCGCACGGCCGACACCGCGTCGGCCGAGAGCGGCTACGACGCGCTGAAGAAATACGCGCGCGACCTGACCGCCGACGCCCGCGAGGGCAGGCTCGATCCGGTCATCGGCCGGGACGACGAGATCCGCCGCACGGTCCAGGTCCTGTCGCGCCGTACCAAGAACAACCCGGTCCTCATCGGCGAGCCCGGCGTCGGCAAGACGGCGATCGCCGAGGGCCTCGCGCTGCGCATCGTCAATGGCGACGTGCCCGAGAGCCTGCGCGACAAGCAGCTGATGGCGCTCGACATGGGCGCGCTGATCGCCGGCGCGAAGTATCGCGGCGAGTTCGAGGAGCGGCTGAAGGCCGTCCTCTCCGAGGTCCAGTCGGCCGCGGGGGGCGTCATCCTCTTCATCGACGAAATGCACACGCTGGTCGGCGCCGGAAAGGCGGACGGCGCGATGGACGCCTCCAACCTCCTCAAGCCCGCTCTCGCCCGCGGCGAGCTGCACTGCGTCGGCGCGACCACGCTCGACGAGTACCGCAAGCATGTGGAGAAGGACGCGGCGCTCGCACGGCGTTTCCAGCCGGTCTTCGTCTCCGAGCCGACGGTCGAGGACACGATCTCGATCCTGCGCGGCCTGAAGGAGAAGTACGAGCAGCACCACAAGGTGCGGATCGCCGATTCCGCGCTGGTCGCCGCCGCCCAGCTCTCCAACCGCTACATCACCGACCGCTTCCTGCCGGACAAGGCCATCGACCTCGTGGACGAGGGCGCCGCGCGCCTTCGCATGGCGGTGGATTCCAAGCCCGAGGCGCTGGACGAGATCGACCGCCGCATCCTGCAGCTCAAGATCGAGCGCGAGGCGCTCAAGCGCGAGAACGACGAGGGCTCGAAGGCGCGGCTGGAGCGGCTGGAGGCCGAACTCGGCAATCTGGAGGAGGAATCCTCGCGCATCACCGCCTCCTGGCAGGCGGAGAAGTCGAAGCTCGGGCTCGCCGCCGACCTCAAGGGTCGCCTCGACGAGGCGCGCAACGAACTCGCCATCGCGCAGCGCAAGGGCGAGTTCCAGCGGGCCGGCGAGCTGGCCTATGGCGTGATCCCGCAGCTGGAGCGCGAGCTGAAGGAAGCCGAGGCCGTGGACGGCACCGTGTCCATGGTGGAGGAGACGGTCACGAGCGACCACATTGCGCAGGTCGTCTCGCGCTGGACCGGCATTCCGGTGGACCGGATGCTGGAGGGCGAGCGCGATAAGCTGCTTCGCATGGAGGATGTGATCGGTGCGCGGGTCGTCGGGCAGGGCGAGGCGGTGCAGGCCGTCAGCCGCGCGGTGCGCCGCGCCCGAGCCGGCCTCCAGGATCCGAACCGCCCGATCGGCTCCTTCATCTTCCTCGGCCCCACCGGCGTCGGCAAGACCGAGCTGACCAAGGCGCTGGCGAGCTTCCTCTTCGACGAGGAGACCGCGATGGTGCGGCTCGACATGTCGGAGTTCATGGAGAAGCACTCCGTCGCCCGGCTGATCGGCGCGCCTCCGGGCTATGTCGGATACGAGGAGGGCGGTGCGCTGACCGAGGCCGTGCGGCGCCGGCCCTATCAGGTCGTCCTCTTCGACGAGATCGAGAAGGCGCATCCGGACGTCTTCAACGTCCTGCTGCAGGTGCTCGACGACGGGCGGCTGACGGACGGGCAGGGGCGCACGGTGGACTTCCGCAACACGATGATCGTGATGACCTCGAACCTCGGCGCCGAATATCTGTCGGCGCTGGGCGACGACGAGGATGTCGAGGCGGTCCGCGACAAGGTCATGGAGGTCGTGCGCGCGTCCTTCCGGCCGGAGTTCCTGAACCGCGTGGACGAGACGATCCTGTTCCACCGCCTCCGGCGCTCGGAGATGGGCGCGATCGTCGATATCCAGATGAAGCGGCTGGAGAAGCTTCTGGCCGAGCGCGAGATCACGATCGAGCTCGATTCCGACGCGCGCGACTGGCTGGCGGGCCGGGGCTACGACCCGGCCTATGGCGCCCGTCCGCTCAAGCGCCTGATCCAGCGCGAGGTTCAGGACCCGCTCGCCGAGAAGATCCTGATGGGTCAGGTGAAGGATCAGGACCGCGTGAAGGTCACGTCCGGCTCGGACCGGCTGATCTTCCACGTGGTCGGCTCGAAGGCCGGAGCCGAGGGCGACCGCGTCGCCGCCTGAGCCGAGCCGGTCTGGACATGAAAAGGGGCGCCTTTCGGGGCGCCCCTTCTTCGTTTCGACGGCGGTCGCGCCGGCCGTCAGCCGCAGCGCGCCTCCCGGATCACGCCGCTCGCCGGGTCGGTCGCGATGGTGACGCGCGCGTCCTGGAAGTCCATGGTGATCGGATCGCCGGGCCGGATCTGGCGGACCAGGCTGGCGCCGGTGCGCTGACGCGCCTCCTCGTCGGTGACGCGCGGGCCGCCAACGAGCGCCTGCGCGCGGGCCGGCTCGCAGATCGACCCGCCGCCGGGCGGCGGCGGCGCGCCGGGCGTCTCGTTCGCCACGCAGCCGGCGAGAAGAAGAAGAGCGAAGGGCGCGGTGAGCGCGCCTTTGCGGTTTCGAGCGATCGTCATCGTCGGTCCTCGGGTGGTGTCCCTACGGGTTGCGAACAATAAGGGCGCGGGAGAGGTTCCGGTGGGGAGCCCTTCGATGCCCTCATCCCCCTGCCGGGACCTTCTCCCGTTCCGGGAGAAGGAGCGGTTTCGGCGGCTCTGCCTCTCCGCGCAGGATTCAAGACGGAGCGCCATTCCTCTCCCCTTGGGGAGAGGGTGGCCCGAAGGGCTGGGTGAGGGCGTTCTAGGGCGCGAACGCCTCAACCTCCGAGCAGCAGCTTTGCGGCGATCGAAAACATCACCACCGCGATTCCCGCTTCCAGAACCCGCCACGTTGCAGGTTTCGCGAAGAGCGGCCGCAGGGCGCGCGCGCCGAAGCCGAGCGTGAAGAAGAAGGCGAAGGAGGCCGTCACGGCGCCGATCCCGAAGGACAGGCGCTCGTCGCCGAACCGTGTCGAAATCGAGCCGAGCAGGATGACGGTGTCGAGATAGACATGCGGGTTGGCGAAGGTCAGCGCCAAGGCGGTGAGGATCGCCCTTCGCCGACCCCCGGCTTCTTCTTCGGCGGCCTTCAGGGCGTCCTTCGAGGTCAGCGCGGCGCGCAGGCTCCGCAGGCCGAACCACAGGAGGAAGGCCGCGCCGGCAACCCGCATCGCGGGCTCGATCCATGGCAGCGCCTCCGCCACCGTTCGGAAGCTCAGGATGCCGACCGTGATCAGGAGGGCGTCCGACAGGGCGCAGACGAGAACGACGGGCAGCACATGCCGGGCGACGAGCCCCTGCCGCAGGACGAAGGCGTTCTGCGCGCCGATCGCCAGGATGAGACCCAGCGAGGTCAGGAAACCGGTCAGAAGGACGGAAAGGCTCACGCGCATCGCTCCGAAGGACGCGTTCTCCCTCGCGCGAAACGGCTTCAACCGCTACTGAATTCGCCTAAGGCAAATGAAGCAGGACTTAAGGTCGATGCTCGATCACGTCGCGATCAGAACCGTCGCCGCGGTGGTGCGGACCGGCTCGTTCGAGCGCGCCGCCGAAGCGCTCGGGATCACCGCGTCGGCGGTCTCGCAGCGCGTGAAGGCGCTGGAGGAGCGCGTCGGTGCCCGGCTGATCGTGCGCGCCTCGCCGGCCCGCGCGACGCAGGCGGGCGAGGCGGTCTGCCGCCACGCGGAGATGATGGGCCTCCTGGAAGCCGAACTGATCGCGGCGCTCCCCGATCTTTCCGCCGGTTGCGTGAGCGCCCGACCGACGATCAGCCTTGCCGTCAACGCCGACAGTCTCGCGAGCTGGTTTCTTCCCGCTTTGGCGGCGCTGCCGGAGGACGAGCGCGCCCTCTATGCCGTCTCGCTCGACGACGAGGCGCATACGGCGCAGTGGCTGGAGCAGGGACGGGTGCTGGCGGCGGTGACGGCCATCGAGCGGCCGGTGCCGGGATGCCGCGTCCTGCGGCTCGGCGCGCAGCGTTATCGGGCGACGGCGAGCCCGGACTTCGTCGCGCGCCATTTCGCCGGCGGGGTCACGCCGGAGGCTCTGCAGAGGGCGCCCGCGCTCACCTTCGACCGGAAGGACCGGCTGCAGGAGCGCTGGGCGCAGAAGGCGGTGGGGCGCGCGGTCGCGACGCCGACCCATTGGCTGCCCTCCAGCGAGGCCTTTCTGGAGGCCGCGCGGCTCGGGCTCGGCTGGGGCATGAATGTCGAGGCGATGGCGAGGCCGCTGATCGAGGCCGGGCAACTGGCGGAACTCGTGCCGGGTCTGGTGCTGGAGATCCCGCTCTACTGGCAGGTCACGCGCCGGGCGGAGCGGCCCCTGGAACGGCTGACGCGCGCCGTTAGGGAGGGCGCGCGTCGCAGTCTGATGCAGCCGGAGGGCGCTCCGGTCAGATGACGTAGGACCGGAGCGGCTCGAAGCCGTTGAAGGCGACGGCCGAATAGGTCGTCGTGTAGGCGCCGGTGCCCTCGATCAGGACCTCGTCGCCGACCGTCAGCGAGATCGGCAGCGGGTAGGGCGTCTTCTCGTAGAGGACGTCCGCCGAATCGCAGGTCGGGCCGGCGAGGACGCAGGGCGCCTTCGCGTCGGCGTCGCGCGCCGTCACGATCGGGTAGCGGATCGCCTCGTCCATCGTCTCGGCGAGGCCGCCGAACTTGCCGATGTCGAGATAGACCCAGCGGTTCTCATCCGACGCCGACTTCTTCGAGACGAGGACGACCTCAGCCTTGATGACGCCCGCGTCGCCGACCATGCCGCGGCCCGGCTCGATGATCGTCTCCGGCAGCTGGTTGCCGAAATGGCGCTTCAGCCCCTCGAAGATCGAATGGCCGTAGGCCTGCGCGCTCGGCACGTCCTTCAGGTAGCGGGTCGGGAAGCCGCCGCCCATGTTGACGAGCGTGAGCACGATGCCGCGCTCGGCCAGCTCCTGGAAGACGTGGGCGGCATCCGCCAGCGCGCCGTCCCAGGCCTCGGTGTCCGTCTGCTGCGAGCCGACGTGGAAGGAGACGCCGGTGGCGCGAAGGCCGAGCCGGTGGGCGTGCTCCAGCACCTCGATCGCCATGGCCGGCACGCAGCCGAACTTGCGGCTGAGCGGCCATTCGGCGCCCGCGCCGTCGGTCAGGACGCGGCAGAAGACGCGCGCGCCGGGGGCGGCCCGGGCGATCTTCTCGACCTCTTCCACGCAGTCGACGGCGAAGAGCGAGACGCCGAGCGCGTGGGCGCTGGCGACGTCGCGCTCCTTCTTGATGGTGTTGCCGTAGGAGATGCGGTCGGCGCTCGCACCGGCGTTCAGCGCCATCTCGATCTCCGCGACGGACGCGCAGTCGAAATTGGAGCCGAGCGAGGCGAGCAGCTTCAGGATCTCGGGGGCCGGATTGGCCTTCACCGCGTAGTAGATCGCGGAATCGGGGAGCGCGCGGCGGAACGCCGAGAAGTTCTCCTCCACGACATCGAGGTCGACGACGAGGCAAGGGCCCTCGGGTCGTCGGGTGGCGAGGAAGTCGACGATGCGCTGGGTGGCCATGGTGAGCTCTCCCGAAATCAAGGTGCACGGAACCATGCTCGCGGACCGCGGGACTTGGGTGCGCAGACGCGCACGCGCAAGACCATGGAGCCACGGGCAAGACGAATGTTCGAACGCGCCGCGGTCAGGCGACGAATTCGCGTTCAGGCTGCCGTTGATTGGAGGGCTTGGACCCGCCGCACTTCAGGCAAGGATGGTGTGCCTCTTCAGTTTTCCCGGTGGTGGAGACCGGGAGAGACCAGAAAGGCCCGGACCGTCGTTGCTTCAAGGCGTCCTCGCATCCGCCAGCAGCGGAGGCGACTGGATGTGTTACGTCCAGGTACCGTCCCGGTTGCCCTCGCATTCGAGGATCGGGGGACGCCCACAGGCACGTGCGACTTGGGGCAAGCGCGATATAGAAAGAGCGCCTGTCATACACAACCGTTAAATCGGGGTCGGCGTAGAATTCGTGAGGAGTGCGGTATCCTCGCGCAAGCTTGGGCCCGGCCGGCGGATGAGGGAGGGGAACGATGGACACGCTGACCCGCATGCGGGCCTTCCTCGCGGTGATCGAGCATGACGGCTTCTCTGCCGCGGCCCGGCGCACCGGCCGCTCCAAGGCCCTCATCTCGAAATATGTGCGCGAGCTGGAGGACGAGCTCGGCGTCCTCCTCATCAACCGGACGACGCGGCAGGTGGCGCTGACGGCGGCCGGTCTGGTCTACCATGCGCGGGCGGCCGCGATCCTGGCCGATTTCGACGCGCTCAACGAGGAGGCGCGGGAGGCCTCGGGCGATGCGCGCGGCACGGTCCGCGTCTCGGCGGCGCGCACCTTCGGGGATTCCGAGCTCGGCCGCTGTCTCGTCGACTTCGCCCTCGCCCATCCGCAGATCGCCCTGGACATCCATCTCGACGACGCCTTCGTGGACCTCGTGGAGGAGGGCTTCGACGTCGCCATCCGCATGACGCGCCTGAGCGATTCGGCGATGATCGCGCGGCGCCTCGCCGATCTCGACTTCGTCGTCTATGCCAGTCCCGACGTCATCGCCCGCCACGGCGTGCCGACGCACCCGTCCGATCTGTCGCGCCTGCCGGTGGTGATCGACACCAACACACGCTCGCCGGCCAGCTGGACCTTCGTCGATCCGGCGAACGGCGAGCGGATCACGGTCGCGGTCTCCTCCAATTTCAGCGCCAACTCGCCGCTCGCGGTCCGCGCGGCCGTGCGCGCCGGGCTCGGCTTCTCCTCTGCGCCCGAATTCATCGTGCGCGAGGACGTGGCGAGCGGACGCCTCGTGCGGGTGCTCGACGCCTACATGCCCCAGGAGGCGGGAATCCACGCCGTCTTCCCGCACCGTCGGCATCTGCCGGCCCGAACGCGCGTCTTCGTTGACTTCTTGGCAAGCTGGTTCCGCAACAATGGGGAGACGCGCGGGGGCCAGCCGGACCCCGCGTGAGGGACCGCGCCCCGCCGCGCCCTTCTTCGCATCCGCAGGAGCCCGTTTCGTTGCGTATCCTCGCCGTCCTCGCCCTCTCCCTGCTTCTCGGCGCCCCCGCCCAGGCCACGGCCGCCAGCGCCGCCCGCAACGGCCCGAACGAGACCGTCTTCATCGGCGACTACGAGCCAGGCACGATCGTCATCATGACGGGCGCGCGCCAGCTCTTCCTCGTCACCGACGAGGACACCGCGCTGCAGTACGACATCGCCGTCGGCAAGCCGAGCGAGCAGTGGTTCGGCTCCAGCTGGGTTTCCAAGAAGCGCGTCGATCCGACCTGGGTGCCCACCGCCTCCATGCGCGAGCGCAATCCGAAGCTGCCGGCCTCCATCGGTCCCGGTCCGTCCAATCCGCTGGGCGTGCGGGCGATCAATCTCGGCTGGGGCACCTATCGCATCCACGGTACGAACTCGCCGAACTCGATCGGCTCGGCGGCCTCGGCCGGCTGCTTCCGCATGCGCAACGCGGACGTGACGGACCTCTTCGAGCGCGTCCATGTCGGCGCGCAGGTGGTCGTTCTCCAGTAGGCGCGCGGAGCGGGGCGGCTTTCCCCGCCGCCCGTCAGGCGATGGCGCGGGCGAAGCGCTCCACGTCGCTCTCTTTGGTCGACCACGAGGTGACGAGCCGCACCAGGATCTCGTTCTGATCGACGAGCGAGGGCGAGCCGTGCGGCGGGTTCCAGTCGTAGAAGACGGCGCCCTCCGCCCGCAGCCGTTCGGCGACGGGTCGCTCGAGGATCGCGAAGACCTCGTTGGTGCGCGTCGGCCAGGCTTCGCGCGCATGGGTGGACCGACGCACGCCCTCGCGCAGCGCGTCCGCCATGGCGTTGGCGTGGGCGGCCAGCTCCAGCCAGAGCCCGTCCTTCAGATAGGGCATGAACTGCGCCGCGATGAAGCGCGTCTTGGAGAAGAGCTGCGCGCCGCGCTTGCGGATATAGGGGAACTGCCGCGCCTTCTCCGGGTCAAAGAAGACCACCGCCTCGGCGCACCAGCAGCCGTTCTTGGTGGCGCCGAAGGACAGGATGTCGACGCCGAGCTTCCAGGTCATCTCCGCCGGCGTGGCGCCGGTCGCCGCCAGCGCGTTCGGCAGGCGCGCGCCGTCCATGTGAAGCGAGAGGCCGTGCTCGTGCGCGATGCGGCCGATCGTCTCGATCTCGGCGAGCGGATAGATCGTGCCGGCCTCGCTCGGCTGCGAGATGGAGATCGCCATCGGCTGGCCGGCATGGATGAAGTCCGGCCGGAAGCGGGCGAGCTCGCGCTTCAGATTGTAGGCGTCGATCATGCCGCCCGCGCCATCCACCGGCGCCATGCGCGCGCCGTGGGTGAAGAACTCGGGCGCCCCGCACTCGTCCTCGATGACATGCGCCTCGCGATGGCAGAGGACGACGCCGCCGGGCCGGTTCACGGCCGCGAAGGAGAGCGAATTCGCCGCCGTGCCGGTGCCGACGAAGAAGACGGCGACCTCGCGCTCGAAGATCTCGTTGAAGCGGGCCTCGACGGCCTTGTCGAGATCGCTGGAGCCGTAGGCGCTGGCCATGCCGTCGGCATTGGCAGCGAGGGAGGCGGTGATGGCGGGGTGGACGCCGGACCAGTTGTCGGATGCAAAGATCATGCGAGACCGCTTAGACCGAGGCTGCGGAACGGTAAAGCGGCGCGGGCGAGGGAACCCGCCGGTACGCCTCTCTTGCCCTGCGGGCTCAACTCTGGCATACACGGCAAATAGGTCAGCATCACTGCCGTAATATTCGCTTGCGCCATCGCCGCGCGGCGGAGAAAAACGGGCGGATGCCGCCGGGGAGGGCGGCGGTGCCGCGGACGGCTCGTCGACAGCGAGCCTCGAGGGTCCGCGTCGCGCCATCCGGGAAGACGACACGATTGAACGCGCCGCGCGGGCCTTGCGCCTGCCGGTGAACGGACGGAGACGCAGCGATGACGATGACGCCATCCCGTGACGGGCAGCTGGCCTTGGCCGAGGCGACGACCGCGTCCGTGAAAGCGCGCACCAATCCGGGCCGCGTCGGTCTCTACGATCCGAGCAAGGAGCACGACGCCTGCGGCGTCGGCTTCATCGCGCACATGAAGAACGAGAAGTCCCACTCGATCGTCGAGAAGGGTCTGAAGATTCTCGAGAACCTCACCCATCGCGGCGCGGTGGGCGCCGATCCGCTGATGGGCGACGGGGCGGGGCTGCTCGTCCAGATTCCGCACCGCTTCTTCAAGGATGAGATGGGGGCGCAGGGCGTCGAGCTGCCCGAGCCCGGCCATTACGGCGTCGGTTTCGTCTTCATGCCGCAGGACGAGGCGCGCCGTCTCCATTTCAAGGAGCTGTTCGAGCAGGCCGCCGTCGAGGAAGGGTGCCACGTTCTCGGCTGGCGCGAGGTGCCGGTCGACAATTCCTCGCTCTCCAAGGCGCCGGAGATCGCCGCGACCGAGCCCGTCCACCGGCAGGTCTTCATTCAGCGGCCGAGCTCCTGCGCCAGCGACGCGGCCTTCGAGCGCAAGCTCTACATCATCCGCAAGGTCGTCTCGAACCGCGTCTATCAGGAGGCGCAGTCGGTCGACACGGACTTCTACGTCGTCTCGCTCTCCTGCCGGACGATCGTCTACAAGGGCATGTTCCTGGCCTATCAGGTCGGCGCCTACTACGCGGATCTGAAGGACCCGCGTTTCGAAAGCGCGCTCGCCCTCGTCCACCAGCGCTTCTCGACCAACACCTTCCCGTCCTGGCGCCTCGCGCACCCGTACCGGATGGTCGCGCATAACGGCGAGATCAACACGCTTCGGGGCAACGTCAACTGGATGGCGGCCCGTCAGGCCTCGGTCGATTCCGAGCTCTTCGGCAACGACATCGGCAAGCTCTGGCCGATCTCCTACGAGGGCCAGTCCGACACCGCCTGCTTCGACAACGCGCTCGAATTCCTGACGCAGGGCGGCTACCCGCTGTCCCACGCGATGATGATGCTGATCCCGGAGGCCTGGGCCGGCAACAAGCAGATGAACGAGGAACGCCGGGCGTTCTACGAGTATCACGCCGCCCTGATGGAGCCGTGGGACGGGCCGGCCTCCGTCTGCTTCACGGACGGCGTCCAGATCGGCGCGACGCTCGACCGCAACGGCCTTCGCCCGGCGCGCTACGTCGTGACCGACGACGACCTCGTCATCCTCGCCTCCGAGGCGGGCACGCTGGAGGTCGCCGAGGAGCGGATCGTCCAGAAGTGGCGGCTCCAGCCGGGCCGCATGCTTCTGATCGACCTCGAGAAGGGCCGCATCGTCTCTGACGAGGAGGTCAAGACCGAGATCGCGAGCGCTCATCCCTATCGCGACTGGCTGAAGTCCACCCAGCTCATCCTGGAGGACCTCAAGCCCGTGGCGCCCCGCGCCTCGCGCTCGGACGTCTCGCTGCTCGATCGCCAGCAGGTCTTCGGCTACACCCAGGAGGATCTGAAGCTCCTGATGGCGCCGATGGCGGTGACGGGGCAGGAGGGGATCGGCTCGATGGGCACGGACACGCCCATCTCCGCCATGAGCGAGAAGTCCAAGCTCCTCTACACCTATTTCAAGCAGAACTTCGCGCAGGTCACCAACCCGCCGATCGATCCGATCCGCGAAGAGCTGGTGATGAGCCTCGTCTCCTTCATCGGCCCGCGCCCGAACATCTTCGACCTGGAGGGTAGCTCGCGCCGCAAGCGGCTGGAGGTGCGCCAGCCGATTCTGACCAACGGCGATCTGGAGAAGATCCGCACGATCGGCCACACCGAGGACCGGTTCGACACCAAGACGATCGACACGACCTATCCGGCCGAGCAGGGCGCCGCGGGTATGGCGGGCGCCGTCGACCGGCTGTGCGAGCGCTCGGAGGCGGCCGTCGTCGGCGGCTACAACATCATCATCCTGTCCGACCGGCAGATGGGGCCGGACCGCATCCCGATCCCGGCGCTGCTGGCGGTCGCGGCGGTCCACCATCACCTGATCCGCAAGGGGCTGCGCACGGCCGTCGGCCTCGTCGTGGAATCGGGCGAGCCGCGCGAGGTGCATCACTTCGCGTGCCTGGCCGGTTACGGCGCGGAGGCGATCAACCCCTATCTCGCCTTCGACACGCTCCTCGACATGCACCGCCGCAAGGAGTTCCCGCCCGAGGTCTCGGCCGACGAGGTGGTCTACCGCTTCATCAAGTCGGTGGGTAAGGGCCTGCTCAAGGTCATGTCCAAGATGGGCATCTCGACCTACCAGTCCTATTGCGGCGCGCAGATCTTCGACGCGGTGGGCCTGCGGCAGGAGTTCGTCGACCGCTTCTTCTTCGGCACGGCGACGACCATCGAGGGCGTCGGCCAGGAGGAGGTCGCGCGCGAGAGCGCCGAGCGCCACGCGCTGGCCTTCTCCGACGATCCGGTGCTGGCGCGCTCGCTGGAGGTCGGCGGCGAATACGCCTACCGCATCCGCGGCGAGGCGCACATCTGGTCGCCGGATGCGGTGGCCACGCTCCAGCACGCGGTGCGCCTGGAAAGCTACGACAAGTACAAGGAGTATGCCGCGCTCGTGAACCAGAGCGCGGTGGAGTCCTCGGCGATCCGCGGCCTCTTCCGCATCCGCATGGCGGAGGAGGTGGGCCTGCGTCCGGTGCCGATCGAGGAGGTCGAGCCGGCCAAGGAGATCGTCAAGCGCTTCGCGACCGGCGCCATGTCCTTCGGCTCGATCAGCCGGGAGGCGCATTCGACGCTCGCCATCGCCATGAACCGGATCGGCGGCAAGTCGAACACGGGCGAGGGCGGCGAGGAGCCGGACCGGTACCAGCTTCTGCACGACGGTTCGCCGAACCCCGAGCGCTCCGCGATCAAGCAGATCGCGAGCGGCCGCTTCGGCGTGACGACGGACTATCTCGTCAACGCCGACATGCTGCAGATCAAGGTCGCGCAGGGCGCCAAGCCCGGCGAGGGCGGTCAGCTGCCCGGCCACAAGGTGGATGCGACGATCGCCAAGACGCGGCACTCGACGCCGGGCGTCGGCCTCATCTCGCCGCCGCCGCATCACGACATCTATTCGATCGAGGATCTGGCGCAGCTCATCTACGATCTGAAGAACGTCAATCCGGCGGCCGACATCTCGGTCAAGCTCGTCTCGGAGGTCGGCGTCGGCACGGTCGCGGCGGGCGTGGCCAAGGCGCGCGCCGACCACATCATCGTCGCCGGCTATGACGGCGGCACGGGCGCCTCGCCGCTCACCTCGATCAAGCATGCCGGCAGCCCCTGGGAGATGGGCCTGGCCGAGACGCAGCAGACGCTCGTCCTCAACGGCCTGCGCTCCCGGGTCTGCCTGCAGGTGGACGGCGGGCTTCGGTCGGGCCGCGACGTCATCATCGGCGCGCTGCTCGGGGCCGACGAGTTCGGCTTCTCGACCGGCCCGCTGATCGCCGCCGGCTGCATCATGATGCGCAAGTGCCACCTCAACACCTGCCCCGTCGGCGTCGCCACGCAGGACCCGGTGCTGCGCAAGCGCTTCAAGGGCACGCCCGAGCATGTCGTGAACTTCTTCTTCTACGTGGCCGAAGAGGTGCGCGAGCTGATGGCGGCGATGGGCGTTCGCACGCTCGCCGAGCTGACCGGCCGCTCCGAGCGCCTCGACAAGCGTCCGATGGTCGACCACTGGAAGGCCAAGGGTCTCGACTTCTCCAAGCTCTTCTACAAGCCGGACGCGCCCGCCGAGGCGTTTCTCTGGACCCAGCGCCAGGAGCACCCGATCGAGGACGTTCTCGACCGCAAGCTGATCGCGGAGGCCGAGACGGCGCTCACTGCCCGCCAGCAGGTCTCGATCGAGACGGCGATCACCAACGTGGACCGTTCGGCCGGCGCGATGCTCTCCGGCGAGGTCGCCAAGCGCTTCGGCCTCAAGGGGCTCGCCGACGACACGATCCGCGTGAAGCTGACCGGCACCGCCGGCCAGAGCTTCGGCGCCTTCCTGACGCGGGGCGTCACCTTCGATCTCGTCGGCGACGGCAACGACTATGTCGGCAAGGGCCTCTCGGGCGGCAAGATCATCGTGCGCCCGCGCGAGGACACGCGCGTGGTTCCCGAGGAGTCGATCATCATCGGCAACACTGTGCTCTACGGCGCGATCTCCGGCGAATGCTACTTCCGGGGCGTGGCGGGCGAGCGTTTCGCCGTGCGCAACTCGGGCGCCGTCGCGGTGGTCGAGGGCGTCGGCGACCATGGCTGCGAGTACATGACGGGCGGCGTCGTCGTCATTCTCGGCCAGACGGGCCGGAACTTCGCGGCCGGCATGTCGGGCGGCGTCGCCTATGTCTACGACGAGAGCGGCGACTTCGCCGAGCGCTGCAACATGGCGATGGTCGAGCTGGAGCCCGTCCCGGAAGAGGACGAACTCCTGGAGAAGCGCTACCATTCGGGCGGCGACGTTCAGCACAAGGGCCGCGTCGACGTCTCGTCCGACATGACGCGCCACGACGACGAGCGTCTGAAGAGCCTCGTCCAGAACCATGCCGACTACACCGGCTCGGGGCTGGCCAAGCGCATGCTGGCGGATTGGGAGAGCTACCGTCCGAAATTCGTGAAGGTCATGCCGGTCGAGTACCGCCGTGCCCTTCTGGAGATGGAGCGCATGCGCATGGGGGTCGCGGCGGAGTGATTGAGTCCCGCCACTCTCTGCGATATGCTGTGGCATATGACAAAGTTGGGCGGGATCATGCGGAACGAAGTTTCCACGGAAAGAGAGATCAGCGTCTTCCGCAACGGGCGCAGCCAGGCGGTTCGGATACCGAAGGAGTTCGAATTCTCGACGGAGCGCGTCGTGGTCTCGCGTCAGGCGGACGGATCGCTGAATCTCCGCCCGAAGGCACGCGAAATGTCTCTGGTGGACGTGCTCGACTGGCTGCGTGACCAGGGGCCGATGGAAGACTTCCCGGGCGACCCGGATGACGAAGGTCTCCTGCCGCTCGACGATGTCGAACTGTGACGCGCTTCCTTCTGGATACGAACATCATCTCCGATGTGTTCAAGAACCCGGAGGGGCGCGCGGTAGCGGGTCTGAGGGCGAATCGGAACGGGGAGATCGGCACCAGCCTCATCGTGGCCGGTGAGATTCGCTTCGGCCTCGTGAAGAACGGGAACATGCGAGGCCTCGAACGGCTGGAGATGTTCCTGGCGGCGATCACGGTCTGGCCTTTAGAGGGGGCTGTTGACGAGGCCTACGCCAAGGCCCGCCACGCCGCGGCTCGCGCGGGCGTCGGGATCGGCGCCAATGATTTGTGGATCGCCGCCCACGCGGCGGTTCTCGGTGCGACGCTGGTCACGGACGACCGGGCGTTTGGGGACATTCCGGGACTGACGGTCGAGAACTGGCTGCGTCCGTAGGCATCTGGAAGGGTAAGACTGACATGGGCAAGGTAACGGGCTTCCTCGAGATCGACCGGCAGACGGCGAAGTACCAGCCGGCGTCGGACCGCATCCGCCATTTCCGCGAGTTCACCCTGCCCATGTCGCAGGAGGAGGTGAGCCGGCAGGCGGCGCGCTGCATGGATTGCGGCATTCCCTATTGCCACGGCCCGACGGGCTGCCCGGTCCACAACCAGATCCCGGACTGGAACGACCTCGTCTATTCCGGCGACTGGGAGGGGGCGGTCCGCAACCTCCATTCCACGAACAACTTCCCGGAGTTCACCGGCCGCATCTGCCCCGCCCCTTGCGAGGAAGCCTGCACGCTGAATCTCGAGGACATGCCCGTCGCCATCAAGACGGTGGAACAGGCGATCGCCGACAAGGCCTACCAGCTCGGCCTCGTGAAGCCGCAGCCGGCGAAGATGCAGACCGGCAAGCGCGTCGCCATCATCGGCTCGGGCCCGGCCGGCATGGCCGCCGCCCAGCAGCTCGGCCGCGCGGGACATGCCGTCGATGTCTACGAGCGCGAGTCCCGCCCCGGCGGGCTGCTGCGCTACGGCATCCCGGACTTCAAGATGGAAAAGCACTGGATCGACAAGCGCGTCGAGCAGATGAAGGCCGAGGGCGTCTCCTTCCACTGCGGCGTGAATGTCGGGACCGACAAGCCGCTGGCCGAGCTGACGGCCGAGTACGACGCGGTCCTCTATTGCGGCGGCGCCGAGCGCCCGCGCGACGCCGGCATCCCGTCCGAAGGCTTCCACGGCATCCACGACGCGATGCCTTATCTCGTGCAGCAGAACCGCCGCGTCGGCGGCGAGCCGATCCAGTCGGCCGGCTGGGCCGCCGAGGAGATTTGGGCCGGCGGCAAGCACGTCGTCGTCGTGGGCGGCGGCGACACCGCGTCCGACTGCGTCGGCACCGCCTTCCGCCAAGGCGCGGTGAAGGTCACGCAGCTCGACATCCGCCCGCAGCCGCCCGTGCGCGAGAACAAGCTCGAGGTCTGGCCGTACTGGGCGACCAAGATGCGCACCTCCTCCAGCCAGGCCGAGGGCGCGATCCGCGAGTTCCAGGTCGCCACGCTCGCCTTCGTCGGCGAGGACGGCCAGCTCACCGGCGTGAAGTGCGCCGAGGTGGACGAGAAGCGGCGTCCGATCGAGGGCACCGAGTTCGTCATCAAGGCAGACCTCGCCTTCATCGCGATCGGCTTCGCGGGTCCGCTGGCGGACGGCTTCCTGACGGATGCGGGCGAGGCGCTGGCGCTGGAGACCGACCGTCGCGGCAACGTCTCGGTGAAGGCCGACGACAAGGGCTACCGCACGAGCGTGGACAAGCTCTTCGCGGCGGGCGACGTGCGGCGCGGGCAGTCGCTGGTCGTCTGGGCGATCCGCGAGGGGCGGCAGGCCGCGCGCGCGATCGATCTGGAGCTGATGGGCGTCACCACGCTCCCGCGCTGAGGGGAAAGGGGCGGCTTCGCGCCGCCCCGCTCGATCTCAGAAGACGCTCGCGCCCTCGTCGGCGCGGCCGACGGCATTGCGGAAGACGGCGAAGAGTTCGCGCCCGAGGCCGTACTCGTTGGCCGACAGATCGACCTCGGCGATGTCGCGCGCCGCGAACTCCGCCTCGTCCACCAGAACCCGAAGCTCCCCGAGCTCGCCGTCGAGGCGGATCATGTCGCCGTCGCGGATGCGGCCGATCGCGCCGCCGTCCTTGGCCTCCGGCGTCACGTGGATCGCCGCCGGCACCTTGCCGGAGGCGCCCGACATGCGCCCGTCGGTGACGAGCGCGACGCGCTGGCCCCGGTCCTGGAGAACGCCGAGCGAGGGCGTCAGCTTGTGCAGCTCCGGCATGCCGTTCGACTGCGGGCCCTGGAACCGCACGACGGCGACGAAGTCGCCGGTGAGCTCGCCGGCCTTGAAGGCCGCGATCAACGCGTTCTGGTCGTCGAAGACCTTGGCGGGGGCCTCGACCACGCGCCGGTCCGGCTTCACCGCCGAAACCTTGATGACCGCCTTGCCGAGATTGCCGTTGAGGACGCGCAGGCCGCCATTGGAGGAGAACGGCTTGTCGGCGGTCGTCAGAACCTTCTCGTCGCCGCTCGCCTCCGGCACGGGACGGCGGACGACGGTGCCGTCCTGCGCGAGGCCCGCCTCGACGGTGTAGCCGGACAGGCCCGTGCCCCAGGCGGTGCGCACGTCCTCGTGCAGGAGCCCGGCGGACAGAAGCTCGCGGATGAGGAAGCCCATTCCGCCGGCGGCCGCGAAATGGTTCACGTCGGCCAGACCGTTCGGATAGACGCGGGCCAGCAGGGGCGTCGCGTCCGAGAGGTCCGAAATGTCCTGCCAGGTGAGGCGGATGCCCGCCGCCTTGGCGATCGCGACGAGGTGCATCGCGTGGTTGGTCGAGCCGCCCGTCGCATGCAGGCCGACGACGCCGTTGACGACGGCCTTCTCGTCCACCACGAGCCCCGCCGGCGTGTATTCGTTGCCGAGCGCGGTGATCGAAAGGGCGCGCTGCGCGGCTTCGCGCGTCAGCGCCTCGCGCAAGGGGGTGCCCGGATTGACGAAGGAGGCGCCCGGCATGTGCAGCCCCATGATCTCCATCAGCATCTGGTTGGAGTTCGCGGTGCCGTAGAAGGTGCAGGTGCCGGGGCCGTGATAGCTCCTGGCCTCAGACTCCAGAAGCGCGTCGCGCCCGACCTTGCCCTCCGCGTAGAGCTGGCGCGTCTTGGCCTTCTCGTCGTTCGGCAGGCCGCTCGTCATCGGGCCGGCGGGCACGAAGATCGCGGGAAGATGGCCGAAGGTCAGCGCGGCGATGGCGAGTCCCGGCACGATCTTGTCGCAGATGCCGAGATAGACCGCCGCGTCGTACATGTCGTGGGAGAGGCCGACGGCGGCGGCCATCGCGATCACGTCGCGCGAGAACAGCGACAGCTCCATGCCGGTCTGCCCCTGCGTGACGCCGTCGCACATGGCCGGCACGCCGCTTGCGACCTGCGCCGTTCCGCCGATGGCGCGCGCCGCCTCGCGGATGATCTCCGGATAGGTCTCGTAGGGCTGGTGGGCCGACAGCATGTCGTTGTAGGCGGTGACGATGCCGAGATTGGGCGCCACGTCGCCGGCCAGCCGCGCCTTGTCCGTCGGCGCGCAGGCCGCGAAGCCGTGGGCGAGGTTGCCGCAGTCGAGGCGGTTGCGCTTCGGGCCTTCCGCGCCCTTGGCGGCGATGCGGGCGAGATAGGCTTCGCGGGTCACGCGCGAGCGTTCGCAGATGCGGTCGGTGACGTCAGCGATGCGGCGATCGACGCTCATGTGCAGTTCCTGTCCTCCTCGCCGTCCGGCGAATTCTACGGCGCCCAGAACACCTGCAGTGGCTGCTCCTCGGCGCGTTCAAGATGGCGCGGACCGGCAGGTCCTCGGCCGGGCCGGGCTCCAGCGCGCGCTCCAGGACCGCGCGCTTCTCCTCGCCTTCGATATGGAGCGCCAGAAGCCTGGCGTCGGCAAGCCACGGTAACGTCAGCGTGAGGCGGGGCTCGCCCGCGCCCGGCGCCTCGATGGCGATGATCGGCTCGGCCCCCTCCGGGTCGAGCGCCTCCGCCAGCCGGTCCGCGCCGGGGAAGAAGGAGGCCGTATGCCCGTCCGTCCCCATGCCGAGGATGGCGACGTCGAAGGGGCGAGGGAGGACGGCGAGGCGCGGCGCGATCCGGGGCGCGGCCTGCCGCGCGTCGAATCCGTCCTCGAAGAAGGGCTCCAGCCGGGCGAGCGCCGCCGGACCCCGCATCAGGTTCTGCCGGACCAGCGCGGCGTTGGAGCGCTCGTGGGTTTCGGGCACGTAGCGCTCATCGACGAGGACGATGGTCACGTGTTCCCAGTCGATCTGCGTCTGGGACAGAAGCTGGAACAGGCGCTTGGGCGTCGAGCCGCCGGAGACGGCGAGCGCGGCCTGGCCGCGCGTCGCGATCCCGCCGGCCAGCACCGCCGCCACGCCGGCGGCGAGCCCCTCGGCCAGGGCCTCGCGCGTCTCGTAGTCGTGCCGCTTGATCGTCATCATTCGGGCTCGTGCCAGGTGCGGCCGTCGCGCTCGATCAGCGCGATGGAGCCGGAGGGTCCCCAGGTTCCGGAGGTGTAGCCCTGCGGGCGCAGGGAAACCTCGTCCCATGCGGAGAGGATGGGATCGACCCATTCCCACGCCGCCTCGACCTCGTCCTTGCGCATGAACAGCGTCTGGTTGCCGCGCACGACGTCCATCAGCAGGCGCTCGTAGGCGTCCGGGTTTCGCACGCCGAAGCTCTCGGCGAAGCTCATGTCGAGCGGCACGTGGCGCAGACGCATGCCGCCGGGGCCCGGATCCTTGATCATCAGCCACTGCTTCACGCCCTCGTCGGGCTGGAGGCGCATGACGAGCTGGTTCTGGACGACGTGGCCGGCGGCATTGCCGAAGATCGAATGGGGGATCTTGCGGAAGGTGACGACGATCTCGCTCATGCGCTGCGTCAGGCGCTTGCCCGTGCGCAGATAGAAGGGCACGCCGGCCCAGCGCCAATTGGCGATCTCCGCCTTGATGGCGACGAAGGTCTCGGTGTCGCTGCTCTCCTCGCCCAGATCGTCGAGATAGCCCTTCACCGCCCCGCCGTTGGAGGCGCCGGCCCGGTACTGGCCGCGCACGGTCAGGTTCTCGACATTGGTGGCGTCGATGCGCTTGAGCGCCCGCAGAACCTTGAGCTTCTCGTCGCGCAGCGCGTCGGCCGAGAGGGCCGCGGGCGGCTCCAGCGCCACGAGGCACATCAGCTGGACGAGATGGTTCTGCACCATGTCGCGCAGCGCGCCCGCCTTGTCGTAATAGCCCGCGCGCCCCTCCAGTCCAACGCTTTCGGCGACGGTGATCTGGACATGGTCGATATAGGCCGAGTTCCAGACCGGCTCGTAGAGGACGTTGGCAAAGCGCAGCGCCATCAGGTTCTGCACCGTCTCCTTGCCGAGATAGTGGTCGATGCGGAAGACCTGATCCTCGCGGAAATGCTCGCCGATCACCGCGTTCAGCGCGCGCGCCGACTGGAGATCGCGGCCGACCGGCTTCTCGACGACGAGACGGGTGCTCTCGTTCGAAAGGCCCATCTCCTTGATGCGGCTGGCCAGATCGCCGAAGAGCCCGGGGCCGACCGCCAGATAGAAGGCGCGGATGCGCTCGTCTCCGGCCTCGTCGAGCAGCGACTTCAGCTCGTCCCAGCCGGCGTCCTCCCTGGCGTCGACCGTGCGGTAGTGGAGCCGGGAGAGGAAGCGATCGACGGCCTGGGTCTCCAGGTCGGACTGCGAGACATGGGTCTCGACGGCCTTGCGCGCGAAGGCGCGGTACTCCTCGGTCGTCAGCGGGGAGCGCGAGGCGCCGATGATGCGGGCGCCATCGGGGATCTGCCCGTCGCGGTCGCGGTGATAGAGGGCCGGGAGAAGCTTTCGCTCCGCCAGATCGCCGCTGCCGCCAAAGACGACGTAGTCGAAAAGCTCGACGGGGATGATCTGGCTGGACACGTCCACTCCTCGCTTCGATGGCGGCGATCCAAATCTAATCGATTGAAGGCCGGATTTAAAGTCCGGCCGTTCCGTCTTTCGCGCCAGCCGCGACCGGTGTCAGGACGAGCGTTCGCCCGCCCGCTTGGCGATCGCTTCCGAGAGGGCTCCGAGGAGCTGGTCGCTCGCGAAGGGCTTCTTGATCGCCCGCGCGCCCTGGATTTCGGCCGGAAACTCGATCTGCTCGCCGTAGCCGGTGACGAAGAAGAAGGGGATCTGCCGCGCGTTCAGGTCCCGAACGAGGGGGAAGCTGGTCTCGCGGCCGAGATTGACGTCGAGCATCGCCACGTCGAGCGCCTCGCGCTCGATCACCTTGCGCGCTTCGCCGACGCTGGCCGCGACGAAGACCTCCGACATGCCGTTGTCGATCATCAGCTGCTCGGCATCGAGCGAGATGATCATGTTGTCCTCCACGATCAGCCCGCGAACGCCGGAGAGCGAGCCGGGCTTCAAGGCGGGCGTCGCGCGCGGAAGAGCGGCGGAGGTGGGACCCTCGTGGCGGACCGCGGTGCGGTCGAGATGGAACACGCGGGCCGGGAGGACGAAGGTCGCCTCCAGCCCGGCCAGCTTGTAGTCCAGCCGGGCCTCGCCACCCAGATCGTGCGGGATCGAGCGTTCGATGATGGTCGAGCCGAAGCCGCGCCGTGTCGGCGCCATGACGGCGGGACCGCCCCGCTCGGCCCATTCGATCCGGCAGGTTCCGTCCGCCTCGACGGTCCAGTCCACCGTGACGCTGCCCGAGGAGTCCGACAGCGCGCCGTATTTGGCCGAATTCGTCACCATCTCGTGGAAGACGAGGGCGAGGGTGGAGAAGGCGCTGACCTCGATCTTCACCTCGGGGCCCTGCACGATCACGCGCGCGGCCTTTTCGCCGATATAGGCGGAGACCTCGGTCTGGATGATGTCGCGCAGCGCCACCGGGTGGAAGTTCTCGCTGGTGATCTGGTCGTGCGCGCGCGCCAGCGCCTGCACGCGACCCCCGATGATGCGGGCGAGATCGTCCACGTCCTTCGCGCCCGGCTTGGACTGGGCGACGAGGCCGCGGATCAGGCCGAGAATGTTGCGAACCCGGTGGTTCAGCTCGGCGATCAGCAGCTCCTGGCGCTGATTGGCGAGGGTCTGCTGGCGCTCGCTCTCCTCGTTGAAGCGCAGGAGCACTTCCAGGATGGAGACGCGCAGCGCCTCGGCCGCGCGCCGGTCGGCGTCGCTCCAGGGCTGGGAGTGGCCGCGAACGTCCTCCTGCCAGGTCTCGAAGCTCTTGCGCGGCGTCAGGCGCAGGCCGTTCGGTCCGACGCTGCGCTCCTTGGTGTGCGGGTCGCCCGCCCAGGAGACCGTCTTCACGATCTCGCGGCGGAAGAAGAGGATGTAGTCGCGCGGGCTGCGCGAGATCGGCACGGCGAGAACGCCCGCCAGATCGCCGTCGAACTCGGCCGCCGGCGGAAACACCTTCGACAGTTCGCTCGTGGCGTAGACGCGGCTGGCGCCCGCCCGGTTCAGGAACTTCGCCAGCTCGACCAGCTCGTCGACGCCGGGGCAGTTGCCGAAGATGCTCGCCTTGCCCTTGGCCCAGACGGCGAAGCCGTCGCAGGCGATGATCTCGCGCAGCTCGTCGGCGAAGTCGGCCAGCGATTCCACCGAGCGCGTCGTCGCGATGATGCGGGAGACGAACTGGTCGTGCAGCTTGCGCGCCACCTCCTCGGCCCGGCGCTCCTCCTTGGCCAGCCGGCCCTCGACGATGAGCGAGAGCATCTGCCCGAAGAGCTCGATCGCCGAGCGCAGCTCCATCGGAAGGTGGCGCGGCGCGTAATGGTGGAGGGCGAAGAGGCCCCACAGCCGCCCGTCGATGACGATGGAGACGGACATGGAGGCCGAGACGCCCATGTTCGCCAGATATTCGATGTGGATGGGCGAGACCGAGCGCAGGGTCGAGAGCGACAGGTCCAGCGGCTCGCCATGGGGGTCGAGCGCGGGCTCCACCGCGACCGGAACGCCGCCGACATCGGAGATGATGCGAATCTGGTTGCGGATGTAGAGCGCGCGGGCCTGGGCCGGAATGTCGCTTGCCGGATAGTTCAGTCCGAGAAAGGAGCCGATGCCGCTGCGTGCGGATTCCGCGATGACGGCGCCCGAATCCTTGTCGTTGAAGCGGTAGAGCATGACCCGGTCGAAGCCGGTGATGCCGCGCAGCTGCCGCACCGACTCCCGGAACAGCGCATCGAGATCGGCGGTCTTCTGGACCCGCGCGATCATCGTCTTCAGGAGCGCGCCCTGGTTCACGCCCTCCTCGACCGAGGAGGGCTCGGCCTCGATGACGATCGACTTGTCGGACAGGTGGACGGCGACGTCGAAGAGCCGCCCGTCGCCGAACAGGTCGTTGCGGAAGAGCCGTTCCATTCCCTCGTTGGAGGACAGAATCTGTAGACGGCCACGGATCGAGTGGATAGTGTTCTCGGGGAAGAGAAAGGTCAGCGGCTCGCCGGGCAGGTGTCCGGCATCGCGATCGACGAAGCGTCCGATGTTGAGGGAGACGCGCTCGATCAGCCAGTCGGACGAGACGGCGACGAGGAAGCCGACATCCTGGATTCGCCCCAGAAGGTGGATCGGCTCGCGGTCGCAATTGGTCAGATCGACCTGGAAATCGCCGGGGTTCGAGTAGTTCGTCATGCCTGTGCCCCCGCGAGCCGGGCGGCCAGCGCGAATTGATCGAAGGTCGCCGCGGCGGCGTCGGACGCTCTGCCGAGGCCCTGATCGGTCCAGTCCAGCGTCGAGAGCCCGTCCAACAGCGTTGCGAATTCCTTCGGCGCGGCGCTGTCGGTCAGGAATTCGCGCGAACGCTCACCCTCGCCTGCCTTCGCGGCAGCTTCGAGGCGGCGCGCGATGAAGGTCGCGCCGAGGCGGGAGCCTTCCAGGACGTAGGCGATGCCGGCGGCCTGGTTGAGATCGGGTTCGGCCACGGCGAAGGGCGGCAGCGCGAGGGGCGTGAGAGACAGCCGCCGCATGTCCCGCTGGAGCGCATCGAGGCGGGTCGAGGCGGGCGCGAAGGAGACGATCGACGCGAGCGGGCTGGCCTGCAGGATCGGATCGATCTGCGCGTGGCAGGCATGGTTCATGCGCACGAAGGCGTCGTAGAGCGCGGTCTGCGCCGGATCGACGACGCGCACGAAGAGCGCGTCGAGCGCCGCATGGCGGTCCCGTGTCGACCAGCGCAACGTTTCGCGGAACGAGCGCCGGGCACCCGGGGTGACCTTCAAGACTTCCACGTCTGTCCTTCCGAACGCGTTCCGCCCCTTCGCCGAACCGCTCCGATTTCCCTCTCGCCCCGACCCACGCCGTCAGGACGCGAGGCTCGACGCCCTCAAAGTCTTCGATTCGTCTACGGGCCGACCGAGGCCCACGGACGGGTATGTCCCGGCGGCATATGAAACTTTTTGTTGAGTCTTTCAAACCCTGTCGCGGAGGGAAAACCAAGTCATTGCAAGGAAGAGCAGCGGAGCGCGAAGCCGCCGGCCGCCGGGAAAGGCCGGCAGCTGCAACTCGCGGAGCAGGGACAGCCGGTCCGGTCCGCCGGCGACGTGCTCGGCGTAGAGCCGCCCGCAGAAATGCGAGAGCATGACGCCGTGGCCCGACCAGCCGCCGAGCGCCGTGATGCCGGGCGCGACCGTGGCGGCATAGGGCATGCGGGTGCGGGTGACCGCCACCGAGCCGCCCCAGGCATGCGACATGCCGATGCCCTTCAGGTGCGGCCAAGTGTCCTCGATCTGGCGGCGGATCTGCGGCTCGATCGCGCGTCCCCCGCCGCCATAGGCCTCGCGCCCGCCGAAGAGCAGGCGGCCGTCCGGGCTCTTGCGCACGTAGCGCACGACGAAGCGGGAATCGTCCATCGCCTCGTTGCCGGCCAGCACGCGGTCCGGCTCGGCCAGCGGCTCGGTCGCTCCGATGAAGGACTGGATCGGCAGCATGTGCGCGGCCGCGCGCTCGTTCAGCGCGCCGCCATGGGCGTTGGTGGCGAGCAGCGCCCGCCCGGCGCGCACGGTCCCGAAGGGGGTTTTGGCCTCGACGCGGCCGCCGGAGGCCTCGAGCGAGGTGACGGGCGTCTCCTCGAAGAGCTGCGCGCCCGCCTCCTTCGCCGCGCGGGCGGTGCCGACGAGAAGCTTCATCGGATGGACGTGGCCGGTGCCGGTGTCGCGGATGCCGAAGAGATAGGCCTTCGAGCCGATCCGCTCCTCCGTCTCCGGCCCGTCCATGAAGGTCAGGTGCGGGTAGCCGTAGCGGGTCGCCATGGACTCGACATGGGCCCGGTAGTCGGCCTCGAAGCGCTTGCGGTGCGCCACCGAAAGCTGGCCGGGCCGGAACTCGGCGTCGATGCCGTTCGTCTCCATGAGGTTCAGGAGATGGGCCTTGGCGTCCTCCGCCAGATCGAAGAGCGCCCGGGTGCGCTCGAAGCCGAAATCGGCCTCCAACTCGTCCACCCAGAGGCGGTGGCCGGTCCCCATCTGGCCGCCGTTGCGCCCCGAGGCCCCGTCGCCGAAGCGGTGCGCCTCCAGAACGGCGACCGAGAGGCCGGCCCTGGCCAGATGCAGCCCGGCGGAAAGCCCGGTGAAGCCGCCGCCGACCACCACGACGTCGACCTCCGTCGAGCCGTCGAGACGCGGGTAGCACGGCCGCGCGCCGACGCTGTCCTCGTACCAGGACAGGCCCGGCGAGATGGGCGAGCGATAGGCCTCAGACATTGAGCAGCAGGAACTCGCGCTCCCACGGGCTGATGACCTGCATGAAGGTCTCGTGCTCGCCGCGCTTGATGCCGGCGAAGGTTGCGACGAACTCGTCGGACAGGGCGCGTCGCAGGTCCGTCTCCGCCTCGAAGGCGGCCACGGCTTCCAGAAGCCCGCGCGGCAGCGAGATGATGCCGTCCTCGTTCACGGTCTTGTCGGTCGGCTGGTCGGGCTTGAGTCCTTGCGTCATGCCGAGCCAGCCGGCGGCGAGCGAGCCGGCGAGCGCCAGATAGGGGTTGGCGTCGGAGGAGGGGAGGCGGTTCTCCACCCGCCGCCCCGCCGGGTCGGAGGTCGGCACCCGGAAGGCCGTCGTCCGGTTGTCGTAGCCCCAGGCGTTGTTGGTGGGCGCCGACATGCCGTGCGTCAGGCGCCGGTAGGAGTTCACGTAGGGCGCCATCATGATGATGGCGGCCGGCACGAAGCGCTGCATGCCGCCGACGAAGTGCAGGAACAGGTCCGAGGGCGATCCGTCCTCGTTGGAGAAGACGTTCCGCCCCGTCGCCGCGTCCACCACGGACTGGTGAATGTGCATGGCCGAGCCCGGCTGGCCCTGGATGGGCTTGGCCATGAAGGTGGCGTAGATGCCGTGCTTGAGCGCCGCCTCGCGGATCGTGCGCTTGAACATGAACACCTGGTCGGCGAGCTCGATCGGGTCGCCGTGGCGCAGATTGATCTCCAGCTGCGCCGCGCCCTCCTCGTGGATCAGCGTGTCGATCTCCAGCCCCTGCTGGTCGGAGAAGTCGTAGATGTCGTCGATGAGCTCGTCGAACTCGTTGACGCCGCCGATGGAATAGGCCTGTCCACCTTGGATCTGCCGGCCCGAGCGGCCGATCGGCGGCGTGAGCGGGTAGTCCGGGTCGATGTTCTTGGAGACGAGATAGAACTCGATCTCGGGCGCCACGACCGGGCGCCAGCCGCGCTCGGTGTAGAGCCGCACGACGCGCTTGAGGACGTTGCGCGGCGTGTAGGGAACCTCCTGGCCGGCGGAATCGACCACGTCGCAGATGAGCTGCGCGGTGGGGTCGCCCTCCCAGGGCACCGAGCACAGGGTCGAGAGATCCGGCATGAGCCGAAGGTCGCCGTCGGTCGGCGCGTAGCGGAAGCCGCCGGTCTCCTCCGGATAGTCGCCGGAGATGGTCTGCATGAAGAGCGCCGAGGGGAGCGCCAGCGAGGTGTTGGCGGTGAACTTCTTGGCCGGCATCATCTTGCCGCGCGCGACGCCGGCGAGATCCGGGGTGATGCACTCCACGTCCTCGATCGCCCGGTGTCGCAGCCAGAGGGCGGCCTCCTCCATCGAGGACACGCCACGCGCGTTCTCGACGACGGAAGGGGAGGGCACGTCCTGGAAGCGCAGCCGCCCCTCCGCCTCGCGCTCCTGGCGCAGGGTGCGCGGCCCCTTCGCAAGGGACGTTTCGCGCTGCAGCGTGGAGGGTGCGTTGGCCTTTTCCTTCGGGATCTTAGGCCGGTCGGCCATCGGGCTGTCCTGAAACGAGAAACGGGGACGGATGGCAAGATAGCCTTCCGTCCCCCGAGGTCAAAGACATTCGCGGTCCCCGGTGGCGTCCCGCTCGAAGGGACGCGCTCCGGGGTTCGGCCTCACCGGCCCGGATGGATCACGACCGGGACGAGAAGGTCGCCCCAGGAGCCGGCGCCGGAGTGGTGGCGGGACGAGCGGACGAGCTCGACGCTGACCCCGGCCTCGACGGCCGTCATCACGGCCTGGTTGAGGCGGTGCAGGTCGTTGGCGAGGATGCGGATGGCGGCCTGCTGCTCCTCCGTCATCGCGGTGATCTGCTCCTCGGACCGCTCCTTGACGCGGGTGCGGGGCCGTTCGATTTCGCGGACTGCGCTCATGATGGTCTCCTTCGTGTCTGGTGTGGGTCCGGGGGTCACTCGGCCGCGACGCCGTAGGCGGGCGCGGGCTTGAACTGGTCGTGCTCGGTGGAGTCGTGCATGGCGGTGGTGGAGGACTGGCCGCCGGTGATCGCCATGGACACGGCGTCGAAATAGCCGGTGCCGACCTCGCGCTGATGCTTGGTGGCGGTGTAGCCGTCCTTCTCGGCGCCGAACTCGGCCTCCTGCAGCTCCGAATAGGCTGCCATCTGCCGGTCCTTGTAGCCGCGCGCCAGCTCGAACATGCCGTAGTTCAGCTGATGGAAGCCGGCGAGCGTGATGAACTGGAACTTGTAGCCCATCGCGCCGAGCTCGCGCTGGAACTTGGCGATGGTCGCCTCGTCCAGATTCTTCCTCCAGTTGAAGGAGGGCGAGCAATTGTAGGCGAGAAGCTGGTTCGGATGCTCGCGGCGCACCCCCTCGGCGAAGCGCCTGGCCTGCTCCAGATCGGGCTTCGACGTCTCGCACCAGATGAGGTCCGCGTGCGGCGCGTAGGCGATGGCGCGGGCGATGCAGGGCTCCAGCCCGTTCTTCACCCGGTAGAAGCCCTCCGGCGTGCGGCCCGCATCGTAGTCGACGAAGGGCCGGTCGCGCTCGTCGATGTCGGAGGTCAGCAGCTTGGCGGCCTCCGCGTCGGTGCGCGCGATGACCAGCGAGGGCACGCCCATGACGTCGGCGGCGAGCCGCGCGGCGGTGAGGTTGCGGATGTGGGCCGCCGTCGGGATCAGGACCTTGCCGCCCAGATGCCCGCACTTCTTCTCCGAGGCGAGCTGGTCCTCGAAATGGACGCCCGCCGCGCCCGCCTCGATGAAGGCCTTCATGATCTCGAAGGCGTTCAGCGGCCCGCCGAAGCCGGCCTCGGCGTCGGCGACGATCGGCGCGAACCAGGTGTCGACCGAAAGCCCTTCGCCTTCGGAATGCTCGATCTGGTCGGCGCGCTGCAGCGTGCGGTTGATGCGCCGGCACAGCTCCGGCGCCGCGTTCGCGGGATAGAGCGACTGATCGGGATACATCGCCGAGGCGGTATTGGCATCGGCCGCGACCTGCCAGCCGGAGAGGTAGATGGCCTTGAGCCCTGCGCGGACCTGCTGCATCGCTTGATTGCCGGTCATGGCGCCCAGCGCGTTGACGAAGTCCTCCGTATGCAGAAGCTCCCAGAGGCGGTTCGCGCCGCGTTCGGCGAGCGTGTAGCGGATCTCGATGGAGCCTCGCAGGCGCTCCACGTCGGCCGGGGAATAGGTCCGGGTGATGCCGTCGAAGCGGCCCTTGGGCGCGGATGGGACGAGCTTGTCAAAATCGGTCACGGTGTCTTCCTTCCTTGCCGTGCTGCGTCGGTCGCCGTCGAGGGCGGCTTGGGAACGATTTTGACAATGCGGCGCAGCAACGCCAGAATTCTTCCATTTCGAAGGGCATGCTTTCGGGTCACGCTGTCGAGTTCGTGACAATCGACGGCTGTCGAACGGTCAAGATTTGTAAAGCCGGGAGCCCTCGCCGGTTTGTAAAGGATACGACAACTGGCCGAGTCCAAGATCTTCGCGGGCCCCCGCATCCGGCGTCTGCGCCAGCGCGAGAAGCTAACGCAGACCGCCATGGCGGCCGCCCTCGGCATCTCGCCCTCCTATCTGAACCTGATCGAGCGCAACCAGCGGCCGCTGACGGTGCAGCTCCTTCTGAAGCTCTCCGAGGTCTACGCGGTCGATCTCGCCGGGCTGAAGGCCTCGGGCGAGGCCCAGGCGACGCTGACCGAGCTGAAGGCCGTCTTCGCCGAGCCGCTGCTGGCGGGCGAACTGCCGGGCGACGGGGAACTCGTCGAGATCGCGGACGCGGCGCCGAACGCGGCGGCCGGCATCCTGAAGCTTCACCGCGCCTATCGCGAGATGGAGGAGCGGCTGTCCGCCCTCCTTGCCGCGAGCGGGCAGGCCCCGGCCGAGACGGGACGCCTGCCGATCGACGAGGTGCGCGAGGCCTTCGAGGAGCGTCCGCATCATTTCGGCCCGGTCGACCATGCGGCCGAGACGATCGCCCGGACCCTGACCTTCGGCGACGATCCGGCGGCCGCGATCCGGCTGTACCTGCGCGAGCGCCACGACATCGCCGTGCGCGTCCTTCCCGCCGACGCGATGCCGCTCTGGCGCCGGCGCTTCGACCGCCACTCGCGCCGCCTGTTCCTGAACGAGCGCCTGCCGCCCGCCGCGAGGCTGGTGGAGATGGCGGGCGAGGCGATGGCGCAGGGCGCGTTCGAGGCGATCGACAGCGAGGCGCGGGCCTTCGGCTTCTCCACCGACGAGGCCCTGCGGCTCGCCCGCGTCGAGCTTCTGGCCTACGGCGCCCGCGCGCTCGCCATGCCCTATGCGCCGTTTCAGGCGCTGGCGCGCCGCCTGTCCTACGATGTGGAGCTTCTGGCGCTGCGCTCGCAGGTCGGCTTCGCGGACGCCGCCTTCCGGCTGGCGAGCCTGCGGCGCGCGGGCGCTCCCGCCCCGCCCTTCTTCGTCATGGAGGTCGATCAGGCCGGCAACCTGGTGCGGCGCGCGGGCGCGCAGGGCTTCCCGGCCAAGCGCTTCGGCGGCGCCTGCGTCAAGCTGCCGGTCTTCGAGGCCTTCGCCGAGCCCGGCCGCGTCATCGCCGAGGCCGCCGAGGGGCCGGACGGCACCGCCTGGCTCCTCGTCGCGCGGACCGAGGAACCCCTGGGCGCCGCCTTCGGTGAGCGGGTGAGGCGCAGCGCCATCCTCGTCGGGCTCGATCTTTCGCAGGCGGGCGAGACAGTCTACCACGCTCGCCTGCCGCAGGGCGGCGGGCGTCTGGCCATCGGCCCGGCCTGTCGCCTTTGCGAGCGCGCCGACTGCGCCGCGCGCGCCGCGCCGCCGCTCACCCGGCCGCTCGCGCCCGACCTTCACACCGGGGCGCTCTCGCCCTTCGATTTCAGATGAGTCCGACCATGCCGCACTGGCGAACGATGCAGGACGCCGACCTCCCCGCCGTCCTCAAGGTTTCGACGGACGTCCATCCGGGCTTTCCGGAAGGCGAGCCAATGTTCCGCAACCGCCTTTCGCTCTTTCCCGCCGGGTGTCTCGTCCTCGACGTCGGGGACGGACGGCTCCTCGGCTACGCGGTCTCGCACCCCTCGAAGCGCTACGCGCCGCCCGCGCTCGACGTCATCCTGCCGGCGCTGCCGAAGGATGCGGACGACTACTACGTCCACGACGTCGCGCTCCTGGAACAGGCGCGCGGCGGCGGTCACGCGCGGGCCGGCATCGAGGCCATCCTCGCCAACGCCGCGCCCTTCGGTTCGGCTTCGCTCGTCTCCGTCTACGGGACCGCGCCCTTCTGGTCGCGCTTCGGCTTCGAGCCGGTGACGGACCGGGACATGGAGGCCAAGCTCCGGCCCTATGGCGAAGGCGCGGTCTACATGCTGCGCGCCCCGGTGTGATGTTTGCGTGTCGAGCCTTCCTTTCCTTTCGCGATGCGAAATATTAGGCCGGTAAGGCCGACCGATGCAGCGCCATGACGAAGGGTGACGCCATGACGAAGATTTTCCGCCGCTCCGCAATGACAGCGTCCGTGGCGTTGGCCGCGGTCTCGATGGCCGTCGCCGCGCAGGCCCAGAACCGGGTCGTCAACGTCTACAACTGGTCGGACTATATCGACGCCTCGATCCTGGAGGACTTCACCGCCGAGACGGGCATCCGCGTCGTCTACGACGTCTACGATTCCAACGAGATCCTGGAGACGCGGCTCTTCGCGGGCTCGTCCGGCTACGACGTCGTCGTGCCGACCGGCACCTTCCTCCTGCGTCAGATCGAGGCCGGCATCTACCAGCCGCTCGACACGTCGCTGCTGCCGAACCTCTCCAACATGTGGGACGTCATCACCGAGCGCGCCGCCGCCTTCGATCCGGGCAACGAGCACTCGGTCAACTACATGTGGGGCACGACGGGCCTCGGCTACAATTCCGACCGCGTGGCCGAACTCCTGCCCGACGCGCCGGTGGATTCCTGGTCCCTGATCTTCGATCCGGCCAACGCGGAAGTCCTGTCGCAGTGCGGCATCGACGTTCTCGACACCGCCGACGAGCTGATTCCCGCGGCCCTGGTCTATCTCGGGCTCGATCCGAACTCCACGGACGCGGGCGAGCTGGAGCAGGCGCAGGAGCTGTGGCTCCAGGTGCGCCCCTATATCCGCCGCTTCCACAATTCCGAGTACATCAACGCGCTCGCCAACGGCGACGTCTGCGTGGCGCTCGGCTATTCGGGCGACATCTTCCAGGCGCGCGACCGCGCCGAGGAAGCGGGCAACGGTGTTTCGATCGAGTACCGGATCCCGAAGGAAGGCGCGACCATGTGGTTCGACCAGATGGCGATCCCGGCCGACGCCCCGAACGTGGCCGAGGCGCACGAGTTCATCAACTACATGATGCGCCCCGAGGTGATCGCGAAAGCGACCAACTACGTCGTCTACGCCAACGGCAACGCGGCTTCGAAGGAGTTCGTGGACGAGGAGATCCTGGAGGATCCCGGCGTCTACCCGGACGACGCGACGATCGACAACCTCTTCACCAAGCTCCCCTACGACGCGCGCACGCAGCGCAGCGTCCAGCGCATCTTCACCACGATCCGCACAGGGCAGTAGGGGCCGCTGCGATGGCGTCGGCGGGAAAGTCGCTCGGCAACATCCGCCGCGCCTTCGAACCCTGGAACGATCGGACGCAGAAGCCGCTGATCGAGATCGACCGCGTGACCAAGCGCTTCGGCGACCAGGTGGCGGTCGACGACCTTTCGCTCGGCATCTACGAGCGCGAGTTCTTCGCGCTCCTGGGGCCGTCCGGCTGCGGAAAATCGACGCTCCTGCGCATGCTGGCGGGCTTCGAACAGCCGACCTCGGGCGACATCCGCCTGTCCGGCCAGAGCCTCAACGGCGTTCCGCCGCACAAGCGCCCGCTGAACATGATGTTCCAGTCCTACGCGCTCTTCCCGCACATGAGCGTGGAGAGGAACATCGCCTTCGGCCTGAAGCAGGACGGCATGGCGCGCGCCGACATCGAGGCGCGCGTGAAGGAGATGCTGCGGCTGACCAAGCTCGAGCGCTTCGCTTCGCGAAAGCCGCAGCAGCTCTCCGGCGGCCAGCAGCAGCGCGTGGCGCTGGCCCGCTCTCTCGCCAAGCGTCCCAAGGTGCTGCTTCTCGACGAGCCGCTCGGCGCGCTCGACAAGAAGCTGCGCGAGGAGACGCAGTTCGAGCTGATGGATCTGCAGCAGGATCTCGGCCTCACCTTCGTCGTCGTCACCCACGACCAGGAGGAGGCGATGACGATGTCGGACCGGATCGCGGTGATGCGGGACGGGCGGATCGAGCAGGTCGCCACCCCCGCCATCCTCTACGAGGCGCCCGGCAGCCGCTACGTGGCCGATTTCGTCGGCAACGTCACCATCCTCGAGGGCACGGTCGCGGAAGCGGCGCCCGGCCGCGTGCGGCTGGAGGCCGACGGCCATTCGCTCTGGATCGAGGCCGAGCGCCCGCCCGCCGTCGGCGAGGCGCGCGCTCTCGCGGTGAGGCCGGAGAAGATGCGGCTCGTCAAGAGCGGTGCCGTGCGCGACGGCGAGAACGTGCTCGCCGGAAAGGTCTGGGACATCGCCTATCTCGGCGACGTCACGCTCTTCAACGTGCAGCTCCCCTCCGGCGCGATCGTGCGCGCCACGGTGATGAACGCGACGCGCGCGGCCGAGGAGCAGATCACCTGGGACGACGAGGTGAAGCTCGCCTTCCGGCCGGACGCGGCCGTTCTTCTGGAGCGCTGAAGCGATGGAGAGCGCGACCCCGGCAGGCGGCGACAAGGCGAGGCCGGCGGGCGGGCTGTTCCGCGCGGCCGTCATCGCGATCCCCTTTCTCTGGCTGATCGCGCTCTTCCTCGTTCCCTTCCTGACCGTGTTCCGCATCTCCCTGTCGGAGACGGCGCTCGCCCAGCCGCCCTATCTGCCTGTCTTCACGCTGGAGAGCTGGGAGGCGTTCACGGCCGCGCTCTCGGAGCTCTCCTTCGAGACCTACCGATGGCTGGCGGGCGATCCGCTCTACCGCAACGCTTATCTGTCGAGCCTTCGCATCGCCGCGATCTCGACGGTCTTCGCGCTGCTGATCGGCTATCCGCTGGCCTATGCGATGGCCAAGGCGCCGCAGGGCTGGAAGCCGATCCTCCTGATGCTCGTCATCCTGCCCTTCTGGACGAGCTTTCTGATCCGCGTCTACGCCTGGATCGGCATCCTGCGCGGGGAGGGCTATCTGAACCAGTTCCTGGCGCTCTTCGGCCTGCCCGCGACCTCGTTCCTCAACACCGACACGGGGATCGTGATCGGCATCGTCTACTCGTACCTGCCCTTCATGATCCTGCCGATCTACGCCAGCCTCGACCGCATGGACCACCGGCTGATCGAGGCGGCGAGCGATCTCGGCTGTCCGCCAACCAAGGCCTTCTGGAAGATCACCCTGCCGATCTCGATGCCGGGCGTGATCGCCGGTTCATTCCTCGTCTTCATCCCCGCCGTCGGCGAGTTCGTGATCCCCGACCTTCTCGGCGGCTCGCAGACGCTGATGATCGGCAAGGTCCTGTGGGAGGAGTTCTTCGCCAACCGCGACTGGCCGGTGGCCTCGGCGGTGGCGATCATCCTCCTGATCCTGCTCGTCGTGCCGATGGTGATCTTCCAGCGCTACCAGGACGCACGGCGATGAACCGTCTCTCGCCCTTCAACATCGTCTCGCTGGTCTTCGGCTTCGCCTTTCTCTACGTGCCGATCCTGCTTCTGGTCGTCTACTCCTTCAACGCCTCGAGGCTCGTCACGGTCTGGGGCGGCTTCTCCACGCAGTGGTACGCGGCTCTGTGGAACAACCAGCAGATGATCGACGCGGCCTTCGTGACGCTGCGCGTCGGGCTCCTGTCGGCGACGATCGCGACGGTGCTCGGCACCTGCGCGGCGCTGGCGCTGGTGCGCTACGCGAACTTTCGCGGCAACATCCTGTTCTCGGCCATGGTCTTCGCGCCGCTGGTCATGCCGGAGGTCATCACCGGCCTGTCGCTGCTCCTGCTCTTCGTCTCGATCGGGCTCGACCGGGGCTTCTGGACGATCACGCTCGCCCACACGACCTTCGCCATGTGCTTCGTGGCCGTCGTCGTCCAGTCGCGCCTCGTCTCCTTCGACCGGAGCCTGGAGGAGGCGGCGCAGGATCTCGGCTGCCCGCCCTTGAAGGCCTTCCTCGTGGTGACGCTGCCGGTGATCTGGCCGGCGGTGGCGGCGGGCTGGATGCTCGCCTTCACGCTCTCGCTCGACGATCTGGTGATCGCGAGCTTCACCTCCGGCCCCGGCGCGACGACGCTGCCGATGCGCATCTACAGCCAGGTCCGGCTCGGCGTGACGCCGGAGATCAACGCGATCTCGACCATCCTCATCGCCGTCGTCGCGGTCGGCGTGATCAGCGCGACGCTGGTGACCAAGAGCCGCGAGGTCCGCCGCCTGCGGGACGAGAGGCTGGCGGCCGAGACCGCCTGATCGTCCCTCAGTTCGCGCAGGCGCAGCTCTCGGCATGCGCCGTCTCGATCGCGGCCATCGTTCCGTACATGGCCGAGGTGAGCGGGTCTCCGGAGCCGCCGTCCGCGACGCGCAGATAGTCCAGCATCTCCAGATCGAAGAGGGCCTGTTCGATCGCGGGCCGCACGATCGGGTCCGCGATGCGCCCCTCCGGCCGGTCCAGATGGGCCGAGATCGCCGCGAGCCGCGCCAGGACCGGCCGGCCCGCCGGCTCGGCGCCCGTCATGGGAGCGGCCTCGGCGAGGAAGCCGCCGCGCACCGCCGTGCCGAACAGGGCGGTCAGCGCGCGCATCGTGTCCGCCTCGCCGTCCAGCGCGCGCTGGGCCTGCGGCAGGAGCGGCGGAAGATCGGGATCGGTCCGGCTGGCCGAGATCTGCGAACGCACCCCGCGATCGGCGAAGCGCGTCGGGGCGGGTTCGTCCTTCGCCTCCCGGAAGCTGGCGTCGAGCGCCAGCCGCAGGCCCTCGGCCGGGCCGGTCGGGCGATCCGCCGGCGCGAAGCGGGGCAGCGGCGGAGTGCGCATGGCGCGGAAGGCCGCGTCGAGGCTGGCGGAGGCGAGCGTGCGCTGGGCGGCGAAGTCCTCGCGCAGGCGCTCGGGCGAGGGCGCCCCTTGCGCCGCATAGTCCTTCAGCCGAACCAGATAGGGCTGAAGCCCGGCGCACAGGAACGGGCTCGGCTTCTGGCGCAGATAGTCGGTCAGATCCTCGCGGATGCGCTCGGCGATCCACCGGGTGTTGGCGTCGCGCGCGAAGCTCGTACGGCCCTGGGCCCGGGCGAGCCGCGTGGCCGCCTCGACGGCCCGTCGCGATTCGGGGTCGAGGTCCGGCCGGCGGGGCGCGGCGAAGATGGGGCGTCCGGGAAGGGCGGCATCCACCGAGCCGATGGCCGTTCCCGCCTCGCGATAGGCGACGAGCTCGCGCGACGCGATCTCGGAGAGGCGCGCATGATAGTCCGCAGCGCAGCTTTGGGCCCGCGCGCCGGGCGCCTGCTGCGCGAAAGCGGGAGCGGCGGTGCAGAGGAGGAGGGCGGCGAGGCCCGCGAGCGGGAGGATGTTCGAGCGCTGGTTCACGGCGCGGCTCCTTCCGGGAGCCGCGTGGCGGCGCCCTAGATCGGCTGGCTATCGGGCCGGGTCGCCACCGCGAGGGTCGGCGTCGGCCATTCTCCCTGCATCCTGAACGGAACCGGTTGCGATGTGGTGAAGAGATCGTTTCCGCTCTCCGATCCTTCGGCGGGCCTGAAGAGCCCCTCGACGAAGACGCGGTCGTCGAGGAAGGACAGGAAGCCGCCGGCCTCGAAGCTGCCGGCCTGCGAACTCATCCGAAAGGCGTCGAGTGTGGCGTAGGGGCCTCGTGTGCCGAAGCTCGCCTCCAGGGACCGGAACGGCACCGCCGGCCCGGTCGGCGAGATGGTCAGCGGCCGCTCGCCCGGCGCATCGAACAGGTCGGCGGCCAGGCCCGAAAGGCTCCCCTGCGAAAGCCGCAGCCGTGCGGTGGACGAATTGTCGCGCAGCACCTCGGCCCAGTTCGTCGCCGGCACCTCGAATTGCGCGTTCAGATCGGCCCGGCCGGTGAGGCCGATCGCGTCCAGCCCGACGACACCTGCGAGCTCGCTCGCCTGGACGCCCGTCAGATCGACGCGCCCGCCCGCCATCGGGCGCGGGCCGGCCAGATCGAGGAAGAAGCGCCCCTGCGCGCGGCCGCCGAACAGCTCCGAATCGCCGATGTCGAGCGTGGCGCGCGCCCCCGACACCATCACGGAGGCGGCCAGACGCCGCAGAGGCATGGTTCCCAGGCCCGCATCGTCCGCCGAGACCCGGAGATCGAGGTCGAAATCCTCGATGAAGGACACCGTCATCGGGCGCTGATAGTCGAGCGCCTGCCGGGGCAGGGGGGCGATGCCCGCCGCGAACCGGTCGAGATCGAGCTCGGGGAAGGCGAGCGTGCCGGAAAAGCGCGGCCGACCGTCCTCGCCGAAGGCAGCCTCGATCGCGCCATGGCCGGTCTCCTCCCCGAGCGAGACGCGGACCGGGTCGAGCGCGGTCTTGGCGCCCGGCCGGTGCACGACGCGCGTCTCCAGCGACATCTGCCCGAAATCGGGAACGCCCGACCGGGCGCCGCCCATCCAGCGGCTGGCGCGGGCGAGCGAGGGCGTGGAAACGCGCAGCGACCCATCGAAGGACAGGCCGTCCCCGGCCGCGCCCTCGCCGTCGAACCCGATGTCGAGCGCCGGCGAATTGAGCTGGAAGCGCAAAGGGCTCACGCTTCCGGCGAGGAACTGTTCGGGCTTGCCGAGGCGGGTCTCGATCTGCGCCGGCTGGCCGTTCCAGACGAAGGAGCCGGACATTTCCGCCGGTGCCTGCCGCGACGGCCAGCTCATCGTCAGATTGACGCTGGTGAGGTCGGCCGCCGCGCCCCGACCGCGCACCGCGCCCTCGCGCAGCACCAGATTGCGGACCCCGTCGAAGCGGTCGAGGATCGACCGTCCGTAGAGGATCGCCTCGTCATAGGCCCGGCCCTCGTCCGCCGAGGGACTGTCGTCCGGGGCGGACGAGCCCGCCGGGCGAGCCGGCGCCGCCGCGCCGTGATCGGGGGAGGACAGCTCCGGGCGAACCAGGATCAGCTTGGCGATGTCGGCCTGCCCGAACAGGGCGTCGGACAGGTCGAGCTCCGCGTGCAGCTGATCGATCGACAGCGTCTGGCCGGGCTCCGCGCCGCCGACGCGCACGTCGAACAGCGAAAGGCGCGGGCGCGGAAGGAACCGGAACTCGGTGCGGCCGTCGACGAGAACGGGCTGGCCGGTCAGCTCGCTGATCCGCGCCTCGATCTGCGCGCGCGCCGTATGGGCGCCGAGCGTCAGCGTGGAGGCGCCCGCGAGCCAGAGCCCGCCCGCAACCGCCAAAGCGACCACCGCCGTCGCGATCCGCCGCCGTCCGCGCGGCCGGCGCGGTGAGCGGGTCTCGGCGGGAGCGTCCTCGGCGCGTTTCAAAGGTGCTGATCCTCGTCCATCCGGCGATCGGAGTCGATGCTGCTGGGCGTCCCGCCGTGACGGCCGCGGATGCGAAGGTCCGGGAGCGCGCGGGGTATGGCGGCGCGCCATGGCGCCTTCAAGGCGCGAGCCTGCGCGACCCTCGATCCTTCTTACAGCATCGCCGACGCAAATCGCAAAGCGCGGCAGGGAGACGTGGGGCCGAGGCGTCCGCGCGGCCCGTCGCTCAGTGCGCCAGAACCCTCTGGGCCGGGAAAGTGATCTCGATCATCGTTCCCTCGCCGGGGATGGAATCGATGTGGAACTGAGCCTTGTTCGCCTCCACCAGCGCCTTGGTCAGCGGCAGTCCGAGGCCGGTGCCGTCGCCCCGCTCCTTGGCCGCCGAGTTCACCTGCTGGAACGGGGTCAGCGCGATCTCGATCTCGGTCTCGGTCATGCCGATGCCGCTGTCGCGGAAGCGCAGCGTCACGCTCCCGTCCTCGTCATAGCCCGTCGAGGCTACGATCTGGCCGCCCGCCGGCGTGAAGCGGATGGCGTTGGAGATGAGGTTCAGGGCGATCTGGCGCAGCGTGCGGCGGTCCGCCACGACCGGCGGCACGGCCTGCGCCAGCGTGGAGCGGACGAGCACCCGCTCGCGATTGGCCTGCGGCTGCATGAGCGAGACGATCTCGCCGACGATCTCGTTCAGCGACACCGCTTCGAAGGACAGCTCCACCTTGCCCGCCTCGATCTTGGAGATGTCGAGGAGGTCGTTGACGAGGTCGAGCACGTGGTGGCCGGAGCGCTTGATGTCGCGCAGATACTCCATGTAGCGCTCGTGGCCGACCGGACCGTAGGTCTCGGCGGTCATCACGTCGGCGAAACCGATGATGGCGTTCAGCGGCGTGCGCAGCTCGTGGCTGATATTGGCCAGGAACCGGCTCTTGGTCAGGCTCGCGTCCTCCGCCTGCTTGCGGGCGGCGACCAGCTCCGCCTCCGCCGCCTTCCAGTTCGCGATGTCGCGCAGGAGGACGCACCAGCCGCGCTCGCCCGACAGGCGCCCGATGGTGATGAAGAGCGGGATCGTGCCGCGATCGGCCACTTCCGCCGTGACTTCGCGGCCGTCGTTCAGGATGGCGGCGAGACCCTCGTCGCGCAGCGACTCCAGATAGCCGGTGGCGACGGCCCGGCTGGCGGGCGCCAAAAAGTCGGTGAAGCGACGGCCCGCATAGCCGTCCGCATCGACGCCCAGCAGAGACTGCGCCGACCCGTTCATGGAGCGCACGAGGCCGTTCGGATCGGTCAGGACGATGCCGTCGGTGGCGGTGTCGAGGACCGAGCGCAGCTCCTCCACCTCGCCCGTGAGCCGCGCGATCTCTCCCGCGTCGCCGGACATCGCGTCGCGGACGGGCGGTGAAGCCTGCGCGAAGGAAAAAGCGATGGACGACCGCCCGGCCAGGGCGACGCGCCGGATCTGGACGCGCGCGTCCAGAAGCGTGCCGTCGGCCCGCCGCAGCCGAACCGTCTCTTCGCCCTCGCCGGGTCGCGCCGTATCGTCGAACAGAGCCTCCAGACCGCCGGCCTCGATCAGGTCCTCGAGGCCGCCGTAGCCGGTCATCTCCAGAAAGGCGTGGCTGGCCAGGACGAGCCGCCCCTTGGTCTCGACCAGAAGGGCTGCGGGGAGGGCGGCGAGAAACGCCTCCAGTCCCGCGTCGAGCGGCGGCGATGCACCTTCCGGCGCCTGCGTCGCGCGATCGCGCGGCGCGAGCTCCACCCCGATCGCCTTGAAGGCATCGGCTTCGGCGTCCGAGAGATGACCGTCGCGCCGGCGCTCGCGCAGGGAGACGACGACGCCGCTGCCGGCCGGCTCGGGGCGCGGCTCCGGGCGGGCCGAGCGCTGGCCGAAGGAGGCGCCCGCCTCCGGTGCGGCGGCCGGAGCGGCAGCCGCCGAGCGCTGATCCCTGACGGCCTCCTTCTCCCGGCCGAGGGCCAGGCCGATCGCCAGAGGATCCTCGACATGCTCGGCCGGGCGCACGATCCCGAAGCCCCGGAAGCCCTCGAAGACCCGTTCCCGCCCGTAGGTCGGCAAGGCGGCGAGATCGACGGACACCTTGCGGTCCGTGCCCTCGACCGGCCAGAACACGGTGCGCCCGGCGAAGGTGTCGCGCCGCTCCATCAGCGCGCCGATCTCGCCCTCCTCGTCGAAGCCGAAGGCTTCGGCGACGTCCGCGAAGGCGAGCCCGCAGACATCGGCCGCCGCGGGGCCGACGATCTCCGCGAATTCGGGCGACAGCTGCTTGAAGCGGCCTTCGCCGTCGGTCTGCCAGACGAAGCGCACCGGCTCGCCGGCGAATCTGGAATCGAAGGCCGCGGCCGGTTTCGCCGCCGCATCCTGCTCGGCGGGCGCCTGCGGCGGGGAGGGCTCCTCCGCACTCTGCCGCGCGGCGGCGGAGAGCTGCGCCGCTCCGCGTCCGCGCAGCCGCTCGATCAAGGCCGCGATGTCGTTGCCTTCGGCGGCGGGCGGCTCCGGCGTTGCCGCCGGAGCGGGCTCCTCGCCCATCTCGACGAGCACGAGGTCGGAGGCGACACGCCAGAGCCCGTACCGCCCCTCCTCGGCCCGGCCCTCGTCGCTCTCGATCAGTCGGGCGGCGATCGATGCGGCGGCCTTCGCCTCCGCCGATCCCGGCTCGAAGGACGGGTGGGCGAGCACGGGGGCGGCCGCGTCGAAGATCGCCGCATCCCGCGACCCCGCTTCGCGCAGGAGGCGCTCGGCGAGCTCGGCGCGGCGCTCGCGACGGGCGCCCGGCACGGGGGCGGTGAGGATGGCGATCGGCGAGCCTTGCGCGTCGTGCGACGTCAGGACATGGGCGGTGACCCAGACCTCCAGACCCTCCGCCGTCGACTTCATGCGCAGCATGGCCTCGCCGTCCTCCTGCAGGACGGGCGCGACGACGCGCAGCTGGCGCAGGGAGAGGGACAGGTCGCCGTCATCCGTTCCCGGCGCGGCGAAGAGCCGGCGGGCGAAGGTGTTGGCGAAGAGGATGTCGGTCAGATCTGGAGCGAGCACCACGACCGCGCGCCCGGATTCGTTGGCGATCCGGACCTCCGCAAGCGCCATGATGTCTGCGTTCGAAGAGGGCACGTGATGAGACTCGGCGCGAGATTCCGGGGTGATCGTTGACGAAGTCTTAATATGCCCCAGTGAACAAATCCAGAATACGGAAGCTTGGAGGCGACGCAAAGGCGCCGATAGGTTAATTTCCACCGGCAGGAGACGGTTTGCCGGGAAACAAATCGGCGATGTGCCGTTGTTCGAAGGCTTCAACAAGGGAGATCAGAAGGATGGCCGGTCCGAAGCAGAATGCCGCCGACGACTTGCAGAATGCAGCCAACCAGATGCAGGACGCCGCGAAGGAGACGATGGAGCGCACCCAGGACGCGTTCCGGCAGGCGATGGACCCGGATGCCATCGGCCGCGCGCAGTCGGCCATGGGGGTCGATCCGCAGAAGATGCAGGAGACGCTGCGGACGATGACGGAGCGCTCGCGCGAGCAGTCGCAGGAGGCCTATCGGCGCCTGAAGACGGCCGCCGAAGAGGCGACCCGCACCATGGAGAGCACGGTCGAGAACGCCCACAACGGCTCGCTGACGCTCTCCCGCAAGGCGCTGGAGGCCATGCGCTCCAACGCCGAGATGGGCTTCGAGCATCTGGAGAAGCTGGCCTCCGCCAAGTCGGTCTCCGAGCTGATCGAGCTGCAGACCGGTTTCGTCCGTCGCCAGATGGAGGCGGCCGCCGATCAGGCGCGCGAGATGCAGGCGATCTCGCAGGAGATCGGCCAGGAACTCCTGCGTCCGGGCCGCGAGGCCGCCGAGCGGATGAAGCAGGGCTGATCGGCCCGTCGCCCCGGCGCGTGCGTCGGGCGCTCCTCAAGCGAGGAGGCCGGGTGCCGCGGGGCGGCCGGCCTTCGAGCGTCAGGGAAAGGCGGAACGGACACGGCGACGGTGCGGCTTGGCAAAGCGGGCGGCTCTTTGCGGATAAGTCCGCCACTGCTCGCGTTCGGCGTTAGCGGCTTGCGTCACGGCGCCAAAAGCCGTATCTCCCCTTCCAGTCGCGGCGGGCCAGCCCGCCGGCGAGGCGTGCGGTTGTAGCTCAGCTGGTTAGAGCGTCGGATTGTGGCTCCGAAGGTCGGCGGTTCGAACCCGCCCAACCGTACCATCCCCCCACACATCTTTGGCGCTCGGGTTGCTGGCGGGAATCGCGAAAGCGAACTCCGCCATCGGACCACGCGCATGGACAAGCGCTGGACGGGCGGCCGGCAAAGACGTCGTCCGCTGCTTACAGAGATGTAACTGGGACGCTGCGCTCTTCCGTCGTAGTCGAGCCGCATGTCCACTGTATCCCCGCCCCTTTCGGAAGATGAGGATCGTGTCCTCGACTGCATGAGTGCGATCGAGGCTTCGTTCGCATCTGTCGAGAAGGCCGCGGTCGAGGTCGGATGGCGGCCGATCGAGGTGGCCCTCGCCATGCTCGACCTGAGCCGGATGCGCCTCCAGGCCCTGATCGAGGCGGCCGAAACCAAAGGCTCGCGTGGGTCCTGGGGGCCTCATTAGAGCCCCGTGCGTCCGAACGAACGCACAAAGGTCGCTCCAACTCTCTGAATCGACGCATCAGGCTTTTTAGAAAATCGAATTCGATCCTCGGGCCGATGCTGTCGGGCCTTCCGGGGTCTGCCGGTTCGTCTTCGCCGGGCCGCCCATGGGCCGGTTCGCCGCCTGTCCTGCGCGACGCGGCCACGGACAGGACGTGTGGAACGTCGAAGGCCGGCTACCATTTGTGCGGGTTCTCTGCACATCCTTCGCCTCTCACGGGAGGCGATGAAGGCCGATGGCGAACGCGCGGTCGCTCTGGAACGTGCTCAGCAACACTCAGGCGCTCATGCGCGCGATCGAGACCTGTCGACGGCGCGACGAGCTGGACGACGTGCTTCATGTCGCGACGGCCGCGTTCGGGGTCTCGCGGCACCTGATCGGCATCGTGCCGTCGCAGCCGATCCCGCCGGCCGAGCAGGCCGGGCATGTTCTGGCGGGAGCCTGGCCGGAGGAATGGGCGCGGCGGTACTTCGCGCGCCAGTATGTCGAGGACGACCCGACGATCGCGCACGCGCGCGGCGAGAACGAGCCGCTGTGGTGGGGCGACGTGCGCGCCACGGCGCGGGCCGGCCTGATCATGGACGAGGCGAAGAGCTTCGGTCTTCAGGAAGGAACCACGATCCCGCAGATCACCCTCGACGGGCTGCGTCTGGGCGTGAGCTTCTCCGGCGAACGGATCGACGATTCCCCCCAGGCGCGGACGGCTCTCCTCTTCATCGCCTCCGCCGGCGCCAGCCGCGCGATCAGCCTGGCCCAGCCCCCGTCCCCCGCGGTCCCGCGTCTGACCAATCGCGAGCGGGAGTGCCTGCTCTGGCTCATCGACGGCAAGTCCGACTGGGAGATCAGCGTCATCCTCGGGATCAGCCGCCGGCTGGTCGAACGCTACATGCACTCCATCCGGACCAAGCTCGGCGTTTCGACACGCGTGCAGACGGTCGTCGCGGCGTTTCGCCTGGGCCTTGTGTCTTAGAGCGCCGTGCGTCCGATCGGACGCAGAAAGGCCGCTCCATCTCTTTGGATCTGCGCATCAGGCTTTCCGAAGACTGATTCCGACTTTCAGGCCGATGCCGTAGGGTTCGGATATCCGAACTGCCGCACCTTTCCGTTAAGTTGCAAATCCTCGTTCAGCAACCACTGAGCGAGGAACCCATGCTAACCGTCGTCGATCAACGGAACCGCCAAGCCCACGAGGACCTCATTCGCGCCGCGCGCCGTTTGCGCCACGAGGTCTTCGTCGAGGAGATGGGGTGGAGCGAACTGGCATCGCCGACGGGTCTGGAGAGCGATCAGTTCGATACGGACGCGATCGTGGAAATGGTGATCGAGGAGGACGGCCGCGTCGTCGGCTACCAGCGGCTTCTCCCCACCACGCAACCCTTCCTCCTGTCGCATGTCTACCCCAAGCTCTGTGACGGCCGCCCGCCGTCCGGCCCGGACATCTTCGAGTGGACGCGCTTCGCCGTGGCGGCCTCCCACCGCGGGGACGGCAAATCGCTCGGGCCCACCGCGCTCCGCCTGGTGAAGTCCTTCGTCGAATGGGGCCTTTCCAGCGGCGTTCGCTCGATGGTGGTGGAGATGGAGCCGATCCAGCTGCTTCGCTTCGTCGCATGCCATTTTCGAGCCTATCCGCTCGGTATCACGCACTCCGTCGGCGGACGGGACGTTCTGGCGATCCGCGCCGATTTCGACGAGCGGACGCTGGCGCGGCTGGAGCAGCTGGAAGCCCTGCAAGCAGCGCCCGCGCGTCGTTCCGGACAGCGGCCGTAGCCCTCACCGTTCCCGCTCCCGGTGAGCCGGACGGGTCCAATGGGACGCTCGGCACCGGCTGTGCCCTTCCCGAGTCGCGGTCGTTTTCCGACAGGCCGAAGATCATGCAAAGAACGCCAACGAGCGACGGTCGGGCAGAGTATCGAAACGTCGTCCTCTCATCGACCAGCGACGGAAGCCTCCGAACGTTCAGGGACGAGCTCGAACTCGTCTCCCTGGAACGGGGGCAGGTTCTCAGCGAACCGTCGCGGATCCCGGACTATGTCTATTTCCCGGAGGGCGGCATCATTTCGCTGTCCGTGGAAATGAGCGGCCGGAACATCGACGCCGGCATGATCGGGCGGGAAGGCATTTCGAGCTACTCCGCTCTTCGCAAGGGGCGCTTTCCGGACGCTCTGTCGACGGTCCAGGTGGGCGGCGCGGCCGCCTACCGCATCCCGGCGGACCGCTTCCGCCACGCCGTCGAACGCTGCCCCGATCTCTACGATGCCATCCACGACGCCCTCTACGGCCTGATGGGGCAGATCGCCCTGACGGCGGCGTTCAACGCGCGCCACCTTCTGGCGACGCGCGTGGCGCGCTGGCTGCTTCTGTGCGCCGAACGCCTGGACGGACGAACGATCCCGGTGACCCATGACTTTCTGGCTCGGGTCCTCGGCGTGCAGCGAACCAGCGTCACGACCATGCTCCATCTGATCGAAGGCCAGAACGCGATCAGGAGCCGGCGCGGCGCCGTGGTCATCGTCGATCGGCATCGGCTTCGCCGGCTCGCGGGCGAAGTCGTGTAGGCCCGATCGTCCGGCCGTTCATTGCAGCATCTGGTTGAGTGGACTCGAGCCGGCGCGGAGATCGTTCGGCTAACTGACTGTCACATAATTCGAACTTACGTTCGCTGTTCGGAGATACTGCGTCCACTCCTGCGCACTCTATGCAACTTCTCCGCGATAGCGTAGCGCACGGGCCATGATCGTCTCATCTCCCGTCCACACCGCAGAAGACCCCGATCGCCCCTCCGAATGCGAGGAGGCGATCGAGGCTGCGATCGTCGAAATCGAGCGCGCCGCCGTCGAGGCGGGCTGGAAGGAGATCGAAATCGCCATTGCGATGGTCGATCTCGGAACGGCGAAGCTCAAGAGCATCCTGGAGAATGTCCAGGCCGGACTGTCGCCGTCCTACCGCCATTAGAGCGGCGTGCGTCCGATTGGCCGCACAAACGCCGCTCAGTCTTTGAACCTGCGCGTCAGGCTTTTCGAAAATCGATTTCGATCTTCGCGCCGTTGCCGTAGGGCGTCGCCCTGCCGCTCGGGACGCAGGCGCCGAACGTCCAAAAAGCGCCGGTCCGGCTCCCGGCCGACGCAGAGGCGCTCGGAACGCCCGCGGGCCTCATCCGTTCGGCTGGAACGCCTGCAAGACGGCGTGTCGCAAGAGGAAGAGCGCGTCCATGCGTCGGAAGGCCGACCTTCCCTCCAAGATCTGCCGGCATTGCGGACGGCCGATGGTCTGGCGCAAGGCCTGGGCGAAGACCTGGGACGACGTCCTGTACTGCTCCGAACGATGCCAGCGGGAGGCCAAGGCGGCGCGGCGGTCTGAGGGCGCCGCGCAAGCGATCACGAAGGCTTGAGGGGCGGCTCGTCTTTCGCCATAGCAGGGGCATCAAGGGTTCAGGACGAGGTTCGTCTGCACCATGCACCTGCTGATCGCCTTCGGCGCGGCTCTCGCCGCCATTCTCTACTTTCTCATTCGAGCGCGCTACGCGGTCCGGGAGGTTCGCGAACTCGACCGCGACACCAAGATGCTCCAGCATCGCGCCCGGAACGGCATCGAGCGTCTGATCGGCTCGCCGCTGTCGCGCATTCGCGATCCGCGTCTGGCGGCGACGATCCTGATGATCCAGCTCGTGCGAACCGGATCGCCGATCACCGCGGCCGAGCGGAGCACGATCCACGCCAACATGCGCGACAGGATGCAGGTGGAGGACACCGAGGCCATGTTCCGGCGCGCCTTCGGCTACACGCGCGAACGCGCCTTCTTCTCGATCTTCGCGGAGGAGCTCGGGCCGCTCCTTCGCTCCAAACTCGATGCGCGGGAGCGAGCGGACCTCCTCGACATGCTGAGCGAGGTCGCCAGCGCCTATGGCGAGGCGAGCGAGCTGCAGGCCGGCTCGCTCGTGCGGATGCGGAAGATCCTCGATCGCTGAAGGCCGGTGTCGGGCGGCGTTCACTCGGCCGCCCGGCGCTCTATCCTCCCGCACCTCGAAGCGCGCGCGAGGAGAGGCCAGTGCCGGACCGCATGACGTCCCTCGCTTCGCCTTATCGCGCCCTCGTCGTCGGGGCGACCGGCGGGCTCGGACGCGCCTTCTGCGACCGGCTCGCGGACGATCCGAACTGCGGCGGGGCGACGGGCCTGTCGCGCGCCACCGGCTTCGACCTCCTCGACGAGGCGAGCATCGAGGCGGCGGCGCTGGAAATGAAGGACGGCGGGCCGTTCGACCTCGTCCTGATTGCCACCGGGGCGCTGTCTTCCGGGCAAGGGCAGCCCGAAAAGACCATCCGCGCCATCGATCCGGCGGCTATGGCGGCGCAGTTCGCGGTGAACGCCATCGGCCCGGCGCTGGTGCTCAAGCATGTCGTGCCGCTGCTGCCACGCGGCCGACGCTGCATCGTCGGGCTTCTGTCGGCGCGCGTCGGCTCGATCGGGGACAACCGGCTGGGCGGCTGGGTCTCCTACCGCGCGTCCAAGGCCGCGCTGAACCAGATCGTGCGAACGGCGGCGATCGAGGTCGCCCGCACGCGCCCGGACGCGGTCATCGCGGCGCTTCATCCGGGAACCGTCGCGACGCGTTTCTCGGACGCCTTTTCCGCGGGGCGCGACCGGCTCGCACCGCAGGACAGCGCAAGCCGGCTCCTGACCGTGCTCGACGGGCTGCAGCCTTCGGACAGCGGCGGCTTCTTCGCCTATGACGGATCGCGGATCGAGTGGTGATCGATCCGGGTTCTCAGGGCATCAGCCCGGCCGTGGTGAAGCCGCCGTCCACCGCCAGGATCTGCCCCGTCACATAGGAGGACGCGGTCGGGTCGATGAGGAACAGGACGGCACCCGCGATCTCGTCCGGCTCGCCATAGCGGGCGAGGGGGACGCGCGACACCCAGCGCTGGCGCGCGGCCGCGTCATGCATCTGCCGCGCCATCGCCGTCTCGATCGGGCCCGGCGCGACAGCGTTGACGCGGATGCCGGAGGCGGCGAGCTCCACCGCCATGATCTTCGTCAGCGTGACGATCGCGCCCTTGGACGCGCCATAGGCCGAGCGGCCGAGATTGCCGAGGATGCCGGAAACCGAGGCGATGTTGACGACCGAGCCCCGCCCGGCCTCCAGCTGCGGCAGGAGCGACTGGACGAGGGCGAAGCCCGCGACGACATTGATCTCGTAAATCCGGCGAAACATCTCCGTCGTCGTCTCGCGGATTTCGGTGTTGGAGCCGACGCCCGCGCTGTTGACGAGGCCGGCGACCGGACGACCCTCCAGCGAGCCGACGAACTCCGCGATGGCGGCCTCGCTGGTCAGGTCGATGGGATGGACCGAAAGTTCGGCTTGCGGCAGCCGCGCGCGCAGGGCTTCGAGCCCGCTTGCGTCGCGGTCGAGCGCGGCGACCGGCCAACCGTGTGCTGCGAGCCGCTCCACCGTCGCGAGCCCGATGCCGGACGCCGCACCGGTGACGATCACGAGACCCTTCGTCATTCCTGTCCTCCCAGAGCTTCCACGACGATCTCGAAGGTGACGCCGACCGGATTGTCGCCGGCTTCGAGGACGCCCTCCGCGACCTCGCCCTCGATGTCGACGACGACGACCGGCAGATGCGCCCGGCCTTTCGTCAGCCTGCCGCCGGAGACGAAGATCTCCGTCGCGGCGCAATCGACGCACTTCCCGTCTGAAAAGCGCACGCCATCGACGCTGCCGATACCGTGGATGCGCGCCTCCGCGATCCCGGCATCATGGCAGGCCGCCTCGATCGCCCCCGAAACGTCCTCGCCGGGCCGGACCCTCAGAAGGAGCCCGTTCGGGCGATCGGGCGCCTCGCCCGGCGAGGGCGTGAACAGGGAGAAGGCGGTCTCCGCGTCGGGCCGGCGCTCGAAGACGGCGCCGAAGGCCGCAAGGCCGCGCACGGGAATCGGCGTCTCCACCGGGCTTTCGGGCGCCAGCATGTGGCCGGCCTCCGGCAAGCCGTCTCCCGCTCGCCAGCGTCCGTGGCAGTGGAGGAAAGGGGCCGATGCTTCGCGCCCGACGATGGCGACGGCTTCGACGATGTCCGCGCCGTCCGCCGCCTCGAAGGTTCCGCTGTACCATGCGGCGTGGAGGCCGTCCGTGCTCGGTGCGGGGATCACGTAGCGAAAGGGCCGGCATCGGCCGCCGGAGAGCGTCAGCACGCCGCCCGGCGCCCCGGCCTCGCCGAAGATGCGCGCGACCTCCGACAGAACGTCGCGGCCGGGGCGAAGCGTGCCCTCGACCGGGGCCAGCCGGACCGGCGCCGCGACCATGCGTTCGGCCTCGGCAGGGCCGGGATGACGCAGCTCGCGCAGCATCAGCCGGCCCGCTTGAGGTCGGGCGCACCCGTCAGCGCGCCGCGCCGCTCGAGCTCCTCGCGGACCATCTTTTTCGTGATCTTGCCATAGGCCGACTTCGGGAGAGCGTCCCAGAAGAGGACGCGCTTCGGCATCTTGTAGCGGCTCATCTTGCCGTCGAGAAAGGCGAGAATGTCGGACTCGCTCGCCGTCGTCCCGTCCCGCATCACGCAGACCGCGACGCCGACCTCGCCCCAGACCGGGTCTGGCACGCCCAGGACGGCGACCTCGCTCACCGCGCCGTGCGTCAGGATCTTCTCCTCGATCTCGCGCGGATAGACGTTGGAGCCGCCCGATATGTACATGTCGGAAGCGCGGCCGGTGATGTAGACGAAGCCCTGGTCGTCCATGTGGCCGAGGTCGCCGGTGCGGAACCAGCCGTTACGGAAGGCCTTCGCGTTGGCCTCCGGGTTGTCGTAGTAGCCCGCGAAGACCGCCGGCCCGACGACGCAGATTTCCCCGGTCTCGAAGGGCGCCAGCTCGCGTCCGTCATCGCCCTGGATCTGCACCTCCATGCCGGTGCGCTCGAAGCCGCAGGTGCCGATGCGCGCGGCCTCGTCGTCCTCCGGCGAGTGAAGCGCAGGAGGAAGGACGGTGATGGCGCCGGTCACCTCGCCGAGGCCGAAATACTGGACGATGACCGGGCCGAGCACCTGGAGCGCGCGCTTCTGGTCCTCGCGATACATCGGCGCGCCGGCATAGATGACGTGGCGCAGCGAGGAGTGGTCGCGCGTCCTGGCGGCCGGATGCTCCACCAGCATCTTCAGGATGGTCGGCACGGTGAAGATGTTCGTCACGCGCCAGCGCTCGATCAGATCGAAGGCGGCCTCGATGTCGAAGCGCTCGGTGGGGAGCAAAATCGTCTTCACCCCGCGCGCGGTCTGGCAGAGCTGGTTGACGCCCGCGCCGTGGGACAGCGGGGCGACGACGAGCGAGGCGCCGTCCGAGGTGGTGCCCGGCATCAGATCGCAGAGATGGTTGTTCACCACGAAGGCCATCTGGCCGTGGGTGAGGACCGAGGCCTTCGGCCGGCCCGTCGTGCCGGAGGTGAAGAAGAACCAGGCCGGGTCGTCGTGCTCCACCGGTTCGGGCGCGGCGACGCGGCCGCCGAACTCGTCCACCAGCGCGTCGTAGGACGGGCCGAAGGGCGCCTGCCCGATCGCGATGGTGAAGGCGAGACCGGGGAGGGCGTCGGCGACGGCCGCCGCGTGGTCCGGGAAGGCGGCATTGCAGATGAGGCCGCTGGCGCCGGCCGTCGCGCCGGCCGTCGCGACCTCCTCCGGCGTCTGGCGGAAGTTCGTCGGCACATAGACCGCGCCGACGCGGAAGCAGGCGAACATCGCCTCGAACATCTGGTTGCAGTTCTGGGACTGGACGAGGATCCGGTCGCCCTTCTGCACGCCGAAGCGTTCGCGCAGCGCGCTTGCCATGGCGTCGATGCGGGCGTCGAGCTCGGCCCAGCTCCATTGGCGCTCGCCCCAGACGAAGGCGGGGGCGTCGGGCTCCCGGCGCGCGGCCTGGGTGACGAAGCGCGAGAGGTTCATGACGCGGCGGGACACGGGCGAGAGCCCGCCGCGCGGCTGGGTGGCCTGCATGAGCTGGTCCGTCCTACTTCACGCGTTCCAGGATGGAGACGTAGTTGGCGACCGCCGCGCCCCCCATGTTGAAGACGCCCGCGCGGTTCGCGCCCTCGATCTGCATCTCCCCCGCCTCGCCGCAAAGCTGCATGGCGGCCATCACATGCATGGAGACGCCGGTCGCGCCGACCGGATGGCCCTTGGATTTCAAGCCGCCGGAGGGGTTCACCGGCAGGCGCCCGCCCTTCAGCGTGGTGCCCTCGCGCGCGACCTTCCAGCCCTCGCCGCGCTCGGCGAGGCCCATCGCCTCGTATTCGATCATCTCGGCGATGGTGAAGCAGTCGTGCGTCTCGACGAAGTCGAGATCGTCGAGCGAAAGGCCGGAGGCCTCCAGCGCCTGCGCCCAGGCCCGGCGCGCGCCGTCGAACTCGGTCGGGTCGCGCTTCGAGAGCGCCAGCACGTCGTTCTGGTGCGCGCGGGCGCGGAAGGCGACGGCGCGCTTCAGCTCGGCCGCGACCTCTGCGCTGGCGACGACGAGGGCGGCGGCGCCGTCGGAGATCAGCGAGCAGTCGGTGCGGCGCAGCGGCGCGGCGACATAGGGGTTCTTGTCGGAGACCGTGTTGCAGAACTCGACCGAGAAATCCTTTCGCATGTGGGCAAAGGGGTTCGACAGCCCGTTGTGATGGTTCTTCGCCGCGATCATGGCGAGCTCCTCGGAGCGGTCGCCGTAGCGCTGGAAGTAGCCCTGTGCGATGCGGCCGAAGAGGCCGGCGAAGCCGCCGTCGATGTCGGCTTCCTCCTCCCGGTAGGAGGCGGAGAGAAGGATGTCGCCGGCCCGCGCGGTCGGGACGCCGGTCATCTTCTCGGCGCCGACGACGAGGGCGACGCGCCCGCGCCCCGAATTGACGTAGTCGAGCGCCGAGTAGAGCGCCGCCGAGCCGGTGGCGCAGGCGTTCTCGGTGCGCATGGCGGGCGTCCTGGACAGGGCGTCGGCGCCCATGCCGACGAGCGCGCCCTGGAAGTCCTGCGAGGTGAAGCCGTTGTTGTAGACGCCGACGAACATGGCATCGACGTCCTCGGGCTGCAGGCCGGCATGCTCCAGGGCGGGCAGGGCGACCTCGGCCATCAGCTCGCGCGTGCCCTGCGCCTCGGACTTGCCGAACTTCGAATGCGCCCAGCCGACGATCTGCGCTTCAGACATGGTGTGTCTCCTTCTGCACGGCTTTCGATAGGGGTTTGCGGACCGGCTTCGATCCCTTGTCGCGGGAGAACAGCCTGGCGAGCTTGGCTTCGATGCGGCGGGCCTCGCCGCGCATGAGGCCGACGATCTCGACCTGGCGCTCGGGATGCATCCGCGAGTCGATGGCGGCGACGGAGAGCGCGCCGGCGACGCGCCCATCCGGGAACAGGACTGGCAGCCCGACCCCCCAGGAGGAGGAGACGACGAGGCCCGGATTGAGCGCGTAGCCGCGCTCGCGCGTGTCGGCCATGGCGCGCGGCAGCGTCTCGCCGGCATAGGCCGGGTAGCGCTCGGTCAGGATCGCCGCGTTTCGGGCCAGGATGTCGGCCGCCTCGGGCTCGGGCAGGGCGGCGAGGATCGCCAGCGAGCCCGCGCCGACGCCGAGCGGATGCTGGTCGCGGGTCTGCAGCGCGTGGGTGCGCACGGGATAGGCGCCTTCCTCGCGGTGCAGGCAGACGGCGTAGGCGTCGCGGCGCATGGAGAGGAAGCTGGTGTCGCCGGTCGCCGCGCTCAGGCTCCGCAGGCTCTCCATCGCGATGTCGAGAAGCGAGTGACGGCGGCCGGCGAGGAGGCCGAGGACGTATATCTCGTCGGACAGGAAGTAGCGGCGGCTTGGCTCGGCCTGCTCCACGAGGCGCGAGCGCATGAGCGCGACGAGAAGGCGGCGGGCCGTGGGCTTGTTCAGCCCGCTCGCCTCCACGATCTCGCCGAGAGAGATGCCCCGCTCGGCCTCGCGCCCGACGAGCGACAGGAGCGCCAGCGCCCTGTCGACCGCCTGCGCGCCGGGAACGGCGGACAGGTTCGCGGTCGGGGCTTGCCCCGTTCCGCGCTCCTGCGTTCCGATCGGCATCATCGCGCCCATGCGGTTCGAACGGTTCAGCCGAGATCCCGGCCGACCGCCTCCTCGAGGATGCCCCAGGCCTCGTCGCCGAAGCGGCCCTTCCACTCTGCGTAGAAGCCGGCTTCCTCCAGCTTGTCCTGGAAGAGGGCACCGTCGGGCTCGTTGAACTCCATGCCGAAGCCCTCCAGCTCGCCGCGCAGATTGGCGTTGAGCTGCATCACGTCGGCGCGCTCCAGATCGGCGGCGGCGTTGAAATTGTTCGCGACGATCTCCTGCAAATCCTCCGGCAGGCCCTCCCAGGCGCGGCGGTTGCCGAGGATCCAGAAGCCGTCCCACATGTGGTTGGTGAGCGAGCAGTAGTCCTGCACCTCGTAGACCTTGTGGGTGGTCAGGATCGCCAGCGGGTTCTCCTGTCCGTCGACGACGCCGGTCTGGAGCGCGGCGTAGGTCTCGGCGAAGTTGATCGAGGTCGGGGCCGAGCCGAAGGCCGAGAACATCGAGGTCCAGAGCGGCGAGACCGGCACGCGGATCTTGAAGCCCTCGAGGTCGGCGGGCGTCACGATGGGCTTGGTCGAGGAGGTGATCTGGCGGAAGCCGTTGTCCCAGATCTTGTCCATGGTGACGAGGCCGCGCTCGGCGATCTGCGCGCGCGCGTAAGAGCCGAGCGCGCCGTCCATCGCGGGCCAGACCGCGTCGTAGTTCGGGAAGGCGAAGCCGATGCCGCTGATGGCGGCGTTCGGAACCAGCGTCGAGAGGATCAGCGGCGAGAGCGAGAAGAACTCCACGCCCCCCGAGCGCACCTGGCTCAGCATGTCGGTGTCGGCGCCGAGCTGGGAGGAGGGGAAGATCTGCAGCTCGAACCGGCCGTCCGATTCCTCGCGCATCTTCGCCGCGGCCTCCTGCGCGCGCACGTTCATCGGGTGCGTCAGCGCCTGGTTGTTGGCGAATTTGTAGGTGAACTCGGCCGCATGCGCGGGGCGCGTGCGGATGGAGAAGGTGGTGGCGATGCCGGTCGCAGCGGCGCCGACGACGAACTGCCTGCGGGTGATCTTCATGTCCGTTTGTCCTCCCGGATGGTTCTGGCTTGTCGTTGCATGTTCCGCGCGCCGCCCGTCTCCCGGCGGTCAGAGCGCGAAGGTTGAGAAGAAGGGGAAGGCCGCGATGATCAGGAGCCCCGCGAACAGGGCGCCGATATAGGGCCAGATCGCGCCCATCGCCTCGTCCGGCGAGACGTTGCCGATCTTGCAGGCGATGTAGAAGCCGACGCCGATGGGCGGCGCCATCAGCCCGATGTTCATCGCGGTCACGACCACCATCGAATAGTGGATGTCGTTGATGCCGAGCGAGCGGGCGACCGGGAACATGATCGGCGCCATCAGGACGATGGCCGGCAGACCCTCCAGGATGCAGCCGAGCACCAGGAAGATGGCGATCGAGACCAGCATGAAGGTCATCCAGCCGCCCGGCAGGTCCGAGACCATGCCGACCAGCTGGTTGGCGAAGCCCGTCTGCGTCAGCGCCCAGGCCATGGCGGTGGCAGTGCCGAGAATGATGAGGATGGCGCCCGACAAGGCGGCCGTCTCGACCAGCATCGAGTAGATCTTCGCCGGGCGGATGCCGCCGTAGAGCACCATGCCGATGATCATGGCGTAGAGGACGGCGAGAGTGGAGACCTCGGTCGCGGTGGCGACGCCGCCGCCGACCGCCGAGCGGATCAGGAAGGGCAGGACGAGCGCGGGGGCCGCCACGATCGCCGCCTTGCCGATCGCCTTCATGGGCGAGCGGCGGATGCCGTCCATGACCTCGTGGCGCGCCTTCCAGCGCGCCAGCAGCGCCAGCACGACGAGCAGCACCATCGCGATGATGAAGCCGGAGGTGAAGAGCCCTGCGATGGAGACGCCCGCCGCCGAGCCGAGGACGATGAGGACGATCGAGGGCGGGACGGTGTCGGCCATGGCGGCGCCCGTCGACAGAAGCGCGATCATCTCCTTGGGCTTGTGCCCGCGCCGCTTCATCTCCGGGAAGAGCGCCGGGGCGACCGTCGCCATGTCGGAGACCTTGGACCCCGAAATGCCCGAGACGAGGAAGAGCGAGCCGAGGAGCACGTAGCTCATTCCCGCCTTCACGTGGCCGAGCAGCGAGGCGAGGAACTCCACGATCGCCTTGCCCATGCCGGTGGCGTCGAGGATGCAGCCGAGCAGCACGAAGATCGGCACCGAGATCAGGATCAGGGCGGACATGCCCTCGTCCATGCGGCCGATGACGACGAAGACCGGCACGTTGGTCGTGAAGGTCAGGAAGGCCAGCGTGCCGAGGCCGAAGCAGAAGGCGATCGGCACGCCGAGGACGAGGAAGAAGGCGACGAAGCCGACAAGGAAGACGAGGATGTTGAGATTGCCGAGCGAACGAAGGTTCGGCCCGGCGAACCAGAGGGCGGCCGCGACGGCGGCGACGAAGGCGATGGCGCCGAGCGCCTGGAGCGGCGTTCCCTTCCGCCAGATCTGCGCGAGGACGAGGACGAGCATGAGCGCGATCCCGAAGGGGATCGCCGAGACGCGCCAGGACAGGGGAATGTTGAGCGCCGCCGAGGTGATCCAGGATTCCTCGATGGCGTAGTCGATCGCCGGCCAGACCAGCGCTCCGAGGAAGGTCGCCATCAGCACGAGCGCGAGCGTTTCGGCGCGGGGCCGCCAGCTCTCGGGCATCAGCGTCAGGAAGATCGTCAGCCGCAGATGTTCGGCGCGGTCGATGGCGATGGCCGAGCCGAGCATGGCGAGCCACAGGAAGGAGATCGAGGCGACCTCGTCGATCCAGATGATGGGGCGGTGGAAGACGTAGCGAGAGACGACGCCGGTGAAGAGCAGGGCGACGATGAGCGTGAGCAGGACGGCGGACACCGCCTCCACGGGCCGCATGAGAACCGAGCCGCGGCGCGGGCCGGCGTCGAGATCGGGTGCATCGAGCGTCGAAACGCCTTCGGACGCGAGCGCCATGTCATCCTCCCCTCCGGTTCTCCATCGCCTGCCGGCGCTCCTTGCGCCGACCGGCGATGTGCGGACGGCCTCCTCCGAAGCCGTGACCCGCGACCGGTGTCAGTCCAGGGAACGGGCGCCTCCCGAGCGCCCCTCCCTCTTCTCTCGAGAGCGGCCCCTCCAGGCCGCCCGCCCTACGCGGTCCATCGGATGGACCGCTCAGACGACGTCAGCAAAGCCCGCCGCCGCCTCATCGGCAAGTGCCAATCGACGGAAGGGCACCAGAATCTTCCTCTCCGTTCCACATGGTGGACCCGTCAGCGGCGGTCGTCCTCGGGTAGCGCGGCGAACCAGTCGGCATAGGGGCCGTTGCGCGCCATGTGGCGGTTGAGATCCGGGGCGCCGTCGCTCCACCAGACCGGTCCGCGCTCGCCGAGCGCGCGCTTGGCCTCGTCGACCGCCGCCCGTGCTGCGGACATGGCCTCGTCCTTTCCGGCCGACTTCGCGTCGCGCACGGCCCGTCGCGCGTCCATCAGCGCATCGACGAGGCGCTGCCGTTCCGCCTCCGGCAGCGCCGGGTTCGACATGCGCCAGAGCCGCCCGCGCACGACGAAGTAGCGCCCGTCCGGCGTGACGGGATGTTTCACGACGGGCCGCGGGGCATCGCGTCGTCGCACGGGACCTCCGTGAGAAAACGCCTGCGCTGCTCGGGCGACGGCGCCATGCAGGTCTCGCGCCGACCGGCGATGCGGTAGCGATGCCGCGCGATCGTCGCGTAGAGGCCGTCGCGAAGCCGGCGCGGCACGAGGCGCAACAGGCGCGCCCAGCGCCACGGCCGGGGCAGGCGCCGGGCGACGGCGATCGCGGCATCGCTCTTCTCCAGCGCCCTTCCGTGCTCGAAGAAGAGGAAGGTCGAGGGATCGTCCAGCGAGACGCCGTGCCGTTGCGCCAGAGATTGGCCGTAGGGCGATTGCAGGGGCGTGAACAGAATGCGCCGGTCGCGATCGAGCTTGAGGATCGCCGCGACGTTCGCGGAGCAGAAATTGCAGTGCCCGTCGAAGACCATCAGCCCGTCCGGTGCGGACGGATGCCGTTCAATGTCGGGATCCCTCATCCCGGCACCCAGTCGGTCATCGACAGGACGTTGCCGCCGAGCCGCTGGAAGGCGCGCTGGCGGCAGGAGAAGACGATGATCTGCTGGTCGCTCGACTGGCGGTGCAGGGCGTCGAACATCTTCTCGATCCGGTCGTCGTCGGAATAGACCAGCGCGTCGTCGAGGATGACCGGCGCGGGCCGCCCGTCCCGCGCCAGAAGCCGGGCGAAGGCGAGGCGTGTGAGGACGGAGAGCTGTTCGCGCATGCCGCCGCTGAGGCGCTCGACCTCCTCCTCCACGCCGGCGCGGTGGATGGTGCGGGGCAGGAGCGTCTTCTCGTCGAAGGCGATCGTGGCGTCGTCGAAGAGAAGGCCGAGGAGCGGTCTCAGCTCGCTCATGACGGGCCGAAGATAGAGCTCGCGCGCCTTGGAGCGGGCGGTATCCAGGGCGGTGGCGAGACGCTGGAGCAGCGCGACCTCGCGCTCGAAGGACGAGACGCGCGCCTCGGCCGCGCCGAGCGCGTCTCTCGTCTCGCGCCAGTTCTCCTCCACGGCCTCGTCCGACCGCGCGTTGATCTCGGCATTGATGCCGACGAGCTGGTCGCGCAGCGTCTGAATCGCCTTGGCCGAGGCGGAGGCGACCGAGCGCAGGCGCTGAAGCTGCGCTTCCAGGGCGGCGAGGTCGACCCCGTCCGCCGTCAGGCGCTCGACCTCCGTCGCCGTCTCGTCCGCGCGCTCCTGCGCCTCGCGAGAGACCCGCGCCAGATCGGCTTCGCGGGCGCTCCGGCCGTCCTGCGGGCCGAGGATCGCCTCGACGCGCGCGATCTCGCCTTCCAGCCGGGCGAGATCGGCGCGGGCCTGCGCGACAGCCTCGTCGGCGCGCTGGCGCAGCGGCGCGGCGGAGCGGGACGCTTCCCGCGCCTCCTGGCGGCGCGTCTGCGCTTCGCGCAGGCTGGTCTCGGCCGCGTCCGGATCGGCCTTCAGCTCCAGCTCTTCATCCGCCTGCGGGACGTTCGCCGCCACCGCTTCGCGGAGCTTCGCAAGCCCCTCCGGGGCCAGCGCCGAAAGGCGGCCCCGGCCTTCCGAGATCGCGGCCTCGATCCGTTCGGCCTCGACCTGCCGCTCGCGCGCGGCCTTCAGGCTCGAAACATTCAGCGCGGCGAGCGCGGCGCGGCGACGCTCCTCGGCCTTGGCGAGGTCGGCGTCGGTGTCGGCGGGCCGGTCCGCGCGCAGCGTCAGTACGCCGACGCCCGGCACGGTCAGATCGGTCCGGGCGTCGAAGCCCCGAGCCTCGCCCTCGTCCAGCGGCGTCCCGTCCATGGCGACGCGGACCGTCGCGCCCGGCTCGTAGGCGATGATGACGGACGGGCGCGCGGCTTCCGCGAGAGCGCCGAGCCTCGCGATCTCCATCTCGATCGCTTGCAGCGCGTCGACGGCCTTGGGCGAGAGCTTGAGATGGGCGAGCCGCGCCTCGTGCTCCTCGATCATGCGCTGCGCGGCCTCGGCCGCCGCCAGCCGCTCCGTCAGCCCGGTCCGGCGCTCGGCCGCCTCGCGGGCGCGCAGAGCCGTCTGAAGCCGGGCGAGCAGCGCGCGCGCCTCCTCTTCCTGCGTCTCCGCCGCCTCGGCCTGCCGGTTGGCGGCCTCGATGGTCTCGCTCGCCGCATGGCGGCGCTCGGCCGCTTCGGCCCGGCGCGCCTCCGCTTCGGCGACGGCCGAGGCCAGAGCGGTGGAGGCCTGGAGCGCGTCGCGGAAGGTGGCGAGCTCGCGGGTCGCCGCGTCCCGGCGCTCGCGTGCCAGCCTGTGCTCGGCCTGCGCGGCGCGCAGGCGGTCCACCTTCGCCTTCGCGGCCTCGACCGCGGCTTCGGCACGGCCGATCTCCCGGCGTTCCTCGTCGCGATCGGCCTCGGCTTCCAGTTCGGCCAGCCGGCGCTGCGCCGCCTCGCGCTGGTCGAAGAGGCCGCGCAGCGCCGTGACGTCAGCGTTGAGCCTGGCCTCGCTTTCCCGCAAGGCGTCGCGCTCGCGCAGCGCCTGCTCGTAGCGTGCGCCGACCTTCGGACGGCCCGTCGCGGTCACGAGCTCGCCGAGCGCGCCCTGCACGCGCGCCATGATCTCGGCCATGCGGCGCCCGCCGGTGACGGCCTCGACCTCGCCTTGCACCGATTCCAGAAGGCTCGCGCGGACCCGGCTCTCGCGCTCCTCCTCGGCGGGCTTGCGCGCCTCGATGCCGGTGATGCCTTGCCGGACCCAAAGAAGGCCCGCCGGCCCGGCCGTGCCGCCGCGGACCAGTTCGGCGACGAAGTTCTCGGCCTCGTCGGCCTGCGCCAGAAGCCGCCCGGTGGACAGATCGGCGACGCGCGCGGCCCGCCCGGCGAAGAACTGCTTGGCGATGCGGAAGCGGCCGGCCTCCGTCTCGATGTCGGCCTCCACCATCGGGCTTCCGCCCGCATAGGGACGAAGCGCCTTGGCGTCGGCCGCGACGCTGGAATGGTTCAGGAAGAACAAAGCATGCAGCGCCTCGAAGCTCGTCGACTTGCCGAACTCGTTGGCCGCGCACAGGACGTTGACGCCGTCGCCGATGTTCTCGATGGCGACGCCCCGGCCGGCGAAGCGCTTGACGTTGTGGAGCCGCAGCGCGGTGATCTTCATGGCTGCAGGCCCTGCGAATAGGAATAGAGGCGCGCCAGCGCCGCCCGGGCGATGTCGCGCTCCTGCGCCGACCGGTCGGCGCTTTCGGCCTCGGCCAGAAGGGCCTCGGCCGCGTCGCGCAGCGAGCCGGCGCGGTCGATCCGGTCGAGATCCTCGACCTCGTGCTCGGTGGTCAAGCCCTCGAGGTCGAGCTCCAGATGGGCGAAGTCGGGCTCCGCGTCCTCCGCCGCCGAGGCGAGGGCGGTTCGCGCGGCGAGGCTCGCCGTGCCGCTCGCCGCGATGCGGACGAGGCTCTGCCGGCGCTCGGACGGGGAGGGAAGCCTTGCGCCCAGAGCCGCGGCGGGATCGTCGCCCGGCAGAAGATGCAGATCGAGCGTGCGCCAGGAGAAGCCGGCGGTAACGAAGGGCGTCACCGCCGGCGGCGCGCCCGCGCCGCCGATCTCGACCAGAAGCGCCTCGCCCGGCCGCCCGTGCTTGAAGCGGTCGGGTTCCGGCGAGCCGCTGTAGCGTGTGCGCGGGTCGATCGCGACGGGCCCGTGCCAGTCGCCGAGCGCCAGATAGTCGAGCCCGGCGCGCCGCGCCCGGTCCGGCGCCAGGATGCTGTCCGCGTTCGCGTCTTCCGAGAAGCTCTGGACCGCGCCGTGGGCGAGGCCGACGCGGATCGCGCCCTCCGGCGTCGGCGCGCCGTCCATCCAGGCGGTGAGGTCGCGCCCCGGCCGGCGCGTGGTGCAGGGCGCGGGCAGGAGGACGGCGCCGGGCGCGATCTCGATCGGCGCGGCCTCCACCGCCAGCGTGACGTTCTGCGGCTTTTCGCGCGCCAGCGTCTGCCAGAGCGGCGCGGCCTGCAGCGAATCGTGGTTGCCGGGCAGGATCACCCAGCGGATCGCGGCGTGGCTCGCCATCTCGGCCAGAGCCTGACGGCGCACCTGCGGGGAGGGCGTCTCGGTGTCGAACGTGTCGCCGGCCAGAAGCACGGCGCCCGCGCCGTGCTCCCGCGCCTTTGCCGCGAGCCGTCCGATGACGGCGTGCCGCGCCTCGCGCAGCCGGCCCGGCAGGTCGCCGGAGAACTGGCCGAAGCGCTTGCCCAGATGAAGGTCGCTCGAATGGATGAAGCGGATCATGCCTCGCCTTCGCTGCGGGGCGGCCCGGTTCGCGCGCCGCCGTTCCCGTCAGGGTCGAGCATGGCGGCCGCCGGTTGGGCAAGGGAAAATGTCGCTCCGTCGCGCCGGTCTCCGACCAGCGACCGGGCGCCGCGCCCATGGCGGACGCCGACCGGATTTGATCGGATGGTCAAAATTTGAGCTTGACCTCGATTGGGCACGCGGACAGTCTCTTTGGAATGGTTCGAAGGAGATGGTCGATGACAGAAACTCCTCATGCCCCTTCAAGGCCCGTATCCGGACCGGACATCGCGGCGGGGCGGCTCGATCCGCAGACGCTCGCCCGCAACTTCCTCGACCTTCACGCCCCGCTCGACCGGCATGAGGCGCTGGTCGAAAGCGACCGTTGCTACTTCTGCTACGACGCGCCCTGTATGCAGGCCTGCCCGACCTCCATCGACATTCCGCTCTTCATCCGCGAGATCGCAGCCGGCAACGCCGTCGGCGCGGCCAAGACCATCCTTTCCTCCAACATTCTCGGCGGCATGTGCGCGCGCGTCTGCCCGGTGGAGACGCTCTGCGAGGAGGCCTGCGTTCGCGAGGCGGCCGAGGGCAAGCCCGTCAAGATCGGTCTCCTCCAGCGTTATGCGACCGATCATGTCGTGGGCGTGCGCGACCACCCGTTCGAGAGGGCCGAGCCGACGGGCAAGCGCGTCGCGGTGGTGGGCGCCGGGCCTGCGGGCCTCTCCTGCGCCCACCGCCTCGCCATGCTCGGGCACGAGGTCGTGCTCTTCGAGGCGCGTGAGAAGGCGGGCGGGCTGAACGAATACGGCATCGCCTCCTACAAGGCGACGAACGGTTTTGCGCAAAAAGAGGTGGACTTCGTCCTCTCCATCGGCGGCATCGCGCTGCAGACCGGCGTGCGCCTCGGCGAGAACCTGCATCTGGCCGATCTGCGCGAGGAGTTCGACGCGGTCTTCCTCGGGATCGGGCTTGCCGGCGTGAACGCGCTCGGCCACGAGCCGCAGGAGGCGAGCGGCCATCACGACGCCGTCGCCTGGATTTCCGAGCTGCGCCAGACCGTGGACCTCTCGAACCTTCCGGTCGGCCGTCGCGTCGTCGTCATCGGCGGCGGCATGACCGCGATCGACATGGCCGTGCAGGCCAAGGCGCTCGGCGCGGAGGACGTGACGCTCGTCTACCGGCGGGGCCGCGAGACGATGAACGCCTCGCGCTACGAGCAGGAGATCGCGACGGCGCGCGGCGTCCACATCCGCTGCCATCTCTCGCCCAGGCGGCTTCTTCACGAGGGCGGCCATGTCCACGGGATCGAACTCGCCCGCACGCGCGAGGAGGGCGGGCGGCTGGTCGAGACCGGCGAGACTGAGATTCTCAAGGCCGATCAGGTGTTCCGCGCCATCGGCCAGCGCTTTCACCTCGAAGGCGTCGATCTCGACGGGTTCGGCGTGGCGACTGAAGGTGGGCGGCTGCGCGTGGACGCGGAGCGCCGCACCAGCCTGGCCGGCGTCTGGGCCGGCGGCGACTGCGTGGCCGGCGGCGACGATCTGACGGTCGTCGCGGTGGAGGACGGCAAGCAGGCCGCGCTCTCCATCCACGAGGCACTGACGGGAGCCGGCGTCTCGCCCTTCATGATCGGAAACGGCGTCGCGGTCCGCGCCGCCGAACACGCCGCGCAGCTTTAACCCGGAGGAGACCAGCATGGCCGACCTGTCGACCGACTTCATCGGGATCCGCTCGCCGAACCCGTTCTGGCTGGCCTCCGCGCCGCCGACCGACAAGGAATACAACGTCCAGCGCGCCTTCGAGGCGGGCTGGGGCGGCGTGGTCTGGAAGACGCTCGGCTCGGCCGGCTCGCCCGTCGTCAACGTCAACGGCCCGCGCTACGGCGCGATCCACGGACCGGACCGGCGGCTGCTCGGGCTCAACAACATCGAGCTCATCACCGACCGCGACCTGGAAACCAATCTGGAGGAGATCGTCCGGGTCAAGCGCAACTGGCCGGACCGGGCCGTCGTCGTCTCGCTGATGGTGCCCTGCGAGGAGGAGGAATGGCGCTCCATCCTCTCGCGCGTCATGGAGACGGGCTGCGACGGCGTGGAACTGAACTTCGGCTGCCCGCACGGCATGAGCGAGCGCGGCATGGGCTCGGCCGTCGGCCAGGTGCCCGAATATATCGAGATGGTCGCGCGCTGGTGCAAGCAGCACTCGAACCTGCCGGTGATCGTGAAGCTGACGCCCAACATCACCGACATCCGCTATCCGGCGCGCGCCGCGAGGAAGGGCGGAGCGGACGCGGTCTCGCTCATCAACACCATCTCCTCCATCGTCTCGGTCGATCTCGACAGCTTCGCGCCGACGCCCACCATCGACGGCAAGGGCAGCCACGGCGGCTATTGCGGGCCGGCGGTGAAGCCCATCGCGCTGAACATGGTGGCCGAAATCGCCCGCGACCGCGAGACCTACGGCCTGCCGATCTCCGGCATCGGCGGCGTGACGACGTGGCGCGACGCGGCCGAGTTCATCGCGCTCGGCTGCGGCACCGTGCAGGTCTGCACCGCGGCCATGACCTACGGCTTCAAGGTGGTGCAGGAGATGGCCTCGGGCCTCTCCGACTGGATGGACGAGAAGGGCTACGCCTCGATCGAGGACTTCCGGGGCAAGGCGGTGCGCAACGTCACCGACTGGCAGTATCTGAACCTCTCCTACGTGACCAAGGCGAGGATCGATCAGGACAAGTGCATCTCCTGCGGCCGCTGCCACATCGCCTGCGAGGACACCTCGCATCAGGCGATCACCCGGGAAGTGGACGGAAGGCGCCACTTCGAGGTGATCGACGCCGAGTGCGTCGGCTGCAATCTGTGCGTCAATGTCTGCCCGGTGGAGGACTGCATCACCATGGAGCGGATCGAAGGCTTCGACCCGCGCACCAACGCGCCGATCCCCGCCGCCTACACCAACTGGACCGCGCATCCGAACAACCCGATGCGGCGCGAGGCGATGCAGTTCGCGCCCGAGCCGATGGAACTCGCCGAACCGGCGGAGTAGCCTTTCGTGTCAGCGCGGCAGGACGCCCTTGAGGATGATCGACAGCACCGCCTCGGCGGCGCTGTCGTGAAAGTCCGGCCGGTCGCTCGCCTCCGGCAGGACGGCGCGCACCTGCGTCTCGAAGTCGGCGTAATGCTGGGTCGCGGCCCAGATGAGGAAGACCAGATGGGCCGGATCGACGCGGGCGAGGCGCCCTTCGTCCATCCAGCCGGCGAGAATGCCCGCCTTGCGCGCCACGAGGTCCCGCAAGGGACCGCGCAGGAACGGGCCGATGACGGGCGCGCCGTGCAGCACCTCGTTGGCGAAGAGGCGCGAATCCTCCGGCCGCTCGGCCGAAAGGCGCATCTTGGCGAGGATGTAGCGGCGCAGCTCCGCCTCCGGATCGCCCGAAGGGTCGAGCGCCGCGAAGGGCGAGAGCCAGGCCTCCAGCGTGCCCTCCAGCACGGCGCGGTAGATGTCCTCCTTGCGGCGGAAATAATAAAGAAGGTTGGTCTTCGACATGCCGCAGGCGCGGGCGATCTCCTCCACGCTCGCGGCCTTGAAGCCGCGTGCGGAGAAGATCGTCAGCGCCGCTTCGAGGATGGCCTTTCGGTTCTCCGCCTGGATCCGGGTCGCGGGCGGAGGGGAGGATTCGGTCACGCGCGGGCCGTTCGTTCTGCTGCTCTTTTGCGCAATGGTGGACGATGCCGAGGCAGGGTGCAATCGCGCTTGACCGCCTTGGGGCCCTCTCCTAGCCTCGCCTCCATCCGGCCCGTCGAGCCGCCTTCGGGCGCTCCTTTCGAAGCAACGGGCCGCGACCGACAGGGACGACCAATCGCATGAACATGGCATCGAACATCCAGACCGACGGTGAGCGGCTCTGGGAGACGCTGATGGAGATGGCCAAGATCGGCCCCGGCGTCGCGGGCGGCAACAACCGGCAGACGCTGACGGACGAGGATTCCGAAGGCCGCCATCTCTTCCGCCGCTGGTGCGAGGCCGCCGGCCTCACCATGTCGGTCGACACGATGGGCAACATGTTCTTCCGGCGCGAGGGCGCCGAGCCGGACCTTCCGCCCGTCTACATGGGTTCGCATCTCGACACCCAGCCGACCGGCGGCAAGTTCGACGGCGTGCTCGGCGTTCTCGGCGCGCTGGAGGTGGCGCGCACGCTGAACGACCTCGACATCCGCACGCGACACCCGATCGTCGTCGTCAACTGGACGAACGAGGAGGGCACGCGCTTCGCCCCCGCCATGATCGCCTCCGGCGTCTTCGCCGGCATCCACGAGGAGGAGTGGGCGAAGGGCCGGACGGATTCCAAGGGCAAGCGCTTCGGCGACGAGCTGAAGCGCATCGGCTGGGAGGGCGAGGAGCCCGTCGGAAAGGACCGTCCCATCCACGCGCTGTTCGAACTCCACATCGAGCAGGGTCCGATCCTGGAGGACGAGGGGATCGACGTCGGCGTCGTGACCCACGGGCAGGGGCTCTACTGGCTGGAGGTCACGCTGACGGGCCGCGACACGCACACCGGCTCCACCCCCATGCCCAAGCGCCGCAACGCCGGTCTCGGCATGGCGCGGGTCGTCGAGCTCGTCCACGAGACCGCGATGGACTTCCAGCCCGACGCCGTCGGCGCCGTCGGCCATGTCGAAATCTATCCGAACTCTCGCAACGTCGTGCCCGGCAAGTGCGTCTTCACCATCGACATCCGTTCTCCCGACAAGGCGATCCTGGAGGCGATGCGCGAGCGCATCGAGGACGGCATCGACACGATCGCCGAAGCGCTCGACATCGATGCGAGCGTGGACGAGGTCGGCCATTTCGATCCGGTGACCTTCGACGAGGGGTGCGTTTCGACCGTTCGCGCGGCGGCCGAGCGTCTCGGCTACTCGCACCGGAACATCGTGTCGGGTGCCGGCCACGACGCGTGCTGGATCAATCGCATCGCGCCGACCGCGATGATCTTCACCCCCTGCGTCGACGGCCTCAGCCACAATGAGGCGGAGGAGATTTCCAGGGAATGGGCCAAGGCCGGCACGGACGTCCTGCTCCAGGCGGTCGTCGAGACGGCGGGGATCGTGGAGTGAGGTCGATCGTGCCGACGCCTGACAGGGAGCAGCGAACCGCATGAGCATCGTCATCAGGGGCGGCACCGTCGTCACCGCCGACAGGACGTTCAAGGCCGACGTCCTGATCGAGGGTGAGACCATCGTCGCGGTCGGCGAGGGGCTTTCAGGCGACGAGACGATCGACGCCTCGGGCGCCTATGTCATGCCGGGCGGCATCGACCCGCACACGCATATGGAAATGCCCTTCATGGGCACCCATTCGGCGGACGATTTCGACACCGGTACCGCCGCCGGCCTTTCGGGTGGCACGACGATGACGGTGGACTTCTGCCTGCCGGCGCCGGGGCAGGGCCTGATCGACGCGTTGCGGGAATGGCACCAGAAGGCGGGCAAGGCGCGGGCCGACTACTCCTTCCACATGGCGATCACCTGGTGGGGAAGCCAGGTCTTCGACGACATGCCGAAGGTCGTCGCGGAGGGCATCAACAGCTTCAAGCACTTCATGGCGTACAAGGGCGCCCTGATGGTGAACGACGACGAGATGTTCGCCTCGTTCCAGCGCTGCGCCGAGCTGGGCGCGCTGCCGCTCGTGCACGCCGAGAACGGCGACGTCGTCGCCTCGCTCCAGCAGAAGCTTCTGGCTGCCGGCAATGACGGGCCGGAGGCCCACGCCTATTCCCGCCCGCCGGAGGTGGAGGGCGAGGCGACCAACCGCGCCATCATGATCGCCGATCAGGCCGGCGTGCCGCTCTACGTCGTCCACGTCTCCTGCGAGCAGAGCCACGAGGCGATCCGCCGGGCGCGCGCCAAGGGGATGCGCGTCTTCGGCGAGCCGCTGATCCAGCATCTGACGCTGGACGAGAGCGAGTATCGCAACCCCGACTGGGACCATGCGGCGCGCCGCGTGATGAGCCCGCCCTTCCGCGACAAGGCGAACCAGGATTCGCTCTGGGCGGGCCTTGCCTCCGGCTCGCTGCAGGTGGTGGCGACGGACCATTGCGCATTCACCGCCGCACAGAAGCGGATGGGGCTCGGCGACTTCACCAAGATCCCGAACGGCACCGGCGGGCTGGAGGACCGGATGCCGGTTCTCTGGACGAAGGGCGTCGCCACCGGCCGCCTGACCATGAACGAGTTCGTCGCGGTCACCTCCACCAACATCGCCAAGATCTTGAACGTCTATCCGAAGAAGGGCGCGATCCTGCCGGGCGCGGACGCCGACATCGTGATCTGGGATCCGTCTGCGACCAAGACCATCACGGCCGCCAGGCAGAAATCCGCCATCGAATACAACGTCTTCGAGGGCTTCGAGGTGACGGGCCTGCCGGCGATCGTCCTCTCGCGCGGGCGCGTCGCCTATCGGGACGGAGAGGTGCGGGCGGGCACGGGCGACGGGCGCTTCGTCAGGCGCGAGGCGAACGCCCCGGTGAACCGCGCGCTCTCCACCTGGAAGGACCTCGTCGCCCCGCGCAAGGTGGAGCGCTCGGGCATTCCGGCGGGGGTCTGATGTCGCTCGCGACCGCTCCGCTTCCCGGCCGCGCCGACCGGGCCACTCCGGCGGTCGCGCCCGATGCGGCCGTGGAGGCGCGGCGGCTGTCCCTGACCTTCCAGGCAGCGGACGGGCCGGTTCACGCGCTGAAGGACATCGATCTCACCATCGGGCGCGGCGAGTTCGTCTCGCTCATCGGCCCGTCCGGCTGCGGAAAGACGACGCTGCTTCGCGTCATCGCCGATCTGGAGCGGCCGAGCGCGGGCTCCATCGCGGTGAACGGCATGAGCCCTGAACAGGCGCGCCTCGCGCGTGCCTATGGCTACGTCTTCCAGGCCGCCGCACTCTATCCCTGGCGCACGATCGAGAAGAACGTTGCGCTGCCGCTGGAGATCATGGGGTTCGGGAAGGCGGACCGGGCCGAACGCATCGCCCGCAATCTCGAGCTCGTCGGCTTGAAGGGCTTCGAGCGCAAGTTCCCCTGGCAGCTCTCCGGCGGCATGCAGCAGCGCGCCTCGATCGCCCGCGCGCTCTCCTTCGATCCCGACCTGCTCCTGATGGACGAGCCCTTCGGCGCGCTCGACGAGATCGTCCGCGACCGGCTGAACGAAGAGCTCCTGAAGCTCTGGGCCAAGACGCGGAAGACGGTCGTCTTCGTCACCCACTCGATCCCCGAGGCCGTGTTCCTCTCGACCAGGATCGTGGTGATGAGCCCGAGGCCCGGGCGGATCCAGGACGTAGTCGACTGCGACCTCGGGCCGGACCGCCCGCTGGAGATCCGCGAGACGCCGAAATTCCTTCAGATCGCCCACCGCGTTCGCGAAGGCCTGCGCGCGGGGCATTCGTATGATTGAGGGTGTACCCTCACCCGGACGCATCGCCCTGGCGATGCGTCCACCCTCTCCCGCAAGCGGGAGAGGAATGGTGGTGCCTTCTGAGACCTGTACGGTGAGCCGCCATTCTTCTCCCCTCCGGGGAGAAGGTGGCCCGAAGGGCCGGATGAGGGGGCGGTGGTGACGGCGCCCGAGACGGCTCTTGCACGTGAGCTTCGGCGCCGGGAGACCGATGCCGAGTATCGCCTGTGGTACGAGTTGCGGGCACGACGCCTCAACGGCTTCAAGTTCGTTCGGCAATTTCCCATCGACGGGTTCGTCGCCGACTTCGCCTGTCGAACCCATTGGCTCGTCGTCGAGCTGGACGGCGGCCAACATTCAGGCTCGTCGTCGGACATCCGGCGGACAGGTCGCCTCAATTCTCTCGGCTGGTCGGTCCTGCGGTTCTGGAACGAGGAGGTCTTTTCCAGACGGGGCGAGGTCCTGGAGACCATCCTCGCCGCCCTCGAAGGGCGGCTGGCGCGATCCGGAAATGGCGCTGACCCCTCACCCGGCCTGCGCTTCGCGCCGGCCACCCTCTCCCCGTCGGGGAGAGGAACGGCGCCTCTTTCGGCTTCGTCAGGGGCGCGCCGTTGACCGCCGCCACGCGCATCGCCGAGCCCGGCGCCGCCATCGGGCGCGTGGAGCCCTCGCCGTTCTGGCGGCGGGCGGCCGAGGGGCGCGCGCTGCCCGTCCTCGCCGTCCTGCTCGCGATCCTCGCCCTCTGGTACGCCGGCGCGGTCTTCATGAACTGGACGACCGCCGGCGAGCGCCTGCTGCGCGAGATGCCGGAGGCCGGCGTCATCGACCGCGTCGCCGCGACGCTGTCCGACCAGCGCCCGCTCCTGCCCGCGCCCCACCAGATCGCCGCCGAAATCTGGAGCACGACGGTCGGCGTGCGCCCGACCTCGCCGCGCTCGCTCCTCTTCCACGCGCAGGTGACGCTGTCCTCGACGCTTCTCGGCTTCGTCCTCGGCACGCTTCTGGGCATGGCGCTGGCGATTGGCATCCTGCATTCGCGCACGCTCGAAAAGAGCCTGATGCCCTGGATCATCGCGAGCCAGACGATCCCGATCCTCGCCATCGCGCCGATGATCGTCGTCGTGCTCGCCTCGGTCGGGGTCTCCGGCCTTCTGCCGAAGGCGATGATCTCCACATATCTCTCCTTCTTTCCCGTCGTCGTCGGCATGACCAAAGGCCTGCGCTCGCCCGACGTGATGCATCTCGACCTGATGCGCACCTATGGCGCGAGCGGCGGTCAGGTTCTCGCCAAGCTGCGCCTGCCGGCCTCGCTGCCCTTCCTCTTCGCCTCGGCGAAGGTCGCGGTCGCCGCCGCCCTCGTGGGGGCGATCGTCGGCGAGTTGCCGACCGGGGCGCAGGCCGGGCTCGGCGCGCGGCTTCTCGCCGGCTCCTATTACGGGCAGACGATCCAGATCTGGTCCGCGCTCGTCGCGGCGTCGGTGCTCGCGGGCCTGCTGATCGCCCTGATATCGCTTCTGGAGGGTCTCGTCGCGCGGCGCACGGGGGTGCGCGCGTGAGCGTCGCTGCCGCCCCCACGCCCGGCGCGTTCCAGGCCGGCGCCGCCTTCGCCCTGGCGCTCGCCGCCGGCCTCGCCGCGCTCGCCCTGATCGAAGCGCCGGGCCTCGCCTTCTGGGCCGCCGTCCTCCTCTTCTGGCTGGCGTCCTGGCGCGGCGCCGCGAGCCTGTCCGCGCTCCGGCTGGGCGGGCGGGCGGCGAAGCTTCGCGACATCCTCGTCCCGCTGGTCTTCGGCGCGACGGTGCTCTGTCTCTGGGAGTTCGCGGTCGCAGGCCTGCGGGTGCCGGTGGTGCTCCTGCCCGCGCCCTCGCAGATCGCCGCGCGCATCGCGGCCTCGACCTCGATCCTGTGGACCGACTTCGTCCAGACCTATCTGAAGGCGGTGCTCGCGGGATACGCGATCGGCTGCGGCTCGGGCTTTCTCGCCGCGCTTCTGGTGGACCGTTCGCCCTTCCTGAAACGGGGACTCCTGCCGATCGGCAATCTCGTCTCGGCGCTGCCCGTCATCGGCATCGCGCCGATCATGGTCATGTGGTTCGGTTTCGACTGGCAGTCCAAGGCCGCCGTCGTCGCCATCATGACCTTCTTCCCGATGCTGGTGAACACGGTCGCGGGCCTCGCTGCCGCGGGCGCGATGGAGCGCGATCTGATGCGCACCTATGCCGCCGGCCATGGCCAGTCGCTCCTGAAGCTGCGGCTGCCGGCGGCCATGCCCTTCGTCTTCAACGCCCTGAAGATCAACTCCACGCTGGCCCTCATCGGCGCCATCGTCGCGGAGTTCTTCGGCACGCCGATCGTCGGGATGGGGTTCCGCATCTCGGCCGAGATCGGGCGGCTGAACACCGACATGGTCTGGGCCACCATCACCGTCGCCGCGCTCGCGGGCTCGGCCTCCTACGGCCTCCTCGCGCTCGTCGAGCGCGCCGTCACCTTCTGGCATCCCTCCCAACGAAAGAGCTGAAAGGACTTCCCCATGCGCAGTCTCCTCCTCGCATCCGCCGCCCTTGCCGCCTTCAGCCTTCCCGCCGCGGCGCAGGACGCGCTGACGCTGCAGCTGAAATGGGTCACGCAAGGGCAGTTCGCCGGCTACTACGTCGCGCAGGACCAGGGCTTCTACGACGAGGAAGGGCTCGACGTGACGATCAATCCGGGCGGGCCGGACATCGCGCCGACGCAGGTCATCGCGGGCGGCGGGGCGGACGTGATCGTGGAGTGGATGCCGGCGGCGCTGGCCGCGCGCGAGCGCGGGCTGGAGCTCGTCAACATCGCCCAGCCCTTCGCGCGCTCGGGCATGCAGCTCACCTGCCGCACCGATTCCGGCATCGAGAGCCCGGAGGACTTCGCCGGCAAGACGCTCGGCGTCTGGTTCTCCGGCAACGAATATCCCTTCCTCTCCTGGATGTCGCAGCTCGGTCTCTCGACCGAGGGCGGCGAGGACGGCGTCACCGTCATCCGCCAGGGCTTCAACGTCGATCCGCTGATCCAGCGGCAGGCCGACTGCATCTCGACCATGAGCTACAACGAGTACGGCCAGGTGATCGACGCGGGAATCCCGGAGGACGAGCTGAAGGTCTTCGCCTATTCCGACGAGGGCGTGGCGACGCTGGAGGACGGCCTCTGGACGACGCAGGCCAAGCTGGACGATCCCGAGATGGTCGACAAGCTCGCCCGCTTCGTGAAGGCCTCGATGCGCGGCTGGGAATGGGCGCGGGAGAACCCGGACGAAGCCGCCGCGATCGTTCTCGACAACGACATGACCGGCGCCCAGACCGAGGCGCACCAGCAGCGCATGGTGGGCGAGATCGTCGGGCTCCTGACGGACGATCCGAACGGCGCGCTCGACGAGGCTTCGGCCGAACAGACGGTGGACGTCCTGATGTCGGAAGGCTCCGACCCGGTCATCACCGCGCGCCCCGAAGGCGCCTGGACGAGCATGGTGACCGACAAGGCGGCCGAGATCCAGTAGGCCGAGCGAACGGGGCGCGGGCGATCCCCGCGCTCGTCTCCCCTCAGTCGATGCTGCGCCCGAAGACGAGCGCGAGGAACTGGTCCAGCCAGCGCCTCACGGCCGCGTCGTGGATGGCACGGCCCTCCAGATGCGCCCTGCGCGTCTGGGCGCCGGGCAGGGTCAGGCGCTCGTGCCCCTTCACCGTCCAGCGGTGCACCATGGCGAGCGTCAGCTCGGCGTGGAACTGGATGCCGTAGGCCCGCCCGATGCGGAAGGCTTGGTTCTCGAACCGCTCGCTGCGCGCCAGATGCTCGGCCCCCCGCGGCAGGCTCGCCCCCTCCCGGTGCCACTGGTAGGCCATGCGCGGCCAGTTCGGCATCAGCTGGCGGCCCGCCAGCGTCTCTTCCAGCGGATAGTAGCCGATCTCGACGAGACCGTCGGAGCGCGGACCCACGGTGCCGCCGAGATGCTTGGACAGCATCTGGGCGCCGAGGCAGATGCCGAGGAACGGCCGATCCTCCCGCAGGGGCACGTCCAACCAGTCGATCTCGCGGCGGATGTAGTCGTCGGGATCGTTGGCGCTGGGCGGGCCGCCGAAGACGATGGCGCCGCGATGCTCGTCCAGCGTATCGGGCAATGCGTCGCCGAGGACCGGCCGGCGGATGTCGAGGCGGACGCCCGCCGCCTCCAGGATCTGCCCGACGCGCCCCGGCGTCGATCGCTCCTGATGAAGAACGACCAGCATGGGTCGTTCATCCTCGCCGTCGAGCCGGAACCTCGCCCCGGCCGCGTCGTCGGACATCCCAGTGGGCCGTTCGTTCACGCGAGCGAGTCCGTGAGCCCCGCGCGGCGCGAGGCCTCGCGCTTGAGCCTCATCCGGTCGGAGGCCGGAACGCCCAGAAGCTCGGCGATCCGCCAGGCGAGATTGTCCTCCAGCTCGTGGACTTCGCCGTCCACGTAGACGAGGCTCCAGACCAGCTCCACGAAGGAGCGCCGCTCCGCCGCGTCCATGCCGCTCATCAGGACGGAGGTGAAGCCGTAGAGATCGATCGCGTCGGCGTCGGCCTGGCGGCCCTTGGCCAGAAGCTCGCTCGCCTCCGCCTCGCCGATCCCGAACTCGTCCTGCAGGAGCGCGCGCAGGCGCTCGCATTCGGCCTGCGTGAACGCGCCGTCCGCCTCCGCGACATGCACCAGAAGCGCGGCCGCGGCCACCCGCGGATCGTCGGCGGCGGGCTGCCGGCGTCCCGGTTCCTCCAGCGCTCTCAGAAGACGCTTGATCTGTTCCAGCATGGGACGGCTTCGCTCAGACGTTGAAGCGGGCTTCCTTGCGGGCCGGATCGCTCTCGCCGGCCGTCTTGGAGGCGGGTCCGGCATGATCGAGGTCGCGGTGGCCGTCCGCCGGGTCCGCCGCGCCGTTCAGGGCGACGAGCGCGGTGGACGTTCCATCGTCCGACGGGCGGGCCTCCTGCGCCTTCGAAGCCTCCTCGCCGTGCGAGATGGTCCGCAGGGGCGCCGGGCGGGCCTCCGGCTCGCTCCAGCGGAAGGCGTCGAGACGCCCGGTCACGGGCGAGACGGGGCTCCACTCCGCGGCGCTGGCGCCGTCGGCCGACCAGGACGGATCCTTCGGCGCGCGAAGGGCCTTCGCCATCTGCGCCCGCACCCGGCCCTCGCCGCCGCCCTCGGCCTCCTCGATGTCGGCCAGAAGCAAGTAGACGGACTCGCGGGGCGACTTGGCGGCCGCAGCCTCGGCCTCGGAGCGGGCGAGGGGAAGCGCGCGCGCATCGAGCGCTGCATGGGCCACGGCCATGTGGGCGTCGGCCGAGTCGGGGTGGATCTGCTGCAGGCGGCGTGCGCGGGCCAGACGCTCCGAGGCGCTTTCGCCGGGCCGCGCATGGACGTAGAGCTCGGCGATCTGCGGATGCGGATGATCCGTCCAGGCCTTCTCCAGAACCTTGGTCGCGCGGCGGAAGTCGCCCGAGGCGATCGCAGCCTTGGCGGCGGTCAGCGCAGCCGGAACGAGGCTCGGCGCGAGCTTGGAGGCCTCCATCGCCAGCGACTTGGCGGCGGCCGGATCGGAGGACAGCAGCGACTGCGCCTTGCCGGTCAGGAGGACGGCGCGCAGGCGGTCGCTCTCCTTCTTGTCGACGAGACGAGAGGAGCGCTGCGCCTTCAGGATCTCCAGCGCGGAATCATAGTCCTTCTCGGCGGCCTTGAGCTCCAGGACGGCGCCGCCGGCCCAGGGCACGTGCGGCGCGATGCGCACGGCCTGCTCGGCATAGTGGCGCGCGGCGACGGCGTCGTTCACGCGCTCCGATTCCAGATAGAGGCCGCGCAGCGCCAGCAGGCGCGTGTTCGGGTCGGACTCCATGGCCTCGAAGACGCGGCGCGCGCGGGCGTGGTCGCCCTCGATCATCGCGGTCTGGGCGTCGAGGAAGCGCAAGAGCGGCTCCTTGCGCGCGTCGAGATAGCGCTGCGACTTGACGACGAGACGGCGGGCGGTGGCGGCGTCGCCCGCTCCCGCGGCCAGGATGCCGCCGGTGAGCGCGCGGTAGCCCTTTTCGCGCGAACGACCGGAGACGTAGCGGCCGATCCGGGCCGGTGCGTCGAAGAGGTTCGACAGGATCCAGACCAGCGCCAGGACCGCCACGATCAGGAGGACGGCGGCCGCCAGGAAGGTGAGGAAGGAGAGCTGAAGCTCGGTCCCGAGCCATGCGATCGAGACTTCGCCGGGATGATCGGCCAGCCAGGCGAAGCCAAGGCCGGCGGCGAGGACGACGACGAAGAAGAGAAGAATGCGCAGCATAGGGGTCTCCGTCAGCCCTGGGTGTCCGTTGCGCCGCCGGTCGCGCCCGCGAGCGCGGCGTCGACGACCGAGGACGCCTGTTGCCGGGCCTGAACCTCGGCGGCGAAGTCCGCGCTCGCCTGCCGTGCGGGCTCGTCGAGTTCGTCTCGCGCCGAGAGCCAGCCTTCGAGATCGCCCGCCTGGAGCGCGGAGCTCATGCGCGCAAGCGTGGCGTTCGCCCCGCTCGCCTCGTCGCCGGGATCGTCCGTGGACCGCACGGTGACGAGCGAGGAGAAGCCGGCCATCAGCTGGCCGCCGATGCCCGCTTCGGCATCCGGCTGGACGATGGCGCGCCGGATGTCGGCCTCGACGTCCGGCCAGCGCGAAACCAGCTCGGCCTGCGTCGGAACGCCGTTCGCCGCGAACTCGCGCAGGGGTTCGATCGCCTGCTGGTCTCCGCCAGCGGCGGCGAAGGCCTCGAGCTCGGGCATGAAGGGCCCGCCCCGGTCGATCGCGGCCTTGAGGCCGGCGGCCGACAGGGCGACGCGCGCCTGCTCGTTGGCGGTCTGGATCTCCGAGATCCGCGTTTCGACGTCGTCCATCCGCGAGGCGATCTCGTCCACGCGCGACTGGGCGTCGCTCGCCGCGCTCTGGGCGCTGTCGGCGGTGTCCTGCGCCGCCTGCGCGGCACCGGAGGATTCCTCGATCGTTCCCGCGCGCTGCTGCAGCGTCTGCTCGGCGGCCGCGAGCCGGTCGCTCACCGCCGCGAGATCGGTCGCGGAGGCGTAGGACTCGCCCGTGCCGCCGGCGGCTTCGGCGGACTGCAACTGGCCGACCGCCTCGCGAAGGGTCGCCACCTCGCTGGACACGGCCTCCAGATCGCCGGCCTGCGCGAACTGTCCGGTCTCCTGCGCGGCCTGCCCGCCCGGGAACAGCCCGGCGGAGGACAGGAGCGCGGCGCCGAGGAGCGCGAGCACGGCGCCCGCGACGCCGGCGCCGACGAGCGCGCCGAAGGACGTCTTGCCCGTGTGATCCGTATGGGCGACCTCCGGCGCGCCGGCCGACGCGGTCCGGTCGCGATACGCGTCGCTCACGGGCGGGTTGGCGGGGGAGGTGCGGTCGTTCGGCGAGGCGTCGTCGTCCTCGAACTCACCGAGGTCACGGCGCGGCGGCTCGCCGGCCTTGGCGGCAAGGCCCTCCTCGGCGGCGAAGGTCTCCGTCGCGCTCGGCTCGCCCTCGGTGCCGGGCGCTTCACCCGAATCGGCCGACGAGCCATCGGGGTCGCTCTGGCGGCGGCGTTCGCCCGCGTTCGCCGCTTCCGGCTGATCCTGCGGAGCGGGAAGGGCGGTCTGCGGCCCCTTCGGCGCCGCGTCGGCCGGCTGGTCCGCGTCGGTGGCGGAGGGCGTCTCCACGACGGGCGTCGCCGCCGGCTCGTCGGCGGCCGCGATCTCGGCTCCGTCGACGCGCCCGGTCTCGGACGGACTGGTTCCTTCCGGGGCCGGAGCCTGCGTTCCGCCTGTTCTCGGCCGCCGCGGACGGTTCGCCATGCCGTTCTCCACTCGCTTCATCGATGATGTCGTATCGCGCTGTCTGCCGGATTTAGCGTAACGGCGCGATCCTGCAACGAGGAAGGTGACGGGCTCTCACCCTTCTCCCCCTTCGGTGTGCCGTAACGCGCCAGGAGGGCCGAAAGCTCCGGCGTCCGGCTGACGACGGCGCGTTCGACGAGGGGCGGCGGCAGGGCCTGCCGCACCCGCTCCGAAAGACAAAGCGGGGTGGGGGCACGCGCGGCGCGCTCGCCCGCTCGCTCCAGAAGCCGCGAAAAGGCCCGGGCCTGCCCGACGGACAGGAGGAGAGCCGCATCGATCGGGGCCTCGAAGGCCGCTTCGATCTCGCCGGGCGCCGGCTCGACATCGCGCGTGTCGTAGGTCTCGACCGTCTCGAAGGGAATGCGCGCATGCCGGAGCGCGCGCTCCAGCCCGTCGGTCCGCACCCGTCCGGCGGCATAGAGATGCGGCAGACCGCTCGTCGCGTGAATCTCGCCGGCGCGTTCGACCATGGCCGCTCCGGTGCCGCTTCCGGCGATCTCCGCCGCCCAGCCGGCTGCGCGCGCAGCCTTCGCGCTGGCTTGCCCGACGGCGAGCACCGGCAGATGCCGAAGGCGCTCGAGCGCTCCGCCGCGAAGCGCGTTCGCGCTGGTCGCGATGATCGCGCAGAAAGGTCCCTCGGGCAGCGCGGGATCGAGCGGAACGATCGTCTGGAGGGGAAGAAGGACCGGCTCGTGACCCATCGCCGAGACGAGGCGGGCCGTGGACAGGGCCGCTTCCCGCTCGCGCAGGATCAGGATGCGCGCCATCCGGCCGTCTCCGCCCAGCCCTCGAAGAAGCCGGGCCCGGCGGCCGCCAGAAGCTCCTCTGCGGCGTCGATCCCCATGCGCTCGGCATCGCCGGCGGGTCCTGTCCGCCGCGTCTCGTGGAGAACGGTGCCGTCCGGGGTGACGATCAGCCCGTGGAAGTCGAGCCGGGCGTCGGAACGCCGTGCGAGCGCGGCGATGGGCGTGCGGCAGGAGCCGTCGAGCGTGGCGAGGAAGGCGCGCTCGGCGCCGAGCTCGGTCTGCGTCGGTTCGTGGCGGATCGGGGCGAGGAGCGCGGCGAGGCGCTCGTCGCCGACGCGGCCCTCGATGCAGATCGCGCCCTGGCCGGGCGCGGGCGGGAAGGACGTCTCGTCGAGAACCTCGCCCGCCTCGGCCTCCATCGCCATGCGCTTGAGGCCGGCGAGCGCGAGCAGCGTGCCGTCGACCTCTCCGGCGGCGAGCTTGGCGAGGCGCGTCTGGACGTTGCCGCGCAGGATCGAAAGTTCGAGGTCGGGGCGAAGGCGCTTCAGGAGCGCCTGCCGGCGCAGCGAGGCCGTGCCGACCCGCGCTCCGCGCGGCAGCTCCGCGATGGAGGCGACGTCGCGCCCGATGAAGACGTCGCGCACGTCCTCGCGCGGCAGATAGGCGGCGATCTCCAGCCCGTCCGGCAGGCGCGTCGCCATGTCCTTCGACGAGTGCACCGCCAGCGCGATCCGCCCGTCGAGAAGCGCGTCCTCGATCTCCTTGGTGAAGAGCCCCTTGCCGCCGACCTCCGACAGGGGCCGGTCGAGAATGCGGTCGCCGGAGGTCGAGATGATCTCGATCGCGAAGGCGTCCTCCGGCAGGGCGTGCGCGGCCATCAGACGCGCGCGCACCTCGCTCGCCTGGGCGAGCGCCAGCCGGCTTCCTCTCGTTCCGATGCGGATGGGCTGTTCCAAACTCGAAACCTTTCGGATCGCTCGATCGCAAGACGGCGCCTTTTGAACCTGCCGGGCGGGCAAGGTCAAACGCAAGCGCCTTGCGCGCGGACGGGTGGCGTTCGACACCCCGCACCGCTATCTGGCGGGTTCGGACATCGGAACGCGCGGCGGGCGCGAGACCAGAAGGAATGCGGCGTGACGGGCCGATCGGCATCCCCCATCGTCCTCGGCATAGAGACGAGCTGCGACGAGACCGCCGCGGCGCTCGTGCGGCGCCGGGCCGACGGCGCGCCGGAAATCCTGTCGAACGTCGTCCTCAGCCAGATCGAGGAGCACGCGGCCTTCGGCGGCGTCGTGCCGGAGCTCGCCGCGCGCGCCCATGTGGAAGCGCTCGACGGGGTCGTGCAGGCGGCGCTCGACGAGGCCGGGTTGTCCATGGGCGACGTCGGGGCGGTCGCCGCGACCTGCGGGCCGGGCCTCGTCGGCGGTCTCGTGGTCGGAGCGATGACGGGCAAGGCCATCGCCGCCGCCCGCGGCCTGCCGTTCCTGGCCGTCAATCATCTGGAGGGCCATGCGCTGACGCCGCGTCTGAGCGACGGGCTGACCTTCCCCTATCTGCTTCTTCTCGTCTCGGGCGGGCACACGCAGATCCTCCTCGTGCGCGGGCTCGGGGACTACGAGCGCTGGGGAACGACGATCGACGACGCTTTGGGCGAGGCCTTCGACAAGACCGCCAAGCTCCTGTCGCTGCCCTCGCCGGGAGGGCCGGCGGTCGAGCGCATGGCGAGGACGGGCGATCCCTCGCGCTTCTCCCTGCCGCGACCGCTCAAGGGCACGGACCGGCTCGACTTCTCCTTCGCCGGTCTGAAGACGGCGGTGCGGCTCGCGGCCGAGAAGGTCGCGCCGATGTCGCAGACCGACGTCGCGGACCTGTGCGCGGCCTTCCAGCTCGCGGCCGCGGAAAGCCTCGGCGACCGCGTCTCGCGCGCGCTTTCACGCTTCCGGCAGGAACTGCCCGGCCTTGCCGATCCGGTTCTGGCCGTCGCGGGCGGCGTCGCCTCCAACGATGCGATCCGCGCGACCTTAAGCGAGGCGGCGCGGGCCCACGGCGTGCGGCTCGCCGCCCCGCCGCACGCGCTGTGCACGGACAACGGGGCGATGATCGCCTTCGCCGGGCTCGAACGGCTGGAGGCCGGGCTCGTCGACGGGCTGGACGCGCCGGTGCGGCCGCGCTGGCCGCTGGATGAGACCGCCGTGCCGATGCTCGGGTCGGGCCGCAGGGGAGCCAAGGCATGAGCCGGGTCGCGGTCGTCGGGGGCGGGGCCTGGGGTACGGCGCTCGCCTCCGTCACCGCGCGAAAGGGCCTGCCGACCCGCCTCTATGCCCGCGACCCGGAGACGGTCGAGGCGGTCAACGTCCGGCACGAGAACGCGCGATACCTGCCGGGCATCGCTCTGCCGCCGCAACTGACGGCGACCACCTCGCTGGCCGAGGCCAGCGAAGGCGCCGAGATCGTCCTGATGGTGGTGCCGGCGCAGATCCTGCGCACGGTCGCAGGCGATTTAGTGCCGCTGCTCGCAGCCGACGTGCCGCTCGTCCTCTGCTCCAAGGGCATCGAGGCCTCGACCGGTGCCTTCGGCTCGGCCCTTCTCGAAGAGGTTCGGCCGAGCGGGACGGTCGCGGTCCTCTCCGGGCCGAGCTTCGCGCACGATGTCGCCGCCAATCTTCCCACCGCCGTGACGCTGGCCTGCACCGACGCGCAGCGCGCCGAGGCGATGGCGGCGACGCTCTCCTCTGCCACGCTGCGCATCTATGCCAGCGACGACGTGGCGGGCGTCGAGGCCGGAGGGGCGCTCAAGAACGTCCTCGCCATCGCGGCCGGGGCCGTCGCGGGCAGGGGGCTCGGCGCCTCGGCGCAGGCCGCCATCGTCACGCGGGGGCTCAGCGAATTGCGGCGTCTGGGCGTGGCGCTCGGCGCACGGCCGGAAACGCTGATGGGGCTCTCGGGCCTCGGGGATCTCGTCCTCACCTGCGGCTCGGCGCAGTCGCGCAATTTCGCCTACGGCATGGCGCTCGGGCGCGGCGACGATCTTTCGCGGCTGAAGCTCGCCGAAGGCGTCCATTCGGCGGGCGTCGCGGCACGCCTCGCGCGCGAGCAGGGCGTCGAGGCGCCGATCGTCGCGGCCGTCGCGGCGATCCTCTCCGGCGCGCTGTCGCTCGATGCCGCCATCGAAGGCCTTCTTTCGCGCCCGTTGAAGCGCGAGGAGGATTGATCGGGCCGCGCCCGCCTTCTACCCAAGGGCCATCGAAACGGGAGAACCCGATGCTTTACGCCATCCTCTGCGAAGACCGTGCCGACGCCGGAACGCTGCGCCCCGACACCCGCCCCGCCCATCTCGACTATCTCGCCTCGCTCGGCGATGCAGTGAAGTTCGCCGGGCCCTTCGTCGGTGCCGACGGCAAGCCGGAGGGCAGCCTCGTGATGGTGGACGCCGAGGACGAGGCCGCGGCGCGGGCCATCGCGGACGCGGACCCCTACGCCAAGGCCGGCCTGTTCTCCTCCGTCAGGGTCCGGGCCTGGAAGTGGGTCGTCAACGCGCCGGCCGAGTGACCATGGCCCACTGGCTCTACAAGTCCGAGCCCTCGACCTGGTCCTTCGACGAACAGAAGGCGGCCGGCGAGAAGGGCACCGAATGGTCGGGCGTGCGCAACTACCAGGCGCGCAACTTCATGCGGGAGATGAAGCTCGGCGAACGCGGCTTCTTCTACCATTCCAACGAGGGCAAGGCCGTCGTCGGGATCGTCGAGGTCTGTGCGGAGATTCATCCGGACTCGACCGCCGACGATGCCCGCTGGGAGTGCGTCGACATCAAGTTCGTCGCCGAACTCGAGCGGCCGGTGACGCTCGAGGCGATCAAGGCCGAGCCGGCGCTGAAGGACATGGTCCTCGTCAACAGTTCGCGCCTGTCGGTCCAGCCGGTCTCGGCCGACGAATTCGACACGATCTGCAGGATGGGCGGGATCGATCCGAAGACGGTTCGGGGAACGCGGTGACGGCCTGAACGTTTGGAGAACATTCTCCGAACCGAAAGATTTCGAGCCATGGCCGATGCGAGCCCCAAGACCGACACCTCGTCGAACACCGAGAAGGACCCGAGCACCTGGACGACCGGCGGCGAGCCGATGACGGGAGCGCAGGCCTCCTATCTCAAGACGCTCTGCGAGGAGACGGGCACGCCCTTCGACGAGACGCTAACCAAGGCAGACGCCTCCAAGCTCATCGACGAGCTGCAGGGGCAGTCGGACCGGCTGAAATAGCCGGACGCGCGGTTTTTCGTCCCGAAACGTAGAGAAGGCCATGGCGCGACCGTCGCCATGGCCTTCTCGCGTCTTGCTCGAGATCAATGCGCGACATGCAACGCGCCTCGATCGTATAGGATGGCTCCCGGCGAACGCAGGCCGCCGAAGGCCGAGATCGTCAGAAGACGAAGATCATCAGAAGAATGATGATGGGGATCGGGATACCGATCAGCCAGAGAAGACCGCCCTTGAGCATCGCAAACTCCTTTACACAGTTTTGCCACAAACCCGTCGGCGATGCATAAGGTTCCATGCCGCATCTCGATCGCCTGACGGACTTCATCTTCGCCAACACGTCGGTGGACGCTCCGCCGCACGTGCCCGAACTCGTCCTGCATCTGGCCGACGAGGCCCACGACCTCTGGCTGAAGACCGAGGAGGAGCTGGAGGCCCTGGGCCTGCCGCCGCCCTTCTGGGCCTTCGCCTGGGCGGGCGGGCAGGGGCTCGCGCGATACGTTCTCGATCATCCCCAAACCGTGCGCGACCGCGACGTGGTCGATTTCGCCAGCGGCTCCGGTCTCGTCGCGATCGCCGCCGCGAAGGCCGGCGCGGCGCGTGTGACGGCGCTCGACATCGACCGCTTCGCGGGTGCCGCGATCGCGATGAACGCCGAGCGGAACGGGGTCCGCATCGACATGCGGATCGCCGACGCGGTGGGTGAGGACATCGCCTGCGACGTGTTCCTGGCGGGCGACGTGTTCTACGACCGGCCCTTCGCCGAGCGCCTGACGCCATGGTTCGACCGGCTGGCCGAACGGGGGACGACGGTGATCGTCGGCGATCCCGGCCGGGCCTATCTGCCGAGGGCGCGCGTCGAGGAGCTCGCCCGCTACGCCGTGCCCGTCACCCGCGCGCTGGAAGACGCGGAGGTGAAGGCGACGACGGTCTGGCAGTGGCGTCCGGTCGGCTGATCCCTCAACCCGCGACGGCGAGCGCGAAGGCGTAGATCGTCGCGGTCTCCTCCAGCCGTGCGAAGCGGCCCGAGGCGCCGGAGTGGCCGGCGTCCATGTTCACCTTCAGAAGCAGCGGATTGTCGTCCGTCTTCATGGCCCGGAGCTTCGCGACCCATTTCGCCGGCTCCCAATAGGTGACGCGCGGGTCTGTCAGCCCGGCCAGCACCAGCATCGGCGGATAGTCTTGTCGCGCGACGTTGTCGTAGGGGCTGTAGGCGGCGATGCGCTCGTAATCCTCCCTGGAGGCGATCGGGTTGCCCCATTCGGGCCATTCGGGCGGGGTCAGCGGCAGCGTGTCGTCGAGCATGGTGTTGAGGACGTCCACGAAGGGGACGACCGCGACGATCCCGCCGAACTTGTCCGGCGCCATGTTGGCGACGGCGCCCATCAGCATGCCGCCCGCCGAGCCGCCCTGCGCGACGATCCGGTCGTGCCGCGTGTAGCCTTCCGAAACGAGATGGTCCGCCGCCGCGAGGAAGTCGGTGAAGGTGTTCGTCTTGTGCTCGCGCCGGCCCTCCTCGTACCAGCGGAAGCCCTTGTCCTTGCCGCCCCGGATGTGGGCGATGGCCCAGACGAAGCCGCGATCGACGAGGCTCAGCACATTGGCGTTGAAGGCGGCCGGAATGGTGATGCCGTAGGAGCCGTAGCCGTAGAGCATCAGTGGCGCCGAACCGTCGAGTGTCAGGTCGCGGCGGTGCAGGATCGAGATCGGCACCGTTTCGCCGTCCGCGGCCTTCGCCATCAGGCGGCGCGTCACGTAGGCGCTGGGGTCGTGGCCCGATGGGACCTCCTGGGTCTTCAGAAGGGTGCGCTCCCGACTCTCCAGATCGTAGTCGAAGACCTGCGCGGGCGTCGTCAGCGAGGAATAGGAGAAGCGGATGGTCGTCGTGTCGTATTCGGCCGAGCCGATGAGCCCGAGCGAATAGGCCTCCTCCGGGAAGGCGATCGCGTGCTCTTCTCCGTCCTCCAGGCGCTTCACGACGATGCGCGGCAGGCCGTCGCGCCGCTCCAGCCAGACGAGATGGCGCTTCAGGACGAGATGGCTGACGATCAGCCGCCCGTCCTCGTGCGGCACCAGATCGGTCCAGCCTTCGCGGCCCGACGCCTCGGGGTCGGCGGTGACGATCTTGAAGTCGCGCGCGCCGTCCGCGTTGGTTCGGACGAAGAGACGCCCCTCGGCCTCGTCGACGTCGTACTCGACGCCGGTCTCGCGCGCCGCGACGAGGCGGGGCGCGGCTCCCGGCGCGTCCGCGGGCACGAGCCAGGATTCGGATGTCTCGTGGTCGTGGATGTCGATCACGACGAAGCGGCGCGACTGCGTCTCGCCGACGCCGACGAAGAAGCCGCTGTCGGCCTCCTCGTAGACGAGGCGGTCCTCGCCCCCATCGAGCGCGTGGAAGAGCACCTTGCTCGGACGATGGTCCGGGTCGAGACGGACATAGAAGAAGCCCGTGCCGGCGCCGTCCCAGGTGGCGCTGCCGCTCGTGTCCCCGACCCGCACGGCCCTGTCCGCGCCCGTTTCGAGATCGCGGATCGTCATCGTGTAGAATTCGGAGCCCTTGTCGTCGTGCGCCCAGGCGATGCGCGCATGGTCCGGCGAATGAGCGACGCCGCCGAGCGAGAAATAGGGCCGGCTCGCCGCCTCCTTCTCGCCGTCGAGAAGGACCTCCTCCTCCCCGCCGCCGCGCGGAACGCGAACGAAGCGCGGATATTCCGCGCCGTGGGCATAGGCGGTGCCGTAGGCATACGGACCGTCCGGCATGGGCACGGAAGAATCGTCCTCCTTGATGCGCCCGCGCATCTCCGCGACGAGCGTGGCGATCCGCTCCTCCTCGTCGGCCATCGCGGCCTTCTGGTGCGCGTTCTCCGCCTCCAGATGCGCGCGGATCGCCGGATCGAGCACGCTCGGATCCCTGAAGACCTCGCGCCAATTGTCGGCGCGCAGCCAGGCGTAGTCGTCCACGCGCTCGATGCCGTGCCGGGTGTCGCGGCTCGGCCTGCGCTCGGCGACCGGGGGCTGCGTCGAAGGATGTCGGATCATCGGCGGCTCTCTCGTCCTGATTCGCCGCGCGGGGCGGCTGGCGGGCATGGCGCCCGCCGAAAGGGGCGGCGGGTGAGGGAAGAGCCTAGCTAATGACTGGCGAGGCATGCGGCAACGCGGGATGAGTGCGTGCGGCGCATAAAATGCCGGGCTTTCAGGCCTTTGAAAGCCGTGTCGGCGCGATCTGGACCTTGAAGCTGCGGGAAGGTCGCTTACAATAAAAGAGGGGATCGCGGGTCCACTTCTTTGCAACGCCGAATGGGGGCCGCATCCGAATGGGAGCGTGGTACGAAAAGCTGTTCTACCTCGCCGTCGCGCTTCCCTTTCTCGGTGCCCTTCTCTCCTCTCCCGCTCACCGGATCTTCGGCCGGTTCGCGGCCTATGCGCTGGCGCTCGTTCCGGCGCTCGCCTTCCTGCTCGTTTTCGCCGTTTCCGAGCGTGTGCAGGGACGCGAGGTCCTGCGGTTCTCGCTGAACTGGATCCCGGCCTTCGACGTCGCCTTCTCGTTCCGGCTCGACGGGCTGGCCTACGCGTTCGCGCTCCTGATCCTCGGGATCGGCGTCCTCGTCGTCCTCTATACGGGCGGATACCTGACGAAGGGGACGAACCAGGCGCGGTTCTACACCTTCATCTTCATGTTCATGGGCTCGATGCTGGGTCTGGTCCTGTCGGACGATTTCATCACCCTGTTCATCTTCTGGGAACTGACCTCCATCACCTCGTTCCTGCTCATCGGCTTCGAGCACGAGCGCGAGGCGGCGCGGCGCGGCGCGATCCAGGCGCTGGTCGTGACCGGCGGCGGCGGGCTGGCGCTTCTGGCCGGGCTCATCATGATCCGGGGCGCGACGGGCATCACCTCCGTCAGCGAGCTGACCGAGCAGCCGCAGGCCATCCTGGAAAGCGGGGCCTATCTGCCGATCCTGATCCTGCTTCTGATCGGGGCCTTCACCAAATCGGCGCAGATGCCCTTCCACGTCTGGCTTCCGAACGCGATGGAGGCGCCGACGCCGGTCTCGGCCTATCTCCATTCGGCGACGATGGTGAAGGCGGGCATCTATCTCCTGATGCGCTTCTTCCCCTTCATGGGCGGAACGGTGTGGTGGGAGACGATCCTGCCGCTGTTCGGCGGCGTCACGCTCGTCGTCGGCGCGTTGCTCGCCGTGCGCCAGTCGGACGTCAAACTGCTCCTCGCCTATACGACCGTCGCTTCGCTCGGCCTTCTCGTCATGATGATCGGGATCGGCACCGAGCTCGCGATCGAGGCCGCCGTCCTCTACTTCATCGCCCATTGCCTGGCGAAGGCCTGCCTCTTCATGGTCGCGGGCTCGATCGACCACGGCGCGGGCACGCGCGACATCCGCGCGCTCGGCGGCCTGTGGCGGACGATGCCGATCACCTTCGCCGCCGCGCTTCTGGGCGCCGCGGCGATGGGCGGCCTGCCGCCGCTCTTCGGCTTCCTCGCCAAGGAGGAGGTCTACGCGGCCTCCGCCTCTTCGGGGGGCGGTCTGTTCACGATCCTCGTCACCGGCGCGGCGCTGATCGGCAATTCGCTGATGTTCGCCGCCGTCCTGATCGTCGCGCTCAAGCCCTTCGTCGGCACGCTGCCGACCGGCCTGCGCAAGGCGCACGAGACCTCCTTCCTCGTCTGGATCGGCCCGCTCATCCTCGGCGTCGTCGGTCTTCTGGCGGGCATCTTCTCGCAGACGACCCACACGCTCGTCTCCAACCCGATGGCCCCGCCCGCGCTGAACGAGGCGGTGGCGATCACCATCGCCGTCGGCTTCCATCTCGGGGCGGCCCTGTATCTGTCGATCGTCACCGTGATCGCGGGGCTGATCCTCTACTGGTACTCGGCCCCGCTGCGCGCGCGGATCGCCTCGACCCTGTCCTCCATCGGCTGGGGACCGGATCGTGGCTTCGACCAGTTGATGCGCGGGCTCATCGCCTTCTCCTTCCGGCTGACGAACCTCCTGCAGCCGGGCCGCCTCGACTACTACATGCGCGTCACCTTCATCGTGATCATCGGCGCGCTCTGGGTGACCCTGATCGGGGCGGACGCGCTGCCCGAATGGCCGGCCATGCCCAATCTCTACTTCTACGAATGGGCGGTGCTCGGCCTCGTCGTGCTCGGCCTCGTCGTCGTCGCCAACGCGCCGAGCCGGCTGGCCGCCGTGGTCTCGCTCGGCATTCAGGGCATCGCAACCGCGCTGCTCTTCCTCCTCCTCGGCGCCCCGGACCTCGCCTTCACCCAGCTGATGGTGGAGATCCTGACGGTCGCCATCCTCGCGCTCGTGATGACGCGCCTTCGCCTGATGCCGGCCGACCGGCGCCCCTGGCGCGAGGCCATGCCCGAGATGGTCCTCGCCGGCTTCGGCGGGCTGGGCTTCGCGCTCTTCCTGATCACGGTCACGCAGCTCGAATTCGACCCGGCCGTGTCGCAGTTCTTCGCCCAGTACAGCTATACGATCGCCCATGGCCGGAACATCGTGAACGTCATCCTCGTCGACTTCCGGGCGGTCGACACGATGGGCGAGATCGCGGTCGTCATGACGACGGCGGCGGCGATCCTGGCGCTGGTGCGCATTCGGGTCTCGAAGAAGGAGCTCGCCGCGCGGGCCAAGAAGAAGCGCAAGCCCGCCGGCGCGCCCGGCCCGGTCACGCCGAAGGCGGTCGCGGCCGCCCGCACGGGAGAGGTCGCATGAGAACCATCATCTTCCGCGTCTCGGCTCCCTATCTGACGGCGCTGATGTTCCTCTTCTCGCTCTTCGTCCTGCTGCGCGGGCACAACGAGCCGGGCGGCGGCTTCATCGGCGGGCTGATCGCGGCCTCGGCCATCGCGGTGTACGGCATGGCCGTCGGCGTCGAGGCGGTGCGGCGCGCGCTCTACTTCCACCCGATTGCCTACGCGGCCTTCGGCCTTCTGATGGCCGTCCTGTCCGGCATGGCCTCGATCGTCGCCGGCTTCCCCTTCATGACCGGGCTCTGGGCCTTTCCCGACTTCCTCGGCGGCGAGGTGCCGATCTCCTCGACGCTGTTCTTCGACATCGGGGTCTATCTCGTCATCGTCGGCGCCATCGTCGCGATCGCGCTCTCGCTCGAGGAGAGGTAGGCCGGAATGGAAACCGCCATCGCCGCCGTCTCCGGGATCATGTTCGCCTTCGGGATCTATCTCCTGATGTCCCGGCACATCATCCGCATGCTGATCGGGGTCGTCCTGTTCGCGAACGCCTGCAATCTGGCGCTGTTCGCGGCGGGCCGCATCGGCCCCATCGCGCCGCCGCTGATCCCCTACGGCCTGGAGATGCCGCCGACCGAGATCGCCAATCCGCTGCCGCAGGCGCTGATCCTGACCGCGATCGTGATCGCCTTTTCGCTCTTCGTCTTCCTCCTGGTGCTGACCTATCGCGCCTACCAGGATCTGGAGACGGACGACACGCAGCGCATGCGCGTCGCCGAACCCGAGGACGAGGGGCTGCCGCCTCTCGGATACTGACGCCGTGACCGAGACCCGCTCCTTCGACCAGATGGTTCTGGACGCAATGGTGCTCCGCGACGGAGGGCTGGCGGACTGGCTGCTCATCCTGCCGATCGGCATCTGCTTCGTCTTCGCGGCCGTCCTCCTGATGATGCGCCGACAGATGGCCTGGCATCCGCCGGTCGCCGTCGTCGGCCTGTCGCTGCTGCTCGTCAACGCGGTGGCGCTGCTCGTCACGGTGGCGACGCGCGGGCCGATCTCGATGGCGATGGGCGGGTGGCGCCCGCCCTTCGGCGTCTCCTTCACGGCCGATCTGACGAGCGCGCTCTTCCTGACCGTCTCGGCCTTCGTCGGCCTCGCCTGCGGCATCTACGCCGTCGCCTCGATCGATTCCGAGGAGCGGCGCTACGGCTTCTACCCGTTCCTCTTCATCATGATCGCGGGCGTGTGTGGCTCGTTCCTGACCGGCGACATCTTCAACCTCTACGTCTGGTTCGAAGTGATGCTGATCGGCTCGTTCGGCCTCCTGATCCTCGGATCGGAGCGCGAGCAGCTCGACGGGGCGACGAAGTACTGCTTCCTGAACTTCATCGCCGCCACGATCTTCCTCTTGACGGTCGCCTATCTCTACGGCGTCTTCGGCACCCTCAACATGGCCGACATCGCGGTGAAGTCGGCGGCGATGGAAGGCGAGGGCGCGCTGCAGACCATCGCGGTCCTCTTCCTCATCTCCTTCTCGATGAAGGCGGCGGCCTTTCCGCTGAACTTCTGGCTCCCGGCCTCCTACCACACGCCGCGCTTCGTCGTGTCGGCGCTCTTCGCGGGACTCCTGACCAAGGTCGGCATCTACGCGATGCTGCGCATCGTCCTGATGCTCTTCCCGCCCGAACGGGAGGGGCTGGGCATCGTGATCGCCTGGATGGCGGCGCTGACCATGATGGTCGGCGCGCTCGGCGCGCTGGCGCAGACCGACATCCGCCGGCTGCTGAACTATCTCGTCATCGCCGGCATCGGCACGATCCTCGTCGGCTTCGCCGTCCCGCCGATCCTGGAGAGCGAATCGGTCTCGATCGTCACCGGAGCGGCGAGCGTGGTGGGCGAGGACACGCGCACGCTCGCCCAGCGGATCTCCAACCTCGCGGCGCAGGGAACGCTCGCCACCGGGCTCGCCGGCTCGATCTTCTACGCGCTCCATTCGATCGTGGTGATGACGGCGCTGTATCTGGCGACCGGCGTCGCGGCCTTCCGGAACGGCTCCTCCTCGCTGCACGAGATGGGCGGGATGTGGCGGCGCCATCCGCTCTTCTCCGCCCTCTTCCTCGTGCTGCTCTTCTCGGTGGCCGGCCTGCCGCCCTTCTCGGGCTTCTGGCCCAAGATGCTGCTCGTGCGCTCCACGATCGCGGCGGATCTGCCCTGGCTTACCTTCGCCGTCCTGTTCTCCGGCTTCCTGATCACGATCGCGGCCGTGCGGGTCTTCGCGCTCGCCTTCTGGCGTCCGCTGCCCGCGCTCAGCCGCGCGAACGACCCCGTGGAGGCCAAGGCGATCGCCGACGACACGTTCCGCGCGCCGCCGCCGGGGCGCCCGCTCGCCCTGGTCCCGCTGGTCGGGCTGGCGCTCTTCGTCGTCCTCGTCGGTCTCTTCCCGCAATGGCTGGCGACGCTGACCTTCCAGGCGGCCAACGAGCTCCTTTCCCCCAGCGCCTATCTGTCCTCGGTCCTGGGGAGCACGCGGTGACGCTCTTCGTCGTCAACATCGTCCTGGCGCTGGTCTGGGTGGTCGTCACGGCCACCTTCACCCTCGCCAACCTCCTGTTCGGCTTCGCCCTGGCGGCCTTCACCCTGTATCTGATCCGCGAGCAGATCGGCACGGGCGGCTATCTCTCGCGCGGGGCCAAGATCGGCTCCCTGCTCGCCTTCCTGGTCTGGGAGATCCTCGCCTCGGCCGTTCGCATCGCCCGCGCCGTCCTCGACCGGGACGGAGAGCTCAAGCCGGGCGTCTTCGCCTATCGCCTGATGGTCGACCGCGATTTCGAGATCGCCCTTCTCGCCAATCTCATCGGCCTCACCCCGGGCTCGGTCGTCCTCGACATCTCCGAGGACCGGACGACGCTCTTCATCCACGCCTTCGACTGCTCCGATCCCGACGCCGAGCGCCGCAAGATCGCCGAAGGCTTCGAGCGCCGGCTGCTGGAGGCCCTTCGATGAACGTCCTGACGCTGTCCGAGACCTTCCTGGACTTCGCGCTCGGCCTCGCGCTGGCGCTGCTCTCGATCGCCTTCGTCCTGACCATCATCCGCATCTGGAAGGGGCCGACGCTGCCCGACCGTGTCCTCGGTCTCGACGTCCTGACCGCCTCGACCATCGGCTTCGTCGCGGTGGTCGGCATCGACACCGGCTTCACCCTCTATGTCGACGTCGCCATCGCGCTCGGCCTCGTGGGCTTTCTCGCCACCATCTCCTTCGCCCGCTTCATTCTGGCGCGCGGCGACACCGAGCGCTCGCCCGTCCAGGAGGTGCCGAAGGAGGAGGCCGAGGAACGCCATCGGCGGCGCGAGGCCTTCGCGCGCGAGGAGATGCTGCGATGACGGCCGTCGCCAACATCCTGGCGGGCATCTTCGTCCTGGCGGGCACGTCCTTCGTGCTCGTGGCGGCGATCGGCCTGCTGCGCTTTCCCGACTTCTACACGCGCGTCCATGCGGCGGCGAAGGCGGGAACGGTCGGCTCGGCGCTGACGCTCGTGGCGCTCGCCATCGTCTCCAACGAGACGGCGGAGGTGCTGCGGGCCGTGGCGGCGATCTTCTTCTTCTTCCTGACCGCGCCGCTCTCGGCCCATCTTCTCGGCAAGGCCGCGCATTCGGCGGGCTACCAGCTCTGGGAGGGCTCGGTTCGGGACGAGATGCCCCATGTCGAGCCGCGTCTCGACGTCGTTCTGGCGGACCCGCAGGCCGACGCGCCGGACCTGCCGGGCTCGCCGCCGGACGGGGTCAGGCCGTCGTCAGGCTGACGAGGCCGAAGGCGACGAAGGGCGGATTCAGGAGGTCCGGCCGGCCGTCCGGCCCGCGCTTGCCGTAAAGGAGCGGCGCTCCGTCCGGCTGCGCCACGCGCCCGCCGGCGGCCTGGAGCACCGCCTGTCCGGCGGCGGTGTCCCATTCCATGGTCGGGCCGAGACAGGGATAGACGTCGGCAGCCCCTTCCGCGAGCCGGCAGAACTTCAGGGACGAGCCGACCGCGAGCACCGTCTCCACGCCGTGGGCGGCGAGCCAGTCGTTCGTCGCGCTCGTCCGGTGCGAGCGGCTGGCGAGCGCGACCGGCGGTCCGTCCGGCCGGCGCACGCCGATCCGCTGGGCGGGGCCTTCGCCCGTCCGCCGGAAGGCGCCCTCCGGCGAACCCGAATAGAGCTGGCCGAGCGCCGGAACGAAGACGATTCCCGCGACCGGCTCTCCCCGGTCCAGAAGGGCGATGTTCACGGTGAACTCGTCACGCCCGGCGATGTATTCGCGCGTTCCGTCGATCGGATCGACCAGAAAGAAGCGCTGCCCGAGGACATCGGGCACGCGACCGGCCGCGAAGGCCTCCTCCGCGACCACGGGAAGACCGGGGAAGGCGCTGCCCAGCCATTCGAGGATGATCGCCTCGGCCTGCCGGTCCGAGCGGGTGACCGGACTGCAATCGGCCTTGAACTCGGCCTCTATGCCCTCGCTTCGCGCCCGCAGGGCCAGGGCGCCGGCTTCACGCGCCGCCGCGTCCATGACGCTCAGGATGTCGCCGATCTTCGTCATTCCATGAGGCCCCGCCTGCCGTCCTCGTCCCGCATAGCGGAGCCGGCCCCCCGAAGAAAGCGATCGGCTTGACGCGCGGGGCGGGGAGCGAGCAGGTGGGGCGTCAACGGAAGGGACGATTCATGCGCGCTTCTCTCCTCATCGCCGCCGCCGGCCTCATGGGCGCGGCGGGCGTCGCAGGAGCGGCCTATGCGGCCCATGGCGGGGACCCGAGGCTCGTCGGCACGGCGGCGGCGATCTGCCTCGTCCACGCCCCGGCGGTCCTCGCGGCCTGTCTCGCCGACCGGGGGACGCGCGCTCTTTCGATCGCGGCGACCGCCTGGGTCCTCGGCGTGCTCCTATTCTCGGGCGACCTCTTCGTGCGGGCCGTCTTCGCGCCGCGGGACATGATCGCGACCGCGCCGCTCGGCGGCTCGATCCTGATCCTCGGCTGGCTCTGCGCGGGGGTCGCCGGCTTCCGCCTTACGCCGAGGCGATAGGAAGCCCGTCCAGCCGGCGGACGAAGCTTTCGTCGGGCTCGTTCAGGTCGGTGATCCCGATCAGCGCCATGTTCCGCTCGATCTCGGCGGCGAGAAGCCCCGTCGCGTGATCGACGCCCGCCGCGCCTGCAATGGCCGCCGCATAGAGGAAGGGACGGCCGACCAGCGTGAAGTCCGCTCCGAGAGCGAGCGCCTTCATCACGTCGGTGCCGCGCCGGATTCCGCCGTCGACGATGATCTCGGCGTTCGCTCCGATCGCACGCCGGATCTCCGGCAGGACGGTCAGGGCGGACAGGGCGCCGTCGAGCTGGCGCCCGCCATGGTTGGAGAGGACGATCGCGTCCGCGCCGCTCTCCACCGCCCGCACCGCGTCCGCGACGTGGAGGATGCCCTTGACGACGAACCTGCCCTTCCAGCGCTTTCGCATACGCTCCATGTGCGGCCAGGCGAGTGCGTCGCGCCCGTCGAAGTTGCGAGCCGCGTTGCGCGAGAAGATGGGCGCGCCGCGAAAGGCGTCTCCATTCTCGAAATGGGGCATGCCGTGGCTCAGCAGCGTGCGGCCGAGCGTCCCGAAGGTCCATTCGGGCCGGACCGCGCCGTCGAAGGCGAGGCGCAGGCTCGGCTTCAGCGGCGTCGAGAAGCCGTTGCGGACGTTGTTCTCGCGGTTCGGGGTGACGGCGACGTCGACCGTCAGGACGAAGGTCTCGTAGCCGGCGGCCTCCACGCGATCCATCATGGCGTCGATGCGCCGCTCGTCGCCGGGCAGATAGGCCTGAAACCAGCCGCCGGGCGTCACCTTCGCGACCTCCTCGAGCGGGATCAGCGAGGTGGCGCTGAGGATCATCGGTATGTCGGCGCGGCGCGCGGCCTCCGCCAGAACGAGGTCGCCGCGATAGGCCATCAGCGCGGACAGCCCCATCGGCGGAATGCCGAAGGGATGCGCCCATGTCCGCCCCAGAAGGGTCTTGCGCGTGTGGCGCTTCGAGGCGTCCACCAGCGTGCGGGGAACGAGCCCGTAGGCGGCATAGGCCGCGCGGTTGTTGGCGAGCGCGGCGTTGGTCTCGGCCGCCCCCGCCACATAGCCGAACAGGGGACGGGGCAGGATCCGGCGCGCCGCCGGCTCGAAATCGTCGAGGCACAGGATCGGCCGCAGACGCCGCGCGGTCCAGCGGTCGGCGAGCGCGTCGAGCCGAGCGCGCGGACGCTTCGAGGCGGGGTTCTCCAGTGTCGTCGTCATGCCGGGGGGCCTCCTCGCCTTCCTCTTGGAGGGGACGTGGCCGAGGTGCAAGTCCGCAAACGCGCAGATGGGGGAGGGGTGGGCGCCGGAGCCCCTCGAAGCCCTCTTCCCCCTGCCGGGACCTTCTCCCCGAGGGGAGAAGGGATCGCTTCGTCGCTTCGGTCTTGCATCGACCTTGCCGGGAAGGCCGTTCTTCCCTCTCCCGGAACGGGGGAGGATGGCCCGAAGGGCCGATGAGGGCTTCGTCGGGCGCAGGCCCGATCCTGACGGCCTCAGCCGACGCCGAGACCGGCCTTGAGCGCGCGCGACAGGGCCTCGAAGGCGTCGGCCTCGCGCGGGTCGGACGGGTGCTGGGCCATTGCCGAATAGAGATGCGGCACGAGATCGACCGCCTGGTCGAGCGTGCCGTCATTGCCCCGCACGTAGCCGCCGAGGAGGCGCAGGTCGCGCGTGTCCTCGTAGCGCGCGATCATCGCCTTGAGCTTGGTGACGAGCTCGCGCTCCTGCGGCGTCCAGGACAGGTCCGCCATGCGGGAGATGGATTTCAGAAGGTCGATCGCCGGGAAGCGACCTTCGTCCGCGATGGCCCGGTCGAGGACGATGTGGCCGTCCAGCGTTCCCCGGATCGCGTCGGAGATCGGCTCGTTATGGTCGTCGCCATCGACGAGGACGGCGAAGAGCCCGGTGATGGTTCCGGAGCCCTCCGCGCCCGCTCCGGCACGCTCCAGAAGGCGCGGGAGCTCGGAGAAGACGCTCGGCGGATAGCCGCGCGAGACCGGCGGCTCGCCGGCCGCGAGCGCGACGTCGCGGGCGGCATGGGCGAGGCGCGTGACGGAATCGACGATCAGGAGGACGTCGTCGCCCTGGTCGCGGAAATACTCGGCGATGGACATCGCGGTCTTGGGCGCGAGGCGCCGCATCATCGGGCTCTCGTCGCCGGTGGCGACGACGGTGACGACGCGATCGAGCGCGCCCTTCATCGTCTCTTCCAGGAACTCGCGGACCTCGCGGCCGCGCTCGCCGACGAGAGCGACGACGACGCTGTCGAAGCCCGAGGCGCGCGCCAGCATGGACAGGAGCGTGGACTTGCCGACGCCTGAGCCGGCGAAGATGCCGATCCGCTGCCCTTTCACCAGAGGCGTAAAGACGTCGATCGCCTTGACCTGCGTCTTCACCGGCGTGCGGATGCGGCCGCGGCGCATGGCGGCGGTGGCGGTGCGGTCGGCGATCTGCGGGTCGTCCCCGCTGTCGAGCGGGCCGAGCCCGTCGCACGGGCGGCCGAAGGCGTCGACGGCCCGGCCCTTCCAGGCGCTCGTGGGCGAAATGGTGACGGGGCCGCCCCGGCGGGCGCGGGAGCGCACGCCCGCGCGAAGGCCGACGGCGAAGGGCTTGACCGTCGCCGTGTCGCCCTCGATACGCACCACCTCTCCGAGCTCGCCGCCTTCCGGTCCCTCGCAGACCACGCAGTCGCCGAGCCGCAGGAAGGGCGAAAGCCCGGCGACGCGGAACGCCTGCGGGCTGATGTCGACGACCTGTCCGAAGACCTCGATCGTCGGCCCTTCGAGGGCCGAGAAGTCGGGCGCGGCCCGTGCGACTTGGCTCACCGCTGCGCCCCGAGCGCGGCGATGGCGCTATCGAGCGAGCGCTCGGCTGAGGACACGAGGCTCGCCCCCTGCTCGAAGGCGCGCTGCACCTCGATCAGGCGCGTGATCTCCAGGATCGGATTGACGTTGGAGCCTTCCACGAAGCCCTGCACCACGCCGATCTCGCCGAATTCGAGGACGGCGACGGGCTGGCGGTCGGGCACGACGCCGGACGTGTCGAAGCGCGTCAAATTCGTCTGCGGCTGCATCTGGAACAGGCCGACCGCGCCGACCTGCGCCCCGTTCTGCAGGATCATGCCGTCGCGCGCGACGTGGATCGTGCCGCCGGCCGGATCGACCAGGAGCGGAGCCCCGCCGACGTCGAGGATCGGACGGCCGGTGAGGGTCTGCAACTCGCCGTCCGGGGTCATCTGCATGCGCCCGTCGCGGGTGTAGACCGGACCCTTCGGACCCTGGAACGCGAACCAGCCGTCGCCGGCGACCGCCAGATCCAGCGCGTTGCCGGTCTGCGTCAGCTCTCCGGCTCGCGTGGACAGGAAGGTCTCGCCCGGCGAGACGAAGGCGGCGCGGCTGCGGTCGGTCGTCGAGAGATAGGTCTCGAACTTCACCTCCTCGGCGCGGAAGCCGACCGTCCGCGCGTTGGCGACGTTGTTGGCGATGGTGTCGAGACGCTTCTCCATCGCCAGCTGGGCGGACAGGGCGATCGGCAGCGAAGTTTGCATGAGATGGGGTCCGGTCGTCTGGAAGAGGGCGCGTCGCGAGGACGGCCGAAGAAGACCGGCGAAGGATCGGAAAACGAGCTTGTCCCAGCCTGTGGCGGCCCGGCGGGCGCCCTACAGGTCGCGCCCGTACTTCTTGTCGAAGCGGTGCACAGAGTAGCGCCCGGCCGCGTAGATGAGGGCGGCGATGCCCAGCGTCACGACGGGGACGGCCCAGCCTAACGTATCTGACATCGTCAATCCTCCGATCGCAGCGACTGCAGGAGCATGTGTCCCACCAGATGTAGGACGAGTCCGGCCGGAATCCAAATCCACCGGACCGTCGCGAAGTCGGTGACCCCCGGAACGATGAAGGCCGCACCGACCACGCCGATGGCGATCGCGTTCAAGAAGTTGGCCGCGAGCTTCAAGCTTTCGTTCACTCGCTTTGCCGCCAGACGGCGGCGGCGGTCCTGCGGTGAGAGGCTCATGCCGGCGGTTCGTCCCGATGGCCCGCGTGTCGTCGCCGGGCGATGGTGGCCGGACAAACAGGCTCGCGCAAGTCGGTCTCCCTAGGAATCACATGGCCGTGTACGAGGGGACGAGCGGAGCTGATGGGCATCATACTGGGACTGATCGTGACGCTCGGCTGCGTGCTGGGCGGGTACATGGCGATGGGCGGGCACCTCGACGTGCTCGTGCAGCCCTTCGAATACGTCATCATCCTGGGCGCGGCCTTCGGCACGTTCCTCGTCGCCAACCCGATGAAGGTGGTGAAGGACACGGGCAAGGCCTGCTTCGAGGCGTTCAAGAACGCCGTGCCCAAGCGGCGCGACTATCTCGACCTCCTCAGCCTCCTTCATTCGCTGATGCGCGAGATGCGCGGCAAGCCGCGCTCGGAGGTCGAGACCCATATCGACAGCCCCGAGACCTCGCCGATCTTCGCCGCCTTTCCGAACGTGGTGAAGGACAAGGCGATGACCAGCTTCGTCTGCGACTACTGCCGTCTCATCATCATCGGCAATGTGCGTCCGCACGAGATCGAGTCGCTGATGGACGAGGAGATCCAGACCATCAGCCGCGACACGATGAAGGCCAAGCATGCGCTCCAGGACGTCGCCGACGGCCTTCCCGCGCTCGGCATCGTCGCCGCCGTCCTCGGCGTCATCAAGGCGATGGGCGCGCTCGACCAGAGCCCCGAGATCCTCGGCCAGCTGATCGGCGCCGCCCTCGTCGGCACCTTCGCCGGCATCTTCTTCTCCTACGCGGTCGTCGGCCCCATCGCCACCAAGGTGAAGGGCGTTCGCGAAAAGAAGGTCCGCATGTACGTCATCGTGAAGCAGACGCTCATCGCCTACATGAACGGCGCCATGCCGCAGGTGGCGCTCGAATACGGCCGCAAGACCATCTCCGCCTATGACCGTCCGACGATCGACGAGGTCGAGAGCGAGACGATCGGCGGCGGCGCGCCCAGCGCGCAAGCGGCCTGACGGGGCGGGCGGCCATGCTGATGAGCGCCGAACGCGACCTCAAGACCACGCTTCGCTCCGCCGCGCGCGTCGAGCCGGACCGCCTGCCGCGGCTGAAGCTGGTGGGCACCGAATGGGCGGAGCGCCTGCGCTCCGCGCTGGCCTCCGAGTTCGGCTCGCCGCTCGAGGTCGACTATGTCGGCGCCGAGGCGCTCGCGCCGGGCTCCGCGCCCGCCTTGCTCCTGCTCGCCGGATCGCCGGGCTGGCCCCAGCCGCTCCTCGTGACGCTCGACGCCGGCTTCGGCGATCTCGTCGCCGAATGCCTCTTCGGCGGCGACGGGACGGTGGTCTCCGCCGCGCCCCGCCCGCTGACCGAGCTCGACCGCTGCTTCTGCCGCCTCGTCCTGGAACGGATCCTGGCGGGCGGCGACGCGGCCCTGTCCTCCATCATGGAGACCGCGCTCGTCGCGCGCGAACTGGTCAGCGTCGAGGCTCCGGCGCGCCTGCAGGCGCTACTCTCGCAGGACGGGGCGGGCTTCGTCGGACTGACCTTCGAACTGAAGCTCGGCAATCTGCGCAGCGTGATCGGCGCGGCCATCCCGCAGAGCCTCCTGGCGCTGCACCGGCGCAAGCTGGACCACCTGCCCGAGCCCCCGGCGCCGCCCGCCGACGAGGCCTGGGCGCGCGACATCGAGGAGGGGCTTCTCGACGCGCAGATGGAGGTGACGGCGCTTCTCGACGAGATGCCGACGACCCTCGGCGCCCTGTCCGCCTTCACCGTCGGCCAGACCATCGTCCTCGGCACGCGCCTGGACGGTCTGGTCACGCTGGAATGCGAGGACCAGCGCCTCTTCCGGGGCCGCATCGGCCGCTCGCGCGACGCCTACATCGTTCGCATCGAAGAGAAGATCGACCCGACCGAGGAGTTCATCGATGACATCCTGGCTGATTGACCTCCTGCTGCTCTCGGCGCTGGCCTTCACGGCCTGGCGTTGCGGCGCCATGGTGCGCGAGCTGCGCAAGCTGCGCGCCGAAAGCTCCGGCTTCCGCCGCATGCTCGCCGAGTCGGACGCCGCCATCGACCGCGCCGCACGCGCCATCGCCGCCTTCCGGTGCGAGGGCATGCAGACCGTGCAGGCGCTGCAGGACGCCGTCGCGGCCGGCAGGACCCAGACCGAGCGGCTGGACTACGCCATCCGCTCCGCTGAACTCCACCTGACGCTCGCCGCCGCCGAAACGCGCCGTCAAGCCGCCTGAATTCAAGTCCGCGCCAGCCTGGGACGCTACTGATGCCGATATCTCCAGAGGACGATCACACGATGTTGGACGAAGACGATGCGATCGAGGCCCCGGCCTTCGAAAACGACGGTTTCGGCCTCGACGGCGCGGGTCTCGACGGCGCCGGCTTCGACGGCGCGGGCTTCGAGGACGAGGCGCCCGAGGCGCAGGCCTTCGAGCAGCCGGTCCCGGCCGGCAAGCCCAATCTCGACCTCATCATGGACATTCCGGTGACGGTGCAGGTCGTGCTCGGCAAGACCTCCATGCCGGTCGCCAACCTCGTCAAGCTCGGCCGCGGCGCGGTCGTGAAGCTGGACACCAGCGTCGGCGATCCGGTGGACCTGATGGTCAACGGCCGCGTCGTGGCGCGCGGCGAGGTCGTCGTGCTGGAGAACGAGGGGACCCGCTTCGGCATCACCCTGACCGAGATCGTGTCCCCCGGCGCCCGCCCCGCGCGCTCGCGCCCGGCCGCCGCCTGAGCGGATGATCAGCGTGGAAGCCTACGATCGGACCGGCATGAGCGTCGCGCTCGACGGCGCTTCGCGCGCCGCGGTCCTTCTTCTGGCGCTCGGGCCGACGGGCGCCGGGCGCGTGCTGCGCCATTTCAGTCCCGACGACATCCGCGCGCTGCGCCGCGGAGCCGCGACCCAGTCGCCGGTCTCCGCGCAGGAGCTCGACGCGCTCGTCTTCGAGTTCCAGGAAGCCTTCAAGACCGGCCCCGGCCTGTCGGCCCTCGACAGCGAGATGCAGAAGCTCCTCAAGGAGACGCTGAGCGAGGAGCAACTGGCGACGATCTTCCCCGAGACGCCGCAGGCGGGCTTCGAGGACGACGCTCAGCCGCTCTGGCCGCGGTTCGAGGAGCAGGGCGTCGACACGATGCGCGCCGTGCTCGTCCAGGAGCATCCGCAGATCGTCGCCAACGTCCTGCCCCGGCTTTCGCCGCAGATCGCGGCCCTTATCGTCAGCGGCTTCGAGCCGGCCTTCCGCAACGACGTGCTGCGCCGCCTTCTCGTGGCGCGCCCGCTCACGCCGGCCGCCGAGACGATGTTCGAGACCAGTTTCCGCAACGTCCATGTCGCGCGCGACGAGCGCAAGGTGCGCAGCGCGCGCCATGCCGGTCTCGCCGAGATCGTCAACCGCATGGACAAGCCGCAGGCCGACGAGCTTCTCGCCTCGCTCGCGCAGAGCGAGCCGGACGACTACGCCGCGGTCCGCCGCCTGCTCTTCGCCTTCGAGGACCTGCCGCAGCTCTCGCGCAAGTCGCTGCTGGTGCTGTTCGACGACGTCCAGTCGGACATCGTCACGACGGCGCTGACCGGCGCCGAGCACGAGCTGCGCGAGACGGTTCTCTCCGCGCTCGCCGCACGAGCGCGCCGCATGGTCGAAGCCGAGCTGGCCCAGCCGCGCGACGTCACGCCCGACGAGGTGCAGAGCGCCCGCCGGTCCATCGCCGCCCTGGCCCTGCGCCTGGCGAACGAAGGCCGCATCGCCCTTCCCTCGGCCGACGCCTGAACCGATAAGGACGAGCGACCTTGGCCGAGGGAGCGGACAGGAGCTCGAAAACCGAGCAGCCGACGGAAAAGAAGATCCGGGACACGGTGGAGAAGGGCAATCTGCCCGTCTCCCGCGAGGCCCCGATCCTGGGATCGCTGTTCGCCGCGCTCGCCTTCTTCTCCTTCCAGTTCCGCGACGCGGGGGAGCGTCTCGGCCTGAATCTCGCCTCCGTCTTCGAGAACCCCGCGCAGTGGGACCTCGGCAACGGGCGCGACGCGCTGCATCTCCTCCACATGACCGCGCTGGAGATGGCGATCTTCGTCGCCCCGGCGGCCGCCTTCTTCATCATCGCGGGCGTCATGTCCTCGGTGCTGCAGAACGTGCCCCAGATCAACGTGGAGCGCATCCGGCCGAAGGCCTCCAACATCTCCCTCCGGCAGGGCTGGCAGCGCCTGTTCGGCGTCCGCGGCCTCACCGAGTTCGGCAAGGCGGTGTTCAAGTTCGCCGCCATCACAGTCATCGTCTCGATGTTCCTCGTCTCCGACCTGCGGACCGCCATGGCGACGATGTTCTCCGACCCGGCCCAGCTGCCCGAGACGATCCTGACCATGTCGATGCAGCTTCTGTCGGCTGTCTCGATCGCGACCATCGTCCTCGTCGCCGCCGACCTCCTCTTCTCGCGCGTCCACTGGAAGCGCGACCTGATGATGACGAAGCAGGAGATCAAGGACGAGCACAAGCAGGCCGAAGGCGACCCGATGATGAAGGCGCGCCGGCGCCAGATCGCCCGCGAGCGCTCCAAGAAGCGCATGATGGCCGAGGTTCCGAAGGCGACCCTCGTGATCGCCAACCCGACGCACTTCGCCATCGCCCTTCGCTATGTCCGCGAGGAGGGCGGCGCGCCGGTCGTCGTCGCCAAGGGCGTCGATCTCGTGGCCCTGAAGATCAGAGAAATCGCCGAGTCGAACGACGTTCCTGTCATCGAAGACAAGCTCTTGGCAAGGTCGATGTACGAGCATGTGGAAGTCGATCAGATGATTCCGCCGCAGTTCTTCAAGGCGGTCGCGGAGCTCATCTACTACCTGCATCAGAGGCAGGGCGCGCACGTCGGAATGGGTGCCGCCTGACCTTCGATGACAGCGCCGGCGGGCGTTCGCGAGGACGGCGCCGGACTGCATCACATCTAGAAGACGAGACCTGCCTCATGGGTTTTCACGCCATGCTCGACATCCGCAACAAGCATGCCGTGGCGCGCGAACGGCTTCTTGCCGGCGCGGTCAAGGAGGTGGCCGCCGAACTGCGGCTGGTCGACGTGATCGACTACGTCGCGTTCCTGCGGATGGACCTTCTCGGCAACCTCGCCGATCTCGTCGAAGGGGCCGCGCAGCTCTATCTCGCGCCCGGCGCCCTGCGCTTCGGCAATGGCGGAGACGTGCGCCTGGCCTGGGGAACGGCGCCGGAAGTCGATCTCGACATGGAGTTCCACTCGCAGGGCGTGAGCGTCCATTTCCGGCTCGCCCTCACCGCCACCAAGGCGGGCGTGGACATCACCTACATCGTCTTCGACCAGCCGGACGACGATCCGCTGGTGAACACCGCGCGCCTGAAGTCAGCCATCGAGGCCGCGCGCCTTCGCCCGCTCGCCTGACGACCAATGGTTAACAGGTCGTTAAGAATAGCTTTCCTCTAAACTACATCTTCTGCAAGCTCTACTTCGGATGAGCAAGCTTGACGCAAGTGGTCCTCCTTAGAAGTCGGTTAACCATAACCGTCTCAAAGAGGCCCGGGACATGAGCGGCATCTATCTCTTCGGCCTTGCGAGCCGCCAGGCCGAATGGCTCAGCCAGCGGCAGGCCATCGTCGCCGAGAACGTCGCCAACTCCGACACGCCGGGTTTCCGCGCGAAGGACATCGCGAGCTTCTCGCAGGTGCTCGAGACGACCGGCCTGGAAATGGCCGGAACCGACCGCATGCATCTGGCCGCCGGCGGCGGGCCGACCGGGCAGGCCGTCACGCCCTCGGCGTCGGAACGCTGGGACGTCACCCATTCGGGCAACACGGTGAGCCTGGAGCAGGAGATGCTCAAGGCCGGCGAGGTCTCGCGCGACTACGCGCTGAACACGTCCATCACCAAGGCCTTCCACCGCATGCTCCTCTCCACGCTCAGAGGCTGAAGACACGATGTCGGTCGATCCCATCTCCGCCGCGCTCAAGGTCGCGGCCTCCGCCCTCGAAGCGCAGTCCACCCGACTGCGCGTCGTCTCCGAGAACGTCGCCAACGTCCGCTCGACGGGCGAGACGCCGGGCTCGGACCCCTATCGCCGCCAGACGGTGACCTTCGCGGGCGAGCTCGACCGGCTGACGGGCGCCAACCTCGTCGGCGTCTCCCGCATCGGCACGGACCGGTCGGACTTCCGCACCGAGTACGATCCGGGCAACCCGGCCGCCGACGCGAACGGCTACGTGAAACTGCCCAACGTCAACATGCTCGTGGAGATGGCCGACATGCGTGAGGCCAATCGCGCCTACGAGGCCAATCTCCAGGTGGTCAAGCAGACCCGCGAGCTCGTCAACATGACCATCGACCTGATGAGGAGCTGAAGACCATGATTCCCGCCCTCAATTCCGCCCTTCCGCGCCTGGAGATCGACGGTCTCTCCGGCATCCAGCCCGGCGCCTCTGCCGCCTCCGCCGCCGCCCGTCAGGCGGCCGGCACCGACTTCTCCGCCGTCATGTCGCAGGTCGCCTCCGAGGCGATGGGCAGCCTGAAGGCCGCCGAGACCGTGTCGATCCAGGGCGTCAACGGCTCGGCCTCCACGCAGGCCGTCGTCGAGGCGGTGATGAACGCGGAGCGCACGCTCCAGACCGCCGTCGCGGTGCGCGACAAGGTGGTCTCCGCCTATCTCGAACTCTCCCGCATGCAGATCTAAGGACGCCAGAACCGATGCGAGCCCTTGCCATCGCCGCCACCGGGATGAACGCGCAGCAGACCAACGTCGAGGTGATCGCGAACAACATCGCGAACATCAACACGACGGGGTTCAAGCGCGCCCGCGCCGAGTTCACCGACCTCCTCTACCAGATCGAGCGGATGCAGGGCGTGCCCGCCCGCGGCGGCGAGAACGTCATTCCGGAAGGCGCGCAGATCGGCCTCGGCGTGCGCACGGCCGCCGTGCGCAACGTCCATCTGCAGGGCGCGCTGGAGCAGACCGGCAACCGCCTCGACATCGCGATCAACGGACCCGGCTGGTTCCAGATCGAGGGGCCGGGCGGGGAAATTCTCTACTCCCGCGCCGGCGCCTTCAACACCAATGCCGAGGGCCAGCTGGTCACGCTCGACGGTTTCGCCGTGGAGCCGGCGATCGACATTCCGGTCGACGCGATCGAGGTGGTGGTCAACGATTCCGGCCAGGTTTTCGCCCGCATCGAAGGGCAGGACGATCAGGAGCTCGGGCAGCTGACGCTGGTCACCTTCGCCAACGAGCCCGGCCTTTCGGCGCAGGGCGGCGGCCTCTTCCGCGAGACGATGGCCTCCGGCGCCCCGGTCGCGGGCGTGCCGGGCGATCCGGGCTACGGCGTCCTCAAGCAGGGCTATCTGGAAAGCTCCAACGTCGATCCGGTGAAGGAGATCTCCGAGCTGATCTCCGCCCAGCGGGCCTACGAGATGAACTCCAAGGTCATCCAGGCGGCCGACGACATGTCGAGCGTCGTCTCCAAGGGAATCCGCTGAGCCATGCGCGAGGGATCGAACCGCGAGCGGCTGCTCGTCCTCTTCTACGGGGCGCTGGTCTTCGTCGCCTCGCTGCTCCTGCTTTCGATCCCGGTGCGCGCCTTCGCGGCCGACATCGACCTGCCGGTTCCGGCGAGCGTCGTCTATCCCGGCCAGAGCGTTCTCGACCGCGGTGTCGTCACGTCGCGCTTCCGCGTGCCGGGTGAGAACCTCGCCTCCTACGTGATCGAACGCGGCATGCTGGACGGGCGGGTCGCCGCGCGCACCCTTCTGCCGGGTCGCCCGATCATGCTCGCCGACCTCAAGAGCCCCGACGTGGTGCGCGCCGGCGTGCCGACCACGATCGTCTACCGCGAGCCGGGCCTGACCATCTCCGGCGTCGGAACGCCCTTGATGAGCGCGGGCGCCGGCCAGTCCATCCGTGTCCGCAACGTGGATTCGGGCGTCACCATCACCGGCATCGTCGCCGACGACGGCACGATCGAGATCCTGAACTGATGCGCTCCTCGCTCCGCCTCCGGGCCCTCGCCCTCATCGCCTTCGGTCTCCTCGCCGGCACCCTGCCGTCGACCTTCGCAGCCGACTATTCGGCCGGGGCGCCCGCAGGGGCGGTCGGGCTCGGCGCGCGCGAGCACTTCACCAATCTCAACCGTTCGCCCGAGGCGCGCCGCGTGTCCGGCGTGCGCATCAAGGACATCACCACCGTCAAGGGCGTGCGCGAGAACCAGCTGGTCGGCTACGGTCTCGTCATCGGCCTTTCGGGCTCGGGCGACTCCTTGCGCAACTCGCCCTTCACGCAGCAGTCGCTGCAGTCGATGCTCGACCGCATGGGCGTGAACGTTCGCTCGGCCAATCCGCGCACGCGCAACGTGGCCGCCGTCGTCGTCACCGCCGAGCTTCCCGCCTTCGTCGGAACCGGCAGCCGCATCGACGTGTCCGTCTCCTCGCTGGGCGACGCCTCCTCGCTGATGGGCGGCACGCTCGTCATGACGCCCCTCTACGGCGCGGACGGCGAGATCTACGCCGTCGCGCAGGGGCCGCTCGCCGTCTCCGGCTTTCAGGGCGAGGGCGCCAACGAGACGCTGACGCAGGGCGTGCCGACCGCCGGCCGCATCGCGGGGGGCGCTCTCATCGAGCGCGAGGTGCCCCGTCCCGACATCGAGACGCCGACGATCACGATGGAGATGCGCAATCCGGACTACCGGACCGTCATCCGCGTCGTCGACGCCATCAACGCCTTCGCGCAGACCCGCTACGGCCGGCCCGTCGCCCGCGAGCAGGACATCCGCACGGTGACGCTGACGCGCCCCGAGGCCTTCTCCTCGACCCGCTTCCTCGCCGAGATCGGCGACATCGCGATCGAGCCCGACCAGGCCGCGCGCGTCGTCATCGACGAGCGCACCGGCACCATCGTCATCGGCAAGGACGTGCAGATCTCCACCGTCGCCGTGACCCACGGCTCGCTGACGGTGCGCATCACCGACACGCCGGTCATCTCGCAGCCCGCGCCCTTCTCGGACGGGGCGACGGTCGTCACCGCCGACACGGTCGTGAACGCCGAGCAGGAGGGCGGCCAGCTCGCCTTCGTCCAGGGCGCCAATCTCGACTCCGTCGTTCGGGGCCTGAACCGCCTCGGCCTGCGGCCGACCGGCATCATCGCCATCCTCCAGGCCATCAAGAGCGCGGGCGCTCTCCAGGCCGATCTCGTGGTGCAGTGACATGATCCAGCTCCGCATCCTCCTCGCCGCCACGACGCTCCTGTCCGCGACCTCCTTCGCGATCGGAGCGGGGGGCCGGACCGCGCCCGAAACGCGCGATACGGTCCGGGTCGTCGGCTCGGACGGCACCAACCAGACGGTGGCCGCGCCGGTGATGAGCGACGCCGAGCGCTATTGCGCGGCGATCGTCGATCCGGCGCGCGACGCCCGCACGCTTCATCAGACCGAGCAGCTCCAGGCGCTCGAGGCCCAGATCGACGCGCGCATCGACGAGCTGGAGGCCAAGCGCGCCGAGTATCAGGAATGGCTCGACAAGCGTCAGGCCTTCCTCGATTCGACCTCGCCGATCGTCCTCGACATCTATTCCACCATGCGGCCGGACGCGGCGGCCGCGCAGCTGGCGGGCCTCGACCGCGAGGCGGCGGCCGCCATCCTCGCCAAGCTGAAGTCGCGCCAGGCGAGCGCCATCCTGACCGAGATGCCGGCGCCCGTCGCCGCAGAGGTCGCCGCTCTCATCGTCGAGCGGACCCATCCCGCCACGACCAGCTTTGCCTCGGCCCCGGAGGCCCGTTCGTGATCACCTTCCGCATTCTCGCCGCGCTCGGCTCGGCCCTCGCGCTCTCGGGCTGCATGACCTCGAAGGCGGACTTCCGCAACGAGCCGGTCATGAGCCCCGTCGGGGCCGGCATCTACCACAACACGCCGATCGTCCAGGCCGCCGAGATCCCCTACGAGCGGCCGCGCGGCACGAACTCGCTGTGGACCGACCGCAACGCCGACTTCTTCCGCGACACGCGCGCGCTCAACATCGGCGACATCGTCACGGTCTCGATCGAGATCGACGACGACGCGCAGATCAACAACGACACGCGGCGCTCGCGCAATTCGGGCATCGACATCGGCCTCGACCTCGAAGGCTCGATCTCGGGCGCCTCCATCGGAACCGTCGGCGCGACGACCGGGCTGAAGGGCGGCACGAGCGCGCAGGGACGCGGACAGGTGCGGCGCTCGGAGAAGATCAACCTTCTCGTCGCCGCCGTGGTCACCCAGGTCCTGCCGAACGGCAATCTCTTCATCGCCGGCCAGCAGGAGGTTCGGGTGAACCACGAGCTTCGCGTCCTCCAGGTCGCGGGCTTCATCCGGCCGGGCGACATCCTGCCGAACAACACAATCCCGTCCGACCGCATCGCGGAAGCGCGGATCTCCTACGGCGGGCGCGGGCGCCTGTCGGAGGTGCAGCAGCCGGGCTGGGGCCAGCAGGTTCTCGACAACGTGATGCCCTACTGAGGCATCGAGCGCGGGCTCTGCGGCAAGGCCCGCGTCAGCCATCCGCCTTAAGGCTTCGTTAACGGCCGGGACCACCCGGCCGCGCGACGAGATGAGGCGGGACGAGCCATGTCAGACGAAGCCGTCATTCCGATGGGTCCGGACCTCGGGGCCTCGCGTCCCGGGCGCGGCGGAAAGCTGACGACGATCGGCGGCGTGGCCGCCGTCACGCTCCTCGCCGCCGGCGCCGGCATCGGCATCGCCTTCCTGATCGCGAACCCCGCGCCGCCGCCCGCAGAGGAGACGGCCGAGGCCGCTCCGGTCAATCCCGCCGCCTATGCCGGCATCGCCGGACCGCTGACGCTGGTGCGGCTCGACCCCGTCGTCACCAACATCGCGACGCCCTCGAGCGCCATCGCGCGGCTGGAGGCGAGCCTCGTCATCCGCTCCGACGCGGGCGCCGACGCCGAGACGCTCGCCGCCCAGGTGAGCGCCGACACGCTGGCCTTCGCCCGCACGCTCGACCTCGCCCAGATCGAGGGCGCGCGCGGCCTCCTGCATCTGCGCGAGGATCTGAAGGAGCGCGCGGTCCTGCGCTCCCCGGCCGTCGCCGACTACATCATCCATTCGCTGGTCGCGCAGTGAAGCGTCTCGCCCTTCTTCTCGGGGCGCTGCTTCTGGCCGCCTCGCCGGCTTTCGGGCAGGAGGCGGGCTCGAACGCGCTGTCCGACCTCGCCTCGCTGATCCCCTCCGGCGACGCCTCGGCCTCGGGCCGCATCGTCCAGCTCTTCGGCATCGTCACGGTCCTCTCGATCGCGCCGGGCCTTCTCATCATGGTGACGAGCTTCACGCGCGTCGTCATCGCCCTGTCGATCCTGCGCACGGGCCTCGGCCTCCAGTCGACGCCGGCCAACCTCATCCTGATCTCGCTGTCGCTCTTCATCACCTTCTTCGTGATGACGCCGACCTTCGATCAGGCCTGGCGCGACGGGCTGCGCCCGCTGCTGGCCGCCGAGATCACCGAGGAGGAGGCGTTCGACCGGATCACCGCGCCCTTCCACGACTTCATGATGAGCCAGGTCCGCCCGGCCGACCTCGCGCTCTTCTCCGACATCCAGGAGGCCTCCATCCGCGACCGCCTGCCGGAGGTGGAGCAGGGCTCCGCGCTCGACGGCGAGGTGCCGCTGCAGGTGCTGATCCCCGCCTTCATGATCTCCGAGCTGCGGCGGGGCTTCGAGATCGGCTTCCTGATCGTCCTGCCCTTCCTCGTCATCGATCTCATCGTGGCGACGCTGACCATGTCGATGGGCATGATGATGCTGCCGCCGACCATCATCTCCCTGCCGTTCAAGATCCTGTTCTTCGTCCTGATCGACGGCTGGAACATGCTCACGGGAAGCCTGGTGCGATCGTTCTTCTGACGGCTCGCTGTTGTGTGCCGGAAGCCTCGCTCCTAACATCAGGACGAACGGAGCGAGAGCCATGGTCGCCGTCGCCAAGCGAAGCATCGAAGTCGAACTCGACGAAGCCCTTCTGCGAAGGGCCGAAGCCGCCGGGGTCGACATCGTCGAAGTTATGGAGAACGCCGTGAGGCGGGCCCTTGATGGTTCTGGCTCCATCGAGGCCGAACGATGGCGCTCGCAGAACGCTGCGGCGATCGAGGCCTTGAACCGGTATGCCGAAGAGCACGGCGTCCCGCTGAGCCGATACAGGCGCTACCCTTGGCCCGATACGAGTACCACCTGAACCCTGATGGGCCGGGTTTCCTTATCGATGTCCAGGCGGATGTCCTGGGCGACCTTCGCACGACGGTCGTCGTGCCCTTGGACCGTGTGGCTCGACTTGCTCTACGGGCCGAACGCCTGAACCCTGTCTTCGACATCGAGGGCGAGGCGTTCGTGCTTCTTCCTCAACTCATCTTCGCGCTTCCGAGATCGTCGCTCGGCCGAAGCAGAGGGGACCTCTCCGCCGAGCAGGATCGCATCAAGGCGGCGCTGGATCTTCTTTTTCTCGGCATCTGAGAGGAGCGAACGCGGCGCCTTAACGGGCTAGCAAGACCTCCCGTCTAATCTCGATTCCATAGCGGATTGGCCGGACGGCGAGAGAGCCCCGGACCAAAGGCATGATGCCGGGCCGTTATGCTGGTGCCGACCCAGAATGTCCCTCGTATCTCAAGTTTCGGGACGCTTTCCATGACTTCGATCAACACCAATATCGCCGCGACGACCGCTCTGCGCACGCTGCAGCAGACGAACTCGCAGCTCGACCAGACGCAGAGCCGCATCTCGACCGGCCTGAAGATCGGTTCGGCCAAGGACAACGCCGCCTACTGGTCGATCTCGACCGCCCTGAAGTCCGACAACAAGGCGATGGCGACCGTCAAGGACGCGCTCGGCCTCGGCGCCGCGACCGTCGACACGGCCTATCAGGGCCTGAACGCCGCCAAGAACGTCCTCGACGAGATCAAGTCGAAGCTGACGGCCGCGACCCAGACCGGCGTCGACAAGAACGTCATCCAGGCCGAGATCGCCGAGCTGCAGAAGCAGCTGCAGTCGATCGCCAACTCCTCGATCTTCTCGGGCGAGAACTGGCTGTCGGTCAATTCCGAGACGGCCGGCTTCAGCGCCGACAAGCAGATCGTCGCGTCCTTCACGCGCGATGCGAGCAACAACGTCTCGATCGGCACCGTGAACGTCAACATCGGCGCGGTCGCTCTGTTCGACAGCTCGACCGTTGCCGGCAAGAACGGCATTCTGGACGCGCAGGTCGAGCTGAAGACCGCGGCGGGCGCCGAGCTGAAGGTCGGTGGCGTCAATGCCACGGGCAACGGCACGGCCTCGGGCGGCATTCCGGCGGCCGGCGCCTCCGATGCCGGATCGGATCTGGTCGCGGCAACGCAGGGCACGCTGACCTCGGCGGTGTTCGGTTTGACGGGCGCCGCTGACGGCGACGACCTGCTCTTCTCGATCTCCATCGATGGCGAGACGCCCGCACAGGACTTCGTGATCGACATCACGGATGCCTCGACCTTCGACATCGACGACGTCGTTGCGGGCATGTCCGCTCTGACGGGCGCCACGGTTGCCGCCGGTACTGGGGCTGACGCAGGCAAGCTGATCATCACGTCGAACTCGACGGGTGTGAGCTCCACGGTAACGATCTCCGGAGCCATCGTCGCTGCGGACGGCGGCAACACTGCCAAGGCAGGCGCTTCCACCACGCTCGCGAGCGGCGAGACGATCGTCGATGGTGAGGATCAGGTCGACGCGACCGCCGCGGCCGTCACGCTCAACGCCTTCGCCGCGTTCGAGCTGGATGCCGACGACAGCGTCACCTTCAAGATCGCGATCGACGGTGCAGCCACGCCGACGACCGTTCGGATCGACCAGGCTCTGGTCAACGAGACGCTGGGTGAGGCCGCCGAAGGCAAGATCGCCACTCTGGACGAGTACCGCCAGGTCGTCGCAGCGGCACTGACCAAGGCCAACGTCTCCGGCGTGACGGTCGCGGCGAACGCCGGTGACACGGCTCTGGTCTTCACCAGCGGCACCGAGGGTGACGATTCGGCCGTGGCGATCTCGGACGTGGTCGTCTCGGCCGGTGCCGACCGGATCTCGGTCGACACGATCAACATCTCGGAAGCGGCCCTCACCGCCTCCGGTGCGACGACCGGCGAGCAGGTCCGCGACGTGCTCTCGGCCTACATCTCGGTGGTCAACGACGCGATCAACAAGGTCACGTCGGCCGCTTCGAACCTCGGCGCCGTGGCGTCGCGCATCGAGCTGCAGCAGACCTTCGTCACCAACCTCATGGACACGATCGACCAGGGCGTCTCCGGCCTCGTCGATGCGGACATGAACGAGGAGTCGACCCGTCTGCAGGCCCTTCAGGTCAAGCAGCAGCTCGGCGTCCAGGCGCTCTCGATCGCCAACCAGTCGGCGCAGAACGTCCTGCGGCTTTTCCAGTAAGCCGCGCGGACGCTAACGACGAACAGGGTCGCGTTGCGCTAAACTAACGCCACGCGCGGCTGGTCGGATACGACATGGGCCCCGGCATTCGTGCCGGGGCCCCTTTCTTTGCGCTCACGGGTCTCGACCGCAAGCTTATCGGTAAGAACTTCTTCATCCTTTGGAGGATGCCAATCTGGCGCAAGCTTTGTGGGCGATTGTGGGTTTGACGGGGCTGGTTCTGGCTCCGGCTTGCCTGGAAAAGTCATGTCGCTGGTCGCCGGGGCGCAAGCCCAGAAGCTCTACGCCAATCTGAACGCCCTGGGGCCGCGCCGGCTCGCCGGGCTCGGGCTCGTCTTCGCGCTGGTCGTGGGGCTGGTGTCGCTGGCCGCCTGGCAGCTGTCGCGCCCGCAGATGGACACGCTCTATTCGGGTCTCGACCGCCAGGACGTGACGCGCATCGGCGCGGCGCTGACCGAGGCGGGCATTCCCTTCGACGTCAACGCGGCCGGCGACACGGTTCTGACCGGCTTCTCGCAGACGGCCGCGGCCCGCATGCTGCTGGCCGAGCGCGGCCTGCCGCGCTCCGACAATGCCGGCTACGAGCTCTTCGACCAGATCGGCTCCATGGGTCTGACCTCCTTCATGCAGCAGGTGACGCGGGTGCGCGCCCTGGAGGGGGAGATCGCTCGCACCATCCAGAGCCTGCAGGACGTGCGCGCGGCGCGCGTCCATCTGGTCCTGCCCGAGGAGGGCTCGTTCCGCCGCGAGCGCCAGCCGCCCTCGGCCTCGGTGACGATCCGCACCGACGACGTCGCCTCCTTCTCGTCCGCCAACGCCATCCGCCATCTCGTCGCCTCGGCCATTCCGGGCCTGGAGGTGGGGCGCGTCACGGTTCTGTCGACCGACGGCACGCTGCTCGCCTCGGGCGAGGACGGCACGTCGGCCGCGCCGTCGCGCCAGCTCGGCATGGAGGGCGTGGTGGCGCGTCAGGTGGAGGATTCGATCCGCCGCACGCTGGCGCCCTATCTCGGCATCGGCAACTTCCAGTCCTCGGTGTCGGCGCGGCTGAACACGGACCGGCGCCAGACGAGCGCGCGCACCTTCGACCCGGACGGCCGCGTGGAGCGCTCGGTGCGGACGGTCCGCGAGACGGGCCAGTCGACCGACCGCGAGGCGGAGACGCCGGTGACGGTGGACCAGAACGTGCCGCTCGCGGAGGCCGAGGGCGGGCAGGCCGGCTCGCAGTCCTCGCAGGCCAACGAGCGCCGCGAGGAGCTGACGAACTTCGAGATCAACGAGACGACGGTTCAGACGGTCTCGGAAGGCTATGCGGTGGAGCGCCTGTCGGTGGCGGTGATCGTCAACCGGGCGCGTCTGCTGGAGACGCTGGGCGAGAACACGGGCCCCGAGGCCTTCGACGCGGCGCTGGCCGAGATCCGGGCTCTGGTGGCCTCCGCGTCCGGCCTGTCGGAGGATCGGGGCGACCGGATCGAAGTGACGGCGGTGGACTTCGCCGGAACGGGCGAGGCGCTGGAGCCGGTGCCGGGCATCGGTCTGATGGAGACGCTGGCGAGCCAGTTCGGCACGCTGGTCAACGCGCTGACGATCCTGGTCGTGGCGATCCTGGTGATCTGGTTCGGCCTCAAGCCGGCGGTGAAGGCGATCGCCAAGCCCGCGGAGGCCTCGGCCGAGGGCCTGGGCGCGGACGCCGGCCCCGACCTTCTGGGCGCAGGCGGCGCGCCGGAGCTGCCCGGGCTCGCCGCGCTGCCGGGCTTCACCGCGCCCTCCATGGAAGGCTTCGGCGCCGACTTCGGCTCGGACTTCGGACCGGCCGGCGGCGGCGACCCCGCGCTGATGGAAGAGCTCGACCAGATGCGCGCCAACTCGCCCCAGGTGCGCCTCGAACGCCTCGTCGACTTCGACGAAGAACAGGCCGCAGCCATCCTGAAGCAGTGGATCCACGAAAAGAAGGCGGCCTGACAAGGCCATCCGCGGAACGAACAGTCACCTGAAGGGATGCCTGGATCATGATACCTCTCGCACAGTATCTCAGCGATCTGCAGGACGACGAGTTCGTCCGGCCCCGCCCGGTCGAGCGGCGCTTCGAAGCGGCCTTCGCGCGCGAGCCGCGCGTCCAGCCCGTTCCGGTCCGCCCGCTGAAGCCGGTCGCAGCGCGCGCTGCGCCGTTCCCGAGCGCGGGCGCCGCCGCCCAGCCGCAGGTGGAGACGGCGCCCCTGGCCGAGCTGCAGGCCGCCCGCGCGGCCCTCGAGGCCGAGCGTCAGGCGCATGCCCTTCAGCTGGCCGAAGCCCGTGACGAGGCGGCCGCCGAGCGCGAGGCGCAGGTGCGGGCCGAGCTCGAAGCGGCGAGCGATGCGCGGATCGAGGCCCTGCGCGCCGAGGCGCAGGAGAACCAGACGAAGGCGCTCGTCGAGGAGCGCACGCGCTGGACCAGCGAGCAGGCGGACCGGCTGGCCGACCTGATGATCCTTCAGATGGCCGTCTTCGAGGACGCAATGCGCGCGACGGTGAAGGGCGTCCTGAAGCCTCTGGCGATGGATGCGCGCCAGCGCCGCGCCCTGGAGGATCTGGCGGACGCCGTGCGCGTCATCGCGCCGGAAGGCGCCGAGTACCGCATCTGCGCGACCGGCCCGAGCGACCTTCTCGCCAAGTTCCAGGCCAAGCTCGGGGACAAGGCGGATCGTCTGGCCGTGCGGCCGGACGAGAAGCAGCTGGACATTCGCGTCGAAGCCGATGCGACCACGATCGAGACCCGGCTCTCGGACTGGGGTAACGCCCTGGAGAAGGCGCTGTCGTGACCACCGGAAAGGACGCGAGCATCAGCCGGCACGGCGACATCATCATCGTCCGCCGACGCCACGAGGAGGACGAAGGGCACCATGGCGGCGTCTGGAAGATCGCGTTCGCGGACTTCATGACGGCGCTGATGGCGTTCTTCCTTGTCATGTGGCTGGTGAACGCGTCGGATGACGCGACCAAGCGTCAGGTCGCGCAGTACTTCAACCCGATCAAGCTGAACGCCGCCTCGCCGCCCTCGCCGGATCTGGGGGTGAACGAGCAGCGCCCGGTGATGCGCGAGACCGAGAGCGAGGGCGGGGTCGTCGGCGCCGCGCCCGCGGCCGAGGGCAAGCCGGTCGGCGGCACGAAGGAGGGCGGCGAGGACCAGGCGCTGTTCCGCGACCCTTACGCGGTGCTGGCCGAGATCGTCGCGGACGGCGGTCCCGCGACCGCGACGGGGCGCTCCGACGTCGTCCTGGACGGGAGCGGGCTTCCCGGCCTCAACGGCGGCGACGCCTTCCGCGACCCGTTCGATCCGACCTCCTGGCAGCTCGCGCCGAACGCGGTGGAGCGGGCGCAGGCGACCGAGGAACCGCTGAACCGCACGAACTTCGTCACCCGCGTCGTCGAGGCGGCGCCCGAAGCGGGCGCTGCGTCCGGCGAGGAGGGAACGTCCGCCTCGCCGGAGCCGGCCCAGACTCCGGCCGGAACGCCCGATGTCGTCGCGGCCGTCAGCGAGGAGGAGGCCGAGGCGGACGCCATTGAGGAGGAGCTGCGCGATTCCGCCGAGAACCTGGCGCCCGGCGCCTCGGACGGCGTCGAGGTCAGTGCCGCCGAGAACGGGATCGTGATCTCTCTCGGCGACAGCCTGACGAACGGCATGTTCGAGATCGGCTCGGCCCGGCCGCGCGCCGAAACCATCCGTCTCGTCGAGCAGGTCGCCAAGATCCTGTCCGAACGCGAGGGAACGATCGTGATCCGCGGCCATACGGATTCACGCCCCTATGCCGGCGAGGACTACGACAATTGGCGCCTTTCGACGGCCCGCGCGCACATGGCCTATTACATGCTCCTGCGCGGCGGTCTCGACGAGGCCCGGGTGAGCGCGATCGAGGGTATGGCGGACCGCCGTCCGAAGCTTCCCGACGATCCGGAGGCCGCGGCCAACCGGCGGATCGAGATCCTCCTGATCGAGCCGACCGCATGAGACGGCTGATCGGAGCGCTCGCTCTGTGCACCGTGTCGGCCCTGTGCGTCGCGCCGGCGGTCGCCGAGGACGCGCAGGAGATGCACGCCCCCGCGACCCGCGAGCCGGCACCGTTCGACATCATCCGCTCCCTGCAGTTCCTGCAGGACCAGGTCGCGCGGGGCAACGACCGGGCCATCCGCGTCCAGGCGCTGCTGCTGCGCCGCTTCGCGCCCGTCTTTCTGGAGGCGGACTCGGAGGTCTGGAACGATCCGCGCAACCGCCGCGCGGCCGTGCTCTTCACGCTTTCGGGCGGGCCGCCGGACGTCCTGGCGCGGCTCGTGGCGGCGGGTCGGCTGCCCGAGGAGCAGCGTCCGCTCTTCGAAGGCGCGCTCGCCTACGTGATGAACGATCTGAAGAAGGCCGAGAGCCTCTTCGGCTCGCTCGATCTCGGCCAGGAGGAGCCGGGGCTCGCCGCCCATCTCCATCTGGTGCTGGGGCAGATCCAGCAGATCGACGATCCGGCGAGCGCCGTCGCCCATCTCGACCAGGCGCGCCTTCTCGCGCCGGGCGGGCTGATCGAGGAAGCCGCGCTGCGGCTCCAGTCCATGCTGGTCGACGGTCTCGGCGACCACGACCAGGCGGACCGGCTCGCCCGGCAGTATTTCGACCGCTATTCCCGCTCGTCCTATGCCGGCAATTTCGAGGCCCGTTTCGCCGCCATCCAGTCCTCGCGGGGCGCCGAGGATCCGGCCGCGGCCGCCGCGACCATGGACGAGATCGTCACCGGCCTGTCCGACGAGCGGCGGGGGCCGATCTATCTGGCGGTATCGCGCCGGGCGCTCCTGGAAGGGCAGCTGGAGTTCGCCCGCCTGACCGCCGAGCGCGCTCTCTCGATCGCGACGCTCGACGTCGGGGCGGCGGAGCGCGCGCGTCTGTACGACGTCGCCGCCAGCCTCTCGACCCGACCGGAGGCGGATGTGCGCGCAGCGCTTTCCTCCGTGTCGCGCGACCGGCTCCAGCCCGAGGATGCCGCGCTTCTCGACGCCGCGAGCGAGGTTCTGGCCTCGATCCGCAAGCCCCTGTCCGAGCTGCTGCCGCCGGTTCTGCCGCCCGCGGACGAGACCGCCGCCGCCCCATCCGTCGTCGTCGAGCGCGCCGAGCGTCTCCTCAACGAAACCGCATCCGACTTGAAGAGTGCCATGCGATGAACATCGCCATCCTTCCCAAGCTTCCCGACGAGGACGCGCTCGCCCCCAAGCCTCGCGATCGCGACGCCGGTGCGAAGGCGCAGGCCTTCGAAGGGGAGATGAAGGGCGCCGAGGGCCGCGCGCGCACCAAGGCGGACGCGGCCCGGGAGACCCGCGAGGCGAAAGCGGACGAGACCTTGGACGATGGCGCCTCGGTCGAGGCCAAGCCGGACGAGGTCGAGGTCGCCGGTCCGCGCGACGTCCTCAGCCTGCTGGCGGCCGTCTCGCAGGCCGGCGTCAGGGACGGCGGCCGCCCCGAACGGTCCTGGAAGGCGGGCGAGGGCTCCGAAGGGCTTTCGCGCGAATGGGTCGGCGTGACGGCGCGCCCGGCGGAGGTGGAGGTCGAGACGGACGCGCTAGCGCCGCGAAGCGCCGCGCCGGATGTTCGGGACGCAGCGAAGACGGGAGGGGACGTGCCGCGCTCGCGCCTCGTCGTCGCGCGCCAGGAAACCCATTTCGAGCCGGTCCTCGGCGAGGCGGTCCTCGTCGAGATCGACGAAGCCGCATCCTCGGAAGGACAGCCTTCGAAGGAGCGGGACATCGTCCGACTTCTCGACACCAGAGGGGGCGAGCCTTCCCCGATCCGATCGCGCGACATGCGACCGGAACGGGTATCGGGTGACCCGTCCACCGTGCAGGCAGCCAACCTCAAGCAGGATGGTTCGAAGGGCGCTTCCGGCGCTTTCCAGGCCGCACAGAGCGGTCCTTTATCGCCGGCCCGACGGAACGAGACCGGCCTGCCCGCGGAACGGCCGGACGTTTCGGCCGATGGCGTTTCGGCGGCTGAAGACGCAAGGCCGAGTGAGCGCTTGGCGACGCGGGAGGAGCCTGCGCGGCAAGGACGCGTGGCGGCCGACACGGCGAGCGTGAAATCGGCAGAGATGAAGACGGACGTGCGGCAAATGGCCGTTCCTACGGCGGCTGACCAGGTCGATACGCGTTCCGCCCGAGCGCGAAGCGAGCCCGTCCGCTCCACCGAACGCCGCAGCGCGTCGGATGTCGATGCGTCTGCGGGACGGACGGAGGAGAGCGCGAACCTGGACGCAGACAGTGCCTCACCGCTCATCCCTGCCGATCGCAAGGAACAGGGCGTCGCGTCCGTCGAGAACCGTGCCTCGAAGCGGGGAGCCGTTGCGCAGGAGCGGCCGGCACCTTCCTTTGCGGCAGCGAGCGAGCAGCGAACTCAGGGCCTCGCATCGCGAGAGGGCGAACGTCTGCTCACGCCGGCGGGCGTCGCGGCCCCATCGGGCTCGGGAGCCCCGTCGGCCGTGCCCGCCATGTCCGTCCAGGTCGCCGAGCGCATTATCGACGCGTTCGGGGGACCCGGTTCGAGCCGGCCTGTCGACGAAGCGCCGAGCGGCTCGCATCTGCGGCTTCGTGCCGGCGGCGGCGCGCTGAAGACGCTGGTCATTCAGCTCCAGCCGGAAAACCTCGGGCTTCTGCACGTCTCGATGCGGCTGCAGGACGGGCAGTTGATGCTCGAGATCGCCGCCGACAAGGTCGAGACCGCGCGCATGCTCGGCGAGGACCGTGCTGCGCTGCGCTCGCTCCTGGAGAAGGCGGGGTTCTCGCTGGAGGATTCCTCGATCGTGGTGGCGGTCCGCGAGGCCGGCGCCTCGGCCTCCACTTCTGGCGCCCGGGACGGGGCGGCGAGTCCGGACGGACGAGGCGCGGAACGTGGAGCCGGGCAGGGGAGCGGCGAAAGCGAGCGCGGCCGGTCCGAGAGCGATGGACGCGACCAGCCGGCGCGTCGCCGGGCGGAGGAGCCCGTCGCCTCCAGGCCGAAGCCCGCCGGAACGACATTCCTCTGATGCTTGCGGCGGCCTCCGGCGCGGCCGGACGGAACTGCGAAACGTGGCGCCGAAGCGGCTCGGGTCAGGCTTTCTTAACCCTATAGTTATTTTTGGGGATAGCTCGCCAAAGGCTTAACAACCTATCAATCCTGCACGAGGAACTGAAAACTGGCGGTGCCCTATGATCGTGGTGGTCGATGATCGCGAACTTGTGACGAACGGTTACAGGTCGATGTTCTCCTCCGAGGGCGTGTCCTCGGCCGGCTTCCAGGTGGAAGAGTTCCGCGGCTGGGTCGAGACGGCGGCCGACGCCGACGTTTCCGCCGTCGAGGCCTTCCTCCTGGGCGACTTCCCCGAGCGGGCCACCTTCACCAAGCTGGTGCGCAGCCGGACCTCGGCTCCGATGATCGCGCTGGCGGAGACGCGCACGCTGAACGCGACGCTCGACTGCTTCGCGGCCGGCCTCGACGACGTCGTCGCCAAGCCGGTCCACGTCAAGGAAATCCTGGCGCGGGTGGGTGCCATCCGCCGCCGCGAAGGCAGTGTCGACCGGGCCCGCACGAGCGTCGACGAAATCTGCGTCTTCAACGACGGTCGCGACGCCGAAGTGGCGGGGGAGCCGATGGTGCTGCCGCGCCGCGAGCGCCGCATCCTGGAGTATCTGGTCGCCAATCGCGGCCGCCGTGTTTCCAAGCAGCAGCTCTTCTCGGCGATCTACGGCATCTTCGACGAGAACGTGGAAGAGAACGTGATCGAGAGCCACATCTCCAAGCTCCGCAAGAAGCTGAAGATGCGCCTCGGCTACGATCCGGTCTCCTCCAAGCGCTATTTGGGTTACGGGATCGGCGTCTGATCAATCCTGAAAGTATTAAGAAAGTATGAAGGCTTCGAACCACGGCGGGTTCGGAGCCTTTTTCTTTGCCTTCCCTGCTTTGCGCGTTCGGCCGAATGCAACGCCTCGTCGCGGCAGCTTCGCGCAAGCTCCGGAACTTAGTTTCACTTCAAAGTGTAGATGATAAAGGGGTCTCGGATGAGCATCGGCGGATTGATGCGCACCAGCGTATCGGGAATGAATGCCCAGGCCACGCGCTTGGCAGGCGTCGCCGACAACATCGCGAACGCCAACACCACCGGCTACAAGCGGCAATCGACGGAGTTCTCCGCGCTCGTCGTCGCTTCCGGCGGAGGGCAATACAATTCGGGTATCGTCGAGGCGAACACCCGGCAGATCGTGAGCGAGCAGGGCGTGCTCACGGCATCGGCGAACAACACGAGTTCCCAGGCTGTCGATCTTGGCGTCAACGGCAAGGGCTTCTTCGTCGTCTCCGACGGAGCGGGTGGCACCTTCCTGACCCGTGCCGGCGCTTTCGTGAAGAACGGCAATGGCGAGCTCGTCAACGCTGCGGGCTACGTCCTCCAGGGTTATCCGCTCCCGGATGGCGACACCGAGGGCGTGCTGAACGGCTTCGCTGGTCTGCGCAACGTCAATCTGGATTCCGCGCAGCTCCGTCTGAAGCCGACCGATAGCGGCATCTTCCGCGTGAACCTCCCGAAGGATTCGCCGGTCCTGCCGCCGCGGCTCGCCGGTACGGCCGGAACGGCCACGCAGACCGATGTGATCGGCGCGGGCACCTTCGCCGCCAATGCACAGAGCTTGACCTTCAGCGTCGCGATCGACGGGGCAGACCCTGTCACGGTGACGATCAATGCGCCGCAGAATGGCGAACTGAACGACCTGACTCAATCCCAGCTGATGACCGCCGTCGTTGACGGCATCAACACCGCGGTCGGCAAGGTCGTCGCCTCCAACAACGGAAATCGTCTCGTTCTGACCTCGCAGTCGAACGGTCCGAACAGCACCGTCGCCCTGACCAACGTGCAGGTGGACAGCGCCGACGCCACGATCGCCGGCCTTGCCGACATGTCGGGCACGGGCGAACTCGGAGCTCTGGACGGTACTCGGCCCGGCGCCGGGGGAACGGGCAAGGTGAACTACACCGCGACCGACTCCATCATCGTCTACGATGATGCCGGTAAGGAAATCGTCCTCGACATCTACATGACGAAGGTGACGGACGGCTCGGGCAGCACGCCGGAAGGGCCGAACAGCTGGGAGTACGCGATCTACGACCGCGCCACGCGCTCCCCGGGTGAGACGCCCTTCCCCTATTCCACGGGCCCGATCGGCGGCGTGCGGCAGGTCGTCTTCGACCGGACGGGTGCACTCCAGGGCACGCAGCCTCTGGCAATCCAGATCCCGAACGGGCAGATGCTGCAGCTCGACATCACCGGATCTTCTCAGGTCGGCAAGACCTACCAGCCGATCTCCGCGAGCGTGAATGGCAACCCTCCGGGCAATGTGGACCAGATCCAGATCTCGGCGGACGGCGTCATCTCCGCGCGCTTCAAGTCCGGCGAACTGGTGCCGCTCTTCAAAGTCCCCCTGGCGCTCGTCGAAAGCCCCGACAATCTGCGGGCCCATTCCGGCAACGTCTTCTCCGCCGGACAGGATTCGGGCGAGGTGCTTGTCGGCTTCGGCGGCGAAAGCGGTCTCGGCGCGATCGTCCACGGCGCGCTGGAGCAGTCGACGGTCGATCTCGCCAGCGAGCTGACGACCATGATCGAGAGCCAGCGCTCCTACACGGCCAACTCGAAGGTCTTCCAGACCGGGTCGGAAATTCTCGACGTTCTCGTCAATCTGAAACGCTAACGGCGGGGGCGGTCGCTCCGGCCGCCCTCCCGATCTCCCTCCCGTCGGAACCTCCCCGCGATGTCGCTTACCTCGGCCCTCGATTCCGCCAAGTCCTCGCTGCTCGCGACGCAGACGCAGACCGCCCTCGTCTCGCGCAACATCGCCAATCTCAACGACCCGAACGCCACGCGCAAATACGCCAACGTCACCACCGGCCTTGGCGGTCGTGTGGAGGTCGCCTCCATCGCGCGGTCGCAGAACTCGGTTCTGTACCGGAACATGCTGGACTCCACCTCCGCGGTCGGGTCCTGGAGTTCGATCTCGGCGGGCTACCAGCGGTTGAACGAGGTCATCGGGGACACGACGCTCGCCCGCTCCCCCTCGGCGCAGATCTCGACCCTCTCCGATCGGCTGCTCGCCTTCTCCGGCAATCCGGGCAGTTTCGAGTTCGCGCGCGCCGCACTCGACGCGGCCCGCGACGTCGCGTCCAACCTCAACGAACTGTCCGCCACCGTCCAGGCGGTCCGCCGGGACGCGGACAACTCGCTCCTGCATGCCGCCGAGGACATGAACGCGCTGCTCGGCGAGATCGAGCGGCTGAACGAGAAGGTCGTCTCGGGAACGATCGGGGGAACCGACGTCACCGACTTCGTCGACAAACGCGACGCGGCCGTTGCCAAGCTCTCGACCTATGTCGGGGTGAACGCGCGCATCCGCGGCGACAACGACCTCGTCCTGCACACCGATTCCGGCGTCAGCCTGTTCGACAAGCGCGCGCGCCTCGTCGAGTTCACGCCCTCCAGTCCGCTCGGTTCCGGCCAGACGGGGTCCGCCTTCCGCATCGACGGCGTGCAGGTGACGGGCGAGGGCGCCTTCATGCCGCTGCGCTCGGGCTCGGTCGTCGGGCTGACGCAGCTGCGCGACCAGATCGCCCCGACCTTCGAGGCGCAGCTTGACGAGATCGCGCGCGGCCTCGTCGAAGCCTTCTCCGAGACCACCGCTGACGGGAAGCGCTCCGGCCTCTTCACCGTCGGTGAGAACGGCGAGCCGGTCCGCGAGGGCGCGTCCCACGGCTTCGCGGCGCTGCTGCGGATCGACACGCGGGTGGCCGGCGATCCGACGCTCATCCGCGACGGCGTCAATCTGGCGCGGCCGGACGGCGAGGGGTCGGGCTACACCGGCCGCATCACCGCGCTCTACGAGGCGCTCGGGGCGTCCCGCTCCTATTCGACCGAGGCGGGTCTCTCGGACGCGGGCACGCTCGCCAACTTCGCCGCGTCCTCCCTCGGCTGGCTCCAGGCGGGCCGGGCCTCCGCCCTCTCGGAGGTCGAGTATCGCACGACGCTCAACGAGCGCACGCGCGAGACCATGTCCAACGAGACGGGCGTCAACCTCGCCCAGGAGATGACCCTCCTGACCGACCTCCAGCGCTCCTACCAGGCATCCGCCAAACTCATCTCGACGGTCGACGAGATGCTGGCGGCGCTGCTTCAGTCCGTCTGAACCGACCGCACGTCCCCGGAAGCCAGGTTCAGCTTTCGGACGGTCTGATGCGTAGAACCGAAGAGATGGTGCGTTTGTCGTGCGGCCAGACGGCCGTCAGGCGCCCCGGCGTTCGAAAGGAAACGAGATGAGCATCTCGACGATCTCGTTCAACAACGCGTCCCGCGCGCAGATCATGCGGGTCCAGGCGGACCTTCGCGACGCGCTCGTGGAGAGCTCGACGAACCGTCATGCCGATGTCGGACGCACGCTCGGCCGCGCGACGGCGGACGCCGTCTCGTTCCGGGCGCAGGAGACGAGCCTCGACCGGATGCTGCAGTCGAACAAGCTGGTGACCCAGCGGCTCGAGCTGATGGACGACACGCTGGCCCGCATCCAGAAGAGCGCCGAGGCCGTGCGCGACCAGCTCATCCCGGGCATCACCGACGCGGCCTTCTTCGCGAGCGCCAAGCAGGTGACCGAAGCGGCGATGGACGAGTTCGTCGGCGCCATGAACCTTTCGGTCGGCGGCCAGTATCTCTTCTCCGGCAGCCAGACCGACATCCGCCCGATCAACCCCTTCGGCGAAGGTCCGGGCGAGGCCGTCCAGGTCCATTTCAAGCAGTTCCTGGAGATCGCTGGGCGTGACGCATCGACGGTCACGGCGGACGAGATCGCACAGTATTTCGGCGACGGGTTTTCCTATCCGGCGACCGACGCTGCCGGCGACCCGATCTTAAACTCGGACGGAACGCCGTCCATGACCAAGATCGCCTTCGACGATCTCTTCGACGACGCGACATGGTCCCAGACCTTCGCCCGCGCGTCCGACACCCCGATCCAGTCGCGCATCAGCAAGACCGAGACGATCGCGTCCTCCGTCAGTGCCAACATGGATGTCTTCCGGGACCTCATGGCCGGTTTCGCCGCGATGACCCTCGCCTCCGAGGCGATGGACCCGAACGTGCGTCAGGCGGTCGGCAACGTGGTCCGGGCGAAGGTCGCGAGCGGCGTGGCCGGGCTGACGGCGCTGCAGAGCGACCTCGGCAACCGCATGGCCAGGGTCTCGGCCGCCGATACCTCGATCACGCAGCAGAAGGACATCTTCGCCGCGCATGTCGCCTCGCTGGAGGAGGTCGATCTCGTCGAAGCCGCCCAGCGCGTCGCGGCGCTGCAGACGCAGCTCGAGGCGTCCTATCGCGTGACCGGCATGATCCGCGAAATCAACATTCTCGACTATCTCTGACGCCGCCGTGCCGGCGCTAGACGACGGCCGCCACCACCGTCCCAGAACCAGGACCCAATCGATGTATCAGTTCTCCTATGCCGAGATCGCCGAGGACAGCTTTTCGACCTCGCGGGATCGCGAGCGCGAGGCGCTGGACCGGTCGATCGAGGCGATGAAGAAGGCGGAGGCGGCCGGTCCGCGCTCGCGCGAGGCGGTGGAGGCGATCTACCTGACGCGCAGCCTCTGGACGATCCTCGTGGAAGACCTCGCGGAACCCGAGAACGCCCTGCCGGAGGACCTGCGCGCCTCGCTCATCTCGATCGGTCTGTGGATCATGCGCGAAGCCGAGGCGATCCGGCTCGGAAAGGTCACGAGCTTCAAGGCTCTGATCGACGTCACCAGTTCGATCCGCGAAGGCCTGGAGGCTTGAGAACCATGGGCAGCCTGAAGATCTCCCTTCGCGCCGGAGAGCGCCTGTTCCTGAACGGCGCGGTGCTGCGCGTCGACCGCAAGACGCAGGTCGAGCTCCTCAACGACGTGACCTTCCTTCTGGAGAGCCACGTCATGCAGGCCGCCGAGACCAAGACGCCGCTGCGCCAGCTCTACTTCATTATCCAGATGATGCTGATCGAGCCGGCCCGCGCCGACGAGACGCGGCGCGTTCTCGAGGCGACGCTCTCGCTTCTCCTCGCCGCCTTCCAGACGCGGGAAATCCGCGATGGTCTGCTCGACGTCCGCGATCTCGTGGCCGACGACAACTCCTTCGAGGCGCTCAAGCGCCTGCGCGGCCTGATCCCCCTGGAGGACGCCGTCCTCGCCGGTGCGCCGCTGCCGACCCAGCTGGGTCCGGTTCCGCTCGCGATCGCGGCCGGAGCGCGCCGATGACCACGATATCCGGCGTCACCGGAGGCGCCGCGGCGGCGGCCGCGACCACGAGCGAGCTGAAGACCGGCCTCGACTACAACGCGTTCCTCCAGCTCCTGATCGCGCAGATCAAGAACCAGGATCCCCTCGCCCCGATGGACCCGACGGAGCAGATGAGCCAGCTGGCCTCCTTCTCCAATGTCGAGCAGACCATCAAGCTGAACCAGAAACTGGAGACGATGATCACCGTCTCCTCCCTGACGCAGGCCGACAATCTGATTGGCCGCGTCCTCACCTCGGCCGACGGGCAGACGCAGGGCTTCGTGAAGTCCGTGCAGGTCTCCAAGGACCAGGTGCTCGCCACGCTGACGAACGGCGCGGTGGTGCCTCTCGGCTCCGGCGTCAGGATCGAGTAGCCATGAACGAAGCCGACGCCATCGACATCGTGCAGGGCGCGATCTGGACCATCGTCGCGGCCTCCGGGCCGGCCGTTGCCGGCGCCATGGTCGTCGGCATCGTCATCGCGCTGTTCCAGGCGCTGACGCAGATTCAGGAGATCACGCTCACCTTCGTGCCGAAGATTCTCGCGATCTTCGTCATCATCGCTCTCACCGCCTCCTTCACGGGGGCGCAGGTCTGGGCGTTCACGCAGGAAGCCTACGCGAGGATCGAAACGGGCTTCTAAAGCGCCGTGCGTCCGTTCGAACGCACAATGGTCGCTGCATCTCCTTGAATCTGCACATCGGGCTTTCCGGAAATGGATTCCGGTTTTCGGGCCGATGCTGCAGGTCGCCCCTGCCGGTTCGACATCCTGCGCGAACGATCACGCCCGGAAGCGCAGAAGCGCTTCCGGGCATCCTCATACATGTTCTATAATATCCCTGCGCTCGCGCCCGCCCGCCGTCGTCTCGGCGGGTCGGATGAGCAGGAGCTGCCGGACGCCGGGTCCGGCCGGGTGCGCCTCAGAACGGGGCCGAACTCGTGAGGGACCCTCGACGGTCCGCCTGGGCGGATACGAGATGGACGATGTTGTCGGTGTTTGGGCCGCGCCCGCTGTCGCGGCGAGAGGGAAGCAGATGAGCGGCTTCCCGAAGGTCGTCCGCCGCTTCCATCAAGGATTGGGCGAGCATATCCGCGTCGCATCCCTGACGCGCGTAGAAGGCGGCAAGAGCGCGGATGTCGCTGATATGCCCCTTCACAAGCCGCTCGAATTCGGACTGTCCGGGCGTTTTCGCCCGAAGCTCGCGCTGCTCGTTCATCCCCCATGCCCCTCGGTCTCAGGTCGTCGGCGACATCTTGCACAACGCGGGTCGGCTCGCGTGGACAGAAGCGGGCGGCATCGGAGCCAGGAGGTCGCATGAACTGGCAGGCCATCGGGGCGCTGAGCGCCGTCTTCAAAAAGCATCCGGCCTTCGAGGCGGCGCTGCTCCGCCACACGGAGGGCATCCTCGAACTGCGTTCGCGGATTCGGCACACGTCCAAGCTCTTCGGCAAGGAGGAGCGTTGCCGCTCTTTCAACATCTACGGCATCCTCGCGGCCGAGGCCGACCAGGCGGGACGCAAGGAGGTCGCGCTCGCGGACTTCCTCGAGGGCGCGCACCGAGCCGACGTGTCCGACCGCACGGCGAAGACGGTCGCTTCGCTCATCTCCTATTACGGGTTCGCGGACCAGACCGTCGACGTTGCGGACCGCCGCCGCCGCGTGCTCGTGCCCAAGGAGCGGACCTGGACCTACATGACCGACTGGGCGGCCCCCACCTTCGATGCGCTGGACCTTCTCGGGCAAACGTTCGAGGGGGACGGGCGGAGGGCGGCCCGAGACACGTTCGCCTCCGCGAAGGAGGATTACATTTCCGCGAGTCAGGCCTTCTTCGGCGGCAACGCGCCGTTCACGCGCGTCTTCGCCTATCTGGAGGGCGGAAGCCTACTGTGCATGTCGGCCGTCGCGGCCGCATTGCGGGGTCAGCCGGCGCTCTCGCTCGGCGAGGCGGCCGAGCGGTTCGCGATCTCCAAGGCGCAGCTGTCGCGCGTGGTGGCGGAGGGACGAGCCTGCGGGCTCTTCACCTCCGCCACCAAGGCCACTCCCAGCGAGGCGCTGATCGGCCAGTATGCCGAAACGATCGCGGTCGTCCTCGCCTTCCTCTCCCACCACCGCGATCTGGGAACGCGGCGGTGGAGCGCGGAAGCGGATCAGGCCGCGGCTGCCTGATCCATCCACGCCTTGTGCCGGTCTTCGTCGGCATAGGCCTTCTGGAAGAAGGATCGGGCCTCGGCCGGAACGACGCTGTTCTTGGCCGCCTGATCGTAGGCCATCTTGGTCTCGATCTCGTTGGTCGACATGGCCTTCAGGATGGTCTTGTCGCCGACGAGGCTGGCGAGGGCGATCTTGCCCGTCGTCAGATACTCCTTCATGTCGCCTTCCTGCGGCGCCTCGATACCGAGAGAGCCGGCAAGACGCGTCAGCTCCTGGACATGCGCGAGATGATCGTCGCGGAAGGACGAGATCTGGCGCTTGGAATGAGGATCGTCGAGACGCTCGACCGTCGATTCATAGGCCGAGATCGCATCGTGTTCGAGGATGAGGAGGTTCTTCACAACGTCCTCGTAGGTGCTTTCGGTGCCGACGGTCGTGACCATGGTCGGTTCCTTTCCTTGGCTTTCGTCGAAGGTTCAGCCGTGCGGGCGCATCACCACCTTGATGCAGCCCTCGGCCTTGTCGCGGAATTTCCGGTAGAGGTCCGGGCCTTCCTCGAGCCCCGCCCGGTCGGTGATGACGAAGGAGGGGTCGATCTCGCCGGAGACGATGCGCTGCAGCAGCGGCTCCAGATAGCGGTGGGTGTGGGTCTGACCGGTGCGCACCGTCAGCGCCTTGTTCATCAGGGCGCCGAACGGAACCTTGTCGAGGAAGCCGACATAGACGCCCGGCACCGACAGCGTGCCGCCCTTGCGGCAGCACATGATCATCTCGCGAAGCACATGCGGGCGATCGGTGCCGAGATAGGCGGCGGCCTTCACCTTGTCGACGACGGCGTCGACGGCGCCGCCCGCATGGGCCTCCGTCCCGACCGAGTCGATGCAGCGGTCCGGTCCGCGCCCCTTGGTCATCTCCTGCAGGGCGTCGTAGATCTTCACCTCGTCGAAGTTCAGCACCTCGGCCTTGCCGAAGGTGCGGGCCATCTCCAGACGCTCGGGCACGTTGTCGATGGCGATGACGCGGCCCGCGCCCAGCATCCAGGCGCTCTGGATCGCGAACTGCCCGACCGGTCCGCAGCCCCAGACCGCCACGGTGTCGCCGGGCTCGATCCCGGCCTGCTCGGCGGCCATGTAGCCGGTGGGGAAGATGTCGGAGAGGAACAGGACCTGCTCGTCCGACAGGCTGTCGGGCACCTTGATGTGGCCCACGTCGGCGAAGGGCACGCGCAGATACTCCGCCTGACCGCCGGGAAAACCGCCCAGCATGTGCGAATAGCCGAACAGGCCGGACGGGGAATGCCCCATCGCGGTCGCGGCGATGTCGGCATTGGGATTGGAGCGGTCGCAGAGCGAGAACAGCTGCTTCTTGCAGAAGAAACAGTCGCCGCAGGCGATGTTGAACGGCACGACGATCCGGTCGCCGCGCTTGAGGTTGGTCACCTCCGAGCCGACCTCGACGACCTCGCCCATGGTCTCGTGGCCCATGACGTCGCCCGACTCCATCGTCGGCATGTAGCCGTCATAGGGGTGGAGGTCGGAGCCGCAGATGGCGCAGGCGGTGACGCGGATGATCGCGTCGCGCGGGCTCTTCAGTTCGGGATCGGGGACGGTGTCGCAGCGAATGTCGCTTTTGCCGTGCCAGCAGAGGGCTCTCATGGCGCTTCCTCGAGATGATGGGGGTCAGGGAGGATGGCCGGCGCCGCGCCGACCTTCCGGCAAGGTCAGCGCGAGGCCTTGTAGAGCTTCTGCGCGATCTCGAACATTTCCTCCGGTGCGTAGTCCGGGGTGAAGGCCGAGGGGATGCCGGTCAGCTGGTGGATCTTGCCGCCGTCGGGATGGCCGTCCACCACCTCCAGTTCGCCCGGGGGATCGTCGGGAAGCGCGACCTCGCCATTGCCCCAGATGCCGGCCATCTCCTTGTAATCGTTCGGAGAGAACGTGTAGAGGCGCCGGTGCGAGCCCTCGTCCAGATATTTCTGGGACTCCGGGATCTTCGAAAGCGGGATGTTCGGCGTCGGCAGGAACTTGTCGAGATCGACGCCGGTGATCTTCTTGAGAGCCAGCGCATAGGCGTGGGCGTGGACGGAGCCGCGCACGAGGAGGTAGCCGCAGACCTCGCGGCTCGTCGGGTCGCACACCGTCTCGTAGACCCGCAGCTTGTGAAGCCGGGCTCCGCATTCCAGATGGAAATTGTGCAGGAGATCGACGACGACGTTGCCGGTGGTGGTGATGCAATCCTTGTTCCAGGACAGGCCGTTGGAATCGACCGGAACCGCGCCGCCGGCATGGGACAGGAAGGACGCCGCCGAGCGGATGTCCTTCATGTCGGCGAAGGGTGCCCCGGAAATGTCGCCGCCGTCCCCCTCGTCGCCGTCCGGCTGGTCCGGTCCGTTCGCGAGCATGGCCACGCCGTTCGAGACGAGCTCGACATGGCCGAGCTCCTCGGCCGTGATCGCCGCCACGAGGCTGTAGAACGGCTTCAGCTTGGTCTTGGATCGGAAGTTGAAGCTCTGGAACATGTAGTTCCCGAGAGTCGACATCTCGCCGTACTTGCCGCCGAGCAATTCCTGGAGAGCGGCGGCGGCGTTCGGATCGGCGGCTTTGGGCGCAGGCAGATTGGCCTGCAACTGGTCGATGCGCATGAACATGAGCGTTGACTCCCTTCGTCGGGAGGCCAATCCCGGCCGCGGGTCAACGTTCCTGTTTCATGACGATCTGGAGACCTTATTAACCGGTCGCGGCTAAGCGGGCCGCCGCCGGGACGGCGGGCGTCGGCGGACCTCGCAGGGTCTGCGTCAGGACGAAGGGAATGTCAGCCGGCGGAACGGCACCGATCCGCAGCTTCACGCCGAAGACCTCTTCCATCAGCGCGTCCGTCAGCACTTGGCGCGGCGTCCCGTCGGCCGCGATACGCCCGTTCGAAAGGACCACGAGCCGGTCCGCGAAGCCGCTGGCGAGGTTGAGATCGTGGAGGACGGCGACGACGCCCCCGCCGCCGAGGGCGAAGTCGCGGGCGATCGCCAGCACCTCGACCTGATGGCGGATGTCGAGGCTGGACACGGGCTCGTCTAGGAAGAGGTAGCGCGGCTCCCCCGCCTCGACAGGCGCGCCGGCCTGCGCGAGCACGCGGGCGAGATGCACACGGCTCTGCTCGCCGCCCGAAAGCTCGCCATAGGAGCGGCCGCCGAAGCCGGCGAGGCCGACCCGCGCCAGAGCGGAGCGAACCGCTTCCGGACGCTGGCGATGGCCGCCGGCCTCCAGACCGAGGCGCACGATTTCCGCGACGGTGAAGGGGAAGGCGAGCTGCGAGGACTGGGGCAGCACGGCGCGCCGCCGCGACAGGCGCGCGGGATGGAACTGCCGCAGGTCGCGTCCGTCCATGAAAGCCGCGCCGGCGGCAGGTTCGACCTCGCCCGTCAGGGCCTTCAGGAGCGAGGATTTTCCGGCGCCGTTCGGTCCGGCGAGGACGGTAAGCTGCCCCGGCCGGATCGCGATCGACACGCGGTCGAGGACGGTGCGCCCGCCATAGGCGAGGGAAAGGTCGCGGGCATCGATCATGTCAGACCGACCACAGGCCGCGGCGGCGCATGAGAATCCACAGGAAGACCGGCGCGCCGATGGCGGCCGTCAGGATGCCGATCGGCAGCTCGGCCGGCGCCACCAGCGTGCGCGCCGCCATGTCGGACACGACGAGCAGGATCGCGCCGAAAAGAGCGGAGGCGGGCAGGAGCGTGCGGTGGTCCGGCCCGATGGCGAGGCGCAGAAGGTGCGGGGCGACGATGCCCACGAAGCCGATCGGCCCCGCCACCGCGACCGCCGCGCCGGTGGCGAGCGCCACCAGGAAGATGGTCGCGCGCTTCAGCGCCTGGACCCGGATGCCGAGGTGATAGGCCTCCGCCTCGCCGAGCACGATGCCGTTCAGACCGCGCGCCACGAGAGGGGAAAGAGCGAGAGCGGCGAGCATCATGGGCGCGCTCGCGGCGAGCTTGGTCCAGCTCGCGCCCGAAAGGCCGCCGAGGCTCCAGAAGGTCAGGTCGCGCAGTTGCGTGTCGTCGGACAGGTAGACGAGGAAGCCGGTGCAGGCCCCCGCCATCGCGCCGAGCGCGATGCCGGCCAGCAGCATCAAGGCCACGGAGGAGCGCCCGGCGCGCGTTCCGATCCGGTAGATGAGGATCGTCGCGGCGAGCCCGCCGAAGAAGGACGCGACGGGCAGCGTGTAGACGCCCAGAAGCCCGGCGAGGGGAGCGAGGATCGACCCCGACAGGACGATGACCGAGACGGCGGCGAGCGCGGCGCCCGCCGAGACGCCGACGAGGCCGGGATCGGCAAGGGGATTGCGGAAGAGCCCCTGCATCATCGCGCCGACGCAGGCGAGCGAGGCGCCGACGAGCGCGCCGAGAAGGACGCGCGGCAGGCGGATGTGCCAGACGATGACCCGGTCCGCGAGCGGGACGCCTTCCGCGTTCGGCCCCGCCAGAAGGATCGCGAGGACGTCGGAGGGGGCCATCATCGAAGGTCCCGTCGCGAGGCCGAGAACGAGTGCGAGAAGGACGAGACCCGCGAGCCCGGCAATGACGGCCCTCGCCAGAGCGCTGCGGTCGCCTTCCATCCGCCCGGCCGGAGCCCTCAGCGCCTCAACGGACAAGGGCGCCACCCGAAAGGTCGAGATCGGGGTAGAGCTGGCGCGCGAGGTCGCGCGCGGCCGCGGGCGTTCTCGGTCCGAAGCCGAGGAGATAGGACGCATCCATGCGGATGACCGAGCCGGACTGCCCGGCCGGCGTCGCGGCGAGAGCGGGGACCGAGAGCGGATCGATCGTCTCCTGGCCGGGCCGGTCGATCAGGAGGATCGTCTCGGGCGCGAGAGCGGCGGCGGCCTCCAGGGACAGGGCCTTGTAGCCGGAGACCTCCGCGAAGACGTTCTCGGCCCCGGCCAGATCGATGATAGCGTGCGCCCCGGTGTCGCGGCCCGCCGCGTTCGGACGGCCGTCCACGAGCGAATAGACGAAGAGGACGCGGCGCTTCTCACCGACGGCCGCAAGGTCGCGTTCGAGCGCGGCGAACTCCTGCGCGAGCCGGCTCGCCATGGCTTCGCCCGCCTCGGCGCAGCCTGCGGCGTCCGAGACGAGGGACACCTTCTCCAGCAGCTCCGGGATCGTGTGGCCGGTCGGGACATGGCGGACGGGCACGCCGGCCGCATCGATCAGAGCGACGGTCTCCGGCGGTCCGGCGCCCTCGTCCATGATGATGAGGTCGGGCGAGAGCGCGAGCACGCCCTCGGCCGAGAGCTGGCGCAGATAGCCGACATTCTCCTTTTCCTGCAGGGCGCGCGGCGGGAACACGCTGGTCGAATCGACCCCGACGATCCGGTCCTCGACGCCGAGCGTGTAGAGGATCTCGGTCACTGCGCCGCCGATGGAAACGATGCGCTGGGGCGCGGTCTGCGCCTGGGCGGCGAAGGGCGACAGCGCGAGACCCAGTGCGAGGAGCATGGCGGTCAGGCGGTTCATGGCTGTGAGCTCCATCTGCGGATGCCTCTCTTCAATCCACAGACCCGGCGCGCGGTCAAGTAATCGATCCGAAAGATCGAAGCATCTACCGCACTTTAGAACGGATCAAGATTGGACTTATTCCAGATTGAACGCGTTCTAATTTTGATTCTACTTCATAGTGTTTGACTCTTATTTCGTCGCGGAATAATCGGACTGACGCCTCTTCACCAGAATAATTTGGAAGCGCTGTAGAAGTCGGCCTGCGCTTCGTCCGAGCGAGACGGTCCATGGTCCATCGACATTTCAAGCGCTTCGCGGTCGCGAGCACCGCCCTGGCAACGATGACCGGAGGCGCATTGGCCCAAACCGCCGCACCGTCCGAAGGTGCCGTTCATCTCCGGCCCGTCATCGTGCAGGCGCGGGGCGAGCAGAGCGGGACGGGGAGCTTCGCCGGTACCGCGACGACCTCGACGACGACGCGTCCGGTGCTGGAGAACCGCTCGATCGACTCCATCGACGATCTCGGCCGCCGCGAGGAGGCGGGCGTCACCTTCAACCGCGCCAACCGTTCCGTGAACGTGCGCGGCCTCGACGGGTCCCGCGTTCTGACGACCATCGACGGTGTTCGCGTGCCCTATCTGGCCGACGCCACGCGGGGAGCCAGCGGCGGCGTCGACAGCTTCGACTTCAACACGCTGTCGGCCGTCCATCTGACGCGCGGCGCCGACCCGACGCTCGGCTCGGGCGCGCTCGGCGGCGTTCTCGCCCTGCGCACGCTGGAGCCGGAGGACCTTCTTCTCGGCGGGCGGCCGATCGGCATCTTCACGCGCAACGGCTACGATTCGGCGGACCGGAGCTGGTTCACGTCCGGCGCGGTCGCGATGCGGTTCGGCGACACGTCGATGCTTCTGCAGGGCGGCTACCGGGACGGCCGCGCGCTCGCCAACCAGGGCACGGTCGGCGGCATCGGCCCGACGCGCAGCGAGCCGAACCCGCGCGACTATGATCAGTACAATGTTCTCGGCAAGATCTATCAGGCGTTCGGCGAAGGTCATCGGCTCGGGCTCACGGGCGAGATCTTCCGCCGCAACGAGGACATGGAGACCCTCACCACGCAGACCGAGAGGGGGACGTACCGCGCGGGCGACCACCGCTCGGGCGAGGAGGTCGAGCGTCGCCGCGTCAGCCTGAGCTACGAGTACGATGCGCCCGAGAGGGGAACGGGCCTCGTCGACGAGGTCGCGGCGTCTCTCTACTGGCAGGATCTCGACCGCTCCTCGACCGTCGACGCGTTGCGCTCCTCGCCGCCCTTCGGGCCGTTCGGGCGGGACAATTCTCTGAAGGAGGAAACCGTCGGCTTCATCGGCCACGCCGCGCGCGAATGGCAGCTGGGGGCTCTGGCCAACCGCTTCACCATCGGCACGGAGCTGCGCCGCGCGACGACGGAGCAGTATTCGGCCGGCTACGACAATTGCAGCCCCCGCATCTTCGCCTGCCGCATGCTCCACACCAACCAGGCGGACGCGCCGAAGGTGGACGGCGCCGCCTTCGGCATCTTCGCGGAGAACGAGTTCGGCCTGATGGACGGCCGGTTCCGCATCACGCCCGGTCTTCGCTACGACTGGTACGAAGAGGAGCCGGAACTGACGGCCGAGTTCAGCCGCAATCCGAGCTTCCGGGGGCTGCCGCCGTCCTCGTCGAACGACGCCTTCTCGCCCAAGCTCCTGGTCGAATACGATCTCGTGCCGGACCTGACCGTCTTCGCGCAGTACACGCGAGGCTTCCGTGCGCCGACCGCGGGCGAGCTCTACGCGCAGTTCGGCGGACCGGGCACCTATCTGCGCATCGGCAATCCCGAGCTCGATCCCGAGCTCAGCGACGGGTTCGACGTCGGCCTGCGGCTGGAGCGCGAGACCTTCGGCGCGCATGTCACGCTCTTCCACACGGCTTACGAGAACTTCGTCGAGGTGGTGCAGATCGCCCGGCCGGGCGGCGAGTATCCGCTGGGCGGAATCTCCTCGCTGGAGAACGTGCCGGACGCCCGCATCTCGGGCGTCGAGCTGGGCGGCCATGTCCGCTTCGCCGATTTCTGGACCGCCCGCGGGTCGCTCGCCTATGCCGAGGGGCGCAACCGGACCCGCGACGTCTGGCTGAACTCGGTCTCGCCGCTGACCGCGATCCTCGGCCTCGCCTACGACCGGGAGCATTGGGGTGCGGAGATCTCGGCCAAGCTGGCGGCCAAGCGCGACAAGGTGAGCGGAAACGGCTTCGAGGCCCCGAGCTACGGCGTCGTCGATCTCACGGCCTGGGTCGAACCGGAAGGTCTTCCCGGCCTCAAGATCGCCGGCGGCGTCTTCAACGTCTTCGACGAGACCTATTACGACGCCGTCTCGGTGCCGCTCTCCCGCTCGCAGCCGGACGCGTACTACTCGGAGCCCGGACGCTCCTTCAAGGTGAACGTCAGCTATCGGTTCTGACGAACGAGAGGGCAGACGATATGTCCAACCGGAGATATCGCTTGCCCGAAGCGCGCGCGCGACCTACCGTTATGTTCGTATGGACATAACGGAGCCTCGCATGCGTCTTCCAATCGCTCTAGCGGCTCTCGCCCTTCTTCTGCCGGCAGGTGCGCAGGCCGAGACGGCCAACGTCGCGGTCGCGGCGAACTTCCTCGAGGCGGCCAACGAGATCGCGGCCGCCTTCGCCGAGGGCAGCGAGCACGAGGCGGTGCTGTCCTTCGGCGCGAGCGGGCAGCTCTACACCCAGATCACGCAGGGCGCGCCCTTCGACGTCCTGCTCTCCGCCGACGATATCCGTCCCTCCCTCGCGGTGGACGAAGGCTACGGCGTCGAAGGATCGGTCTTCACCTACGCGATCGGCCAGCTCGTCCTCTACTCGGCGCAGAGCGGTGACGTGACGGGGCCGGAGACGCTGGAGACCGGCGACTTTCGGCAGGTCGCGATCGCCAATCCGGAGACCGCGCCCTACGGCGCGGCGGCCGTCGAGGCCATGCGGGCGCTCGGCGTCTATGACGATCTCCAGCGCAGGATCGTGCAGGGTCAGAACATCGGGCAGGCCTTCCAGTTCGTCGAGACGGGCAACGCCGAACTCGGCTTCGTGGCGCTGGGGCAGGTGGCCTCGAGGGAGACCGGCTCGCGCTGGATCGTGCCGCAGGAACTCTACCGGCCGATCCGCCAGGACGCCGTGCTCCTGGAGAGGGCGGCGGAGAACCCGGCCGCCGTCGCGTTACTCGAATTCCTTCGCGGGCCGGAGGCGCGGGCGATCATCGAGCGCTACGGCTACGCGCTCGCCGACTGACGCGATAGAAGGAGGATCGCCCGCGCCCCGCCTCCCATCATCCGCGCAAGGACGCATCTCCTGTCGCCCGAACTCTGGTCGCCGATCCGGCTGACGATTCAGCTCGCCGCCCTCACCTCGATCATCCTGATGGTGGTCGGCACCCCGCTCGCCTGGTGGCTCGCCTGGACGAACTCGCGGGCGCGGGAGGTGGTCGCGACGCTCGTCGCCCTGCCTCTGGTGCTGCCGCCGACCGTCCTCGGCTTCTACATTCTCGTCGCGCTCGGGCCGGGTGGCCTCGGCGGCTGGTTCGGGCCCTTCTTCGGCCTGCGCACCTTCGCCTTCACCTTCGAGGGCCTGCTCGTGGGCTCCGTCGTCTCGTCCTTACCCTTCGTCGTCCAGCCGATCCGCAACGCCTTCGAGGCGATCGGCCCGCGCCCCTTCGAGGTGGCGGCGACGCTGCGCGCCTCGCCCTGGGACCGGTTCCGCAGCATCGCGGTGCCGCTGGCGATCCCCGGCTTCCTGACGGGCGCCGTGCTCTCCTTCGCCCACACGGTGGGGGAGTTCGGCGTGATCCTGATGATCGGCGGCAACATTCCGGGCGAAACCAGGGTTCTCTCCATCGCTGTCTACGACTTCGTCGAGACGTTGCGCTGGCGCGAGGCGCATATCCTATCGGGCGGCATGCTCGCCTTCTCCTTCACGGTCATTCTCGCCGTGTCGCTTCTCGCCCGCCGTTCGGGGCGGCGCGCCTTTTGACCGACGCCATGAAAATTGCGCTGGCGGGCCGGCTCGGCAGCTTCACGCTCGATGTCGCGTTCGAAGCGCCCATGCGCGGCATCACGGCGCTGTTCGGGCCGTCCGGCTGCGGCAAGACCAGCGTGCTTCGCGCCGTGGCCGGACTGAGCCGGCTGCCGGGCCATGTCCGGATCGGCGACGCGATCTGGCAGGGGGAGGGGCGTTTCGTGCCGACCCATCGCCGTCCGGTCGGCTACGTCTTCCAGGAGGCGAGCCTGTTTCCGCATCTCTCGGTGCGGGACAATCTGAGCTACGGCGCGCGGCGCACGGCCGAGCCGGTCCGCATCCGCTTCGACGACGTCGTCGCGCTTCTGGGGCTGGAGCGGCTCGTGGATCGCGATCCGGCGCATCTGTCGGGCGGCGAGCGCCAGCGCGTCGCCATCGGGCGGGCGCTTCTGTCCCAGCCGCGCCTGATGCTGATGGACGAGCCGCTCTCGGCGCTCGACCGCATCTCCAAGGACGAGATCCTTCCCTATTTCGAGGCGCTCCACGCCGAGCTCTCGATCCCGATCCTCTACGTCACCCACGATCTGTCGGAGGTCGAACGCCTTGCAGATCATCTCGTGATCCTCGCCGGCGGCCGCGTCGCCGCGAGCGGTCCGCTCAACGCCGTGCTGGCGCAGAGCGGATCGCCGCTCCTGGCCCGCCGCGATCTCGCCTGCGTCCTGCCGGGGCGTGTGTCACGGATCGACCCGGACGGGATCGCGGTGGTCGAGGTCGAGGGCGCCGAGCTTCTGGTCGTCTCGTCGGGATGTGGAAAGGGTCGGTCGGTCAGGGTCCGGGTCGCGGCCGGCGATGTTTCGATCGCGCGGGAGGCGGGGCAGGGGACGAGCATTCTCAACGCGCTGCCCGTCACCATCGCCGCCATCGAACCGCTCGGCGAAGCGGAGGCGCTGCTGCGCCTGTCGCTCGGGCGCGGGCCGGACGCGCCGTTTCTCGCCCGCATCTCCCGCCGCTCGCTGACCGCGCTCGCCCTTCGCGAAGGGGAGCGCGTCGTCGCGCAGGTGAAGGGCGTCTCGATCCTCGCCTCCCGCTGAAGGCGGACGCAGCGTCAGCCGCGCCCGAGGAAGGGCATCCGCGTTGCCATCACGGTGAGGAACAGGACGTTGGCGTCCAGCGGAAGGCTCGCCATGTAGGCGACCGCGTCGGCCGCATGGCGCGGATCCATCGTCGGCTCGGGCTTGATCGAGCCGTCCGGCTGCAGCGAGCCGTGCGAGATGCCGACCGTCATGTCGCTCGCCGCGTTGCCGATGTCGATCTGGCCGCAGGCGATGTCGAACTCGCGCCCGTCGAGCGCCGTGGCCTTGGTCAGGCCGGACATGGCGTGCTTGGTCGCGGCATAGGTCGCCGAATGCGGACGCGGCGTCGTCGCCGAGATCGAACCGTTGTTGATGATGCGTCCGCCGCGCGGGCTCTGCCGCTTCATCAGGCGGATAGCGGCCTGCGTGCAGAGGAAGGCGCTGGTGATGTTGATGTCGAGGGCGCTCTGCCATTCGGCGAGCGGGATGTCCTCGATCGGGCGAGGCGTCGTGAAGATGCCGGCATTGTTGACGAGGACGTCGAGGCGCCCGAACTCCGTCTCGACGACGGAGAAGAGACGGGCGACCGCCGCCTCGTCGGAGACGTCGGCCGGGACCGCCCGCACCGTGACTCCGTGCGCCTCGCCGATCTCGCGCGCGGCGGCCTCGAGCGGCTCGGGTCGGCGTCCCGCGATGACGAGGCTGAACCCGTCGCGCGCCAGCGCCTCGGCGAAGGCCCGCCCGAGGCCCGCGCCACCGCCGGTCACCAGCGCGACGCGCGATCCTCGTTCGACTGTCCTGTCCGTCATGCGCTCCCTCCCGCTCGCGAATCGCGCGTAAAAGAAAAGGCCCTGCGCGCAAGCGCAAGGCCTTTCGTTCGAAACACCCGCCGGAGCGACCGGCGATGCCTGCCGTGGATCAGGTCAGACCCAGGAAGCTCAGGATGAAGACGATGACGACGATCACGCCGATGATGTAGAAGATGTTCAAAGCGACGGCTCCTGTTCCTGACAGGATCGTGAACGCGAGAACCGGGGAACCGTTCCGTCCGGCCTTGCGCCGAACTTGCGTCAGGCCGCGGGCCGGCGGCGCGCCGTCGCCTGCGAGGCGGACGCCATCTTCCGGATCCCGTAGAGCCCGAGCGCGACGCTCGCGACCGTGACGACGACGAAGAGCCCGATCCAGTGGGTTTCGGACATCGGCCCCATTTCGCCGACGCCCTGCGCGGTGAGATAGCCGGGCGCCAGCATGAGCGGTGCCCAGACCATGGCCGAGGCCACGTTGGCGACCTGGAACTTGGTGTGCCCCATCTGCACGATGCCGCCGACGAGCGGGACGGTGGAGCGGACCGGGCCGAAGAAGCGGCCGAGGAACACCGAGATCACGCCGAAGCGCCGGAAGAACAGGCGCGCGCGCGCCACCGAGCGGCGATGCTTGTTCAGCGGCCAGCGCTGGACGATCGTCGGGCCGAAATACCGGCCGAGATAGTAGGACACCGCGTCGCCGAGCACCGCGCCGATGATGGTCGCGACGAGGACCGGGATCGGGTCGAGGATGCCCGCCCCGATCAGCGTCCCGATCAGGAGCAGGATGGCCGTCGCGGGGATCAGCAGGCCGACGACCGCCAGCGATTCACCGAAGGCGATGATGCCGACGATCGGGATGGACCACATCGCGTGGGTGCGGATGAGCTCCTCGGCCCAGATCAACCATGCGTCCATCTTCGCTGACAGTCCTTCGGCGGTGAGGTCCCAAGGGGCTTAGCACCGCAAAGCAGGCGAAGAGAGGGCGCGGGCGCCGCACCCTGCGAAAATACCGGCGCAGCGGGTTTCGCCGGTTCGGGGCGCGATCCCCGCCATTCCTGTGATGGCCGGGACGGTGCTACGGGGTTTGGGAGGCCGCGTCGCGCCTCGACCACCAGGAGACGGAGCATCGTGCGCCGGCTTTCGACCTACACCGGGACCACCGCCGGCATCGCCTTCATGCTCGTCGGCATCGCGCTCTTCGCGGCCAACGACGCGATGGCCAAATGGCTGATCGCGACCTTCTCCGTCGGGCAGATGATCCTCGTGCGCTCCGTCGCCGCCCTTCTCGTCCTCCTGCCCTTCGTCCTGAAGGAGGGGCGGGCGGTCCTGACGCCCGAGCGGCCGGCGCTCCATGTCCTGCGCGGCGCGCTCTCGGCCGCCGAGATCGCGCTGTTCTACGCCGCCCTCTACTACCTGCCGCTGGCGGAGGTGATGACCTTCTATCTGGCCGCGCCGATCTACGTCGTGGCGCTGTCGGTTCTGTTCCTCGGCGAACGGGTCGGCTGGCGTCGCCTGTCGGCCGTTGTCTTCGGCTTTCTCGGCGTCGTGGTCGCGCTTGGCCCCAGCCTTTCCGTGGACGCCACGGGGTCGATGATCGCGATCGCGGGAAGCTTCGCCTTCGCCCTGATGGTCGTGCTGACGCGGCGGCTCTCCGGGGCGAGCGGCACGACCCTGATCGTCTGGCAGATCGTCTCGACCCTTCTGCTCGGCCTCGTTCTGGCGCCCTTCGCCTGGACGACGCCGGATGCGGGCGGGCTCGCGGCGCTCTGCCTCCTCGGTCTCGTCTCGATGGCCGGCCATGTCTGCGTGAACCGCTCGCTCGCCGTGGCCGAAGCCTCCGTGGTCGTGCCGTTCCAGTACACGCTGATCGTCTGGGCGATCTTCTACGGCGTCCTCTTCTTCGGGGACCGCCCCACCGTCCCGCTCTTTCTCGGAGCCGGCATGATCGTCGCCTCCGGCCTGTTCATCCTCTGGCGCGAGCGGGCGAAGGGACTGCCCGTGACGGCGGCCGTCGCCCCCGACGCGGTTGCGGAGCCGGGAACGGAGCTCGGCATCGACAGCGGACCCCGGACCCCTAGTTCAGGCCACCCATGACGACGCGGTCGCTCGGCCGCGGGTTGCGCCGAATGAAAGGGTCCGCATGTTTCGATTTCTCGCCAGCACGATCGGAGTGATCTTCGTGATCGGTCTCCTCGTCGTGATCGGGCTTCTGGCCCTCATCTTCTGACCGGAGAGACCCGATGGACGACGAAGAGAAGATCCGCCGCAAGGCGCACGAACTCTGGGAAGCCGAAGGGCGACCCGAGGGTCGGCAGGATAGCCACTGGGTCCAGGCCCGCGAGATCGTGGCCCTGGAGGATGGCGCCGGACAGGCGGCGCTCAAGCCGGTCGAGGAGACGGTTTCCGAGCCCGTCGAGCCCGCGATCGCGGCGACCAGCCACGGCGAGGTGCCCGGGCTGACCGATCTCGGCGACGAAGGCGGTGCCCCCTCGCGCAAGAAGGCCGGAGCGATCAGCCGAGAGACGCCTCCGGGTCAGGATGGCAATGACAGTGCGAAGAGGCGGCGTCGCTGATCACGACCGCTTGACCGCCTCGCTCGCATCCCTCTAGCGTGGGTCGCGCCCCTTCGGCGCGGCCCTTTTCAGGAGAGACGCGATGAACGAGATGTCGAGGCCCACGACAGGCGGAGTGGTCGCGCCGAACAATCTCGACGCCTTCTGGATGCCCTTCAGCGCGAACCGGCAGTTCAAGAAGGATCCGCGCCTCTTCGTCGGTGCGAAGGACATGCACTACACCACCGCCGACGGTCGCCAGGTGCTGGACGGCACCGCGGGCCTCTGGTGCGTGAACGCCGGTCACTGCCGGCCGAAGATCACCGAGGCGATCGCCAGGCAGGCCGGCGAGCTCGACTATGCGCCCGCCTTCCAGATGGGCCATCCGAAGGCCTTCGATCTGGCCTCGCGCCTGTCCGCGCTCGCGCCGTCGCCGCTCGACCACGTCTTCTTCACCAATTCGGGCTCGGAATCGGTCGAGACCGCGCTCAAGATCGCGCTCGCCTATCACCGTGCGCGGGGCGACGGCTCGCGCTTCCGCCTGATCGGGCGCGAGCGCGGCTATCACGGCGTCAATTTCGGCGGAATCTCGGTCGGCGGCATCGTCGGCAACCGCAAGATGTTCGGCACCCTCCTGACCGGCGTCGACCACATGCGGCACACGCACGACCCGGCCCGCAATCCCTATTCGCGCGAGGAGCCGGAGCACGGGGCGGAACTGGCCGACGACCTCCTGCGCATCGCGCAGCTGCACGACCCCTCCACCATCGCGGCCGTGATCGTCGAGCCCGTCGCCGGCTCCACCGGCGTGCTGCCGCCGCCCGCCGGCTATCTCAAGCGCCTGCGCGAGCATTGCGACGCGCACGGCATCCTGCTCATCTTCGACGAGGTCATCACCGGCTTCGGCCGGCTCGGCGAGCCCTTCGCCGCCGACCGCTTCGGCGTCGTGCCCGACCTGATGACCACCGCCAAGGGCCTGACCAACGGCGTGATCCCGATGGGCGCGGTCTTCGTGCGCGGCGAGATCCACGACGCCTTCATGAACGGCCCGGAGAACCTCATCGAGTTCGCGCACGGCTACACTTATTCGGGCAATCCGATCGCGGCGGCCGCCGGGCTCGCGACGCTGGACACCTATGCCGAAGAGGGCTTGTTCGAGCGCGCCAAGGCGATGACGCCGATCTTCGCCGACGCGCTGCACACGCTGAAGGGCGAGCCGCATGTCACCGACATCCGCACGGTCGGGCTGATCGGCGCCGTCGAACTGTCGCCGATCGCCGGCCATCCGACCAAGCGTGCCTTCTCCGCCTTCCTCGACGCCTATGAGCGCGGGCTGCTCATCCGCACGACGGGCGACATCATCGCGCTGTCGCCGCCGCTGATGATCTCCGAGTCCCAGGTCGGGGAGATCGTCGACACGCTGCGGGACGTGCTTCGCGCGCTGGACTGAGCGCGCACCCGGCCGGAGGAGTGAAAGGATGACCTTCGCCACGTTGGGAAGCTTCGCCATCGTCGCCATGCTCTTCGTGATGACGCCGGGACCGAACGGCGTCCTCATCCTGAAGACCGTTCCGGTCTCCGGGCGCGCGGCCGGCTTCGCCAACATCGCCGGCTTCGCCGCCGCCTTCTATCTTCACTCGACGCTCGCGATCTTCGGCCTGTCGGCGATCCTCCTCCGATCGGCCGAGGCCTTCTTCGTGGTGAAGATGCTGGGCGCGGGCTATCTCTTCTATATCGGCCTCAAGGCGCTGTTCGAGGCGTGGCGAGGCGGGCTCAAGCCCGCGGCCCCCGCACCGGTGCGGCGCCGAGGGCTCGGCACCGCCGCCCTGGAAGGCTTCGTCACCAACGCCCTGAACCCCAAGGTCGCGCTCTTCTACCTCTCCGTCTTCCCGCAGTTCGCGGGCTCGGGTGCCGGCATCGCGGAGGTCGGCTACGCGCTGACGACGATCCATGCCCTGGCGAACATCCTCTGGTTCTCCGCCATCGTCCTTCTCCTGAACCGGACGGGCACGCTGATGCGCAGCCAACGTTTCCTGCGGGGGCTCAAAGGAATGACCGGCACCGTCTTCCTCTGGTTCGGCTGGCGGATGGCGACCTTCCGGCCCTGAGCCGCCCGCCGGCGGGCTGTTGACAGGCCCGCTCCGCACCTCCAATGATCCGCTGCATCCGAGGGGTGCGCCTCTCTTCCGTTCGCGGAAGGGGTGCTGAGATGGCTTCTGGCCGAACCCTTGAACCTGATCCGGGTCATGCCGGCGTAGGAACGGGCCAAGTTGAGCATCTCGTCCAGCCACAGAAGCGGCTTCGCGCCGGTTTCCGACGCACCGAGCGCGCGGCCCGGCCATCGCGCGCGTCGCCGTGGGCCTCGCCGGTCGAAGCCCCTTCAGGTCGTTCTCAGCGTCGTGGTCGGCTTCGGCACCGTGCTGGCCCTCTGGCAGCTCTGGGTGTCCGTCTTCGCGCCGCCCCCCTTCATCCTGCCGGCGCCCGTCACGGTCTTCGAGACACTCGTCGCGCGCCACGACTATTTCCTCGGCCATGCCGGCGTGACGCTCGCCGAGATCGTTCTCGGCCTTCTCCTCGGATCGGCGGCGGGCATCGCCATCGCGCTCGCCGTCGCCGCAATACCGGGCGCGATGCAGTTCGCCTGGCCGGTGATCCTCGTCATCCAGGCGCTGCCGGTCTTCGCGGTCGCGCCGCTCCTCGTCCTCTGGTTCGGCTTCGGCATGGCCTCGAAGGTCGTGATGGCCGCGCTCATCATCTTCTTCCCGGTCGCCTCCGCCTTCGCCGACGGGCTGCGGCGGACCGAGAAGGAAATCCTGGAATCGGCCGAGCTGCTCGGCGCCTCGCGCTGGCGCGTGCTCTGGCGCATCCGCGTTCCGCTGGGCCTTCCCGGCCTCGTCTCGGGCCTGCGGGTCGCCGCGCCCGTCGCCCCGCTCGGCGCGGTCATCGGCGAATGGGTGGGCGCGTCCGCCGGTCTCGGCTTCGTCATGCTGCAGGCGAATGCGCGGGTCCAGACCGACGTCCTCTTCGCCGTCATCATCATCCTCGCCGTCCTGACGCTCGCCCTGCGCTTTGCCGTCGATCAGCTCGCCGACCTCCTCGTCCCCTGGGCGAAGGAGGGTTGATCGTCATGTCCCGTCCCGAAAGGTCCGCCATGCTGCGCCATCTCCTTCTCGCAACGACGCTTCTCTTCGCCGCGCCGGCCGCCGCGCAGGAGACCGACGAGCTGACCGTCCTCCTCGAATGGTTCGTGAACCCGGACCATGCGCCGCTCGTCGTCGCCGATCAGCTCGGCTACTTCGAGGAGGAGGGGCTGGAGGTGACGCTGATCCCGCCGACGGACCCGTCCGCGCCGCCGCGGCTCGTGGCCGCCAGGCAGGCGGACGTCGCGGTCCACTACCAGCCGAACCTCTATCTCGACCATCAGTCTGCCCTGCCGCTGAAATGGTTCGGCACGCTGGTGGAGACGCCGCTGAACACGGTGACGGTGCTCAAGGACGGGCCGGTTCAGGATCTCGCCGACCTCAGGGGCAAGCGTATCGGCTATTCGGTGGCCGGCTTCGAGGACGGCCTTCTCCTGCGCATGCTGGGCTCGGTCGGCCTCGGCCGCGACGACGTCGAGATGATCAACGTCAATTTCGCGCTGACCACCTCCCTGATGACCGGACAGGTGGACGCGACGGTCGGCTCCTACCGCAATTTCGAGCTGACGCAGATCCGTCTCGCGGGCGGGGAGGGGCGTGCCTTCTTCGTGGAGGAGCACGGCGTGCCGGCCTATGACGAGCTGATCTACGTCACCCACGAGGACCTGATCGGGGACGACCGCCTGCCGCGCTTCCTCGCCGCCATCGAGCGCGCGACGCTCTATTTGACCAACCATCCGGAGGAGGCCTTCGCGCTCTACACGCAGGCCTATCCCGATCTCGACGACGAGCTGAACCGGCAGGCCTGGTTCGATACGCTGCCGCGCTTCGCCAAGCGCCCCGCCGCGCTCGACCGGGGCCGCTACGAGCGCTTCGGCGCCTTCATGGCGGAAAGCGGCCTGATCGACGCGGCGCCTTCGGTCGACGACATCGCCGTTGAAGTCCGTTGATCGCTCTCGTCTCCCTTGCGGGCGATCTGCTGACACGCGTCCGCGAGCGGCGCCCGCGGATCCATTGCCTGACCAATTCCGTCGTGCAGAAGTTCACCGCCGATGGCCTGACGGCGCTGGGCGCCATCCCGTCCATGACGCAGAGCCACGACGAGGTCGCCGAGTTCGCCGCGAAGGCGGACGCGCTCCTCGTCAATCTCGGCACGCTGGATCCGGCGCGCCGCGAGGCGATCGCGCTGGCGCTCGACGCGTTCTCTCCGACCGGCCGCCCTTGGGCGCTCGATCCGGTCCATTGCGAGGTCTCTTCGCTGCGGCTCGACTTCGCCCGAAGCCTTCTGGCCCTCGGACCGTCCGTCGTGCGGGGCAATGCCGCGGAGATGGCGGTGATCGGCGAGGCGCCCGCCGGCACCGTGCGCGTGACGACGGGCGCGGTGGACGGCCTCGTTCTCGACGCGAGGTCGATCGAGGTCGCGAACGGCCATCCGACCATGGCGAAGGTGACGGGGACCGGCTGCCTCGCGGGTGCCTTCGTCGCGAGCTTCCTCGTCGTCGGCGAGGGGCGGCTGGAGAGTGCGGCGGCCGCGCTCGCCGTCTACGGCGTCTGCGCCGAGATCGCGGCCGAGACCGCGCGGGGGCCGGGCAGCTTCGCCGTCGCGCTTCTCGATGCCATCGGCAACGTCACGCCGGGCGATGTCGCAAGACGGGGAGGGTCCGCGATGCCGCAGGTTGATTACCGGCTGAACGCCATCGTCGACGCGGGGGTGCTCGCGGGGGGCGATCTGCCGAATCTGGCGCGCCTTGCCGCCGAGGGCGGCGCGACGCTGATCCAATATCGCGACAAGACCGGCTCGACGCGCGACATGATCGAGACCGCCTTCGCGATCCGGGCGAGGCTGAAGGACAGCGGCGTCCCCTTCGTCGTCAACGACCGCGTGGACGTGGCGCTCGCGGCGGGTGCGGCGGGTGTGCATCTCGGTCGCGAAGACATGGACGCGGAGACCGCGCGCCGTCTTCTGGGGCCTGACGCCATCATCGGCGCGACGGTGAAGAACGAGGCGGACGCCGCCCGCGCCGCCGGTGCGCCGATCGACTATGCCTGCGTCGGCGGGGTGTTCGAGACGCTGTCGAAGGACAATCCCGACCCGCCCGTCGGGCTGGAGGGCCTGTCGCACCTGATCAAGCTGACGCGGCGCATGCGGGCTGACATGCCCGTCGGCGCCATCGCGGGTATCACGCTGGAACGTGTGCCGGCGGTCGTCTCGGCCGGCGCTGCCGGCGTCGCGGCGATCTCGGCCATCTTCAAGGCGGACGACCCGCGCGACGCCGCCGGGCGCTTCCGGCTGGCCGTGGACGCCGCACTGACCAAGGACCATCGATGACCGCCATCGCCCTCACCATCGCCGGTTCGGATTCGGGCGGCGGCGCCGGCATCCAGGCCGACCTCAAGGCCTTCTCGGCGCTCGGCGTCTTCGGCGCCAGCGCATTGACGGCGATCACCGCGCAGAACACGCGCGGCGTCTCCGCCGTCGAGATCCTGTCGCCCGCCATCGTGACCGGGCAGATCCGGGCCGTGCTCGGTGACCTCGACGTCGATGCGATCAAGATCGGCATGGCCGCCAATGCCGAGATCGTGGGCGCCATCGCCGGCTGCCTGGAAGGCCTTCATCAGCCGATCGTCCTCGATCCGGTGATGGTGGCGACCTCCGGCGACCGGCTGTTGGCCGAGGAGGCCGTCGCCGCGCTGCGGAACGAGCTGGTGCCGCTCGCCGACCTCGTGACGCCGAACCTGCCCGAGGCGGCGCTCCTGACCGGCACACCGCTGGTCGAGGACGAAACGGGAATGCGCCGGCAGGCGGAGGCCATCATGGGCCTCGGCGCGCGCGCCGTCCTGATGAAGGGCGGACATCTGAAGACCGGCGAGGCCGTCGATCTTCTCTTCGACGGCGAGGCGATGCACCGTTTCGACGGTCCGCGCATCGCCACGACGCACGATCACGGCACCGGCTGCACGCTGGCCGCCGCCATCACCGCGCGGCTCGCGCTCGGCGACACGATGCCCGAGGCGGTGCGCGCATCGAAGGACTATCTCACCGAGGCCCTGCGGCGGGCCGACGAGCTGAAGGTCGGTTCGGGGCGCGGGCCGGTTCATCACTTCCACGCGTGGTGGCAACCGGCGCGGTGAGCGACGCGCCGCCCCGCGACGGGCGAGGCCCGGTCCTCGCCTCCCGGCTCGCCGCCGCGCTGGAGCGCGCCTGCTCGGTCCTCTGCGGGCTCGTTCTGGCGGCGCTTTTTGCCACCGTGCTCGTCTCGGTCGGCGCGCGCTATCTGTTCGGCGCGTCCATCTTCGGGGCGGACGAGGCGGCGCTCTGGCTTTTCGCGGGCCTGGTCTTTCTCGGCCTGCCGCTCGCCTCTTCCAGCGTTCTCTCCCTGCGCCTCGATCTCGTTTCCGCCCTCCTCGGTGCCCGGGGCAAGGCCGCTCTCGACATTCTGGCCGACGCCATCGTCGCCCATGCGGTGCTCGTTCTCCTGTTCGGCGGCCGGGCGGTGCTGGAGACGATCGGCGGCGTTTCGCCGACCCTCGCGCTCCCCGAAAGCTGGCGGTTCTGGCCCGTGCTCGCCGGGGCGGGCGCGACGCTTGCGCTGGGGCTCCTGAAGGGGTTCGGAGAAGGGCAGGGGGCACGCGCCGTTCTCGGTCTCGTCCTGGGGACCGCGCTCTATCTCGTCTCCACGCGGCTCGCCTTCGAGCCGCTTTCCCATCCGAGCCTCGTGGCGGCCGCGATCGCCTTCTGCGTCCTCCTCCTCGGCGCGCCGCTGCCGCACGCCATGATCTCGGGCGTCGCCTTGTCTCTGCCCTTCGGCGGCCTGCTGCCGGAGCCCGCCATCGTGCAGACGACGGTCTCGAGCCTCGGGCGGTTCCTGCTTCTGGCGATCCCGTTCTTCCTCCTGGCCGGCGCGCTGATGACGGCGGGCGGGCTCGCCCATCGCCTCGTGGCGCTGGCGCGAGCGGCCGTCGGCCACCGGCGCGGCGGCATGGCGCAGACCGTGCTCGGCACCAACATGATGATCTCCGGCATCTCGGGCTCGTCCATCGCGGACGCGGCCTTCGGCGCCAAGGTGCTGGCGCCGGCGCTGGTCAGGCACGGCGAAACGCCGGAGCGCGCCGCGGCGATCGTCGCTGCGACCGCCATCCTGCCGAACGTCGCGCCGCCCTCGATCGCGCTTCTGCTGCTGGCCACCGCGACGGACCTGTCCGTCGGCCGGCTCTTCGTCGGCGGCCTTGTCGCTGCCCTCGTCCTGGCGGCCGCGATGGCGATCGGGCTTCGCTGGTCCGCCGCGCCCGGCGCGAGGCTGCCGCGCGCGAGCCGGTCCGAGAGGCTGGCGGCGCTCGGCGGCGCCTTGCCGGTTCTCGGGCTCATCCTCGTCATCCTCCTCGGCCTGCGCTTCGGCATCGTGACGACGACGGAGGCGGCCGCGCTCGCAGCGCTCTACGCGCTGGTTGCGACGCTCGTCGCGACGCGCGACCTGCGCGCGGTCGGGCAGGTTTTCGCGCGGACCGGCGCGGAGACCGCCGCCGTCGGGCTCCTCGTCGCCACCGCCGCGCCCTTCGTCTTCCTTCTGGCCGTCGACGGGCTTCCCGGCCTCGTCCGCGATCTCTTCTCCGGCTTCGACAGCGCGCTCGCCGTCCTCCTCATCGCCAATCTCGTCCTGCTCGCCGCCGGCAGCGTGCTCGACGTCGGCGCGGGCATTCTCCTGCTCGGCCCTCTCCTCATGCCGGTCGCGGCGGCGGCGGGCATCGATCCGATCCAGTTCGCCGTCATCCTCGTCGTCAATCTCGTCATCGGCGGGTTGACGCCGCCGGTCGGAATCCTCGTTTTCGTCGCGGCGAGGCTTTCGGGCGTCTCGCCCTCGAAGGTCTTCGTCTCGGTCATGCCGCTGCTGGCCGTGCAGATCGCCGCGCTTCTCCTCCTCTCGCTCTCCGCCGCCTTTCTCGCCCGCTGAAGGACGAACCCCATGACGAACCTGACCCGCCGCGCCTTCGGAACGCTCGCCCTCGCGGGTCTCGCCATGCCCTATGTCCGCACCGCGCGGGCGGCGCCGCAAATCGTTACCACCGCGTCGCTTCTGGGCGAGGACAAGCCGGAGACGCGGGTCTGGCATCACGTCGCCGAGCGGCTGGAGGAGCGCCTGCCGGGCCGCTTCTCCTTCCGGATCGTGACGAACGCGGCGCTCGGCGGCGAACGCGAGGTCGCGGAGGGCGTCCGGCTCGGCTCGATCCAGGCCAGCCTTTCCACTCTTTCGGCCCTGTCGGGCTGGGTGCCGGAGACGCAGGCGCTGGACCTGCCCTTCCTCTTCGACGATGCGGCGCATCTGCGCCGGGCGCTGGACGGAGAAACGGGCGAGGACCTGCGCGCGCGTCTGGTCGCGCAGCGCTTCATCGCGCCGGCCTTCATCAATTACGGCGCCCGGCATCTTCTCGCCAAGGAGCAGACGACGCGCGTCGATCAGCTGGAGGGCCTGCGCATCCGCGTCATCCAGAGCCCGCTGCACACCGGCCTCTGGAGCGCTTATGGCGCGCAGCCGACCGCGATCCCCATCCCCGAGACCTACAACGCACTCCAGACCGGTGTCGTCGATGCCATGGACCTGACGAAGTCGGCCTATGCCGGCTTCCGTCTCTACGAGGTCGTGCCGCAGGTCACCGAGACCGCTCACATCTGGGCGGCCGGAATCCTCTATTTCTCGGCTGCCTTCTGGAACGGGTTGAGCGAGGAGGAGCGCGACGCCGTGGCCGAGGCGAGCGTGGAAGGCGCACACTTCTTCGACGAGGCGATCGTGGAGGACGAGACGCGGTCGATGGAGGAGGCCGTGGCGGCCGGCGCGCGGGTCCACGAGCCCGAGGACCGCGAGGCGTGGGCCGAGATCGCCCGGAGCATCTGGCCGGACTTCGCCGATCAGGTCGGCGGGATGGAGCGGATCGAGGCCATCCGCGCGGCGTGAGGAACGAAATTCCCGAAACAGGCCCGCTTGCGGAATGATCGTCTCGGGGTCTGGACGATGCGGGTGGGGCGGACCTCGTTTCGCCCATGCCTGCCGGGCATATTCGAGGACAACCGCGACAAGGATTCCTCCTTCACATGCTGCGCCCGTTCCTTCTCGGCACCGCCCTCGCTGCCCTCGTCTCCGTTCCGGCGTCCGCTCAGGCGCCGACGAGCATCCTGAACGCCTCCTACGACATCGCCCGCGAACTGTTCGAGGCGATCAATCCCGCCTTCATCGAGGCCTATCAGGCCGAGACGGGAACGGCGGTCACGATCGACCAGAGCCATGCCGGCTCGTCGCGGCAGGCGCGCGCCATCGCCGAGGGCCTGCAGGCCGACGTCGTGACCTTCAATCAGGTGACCGACGTGGACTTCCTCGAACAGAGCGGCTTCGTCGAGCCGGGCTGGCAGGAGGAGTTCCCGAACAACGCCTCGCCCTACTATTCGCTGCCCGCCTTCCTGGTGCGCGAGGGCAATCCGAAGGACATCCAGAACTGGGACGATCTGGTTCGGGACGACGTCGAGGTCGTCTTCCCCAACCCGCGCACCTCCGGCAATGCGCGCTACACCTATCTGGCCGCCCGCGCCTATGCCGAAGAGGCGTTCGGCGGCGACGAGGCGCAGGTCGATGCCTTCATCACCAAGCTCTTCGACAACGTGCCGGTGTTCGACACGGGCGGGCGCGGTGCGACCACGACCTTCGTGGAGCGCGAGATCGGCGACGTCCTCATCACATTCGAGGCCGAGACTTACGGAATTGCCCGCGAGTTCGGGGAAGACCGCTTCGACGTCGTGACGCCGGAGGTCAGCCTCCTGGCCGAATTCCCGGTGGCCGTCGTCGATCGCGTGGCCGAAAGCCGCGGCTCGACCGAACTCGCCACGGCCTATCTGGAGTTCCTCTACTCCGAGACCGGACAGCGGATCCTCGCCGAGAACGGCAACCGGGTGCGCAACGAGACGGTCGCCGCCGAGTTCGCCGACCGCTTCCCCGAGGTGCGCCTCGTGACGGTCGAGGACGTCTTCGGCGGCTGGGATCAGGCGCAGGAGGAGCACTTCGCCTCCGGCGCCAAGCTCGACCAGCTCTACGGCTCGCGCTGAGCGCGGGTTCCGCTCGGCGCATCGTCCGGCGCGGAAGCGGTTCCGCTCCGAACCGAAATGCTTTAGAGGCTTTCAGCCCTTTACGGAAACACTCTGCCGGACTGAATGCGCCCGGCCCTTCGGGTTTGCGTTTCGCCGGGCGTACACTTCGTCGGATCGCTCGGCCGTAGCCCCGCTACGACCATCGCGCCCCCTCCTCGCGGACGCGCGGCGAAATGCCAAACAGAGTGTGTCCGTAAAAGGCTGAAAGGCTCTTGTCCGCCTTTGAGCGAGGCCGGCCGTCAGGCCGGCTTCTCGTCGTTTTGGAAGGGGTGCCGTCCGTGTCGCGCCGTGTCCTGCCGGGGCTGCCGCTCACCCTCGGCATCACCCTCATCTATCTCTCCGTCATCGTGCTGCTGCCGCTCGGTGCCCTGGTCTGGCAGGCCGCCAGCCTCGGCCCGGAGGGCTGGTGGCGGATCGTCTCGTCCGAACGGGCGGTGGCGAGCTATCGCGTCACGGTCGGGGCCGCGCTCGGCGCGACGGTGTTCAACCTGTTCTTCGGTCTCGCCCTCGCCTGGGTGCTGACCCGATACCGCTTTCCCGGGCGCCGCCTGCTCGACGCGATCGTCGACCTGCCCTTCGCGCTGCCGACGGCGGTGGCGGGCATCGCGCTCACCACGCTCTTCGCCGCCAACGGGTGGCTGGGCGGGCCGCTCGCCTCGATCGGAATTCCGGTCGCCTATACGCCGCTCGGCATCATGGTCGCGATGATCTTCACGAGCGTGCCCTTCGTCGTGCGCACGGTGCAGCCTGTGCTGGAGGACCTCGACCCGGCGCTCGAGGAGGCCGCGCTCTCGCTCGGAGCGGGAGAGGGGCGCGTCTTCGTCAAGGTAATCCTGCCGCTGCTGACCCCGGCGCTGCTCGCCGGAACCTCGCTTTCCTTCGCACGCTCGCTCGGCGAGTTCGGCGCCGTCATCTTCATCGCCGGCAACCGGCCCTTCTCGACCGAGATCACAGCGCTTCTCGCCTATATCCGGCTGGAGGAGTACGATTATGCGGCGGCCGCCGCGATCGCCTCCGTGATCCTTCTTGCCGCCTTCGTCATGCTGGCGTTGACCAACGCGGCCCAGGCCTACGCCCTGCGCTACAAGGGAGGCGCCTGATGGACACGCGACCCGGCGCCCGCCGCCTGCCGCGCATCGGCGACGATCGGCTGTTCCGCCGCCTCCTCATCGCCGTCGTGCTCGCGCTGGCCGGCCTCGTCGTCCTGATGCCGCTCGTCGTCATCTTCACCTCGGCCTTCTCGCTGGGCCTCGGCCATTTCGCCGCGACGATCACCGCGCCGGACACGCGGCACGCGATCATGCTGACGGTGATCACCGCGCTGATCGCGGTGCCGGTGAACACCATCTTCGGCGTCGCCGCCGCCTGGGCCGTGACGAAGTTCGACTTCTTCGGGAAGCGCCTGCTCATCGTCCTGATCGAGATTCCCTTCTCGATCTCGCCGATCGTGGCGGGCGTCGCCTATCTCTTCGTCTACGGCCTGCAGGGCCTGTTCGGGCAGGCGCTGCAGGACGCGGAAATCCGCATCCTCTTCGCGCTGCCGGGCATCGTGCTCGCGTCCATGTTCGTGACCGCCCCCTTCGTCGCGCGCGAGCTGATGCCGCTGATGCAGGCGCAGGGGCGCGATCTGGAGGAGGCCGCCACCTCGCTCGGCGCCAGCGGCCTGCGTACCTTCATGACGGTCACGCTGCCCAACATCAGATGGGCGCTGCTCTACGGCATCGTGCTCTGCAACGCGCGGGTGATGGGTGAATTCGGCGCCGTGTCCGTCGTCTCGGGCAACATCCGCGGCCAGACCAACACGCTGCCGCTGCAGATCGAACTTCTCTACAACGACTACAACACGGTCGGTGCCTTCGCCGCCGCCTCGATCCTTACGGTCCTCGCCCTCGTGACGCTCGTCGCCAAGGTCTGGCTCGAGGGGCGGCGCGCGCATGCGGCGAGCGCCGACACCATCCTGCCGCCCGGAGGGCTCGCCCGATGAAGATCAAGCTCCAGAACGTCGCCAAGACCTTCGAGACCTTCCGCGCCGTCCACGACGTGTCGGCCGAGATCGAGTCCGGCAGGCTCGTGGCCCTGCTCGGCCCCTCCGGCTCGGGCAAGACGACGATCCTGCGCATGGTCGCCGGCCTCGAATTCCCCGACCAGGGCCGAATCTTCTTCGGCGAGGAGGACGCCACCGACATCGCCGTGCGCGACCGGGGCGTCGGCTTCGTCTTCCAGCATTATGCGCTCTTCCCGCACATGACGCTCGCCCGGAACGTCGCCTTCGGAATGGAAAGCGCGCGCAGGCCCCGGCCGAAGGCCGAGATCGCGGCGCGGGTGGAGGAGCTTCTCTCGCTCGTGAAGCTCGACGGCCTCGGCGGGCGCTTCCCGAACCAGATCTCCGGCGGCCAGCGCCAGCGCGTGGCGCTCGCCCGCGCGCTGGCGGTCGATCCGCGCGTGCTTCTCCTCGACGAGCCCTTCGGCGCGCTCGACGCGGGCGTGCGCCGGGGACTGCGGCGATGGCTGCGCGAGCTTCACGAGGAGATGCCGATCACCACGCTTTTCGTTACGCACGATCAGGAGGAAGCGCTCGATCTCGCCGACGAGGTCGTGATCCTGAACGAGGGGCGCATCGTCCAGCGCGGCACGCCGGAAGAGGTGACGCGCCGCCCCGCTTCGCGCTTCGTCGTGGAGTTCCTCGGAGACACCAACCGCTTCCCGGCGACCGTCTCGGGCGGAGAGGCCCATGTCGGAGCCTTCCGCTGGCCGGCGCCCGGCGTGGCGGACGGGCCGGCGGATCTGTTCGCGCGTCCTCGCGACTTGTCCTGGACCGGGGAAGGGCAGGGCATTCCGGCGCGGATCGTCCGCGTTCTCGACCGGCCCGATTCGCGGCGCGTGGTCGCCGCGACGGAGGACGGAGAGACGATCGAGTTCGACGGCCCGACGGATCTGAGCGTCTCGGCGGGCGAACGCGGAGCGATCGCCGTCGCGCGCGGCGAGGTCTTCGCGCGGGACTGAACGCCACGCAGGCCGGACCGGCTTCGGAGCCTCAGGTGCCCTGGAGCAGCCGCAGGCGCGCCCGCAATGCGTTGCGGATATGGGCGCGGGCCCGCTCCTCGGCGTCGGACTGGTCGCGCCGTGCGATGGCGTCGATGATCCCCGCATGCTCCTCCACCGCCGATTCGGGCCGCTCCGAGATCGCGAAGGTCGTGGAGCGCAGCGTTCCGATCGCGTCCTGGATCTCGCCCAGCGTCAGGTCGAGATAGCTGTTGCGGGCGGCGCGATAGATGCCTTCGTGGAACAGCCGGTTGAGGCGGGCCAGCTCCTGCGGCTCGTCGAGATGCCGCGCGAATGTCTCGTTCAGATCCGTCAGCGACTGGAGCTCGAACTCCGAGGCATGGTCGGCCGCAAGCCGAGCCGCGGCGCCCTCGATGATCTCGCGCATCGCGTAGAGATCCATCACGTCGCGAAGCTCGAGCTGCCGAACGACGAGGCCCCGGCCGCCTGCGTTCTCGACCAGGCGCCGCGCCTGCAGGCGGCCGAGCGCCTCGCGGACCGGCGTGCGGCTGACGTTCAGGCGCTGGGCGATCTCCTCCTCCCGCAGCCGGTCGCCGGGGCGATACTCTCCGTTGCGAAGAGCTTCGCGCATCGCCTCGTAGACGGTCGTGCCGAGAAGATGGCCGGAACGGTTCTGCAAACGCGCCCTCCGAATGAAGCCGGACAGGTCCGGCATTGGAGCATGGGCCAGACGCCCACGACTGGATACGACCGTATGCGCGAACGGGCTTGCCTCGCAACTGGCGAGGATCGGTTTCGGGACCATCCGGGACGGCGGCCGGCGTCGGTGCCGGTCGGAGGTGAACGTGTCCTCCGACTTCCGGTGGAATGTTCTGCTACAAGTTGCCATGGAGCCGAACGGACGCCGCGAGCCATCTGCTCAAGTTTCGGGCGGATGTCGCAAAGATCACCAGTGCGATCGATGCCGGATCGTCTGGAATGATCACAAGGAAGAATGCCGAAGATGTGAATGCGAACCTTTTCGACTTGAACTCGGTGGGGGATGGCCGGTATGGCGCCTGTCATCCTCGTCGGCGGTGCCTCCGCCCGATCGGGTTCGAATGTCGGCGGACGCACGAAACGATTGTGAACTTTACTTTCTCACCGTTCGAAGATCGTATCGCCGCCTTATGGTCCGCTGCCGCGAGACGGCGCCGGCCCTTCACCTTTCAGGGAGTGAAACGATGACACGCCTTCCGGTTCTCGGATTCCTTGCCGCCGCGCTTCTTTCGACGACGACCCTCGCGCAGGCGCAGGTCCTGCATCGCGGCAACGCCGGCGAGCCGCAGACGCTCGATCAGGCGCAGACCTCGATCAATATCGAGAGCTTCATCCTGAAGGATCTCTACGAAGGCCTCGTCATCTATGACGGCGAAGGCGAAGTGATTCCCGGAACGGCGGAGAGCTGGGAAATCTCGGACGACGGAACGGTCTACACGTTCAAGATCCGCGACGATGCGAACTGGTCGAACGGCGACCCGGTCGTGGCCGAGGACTTCGTCTACTCCATGCGCCGCCTGCAGGACCCCGAGACGGCGGCCGGCTACGCCAATCTCCTCTATCCGATCAAGAACGCCGAGGCCGTCAACGGTGGCGACATGCCGGTCGACCAGCTCGGCGTACGCGCGGTGGACGACAAGACGCTCGAGATCACGCTTGAGCGCCCGACGCCCTTCTTCCTGGAGCTCCTGACGCACCAGACGGGCCTGCCGGTCCATCCGGCGACGGTCGAGGCCGAGGGCGCGAACTTCGTGCGGCCCGGCACGATGGTCTCCAACGGCGCCTTCCGGCTGACGGCTCAGGTCGCCAACGACCACATCCGCGTCGAGAAGAACGAAGAGTACTGGGACGCCGACAACGTTCAGCTCGAAGCGGTGATGTTCTATCCGATCGACGACGCGGCTGCCGCCCAGCGTCGCTTCCAGGCTGGCGAGCTCGACGTCACCTTCGACTTCGCCGCCGACCAGCTTGAGTTCCTGCGCAATGAATTCGGCGAGGAGCAGGTCCGGGTCTATCCCAAGCTCTCGACCGAGTACTACGCTTTCGACACGCGCACCGCGCCCTTCGACAATGCCGACGTGCGCCGCGCGCTGTCCATGGCGATCGACCGCGACTTCCTCGCCAGCGAGATCTTCAACGGCGCGCGCCTGCCGGCCTATGCGATGGTGCCCCCCGGTCTCGAGAACTACGGCGATCCGTCCGAGCCCGACTTTGCCGAGATGGACCAGCTCGACCGCGAGGACGAGGCGCTTCGCCTGATGGAGGAGGCCGGCTTCGGCGAGGGCGGCCAGCCGCTGACCATCGAGATCCGGTACAACACCAACGTCAACCACGAGCGCGTGGCGACGGCGATCGCCGACATGTGGCGCACGCTCTTCGGCGCGACGGTGACGCTGACCAACTCGGACGTCTCCTCGCACTACGCCTATCTGCAGGAAGGCGGAGCCTTCAACGTCGCGCGCGCCGGCTGGGTCGCCGATTACGCGGATGCCGAGAACTTCCTGGCGCTCGCCGTCGGTTCGAACGAGACGTTCAACTACTCCAAGTGGCGCAACGAGGAGTACGACCGGCTCATGGCCGAAAGCTACGACGAGCAGGACCCGGAGCGGCGCCGCGAAATCCTGCATGAGGCTGAGGCGATCCTCTCGGCCGAACAGCCGGTCGCGCCGCTCCTGAACTCGGCCTCCCTCTGGCTGGTCTCCGACCGCGTCCAGGGCTGGAGCGACAATGTCGTCGACAACCATCTGTCGAAGAACCTGACGGTCAACCGCTAGCAACTTCGGGCGGGGCGGCCCGACTTTCGAAGTCGGGCCGCCCCGCTCCGCCGTCGCCCGGACCGGCGTCCCTCCTCTCGGCGTCCTGCCGCACGAGGAGGGCGCGACCGAAGAGACCGGCCGAACCGTCCGAAAAGGTGATGCGCATCCCCTTCGCGATGCTGTAGGCCTCACCCGACCGTCCAGGGCCGCCACCATCCGGCCCCCTGCCTCCCATCGGGGAAGGCGCCCGCCCGAAGCCCGAGGAATTCGATGCTGCGCTTCGTACTGAACCGCCTTTTCAGCGCGGTGCCGACGATCTTCATCGTCGTGACGATCTCGTTCTTCCTGATGCGGATGGCGCCCGGCGGCCCGTTCAATCTGGAACGGCCTCTGCCGCCGCAGACCATGGCCAATCTGATGGCCACCTTCCAGCTCGATCAGCCGCTCTACGTCCAGTATTGGACCTACATCACCAACGCGCTGTCGGGCGATTTCGGACCCTCCTTCATCTATCGCGACTACGACGTCGCCGAGCTGATCCTCCAGGCGTTGCCCTATTCGGTGACGCTCGGCCTCTGGGCGCTTCTCTTCGCCGTCGTCGGCGGGGTCGCGGCGGGCGTCACGGCGGCGCTGCGCCAGAACGGCTGGGTCGACTATCTGGTGATGGGCGTCGCCACGATCGGCATCACCATCCCGAACTTCGTCGTCGGCCCGGTGCTGACCCTGATCTTCGCCATCATGCTCTCCTGGGTTCCGGCCGGCGGCTGGGGGCAGGGGGCTTCTCCAACCTCCTTCTGCCCGTCATCGCGCTCGGCCTGCCGCAGCTCGCCGTCTTCGCGCGCCTGACGCGCGGCTCGATGATCGAGGCGATGCGCACCGACCATGTGCGCACGGCGAAGGCCTACGGCCTGCCCTGGCGCTCGGTGGTCGTCACCCACGCCATGCGCGGGGCGATGCTTCCCGCCGTCACCTATCTGGCGCCCTGCTGCGCCGCGCTCCTGACCGGGTCCACCGTGGTCGAGACGATCTTCACCATCCCCGGCGTCGGCCGCTACTTCGTGGAAGGGGCGCTGAACCGCGACTACACGCTGGTGATGGGGACGGTCATCCTGATCTCGATCTTCATCATCGTCTTCAATCTGCTCGTCGACATCCTCTACGCGCTGCTCGACCCGAGGATCCGCCATGACTGATCTGTCCTCGACGACGCCCAATCCCGGCCCGCTGCCGGGCGAACTGCCGCTGGCGGAGAAGGAGGTGCGCGGCCGCTCGCTCTTCCAGCTCGCGCTCCTTCGCCTGCGCCGCAACCGTGCGGCCATGACGGGCTTCGTCATCCTGGGCCTCGTCACGATCTTCTGCTTCGCCGGTCCGCATCTCGTGACGCAGCGCTACGATCAGGTCTTCACCTCCTATGTCGGCGTCGCGCCGAGCCTGGAGGCCAGACCCGAGGAATCGGCGCTGGAAGGCGTGGCGGAAGGCGTCGCGGCCCGCGCCCGCCTCGAACTCGTCGAGTTCGACGTGGACGGCCAAACCTATCGCGCCACCGTCCGCGGCGAGGAGGAGGTGGACCCGCGCGTCACCCGCTTCTTCGACCGCGTCAACGAGTTCGGGCAGGGTTCGCAGATCGTGGAGACGGCCGAGGAGGGCCGCGTCGCGGTCGTCGAGGGCTCGGTCCAGCGGCAGCACTTCTTCTTCGGTACGGACCGCAACGGGCGCGACCTGATGGTGCGCGTCATGGTCGGCGGCCAGATCTCGCTCATCATCGGCGTTCTCGCCTCCCTCGTCGCCCTCGTCATCGGCGTCACCTACGGCGCGATCGCGGGCTATCTCGGCGGCCGGGTCGACAATCTGATGATGCGGCTGATCGAGATCCTCTATTCGCTGCCCTTCGTCTTCCTCGTCATCATGCTCGTCGTCTTCTTCGGGCGCTCCTTCATCCTGATCTTCCTCGTGATCGGCATGGTGGAGTGGCTGGACATGGCGCGCATCGTGCGCGGGCAGACCCTGTCGCTGAAGCGCCGCGAGTTCGTGGCCGCCGCCGAGGCGATGGGCGTCACCGACGGCCAGATCATCCGCCGCCACATCGTTCCGAACACGATCGGCCCGGTGGTCGTCTTCGTCACCATCGTGGTGCCGAAGGTGATCCTCCTGGAGAGCTTCCTCTCCTTCCTCGGCCTCGGCGTGCAGGCGCCGCTGACGAGCTGGGGCGCGCTGATCTCCGACGGCGCGCAGACCATGCAGGCCGCCCCCTGGCTCCTGATCTTCCCCGCCATCTTCTTCTGCGTCACGCTCTTCGCGCTGAACTACATCGGCGACGGACTGCGCGACGCGTTCGACCCGAAGGACCGCTGACGATGAGCGACCAGAACCAGCCGGTCCTCGCCCTGAACGACCTCAAAGTGTCGTTCGACACCGAGGACGGCGTGCTCGAAGCGGTGAAGGGCGTCTCCTTCCAGGTGCATCAGGGCGAGACGCTCGCCGTCGTCGGCGAATCGGGCTCCGGCAAGAGCCAGACCATGATGGCGGTGATGGGCCTGCTCGCGCAGAACGGCCGGGCCACCGGCTCGGCCCGCTATCGCGGCGACGAGCTGATCGGCCTCTCGGCCTCCCGGCTCAACCGCTATCGCGGCGCGAAGATCTCGATGATCTTCCAGGAGCCGATGACCTCGCTCGATCCGCTCTACACGGTCGGGCGGCAGATCGGCGAGGTGATCGCCCATCACGGCTCGCGGCGCGGAAAGGCGGTGCGCGAGCGGGTGATGGAGCTCCTGAACCTCGTCGGCATCCCGAACCCGGAGCGGCGGATCGATTCCTACCCGCACGAGCTGTCGGGCGGCCAGCGCCAGCGCGTGATGATCGCCATGGCGCTCGCCAACGATCCCGAGCTCCTGATCGCGGACGAGCCGACGACCGCGCTCGACGTGACCGTGCAGGCGCAGATCCTCGATCTGCTCTCGAGCCTCCAGAAGCGTCTCGGCATGGCGATCCTCCTCATCACGCACGATCTCGGCGTGGTGCGCCACTTCGCCAGCCGCGTCGTCGTCATGCGGCGCGGCGAGGTGGTGGAGACGGGCTCGACGGAGGACATCTTCGAAGCGCCGCGCCACGACTACACCAAGATGCTGCTGGCCGCCGAGCCGGAAGGCGAGAAGGCGCCGGTGCCGGAGGGCAATCCCGACATCCTCACCGCCCGCAACGTCGTCGTGGACTACGATCTGCGTGGCTCGGGCGGTCTCTTCTCCAAGGGGCCGAAGACCTTCCGCGCGGTGGACGACGTCTCGGTGCGGCTGAAGGCGGGACAGACGATCGGCGTCGTCGGCGAGTCCGGCTCGGGCAAGTCGACTCTCGGGCGCGCGGTCCTGCGCCTGCTGCCTTCGGACGGGCGCTACGTCTTCGCGGGCCGCGACATCACGAGCCTCGACCGCTCCGCCATGCGGCCGCTTCGGCGCGAACTGCAGCTGATGTTCCAGGACCCCTACGGCTCGCTCTCACCCCGTCTGACGGTCGGCGAGATCATCACCGAGGGTCTTCTGGTCCACGAGCCGGAGCTTTCGAAGGCCGACCGCGACCGGCGGGCCGCCGCGGCGCTGGAGGAGGTCGGCCTGCCGGCGGCCTCGCGCAACCGCTACCCGCACGAGTTCTCCGGCGGCCAGCGCCAGCGCGTCGCGATCGCCCGCGCCATGATCCTCAAGCCGAAGGTCGTCGTCCTCGACGAGCCGACCTCGGCGCTCGACCGCTCGGTGCAGGTGCAGATCGTCGAACTCCTGCGGCGCCTGCAGCAGGACCACGACCTGTCCTACATTTTCATCAGCCACGATCTGGCGGTGGTGCGCGCCATCTCCGACCACATCCTCGTCATGAAGGACGGCAAGCTGGTCGAGGAGGGCTCGACGCGCGCCATCTTCGAGGAGGCGAAGGACCCCTACACCAAGGCGCTCATCGCGGCGGCCTTCGACGCCAAGCGTCCGAGGGCGGTCGCCGCCTGAGCCGGGGAAGCGACCGGCCGGACGGCTCTCAGCCGTTCGGCAGAGACGGCCAGCGGTGGTGGAAAGTTCCCTCGCGGTCGAGCCGGCGGAAGGTGTGGGCGCCGAAGAAGTCGCGCTGGCCCTGCGTCAGGTTGGTCGTGCCGCGCGCGCGGCGATAGTCGTCGAAATAGGCGAGGGCCGCCGAGAGTGCGGGAGCCGGGATGCCGGCCAGAGCCGCCTTGGCGACGACGCGGCGCAGCGCGCCCTCTCCGGCGGTCACGCGCTCGGCGAAGCGCGGCGAGAGGAGGAGGTTCGGCGTGTCGCCCTCCTCGTAGACGGCGGCGATGTCGTTCAGGAAACGAGAGCGGATGATGCAGCCGGCGCGCCAGATCCGGGCGATGTCGCCGAGCGGCAGGCTCCAGCCATGCTCGCGCGAGGCGGCGGCCATGACGGCGAAGCCCTGTGCATAGGCGATGATCTTGGCCGTGGTCAGCGCGGCTTCCAGTTCGGCGATGCCGGCCTCGTCGCCCTGGAACTCGCCCGGCGTGGACACGAGCCCGCGATAGGCCTTCGCGGCCTCTTCGCGCTCGGCCCGGCGCGAGGACACGCCGCGAGCGGAAACGGCGGCTTCCAGCGTCGTCGCGCCGACGCCGAGCTTCTGCGCCTCAATGACCGACCAGCGGCCGGTGCCCTTCTGGCCGGCCTCGTCGACGATGACGTCGATCAGCGCGCCGTCCGTCTCCGGGTCGCGCTCGTCCAGCACCAGCGCGGTGATCTCGATCAGGTAGGAGTGCAGCGGGCCGTCGTTCCACCGCCGGAAGATCTCCGCCATCCGGTCGGCGGACAGGCCGAGGCCGTCGCGCAGGACGCCGTAGATTTCGGCGATCAGCTGCATGTCGGCGTATTCGATGCCGTTGTGGATGGTCTTGACGAAATGGCCCGCGCCGTCGGGGCCCATATGGGCGACGCAGGGGCTGTCCTCGTAGCGCGCGGCGATCGCCTCGACGATCGGGCGAAGCAGATCGTAGGCCTCGAGGCTGCCGCCCACCATCATCGACGGGCCGTAGCGCGCGCCGTCCTCGCCGCCCGAGACGCCGGTGCCCGAATAGAGGATGCCGCTCTCCTCGAGCGACCGCGTGCGCCGGACCGTGTCCTCGAAATTCGTGTTGCCGCCGTCGACGATCAGGTCGCCCGGCTCCAGAAGAGCCGTGAGCGCCTCGATCTGCTGCTCGACGATCGGCCCGGCCGGCACCATCAGGAGCACGATGCGCGGCCGGGAGAGGCTGGCGACCATGTCGGCCAGCCGATCGACCCGCAGGAAGGTTCCGCCGATGCGCTCCACCTCGGCCTGCAGGCCGGCGACCTTCTCTGGAACGGGGTCGAAGCCGGTCGTCACGAAGCCGCGGCTCGCGACGTTCAGGACGAGGTTGGCGCCCATGGTTCCGAGGCCGATGACGCCGATGCGAGCCGTTGCGTTGGTCATGCGTGTCCGAAGCTCTTTCAGTCCTTCAGCCGGCTCGCGTGATAGGCCACGTGGTCGGCCATGAAGGTGGAGATGAAGTAGTAGGAGTGGTCGTAACCCTCCCGCATGTTCAGCGTAAGGGGGATGCCGGCTTTCTCGCAGGCCGCCTTCAGGAGTTCGGGGCGCAGACCGTCCGTCAGGAACTGGTCGGCCGTGCCCTGATCGACGTAGAACTCGGGAAACCGCTTACCGTCCTCGATGAGGGCGGTCGCGTCGTAGGCGCGGTGGGCGCGCCCGTCGGGGCCGAGATAGCGGTCGAAGGCGGGGCGCGACCAGTCCGCCGTCCGCGGCTGCACGATGGGGGCGAGCGCCGAGCAGGAGCGGTAGCGGTCCGGGTGCTTGAGCGCGATCGTCAGCGCGCCGTGGCCGCCCATGGAATGGCCCATGATCGACATGCGGTTCAGGTCGGCCGGGAAGTTCACGCCGAGATAGGCGGGAAGCTCCTCGGCGACGTAGGAGTACATGCGGTAGTTCGCCGAATAGGGCGCCCGGGTCGCGTCGACATAGAAGCCGGCCCCCGAGCCGAACTTCCAGTCGTCCTTGTCGTCGGGAATGTCGGCCCCGCGCGGGCTCGTGTCGGGCAGGACGACGATCACGCCGTGCTCGGCCGCCGCGCGGCGGTACTCGCCCTTGTCCATGGCGTTCTGATGCGTGCAGGTCAGGCCGGAGAGGAACCACAGGACCGGCAGCTTGGCGCCGGCCTCGTGCTCGGGCACGAAGACCGCGAAGGTCATGTCGCAGTCCGTCGAATGCGAGCGGTGACGATAGACCCCCTGGACGCCGCCATGGGCCTTCGCGGTCGAAATGGTTTCCATGCCTCTCCTCGTCCTGTCGCGTTCGGAGCGCCCTCTCGTCCGTCGAGACGAGGATGATGCCGATCCGAACTTCAAATCCGTCGCATCGGGCCTTCCGGACGTCGGAACGACATCCCCCCGTTGCTCTATGCCTGCCGCCGCATGTCCACATGCGGAATGCCGTCTTCCAGATAGGCGGGCGAGACGGCGATGAAACCGTGCGCCGCGTAGAAGTTCTGAAGATGAGCCTGCGCGGACAACAGAACGTCCCGGCCCGCATGGAATTGCCCGCACCGCGCGATGGCCGCCCGCATCAGCCGGTGGCCGAGCCCCGTCCCGCGAGCGGTCGGGCCGACGACGATGCGGCCGATCCGCATCGCGTCCTCCTCTTCGATGAGCCGGAGACAGCCGGCGATCCGCCCCTCGATGCGCGCGAGAAGATGGAGGGCCTGCGGGTCGCGCCCGTCGATCTCGGGGAAGGCGCAGGCCTGTTCGACGACGAAGACGTCCTGTCGCAGGCGCAGAAGGTCGTGGACCTCGACGCCGGACAGCGCATCGAAGGTCGTCCAGTCCAGTGTCTCGTTCAAGGTTTGGACGCCCCTTCGCCTTCCCGTCGCATCCAGTCCCGCAGGATCGCGTTGGCGCGCGTCTGCCAGCCGGGACCGGCGGCGCGAAGGGCGGTCACGACGTCGTCGTCGAGCCGGATGGTCACGCGCTGCTTGGGATTGGCGAGGCGAGGGCGCCCGCGGCGGATCAACGTATCGCCGTGATAGAGGTCGGCACGCTCGAACATCTCGTCCGTCCACTCCGGCGCATCGTCAGGGTCGAACCAGTCGCTCTCTGACTTTTCGGGCTTCGCGTTCATGGCAATGCCTCATCGAGATGATGTGCCGAAAGGCCGATCTCGGCGTCCAGACGATCATGACGATCCGCTCGCGCAGCACGCCGTAGGTTTGAAGCCGCGTCTCGCCGTAGTCGTTTCGCTCGTCTTCGATCGTCAAGGTCGGGCCGGCGAACACGACGGCCGCATCCTCGAAGTCCAAACCGCGTTCCGCCAGCGTCCGTTCGCGCTTGGTCGGATCGAAGCTGACCCTCATTAGATGTACCGACAAATAATGAGGGTCAAGCCTCGCCCTTTCTTAGTACACCACGACCGAGCGGATCGACTTGCCCTCGTGCATCAGGTCGAAGGCGGTGTTGATCTCGTCCAGCGGCATGGTGTGGGTGATCAGGTCGTCGATGTTGATCTTGCCGTCCATGTACCAGTCGACGATCTTGGGAACGTCGGTGCGGCCGCGCGCGCCGCCGAAGGCCGTGCCCTTCCAGACGCGGCCGGTGACGAGCTGGAACGGGCGCGTGGAAATCTCCTTGCCCGCCTCGGCCACGCCGATGACGATCGACTCGCCCCAGCCGCGATGGCAGCATTCGAGCGCCTGGCGCATGACGTTGGTGTTGCCGGTCGCGTCGAAGGAGAAGTCGGCGCCGCCGCCCGTCATGTCGACGAGCGCCTGCACGACCTTGTCGTTGCCCACGTCCCTGGGGTTCAGGAAGTCGGTCATGCCGAACTTGCGGGCCATCTCGGCCTTGGCCGGGTTCAGGTCGACGCCGATGATCTTGTCGGCGCCCACCATCCGCGCGCCCTGGATCACGTTCAGGCCGATGCCGCCGAGGCCGAAGACCACGACATTGGCGCCCGGCCAGACCTTGGCCGTGTAGATCACCGCGCCGATGCCCGTCGTCACGCCGCAGCCGATGTAGCAGATCTTGTCGAAGGGCGCGTCCTCGCGGACCTTGGCGAGGGCGATCTCCGGCAGCACGGTGAAGTTCGAGAAGGTCGAGCAGCCCATGTAGTGGAACACCTCGCCGCCCTCGCAGGAGAAGCGCGAGGTGCCGTCCGGCATCAGGCCCTGACCCTGCGTGGAGCGGATCGCGGTGCACAGATTGGTGCGCTGCGACAGGCAGCTTTTGCACTGGCGGCATTCGGGCGTGTAGAGCGGGATGACGTGATCGCCCGGCTTCACCGAAGTGACGCCCGCGCCGACCTCGCGCACGATGCCCGCGCCCTCGTGGCCGAGGATCGCGGGGAACTTTCCTTCCGAATCGAGGCCCGACAGCGTGTAGGCGTCGGTGTGGCAGACGCCCGTCGCCATGATCTCGACCAGCACCTCGCCGGCGCGCGGTCCCCCGATCTCGACGGTCTCGATGGTGAGCGGCTTGCCGGCCTCCCAGGCCACGGCGGCACGTGTCTGCATGGGTCGCGTTCCTTCTTCTCAGTCTGTCCGCGCCGTCTGACGGCGACGCGGGGCTTCGGGCCGCTTCTAACCGATCGTTCGGCGGGGCGCGACGACGACGGCGACGCGGATGCCGGGCTTCTCCGTCATCGGAAGGCGCTTCGGCTCCCGTCTTCCGTTTCGCGAGATCGGAGATGTCGGCGTCTGGGTCAGGACGTCGTCCGGGCTCGGCTGCGGCGCGGTCTCAGTGGAAGTTGCGGCCCTGCGGCATCACCGCCTCGACGCCGCGATCCACGATGCCGACCAGATGGGCGTTGGCGACCGTGCGGGGACGGGGGGCGTCGGGCGGGCGTTCCTGTGCCTCGACGCTCTCGCGCAGGAGGCGCGGTTGTCGGTCGAGAAAGCGCCGGGTGCGGTCGGCCTCGTCGTAGGGGCGGCGCACCTCGTCGGCGTTGGCGAGCGCGGAGGCGAGTGCGGCCGCGGCCTCCGCGATCTCCTCGCTCGGGCCGGACGCCACGCTCCGCTCGCGCCCGTGATAGCGCAGCGGGCTCTTCACATGGTCGGTCGGCGCCAGCGTCTTCGTGCCGGTCAGCCCCCCGCTCGCGATCCTGCCCAGCACCGGCGTCATGTCCTCGATCGTCTCGGCGACGACGTGGATGACGCCGTGGTCGCTCTGCATGCGTCCCTTCACGCGCACGAAGCGGGCGCCGAGGACGATCGGCCGGAAACGCTCGAACACGCCGGGCCAGACGATGACGTTGGCGACGCCCGTCTCGTCCTCGATCGTCATGAAGATGATGCCCTTGGCCGAGCCCGGCCGCTGGCGGATGAGGACGAGGCCGGATACGTCCACGCGCCGCCCCGAGCGCATCGTCTCCATGGACTGGTTGGGAATGATGCGCAGCGCCGCCAGTTCGGCCCGGATGAAGGAGACGGGGTGCGCCTTCAAGGACAAAGACAGGAAGCGGTAGTCGTTGATGACCTCCTCGCCGGGGGGCATGGGCGGAAGCAGCGCGGCCCGTTCGCGCTGCAGGTCGCGCGCGTCGGCCGTGTCGAAGAGCGGGAGGCGCTCGGCCGCGCTTCCCGCGTCGAGCGCGCGCGCCGCCCACAGCGCCTCGCGCCGCGACAGGCCGAGACACCGGAAGGCATCGGCGTCGGCGAGGCGCTCCAGCGTGCGGCGGGGCAGGCCGGTGCGCAGCCAGAGGTCGCGCACGGAATCGAAGGGGCCGGTACTGTCCCGCACCCAGGTGAGCCGGCGCATCTCGGCCTCGGACAGGCCCTTCACCTGCCGGAAGCCGAGCCGCACGGCGCGCTGCGTCCAGATGTCGTCCGCCTGCTCGCGGTGGCGCGGCGCGATGCGTGCGGGATCGTAGGTCGCCACTTCGAGCGTCTGGTCCCAGGCGGAATCGTTGACCGAGAGGGGGCGGAACTCGACGCCGTGCTCTCGCGCGTCTCGCACGATCTGGGCCGGCGCGTAGAAGCCCATGGGCTGGGAGTTCAGGAGCGCGGCGGCGAAGACGTCCGGGTAGTGGCACTTCAGCCAGCAGGACGTGTAGACGAGGAGGGCGAAGGAGGCGGCGTGGCTTTCCGGAAAGCCGTATTCCCCGAAGCCCTCGATCTGGTTGAAGCAGTTCTCGGCAAATTCTCGATCGTACTTCCTCGCGACCATGCGCTCGACCATCTTCTCGCGAAACGTGTGGATGGTGCCGGCGCGCCGGAAGGTCGCCATGGCGCGGCGTAGCCCGTCGGCCTCGTCCGGCGTGAACTTCGCCGCCACCATGGCGATGCGCATCGCCTGTTCCTGGAAGAGCGGCACGCCGAGCGTGCGCCACAGCACCTCCTTGAGCTCCGGGCTCGGATAGGTGGTCGCCTCGATCCCCATCTTCCGCTTCAGATAGGGGTGGACCATGTTGCCCTGGATCGGCCCCGGCCGCACGATCGCGACCTCGATCACGAGGTCGTAGAAGCAGTTCGGCCTCAGCTTCGGCAGCATCGTCATCTGCGCGCGGGACTCGATCTGGAAGACGCCGAGCGTGTCGGCCCGGCTCGCCATGGCGTAGAGGCCGGGATCCTCGTCTGGAATGTCGGCGAGCGAGTAGTCGTGTCCGTAGTGCTCGCGCAGCATGTCGAGCCCGCGTCGCAGGCACGAGAGCATGCCGAGCGCGAGGATGTCGATCTTCAGGATGCCGAGTTCGTCGAGGTCGTCCTTGTCCCATTCGACGATGGTGCGCCCTTCGGAGGCGGCGTTGAGGATCGGCACGGTCTCGTCCACGCGGCCGCGCGTCAGGACGAAGCCCCCGACATGCTGGGAGAGGTGGCGCGGCATGCCGGAGAGTTCGGCGCAGAAGTCGAGCACGTGGCGCGTCGTGGAATCCTCGGCGGCTAGGCCCGCCGCGCGGGCCTCCCGCTCGCCGAGGTCCGAGGAGGAATAGCCCCAGACCGAGCCGGACAGGGCCGAGACCGCGTCGTCCGATAGGCCGAAGGCCTTGCCCACCTCGCGCGCGGCCGAGCGGGCCCTGTAGGTGATGACGGTGGCCGCGAGCGCGGCCTGGTCGCGGCCGTATTCGGCGTAGATCCAGTCGATGATCTCGCCGCGCCGCTCGTGCTCGAAATCGATGTCGATGTCGGGCGGCTCGTTGCGGTTGGAGGAGATGAAGCGTTCGAAGAGGAGCCCGGCGCGGTCGGGATGAACCTCGGTGACGCCGATGCAGTAGCAGACCAGCGAATTGGCCGCCGAGCCGCGTCCCTGGCAGAGGATTCCCATCCGCCGCGCCGCGCCGACGATGCGCTCCACGGTCAGGAAATAGGGCTCGTACTTCATATGCGCGATGACCGCGAGCTCGTGTTCGATGGTCTTCCGGTTCGCCTCCGAGAGCCCGTCTGGAAAGCGCCATTCGGCGCCCCGGTAGGCGAGGGCGCGCAGCTCCTCGGTCGGCGTGCCGGCCAGCCGCAGCTTCTCGTCCGGATAGACGTATTCCAGGCTCTTCAGGTCGAAGCGCAGTTCGGCGAAGAAGCGCCGGGCCTCCTCGACCGCGTCCGGATGCAGCCGGAAGAGCCGGGCCATCTCGTCCGAGGTCTTCAGGCGCCGCTCGGCGTTCCTCGACAGATGGAAGCCGGCCTGCGCCAGCGGCACGTGTTCGCGGATGGAGGTCAAGACGTCCTGCATCCGGCGCCGTCCCTCCGCGTGGTAGAACACGTCGTTGGTCGCCATCATCGGCGTGCCGCATTCGGCGGCGAGCCGGGACGCGTTGGCGAGACGCCGGGCGTCGAGCCCGTCGTGGCGACAGCTCACGGCGAGGCGGACGGAGCGGCCGAAACGCTTGGCCAGAAGCGACAGGACGCGCCCGCAAAGCGCCTGAGCCGCCTCCAGCGCCGGGCCGTCCGCCCCCAGCGCCTCGGGTGCCGCCAGCGCGAGATTGATCCCCGTCCCATGGCCGAGGAGGTCGGCGAGGAAGAGGCGGCAGCCGCCCTTCTCGGCGCGCAGGTTTCCGGCGGTCAGGAGCCGGCAGAGCCGTCCCCATCCGTCGCGGTCGCGCGGATAGGCGAGGATGTCGGGCGTGTCGTCGGAAAAGACGAGCCGGGCGCCGGGGCGGAACGGATAGCGCTCCTCGCGGGCCTGCTGGTAGGCGCGCACGACGCCCGCCACGCTGTTGCGGTCGGCCAGACCCAGTCCGCCGAGCCCCAGCAGCTTGGCGGTGACGACGAGCTCGCGCGGATGGGAGGCGCCGCGCAGGAACGAGAAGTTCGAGGCGACGCCGATCTCGCAGAAGCCGGTCCCGGCTTCGAAGAAGCCCTTCGGCTCCGGCTTGGGGGCAGGGGCGTCCATCAGGCGAAGAGCCCGTGCATGAACCAGGCCGGCGCGCCGCTCGGCGCCTGCCGTCCCTCGCGAAACATCCAGAACCGCCGGCCTTCCACGTCCTCGACGCGGAAATAGTCGCGCGTCTCCCCGCAATCCTCGCGCCACCATTCGGGCGCGATCCGCTCCGGCCCTTCGACCCGCACGACCCGGTGGTGGGCACGCCGCCAGCGGAACTGCTCGGGCGCGCCTTCGGGCACGCCGGCCGTCGCCTCGACGGGCTCGGGCGGCACCAGAAGCCGCAAAGGCCGGGGAGCGCCCACCGCGACCCGCGCTCCGGCCGGCCGCGCGGCGGCCAGTTCCCTTCGAAGGGCGGCGCCGAAGGACTCGGCCCGTTCGGGGCGATGGCTCTCGACCTCGTCGAGCCCGAGGACGGCGGCCTCGCCGAGGCGCGCGGCGAGGCGGTCGAGCAGCACCTCCACCGGCTCGCCCGCGCCCTTGGCCGCGCCGAGATCGCCCTGCCGCTCGGCCAGGGGATCGCAGGCCTCGACGCCCAGGCGCACGAGATCGTAGCCGAAGCCGGCGTCGAGTTCGTCGCCCAGACCTTTCAACCGCTCCTTGAAGAGGCGCACCAGCTGGACGGGATCGCGGGTCGGCGCCGCCGTTCCGACGTCCAGACGCTCGACGCGTCCGTCCAGCCGGAAGAGGGTCAGGGCGAGCCGGCGCGCGCCTTCGCCGCGCCGCTCCAGATCGAGGGCAAGACGCGGAGCCAGCGTCTCCAGAAGGCCGAGAATGTCCTCGGTGCGGCTGATCGGCTCGAACAGGCGGCGCTCGTGGATGATGAGCGGCACCGGGCGGCGCGGGACGATGGGCACGGGCGCGTGCCCCAGCGCCTCGTCGAGCCGGTCGCCGAGGGCCTGCCCGAAGCGACGCGCGAGACCGGCGCGCGGAAGCTCGAACATCTCGCCCAATCGTTTCAGGCCGAGCCGCGCGAGCATGGCCGCGACCTGCGGCTCGAGGCGCAGGGCCGACAGGGGAAGGGGCGCGAGCGCCTCGCGCTCCCCGCCGGCTTGCAGCCGGGTGCCGGAGGCGTGGTCGACGAGGGCCTGCGCCGTGCCGGCCTGCCGGGCCACGGCGGTGCGCACCGTCAGTCCCTGCGCGGTGAGGCGGGTGGTCAGATCGGCCACCATGGCGGCCTCGCCGCCGAAGAGATGGGCGCAGCCGGAAATGTCGAGAAGAAGCCGCGACGAGCCGTCGAGGGCGACGAGCGGGGTGTAGCGGTCGCACCAGTCGGCGACCATCTCCAGAAGCCGGGCGTCGCCCGGCCGGTCGGCCTCGATCAGCTCCAGATGCGGGAAGCGGGCGCGGGCCTCCGCCACGCCGAGACCGGGCGCGAGGCCGAGCTTCGCGGCCCCTTCGCAGAGGGCGACGAGCCGCTGGGCGCCGCCGGCCTTCTCGAACAGAGCGAGCGGCGCGCGCCCCTGCGGCGTGGGAACCGGGGCGAGGGCGAGGGCCACCAGGCTGCGATGGGCGCTGCCCGCCGCATCCCGGAAGACGGACGGAACGGGGCCGGTGACCGGCCCAGCGGGCGCCTCAGGATGCGCGCCGGAGAGCCACGAGCGTCCCAGCCTCTCGCGCAGGATGCGGTCGGTGGACAGTCTCGGGAGCGACACCGCCAGATAGCGCGGGGGCACGGTCGAGGAGAGCGAGGCGCTGCTCATGGGCGTTCCATTCCAGAAGGAATTGGCGGGTACGTCCGTCCCGCGATTTCTCGATGTCGATCCGAAAGGCCGGCGCGCCGAGGAAGCGCCCGGGGCCGAGTTCGCCGGGCGGCGCGCCGGGATGGGCGGAGACGGCGAGCCGCAGGGGCGCCGCGCTCGTCTCCGGCGCACCGGCCTGGCGCAGCATGAGGAAGGGGCGGCCGCTCTCCTTCGCGCGCACGTGCAGGCGGCGCGTGCCTTCGAGGCCGAGCCGCTTCGGATTGCCGCGCGTCTCCAGGACGACGAGGGCGGGCGCGCGAGAGCGCGCGGCCTCCTCGCCCGCCCAGATCGCCTCCTCCAGGTGCTGGGGCGCGACGAGGAGGAGGGCGGCGGGGTCGAGACCGAGCGTGCGCAGGCCCGCCGCCGAGGCATGGCCGCCTTCGGTGAAGACGTGGCGTTCGCCGATCCAGATCAACGGCCGGCAAGCGTCGGCGCCGGCCAAGATCGCGAGCGCCAGCGCGAAGCCGGCCCCCGCGCCCGCATCCCGGGTCTGGTCGAGCCGCAGTTCGGTGAGGCCGGTGGGAATGCCGCCCGACAAGGCCTCGTCGAAGGGCGCGACGCCCGTGGGAAGGACGAAATCCGCCTCCGGGTTCTCCTCCTGAAGGCGCTCGGCGAGCCGGCCCTCAATGCGCGCGACTTCGCCGCGCAGCCTGGTCAGAACGGGCGGGACAGGCCTGCCCGCTCTCTCTCCGGCGCTTGGCTCCACAGGAGCACCGGCGAACGCCATCGTTGCGGCGGCCGGGGCCCGCCGCTTGTCGCTGAGCTCGAACATAGGGTCTCCATCGGCCGCGACGGAAAGGTCGCACCGGTCTCACCGCCTCGATCGAGGCATTTCGTTCCTGTTATGTTCCAATGGATTCCAGAGCGGCCCCGACGAGTCAAGCTGTCCTATTGGAGGAATATTTTCTTGGGTCCGCCGGAACTTTTCGTGCTGCAGCGTCAAACCCTTTGGCAGAACGGCCTGCCGCACAATATGCACCCCTCGACGAAGGTTGAGGGACGATGATGGCCATTCTCGATCAGAGCGGCGACTGGGCGGGCCGGCTGGCGCCGAGCCTGGAGGAGTTCGAAAGCCTCGCGGTGGCCGCCTATGCCGGCCTGCCGGAAGCGTTCCGAGCCCTCTCCGGCGACATCCGCCTTCTGGTCGCCGACTTCCCGGACGACGACGTGATCGAGGAGATGAACCTCGAAAGCCCCTTCGACATCCTCGGCCTGTTCGAAGGCCGCCCCATCGGCGAATCCGACGTGCCGGGCACCTTCGAGATGCCCAACCGCATCCTCCTCTATCGCCGTCCCATCCTCGATTACTGGGCCGAGCACGAGGAGACGCTGGGCACCCTCGTCACCCATGTCCTGATCCACGAGATCGGCCACCATTTCGGCCTGTCGGACGACGACATGGAAGCGCTGGAAGAGAGCGTGGCGTGACCGATCGCCTCAGCCCCTCGCGCACCGCGCTTCTCGTCATCGACGTGCAACAGGCCTTCGCGCAGAAGGAGGCCGCGGGCGAGCGGCGCAACAATCCCGGCGCGCTCGACGCCATCGCCGCGCTCCTCGACGCCTTCCGGCGGGCGGAGGCCCCGGTCGTCCACGTGCGCCACCGCAACGTGAGCCCCCGCTCGCGCTTCCACCCGGATGCCGCCGGCTTCCAGCCGATGGAAGCGGCGCGCGAGCGGCCGGGCGAGACCCTGATCGTGAAGGACGTGAACAGCGCTTTCATCGGCACCCCGCTCGACGATCATCTCCGGGCGAGCGGGATCGAGGCGCTGGCGATCGTCGGCATCACGACCAACCATTGCGTGGAGACGACGACGCGCATGGCCGGCAATCTGGGCTACGAGACCCTTCTCGTCTCCGACGCCACCTATACGTTCGACCGCACGGGTCCCGACGGGCGCCTGTTCCCGGCCGAGGACATCCAGGCGATGACGCTGGCCAACCTTCACGGCGAGTTCTGCACGGTCACGACGGCCGAACAGGTGTCGAAGGCCCTGGCCGCCGCCACAGCGTCGGGCGCGGCAGGGTGACGCGGCACCGCAAATCCGGCAATCCTTTTCCGGAACGCGCCCGCACCGGCCCGTTCCCGCTCCTGATGGAAGGCTACAAGTGGACGCCCTGATTCTCATCGTGATCCTGGTCCTTCTCGTGCTGTCGGCGACCTTTTCCGGCAGCGAGACGGCGTTCACCGCCTCGAGCCGGGCCTTCATCGCGCGCCAGTCGAAGGAGGGGAACCGCAACGCCGCACGGATCGCGAAGCTGGGAAAGCGCAAGGACCGCTTCATCGCCGCGCTCCTGGTGGGCAACAATTTCGTCAACACCACCGCCACGGCCCTGGCCTCGGGCCTGCTCATCGCCTGGTTCGGCGAAGGCGGCGTCCTCTACGCCTCGCTGGTGATGACCGTCCTTCTGGTGATCTTCGCCGAGGTCCTGCCCAAGACCTACGCCCTGCAGCGGCCGGACGACGCCGCGCTGAAGGCTGCGCCCTTCCTCGCCCTCGTCGACCGGGTGCTCGGGCCGCTCGGCTCCCTCGTCAACATCATCCTCTCCCGGCTGCTGCGCGCCATCGGCGGCGCGCCGGACGCCGGGGCCGGCCAGGGCGAGGAGGAACTGCAGGGCCTGATCGACCTCTACGGCATCGAGGAGAAGGGCGCGGCGCAAAGAGCGGCGCGCGAGGAGCGCCAGATGCTGCGCGGCGTGCTGGCGCTGGACGATCTGACCGTCGAGGACGTGATGACGCAGCGCATGCGCATCGTCGGACTGCCGGCCGACCTCGACCCGGACGAGATCGTCTCCCGGCTGCTTTCCGCCGGCCATTCGCGCCTCGTCCTGTGGGGCGAGACGAACGACGACGTCGTCGGAATCGTCGATGCCAAGGGGGCTCTCGCGGCCTTCGCCGAGGCGCGCCGGGACGGGCGGTCGGCGGACATCCGGGCCTTCGCCACGCCGCCGGTCTTCGTTCCCGAGAGCCGGCCGCTGCGCGAACAGCTCGAATCCTTCCGCAACGGCTCGTCGCAGAAGATGAACCTCGTCGTGGACGAGCATGGCGACCTCGCCGGACTGGTCACGCTGGAGGACATCGTCGAGGTCGTCTTCGGCCAGATCGCCCAGCCCGGCGAGGCGATCATCGCCGATCCGAAGGACAGCGGACACGTGACCGTGCGCGGCGACACGCGGCTGCGCGAGATCGAGCGGGCGCTGGAATGGGACCTGCCCGAGCGCGAGGCGGCGACCGTGGGAGGGCTGATCGTCTCGGAGCGCGGCGGGGTGCCGGAGGTCGGCACGGCGATCGAGATCGACGGCTACCGGTTCAAGATCCTGGAGCGGCACGGGCGCCGCATCAGCTCGGTGGAGATCCGCCGTCTGCCGCGGGCGGTCGCAGATCCGGAGTGAGGGGCGCCTGGGCGACCTCCTCCACCCCACGCGTCAGGCTTTCCGAGTGTCGATTCCGATTTTCGGGCCGATGCTCAGCCGTGCCAGCGGATCGAGGCCAGGAGCGTCTGGGGCAGGGGCGTCCAGATGCCCGTCGCGATGCCGGCATGGGCGAGCGCCGCGCTCGTCCAGACATTGCAGCCCACGGCGATGTTGAACCAGCCTTCCGCCTCGTAGAAGAGGTCGAACGGGGAGTATCCCGCCCCGGCCACATGGACCGGCCGCCCCGCGTCGTCGTGCTCCAGCGTCTGCTCGACGAAGGCGAGAAGCGCCTCGAACTGCGCGTCGGAAAGGACGAGCCGGCGCGTGCCGGGAAGATCGGCGGGAAGCACGGGCGCCAGCGCGAAGCGCAGCACGGAATCGTCCAGCGTGACGGAGGCGAAGGCCGCTCCCGCCGTCAGGTCGCCCCAGGTGGGCGTGCGCGTGTAGAACTCCCGGCCGCCCCAGCCGACGAGGATCGCGCCGAGCTCGGGGTGGTCCAGCGGCAGACCGTCCTCGGCGAGGAAGCGCAGGCGCTCCAGCACCTGCGGCGTCGCGGGCAGCGCGATGTCGGTGTGAATGGCGTTGGCGACGAGGACGATCTCGTTGCCGCCCGGCCCGGACGCGACGTTCTCCACGCCGCGCGGGACCAGAAGGCCGAGGAGAAGCGCGAGCGCGACCGCCAGCGCCAGTCCCGCGAAGGCCTGGGCCGAACGCTTCGCGCCGCGGCGCAAGGGCCTATTGCTCGCCGAGCTTCATCGAGGGGTCGTAGTCCTTGCCCTCGACGGTCTTCGTCACCGGCTGGGCGCACTTCATGACGCCTTCGGCGGCATCGAAGGCGTAGGCCGGGCTGCCGGCGAGCTCCCAGCCCTTGGACAGGGCGAGGGAGACCTTGTGGCAGAAGGCGGAATCATCGATCCCGGTGAGGAGGCGGTAGAGCTTCATGAAGCGGGCTCCGGACGAAAGGGTCCGGCATCCCTCGCAAAGCCCGGTCCGGCGCGCAAGGGCCGGCGCTCCCGTCGCGATGGGGGAAGGCGTCTGCGAAGCTTTGACCCCTGAGCGCGGGCGATGCTATCGGAACCGGCGATGAGAGCGGCTTGCGGACCGGGGAACCCGCCCCGATCGAAGCCGCCGCCGAAGGAGGATGGACATGCAGAAGTTCGACAGGCTGACGGGCGTGGCCGCGCCGCTGCCCATCGTCAACATCGACACCGACATGATCATCCCGAAGGACTATCTGAAGACGATCAAGCGCACCGGGCTCGGCGTCGGCCTCTTCGCAGGCCTGCGCTACAACGACGACGGCTCGGACAATCCCGACTTCGTCCTCAACAAGCCGGCTTATCGCAACGCCGAGATCCTGATCGCGGGCGACAATTTCGGCTGCGGTTCGAGCCGTGAGCACGCGCCCTGGGCGTTGCTGGACTTCGGCATCCGCTGCGTGATATCGACCGACTTCGCCGACATCTTCTACAACAACTGCTTCCAGAACGGCATTCTGCCGATCCGCGTTAGCCAGGAGGAGCTGGACCAGCTCATGGAGGACGCGCAGAAGGGCGCGAACGCCAAGATCTCGGTCGATCTGGCGGCGCAGGAGATCGTGCGGCCGGACGGCGAGACCGTTCGCTTCGACATCGACCCGGCGCGCAAGCACCGTCTTCTGAACGGCCTCGACGACATCGGCCTGACGCTGCAGAAGGACACCGACATCGCCGGCTTCGAGGGGCGCCTCTCGCAGGAGCGCCCCTGGGCATGAGCCGATTTTGATCGCTCGCCTCCAGACGACCCCGAACAGAACGACAGATCGGAGCTGCCCGAGAATGACGACCCGCAAACTGCTGCTCCTGCCCGGCGACGGCATCGGCCCCGAGGCGATGGCCGAGGTCGAGAAGTTCATCCCCGTCCTCAACGAGGCGGGCGCGGGCTTCGAGAGCGAAACCGGCCTCGTCGGCGGCGCGGCGCTCGATGCGCATGGCGTGCCGATCTCGGAAGGGGACATGGCGCTCGCCATGGCCGCGGACGCGGTGCTCTTCGGCGCGGTCGGCGGGCCGAAATGGGACGCGGTCCCCTACGAGAAGCGGCCCGAGGCCGGCCTCCTGCGCTTGCGCAAGGACATGGAGCTCTTCGCCAATCTTCGCCCCGCCATCTGTTATCCCGCGCTGGCCGACGCCTCCTCGCTCAAGCGCGAGCTGGTCGACGGGCTCGACATCCTGATCGTGCGCGAGCTGACGGGCGGGGTGTATTTCGGCGAGCCGAAGGAGATCACGGACCTCGGCAACGGCCAGAAGCGCGGCGTCGACACGCAGGTCTACGAGACCTACGAGATCGAGCGCATCGCCAGGGCCGCCTTCGAGCTGGCGCGCACGCGGCGCGGCAAGGTGACCTCGATGGAGAAGCGCAACGTCATGAAGACGGGCGTTCTCTGGAACGAGGTCGTCACCGCCACGCACAAGGACGGCTATGACGACGTCGCGCTCGACCACATGCTGGCGGATGCGGGCGGCATGAAGCTCGTGCAGAACCCCAAGCAGTTCGACGTCATCGTCACCGACAACCTCTTCGGCGACATGCTGTCGGACATCGCGGCCATGCTGACGGGCTCGCTCGGCATGCTGCCCTCGGCCTCTCTCGGAAGCCCCGACGCCGCGACGGCCAAGCGCCGCGCGCTCTACGAGCCGGTGCACGGCTCGGCGCCCGACATTGCCGGGCAAGGGATCGCCAACCCGATCGCGATGATCGCCTCGCTGGCGATGATGCTGCGCTATTCCTTCCAGATGACCGCGGAGGCGGACGCGCTGGAGGGGGCGATCGCCGAGGTTCTGGACTCCGGCACGCGCACCGGCGACATCATGGCGCCGAACTGCCGCAAGGTCGGAACGGGCGAGATGGGCGACGCGATCCTGTCCGCCTTCCGCACGCGCCTCGCGGCCTGACCGGCCCCGTCCGACGCTCGATACGAAAAGGGGCGCCCGCCGGGCGCCCCTTTTTCGTTGGGTCAGTCGCCTGAGACGACGGCCGGCGGGCCCTTCAGATGCTTTTCGCCCTCGTAGGCGTCCGGCAGATTGTGGTCCGCCTCCTTCTCCGTCAGGTACCACTGCTTAGTGCGGTGCAGGACGAGGCGGTCGCGCCCGAAGCCGCGCAACAGGCCGAACATCATCACCAGAATGACGAAGGTGAAGGGAAAGCCCGCCACCACGGCGGCTGCCTGAAGCGATTCCAGTCCGCCCGCCACGACGAGGACGGCGGCGATGGCGCCGGAGGAGATCGCCCAGAACATGCGCTGGATGCGCGGCGGGTCGTCGTGCCCGCCCGCCGTCAGCATGTCGACCACGAGGCTCGCCGAATCGGCTGAGGTCACGAACCAGATCACGATCATCACGACGATGAGCGCGTTCAGAAGCGTGGTGAACGGGTAGAACTCCATCATGGCGAAGATGGCCGAGCCGTAGCTCGCCTGGGCCGCCGCCGCGAGGCCCGGCTCGGCACCCGAAAGCTCCATCTGCACCGCGACGCCGCCGAAGGCGGTGAACCAGAAGAACAGGATGCCGCAGGGGATGCAGAGCACGCCGAGCGAGAATTCGCGCACGGTGCGCCCGCGCGAGATGCGCGCGATGAAGATGCCGACGAAGGGCGACCAGGAGATCCACCACGTCCAGTAGAAGATCGTCCAGTCGACCTGCCAGTCCGTGCCCGAATAGGATTCGTTCCAGAAGGACAGGCGGGGCAGGGCCTCCAGATAGAGGCCGATATTCTCGATGAAGGAATCGAGGACGTAGAGCGTCGGCCCGAAGACGACGACGAAGGCCAGCAGCGCCATCGACAGGCCGACATTGAAGTTCGACAGGCGCTTGATGCCGGAGTTGAGGCCGGCCATCACCGAGAGGGTCGCGGCCGCGGTGATGCCCGCCAGGAGCCCCAGCTGAAGCGCGATGGAGCCTTCGATCCCGGTCAGAACCTCCAGGCCGTCGCTGATCTGCATGACGCCGAGGCCGAGGGAGGTGACGACGCCGAAGATGGTGCCGAAGACGGCGAGGATGTCCACCGCATGTCCGATCGGGCCGTAGATGCGCTCGCCGATCAGCGGATAGAGCGCCGAGCGGATCGACAGCGGCAGTCCGTGCCGGAAGTGGAAATAGGCGAGGCTGAGGCCCACCAGCGCGTAGATCGCCCAGCCGTGGATCCCCCAATGGAGGAAGGACAGCACCATGGCCTGCTGGGCCGCCTCCACCGAGAAGGGTTCGCCCACCGGCGGCTCGGCGAAATGCTGCAGCGGCTCGGCGACGCCCCAGTAGAGCAGGCCGATGCCGATGCCGGCGGAAAACAGCATCGAGACCCAGGAGAAGAAGCCGTATTGCGGCTCCTCGGTCTGCGCTCCGAGACGAATGTCACCGTATCGGCTCATGGCCGCGTAGAGCACGAAGCCGATGGCGGACGTGGTCGTCAGCGTCAGAAGCCAGCCGAACCGCTCGCCGATCTGGGCCTGCAGGCCAGGGAAGAGCGCGCCGGCCGCTTCCGGAAAGAGGATGCCGAACAGGACGAAGGCGACGATCAGCCCGGCCGAGATCGAGAAGACGGGGCGGCTGACATGAGGAAACGGGCCGAGGGGCCCTGTCCGGACTTCGGTACGCAACTCTGATCCTTTCGATCCGGGCAGACAGCTCCGAGAGCTCCCCCGACCCGGGAGAGCGCCGAAAATCTTGTGTTCGCGGCTATATGTCCGGATTTTAGAACGGGTCGAGATGCGTGGCGCCCCGTGGCCGCCCGCAAGTCGCCATGTTTCCGCCATGTGGCGCGTCGGCGCGGCGGAACGAAGGGTCGAGGGACGGCAGGCGCGAAAGGCGGCTCGCTCGTCAGGCGGTGCCGCAGCTTGCCGTCAGCAGCGGATCTCCGGCCGGCAGTTCGATCCAGCGCAGGTTCGCGGAAGCCGGGTCGAGGCTCGCGGCATCGACCACCTGGGCGCGCTTGCCGGTGCGGCAGTCGACGAACTGGGCCACGCGGCCCACCGGCATGCGGCGGCTGACGAGCACCACGTCCACCAGGGCGATGTCGGGATGGTCGGGGTTGCGCCCGACCGCCTCGCGGTCGATCGCGGAGAAGCGGTCGGTGACCGGGAAGAGATAGGTCCAGGGTCGCATGGGCGAGCGTTCCGCGTGGCTGCCCAGCACCGCGAAATGGTCGGGCAGGGCGGCCTGCGTGCGCTCGGCCCAGCTGTAGTCGCTCCACAGACCGAAGCCGAGCATGGCGAGCCCGGCGCTGATCGGCACGAGCGCGCGGGGCAGGCGTCCGCGCGACAGGCGCAGGGCCAGAAGCGCCAGGCCCGCGGCCATGAAGCCGAGGGCGATCGCTCCGATCAGTTCGAGGGCCATGACGGGTCAGCTCAACGAAACGAGGGATGGTGGGGACGATGCTGACGCCCGCCGCCTCGAGTGCGAAGCGGCGGGCGAGGGGGCGCCGAACGGGGCGCCGTTCTCAGTGAGAGCTGGCCGCTCCCGCACCGCGCGGGATGCGGATCGAGCGCACCAGCTCCTGGATGTGGGCAGGCGGAGCCTTGGTGACGCGCGAGACGCCGAAGGCGACCGCGAAGTTCACCGCCGCGCCGACCGCGCCGATGGACAGCGGCGAGATGCCCAGCACCCAATTGTCCGGCGTGTCGGGAAGCTGGTTGGTGCCGGGGATGAAGAACCAGCCCTTGTACACGAAGATGTAGATCGTCGTGACGAGAAGGCCGGCGAGCATTCCCGCGACCGCGCCCTTGTTGTTCACCTTCGTGGAGAAGATGCCCATCATCAGCACCGGGAAGATCGACGCCGCGGCGATGCCGAAGGCGAAGGCGACGGTCTGTGCCGCGAATCCGGGCGGGTTGATGCCCAGCCAGGTCGCGAGCGCGATGGCGGCGGCCATGGCGATGCGCGCGGCGAGGAGCTCCCCCTTCTCCGAGATGTTCGGATTGATCGCGCCCTTGATCAGGTCGTGGCTGATCGCGCCGGAGATCGCGAGGAGAAGGCCGGCCGCGGTGGAGAGCGCGGCCGCGAGGCCGCCCGCCGCCACGAGCGCGATCACCCAGCCCGGCAGACCGGCGATCTCGGGATTGGCGAGAACGAGGATGTCGTTGTTGACCGTCAGCTCCGAGCCCTGCCAGCCGCGTTCGGCGGCCGTCGCGGCGAAGTCCGGATTGCGGTCGTTGTAGAACTGGATGCGCCCGTCGCCATTGACGTCGTTGAAGGTCAGAAGGCCCGTCGTCTCCCAGTTCTGCATCCATTCAGGACGGTCGGCATAGGCGATCGCCTGCTCGTTCACGCCGTTCGGGTAGATCGTGTCGAGGATGTTGAGGCGCGCCATGGCCCCGACGGCCGGAGCGGTCAGGTAGAGCGCGGCGATGAAGACCAGAGCCCAGCCCGCCGACCAGCGCGCGTCCGACACCTTCGGCACCGTGAAGAACCGGATGATGACGTGCGGCAGACCCGCCGTGCCGATCATCAGCGTCAGGGTGAAGAGGGTGAGGTTCAGCGTCGAATCGTGCTGCGCGGTGTACTGGTTGAAGCCCAGATCCGTGACGATGTTGTCCAGCGTCTGGAGGAGCGGCGCGCCCGATCCGACATGTTCGGAGAACAGGCCGAGCGGCGGCACGGGATTGCCCGTCAGCTGCAGCGAGATGAAGATCGCCGGGATGGTGTAGGCGATGATCAGGACGATGTACTGCGCGACCTGCGTGTAGGTGACGCCCTTCATGCCGCCGAGGACGGCGTAGAAGAAGACCACCGCCGCGCCGATCAGAAGACCGGTCGTGGAGGAGACCTCCAGGAAGCGGGAGAAGGCGACGCCCACGCCCGTCATCTGTCCGATGACGTAGGTGACCGAGGCGACGATCAGGCACAGGACGCCGACGAGGCGCGCGGTGCGCGAATAGAAGCGGTCGCCGATGAACTCGGGGACGGTGAACTTGCCGAATTTACGCAGATAGGGCGCGAGCAGAAGCGCCAGGAGGACGTAGCCTCCGGTCCAGCCCATGAGATAGCCGGAATTGTCGTAGCCCACGAAGGCGATGAGGCCGGCCATGGATATGAAGGACGCGGCCGACATCCAGTCGGCGGCGGTCGCCATTCCGTTTGTGACCGGGTGCACGCCGCGATTGGCGGCGTAGAACTCGGCGGTCGAGTTCGCCCGGGTGGCGATCGCGATGCCGATATAGAGGGCGAAGGTCGCCCCCACGACGATGAGATTGAGCCAGTATTGCGTCATCGTTCCCCTCCCGCCGTCCGTCAGACTTCGTCGACGCCGAACTGCCGGTCGAGCCGGTTCATTCGGATGGCGTAGAAGAAGATCAGGACGATGAAGACGATGATCGATCCCTGCTGGGCGAACCAGAAGCCGAGATCGGTCCCCCCGATCGCGATGCCCGACAGGAGCGGGCGCAGGATGATGCCGAATCCGAAGGATGACAGCGCCCAGACCACGAGGCAGCCGGCCATCAACCTCAGATTGGCCTTCCAGTAATTGTCTTCAGATAGCGATTCCGATTGCATGCGCGAACCTCCCAGATGCACTGCGGCGCTAGACAGACGGTCTTTCGCCTTGTTTGGCAAGCCCCTGACCCCTTCTGCGGGCTGCCCCGTGGTCACGGCGGCGCGATGCAACCGGATGCGGGGATGCCGCGTTGCTGGCCATCGAACGAACAACCCGAAGATCGCGAGGACCTCAGACATGATTCGCTCCATCCTGAAAGCCGTCGTCCTGGGCTGGATCACCAAGCGCATCGCGGGCGGCGGTCGCCGCGACCAGCGCGCCCCGCGCCGTCCCTGATCCGGCGGGCCCGGCCCGTACGGCAGATCCCGTCCTGAAGGCGGCAATCGCGAGGGCTCATGGCTCTTGCGATTGACAGGACGACGCAGGCGGGCGCATAGACGCTGCCATGTTCCCGCGCTCCTCGACTAAAACCGCGATTATCTGACCGCCTCGTCCCGCACTCCCCCGGGACGGGGTTCGAGTGCTGGATAGGTCTCGCGGGGAGCGGACAGGGCTTTCGAATATCATGGGCTACAAAGTCGCCGTCGCCGGCGCGACTGGCAATGTCGGTCGCGAAATCCTTTCCATCCTCGACGAGCGCGGCTTTCCGGCCGACGAGGTCGTGGCGCTCGCCTCGCGGCGCAGCCAGGGCACCGAGGTGTCCTTCGGCGACAAGACGCTGAAGGTGAAGGCTCTCGAATCCTACGACTTCGCCGGCACCGACATCTGCCTGATGTCCGCCGGCGGCTCGGTCGCCAAGGAGTGGGCGCCGAAGATCGGCGCGGCCGGCTGCGTCGTGATCGATAATTCCTCGGCCTTCCGCTACGAGGCGGACGTGCCGCTGATCGTGCCCGAGGTGAACGCCGACGCCGTCTCCGGCTTCTCCAAGCGCAACATCATCGCCAACCCGAACTGCTCGACCGCGCAGCTCGTCGTGGCGCTCAAGCCGCTGCACGAGAAGGCGAAGATCCGCCGTGTCGTCGTCTCGACCTACCAGTCGGTCTCGGGCGCGGGCAAGGACGGCATGGACGAGCTGTTCACGCAGTCGCGCGCGGTCTTCGTGTCGGACCCGGTCGAGGCGAAGAAGTTCACCAAGCGCATCGCCTTCAACGTCATCCCCCACATCGACGTCTTCATGGAGGACGGCTCCACGAAGGAAGAGTGGAAGGTGATGGCCGAGACGAAGAAGATGCTCGACCCGAAGATCAAGGTCACCTGCACGGCCGTGCGCGTGCCGGTCTTCATCGGCCATTCCGAGAGCGTCAACATCGAGTTCGAGGAGCCGATCACGGCGGACGAGGCCCGTGCGATCCTGCGCGAGGCGCCCGGCTGCCTCGTGATCGACAAGCGCGAGGACGGCGGCTACGCCACGCCGATCGACACGGCCGGCGAGGACGCCACCTACATCTCGCGCATCCGCGAGGATCAGACGCTGGAGAACGGCCTGAACATGTGGGTCGTCGCCGACAATCTGCGCAAGGGCGCCGCGCTGAACGCGGTCCAGATCGCCGAGCTCCTGATTAACCGCAAGCTCCTGCGTCAGGCGGCGGCCGCCTGACGCTTTTCGGCGGGCGATCCCGGAACGAGAACCGTTCCAAACTCCTTCCCTTCCCGTCCTCGGATGAGAAGGGAAGGAAGCCATGGCCGCAGACGAAAAGCCCGACCTGAAGGAAACCGGCCTCGCGCTGTCCGATCTCGAAGACGCCGCGATGGTCGAAGGCGTGTTCGAGGAGGCGCCGGTTCTCCTCGTCCGGCAGGGCGGGACGATCCGGGCGTTTTCGGCCCGCTGCACCCATCTCGGCGCTCCCCTTGCCAAGGGTCTCCTTCACGAGGGCACGATCCGCTGCCCGTGGCACCATGCGCGGTTCGACGCGCAAACGGGCGAGGCGGCCGGCGCGCCGGCGCTCGGGCCTCTCTCCTGCTACGACGTCGAACGTCGGGGCGATCGCGTCCACGTGGTCGGAAAGCGTCGGTCGCAGCGCCCGGCGCCCGCCGCCGTGCCGGGACGGATCGTCATCGTGGGAACGGGCGCGGCGGGCTACGCCTGCGCCAACGAGCTGGTCCGGCTCGGAGCCGGGCCGACGGTCACGCTGCTGACGGCCGAAGGTGAGGCGCCCTACGACCGCACCTTCTGTTCCAAGCAGTATGTCGCCGGCAAGGCGCCGCGCGAGAAGCTTTCGCTCAAGCGCGACGACGCCCTGCGCGAGGCGGGCGTCACGATCCGTCTGGGCGCACGGGTGGACGCCATCGACCGGACCGCGAGGGAGCTGACGCTTGAGGGCGGCGAGCGCCTTCCCTTCGAGACGCTCGTCCTCGCGCTCGGCGGCGAACCGAACCGGGCGGAGACGCCCGGCCTCGAAAGCGCCCACGTCCTGCGTTCGCTCGAGGATGCCGACCGTCTGATCGAGGCCGCCGGCGAAGCGAAGAGCGCCGCCGTCCTCGGCTCCTCCTTCATCGGTCTGGAGGTCGCCGCCTCGCTGACGCAGCGCGGTCTGGCCGTCACGGTGATCGCGCCGAACACGGTGCCGCTCGCCAAGGTTCTGGGCGAGGAGATCGGCTCCGAGGTCCGCGCCGTGCACGAAGGCAAGGGCGTCTCGTTCCGTCTCGGACGCAAGGCCTCGTCCTACGCCGACCGCACGCTGACTCTCGACGACGGCTCGACCGTCCAGGCCGATCTGGTCGTCACCGGCATCGGCGTTTCGCCGCGCGTCGGTCTCGCGGAGGCGGCCGGGCTCGATCTCGCGTCGCGCGAGGAAGGCGGCGGCGTTCGCGTGGACGGCACCCTGCGCACCACCGATCCGGCCATCTTCGCGGTCGGCGACATCGCCTCCTATCCCGACATCCATTCCGGTCGCCGCCAGCGCGTCGAGCACTGGGTGCATGCGGGCCGGCAGGGGGAGCATGCCGCCCGCGTGATCCTCGGTCAGGAGAAGGATTTCGAGGATCTGCCCTTCTTCTGGACGGCGCATTTCGATTTCGGCCTGCGCTATGTCGGCCATGCCGCCTCGGTCGAGAGCGTCGCGGTCGAAGGCGCCGTGGCGGACCGGAACTTCGCCGCGACCATTGCGGACGGGCAGGGCGGCAAGGCTCTCGTCACGGCCAAGCGCGATCCCGCCGCGCTCGAACGCGAAGCGGCATGGGAGGCGAGGTCGGACTAAAGGTTGCATCGGCGACACACACGGGCGGAGACCGGCTCCCTCGTCCGCCCGTGCCTCCGCCTCGCCCCATTCGCCTGTCTCTAGAGCGCCGTGCGTCCGAACGGACGCAGGCCGCTCTAACTCTTTGAATCCACGCGTCAGGCTTTCCGAAAATCGATACCGATTTTCGGGCCGGTGCTGTAGCCAAACGGTCGGATTTTAAGCGAATGTGAACCATGCGGGCGGAGAGTCGCGCGCCAACGGTTTTGCCCCTCGGGAGTATTTCATGAAGAAGATCGTCGTCGCCGCGGCTTCCCTCGCCATCCTCGCCGGCTGCACCACCAACCCCTACACGGGCGAACAGCAGATTTCCCGGACGGCCGGCGGCGCGGGCATCGGCGCGGGCGTCGGCGCTCTCGGCGGCCTGATCGTCGGCGAGATCGCGGGCGTCGATCGCGGCAACGCGGCGCTCCTGGGTGCGGGCATCGGCACGCTCGCGGGCGGCTCCATCGGCGTCTACATGGACCGCCAGGAGGCCGATCTGCGCGCCCAGCTGCAGGGCACCGGCGTTTCGGTCACGCGCGTCGGCGACCGCATCATCCTGAACATGCCGTCGGCGATCACCTTCGCCACCGACCAGGATCAGGTCCGCTCGGACTTCTATTCGGTGCTGAACTCGGTCGCGATCGTCCTGAACCGCTACGACCGCTCGCTCGTCGAGGTTGCAGGCCACACCGACAATGTCGGCTCGGCCCAGTACAATCTCGGCCTGTCGCAGCGCCGCGCGGCGAGCGTCGCGAGCTACCTGCAGAGCCAAGGCGTCTCCGGCCAGCGTCTCGCGGTCCAGGGCTTCGGCCTGACGCAGCCCGTCGCCTCCAACGCGACCGAACAGGGCCGCGCGCAGAACCGCCGCGTCGAGATCCAGATCATGGCGCTCGAGCAGCGCTGATCGACGCCGAACGGCTCGAACCGATCGACGGGCCGCCTCGTGCGGCCCGTTTTGCGTTCGACGGAGGCTTCCGGCGCGCCCTCGAGCTCCCGTGTCGAGCGAGGAGGACCGCCGGGCCGCTTCCCCGCCCGTTCCCGCGCTGTCATCGATCCGTCACCTGGCCGTCACACCGCTGTATCCGAGCCTTGGCTTAACGCCCTCGTCTTCCCCCAACGGAACCGAACGAGGGCTCCCGATGACCGCTCTTTCCAAGATCCTTCTCGGCACCGCCGCCCTGGCGATCGCCCTGTCCGCCGTTCCGGCCCGCGCCGAATTCGCGCTCGACCCCCGCTTCACCGATTCCGACGGCGACATGGTCGCGGACATCCCGACCGACGAAAGCCAGCTCGTCGACCCCGACACGCTGGTCTTCGCCTATACGCCCGTCGAGGACCCGGCGATCTACGCGGACGTCTGGGCCGAGTTCATCGAGCATCTGTCCGAGGCGACCGGTAAGCCGGTCCAGTTCTTCCCCGTCCAGTCGAACGCCGCGCAGCTCGAAGCCATGCGCGCCGGCCGCCTGCACATCGCGGGCGTCAACACCGGCGGCAACCCGCTGGCCGTCGCCTGCGCCGGCTTCCGCCCCTTCGCCATGATGGCCGCCAAGGACGGCTCCTACGGTTACGAGATGGAGATCATCACCCATCCCGACACCGGCATCGAGGAGGTCGCCGACCTCGCCGGCAAGACGGTCGCCTTCACCTCCGAGACCTCCAATTCGGGCTTCAAGGCGCCGTCCGCGCTGCTCGCCTCGCAGTTCGACCTGACGGCGGGCGAGGACTTCCAGTCCGCCTTCTCCGGCGCCCACGACAATTCGATCCTCGGCGTCGCCAACCGCGACTACGACGCGGCCGCCATCGCCAATTCGGTCAAGGGCCGCATGATCGAACGCGGCGTCGTCTCCGCCGACGACCTCAAGGTGATCTACACCTCCGACACCTTCCCGACGACCGGCTATGGCGTCGTCTACAATCTGAAGCCGGAGCTCCAGCAGCAGATCCAGGACGCCTTCTTCTCCTTCGACTGGGAAGGCACGGGGCTCGCCGAGGAGTTCGGTCCGCAGGGCGAGGAGCAGTTCGTGCCCATCACCTTCCAGGAGAACTGGGGCGTCATCCGCGAGATCGATGCCGCGATGAACGTCTCCTACAACTGCAACTGATCCTTCGCCTGCTGCAGGGCGGGGGCGGCCGAACGCCGTCTCCGCCTTTCGCGCATCCTGACGGAAGGGGCTGCCCATGCTTGCGATCGAAAAGCTCGAGAAGCGCTACAAGACCGGCGACAAGGCGCTCTCGGGCGTCTCGCTCACGCTCCAGCCGGGGCAGGTCATGGGGCTGATCGGACCCTCGGGCGCGGGCAAGTCCACCCTCATCCGCTGCGTCAATCGCCTCGTCGAGCCGACCTCGGGATCGATCCGCCTCGGCGACACCGACATCGTGCGCCTCGGCCGGAGCGATCTCGCCCGCACCCGCCGCCGCATCGGCATGATCTTCCAGGAATACGCGCTCGTGGAGCGCCTGACGGTGATGGAGAACGTCCTGTCGGGCCGCCTCGGGACCGTGCCCTTCTGGCGTTCCTTCCTGCGACGCTTCCCGGCGAAGGACATCCGGGCCGCCTTCGCGCTGCTCGACCGCGTCGGGCTTCTGGCCCATGCCGACAAGCGCGCCGACGCTCTGTCCGGCGGCCAGCGCCAGCGCGTCGGCATCGCCCGCGCGCTCGCCCAGGAGCCCGAACTCCTCCTCGTCGACGAGCCGACCGCCTCGCTCGATCCCAAGACCTCCCGCCAGATCATGCGACTGATCCGGGAGATCTGCGCCGAGCGCGGCCTTCCGGCCATCATCAACATCCACGACGTGCCGCTGGCTCGGGCCTTCGTGGACCGGATCGTCGGGCTCAAGGCCGGGCGCGTCGTCTTCGACGGTACGCCGGAGGAACTCGACGAGAGCGTCCTGACGCGCATCTATGGCGAGGAGGACTGGAACGCGCTGCGCGGCAAGGCGGACGAGGCCGAGGACGGGTCGTGCGAGCCGAGCTTCGTGCGCGCGGCCGTCGCCTGACATGGACGCCGCGACCTATCCGAGCCGCTGGTCCCGCCCGCCGGTCCTGATCCGCGCGAACTGGCTGCGCTGGGCCGTCTATGGCGGCTTCGCGCTCTATCTCGTCCTTGCCGTCGGCTCGCTGGAGATCAACTGGACGCGCGTCGCCGAGGGGCTGACGCGCGGCGGACGCTTCATCGAAGGCTTCCTTCAGCCGGACTTCACCTCGCGCTGGCGCGACATCTCGCGCGGGCTCGCGGAAAGCCTGACGATGACGCTGACCTCCACCGTCGTCGGTATCCTGATCTCGATTCCCATCGGCATCGGCGCGGCCCGCAACGTCTCTCCCGTCTGGCTCTACGGCATCTGCCGCTCGATCATCGCGGTCAGCCGAGCCTTCCAGGAGGTGGTGATCGCGATCCTCTTCGTCGCCATGGTCGGCTTCGGGCCGCTGGCGGGCTTCCTCACCCTGTCCTTCGCCACGATCGGCTTCATCGCCAAGCTTCTGGCCGAGGACATCGAGGACATCGACGAGAGTCAGGCCGAGGCCGTCCGCGCGACGGGCGCGTCCTGGTTCCAGCTTCTCAACTACGGCATCCAGCCACAGGTCATGCCGCGCCTCATCGGCCTGTCGATGTATCGCTTCGACATCAATTTCCGCGAATCGGCGGTGATCGGCATCGTCGGGGCAGGCGGCATCGGCGGCACGCTGAACACGGCCATGGAGCGCTACGACTACGACACGGCGGGCGCGATCCTGATCGTCATCATCCTGATCGTGATGGCCTGCGAGTACGTCTCGTCCTTCGTGCGCGGGAGGGTGCAGTGATGGCCTCCACGACACCCGTCTGGAAGAAGCGCACGAGCGCGCAGGAATGGGCGCTCTGGGCCGGCTGGGCCGGGCTCGCGATCCTGTTCGTCTGGTGCTGGCAGGTGATGAACCAGAACACGATCTGGGCCTTCGTCTGGGACGCGCCGCGACAGGGGCGCGACCTGATCGCACGCGGGTTCCCGCCGCGCTGGGAGTACGCCTCGCAGCTGTGGAAGCCGCTGTGGGACACGATCAACATGGCGACGCTCGGCACGCTGCTCGGCACGCTCGTCGCCGTGCCGGTCGCCTTCCTCGCCGCGCGCAACACGACCCCGAGCGCGGCGGTCGCCCGCCCGCTGGCGCTGCTCGTCATCGTCGCCTCGCGCTCGATCAACTCGCTGATCTGGGCACTGGTGCTCGTCATCATCTTCGGGCCGGGCATCCTCGCGGGCATTCTCGCCATCGCCTTCCGCTCGGTCGGCTTCGTCGGAAAGCTGCTCTACGAGGCGATCGAGGAGATCGACGGCACCCAGGTCGAGGCGGTGCGCGCCACGGGCGCCGGCGCGATGCAGGTGCTGGACTACGGCATCTGGCCGCAGGTGCTCCCGGCCTTCGCCGGTATCACCGTGTTCCGCTGGGACATCAACATTCGCGAGGCCACCATTCTCGGCCTCGTCGGGGCCGGGGGCATCGGCCTGCCGCTCCAGTCCTCGCTGAACACGCTCGCCTGGAGCCAGGTCTCGGTGATCTTCGCCCTGATCCTCGTGACCGTCGTCGTCTCCGAATGGGTCTCGGCGAAGGTCCGGCACGCGATCATCTGAACGATGCTTTGAAACGAAGAAGGGGCGGAGACCGCGCGGCCTCCGCCCCTTCTTTTCCTGATCGTTGAAGGCCTGCGGTTACTCGGCGGCGAGCGGCAGCTCGGGCTGCGGGCGCACCCAGAGGCTCGAACAGACGATCCGGCTCGTGTCGATCCGGTCGCGGTGCCGGCTCGCCACCTTCACCACCTCGTCCAGGAGGCCGTCGGACAGCTTCGTCGGGCGCAGGCCGAGCGAGAGAAGCCCGGCGTTCTCGACGACAAGGTCGTTCTCCGGGGCCTCCTTGCGGGGGTTGTCCATCATCTCGACCGGCACGCCGGTCTTGTCCGAGATCATCTGGGCCAGATCGCGAACACGGTGCGTCTCGGTCATCTGGTTCATGATCTTCACGCGGCTTCCGCGCTCGGGCGCCGAGCCGATCGCGAGTTCGACGCACTGCACCGTGTCGCGGATGTGGATGAAGGCGCGCGTCTGACCACCGGTGCCGTGGACCGTCAGCGGATGGCCGATCGCGGCCTGCGCCAGGAAGCGGTTCAGCACCGTTCCGTAGTCGCCGTCATAGTCGAAGCGGTTGACGAGGCGCTCGTCGAGCTCGGTCTCGGGCGTCGAGGTGCCCCAGACGATGCCCTGGTGCAGGTCGGTGATCTTCAGGCCGTCGTTCTTGGCGTAGTACTGGAAGAGCAGCTGATCGAGCGTCTTGGTCATGTGGTAGATCGAGCCCGGATCGACCGGATAGAGGATCTCCACGTTCGCCTCGGCCCCGCCCGAGCGCAGCGTCGCGTCGATGTAGCCCTCGGGGATCATCATCCCCTTCGTCTTGCCGTAGCCGTAGACGCCCATCGTGCCGAGATGGACCAGATGCGCGTCGGGGCAGGCCTCCACCATGGCGCAGAGCACGGCCGAGGTCGCGTTGACGTTGTTGTCCACGGTGTAGCGCTTGTGCCACGGCGACTTCATCGAATAGGGCGCGGCGCGCTGCTCGGCGAAGTGGACGATGGCGTCCGGCTGCCTGTCGCGGAACAGGGCTTCGAGCCGGTCGTAGTCCTTCGCGACGTCCATCTCGACGAACTCGATCGGCTTGTGCCCGGTCTCGCTCCACGCCGCGATTCGCTCCTGCATGGAGCGGATCGGAGTGAGGCTTTCCGCGCCGAGCTCCTCGTCGGTCCGCCGCCGCACGAGATTGTCGACGATGGTGACCTCGTGGCCCCGGGCCGCGAGATGCAGGGACGTGGCCCAGCCGCAGAAGCCGTCGCCGCCCAGTATGATGGTCTTCATCGTCGGTCGTTCCGTTGTTCGATCTAAGAGGACGAACTATGAGATCGTCACGAATTTGCGATGACGGTCGTCCACGAAAACGGACATGAGCAGAACGCCGATCTATTTCCAGAGCGTCCCATGCGAATTCTGATCGCCACCGACGCATGGCACCCGCAGGTCAACGGCGTCGTGCGCGTGCTGGACACGACGGCGCGCCTGCTGCGGGACTTCGGCCACGAGGTCGAAATCGTCGGCCCCGACCGGTTCCGGACCGTTCCCGCGCCCGGATACAACGAGGTCCGGCTGGCGGTCGCGCCCGGAAAGGACCTCGCCCGCATCGTCGAGAGCTTCCGGCCGGACGCGATCCACGTGCCCGTGGAGGGACCGATCGGCCTTGCGGCCCGTCGCTACTGCAAGAAGCGCGGCATCCCCTTCACCACTTCGTTCCACACGCGGTTCGGCGACTATTTCGAGAAGCGCATCGGGACAGGCGGCGAGGTCGCCTATTCGGTCCAGCGCTGGTTCCACAACGCCTCGGCCGCCATCATGGTGCAGACGCCGACGCTGGACCGCCAGCTCGGCGAACGGGGCTTCCGCAACCTCAAGCGCTGGGGGAGGGGGGTGGACACCCAGCTCTTCCGGCCGCTGCGCGAGGAGCCGGATTTCGACCCCGATTTCCTCGGCCTGCCGCGCCCGATCTTCATGTATCTCGGGCGCGTGTCGAAGGAGAAGAATCTCGAAGCCTTCTTCGATCTCGACCTTCCGGGCTCGAAGGTGGTCGTCGGCGACGGTCCGGCCCTGTCCGCGCTCCGCCGCGCCCATCCGGGCGTCCGCTTCCTCGGCTATCGCGGGGGTGACGATCTGGCCCGCCATCTCTCGGCCGCCGACGTGTTCGTCTTCCCCTCGCGCTTCGAGACCTTCGGCCTCGTGGTCCTCGAAGCGCTGGCCTGCGGCACGCCGGTCGCCGCCTTCCCGGTTCAGGGCCCGCTCGACATTCTGGGCAGGACGCCGCACGGCGTTCTTTCGGAGGATCTGGGGCAGGCGGCGCTGGAGGCTCTGTCGATCGACCGTGCCGGATGCCGGGCCTTCGCCGAGGGCTTTTCCTGGGCGAGCTGCACGCGCGAGTTCGAGAGCAATCTCGTGCCGATCCCGGCCAGCGTTTGGGATCTGATCGAATCGGACGAACTCGAAGTCGCGCGCTGAGCGATTTGAGCTTGGAATCGTCGTAAAGTTCAGGTCAGATTTATCCCGACCGATCGTCGCCGGGGGAGCGACCATTCGTCGCGATTGTGACCCGAGCGCGGAGCCGCCCATGAATGTCCACTCGCGAATGCGCGCAGCGCCTGCCCCGACCCCGCAGCTGCGGGTGGGGTTCCTGCTGGCGCACCAGTTCACGCTCTCGGCGCTCTCCCTCTTCATCGACGCACTGCGCCTGGCGGCGGACGAGGGCGACCGCTCGCGGCCGATCCACTGCTCCTGGTCCGTCATGTCGGCGCGCGGCGAGCCTGTGCGCTCCAGCTGCGGCCTTCACATCGCGCCCACGGGCGGGTTCCTCGATCCGAAGGGCTTCGACTACATCGTCGTCGTGGGCGGCCTCCTGACCAAGGGCGACCAGCTCGACCGGCCCTCGCTCGACTATCTCAGGCGGGCGGCCGCGGACGGCGTTCCGCTGGTCGGCGTCTGCACGGGGTCCTTCATCCTGTCGCGCGCGGGCCTGATGAAGGGACGGCGCACCTGCGTCTCCTGGTATCATCTCGCCGATTTCGAGACCGAGTTCCCCGACCAGTCGCCGCATGCCGACCAGCTCTTCATCGTCGATCGCGACCGCATCACCTGCGCGGGCGGATCGGGCGTGGCGGACCTCGCGGCACACCTCATCGGCCTCCATGTCGGCCCGAGCGCGGCGCAGAAATCCATGCACGTCCTGCAGATGCAGAATGCGCGGGCGGGGTCGGACGCCCAGCCCCACGCGTCGGTCGGCTCGCCGAACGACGAGCGGGTGCGCCGCGCCATCCTCGTCATGGAGCAGCACGTCGCCGAGCCGCTGACGATCGAGGCCATCGCGACCAAGCTGAACCTCTCCACGCGGCAGCTCGAGCGGCTGTTCCATGAGGCATTGCAGGAGAGTCCCGCCAGCGTCTACCGCGCGTTGCGCCTGCGCTATGCCCGCCGGCTTCTGGAGACGACGCGCAAGAGTGTGACGGAGATCGCGGTGGAGGCCGGTTTCTGCGACGGGGCGCATTTCGCCCGGCAGTTCCGCAGCATGTTCGGGATCGCGCCGCGCGATGCGCGAGCGAGCGGCAATTGTGGCAAAATGGGGCCGAAGGTTGACGATGCGGTCTTGGCTCTGTAGCAGGCGACGCAGTTACAGAGCGTCTGCCCGATCCGAGGCGGCGTTGTCCTCTGTCGGGATTCTACCCATCCTTGTCCGCTAACGTATCGTCAGCGGCTCGGGTTCCCGTCACGATCCCCGAAACAGCTCTCGAAGCGAGCATGCCTCGCCTTTGTGCAGCCAACCCGGAGTATCGATGGAACGCATTCGCGTCACCGATGTCGTCAAGCTCTTCGGCGAAAATGAAGCGCAGGCGCACGACCTCCTCCAGCAGAATGTCAGCAAATCGGACATTCTGGCGCAGACGGGGGCTGTCCTAGGTCTCGACCGGGTTTCCTTCTCGGTCGATGAAGGCGAAATTCTGGTGGTGATGGGGCTGTCGGGCTCCGGCAAGTCCACCATGCTCCGATGCCTCAACCGGCTCGTGGAGCCCACCTCCGGGTCGATCCTCGTGGACGGGACCGAGGTCACCACGCTTTCCAAGAAAGACCTCCTGGAGTTTCGCCGTGCGAAATTCGGCATGGTCTTCCAGCACTTCGCGCTCTTTCCCAACCGCACCATCCTCGAGAATGTCGAGTACGGCCTCGAAGTGCAGGGCGTGGCCAAGGCCAAGCGCCGCGAGAAGGCGATGGAGGCGATCGAGCTCGTCGGCCTCAAGGGCTGGGACGCGAAATATCCGAGCCAGCTCTCCGGCGGCATGCAGCAGCGCGCGGGTCTGGCCCGCGCCCTGGCGGTCGACGCCGACATCCTCCTGATGGACGAGGCCTTCTCCGCGCTCGATCCGCTCATTCGCCGCGACATGCAGGACGAGCTGGGCGCCCTGCAGAAGAAGATGAAGAAGACCATCGTCTTCGTCAGTCACGATCTCGACGAGGCGATCCATCTCGGCGGGCGGATCGTTCTCATGAAGGACGGCGCGATCGTCCAGACCGGCTATCCGGAGGAAATCCTCCTCAAGCCTGCCGGCGACTATGTCCGGCGCTTCGTCGAGCATATCGACGTCTCCTCCGTCATCACGCTCGCTCGTCTGGCGGACGGTTCGGGGCGCTCGCTCTTCAAGGGCGCGAACCGCGAGGAGGCCGAGGCCTATTTCGCCGCGAGCGGCGCGGCCAGCGCCATCGTCACCTGCGAGAAGAACATGCCGGTCGGCCACCTCACGCGGGACGGCCTCTCACGGATGAACGGCAGCGCCGATATCTCCTCGGTCATGGGCGGCAAGCCGCCGACGGCGGCGAGCGGGGCGGTCCTGCGCAGCGCCCTGTCCAGCCTCTCCGCGCATCCGGACGGGGTCGCGGTCGTGGATGAAGACGGGCGCTATGTCGGCCTCGTCACGCAGAGTTCGGCCCTGTCGGCCCTGTCCGGCGAGGACACCGCCTCGCGCAGCGTGAACTGAGGAGAGCCGCGATGGACTGGACCGTTCCGAAGTTCCCGCTCGACACGCTTTCGGCCGACGCGCTCGCCTGGCTCACCACCAATTTCTCCGACCTGACCCGCGAGATCAGCCGCTTCGTGCGGACCTGGATCGGCTGGGGCACGGACGGGCTGAGCGCTCTTCACCCGCTCGTCATCATCCTCGCCATCTCGGGCCTCGCGCTCTGGCTGGCGGGCCGCAAGGTCGCGCTGCTCGCCCTTCTCGGCCTTCTGTTCCTGTGGAACCTGCGGCTCTGGGGCGCGACGGTCGAGACGCTGGTCCTGGTGCTTCTGGCCACCGCCGCCGCACTGGCGATCGGCATCCCGATCGGCATCCTCTGCGCGCTGTCCAAGCGCACCTGGAGGGGCGTCGGCCCGATCCTCGACATGATGCAGACCATGCCGAGCTTCGTGTATCTCATCCCGGCCATTCCCTTCTTCGGCCTCGGCGCGGTCTCGGCGGTCTTTGCGACCATCGTCTTCTCCATGCCGCCGGTCATCCGCCTGACGGCCCTCGGGATTCTCTCGGTTCCCAAGGACCTGATCGAGGCCTCGGACGCCTTCGGCACCACGACGAGCCAGAAGCTCTTCAAGGTTCAGCTGCCGCTGGCGCTGCCGACCATCATGGCGGGCATCAACCAGACGATCATGCTGTCCCTCTCCATGGTCGTCATCGCATCCATGATCGGAGCGGGCGGTCTCGGCCGCGAGGTCTGGAGCTCGATCCAGCGCCTCGACGCCGGCCGCGGCTTCCAGGCGGGGATCGCGATCGTGATCGTCGCCGTCATCCTCGACCGCATCACCCAGGCCATGGCGCAGCGCGCCCGGCCCAGCTGATCGGCAGAACGTCACAACAACGGAAGGAAACGACCTGATGAAGAAGACGCTTGCAGCCATGCTTCTGGCCTCCGCCGCCCTGACGGGCGCCGCGCAGGCGCAGGGGAGCGGCAACGTGAACCTCGCCTATGTCGAATGGTCCGACGCGATCGTTGCGACGAACATCCTGGCCCATGTGCTGGAGGATCAGGGCTATACGGTCAGCATGACGCCGCTGCCGGCCGCCGCCATGTGGCAGGCCGTCGCCACGGGCGAGGCCGACGCCATGGTCGCCGCATGGCTGCCGGTCACGCACGCCGCCTATCTCGAGGAGCTCGAGGATCAGGTCGAGGTTCTCGGCCCCAACATCGAGGGCGCGCGCCTCGGCTGGGCCGTTCCGACCTATATGGAGATCGATTCGATCGAGGACATCGCGGCCGATCCCTCCGTCGTCGACGGCCAGATCATCGGCATCGATCCGGGCGCCGGCCTGATGCAGGCGTCCGAGAAGGCGATCGAGGACTATTCGCTGGACGTGACGCTCGTGGACGGTTCGGACGCGACGATGACGGCCGCGCTGCAGGACGCGATCTCGCGCGAGGAGCCGATCGCCGTCACCGCCTGGACGCCGCACTGGATGTTCTCGCGATTCGACCTGAAGTATCTGGAGGATCCGAAGGGCTCGCTCGGCGGCGAGGAGACCGTGAACAACGTCGTTCGCACGGGCCTTCAGGAGGACATGCCGGACGTCTACGACATCATCTCCAAGTTCCGCCTCGACCTCGCAGACGAGGAGGCGCTGATGCTGGAGAACGAGGAGGGCGGTGATCCGGTCGAGACCGCCCGCGCCTGGATCGAGGCCAACCCGGACAAGGTCTCCGCCTGGACCGAGTGACCGGCGCGTCGAAACGAGACGTCGAGGGAGGGGTCGGCCGCGGGGCCGGCCCCTTTTTCGCTGCGTTCAGAAGGGTAGCTGACAAAGCCCTTCCGATGCACTATATGAAGCCGTCCTTTGGGACAGATGTCGGCATGGCCTGCCTTCGAGCGCGCCTCCGACAGAATTGAAAGCCGCGGTCATGAACAGCGAAGCCACCTCTCCGGAGGAGAAGAAAGCCGTTCGCCGCGAACTGGATCGGGCCGAAAAGGGCTCCGCCATGGCGATGATCGCCGCGGAGACCCGAGCGGTCAACGACAAGACGGCGCGCCTGCGGGCCCTTCGTCTGGAAAACGAGCGGATCGTCGCCGAGGCGGCGGTTCCCGAGAAGAAGAAGGCGCCGGTTCGCCGGCGCGCCCGCAAGGCCAGCGAGGCCTGAACGTAACCCGACCCGGCGCAGCCGGGCGAAACCGAGAAAACCGATCGTCCCGGCGACGGGCGGTCATGCAGGAGAGCCCATTGCAAGTCCTCGTTCGTGACAACAATGTCGACCAGGCGCTGCGCGCCCTGAAGAAGAAGCTGCAGCGCGAAGGCGTCTTCCGCGAGATGAAGACGCGCCGCGAGTACGAGAAGCCCTCGGAAGAGCGCGCCCGCAAGAAGCAGGAAGCCGTTCGCCGCGCCAAGAAGGTCGCGCGCAAGAACGCCCAGCGCGAAGGCCTGCTCCCGGCCCCGAAGAAGAAGGTCTTCTCGCGCGGTCCGGCGGCGCCTCGCAGCGCGGCCTGAACGGTCGAACGAGCTTTGGAATGCGAAAGGCCGGCGATCTCGCCGGCCTTTTTCTTTGACGGGACGGTTTCCCTGACGGGATGGATGCGGACGGTTCGTCCGGCCCTCAACTCGCCAGTTTCAGGACGGGACGGGCGAGTCGGCCGCGCGGTGACGGCCCCAGCCGCCGCTCGACGCGGGCCTGCGACGGGCGGACCGGCGTCGAGGCGCGCAGGCCCTCGGCCAGGATTTCGCCGTCGGCCCATTCGCCGAAGCCGCTGTCGACGTTGATGTGTCCGGCATGGCCGAGATCGACCAGCGCGGAGCCCCAGCCTGCCGCATGGGCGTTCGCTTCGCGCCATCCCATGAAGGGGTCGTTGCGGCTGGCGACGACGATCGAGCGGAAGGGCAGGGGGCGAAGGCTCCCCAGCCTGAAATCGGTCAGATCCGGCCGCCTGGCCGCCAGCCGCTCGATATCGGCCGGGGCGACCAGAAGCGCCCCCGCGACATGGGCGGCGGACGGGCGTTCGGCGAGATGGGCGACGAGGACGCAGCCCAGCGAATGCGCGACGAGGACGCAGCCGGGCGCCTCCGCGATCCGCGCCTCCAGCCGGTGCAGCCAGTCCGTCAGGACCGGGCGCGCCCAGTCCTCCTGCTCGACGATCTCGGCCGAAGGCGTCTTCTCGGCCCAAAGCCGCTGCCAATGTCCGGGCCCGGAGCCGTCGAGCCCGGGAACGATCAGGGTTTCGATCATCGCCGTGATCCTCTCGTCTTACGTCGCTGGCCACGAATCTACGGGCCGTGCGCATCGGGCGCGCGGCCTCGCATCCCAATTTCCGGCGGCCGCGCGGAAAATCCCTCCGCACGGGAAGGGCGGACGGGTCGGGCCTCCGCCTCTTGCCCTGCGGCTGCGAAGCTGGAATGTCGCTTTCGTGAATCTGAGAGGACACCGTACTCGCGATGGCGATCGACGAACGCTTCATGTCCGTCCCGAAAGGGACCATCGCCGCCGTCGTGACGGTGCTGGAAATGCGCGAGGCGGCCGCTGCGAGGCCGCAGCATGTCGATCCGTCATGGACCATCGAGACCGTCGAGCGGCCCGATCCGGACTTCTATCTCGATCTCTACCGCCGCGTCGGTGCGCCGCATCTCTGGTATTCGCGACTGGAGATGGAACACGAGCGGCTGGTCGCGCTCCTGCACGACCCGAAGGTGCGGCTCGACGTGCTGCGGGTCGAAGGCCGCGCCGAGGGCCTGCTCGAATTCGACTTCCGAGACGCGAATGTCTGCGAGATCGCCTTCTTCGGCGTCACGCCCGCGCTCGTGGGAACGGGCGCGGCGCGCGTCATGATGAACCGCGCGATCCGCGTCGCCTTCGAGCAGCCGATCGAGCGGCTCTGGGTTCACACCAACTCGATCGACCACCCGAAGGCGCTCGACTTCTACCGGCGCTCGGGCTTCACGCCGGTCGAACGCCACATCGAGATGGCGCAGGACCCGCGCCTGAACGGGCTCCTGCCGCGCGATTGCGCGCCGCACATCCCGATCGTCTGAGCGGGAGAGCTCAGCTCCGGTTGACCGAGTGCGAGAAGATGTCCTCCTCGTCCCAGCCGAGGAGGTCGAGGCGCGCGCGGGTGGGCAGATAGTCGAAGCTGGCGCGCGCGATGTCGAGCCGGTCCTCCCGCTCCAGGCGCTGCAAAAGAACGCCCATCAGATCGTGGAGGTGGAGAACGTCGGAGGCGGCGTACTCGATCTGCGCCGGGGAGAGCGTTTCGGCCGCCCAGTCCGAGCTCTGCTGCTGCTTGGAGAGATCGACGCCGATCAGCTCCTTGGTCAGGTCCTTGAGCCCGTGTCGGTCCGTGTAGGTGCGGGTCAGGCGCGAGGCGATCTTGGTGCAGAAGACCGGCTGCGTCATCACGCCGAAGGCGTGGTAGAGCGCGGCGACGTCGAAGCGGGCGTAGTGAAAGATCTTGGTCTTCGACGGGTCTGCGAGGAGCGCGCAGAGATTGGGCGCCTCGCGCTGGCCCTTGGCGATCTGAACGAGATCGGCCGTCCCGTCGCCGGGCGAGAGCTGCACCACGCAGAGCCGGTCCCGGCGCGTGTCGAGGCCGAGCGTCTCGGTGTCGATGGCGATCGAGCCCGTGTAGCGGGAAAGGTCCGGCAGGTCGCCCTTGTGCACGCGAATGGTCATGGAAAGCTCTTTCGATGGGTCTGAAGTCGGAAGCGACCCTGCCATTCGCTCGGCGGAGCGCTTCATGTCTCGGTGTCAGTCCTGGACGGATGCGATCGACCAGGGAAGCGTCTCGCCGCCGCGGAAGGGAACGACGTCCTCGCCATCCACGGCGATGGCGGCCGGAATGAAGGACGGGCGCTTCTCCAGCGTGATCGTTCCCTCGTTCGGCGAAATGCCGTGGAAGCGCGGCCCGTTCAGCGAGGCGAAGGCCTCGAACCGGTCGAGAGCGTTCTCCTCCTCGAAGACCTGCACGTAGGTCTGCAGCGCGGTCGCGCCGGCGAAGACGCCGGCCGCGCAGCACGGCGCCTCCTTGGCGCCCCGGCGGTGCGGCGCGGTGTCCGTGCCGAGGATGAAGCAGGGCTCGCCCGAGGTCGCGGCCTTGCGTAGGGCCAGGCGGTCGCTCTCGCGCTTGGCGACGGGCAGGCAGTAGAGATGGGGGCGCAGGCCCCCCTGGAAGATCGAGGTGCGGTTGATGACGAGATGATGCGGCGTGATCGTGCAGGCGACCCGCTCGCCGTGGGCGCGCACGAGGTCGATCGTGCCGGCGGTGGACGCGTGCTCGATGACCACCTTCAGCCCCGGATGGCGCTTCAGGAGCGGCAGCATCTCCGTTTCCATGAAGACCGCCTCCCGGTCGAAGATGTCGATCGCCGGATCGGTCGCCTCGCCATGCACGAGGACGGCCATGCCGATCGTCTCCATGCGCTCCAGGACGGGGGCGAGGGCGGCGATGTCCGTCACGCCGGCATGCGAATTGGTCGTGGCGCCCGAAGGGTAGAGCTTGGCGGCCCGCCAGACGCCCTCGCGATAGCCTCTCTCGATCTCGTCCGGCGCGGTCCGGTCGGTCAGATAGCAGGTCATCAGCGGCTCGAAGTCCGAGCCTTCGGGACGCGCGTCCATGATGCGGGTGCGATAGGCGACGGCGTCCTCGACGCTCGTCACCGGCGGCACGAGATTGGGCATGATGATCGCGCGCGCGAACTGCGCGGCCGTGTAGGGCAGGACCTCGCGCAGCATCGCGCCGTCGCGCAGATGGACGTGCCAGTCGTCCGGGCGGCGGATCGTGACGGAGGGAACGGCGTCCGTGCGCGCCGCCGCGGTTTCGTAACGCAGACCGTCCGTGATCAAGTGCTTTCTCCTTCTGCCGGCCGCGCGCCGGAAGCCTCCGCTCGCGACCGGTCCTGCCATCGCCGGAAACGCACGCGCGCGCAAGGTTCGGCAGGGCACAGCGGATCCGGCGGAACGTTCGTTCCTTCGACGGGCGTTCCGGGGCAAAGCCGACCCTTGCCACGAGCGCGGACAGGGTCTACCTCGCTCCCATCCGCTTGACGGCCTGCGAGCGGCAACGGTCCGGCGCCGCCCCGGCGCGCTCCGCCGCTTGCCGTCCCCATTCTCGCCGAGCCAGCGCCAAGGCACGCCATGACCTACGTCGTCACAGACAACTGCATTCGCTGCAAATACATGGACTGCGTGGAAGTGTGTCCGGTCGACTGCTTCTACGAAGGCGAGAACATGCTCGTCATCCATCCGGACGAGTGCATCGACTGCGGGGTCTGCGAACCGGAATGCCCGGCCGAGGCGATCAGCCCGGACACCGAGCCCAATCTCGACAAGTGGCTTCAGGTGAACGCCGAATATGCCGAGAAGTGGCCGAACATCACGCTGAAGCGCGAGGCGCCCGCGGATGCGAAGGAGTTCGACGGCAAGCCGGGCAAGTTCGAGGCCTATTTCTCCCCCGAGCCCGGCCAGGGCGACTGATCGCCGCGCCGCGCTGCGCCGTCCCGCGGACGCCATGCGTCCGGGCGGTTCGTCACGGAGGCCCGGCCGATCCGGGAGGGGCGGGCAGGTAAGCTGAGAAGGACCGCGGCGACGGCTCTGCCGGTTCCGAATTCGTAGGCTTTCCGGCGCTTTGACGTAGGGCTTTTGGCGCCGCGCACGTCAGGTTTGGGCCGGACCTGCACGAGTCTTTCGGCGCCCTTTCGGGGACGGACGCATCTTGGCGTCCCGAGCCCAGGAAATCTTGACCCTGATGGGTCGCGCCCGCCCGCTGCTGCGCAATTTTGTTGAATTTCGCGCACGGATAGGGTATTATTTCTGCAACAGTCGAATGTCGGAGAGGGTCGAGACAGCTTGACCTGGCATTCGCGGCACTTCCGAAAGGCGCGCTACCGTCAGGGCGGTTCAACCGTCGACTTCTCGTCGCTCGCCCTCGTCACCGTCGCATATTCGACAGTCCAAGGCTGTTCCCACCCTTGAACGGGTGGTGCTCGCACCGACAGGCGACCGCCTGCGTCGTCCTCGTGCCTAGCTTCATTCGCGGCTCGGCACAACAGGGAGTTTGATCAAGCGTATGAGCATTCAGAAGAAGACCTCCCAGCGTCAGGGCTTCAAGACCGGCGAGAGCATCGTCTACCCCGCGCACGGGGTCGGGCAGATCGTCGCGATCGAGGAGCAGGAAGTCGCGGGCATGAAGCTCGAACTGTTCGTGATCGATTTCGAGAAGGACAAGATGCGGCTGAAGGTGCCGGTCGCCAAAGCCGAGAGCGTCGGCATGCGCAAGCTGTCGGAGACCGATTTCGTCGAGCGCGCGCTCAAGGTCGTGCAGGGTCGCGCCCGCGTGAAGAAGACCATGTGGAGCCGCCGCGCGCAGGAATACGACGCGAAGATCAATTCCGGCGACCTGATGCAGATCGCGGAAGTGGTCCGCGATCTCTACCGCGCCGACAGCCAGCCCGAGCAGTCCTATTCCGAGCGCCAGCTCTACGAGGCGGCTCTCGGCCGCATGGCGCGCGAGCTCGCCGCCGTTAAGGAGATGTCGGAGACCGAGGCTGTCCGCCTCATCGAGACGAACCTCAACATGGGCCCCAAGCGGGGCGCCAAGGCCGCCAACGCGGACGACGAGGATCTGGACGACGCGCCGGCCGAGCAGGCCGCCTGACCGTCGAGCCCATTGCGGATCGGGCTGACCGATCCCATTGAGACCCAAATTGGCCGGTCCCGAAAAGCTCGGGGCCGGCTTTTCATTGCGCATCGGACCTGCTAGCGTTCGGCGGTGCGGCATTCACGCGCTTCGCTTTCGCGCTTGCCAATCTCCCAAATTTTCTAATTCGGCACAAAAAGTTTCCAGTGACGGGAACGTTGTCGCTTCCGGCGTGTTCACTGCCATGAGGAGTCCTGTTCGACGCGGGGTTCCATTCGCGAATGGCACGATGATCCGGAAGGTTGAACCAGATGAAATCGCAGTCCGCACGTCGAGACATGATCCGCGCCGCCATGGCCGCGCCCTATCTCCAGCGCGAAGAGGAATACGAACTGGCGATCCGGTGGAAGGAACACCGCGACCAGGACGCTCTTCATAAGATCACCTCGGCGCATATGCGCCTCGTCATCTCGATGGCTTCCAAGTTCCGTCACTTCGGCCTCGCGATGAGCGACCTCGTCCAGGAAGGCCATGTCGGCCTCCTGGAGGTGGCCGCCCGTTTCGAGCCGGAGCGGGAAGTGCGCTTCTCCACCTATGCCACCTGGTGGATCCGCGCCTCGATCCAGGACTACATCCTGCGCAACTGGTCGATCGTGCGCGGCGGAACCTCCTCGGCGCAGAAGGCCCTGTTCTTCAATCTCCGCCGACTGCGCGCCCGCCTCAGCCAGGGCTCGGAGAGCCTGTCCGGCACGGCCATGTATCGCGAGATCGCGACCGCGCTGAAGGTCTCCGAGAGCGACGTCGCACTGATGGATTCGCGCCTCTCCGGCCCCGACTCCTCGTTGAACGCGCCTTTGATGGAGGACGAGTCCGGCTCGGCCGACCGTCAGGATTTCCTCGTCGCCGGCGATCCGCTGCCCGACGAGCTGGTCTCGACCTCGATCGACGACGCCCGGCGCGTCCACTGGCTGAACAACGCGCTCGACGTCCTGTCCGAGCGCGAGCTGAAGATCATCCGCGAGCGCCGCCTCCAGGACGACGGCGCGACGCTCGAGGCGCTGGGATCGAAGCTCGGCATCTCGAAGGAGCGTGTCCGCCAGATCGAGACGCGCGCGCTCGAGAAGCTGCGCGCCGCCCTGCTGCAGACCAACCCGGACCGCGCCGCCTACGTGGCGTAGATCCCCCCTTCGCTTCCTTGCGGTCCCAACGTTCGGATCGCGCAGAAGGCCCGGAGACCTCGGAGCGGTCTTCGGGCCTTCCTGCGTTTGGGGCATCGAACGAGGGCTCTATCGCGATCGCGGCCGAGCTTTGGCGGGCTGGCCGGCGACGTATCGGGACGCGCGGAGCGAGCGGCGTTGGGGCGCCGGTCGCGCATCTCCCCTCGGACGCTACTCGGCGATGATCTTGTAGCGCTCGCCCGGCTCGACACGGCCGCCGCCTTCCAGCCCGTTCAGCAGGCGGAAGAGATCCTGTGCGCGGTCCACGCCCTGCATGCGCGAGGCGAGCGAGGCCTGCGTGTCGCCGGCGCGGGCCGTCACGATGCGGATGCGCAGCGGGCGCAGCGCCTCGCGCTCGGCCGCCGACAGGATGCGGAAGGACGAGGTCACCTGCGAGGAGATCTGGTCCAGCGTGCCCGACGCGGAGGAGGGCAGGGCGGTCAGGAAGCGGTAGGCCCGCCCGCCGATGCGCACGACCGTCACGTTGAAGACGTAGGCTCCGCCCTGCGCGCGCGCCGTGACCGCCTCGTGGCCGTTGATCGTGGTCGGGCGGATCGAGCCGCGGTCGAGCCCGCCGATCCAGCCGCTCGCGACGTAGTCGGTCAGGCTCGTACGCTGCGCAAGCTCCACCCCGTCGAACCGGATCGCGACGTCGCCCGGTCCCTCCGCGATCACGGCGTCGGCCGTGTTGTTGATCACGAAGCCGGTCGGCACGTCGTAGGTGATGCCGAGCGAGGGATGGAAGAAGCTGCGGCCGCGGACATAGCCTTCGGTCGCCGTGTCGCCGAAGAGCATGCCGTCGAGGCCGTCGAGATAACGTCCGCGATCGGTGGTGCCGTGCCCCTCGGGGCCGAACTGCGCGGCATGGCGCACGGCGAGCTGGACGCGCTGCGGTGCCGCCGGATGCGATGCCAGGAAGTCGAGCTCGGGGTTCGACGCCTGGAAGGCGTTGCGGAACCGCTGGAAGGATTCCATCGCCTCCAGAAAGCGGGCGGCGGCGTAGGGGTCGTAGCCGGCGCGGCCGATCTGCTGGATGCCCAGCGCGTCCGCCTCCAGCTCCTGATTGCGGGAGAAGCTGGCGAGATTCAGCCGGTTGCGGGCGAGCGCGGCCTGTCCGGCGCGGTCCCCGGCGAGAACCTCGGTCACGACGCGCCCGGCGATCTCCGCCGCCTCCTCGCGCTGCTGACGCTGGATGCCGTGATTGGCTGAGACGTGCGCCATCTCGTGCGCGATGACGGCCGCGACCTCGGCCGAGTCGTTGGCGAGCGCCAGGAGGCCGCGCGTCACATAGAGATAGCCGCCCGGCAGCGCGAAGGCGTTGACGTTGGGCGAGTTCAGGACGGTGATGCGGTAGGCGCGGCCCGGATCGTCCGAGACCGCGGCCAGACGGCCGACGATGCCGGCGAGCATGCGCTCCAGCCGTTCGTCGGAATAGGCCCCGCCATACATGGCCAGAATGCGCGGATGCTGGGAGCGCCCGATGGAGGATTGCGGGTCGTTCTGCTGGATGCCTTCGAAGGAGATCGGCTGACGCGTCTGCGTCGGCATGAAGCCCGAGCGCACGTCCGGAGAAGCGGCGACCTCCTCAAAACCCTGGCCGATCGTATTGCAGGCCGCGAGCGACAGCGCACCGCCGAGCGCTGCGACGACGCGCAGGCTGGCAGCCAATCTGTTCCCTTCGCGCGCGCGCGGCGCCACGGCCCGATGCCTCATCGAAATACGGTTCCTCGTCCCCGCATGCGTCCTCGGCTCTAGGTATCGCATCGCCGCGTCCGTCGCACGGCCGCAGGCGCAACAGCCGGACAAAAAGGAAGGGCGGATGACGATCCCCTTGCGGGTCAGTCTATCCACGCGGAATCGGACCGAAATGCGGTATGCCGGTTGCGGTTCGACGCCCTCTACAGCATCGGCCCAAAATCGGTTTCGATTCTCGGAAAGCCCAATGCGTAGATTCATAGAGTTAGAGCGACCTTTGTGCGTCCGATCAAACGCACGGCGCTCCAGCGAGTGATGCAGTCGTGCGACAGGGCCGGTCACGGTTCGGAATGAAGACGAGGACTGCCGCATGGAACGCTTCGCCATCCTGCTCGCCGGCCGCATCGCGGCGACGCCGCAATTGCGCGCCGCGATCGCCGGACGCCGCGTGATCGCGGCCGATGGCGGCATGGCGCACGCCGCGACCCTCGGCCTCGTCCCGGAGCTCTGGGTCGGCGATTTCGATTCGGCCCCGGACGATCTGCCCGCGCCTCTGGCGGCGGTCGAGCGCCATGCGGTTCCGCGCGACAAGGACGAGACGGACGGCGAGCTCGCCATCGGTGCGGCGCTGGCGCTCGGCGCGCGCGACATCCTCCTCGTCGGCGCGCTCGGCGGCGCGCGAAGCGACCACGCCTTCTCCAATCTCGCGCTCGTGATGCGCCACGCCGAGCGGGGTGTTCGCATCGGCCTCTTCGACGGGATCGAACGCGGCGTTCCGCTGGGACACGCTCCCGTTCGCGTGGATGCACGGCCGGGCCAGATCTTCTCCGTTCTCCTCTTCGGTGACGTGAACGGACTGACGCTGCGAGGCGCGCGCTGGCCGCTGACGGATGCGAGCCTTCCCTTCGGCTCGATCCTGACGCAGTCGAACGAGGCGACGGGGCCGGTCGAGGCCGTTCTCCGTCAGGGCCGCGCGCTGCTCCTGATGCAGGCCTGACGCGCCGCGCGCCCCATCTTGCAAATGAAGCCCCAGCCCTTATCCTTGGCGCCAAGGGTCCCATAGCTCAGCAGGATAGAGCACCAGATTCCTAATCTGGGGGTCGTTGGTTCGAATCCAACTGGGATCACCAGCCCGGATCGCAACCGTCTCCGGCGCTTCGGCTCAGAACCGGTTGGTCTTGGCGTGCCACCGCCACGCCGTATCGACGATCTCCGACAGCGTCCGCGTCGCCTGCCAGCCGAGCACGCGCCGGGCGGCCGAGCTGTCCGCGACGAGGATCGGCGCGTCGCCGGGGCGCCGATCCGTCTCCTCCACCGCGATCTTGCGTCCGGCGCGATCCCCGATGGCGGTCAGAAGTTCGCGCACGCTCGTGCCCGTCCCGGTGCCGAGATTGAGCGCGGTGCTGTCTCCTCCGCCGAGCAGATATCCGATCGCGCGCGAATGCGCGTCGGCGAGGTCCGAGACATGGACGAAGTCGCGGATGCAGGTTCCGTCTCGCGTGTCGTAGTCGGTACCGAACACCTTGAAGCCCGGCCGCCGGCCGAGCGCGGCTTCGATCGCGAGCGGCACCGCATGGGTTTCGGGATCGTGGCGCTCCCCGATCCGCCCCTCGGCGTCGGCGCCGGCCGCGTTGAAGTACCGCAAGGCGACGTGCCGCAGTGTCGATCGCCCGGAAAGATCCTTCAGAATCCGCTCGACCATCAGCTTGGAGCGGCCATAGGGGTTGAGCGGGTCCTGCGGATGGGCCTCGTCCATGGGAAGGGCCACGGGGTCGCCATAGGTCGCGCAGGTGGACGAGAAGACGATGCGGTCGCATCCGGCCCGGCGCATCGCGTTCAGGAGCGAGATCGTCCCCGCGACGTTGTTGTCGTAGAAGGACAAGGGGTCCTCGATCGACTGGCCGACTTCGATCAGCGCGGCAAAATGCACGACGGCGACGGGGCGATAGACTTCGAAGACCTCGTCGAGCCGTGCCGCATCTCGGATATCGCCCGTTTCGGCCGGTCCCCATCGGATGAATTCGGGATGCCCGCCCGAGAAATTGTCGAAGACGACGGGTTTGAAGCCCTTGGCCGCCAGATCGAGGCAGGTGTGCGAGCCGATGTAGCCGGCGCCTCCCGTGACGAGCACGTTGTCCATCGAGGCGGCATCCTTCGAATTGGCGGGGCGCTTGGTTGCAGGACGCAAGGATGCGGACCTTCCGGCTCGCGGCAAGAGCCGGTGTCCGCCCGGTGGACGGCAGACGCCTCTACTTCGTCCGGCCGGTGGAATTCAAGTCGATGATGTCGGGCATGCGTTTCCGTTCGCCCGAACGGGGACGGCGCATCGTCTTTCCGTCGCTGACGGCCGAATGTGATCGCCGGGGGCGAACAACCCTGGCCTGTGTCGGCCCGGCAAGGAAGCCGCACCATTGCGGCGAAGAGGTCGCGCTGTAGAGCCGCGTCCGTTTCGAGAAAAGGTGGCCGGTTCGGCTGATCGAAGTTCTCTCTATCGTCGGAAAGAGGGTGTTGGAGTGTGATCCTGCGCGATATCGCAAGTCTTGCCGCGATTTCATCGAAACAGTCTTTGACAATGCGATAATGCTCATATCAGCGTTCGACGAGCCTTTCCGAAACGAATCAGGGACCTCCTCATGTCCGACGTCGCCAAGCCCGACCTTACAACTCTAACGGTTCAGCTTCTGAGCGCCTATGTGGCGAACAACGCCGTTCCGAACGCCGATCTGGCGGAACTGATCCGCAAGACCCGCGCGGCTCTGTCGGACGAAGGTGCGGCGCCGGTCGAAGCCGAGGCGCCCGCCGAGCAGGAATACACCCGCGCCGTTTCGGTGAAGGCGAGCCTCGCGTCGCCGGACCACATCATCAGCATGATCGACGGCAAGCCCTACAAGACGCTGAAGCGGCACCTGTCGACGCGCGGCATGACCCCGGCCGAGTATCGCGAGCGTTACCGCCTGCCGGTCGATTACCCGATGGTGGCCCCGAACTACTCGGAGCGTCGCCGCGCGGTCGCCGTCGAGCGTGGTCTCGGCCGCAAGGCCGGCGGCGCGGATACGGCGACGGCCGAGCCGAAGCGCCGCGGCAAGCGCGCCGAGAAGGCCGGCAGCGCCGAGTAACGCGGGTCCCGTCCGGATGGGCGGCCGAACGTGACTGAAAAGGGCGGAGCGCCTCGCTCCGCCCTTTTCATATCCTACTTCAGGAACGGATTGCTGCGGCGCTCGTCGCCGAGGCGGCTGCCCGGCCCGTGGCCGCAGATGAAGCCGACTTCGTCGCCGAGTGGCAGGATCTTCTCTCGGATGGTGGCAAGCAGCGTCGCGTGATCCCCGCCGGGCAGGTCGGTGCGCCCGATCGAGCCGGCGAAGAGAACGTCCCCCGCATGCAGGAAGCGCGCGGCGCGATTGAAGAACACAACATGGCCCGGCGCGTGGCCGGGCGCGTGGATCACCTCGAAGCTCTGGTCGCCGAGCGTGAGCACGTCGCCGTCCTCGAGCCAGCGGTCCGGCGTGCAGTTGCGCACCCGGCCCGGCAGACCGAACATGCGGGCCTGATCCTCGAGCCGCTCCAGAAGCATCGCGTCCGCGACATGCGGGCCGAGGATGTCGACGCCGAGCGCGTCCTTCAGATCCATCGCGCCGCCGGCATGGTCGATATGGCCGTGCGTGAGCCAGATCGCCTCCACCGTCAGGTCCCGGGCCTTCAGCGCGGCGAGGATGCGGTCGACGTCCCCGCCCGGATCGACGACGACCGCCTTGCGCGTCTCGTCGTCGAAGAAGATGCAGCAGTTCTGCTGGAAGGGCGTGACGGGCACGATCTCGGCGGACAGGGCCATCTTGCGTCTCCTGCGTTCGGGTTCGGTTCGGCGGTACGCGCACGAAGGACGATCCGCAAGGCGGGATGTGGCGTCTCGCGGCTTCGGGCGGATGCGGCGGCGTCTCAGAAGAACAGGAAGGCCGCGCCCATGACGAGGCCGGACGAGAGAAGGACGAGGACGCAGAAGCCCATGACGTCGGCCGCCCGCAGTCCGGCGATCGCGAGGGCGGGAAGGGCCCAGAAGGGCTGGATCATGTTGGTCCACGCCTCGCCCCAGGCGCTGGCGAGGGCGACCCGCGCGGTGTCGGCGCCGAGCGCGTTGGCCGCTTCGATCATCACCGGTCCCTGCACCGCCCATTGCCCGCCGCCGGACGGCACGAGGATGTTGACGAAGCCCGCGGCGAGAAAGGTGAGGAAGGGCAGGGTCTGCGCGCTGGCCACCTGCGTGAAGAAGGAGGAGATGCTGTCGGTCAGGCCCGAGGCGCCCATCATGCCCATGATGCCGGCATAGAAGGGGAACTGGACGAGAATGCCGGCCGCGTTCGTCACCCCCTCGGTGAAGACGGCCAGGAAGCGCTGCACCGAGCCGTGCAGAACGAGGGCCGCGAAGAACAGCGCGAAGTTCACCGTGTTGAGGTCGAGGGCGAAGGAGCCGCGCCAGATCAGGACGGCGAGCGCGGCGACGGCCGCGATGGCCGCCAGGATCGGCAGGAGCGGCGTGCGCTCCAGGCGCTCGGCCGGGCGGAGCGCCCCGTCCTTCGCCGGCTCGGGCGTTCGGACTTCGTCGCCGGCCAGGAGCTCGGGCGAGATCGTCACCGGCTTGTCGATCGTCGACAGGAGGAGGCGGTTCGTCAGCGGTATGACGACGACCAGCGCGGCGGTCAGCGCGAGGTTGAAGGTCGAGAAGATGGTGCGGTCGGTGGAGACGACGCCCATGGCGCCTTCGAGGAAGTGGCCCGGGCTCGCGATGATCAGCGGGATTGAGGCCGAAAGCCCGCCATGCCAGATGAGGAAGCCCGAATAGGCGCTGGCGATGAGCAGGCGGTAGTCGAGGCCGGGCACGCGCTTGGCCATCTCGCGCCCGAGAATGGCGCCGACGACGAGCCCGAAGCCCCAATTGATCCAGCTGGCGAAGAGGGAGACCAGCGTGACGATGACGATGGCCGCGCCGGGAGACCGGGCCAGACGGGTGGCGGCGACGATGGCGCGCGCCACGAGCGGCGTTCGCGCGAGCGTGTAGCCGAGCAGCAGGATGAGCGCCATCTGCATGGTGAAGGACAGTAGTTCCCAGAACCCCTGGCGCCACCAGACGAGCATGTCGGCGGCCGATTGTCCCTCGCCGAAAATGCCGGCCAGGAACACGATCCCGGTCATCAGAAGGACGATCACGAAGGGGTCCGGCAGATAGCGCTCGAAGCCCCGAACGCACAGTCCCGTCACCACCTTCAGCATTCGTCCGGCCTCCCGCGCTCCGCCCCTTTTTTGGAGAAAGCGCGAAGGCGCCAGAGATCAAGTGCCGTCTATCGGATGGCGACGACGCCTGGGGCGGGCGCCGCCGGCCCGGACGATTACTCGGCCGCCATGCGCTTCGGCTGGACCTCGTTCATGTAGTCTTCCACGAGCCGGCGCGTGATCTCGCCCGGCGCGAAGCGGTAGGGGCCGATCTCGGAGACCGGCGTCACCTCGGCGGCCGTGCCGCAGAGGAAGCACTCCTGAAAGCCCTCCATCTCCTCGGGCATGATGGCGCGCACGACCACCTCGTAGCCGCGCCGCTTGGCGAGATCGATGACGGTGCGACGCGTGATGCCGTCGAGGAAGCAGTCGGGCGTCGGCGTGTGGATGACGCCGTCCTTGACGAAGAAGACGTTCGCGCCGGTGGCTTCGGCGACCTGGCCGCGCCAGTCGAGCATCAGCGCGTCGGCGTAGCCCTTGGCTTCGGCGGCGTGCTTGGAGATCGTGCAGATCATGTAGAGGCCGGCGGCCTTGGAGCGCGAGGGCGCCGTGCGCGGGTCCGGCCGGCGATACTCGGCCATGTCGAGCCGGATGCCCTTCATGCGCTGCTCGGGGTCGAAGTAGCTCGGCCACTGCCAGATCGCGATGGCGACGTTGATGCGGTTCTTCTGCGCCGAGACGCCCATCATCTCCGAGCCGCGCCAGGCGATCGGGCGGACATAGGCGTCGGTGAAGCCCTGCCGGCGAAGCAGCTCGTTGCAGGCGTCGTCGATCTCGTCGGCCGAATAGGGCACGGTGAAGCCGAGGATGCGGCCGGATTCGATCAGGCGCTCGGTGTGCTCGCGCAGCTTGAAGATCTCGCCGCCATAGGCGCGCTCGCCCTCGAACACCGAGCTCGCATAATGTAGGCCGTGCGTAAGGACGTGGATCTTGGCGTCCTTCCACGGCAGGAATTCGCCGTTGAACCAGATCTCGCCGTCGAGTTGATCGAACGGAACGCTCATGCTCTCTCTCCCGATCTGAAGGAGCGCCATGCGTCCGTCCGGGCGCTGGAAAGGTCGCTCCACCGAATGTGATGGCGGCCATCAGGCTTTTCGAAGACCGAACTCGGGCCTCGGGCCGATGCCCTGTTGGGTCTGTCGCCGGTCGTGCCCGCAGGCGGCCCGGACACGACGAAACCCGTCTCCCGACGCCACCTTAGCCGCGTTCGAACCCCTTGGCGACTGTTCGTCCGCGTGGTGAGGGTGTAACAATGGACGGCGAATACGTCAACAATGCTGACCTATTTTCATGGACATGCGCGTGGAAGACAGCCGAGCGGAAAACGAGGGCGGGGGGATCGCCGTCGACGCGCTGCCGACGACCGGCGAGGTGGACTTCCGCCTCATTGAACTCTTCTTCTTCGCCTATCGCGAGTTCACCGGCGACGCCGACGAGATCCTCGAGCGCTATGGTTTCGGACGCGCCCATCACCGCATCCTCCACTTCGTCAATCGGGACCCCGGCATGACGATCGCCGCCATCCTCGATCTTCTCCAGATCACGAAGCAGTCGCTGTCGCGCGTCCTGCGGCAGCTGGTGGACGAGAATTTCGTGGTGCTTCAGCCGGGCGACGAGGACCGGCGCCAGCGCCGGCTCTACCCGACGACGAAGGGCCGGGAGCTGACCCTGGAGCTGTCGCGCGCGCAGGCCCGCCGGATCGATGCGGCGCTGGCCGCGTCCCGCATGGAGGAAGTGCCCTGGGTCGGCGACTTCCTCTTCGAGATGGGCGGCGACCGCGCGGCGACCCGAGACTGGTTCGCCCGCAAGGGCATCGTGAAGACGGAGCGCAGATGAGCCTGGAGGAGGCGCAAGCCGAAGCCGCCCCCGCGCGGCCTGGACCCGACGACGACGCGGCGCATGTGCTGATCGTCGACGACGATCGCCGCATCCGCTCGCTTCTGTCCCGCTTCCTCAGCGAGCGCGCCTTCCGCGTCTCCACCGCCGCGGACGCCGCCTCGGCGCGGCGCCTTCTCCAGGGGCTCGATTTCGACCTTCTCGTCGTCGACGTGATGATGCCCGGCGAAAGCGGCCTCGATCTCGTGCGCAGCCTTTCGGCCGTGCGTCCGACGCCGATCCTGATGCTGACGGCGCGCTCGGAGATCGGGGACAGGATCGACGGGCTCGAGGCGGGCGCGGACGACTACCTGACCAAGCCCTTCGATCCGCGCGAATTGCTGCTTCGCATCAACAACATCCTGAAGCGCGGCGGTCCGGCCCCCATCCAGAAGGTCGAGAACGTCCGCTTCGGGCCCTTCCACTTCTCCCTGTCGCGCCGCGAGCTGAAGCGGGGCGGCGATGTCGTGCGCCTGACCGACCGCGAGCAGGAGATCATGGCCCAGTTCGCCATGAAGGCCGGCGACACGATCGCCCGCCAGGACCTCATCGGATCGGAGACCGACGTCGGCGAGCGGGCGGTGGACGTGCAGATCAACCGGCTGCGCCGCAAGATCGAGAGCGACCCGGCCAATCCGCTCTGGCTGCAGACGGTGCGCGGGATCGGCTACCGGCTGAACGTCGACTGATGGCCTTTCTGGAGCGCTTCGGACTGGCGCCGGGACGCCGCTGGCCCCGCCTGCCGCGCTCGGTTCGCCTGCGCGGTTTGCGCTTCCCCGGATGGCTGGGCAAGTTCGCGCCCTCGGGCCTCTATGCGCGCTCGCTCATCATCATCATCGCGCCGATGATCCTGCTGCAGGCGATCGTCTCGATCGTCTTCATGGAGCGGCACTGGGCGACGGTGACCGAGCGCCTGTCCACGGCCGTGGTGCGCGACATCTCCGCGATCATCGACATGATCGAGAGCTATCCCGACACCGACAACCACGCCACGATCGAGCGGATCGCGCGCGAGCGTCTTGACCTCAACGTCTCGATCCTGCCGCCCGAACCCCTGCCGGAGGCCGCGCCGCGCCCCTTCTTCAACATCCTCGACGGCATTCTGTCGGAAGAGATCGAGAACCAAATCGCGCGCCCCTTCTGGATCGACACGGTCGGCGATTCCCGTCTTCTCGAGATCCGGATCGCGCTCGACGATTCCGTCCTTCGCATCTTCGCGCGCCGCAACTCTGCCTACGCCTCGAACACCCACATCTTCATCGTGTGGATGGTGTCCTCCTCGCTGGTCCTGATCCTCATCTCGGTTCTGTTCCTGCGCAACCAGATCCGACCGATCCAGAAGCTGGCCGAGGCCGCGGAAAGCTTCGGGCGCGGCCAGCCCATGCCGCCCGACTTCCGGGTGCGCGGCGCGTCGGAAGTGCGCCGCGCCTCCTTCGCCTTCATCCAGATGCGCGACCGCATCGAGCGGCAGATCGAGCAGCGAACGCAGATGCTGAGCGGCGTCAGCCACGATCTGCGCACCGTGCTCACGCGCTTCCGGCTCCAGATCTCCTTCTTCGCCGACTCGGAGGACCGCCGCGAACTGGAGCACGACATCGACGAGATGAGCCGCATGCTGGAGGGCTATCTGGCCTTCGCCAAGGGCGAATCCGGGGAGGAGCCGAGCGAGGTCGATCTCCAGGCGATGCTCGCCCGGCTGGAGACGCTCCCGCGCGACGAGGGCAAGACGCTGCTGACGACCGTCGAAGGCGACGGCCGGGTGGTCGTGCGGCCGGACGGCTTCATGCGCATTCTGACGAACCTGACCGCCAATGCGCTGCGCCACGCGGACCGCGTCGAGGTGCGGGCGCGACGCGACGAGCGATGGCTGTCCGTCGTCGTGGACGACGACGGGCCGGGGATCTCCATCGAGGACCGCGAGGAGGCGTTCAAGCCCTTCGTGCGGCTGGACGCGGCGCGCAACATCGACGACGGCGGAACGGGGCTCGGCCTTGCCATCGCGCGCGACATCGCCCGCAGCCACGGCGGCGACATCCAGCTGACGCACTCGCCGCTGGGCGGGTTGCGCGCGACCGTGCGGATCCCGCTGCGTTAGAGGCCCGGGCGAGTCCGGCTCAGATCGCTTCGCCCGTGCAGAAGCGGCGGCGCCCGTCCCTTCCGAGATAGGTGCCGAGGGCGGCGTCGAAGCTCTCGTGCGCGGTCTCGCAGTGACGGCGCCAGTCGTCGGACCACGGTTCCGGGACGTTCGCTTCCGCTTCGACGGGCGTATCCGGCATCGCCTCGTCGAGCGGTTCGACCTCGTAGGGCAGGGCCGGGGCGGGGGCCGCCCGGCGAACGCCATCGGACGCGTCGCGCGGTGCCGGGAGCGCGGCCATGTCCTTTTCCGCCTGCGGGCGATCGGGCGCGAGCCGGATGATCTTCGCCGAGCCGACATGGATGACGGACCGGCCGTTCGTCCCGTGGGGAGCGCGGTCGAGACGTTCCCGCTCGACGTCGATGATGCGCGGGCCGGGCGGCGCGACGGGCGGCGCGGGCGGAAGCGCATGGACGTAGATCACGCTGCCGCCGACCGGATTGGCGTTGGCGAAGACGCCCGTGCCGCGAAAATAGGTCGAGCGCGGGCGGGCATGGGCGTAGGTGACCGAGCGCTGCGTCGAGGGGCGGCGCAGATGGGCGCGCTCCTCCACGGGGCGGGCGATCGGCCGGAGCGTCTGCGGCGGGGGCGGCCCCCAGCCGCCGCCGTCGAGGACGTCCTCGCCGGCCGGCGCGCCGAAGTCGATGCCGAACGATTGCGCGAGCGTCGGAGCGGGCGCGACGAGCGCCGCGCCGGACAGAACGAGCGCGAGGGCTCCCAGATGCAGGCGTGCCGGCAAGGGTCGCCTCCCATGCAGCGTTAACGAAGCCTTAAGGAGTAGGGGCGACCGGAGCGGTTGGGAAGGGCGGAGCGAACGCGAGGCGGCGCATTTGCGGCGCTGGCGTTAACGGCTCGAACTTGAATCGAATGCGCGGGTACGCGGCATCGAGGCGGGGCGAGACGCGGTGCGGACGGCTCGGCCTCTTCGGGAAACACACCCGCGGGATGCGCTCGCGCGGGCGGCAATGTGTGTGTCGGTCGGGCGCTCGCTGGCGCCGGCGTGACGGCCGGCCGAGCGACCTGGCCTCGAAAGGCTTACTCGGCCTGGAGGTTGACGGCCTTCGGGCCCTTGCCGCGCTTGTCCGGCTCGGTGTCGTAGGAGACCTTCTGGTTCTCGACGAGGCCAGTGAGGCCCGAGGCCTGCACGGCGGAGATGTGGACGAAGATGTCCGCGCCGCCATTGTCCGGCTTGATGAAACCGAAGCCCTTCTCGGTGTTGAAGAATTTGACCGTGCCGGTCTGAGACATGATGGAACCCTTTTCCATTTCGATGTGGCTCGAAGAGAGCCGTGGCAGGCAAGTCTTGATGCGAGGAAAAGGAACCGACACACATCGCGGCGAGTGCCGCTCGGGAGATGCGCTCCCGATACGCAATTCGTCCATTACCCGTGTTCGCGAATTTGCCCGAACGCTGGAAGATTGCAGGCGGTCGTTGGACTTGGCAAGCAAAAGTTTTTCGCCGTCACTTCACGTTTGGTTGGGCTGCAGACTTGCGAGCGGCGGGTAATCCTCGGTTCACCCCCTTTCCGCCTCGAAGAGGCCATTCTTCCCTTGCGTCGGCGGCGAGCCCCATGCGGGAACGCGAGTGCCGTCCCGCCGTTCGCCTTTCCACGAGGGCGACAGGCTCGCCCGCCGAGACGAAAGGATGACTGAACGATGAGGACGACGATCTTCGCCGCCGCCGGCTTCGCTCTTGCCGCCGCCACGCCCGCCTTCGCGCAGGCGGTCAGCGCCGAGGCCGAGGCGCGCCTCGCCCCGCCGCCGCCCGTGAGCGTCGAGGCCGACACCGGCATCGACGCGGTGCTGGGCACCGGCGCGCTTCCGGGCGTCGGCATGTCGACGACCACCACGACCGAGCGCGGCGGCCCGAGCGGGGCCGGCGGCCTTTCCGGCGGCGTCGGCGCGGCCGGCGTGCCGGCGCCCGGACTGATGAGCGGGGCGCCCGGCACCACCGGGCCGCTCAACGGCATCCCGCTGGACACGACGCCCGGCGTGCCGACCGCCGTCTCGCCGAACTGACGACGGGTCGAGGAAAGGGCCGCGACGCGCGTCGCGGCCCTTTCTTTTTCGCGGACCTCGTCTCCGGACGCGCTTGAGCGACCTCGCGCCGGGGCCGAGGTTTTCTCTTTCCCCTCCTTAACCTCCTTGGCTTCCGCCTCGTCGGTGAGGGGCCCCTGTGACCAACCCGAATGAACGGGCGGGTGGAGCACCGGAGGCTCGCCCTCCGATAGTGGAAATGATTGCGGCTCGCCTCCGGCGCTCCACACGGGTGCTGCGAAACGTGACGCCTGCAGTGCCACCTGCAGACTGCCGATGCCTTCGGCCGGATGGCGTGTCCGGCCTCAAGGGCGTGCCCCGGAATTCGTCAGACCCACACAGGCCATTAGAGGTTCCGCCGGGTAATTCCCGGCGCCGCCTTTTCGCTCGGCGCCGGCATCGACTGGCTCCGCCCGACCGAGCCGCCCCTCCGGAAGGGGCGAAACGACCGGACCCGCCCGCCAGCCCCGAACGATCCCGGTGATCATTCGCGCCCGTCAGGGCCGGCGGTGAGGAGAGTATGCGCGAGCATCGCGGAAGGGGGATAAGTTCGCGAGGATTGCGTCCGCTAGTCGGCCTCCTGCACGAACTCCGCCTGGATCCAGATCTCGACCTCGGTGCCGACATTGGGCGCCAGATGATCCGAGCCGAAGAGCGTGCGGTCGATCGTGGTCGTGGCGGAAAAGCCGAGCTGGGGGCGCTCCAGCACGGGGCCTTGCGCAAACGCCCCGTTGAAGGTGACGTCGAGAACGACGGGCCGCGTCGTGCCGTGGAAAGAGAGGTCGCCCGTCACGCGGCCGGTCGTCTCACCGGTGATCTCGATCTGCGTCGAGGTGAAGGCGATCTCCGGGTTTTCCCCCGCATTCAGGAAGTTCGCCTCGATCTCGGTGTCGAAATCGCTGTCGCCCTCATAGTCGGTGTCGACCGAAGCCGCGCCGATCGTGGCGGTGAGCGAGGACGCCGCCGGGTCCTCGGCGCTCCATTCCAGCGTCGCCTCAACGTCGGTCAGCCGGCCCGTGTAGTTCGACAGGCCGAAATGCATCACGCGGAAGGTCAGGCCGGTGTGGTGCTCGTCGGTGACGTAGGTGCCGGAGGACGCGAGCGTCGGATCGGGCTCCGCCACCTGGGCGAAGGCAGGCGTGGCGAGGAGGAGAAGAGCGGGGAGGGCGGTGCGCAGGATCATGGCGGGTCTCGCGTTGGGAGGACCCGGGGGGCGGGATAAGGGCGACAATTGCGAAACACAAATTTTTGCACATATAGCAAGCTGTTTAGGTTCCATTTTTTAAATTCAGTCGCTTTGCTCGGACTTGGCCGACTTGGAGATGACAATAGAGGTAGGTTTTTGTTCACTCTTACCGTTATCTCCAACCTGATTAACAGCGGATCGGCTCATAACGCGGGCTAAGCAGAGAACTTGTGTCCACTGGATTTCCTTCAAAAATAGTGAAAAATCAGCGGATTGACATAAGCTCTGGATAAATGAATCTACCCAAAGATAGTGATGCTTTTGGTTTTGGACGAATAGTTTGTGTACGGGTACGTAAAAGTCAATTTCAATTTTACACTGCCGGACATCGACTTCTCTAAATCGACGCATCAGGTAAAGCTCCTCAAAGCGTGGAGCCGTAATCGTGTTAAATTCAGTAAGTTTGCACAAAATCTTCATCGAGAAGTATTTTGAACCTATCTTAAAGCAACCCCTAGATTCTCGTTCAAATTTAGAGCCCTTTGGCAATGTTATATCAAATGAACTATAATAGTGGCCATCTGGTCCGTATGCAGCGACAATTTTTCCGAGTGGCTTGTTTTTGTTTTCTGATTGAAACCCGTCTCGTTCATTCATGGGTCTCGAAAACAAATCAGCAAAACGGTTTTGTAGAATCACTCCGGGAAGCGCTTCTCGGTCGAACTGCTCAGTTGGAAATCCTTGAATATTTTCTCTTTTTATATAGCTCTCCAGATGACTGGATAGGAGCTTCATAACGTAGTACTCTACAGCCTCCGTAGCAAGCTTTCCCTTTTCGGTTATAACATAATTTGAGTCGTAGAAGGGGTCGTTATTCTCCCACATACGCCGTAAGCCGGAACTTTCCTTCGTGGCGGCTTGGATGTATTGCGCAGTTTTCTCAGAAAATTCATACGACTCTATTGGTATGGGAATCGAGTTATTCTCAGAAAAGACGATCAAAGGTTCTAAATATATAGAGAATCGACTTAGTGACTTAATTTTGGAGGAAAGGTAAAATATTCCTAAGGCAACTATCGTGCAACCGACTAAAAGAGGGAAATATATTATATCAGGAAAAATACTCGAAGAGATGAGTCCTGCGCCGACTGCCATTACTGCAGCTGTCACGATCGTCTCAATCACTGCCGTTCGAGCCTGATAGGCGCCGATTAGTCGAGGAGTGCCTTTTTGCATTCGATCTCTTCTTCACATCAGATAGTTGTATATAAATATATTCTTAACAATTCTTATTCATTTATTAAAAATTTGAGTTTATATGTAGTTTCATCTAATTTTAATTATTGAAAGTGATTTGGGTACACCCCGTTATAGAATAAATCTGTGATCGCTTAATTTGCGAATTAGTAGGAAAAATTGGTAAGGAGGGCCGTCGTCGGCGAAACGAAAATTTCTATCGACGTTTTAAATGTATGCGTTGATAGATAACTCAGCCCGATCGCCCCCGTTTTGCCGCTGCTATCGTCCGCGAATGCCGCTTTAGCCACCTCCGACCGACCGCTGTACCATCGGCTGCGATCCGTCGGTTGAAGGGCTGCGCCTTTGCCGTTTGAAGCATACGCGCGGACGCGCCGGTTCGCTGGCGAAAGTGTCACGATGTGGCGCTCTATCTTCCCGAGTTTCGTCATAGCATGTCTCCCGACATAAGACGGATCGATCCGTCTTGTCAGGGAGAACGGACGGGATTGTCCAAGGGTGAAGAGCCCTACCGCCCCGGCCGACCCGTCTTGCCCGGCCGGCGCTTCTTGCGCTTCTCGTCGCCCGCGTCCTCGTAGGAGCCGCGACCGATGCGCTCGCGGCGGATGGGACGCGCATCGTCGCCGGACGCGGCTGGCGCGGGCCTGTCGCCCGACGTGACCGGCGCCGGCTTCTGCGGCGCGGGTCCGCCCTTCGGCTTCTCCGTGCGGCCGACCGTCATCTCGTCCAGCGAGTTCTTGCGGAAGTAGCTCTGGCCGGTCTGCCCGGCTTCGCCGGGCGAGCGGTTGGGCGTCGGCGTGTCGGTGCCCGGCCCCATGTCGTCGAGCGAGGGCTTGGCGAAGTAGGAGGGGGAGGGGGCCGAGCTGTCCGACGACGAGCCCTGTGATGCCCTCACCCGCCTGCCGGCACCCTCTCCCGTACCGGGAGAGGGGGAGGCTTCGGCGTCGCGGCTCTTCTTCGAGGTCGCCTCGTCGCGCTCGGCGGTGAGGCGCGAGGCGATGGGCTCGCCGCCGGGGCCGAAGACCGGGTTCACGCGGTTGAGCGAGGCGGGGCCGGAGGTGGACCTTGACTCGTCGGCGCCCTCCGAAGCCCTCACCCCCCTGCTCGTGGGCGAGCCACTCGTCTCGCCCGTCCGGTGGACACCCTCTCCCGGGACGGGAGAGGGCGAGGCTGCATCGTCGCCCTCTCGTATGGACCCCCCTCTGCCGGAAAGGGCTGCCTCGCCGCGCGGGGCCAGGGGTTCGCCCTTCGGGCCGAAGCGCGCATTGGCGGCGGGGGCGGGCTTCTTGCCGTAGCGGCCCTTGCCGCGCGCGGCGGGCGCGCCGGAGGGATAGGCGGACAGGCCGTCCTCGATGGCCAGATCGCGCGCCATCGGGTCCTCCGCGATGGCGAGCTCGGTCGCCTGCAGGCGCTTGATCTCGTCGCGCAGCCGCGCCGCCTTCTCGAAGTCGAGATCGGCGGCCGACTTTCGCATCTCCTTCTCCAGATGCTCCAGATGCGAGCGCAGATTGTTGCCGACGAGCGCGCCTTCCTTCGTGTCGCGCCCCGTGTCGACCCGGACGTGATCCTTCTCGTAGTAGGAATCGAGGATGTCGGCGATCTTCGCCTTCACCGATTCCGGCGTGATGCCGTGCTCGGCGTTGTAGGCCTCCTGCTTGTCGCGGCGCCGGTTGGTCTCGGCGATGGCGCGCTCCATCGAGCCGGTGGTGCGGTCGGCGTAGAGGATGACCTTGCCGTCGACGTTTCGCGCCGCGCGGCCGATCGTCTGGATGAGCGAGGTCTCCGAGCGCAGGAACCCTTCCTTGTCGGCGTCGAGAATGGCGACGAGCCCGCATTCGGGAATGTCGAGGCCCTCGCGCAGGAGGTTGATGCCGACCAGGACGTCGAAGGCGCCGAGCCGCAGGTCGCGGATGATCTCGATGCGCTCCAGCGTGTCGATGTCGGAGTGCATGTAGCGGACGCGCACGCCCTGCTCGTGCAGATATTCGGTGAGGTCCTCGGCCATGCGCTTGGTAAGGACGGTGGCGAGCACGCGATAGCCCTTGGCGACCGTCTCGCGGATTTCGCCCAAGAGGTCGTCCACCTGCGCGCGCGCCGGGCGGATCTCCACCGGGGGATCGGTCAGGCCCGTCGGGCGGATCACCTGCTCGGCGAAGACGCCGCCGGATTCCTCCAGCTCCCACGGGCCGGGCGTCGCCGAGACCGCGACGGTGGGCGGGCGCATCGCGTTCCACTCCTCGAAGCGAAGCGGGCGGTTGTCCATGCAGGAGGGCAGGCGGAAGCCGTATTCGGCCAGCGTCGCCTTGCGGCGGAAGTCGCCGCGATACATGGCGCCGATCTGCGGGATGGTGACGTGGCTCTCGTCGATGAAGACCAGCGCGTTGTCGGGCAGATATTCGAAGAGCGTCGGCGGCGGGTGGCCGGGCAGGCGGCCGGTGAGGTAGCGCGAATAGTTCTCGATGCCGTTGCAGGAGCCGGTGGCCTCGATCATCTCGATGTCGAAGCCGACGCGCTGCTCCAGCCGCTGCGCCTCCAGAAGGCGCCCGGCGGCGTTCAGCTCGACGAGCCGGTCTTTCAGCTCGGCGCGGATGGATTTCACCGCCTGCTGCAGCGTCGGGCGCGGCGTGACGTAATGCGAGTTGGCGTAGATCTTCACCGACTTCAGATCGTCGGTCTTCTGTCCGGTCAGCGGGTCGAACTCGTGGATCGCCTCGATCTCGTCGCCGAAGAGCGAGATGCGCCAGGCGCGGTCCTCCAAGTGGGCGGGGAAGAGCTCGATCGTGTCGCCCCGCACGCGGAAGGAGCCGCGGGTGAAGTCCATGTCGCGGCGCTTGTACTGCTGGGCGACGAGGTCGGCGAGGAGCTGGCGCTGGTCGAGCCGGTCGCCGACCGACATCTGGAAGGTCATCGCCGTGTAGGTCTCGACCGAGCCGATACCGTAGATGCAGGAGACGGAGGCGACGATGATGCAGTCGTCGCGCTCCAGAAGCGCGCGCGTGGCAGCGTGGCGCATCCGGTCGATCTGCTCGTTGATCGAGGATTCCTTCTCGATGAACGTGTCGGAGCGCGGGACGTAGGCCTCCGGCTGGTAGTAGTCGTAGTAGGAGACGAAATACTCGACGGCGTTGTCGGGGAAGAAGTTCTTGAACTCGCCGTAGAGCTGGGCCGCCAGCGTCTTGTTCGGCGCCAGGATCAGCGCCGGGCGCTGCGTCTTCTCGATGACGTTGGCGACCGTGAAGGTCTTGCCCGAGCCGGTGACGCCGAGGAGCACCTGCGTCTGGTCGCCCGTCTCCGTGATCCCGGAGACGAGGTCGCGGATCGCCGTCGGCTGGTCGCCCTTCGGCTCGTATTCGGACTGGATGCGGAAGGGGATGCCGCCTTCTGACTTCTGCGGGCGGGCGGGCCGGTGCGGCAGCCAGATCTCGCCGTTCTTCAGAAGCGGGTTGCCCTCCGAGATCAGCTTGGTGAGCGCGTCCACCGTGGCGGTGACGCCGCCGGCCGGCAGCGCCGCCGCGTCCTCGAGGCTGACGTCCATGCCGGCGACGGGGTTGAGCCCGGCCGCTGCGCGCTTCTTCGGGTCCGAGGTCGCGCCCATGGAGGTGCCGCGCGAGGACTTCGTGGCCTTGTCCTGTTTGGGCGCCTTGGCGGGCGCGGCCGGCTTCCTGGTCTTCTCCGCGCTCCCGCCAGCGGGCTCGCGCCCGCGGCTCCGCGAGGGCGCGCCATCCTCCTGCGATCCCTGTCGCGCCTGCGGCGCTCCACGCCTCTTGTCGGGCGCGACGGCCGTTCGGCCTCGCCTCGCTTCGCTCGGAGCCGTTGCGGGCTCGGCGGCCTTGCGCTCGGCCTCGACCTCCAGCCCCTGCGCGATCTCGTCGGCCCAGCCGGAGACCGGACCGGCCAGCTCCACGCCGGAAAACTCGGGCTGCGGGGCCTCGCCGAACCCTCCCGTCAGCCGCTCCGAGGCGTCCGAATAGTCGAGGATCGGGGAGCGGCGGGGGGATTTGCGCGGAGTGTCGGCCATGACCGCCAATATGGGGAACGAAACGGGTCCGGAGAAGAGCGAAGATGCCGGCTCGAACGCGGCATCGTGACCTCGGCGGCGAAGAAATTGCGGCGGAACGGTGGCCTTTCCCGCGGAGCGACGCCATAAGAAGCCATGCGGGCGGGCGGCCCGTGGGAGAGACTGCGCGGAACCGGGCGATAGGCCAGGCGCATCGTGGGAGGAACCAGATGAACGCGACGATTCTGATCGTCATCGGCCTCGCGGCCTTTGCCGCCGGCTATTTCGTCTATTCGAGATATGTCGCCGAACGCATCTACGCGCTGGATCCCGACTACAAGACGCCCGCGCACACGATGAAGGACGGGGTCGACTTCGTCCCGACCAACAAGTTCGTCCTGTGGGGCCACCACTTCACCTCCGTCGCGGGCGCGGCGCCCATCGTCGGCCCGGCCATCGCCGTCATCTGGGGCTGGGGTCCCGCCTTCGCCTGGGTGGTGCTCGGCACGATCTTCTTCGCCGGCGTGCACGATTTCGGCGCGCTCTGGGCGAGCGCGCGCAACCGGGGCCGCTCCATCGGGGCGCTGACGGAGAACGTGCTCGGCCATCGCGCGCGCTCCATCTTCATGATGGTGATCTTCCTCCTCCTGCTCATGGTCAACGCCGTCTTCGCGGTCGTGATCGCCGGGCTTCTGGTCAACTTCCCCACCGCCGTCATCCCCATCTGGGGCGCGATCGGCGTGGCGCTGGTCATCGGCCAGCTCATCTATCGTCACGGCGTCGGCCTGCTCTGGCCCTCGGTGATCGGCGTCATCGTGCTCTACGCGCTGGTCTTCGTCGGTCAGGCCTATCCGATCACGCTGCCGGACAGCTTCCTCGGCATGACGCCGAGCGTGCAGTGGATCCTCTACCTCTTCATCTATGCCGGCATCGCCTCGCAGCTTCCGGTCTGGGTTCTGCTGCAGCCGCGCGACTACATCAACGGGCTGCAGCTCTTCGTCGGGCTGATCCTGCTCTACGGGGCGACCTTCATCGCGGGCCCGCAGATCGTGGTTCCGGCCTTCAATCCGGACGTGCCGGCGGGCACTCCCTCGATCGTGCCGCTGCTCTTCGTCACCATCGCCTGCGGCGCCATCTCTGGCTTCCACGGCCTCGTGTCCTCGGGCACCTCGTCCAAGCAGCTCGACAAGGAGACGGACGCCCGCTTCGTCGGCTATTTCGGCGCGGTGGGCGAGGGCATGCTGGCGCTGGCCGCGATCGTGGCCTGCACGGCCGGCTTCGCGACGCTGGAAGCCTGGCAGGGCGTCTACACCCAGTTCTCGGCGGGCGGCGTGAACGCCTTCGTGCAGGGCGGGGCGAACATCCTGGCGGCCGGAACGGGCCTCGAAGTGGGCATCTCGGCGACGATCCTCACCGTCATGGCGGCGCTCTTCGCGGGCACGACCATGGACACGGGGCTTCGCCTGCAGCGCTACGTGGTGCAGGAGGTGGGCGAGATCGCCCACGTCAAGCCTCTGCAGAACGGCACCGTCGCGACGCTCGTGGCGCTCGCCTTCTGTCTCGCGCTCGCCTTCGGCGCGGGCACCGGCGGCGCGGGCGGCATGCTGATCTGGCCGCTGTTCGGAACGACCAACCAGCTCCTGGCCGGCCTGACGCTCTCCGTCGTCGCGGTCATGCTCCTGCGGCTGCGCCGCCCGGTCCTGCCGGTGCTCGTCCCGCTCGCCTTCGTCCTGGTGATGGCGATCCTGGCCCTGTTCATCCAGCTCGGCACCTTCTTCTCGAACGGCCAGTGGCTGCTCTTCGGGCTAGGCGCCGTGGTGCTGGTGGCGGCGCTGTTCGTGGCGGTGGAGGCGGCGCGCGGCATGCGCCGCGAATACACCCAGGCCTCGGCCGAGCCCGCCGAATAGGCGCGTGGCCGAGCGTCCCCGCTCCCGGACCGCCGCTCTCTTCGCGGCGGTCTCCGCCGGGCTCGGCGAGTTCTACGCCGCGCCCTACCGGCGGACCTTCGCGCGGGCGAGGCGCGAAGAGGACGACCTCTTCATGATGCTCGTCTTCTCCGAAAGCCTTGGCGTGCCCAATCCGGCGACCTACTACACGCTCGAACTCATGCCCGAGCTCTACGACCGGTTCCACGACTGGCACCGGCGCATGGGGATGGAGCACTCGCCGCTCGACGGGTTCCGATGCTGCTGAAGGCGCTGGAGGATCGGCAAGTCCTCTTCTTCGGCGGCAAGGGCGGCGTCGGCAAGACCACGCTCGCCTCCGCGATCGCGGCCGGATACGCGGCGCGGGGCCGCCGCGTGCTCGTCGTCTCTACCGATCCCGCGCACAATCTCGGCCATCTCTGGGGACGCGAGATCGGCTCGGAGCCCGTGCGCCTGACCGCGGGCCTCGACGGGATCGAGCTCGATCCGGCGCGCACCGTGGACGAGCATCTGAAAGGGGTCGAGCGGCAGCTGCGCAAGCTGATGCCCGAACGGCTCGGCGGCGAGGTGCGCCGCCACCTCGATCAGGCCCGCGAGGCGCCGGGCATGGTCGAGGCCGCGCTTCTGGAGCGCATCGCCGTGACGCTGGAGGAGGGGCTTTCGACCCACGACCTCGTCGTCTTCGACACCGCCCCGACGGGCCACACGACGCGGCTTCTCGAACTGCCCGAACTGATGGGCGCCTGGACGAGCGGGCTCCTGAAGGCCCGCGAGCGCTCCGACCGCTTCGCCAGCGCGCTCGGCCAGTTCCGCGCGGCCGATGCGAGCGAGGAGCCGGGCGCGAAGCTCTTCGGCGGCGAGCCGGGGCGCGAGCACGACATGCGCGCCACGCTGATGCGGCGCCAGGACCGCTTCAAGCGTCTGCGCGAGACGCTGACCGACGAGGCGCGAACGGCTTTCCTCATCGTGCTGACGCCCGAGCGGCTGCCGGTATTGGAGACGATCGAGCTTCATCGCCGGCTGGAGCAGCTGCGGGTGCCGGTCGGCGGACTTCTCGTCAACCGACGCTCGCCGCGCGGCGAAAGCGCTCTCATGGATCGCCGAGCCGAAGCGGAGGACGGGCATCTGGCGCAGTTGCGCTCGGCGCTGGGGCCCTCGGCGCCGGCGCTCGTGGAACTGCCGCTGGCGGAAGACGAGATCCTCGGCGGCGAGGCGCTTCTCGCCTTCTGCGAGCGCCATCTCGCCCGAGACTAGAACCGACTGCGGAAGAGGTCCTTCAGCCGCTCCAGCGTCTGCGGCTCGATCGCCGGCGGCTCGGTGATCTCGATCCACGCGTCGATGTAGTGCTCGGGCGCGTAGACATGGCCGTGGCCGATGGGCGAGGTCGTGGCGACCGCCATGTCGAAGGCGAGCTGCAGCATGGTGACGACCGGGAACCAGCGGAGATAGGGCGTCACGTCCGGACCCGGCTCGTCGCGCATCCAGGCCGGCTCGCGCAGGAAGGCGTAGGGGTCGAAGAAGGTGACCGGGTCGCTGGCATATTGAAGATAGCCGATCCGCATCGGCCCCCATTCGTCGCCCTGGTCGGCCAGCGTCGTTTCCTGATTGGCGAAGCGGATGATGGATCCGTCGCGAAAGCGCGGCAGCCAGGCCGGCGAACCCGGCTGGCGCTCGGCCGTCACGCGCCGCCACTGGCTGGTCGAGAAGGGGGACCGGCCCAGAGCGCGCCGTCGAAGGGATCAGCCACCACGTCGTAGAGGTCGGTGGAGGATTCGGAGTTCATCGCGCCGAGCGAGAGCCCGTGCAGATAGAGGCGCGGGCGGGCGTCGCGCGGCAGGCTCGTCCAGTGATCGTAGACGATGCGGAAGAGCGCGCGCCCGGCCTCCGCGCCGTAGCCCGGCTCGGCCAGCAGCGACAGCCAGCTCGACAGATAGGAGTATTGCAGGGCGACGGAGGCGACGTCGCCGCGATGCAGATATTCCAGCGTGTCGAGTGCGGCCGGATCGATCCAGCCCGTGCCAGTCGGCACCACGACGACGAGGGCGGAGCGCTCGAAGGCGCCGACGCGCAGCATCTCCTCGAAGGCGAGCTCGGCGCGGGCCTCCGCCGTCTCGCGCGAGTTCAGCCCGACATAGATCCGCAGCGGCTCCAGAGCGGGCGTGCCGAAGAAGGCGCCGATCTCATCCGCGCCCGGCCCCGACGCGACGAACTGGCGGCCGCGAGAGCCGAGGAGCTCCCAGTTGACGAGCGAGGCGTCGCTGCCAGTCTTGAGAGGGTTCTGCGGCCGCTGCGTCTCGGGGTCGATCCGCTGATCGAGCTCCTGAAAGGACGAGTCCGCGAGGCGCAGCGCCTGCTCGAACAGGACGCCGCTCGCCACCCACCAGAACAGGAAGGCCGTGAGCGCGAAGCCGACGAGCCGCGCCACGGGGCGCGGAACGAGGCGCTTGAGCCGGCGCGAGAGAAACAGCCAGACCCGCCCGAAGAGGAGGCCGAGCGACTTGAGGACGAGGAAGACCAGGATGGCGATCAACGCGACCTGGAAGGGATAGGCGGTCTCGGCCGGCGGCAGATCCATCAGCCGGCGCACCGAACTCTGCCATTCGGCAGCACGCCAGGCGAAGGCGACGACGGCGGCGAGGCAGACGAGGCCGGCCGTCAGCTTCAGCCAGCCCTCGGCGCGCCGGCTCGGCATCGGCAGTTCGAGCTGGCGCCAGATCCAGGAGAGGAGAACGCCGATGGCGTAGCCCGCGGCCAGCGAGGCGCCGGTGAGCGGCCCCTGCATGTAGGGCTCGCGAGGCAGGAGGCTCGGCGTCAGCGAGGCGGCGTAGAAGAGCGCGCCGAGGAGAAGCCCCGGCGTGGAGAAATTGGCGCGCAGGCGGCGCGCGAGATCGATCAGGGTCTGCGGCACGAGCGGCAAACTAGGGCACCCGTCCGAAAACCGTACACGGTTTTCCGGATGGCCGGCATGCCGCTCGCGAGGGCGAACCTCGATCCTCAGCGGGCGGGGCGGATCGAGGCCGGCGCGATGGTCGTGCCCTGCATGCAGGCCGACATCTCCGCGACCTCGCCGACGATCTCGACGCGGTCGCCGCCGCGATAGCCCTGGAGGTCGCCGGCGATGGAGTAGAGCCGGCCGTTGTCGCCGCGCAGCGTCGGGCAGGTCGCGCCCTCGTTGGACAGGACGCCGACGACGCGGACCCGATCGGAACCCGGCCGACCCGGATTGCCCGGACGACCGCGCGGTTCACCGATCCGGTAGGCGCCCGAGGCGAGCGGGCGCATGCGCTCGTCCAGCACCTCCCAGCTCCAGCGCTGGCCCGGACGCGCCGAGCCGGGCAGGTCGAGCTCGGCCGTCGCGATGCCGCGATGACCGGCGCGCACGCCCAGATCGGTGCCCGAGCCGCCCCGGTCGGGATCGGTGGCGACGACGATGCGCTCGCCGGGCCGCAGGCCGGAGATCTGGAAGGCGACGATGCCGCCAGGCACGGCCTCGCCGTCGTCGACCGACACCTGCACGCTGCGCTGTTCGGCGCCCGGACGCGGCGGGCGGGGCGGCTGCGGCGGCCGGGCGCCGCCGAAGACGATCTCGCGCCCCACCTGCAGGTCGCGCTCCGACAGGCCCGGATTGGCGGCGAGGAAGGCCTGGAGCGGGACGCCGAAGGCGCGCGCGATGGAGGAGAGCGTGTCGCCGCGCTGGACGACGTAGCGCCCGGAGGGGGCGGGCGCGGGCGGGGCGCCTGCGCCGCGCCCGTCGAGGGCGACACGTGCGCCGACCTGGAGACGGTTCCAGTCGATCCGGGGATTGGCGCGCTGGATCTGGGCGGGCGAGAGGCCGCAGCTGCGCGCGATGCGCGAGAGCGTGTCGCCGGGGCGCACGACCCAGACGGACGAGCAGCCGGAGACGGCCTGCGCCTTCGCGATGGGCGCTGTGGCGGGCAGGAGAGGCAGCGCCAAGGCGAGAGCGAGGGCGGCGCGCGACAGGCGGGCAGGCGACATGACGATGGTCCCTTCGACGAAGACGGAAAGCCCGGCGGCAGCCGTCGGCCGAGGTCTTAGCGGACCCAAGCTGACGCGAAGTTGAACGGGGGAAAGCGGCCGAATTCGGAGGGGCGGGGCGGTAAAGGGGTGGCCATCGCGCGCCGCGTTCAGCTTTCGCTTACCAAACCGGGCTAGCCTTCGCCTCATCCGCTCGAGTTTCGCGGAGGATGAAAGGCCATCCCGATGGTATTGCGTAAAAACGGATGGCGCATCGTCACGCTCGCCGTCGCCGGTATCGCGACGGCGAGCGCCCTTCCGAGCGCTTCGATCGCCCAGGGGACCCTCGTCTGGGGCGGCCACGTGCCGCCGCCGCCCGCGCCGGGGGAGGCGCCGGTCTACGTTCCGAGCCCGGCCTATTCCTCCGACGGCTCGACGCCGCACCAGTCGAACTTCAGCAACATCCAGCCCTCTCCGCCGCAATTCCTGCCGCCTCCGGTCGAGCCCGCCGCGACGGCCTCCGCGCCGATGCCGCCCGCGCCGCTGGAGACGCAGGTCTCGCACACGCCGCCGCCCGGACCGGGCGATTACGGCCGCACCTATCCGGTTCAGCAGGCACCGGCCGCGCTGCCCGCGCCCGAGCCGGTGCGGGAAGCCGCCCTGCCGCCGCTGACGCCGGGCGTCTCGATCGACGATTCCAGCCCCGGCGGGCTCTACGGCTCGGTGCCGGAAGACAATTTCGACCCCTGGGAGGGGCTGACCGAGGTGACGCCGGGCGCCGAACCCGCGCCGGTGCCGCGCCCCGCCGCGCCCGTGGCGCCGGCCGCGCCCGCGCCCGTCCAGACGCCGGTCCCGTCCTATGCGGCGCTGGAGCGGGTCGAGCCCGCGCGCCCGGAGTCGCGCGGCTGGAGCTGGAACCCGTTCCGCTGGGGGCGCGGCGCGCACGAAAGCCGCACGCCCTCCGGCTACCGCGCCCTGCCGCGCCAGGAAGCGGCCTGCCGGCGCGAGCTGCAGCGGCGCGGCGTCCAGTTCACCGACGCGCGCTCGGTCGGCGACGGTCGCACGCACGGCATCCAGCACCCCGTCCGCGTGACGATGGCCGCCAAGGGCATCGCCATGCAGCCGCCCGCGCTCCTGAACTGCGCGACCGCGCTGCAGACGGCGCGCTGGCTCGACGAGGAGGTCCGCTCGGCGGCCCGCTGGACCCTGTGGAAGCAGCCGGCGGCGGTCATCAACGCCTCGTCCTACCGCGTTTCGCGGATCGCCGGCACGCGCACGATCTCCGAACACGCGCTCGGCAACGCCCTCGACGTGCGCGGCCTGCGCTTCACCGACGGCTCAACCTTCCTGGTGGAGCCCAAGGGCGCCTTCTCGCCGCGCGAGCGCTCCTTCCAGAACCAGATCCGGCAGGCGGGCTGCCGCTACTTCGGAACGGTGCTCGGCCCCGGATACAACCGGGCGCACGACGACCACTTCCATTTCGACGTGAAGGCGAGAATGCGCCCCGTCTGCAAGTAACGGGGAACCGGACCGGAGGATCGCGACGTTTCGGGGGCATGTCGGGGCAGCGCGGCTGCCCCGCGCCCCCGGAGGATGTCCCCATGAAGCGAACTCCCCTGCTTGCCGCGGCGCTGCTCTTCGCCGCCGCGCCGATCGCCCTCGCACAACCCGCCCCGCCGCCCGGAGGACCCGACGGCCCGCGTGGCGGACCGCGCGCGGAAGAACGCGGCGGACCCGACAACCGCGACAGGGATCGCGAGCGCGACCGGGAAGAGCGCCGCGAGCGTGAGCGTGGCCGCGACCGCGACCGTGAGCGCGACCGTGAGCGCGGGGAGCGGGGCGAGCGCGGACTCCGCGAACACGGCGAACGACACGGCCCGCATCACGGTCCGCGCGAAGGCGCCAGCTTCCGCCTCGACATGGGCCCGCTCGGATCGCTGACCGTGCGCTGCGGCGACGAGCCCCTGCGCGGCTGCATGGAGGCCGCTCGGCCGCTGATCGACGCGGCGACCGGCGCCGCGATGCCGGCGCCACAGGGCGCGGCCGGCGTCGTGCCGCTTCCCCCGGTCGAGCCGGGACAGGACGACGCGCCGGACGTTCCGCTGCCGGAGGACACGGCGGCGGGCGAGACGCCGCCGCTTCCCGAATCCCTGAGCGGCGATGAGAACGCCGACGGCCCGCCGATCGAGGTTCTGGAGGACGGCCTGCCGGACGAGCCCAACGTGGAGACCCCGGTCATCGACGGGCTCGAAGGCGGCCCGGAGCCGCGTCCGGCCAACTGACCGAACGAGGAGGGACGCCGCGCCGGACGCGGCGTCCCTCTCGTCAGTCCTGAGGGGGAACGGCCTTCGGGCGGCCGTTCTCGTCGAGAGCCACCATCACGAAGACACCCTCCGTCACCTTCTCCATCTCGTGCGTCAGATAGCGCTGCGCCCAGGCCTCGATGAAGAGGGTGATGGAGGTCCGCCCGATCTTCTCGATCCGCGAATAGACGCTGAGCGCGTCCCCCACATGGACGGGTCGGCGGAAGACCAGCGTGTTGACGGCCATGGTGACCACGCGCCCCTGAGCGCGCTCCGCGCCCCGGATGCCGGCGGCGAGATCCATCTGCGACATGACCCAGCCGCCGAAGATGTCCCCGGCGGAATTGGCGTCCTTCGGCATCGCGGGCACCCGCATCGTCAGTTCGCCGTTCGGCCGTTCCGTCTCGCTCATGCGCCCTCCTTTGCCCGGGTTTCGTCCCCGGCCGCGATGATGGCGGGACGGAAGAAGAGCCGCAATCCTCGCCTGAGCATGGGAGCCCTGCGGCGTCGAGGCCGGCGGAACCAAACGCGTCACCGAATGCTTAGTCGCTCGAACGGTGCGGATTGTCGCACCCCTTCATCCATTTTCGAGAGACACACATGAAGCCACTGGTTCTCGCCTCCGCCTTCGCCGTCCTGATGAGCGGCGCCGCCTTCGCGCAGCAGACGCCCGCGGCTCCGGCACCCGGCAGCGACCCGGCGGTCAACACCAATCCGACCACGCCCGAGCCTTCGCCCGCCAACGGTCTGGCGCCCGAGGGCACGACGCCCGCCCCGGCCGCTCCGGCCGGCACCGATCCGGTGACGCCGGGCTCCGAGGCGGCCGAGCCCGAGGCGATGGGGGTGGAAGGCGGCTCGCCCATCGTGACGCTGCCGGAGGTCCAGTCGGGCGCCGCGCCCGCGCACTTCCTCGCGGACGACCTTGAGGGAGAGGACGTGTACGGCTCGATGAACGAGGAGATCGGCGACGTGTCCGACATCGTCCTCTCGGCGGACGGCACGGTCGCGGCGATCGTGATCCAGGTCGGCGGCTTCCTCGGCATCGGCCAGAAGGACGTGCTGGTCGACTGGAACGCGGTCGAGATCGTCGCCGACGGCGACGACGACATTCGCATCCTCGCCCCGACGCTGACGCGCGAGATGCTGGAAGAGGCCGAGGGCGTCGATCTCGACACCATGCTGATCGGCCGCGACTGATCCACTGCAGAACGTGAAATGAGGCCGCTCCGGGGAAACCGGGGCGGCCTCGTCGCATCAGGCGTCGGGAAGCCAGGTCGAGGGCTGCCAGCCGGGAAGGGCCTCCACCCGCGCGAGCCATTCGCGAATGGCGGGGAAGGGCTGGAGGTCGAACCCGCCCTCCGGCGCCGTCGCGGTGTAGGGATAGAGCGCGATGTCGGCGAGCGTCGCCGTCTTGCCGACGAGGAAGGGGCTCGCGGCGAGGCGTTGCTCCATCACGCGAAGGGCGTTCTCCCCCTTTGCGAGCGTCGAGGCCATGCGCTCGGGCGTCGCGGCGTCGCGGCGCTCCTCGTAGACGCTGAGGGAGCGTCGCATCGCGATCGAGGCTTCGTGCTGGTTCTGTTCGAAGAACATCCAGCGCAGCATCTGCGCGCGGCCGAAGACGTCGGTCGGAACGAAGCCCGTTCCCTCGCCGAGAAAGACGAGGATGGCGTTGGATTCGGCGAGGGTCCGCCCGTCGTCGAGGACGAGCAGCGGCACCTGCCCCGCCGGGTTGAGCGCAAGGAAGGCAGGCTCCTTCGTGCCGCCGTCGAGCATCGACACCTCGACATGGCGGAAGCGCCGGCCCGTCAGCGCCATCAGAAGGCGCGGCTTGTAGCAATTGCCGCTGTCCGTCATTCCGTGGATCGTGATCATCGCCGTCCTCGCGCGCCGCTTGTGGTCGCGCGAGTGTGTCGAAACGTGCGCGGGCGCGCCAATTCGCAATCGCGAAGACACCCATCAGCACAATTCATGGGCGGGGAGCGTGGCTTGCCTTGCACGCATTCGCGCGCGGACCTATGCATGGCCGATTTTCGCGGGGTGCGCCCGCGAAAGCTCGCCCGTGATACATCCGGAGCCGCCCCATGGCCTTCCTCGCCAGCGCCCTCGATCGCGTGAAGCCGTCCGCGACCATCGCCGTCACCCAGAAGGCGCGCGAGTTGAAGGCCAAGGGCCGCAACGTCATTTCGCTGGGCGCGGGCGAACCGGACTTCGACACGCCCGACAACATCAAGGACGCCGCGATCGACGCGATCCGTCGTGGCGAGACCAAGTACACGCCCGTTTCCGGCATCGTGCCGCTGCGCGAGGCGATCGCCAGGAAGTTCAAGCGCGAGAACGGGCTGGACTACAAGCCCGAGCAGACGATCGTCGGCACCGGCGGCAAGCAGATCCTCTTCAACGCCTTCATGGCGACGCTGAACCCCGGCGACGAGGTCGTCATCCCGGCGCCCTACTGGGTCAGCTACCCGGAGATGGTGTCGATCTGCGGCGGCACACCCGTCTTCGTCGAGGCCAAGCTGGAGACGAACTTCAAGCTGACGCCCGACGCCCTGGAAGCGGCGATCACGCCGAAGACCAAGTGGTTCCTGTTCAACTCGCCGTCGAACCCGTCGGGCGCCGCCTACACCCATGAGGAGCTGAAGGCGCTGACCGACGTGCTCATGCGCCACGAGCATGTCTGGGTGCTGACCGACGACATGTACGAGCACCTCGTCTATGGCGGCTTCAAGTTCGCGACCCCGGTCGAGGTCGAGCCCAAGCTCTACGACCGCACGCTGACCATGAACGGCGTGTCCAAGGCCTATGCCATGACCGGCTGGCGCATCGGCTACGCCGCCGGTCCGCTGGCGCTCATCAAGGCGATGGACATGATCCAGGGCCAGCAGACGTCGGGCGCCTGCTCGATCGCGCAATGGGCGGCCGTCGAAGCGCTGAACGGGCCGCAGGACTACGTCTCGGAGAGCCGGGTCGCCTTCGAGCGCCGCCGCGACCTCGTCGTCTCCATGCTCAACCAGTCGAAGGGCCTGAAGTGCCCGACGCCGGAGGGCGCCTTCTACGTCTACCCGTCGGTCGCCGAGCTGATCGGCTCGAAGACGCCGGCCGGCAAGGTGATCGAGAGCGACGAGGACTTCGTCTCCGAGCTCCTGGAAGCCGAGGGCGTGGCGGTGGTGCACGGATCGGCCTTCGGCCTCGGCCCGAACTTCCGCCTCTCCTATGCGGCGGCCGACGACGTTCTGGAGGACGCCTGCTCGCGCATCCAGCGCTTCTGCGCCAGCCTTGAGCGGTAGGGTTCTCGACCATTTGAAATGCGAAAGGCCCGGCAAGTTCGCCGGGCCTTTTTCGTTCGGGGGTGAAGCTCTTCAGGTCGCGCTCTGCGGCGCGCCGAGGGGGGGCGAAGACCCCCCTTCGACCTCAGTCCTTCGGACGGCGCTTCGGTCCCGCGCCGTCGCGCTTGAAGCCGCCCTCGGCACCGGCGAACTTCTTCTTGTGGAAGGGCCCGCGCGGCTTGCCTTCGCCCTGCGGGCGGTCGCCCTCGCGCGGCTTGTACGCCCGCTCGCCCTCGGCGCGTGCCGGACGCTCGCCGTCGCGCGGCCTGAACTTGCGCTCGCCGCCCTCGCGCGGCTTGAAGTCGCCCTTCGGCCCGCGCGGCTTCCCGAACGGCGGCTTGCCGCCCTTCGGCCGGTCGGCGCTGCGCCCTTCCGCCTCGGCGGGCGCGCCGTCGGCGTAGGAAATCTCGATGTCGTCGACCGTGCCGAGCGCGGCCTTGGCGAACTTCGCCGCACCGCTGGCGACGACCTCGAACTTGGTCTCGCGGTCGAAGATCTTGATCGCGCCGATCTCCTGCTTGGTCGTCTTGCCGCGACGGCAGAGGAGCGGCAGCAGCCATTTCGGGTCGGCCGAGTTGCGCCGGCCGATGTCGAGGCGGAACCAGACGAAGTCGCCGGCATCGCGCGGGTCCTTGCCGCCGCGCTCGCGGGCGCGCTCGCCCCGGTCGGGCTTCGCCTCGCGCGAGAAGCCGGGATCGTAGACGTCCTCGGGCGCGGGCAGGCGCTGGCGCCAGATGCGCGCCAGCAGGCCGGCGAGCGCCTCGGGCGAGCGGCCTTCCAGAAGCCGGCGGCCGCTGGCCAGATCGTCTTCGGCGAGCTCTTCCGCAAGGATCGGGTCGGCGAGCATGCGCTCCTCGTCGAGGCGGCGGATGTCGTCGGCGGTCGGCGCGCCGCCCCATTCGGGAACGATGCTCGCCTCCACCATCAGACGCTCGGCCTTCTTGCGGCGCGAGATCGGGACGAGGAGGACGGAGATGCCCTTGCGGCCCGCGCGGCCCGTGCGGCCCGACCGGTGCTTCAGCGTCTCCCAGTCGTTCGGCAGCTCGGCATGGATGACGAGGCCGAGGCTCGGCAGATCCAGCCCGCGCGCGGCGACGTCGGTCGCCACGCACACCCGCGCGCGTCCGTCGCGCAGCGCCTGCATGGCCTGGTTGCGCTCCGACTGCCCGAGCTCGCCGGAAAGGGCGACGGCCGAGAAGCCGCGCTCGACGAGGCCGGAATGCAGATGCCGCACGCTCTCGCGCGTGTTGCAGAAGACGATGGCGCTCGGCGCCTCGTGATAGCGCAGCAGGTTGACGACCGCGTGCTCGGTCTCGGTCGGCGCGATGCGCACGGCCTTGTAGGCGATGTCGGCATGGGTCTCGGAGGAGCGCGTCGCCTCGATGCGCAGCGCGTCGCGCTGGTAGCGCTTGGCCATCGTGGCGATGGTCTTGGGCAGCGTCGCGGAGAAGAGCAGCGTGCGGCGTGTCGACGGCGTCGCCTCGAGGATGAACTCCAGATCCTCGCGGAAGCCGAGATTGAGCATTTCGTCCGCCTCGTCGAGGACCAGCGCGCGCAGGGCGCCGATTAGGAGCGCGCCGCGCTCCAGATGGTCGCGCAGGCGGCCGGGCGTGCCGACGACGATGTGGGCGCCGCGCTCCAGCCGGCGGCGCTCCGAGCGCGGGTCCATGCCGCCGACGCAGGTGACGACCTGCGCGCCGACCTCGGCATAGAGCCATTCGAGCTCGCGCTGGACCTGAAGCGCGAGCTCGCGCGTCGGGGCGACGACGAGCGCCAGGGGCTCGCCCGCCTCGGGCAGGGCGCCCGCCTCGTTCAGAAGCTCGCCATGGAGCGCGAGGCCGTAGGCGACGGTCTTGCCCGAGCCGGTCTGCGCGGAGACGAGAAGGTCGCGGCCGTTGGCGCGCTCCTCGGTGACGGCGGCCTGGACGGGGGTCGGCTCGGCATAGCCGCGCGCGGACAGGCTGGCGGCGAGCGGGGCGGGCAGTTCGGGAAAGGGCACTTCGATACGTCCTTCGGGAAGGTGGCGCGGAACGCGCCGCACGTCCGGTCGGACGCGGATGGGTTGCTCTCGTCCAGATGCCGTCGATGCGGCTCGGGTTCGAGCGAGAGCGGATGGGGGCTCGAACCGTCGATGCCGCCTGTCTGCGGCCGAATTGCGCGACCGGCGCGACCCGGACCTCGAGAAGCAGGCTGGCGACGAAAAAAAGCCGGACCCGAAGGCCCGGCAGGGAAGGGTGGATACCCTTGGGAGGAAACCACCGGCGCGGGATGGGAGGAGGAGTTCCCGGCGCCGATCTGCCACTCAACATATCCGACGCGGCGTGCTCATCCAGATGCATTCGTGCAAGGGTGCCATGTTTTTCAGCATGGCTTTGCTTTCAGGCAGTCTCAGAACGCCCAGGTGCGCGCCTTGGAGATGAGGAAGTCGCGGAACACCTTCAGCTTGGCCGCGTCGCGCAGCTGCTCCGGATAGCAGAGATAGGTGTTGAAGGTCGGCATCTCCATCTCGGGCAGGAGCTGCACGAGCTTGGAATCCTTGTCGATCATGTAGTCCGGCAGGAGCGCGATGCCGATGCCGCGCTCGATGGCCGACTTCACCGCCATCAGATTGTTGATCTCCAGGATCGGTCGGCGCGACTGGCCCTCCGGCAGGCCGACGGTCTCCAGCGTGTTGAGGTTGCGCAGATAGTCGGGCGCGGGCTCGCCGAAGGTGATGATGCGGTGGTTGTCGAGATCCTCGATCGTCTCCGGCCGCCCGTAGCGCTGGATGTAGGAGGGCGCCGCGTAGACGTGGAGATGCACGGTGAACAGGCGGCGCTGGATCAGGTCCGGCTGCTGCGGCTGGCGCAGGCGGATGGCGCAGTCCGCCTTGCGCATGGTGAGGTCGATCTCCTCGTTGTCGAAGACCAGCTGGAGTTCGAGCTCGGGATAGAGCTCCAGAAACTCCTGCGCGCGCTGGGTCAGCCAGCCGGAGCCCAGGCCCACCGTCGTCGTCACGCGCAGCTTGCCCTGCGGCTTCTCCCGCGTCTCGGTCAGCTGCATGCGGACCGATTCCAAGCGCTTCAGGACATCCGTCGTCGTCTGGTACAGAAGCTCGCCCGGTTCGGAGAGGACGAGACCGCGCGCATGGCGGTGGAAGAGCGGCGAGCCGATCTCCTGCTCCAGCGCCGCGACCTGGCGCGAGATGGCCGATTGCGAGAGGTTGAGGGCGCTCGCGGCATGCGTGAAGGACCCCGCCTCCGCCGCCGCATGGAAGATGCGCAGCTTGTCCCAGTCGAGCGCCATCGTCTCCCCGCCGTTCCCCTTGCCTCGTCGTCAGTCCGCTACTCGGCCGCCTGCGCGCGCTCGGCCACCTGGTTCGCCTGCAGCCAGCGCTCGGCCTCCAGCGCGGCCATGCAGCCGAGCCCGGCCGCCGTCACCGCCTGCCGGTAGACGTCGTCGGCGACGTCGCCCGCAGCGAAGACGCCCTCGATCGAGGTCCGCGTCGTGCCGGGCTCCACCCAGAGATAGCCGCCCGGCTTCTGGCGCAGCTGCTGGCCGAAGACCTCCGTCGCCGGCGCATGGCCGATGGCGACGAAGACGCCGTCGGCGGCGATCTCGCGGATGTCGCCGGTGCCGCGATGGCGCAGCTTCACGCCGGTGACCGACTTCATCGGCTTGTGGGCGCCGACGATCTCGGCGATCTCGCTGTCCCAGATCACTTCAACGTTCGGCAGCGCCAGCAGGCGGTTCTGCAGGATGCGCTCGGCGCGGAACTCGTCGCGCCGGTGCACGACCGTGACCGATTTGGCGATGTTGGCGAGGTACAGCGCCTCCTCGACCGCCGTGTTGCCGCCGCCGACAACCACCACGTCCTTGTTGCGGTAGAAGAAGCCGTCGCAGGTGGCGCAGGCCGAGACGCCGAAGCCCTGGAACTCGTTCTCCGAGTCGAGCCCGAGCCACTTGGCCTGCGCGCCGGTGGCGATCACCAGCGCGTCGCAGGTGTAGACCGTGCCGCCGTCGCCGGTCAGGCGGAAGGGACGGCGCGACAGGTCGGCCTCGACGATGAGGTCGGAGACCATCTCGGTGCCGACGTGGAGCGCCTGGGCCTTCATCTCCTCCATCAGCCAAGGGCCCTGGATGGGGTCGCGGAAGCCCGGATAGTTCTCTACGTCGGTGGTGATGGTGAGCTGCCCGCCCTCCTGCAGCCCGGCGACGAGGAGCGGCTTGAGCATGGCGCGCGCGGCGTAGATCGCGGCCGTGTAGCCGGCGGGCCCGGAGCCGACGATCAGGATTTCCGAATGGCGTTCGGTCATGGCGCGCTCGCTTGCTCGTCTCGTCCGGCCACAGATGGTGGCGCCTCTCCATCTTCCATAGGGGAGGGGCGGAAGCGAGACAATGAGGGTGGCTTGCGCGCAACGGCCTCGGAACGCCTTTTGCGGAGGGGTTGCGGGTCGGCCGGCGTGCCGCTAGGAGAGTTTCGTCCCGCGGCACGAGAGAAGGGGAGGGCGCATGGCATCGACATTCGGCACATCTCCCCGGCGCGAAAACCCGCGCAGCTGATTCCGCCGCCTCGTCGGCGCCGATCGGCCCCTCGCTCACCCCGCTCCGGCGGGTTCTCCACGATCCGACACGACTGACCGGTCCGCCTCTCGCGCGCCGCTCGTCGATCGTCGATCGTCCTATTCGGGACGGCGCTCCCTTTGGCGCCGCAAGACGACATGACCCGCAAGAGAAGCCGGTGCGCCAGCGCCTTCCCGCGCGTTCTCGCCTTCACCTTCGCCAACTGGCGGCAGACCCCCGGTCTCGTCGCCGCCATCGCGTTCGGCATGACGGTGGCGACCGTCGCCGACATTCTCGTACCGCTCTTCGCCGGACGGCTCGTCGACGCCATCGCCGTCCATGCGGGCGACGTCGACACGGGGCTGTCCGCCGCGATCCCGGCGCTCGGCGCCATGGCCGTGCTCGGCTGCGTCTTCCTCGCCAGCCGCCACATGGCGTGGATGCTCGTCATCCCGATGACGCTGCGCATCATGTCGAGCGTGGCGCATCGCGGCTTCGCCCACGTCCAGCGCTTCTCGACGGACTGGCACGCCAACGCCTTCGCCGGCTCGACGGTGCGCCAGATCACGCGGGGCATGTGGTCGCTCGACCTGCTGCACGACACGCTGCTGCTCGCGCTCCTGCCCTCGCTCGTCGTCCTTCTGGGAACGGTGGCGCTGATCGGCTGGCACTGGCCGGTGATGGGCGTGACGATGGCGATCGGGGCGACGGCCTACATCGCGACCACGGTGCTCCTCGCCACGCGCTGGGTGGCGCCGCTGGCGCGCGTCTCCAACGCGCTCGACACGCGGACGGGCGGCGTCCTCGCCGACGCGCTCGGCTGCAACGCCGTGGTGAAGGCCTTCGGCGCCGAGGAGCGGGAGGAGGCGCGCCTGTCGGGCGCCATCGCCCGCTGGCGGCGCATGACGCGCCACACCTGGACGCGGGCGACCTATGCCGGCCTGATCCAGAACGCGCTGCTCTGGACCTTGCGCATCGCCATCGCGGCCGTCGCGCTCTGGCTCTGGGCCAACGGGCGCGCCACGCCCGGCGACGTCACCTACGTGCTGACGACCTACTTCGTCGTCCATGGCTATCTGCGCGAGATCGGCATGCACGTGCAGAACCTCCAGCGTTCGGTGAACGAGATGGAGGAGCTGGTGGACCTCTTCGACGAGACGCCGGGCGTGACCGACCGGCCCGGCGCGCGGCCGATCGAGGTGCGGACGGGCGAGATCCGCTTCGAACGGGTGAACTTCCGCTACGGACGGCACGCGACGCCCCTCTATGACGGGCTGGACGTGACGATCCGCGCGGGCGAGCGGGTCGGGCTCGTCGGCCATTCGGGCTCGGGCAAGACGACCTTCGTCAAGCTCGTGCAGCGGCTCTACGACGTGACCGGCGGCCGGATCCTGATCGACGGGCAGGACATCTCGGGCGCGCAGCTCACCTCGCTTCGCCGCCAGATCGCGATCGTGCCGCAGGAGCCGATCCTGTTCCACCGCTCGCTCGCCGAGAACATCGCCTACGGACGGCCCGGCGCCAGCCGGCGGCAGATCGAGGAGGCGGCCGAGCTGGCGAGCGCGCACGGCTTCATCACCCGCCTGCCGCGCGCCTACGAGACGATGGTGGGCGAGCGGGGCGTGAAGCTGTCGGGCGGCGAGCGCCAGCGCGTGGCGCTGGCCCGCGCCTTCCTGGCGGACGCGCCGATCCTGATCCTGGACGAGGCGACGTCGAGTCTCGATTCGGAATCGGAGGCCCTGATCCAGGCGGCGATGGAGCGGCTGATGGCGGGGCGGACCTCGCTCGTCATCGCCCACCGGCTCTCCACCGTCCGCTCGCTCGACCGCATCCTCGTCTTCGAGCGCGGGCGGATCGTCGAGGACGGGACGCATGGGGAGCTGGTGCTGGGAGGCGGTCCCTATGCGCGGCTGTCCGCCATCCAGGAGGGCGGCCTGATCGTGGACGGCGCCGGGACGAGCTGACGGGAAGGCCCGCCGGGGCCTCCGTCATCCGAAGAACGGCACCGCCGGCCGCGTCCAAGCGGACGGCCGGCGGTGCCGAAATGCCATACCGGTCCGTGGATCGATGCGGTAGAAGGCGCATCGGCCGCACCCGGCGAACCGGACCACCAAACGCCCAGCGGTAGGGGAGCGCTCCGATCTTTCGAACCGTCGCCCATGTCGCCTCGCTCTTCGCCATCGCGCTCGCGCTGGCGATGCTGCTGCCGGCGCTCGTCGACCACGCCGACGGGAACGACGACTGGATCGTCTTCGCCGGCTCCGCCGTCATGGTGGCGGCCATCGCTATCCTCGTCGCCGTCGCGACGCAGGGACGGCGCCTGCACATGTCCCAGCGCGTCGGCTTTCTGCTCGTCACCTGCGTCTGGCTGACCGCCAGCGTCGTCGCGGCGCTTCCGCTGTATCTGTCCGGCCTGACGAACAGCTTCGAGGCCGCCGTCTACGAGGCCGTCTCGGGGATCACCACGACCGGCGGCACCGCGCTCGTCGGGCTCGATTCCATGCCGCGCGGCATTCTGCTCTGGCGCTCGCTCCTGCAATGGCTCGGCGGGATCGGCCTCGTCGCCATGATGGTGCTGATCCTGCCGCAACTGCGGTCCGGCGGACTGTCCCTTCTGCGGCTGGAAAGCTCCGACCGCTCCGAGAAGCTGCTGCCGCGCTTCTCCCAGCTCGCCGTCGCGCTGTTCTGGATCTACGGCACGCTGACGCTGGCCTGCACCTTCGCCTACTATCTCGCGGGGATGACGCTCTTCGACGCGGTCAACCACGCGATGACGACGGTGACGACGGCCGGCTTCTCCACGCACGACGCCTCGCTCGGCCATTACGGCACGCCCGGCGTCCTGATCACGGGCATCGTCTTCATGCTGCTCGGCGCCCTGCCGGCGGTCCTCTACATCCGCATCTTCCTGCCGGGCTCGCTCGTGCGGTTCCGCGATCCGCAGGTGACGGTCTTCCTGGGCATCTGCCTCGGGCTCGGCCTCGCCCTCTCGGGCGTGCGCTACGTGCTCGAAGGCGTGCCGGCGGGCGAGGCGCTGCTCACCGGCTTCTTCAACCTCGTCTCGCTCATCACCACCACGGGCTACGCCACCGGCGACTATATGCTCTGGCCGAACGCGGCGCTCGGCATCCTCCTGCCGGCGCTCTTCATCGGCGGCTGCGCCGGCTCCACCGCCGGCGGCATCAAGGTGAGCCGCGTCGTGATCCTGTTCTCGCTGGTGCGGGCGAACTTCCGCCGGCTGCTGCGTCCCAACGCCGTGCAGCCGATGAAATACGGCCGGCTCGACGTCTCGGCCCTCGCGATCGAGACCCTCGTCATCTTCATCGTCCTCTATTTCACCATGACGATCTTCGGGACGATCGGTCTGACGCTCTTCGGCCTGGACTTCATCTCCGCCTTCTCCGCTTCGCTTTCGGCCGTCGGCAATGTGGGCCCGGGCTTCGGCCCGCTGATCGGCCCGGCCGGCAATTTCGCCGCGCTGCCCGAGGGCGCGCTCTGGATCCTGTCCTTCCTGATGCTGGTCGGACGGCTGGAGATCGTCACCGTGCTCGTTCTTCTGACGCCGGGCTTCTGGAGGGACTGATGCTGCCGATCCGCTTCATCAATCTCGACCGGGCCGGCGAGCGGCGGCGCTCGCTGGAGGCGCAGGCGCAGGCGCTCGGCCTGACGCTGGAGCGGGTTCGGGCCGTCGAGGTCGGCGACATTCCCGCGGAGCGGACGAGGGCCCTGGCGGGGACATGGGAGCGAGATCTGTCCGGCGGCGAGATCGGCTGCTTCCTGTCGCATGTCGGCCAGTGGGAGCGGATCGTCCGGGAGGACCGGCCCGCCTTGATCCTGGAGGACGACGCCGTCCTGTCCCGCCGCCTGCCCGGCGCGCTCGCCGCGATCGAAGGGCTCGAGGGCGTCGACCTCCTCAATCTGGAGGATCTCGGCCGCCGGCGCTTTCTGGCGCGAGGCGGGGGAGAGGCGCTGACGGGGGATGTGCGCCGCGTGCGCTGTCACCGCGACAAGGCCGGCACGGCGGGCTACGTCGTCTGGCCGAGCGGGGCGCGGCGTCTGCTTCAGGGCGCGAGGGATCGCGCCGCGCCTGCCGACGCCTGGCTCCACGGCGCGGCGCTGGAAGCCTATGTCTGCGAGCCGCCGCTCGTGCTCCAGGCCTTCGTTCTCGATGCCCTCGGCGGGCAGAGCGGGCTGGAGGCGACGAGCTTCGTCCAGCCCGAGGCCGGCGGGCCACGAAAGCCCCGTGCCCGCACGCCGGCGCAGGTGGCCCGGCGGGCGCGCACGCAGCTGGCCCTTCTGCCGCTCCAGGCGCGCCGCCTGACGGACATCGTCTATCGGCGCGTCGCCTGCGACCTGGCGGACTTCCGGTAGGTCGAACGACCGCCTCGGACTATCGGCTCCAGAGGCGCGCATAGACGCCGTCCAGCGCATCGGCCTCGCGCGCGATCGAAAAGCGCGTGCGCACATGATCGAGGGCGGCCGCACCGGCGGCGGCGCGGTGCCCCTCGTCGTCCATGAAGGGCAGGCAGGCCTCGGCGAGCGCCTCGGCGCTTCCGGCACGAACGATCGTTCCGACCTCGGGTCCTGCGATCAGCTCCGGGAAGGCGCCGACGTCGCTCGCCACGACCGGGACGCCGCTCGCCATCGCCTCCAGCGGCGTCAGCCCGAAACCCTCCCAGCGCTGCGGAGCGACGAAGAGGTCGAGCGCGCGATACCAGTCGGGAATGTTCGTGTGCTCCCCGACGAAAAGGATCCTGTCCGACAGCCCCGCCGCTTCCACCTTCTCCCGCAGCCCCGCCTCGAACGCGGCATGCTCGGCCGTCGTGCGGCCGGCGACGACGGCGGACCAGCCGGGGCGGCTCGGCAGGAGACCGATCATCGCGTCGACGAAGAGGTCCGTGCCCTTCTGACGGCGCACCCGGCCGAAGCAGCCGACATGGCGCTGCGACGGGTCGAGCTTCAGCCCCGCCTTGGCCTTCGAGCGATCCTGCGCGGGGCGGAAGCGGTCGGTGTCGATGCCGTGGAGCACGACGTCGTGGGGGATCTGGAGATAGGCGCCGGTGCGCGCGCTGGTGGCGACCACGGCGTCCATGCGCCGGATCAGCCATCGCGTGTAGCGCGTGTGGTCGCGCTGCGAGGCGGAGGTGAAGACGAGCTTGAGCTTCATGCGCAGGATGTCGCGCATGAGAATGCCGGGCAGCATCTCGACATTGCGGCGCGCATGCCAGATGCGGAAGGGGCGGCCCTTCGGGGCGCGCCAGAAGCCGGAGAGGTCGCGCCAGCGCAGCCGCGGCAGCTCCCGCGGCAGGCCGGGCCCCAGCGCCGCGATGCCCAGCCTCTTCGCCTGGACCGGCACGAGCTGGATGATCGTGGAGGTGACGCCCGACAGGCGGCGCTTGAAGTTCGGCGCGACGACCTGAACGTTCTCGACGCGGATCTTCGGCGAGCTCATGTGTCAGGTCGGCCTTGCGGTGGGTAGGGCGCGAAGCCCGGTTCCCTCGTAGATGTCGGTGAGCGGAAGTCGGATCACGGACCCCGGCAGCTCCAGCTCGATCATGCCGTCCACGATCACCGCATCCGGAACGAGACGACCTTCGTCGTCGCGCCGCCAGACGAGAAGGCGAGGCTCGGACTGCGAGACGCAGACATACTGCCGGATCGTCGGGACGCCGTCATAGTCCCGCAGCTTGCGAGTCTGGTCGTACCAACCCGTCGAGTCCGACAGGACTTCGAAAACGACCGTGGGTTCCGAGGCGTCGTGCGCCTTGGGGTCGAACCGGCCGCAGTCGATCGTCACGTCGGGGTAGCGGGAGTTTCCCGTCGTCGTGATCGGTACACGAAGGTCGGAGCCGACCGGGCGGCAGGGGCCCCCGCGAAGCGACGTCCGCAGAGACGAGACGATGTTGGCGGCGATCAGCGCATGGCCCTGGGTGCCGCCGGCCATCATGACGGCCTGCCCGTCGATCAGCTCGAAACGCCGGTCCTGAGCCTCTTCCCAATCGAGAAACTCTGCGAGCGAGAAGACGCGACGGTGGAGCTCGCTCATCTCGCTCTCCTGCAGAACGAACGACGTTACGCCCAGCGGACCTCGAGCACCTCGTAGGAGCGCGCGCCGCCGGGGGCCGCGACCTCGACCGTGTCGCCCTCGCCCTTGCCGATGAGGGCGCGGGCGATCGGCGAGGTGACGGAGATGCGACCCTGCTTCACGTCGGCTTCCTGCTCGCCGACGATCTGGTAGGTCTTCTCCTCCTCGGTGTCCTCGTCGACGAGCTTCACCGTCGCGCCGAACTTGATCCGGTCGCCCGAAAGCTTGGCGACGTCGATCACCTCGGCGCGCGCCGTCAGATCCTCCAGCTCGGAGATGCGGCCCTCGTTCAGGCTCTGCGCCTCCTTGGCGGAGTGATATTCGGCATTCTCGGAGAGGTCGCCATGGGCGCGGGCCTCGGAGATCGCGGTGATGATCCGCGGACGCTCCTCCTGCTGGCGACGCCGAAGCTCCTCCTTGAGGGCCTCGAATCCGCTCACGGTCATCGGGACCTTTTCCATCGCACTCACCCTCATGTCCGGCGCGCCGGCCTTAAGCTGACGGCGCCCCGCTTCGTTGTTCGGCCTACAGCACCGGCCCGAAAATCGGAATCGACTTTCGGAACGCCTGATGCGCAGATCCAAAGAGATAGAGCGACCCCTCGTGCGTCCCAACGGACGCAGGGCGCTCTAAGGCCGAATACAGGACGGACCGGCCCGCGGACGGACCGGCCCTTCTAGGAATCACGCCTGAACGGGATCAAACACCCGTCCGAGATCGGTTTCAAGCGGCTTCGAAGTAGGACTGCAGGGGCCGCACTTCAAGATTGCCGGCCTTGAGCGCGGCGACGGCTTCGGAAGCCGCGACCATGCCCGCGAGCGTGGTGAAGTAGGGCACCTTGTGCATCAGCGCGGCGCGCCGCAGCGAGCGCGAATCCGACACCGCCTTCGCGCCCTCCGTCGTGTTGAGGACGAGCTGGACCTGACGGTTGCGGATCGCGTCCTCGATGTGCGGACGCCCTTCCAGCACCTTGTTGACCTTCTCGGCCTCGATGCCGTTCTCGGCGAGATAGCGGTGCGTGCCCTCCGTCGCCATGACGCGGAAGCCGAGCCCGACCAGCCGGCGGACGGCGCCGAGCATGCCCGGCTTGTCGCCGTCCTTGACCGAGACGAAGACGCAGCCCTCGCGCGGCAGGTCCACGCCCGCGCCGAGCTGCGCCTTGGCGAAGGCGAGCGCGTAGTCGCGGTCGAGGCCCATGACCTCGCCGGTGGAGCGCATCTCGGGGCCGAGAAGCGTATCGACGCCGGGGAAGCGCGCGAAGGGGAAGACCGCTTCCTTGACCGCGATGTGCTTGAGGCCCTTCACGTCCGGCTTGCCGCCATAGGCCGCGAAGGCCTGTTCCAGGGTCTCGCCGGCCATGATGCGCGCTGCCACCTTGGCGATGGGCGTGCCGACCGTCTTGGCGACGAAGGGCACGGTGCGCGAGGCGCGCGGATTGACCTCCAGCACGTAGATGTCCTCGCCCTTGATGGCGAACTGGACGTTCATCAGGCCGCCGACCTTGAGCGCCAGAGCCATCTCGCGCGTCTGCCGCTCCAGCTCCTCCACGATGGCGGGCGAGAGCGAATGGACGGGCAGCGAGCAGGCCGAGTCGCCCGAATGGATGCCGGCCTCCTCGATATGCTCCATGATGCCGGCGACGAAGGTGTCGGTGCCGTCGCAGAGGCAGTCGACGTCCACCTCGATCGCGTCTGAGAGATAGCTGTCGATCAGCACCGGCGACTTGCCGGAGACGACGACGGCCTCCTTCATGTAGCGCTCGAACTGCGCGTCCTGGCGCACGATCTCCATCGCGCGGCCGCCGAGCACGTAGGACGGGCGCACCACGACCGGATAGCCGATCCGCTCCACGATGGCGCGGGCCTCCTCCACCGAACGGGCGATGCCGTTGTTGGGCTGGCGCAGCGAGAGGTCGTGCAGGAGCTTCTGGAACCGGTCTCGGTCCTCGGCCAGATCGATCGCGTCCGGCGAGGTGCCGAGGATGGGGATTCCGGCGCTTTCCAGCGCTTCGGCGAGCTTGAGCGGGGTCTGGCCGCCGAACTGGACGATGACGCCAAGAAGCTCGCCGCTCTCCTGCTCGGCGCGCAGGATCTCCAGCACGTCCTCGCCGGTCAGCGGCTCGAAATAGAGGCGGTCGGAGGTGTCGTAGTCGGTCGAGACCGTCTCCGGGTTGCAGTTGACCATGATGGCCTCGAAGCCGGCGTCCTTCAGCGAGAAGGCCGCGTGGCAGCAGCAATAGTCGAACTCGATGCCTTGGCCGATCCGGTTCGGGCCGCCGCCGAGGATCACGACCTTGCGGGCCGAGGAGACCTCGGCCTCGGAGCGCAGGGCGCCCGCGAAGGGCTTCTCGTAGGTCGAGTACATGTAGGGCGTGGGGGAGGCGAACTCGGCCGCGCAGGTGTCGATGCGCTTGAAGGCAGGCTTGACGTCCAGCCGGTCGCGCAGGGCCTTCACCTCGGCCTCCGTGCCGCCGACGAGCTTGGCGAGGCGCGCGTCGGAGAAGCCCATGGACTTGAGGAAGCGCAGATTCGCCGCGTCCTGCGGCAGGCCGTGCTCACGCACGCGCGCCTCCATGTCCACGATCGCCTGCAGGCGGTCGAGGAACCAGGGGTCGATCTTGCAGGCGTGGTGGACCTCCGCCTTCGAGAGACCCAGCCGAAGCGCCTGCACCACCTGGCGCAGCCGGTCCGGCGTCGCCTTGCCCAGAACCTCCAGGATGGCGTTGCGGTCCTCGCCTTCGCCCAGGCCCGCGATCTCGATCTCGTCCAGACCGTCGAGCCCGGTTTCGAGGCCACGCAGCGCCTTCTGCAGCGATTCCTCGAAGGTGCGGCCGATCGCCATCACCTCGCCGACCGACTTCATGGCGGTGGTGAGGTTCGGCTCGGAGCCGGGGAACTTCTCGAAGGCGAAGCGCGGGATCTTGGTGACGACGTAGTCGATGCTCGGCTCGAAGGAGGCCGGGGTCGCGCCGCCGGTGATGTCGTTCTTCAATTCGTCCAGCGTGTAGCCGACCGCGAGCTTGGCCGCGACCTTGGCGATCGGGAAGCCCGTCGCCTTGGAGGCGAGCGCGGACGAGCGCGAGACGCGCGGGTTCATCTCGATGACGACGAGGCGGCCGTCCGCCGGGTTTACGGCGAACTGCACGTTCGAGCCGCCCGTCTCCACCCCGATCTCGCGCAGGACCGCGATCGAGGCGTTGCGCATCACCTGATATTCCTTGTCGGTGAGCGTCAGCGCCGGCGCGACCGTGATGGAATCTCCCGTGTGGACGCCCATCGGATCGACGTTCTCGATGGAGCAGACGATGATGCAGTTGTCCGCGCGGTCGCGGACCACCTCCATCTCGTACTCCTTCCAGCCGAGCACCGATTCCTCGATCAGGACCTCGGTCGTGGGCGAGGCGTCGAGACCGCCCTCGACGATCTCGAAGAACTCCGAGCGGTTGTAGGCGATGCCGCCGCCCGTGCCGCCCATGGTGAAGGAGGGGCGGATGATGGCCGGCAGGCCGACATGCTCCAGGCCCTCGGCCGCGGCGGCGAGCGCGCGCGTCATGTAGCGCTGCTTGCGGTCGCTTTCGCCGAGATTCCACTCGCGCTCCATGGCGTCCAGCTTCGCCTCACGGTCGGGACCGGCCGGGATCTCGCGGATGAGGGCGGCGCGGCGCTCCTCGTGGACGAGCTTGTCGGCGTGCTTGGCCTCGGTCGCGTTGGCGAGGAAGCTCTTGGGGGTCGCAAGGCCGATCTTGGCCATGGCCTCGCGGAAGAGGGCGCGGTCCTCGGCCTTGTCGATCGCCTGCGCGTCGGCGCCGATCATCTCGACGCCGTACTTGTCGAGGACGCCCATGCGCTTGAGCGACAGCGCCGTGTTGAGCGCCGTCTGGCCGCCCATCGTCGGCAGGATCGCGTCGGGGCGCTCCTTCTCGATGACCTTCGCGACGACTTCGGGCGTGATCGGCTCGATATAGGTCGCGTCGGCGAGATCGGGATCGGTCATGATCGTCGCCGGGTTCGAGTTGACGAGGATGATCCGGTAGCCCTCCTCGCGCAGCGCCTTGCAGGCCTGCGTGCCGGAATAGTCGAACTCGCAGGCCTGCCCGATGATGATGGGCCCGGCGCCGACGATGAGGATGGACTGGATGTCGGTGCGCTTGGGCATGGCGGTCTTCTCGCGTGTTCGTGCGCAAAGACCCGGCTGCCTGTCTCATCCAGACAGGCCGTCGGGTCCGATGCATGTCGGTCGTAAGGCTAGACGCGGCTTATAGGCGAGGCCGGGGGCGGGGGGAACCCCGTTTCGTGCGGGTGTCCACCGGAGGATCGAACGGGACGCGGCCGGTGCGACGCCTCCGCCGTCCAGCCGACGATCGCCGGGCCGGGCGAGCGCGAAATTCCTCGCAGGCTCCGAGCTGCCGCGTTACCAGAAGGGCGACCGACCCCGCAGCGAGCATTCCCATGGCTGTTCTTCCTGACCTTGCCGAAGCCGGGCGCCGAGGAGTCCTTGCCGCGAGGACGGGCCGTTGATCCCCTGGGAGGCGCTCGGAACCGCAGTTGTTCCGGGCGGCGGCGAGCTTCGCCTCATGCGGCGCGGCTCGGAATACTCGATCATGATCGGCGGCACCGAGCTGATGAACAGCCGCCTCAGCGGCTCGGAGGAGGCTCTGGCGACGGTGGCGGCCGAGCGGCTCGGCCCGCGCCCCGACGCGCATGTCCTGATCGGCGGGCTCGGCATGGGCTTCACCCTGCGCGCCGCGCTGGCGAGCTTCGCGCCGAAGGCCCGGATCACCGTCGCCGAACTCGTGCCGGGCGTAGTCGAATGGGCGAAGGGGCCGATGGCCGATGTCTTCGGGCCGACGCTGTCCGACCCGCGCGTCGCCATCGCCGTGGAGGACGTGGCGGAGACGATCGGACGGGCGAGCGCTTCCTACGACGCCATTCTCCTCGACGTGGACAACGGACCCGGCGGTCTGACGCGCAGCGGCAATGACGGGCTCTACGGACCGGCCGGGCTTGCCTTATCCCTCCGCGCGCTAAAGCCCGGCGGCGTCCTCGGCATCTGGTCGCAGGACCCGGACGCCGCCTTCACCGCGCGCCTGTCGCGCGGCGGCTTCCAGGTGGAGGAGATGCGCGTGAAGGCCGGGCGCGGGCGCGGGACGAAGCACGTCCTCTGGTTCGCCGTGAAGCCCGCCCGGCCGTCCGGGCGTCTCACTCCGGATCGTCCCGCGTCGGGTGGTTCAGGTCCCGCGACGCGGAGCAGGACGAGGCGTTCGAGGCGTGTGGAGTAGGGGAGGGGTTCGACGGCTTTCGACCCAAACGAGACGTTCGCGAGCTCTGCCGCGAATGTCAGCTTCGAGCCACTAAGCTTCGTCCCGAAACGTATAGCTGATGTTTTCCAGCCGATCGGTCGCGAACGCATAGAAGAAGCGTAAGCGGTCGGGCGTCGGTGGTACCCCGTGAAATGAGCCGCCCGGGATGAAGAGCAGCGTTTCCGGCTTGAGCCGATAGAGCCGACCGTCCACTTCGACGTCGGCTTCGCCCTCCAGACCGAAGTAAACCTCTGCTTCGGGATGCCGGTGAACGGCCCATTGGTCGCCGGCAGAGAAGGTCATGATGCCCGCGGCGAAACTATCGCTGTCCGTGATGCTCGATGAGAGCATCTGGCGATACCGGTAGCTGCCCCTGTTCGGGTCGGACCATTCCTCGTCGGCGCAATCTTTGGGATCGATGAGCAGGGGGCGGGGCACGACGAGGTCTCCAGGGTGACGAAAGGTAGGTATGGCCGTGAGGTCCTTAAGACGACAGCATGACGGCGATGATGGCTTCGGGCGCGTCTTCTTGGACGAGATGACCGGCGTTGCTCTACCCATTTACACTTAGCGATATGGCTATATATGTATGGGTATGAATGATCGGTCAACCCAAATTCGCGCGATGGCCAGCGAGCAGCGCCTCGAGATTCTCCGGCTTCTTAAGTCTCCTGGAGACCGGTTCACGGCTCAGGACTCGGCCGATTCGGTGGAGTTCGGCGTCTGCGTCACGCTCATCGCCGATGCCCTTGGTGTCAGCCAGCCGACGGCCAGCCGGCATATCGACCTCCTTCGCCAGGCTGGCTTTCTGACGATCCGACGCCATCAGAAATGGTCCTACTGCCGGCGCGACGAAACCGCGCTTGGCGATTATCTCGACTGGCTGCGTGCAGAGGTCGCGCCGGGTTTCGCGTTGGCCGAAACCCCAAAGAAAAAGAAGGAATGATGGCCGCGGCAGGAGGAAGCGGTAAGCGCCGCACGTTGATACCGTCATTGGCAGGACGAATGGCAACTTCGTCCCGCGTAGCTGCCGTTCGCCGGCGACCACGCGAATGGCAGGTTTCCATCCCGTCCGGTCTCAGGCGGCAGACGAAACGGACGCTTGGAAGCGGTCCATCCGCTTTCGCCCCGGCCATTCTCGAAACACCCTCGTTTTCGGGAAGGCCCGGTCGGCAGGAATCGACCCTCCATTGCCAGCGAACGCGGACGATGTTTCCCTCGTAAGCTGACGTCGAGGCTAAGGTCCTGTCCGCCGTCGCCACAGGTGAAGGTCGATGATCGTAGCGCAGGCATCTGACATCCACGCTGCACCGGACAACGATAACCTGACGCGGTTCGACCGGGCCCTATCCTGGCTTGCGGCCTTGGAACTGGACGCGCTGGTAGTCTCGGGCGACCTGATCGATGATGGCTGGGTGCAAGGATATGAAGAGATCGCAGTACGCCTGCGCGACCTGCGTTGCCCTGTGCTCCTCCTGCCGGGCAACTCCGACGATCGCAACGCCATGTGGGAAGCGTTCCCTGAACGTGTCGGCGCCGTGGCCGATCACGCCGCGATGCATTTCGTAGCGCAGATCGGGGATCTGCGCCTGATCGGGATCGATACGTGTTTAAGCGACACCTCCGCCGGTGATGTCGGCGAACATGTGAGTTGGCTGGAGGCGGCCCTGATGCGAGCGTGGACGGATGCCTCCCTCGTCTTCGCGCATCATCATCTCGTTTGCAGCGGTATCGAGCCAATGGACGCCTCGATGGCGCAAGGAGTGCCGCTCCTCCGCAAGATGCTCAGACGATGCGCTCGCAGACCGCTCGCGTTCTCGACGGGGCACGTCCACAGAGCAATGACGGGGATGCTCGCGGGTGTCCCGGTCCATGTCTGCGGTTCGATCTGTCCCGCCAATCCGCTTTGGTTCGGTGGACCGGTCGTCCCGGGGGCTCACGAAGGGCCGATGGTCATGATCCACCGACTCGCTGACGGCGGCCTTGTCAGCAGCCACGTGGCCGTCTGAACGTCCGGGTCAAGGCTTGCGGGACTCGAAGCTGACCATCCGCTTTCCACTCTTCCGCGACGTCGGTGGTGAGATGGGAGCTTCCCGAAACCCGAAGTGGGCAAACGTGGTACCCTGCGTCAGCAGCACGACGTGAGGGACTGGATGGAAGCAATGCAGAGTGGGCGGATCGGAACAGCGGTCGCCTTGATCCTCCTGTCCGTGTTCCTGCTTTCCGGTACCGATGCCATCGTGAAGGCCGTTTCAGTCGACTTTCCCCTTTGGCAAATCTATGTCGCCCGATCCCTGTTTGCCGTTCCGATCCTGATCGGTCTCTCGGCCCTTTCTGGGATTGTTCAAGCTGCCCGGATCGTCCAACCATGGATCGTCCTGCGCTCGGTCCTGCTGACGAGCATGTGGATCGCCTACTACACCGCGCTTCCGCACATGGATCTCTCCATCGCGGCGACGGCGCTCTACACCACCCCCCTCTTCATAGCGGCGTTGTCGGCTGGATGGGGAAGCGAGCCCGTCTCGCGTCGAACGCTTCTCGGGATCGTCTTCGGGTTCGTGGGCGTCCTTGTCATCCTGCGCCCGACCGGCGGAGACTTCTCGTTCTGGACCCTGCTCCCGATCCTGGGGGCCGTGTTCTACGCAGGCGCGGCAGTGCTGACGCGAACGCGCTGCGCCGACGAAAGTCCCATCGTTCTCACGTTTTCGCTCCATGGGTGCCTGCTGACCGCAGGCGTGCTTGGCGGCCTCGTCGCAACTCTTCAGCCGTTCGGCACACCCGATCCTTTCCTTTTCGGAGGCTGGAGGTCGATGGAAGGGGCGGACTGGTTGCTGATGCTCGGTTTGGGCTGTGTGATGGTCCTGGTCGCGCTTGGCGTCGCCAAAGCCTATCAAAGCGCGCCCTCCGCCATCGTCGGGACGTTCGACTACGCCTACCTCGTCTTCGCCGCCCTGTGGGGCCTTCTCTTCTTCGGGGAGAGGCCCGGCGCCTTCACACTGGTCGGCATGGGGCTGATCCTCGCAGCAGGCGTACTCGTCGTGTCGCGCTCCGAACGGCGTACACGGATGGCAGCTACGAGTGTTCATCGCCCCGAACCGGACTGACGGGTTTCCACCCACTTCCGCCGCCGGCGCGGTCGACGATATGTCCACGGCACGCCTTGAACACGGCGGAAGTCGGTCCCGGCAGGATCACACCCGTCCGGCCGACCCCGTCAGCTGCCGGTGCCGCTCGCGCAGGGCCTCCGCCTTCTCGTCCGTGAGTGCATCGATGCAATGGGCGCAGGAGACGCCGGGCTCGTAGGCGGGGTGCGTGGTTTCCGCCTCGCTCAAGGGCTCGCCGCAGCCGTAGCAGGCGATCCACGAGCCGGGCCGCAAGCCATGGCCGACCGCGACGCGCTCGTCGAAGACGTAGCATTCGCCGTTCCAGCGCGAGCGCGTCGCCGGCACGTCCTCCAGATATTTCAGGATGCCGCCCTTGAGGTGGAAGACTTCTTCGAACCCCTTCGACATCATGTAGGCGGAGGCCTTCTCGCAGCGGATGCCGCCGGTGCAGAACATCGCGACGCGCGGATGCTGCGCGGGGTCCAGTGTCTCCACGAAGTCCTTGAACTCGGTGAAGCTCCCGATGCGCGGATCGACGGCGCGCTCGAAGGTGCCGACCTTGGTCTCGTAGGTGTTGCGGGTGTCGAGGACGAGAACGTTCTCGTCCGCGATGAGGGCGTTCCAGTCGGCCGGCTCGACATAGGTGCCGGCACGCAGCGAGGGGTCCGCCTCCGGCGCCCGCATCGTGATGATTTCCGGGCGGATGCGCACCTTCATGCGCGCGAAGGGCCAGTCCGCGGCGGCCGAGTGCTTCACCTCGCCTTTAGAGATGCCGCAGATCGCCTCAAGCCTGTCCAGGAGCGCGCGGGCTCCGGCCGGAGGCCCCGCGACCGTTCCGTTGATGCCTTCCTTCGCGATCAGGATCGTGCCGCGCAGGCCTTGCGCGCGGCACAGATCGAGAAGCTCGGCGCGCAGGCCGTCGAGATCGGCGAGCGGCACGAACCGGTAGAGCGCGACGACGTCCAGCATCGATGCTGCCGAAGGCGGCTCGTCAGGCGGCCTTCTTCGTCCGGTGCTCCTCGATCATGTCGAAGAAGCGCTGGAAGAGGTAGTGCGAGTCCTGCGGGCCGGGCGAGGCCTCGGGATGGTGCTGGACCGAGAAGACCGGCTTGTCCTTCACGCGAAGCCCGCAATTGGTGCCGTCGAAGAGCGAGACATGCGTCTCCTCCACGCCGTCGGGCAGCGAATCGGCGGCCACCGCGAAGCCGTGGTTCATGGAGACGATCTCCACCTTGTCGGTGGTGTGGTCCTTCACCGGGTGGTTCGCGCCGTGGTGGCCCTGATGCATCTTCTGCGTCCTGCCGCCGAGCGCCAGCGCCAGGAGCTGGTGCCCGAGGCAGATGCCGAACAGCGGGATGCCGCTCTGGGCGAGCTCTCGGATCACCGGCACGGCGTATTCGCCCGTCGCGGCCGGGTCGCCCGGGCCGTTGGAGAGGAAGATGCCGTCCGGCGAATGCTTCAGTACGTCCGCAGCGCTCGCCGTGGCCGGCAGGATGACGACGCGCGCGCCGTGGCCCGACAGGAGGCGCAGGATGTTGCGCTTGGCGCCGTAGTCGATGGCGACGACCGTGTAGCGCGGCTCGGCGGAACCCGCCGCATAGCCCGCGTTCCAGGCCCAGGTGCCCTCGGTCCAGACCTCCTCGCCCGTCGAGCCGGCGTCCTTGGCGAGGTCGAGCCCTTCGAGGCCGCTCCATTCGGCGGCCCGGCGCTTGAGCGCCTCGCGGTCGAACCTGCCGTCCGGCGAATGGGCGATGACGGCGTTCGGCATGCCCTTCTCGCGGATGAGGGCCGTCAGGGCGCGGGTGTCGACGCCCGACATGGCGACGACGCCGCGCTTCTTCAGCCAGGCGTCGAGATCGCCCGTGGAGCGGTAGTTCGAGGGCGCCGAGACCTCGGCGCGGAAGATCGCGCCGACCGCGCCGACGGCGTTGTCGGGCTTGAGGTCTTCGAGGTCCTCGTCGTTCGCGCCCACATTGCCGATGTGGGGGAAGGTGAAGGTGACGATCTGCTTGGCGTAGGACGGGTCCGTCAGGATTTCCTGATAGCCCGTCAGGCTCGTGTTGAAGCAGACTTCGCCGAGCGCTTCACCGGTCGCGCCGAGCCCGTCGCCCTCGATGACCGTTCCGTCGGCGAGCACCAGAAGGGCGGTCGGCTCGCGAGTGGTCCAGCCTTGGCTCATGGCAAAGGTCTCCGTTCGGGCAGGGTTCTGTCGAGTTGATCGGGGTTCCTTAACGCCTCGCGGGCGGTTCGGCAATCAGAAGAGAAGCCGCCACAGGATCGGCAGCAGGATCGCCGTGGCGATCGCGTTGATCCCCATGGCGAGGCCCGAGAAGGCGCCGGTCGCCTCGCTCTCCTGCAGGGCGCGGGCCGTGCCGATCCCGTGCGAGGTGGTGCCGAGCGCGACGCCGCGGGCCGCCTCGTCCCGGATTCCGAGAGCGTCGAGGAGCGCGGGGCCGAGCGCGGCGCCCAGAATGCCGGTCGTCACCACCAGCGCGGCCGAGAGCGAGGGCGCGCCGCCGATCGCCTCCGCGATGCCCATGGCGACGGGCGCCGTCACCGATTTCGGCGCGAGCGAGGCGAGCGTCTGCTGGCTCGCGCCGAGAAGCACGCCGAGCCCGACGCTGACGAGGATCGAGGTCAGCGCACCGGTGAGGATGCTGGCGAGGATCGCCTTCCAGCTGCGTCGCACCCGCTCGAACTGGCGGTAGAGCGGAATGGCGAGCGCGACCGTCGCGGGGCCGAGCAGGAAGTGCACGAACTGCGCGCCGTCGAAATAGGTGGCGTAGCTGGTTCCCGTCGCGGTCAGGATCGCGACGATGGCGAGCACCGACAGGAGCACCGGATTGGCGAGCGCGCTCTGGCCGAGCCGGCGATGGACGAGGGTCGCGAGCTGGAAGACGACGAGGGTCATCGTCAGTGACAGGAGCGGGCTGGCGGCGAGATAGACCCAGATTTCGTGAAGCTGCAGGCCGATCACGGCTTGGTCCGCTTCGACAGGAACCGCATCGCGGCGGCGGTGGCCGCGATGGTGGCGAGGGTGGAGAGGACGAGCGCGGCGCCGATCGGCAGCGCCTCGGCCTGAAGACGCGACAGATGCAGCATGATGCCGGCGCCCGCCGGCACGAAGAGCAGCGAGAGATGGGAGAGCAGGCCGTCCCCGACGCGGCCGATGCCCTCCGGCACCGCGCCGCGCAGGAGAAAGAAGAGGAACAGGAGCACCATGCCGATCACCGGGCCGGGCAGCGGCAGCCGAAGGCTCGCGGCGAGAAGCTCGCCGGCCAGCTGGAAGAGGAGGATGGCGGTGATGGCCGGCAGCATTCGGCGGATCTCCGGTCGGGCGGGAAGGGAACCGGACCGCAGGATAGAGCATGGCGGCCGCCCTGTTGATTGCTGTTGAGAAGCGGCCGAGACTTTCATTGAGGGATGAGAGCGGCGATATCGAATGCCATGCGCTTCTCGCCCCACTTCCTCGACGACATCCGCGCCCGGATCCCGATCTCGGACGTGATCGGCCGCCGCGTGACCTGGGACCGCCGCAAGACCAACGCCTCGCGGGGCGACTATTGGGCCTGCTGCCCCTTCCACGGCGAGAAGTCGCCGAGCTTCCACTGCGAGGACGGCAAGGGCCGCTACCACTGCTTCGGCTGCGGCGTCTCCGGCGACCATTTCCGCTTCCTGACCGAGCTGGAGGGCATGAGCTTTCCCGAGGCGGTGGAGCGGCTGGCGGGCGAGGCGGGCCTGCAGATGCCCGCGCGCGATCCCGAAGCCGAGAAGCGCTCCGAGCAGCGCGCCAGCGTCATGGACGCGCTGCGGCTGGCGGCGGACTTCTTCCGCCAGCGCCTTGCCGAGACGGACGGCGCCAAGGCGCGCAGCTATCTGCGCGACCGCGGGCTGAACCCGGCGACGCAGAAGCTCTTCGGCCTCGGCTACGCGCCCGACTCGCGCTCGGGGCTGAAGGAGTTCCTGAGCGCCAGGGGCGTCGGCAAGGCCGAGATCGAGGCGGCCGGCCTCGTCGTCCACGGCGAGGGCGTCGCGGTCTCCTACGACCGCTTCCGCGACCGCCTGATGTTCCCGATCGAGGATGCGCGCGAGAAGATCATCGCCTTCGGCGGACGCGCGCTCTCGCCCGGCGTTCCCGCCAAGTACCTGAACTCGCCGGAGACGGAGGTCTTCCACAAGGGCGACAACCTCTTCAACCTCGCAAGAGCCCGCCGGGGGGCGCGAGAGGCCGGCACGCTGATCGTCGTCGAAGGCTACATGGACGTGATCGCGATCCATCAGGCCGGGTTCGAGAACGCCGTCGCCCCGCTCGGCACGGCGCTGACCGAGCGTCAGCTCGACCTTCTCTGGCGCAACGCCGCCGAGCCGGTCCTGTGCTTCGACGGGGACGCGGCGGGGCTGAAGGCGGCGTGGCGGGCGGCGGACCTCGCCCTGCCGGCCCTGAAGGCGGGGCGCTCCCTGCGCTTCGCGCTGCTGCCCGAGGGAAAGGACCCCGACGATCTGGTGCGCGAGAGCGGCGCGGGCGCCTTTCGGGGGGTGATCGAGGCGGCGCGCCCGCTGGTCGATCTTCTCTGGACCCGCGAGACCGCCGGCGGCGTCTTCGACACGCCGGAGCGGCGGGCCGATCTGGAGCAGCGCGTCAAGGCGCTGGCGCGCCGGATCACCGACGAGAGCGTGCGCCGCCATTACGCCCAGGACCTCGACGAGCGGATCGCCGGCTTCTTCGGGCCGCCGATCCAGCCGGCGGGACGGGGCGGGGGCCGGGCGCCGAACCGGCAGGAGCCGCGCCGTCGCGATGCCAGAGGCGGGGCCGGCGGACGGCGGGCGCCGGTCTCCGACCGGCTGCTCAGAACGGGTCTGGTGCGCTCGGCCTCCTCGCGCGAGCCGAGCGGGCGGGAGATCGCCATCGTCGTCGGCTTCGTGAACCATCCGCGCCTGATCGGCGAGGCCTTCGAGCATTTCGCCGACTTGGAGCTGCCGCCGGGCGATCTGTCGCGCATCCGCTCCTGCATCCTCGACCTCTATGCCGACCACCCGCCCCGGAGCCGGGACGAGGCGATGGCGGGACTGGCGGCGGCGGGGCTGGAGGGCGCCTTCGCCGCCTACGAGAGCAAGCTGCGCATTCTCGGCCTCTGGTCGCTTCTCGGCGAGGCGGCGACGGAGGACGCGCGCGAGACGGTGCGACAGGCGCTGCACTTGCAGCATCGCTATCGATCCTTACATGACGAGCTCCGCAGCGCCGAAGAGGCCCTGGCGGCGGACCCTTCGGAGTTCGCCTACGGCCAGATCGTCGCGATCAAGCGGGAAATCGAGAATTTTTCCGGTACGGAAGCCCTGATCGACGGTTTCGGGCTCCTGTCCGGCAAGCCCGCGCGAACGTTCTGAAGGCCAAGCCCTTGAAGGGCTTGCCGCATGATCGATATGCGTAGGCGACGAGCCAGCGCCCGTATCGGCTTTCCCAAAAGCTTGACTCGGCGTGAGGAAATGGAACACACGAGCCACGGTCCGGGACTGCGCGCCCGAACGATCGTGTCCGCGACGCCTGACGCCCGTATTCAGGGAGCGGCCAGGCCGGAACCTTCGGTGTCGGTGGCAGTTGCGGATCGTCCGATCTCCGCCGGACCGGACCGCCGTTAGCCCGGCTCAGGTCCCGACTCGGATGCGATTCTCGTGGCGACGCAGCGCCGACGCGCGATTTGGAGAGAATGCGAGATGGCGACAAAGGTCAAGGAGAGCGAGGCCCCGGCCGAAGAACGGGCCGAGACCACGGACAGTCCGCTGCTCGACCTCTCCGACGACGCCGTCAAGAAGATGATCAAGGCCGCCAAGAAGCGCGGCTTCGTGACCATGGACAAGCTGAACTCGGTTCTGAACGCCGAGGAGGTGACCTCGGAGCAGATCGAGGACACCATGGCCATGCTTAACGACATGGGCATCAACGTCGTCGAGGACGAAGAGAGCGAAGACGGCGAGGAGAAGGGCGAGGACGAGAAGGAGGCCTCCACCGAGGTCGCCGAGACCGGCCCGACCGCCGTCGCGACCGCTCCCGCCAAGGGCAGCGGCGACCGCACCGACGATCCCGTGCGGATGTATCTGCGCGAGATGGGTTCGGTCGAGCTTCTGTCGCGCGAGGGCGAGATCGCCATCGCCAAGCGCATCGAGGCCGGCCGCGAGACGATGATCGCGGGCCTGTGCGAGAGCCCGCTGACCTTCCAGGCCATCATCATCTGGCGCGACGACCTGAACGACGGCCGCGTGATGCTGCGCGAGATCGTCGATCTCGAGGCGACTTATGCCGGCCCCGAGGCGAAGATGCCCGCCGCCGCCGTCGAGGGCGAACCCGCTCCCGTGACGGCGCCTCCCGGCGCGCGCCCGCATGGCGAGGAGGAGGAAGAGGAGGACGACGACCTCGAGAACTCCCTGTCGCTCGCCGCGATGGAGGCCGAGATCCGCCCGCAGGTCATGGAGACCTTCGACGCGATCGCCGAGAGCTACGGCCGCCTGCGCAAGCTGCAGGACCAGCAGGTCGAGAACCAGCTCGCGGCGCAGGGCTCGCTGTCGGCGGCGCAGGAGAAGTCCTACGCCAAGCTGAAGGAAGACCTGATCACGGCGGTGAAGGGGCTTTCGCTCAACCAGAACCGCATCGATTCGCTGGTCGCCCAGCTCTACGACATCAACAAGCGGCTCGTCGGCAACGAGGGTCGCCTGCTGCGTCTGGCCGAAGGTCACGGCGTCAAGCGCGAGGACTTCCTGAAGAGCTATCACGGCTCGGAGCTCGACCCGAACTGGGCCGAGACCGTCGCCGCGCTGCCGGCCAAGGGCTGGGCGCGGTTCGTGGAGCGCGACGCCAAGCAGATCCGGGCCCTGCGCCAGGAGATCCAGAACCTCTCGACCGAGACCGGCGTCCAGATCACCGAGTTCCGCCGCATCGTCTCGATGGTGCAGAAGGGCGAGCGCGAGGCCCGGCAGGCCAAGAAGGAGATGGTCGAGGCCAATCTGCGCCTCGTGATCTCCATCGCCAAGAAGTACACGAACCGCGGTCTGCAGTTCCTGGACCTCATCCAGGAGGGCAACATCGGCCTGATGAAGGCGGTGGACAAGTTCGAGTACCGGCGCGGCTACAAGTTCTCGACCTATGCGACGTGGTGGATCCGGCAGGCGATCACCCGCTCGATCGCCGATCAGGCGCGCACGATCCGCATCCCGGTCCACATGATCGAGACGATCAACAAGATCGTGCGGACCTCGCGCCAGATGCTGCACGAGATCGGCCGCGAGCCGACGCCGGAAGAGCTTTCCGAAAAGCTCGCCATGCCGCTGGAGAAGGTCCGCAAGGTCCTCAAGATCGCCAAGGAGCCGATCTCGCTGGAGACGCCGGTGGGCGACGAGGAGGACAGCCATCTCGGCGACTTCATCGAGGACAAGAACGCGATCCTGCCGATCGACGCGGCCATCCAGGCGAATCTGCGCGAGACGACGACGCGGGTCCTGGCCTCGCTGACGCCGCGCGAGGAGCGCGTGCTGCGCATGCGCTTCGGCATCGGCATGAACACCGACCACACGCTGGAAGAGGTCGGCCAGCAGTTCTCGGTGACGCGCGAGCGCATCCGCCAGATCGAGGCGAAGGCGCTGCGCAAGCTCAAGCATCCGAGCCGGTCGCGCAAGCTGCGCAGCTTCCTCGACAGCTGACCGTCACGAACGGACGGACGAAAATGGGCCCCGCTCGATGCGAGCGGGGCCCTTTTTCTTTGGCGCTTCGAAATTCGGGGCTCCGTCCGCCGGGGTCGACGAGGACCATCGGCGGACGGAGCGAGACGATCAGTTCAGCTCGAAGACGACCTGGACGCGCGTCGTGACGGTGTTCTCGCCGATCTCCACCGGCACCGAACCGCCCGGCGCGGCTTCGGCCATCATGCTGCGGGCCATCATCGGCATGGGCGGAGGCGGGGCGTAGCTCGCGCTCTCGTCCGAGATGGCGGTGGCCGCCCCCAGCGTGCGCCCGGCCGCTTCGGCCAGCGTCTGCGCACTGCGGCGCGCCTGCTCGAAGGCGTCGCGTCGCGCCTCGTTCTCCAGTTCCGAGGTGTCCTCGATCTGGAAGTTGATGTCGCCGCCCTGGTTGACGCCGAGCTCCACCGCCCGGTCGAGAATCTCGCCCAGCCGGTCGAGGTCGCGCACGCGCACGGTCAGCGAGTTGCGGACCTCGTAGCCGATGATCTCCGGCGGCACGCTCGTGCCGTCCGGACGGTTCTCGTAGCGATATTGCGGGGTGATCGAGAGGCCGCCCGTCTGGAGGTCGCGGTCCTCGATCTCGAAGGAGCGCATGGCTTCCGCGACGGCCGAGGCCGCCTCGTTCGCCTCGCTCAGCGCCGCGTCGGCCGCCTCGGCGGTGCGCAGCACCGTCAGCTGGACGATCGCGAGATCGGGCGCGGCGCGCGCCTCGCCCTCACCGGTGACCCGGACGTAATGGCGTTCCGGAGCAGGGGCCGGGGCGCCTGCCGAAGGCGGCGGAGGGGCGGGCTGCGCGACGGCGGGAGCGGCGGCGGCGGTCGCGAGAAGCGCCGCCGAGAGAAGAAGCGGGAACCGGGTCATCGGTGAATCAGCCTGCCATGCGGGAGGAATCGTACGAGGCGAAGCTCGCATGCGATTGAGGCCAAACACGGCAGGGGACCGGGGCGCTTTTCGGACAGGCTTAACGGCTCAGCTCTCCTGGCGGGGAGCGCCGTAATCCTCGTCGCCGACCGGCTCGGCCCAGTCGACATGGCGCCCGTCCAGAGCCTCGTGCATGGCGATGTGGGTCATGGACGTTTCCGGCGTCGCGCCGTGCCAGTGGCGCTCGCCCGCCGGAATCCAGACCGTGTCGCCCGGCCGGATGACGCGGACGGGGCCCTCGGCGCCCTGGAACAGGCCGCAGCCGGAGACGACTTGAAGCGTCTGGCCGAGCGGATGGGTGTGCCAATTCGTGCGCGCGCCGGGGTCGAAGCGCACGAGCGCGGCGCGAAGGCGGGCCGGCGCCTCGGCCTCCACGATCGGGTCCTGCCAGACCGTGCCGGTGAAATACTCGGCCGGCGCGCGGTTCGACGGCCGCGAGCCGCTCCTGAAGATGATCATGCGTGGCGCTCCTCTGCGAGCCGGGAGCATCGGCGGGGGAGGGGCGGCTGTCCACCCCTCCGGAGGTCGTCAGACGTTGAACTTGAACAGCATCACGTCGCCGTCCTGGACGAGATATTCCTTGCCCTCGTCTCTCGCCTTGCCGGCCTCCTTGGCCGCCACTTCGCCGCCGAGCGACACGTAGTCGGCGAAGGCGATGGTCTGGGCGCGGATGAAGCCCTTCTCGAAGTCCGTGTGGATGACGCCCGCGGCCTGCGGCGCCTTGGACCCGCGGCGCACCGTCCAGGCCCGCGTCTCCTTCGGGCCGGCGGTAAAGTAGGTGATGAGGTTCAACAGCTCGTAGCCGGCGCGGATGAGCCGGTCGAGGCCGGGCTCCTCCAGCCCCATCGCCTCCAGATATTCGCCGACCTCGCCCTCGGGCAGCTGGGCGATCTCCGCCTCGATGGCGGCCGAGATGACGACGGACTTGGCGCCCTGGCGCTCGGCCATCGCGGCGACGGCCGCAGAATGGGCGTTGCCGGTGGCCGCGTCGCCTTCCGCGACGTTGCAGACGTAGAGGACGGGCTTGGAGGTCAGGAGGTTGAGGTTGCGCAGCTCGCGCGCCTCCTCCGCATCGAGGGAGGGCAGAAGCACACGCACCGGCTCGCCGCCGTTCAGCTTGGCGAGCGCGGCCTCCATCACGGGCAGCTGCGCCAGCGCCTCCTTGTCCTTGCCCTGCGCCTTCTTGCGCGTGGCAACGATGCGGCGCTCCAGGCTTTCGAGGTCGGAGAGCATCAGCTCGGTCTCGACCGTCTCGGCGTCGGCCACGGGGTCGATGCGGCCCTCGACATGGGTGATGTCGTCGTCCTCGAAGCAGCGCAGCACGTGGACGATGGCGTCCACCTCGCGGATGTTGGCGAGGAACTGGTTGCCGAGGCCTTCACCCTTCGACGCGCCGCGCACGAGGCCGGCGATGTCGACGAAGGTGATGCGCGTGGGGATGACGTTGGCGGACTTGGCGATGCGGCTGATGTCGCGCAGGCGCGGGTCCGGTACGCCGACGTCGCCGGTGTTCGGCTCGATCGTGCAGAACGGATAGTTCGCCGCCTGCGCGGCCGCCGTCTTGGTCAGCGCGTTGAAGAGGGTCGACTTGCCGACGTTGGGAAGCCCGACGATGCCGCAGCGAAAGCCCATCTGCTTGATCCTTCTGAATGGTCCGGCGCGCGTCGCGCGCCTCAATCCTTGCCGAAGAGCTTCTTCAGCATGCCGGCGAGCGGCCCGCTCTCGGGCATCTTCGGCGCGGCCGCCCCGCGCGCCTGCCGGATGTGGCTCTGGCCCGGCTTCCTGCCCGCGCCCTTGGCCGAGGCCGGCTCGTCCGAGCCCGTGCCTTGCGCGATGCGGTTCATGAACTGCGCGTCCTCGCCCCGGGCGAGAAGCTCGACATTCTTGGCGATCGCTTCCAGCAGCGGCTCGAGCCAGTCCCTGTCCGCCTTGGCGAAGTCGGAGAGGACGTAAGGCGAGACGCGGTCCTTGTGGCCCGGATGGCCGATGCCGAGCCGCACGCGGCGGTAGTCCTTGCCCAGATGCGAGTCGATCGAGCGAAGCCCGTTGTGGCCGCCGTGACCGCCGCCGGTCTTCACGCGCACCTTGGCGGGCGGCAGGTCCAGTTCGTCGTGGAAGACGACGATGCTGGACGGCTCGATCTTGTAGAAGGACGCGGCTGCCAGCACGGAGCGCCCGCTGTCGTTCATGAAGGTCTGGGGCTTGAGGAGCAGCGCCTTGTCGCCGGCGATGCGGCCCTCGGACACTTCGCCCTGAAACTTCTTCGTCCACGGCGAGAAGGACGGATCGCGGTGGATCTCGTCCAGCGCCATGAAGCCGATATTGTGCCGGTGTCCGGCATATTGGGGGCCGGGATTGCCGAGCCCGACGAGGAGCAGCATGTCCCGACCTCCGTTCGTGCAGGGGTCGCGCCGCGAGAGCCGCGGCGCGCCGGATCAGCCGTTCTCGGACTTCTGCGCGTCCTCGCCGGACTTCGCCTCGGCCTCGGCCGTATCCGCGTCCGACTCGCCGATGACCTCGGTCTCGCCCTCGACCGGCGCGTCCTCGTCGACCTCGTCCGACATCGGCGGAACGATCGTGGCGACGATGTAGTCCTCGTCGCTCGTCAGCTCGACGTTCTTCGGCAGCTTGAGCGCCGAGACGTGGATCGCGTCGCCGATCTCCAGGCCGGTCAGATCGAAGGTGAAGCCCTCCGGGATCGACTGCGCCGGGCAGGAGACCTCGATCTGGTGATGGACGACGTTCAGCGTGCCGTCGTTCGCCTTGATGCCGGGCGCCGCGTCTTCGTTCTCGAAGTGGACGGGCACGTTGACCGTGACGACCGTGCGGTCGGAGACGCGCAGATAGTCGACGTGGACGAGCGTGTCCTTGACGACGTCGAGCTGGTAGTCCTTCGGCAGGACCTTGATCGACTGGCCGCCGATTTCGATCGTGATGACCGTCGTCAGGAAGCCGCCGCCGTGCAGCTTCAGGAAGGTCTCCTTGTAGGGGACCGCGATCGGCAGGGGCTCCTGCTTGTCGCCGTAGATGACGGCGGGCACCATTCCGTTGCGGCGAAGATGTCTGGCGGCCCCCTTGCCGACCTTCTCGCGCGCTTCGGCCTTGACCGTGTAGCTCTCGCTCATGGGATCAATCCTTCAAGCGTTGAATTCGGAGATGCCGGCGCAGCCGTGAGGGCCGAAACGGCGAAAAGCGGCTCGGGTGACGAGCCGCTTCCCCCGCGCTGCCTCCAAGGGTGTCCGCGCGGGATGGGCGTGCCTATAGCCGGAATGAGGCGGAAAGGGCAAGCCGCGCCGGGACGAGCGTTCGACTGCCACCGCTGCGGAAGCACCGATCCACGAAGCAAGAGCGGTTCATTCGTAGGCGACCATCAGGTGCCAAAGTCGATCGGAACACCAACCCGGATCTATCCACATTGTGCTGCCTGCAGTGCCAGCCAAGGCGGCCTGATCGGAGCCTACAGGAGAAAATGACAAAGATGAGTGTTCTGAAGAAAACTTTCGACCCGGAGTATACGCAATTCAGCGTAAGCGGGGTAAAGGATATCGATTTCCCATTTGATAACGATTACGTCGGTTTGGCCGCTAATCGGACCTGTATCAGCGTTGGATGTCAGTACTACGTGGATGGTCCAACAACGATTACGATGGGAGACTACGAGGACGTTGCGCATCCCCTCGCGGAGCCACGTTTCGATGGCTACATCGATACGCCGGACCGTCGCGTCGATATCTTCGATGCCAACAACCCCGAAATTCTATCGATGGCCGTGCCGCAGACCCGGACCCGCGTGCGCATCTGGACGAACCACAAGACGGAACCGGACGACGTCGTCATCGCGTTGGGTTGAAAGGGGGGGCAATCGAGCGGCCCGCTCCGACACCTGCGAGGTTGATCCATGTCCAACATCGAGCCGAACATCATCGATCCGACCAAGGGGCCGCCGATGCCGCCGGATTCCCTTCCCGGCGAAGATCTGCCGGGCGGCGATCACGTGGGCGACGACGACATCCGCGAGCCGGACGGGGACGTGCCGCCCGTCGAGCCGGACCCGGAGGAGCGCCCCGGAGGGCGCCCGAGCGATGTCAAGAGCGTCCGAGGCTAGAAGAGGCGCCCGCCGTTCGGGACAGTATGAGAGATCGCGGCCAGCACCACGTTGCCGGCCTCGTCCGGGAAGCCGAGCGTCAACACCTCGGAGCGCATCGGCCCGATCTGGCGCGGCGGAAAGTTCACGACCGCCATCACCTGCCGCCCGACGAGCTCGTCCAGACTGTGGCGCACGGTGATCTGCGCGGAGGACTTCTTGATCCCGATCTCCGGCCCGAAATCGATCTGCAGCTTGAAGGCCGGCTTTCGCGCTTCGGGGAAGGGCTCCGCCGCGACGATGGTCCCGACGCGAATATCGACCTTCATGAAGTCGTCGAAGGCGATCTCGGGCGCCACGGTCTCGGTCGTCATGCTCATCCCTTCGACAGTTCCTCGGCGCGGGCGCGGGCCGCTTCGACGGCCCGTTTCAGAAGGCTCGGGAAGCCGTCCTCGCCCATCAGCACTTCGAGCGCGGCCTGCGTCGTCCCGTTCGGGGAGGTGACGTTCCGGCGCAGCTGGGCCGGGTCGTCCTCCGAGCGGATCATCAATTCGCCCGCGCCCGCGACGGTGTGGCGGGCGAGGCGCAGGGCGAGATCCGGGTCGAGGCCGGCCGTCACGCCGGCCGCCGCGAGGGCTTCGGCCAGGTGGAAGACATAGGCGGGGCCGGAGCCCGAGACGGCGGTGACCGCATCGATGTCGCGCTCGGATCCGACCCATTCGACCGGGCCGCAGGCGCCGAGCAGGCGGTCGGCCGCCTCGCGCTGCGCGTCGGTCACGCGCGGGGAGGCGAAGGCGCCGGTGATGCCGCGCCCGATCAGGGCCGGCGTGTTGGGCATGGCGCGCACGACCGGGCATCGACCGAGATGCCCCTCGATCGAGGCGACGGTGCGCCCGGCGACGACGGAGACGACGAGCGTCTGCGGCGAGACCGCATCCTTCAAGGGCGGCAGGGCCGCGTCCATGATCTGCGGCTTGACGGCGACGACGAGAATGTCGGCGTTTAGACCGTCCGGCTCCGTGCGGTGCTTCGCCCCTTGCGCGACCAGCGCCTCGACATGGGAGCCGCCCTTGGGGTCGAGCACCGTGAGGTCGGCGGCGGGAAGTCCGCCCTTCAGCCAGCCGAGCGCCAGGGCGCCGCCCATGTTGCCGCCGCCGAGGAGAAGGACGCGACCGAAGGCCATCATGCGTGCCCGACCGTCTCGAAGAGCGAGCAGGCCAGCGCCTCCTCGGCGCTGCGACCGGCCCAGACCACGAACTGGAAGGCCTGGATGTAGCGCTCGCAGTGCTGCAGCCCGTAGGCGAGGAGGCTTTCGGCCTGCTGCACGGTGGGCTCGGCACCGCCCGACAGGAGCAGCGTGTGGCGGAACATCACCGCGCCCTCGCTCGGCCAGAGGTCGAAATGGCCGACGAGCAGCCCCTCGTTGATCTTGGCGACGAGCCGCAACACCTCCGCCTCGCAGCGCGACGGAATCTTGAGATCGCAGGCGCAGGCGAAGTGCAGCGCCTCGCACTCCTCCATCCAGGAGAAGGAGACCGCATAGTCGCCGTGCAGGCCCTTCACGGCGACGGACAGTTCGTCGTCGCACAGGCGCTCGAAGCTCCAGTCGCGCTCGCAGGCGACGTTCTCCACCGTGTCCACCGGATTGGCGCCGCGCCGGATCTCGGTCTCGGTCAGTTGCATTCTCATGTCCGTCTCGTTCCGCATCGTTCGCGGCGGTCGAAAAGGGCCGGACGGGTCCTCGTCCGTCCGATCCTCTTCCTGCGCCGCGACCGGAGCCGCTTCGCCCGCCTCATCCATCCGATGAGACGCGCCCGTCGCGAATCACCCTTTGGAATCAGTGTATCCAGACGGAGTCCTCACGCCACACCGGAAACGGCTTGTTAACCATTTCATGTTCGGCGCCCATGAGACGGAGGGCGAATCCGGCCCCCTAAACGATTCAGCGAAAAGCGCTTTCCGACTCCGGCGGCAGACGCAAAACGCCGGCGCGAAGGCGCCGGCGTCTGTGGATAAGTGCCTGACTCGGCTGCCGCTTCGTCTCCTCGGCGAGGAGGCGGCTGACCCGAAGAGGGCGAAAAAGGCGTCAGAGCGTCGGCGGGGTCGGTCCGTCGAACGGCTTTGCCTGCGTCTCGTCGGACGTGCCGGCGGCGGCCTCGAGCGCGGCGATGCGGCGCTTGAGCTCCTCGTTCTCGGTGCGCGCGCGAACCGCCATCTCGCGCACCACCTCGAACTCCTCGCGCTGGACGAGATCGAGCTGGCCGATCAGGCGCTCGGTCTGGCCGCGCACCAGGGTCTCGACCTCGCGGCGCACACCCTGCGCGGCGCCGGCCGTGTCGGTGAAGAGCCGGGCGACCTCGTCGAGAACGCGGCTCGGGCCTCTGCTGGTGCTCATGGGTCTCGTCGCTCCAAGGATCCGTTTCGTCTGTCAGGTAGGCGGGCGCGGGAGGGAAGGCAATGGCGCGCCGGCGGTTGACCCGGAAGCCCGCACCGACCAAAGCTCCCGCCGACCGCGACCTGCCGCGCGAGTGACGCGCCGAGCCCTGAGCCCTTACCGATGTCGACCCTCTCCATTCTCGGCGTTCTCGCCTATCCGAACATCGACCCCGTTCTGGTCGAGATCGGCCCGCTGGCGATCCGCTGGTACGGCCTCGCCTACGTCGCGGGCATCCTCTGCGGCTGGCTTTCCGGGCGCTACCTCGCGGGCAAGGACGCGCTCTGGCCGGGCGGGGTCTCGCCCATCACCAAGGACGACGTCGATGACTACATCCTCTGGGTCACGGTCGGCATCGTGGCGGGCGGGCGCCTCGGCTCCATCCTCTTCTACGACACGGCCAACTGGATGGCCGACCCGCTGGCGATCCTGCGCGTCTGGGAAGGCGGCATGTCCTTCCACGGCGGTCTCATCGGCGTGGTGCTGGCGACGCTCCTCTTCGCGCGCCGCCGCAAGGTGCCGCTCTGGAGCTTCGGCGACGTCGTGGCGGCGAGCGTGCCCTTCGGCCTGTTCTTCGGACGCCTCGCCAATTTCGTGAACGCCGAACTCTACGGCGCGCCGACCAATGTCGCCTGGGCGATGGTGTTTCCGGGCGCCGGCCCGGAGCCGCGCCATCCGAGCCAGCTGTATCAGGCGGGTCTGGAGGGCATCGCGCTCTTCATCCTCCTGTATGTCGCGATCCACCGCTTCCACACGCTGCATCGGCCGCGTCTGACGATCGGGCTCTTTCTCGTCGGCTACGCCTGCGCGCGGATCTTCTCCGAGTTCTTCCGCCTGCCGGACGCCCATATCGGCTACCTCGCCGGCACCTCCTGGCTGACCATGGGCATGGTGCTGTCCCTGCCAATGGCGGCGCTCGGGCTCATCTGCATCGCATCGGCCAAGCGGGCGGTGGCGAACCCGAGCGCCGACGCCATCGCCAAGCGGAGCGCCGTCGCCTCTTGAGCGAGCTGCCCGCGAAGATCGCGGAGGCGATCGGGCGCGAGGGGCCGATGAGCCTGGAGCGCTTCTGGAACATCGCGCTCTTCGACCGTCGAGACGGCTATTACAGCCGGGGCAAGCCGATCGGCGTGGACGGCGACTTCACCACCGCGCCCGAGATCAGCCAGATGTTCGGCGAACTGATCGGCGCCTGGCTCCTCGCCGCCTGGAGGGCGCTGGGGCGCCCCGCGCCCTTCGTGCTGGCTGAGTTCGGCCCGGGCCGCGGCACGATGATGGCCGACATCCTGCGGACGGTCCGCCAACTCGACGTCGAGTTCGCCAGGGCCGCCCGCGTCAGGCTGATCGAGACAAGCGACCGGCTGGCCGCCGAGCAGATCGAGCGCCTGTCGCGCTTCGACATGGCGCCGGTGCGCGTGCGGCGCTTCTCCGACCTCGAGGATCTGCCGCTCTTCCTCGTCGCCAACGAGCTCTTCGACGCCGTCGCCGTCCGCCAGTACCGCTTTCGCGGCGGGGTCTGGCGCGAGCGGCGCGTCGGCGCGGGCGAGGACGGCGGCTTCCGGTTCGTCGAGGCCGACAACGTCGCCGCCGAGGCCCTGCCGCTGCCGGCCGAGGACGCGCAGGAGGGCGCGATCTTCGAACTCTCTCCGCTGCGCGAGGCGATCGCGAGCGAGATCGGCGCGGCGATCGTGGCGCGGTCCGGCGCGGCGCTGATCCTCGACTACGGTCACGCTCGCTCGGCCTATGGCGACACGCTGCAGGCCTTGCGGGGCCACCGCTTCGCCGATCCGCTCGTCGAGCCGGGTTCGTGCGACATCACGAGCCATGTCGATTTCGAGCGTCTCGCCGGCGCGCTCGGTGAAGCAGGGGCGCGGGTCTCCCCGGTCATGGAGCAGGGCGACTTCCTGGTGGCCCTCGGTCTTCTGGAGCGGGCAGGGCGCCTCGGCGCTCCGGCCGACGAGGCGGGGCGCAGGGCGATCGAGGCGGCGGTGCGGCGCCTTGCCGGGCGGGGCGCCGACGAGATGGGCGCGCTCTTCAAGGTGGTGGCCGCAAGCTCGGCCGCGCTGCCCTTGCCGCCCTTCGCCGCGACACCGACATCCAATTGACTTCGCCCCGGCCCTCGCACACGATCCCGCCCATGCAGCCCGCACGCCGTGAATCGGCCTCTCAACTGACCGAGCATGATGTCGTGCAGAGCGCCGAACTGGGCGCGGCGAGCGGCGTCGCCCATGCCTTCTTCACGCGGTCCGGCGGCGTCTCGACCGGAATCTACCGGGGCCTGAATGCCGGGATCGGCAGCGACGACGAAGGCGAGGCGGTGGCGGAGAACCGCCGGCGGGCCGCGTGTTTCCTGGCCGGTGCCGACGACATCGTGACGCCCTGGCAGATCCATTCGCCGGAGGTCGTCGCGGTGGACGCGCCCTTCGGATCGAGCCGTCCGAAGGCGGATGCGGTGGTCACCGCGACGCCGGGCCTCGCCATCGGCGTGGTGACGGCGGACTGCGGACCCGTGCTCTTCGCCGATCCGCAGGCGCGGGTCGTGGGCGCGGCCCATGCGGGCTGGAAGGGCGCCGTCGGCGGCGTCCTGGAGGCCACCATCGGGGCGATGGAGCGGCTCGGCGCGACTCGGGGCTCGATCGTCGCCAGCCTCGGCCCGACGATCACGCAGCGCCATTACGAGGTCGGCGCCGCCATGGCCGACGACATCGTGGCGAACGATGCCGAGGCCGCGCGCTTCTTCTCGCCGGGCGCCACGTCCGACAAGCGCCAGTTCGACCTGCCCGGCCTCATCGTTTCGCGCCTGACGCGCGCAGGGGTCGCCGCCGGCTTCGTTGGCGCATGCACCTATGGGGACGAGGAGCGCTTCTTCTCCTACCGCCGGACCACCCATCGGGGCGAGCCCGACTACGGCCGGCAGATCTCGGCGATCGCGCTCACCGCCTGAGCGCCGGGCCATCACGCATAACATCGAGGGACGGGACGATGCTGCACTTTCAGCCGGAGGAGTATGCGGGGCGGCTCGAACGCCTGAAGGCCGAGATGGAGGCGCGCAAGCTCGACGCCATGCTCCTGTTCGCGCAGGATTCCATGTACTGGCTGACGGGTTACGACACGTTCGGCTTCTGCTTCTTCCAATGTCTGGTGGTGAAGGCCGACGGCGAGATGCGGCTTCTCACCCGCTCGGCGGATCTGCGGCAGGCGCGACAGACCTCCAACATCGAAACCATCGTCGTCTGGCGGGACCGCGCGGGCGCCAACCCGGCTATCGAACTGCGCGACATGTGCGACGAGATGGGCCTCCTTGGCATGAAGGTCGGCATCGAGCGCTCGACGCACGGGCTGACGGCGGCCAACGGCAAGCTCGTCGACGACAAGCTCGGCTCCTTCGCGACCCTCTCCGACGCCTCCGACCTCGTGCCGTCGCTGCGGCTGGTGAAGAGCGAGGCGGAGATCGCCTATGCGCGCGAAGCCGCCCGCATCGGCGACGAAGCCTTCGACGCCATGCTCGCGCTCGTGCGGGCGGGCGCCGACGAGGCCGAACTGCTGCACGCGCTGCAGGGCGAGGTGTTCCGCCTCGGCGGCGATTATCCGGCCAATCCCTTCATCCTCGGCTCCGGACCCGACGCGCTCCTGTGCCGCTCCAAGTCCGGCCGACGCAAGCTCGACGCGCGCGACCAGCTGACCGTCGAATGGGCGGGCGTGAAGGCGAACTACCACGCGCCCGCGATGCGCACCGTCATCGTCGGCACGCCGCTGATGCGCCACGAGGAGCTTTACGCCGCCGCGCGCGAGGCCCTGGCCGCGGTGGAGGAGGCGATGCGCCCCGGAAGCACCTTCGGCGAGGTCTTCGACGCCCATGCCCGCGTGATGGAGGAGCACAAGCTCGTGCGCCATCGTCTGGCGGCCTGCGGCTATTCGGTCGGCGCGCGCTTCGCCCCGTCCTGGATGGACCCGCAGATGTTCATGACGGGCAACACGCAGATCATCGAGCCGAACATGACGCTCTTCGCCCACATGATCCTGATGGATTCGGAGGAGGGCGTCGCGATGACGCTCGGGCGGACCTATCTGACCACCGACGGCGCGCCGGAGCCGCTGTCGAGACTGCCGCTCGACCTCGTCACGGTGTCGTAAGCATTTCGGCGATGCCGACACTGGCGCTTTGACTCTTCACCCGTTGTTGGTATGGAGCCCGCCATAAGCCACGGGCGGCGCTCGACAAGGGTGCGCAAGGCGTTCCAGCATCCGACGCGGGTCAGTCCATGAAGCTCTTCTCCGGCAATTCGAACCGGGCGCTTGCCGAAGCCATCTGCGCCTATCTCGAGCTGCCGCTCGGCAAGGCCTCGGTCCGTCGCTTCGCCGACGAGGAAATCTTCGTCGAGATCCAGGAGAACGTGCGCGGCGAGGACGTCTTCATCGTCCAGCCGACGTCCTATCCGGCGAACGATCATCTGATGGAGCTTCTCATCATGATCGACGCCATGCGGCGCGCCTCGGCGCGGCGCATCACGGCGGTGATCCCCTATTTCGGCTATGCGCGGCAGGACCGGAAGGCCGGCGGGCGCACCCCCATCTCCGCCAAGCTCGTCGCCAACCTCATCACCGAGGCGGGCGCCGACCGCGTGATGACGCTCGATCTGCACGCCGGCCAGATCCAGGGCTTCTTCGACATTCCGACCGACAACCTCTTCGCGATCCCGCTGATGGCGCGCGACATCAAGGCGCATGTCGAGGCCGAGAACTGCATGGTCGTGTCGCCGGACGTCGGCGGCGTGGTCCGTGCCCGCTCACTCGCCAAGCGCCTCGACGCGGCGCTCGCCATCGTCGACAAGCGCCGCGAGAAGCCGGGCGAATCCGAGGTGATGAACATCATCGGCGACGTCGCGGGCCGCCACTGCATCCTGGTCGACGACATCATCGATTCGGGCGGCACGCTCTGCAACGCGGCCGACGCGCTGATGAAGCAGGGCGCGGCCAGCGTTCGCGCCTACATCACGCACGGCGTGCTTTCGGGCGGCGCCACGGCGCGCATCGCGGCCTCGCGCCTCGAAGAACTGGTGATCACCGACTCCATCCAGCCGCCGCAGGCCGTTCGCGAAACCGGCAATATCCGCGTCGTCTCCACAGCCAACCTCCTCGGCGAGGCGATCCAGCGCACGGCGGCCGAGGAATCGGTCTCCTCGCTCTTCGACTGACGGCTCCCTATATCCCTCGCATGGCTCGCGGTGCCCTCGGCGCCGAAAGGAAACGCCCATGCGAACGCGCCTGATCGCGGCTCTTCTGTCGGCCCTTGCCCTTGCCGGCTGCGTCTCCGTCAGCCCCGCCGAACGGCGGGCGGCGGACGAGAACCAGTGCCGGTCCTACGGCTTCCGGCCGGGGACCGACGCCTTCGCCTCCTGCCTGCAGCGGATCGACCTCTCGCGCGCGGCCGATCGGCGCGCGGCGCTGCTCTACGATCCCTTTCCGCCGCGCCCGGTCTACGCGCCGATCATCGTCCGCTGACGAGGGGTACGATCCGCTCCAGCCAGGCGGTCAGCGAATCCATCGCGGGCCGGCGGTAGGCCTCGATCTCGTTCAGCGTCTCGTGCCGCGCGCCGGGGACGATCAGGCTCGTGACGTCCTTCAGACCGGCGCTCCGCATGCGGGCCGCCAGCCGCCCGACCGCCGCGCCGCTCTTCGTCGCCGGATCGGCGCCGCCGCCCAGAAGATGCAGCGGCAGGCTGTTCGGCAGAGCGGCGAGGGCCTTGCGGCCGGCGCCTTCCAGCGTGAGGGCGGTCAGGTCCTCGGCGAGCGAGACGGTCGGGTTCCAGCCGCACAGCGGGTCCGCCTCGTAGGCGGCGGCGATCCCCTCGTCATGCGTGAGCCAGTCGGCATCGCGGCGGCGGTCCGGCACCGACCGCGCCCAGGCGCGGAAGGTCAGCGCCGGAAAGAGCGCGCTCGCCACGTCCGAGCCGCGATAGATGCGCTCCAGACGGAAGAGGGCGCGGGCGATGAAGACGTCCGGTCCCCGGTCGAGATTGCCGTTCCAGAGCGCGACGCCCGCGAGCGCGGCCCCTCGCCGCGCGGCGAGATTCGCGGCGATGAGCGCCCCCATGGAATGGCCCAGAACGACGACGGGAAGGCCCGGATGGGCCGCTCGCGCAAAGGCCTCCACCGCCTCGCAGTCCCGCAGAACCGCTTCCGGACCGTCCTTTCCGGCAAAGCGGCGGGGAGGGGCGTCCGGCGCTCGCGTCCCGCCATGGCCGCGATGATCGTGGGCATGGACGTGGAAGCCGAGCGCGGAGAGCTCACGCGCAAGGCGCGCGTAGCGCGCCGAATGTTCGGCCAGTCCATGCAGGATCAGGACGATCCCGCGCGCTCTCCCTTCGGCCGGTTGCGAACGCAGGAGAAGCGTCGCGCCGGTCGGCGATTCGAGGACTGTCGGCCGGTCGAACATGAAACGCTCCAGCTGCTCGCAGGGCAGGCAGGGAGCGGCGCGCGATTGAGCGGCGCGCTCGCCGCCTGTGCAGATGCGCCATGCCTTTGCCCGCCCCTGCGGAATCGTGTTGCGGCAGCGGATGCGGCGCGTCAACACTGAGCGCCGTGTTCCTCCCTTTGGGCCGCTCCATGACCAGACTTCTTCTCGCCGCCTCCGTCGCCGCCGCCGGGCTCCTCGCCCCGAGCCTTGCGGGCGCCCAGGATCTGACGCCCGTCCGCTTCACGCTGGACTGGCGCTTCGAGGGTCCGGCGGCCGGCTTCCTGCTGGCGAAGGAGCGCGGCTATTTCGAAGAGGCGGGCGTCGATGTCTCGATCGACGTCGGCAACGGTTCGCTGGAGGCGATCCCGCGCATCACCACCGGCACCTACCAGATGGGCTTCGGCGACCTGAACGCGCTCATCAAGTTCCTCGACACCAATCCGGACGAGCCCATCGAGGCGGTGCAGATCGTCTACGAGCGGCCGGCCTTCTCCATCGTCGGGCGCGCCTCGCAAGGGGTGACCGAAGACCCGGCCTCGTTGGAGGGCAAGACGCTGGGCGCTCCGCCGCCGGACGGCGCCTACGCCCAATGGCCCGCCTTCGTGGAGGTCAACGACCTCGACACCTCCTCGATCACCATCGAGAGCGTCGGCTTTCCCGTGCGCGAGCCGATGCTGGCGCAGGGCGCGGTCGACGCCGTCTTCGGCTTCGCCTTCTCGGTCGTCCTGAACCTCAAGGCGCAGGGCGTCGCCGAAGAGGACATCGTGCCGATCCTGATGGCCGACCACGGGCTCGACCTCTACGGCAACGCCGTGATGGTGAACACGAATTTCGCGCAAGAGAACCCGGACGCCGTGCGCGGAGTGCTGGCCGCGATCACCCGCGGCTTCAAGGACGCGATCGCCGATCCGCAGGCCGGCGCCGAGGCGGTGCTGCGCGCCAACAACATCCTCAACCTCGAAACCGAGATCGAGCGCCTGGAAATGGCGAACGAGATGAACATCGCGACGGCGGCCGTGCGCGAGAACGGCTTCGGCGGCGTGGACGAGGACAAGCTCGCGCGCTCCATCGAGCTTCTCGACCTGTCGGTCGGGCTGGAGAACCCGCCGTCGCCGGACCGCGTCTTCGACGGCCAGTATCTGCCGCCCGAGGCCGACCGGATGATCGACTGAGCGGGCGAGGGGGCGCCGGCATGAACCCGCTCGTCACGCTCGACGACGTCTCGCTCCGCTATGGCGGCGACGGCGGAACGCTGGCTGTGGAAGGCCTGAACCTTCGGGTCGGGCGCGGCGAGTTCGTCGCCGTCGTCGGTCCTTCCGGCTGCGGCAAGTCCACGCTGATGAAGCTCGTCACCGGGCTCCAGGGGCCGAGCGAGGGCGTCGTCATCGTCGCGGGCAAGGAGGTGTCGGAGCCGGTGTCGATCGTCGGCATGGCCTTCCAGAACCCGACGCTGCTGCCCTGGCGAACGACGCTCGACAACATCCTCCTGCCCCTGGAGATCGTGGAGCCGCACAAGAGGCGGCTGCGCCGGCACAAGGCGGAGTACGTCGCCAAGGCCGAGGCGCTGCTCGACCTCGTCGGGCTCAAGGGCTTCGGCTCGAAGTATCCCTGGCAGCTTTCGGGCGGCATGCAGCAGCGCGCCAATCTCTGCCGCGCGCTCATCCACGAGCCCGAGCTGATCATGCTCGACGAGCCCTTCGGCGCGCTCGACGCCTTCACGCGCGAGGAGCTGTGGATGGTGATCCGCGACATCCACGCGCAGAAGGGGATAACCATCGTCCTCGTGACCCACGATCTGCGCGAGGCGGCCTATCTGGCCGACCGCGTGGTGGTGATGACGGCGCGGCCCGGCAAGGTGAAGCTGGAGCGCGAGGTGCCCTTCGACCGCCCGCGCCCGCTGGATCTGATGTACGAGAAGCCCTTCGTCGATCTCGTCCACGAGCTCCGAGCCGAGATCGCAGAGGCGAGGGTGGCGGCATGAGCGAGCTTCCCGCCGACATCCGCGCCGTCGAGGCCAAGCCAAAGCCGCGCAGGAAGGCCGGGGGCGGCGTCGACTGGGTGAAGCTCGCGCCCTGGCTCTACACGATCGGGCTGTTCGTGATCTGGGAGGGCGCGGTCCGGCTGTTCCAGATGCCGATCTACATCCTGCCCGCGCCCTCGGTGATCCTCGGCGCGATTATCCAGTACTGGCCGGCGATCTGGACGAATTCGCTGCAGACGCTGTTCACCACCGTCGCGGGCTTCCTGCTCGCCGTCGTCTTCGGGCTGGGCCTCGGGCTGCTGGTCGGCTGGTCGCGCACGATCTACGCCGGTCTCTATCCGCTCATGATCGGGTTCAACTCGATCCCGAAGGTCGCGGTGGTGCCGATCCTCGTCATCTGGTTCGGCATCGGCACGGTGCCGGCGATCCTGACCGCCTTCCTCATCGCCTTCTTCCCGATCGTGGTGAACGTGGCGACGGGCCTCGCCACCATCGAGCCGGAGATGGAGGACGTCTTGCGCGCGCTCGGCGCGTCGAAATGGGAGATCATGACCAAGGTCGGCATCCCGCGCTCGATGCCGTACTTCTTCGGCTCTCTGAAGATCGCGATCACGCTCGCCTTCGTCGGTTCGGTGGTCTCGGAGACCATCGCGGCCAATTCCGGCCTCGGCTTCATGATGCTGGGCGCGCAGTCGCAGTTCAACGTGCCTCTGGTCTTCGCCGGGCTCGTGATGCTCGCGATCGAGGGCATCGTCATGTACGCGCTGATGGCGCTCCTGGAAAAGCGCATGACGGGCTGGGCGCATCGTTCGGGAGCGGCGCGCTGACAGGAGAGGGCGTCTGGCCTATGGATGGGGCCATGAGACCCGTCCTTTTCGCCGCCATCCTTTCCGTCCTGCCCTGGAGCGCTCAGGCGCAGGTGCCGATGGTCGGCGCCTTCGTCGCCGAGGCGACGTGTCCCGCGACCCCGTCGATCCGAAACCCGGACGACAATCCCGGCAATGTCGCGACGCAGGCCGGGCGGACCTACGCGCTCGTCGGGCGCAACGCGGTGCCGGGCAGTCACTATCTGATCCTCGTGCCCGGCGCCGACCCCGAGCGGCGCTGGGTCGCCTATGGCTGCGGCCGCGTGGAGGACGAGGCGACGCAGGCGGCGGAGGCCGAGGAAGCCTCGCCGGAGCGGCCGGGCGCGGTGCGCGACGACTTCCTGCTGGCGGCGAGCTGGCAGCCCTCCTTCTGCGAGACGCGCCCGCGCGTCACCGAATGCCGCGACGGCGCGCGCGACGATGTCGGCTTCTCGCTGCACGGGCTCTGGCCGCAGCCCCGCGGACGGGACTATTGCGGCGTCGAGCCGCGTCTGGTGGCGCTCGACGAACGCGGCGACTGGGAGCGCCTGCCCGCGCCGGACCTGACCGCCGCGACCGAGGCGGCGCTGGCGGAGGTGATGCCGGGCGTCGCCTCCGGGCTCGACCGGCACCAATGGATCAAGCACGGCTCCTGCTTTCCGGGGGACGCGCAGACCTATTTCGCGGTCTCCGTCCGCCTTCTGAACGAGCTGAACGCCAGTTCCGTCCGCGACCTCTTCGAGGCCTCGGTCGGGGAGACGCTCGACGCCTCCGCCATCCGCGCCGCCTTCGACGAGGCCTTCGGACGCGGGGCGGGGTCGCGCGTCCTCGTCGACTGCGCGGAAGCGGACGGCCGGCGGCTGATCCGCGAGTTGCGGATCGAGCTCTCCGGCTCGCCCGACGCTCCGCTGGCGGACCTCATTCATGGCGCGCGGAACGTCTCTCCCGGATGCCGGCGGGGCGAGGTGGACGCCGCTGGGCTCGCCGCCGGTTGAGCGCGGGCGGGTCGATCCCCATCTGACAAGCCAGGCGGCGCGCCTTCCTCCTCGACGGCTCCAACGGGCCTGACCGAGGCGTCGGTTTCCTGAAAATCGATTCCGATTTCCGGGCCGATGCTGTAGAAGCGCGCCAACTCATCATTCATTCGAACGACGACCGGGACGTTAATGGCGCGCCAATTCATCTACCACATGTCGGACCTGACGAAGGCCTACGGCAACAAGAAGGTGCTGGAGAACATCCACCTCTCCTTCTACCCGGACGCCAAGATCGGCATCCTCGGCCCGAACGGCGCGGGCAAGTCGACGCTGCTGAAGATCATGGCGGGCGTCGACAAGGATTACACCGGCGAGGCCTGGGCGGCCGAGGGCGCGACCGTCGGCTATCTGCCGCAGGAGCCCAAGCTCGACGAGTCCAAGACCGTGTTCGAGAACGTGATGGAGGGCGTCGCCGACAAGAAGGCGATCCTCGACCGCTACAACGAACTGATGATGAACTACTCGGACGAGACGGCCGACGAGGGCGCCCGTCTTCAGGACGAGATCGACGCGCAGAACCTCTGGGACCTGGAGAACCAGGTCGAGATGGCGATGGACGCGCTGCGCTGCCCGCCGGGCGATGCGGCCGTCGGCCCGCTGTCGGGCGGCGAGAAGCGCCGCGTGGCGCTCTGCAAGTTGCTCCTGTCCAAGCCCGACATCCTGCTCCTCGACGAGCCGACCAACCATCTCGACGCCGAGACCATCGCCTGGCTGGAGAAGCATCTGCGCGAGTACACGGGCTCGGTCCTGATGATCACGCACGATCGCTACTTCCTCGACAACGTGACGGGCTGGATTCTCGAGCTCGATCGCGGGCGCGGCGTGCCCTACGAGGGCAACTACTCGGTCTATCTGGAGAAGAAGACCAAGCGCATGGCGCAGGAGGGCCGCGAGCAGGATGCGCGCATGCGCGCCATCAGCCGCGAGCGCGAGTGGATCCAGCAGGGCGCCAAGGCCCGCCAGACCAAGTCCAAGGCGCGTATCCAGGCCTATCACGAGCTGGTCGAGGCGGCGGAGAACCGTCGTCCGGCGGACGGCAAGATCGTCATCCCGGCCTCCGAGCGTCTCGGCAACAAGGTGATCGAGGTCGAGAACCTGACCAAGGGCTACGGCGACCGCGTCCTGATCGAGAACCTCTCGTTCAAGCTGCCGGCGGGCGGCATCGTCGGCATCATCGGCCCGAACGGCGCCGGCAAGTCGACGCTGTTCAAGATGATCACCGGGCAGGAGAAGCCGGATTCGGGTTCGATCACGATCGGCGAGACCGTCGATCTGGGCTATGTCGACCAGAGCCGCGACCACCTCGACGGCAACAAGAACGTCTGGGAGGAGATCTCCGGCGGCGTCGACATCATGAAGCTCGGCAAGTTCGAGATGAACTCCAGAGCCTATGTCGGCAACTTCAACTTCAAGGGGCCGGACCAGCAGCAGAAGGTCGGCACGCTCTCGGGCGGTCAGCGCAACCGCGTGCATCTGGCCAAGATGCTGAAGACCGGCGGCAACGTCATCCTGCTCGACGAGCCGACCAACGATCTCGACACCGAGACGCTCGCGGCCCTCGAGGACGCGCTGGAGGAATACGCCGGCTGCGCCGTTGTCATCAGCCACGACCGCATGTTCCTCGACCGTCTGGCGACGCACATCCTCGCCTATGAGGGCGACAGCCACTGGGAGTGGTTCGAGGGCAATTTCGAGGATTACGAGCAGGACAAGATCCGTCGCCTCGGCCCCGAAAGCGTCAACCCCAAGCGCCCGACCTACAAGCGCCTGACGCGCTGAAGGCCCGAGCGCTTCGACTTCGCCGGTCCGCGCCTCTTCCCGGCGGCGCTCCGGCGGCTACATCGCCATGCAGGCCGTCCTTCGCGGATGCGCGACGGCCGGCCCCGGCGGGGCGGCGACCAGGATCCTCGGGCGTTCCCCCGAGGAGTGGACGAGCGACGTAGAGGCATGGACCGATTGAACTTCCGGCAGCTCTTTCACGCGCTGCCGAGCCCTCACATGATCCTCGACCGGGATCTGAGATACGCGGCGGCCAACCCGGCCTACGAGGCGGCCGTCGGGGTTGCCGAAGCGGACCTTCTCGGCCGCGCGATCATGGAGGCCTTCCCGAACGACGGCGATGCCGGACGCCGGCTGGTCGCCTCGCTGCGCAGCGTCATCTCCAGCGGCAAGCCGGATACGCTGGCCTATATCCATTACGCCATTCCGCGTTCCGAGCATCTGGGCGGCGGCATCGAGGACCGTTACTGGACGGCCGTCCACACCCCGCTGTTCGGCGCGGACGGAGAGGTGATCTTCGTCCTGCAGAACACCGTCGACATCACCGAGCTCGTGCGTCTGCGCGAGGCGGCGGCCGTGCCCTTTCGCATGTTTCCTGGCGAACTGGAGCTCGTCCAGCGCGCCCGCGAGGCCGAGGCCGCGGTGGAGCGCTCCGAGCGCGAAGAGGTCACCGACTTCCGCCGTCTCTTCGAGGAGGCGCCGGGCATGGTCGCCGTCCTGCAGGGACCCGAGCACGTCTTCACCTTCGCCAACGCGATGTATCGGCGCTTCGTCGGCGAACGCGATCTCGTGGGGAACAAGGTGCGCGCCGCCCTTCCCGAACTGGAGGGGCAGGGCTTCTTCGAAATGCTCGACGCGGTCTACATGACCGGCATGCCGACGGGCGGCAAATCCGTACGCGTGATGATGGCGCAGAGCGAAGGCGGCGCCCCCGAGGAGGCCTATCTCGATTTCTCCTACCGCCCGATCCGCAACGAGCACGGGGATGTGTCGGGGGTCTTCGTCCAGGCCACCGACCAGACCGACAATGTGCGCGCGAACGACCGGCAGCGTCTTCTCATCGACGAGCTCAATCACCGCGTGAAGAACACGCTGTCCTCCGTGCAGTCGATCGCCCGCCAGAGCTTCCGAGGCGACTACGACCCGCGCGTGGCGCAATCCACCTTCGACGCCCGCGTCCAGGCGCTGTCGCGCGCCCACGACGTTCTCAGCGAGCGCCATTGGGAAGCGGCGGACCTCAGGACCGTTCTCCTGAAGGAACTCTCGATCTACGATCAGGCGCGCGTCCATCTGTCGGGCAAGCCCGTGCGGCTTCGCTCGAAGGCGGTGATCGCCCTCGCGATGGTCTTTCACGAGCTGGCGTCGAACGCGGTGAAGTACGGCGCCCTCTCGCGGGACGAGGGCGGTCTGGACGTTTCCTGGTCGATCGCGGAACGTTCGGGCGGCCGGCTCGCCATCACGTGGCGGGAGGTCGGCGCGCCGGTGCCGGGCGAGGTCGTGCCGGCTTTCGGCCTCAACATGTTGCGCCGGATCGTCACCGGCGAACTCGACGGGTCGCTCGACCTTGCCTTCGAGCCGGCCGGGCTCATCTGTCGCTTCGAGATTCCGCTGACGGAGATCGAGGACATTGCAGGTGGATGACATCGGGCGAAGCCGGCCGGGCGCGCAGTCGCTCGCCTCGCTTCGTGTGTTCGTGGTGGAGGACGAGAGCCTCGTCGCCATGCAGCTGGAGGACATTCTCGCCGATCTCGGCTGCAACCTCGTCGGCCTCGCCATGCGGCTTAACCGGGCACTGGAGATGCTCGACGGCATCTCAGACATCGACGTCGCGATCCTCGACGTGAATCTGGGAGGCGAGAAGGTCTATCCGGTGGCCGATGCCCTCCGCCGCCGGGGTGTGCCGGTGATCTTCGCGACCGGTTACGGCCGCAGCGGGGTCATGCCCGAATGGCAGACACGCCCCGTGCTCCAGAAGCCCTATACGGACACCCAGGTCGCCCGGACGCTGGAGGAGGCCGTCTCGGCCCCCGCCTGAGGCCCGGGCGGGACGCCCCGTCCCGCCCGCCGGGACCGGCAGGCCGGGATTTCGAAGCGCGGACGGGGTTCCGGGCCGACGACGAACCGACCGCCGCCTGCATGGCTGCCATGTGTCGGGTCCGGTAACTCGGAGACGCGCGTTCGACTAATATCTCCTCAAGCTCAACGAATGCTCAGAGGAGATCGTCGATGATCCTGAACAAGCTGAAGTCCGCCGGCCGCAACGCCTTCGACCGCATGGTCGAGGCCCGCAAGCGCGAAGCGGCTCGTCGCATCGAAGCCATCCGCGCCTCGCGCAACGATTTCTGATCGAGAGCCAGCTCCGACTGCTTCTCCGCTTCGCCGGCAGGTTTCGACCGGCGAACGGCAATACCGCCCGCTCGGTGCGGCGGAATGCTCGACGGCGCCACGCGGCGCCGGGAGTCAGACCCCTTCGCCCGGATCCTCCGCACCCGCGGCCTCCGCCTCCACCGAAACGAGACGGCGCGTCGATCCCCAGCGGTCCAGCATCGCGTTGACCACGTCCAGCACGAAGAAGCGCGCCTCGTCGCGCTCGTAGCCCTCGTCCCGCAGGGCGTCGTACTCCGTATGCTCGTGGCGGATATGGGCGAGTGTGGCGAGCCACACGGCCGCCTCCGTGGTCAGATCCCGCATATGCCGCGACCCCGCCGCCGAGCGGATCGCCTCCGCGTCCAGGAACGGGACGCGCGGCAGCAACGCCGTCAGCGCCCTTGCAATCGCTCTTTGTCGTCCGGTCGCCACATCGGCCTCTCGTTCTCGTCGCTTGCCACGCTCGCCGGAGAATCATATAAGGATATCCTTATATGTGGAGGCGTGGTCGATGTCCGACGCGATGGGTCTGGCGGAAGGGGTGGAGCGTCTGAAGGCGCTCGGTGAGCCGACGCGCCTGCGCATCGTGCTGCTCCTGTGCGATCACGAACTCACCGTCAGCGATCTGACGTCCATTCTCGGCCAATCCCAGCCCCGCGTCTCCCGCCATCTGCGCCTGCTGGTCGAAAGTGGCGTGCTGCAGCGCCATCAGGAAGGGGCATGGGCCTATTTTCGCCTGTCGCACGACGCGGCGATCCAGGAGATCGTCCGCGCGCTGCAGGCGCGCCTGTCGTCCTCCGATGCCGTTCTGGTGCGCGATGCGGAGCGGCTCGCGGCCGTGCGCGCGCAGCGGGCCGAGCACGCGGCCTCCTATTTCGCGGCCAACGCCTCGCGATGGGACCGGCTGCGATCGCTGCATGCGGCCGATGCCGATGTCGAGGCGGTGCTTCTGGCGGAGCTTGGCGACGCACCGGTCGAGGCGCTTCTCGACGTGGGAACCGGCACCGGGCGGATGCTGGAGGTCCTGTCGCCGCTGGCGCGGCGCGCCGTCGGCGTGGACGCCTCGCGCGAGATGCTGGCCTTCGCCCGCGCCAAGCTCGATTCCGCCGGGCTCGGACAGGTTTCCGTGCGCCACGGCGACGCCTACCATCTGCCGGTCGAGCCGGACGGCTTCGACATCGTGACGTTGCATCAGGTGCTGCACTACCTCGCCGACCCGCAGGCGGCCGTCACCGAGGCCGCCCGTGCCCTTTCGGCCGGGGGCAGGCTGGCCGTCATCGACTTCGCTCCGCACGACAACGAGTTCCTGCGCGAGGAGCATGCCCATCTGCGGCTCGGCTTCTCGGAGGCGGCGATCGAGGGGTTCCTGACGTCCGCCGGCCTGGTGGTCGAACGGGTGCGCTCCCTGGCGCCGCCCGGCGCGCGCCCTGAGGAACTGACCGTCATCGTCGCGATCGGACGCGACCCGCGTCCCCCCGCCGCGCCCGCCCTCCAGAAAATCGCCTGAGAAAGCCCGAACGACATGGTCCAGCAGAAGTCCCCCGCTCCGGGCATCCGCGTCTCCTTCGAATTCTTCCCGCCCAAGACGCCGGCGATGGAGGAGACATTGTGGATGTCGATCCAGCGCCTCGCGCCGCTGCGGCCCCATTTCGTCTCCGTGACCTACGGTGCGGGCGGCTCGACGCGCGAGCGCACGCACCAGACGATCCGCCGGCTGATCGGAGAGACCGAACTGGCACCGGCCGCGCATCTGACCTGCGTGGACGCCTCGCGCGAGGAGGTGGACGAGGTGGTCCGCGAGTATCGCGCGACCGGCGTGCGCCACATCGTGGCGCTGCGCGGCGACGGGCAGGGCGGCGCGGGCTCGACCTACGAGCCGCGGCCGGACGGCTATCGCAGCGCGGTGGAGCTCGTCTCGGGCATCAAGGCCATCGACGCGGCGATCGAGGTCTCGGTCTCGGCCTATCCCGAGAAGCACCCGGAGAGCCCGGATTTCGCCACCGACATCGACATCCTGAAGCGCAAGGTCGACAACGGCGCGACGCGGGCGATCACCCAGTTCTTCTTCGACAACGACATCTACGAGCGATACGTCGAGCGCGCCCGCCGGGCCGGCATCTACGTGCCGATCGTCCCGGGGATCGTGCCGATCCACGACTTCACCAAAATCGCGCGCTTCTCGGCGGCGACCGGCGCGTCGATCCCGGCCTGGCTCGCGCAACGCTTCGAGGGGCTGGAGAACGATCCGGCGACGCGCAGCCACGTGGCCGCGGCCGTCTGCGCGGAGCAGGTCCTGGACCTCACCGAGCGCGGGATCGGCGACTTCCACTTCTACACGATGAACCGGGCCGATCTCGTCTACTCGATCTGCCATATCCTCGGGCTGCGCCCCGAACGGGCGGCCGAGGACGGCGCGGAGGCGGAAGCGGCCTGAGGGGCCACAGCATCGGCCCGAAAATCGGAATCGATTTTCGGAAAGCCTGATGCGCAGGTTCAAAGAGATAGAGCGACCTTTGTGCGTCCGAACGGACGCACGGCGCTCTAGGCATCGCTCGAACGAAAAAGGCCGGATCGCTGTGATCCGGCCTTTTCGTTTGTAGGGTTCAAGGTCGAGAGGGCTGTCGTCCTCAGGAGATGAAGCCGGCCACGACAGCGCCGACGAAAACGAAGGCGGCACCGGCGAGCAGAAAATTCAACGAACGCGTGATTTCCATCATGGCCTCCTCGTCACGTGATGTTTCAGTGTTAATCAATCCTTCAACTTCGTAAAGCCCGGAACGTTGCAAAACCGTGAACGAAATGTGGCGAGCCGGCTGGAAGCCCTGACGGGCCAAAGGGTTGGCCTCTCGAATTCGTCTCAAATTCTTCACAAGCTTTAACGAAGGCGGCCGTCCCGTCGGCCCCTGCGGCGTCAGAAGCGGGCGATCGCACGCTCCAGACCGGCCGCCGCCGCCAGCGTCGCGCGGTCCTGGCCGAAGCGACCCACCATCGTCAGCCCGAGAGGCATTCCGGCGGGATCGAGAAGCCCCGGCACGTTGACGCAGGGGTTCCCCGTCAGCGTCCAGAGCCGGTTGGGAGAGGGCGATCCCGTCGTCTCCAGCGATCCCGGCGCGGCTCCGAGGGCCGACGGCGCGAGCAGCATGTCGACGCGTTCGAAGAGCGCAGTCACCTCGCGCCGGCCCCGCCGTGCGAAGCGCCGCGCGGTGTCGTACTCGGCGGGCGTGACGGCGGCGCCCTCGTCGAGCGATGCCCGCAGGCCGGGGCTCAGCCGGTCGGCATGCAGGCGCCGCTCATGGGCGAGCGAGAGCGCGCTCTCGTAGAGCTGGATCGAGAACTGGACCTCGTGCGCCCTTCTCAGATCCGCCGTTTCGTCGACGTCGATGACCCGTGCGCCGGCGCGCTCCACAATCCCGCGCGCCTTCTCCAGAGCCTCGACCATGGCGGGTTCGAGCTCGGAATCGGCCGCCGCCCGATAGAGGCCGACCGTCAGGCCGGCGACCTCTTCATCCTCCGCGACGCGAAGCTCGCGCCCGGAGACGAGGTCGGCGAGGAGCGCGACGTCGGCGACCCCCTTGGCGAAGAGCCCGACCGTATCGAGCGTCCAGGCCATCGGGCGCATGCCCGTGGTCGGCAGAAGGCGGAAGCTCGGCTTGTAGCCGGCGACGCCGCAGAAGGAGGCGGGGCGGATCACCGAGCCGGCGGTCTGCGAGCCGAAGGCGCCGGCCAGCATGCCGCTGGCGACACCCGCCGCCGAGCCGGAGGAGGAGCCGCCGGGCGTATGGGCCGTGTTCCAGGGATTGCGCGTGACGGTCGGCGTCAGGAAGGCGAACTCCGTCGTCGCCGTCTTTCCCATGACGGCCGCGCCCGCGCTGCGGGCCTCCGCGACCAGCGTCGCGTCGCTCGCCGGCTGGAAGCCCGCGTGGATGGGCGAGCCGTATTCGGTCGGCATGTCGGCGGTGTCGAAGATGTCCTTGAAGCCGAGCGGCACGCCGGCCAGCGGCCCGGTGGCCCGTCCGGCGTCCGCCAGGGCCTCGTCGGACGCGCGATGGGCGAAGGCCCGGATTTCGGGCTCGACCGCGTCGATGCGCTCCTTCGTTTCGCCGATCCAGCGGGCGGGCGTCGTCGCGCCGCTCTCGATGTCGGCAACGATCCGGCTCAGGCTGATGGGGCTGGCATGCATCGTCCACACTCCTCCGAAACGCCTTTTCGGCGCCTTCCCTTGCGCCTCCTTTGCAGATCGTTCATCGCAACGCCACCCGCACGGCCTATGTGACCGTCGACCGATCCTTCTCGATCCTCTCGCGGAGCCAGCCTTCCTTGCAGACGTTCAGGACCGCGCGCGACGCCGCGCTGACCCTTCGCCCGGACGCCCCCGTCTACTGCTTCCGCCCTGACATCCTGCGGCAGGATGTGCAGGGCTTCATGAAGGCCTTTCCCGGCCAGACGGCCTATGCGGTGAAGACCAATGGGGAGCCGATGGTGCTGGAGACGCTGGCCAAGGCGGGCGTCGAGGCGTTCGACGTGGCCTCGCCGGGCGAGTTCGAGGCCGTGCGCGCCGTCGCGCCGACGGCCGAGATGCTCTACATGCACCCGATCAAGGCGCAGTCGGACATCCGGCTCGCGCTCGAGACCTACGGCATCCGCGTGATGAGCCTCGACCACGAGGACGAGGTGGCGAAGATCCTGCGGATCGTGCGCGCGCTCGATCTCGACCCCGGCACGATCACCATCTTCGTGCGGCTCCAGACCAGGGGCCACGCGGCCTACGAACTGTCGAAGAAGTTCGGCGCGGCGCCCGCCCATGCCGTGGAACTTCTCCAGCGCTGCCACCGCATCGGCTTCAAGGTGGGCCTCTGCTTCCATGTCGGCTCGCAGATCGAGGACCCCGAGACCTACGAGCGGGCGCTCGCCTCGGCCGACTGGGTGCGCTCCAGAGCCGACGTGCCGCTGGCCGGCCTCGACGTCGGCGGCGGCTTCCCCGCACAATACGGGCACGACCCGCGCCGCAAGAAGAAGGAGATGCCGGGCCTCGACGCCATCATGACGCGCCTGCGCTCGGACCTTTCCGAATGGGGCTTCACCGACATCCCCCTCGTCGCGGAGCCGGGACGCGTGGTCGTGGCGCGCGCCTTCTCGCTGATCGTGCGCGTGCTGCTTCGAAAGGGGCGCCGCCTCTACATCAACGACGGCATCTGGGCCTCGCTGTCGGATTCTTGGACGGGCAAGATCACGCTCCCGGCGCGGTTCATTCCGGATCCCGCCCGCACGCGGCGCACGGGCGACCCGAAGACGGTCTCGGCCTTCCGCGTGTGCGGGGCGACCTGCGATTCGGTGGACATCCTGTCGCGGCCGTTCTGGCTGCCCGAAACGGTGGACACGGGCGACTGGATCGAGATCGGCCATATCGGCGCCTACTCGCTGTCGCTCCGCACCCGCTTCAACGGCTTCTATCCCGACACCTTCGTGGAGGTGACGACGCCCTTCGACGAGGGCGGCGACGCGGACGGCTATGCGAGCCTAGAGACGATGGCGGACTGAGCCCGACGCGTCAGGTCATTCGGGCCAGGGTCTCGTCCCGGCGGTAGAGCCGGTGCCAGAGCACCCCGGCCATGTGCGCGGCGAAGAGCACGAGGATCGCGTAGCCGAGCGCGACGTGGACGGCCATCAGGCGCGGGGCGAGCGTCTGGTCCTCGCCGAGCGGGGAGGGGACGGGCACGAGCCAGAACCATTCGAGCGGGAAGCCGAAGGCGTTGGTGGCGAGGAAGCCGAAGATCGGCTGCAGGATCAGGACGACGTAGAGCGCCCCATGCACCAGATGGGCGAGGCGCTCCTCCCAAAGCGGCATCGGCGCGCGGGGCGCGGGCGGCCGGATCAGGCGCACGGCGAGCCGCGCCAGCATCAGCCACAGGATCGCGAAGCCGAGCGACTCGTGCAGCATGTAGAAGGTGAGCTTGTAGTCCTGGGCGACGAACTTGATGACCGCGCCCAAGGGCAGCGTCGCGAAGAGGAGGATCGCGACGATCCAGTGGAGCCATCGAGACGGCGCGGCGTAACCGGCGGCTGCGTTCGGCATGGGGCCCTCCCGTCGTCGTGACGACGGTGAAGGCTACAGCATCGGCCCGAAAATCGGAATCGATTTCCGGAAAGGCCGATGCGTGGAATCAAGGAGATAGAACGACCTTTGTCCGTCCGAACGGACGAACGGCGCTCCAGAACCATTCCGGATCGGCCGGCAAGGGGCTTCGAAGCGGCGAGGGCGCGTCACACGCGCGGCGTCACGTCCTTCATGTCCGTGCGGATGTCCTCGGGCCGGTAGTCGAAATGGTCGAGGATGATGTCGATGTTGCGCAGATGCGCCTTGAAGAAGACGTCGAAGACCGTACCGACGACGGGGGCGGCGCCGAAGACCGCGTCGATGCCGAGATTGCCGACCATGCGCGCGATCTTGTGCCAGGGCAGGCCGAGCTTGCGCGCCTCGTTGACGACGAAGAGGCCCATGCCGGCTGCGACCGCGTCGCCGAGGCCCGGAACGAGCGAGATCACGGCGTCCGAGCCGAAGCGGATGTTCGTCAGCGGAATGCGGAAGGCCGTGTCCATCGCCCGCGCGAACTTGGCCATGCGCTCCAGGCGCCGCATCTTCTCCGCATGGGTGAAGGCGGCTTCCTCGGCGGCGTAGCGCGCCTCGAACTCCCCCGCTCCGAACTCCGTCGTTCTCATCGTCTCCTGGGCTCCCTTCGGGCCGGGACGCGCCGGGTCCGGTGCATCCCAGCCATGAGATGGGAACGACGGAGGGTGAGCGGAAGAGGCCGGCCGGGGACCCTTCGGAAGGTGCGTCCGGCTCAGTTGAGCGCCGAGAGAAGACGGGCGTCCGGCCAGGCGTCGGCGGGCAGGCCGAGGCGGACCTGCTCGGCGCGCACGGCATTGCGCGTACCCTGGCCGAGGATGCCGTCGATCTGGCCGACGTCGTGGCCGCGCGCCTGGAGGCGACGCTGCAGCTGGACCATCTGCTCGGCGTTCAGGCCCGGACGCGGATTGCCGGGCGAGACGCGCGGCGCGCCGTCGAGGCGGGTCGCGAAATAGGCCGCCGAGAGCGTGTAGACCAGCGAGTTGTTCCACTCGATGTAGAGGTCGAAGTTCGGGAAGGTCAGGAAGGTCGGTCCGCCGAAGCCCTGCGGCATGACGATCGAGGCCTGGAGGCCGTCGGTCTCCAGCGGGGAGCCGTCCGCCTTGGTCACGCCGAGCGCGGCGAAGGCCGAGCGCGGCTCGCGCGAATAGACGCTGGCGCGCTCCAGCGGGAAGTCGGCCGGAAGGCGGACCTCCTCGATCCAGGGCTCGCCTCTGCGCCAGCCCATGTTCTGGATGAACTTGGCGGTGGTGAAGAGCGCGTCCGCCGAATCGCGGATGAGGTCGATGCGCCCGTTCCCGTCGGCGTCCGTGCCGAAGCGGATGTAGTCTTCGGGCAGGAGCTGCGTCTGGCCGAGCTCGCCCGCCCAGGCGCCGCGCATCTGCGAAGGCTCCAGCAGCCCCATGTCCACCATCTGGATCGCCGCCATGAGATGCGGGCGGAACAGCTCCGGCCGCCGGCAGTCGTGCGAAAGGGTGGCGAGCGCGGGCAGGGTCTCGAAGTCGCCGAGATAACCGCCGAAGTCGGTCTCCAGACCCCAGAAGGCGACGAGCACTGGACCCGGAACGCCGGTCTCGGCTTCGATGCGCTGGAACAGGGCGGCGTTGCGCTGCAGCTCCTGGCGTCCCCGGTCGAGCCGGTTCTGCGTGATCATGCGCTCCATGAACTCCAGCCAGGGACGCTGGAAGACGCCTTGGGCCCGGTCGCGCTGGAGAACGCGCTCGTCGATGCGCATGGTGGCGATCGCCCGGTCGACCGCCGCCGGGTTCATGCCCTGGCCCACCGCCTCCTGGCGAACGCCCTGCAGGAAGGCGCCGAAGTCGCCGCCGCACTGCGCGCCTTGCGCGTAAGAGCCCGCCGTTCCGGTCAGAAGCAGCGTCAGGGTCAGGCCAAGCGTCCGGGCGCGGTTCATCGGCGTCTCAATCCTTCGATTTCCGTACAGTGTCTCCCCGGCGCGTCTGTCGCCGCGCATGATGGCCTTTTCGAGGATGTCAGCGTCGGGACGTGCGCACCGCCGGACGGTGGGCGTCGAGCCAGCGCCGCCAGTCGCGCGCGGTTCCCGCGAAGGCGTTCCTGTCCACCGGCCCCCGGATGCCCGCGACCGTCGCGCTTTCCGTGTACTGCCAGAAGGTGAAGTCGCGCGTCGGGTAGTTCTTGCGGGGATGGTCGCGCACGCCGCGCAGCCAGAACTGATGATTGGGGAAGGTGCCGACCAGACGCTCGCGGTGGATGTCGATCGGCGCGTAGATGATCGGGCGCACGCCGTAATGGCGCTCCAGCGCGTCCATGAAGATCGTCGTCTCGCGCACGATCTCCTCGCGCGGCGGGGCGCGCGTGCAGGTCGGCGAATAGGGCGTCCATTCGATGTCGAGCACGGGCGGCAGCGCATAGGGGTCGCGCGGCACGTTCTCGATGAACCAGCGCGCCTGCTCGATGCCCGGCCGGCACCAGTAGTAGAAGTGATAGGCGCCGCGCGGAATGCCGGCCTCGCGCGCGCCGCGCCAGTTCTCGTGGAACCGGTCGTCCAGCATGTCGCCGCCCTCGGTCGCCTTGATGTAGGCGAAGGCGGTGCCGTCCTGGCGCGCGGCGTTCCAGTCGATCGTGCCCTGGTACTTTGAAACGTCGACGCCGTGGACCTCGTAGTCGCTCGGCCGCTCGCCCCGGATCGGGGTCATCGAGAAGGACTGCGAGGTCGTCGAGCCGGTCAGGCCGAGATCGCGGATGTCCATGGAGGCCGAGGTGCAGCCGGCCAGAAGAGCGAGGCCGAGGGCGAGCGCCAGACCCCTCACGCCCCTTCGCCGGGCGGGGCCGTGCTCGGAGCCCGGTCTGAAAGGCAGCATCCGCATGGGCGTCGGTCTCGCATCCGTAAATTGCGCCGGACCCTCGTTGCAAATGCTTAACCGAAACTGAAGGCAGGCCACCGCCTACGATCTCGTGATCGAGGGTGGGACGAGACCGGGAGCGAAGGGAAAGCGGGAACGGGACCTGCGAGGAAACGGAATCCGAACTCGCTCGTTAACGGCACACATCGCATCTTTAGGATACGTGACATGAAGATGATTTCGACCGCCGTCGGCATGGCGGCCCTCATGACCCTCGCCGCCTGCGGCGACGATTCCGCCAACACCACCGCGCCGGCCACGGACACGCCCCCGGCCGCGACCGAGCCCGCGACGCCGCCGGCCGGCGGTACGACGCCGCCCGCGACAGGCGGAACCGGCACCACGCCGCCCGCCGGCGGCTGATACGCTCCGCCGACAGGCACGACGGTTCGAGGGGTTCCGGCGCGAATTGCGTCGGGACCCCTCGCCATTTAAGGCTAGACGGGCGGCACGAGGCGGCGTCGAACCACGGGTCTCCCGTCCGGTCCGCCGGCCGAGCGCTGCGAAGGCCATTCCAGGTGGGTGCGACATGTCGGTTCTGGCGACGATCGGAGCGCTTCTGCGCGACCTGGCCGCCCGCGGGATGGCAACGCTCGAAGCGATCGTCGAAGGCGTGCGCTCCTATTGCGCGGGCGATGCGGCCACGCGCAGGCGCGTCGCCTTCTCCGTCGCGATGATCGCCCTCTCGGCCAAGATGGCGAAGGCGGACGGGGTCGTCTCCCAGCGCGAGATCGACGCCTTCCGCCGCATCTTCGCGATCCCGCCGGACGAGATCCGCAACGTCTTCCGCCTCTACGATCTGGCCGCGCAGGATACGGCGGGCTTCGAGGCCTACGCGTCCCGCATCGCCGCGCTCTGCGAGGCCGAGGACGGCGAGCAGAGCATTCTCGTGGACGTTCTGGACGGTCTCTTCCATATCGCGGGCGCGGACGGTCACGTTCACGAGCGCGAACTCGCCTTCCTGCGCCGGATCGGCGAGATCTTCGAGCTCTCGCCGAGCGCCTTCGCGCAGATCGAAGCGCGGCACGTGAAGGGCGAGGCTCGCGACGCCTATGCGGTTCTGGGCGTCGAGCCCGACGACCCGCCCGAGACCATCCGGCGGAGCTATCTGAAGCTCGTGCGCGAGAACCATCCCGACCGGCTGCTGGCACGCGGCGTGCCGGAAGAGTTCCTGGCGATCGCCACCGAGCGGATGAAGGCGATCAACGCCGCCTTTGCGAGCGTCTCGCGGGTCCCGGCCCATTGAGCCGTCCGGACAGTCCTGTCGCAGACGCGTTCATGGCGTCTCCCAATCACGACGCGCGCGCCGGGCAGGACCGGGCCGACATTCTGCTTCTGCACTATACGGGCATGACGAGCGGGCAGGCGGCGCTGGATCGGCTCCGCGACCCCGAGGCGAAGGTCTCGAGCCACTACTTCGTCGAGGAGGACGGTCGGGTTCTCCAGCTCGTCCCCGAAGCGCGCCGCGCCTGGCACGCCGGGCAGGGCTCGTGGCACGGGCGCGGCGACGTCAATTCGCGGTCGATCGGGATCGAGATCGTCAATCCCGGGCATGCCCACGGCTATCGGCCCTTCCCGGCCCACCAGATGGCGGCGGTCGTGAAATTGTGCCGCGATTGTGTCTCCCGGCTGTCGATCCGCCCGGAACTGGTGCTCGCGCATTCCGACATCGCACCGGCGCGCAAGGAGGATCCGGGCGAACTCTTTCCCTGGGATCAACTTTTCAGCGCCGGCGTCGGGCTGTGGGTTCCGGCAGCTCCGATCGGGGACGATCGCGGTCTGACGGCGGGGGACGCGGGACCGGACATCGCGGCGTTCCAGGTCGCGCTGAGGCGGTTCGGCTACGACGTGCCGACGGACGGAAAGTTCGACGAGACCACGCGACTCGCGACGGTCGCGTTCCAGCGCCACCATCGTCGCGAACGGGTGGACGGCATCGCTGACGCCTCGACGCGCAAGACGCTTGACGCCCTTCTGCACCGGCTCGGATCGGGCGCGAATTAACGAGCCAGAACAAACGCAAATCCGCGCGGTTCCAACGCGAAATGTTACAGAGCGTAACATTGCGTGAACGGCAGGCCACATTCCGGCGCCGGTTGCGCTGCACAACGCACCCCGTCGCAGGTCGCCTTCGAGGGGGCCAAGGATCATCGGGCGGCTCGCTTCCGGGGAAGGGAAGGCCGCCTTCGTCTGAGGACTGAAATGAACAGACTGCCTGCCGTGGCCATCGCCGCGTCGATTTCGCTCGCCCTTCTTTCGCCCGTTCTCGCTTCCCAAGCCAAGGCCGCTCCGACCGACGAGACGGAGAAGGCCGAACTGCACACAGCCGAACCGACCCCGTTCGACGACCAGCCCTTCGCCGATCTGATTGCCCGCGAGGCGAAGGCCGCCGGCGTTCCAATCGCCCTCGCGCACGCCGTCGTCTTCATCGAATCGAGCTACCGTCCGAACGTCACCGGCCGCGCCGGCGAGGTGGGGCTGATGCAGATCAAGCCGGCCACCGCGCGCGACATGGGCTTCCGGGGCTCGACCCGCGACCTCTACGACCCGGCGACGAATCTGCGTTACGGCATGAAGTATCTGGCCGGCGCCAAGGCGCGCGGCGGCGGGACGACCTGCGGGACGATCCTGAAGTACAATGCCGGCCACTACGCCACGCGCTCCAACCCGGTCTCGCGCCGCTATTGCGAGCGGGTGAAGGTCCACATGGCCAGCTTCTGACGCACAGGCGCCGCGCCGCCGAACTGCGGCCGCTGCGCCGCCGCGTCCGGCCCCTTCCTGCTCGCGGTCCGAGCCTCGTCCTTGACAATGGCTCGGCTCGCGCAGAAAGGTCCGCCCCGTCAGCCGGCCGGGCGGCCGCTCCCGTCAGAAGCCGAAAGGCGGCGGGAGAGGAAAGTCCGGGCTCCACGGAGAGACGGTGCCGGGTAACGCCCGGCGGGGGCGACCCCAGGGACAGTGCCACAGAGAACAGACCGCCCGAGGTCCCGCATCGCATGCGAGGCGACGACCGGCGGGTGAGGGTGAAACGGTGGGGTAAGAGCCCACCGCGCGACCGGCAACGGAAGCGGCACGGCAAACCCCACCGGGAGCAAGACCGAATAGGAACGACACGGCGGGAAACCGCCAGCCTTCTCCGGGTGCGTCGTTCGGGTGGGTTGCTCGAGGCGCGTCGCAAGGCGCGTCCCAGAGGAATGGTCGCCACGATGGCCCGCAAGGGCCGTCGGACAGAACCCGGCTTACAGGCCGGCTGACATTTCCTCGCCCCATTCTCGAAAAAATTCAGTCTTTTTTCACACGTCCTGGGATCGGCTCCCACGGCGCGCTTTCCCCTGCGTCGATCGCACTGTTTTCACTGCGTTTCCGCGCCTCGCAGGCTTGGCTTGGGGCACTCCGGGCGCGAGACAAGCCTGCATGACAAGTCATTGAGAAGGTTGGATATTTCGATCCTCTAGATCAGTTCTCATCGAGCGCCTCAAGGCCGCTGGTGGGGCGAGTTCCCATTGACCCCCATATAGGCCCATGATAGCCCTCGCTCCAAGGACAGGCGGGCCGTTCGGGTCCGCCCCCGAGAAGCAGCGCAGCGTTATCGAGACCGCCTTCGGGTGGACCGTGGAGACCTCTCGAGGTCCCTGCGCGATCGTTCGCGTTCGGCCGGGAGAGTTGGGGTTTGCGCGATGCCGTACAGGCATATCGGTCGTTCGGAGAGGTCCAGTGATGGATCGCTTTCTGTCCAGCGCCATCAACTCCATCGACGCGAAGGGGCGCGTCTCCGTTCCTGCGACCTTCCGCCAGGTTCTGGCCGCGCGCGGCTTCAAGGAGCTCTACGCGCTGCAGTCGATCGGCCATCCGGCGATCGACGTCGGAGGGATGGATCTTCTGGAGCGCTACGAAAGCCGGATGGCGCAGGAGGACCCCTTCGGGGAGACCTTCGCCGACATGTCGCTCTTCGCCTATGGCGACGGGGCCTTCCTCAAGTTCGACGGGGAGGGGCGCATCTCGGTCACGGACTTCATCCGCGCCCACACGGGCATCACCGACAAGGTGGTGTTCGTGGGCCGCAACGACTTCTTTCAGCTTTGGGAGCCCTCGCAATTCGAGGCGCATCGGGCGGAGGCGCGTCAGCGTCTTCTCGCCCTGCGTGCGGGCGGCTCTCCTCGGCGGGGATCACCGGAATGATGGCGGGCGACGACAGGGGCGGCGGCGCCCCGGTCGGTGGCGGACCCGTTCGCCACATTCCGGTGCTCCTGCCGGAGGTGTTGGAAGCACTGGCGGCGCGTCCGGGCGAGACGGTCGTCGACGGCACCTTCGGGGCGGGGGGTATTCCTCCGCGATCCTGAAGACGGGCGCGAAGGTGATCGGCATCGACCGCGATCCCACCGCGATCGACGCGGCCGGCCCGATAGTCGAGGCGAGCGAGGGGCGTCTGACGCTCGTGCGCTCCACGTTCGGCGATCTGGAGCGCGTCGTGCGGGAGGAGGCCGGGGGCGAGGTCGACGGGGTCGTCCTCGATATCGGCGTCTCCTCCATGCAGATCGACGAGGCGGCGCGCGGCTTCTCCTTCCAGAAGGACGGCCCGCTCGACATGCGCATGGGCGCCGAGGGGCCGACCGCGGCCGATGTCGTCAACACGCTGAAGGCAGGCGATCTCGCGCGGGTCCTGAACTTCCTCGGCGAGGAGCGGCAGGCGGGCCGGATCGCGCGCGCCATCGAGAAGCGCCGCGAGGAACGGCCCTTCGAGACGACGCTCGACCTTGCCTCGCTGGTCGGAAAGGTCGTCGGACGCAAGCCCGGCGACAGGATCGACCCCGCGACCCGGACCTTCCAGGCGCTGCGCATCTACGTCAACGACGAGCTCGGCGAGCTGGCGCGCGCGCTTCTGGCGGCCGAACGGGTCCTGAAACCCGGCGGGCGGCTCGTCGTCGTCACCTTCCATTCGCTGGAGGACCGCATCGTCAAGCGCTTCGTGCGCGAGCGCTCCGCCGCGCCCGGAGGCTCGCGGCATTTACCGGATATTCAGCATGCTCCGGCAAGCTTCTCGGCACGAAACAAGGCCGTGACGGCAAGCGATACGGAAGCCTCCGCCAATCCCCGCGCTCGCTCGGCGAAGCTGCGGTCGGCGGTTCGGACCGACGCGCCGGCGCAGGATCGCGAGGATGCGGAGACCCTGACGGGACTTCCCCGCCTGGCGGCCCTGCCGCGGCCCGGAGTGGAACGCTGATGCTGAAGACGGTCGATATCGTCCTGGTCGCCTTGATGCTGTGCGCGACGGCCTGGACCTTCAGCGTCAAGCACGAGGCGGAGATCATCGAGACGCAGCTGCGCGCCGTCGAGCGCCAGATCGCGCATGAGCGCGACACGATCTCGCTTCTGGAGGCCGACTGGAGTCTCCTGAACCAGCCTTACCGCCTGCAGCGTCTGGCCACCGCCTTCGAGGACGAGCTGGCGCTCAAGCCCTTCGAGCCGGCCCAGATCGTGAGCCCGGACGAACTCCCCGCCGAACCCGTGCGCCTCGAGCCCGTCCCGCTCGGCGAGATGGGCGGCTTTGCCGCAGCTCAGACCCCGGGTGTCGTGCGATGATCGCCCCCGCCTCCCTCCTCGCCCCGGCCCGCACGCTTCTCTCGCGGCTTCGCTCGTCGCTGATGCCGCAGCCGGCCCCGATGCCGAAGGGGTCCTCCCTGCGGCGCAGGGCGCGGTTCGAGCCGCTGCGCGACCGGCCGCGCTTCGCGCTCGCCATCGGGCTCTTCGTCGTCGTCTATGCCGTGATCGGCGGCCGGCTGGCCGTCTGGGGCGCGCATCCCGATTCCGAGCCCGGCTATCGCGGTCTGGCGCAGGGGCCGGCTTCGCGCCCCGATCTCGTGGACCGCAACGGCGAAGTGCTGGCGACCGATATCCGCTCGGCCTCGCTCTTCGCCGAGCCGCGCCGCATCGTCGATGCGGACGAGGCGACCGAACTCCTGATGTCCGTGCTGCCCGACCTCGACCCGAAGGTGGTTCACACCCGGCTGTCGAGCGACGCGGGCTTCGCCTGGCTGCGCCGCGAGATATCGCCGCGCCAGATGCAGCAGATCCATTCGCTCGGCATTCCGGGCATCGGCTTCCGCACCGAGAAGCGCCGCTTCTACCCCGGCGGCAACACCGCAGCCCACGTCGTCGGCCACGTCAATGTCGACAACCAGGGCATCGCCGGCATGGAGAAGTATGTCGACGATTCGGGCTACCGCGCCATCCAGGCGGCGGGGCTGGCGACGGGCGCCGACCTCGCGCCGGTCGCGCTCTCGATCGACCTTCGCGTCCAGCACATCCTGCGCGACGAGCTCGTCGCCGCCATGGAGCGCTACAAGGCGATCGCGGCCGGCGGCGTCATCCTCGACGTCGAGACGGGCGAGGTCATCGCCATGGCCTCGCTGCCGGACTACGACCCGAACAATCCGGTCGATGCGCTCAAGAAGGAAAACCTGAACCGCATGTCGGCGGGCACCTTCGAGATGGGCTCGACCTTCAAGGCCTTCACCGCCGCGATGGCGCTGGACGCGGGCGTCGCGACCATGTCGAGCACCTTCGACGCGCGCGGCTCCATCCGCATCGGCGGCTTCACCATCTCCGACTATCGCGGGCAGAACCGCATCCTCACGCTGCCCGAGGTCTTCACCCACTCGTCCAACATCGGCACCGCCCGCATGGCGGACCTCGTGGGCGTCGAGGCGCACAAGGCGTTCCTGGAGAAGCTCGGTCTTCTGTCGCGCATGCGCACGGAAATCCCCGAGACGGCGCTGCCGACGCAGCCGCGCGAATGGCGCAAGATCAACTCGGTCACGATCTCCTTCGGCCACGGCGTCTCCACCACCCCGCTCCAGACGGCGGTGGCGGCGGCGGCGCTGATGAACGGCGGCTACTACATTCCGCCGACCTTCCTTCCGCGCACGAAGGACGAGGCGAACGCGATGAAGGTGCCGGTCATCTCCGAATCCACCTCCAGCCAGATGCGCTATCTGTTCGACCTGAACGGCAAGATCGGCTCCGGCCGCTCGGCCAACGTTCCGGGCTACGACGTGGGCGGCAAGACCGGCACGGCCGAGAAGGTCGTCAACGGGCGCTACCAGAGCGGCAAGCGCTTCAACGCCTATCTCGGCGCCTTCCCGATGACCGCGCCGCGCTACATCGTCCTGATCACGCTCGACGAGCCGCAGCGCGCCGAGGGCCAGCCCTTCGCGACGGCCGGCTGGAATGTGGCGCCGACGACGGCGGCCGTGGTGCGCCGCGCCGCGACCTTCCTCGGCGTCCGCCCCAATTTCGGCGAACAGGGCCGGTCTCTCCTGGTCTCCTACTGACCGGCGCCGGCAAGGCTCTGTGGCACGGATGCGTCCATCCGGCACAACCGACGCTGGATGGTGAACGAGATGCTTCATCGGTGCGCGGCGATGCACTAGAAGCGCACAATGCGAGACGCATGGCGGGCCGCTCGGCCCACCCCTCGCGGTTTCATGGAACGCGCGAATGAGACTCGCAGAGCTGACGCAAGGAACCGGAGCGGAGGCGCAGACCTCCCGAGATGCCGAGATCGCCGGGCTGACGGCGGACTCCCGGCAGGTCGGGCCCGGCTTTCTCTTCGCAGCTCTGTCCGGCACCCGCACCGACGGCTCGCGCTTCGTGGCAGAGGCCGAGGCGAAGGGGGCGGCGGCGGTCCTCGCCGGCCTGGATACGCCGATCGAGACGAACCTTCCCGTCCTGCGTGCCGCCGATCCGCGCCGTGCGCTGGCGCTCGTCGCCGCCCGGTTCCACGGCCCGCAGCCCGAACGCGTGGTCGCGGTGACGGGCACGAGCGGCAAGACGTCCATCGCCGCCTTCACCCGGCAGGTCTGGGCCAGCGCCGGACGCGCGGCCGCCTCGGTCGGGACCACCGGGCTCGTCTCGCCGACCCGCAACGAATACGGCTCGCTGACGACGCCGGACCCGGTCGCGCTCGCCGAGCTGATGGCCGGGCTGAGACGCGAGGGCGTCAGCGACGTCGCGATGGAAGCCTCGAGCCACGGCCTGGAACAGCGCCGCCTCGACGGCGTGACGCTGTCGGCGGCCGGCTTCATCAATCTCGGCCGCGATCACATGGACTACCATCCGACGGTCGAGGACTATTTCGCGGCCAAGATGCGCCTGTTCGATACGCTGCTGCCGAAGGGCGCCCCGGCCGTGATCTTCGCCGACGACGCCTGGTCGGCGCGCGCGATCGACGTGGCGAGGAATGCCGGCGCCGACGTGCTGACCGTCGGGCGCGGCGGCGACCTGTTGCGCCTCAAGCGCCTCGAGCACGAGCGCCGCCGGCAGGTGGCGGAGATCGAGGCCGAAGGCCGCATCCACCGCATCGTGCTGCCGCTGGCGGGCGAGTTCCAGATGTCGAACGCGCTGGTCGCCGCCGGTCTCGCGATCGCGACGGGCGTTCCGGTCGCGCAGGCGCTGGGCGCTCTGGAGCACCTTCAGGGGGCGCCGGGCCGGCTCGACCTCGCAGGGACGACCGCCGCGGGCGCGCCCGTCTTCGTCGACTACGCCCACAAGCCGGAGGCGCTGGAGAACGTTCTCTCGTCCGTGCGACCCTTCACCACCGGGCGCGTCATCGCGGTCTTCGGCTGCGGCGGCGATCGTGACCGGGGCAAGCGCCCGATCATGGGCGAGATCGCCGCGCGCCTTGCCGACATCGCGATCCTGACCGACGATAATCCGCGTTCCGAAGATCCGGCCGCGATCCGCGCCGAGGTGAGGGAAGGGGCGTCCGCGCTGGAGGAGATCGGCGACCGCCGGGCGGCGATCCGCGAGGCCGTCGCCCGCGCGCAGGCCGGCGACACGATCGTCGTCGCGGGCAAGGGTCACGAGAACGGCCAGACGATCGGCGACAAGACCTATCCGTTCAGCGACCACGAGGAAGTGCGGGCGGCCATCGCGGAGGCGGGACGATGAGTGCGCCGCTCTGGACCGGCAAGGCCTTCCAGGAGGCTCTCAAGGGCCGCCCGATCGGCGAGCTGCCCTCCGCCATCACCGGGCTGTCGATCGACACCCGGACGCTGAAGCCGGGCGAGGCCTTCTTCGCCATCAAGGGCGATCGCTTCGATGGCCACAACTTTCTGACGGCCGCCGCGGCGGCCGGCGCGAGCGTGCTCGTGGTCTCGCAGAAGAAGCTGCCGGCGCTCGGCAAGGTCTCCGCGCCGGTTCTCGTGGTGGAGGACGTCCTTGCAGGGCTCGGCCGGCTCGCAGCTGCGGCGCGCGCCCGATCCAGGGCCGAGATCGTCGCCGTCACCGGCTCGGTCGGCAAGACGACCACCAAGGAGGCGCTGCGCGTGGCGCTCGGCGCGAGCGGCACGGTCCACGCCTCGTCCGCCTCCTTCAACAATCATTGGGGCGTGCCGCTGTCGCTGGCGCGCCTGCCCGAGGACGCCGACTACGCCGTCTTCGAGATCGGCATGAACCATCCGAACGAGATCCGGCCGCTGGTGAAGCTCGTTCGCCCGCATGCCGCCATCGTGACGTTGATCGCGCCGGCCCATCTCGGCTTCTTCTCGGGCCTCGACGAGATCGCTAAGGCCAAGGGCGAGATTTTCGAGGGCGTCGAGCCCGGCGGCACGGCCATCGTCAATGCCGACGACCCGCACGGCAACGCGCTGGCCGGCATGGCGCGCGCGGCGGGGGTCTCGAAGGTGGCGACCTTCGGCGAGGCGGCGGGCGCCGACGTGCGGCTTCTGAACTTTTCCGGCGGCACGGACGGCTCGACGATGACGGCGCGTGTCTCGGGCACCGATGTCGAGCTGAACCTCAAGGCGCCGGGCCGCCACATCGCGCAGAACGTTCTCGCCGTTCTGGCCGCGACGGAGATCATGGGCGCCGACGTCGAGAAGGCCGCGACCGCGCTCTCCGAATGGACGACGGGCAAGGGGCGCGGCGCGCGCGCCACGATCGAGACGGACGGAGAGCCTATCACCCTCATCGACGAGAGCTACAACGCCAATCCCGCCTCGATGCGTGCCGCGCTGGAAAGCCTCGGCCTTTCCAAGCCCGCCGGGAGCGGACGGCGGGTGGCGGTGCTCGGCGACATGCTGGAGCTCGGCGGGCATTCGCGCAAGTTCCACAGCGATCTGGCCCGGCCCCTGGCCGAGGCGCGCGCCGACGCGGTGTTCCTCGTCGGGCCGGAGATCCGCACCCTGTCGGCGGCGCTCCCCGGCTCGATCCACTGCGAGTGGCACCAGGGCGTCGACGAGGTCGAGGCAAGTTTGCGGCAGTATCTTCGCCCGGGCGACGTCGTCGTCGTGAAGGCCTCGCTCGGCATCGGGCTCGGCCGGCTCGTCGAGCGGCTTACCGGACCGGACGCCAAACCCCTGAAGGGCGCGGCGCCGGCGAACATGGCATCGGGGGCGGCCAAGTGCTGAGCTATCTTTCGGCCCTGGCCGGCGACGCGCAGGTCTTCAACGTCTTCCGCTACATCACCTTCCGCACCGGCGCGGCGATGATCACGTCCTTCATCGTGGTCTTCCTGTTCGGCCCTGCGATCATCACCAATCTGCGACTGCGCCAGGGGCGCGGCCAGCCGATCCGCGCCGACGGTCCGCAGACCCACTTCAAGAAGGCCGGCACGCCGACCATGGGCGGGCTGATGATCTTGTCGGGCGTCGTCGGCTCCACCTTCCTCTGGGCGGACCTGTCGAACGTCTATGTCTGGGCGGTGCTGATGGTGACGATCGGCTTCGGCGCGATCGGCTTCTACGACGACTATCTGAAGGTGACGAAGCAGAGCCACAAGGGCTTCTCCGGCAAGGCCCGGCTGGCGCTCGAATTCGCCATCGCGGGCGTGGCGGCGGCGCTCATCGCCTATGCGGGGGCGGGCGATCTCGCCACGACGCTGACCTTCCCCTTCTTCAAGCAGATCGTCTTCGACCTCGGCATCTTCTACATCGTCTTCGCGGCCTTCGTGATGGTGGGCGCGGGCAACGCGGTGAACCTGACGGACGGGCTGGACGGTCTCGCCATCGTGCCGATCATGATCGCGGCGGCGGCCTTCGGCCTCATCGCCTACCTCTCCGGCAACGTGAACTTCGCGAACTACCTGCAGATCCACTACGTCGTCGGGACCGGCGAACTGGCGGTCCTGTGCGGCGCGGTGATCGGGGCGGGCCTCGGCTTCCTCTGGTTCAACGCGCCCCCGGCGGCGATCTTCATGGGCGACACGGGCTCGCTCGCGCTCGGCGGCATGACCGGCGCCATCGCGGTCGCCACCAAGCACGAGATCGTGCTCGCCATCATCGGCGGCCTCTTCGTCATCGAGGCCCTGTCCGTCATCATCCAGGTCGCGAGCTTCAAGCTTACCGGCAAGCGCGTCTTCCTGATGGCGCCGATCCACCACCATTTCGAGAAGCTGGGCTGGACCGAAAGCCAGGTCGTGGTCCGCTTCTGGATCATCGCCCTGCTCCTGGCCTTCCTCGGCCTTTCGACGCTGAAGCTCCGGTGATCGCGGCGCGCGCCTTCGCCGGCCGCAAGGTCGCGCTCTTCGGGCTCGGCGGCTCGGGCCGGGCGACGGCCCACGCGCTCCTTCAGGGCGGCGCGGTCCTCACGGCCTTCGACGACAATCCGTCCAGCGTCGAGGCGGCGGCGGGCGAGGGCATCCCGACGGGCGATCTGCACGGCCTCGACTGGTCGGGCGTGGACGCCCTCGTCCTGTCGCCCGGCGTGCCGCTGACCCATCCCAAGCCCCATTGGGCCGCCGAGCTCGCCAATGCGGCGGGCGTGCCGGTCATCGGGGATGTCGAGCTTTTCGCGCTGGAGCGCGAGGCGAGAGAGCCGCAGGCTCCCTTCGTCGGGATCACCGGCACCAACGGCAAATCGACGACGACCGCGCTGATCGCTCATGTGCTGCGTCATTCGGGCCGCGACACGCAGCTCGGCGGCAATATCGGCGTCGCGGTCCTGACGCTCGATCCCCCGGCGAGGGACCGCTTCCATGTCGTGGAATGCTCGTCCTACCAGATCGATCTGGCGCCCTCGATCCGACCGAGCGTGGGCATTCTCCTGAATCTTTCGCCCGACCATCTCGACCGTCACGGGACGATGGAGAACTACGCCGCCATCAAGGCGCGGCTGGTCGAAAAGGCCGAGACCGCCGTGATCGGCGTGGACGACGAGCATTGCGAGCGGATCGCGCTCTGGCACGAGAGCGAGGGACGGCGCGTCGTCCGCATCTCCAAGGAGAGGCACCTGACCTCGGGCGTCTTCTTCGACGGCGAGGCGGTGCTGCGCCGAGGCCAGAGCGAACCGGACGCGGCCTTCCCGCTGACGGGCATCGGCTCGCTGCGCGGACGCCACAATGGTCAGAACGCGGCGGCCGCCGTCGCAGCGCTGACCGCCTGCGGCCTTTCCGACGACGAGATCCTGGCAGGCCTCAAGAGCTTCCCCGGCCTCGTCCACCGCATGGAGGAGGTCGGCCGCCGGGGCGAGACGCTCTTCGTCAACGATTCCAAGGCGACCAACGCGGAGGCCGCCGCCCCGGCGCTGGCGAGCTTCCCCTCCATCCGCTGGATCGCGGGCGGGCTGCCCAAGGAGGGCGGCATCGCGTCCCTCGCCCCGCTCTTCGGCCATGTGAAGAAGGCCTATCTGATCGGCGAGGCGGCCCCGACCTTCGCGGCCACTCTTGGTGAACGAATTCCTTACGAAATCTCGGGTACCTTGGACGTCGCGGTCGCCAACGCGGCGCGCGACGCCGAGGCCGGCGGGGGCGACGAAGTGGTCCTCCTCTCTCCGGCCTGCGCGAGTTTCGACCAGTTCCGCAATTTCGAGGTCCGGGGAGAGGCGTTCCGGCAGGCCGTCTCGCGTCTGCCCGGCATAACCCTCCGGCGTGAGGTCTGAGCCATGACGAGCCGTGCGAGCCCCGGACTGATCTCCGACTGGTGGCGCAGCGTCGACCGCTGGTTCCTGGCGGCCTTTCTGCTCCTGCTCGTCGCCGGCATGATGCTCTCCTTCGCCGCGAGCCCGCCGGTCGCCGAGCGCATCGGGCTCGATCCGTTCCACTTCACCCGTCGGCACGCGGTCTTCCTCGTACCCTCGATCGCGATCATGCTCGGCGTCTCGCTGCTCTCGCCGCACATGATCCGCCGCGCCTCGCTCGTCCTTCTCGGCGGCTCGCTCGTCGTCATGGTCATGGCGCTGTTCTTCGGCATGGAGGTGAAGGGCGCGCGCCGCTGGATGGAGTTCGGCCCGATCACGGTCCAGCCCTCCGAGTTCATGAAGCCGGCCTTCGTGGTCGTCTGCGCCTGGCTTCTGGCCGAGCGCGCCCGGCGGCCGGAAATCCCCGGCAACTTCCTGTCGCTGATCCTCCTCTTCACCGTCTCGGCGCTTCTGGTCGCCCAGCCCGACCTCGGCCAGACGGTGCTGACGGCGGGCGTCTGGGGCGCGCTGTTCTTCATGGCCGGCATGCCCTGGCTCTGGGTCGTCGTCCTCGGCGGCGTCGGCGCGGCGGGCCTCGGCACCGCCTATCTCAGCTTCCCGCACTTCGCGTCCCGCTTCGACCGCTTCCTCACCGGCGAGGGCGACACCTTCCAGACCGACACGGCCCGCGAGGCCATCATGCGCGGCGGCTGGTTCGGCCAGGGCCCGGGGGAGGGGACCGTGAAGCGCATCCTGCCCGACAGCCACACCGACTTCGCCTTCGCGGTGATCGCCGAGGAGTTCGGCATCATCACCTGCATGCTGCTGGCGGCGGTCTTCTGCTTCATCGTGGTCCGCGGCCTCTCCGTCGCCTATCAGCAGCGCGACGTCTTCTCGCGGCTGGCGATCTCCGGCCTCGTGACGCTGTTCGGCATGCAGTCGATCATCAACATGGCGGTGAACCTGCAGCTGATGCCGGCCAAGGGCATGACGCTGCCCTTCCTGTCCTATGGCGGCTCGTCGATGATGGCGGTCGCGATCTCGGCCGGCTTCGTCCTGGCGCTGACGCGCTCGCGCGCCGACAACCATTCGCTGACCGACCGGCTGATAGAGCGCTCCATGGCCATGCGGCCGGTCTGACGACCGACGGTTCGCTGAAATCGATGGACGGGGTGGCGGCGGCCTGATATGAGCGCCGCCGATCCGGGATCATGCGCGAGGGTCGCGCGCCGGACGCCGGGGGCTTGGATGCTCATCTTGCGACGACGAACGGGAAAGGCGGCTGGGACCGCCTGTCGTACCGCCCGCTAGCCGGCTTGTGGAGCCGGCCGGGCGGCGTTCGTCGCTTTCTGCCGGAGTCCGAGCCATGATGTCGCTCCCCGCCCATCTCGAAGTCCATTTCGTTCCCGAATCCGCCGCTCATGATGCCGCCGTCGAGGCGCTGAACGCCGAGGCCTTCGGCCCCGGCCGGCACGCCAAGGCCGCGGCGCGGGTTCGCGAGATGGTCCCGCACGACCCCTCGCTTTCCTTCGTCGCCGTGCGGCAGGGCGAGGTCGTCGGCACGGTCCGGCAGACGAAGGTCGCGATCGGCGGTCGCCCGGCCGTGATGCTCGGCCCGCTCGCCGTCCGGCCCGCGCTCAAGGGCCGGGGCGTCGGCCGGGCGCTGATGGCGCTCGCGGCCGATGCGGCCCGGGATGCGGGGGAGACGGTCGTCTTCCTCGTCGGCGACCGGGCCTATTACATGCCGCTCGGCTACGAGCCGCTGGCGCCGGGCGCGGTCTCGATGCCGGGGCCGGTCGACGCCCGGCGGATGCTGGCGCTGCCGCTCGAGGCGGACGCGCTGGACGGGCTGTCCGGCGCGGTCGGACCGCGTTGAGAGCTCAAAGGCTTCAAACTTCCGCGAAACCGTCCATGGTCGAGCGCGCGGTGCTCCGCGTGCCGACGCCCTCGAAGGCTTCGTCGAGCCAGCGCGCCGCCGCGTCCCGGCCGAGCCCGTGGAGGCGCGAGATCGTCGAGAAGCGCGTGTCGAGCTTGCCGGCCGATCCGCCCTCGGCCAGCTCGGGTCCCGCCACGATCATGTGGATGCGCAGATCGGCGATGTTGCGCAGCGTCGGATCGGAGAAGTCCTCGTCGCGGGCGAGCCGCTGGATGTCGCGGATGGTGCGCAGATCGCGCATCAGCGAGGAGTTGAAGGTGATCTCGTTGACGCGGTTCATGATGTCGGCCGGCCGCGTCGGCACGCCGTCCGTCTCGAACGGCGTCACCTGGATGATCAGGAGGTCGCTCGCCTCGCAGCGGTTCGAGAAGAGCGGCGTCAGCACCGGATTGCCCATGTAGCCGCCGTCCCAGTAGGACCGCCCGCCGATCTCCACCGCCTTGAAGAGATTGGGCAGGCAGGCGGAGGCGAGAAGCGCGTCGGCCGTTACGTCCTTGCCGGAGAAGACGCGGGCGCGTCCGCTTTCCACATCGGTCGCGCCGACGAAGATCGGGATCGCCGTCGCGTCCCGGAGGCGATCGAACTCGATCGCTTCCTCGATGACGTTGCGCAGCAGGGTGGCGGCGGGCAGGGCGGACCGGTAGGGCGAGAAGAGCTGCCCGAACACCTTGGCGCTTTCCAGCCAGGCGCCCAGGAAGGCGTCCGGCACGAAGGGGTTCACCCGCTCGGCCGCACCGAGCGGCGAGCGCTTTGAGACGAGCCGCCACAGGCGCTCCAGAGTGTCGCGCGCGCCGTCGGCTCCGTTCCGGCAGAGGCCGGAGACCAGCGCGGCGGCGTTCAGGGCGCCGGCACTGGTGCCGGACACGGCGCGCGGGTCGATGGCGTCGTTCTCGAGGAGATGGTCGAGAACGCCCCAGGTGAAGGCGCCGTGGGCGCCGCCGCCCTGCAGGGCGAGACTGACGGTCTTGGCCATTGATCTCCTGTCCTGCTCTGTCGTGAGCCGGAGACAATGGGCCGCGGGTCCGCGTCTTCAAGACCGACCGTCAGCGGCCCTCGCGCCACCAGGTCGCGGAGACGGCGAGAAGCAGGGCGGCGAGGCCGAGGAAGCCCGCGAAGAGCGGCGTGCGGTCGATGCCCACCAGAAGCGATTCCTGCGTCTCGCGAAGGCCGATGAAGTTCGATCCGCTCGTCGCCGAGCGGCCCGACACGGGCCGGATCGAGGGAGTTTCCACGTCCGGGCCGAGACGGCGCACGCTGCCGCCGGTGGCTTGCGCGATCGCGGTCAGGGGTTCGGTCGTCGAGATCGCCTCGCGATATTCGCGCGGATTGACCGGGCCGACATTGACGAGAGTGGAGAGGTCGCCATTGGCGATCTGGTAGAGTCCGAGCTCGTCCGTCGCCTCCGTTGCCGTCCACTCGCCGTCGCCCGCATCGGAAAGCGGCAGGGAGCGCGTCTCGCCGGAGGGCGTGATGATGGTCGCGGGACCCGGATCGTCGCCCAGCGTCGTGCGGGTGATGGTCAGCTGCGACCCGTCGGCGACCGCGCGCAGCGCCTCCTCCTCCAGTTCGGGCTCCTGCATCAGCCAGTGGGCGAGACGCCGGAACAGCGGCACATGCGGGCCGCCGCCCTCGAAGCCGCGGCTCCAGAGCCAGCCGTGATCCGACAGGAGAAGCGCGACGCGCCCTTCGCCAGCGCGTTCGAGGACGAGGAGAGGCTTGCCGTCAGGCCCCTCCATCACCGTCTCGCCGTCGACATTGCCGACGTCGATGGAGCGGAACCAGGGGCTCCAGTTCGCGGGCGTCGTCTCCGCGCCCGGCAGGTCGCGCGTCACCGGGTGGCGGCGGCCGAGGTCGGAGAGCATCGGGCGGAAGGCGCGGCTGTCGACGCTGCCGGTCGGCAGGGCGGGCAGGACGGAGGCAAGCGGCGAGCTCGCGATCGAATCGGGGCCCGCATATTCGGGGCCGGAGGCGACGAGGACGGCGCCGCCATTCGTCACGTATTGGGCGATGTAGTCGTAATAGAGCGTGGGCAGCACGCCGCGCCGCTGATAGCGGTCGAAGATGATGAGGTCGAAATCGTCGATCCGCTCGACGAAGAGTTCGCGCGTCGGGAAGGCGATCAGCGACAGTTCGTCGATCGGCGTTCCGTCCTGCTTTTCCGGCGGGCGCAGGATGGTGAAATGAACGAGGTCCACTGCCGCGTCCGACTTCAGGAGGTTGCGCCAGGTGCGCTCGCCGGCATGCGGCTCGCCGGAGACGAGCAGAACCCGCAGGTTCTCGCGGATGCCGTCGATCGGCGCGATGGCGCGATTGTTGATCTCGGTGATCTCGTCCGGCCGCGCGACGACCGAAAGCTCGACGATGCTTTCGCCCGCGCGGGGAAGACGGAAGGGAAGCTCCGTCTCCTCGCCCGGCGTCGCGGGAAGGCGGGCCAGGAGATCGCCGTTGAGATAGGCGCGCACCTCGACGGGCGTCTGACCGGCGCCTGCGCCCTCCTCGACCACGCGGAAGGTCAGGCTCAGATCCTCGCCGACGACGCCGAAGCGGGGCGAGGAGACGATTTCGATCCGGCGGTCGAACTCGTCCGCGCGTCCCGTGACCAAAGCGTGGATCGGCGCGTCGTGGGCGAGCGCGTCGGCGCTGCCGGGAATGTCGTGCACCTGCCCGTCGGTGACCATCACGGCGCCCGCGACGCGCGACGGCGAGACGTCCCGCAGCGCGGTGTCGAGCGCGGAGAAGAGCGCGGTCGTGCGGTCTGCGTCGCCGCCGGCGTTCGAGCGGGCCTCGACCACCCGCACCTCGAATTGCGGGCGCTCCGCGAGATCGGCGCGCAACTGCGCCAGGGTCGCGTCCGTCTGGGCAGTGCGGTCCTCGATCGACTGGCTCTGCGAGCGATCGACGACGAGCGCGACCACGCTCGACAGCGGCTCGCGATCCTCGCGCAGGACGACCGGGTTGAGAAGAGCGAGGGCGAGCGCCGCGATGGCGACGACACGCAGGAGCGCGCCGCGCGTGCGGGTCGCCAGAAGCGCGACGGCCAAGAGCAATGCCGGAACGGCCAGCGCGGCGACCGCCCAGAGCGGCAGGAGCGGGTTGAAGTCGAGCGACCAGTTCATTGGCCGAGCCGTTCCAGGATGGCGGGAACGTGGACCTGATCGGCCTTGTAGTTGCCGGTCAGCACGTACATCACGATGTTGACGCCGGCCCGATACGCCCACTCGCGCTGGCGCGGGTCGCTCGTGTCGGTCGGGTAGACGAAGAGACCGCCGTCATCGACCGCCCAGGCCCCGGCCAGATCGTTCGACGTGATCATGATCGAGGAGACGCCGTCGCCGACGCTGGCGGGGCGCCCTTCCAGCGCGCCGTCGCCGCGCGCGCTCGCTTCGACCCAGAGATCGGAGCCCGCCCGGCGGCCGGGGAATTCGTCCATGATGTAGAAGGCCTTGGTCAGAACGTGATCCGCCGGTACCGGCTCCAGAGGCGGAATGTCGAGATCGGCGAGGATGTCGCGCAGCCGCCGCTGGCCGTCCGAGACCATGTTGCCGCCGAGTGCGCTCATCGCATCGCCCGCGACGTCGAAGAGGACCGTCCCGCCCTGCTTCATATAGGCGTCGATTCGGCTGACGGCGGCGGCGCTCGGCATTTCCGCGCCCGCATCCACCGGCCAGTAGAGGATCGGGAAGAAGGAAAGCTCGTCCGTCTCGATGTCGACGGCCATGGGATCGCCCGGCTCCAGCGCGGTCTTGGCTGCGATGAAGTGCGAAAGCCCCTGCAGGCCCTGACGCGAGACTTCGTCCTTGGCCGCATCGCCGGTCAGGACGTAGGCGAGATGCGTCGTCTCGGTCGCGGCGAGCGCCCGCTCCATGTCGATGCCGCCGAGATCGTCCAGCACCTGCGCGCGCGGCTCTGCCGTCGAGAGGGCGAGGGCGGCGAGGAGGACCAGCGCCGCCGTTCCGGTGCTGCGGCGCGGGGCGAGACGCGACATGCGGGAGAAGGCTCCGTTCAGCCAGAGGAGGGCGATGGCGTCCAGGGCGAAGAAGAGAAGGGCGAGGCCCAGAAGCCAGGGCATCAGATCGCGGCTGTCCCCGCCGCCATAGGCGCGCGCCTGCGCGTCGGCCGCGACGCCCACGGACGGAAACGGATCGAGCGTCGCGTCGCCGCTCATCAGGTTGAGGGCGTAGAGCCCGTCCGGCGTGCCGTAGAGGCCGGGCGGGTTCTCGCGCGTCACGCGCGGCACCGAACCCGGCTCCAGCGTCAGCGGGCGGGCGTCGGCGGGCGGGGATGCGAGGAAGCCGCGCGCGTCGAGCGCCCGGTAGGGCGGCAGGCTGACGGCCCGCGATGCTTCGCCCGCGCCGCCGGCCCGGGACAGGGTCACGATCCGGCGGAGCATGTCGACGAAGACGCCCGAGATCGGCAGGTTCGACCACGTCGCCTCGGCGGTCGTGTGGACGAGGACGATGGTGCCTGCGCCGCGCGCCGCCGCCGTGACGATGGGCGTGCCGTCGGCAAGGCTCGCCCAGGTGGCACCGGCGAGGGCGGCGGAGGGCTCGGCCAGCACCTGACGCGAGACCGTGACGTCGGTCGGCACCTCGATGCCGGCGAAAGGGCTGCCCTCGGTCATGGGCGCCAGCCGTTGCGGCTCGGACCAGGAGAGGGCGCCGCCGAGCTGGCGTTCGCCGCCGCGCAGCCGGACGGGCACCAGCGTGTCCTCGCCCGTCGTCGCGGCCAGACGCGGGCCGGCGAAGCGCAGGAGCGTGCCGCCGTTCTCGACGAAGGCCTCGAGGCTTTCGCGCGCCGCGTCCGGCAGGACGCCGATGTCGGCGAGGACGACGATCGAAGGATTCTGCTCCAGAAGCCTGGGAATCGCGATGGACAGGTCGGCGCTGTCGGCGCGCACGAGGTCGGCGAAGGGCTCCAGCGCGCGGGTGATGTAGTAGAGCGGCGAGAGGAGGGGCTGCGCGAGATCGGAGGCCTCGCCGGAGACGAGGGCCACTCGGCGGCGTTGGAAACTGTCGTCCACGAGCCGGACCTCGGCGGCGTCCGACACGCCTTCCGCCTCGATCCGCGCGACCTCGTTGCGCAGCTCCACCGGAATGTCGAAGCGCGCCTGCGTGCTCGCCGCGCCCGCTTCGAAGGACAGCGGAGCCCGTGCGATCTCGCGGCCCTGGTCGTCGAGTGCGCGAAGCGTTCGCGAAAGGGGAGCGGACTCCCCGCTCGTGCGCACGCCGCTCGCGACCAGCGCGCCGGTCGCGTTGTCCGCCCCTGTGAGAGCGATGCGTCCGGCAGGCGCTTCGGCGAAAAGCAGCGTTTCGTACGGCGCGACGGCGGACAGGCGATCGAGCGCCTCGGCGGTTCCCGGCGCGTCGAGGCCGTCGGTCAGAAGTACGAGGCTGCCGCCGGCGGAGCCGGAGAGGGCTCCCGCCAGACGCTCGGCGGCGGCTTGCCGGTCGACCGGGACCGGGCGGACCTCTGCGGCGGCCAGCCGCTCGAGCGCGGCGCCGGCCTCCATCGGCGCGGCATTGTCGGCCGCGCCTTCCGCCGAAAGAACGAGCGAGACCGGGCGCCCCGCGTCGCCCGCCTCCCGGATCAGGGCCTCGGCGTCGCTGCGCCGCTCCTCCCAGTCGGGCGCGGCGGCCCAGCCGTTGTCCATCAGGATCGCGACGGGTCCACCGCCGGAGAGCGCCGCCGCACGCGGATTGAGAACCGGCGCCGCCAGCGCGAGGACGATGGCGGCGGCCAGCAGCAATCGAAGAAGCGTCAGCCACCATGGGCTCTGCGCCGGCGTCTCCTCGGCGCGCGCCACACGGGCGAGGATGGCGAGCGGCGGGAAGGCTTCGGTCTGCGGACGCGGCGGGGTGAGGCGCAGGAGCCACCAGATGGCGGGAAGCGCGAGGAGCCCGACAAGGACGAGCGGGGCGCCGAAGGAGAGAGCGCCCATCAGACGCGCCCCCGCGCCGATTGCGGCATGCCGGACAGCCGTCCGTGCAGCGCGATCAGCGCCTCGGAGGCGAGGCGGTCGGTGCGGTGGGCGGCAAAGCTCCAGCCGAGGCGTGCGCAGGTTGCGGCGATGGCGGCGCGATGCGCGGCGTAGAGGTCGGCATAGCGGTCCCGCAGGACCTCGGCCCGCCCGGCGGTGAGCTTGGCGCCCGTCTCCGGATCGCGGAACTCGGTGCGTCCGGCATAGGGGAAGGTCTCCTCCGCCGGATCGAAAATCTGGACCAGATGACCGCGAACGCCGGTCGCGGCGAGCTTGTCGAGGCGCGCGGCGATCGTCTCGGGATCGTCGAGGAAGTCGGAGACGAGCACGAGTTCGGAGAAGCGGCGCAGGCGCGAGGGGGTCGGCAGTCCCGTATCGGGCCGCGTGACGGAGAGGCTTGCCGCGATGCGCTCGGCGGCGTTGCGCGCCGAGACCGGATCGAGGACGCCAGGATAGCCGATCCGCTCGCCCGAGCGGGACAGGAGTTCCGCCAGCGCCAGAACGATGACCAGCGCTCGCGATTCCTTCGATACTGAAGCGGCCTTCGAGCGGAAGCGCATGGAGGCGGACGGATCGGCCCAGAGCCAGACGGTCTGTGCCGCCTCCCATTCGCGGTCGCGCAGATAGACGTGGTCGTCACGCGCCGAGCGTCGCCAGTCGATCCGCGAGACCGGCTCGCCATCGACGAAGGGCCTGAACTGCCAAAAATTCTCGCCCGGCCCCCGGCGGCGGCGCCCGTGCCAGCCGGCGGAGACATTGGCCGCGATCCGCCGCGCCTCGACGAGGAGGTCGGGCAGGGCGCCCGCCCGGTCCTTGGCGCGGCCGAGCGCGTCGTCCGGTGCCGTCGCCTCCGTCAGGGTTCCGATCGGGGCCATGTGGCGCGTCAGCCGATCTGGCGCGCGAGCTTGGCGATGACGTCGCGTACCGACATGCCTTCGGCGCGCGCCGCGAAGTTCAGCGCCATGCGGTGCTGCAGGATGGGCTCGGCCAGAGCGCGCACGTCGTCGATGGAGGGGGCGAGGCGCCCGTCATAGAGGGCTCTGGCGCGCACGCAGGTCATCAGCGCCTGCGAGGCGCGCGGTCCCGGCCCCCAGGCGACGTGGGCGTCGGCCTCCGCCGAGCCGTGCCCCGGACGGGCCGAGCGCACGAGACCGAGGATGGCGTCGACGACCCGCTCGGTGACGGGCATGCGCCGCACCAGCGCCTGGATCTCGGCGAGACGGGACGCCGTCATCACCGGCACCGCCGTCTCCTCGGAGGCTCCGGTCGTGGCGAGGAGGATGCGCCGCTCCGCCTCGAGGTCCGGATAGTGGACGTCGATCTGGCAGAGGAAGCGGTCGAGCTGGGCTTCGGGCAGCGGATAGGTGCCCTCCTGCTCCAGCGGATTCTGGGTCGCCAGCACGTGGAAGGGCGCGGGCAGGTCGTGCCGCTCGCCGGCGACGGTCACGTGGTACTCCTGCATGGACTGCAGGAGCGCGGACTGGGTGCGGGGCGAGGCGCGGTTGATCTCGTCCGCCATCAGGAGCTGGGCGAAGACCGGGCCCTTCACGAATCGGAAGGATCGGCGGCCGCTCTCGTCCTGGTCCATCACCTCCGTGCCGATGATGTCCGAGGGCATGAGGTCCGGCGTGAACTGGATGCGGCGCCCGTCGAGACCGAGGGCGATCCCGAGCGTCTCCACGAGCTTGGTCTTGGCGAGGCCCGGAACGCCGACGAGAAGCGCATGACCGCCCGCCAGAATCGCGACGAGGCTCTGTTCGACGACGCTTTCCTGGCCGAAGATGACACGGCCGACCGAGGCCCGGACCTCGGAGATGTCCGACAGGGCGCGCTCGGCGAGGCCGACCATCGCGTCCGCGTCGAGGGTCGCGGCCTGCGACTGATGGATCGTCATGGGTCAGCTCCGTCATGTCGGCGGGTCGGCGGGCGAGGGCGCCGGCCCATGAAGCCGTTCACCCGCCCGTCTGGCAAGCGCCGCCCGGCAAACTATCTGGTGGGAGGCAAGCCCGGCGAAATTGAGACTTCGGACAGGCTGCCGCCGGTCTTCCCGCGCAAGCCCCTTCAACGGTTTGTCACGACATTCTGAACCAGACGGTGCACTCTTGGACCAATCCGACCCTTCCGTCGACCGCCACGATCATCCGCCGGGCCTCGCGGCCCTGATCGCGCGGGCCGAGCGCGCCGGCAAGGGGGCGCCGCCCGTCGAGCGCTGGCATCCGCAGGCCTGCGGCGACATCGACATGGTGATCCATGCCGACGGCTCCTGGTCGCACGAGGGAACGCCCATCGCCCGGCCCGCGCTGGTGAGGCTCTTCTCCAGCGTCCTCCGCAAGGACGAGGATGGCGAGACCTATCTCGTCACGCCCGTGGAGATGATGCGCATCCGTGTCGAGGACGTCGCCTTCGCCGCCGTCGAGATGGATCGGAGCGTCGAGGCGGGCGAACCGGTGCTGACCTTCCGCACCAATGTCGGGGACGTCGTCACCGCCGACGCGGATCATCCGCTGCGGTTCGAGACGGGCGAGGGCGGCTTCGTTCCCTATGTCCGCGTCCGGGGGCGGCTCGAGGCGCGGCTGACGCGCGCGCTCGCCTTCGAACTCGCCGACCACATCGAGACCGACGCCAAGGGCGGCCTGTTCGTCCGCTCGCGCGGCGCGAGCTTCCGACTTCCCCATGCTTGAGACCCCGATGTTCGGGACGACGGGACACCGGTTCGACGCGTCGGACTTCCGCGCCCGCGTCGAGCGGCGCGGCGTGGAGGGGCTCGACGAGGATCGCGGCGACCACGTCCTCAATCCCGACATGGACCAGCTCATCGAACGCGCCGGCGCTCGCGAGGCCGCCGTGCTCGTTCCCGTCGTCGATCGGGGCGCGGATGCGGGGATGATCCTCACCACGCGCGCCAAGGCGTTGCGCAAGCATGGCGGGCAGGTGGCCTTCCCGGGCGGCTCGATCGATCCCGGCGACGCCTCTCCCGAGGCCGCCGCGCTGCGGGAGGCGCGCGAGGAGATCGCGCTCGACGAGCGCTTCGTCGAGCCGGTCGGGCGCCTGCCCCGCTATGTGACGACGACGGGCTTTCGCATCACGCCGATCCTGGCCATCGTGCAGCCGGGCTTCACGCTCGTGCCCGAGCCGGGCGAGGTGGAGGACGTGTTCGAGGTCCCGCTCTCCTTCCTGATGGACCGCGCCAACCACGTCCGCGAAAGCCGGATGTGGCAGGGGCGCGAGCGCCATTATTACGTGATGCCCTTCGGCGACCGCTTCATCTGGGGCGTGACGGCCGGCATCATTCGAACGCTCTACAAAAGGCTCTATGCATGACGGCACGGATCGAGGCCGCCTGGCTCCAGGACCCCGATTTGCAGCGTGCGCTCGCAGCGCTCGCTGTCGATGGGTGCGAGGCGCGCGTCGTCGGCGGGGCCGTGCGCAACCATCTGATGGGCCGCGCGATCACGGACGTGGACATCGCGACGACCGCGCTGCCCGAGACCGTGATCGAGCGTGGCAGGGCCGCAGGGTTCAAAGCGGTGCCGACGGGGATCGCGCACGGGACGGTGACGCTGGTCGCGAACGGCCGGCCCTTCGAGGTGACGACGCTCCGCAGCGACCACGAGACGGACGGCCGGCACGCCAAGGTCGTGTTCGGCCGCGACTGGGAAGCCGACGCGCGCCGCCGGGACTTCACCATCAACGCGCTCTATTGCGACGCGGACGGCGAGATCCTCGACCTCGTCGGCGGCACCCGGGACATCGAGACCCGGACGCTGCGCTTCATCGGAGACGCCGCCGAGCGCATCGAGGAAGACTTCCTGCGCATCCTGCGCTTCTACCGGTTCTTCGCCTGGTACGGGGAGGGGCGGCCGGACGCGGACGGAATCCGGGCCACGGCACGGCTGAAGGGCGGGCTCTCGCGGCTTTCCGTCGAGCGCGTCTGGAGCGAACTTCGCAAGCTCCTCGCCGCGCCCGATCCCTCGCGCGCCCTTCTCTGGATGCGGCAGGCGGGCGTTCTCTCTGCGGTCCTGCCCGAAAGCGAGCGCTGGGGCATCGACGGCATTCACGGCCTCGTGCGCGAAGAAGGGCAGCGCGGCTGGCCGGCCGATCCGATGATCCGGCTGATGGCGATCGTGCCCCCGGACGCGGCGCGCATGGGCGAGCTTTCGGCGCGGCTGAAACTCTCCAACGCGGACCGTGACCGGCTGACGGCCTGGGCGCTCAGCGAGCCCGTCTCGGAGACGACGAGCGACGCGGCCTTGCGCGCCGCGCTCTATTTCGGGGACCCGCAGGCGGTCGCCGACCGGTTGCGGCTCGCGCTTTCGGCGACCGCCAGCGAGGCGCCGGAGGCCGCATCGTCGAAGCTGCGACTCGCGGCCCTTCTCGCCTCGGCCGAGCGCTTCGAACGGCCGAAGCTGCCGGTCAGCGGCTCGGACCTCGCCGCCGCCGGCCTCTCGGCCGGACCGCAGATGGGGGCCGAGCTCCGGCGCCTGGAACGCATCTGGGTCGACAGCGGCTTCGTGCTCGATCGCGACGCCCTGCTCTCCCGCGTTCGAGGCTGAAGGCCGGACACGAATGGGGCCCGGAGGCCCCATCGCTCATTCGAACGCCGCACGGAGAATCAGTGCGGCCGCTCCGTCGTCCGGGTGCGGAACGCCTCCAGCATGGTCGGCGAGATCTGCTCGACGCCCATCTGCTTGGCCTGCGCGACGGCCCTGCGGACCACCTCCGCCTGACTTTCGGCGCGGATCACCCGCGCGCATCCCGGAATGACGCCTGCACAATCGAGTTCGTACATGCCTGCCTCCCGTGTCGATGACCAGTCATGTGTTGGTTTCCAGTAACGGTCAATGCGGTATTCCATGCACGACTATCGAGCCGGGGAACGGGGCGGGCAAGCGACTTGAAACGCGCCTGTCTTCAAGTCTTCGTCAGGGCCAGCGGACTTCCGGCGGCAGCGACGAGAGGATGGATTCGACGTTCCCGCCGGTCTTGAGTCCGAACAGCGTGCCGCGATCGTAGAGAAGATTGTATTCGACGTAGCGCCCGCGGCGGATCAACTGCTCTTCGCGGTCCTGCGCCGTAAAGGGCAAAGCGGCGTTCTGCCGCACGATGTGCGGGTAGACGACCGCGAAGGCCTTGCCGACGTCGCGCGTGAAGGCGAAGTCCGCGTCCCAGCCGCCCTTTTCCTGCGGGGAGTGCAGCCAGTCGTAGAAGATGCCGCCGACCCCGCGCGCCTCCTTGCGGTGGGGGAGGTAGAAATACTCGTCGCACCAGGTCTTGAGCGCCTCGTAGTCGACGATCCCCGAATGCCGGTCGCAAACGAACTGGAACGCCTTGTGGAAGGCCTGGGTGTCCCGGTCCTCCTGCGTGCGACGTCGGTCGAGGACCGGCGTGAGGTCCGCGCCGCCGCCGAACCACTGGCTGGTCGTGACGACCATGCGCGTGTTCATGTGGACGGCCGGCACGTTCGGATTGCGCATATGCGCGATCAGCGAGATGCCGGACGCCCAGAAGACGGGGTCCTCGGACGCGCCAGGGATCTGCTTGGCGAAGTCGGGCGAGAACTCGCCGTGGACGGTGGAGGTGTGGACGCCGACCTTCTCGAAGACGCGGCCGTGCATCATCGACATGACGCCGCCTCCGCCGTTCTCGGCGCGAGTCCAGGGTTTGCGCTCGAACCGGCCGGCCGGAAGCCCCGTCTCCTCGCCGAACTCGTCCTCCAGCTCTTCGAAGATCGAGACGATGCGGTCGCGCAGCGATTCGAACCAGGTCCGGGCCGCCTCCTTCTTCCCCTCGATGTCCTCCGGCAGGCCTTTCGGCAGTTCCGGTCGTTCCATGACGTTCGTCCTTCGAGGGTGTTTGTCCCGGTTCATCTCGCGCGTAACAGGAAGCCGTCCAGCGCGGAAGGCGCGCGTCCCGGCCATTCGATTCGCCATGACCGCGCCCTCGTCCTATCTTCGGCTCGTCGCACGCGTTCCCGGAGCGAGCCCATGCCGCGCCCGCAAAAGCCACCGCTGGAAAATCTGAGGCGCATCCTGCGCGAGAATCGCGCGGGCAGCGGGCTGGCGCGCGACAGTTTCCTGCGGGAGACCTTCACGCTTCCGCGCGAGGAGGCGAGGGCGAAGGCCCGCGAATGGCTGGAGCGCTATCCCAAGGCCGCCTACTGGACCGAAGTCGAGAGCTGGCGGCTGCTCCCCGGCGACGAGGTGGAGTTCACCATGCGCCGCCTGCCCAGCGCCGACTGAGCGCTCGTCAGACCACCTGATAGCCGATGAAGGCCGCATAGGCGACCAGGAGCCCGGCGCCCGCGAGGCGGCCCGCGCGCTTCATGGCGAAGAGCGCCAGGGCCGCGACCAGCGCCACGCCCGCCATCAGCGGACCGTCGACGACCGCGAACTGGCGCGCCACGGGGATCGGCGTGATCATCGCCGTGATGCCGAGAATGGCGAGCAGGTTGAAGATGTTGGAGCCGACCACGTTGCCCACGACCACCTCCGAGGCCCCGCGACGGGACGCGGAGATCGTGGTGGCGAGCTCGGGCAGAGAGGTGCCGACCGCGACGACGGTCAGGCCGATCACCGCTTCGCTCACGCCCCAGGCCTCCGCCAGCGCGGTCGCGCCCTCCACCAGCAGCCAGGCGCCCGCGACGAGGAGCGCGATGCCGCCGAGCGAGGCGAGAAGGGCGAACGGGAGACCGAGCGGCTTCTCCGCCTCGGTCGGCAGATCGACGGGCGCGGCCGGCTCCGCGCTCTTGCGGTCGCTGAGATAGGCCGCGGTCAGATAGGCGACGAGCGCGACGAACATGACCAGCCCGGCAAGCCGGGAGATGGTGCCGGTGAACAGGATCGCCGCGACGCCGAGGGAGGCCACCACCATCATGGTGGCGCTGCGGCGCGTGCCGGGACCGGTCAGGACCAGCGGAAAGAGCACGGCCGCCGTGCCCGCGATCAGGAGGATGTTGGCGATGTTGGAGCCCAGGACGTTGCCGATGGCGATGTCGGGCGAGCCGGACAGCGCCGCCTGAACCGACACGAGAAGCTCCGGCGCGCTCGTCCCGAACCCGACGATCACGAGGCTGACCAGGAGCGCCGACAGGCCGAAGCGCTGCGCCAGCGAGACGCTGCCCTTCACCAGGGCCTCGCCCCCGCCGAACAGGAGAATCAGGCCAGCAGCCACCATCAAGAGGTCGAGCGCCATCGGTCTTCCATCGAAACCGGAATCGGGACAGCGACAGGTATGGCCGTTCGGCGGAAAGGAAACGGGGGCGTTCGCTCGTCAGGACGAGCGGCGACGGGCCAAAGCCTCGACGGCGGCGCGCGTGGGGCGGGTCAGCGGTTCGGGCAGGGCGTCGAGCGCGAACCATTCCAGCCCGTCATGCTTGCCCGGCTCCATGATCGTCGGCTCGCCTTCGGCGTCTTCCACGAGAAAGACCGGGGCGAACCAGTGCTCGCCCGCGTCCCGGTCGATCTGGTCGGCGACGCAGAGAAGATGACGCGCTTCGATCCGAAGCCCCGTCTCCTCCAGCACCTCGCGACTGGCGCCGTCGGCGGCCGTCTCGAAAAGGTCCACCTTGCCGCCCGGCAGACCCCAGGCGCCCGCCTCGGGCGCGTTGATGCGGCGGATCAGAAGCAGGCGCCCGTCCCGCAGGATCGCGGCGCCGGTTCCAAGGCGCGGTGCGTCGAACGTCATTTCCCGGTCCCCGAACGCAGTTGCCGCAGCGCCTCGCCCACGACCATCGCGGCGGAGACGGCGAGATTGAGGGACCGCGCGCCGGCCGCCATCGGAATGGTCAGGCGCGCCTCGGCCAAATCGTGGATGCGCTCCGGCACGCCCGCGCTCTCGCGGCCGAAGAGAAGGACGTCGTCGGCCCGGAAGCCGAAGTCGCGATAGTCATCGTCCGCCTTGGTGGTGAGCAGGACGAGGCGCCGTCCCGCCGCCCGGCGCGCCTCATCGAAGGCGTCGAAATCGACATGACGCTTCAGCCGGGCCATCTCCAGATAGTCCATGCCGGCGCGTTTGAGCGTCCGGTCCGAAAGGTCGAAGCCCGCCGGCTCGACGATCTCGACATCGACCGAAAGGCAGGCGCCCAGACGCAGCAACGTGCCGGTGTTGCCGGCGATGTCCGGCTGGTAGAGGGCGATCGACGGAGCCATTCCCGCTCATAACCTGGCCGGGCGCGGCAGGAACAGTGCTCGCGACGTCGTGAAAGCGTCGCCGGACGTCTTATATGACGGCTCACTCCGGCCGCCGGCCGGCCTGGTCTCCCTTCCATGCCGGTCCTTCCACGAACGGGACGAGTTCGAGATGTTTTCCTTCTTCGAGCGGCTCGTCGACCCCTTCCCGAAGGGAACGTCGAGCCCGCCCGCCTCCCTCTGGCCCTTCGTCTGGCATTACGCCAAGCCGGTCTGGCCGCTGCTTCTCCTGATGGCGCTGACGACCGCGACGATCTCGATCATCGAGGTGTCGCTGTTCGGCTTCCTGGGAGCGCTCGTCGATTGGCTGGCGGCGGCGGACCGAGAGACCTTCCTGCAGGACCAGGGCTTCACCCTCGCGCTGATCGCCGTGGTGGTGCTGTTCGTGCTGCCGGGCGTCGTGCTGCTCTACAATCTCGTGGCCCTGCAGGCGCTGTTCGGGAACTTCCCGATGCGCTTCCGCTGGAGCGTCCACAACTGGCTCCTGAACCAGTCCCTCGGCTTCTTCCAGGACGAGTTCGCCGGCCGCGTCTCGACCAAGCTGATGCAGACCGCGCTCGCCGTTCGCGAGACGGTGATGAAGGCGATCGAGGTCTTCCTCTACGTCGCGGTCTACTTCACCGGCATCGTGGTCATGGTGGCGGCGGCGGACTGGCAGCTGGCCATGCCCTTCACGGTCTGGCTCGTCGGCTATGTGCTGATCCTGCGCTACTTCATCCCGCGGCTGATGCGCGTGGCCGAGAACCAGGCGGACGCGCGGGCGCTGATGACGGGCCGCATCGTCGACGCCTACTCCAACATCGGCACGGTGAAGCTCTTCGCGCACACGACCCGCGAGGCGAGCTACGCGAAGAGCTCGATGGAGCCCTTCCTGACGACGGTCCACTCGCAGGCGCGGCTCATCAACCTCTTCTACGTCTGGATCTATGTCCTGAATTCCGTTCTGCTCTTCGCGATCGGAGCGCTCGGAATCTGGTTGTGGCTGGGCGAACTCGTGACGGTCGGCTCGATCGCCGTGGCGGTCGGCCTCGTCCTGCGTCTCAACGGCATGAGCCAGTGGATCATGTGGGAGGTCTCGGCGCTGTTCGAGAACATCGGCACGATCCGCGACGGCATGTCGACCTTCACCCAGCATGTCGCGCTGAAGGATGCGCCGGACGCCACGGAGCTGAAGGTCACGAAGGGCGAGGTGCGCTTCGAGAAGGTCGGCTTCGCCTATGCCGGCGCCAAGCCGCACCGCGCCGCCGGCCCGGTCGTCGAGGGCTTCGACCTGACCATCCGTCCGGGCGAGAAGATCGGCCTCGTGGGGCGATCGGGCGCGGGCAAGTCCACGCTGCTCAATCTGTTGCTGCGCTTCTACGACGTGCAGACGGGCCGCATCCTGATCGACGGGCAGGACATTCGCGGGGTGACGCAGGCGTCGCTGCGCGCCCAGATCGGCATGGTGACGCAGGACACCTCGCTCCTGCACCGGACGATCCGCGAGAACATCCTCTACGGCCGGCCGGACGCCTCCGACGAGGAGGTGCGCCGCGCGATCCAGAGGGCCGAGGCGGAAGGCTTCATCGAAAGCCTCACCGACCGCGAGGGGCGGCACGGCCTCGACGCGGAGGTCGGCGAGCGCGGGGTGAAGCTCTCGGGCGGCCAGCGCCAGCGCATCGCCATCGCCCGCGTGATGCTGAAGGATGCGCCGATCCTCCTTCTGGACGAGGCCACCTCCGCGCTGGATTCGGAGGTGGAGGCGGCGATCGCCGAGAACCTCTACCGGCTGATGGAGGGCAAGACGGTGATTGCTGTCGCGCACCGGCTTTCCACCATCGCCGCGCTGGACCGGCTCGTCGTCCTCGACAAGGGCCGGATCGTCGAGGAGGGGACCCATGCGAGCCTGATCGCGCAGGGCGGGATCTACGCCCAGCTCTGGCAGCGGCAGGCCGGCGGCTTCCTCGACTGCGGCGCGGAGGAGGGCGAACCTGCCGGCGAGGCGAGGGCGGCGGAGTGATCGATCGCCTGTTGAAGCGGTTCGAAGGGGTTCTCGACCCTTTCGGAGACGGGAAGGACGGCGGCCGGAAGGGCGACGGCGGCGGGCAGCCGCTCGTCGGCCATCTGCCGCCGCTGCCGGCCGACACCAATCGCTTCATCTGGCACTTCGCCAAACAGGCCCGATGGCCCCTTCTCGGCATCCTGTTCGTGGGCGGGCTCACCGCGCTCGTCGACGCCGCGCTCTTCACCGGCGTCGGCTGGATCGTCGATGCGCTCGAGAACTCGACGCCGCAGACGCTCTTCGCCGATTACGGCGCGATGCTGCTCGGCCTCGCGGCGCTGACGCTCGTCGGGCGCGCGGCGGTCCTCATCGCCGCCTCGATCCTCGAGGAACAGATCGTCGCGCCGAGCTTCTACAACCGCATCCGCTGGGAGAGCTACCGGCGGCTGATGGACCAGAGCTACACCTTCTTCCAGAACGACTTCGCCGGCCGGCTTGCGACGAAGGTTCAGCAGGTGGGACAGGCGACGGGCGACTTCGTCGTCACCCTCCTCCAGACCTTCTGGACCTTCGTCGCCTTCGTCCTCCTCACGGTCACGATCCTCGGCGCGATCGACGGGCGCATGATCCTGGTGATGGGCGCCTGGGCGCTCGGCTATGTCTGGATCATCTACGCCCTCCTGCCGCGCATCCGCGAACTGGGACGCGAGCGCGCCAACGCCAATTCGATCTGGACGGGGCGCGTGGTGGACGCCTTCACCAACATCCTGTCCGTGAAGCTCTTCGACGCGACGCGCAGCCAGGACCGGTTCGTGCGCGAGGGGTTCCAACTCAATCTCGACGCGGTCTTCCGCCTGTGCCGGGCGCTGACGACCGTGCGCGGCGCCGTCGCGATCCTGAACGGCCTTCTCATCACCGGGGTCGGCGCGGTCGCCATCTTCGGCTGGCAGGCCGGCACGGTCTCCTCGGGCGGCGTAGCCACCGCGCTCGGCCTCGTCCTGCGCCTCAACCAGATGTCCGGCTGGATGATGTTCAACATCAACGGGCTCGTGCGCAATTACGGGACGATCCAGGATGCGGTCGCGACCGTCACGGTGCAGCCGGCGCTGGTGGACCGCGCGGACGCGCGCGCCCTTCGGCCGGGGCCGGGCGAGATCCGCTTCGAGAACGTCACCTTCCACTACGGCAAGGGCGGAGGCATCGTCGAAGACCTCTCGCTGACGATCCGGCCGGGCGAGAAGGTCGGCCTCGTCGGGCGCTCCGGGGCCGGCAAGACGACGCTCGTGAACCTGCTGCTGCGCCTCTACGATCTGGAGGGCGGCCGCATCCTCGTGGACGGGCAGGACATCGCCGCCGTCAGCCAGGGCTCGCTGCGCGGCGCCATCGGCATGGTGACGCAGGACACCTCACTTCTCCACCGTTCCATCCGCGACAACATCCGCTACGGCAGCGACGGCGCCGACGAGGCGGCGGTGAAGGAGGCGGCGCGGCGGGCGAACGCGCTCGGCTTCATCCCCACCCTGCGGGACCCGAAGGGGCGCGAGGGGTTCGACGCCCATGTCGGCGAGCGCGGCATCAAGCTCTCCGGCGGCCAGCGCCAGCGCATCGCCATCGCCCGCGTTCTCTTGAAGAACGCGCCGATCCTCGTTCTCGACGAGGCGACCTCGGCGCTGGATTCGGAGGTCGAGCAGGCCATCCAGGACAGCCTGACCGAGCTGATGGAGGGCAAGACCGTGATCGCGATCGCCCACCGGCTCTCGACCATCGCCCATCTCGACCGGCTCGTCGTCATCGACGAGGGGCGGATCGTGGAGGAGGGCACGCACCGCGAGCTTCTGGCGCAGGGCGGGCTCTACGCCTCGCTCTGGCACCGCCAGTCCGGCGGCTTCCTCGCCGACGCGGCGCAATAGGGCATTCACGCCGAAGCAGGAGTCGCTTCGGCATCCGGAGCTGTCCTTACGGATTCAACCGAGATTGTCGCTGGCGACCCTCAGGAAGACCCGCGCGCCGATCGCGATCAGATCGTCGGGGAAGTCGTAGTCGGGATTGTGGAGCTGCGGATGCCTCTCGCCCGCACCGAGGAAGAACATCGCGGACTTCGAACCGTATCCGAAGCGCCCGAAATCCTCCGAAGCCCGCATCGGCAGGTCGCGTTCGTCATGCGGAACGGCCTCGGCGTCCAGGGCCGAACGCAATGCGGCGACGGCTTCCGGTGCGTTGAGGCTGGCCGGGAAAATCTCGTGATAGTCGAAGGAAAGGCCGAGTCCGTGAGCGCGGGCGGTGTCCTCCAGAAGCCGCTCCGCACCGGCACAGAGTTCGGCCATCCGCCCGTCGAGCCGGGTGCGCAACGTCATGCGGATCTCGGCGTGCCCCGGCGCGACGCCGAAGACGGCCTCACCCATCCGGCAATGCGTCACCGTCGCCATGGCGAAATCGTCTTCGGCAAAGGTCCCGCCGCCGAGCCTCTGCAGCTTCGGCATGAGCTCCGAGACCGCCAGCATCGGCGAGACGCCGGTCTCCGGCATCGAGGAATGAGCCGTCTTGCCGCCAAGTTCGATTCGCAGGCCGCGCGAGGCGCAGTTCACGACGCCCTCCTTCAACCGCACATGGCCGAGCGGGACGCCCGGTAGGTTGTGCAGGGAGAAGGCGAAATGGGGACGGATGTCTGAATATCGGGGGTCGGTGGTGACGTTCGCCGCGCCGTCGCCGGTCTCTTCGGCCGGCTGGAACATCAGGACCACGCGGCCGCGCTTCGGCCGCTCGCGGCCAAGGACGAGCGCGAGAAGGCCGAGAATCGCCATGTGCCCGTCATGCCCGCACATATGGGAGGTGCCGGGGATCGTGGAGGCGTGCTCGACCCCCGACAGCTCCTCGATCGGCAGGGCGTCGAGCTCGGCGCGAAAGAGCAGCGTCGAACCCGGTGTCTGGCCGTCATAGACCGCCGCGACCCCATGTCCGCCGAGCCCAGTCAGGATCGCGTCGGGGCCTGTTTGCCGCAGGAAGGCGACGACGCGGCCGGCGGTTCGAGCCTCCTCGTTGGACATCTCGGGAAATCGGTGAAGCTCGCGCCGAAAGGCCGTGGCCGCAGCGATGTCGCGATCGGTGAAGCGCATTCCCGTCTCCCCTGGCCGTGGCTGGCGCGGGCCTTGCCTCGAAAGAAAGCGCGTGTCCGCCGCTTCGGCCCCGGATCATTGTCGTCGCTGCCAAGGATGATTTGAAGCCCCGGAACCATCCGCGACCGATCGTGGCGCAAACGCCCGGAACTCCGGCGGTCGCAGCCTCTGCCGCCGGGCCGTGCAGGGCGGGCGCGCCAGGCCCGAAGCGGCGCGACCTGTTGCCCACAAGCAGCGCCACAGTCTGGACAAGTTCCAAGGCGCCGCTTAGAAAACCGCGCGTGTGGCGTTCTAAACGTCGGGGAGGGGGCGCACTTCGTGTCTACGCCGGCCGACAGCCATAGCGAGCGGCGGAGCCTCTAGCTCCGCCCGACCGTCAAGGAGTGTCGATTCCCGTGAGCGTTCCCCATACCGACGAACCCACCCGCCGGGATTTCCTTTACATTGCGACGGGTGCGGCCGGCGCCGTCGGTGCGGCCTTCGCCGCCTGGCCCTTCATCGACCAGATGAACCCGGACGCCGGAACGCTGGCGCTGGCGCAGATCGACGTCGACGTCTCCCCGATCGCCGAGGGCCAGTCGATCACCGCGCGCTGGCGCGGTCGTCCGATCTTCGTGCGCCATCGCACCGCCGCCGAGATCGAGGCCGCCCGCGGCGTCGATCCCGCCGCGCTGCCGGACCCGATCGCGCGCAACGAGAACCTGCCGGGCGACGCGCCGGCGACGGACGAGAACCGCGCGGCCGAGGGCGCCGAGCAGTGGCTCGTCATGGTGGGCGTGTGCACGCATCTGGGCTGCGTTCCGCTCGGCCAGGCCGGCGACTTCAATGGCTGGTTCTGCCCCTGCCATGGCTCGCACTACGACACGGCGGGCCGCATCCGCTCCGGCCCCGCGCCGCAGAACATGCACGTGCCGCTGTTCGAATTCGTTTCCGAAACAACCATTCGCATCGGCTGAGGGGCGCGCGAGACATGTCTGGTCACTCGACTTACGTTCCCACCTCCGGCGTGATGCGCTGGCTCGACGCGCGGCTTCCGCTGCCGCGCCTCGTCTATGACAGCTTCGTCGCCTATCCGGTGCCGCGCAATCTGAACTACGCCTACACGTTTGGCGGCATCCTGGCGCTGTTCCTCGGCATCCAGATCCTGACCGGCGTCGTGCTGGCGATGCACTACGCGGCCAACACCGAGCTCGCCTTCGGCTCCGTGGAGCGCATCATGCGCGACGTGAACTGGGGCTGGCTGCTGCGCTACATGCACGCCAACGGCGCCTCCTTCTTCTTCATCGCCGTCTATCTCCACATCGCCCGCGGCCTCTACTACGGCTCCTACAAGGCGCCGCGCGAGGTGCTGTGGATCCTCGGCGTCATCATCTACCTCCTGATGATGGCCACCGCCTTCATGGGCTACGTCCTGCCCTGGGGTCAGATGTCCTTCTGGGGCGCCACGGTCATCACCTCCTTCTTCACCGCCTTCCCGATCGTCGGCCAGCCGATCCAGACGCTGCTCCTCGGCGGCTTCGCCGTCGACAACGCCACGCTCAACCGCTTCTTCTCGCTGCACTATCTGCTGCCCTTCATGATCGCGGGCCTCGTGGTCCTGCACGTCTGGGCCCTGCACGTGACGGGCCAGACGAACCCGACCGGCGTCGAGGTGAAGGACGAGCGCGACACGGTACCCTTCACCCCGCATGCGACGGTGAAGGACGGGTTCGCGATGATCGTCTTCCTGCTCGTCTTCTGCTGGTTCGTCTTCTACATGCCGAACTATCTCGGCCATGCGGACAACTACATCCCGGCGAACTCGCTGGTGACGCCGTCGCACATCGTGCCGGAATGGTACTTCCTGCCCTTCTACGCGATGCTGCGCGCCATTACCTTCGACATCGGGCCGATCACGGCGCAGCTCGGCGGTGTTCTGGTGATGTTCGGCGCGATCATCATCCTGTTCTTCGTGCCCTGGCTGGACACGAGCCGCGTGCGCTCGACCTCCTACCGGCCGATGTACAAGATCTTCTTCTGGATCTTCGCCTTCAACGCCGTCTTCCTCGGCTGGCTCGGCTCGCGCCCGGCCGAGGGCATCTATCCGCTGCTCTCGCTCATCGGCACGATCTACTATTTCGGCCACTTCCTGGTCGTGATGCCCGTGCTCGGCCTCATCGAGAAGCCGAAGAAGCTGCCGAACTCGATCACCGAGGCCGTGCTCGCCAAGGCCGGCGCCAAGCGCGCCGCGGCCGGCGCGACCGCCGCTCCGGAGCACAAGGGCTGACGATGCGCATCAAGGAAAACTCGATGAGACTGCTCCTGTCGGCGGCCCTGGCTGGCGTCCTGGCTCTGCCCGCCGCGCAGGCGCAGGAGGCCCAGGCGCCTGCGCCCGCCGCATCCGAAGCTGCACCCGGCCAGCCGGCCGTGGTGGTGATCGAGCCGGCGCCGGTCGAGCCGGGCGCACCCGCGGCCGCGCCCGCTGCGGAGGCTCCGGCCGAGGGCCTCGAGCCGATCGCGCCCGCCGAAGGCGTGGACGCGGCCCGTGACGCCGAAGCCGAACGCGAGGCGGAAGCCGAGGCGACCATCGAAGCGTCCGAGGATGCTGACGGCATCATCGAGGGCCCGGCGCCCGGCGAGGCGCCGCAGGCTTCCTCCGGCACCGAGGAGGCCGTCGCCGGTGCCGATGCCGAGCACGCCGAGGAAGAGCATCACGGCACGCCGCACTACCCGATCAACAAGCCCCGTCACGTCGACTGGAGCTTCGCGGGACCGTTCGGTCACTGGGACATCGGCCAGCTGCAGCGCGGCCTGAAGATCTATCGCGAGGTCTGCGCGGCCTGCCACGGCCTCGACCTCGTCGCCTTCCGCAATCTGGAAGACCTCGGCTACTCCGACCCGCAGGTCCGGGCGTTCGCGGCCGAGTACCAGATCGAGGATCCGCTGCCGAACGCCGAAGGCGAGATGTTCGAGCGCCCGGGCATTCCGTCCGACCGCTTCCCGAACCCCTACGCCAACCCGCAGCAGGCGGCGGCGTCCAACGGCGGCGCGGTTCCGCCGGACCTGTCGCTGATGGCCAAGGCCCGCGCGGTGGAGCGCGGCTTCCCGCTCTTCGTCTTCGACATCTTCACGCAGTATGCCGAGAACGGACCGGACTACATCTACTCGCTCCTGACCGGCTACGGCCAGGAAGCGCCGGCGCATTACGAGATCCAGCCGGGGACGCACTACAATCCGTACTTCACCGGCGGTATCGCCCTTGCGATGGCGGCGCCCCTCTCGGACGACGTCGTGACCTATGACGACGGCGCGCCGCAGACGGTGGACCAGTACGCGCGGGACGTGTCCGCGTTCCTGATGTGGGCGGCCGAGCCGCACCTCGTGGAGCGCAAGGCCACCGGCTTCGTGGTGATGCTGTTCCTGATTGTCTTCGGCGGACTCGTCTACGGCGTGAAGCGCAAGGTCTGGGCTTCGACCCCGCACTGATCACGCTCTCCTCACGAGACGTTTTGAACCCCGCCCCCGAAAGGCGGGGTTCTTTCGTTCGGGCTCCGTTTCAAAGGCCGTCGCTTCGTCATACGGTTGTGACAGGGCGATCCTAGTCCAGCGTCGTCGCCCTCGGGCAAACCGACATCTGAAAGGACCGACGATGATGATCCTGAAGCGCAGCGCGATGGCGCTCGTCATGGGCACCGCCCTTTCCACCAGCGTCTCGGCGCAGGAAGCGCCGGCGGAGACCTCGGCCCGCAACGTGATCCTGATGATCTCGGACGGCGCTGGCATGGAGACGTGGCGCGCGGCGAGCTTCTATCGCTTCGGCGCGCTCGGCCATCAGGCCTATGACGAGTTCGACGTGAAGGTCTTCACCTCGACACACCCGCTGAACACCTCCCGCACGCCGACCAAGTCGGACGAGGGGCGGGTCGATTTCGATCCGGCGCAGCTCTGGGCGACCGGCGAGGTCGAGACCGTTTTCGAAGGGCGGCTCGGCGACTACAAGGGCTTCTTCGAAGGCTACGACTACAGCAGGGACCAGTACACGGATTCGGCCGCGGCCGGCACGGCGCTGGCTTCGGGGCGTAAGACCTACAACAGCGCCATCAACTGGTCGAACGACGACGAACCGATGAAGCATATCGGCGAGTACGTGGTGGAGAGCGGGCGCGCGCTCGGCGTTGTCTCCTCCGTCCAGTGGACCCATGCGACGCCGGCCGCCTTCCTCGCGCACAACCGCGACCGCAACGCCTATTCGGAGATGGGCCGCCAGATCGTCGAGGACGGGCTGGCGACCGTCGTGATGGGCGCGGGGCATCCGGGCTTCGACGACAACGGCGTGGAGCGCGAGATCGAGGACGAGGGCTATTACGACTTCGTCGGCGGCTCGGAGATATGGGAGCGCCTCGTCAACGGCGAGACCGACTATCGCCTGATCGAAAGCGCGGAGGATTTCACCACGCTGGCCGCCGGCGAACTGGACATGCAGGGCAAGGACAAGGTGCTGGGCACGGCGCAGGCCGCGGCCACGCTGCAGTTCAACCGCGAGGGCGTGGCGCTCGGCGACAAGATCGAGACCGTTCCCGAACTCGCCCTGATGACGACCGGCGCGCTGCAGGTCCTGTCGGAGAACGAGAACGGCTTCTTCCTGATGGTCGAGGGCGGCGCTGTCGACTGGGCCGCGCACGCCAACAATCTGCCGCGCCTGATCGAGGAGCAGATGGACTTCGACACCGCCGTCGAGGCCGCCGTCGACTGGGTCGAGCAGAATTCGTCCTGGGACGAGACCATGATCATCGTGACGACCGATCACGGCAACGGCCTGCTCCAGGGACCGAACTCGCATCGCGAAGCCTATGAGGGGATCCTGAACCAGGGCGCCGGCGCGATGCCGCTGGTGCGCTGGCATTCCGACACGCATACGCGCGAGCTCGTGCCGCTCTGGGCCCATGGTCGCGGCTCGGACTTCTTCACCCGCGTGGCGCAGGCCGATCCCGGATTGGCCGCCTACGAGGTGCCGGAAGAGGCCCGTGTCTACATCGACAACACCGACGTCTTCCGCGCGGCCGCCGAGGCGCTCGGCATCGAGGTCGAGGCGCCGGCGGTCAACTGACGCGCTCGCGACGTCGGACGGAAAGGCGGCTTCGGCCGCCTTTCTTCGTTCCGGGCTCCATCGCATAATGGCGCGATGACATCTCCGCTCCGACGCTTCCTGAACGAGGACGCCGCGCGCCTCGGTTTCGACGCCGTGGGCGTGGCGCGGGCGCGCGAAAACGCGGCGGCGGCCGCCGGCCTGACCGAGTTCATCGAGGAGGGGCGCTTCGGCACCATGGGCTGGATGCCCGAGACCGCCGAGCGCCGTCGCTCGACGACGAGCCTGTGGCCGGATGCGAGGAGCGTCATCGTCCTCGGAATGAACTACGGCCCGGACGAGGACCCGCTCGCCAATCTGTCCCGTGCCGACCGAGGCACGATCTCGGTCTATGCGCGGCACCGGGACTATCACGACATCATCAAGGGCCGGCTCAAGGAGCTCGCGGGACGGCTGATCGCGCGGGCGCGGCGCGACGGGCTGGGCGAGCATGACGCCAAGGTCTTCGTCGACACCGCTCCCCTGATGGAGAAGCCGCTCGGGCAGGCGGCGGGGCTGGGCTGGCAGGGCAAGCACACCAATCTCGTCGCCCGCGAGTTCGGCTCCTGGCTGTTCCTCGGCTCCATTCTGACGACGCTGGACCTGCCCGAGGATGCGCCGGGCCGCGACCTCTGCGGCTCATGCCGCGCCTGCCAGGACGCCTGCCCGACCAACGCCTTCCCCGAGCCTTACAAGCTCGATGCGCGGCGCTGCATCTCCTACCTGACGATCGAGACGAAGGCCGTCGTGCCGGCGGAGTTCCGCGCGGCCATGGGCAACCGAATCTATGGCTGCGACGACTGCCTGGCCGTCTGTCCGTGGAACAAGTTCGCCAGCGAGGCGCGCGAGGCGAAGCTGCGCGCGCGGGAGGATCTGAGGAGCCCGTCGCTCGGGGACCTTCTCGCTCTCGACGATGCGGCTTTCCGGCAGCTCTTCTCTGGCTCGCCCATCAAACGCGTGGGACGCGACAAGTTCGTCTCCAACTGCCTGATCGCGGCGGGCAACAGCGGGAAGGCGAGCCTGCTCGAAGTGGTACGTCGGCGGCTTGCGGACGAGGCGCCGCTGGTGCGCGCCATGGCGGTCTGGGCGCTGCATCGCCTCGATCCGGAGGAGGCCTTGGCGCGGCGGGCCGGCGCGCTTGATAGGGAAGGGGACGCAATGGTCAGGAGCGAATGGCATGCCCTCGGGTCGGACGGCTGACGCGGTGAAGGCCGCGGCGGAAACAACGGGTGCGTCGCGCGCTTCGAGGCTGCCGTCGTGGCGCTGAGCCTGCAGGCGGCGAACGACGACGAGGCGGCGGTCGACGGGGCGATGCACGCCTTCGTCTTCGGCTGCGGCTACTCGGCGCGCGCCTTCGTCGATCGGATCGGGCCGTCCCGCGTTCTGGGGGTGACGACGCGCTCGGCCGACAAGGCGGCCAATCTCGCGTCGGCGGGGCTGACGCCGCATGTCTTCGACGGACAGTCGCCCGGCGAAGGCATCGATGCGAGCCTGCATCGCGCCACCCATCTTCTCGTCTCCGTCCCGCCGGGGCACGCCGCCCCGCCGGGCGCGTCGGTCGGCGGAGCCAACGCGCCCCCCGGCGATCCGGTGCTGCGCTGGTACCGGGACGCGATCGTCCATGGTGCGCCGAAGCTCGAATGGATCGGCTACCTCTCCACGATCGGCGTCTATGGCGACCATGAGGGGGCCTGGATCGACGAGAACGCCGACCTCGCCTCGACCTCCGAGCGCGGGCGCGAGCGGATCGCGGCGGAGACGGCCTGGATCGAGGCAGGGGAGGAGGCCGGCGTGCCGGTCGCGATCCTGCGCCTCTCGGGCATCTACGGGCCCGGCCGCAGCGCGTTCGACAAGCTGCGGAACGGCAGTGCGCGCCGCGTGGTGAAGCCCGGCCAGGTCTTCAACCGCATCCATGTGGAGGACATCGCGGGGGCCGCGTCGCATCTGGCGCGGCATCGGATCGGCGGAGTCTTCAACGTGACCGACGACGAGCCCGCGCCGCCTCAGGACGTGATCGAACATGCCGCCCGCCTCGCCGGCCTGCCGGTGCCGCCGGACACGCCCTTCGAGCCGGAGGGCATGTCCGCGATGGCGCGCTCTTTCTGGGGCGAGAACAAGCGTGTCCGCAACGCCGCCTTGCAGGCGACCGGCTACACGCTCCGTCACCCGGACTACCGGAGCGGTCTGGCTTCCATCCTGCAGAGCGAAGGGCGCTGAGCGGCAGCGCCCTTCCGTTCGATCCTCGACGATCAGGCGGCGGCGCGCGCCTTCGCCTTCTTCTCCAGCCGGCGGCGATGCAGGACCGGCTCGGTGTAGCCGCTCGGCTGCTCGGTGCCCTTCAGGACGAGGTCGAGCGCGGCCTGGAAGGCGATCGATCCGTCGAAGTCGGGCGCCATCGGCTCATAGCTCGGGTCGCCCGAGTTCTGGCCGTCCACGACCTTGGCCATGCGCTGCATGGTCTCGACCACCTCATCCTTCGACACCACACCGTGGCGAAGCCAGTTGGCGATGTGCTGGGAGGAGATGCGGCAGGTGGCGCGGTCCTCCATCAGGCCGACATCGTTGATGTCGGGCACCTTGGAGCAGCCGACGCCCGCGTCGATCCAGCGCACGACGTAGCCGAGGATGCCCTGCGCGTTGTTGTCCAGCTCGGCCTGGATGTCCTCGACCGACCAGTTCGGGCGCACCGCGACGGGGATCGACAGCACCTCCGAGAGCTTGGCGCGGCTCTGGCCTTCGAGCTCGGCCTGGCGCTCGGCCACCGAGACGCGGTGATAGTGCGTGGCGTGCAACGTCGCGGCGGTCGGGGAGGGGACCCAGGCCGTGTTGGCGCCGGCCTTGGGGTGGCCGATCTTGACCTCCAGCATCTCGGCCATGCGATCGGGCATCGCCCACATGCCCTTACCGATCTGCGCGTGGCCCTTCAGGCCGCAGGCGAGACCCACATCGACGTTGCGGTCCTCATAGGCCTTGATCCAGGTGGACGACTTCATGTCGCCCTTGCGGATCATCGGGCCGAGCTCCATCGACGTGTGCATCTCGTCGCCGGTGCGGTCGAGGAAGCCGGTGTTGATGAAGACGACGCGGTGGCGCGCCTGCCGGATGCATTCGGCGAGGTTCACCGTCGTGCGGCGCTCCTCGTCCATGATGCCCATCTTGATCGTGTGGCGCTCCAGACCGAGGGCGTCCTCGACCCGTCCGAAGGTCTCGTTGGCGAAGGCGACCTCGTCCGGCCCGTGCATCTTCGGCTTGACGATGTAGACCGAGCCCGCGCGGCTGTTCTTCGGGCCTTCGGTCTTGTTCAGGTCGTGCATGGCGATGAGGGAGGTGAACATCGCGTCCATCAGACCCTCGGGCGCCTCCGAACCGTCCTTCAGTCGGATGGCCGGATTGGTCATCAGGTGCCCGACATTGCGGACCAGCATCAGCGAGCGGCCGGGAAGCGTCAGCGTCGAGCCGTCGGGCGCCGTGTATTGGCGATCCTCGGCGAGCCGGCGCGTGACGGTCTTGCCGCCCTTCTCGAACGTGTCCGCAAGGTCACCCTTCATCAGGCCGAGCCAGTTGGAATAGACGAGGACCTTGTCCTCGGCATCGACGGCCGCGACCGAATCCTCGCAGTCCTGAATGGTCGTCAGAGCCGATTCCAGGACCACGTCGGAAATGCCGGCCGCATCCGACGAGCCGATGGCGGAGGAGCGGTCGATCACGATCTCGGCGTGGAGCCCGTTCGTGCGAAGGAGGATCGCGCTCGGCTCGCCCGCCGTGCCGCGATATCCGGCGAACTGCTTGGGATCGCTCAGCGGCAGGTGGCGACCGTCGGCGGTCAGGATTTCCAGACGGCCGTTCTCGATGTTGAAGCCCGTGGCGTCGGTCCAGGAGGCGCCGGAGACCGGCGCGGAGGCGTTCAGGAACTCGCGCGCCCAGGCGATGACCTTCTCGCCGCGCTTGGGGTTGTAGCCGCGACCCTTTTCCGCGCCGTCGTCTTCCGAAATCGCGTCCGTCCCGTAGAGCGCGTCGTAGAGCGAACCCCAGCGCGCATTCGCCGCGTTCAGGGCGTAGCGGGCGTTGGTCACGGGCACGACGAGCTGCGGCCCGGCGACGCTCGCGATCTCGGGATCGACCTTCGTGGTCTCGACCGTCACGCCGCCCTTGTCCTCCACGAGATAGCCGATCTCACGAAGGAAGGCCTCGTACTCGGCGCCGTCCACGCTGCCGCCCTGGCGAGCCCGGCACCATTCGTCGATCCTGGACTGGAGATCGTCGCGCACCGCGAGAAGCTCGCGGTTGCGGGGGGCGAGATCGTGAAGGAGATCGGAGAGCGCCTTCCAGAAGGCATCCGGCTCGATTCCCGTGCCCGGCAGCGCGCGGTTCTCGGCGAACTCCTTCAGTTCCGGCGCAACCTGCAGTCCATGCAGTTCGATCATCTGGCTCATCGCTTCCCCCTTCGCGGCCGTTCGGTCATCGGAGATCGTCCATCCGCGCCGCTCTTGTCAAATGCGCGACATCCGGGACGTGCTAACCGGAGGTTCGCCTTGACTCGGCCCTCGCGGGCCGGTGCAACTGGCGATGTGGGACAGACGAGACCCGGACCAAGGCCGTCCGAGGCGAGATCGAAGGCGAAGGATCGAACGACATGACGGGCAAGACGAAGCTTGGCGCGGCACTGGCTCTTCTGATGGCGGGCGTCGCGCTTCCCGCGCACGCCTTCGAACTGACGATCATCCACACCAACGACGTCCACGACCGCTTCGAGCCGATCACCTCCTCCGGCTCGACCTGTTCCGAGGAGCAGCTGGCCGAGGCAGGCACCTGCTTCGGCGGCATCGCGCGGCTCGCCGCGGCCATCGAGGAGCGGCGCGAGGCGGCCGAGAACGCGCTCGTGCTCGACGCCGGCGACTGGTTCCAGGGCACGCTCTTCTTCGTCCAGTACGGCGGCTCGGTCGCGGCCGAGATGATCAACACGATCGGCTTCGACGCCGTCGCCGTGGGCAACCACGAGTTCGACAACGGTCCGGACGGGCTCGACGACTTCGTCAACGCGCTCGACGTGCCGCTCCTGTCCGCCAATATCGACGTTTCCACCGAGCCCGGCGTGGAGGACGGCCTGATCGAGCCGTCCACGATCGTCGAGATCGGCGGCGAGCGGATCGGCGTCATCGGCGTCGTCGCGGAGGACACGCCGGAGCTCGCCTCGACCGGTGAGATCGCCTTCGAGCCCGTCGTGGACGCCGTGCGCGCCGAGGTGGAGCGCCTGACCGGCGATGGGATCAACAAGATCGTCGTCCTCTCCCATATCGGCTACGTCGCCGATCAGGCGCTGGCCGCGGCGGTCGAGGGCATCGACGTGATCGTCGGCGGCCATTCGCACACGCTTCTCGCCAACGACGTCGAGGGCGCCGTCGGCCCCTATCCGACCATGGTCGCGGGACCGGACGGGACCGAAGTGCCGATCGTGCAGGCGGCGGCCTACACCCAGTATCTGGGCGAACTGAAAGTCACCTTCGACGAGAACGGCGTGGTGACGGCGGCGACCGGCGATCCGATCCAGCTCGTCGATTCCATGCCCGAGAACGAAGAGATCAAGGCTCGGATCGCGGAGCTCTCGGAAGGCCTTGAGGAGATCCGCAACCGCGTGGTGGGCGAGACCAGCGGCCCGATCGACGGCTCGCGCGAGAGCTGCCGCTCCGGCGAGTGCGAGATGGGCAATCTCGTCGCCGACGCCATGCTCGACCACACCTCCGGCCAGGGCACGCAGATCGTCATCATCAATGGCGGCGGCCTCCGTGCCTCCATCGACGAAGGCGAGATCACCCAGGGCGAGGTTCTGACGGTGCTGCCGTTCCTGAACACGCTCTCCACCTTCGAGGTGTCGGGCGAGGCGATCATCGCCGCTCTGGAGAACGGCGTCGGTCAGGTCGAGGAGGGGGCGGGCCGCTTCCCGCAGGTCGCCGGCCTGCAATACGACTGGACCCGCAACGCCGCGCCCGGAAGCCGCATTCGCGAGGTGCGCGTCGAGAACGCCGAGGGCGACTTCGAGCCGATCGACCCGACCGCCACCTATCTCGTCGCGTCCAACAACTTCATGCGCAACGGCGGCGACGGCTACGAGAGCTTCGTGGATGCGGCCAACGCCTACGATTTCGGCCCGACGCTCGACACCGTGCTCGCCGAGTATCTGGCGGGCCGCGACGGCGCCTACGAGCCTTATCTCGACGGCCGCATCAACGAAGTGGACTGAGCGCTTCCGCAACTTCCAGCAGACGAAACGAAGGCCCGGCCGGCATCCCGCCCGCCGGGCCTTCGCGTTTGAAGACCGGGAGAGAGGCATCACGCGACCGTTTGGGTTCCGTGTCGGAACGGTGGTCCGCCGGCCACGTTTCTGAGAACCATTCCAACGCAGGCGAGTGCGCGTGACGTCGATCTACGAGAAGCTCTCCATCCGCCCGGTGCTGTACGATCCCGCCTTCGAGATCGAGGAGGAGAACGAGAAGGAGACGATCGAGGGGATTAACGCGCAGATGCGCAAGATCCTGGAGATCACCTCCAAGGACTACGGACATGCGGTGCGTTCGGTCCATGCGAAGGCGCACGGGCTTCTGATCGGCGAGTTCGAGGTCCTGCCGGGACTGCCGGGAGAACTGGCCCAGGGCCTGTTCGCTCGGCCGAAGACCTTCGACGCAGTGCTGCGTTTTTCCACCAATCCCGGCGACATCCTCGACGATTCCGTCACGACGCCACGCGGCCTGTCCGTGAAGGTGCTGGAGGTCGAGGGCGAGCGGCTGGAGGGCTCGGAAGGCGAGCGGACGCAGGATTTCATTCTCGTCAACGCGCCGGTCTTCGCCGCACCGAACGCGGGCGAGTTCCTGAAGACGTTGAAGCTTCTCGCCGCAACGACCGACACGCCGCAGATCTACAAGAAGATCTTGTCCGGCGCGCTCCGCGGCGCCGAAAGCGTGATCGAGGCGGCGGGGGCCGAAAGTGGGGCCCTGAAGACGCTCGGCGGCCATCCGGATACCCACATCCTCGGCGAGACCTTCTTCAGTCAGGCGCCGATCCTTTTCGGGCGCTACATGGCGAAGCTGCGCATCGTGCCGGTGCTGCCCGAGATGAAGGAACTGGCCGGGAAGCCGATAGGCTCTGCGGGACGCCCGAACGCCATCCGGGAAGCGGTCCAGCACTACTTCGCCGTGAGCGAGGCCGAATGGGAGCTGCAGGTTCAGCTCCTGACCGATCCCGAGACGATGCCGCTTGAGGACGCCTCGGTGGAATGGCCGGAGGCCAAGAGCCCCTTCGTGCCCGTGGCGCGCATCCGTGTCGCCCGGCAGGATTCGTGGAGCGAGGAGCGGGCTGCGAAGCTCGACGACGGACTGCTCTTTTCCGTGTGGCACGGCCTCGCAGCACACCGCCCGCTCGGCTCGGTGATGCGGGCGAGAAGGTCCGCCTACGAGAAGTCGGGCCGCTTCCGGCGCGAGTTCAACGGCTGCCCCTTGCACGAGCCCGCCAACCGTAGGGAGCTGGGCGTCTCATGACGGTGGAGCTCTGGTACTGGCCGGGCATTCAGGGGCGCGGAGAGTTTCCGCGCCTCGTCCTCGAGGCGGCGGGCGTCGCCTATCGAGAGATGGCGCAGTGGCCGGAGGAGGACGGGGGCGGCGTTCCCGCCATGCAGGCCTATCTGGACGGGCGCCGGGGCCACCCGATCCCCTTCGCACCGCCCTTCGTCGTCGACGGGCAGACGCTCGTTTCGCAGGCGGGCGTCGTCTCCGCCTATCTCGGCGAGAAGTTCGGTCTGGCGCCGGAGGCCGAACCGCAGCGCATCTTCGCCCGGTCGCTGGCGCTGACGACGGCGGACGCGGTTGCCGAAGCCCATGACGTGCATCACCCCCTCGGCGTCGGGCAGTATTACGAGGACCAGAAGGACGAAGCGCTACGCCGCGCCCACGAATTCCGGCGGGAGCGCATCCCGAAATTCCTCCATTGGTACGAGCGACTGATCGAAGCGAATGCCTCGGCCTCCGGCGTCCTCGTCGGAGAGCGACTGACATATTGCGACCTGGGGCTCTTCCAGCTCGTCGAAGGCCTGCGCTATGCCTTCCCGAAGCGGATGAAGGCCGTCGAGCCCAGCGTTCGAAGGGTCGTCGCCCTTGTCGACGCCGTCAGCGTGCAGGAGCGCGTCGCAGCCTACCTTGCCAGCGATCGCAGGCAGGCCTTCACCGAGAACGGCATCTTCCGGCATTATCCCGAGCTCGACGGGGCCGAGTAGGGCGCGAGACCCGGGAGGTTCCGGGCGAGCCCCGCGCTTCCTATATGCGCGGCGACAGCCAAGCGCGTTGCGGATCGACCGCTCCGCCCGCGCGCCAGGAAAGGACGAGAGATGAAGGACTATCGCAAGACGGACGAGGCCGTCGCGGCGCTGACGCCCGAGCAGTACTACGTGACGCAGGAGAGCGGCACGGAGCGCCCCGGAACGGGCGAGTATCTGCACAACAAGAAGCCCGGCCTCTACGTCGACATCGTCTCCGGCGAGCCGCTCTTCGCCTCCGCCGACAAGTTCGATTCCCATTGCGGCTGGCCGAGCTTCACCCGGCCGATCGAGCCCGCCAACGTCGCGGAACTGCGCGACACCAGCCACGGCATGGTTCGCACCGAGGTCCGCTCGTCGGGTGGCGACAGCCATCTCGGCCATGTCTTCGAGGACGGACCGCTCGATCGCGGGGGGCTGCGTTACTGCATCAACTCGGCCGCCCTGCGTTTCGTCCCGCTGGAGCAGATGGAAGCGGAAGGCTACGGCGACTACGTCGACCAGGTGAAGGCGGTTAGCTGAAATCGAAGCCTCCGTCGCGCGGTGTTTGACCGGCGGCGGAGGCTCCCGATCCGGCTGGTGCGTCAGCCGTTCGCCGGCAGCCGCTCGCGGTTGTGCGGCACGTCGAGATTCTGGTCCGGCCCGAGCGGCACGATCCCGGTCGGATTGATGGTGCCGTGGCTCTCGTAATAATGGTGCTTGATGTGGTGGAAGTTCACCGTCTCGCGCACGCCGGGCCATTGGTAGAGCTCCAGCATGTAGCCGAAGAGGTTGGGATAGTCGGCGATCCGGCGTCGGTTGCACTTGAAGTGGCCGTGGTAGACCGCGTCGAAGCGGATGAGTGTGGTGAAGAGGCGCCAGTCCGCCTCCGTCACGCGGCCGCCGACGAGATAGCGCTCCTTCGACAGATGCTCCTCCAGTTCGTCGAGCCGGTCGAACAGCTGCTCGAAGGCTTCGTCATAGGCCTTCTGCTTGGTCGCGAAGCCGCATTTGTAGACGCCGTTGTTGACGCTCTCGTAGATGCTCTCGTTCATCGCATCGATCTCGGGCAGGAGCGCTTCGGGTGAGAGGTCCACGGACGGATCGCCGAAGGCGTCGAACGACCGGTTGAAGATGCGCAGGAGTTCGGCCGATTCGTTGTTCACGATCGTCTCGGTCTCCCGATCCCAGAGAGCGGGAACGGTCACGCGGCCGGTGAAGTCGGCTTGCGCCTTCACGTAGATCTCGGACAGTTTGGACGCGCCGTTCACCGTGTCGGGGATGGTCCCGTCCCGGTCCGAGAAGACCCAGCCATGCTCGCCCATGTGCCAGTCGACGACCGAAAGGGAGATCACGTCCTCCAGCCGCTTGAGCCTGCGCGCGATCAGCGTGCGATGGGCCCAGGGGCAGGCGAGCGAAACATAGAGATGGTAGCGCCCGCGCGCCGCGGGCAGGGCGTCCTGGTCGTCGGGACCGGGCGCGCCGTCCGGCGTGATCCAGCGGCGGAACTTGGTCTTGGTGCGTTCGAAGGCGCCATCGGTCTTGTCCGTGTCGTACCAGCGATCCTGCCATTTGCCGTTGACCAGAAGTCCCATTGCACGCCTTCCCTTGCTGTTCGATATGGTCAAAGCCCGTTGGGGCCGGGACGTTCCGCCGCGAAGGCGAAACGCTGCCCGCTTGCCGGCCGAGGAGAGGCGATGTCCATGACCGAATCGAATGTCTCGAAGTCCGCCCCCTCGCTGACGAGCCTCACCGAGGCGATCGGGCGCAAGGCCGATTCGGTCGGCGGCCGCATCCTGCTGGCCATCGCCGGGCCGCCCGGAGTCGGCAAGTCCACCTTCACCGACGCCTTGCGCGACCGGTTCAATGCGCGGGAGGCCGGCGGCTGCGACGTGCTGCCGATGGACGGCTTCCACTATGACGACATGGTGCTGGAAGCGCGGGGCGACCGCCCTCGCAAGGGCGCACCGCATACGTTCGACGTGGAGGGGCTGCGCCACATGATGCTCCGCCTGCGCGAAGCGGCCGGCGACGTCGCGGTGCCGGTCTTCGACCGGAGCATCGAGATCGCGAGGGCAGGGGCCCGGATCGTCGGACCGTCGTCGAGGGTGATCCTCGTCGAAGGCAATTATCTCCTTCTGGACGATCCGCGCTGGGCCGCCCTGCGCGATCTGTTCGACCTGACGATCATGCTCCAAGCGCCGTTCTCGACCATCGAGTCGCGCCTGCGCGCGCGCTGGAGCGGCTTCGACGAGCAGGCTCTGCGCGAGAAGCTGGAGGGCAACGACCTGCCGAACGCGAGGCTGGTTCTGGAGCACAGCGTTGCGGCGGACATCGTCGTGGAGAATGACGGTTGAGCCCGAGAGCTCGCGGGCGAGGGGCCTGAAGCGCGCAGATCGTCCCGGGCGCCCCTCGGTGTCAGGTTCGAGCGTAAATGTCCTCCAGACGGATGATATCGTCCTCTCCGGTATAAGAGCCGACCTGCACTTCGATAATCTTGAGGTCGATCTTGCCGGGGTTGTGCATCCGGTGAACGCAGCCGATCGGGAGGTAGGCCGCCTCGTTCTCGTGGTAGTGCTTGACCACGCCGTCGATCGTCACCTCGGCGGTGCCATGGACGACAACCCAGTGTTCGGCACGGTGGTGATGCTTCTGGAGCGAGAGCGTGCCGCCCGGCTTCACGCAGATATGCTTGACCTGGAAGCGCTCGCCAATGTCGATCCGCTGATACCAACCCCACGGACGATGGTTGCGTAGATGCTGCGTGGCCTCTCCATGACCATCTGCGGCCAGCTTGCCGACGAGGTCCTTCACGCGGGGGGCCTCATCCTTGGACGCCACCAATATCGCGTCCATGGTCGATACCACGATCAGATTGTCGAGGCCGACCACGGTGGTCAGGGGACCTTGAGAAAGAACGAGGCTGTTTCGAGTGTCCAGGACCGAGACGGGTCCTTCGAGGACGTTGCCGTCTGCGTCCGAGGTCTTGATCTCGTAAACCGAGTCCCACGAGCCGACGTCCGACCAGCCGAAGTTCGCCCAGATGACGCCCGCGTGCTGGGTCTTCTCCATGACGGCGTAGTCTATCGAAATTTTCGGCGAGCGCCGGAAGGCATCGGCGTCCAGACGTAGGAAATCAAGGTCGCGTTTGCCGTTCTCGACCGCTTCACGTGCCGCCGAGAGAACCTCCGGAGCAAACGCCTGCAGTTCGTCGATCATCGTCGTTGCGGCGAACAGGAAATTACCGGAGTTCCAGAGATAACCGCGGGCAAGGTACGTTTCCGCCCGCGCTTTGTCCGGTTTCTCGACGAAAGCCCGAAGAGCGAATGTTCCGTCCGCCGTCAGCGCCTCACCCTGCTCGACATAGCCATAGGCGGTCGAGGGGAAGGTCGGTTCGATCCCGAGCGTCATGATACGGCCGTCGCGCGCCGCGCGCGCCGCCTTCCGGCAATCATCGACGAAGGCTTCGTCGTCATCGATGACGTGATCGGCGGCCAGGACCAAGCAAATTGCATCCGGATCGCGCTGGAGGGCGCAAAGAGCCCCAACGGCCACGGCAGCGGCCGAATCGCGCCGTGCCGGCTCCAGTACGATCTCACCGACGACCCCGACGGCCTGCATCTGGACTGCGACGAGGAAACGGAAATCCTCGCCGGTCACGATGATGGGGGGACCGAACTCGGCGCCGCTGACCCGGCGCAGCGCGGTCTGGAAGGTCGAGTAGCCTTCATCGAGGAGTTCGATGAACTGCTTGGGCATCGTATCCCGCGAAACAGGCCACAGCCTGGTACCCGAACCGCCGGCCATGATGACAGGGATGATCTTGGCTTGTTCGATTCCGTCCAACATTCGTCGTCTTTCTCTGTGCTCGTAAGTCACATATTTTTCAATTGGAGCGGAAAGGAAACTCCTCCGTCGAGCAATTCTTTCCTGTCAATTCAGAAAATATCAATGAACGCCCGGCCGCGCCGATAGATCAGGTGTCTGAGCTTGGGTTGGTCCTGCACCATCCGCCACTCGTCTTTCTAAGAGCTTCATGATGCTGGCAGCGGCGCCGCATTTTGGACGACATGAGTTCAGCGAAATTTTCTGCCAGGCGAGAAATGTAGCCACTCTGATCGCAGCTGGCGACGAAATTTACCGAAGCTCGTGCCATCCTAGGCCTGCTTCAATCTGAACGCGATCGGACCTCAGAATAGATATCCTCTTCCTAGGATGCTCTTCCACCCAGTCTTGAACGAGAGTCTTCCAATTCACAGAATTCAAAGAAAACCGTAGGGGTAACACCCGTCTGCTCGGAAGGTTACGCTAGAGCGGGAAGTCGGATTCAAGCGTTCGGACTATCTAGGTCTCTTTTTAACAGCCCCAGCCCAAGTAGTAATTCGTCGAAGGCCTCGTCCGCGCGGCTGGCGGTACCAGCTGCATTCGCCAGTCCCGCTTGCGAAAAGGGCGCCCAGACACTCTCGTCCTCGTAGAGGGCAAGAATGCGCTCCGCGAAATCTCTCTCCGTGTCGGCTACGCAGACTTCCGTACAACCCAATCCCATCCCTTCGGCAGCGATCGAGGTCAGAACGCATGGAACGCCCGCGGCGAGGCTTGAGAGCACCTTCCCTTTGGCTCCGGCCCCGAACCGCAAAGGCGCCACGGTCATCCGAAGGCCACCGAGCCACGATTGCAGATCAGGCACGTGGCCGAGATAACGGATACCGTCCCGGCCCGTTCGGGCCTCCAGGTCGGCGGGAAGATCGCTCCCCACGATCTCGAATTCCACGTTCGGCAGTCGCTCGCGAACGAGGGGCCAGATATCGTCGAGGAAGTAACGGACGGCGTCTACGTTCGGTTGGTGCAGGAAACCGCCTACGAAACCGAGATTACTGCGATCGGCGAAGGAGGGAACGGCTCGGCCTCCGAGTGTTTCGGCGGCCAATGGAACGACATACACGTGCGTACCTGGGAGGATATCCTCAAGGATTGCCTTTTCTGCTGTCGAAACGACGATCGTCGCATCACTCAGTTCGGCCACTCTGCATTCGCGTCGTCGAGTCTCCTGTGCGATCATCTCCGTCTGTTTGGTCGGAGATATTGCGTTCTGCCGTTCGACCCGAACGAAATGCAGATCGATCGTGTTGAAGACGATTCGAGAATGCGGACAGCATTCGATGACGCGCTCGATGTATCGTCCTCCTCCGTAGACGCGTGTCACGAAACAAAGTTCGAGCCTGTCAGGCAGAGCCCGGAGGGGGTCTGACAGGTCGTCGACGTGCTCTTGATAGGTTACGCTCACGCCCATGCAGCGGAGCTGTTCGCAGTATGCCTCGTCGTTCTCCATCCTTTCGACCACCGATAGGTGAACGTCGAAGCCGCGGCGGAGAAGACGCTCGATCATGTTGATCAGATAAATCGACCCGGCATCACGGTCGGGCCGGGGGACTTGATAGTCGAGTATCAACGCAGCCGGTCGATCGTTCGCCAGCGTCGCCAACGCGGTAGAGCTGCGGCGCGCGGCTTCGCTGGCGCTCTCTCTCGAACGCATGGAGCGAGTTGCCCGGTTCGCTTGCCAAAACCGGTAGTGGCTCAGGAGTGCGCCAGTTGCGGCCCAGCGAAGAATGAGTGCTACGCGAAGCGTAGCTCGCTGAAGAAGCCGAAGACCCGCGTCGAGGCGATGCGCGATCCTTATGATCGTGCCGGCCTTCCGGTTCTCTCCGAACTGAAGCAAACTCTGGTTGAGGATCGTTTCCTGGCTACGCAAACGAGCGATGGTTGCACGGTCGGCCGCCATTTGGCGGAGGATGATCGATGCGTCCCGCGCATCATCTCTTGGTGTCTGCGGACTGGTCATACGAATACGTTTGGGTAGGGCACGGCTTTGGCTGACGCAATCGCTGTTGGGTCAAGAAGTGTTGTTCTGAACTTGCATCTCAATGGCATGCATCGGAATGCCGACGATTCCGGCTCCGACCCGCAGCGGACTCGTCGCGACACGGAAAATGAGCGCTTCATCCAGCCAGTGAAGTGTCACATGATCGCGTGCATCTCCGTCTGCCACAGCGACCGTTACGGCGTAATCCCCGCTCGGAAGGTATGGCATCCTGAAAGCGAACTTCGCTTTCACAGTGTCGCCGGCCTGCGCACCGAGTGCACTGTCGCTGTAAGTGAGGAAAGTGTTGTCGCCGAAGAGATTCTGCCCGGTGCGATCGCGGACGTAGAAGCCCACGATCGGGCTGGCGGATGCTTTGTCGAAGGCGACATCAGCCGTCAGTACGACGTCCTCGCCTCCCTCCAGCGAGGTCGAGCCGATCCCGTTTTCCGCCAGCGTCACTTTCGTAATCCGCGCTCCGCCGGTTCCAAAAGCCGGGCTGCTCGCGTTGAAAGCGAAGACTTCCAGAACATTGCGCTTGTCCGACGCCTTGATGCGCTGATGTTCGACATGCGGAACGTTAGATGTCTTGATGGCGGCCTGGCGGCGCCGTTCCCCGATCGCAAAGCCGCCGCCGTCCAACTCGTTGCGCAGCGCGGCTTGATACTGAAACCCCACGTCGGCAGCCGGTCCGTCCGCACGCACTCTGCCTTGGTCCAACCAAACGGCACGGTCACATAAGGCGTTCACTGCACTTTGATCGTGCGAAACGAGAATGAGCGTCCCGTGCTCGCGGAACTTGCGGATGTAGCGCATGCATTTTTGCCCGAACGCGGTATCGCCGACGGACAAGATCTCATCGACGATGAGGATGTCGGCATCGACATGCGCCGACACCGCGAAAGCCAGTCGAGCATACATTCCCGACGAGTAGGACTTGACCGGCTGATCGACGAAGTCGCCGATTGCTGCGAAATCAAGAATGGATGGAATACGAGCCTCGATTTCTTCGGAGGACAGACCTAGGATGGAAGCGGCAAGCCGGACGTTCTCCATCCCGGTGAATTCGGGATTGAAGCCAGCCCCCAATTCGAGAAGAGGCGCGATCCGACCGGTCACGGCCAGGTGGCCAACGGTCGGTTGCAGCGTTCCGGTGATGACCTGAAGTAGCGTCGACTTGCCGGAACCGTTGCGTCCGACGAGGGCGACGGCCTCGCCCCGCTCGATCTTCAAATCTACGTCCTGAAAGGCCCAATATTCGGTGAAAAGCTTGCGGCGCTTTCGCCAGAACATCTGCTTCAGCCGGTCCTCGGGCTTTGCGTAGATCAGAAAGGACTTACCCAACCCTTCCGCACTAATGACGACATCAGATGACATCTGCAAAAGCCTTCTTCGTTCGATTGAACCACCAGAACCCCAGGGCCGCGACGAGAACCGACGCGATAAAGTAGAGACCCCAGGTGAGCGGGTCGGGAAGCCGGCCGAAGAAGACGATATCACGGAACTGGGTGATCCCTACCGTCAGGGGGTTGAGTGAGATCAGCGCGCGAAACTGTTCGGGGATGGCCTCAAGCGGATAGAAGACGGGCGAGAGAAATAAGAGCGCCGTCACCATCAAGGGTACGATCTGCCGAAGGTCGCGCAAGAAGACACCCAGCGACGAGAGGATGTAGGTCACGCCCAGCGTCAGAAGTGCGATCGGCAACACGACGATGGGAAACAGTAGGATAGTCCAGGGAGGGAGCCCATATAAGCCGATGAAGATTGCCAGGAAAACGAGAAAGGCGATCCCCCCGTTCACCAGCGCGGTCACCACGGCGACCCACGGGATAATCGCAAGCGGAAAGACCACTTTCTTGATATAGGAGACGTTCTCCGACAACAGCCCAGGACTGCGTGCGACGGCGTCGGAGAAAATCGAAAAGAGAATATAACCTGCGAAGAGGAGCATCGCGAAATTATAGGCTGGTGGCTGTCCGTCGGGAACGATCCACCGGCTGCGCATCACCGTTCCGAATGCGAAAGCATAGATTCCGATCATGATGAGCGGAAGCAGCGCTGCCCAGAGGAGGCCTACGATCGAACCCTTGTAACGCGCGTGGATTTCGCGCCGTGCCAAGCGACCAAGAAGGTTTCGATGCCTCCAGCCCGTTGTTAGAAATCCAAACATATGCTCTCAAGCCCCGAACGGTGCGTAGAATTCTTATCGCGTAGTCTCGGATCCGTTCGTACGCGTGGAACGCAAATCCAGCCGACAGGCGGCACCCCGTCGATGAGCTCGGTTTTAGGAGAGAACGCGCACGCGCCAGTCGTTCAGCGTATCATCGAGCGTGCGTTCCCACTCGATCATCGGTTTCCAATCTAGAAGAAGCTGCGCGGTCTTCGCTTTGCCGACGGCACGCCCGATCTCGCTCGGACGCATTCGGGCTGGATCAGATTGAACTTCGATCTGCACTGAACTGCGACTCATGAGCGCCGTCAGGATGCCGCCTATCCGCCGACCCTTGCCGCTTGCCAAATTCATCAGCGCTCCGACGGGGAGCGGTTCGCGGCGTAGAGCGGCCGTCACATAGGCATCAGCGACATCTCGAACGTCCAGGAAATCACGTTCTGCTTCGAGATTGCCGACGCGCAGAACGGGTGGCTCGAGCCGCGCTTCGATCTGTGCGATCTGGCGAGCGAACGAAGCGACAACATAAGTGTCTGACTGTCCGGGGCCGGTATGGTTGAATGGGCGAAACCGCACGACATCAAGACCGTCTGTCGCCATATGTCCCAGCAGGAGATCCGCTGACGCTTTCGTAACACCATAGATCGATCCGGGTGCTAGCAGGCTCCCCTCGTCGACGGCCTCCACAAGGTTGAAGCTTCTGCCGTAGGCCTCCGAACTTCCTGCAAAAACCAACCGGGTCGAGGGGGAATGGTCTCGGATCGCCTCGGCCAGATGCAAAGTCCCGCCTAGATTGACAGCGAAGGCGCGCTCTGGATTGTCCTTGGCCGTTCCAGGTGCCGCGATCGCCGCCAGATGGACGATCGCTCGAGGCTTCAATTCCGACATCCGTCGCCGCACCAGCGCGGCGTCGGCGATATCGCCCCCATTATCGAGGAATGGAACAGGCCTGACTCCTGGGCAGTCGCGAAGCTTGCGCATCACCCATCCGCCGACGAACCCGGATGCCCCGGTTACAGCGACAATGTCTACGAAAGCGTTCATAGCGCCCGACTTTCTCGCATCGCCTGCAGGTTAGGCCCTCAGTCGCTTGAGGTCGGCGTCGACCATCTCGACGATCATTTCCTCGAGCGTCGTCTGCGCCTCCCACCCCAGCTTCTCCCGTGCCTTGGCCGGGTTGCCGAAAAGGACGTCGACCTCGGCCGGTCGGAACAGATCGGGATCGATCACAAGGTGATCCTCCAACGACAACCTCGCATGACCGAACGCGATGCGGCACATGTCCCGAACGGTGACGGTCCGCCCGGTCGCGACGACATAATCGTCAGCAACCTCTTGCTGCAGCATCAGCCACATGGCGTGCACGTAGTCGCGCGAATGCCCCCAGTCCCGCTTGGCGTCGATGTTGCCCAGCCGGAGTTCCTTCGACAGCCCGAGCTTAATCCGTGCCACGCCGTCCGTCACCTTCCGAGTGACGAACTCGATCCCGCGAAGCGGCGACTCGTGATTGAAGAGGATCCCGCTCGACGCATGCAGGTTGAAGCTCTCGCGATAGTTGATGGTGATCCAATGGCCGTAGAGCTTGGCCACGGCATAGGGCGATCGCGGATAGAATGGCGTCGTTTCGGACTGCATGTCCTCCTGAACGAGACCGTACATCTCGGACGAAGACGCCTGATAGAATCGAGCGGCCGGATGCTCCAGCCGGATGGCCTCAAGCACGTTGGTGACCCCAAGTGCGGTCACTTGTCCAGTCAGGATCGGCTGCTGCCAAGACGATTTGACGAAGGACTGAGCTGCAAGATTGTAAACCTCGTCGGGCCGGATTTCCCGCATCACACGCATCAGCCCGGATAGATCGAGCAAATTTCCGTCGACGAACCGGACATCTTTGGCAATGCCGAGCCATTTTAGCCGCACGTCGTTGACGTCGGACGTGCTGGAGCGACGGACGAGCCCGTGAACTTCGTAGCCCTTCGACAAAAGGAGCTCGGAAAGATAGGCGCCATCTTGGCCGGTCACACCCGTGATGAGAGCCGTCTTACTCATTGTGCGATCCCAACCCTTTAGATGACGCCCTCGATCGTGCGGGTTCGAGAGACCGAAGCGTGGTGACCTATCCAAAGGTCGAAACAAAGGCAATGTTGGTGCCGGTCCAAGAAAAGGCCCCTGGCCGTTGGCTGGGGGACCCATTGCTCGCGGCGTGCTCGGCGTTGCATCATCCCGCAGTTATCTGCCAAACGGACATCCTCGGCGCGACTAAGCGACCGCAACCAAGTGCCGCATCCGATCAATTGTCCGAGAGCCGAAAAGCCGGACGCGGCCTATCAGCCGAGTTCCGTCCTAAGCCAGTCGATCGTCTGACGAAGGCCGTCATTCCAATTGGTTTTCGGAACCCATGTCAGTTCCCGCTCAGCTCGGGAAACATCGAGAACATTGAATGGAACATCCGCGGCTCGTGCGTCTTGAAACTGAACCGTTGCATCCTTTCCGGTCATGCGACGCAGGTCGTCGATGATCGAAATGACGGATCTGCCGACGCCAGAGCCAATATTGAAAATCCGTTCGGCGCCGGTGTAGAGCGCGCTCGATACCAACGCGTCCACAACGTCTTCGACGTAGATGAAGTCGCGGACGATATTGCCGTCCCCCCAGATTTCAACGGAACTGCCATCCAAGATGTGACCCGCCATCGTCGCTACGACTCCTTGTCCGCGACCGGGGCGTTGAAACGGTCCGAAGGGGTTGGCGATGCGCAGGGAGGCGAAGGGTCTGCCGGTCGCCCATTCGTCGGCTGCCAGATACTTCTCGATCGCGAGCTTCTCGACACCGTAGAAGGAGATCGGATTGGCTGGTAGGCTTTCGGGAATAGCAAATCGCGGCGTCCGTCCATAGATCGTTCCGCCCGATGACGTAAAAACGATCCTGCCACGGCGCATATGTATAAGGTTCAAGCTCAAGGCGATCGAACTCTGGAGCGATGCCACTGGATCGCGCGCCGAAAGCGCTGGAGATAGGCCGCCGAGAAGGTGAAAGACGACGTCTGCGTCGCGAAGAACTTTTTCGTGTGGGCGCAGGTCGCAATCATCGAGACGTCGCCAGTCGGTTCCAGCGACGGCGTGCGGGAAGGCGCTCGAGCGAGAAAGAGCAACGCAGGAGGCGCCCAGAGCCTCAAGGCGCCTTAGGAGATTGGTGCCGATGAAGCCGCCAGCGCCGATGACGACGCAACGTAGCCCCGCGATCAGCGGGGGAGTGCGCGCCGCGAGGGAAGCCCCGGTCACCTGATGCCCTTTAGAACGCGTTCCATCCGATCGACCATGGTGTCGAACGTGAAGCGGGTTGCCGCTTCCTTCCCCGCCCGCGCGAGGCGGTGTCTCAGTTCTGGCTCCCGAGCCAAACGCGCAATTCGATCCGCCAAAGCATTGCTATCACCCCTCGGGTAGACCAGCCCGGTCACGCCGTCCACCACGATCTCGGTGTTGCCGCCTGCGTCCGAGGCGATCGTCGGTATTCCTTCACCCAGCGCATGAATCAGAGTCAGCGAGAATGGTTCGTAAAGGGAGGGGAAAACGTATATATCGTGCGCGGCGAACAGCGCTGGCAGTTCATGCTCCTTGACCGGCGGTCGAAGCGAAATGACGTCGCCGCAGCCGCTGGCTTCGATAGCGGACGCCAGTGTCCGATCGTAGGACCTATCCTGCCTATCGCCGACGATCGTTAACGTCATCGTCGCGGCGTCGGTGCGTTTCAGGTGCGCGAGCGCTTCGACCACGTGATGGGCGCCTTTGAGATCGACCAAACGCCCAGCAAACAAGAGCCGGATCGCTTCGTTCGAAGGCCGGTCGGGCCGATGTTGGAGAACAGCATCGCCGGATTGCAGCGGTTTGACCCCGTTGTGGACCGTTTCTTCGTTCCTGAAGGACAGACCGGCTCGGGCGTGCATTCGCCTCATGTAGTTCGAGCCAAAAATCGCGGTAAGCTTGCGAGGCTCAGCCTTGGTCACGCTGGGTACGTCCGTTCTGGACCCCGAGCGCACGCGTTGCAGAATGGCCGCCAGGCGGCGCTTGAAAGACAAGACCGGCTGCGAGGGTAGGGGCTCGGCATGGGGTGTCGTGCACGCTCGGACCTCGCGAACAAAGTAGTCCTGCCACCACTCAGGCTTGACCATGTTTATCAACCAGTTGTCCGTCAGCATCACAACGACCGGAACAGGAAGAGTTTCCAGCGTGGAGAGCATGGACGGGTGCAGGAAGAACAAGTTCCAGCTGAAGACGACGTCCGGTTTTATTCTTGCGACCAGGTCGGCAAGTCGCGCCGAATTCGCAGCTCGCTGAAGCTGCATATCCTCCTCGCTTCCATCGAAAGGATCGTAGATGCTCGACCCGACGAAGAGCTTCAGATCGCGGTAAACGGTCTGGCCAGGATAGGCAGCCGTCTCGCCACCGAAATCACTGGTAAGGACGGTGATTTGATGCCCGCGGGAGGAAAGTTCCTGTGCGACGGCGAAGGCAAGTTTTTCGTATCCCCCGATGCTGTTGGGGGGATAGAGGTTGGATACGAAGAGAATATGCATCAAACGAACTCCCGAAGGGTCTCCATAAAGGCCCGGTCGGCGAGAAGGTGCGAGACGGCATCGCCTCGGGGCGGAGCAGCGTGAAGCCTGGCTAACGCCAGATTCACGCCATCGGTCAGCTTGTGCTGCGCGAACACGTCCTGGAACCTCGCCCAGCGTCGGGGATCGAGCCCCGCGCCCGACAGGGACGGAGACTCGTAGAGGTGGATCGCCGACACGATCGCCCACTCGGCCCGAACCCTGGCATGTTGTTCGTTGATCGTATTGTTCTCGTGACGTCGGTAACGCATCAGCCTGCGAGGGTCGATCTGGATCGCGCCGGAATAGGCAAGGATGCGTAGCAGGAAGTCGAGATCGTGGGCGTAGCGAAGGTTTCGAAACCCGCCGATGCGCTCGACCAGAGAGCGACGGAAGACGAAATTCGACGTCGTCATTAGAAGGTTGGCGTTGACGAGCGCCAACGAGAGATCGCTTTCTCCATCGTGCCGCGCGAGGGCCTGTTCGTACCAGGCATCTTCGATCGGGCTCGACCGCGCATCCATGAACAGAAGGCCCGAGGCAGCCAGCTCACTCTTTTGCGAAGCCGCGAGAAGGGACGCCAGAGCGTCCAGACGTCCAGGTTCGTACACATCGTCCGAGTTCAGGATCGCGACGAAATCGCCGGTCGCCCTCGCCATGCCATTGTTGATGGCAAGATGGGCGCCTTGATTGGGCTGCGACCAGACGACGATCCGGTCATCCTTCCGAGCAAGCGTCCGTGCCGTTGCGAGCGAATCATCGGTCGATCCGTCGTCGACGATGATGACTTCGCGCAGCACCGCGCCTTGTCCCAGCGCACTGTCGAGGGTTTCGCCGATGAATCCGGCATGGTTGTAGAGCGGAATGACGACCGAGACCGATGCCTCTGGCGCCGAGCGGGCGGGTGCGGGGGTAGCAATTGTAGACCCGCTCTCTTGCTTCATTCGCTTGCGAAGATTGAACATCCGGGCCGCCGTTTCCTAAAAATGGGCAGAAGAGACGAAAGGCGAGCGTCGAAGCTGGCCAAAACGCCCGCTGGAGCCCCGAAAGGCATATCGCCAGTAAGCGTGGCCGAGCGCGTCGGTGCTCTTGATCCTGTCTCACTTCTCACTCAATGAGTGCAGCCTCGAAAAAAGACGAGTTAAGTTTCATGGACGATATCGCTCAGATCGACATCGGGGACGAGATCCACTGGCAGCCCCATCGCCTCGTCTTTCCGGGAAGCTGGGCTGGCCATATCCCATTCGCGTTCTGGTTAATCAAGGCGCTTCGTCCGCGGGTCCTCGTCGAGCTGGGCACCCACACCGGCAATTCCTATGGGGCCTTCTGTCAGTCGATCGCCCACTTCGGCACCAGCACGCGTGCCTTCGCAGTGGACAGCTGGCAGGGCGACGACCATGCGGACTTCTACGGAGAAGAGGTCTTTGCCGATGTCAGCGAGCATAACAGAGCGAATTACGCTTCGTTTTCGACGCTCATGCGGATGTTCTTCGAGGATGCCCGCCCCTACTTTGCGGATGGGTCTGTAGATCTGCTCCACATCGACGGTCTGCACACCTACGATGCGGTAAAGGCCGATTTCGAAGGCTGGCGCGACAAGCTTTCTGACCGGGGCGTCGTCCTTTTCCACGACACGAATGTGCGGGAGCGCGATTTCGGAGTCTGGAAATTGTGGGCCGAAATTTCCGACGAGTATCCCTCTTTCGAGTTTCACCATTCCCACGGTTTGGGCGTTCTTGGCGTCGGCCGCGATCTTCCGGAGTCGCTCAAGGCGCTGTTCGAGGCTTCTTCGAACGCAGCCCGCGGGCTTCGGCGCCAGTTCGAACGACCTGGCGAATTGCTGCTGCAGCGATCACGCATGATCGAGATGACGCGGCATTTCACGAAGGTCGGCGAACAGCTGCGTGATGCGCTCCAACTGTCCGAAGCGGAGCGGGAAAAGGTCTCGCGCGAGCACGCCTGGACCGTGCAGTTGCTTGGCGCCAAGGACGGCTTGATCGCCGGTCGCGACGCTCTCCTATCTGAGCGGGAAAACCAGTTGCGGGCCCGCGACGCAATGGTTCGCGAGGCGCAAGCACGCAATCAACAAGCCCTCGAAGAGCTTGCCCTGCTGCGTGCGAGCGTCGCGCCGGACCCTGGAACCGCTTCCTTGTTGCCGGAGCGAATTGCTCAGCTCGAGCGCGAACTGCATGAAGCGCGCGAGGAGGTACTTAAGCTCGCTGGCAGCCACGCGTTACTGCATCCTCAGGCCGCCGATCCGAAAGCCGACGTCCAGGCCATCCATGCCCTCTACCAAAGCTCGGCCTCCTGGCGGCTGACGAAGCCGTTTCGGATGGCCAGTCGCGTGGCAAGGCGGCTCTTGCATGGCGCCGGCGCCCATCCCGCAGATGAGCATCCCGACACGATCGCGCCGGAGACGCCGCTGGGTCTGCCGACGGGGCAGGCTGATGCTGCTGAGATCGAGGCTCTTCCGGTGGCCGAAACTGTCCAGAGCGAGCAAGTTCCCTCGGCCTCGGGCCTCAAGGCGTCTGTTCGGCAGATGATGAGCCATCGTCTGAGCGCCTTCCTGACCGGGCGTGGGCGTCTGAAGCTTCCGCGGAGCGAGGCACCCGACATCTCGGTGGTGCTCGTCCTCTACAATCAGGCAGAACTGACCTATGCGTGTCTGAGCTCGGTCGTCGAAGCTCTTTCGGGTAGCGCGCTCACGGTCGAAGTCATCATCTGCGATAATGGCTCAAGCGATCGGACGGACGAACTCCTGGGCCGTATTGATGGTGCGACCATCATTCGGAACGAGGAAAACCTGCATTTCCTGCGCGGCGTGAATGCAGCGGCATCGCACGCTCGCGGTCGACACCTCCTTCTCCTGAACAACGACACGCAGGTCACGCCGGGCTCTCTCGATCGTGCTGTGGAGCTTCTGGACAGCGATCCGACGATCGGCGCAGTCGGCGGTCGTCTCGTTCTTCCCGATGGAACTTTGCAAGAGGCAGGTTCGATCATCTTCTCGGACGGTTCGTGCATGGGGTACGGTCGTTCGCACGCGGTCGATGAATCGCAGTTCATGTTCCAGCGTGACGTGGACTACTGCTCCGGTGCCTTCCTGATGACGCCGCGCGCCGCCTTCGAACGACTCGGCGGCTTCGACGTCGCCTTCGCGCCCGCCTATTACGAAGAGACCGATTATTGTGTGCGTTTGCGGAAGGAAGGCCTGCGCATCGTCTTCGATCCGCAGATCGTGACCCTGCATTTCGAGTTCGGCTCCTCCGCCGCCAGTGACGACGCCCTCGCGCTGCAACAGCGCAACTGGGCGACTTTCCGCCGGCTGCACGGAACCTGGCTGGCGACCCAGCTTCCGTCTTCGAGCGACCCGGCCACGCTTCTGTCCGCACGCAACGCACTGGACGGGAGGCCGCGGCTCCTCATGATCGAGGATCGCATCCCTCATCGGCAGTTGGGGGCGGGCTACCCGCGCTCCAACGATCTGGTGCGCGAACTCGACCGGCGTTCGCATCTGACCTTCTTTCCGATGTTCGAGCATCCGGAAACCTGGCAAAGTATTCGCCAAAGCATTCCGGATACCGTCGAGGTGATCAAAGAAGGGTCTTCGGCCTATCTGGAGGCGTTCCTGAGAGCCAGGCGCGGCAGCTTCGATGCGATCGTCATCGCGCGGCCGCATAACATGAGCGTTCTGACGGATATCGTCGAGCGCGACGCAGCGATCCTGGCCGGTGCGAAGATCATTTACGACGCGGAGGCCATTTTCGCCCGTCGTACGCTCCTTCAGTCGAGCGTTCTCAACATCCCGCTCGAAGGGGGCGATCCGGAATTACTGGTCGCGCGGGAAGTGGCCCTGACGCGCCATGCGCATGCGGTCATCTCGGTGTCGGAGGATGAACGCAGAACCTACATCGAGCACGGTGCGCCGCTCGTAACGACCGTTGGCTTCTCGATGGAAGTGCGTCCGACGCCGGCGTCTTTCGACGAACGGGAGACCATTGTCTTTCTCGGCCCCGCCCATGACGACAACACTCCCAATTCAGATTCGCTGCGCTGGTTCGCAGAGGCGATCCTGCCTCGGCTCCGGGCTGATCTCGGCGACCACATTTGCCTGCGTGTGATCGGCATGGTGGCAGCCCCATCCATCCAGGCATTGGCCGAGGAGGGCGCATTCGAACTTGCCGGGCGCGTCGACGATCTCGCCGCAGAGATGAACCGTGCACGCCTCGTCGTGGTGCCCACGCGCTTTTCGGCGGGAATTCCGCTGAAGGCCCAGGAGGTCGCCAGTTTCGGGGTGCCCATTGTATCCACCGAACTGATCGCTGAGCAGCTGGGCTGGACGGCGGGTCAGGATCTGCTGTCCACCAACGACCCTGAGGCCTTCGCTTCGTCCTGCGCCGAACTCTACAGGTCGAAGGAAACCTGGGAGCGCCTGCGCGCGAACGCGCTGGCGCGCGTTGCAAGCGATTGTTCCCCTGAGCGCTTTTCGGCGGCGGTCGAAGAAGCGCTCGCCATCGTCGAACCACGCGACGAGCGAGCCCTCGCGATCGCTCGCCTGCTCGATCGGGCCGGAGAGGAAGACGTTCTGCCGCGTTATGTCGGCCGGCCGCTGAGCGAAGACGCCAGCATGGCCGTTCCGTTCTCCTACCGCCCCGCTCCTCCTGAAACGCCGAAGGCGGCGGCGATCGTTCACGCCTTCTATCCCGATCTCGTGCCGGAGATTTTACGCTATCTGAGGAACATTCCCTTTCCAATCGATCTGTTCTTCTCCACGGACAGCGAAGAGAAGAGGACCGCCATTGAGGCCGTTCTGGAAGGATGGGCGAACGGGAGCGTGGCTGTTCGCGTCTTTCCGAACAGGGGCCGCGACATCGCACCGAAAATCGTCGGCTTTGCCGATGTCTACCCCTCTTATGACTACGTTCTGCACTTGCATTCCAAGGCGTCGCTTCATGAGCCCAAACTTGCGCCCTGGCGGCGGTATCTTCTGGAAACGCTGGTCGGATCGCCCGCCGTTGTTTCTAGCATTACCGAAGTCTTCGAACGAGAGCCCTCGGTCGGACTTGTGGCTCCGCAACACTACGACTACATCCGTCGCTGGCTAGGTTGGGAGAACAATTTCTCACAAGCAAGGCGAGTTGCCGCACGCATGGGGATCTCGCTTTCGCCGGAACAGGCTCTGGATTTTCCATCAGGCTCGATGTTTTGGGCGCGCAGCGCGGCTCTCAAGCCTATACTCGACCTGAATCTCACGTTCGATGACTTCCCCGACGAGTCCCGACAGACGGACGGGACGCTCGCTCACGTGATCGAGCGGCTATACTACTATGCGGCCGAGTCGGCCGGTTTCTCGTGGGTGAAGGTGGCGAGACCTGAGTTTATGGTGGATGCCCGGATGGCGGAGACGGTTGTCTCGCCGCGCGACTTGCAGCGTTTCGTCGTTGAGAAGACGCCTACTCTGAGCGGTCCTGTGCGTCTGGAAACATGTCCGGATGCTCCAGCCGTGATCCGCACGTTGCCGCCCGCTCTCGCGGCGTTAACGCCGGCTGCAGGGGAATACTAGGACGCACAGCGGGCGTCAGACCGACCGTTCGGCTCCTGCGCTTGTGATGATCTCAGACCTCGCGAGCCCCGAACGAGCCCTGACAGAGCGTCGGGGTTCGTGCGAAGATGAGGCGGCAAATCGCTGGCATCGTCCAGTTCGGGAGTGTCTTCACGGTGAAACCAATTGAGCAGTCCGACTTTGACGAGGATTGGTATCTTGATACCTACGTAGACGTTCGCGGTGCAGTGGACGCCGGCGGGTTCAAGGACGGGTACGATCATTTCATCCAGTTCGGGTTTAGAGAGGGGCGCGACGGTCGTCTTCGCTCAACGGGTCGGATCGTCAGCATCTACGGTTCGGCGCTCTCGGACGATCCCCTCGATCAGACAAAAACGGCTTGGTCCATTTCTGCCGACGAGCAGGCCGCGCTTTTCGGTTGGTACTGGATGGCCCATCCTACGGTGCGCGCGCGGACCCACGCGATGCAGTCGGGCGATCCCGAAATGGATGGTTACGGACGGCTTGCTCAACTCGCTCGAGAGCGCGGCTTGCAGATCCCTTTCGCGCGAACCCTCTCGCTCGGTTGTGGGTTCGGCGGCCTTGAGCGGGACTTGAGTGATCGGGGGTTGATCGCCGAGTGCGACGCGATCGATATCGCCGACGCGGCCATCGAGCGGGCGAGCGGCTTGGCGCACGAGGGCGGCTACGGGCAGTTGCGCTACCGCGTCGCCGACCTCGATCGCGAAACACTTCCCGAAAAACACTACGATCTGATCTTCGCGCATCAGTCGGTCCACCACGTCGAGCGGTTGGAAGAACTGTTCGAGAAGGTCGCCAACGCTTTAAAGCCCAGCGGCCTGTTTCATTTGAATGAATTCGTCGGTCCGACGCGCTTCCAGTGGACCGACGACCAGCTTCGGCTCGTCAACGAGTTCCTCGATACGCTTCCCGAAGAGCTTCGGCAGACGCCACGCGGTCGAAAAGCTTCGGTTGTACGCCCGACGGTCGAGGCGATGATCCGGGCCGATCCGAGCGAATCGGTGCGTTCGGCCGAAATTCTGGAGGTGCTCGACCGGCGGTTCAAAGTCATCGAGAAGCGAGCCTACGGTGGAACGCTACTGCATCTCGGCCTCGGTGAAATCGCCCAGAACTTTTGCGAGGACGACCCGAACCACCGAGCTCATCTCGAACGGTTCTTCGCTCTTGAGGACGAGATGATGGATCGGGGACGTATCGGAAGCGACTACGTCGTTGTGGTGGCGGAAGTGCGCGGCTGATCCAGTAGGGTTCACCGGAACGATGGGCTGGATCCAGCCCAGAGCACTCAACGCATCGGCCTCGACGGCGGAGGTATGAAGCGGTTTTGCAGTTTTCAGGCCGACTGCAGCACTCGCGCTGTACTCATGTATTCTGTTGCCGTGCGCTTCGATGTATGGCCCAATCGAGGTTGGACTCGTCTTGGGACGATGAAGACCTTCCCTCAAGAATGGGGAGTAACGAATATCGCGACAGGTTTGCCGCTCATTTGAGGAGGATCGCTTCTAGAGCGGCGTCCACGCTGATCCGCCACGGCGGCAGACTGTGCCCGAAGACGGTCGCAAAGCGGTCATTCGATAAGGCCGAGTTTGCCGGACGCTTCGCTGGTGTTGGATAGTCGGCTGTCGTGATCGGCTCGACGCGGGCTGATGGTCCGCCCAACGTGGCCGACTTCGCAAATATCGCTTCCGCGAAACCAGCCCAGGTCGTTCGACCCGCGGCCGTCATGTGAAAGACGCCACGCCATTCGGAGCCGCGGGGTTCAGCACGGATCCTTCGAGCGACTGCGAGAATTCCACTCGCAATGTCGGACGCATAAGTCGGGGAGCCGTGCTGATCCGCGACAACGCGCACGGTGTCGCGGTCAGCGGCAAGCCGTAGCATCGTTTTCAGGAAGTTCGAGCCGAAGGCGGAATAGACCCATGCCGTGCGCAGGATTACGTGCGCCGGGTTTGCCGCGGCGACTGCTTGTTCACCGCCGAGCTTCGACCGGCCGTAGACGCTCGCCGGGCCGGTCTCATCGCTCTCGCGGTAGGCGCCAGCTTTGTCTCCGGGAAAGACGTAGTCGGTCGAGATGTGGATCACCGGCACCCCTGCGTCGGCGCTCGCCAAAGCGACATGGCGCGCCCCGTCACGGTTCACCAAGAAAGCCGTCTCGGGCTCGGTCTCGGCTCGGTCGACGGCGGTGTAGGCCGCTGCGTTGACGACGATGTCCGGGCGGAAACCCTCCAAAGCCTTACGGACCGAAGTGGGGTCCGTAATGTCGAGATCGGGCCGACCGATTGCCATGATGACCATATCGGCTGCGCTCAGGCCGGTGAGCGCCTGCGCGACCTGACCCTCCCAACCGGTGACGAGAATGCGCATTCTAGGAACCCTATGCCTTCGCGGACACCCCGAGCCTGTCGCCTGCATACTTGCCCTGCCGGATCGGTCGCCACCACGCCTCGTTGTCGAGGTACCAGCGGATGGTCTTCTCGAGACCGCTGTCGAAGTTCTCGCGCGCCTGCCAGCCGAGCTCGGTTTCGATGCGGGTCGCGTCGATGGCATAGCGAAGGTCGTGGCCAGGCCGGTCGGTGACGAAGTCGATTAGTTCGCGGCGCGGACGGCCGCTATCGAGCGGGCGAAGCCGGTCGAGCGTGTCGCAAATGGTCTCCACGACTTCGAGGTTCGAGCGCTCGTTGCGTCCACCGATATTGTAGGAGCGCCCTACGGCACCGGTTGTTGCCACGAGCACGAGTGCGCGCGCATGGTCGTCGACATAGAGCCAGTCGCGAACGTTCTCTCCCCGACCATAGACCGGCAGGCGTTTACCCTCGAGACCGTTCAGGATGATCAGCGGGATCAACTTTTCGGGAAAATGGTAGGGGCCATAGTTGTTCGAGCAGTTGGAAAGCACCACGGGCAGGCCGTATGTGTGGTGCCAGGCGAATACGAAATGGTCGGATGCTGCCTTGGAGGCCGAATAGGGGGAGGAGGGTGCGTATGGCGTCTCCTCGGTGAATAGGCCGCCGCCCAGCTCAAGCTGCCCGTAAACCTCATCGGTCGAGACATGGTGGAAGCGGAAGGCCGTGCGCGCCGGCTCCGGCAGGGAGGCCCAATGTGCGCGAGCCGCCTCCAGAAGGCGGAACGTGCCGACGACGTTGGTCTCGACGAAGGCCGCCGGCCCGTCGATGGAGCGATCGACGTGGCTTTCGGCCGCCAGATGCATGACGATGCCGACATTTTCCTCGGTCAGGATTCGACTGACCAGCGCTGAATGGGCGATGTCGCCCTGCACGAAGCGATAGCGGGGATCGCCATCGATCTCGGAAAGCGAGGCAAGGTTTGCGGCGTAGGTCAGCTTATCGAGGTTCACCACACGGTGAGGCGTGTCGCGCACCAAATGCCGGCAGACCGCAGAGCCGATGAAGCCAGCGCCGCCGGTAACGAGAATGGTGGTCGGATTCATCGATGAAACTCAGTTCTGGAACTTGAAAGACGGCTTGACCTCCGCCAGCGTCGGAGCGCTCTCGTCCTTCCCCGATAGAACGGGCGTGGCGCCGCTCAGCGGCCAGTCGATTGCGATGGCCGGATCGTTCCAGCGGATCGAACGGTCGTGCTGTGCGGAATACGGAGCGTTGACCTTGTACAAAACTTCCGTGTCCGGCTCGAGCGTCAGAAACCCGTGGGCAAAACCTGTCGGCACCAAGATCTGGTTGAAGCTGCGGGCCGAAAGCTCCAGCGTCACATACCGGCCGAAGGTCGGCGAACCAGCACGGATATCGACGGCGACATCGAGGATGCTGCCCCGGATGACCCGCACGAGCTTGGCTTGCGCGAAGGGCGGCTCCTGATAGTGAAGACCGCGAAGGGTGTGGATTTGTGCGGAAAAGGACTGATTGTCCTGAATCCAATCGATGGGAAGGTTCGCGGCCTCGAAGCGCTCCGAATTGTAGGTTTCCGAGAAGAAGCCGCGATCGTCGCCGAACTTGCGGGGCAGGACCTCCACCACGTCCGCGATCGCCAATCGTTTCGTTTCGAGCATTCAGGAGCCTTCGCCGCCGCAGTCGGATTCGTCTATTACCAAACGGCTTATCCCGCAATGAGGCGGCTTGGCTGGCGCTCTTTCGGCTCTGTTGCTCTTTCGGTAGAACCTCCGCAGCGAACCGTTTGTGACGAGTGGAATATATGCGCGGCATCATCCTTGCCGGGGGCAGCGGCACCCGCCTCCATCCCATGACGTTGACCGCGTCGAAACAGCTTTTGCCGGTCTACGACAAACCGATGATCTACTACCCGTTGTCGGTCCTGATGCTGGCGGGCATACGCGAGATTCTCGTCATATCGACCCCTCACGATCTTCCTCGCTTCCAGGCGCTGCTCGGGGACGGCCAGAAGCTCGGTCTCTCCCTTTCCTATGCCGAGCAGCCGAGCCCGGATGGGCTCGCGCAAGCCTACATCATCGGCGAGGACTTCGTCCGCGGCGAGCCCTCCGCCCTGATCCTCGGTGACAATCTATTCTACGGGCACGGTTTACCGGAACTGCTAGGCAAGGCGGGTCGCACGAAAAGCGGGGCGACTGTCTTCGCCTATCACGTCAGCGACCCGGAGCGTTACGGTGTGGTCGAATTCGACAATTCTGGACACGCCATCTCGATTGAGGAGAAGCCTGCGGCGCCCCGGTCGAACTGGGCGATCACGGGCCTCTACTTCTACGACGGCAAGGCCTCGCAGATTGCTCGCAATCTAAAGCCTTCGCCGCGCGGAGAGCTGGAGATCACCGATCTCAACCAGGTCTATCTGGATGAAGGCTCGTTGACCGTCGAGCCGATGGGGCGCGGTTTTGCCTGGCTGGATACCGGGACCCCGGACTCGTTGCTACAGGCGGCCGAGTTCGTGCGGACCCTCGAGCGGCGGCAGGGTTTCAAAATCTGTTGTCCAGAAGAGATCGCCTTCCTCAACGGCTTCATCGACGCCCACGCCTTGCGCGACCTCGGCCGCGAGCTCGGAAAGAGCGAGTACGGGAAGTACCTCCAGCGCATTGCCGACGAGGGCTACCCACGCCATGGCTGAGAGGGGCTTGGCCGTAGGGCTGAACGTCTTCAAGCCGGACCGCTCGCTGTTCGATCCGCTTTTGGAACTCGCTCGAAGAGAGGCGGCCCATGTCTTCATCGTGGTGGACGGTCTGCCCGGAGCGGCGATTGATCCCGGTCATCTTCGTGCGATTTCTGCGCTATCGAACGTGAGCATTCTAGAGCTCCGCGAGAATGCTGGGATCGCCTCGGGGCTGAACCGCCTCGTTGCGGCGGCTCGGGCGGCCGGCTTTTCACGCCTCATCTTCTTCGATCAGGACAGCGAGCCCGGCGAGAACCTGATCGCTCGTCTCGACAGAAGGATGATCGAGCTTCTCGATGCAGGCCATCATCCGGCGATGATCGGCCCGTGTCCTGTCGCCGCGGCCGGCAGCGGAACCCGCGAGCCGCGTTATCGACGACGCGGACGGTTCGCCGACGATATCTTTAGTGTCGACTTCGTGATCGTTTCCGGAAGTCTGCTCGATGTGTCCGCCGCGGATCAGGTTGGTCCCTTCCTTGAGCGCTTGCGAATGGACAGTGTCGATCTGGAATGGTGCTTCCGCGCTTGGGATCGCGGCTATTCGATCTGGATGGACGAGGGCGTTCGCCTACCCCATCGTGTCGGGGCGGGCCTCGTGCGGGCCGGACCGATCGCTTTCCCCCGACAGAACACGGCTCGTATGGCGAACTATGTCCGCTCGCAGGCTATGCTCATTCGGATGTCACACGTGCCGCTCCGCTGGAAGCTGCGCTCGCTCGCCTATGTACCTCTCCAGGTCGCTCTTTACGCGTGGAAAAGCAGCACTCCGTTCTTCCATTTGCGCCTTCTGGTTTCTGCGGCGGCTTACGGTCTTGCCGAGCGCGGGCGAAAGGAAAGCTCTCATTGAGACCGATCGTCGTCTTCGTTCACCTTCATTACCTGGAAACCTGGCCGGACCTCTCCGCGCGTCTCGATGCAAGCTTCGACCGACCGTTTCGATTGGTGGTGACGACCACACGGCGAGCGTGCGAGATTTCGCGGCCGGCGAGTCCGCATCTCGTCGGTTTTGAGGTGATCGAGACGGCCAACCGCGGGCGAGACGTTCTCCCTTTTCTCTTGGCGCTCCGTGAGACGACGGATTTCGAAATCGGGCTGAAACTGCACGGCAAGCGCTCGGTTCACCGACTGGATGGCGAGGCTTGGCGCGAGGCGCTCGTCGGTTCCCTTCTGCCCGATAGGGTGACTGCCGAACGGCTCGTGAGCCGGATCGAGGCGGATGGTCGGATCGGCCTTGTCGGACCGGAGAACTCGCTCTGCTCGATCGAGCGTCATAGGGGCGGGAATGACCGCGCCATGTTCTCGATCGCGGAGGGGCTGGGTGAGCCGCTGGCCGAGATGCTCGATCGAACCCCCTTCTTCAGCGCAGGCACCATGTTCTGGTTTCGCCGTGAAGCGCTCGCAGCCGCAATCACGCACGACCTTGCCGACCTTTTCGCCGAAGAGGGAGGGCAGACCGATGGAACCGCCGCGCACGCGCTGGAGCGCTTGTTCCCTGCACTTGTCGAGGCCCAGGGTTTCCTCGCTTTGCCAACGAATGTGGTGCTGGACTTTGACGCGGACACGCCCACGAATGATCTAAAGGCGGCCGCACGCGCATCCGTGGACGTCGATGAAACCTTCGTGCGCCTGCCGGGGCCGCTTGCCGCCTTCGTCATGCGGCGCTTGCGGTTCGCAGTCCCGTTCTATCTCGCGATGCCCAAACCCGTTCGCCGCCTTATGAAAGCGACCGCGGGCGGCGCGCTTCGGACGATCAAGCGCTGACCATCCGGGTGTAGAGCCGCTCCACCACCGTTGCGACCGCCTCCTCCGTATAGCCGTCTTCGACGACCCGCCTGCGAGCGCTCTGTCCCATGCGCTCCACTAACGAACGATCGGTGGCCAGGCGGAGAAATGCGTTCGCCAGGGCGATCGGGTCGTTCGGCGGAACCACGATGCCGTCCAGTCCGTCGCGTACGAAAGAGCGGCAGCCTGCAACCTCGGTCGTCACGAGCGCGCGTTCACTTGCGGCAGCCTCCAGCAACATTCGCGGCAGACCTTCACCGCCTCGGGACGGCAGGCACGCGATATCGTGGTCTGCCCAGACCTTACGAACGTCCTGCGTTGCGCCATGCCAAGTGATTCCCTCCCTGGCACTCCATTCGCGCAGCGTCTCCTCGGGTACTGCTCGAGGGTTTAGCGGGTCCGGCGCTCCGAACAGCGAGAGCTCCACTTCGGCGCCTTGAATACGAGCCAAGGTTGCTGCCTCGACGGCGAGGTCAGCCCCTTTGGACCACAGCATTCGCGAGACGAGAGCAATGCGCAATGGCCCCGGCCGACGCTCAGTCGTCGGCTCATAGTAATCCGGATCAACGCCGGCGCCGCCGACAATCGTGACCGAACCGTTATTCGGTTGCATTCCGAACCGCCGCGGATCGTCCTCGTTCTCGAAGAGGAATTGCGTATCGGATCTCGCGAGGCCCCTTCGCACGAGGAGCGCGAGGAGGCGGGTCAGGCCGCTCCCCGTCGAGTCGGATCGAGCGGTTAGGAATCCTCCACCCGTCACGGCGAAGAGGATTGCGGGTACGCGAGCCAGCCGAGCAGCCGCGCCCCCGACGACGATCGAACGCAGAGCGATGGCGTGAACGACAGTTGCGCGTTCGCGCCGTAAAATGCGGGCCATGCCGAAAACGGACCGCACGATCGCGAAGGGGTCCAGCGAGCCTCGGTCTGCCTCGAAGGGAATGACGCGACCGCCAGCGGCCTCAATAACCGAGGCATGTTGCCGGACGCGTGTCAGGACGATCGGGTCGAAGCCCGCCCGCTGGGCAGCACGCAACATTGGAAGGAAATGCGACGCGAAGAACCAATCTTCCGTGACGACGAAGACCAGCGTCTTGCGGGCGGGCATGTGCTTGAACCTTGATCTGCGACGGAGGGCCGTCGAAAGGATATGCGTTCCGTGAAATGGAGCGCGGACACCGGTAGTGCGAGATTGGTTGCCGAAGGGCGTTCGTCAGCTGCGGAGGAAAAGAGTAGAGCGTTTGCCTACTATAGGTAGTGCGCCTAAGCGCATGGCAGAATTCCGGCAGGCGCAGGGGGGTGACGCGCTTGTGATTTAGACCCCGCCCTGGAATCTCCCGACCGAAGTGGTCTCGGGAAGAGCTTCGCCCCAAAACAAAAACGGCCTCCGCGAGGGGAGGCCGTTCCGTCCTGTCGAAGCAGGGTGATCTGGTGGAGCCAATCGGGATCGAACCGACGACCTCTTGAATGCCATTCAAGCGCTCTCCCAACTGAGCTATGGCCCCGACGCCGGCGGGCCGGCGTTGTATCGTCTGGAGTGTCCCGGGAGGGTGTCTCCGGGGCCCGCTTGGGAGCGGGCCCGAACCGATGGCGGCTACCTAGGCGAAACCGCCGGGAGGGTCAAGCGAGCTTCGCGCCGATCCTCCACAAGTTCGAAGATTTTGCCCTCAGGCGTCGTCTTCGTCGTCGCGACCGCCGCCGATGATGTCGGTCATGTCGTCGTCCTCGTCCTCTTCCTCCTCGAGGAAGGTGTCGGCCGGATCGTCGTCGAGCTCGACGTCCTCGTCGTCCTCGTCGACGTCGGGCATGTCGGACTTCGAATCGCCGCTCTCGTCCTCCTCGACCTCGGAGAGCGACACCGTCTCCTCGTTCTCGGTCTCCTCGGCGACTTCGGTCTCCTCGACCTCCTCGTTGCGCTTGGAGGCGCGCGAGCTCGTCGAGCGGATCGCTTCGAAGAAGGAGAGAGGGTACGTCTTGCCCGTGAAGGGCGAGACGACCGGGTCCTTGTTCAGGTCGTAGAATTTGCGACCCGTCTCGGGACAGACACGCTTCGTGCCGAGTTCTGCATTCGCCATCTGGGCCTCTTGGGAAACGGTCGGCGTCGGGAAGCCGTAACGTGCCGGGCCTTGCCGAAGCAAGCCGACGCGGGCATTTCGTCCGCCGGAAAAACGGAAGGTCCCTTACGTCCTCGCTTTGGCCTTGTCAAAAGCCCCTCGGTCGCGGTCGTCCGCAACGGTTGGCGGGCCGCGTCCCGCCGTGTAAGGCGAGCGCTGAAACCACGATGAACGGACCGGACGAAGGGGCGAGGGCGCCGATGGCTCATGGACAGGCACGGCCGATGCGCGCGCGTGGGGGCGCACCGCTGAACGGACGGGTGCGCGTGCCCGGCGACAAGTCGATCTCGCACCGCGCCTTCCTGTTCGGAGGGCTCGCCAGCGGCCGCACCCGCGTCACCGGCCTCCTGGAGGGCGAGGACGTGCTCGCCACGGGCCGGGCGATGCGCCAGATGGGCGCGATCATCGAGCGCGAGGGCGAGGCCTTCGTGATCGACGGCGTCGGCAATGGCTGCCTGCTGGAGCCGGACGGCGTGCTCGACTTCGGCAATGCCGGCACCGGCTCGCGCCTGACCATGGGCCTTGCCGGCACCTACGACTTCACCTCCACCTTCATCGGCGACGCCTCGCTCACCGGCCGTCCGATGGGCCGCGTGCTCGATCCGCTGCGCCAGATGGGCGTGCAGGTGCTGGCGCGTTCGCGCGACCGCCTGCCGCTCTCGCTGCGCGGGCCCCGTGTCGCCGCTCCCATCACCTACCGCGTGCCGATGCCCTCCGCGCAGGTGAAGTCGGCCGTCCTCCTCGCCGGCCTGAACGCGCCGGGGATCACGAGCGTGATCGAGCCCGTGTTGACGCGCGACCACACGGAGAAGATGCTCGCCGGCTTCGGGGCGCAGATCGAGGTCGAGACCGACGGCGAGGGCGTGCGGACCATCCGCCTGAAAGGGCAGGGGGACCTGAAGGGCGTGGCCGATTTCGTCGTGCCGGGCGACCCGTCCTCCGCCGCCTTCCTCGTCGTCGCCGCGCTGATCGTTCCGGGATCGGACGTGACCATCGAGAACGTTCTGATGAACCCGACGCGCACGGGACTGATCGAGACGCTTCTGGAGATGGGCGGCTCCATCGAGATCCTCGATCGCCGGCTGTCCGGCGGCGAGGACGTCGCGACCCTTCGCGTGCGCCATTCCGAGCTGAAGGGCGTTTCGGTCCCGGCTGCGCGCGCGCCGTCGATGATCGACGAATATCCGGTCCTGTCCGTCGCGGCCGCCTTTGCCGAGGGCACGACGCGCATGGAAGGGCTCGACGAGCTGCGCGTCAAGGAATCGGACCGGCTGTCGGCCGTGGCCGCGGGGCTCGCGGCCAACGGCGTCGAGCATCGCGAGGGCGAGGACTGGCTGACCGTGACGGGGCGGCCGGACGGCAAGGGCCTCGGCGGCGGCACGGTCGCCACCCATCTCGACCACCGCATCGCCATGAGCTTCCTCGTCCTCGGCCTGGCTTCCGAAAAGCCGGTGACGGTCGACGACGCGGCGATGATCGCGACGAGCTTTCCCGAGTTCACCGGGCTCGTCGCGCAGCTCGGCGGGGCGCTGGAATCGACGGATGGCGACGTCACGGGCTGAGCGATCCATGACGGCGTGTCGTCCGGTATGCCGGGGTGAACGGATCGCCCCCGCGTGAGCGATCTCCTGCTGGCCCTTTTCGGGCTCGTCTTCTTTTCCCCGCTCGCCTTCATCTATGGGCGGGTCGTCGCCGGCCGGATCCATGTCAGAGCGGCTGCGCGCGGCAGGCGTCCCGCGGCCGTCGGGCTTTCCTATCTGTGGATGCCTGCGCTCGTCGCCGCCTGCGTCGCCGTGCGCCTGAGCGATCCTTACGAGATTGTTCTCGCGCTCGGAGCACTGGCCTCCAACCCGGTCCTCTCCGCCCTTCTGTCGGTGATGGAGTTCGTCGGGTCGGTCGCGCTGATCCTCTTCTTCCTGACCATTCCCTTCGTGCTCGGTCGAATCTTCGCCGTCGGGGCCGCGGCCTTCGGCTTTTTCGCGCAAGCGCGGCAAAACCCCTTGCGCTTCGGGATCGCCAGAGGCGAAGACGGGGGCAAGCCCGTTGCGGCCGAGCGTGCGGAGTCCGATTTGCAGAAGACCCTGGTGATCGCCATCGACGGACCGGCCGCCGCCGGGAAGGGGACGCTCGCCAAGCGCCTCGCGGAGCGTTACGGCCTGCCCTATCTCGACACGGGCCTTCTGTACCGGGCCGTCGGGCGCAAGGCGTTCGACGATGGCGTCGATCTCAACGATCCGCAGGCGACGGGCGAGGTGGCGCGGCGGTTGACGCCCTCCGCCCTCGACGACGGGACCCTGCGCGGCCGCGAGGCCGGCGAACTCGCCAGCCGGGTCGCGGTCCATTCGACGGTTCGCTCGGCGCTGACGCGCTTCCAGCGCGAGTTCGCCGGCGGGCCGCGCGGCGCGGTGCTGGACGGACGCGACATCGGCACGGTCATCTGCCCCGAGGCGCGGGTGAAGATCTTCGTCACCGCCAGCCCCGAGGTGCGGGCGCGCCGGCGCACCGACGAGCTCGCCGCGAAGGGGCGCTCCCCCGAATACGAGCGCATCCTCGCCGAGGTGCGCGAACGCGACGCCCGCGATTCGGGCCGCGCCGACGCTCCGCTCAAGGCGGCCGCCGACGCGCACTTGCTGGACACCAGCGAATTGGATATAGATCAGGCCTTCCAGGCCGCCTGCGATCTCATCGATCGCGTCTTGGCGCGCCCGGAACGCAGCTGACACCGTTCGCGTCTTCCGGCTTCGCCGGGAAATCCAACGCCGCGACAGGGCAGCCGAGAGCCTTTGAACATCACAATCGTCGGCGGCGCCCCTTCCGCGCCGAGCGGCCGGTTCGTCCGGCCGTCGCCCGTGCTGGATTCACGGGCAGGGTCGCCGAAGACGCCACGCAACGCCAACGAACGCCGGCGCGGCACCCGCTTCCCCGAAGACACGGGGCGGCGGTCCCAAGGAGAACGAATGTCTAACGCTGCAGTTTCGCGCGACGATTTCGCCGCGCTTCTCGAGGCTTCCTTCCATGATCACGACGTCGCCGAAGGCGCGGTGGTCAAGGGAACGGTCGTCGCGATCGAGAAGGACATGGCCGTCATCGACGCCGGCCTGAAGGTCGAGGGCCGCGTCGCCCTCAAGGAGTTCGGCACGAAGGGCGGCGAGTCCACCCTGAAGGTCGGCGATGTCGTCGACATCTATGTCGAGCGCATCGAGAACGCCCTCGGCGAGGCCGTCCTGTCGCGCGACAAGGCGCGCCGCGAGGAGAGCTGGGTCAAGCTCGAGGTCAAGTTCAACGCCGGCGAGAAGGTCGAAGGTCAGATCTTCAACCAGGTCAAGGGCGGCTTCACGGTCGATCTCGACGGCGCCGTGGCGTTCCTGCCGCGCTCCCAGGTCGACATCCGTCCGATCCGCGACGTCGGCCCGCTGATGAACACGCCGCAGCCGTTCCAGATCCTCAAGATGGACAAGCGCCGCGGCAACATCGTCGTCTCGCGCCGGACCGTCCTCGAGGAGAGCCGCGCCGAGCAGCGTTCCGAGATCGTCCAGAACCTCGAAGAGGGTCAGGTCGTCGACGGTATCGTCAAGAACATCACCGACTACGGCGCCTTCGTGGACCTCGGAGGTATCGACGGTCTGCTCCACGTGACGGACATGGCTTGGCGCCGCGTCAACCATCCGACCGAAATCCTGCAGATCGGTCAGACGGTGAAGGTCCAGATCATCCGCATCAACCAGGAGACGCACCGCATCTCGCTGGGCATGAAGCAGCTCGAGGCGGATCCCTGGGAAGGCATCGGCGTCAAGTACCCGATGGGCGTCAAGGTCACCGGCCGCGTCACGAACATCACCGACTACGGCGCGTTCGTGGAAGTGGAGCCGGGCATCGAGGGCCTCATCCACGTCTCCGAGATGTCCTGGACGAAGAAGAACGTCCATCCGGGCAAGATCCTCTCCACCTCCCAGGAGGTCGAGGTGGTCGTTCTCGAGGTCGATCCGGTCAAGCGCCGCATCTCGCTCGGCCTGAAGCAGACGCTTCAGAACCCGTGGGAAGCGTTCCGCGACCAGTTCCCGGTCGGCGCGATCGTCGAGGGCGAGGTGAAGAACAAGACCGAGTTCGGTCTCTTCATCGGCCTCGACGGCGACGTGGACGGCATGGTCCACCTCTCCGACCTCGACTGGAACCGTCCGGGCGAGCAGGTCATCGAGGAGTTCAACAAGGGCGACCTCGTCAAGGCGCAGGTCCTCGACGTCGACGTCGACAAGGAGCGCATCTCGCTCGGCATGAAGCAGGTCGGTGGCGATCCGTTCGTCAACGCTGCCGAGGCCGGTGAACTGCGCCGCGGCGCGATCGTCACCTGCGAGGTCACCGCGGTCACCGACGGCGGGCTCGAGGTCAAGATCGTCGACACGGACCTGACCTCCTTCATCCGCCGCGCCGATTTGGGCCGCGACCGCGACGACCAGCGCCCCGAGAAGTTCTCGGTCGGCCAGAAGGTCGACGCGCGCATCACGCAGTTCGACAAGAAGGCGCACCGCGTCGGCGTGTCGATCAAGGCGCTGCAGATCGCGGAAGAGAAGGAAGCGGTCGCCCAGTACGGCTCGACCGACTCCGGCGCTTCGCTCGGCGACATCCTCGGCGCCGCGCTGAAGAACCGCGACAGCGAGTAGTCTTGGAGGGCGGGGCTCCGGCCCCGCTCTTTCGCACTAAAAAGGCCCGCGACGTCCTTCCGACGTCGCGGGCCTTTTTACGTCTGGAACTGCCGGTGATTTCGAATGTGGATGAAGCGGCCGGCGGATCGGTCTAAGAACCGCCGATGCTTTGCAAGGGGGAGGGAAGCCGATGACCGGAACGCCGACGATCGCCTGCATCGGGGAATGCATGGTCGAGTTCCGCCAGACCGGCGAGGGCGTGTTCGCGGCGGGTTTCGGCGGGGATACGCTGAACACGGCCGTCTACCTCTCCCGCCTCGGCCGAACGGTCGACTACGTTTCGGCGCTCGGAGACGACGCCTGGAGCGAGAAGATGCTGGCGGCCTGGCGGGACGAGGGCGTCGGCACCGAGCGGGTGCTTCGCGTGCCGGGTGGCTCGCCCGGCCTCTACGTGATCGAGGTGGACGACAAGGGCGAGCGACGTTTCAGCTACTGGCGCGACCTCGCCCCGGCGCGGCGGCTCTTCGAACTGCCCGAGAGCGACGAGCTGCGCGAGGCGCTGCTGCGCTACGACTGGCTCTATGTCTCCGGCATCAGCCTGTCGCTCTATGGCGACGAGGGCCGGCGGCGATTGTTCGAGACGCTCGACGCCGCGAAGGCGAGGGGCGCCCGAATCGTCTTCGACACGAATTTCCGCCCGCGCGGCTGGCCGGACAGGGACGTGGCGAGAGCGTCCTTCCTCCGGGCGTTCGAAGCGGCGGATCTGCTCTTCGCCTCAACCGAGGATCTGCATCTCCTGTTCGGGGAGGGCGGCCTGAGAGCCTTCGACGCGGCGGGCGCGGCCGAGCGGGTGCTCAAGCACGAGGATCTGAGCGTGCTGGTCACGACGAGCGAGGGAACCGTGCGGGTGGATGGCGAGCCGGCCTCGCGCGTCGTCGATACGACGGCCGCCGGCGACAGCTTCGCCGCGGCCTATCTGTCGGCCCGGATCGGCGGAGCGTCGCCCCCGGAATGCGCTTCGGCCGGCCATGGCCTCGCCGCCCGCGTGGTTCAGTATCCCGGCGCGCTCATCCCGAAGGACGCCATGGCGCCCTGAGCGGCCTGCGGTTTGCCTCCGCGCCGACGCGACCTATCCTAGGCTAGCCTACCGCGAAGCAGGCAGCCATGACCCTCTCCATCGTCGCCAAATGCGATCACACGCGCCAGTTCGGCATCGCCTCGGCAACCGAGATGCCGGCGGTCGGCAAGCTTCTCGCCTATGCCTTTCCCCATTACGGCGCCTTCGCCACGCAGGCCCTCATCAATCCCTATCTCGGCATCGACGGCTGCAAGCTTCTGTCCCTGAGCGTTTCGGCCAGGGGCACGATCGAGACGGTGCTGGAGGACGACCGCGAGTACCAGCAGCGGCAGGTCGCAGCGGTGGACAAGGAGGGGCGCTCCTTCGCCTTCACGGGCACCGAATGCCTGCCATGGGCCGGCTCGCTGCAGGGACCGGGCTTTTCGGTCCAGGGCAACCGTCTCGTCGGCCCGCAGGTGCTGCACGCCATGGCCGAGGCCTTCGAGAGCCGGCCCGGCGAGGAACTGGTGCACCGCCTGATCGCGGCCATCTCGGCCGGCATCGAGGCGGGCGGCGACCGTCACGGCGAGCGCTCGGCCAACGTCTATGTCGTCGAGGACGAGGAATACCCGCTCTGGGACATGCGGGTGGACGACCACGACGACATCGTCGGCGAGCTCAAGCGTCTGGAAGCGGTGTTCCGGGAGGAACTCTATCCGCACATCCTGAACATGCCGTCCCGCTCGCGTTGACGTCGGCCGAAGGCGGGGCGGGAAGGCGGGGCGGCCCTCGGACTCAGCCCCGTCGAGCGCTATGAACCGGCCGTTTGGCAACGAGCCGCATCGATCGGGACGCAGCCTCGTTCATCGCGTGCCACGAAGGCTCGCACGCACGCCCGGACCCGTATAGGACACCTCCGAATCGAGGCTGATCGCCATGGCCTTGACGAGCTTGGTGCCGAGGCCCGTGCCCTTGGCCGAGACGGTGTCCGACATGCCGCGCCCGTCATCCTCGACCGTCAGACGGAAATGGGTCTCTCCGTCGAGTTCGAGCCGCACGCGCACCTCCCCGCCCTCCGGCCCGTAGGCGTATTTGCAGGCGTTGGAGACGAGCTCCGTGAGGATGACGCCGACCGAGACGGCCTTGTCGGTCTTCAGCCGCAGCGGTTCGGCGGACAGCGTGACACGGCAGGGCGCCGCCTCGCTCGTCCAGGTTTCCTCCAGCTCTTTGACGAGAGCGGTGAGGTAGTCGACCATGTCGACCGTCTCGACGTCGTTCGAGGTGTAGAGTTCGCGGTGGACGCGGGCGATCGCCGCGATCCGCCGCTCGGTGTCGCGCAGCGCCTCGCGCGAGGCCTGATCGGTCAGAACGGCCGCCTGCATGTGCACGAAGGCCGCGGCCATCTGCAGCGAGTTGGCGATCCGGTGGTTCATCTCCTTCAGAAGCGCTTCGAGACGTTCGTTGGAGGCGCGCAGGCGGCCTTCGACGTCGGCCTTCTCGCGCTCCAGGCGCGTGCGGGCGAGCGCCTGCGACAGCGCGGTCGACAGGAGGTCGAAGAAGTCGTCGCCGATCGATTTGACAACATAGTCGGACGCGCCCGCCTTGAGCGCGGCGACGGCGACCCGGCTCTCCTCCGAGCCGGTGACGTAGACGACGGGCGGCACGTGATCGAGCGCCTGCAGCGCGCCGAGCGTTTCCAGTCCGTCCTGACCGGGCATGTAATGATCGACCGCGACGACGTCGAAATGGCCCGTGCGCGCGAGTTCCACGCCCTCGCGCCCGTCGCCGGCGGTGGTGACCTCGAAGCCGAGCCGCCTCAGCTTGCGCTCGGCGAGGAGGCGCAAACCTTCGTCGTCGTCGATATAGAGGACGTGGGCGGCCTGGCTCATTCGTCTTAAGCCTCGACCTCGGGCACCTGGATCACGGACAGGAACAGGCCGAGCTGGCGGATCGCCTGGGCGAAGCTCTCGTAGTTCACCGGCTTGGTGATGTAGACGTTCGCGCCCAGATCGTAGCAGCGCTGGATCTCGACCTTGTCGTCCGTGGTGGTCAGGACGACGACCGGCGTGCGGCGCAGCGGCGAATCGTCCGCCTTCATCCGCTTCAATATGTCGGTGCCGCTCATGTCGGGCAGGTTCAGGTCGAGAAGCACCAGCGCGGGACCGTTCTTCGCCGGCCCGCTCGCATCCTCGAACAGATGGTGGAGCGCCGAGGTCCCGTCCAGGAAGTGGCGGATCTCGTTGGTGACGCCCGCCCGGCGGATGTTCTTCTCGATGAGGCGCGCATGGCCCTCGTCGTCTTCCACCATGACGATCTTGACGGTCTGATGTTCCGGCACGTCTTCATCCATCCTTGTTGCCGTCGAACGTCTCCGGGATTGAGAGACGGAAGGTCGCGCCCTGGTCAAGCGCGGATTCGCAGGAGACCGTCGCCCCCAGACGGTACGCCATCGCGCGCACATGGGCGAGGCCGATGCCTTCTCCGGGGCGGTCCTGCTGCCCGGAGCGGCGGAAGAGATCGAAGACGCGCTCGTGATCCTTCGGATCGATGCCGCGTCCGTCGTCCTCGACCTCGTAGACGATTCGCGGCCCCGCCTTGCGGCCGCGCACGCGCACATGCACCGGCTGGTCGGGCTTGCGGTACTTCACCGCATTCTCGATGAGGTTGGAGAAGATCTGCTCGATCGCCACGCGGTCGGAGGTGATCGAGGGGAGGTCGCCCTCGATCTCGACCGTGCTGTCCGTCTCGCCCAGCCGGTGCTGGAGCGTGTCGACGATCGTTCGGACCAGCCCGCCCATGTCCAGCGGCTCGGGCGTGATGACGCGGCGCCCCTCCCGCGACAGGCGCAGGATGGCGTTGATGAGCCGGTCCATCTTCTGCGTCGAGGATCGGATGAAGCCGATGGCCTCGGGCAGATCCTCGCGCACCGCCAGCCGCGCCTCCTCGTCGACGATCTGAGGGGCTTCCGCCTCCGCCTTCTCGACGAGCGCGCGCAGATGGCTGGTCGCGGCGTCCAATTCGGCGGTGAAGCCCATGACGTTCACGAGCGGCGAGCGCAGATCGTGACTGACGATGTAGGCGAAGCGCTGGATCTCGGCGTTGGCGCGCTGGAGATCGGCCGTGCGGACCGCGACCGCTCCCTCCAGGAGCTCGTTCATTCCTTCGAGGACACGCCGCGAGCGCTTCAGCTCCCGGAAGGTGCGGCGGGCCGACCAGATCGTGACGGTCGCCACGAGAAGCAGCAGGACGAATGAGACCGCCAGGATGACGTTGGCGAAGAGCTGCGTGCGCTGCTGCGCCTGCATGCGCTGGTCCAGCAGCTGGCGTTCGGCGGCGATCGTCTCGCGGGCGAGATTGCGGATGTCCTCGATGAGGGCGACGCTGCCTTCGCCGGTGAAGAGCGTGCGTCCGTCGAGCGTCGGATCGGCGCGCAGGGCCTCGATGGAGGGGAGCGTGCTCTGGCGATACTGCGCCCAGGTCTCGCTGATGGCCTGCAGGCGCGCCTGCTGGTCCGGATTGTCGGAGGTCTGGGCGAGAAGGCCGGCGAACAGGGCCTGCGCCTCGGAGGCCGTCTCCTCCATCCGGTCGGCGAAGCGCGGATCGGCCGTCAGGAGGAAGCCCCGGCGCGCCGAGGCGCTGCGCTCGACCATGATGACGAATTCGCGAAGCGTGGTCTCGACCTCGTAGGTGCGCGACACCCGCTCGCCGCGAATGTCCGCCTCCCGGATCGACCACGCGCTGACGAGCCCCAGCACGATCAGCGCGAGAAAGCCGAAGACGATGGCGCCGACGATCGAGCGCGCGAAGCTGGAGTCGGCGGTGTCGCGTTTCGCGCTCAAGGCGGCCCTCGCTCCGAAGTGATTGGACTCGTCGCACGGTTGTGCGGCGACCGGTCTTAAATGATCGCGGACGCGACCGGAACCGGCTCCGCGTCCCGGCTGCGAATTGAATGAACGTTTGGCTTACGGTCTGCCGGCTTCACGGCGGCCGCGATCGCGGTGGACGGCCTGTCGGGTCTTCGTTAACGGTCCGGCCGCCATGGTGGCGGGGCCTCGTCGGGGGCGGCCGGATCGGCGGCGCGCAAGGCGCGGAGTGCGGGGAATGCTGCAGGGCCTCTACGACTGGACGCTGCGCGCGTCCCGGCACAAGAACGCGGAGCGCACGCTCGCGGCCATCTGTTTTGCCGAAAGCTCGTTCCTCCCGGCGCTGCCGGAGGTGATGCTCCTTCCGATGATCCTGGCGAACCGCGCGCTGGCGTGGCGCTTCGCCGTCATCTGCACGGTCGCTTCGGTGCTGGGGGGCATCGCAGGCTATCTCATCGGCGTCTTCCTGTTCGAGACGGTCGGCCAGCCGCTTCTCGCCTTCTACGGAATGACCGGTTCGTTCGAGCGCCTCTCGGAGGACTACAACGATCTCGGCTGGCTGATGGTGCTGCTGGGCGGAAGCATCACGCCCATTCCCTACAAGGTCATCACCATCCTGTCGGGCGTCACGCGGCTCGACTTCGCGCTCTTCGTCGGCATGAGCGTCGTGGCGCGCGCGACGCGCTTCTACATTCCCTGCGCCTTGCTCTACTGGCAGGGCGAAAGAGCCAGGACCTTCATCGAGAAGCGCCTCGCGCTGACCTTCTTGGTCATGATCGCGACGATCGTCGTCGGCTTCCTGGTCGCGGCCTGGGTGTTCTAGTCGCCGGCTGCCGGCCGCGGGCCGGTCGGCATCCACCGATGACGCGATCGTAAGCCCCTGCTTTGCTTGATTTCGTCCGGCCCGCTCTGTTTAGTCTTACGATCGCCGGCCGGAGCCGGCTCATTCGGGAGACCGCAGACCTCATGCTCGCCAGATCGAAAACCATCCTCGCGCTCGCCACCGCCGCGATCGCTCTGTCTTCCGGCGCCGCCTTCGCGCAGGAAGGCCCGGTGCGCCTGGGCTTCATCGGCGGCATCACCGGCCCGATCGAAAGCCTCATGCCCCCGATCACGGACGCCGCGCGCCTCGCGGTGTCGCAGGTCAACGAGAACGGCGGCATCGGCGAGAATCGCCAGGTCGAGATGGTCATCGGCGACGATGGCTGCATCGACGCGCAGCGCGCCTCGAACGCCGCGGATGCCCAGGTCAATTCCGACAACGTGGTCGGCATCGTCGGTGCGATGTGCTCGGGCGCGACCATTGCGGCCGCCAACGCCGCCGCGATCCCCGGCGGCGTCGTCATGGTCTCGCCGGCCTCGACCTCGCCGGCCGTGACGGCTCTGGAAGACAACGACCTCGTCTTCCGCACCGCGCCCTCCGACGCCTATCAGGGCGAGGTTCTGGCCCGCGTCGTGCGTTCGCACGACATCGACACCGTCGCCGTCACCTATGTGAACAACGACTACGGCACCGGCTTCGCGCAGGCCTTCCAGGCGGCATTCGAGGCCGAGGGCGGCACGGTGGTGACGTCCGAAAGCCACGAGGACGGACGCGCCGACTACCGCGCCGAGATCGGCTCGCTCGCCTCCTCGGGCGCCGACGCGCTCGTGGTGCTGGCCTATGTCGACGGCTCGGGCGGGCGCATCATCCAGCAGTCGCGCGAGACAGGCGACTTCTCCACCTTCATCGGCGGCGACGGCATGGTCGGCGCGAACCTGACGAACGTGACCGGCGGCGACGAGACCCTGATCCTCACGCGCCCGGGCGGCACCGAGGCGGCCGGCGCGGCGAACTTCGCCGAGGCGGCCGCGGCCGCCAACCTCGACCCCGAGGCGACCTATGCGGCGACGTCCTACGACGCGGCCTTCGCGCTGCTCCTGGCGGTGGAGAAGACCGGTGGCTCGCGCGAGGGGCTCAACGAGGCGCTGCGCGAGGTGACCTCCGCGCCGGGCGAGGTGATCCTGCCGGGCGAGTGGGCGAAGGCCAAGGAGCTGATCGCGGCCGGCACCGACATCAACTACGAGGGCGCCTCGGGCGCGATCGACTTCGACGACAACGGCGACGTGCCCGGCTCGTATGACGAGGTGACGGTCGAGAACGGCGAGATCGTCGTGGTCGGCCCCGCGCAGTAAAGACCGCCATCATCGAATGAAAAAAGGCCCCGGACGGTGACGTCCGGGGCCCTTTTTATGGGCCGATCGCAACCGCCTCGATGTTTCGTCTCGACGGAGCCGAACGGGCGGGGCGCTTCGGTAGGAGCGACGCTCTGCGCTGCTCAATCCCGTCCGCGCAGCCGTTCCGGCAGGACGCCGTGCGGGGCAAAGCGCAAGACGAGGGTGATGGTGAGGCCGATCACGAAGACGCGCATCTGCAGCGCGCGGCTGTCGAGGTCGCCCGGCGCCACCCAGCCGAAGAGCTGGTTGCCCCAGTCGCGGGCGAGGCCGAAGAGGGCGAGCGCCGCCGGCTCGGACATGACCCAGATGATGTAGACGAGCACCGCGCCGAAGATCGCGCCGCGATTGTTGCCCGCGCCCCCGAGGATCACCATGACCCAGACCAGGAAGGTGTGGTTGAGATCGACGAAGCCGGACGGGTCGAAGATCGAGTTGAAGTGGACGAGGATCGCGCCGCCGATCCCGATCAGGACCGAGCCGAGCACGAAAACCTCCAGCCGCCGGCCTTCCACGTTCTTGCCCATGGAGGCCGCTGCCGGCTCGTTGTCGCGGATGGCGCGGATCATCCGCCCCCAGGGCGCATGGTAGGCGCGCTGGACGAGGAGATAGATGACGAGAAGCATCGCGGCGGTGAGCGCCAGATAGATCGAGCGCGCCGTCACGAAGCCGAGCTCCTGCACGCTCGGCGTCGGCCAGGGCAGGGGGGAGACGGTGAGCGTGCCGCGCGTCAGCCAGTCCGCGTTGCGCAGAAAGGTCTTGATGATCTGTGCGATGCCGAGCGTGGCGATCGCCAGATAGTCCGCACGAAGGCCCAGGCACACCTTGCCGACGAGCCATGCGATGATGCCGGCGACGATGCCGGCCACGGCCCAGCCGACGAGGACCGGCAGGCCGAAGCCGCCGATGAAGCCGGCCTCGCGCTCGATAATCGTCGTCGGCGCGTCGAATTTCGCCGTCACCACCATGAAGGCGACGGCGCCGGTGATGATGGTGAGCGCCGTGACCAGACCCTTGGGCAGGCCGACCCGCCGGCCCTGGGAAACGAGGCCGACGAGAACGATCCCGCCGATGAGCCAGAGCAGCGCCTCGCCCAGCATTGGGGCGCCTTCGGAGGCCCAGAAGGCCTCGTTCACCGGGAAGGTCATCAGGACGGAGGCGAAGGCGCCGGCCATGATGAAGCCCATGACGCCGACATTGAAGAGGCCGGCATAGCCCCACTGGATGTTCAGGCCGATGGCGATGATGGCGTAGGCCGCGGCCTCCACCAGCATGCGCGTCGCGTAGGCCGAGCCCTGAAGGGCGAAGACGGCCGCGATGATGACGCCGAGGAGGCCGAAGAGGAGAAGGTCGCGCCGGTAGCTGCGCTTGGGCCGGGTGTCTTCGGCGGGCGTTGCGATGGTCATCAGAAGACCCTTCCCTTGAAGATGCCGGTCGGCCGGTAGATCAGGACGATCACCAGGATGACGAAGGGCACGGCGAGGCGGTACTCGGTCGCGACCAGTGCCAGGTTCGCCGGAACGGCGAAGGGCAGGGCGTCCGCGAAGGGTCGCAGCAGGACCGAGAAGTTGAAGATCGAGAAGGTCTCGGCGAAGCCGATCAGGAAGCCGCCGGCGATCGCGCCGTAGGGCCGGCCGATGCCGCCCAGGATGGCGGCCGCGAAGATCGGAAGGAGGATGTTGTAGGCGAGGTCCACACGCAGCGCGACGTCCAGCGCCAGCATGGTGCCGGCGAGCGCGGCCAGCGAGCCGCCGATGATCCAGGTCGCCTTGACGACGCGCTCCAGCGGGATGCCGGTGACGCGGGCGAGATCGGGATTGTCGGAGACGGCGCGCATCGCCTTGCCGAGCCGGGCTCGCGTCAGGAACAGATGCAGCGCGACGACGGCGACGATCGTCATGCCGATGAGCCAGAGCTGCGGCTCGGTGATGACGATGGGACGCCCGCCGGTCGGAATGCGGAAGATGTCCTTCGGCGCGTTCAGATAGAGGTCGCGCGTGCCGGTGCCCGCGAAGAGGCGGATGAGGCCCTGCAGCATCAAGGTTACGCCGATCGAGGCCATGACCAGGACCACGGGCCGGGCGCCCTTGTCGCGCAGCGGCTTGTAGAAGGCCTTGTCGACGCCGATCGCGAAGCCCGCCGTCGCCAGCATCACCAGCGGCAGGAGCGCGATGGCGAGGGGAATGGGGAAGGCCACGCCCATCCCGGCCAGGATGGACGCGGCCATGAAGGCGAAGAAGGCGCCGAGCGTCATCATGTCGCCATGGGCGAAATGGGCGAAGCGCAGGATGCCGAAGATCAGCGTCACGCCGATCGCGCCGAGGGCGTAGATCGACCCGAGGATGAGCCCGCCGATCAGACCGCGGTTGATGAAGAAGGTGAGCTCGTCCAAGAGAAGCGTCCCAGCGTGTCGAGTGCAGGCGAAGCCATTCGGCCCCGCCCGTCGGAGTGAGGCGTCAGCCGCCGAGAAAGCTCTTGGCGACCTCGGGATCGGCGAGGAGTTCGGCGCCTGTGCCGGTGAAGCGGTTCTTGCCGCCCGCCAGCACGAAGCCCTTGTGGGCGATGCCGAGCGCCTGCTTGGCGTTCTGCTCCACCATGGCGACGGTCACGCCGGCCGCGTTGATGGCCAGTACGCGGTCGAAGATCTCGCTCATGAAGAGAGGCGAAAGGCCGGCGGTCGGCTCGTCGAGAAGGATGAGCTTGGGATCGATCATCAAGGCGCGCCCGACCGCCACCATCTGGCGCTGTCCGCCCGACAACTCGCCGGCCGGCTGGCGGCGCTTGTCCTTGAGCGGCGGGAAGATGTCGTAGACGCGCTCGAGGAGCGGGGCGATGTCGTCGCGACGCACATAGGCGCCCATTTCGAGATTCTCGTGCACCGTCAGCGTCTTGAAGACGTTGGCCTCCTGCGGGACCAGCGCCATGCCGATCTCGGCGAGACTCTCGGTCGGCCGGTTGGTGATCTCCTGTCCGTCGAAGCGGACCGTACCCGACGAGATTTTCAGGAGGCCGAACATCGCCTTGAGCGTCGTGGACTTGCCGGCGCCGTTCGGTCCGACGATGACGCCGATCTCGCCGCGCTGAAGCTCGATGTCCACCCCGTTGAGGATGGGCGTGCCGCCGTAGCCGGCGACGACGGAGGAGAGGGAGAGGAAGCTCACGAGGCGGCTCCGGCGTTCGGCGCCAAGGCGACGGCGGGTTGCGGCTTGCGTGTGGCGTGGCCGGTGGCGGAGCCGCCGAAATAGGCCTCGACCACCTCCTCGTTCGCCTGGATTTCGGCCAGCGAGCCCTTCATCATCACCGAGCCCGCGGCCATGACGATGACCGGATCGCAGAGCCGGCCGATCAGGTCCATGTCGTGCTCGATCACGAAGAAGGTGTAGCCGCGCTCCTCGTTGAGGCGCTCGATATTGGCCGCGACGTCGTTCAGGAGCGTGCGGTTGACGCCCGCCGCGATCTCGTCGAGCAGCACCACCTTGGCGTCCACCATCATGGTGCGGCCGAGCTCGACGAGCTTCTTCTGGCCGCCCGAAAGGTTGCCCGCCAGTTCGTCGCGCACATGGCCGATCTTCAGGAAGTCGATCACGTCTTCGGCGCGGCGCAGCACCTCCTCCTCCCGGGCGCGGACCCGGCCCGGCGCGAACCAGGTGGAGAAGAGGTTCTCGCCCGGCTGCTCGGGCGGCACCATCATCAGGTTTTCCAGCACCGTCAGGCGCGAGAACTCGTGCGCGATCTGGAAGGTGCGGAGCACGCCCTTGCGGAAGAGATGATGCGGCGGCAGCCCGGTGACGTCCTCGCCTTCGATGAAGATGCGTCCGCTGGACGGCGCCAGATTGCCGGCCACCATGTTGAACAGGGTCGACTTGCCGGCCCCGTTCGGACCGATCAGCCCGGTGATCGAACCCTTGCGCACCTCGATCGAGCAGTCGTTCACCGCGACGAAACCGCCGAAGCGGAGGGTGACGTTGCGCACCTCGATGACGGGCGGCGAGGGGTCTGCAAGTGTGGCCAATCTCGACATCCTCGTAACGTGCGGGCGCGACAGGACTTTCGGCCGTTCGCTTACGCGTGCGTCCGAAAGGCGCCTCTCTACGGACGAACGGTGCCTCTTTTCAAGGCGTGGGGCGTCCGCTCGCAACAATTCTACCGGGAAACGACGTTAAAGCCGTGTGCGGACCTGCCACAACTCCGGAAAGAGCACGGTCTGCAGCATTTTCTGCAGATAGGACGTGCCGCCGGTGCCCCCGGTACCGCGCTTCAGTCCGATGACCCGCTCGACGGTGGTGACGTGATTGAAGCGCCAGCGCCGGAAGTAGTCCTCGAAATCGGTCAGCTTCTCGGCGAGCTCGTAGAGGGTCCAGTGTCGTTCGGGGTCGCCGTAGACGACGGTCCACGCGGCCAGCACCGCTTCCGACTCGGCTCGGGTCTCGCGCCATTCGGTGCGGGCGGCGTCCCCGCCGATGTCGAACCCGCTGCGATGGAGAAGAAGAAGCGTCTCGTCGTAGAGGCTGGGGCGCGCCAGGATCGCCTCGAGCTCGGCCATCAGGTCCGGGCGGTGCTGGTGGGGACCGAGCATCGCGAGATTGCGGTTTCCCACCAGATACTCGATCGCCCGGTACTGGTGCGACTGAAAGCCGGAGGATTGGCCGAGCGAGCCCCGGAACTCGGTGTACTCGCTGGGCGTCATCGTGCGCAGCACGTCCCAGGCGCTGTTGAGCTGCTCGAAGATGCGCGAGACGCGCGTCAGCATCTTGAAGGCCTGCGAGGGCTGGTCGGCGGCGATCCGCTCCATCGCGGCACGAAGCTCGTGGATGGCGAGCTTCATCCAGAGCTCCGACGTCTGGTGCTGGACGATGAAGAGGAGCTCGTCATGCGCCTCCGACAAGGGCTGCTGCGCGGCGAGCACCCGGTCGAGCCTCAGATAGTCGCCGTAGGACATGCGCCCGGCGAACGACATCTGCGCCCCGTCATGGGGTTTGGTCTCGTCCGTCGCGCTCATGTGACGGCTGCCTTGCGATGGTGCTCCGGGCGGTCCCACAGGCCCTCGTTCACCACCTTCGCGATCGTGGCGGCGGCGGCGCGCACGTCGTCCTCGCCGATGTAGAGAGGCGTGAAGCCGAAGCGCATGATGTCCGGCGCGCGGAAGTCGCCGACGACGCCGTGCGCGATGACGGCCTGCATCGCCGCATAGCCGTGAGGGAAGCGGAACGAGACCTGGCTGCCGCGGCGCGCGGGGTCGCGCGGAGAGGCGAGGACGAGGCTCGGGCAGGCGGCTTCGACCTCCCGGATGAACAGCTCGGACAGCCGGATCGAGGCCGCGCGGATCTCGCAAATGGAGACGCCGTCGAAGGCGTCGAGCGCCGCGTCGAGAGCGGCGAGCGCCAGGATCGGCGGCGTGCCGACGCGCATGCGCTCGATGCCCGTGCCGGGCCGGTAGTCGAGGTCGAAGGCGAAGGGCGCTTCATGCCCCATCCAGCCCGAAAGGATGGGCTGCAGCGTCTCGATATGGCGCGGCGCCACATAGACGAAGGCCGGCGCACCGGGCCCGCCGTTCAGATATTTGTAGGCGCAGCCGACGGCGAAATCGGCGTTCGCGCCCGTCAGATCGACGGGGAGCGCACCGGCCGAATGGGCGAGGTCCCAGACCGTCAGCGCGCCGACGGCATGGGCGCGCCGGGTGATGTCGGCCATGTCGTGGAGTCGCCCGGTGCGGTAGTCCACCTCGGTCAGCATGACGACGGCCACGCTCTCGTCGATGGCGTCCGCAACCTCCTCCGGCGACACGATCCTCAGCTCGTGGCCGCGCCCGAGCGAGGTCAGAAGTCCTTGAGCGATATAGAGATCGGTCGGGAAGTTGCCGTTGTCCGAGAGAACGACCCGCCGGTCCGGATTGGCCGAAAGCGCGGCGGCGAGCGCCTGATGGACCTTGATGGTGAGCGTGTCGCCCATCATCACCGTGCCTTCGGCGGCCCCGATCAGCCGGGCGACGCGGTCGCCGACGCGGCGCGGCATCTGCATCCAGCCCGCCTCGTTCCACCCTCGAATGAGAAGCGTACCCCACTCCTCGTCGAGAACGGTCCGCACGCGCTCGCGCGCCGCGACGGGAAGCGGGCCCAGCGAGTTGCCGTCGAGATAGACGATACCGTCCGGCAGGTCGAAAAGGTTGCGTCTGGCGGCGAGGTCGGTCACAGGCCCGAACCTCTTTGCCATGGCCCGCGCCTCGGCCCGCTGGCTCGACGAAGAATGAGCGTCGGCATCATGACGGGGTCTCCTGATCGGAAGGGAGCACCGCCGGGCAACCACCGCAAGCGGGCATCGACAGCGGATAGTTTACGTATAAAGTAAGTGGGCGCAAGGCTTCCGACCCGGCGCCTGCCCCTGGTTCGCGGCTCGTCCGTCCGCCTCGATCCGGCCGCGGCACGGGAGCGTGCGGGCGGGGCGGAGCCATCGTTCGGAGCGGACGGGAGAGACGAGACAGACATGTTCCATCGCGTGACCGACTGGACCGACGCTTATACCAACGGTGCCCATATTCCCGAGGGCTCGCGCTGGCCGGGTGCCTGGGAAGCGCCGGCGGCGGCGTTTCGCGAACGCCTGTCGTCCGATAGGCGCGCGGAACTCGGCCTTTCCTACGGTGCGGGCGGGCGCAACAGCCTCGATCTGTTCCTCCCGGACGGCCCGGAGGAGCCGAAGGGGCTCGTCGTCTTCGTCCACGGCGGCTACTGGGTGGCTCTCGACCGGTCCTACTGGTCGCAATTTGCGGCAGGGCCCCTCGCGCACGGCCACGCCGTGGCGATCCCGTCCTATACGCTGTGCCCGGACATCCGCATCGCCGACATCAAGTTCGAGATCGCGGCCGCCGTGGCCTTGGCCGCGTCTCGCGTGCGGGGGCCGATCCGGCTCGTCGGGCATTCGGCCGGCGGGCATCTCGTCACGCGGCTCGTCTGTTCCGACACGCCGCTCGCGCCGGACATCAGGTCGCGGATCGCCCATGTCCTGTCGCTCTCCGGCCTCCACGACCTGCGTCCGCTTCTGAAGATCGAAACCAATGCGAAGCTCCGGCTGGACGAGGCGGAAGCGACCGTCGAGAGCCCCGCGCTCCTGAGGCCGATCGACGGGGTGCGCCTTACATGCTGGGTGGGCGGCGCGGAACGGGCCGAGTTCCGCCGGCAGAACGCGCTCCTCTCCAACATCTGGACGGGCCTCGGCGCATCGACCCGTTGCGTCGAGGAGCCGGACCGGCATCATTTCGACGTCCTCGACGGTCTGGCCGATCCGAACCATTCGCTGACGAAGACACTTCTGGAAGGGTAGGCGGAATGGCGCTTCCTCTCACGCCCCGTTTGGAAGCTCGATCCGCCAAGGCTCGCCGAAGGTGAATTCGACGAGATTGTTGCCCGGCCCCGCGCGGTCGGCGACGAGGAAATCCTGCGGCTCGCCGATCGGGGTCAGCACGCCGTGCCAAATGCCGCGCCAATAGTTCACGCCCTGGCCGGGAGCGGTGATGAAGGCTTGCGGCCGTCCCGGCAGCCCGTTCTCGTCCGGGCAGACGACGACGAGGAATGGCTTTCCCCCAAGCGGCATGAAGGCCTGGCTGCCGAGCGGATGGTGCTCGACGAGCGTCAGTTCGAGCGGGAAGGGGTAGGGCCGGCCCCGGAAGATCGACAGGATCGCGCTTGCGCCGTCCCCGGCCGTCTCTACGGTCGCCAGCGCATGATGGCGCTCGCACATCCCGCCGTTGATCGGGAAGTGCTGCGTCCCTTCGGTGTCGAGAACCTCTCCGAACGGGGCGAAGGCCTCGCGGGTCAGAGGGCGCGCCAGGATCGTCCGGCTCACCGCGCGCCTCGCGGCCGCAGCGCCATATGCCGGTTCACGTCCTTGTAGAGAAGGTAGCGGAACGGGCCGGGTCCCCCGGCGTAGCAGGCCTGCGGGCAGAAGGCGCGCAGCCACATGTAGTCGCCCGCCTCGACCTCCACCCAGTCCTGGTTCAGGTGGTAGACGGCCTTGCCCTCCAGGACGTAGAGCCCGTGCTCCATCACATGGGTCTCGGCGAAGGGGATCACCGCGCCCGGCTGCAGCGTGACGATCGTCACGTGCATGTCGTGGCGCAGATCGGCGGGATCGACGAAGCGGGTCGTCGCCCAGGCGCCGTCCGTTCCCGGCATCGGATTCGGCTCGATGTCGGCCTCGTCGAGGAAGAGCGGCGGCGGCGTCTCCAGCCCATCGACGCGCTCGTAGGCCTTGCGGATCCAGTGGAAGCGCGCGGCCGTCCCGCCCCGGTTGGTCAGCCGCCAACCGCAGGACGGCGGCAGATAGGCGTAGCCGCCGCGCTTCAGCACGTGCTCCTCGGCGCCGAGCATGACCGTCGCCTCGCCGTCCACCACGAAGAGCACGCCTTCGGCCTCGGGGTCGCTCTCGGGCCGCTCGGAGCCCCCGCCGGGCTGCACCTCCATGATGTATTGCGAGAAGGTCTCGGCGAAGCCCGACAGCGGCCGCGACAGGACCCAGAGCCGCGTGCCCTCCCAATGCGGCAGGAAGCTCGTCACGATGTCGCTCATCGTGCCGCGCGGGATCACCGCATAGGCTTGCGTGAACACCGCGCGGTCGGTGAGGAGCTGGGTCTGGGGCGGCAGCCCGCCGGCGGGCGCGTAGTAGGAGCGGGGCGGCTGGGCGGGCTTCATCGGGGCAGGATCTCCTGGAGCCGCAGGGCGGCGATGCGTTCGACCTGGGCGCAGGCCGTCCGGAACTCGGCCTCCGCATCGTTGGCGAGCCGGGCTTCGAAGGCGGCGAGGATGCCGGCCTTGTCGTGGTCGCGCACGGCGATGATGAAGGGGAAGCCGAAGCGCGCGACATAGGCCTCGTTCAGCCGCGTGAAGGTCGCGCGCTCCTCGTCGGTGAGGAGATCGAGACCTGCGGAGGCCTGTTCGTCGGTCGATTCGGGCGTCAGGCGGCCGGCCCGCGCGAGCTTGCCGGCAAGATCCGGGTGGGCCCGCAGGACATCCAGACGCTCCTCGTGGCTCGCGGAGCGGAACATGCGCGCCAGCGCGCTGTGGAGCCCGCCGGCACTGTCGTGCGCCGGGCCGAGCTCCAGCTCGAAGGCGCGTTCAGCGATGAAGGGCGAATGCTCGAAGATCGAGCCGAAGCGGTTCACGAACGCCGCGCGATCCATCCGCGAAGGACGGAGCGCGGGCGGGGCATAGGGATGGGTTCGCGCCCAGTGCTCGGCGATGTCGATCCGCCGCGCGATCCAGACGTCGGCATGGCCCCGGACATAATCCACGAAACGCTTGAGGGCGGCAAAGCGTCCCGGCCGGCCGATCAGGCGGCAGTGGAGGCCGATCGACATCATGGACGGGCGGCCGGAAGCACCTTCGGCATAATGGGTGTCGAAGGCGTCCTTCAGATAGGCGAAGAACTGCTCGCCGGTGTTGAAGCCCTGCGCGGTGGCGAAACGCATGTCGTTGGCGTCGAGCGTATAGGGGATGACGAGCTGCGGTTCGCTCGGCTGCCCATGGCCGTCATGGTCGAGCCAGTAGGGCAGGTCGTCGTCATAGGTGTCGGAGATCCAGTCGAACCCCTCGCGAGCGGCGAGACGCACGGAGTTCGCCGAGGTGCGGCCGAGATAGAGCCCGCGCGGCCGTTCGCCGACGACTTCGGTGTGCAGGCGGATCGCTTCCAGAAGGTCGGCGCGCTCATCCGCCTCGGAATGGTCGCGATAGTCGATCCAGCGCAGGCCGTGCGAGGCGATCTCCCAATCCGCATCGCGCATGGCGGCGACCTGGTCGGGCGAGCGGGCCAGCGCCTGCGCGACGCCGTAGACCGTCACCGGAACGTTCGTCTCGGTGAAGAGCCGGTGCAGGCGCCAGAAGCCGGCGCGCGCGCCGTACTCGTAGATCGACTCCATGTTCCAGTGGCGCTTGCCCGGCCAGGGCTGCGCACCGACGATCTCGGACAGGAAGGCCTCGGAGGCCGCATCGCCGTGGAGGATGCAGTTCTCCGCGCCTTCCTCGTAATTGACGACGAAGGAGACCGCGACGCGGGCGCCGTTCGGCCACCGGGCGTCCGGCGGATGGGCGCCATAGCCTCGCATGTCGCGCCAGTATCGCCGAGGCTCCGTCATCCCGCTCTCCATCTCGTCCGTCCGGTTCCGTGCATTCGCCGGAAGGCGAATCGCGCCCATCATCCTAGAGCGCCGTGCGTCCGATGGGACGCACAAAGGTCGCCCAGATCTCCTTGAATCTGCGCATCAGACTATCGGAAAATCGGCTCCGATTCTCCGGCCGACGCTGTGGCGCGACGAAACGCGAATGGGCGGGCCTTCGGCATGGAGTCCGCGAGCAGGCCCGTGCCTCGACGAGGACGGGGAGCGCATATCAGAGACGGTCGAGCGCGACGTCTCCCTTGGCCATGACGAGCTTCAGGCTCGTTTCAGGCTTCGACAGGATGCGGATGTCGTCGAGCGGGTTTCCGTCGACGACGATGAGGTCGGCCCGGTAACCCTCCGCGATCCGTCCGATCTCGTCTTCCAGACGCATCAGCTTCGCGCCGTTCACGGTCGCCGCGCGGATCAGATCGGCCGCCGGCACCACGTCGGCTCGCAGCGCGAACTCGCTCGACTGGCGCCGGTGCATGGCGCCGAGGAGGTCGGTGCCGTAGGCCATCGGGACGCCGGCGCGGTAGGCCATCTCCACCGCGTTGATGCCAGCGTAGAGAACGTCGTCGATCTTCGCCGCCAGCTCGGCCGGCAGTCCTGCCTCGACGCCCTCCTCTTTCAGCGCGTGATAGGTCGCCAGCGTCGGCACCAGGAAGGCGTCGCGCGACTTGATGAGGTCGATCGCCTCCTGGTCCGCCAGATTGCCGTGTTCGACGGAGCGTACGCCGAGCTCCACCGCGCGCTTGATCGCGCGCGGCGTATAGGCGTGAACGACGACGTAGAGGTTCGCCATCTCGGCTTCCTCGACGGCCGCCGCGATCTCCTCGCGCGAGAACTGGTCGGACGAGATGCGGTCGGTCGGCGAGGAGATGCCGCCATTGCCCATGATCTTGATGTGATGGGCGCCGCGCCGGATCTCCTCGCGAACGCGCCGCCGAAGCTCCGGGACCCCGTCGACGATCGCGCCGAGGCCGGGCTGATTGTAGGAATCGTCATGGCGGTCGACGCCCGCCGGTCGCACGTCGCCGTGCCCGCCGGTCGGCGAGATCGCCTTGCCGCCGTAGATGAGGCGCGGGCCCCGGATCAGGCCTTCCTCCACGGCTCGGGCGAGACCGAACTCGGCGCCGCCGACGTCGCGCACGGTGGTGAAGCCCCGGTCGAGCATGCCGCCCATGATCGAGGCGGCGGCCGCCGCGACGTAGAAGGGCGACGATCGCTGCAATTCGGTGAAGTTCGCCGAGAAGGCGGTGACGTGCACGTGGCTGTCGACGAGGCCCGGCATCAGCGTGCGGCCGCGGCAGTCGATGCGGCGCGCCCCGCCCGACGGGGCCGGATTGTCGCGGATTTCTCGGATGCGGCCGCCTTCGACGACGACGTGACGCTCGCCGAGCATCGCGCCGGCCTCCGCGTCGAGGAGGTTCGCGTTCTCGAAAACGGTGATCGTCATGGCTGTGGTTCCGGGAATGGCTGTCGTGAGGGTCAGGCGCGGGCGAGGAGGAAGGCCGGCACCAGAGCGGGCGTGATCCGCTCCAGGCCGGCGAGATCCGCCTCGGTGTAGGCGCCCGCCGGGCCGAGCACGGAGACCGCGCCCAGCACCTGACCGTTGAAGATGACGGGCGTGTTCAGGCAGCTCTCGCAGCCGAGCGACAGGATGAGGTCGCGGTCGGGGAAGGCCCACCGGATGTCGTCGGCATGGCGGCCGAACCAGCTTTGACCGCCCTTGAGGACATGGGAGCCCCACTCGGTCGGCCCCATCGCCTTGCGCGCGCTCGTCGGGTACTCGGCCGGCCGTGAGGAATGGATGCGCTGCACGTCGTCCGTCTCCGGCGACCATGCCAGCAGCGTGAAGAGGCGATGGCCGACGCTCTCCCGGCAGATGCGCTCGAAATGCGCGTAGAGCCGCATCGGCTGTCCCGGCCCGGCCCATTCGGACAAGAGCTCGGTGAGCGCGCCCGGCACGTCGAAGCGGCCGTAGGAAGGCAGTTTGGGCATGCAGCTCATCCGTAGAGGGCGCGGGGCAGCCAGAGGGCGATGTCCGGGAAGATCGCCAGGAGGACCACGGCGAGCGCCATGAGGAGGAAGAAGGGGAGGGAGGCGAGGGCGACGCGGCCGATCGGGTGGCCGGTCAGGCCCTGGATGACGAAGAGGTTGAAGCCGACCGGCGGGGTGATCTGGCCCATCTCGACCATGATCACGAGATAGATGCCGAACCAGATCGGATCGAAACCGGCCGCCGTCGCGAGCGGGAAGGTGATCGGCAGCGTCATGACGATCACCGACACGCCGTCGAGGAACAGTCCCAGGACGATGTAGAAGCAGGACAGGAGCAGCAGGAGGCCGAACGGGCCGAGATTGAGCGCCTCGATGGCGCGCGCGACGTTGGCCGGCATGTGCAGATATCCCATCGCCGTGGACAGGACCGCCGCCGCGACAAGGATGATGCAGACCATGCAGCTGGTGCGGATGGACCCGAGCAGGGTGTCCACCAGGAGCTTGACGCTCATCTGCCGCATCGCGGCCGCGATGGCGATGGCCGCCGCCACGCCCACCGCCGCCGCTTCCGATGGCGTCGCGATGCCGGTGTAAATCGAACCCAGGACGATGAACATCAGGACGAAGATCGGCGCGAGATCGAGGAGCGCGCGACCGTAGTCGGAGGCGCGATAGCGCACCTCGTCCGCAGGCGCGATCTCCGGGCGGATCAGCGCGCAGAGCGCGATGTAGCCCGAATAGAGCGCCGCGATCAGAAGGCCGGGCAGGACGCCAGCGGCGAAGAGGCGGCTGACCGAGACCTCGGCCAGGATGCCGTAGACGATCATGACGATCGAGGGCGGGATAAGGAGCCCGAGGCTGCCCGCGCCGGCGAGCGAGCCGAGGGACAGGGACCGGTTGTAGCCGCGCGCATCGAGCTCGGCCAGGGTGATCTTGCCCACCGTCGCGGCGGTCGCCGCCGACGAACCGCTGACCGCCGCGAAGAGCGTGCAGCCGAGGATGTTGGTGTGCAGGAGACGACCCGGAATGCGGGAGGCGAACGGCGCCAGACCCCGGAACAGGCGGTCGGAGATGTCGGTCCGGAAGATGATTTCGCCCATCCAGATGAACATCGGGATGGCCGCGAGCTCCCAGGTCGAGGCGTAGCGGACGACGATGCTGGCCGCGATGGTTCCGATCCGCTGGGGGTCCATCCCGAGCACGAGGAAGATCGAGGTGCCCGCGACGAGGAGAAGGCCCGCGAAGACCCAGACGCCGAGGCCGAGAAAGAGGAAGATCAGGGCGAGGACGACCCCGGCGGAAAACAAGGCTTCCATGAAGGGTAGACCTTTACGCGAGGGGCGAGGGCGGAGGGGCGGACGGTCCGCAATGCGCGGCGGCATCCACGGGGTCCAGGACGACCGGCGGCGGGCCGCCCGCGATCTGGCGCAGGAGGTAGGCGACAAGCTGGAGCGCGAAGACGCACAGGCCGAGCAGGATCGCGCCCTCGGGAATCCACAGCGGAACCTGGGCGATGGAACTCGACGTCGAGCCCCGGACCCAGTGTCGGGCGACACGCAGCCAGATGAACCAGGTCAGGACCAGAACGACCGCGAGGGTCAGGCTGGCGCACAGCGCTTCCATGGCGCGTCGCGCGTTCGGCGAAAGGCGTGACAGGAGGATGTTGACGCGGATCAGGCTGCCGTTCTCCAACGCATGCCCGAGCGCCAGGAAGGTTGCCGCCGCCACGCCGTAGCCGACGAATTCGTCGAGCACGAAGGTCGAGGACGAAAAGACCGTGCGCAGGACGATCTCGTAGAGGATGTGCCCCACCATGGCGATCAGCACGAAGCAGGCCAGGCCCGCCGCAGCCGTCGATATCCCGTAGATCACGCGCTGAAGCGTCTGCATCGGCTCTGGTCCGGTCTGGAGGGGGACGGCCGCTCGCACGCGGCCGTCCGGACGGTCGGCCTCAGCGGGCTCGCTTCGCCTCGTAGGCCTCGAGGATCGCCGCGCCCTCGGGTTCGCTGCGGGTCCATTCCTCGATCGCGGGCTGCGCGGCCTCGCTCAGCGCCTGGACGTAGTCCGGGGAGATGTCGGTGGCGATCGTCATGCCGTTCTCCTCCATCTGCGCGTAGTTCTCCTGCACGCGGTTGGCCAGAAGGCCCCAGCCGAACGCCTCGGCCTCGGCTGCGGCGGAGCGGACGGCCGCCTGCTGTTCCTCGCTCAGACCTTCGAACACGTCGCGGTTGATGTGCACGACCTGGAGGGGGCTCGCATAGTTCACTTCGGTGAAGTGCGACTGGAGCTCCCAGAGCTGCGCGGCCGCGCCGCCGTCCGCCGAGGTCAGGACGCCGTCGATGCCGCCGGTCGTCAGCTGGGGAACCGTGTCGGCCCAGGACAGCTGGATGGGGGCGGCGCCGGCCTCGCGGAGCGTGACGGTGCCGTTCGCGTCGTAGGTGCGGATGCGGACGTTGGCGAGCGCTTCCATCGAATCCAGCGGCTTGTTGCCCCAAAGGCCGCTCGGCGGCCAGGGCGTGGCGAAGAGGAAGACCTGATTGGCGTCCTCCAGGACCTGTTCGTAATAGGGCTTGGAGACCTCGTAGAGCGCCCAGTTGTCCTCCGGCGTCGGGGCGAGGAAGGGCAGGGAGGAGACGAGGAAGATCGGGTTGATGCCCGACCAGGGACCCATGAAGGAGGAGGCGAGCTCGACCGCTCCGTCGCCGACCGCGTCGAAATGATCGGCCGACTTGTAGCCGAGCGAGGCGCCGTGATGGGCGGTGATCTCGATCTCGCCGTTCGTCGCGGCCGACAGCGCCTCGATGAACTTCTCCGCGGACTGCGCGTGGACCGAGCTCGGGGGTACTCGTTCACGAGGTCCCAGCGTTCCTGCGCGAACGCACCCTGGGCACCGAAGCCGACGCTCATAGCGAACGTGGCCGACAGCATGGTCTTCAGCATGGGTAAGCCTTCCCGTTGATCTGTCACGACTGCATGCGAAGCTTGGTCGCCGGCCTTTCAGCGGGACGCGGCGGCATAGTGGAGCGCGAGATACGCCTCGGTGAACTTCTCGGAGCGGCGGTCGGCCTCCACGGCGTCGGCATCGCGTTCGGAGGCCGGGCCGTAGCCGCCGCTTCCGGGGGTTTCGACGATGATACGCGCGTCGGCGGGAACGTCCACACCCGACGGCTTCACGTCGAGCGTCCGCGCACCCTCCGGTCCTTCCAGTACGTACCGGCCCGGCCGTCCCGCTCCGCCACCGAAGACGCCCCAGGGCGCGTTGCGGAACCGCTCGCCGGCGCCGTTGAAGAGGCATTCGTGCCCGACGGGCTGGATGACGCGCCGCAGCCCGCCGCCGCCCCGGTACTTTCCGGGACCGCCCGAATCCTCGATGAAGCCGTAGGAGACGACGCGCAGCGGATATTCGGTCTCGATCGCCTCGATCGGCAGGTTGGACGTGTTGGTGATGTGGACCTGCACCCCGTCCTTGCCGTCGCGGTCCGCCCGGCCGCCGAACCCGCCGCCCAGCGTCTCGAAATAGAGGTAGTCCCGGCCGTTGCGGGGGTCGCGCCCGGAAAAGACGGCGGTGGTGTTCGCCCCGTTGGAGGCGCCCACGACCCGCTCGGGAACGGCTGCGGCGAGCGCGCCGATGATGATGTCGATGAGGCGCTGCGAGGTGTGGGCGCGCGCCGCGACCGGGGCCGGGGCGACGCAGTGGACGATCGAGCCCTCTTCGGCGACGATCTCGCAGCAGTCGAGGATGCCCTGATTGTTGGCGATCTCGGGATCGAGAAGGGCGCGCAGGGCGTAGGCGACCGCGGCCTGCGTGGCATTGATCGGCACGTTGACATTGCCGCGCACCTGCGGCGAGGAGCCGCGCCAGTCGAAGACGGCGCGATCGCCGGTGACGGTGACGGCGAGGCGGATGGGGATGTCGACGGTTCCCAGCCCGTCGTCGTCGAGGACGTCCTCGAAGCGATAGGTTCCGTCGGGAACCTCCGCGATCGCCGCACGCATCCGGTCGTGCGTGCGGGCGACCAGCTGGTCGAAGACCTCGCGGATTGTCGGCAGGCCGTAGCGCTCTCCGATCTCCCCGATCCGGCGCACGCCGAGCCGGCAGGCCGCGATCTGCGCGAAATGGTCGCCGCGCCGCTCGTCCGGGATGCGGGCGTTGAGGAGGAACAGGTCCATCAGGTCCTGCTGCAGTTCGCCGCGCCGGAAAAGCTTCACCAGCGGAATCCGCAGGCCTTCCTGGTAGATTTCCGACATGCCGCCCGCCATCGAGCCCGGCGCCATGCCGCCGATGTCGGCGTGGTGGGCGATGTTGCAGACGAAGCCGAGAAGCTCGCCGCCGACGAAGACCGGGGCCGCATAGTTGATGTCCGGCAGATGGGTGCCGCCGGCCACGTGCGGGTCGTTGGCGACGAAGACGTCGCCCTCCTCGATCGTCTCCACCGGATGCTTGGAGAGGATCGTGTTCATGAGGCCGGTCATCGACGCGATGTGGATCGGCAGCGACATGTCGGCCTGTACGATGAGGCGCCCGTCGCGGTCGCAGATCGCGGTGGAGTGGTCGTGCCGCTCCTTGATGTTGGTGGAATAGGCGCTCTTCATCAGGGCGATGAAGGTCTCGTCCACGACGGAGCGGAAGGCGCTCGCGACGATCTCGACGGTGATCGGATCCAGGGCCGTTCTCATCGGGCGTCGCTCCCCCGGCGGATGACGATGTTCAGGGCCTCGTCCACCGTGGCGACGTCGCCGGGGAAGACGAGCGTGGTCGCGTCGAACTGGTCGATGACCGCCGGACCCTCGATCCGCGCGCCCGCGGCCAGCGTCCTCCGGTCGTAGACGGGCGTGTCGTGCGGCCCTTCGGCCTCGAACCAGACCGGCCGCCGGTCGCGGGGCTCGGGGGCGCTCGCGGCGGTCTCGGGGGCGGGCGGCAGGCCCGGCGAGGGCAGGCGGCCGAAGGCCGTCAGTCGCACGGCCACGACATCGACCGGATCGGTCGGATTGTGGAAGCCGTAGGCCTGATCGTGCGCCGCGAAGAACAGCTCGCGCAGGCGCCGAAGGTCCGGCAGTTCGTCCACCGCGACCTGAAGCTCGTAGTTCTGGCTGGCGTAGCGCATGTCGATGGCGATGCGTCGGGAGCGGTCCGCCTGCGCGACCGCCTCGCTCTCCCACCAGCGCGACGCCTCTTCGGAGAGTTCCGCGACGAGCCCTTCGAGAATGTCCTCCGCGTCCTCGGCGAGCCCGAAGCGCTGCGAACGCACGAAGCTTTCGGAGCGGTCGGCGACGAGCAGTCCCTGCGCGCACAGGATGCCGGGCGAGTAGGGCACCAGGATTTCCCGGATGCCGAGCGCCCGCGCACAGCCTTCCGCGTGCAGCGGTCCGGCACCGCCGAAGGGCATGAGCACGAAATCGCGCGGATCGTGGCCGCGTTCGACCGAGATGGCCCGGATGGCGCGCACCATGTTGGCCGAGACGATGTCGAGGATGCCGATGGCGGCGCGCTCGATGCCGAAGCCGAGCTTCTCGGCCAGAGCCCCGACGACCCGGCGGGACGCCTCGACGTCGAGCGACATGGCGCCGCCGAGCAGGCCGTGGGCCGAGAGGCGCCCGAGGACGACGTTGGCGTCCGTCACCGTCGGCTCGGTGCCGCCGCGCCCGTAGCAGGCCGGCCCCGGCACCGCGCCGGCGCTGACGGGGCCGACCTTGACCAGCCCGTCGCGGTCGAACCAGGCGATGGAGCCCCCGCCCGCGCCCACCGTGTTGATGTCCACCATCGGCATGCGGACCGGGAAGCCCGCGACGTCCCGGTCGAAGGCGAGATCGGTCTCGAACTCGCGGATCAGGGCGACGTCGGCGCTGGTGCCGCCCATGTCGAAGGTGATGACGTTGGGTCGGCCGGACTGGCGAGCGGCGTGGATCGCGCCCATCGCCCCCGCGGCCGGGCCCGACAGCGCCGTGCGGATCGGGAAGTCGCGGGCACGCTCGATCGACATCAGCCCGCCGTTCGACTGGTTGATCCCGACCTTGGCGGCCGGCGACGAGCGGTCGAGCGCGTCCTTCAGCGTCGTCATGTAGTGGGCGAAGGCGGGTTGGAGATAGGCGTTGAGGAGCGTCGTGGAGGTCCGCTCGTACTCCCGGAACTCCGGCTGGACGCCGGACGAGGTGGAGATCGCGAGGTCGGGAAGCGCGGCCGCGATGCGATCGCGCACCGCCTCCTCGTGCGAAGGGTTGAGATAGGCGAAGAGGAAGGCGATCGCGCAGGCCTGCGCCCCCGTCTCGCGCAGGCGCTCGATGACCGCATCGACGCTTTCCATGTCGAGCGGCTCGATCACCTCTCCGTCCGGTCCGATGCGCTCGGCGACCTCGAACCGCATCTCGCGCGGGGCGAGCGGCATGGGGTGGTCGGCCTTCAGATCGTAGAGCTTGGGGCGGACCTGACGGCCGATCTCAACGAGGTCCCGGAAGTTTCGGGTCGTCACCACCGCGACCTTGGCGCCGCGCCGCTGGATCAGGGCGTTGGTCGCGACGGTGGTGCCGTGCGCCAGCTGAACGACATCGGACAGCGAGATCCCGGCCTTCGCGGCCAGTTCGGACAGGCCGGACAGGATGGCTTCGGCGGGATTGTGCGGCGTGGAGGACGTCTTGTGCAGGACGACGGAGCCGCTGGCGCGGTCGAAGGCGTAGAGGTCGGTGAAGGTCCCGCCCACATCGACGCCGACGGACCAACGAGCGGTTTCTGCCCACATTTTGCGCCTGCCGATTTGATTTGCTCGATCGTATGCAGCTCGTATACGACTTGTCAACGAGCGCCTGCCCGGACAAGTGGAGCAGTGCTCGATCGACCGAAAGGAGGCGCGGATGGCCAGCGCAGCGGTGGAGCCGGGAAGCGAACGCGTCTACGCGACGCTGCGTCGGCAGATCCTGCGACTCGATCTCCGGCCGGGGGAGGACCTCGACGAAGGGGCGGTCTCCGGCCGCCTCGCCGTGTCGCGGACGCCCGTGCGCGAGGCCCTGATCCGACTGACCGCCGAAGGTCTCGTGACCTCCGTACGGGGGCGCGGAGCGCGGGTCGCGCCGCTCGACATCGGCGATCTGCGGGCCTTCTTCGAAGGACTGGACATCCTCCAGCGAAGCGTGACGCGGATGGCGGCCCACCGTCGCACCGCCGACGATCTGGAGCGGATCGAGGGTCATCTGATCGACTGCGAACGGGGTGCGTCCGCCCTCGACAGCGAGGCGGTCGCAGAGAAGAACTACGCCTTCCACGCCGCCATCGGCGAGGCGGCCCAGTCGAGCTTCCTTGCCAACGCCTATCGCCGCAGCCTCACCGAAGGCCTGCGCATCGGTTATGTCTGCTTCTCGGAACACAGCGGGGTCGACGAGCGGCTGACCACCCATCTCGGTTCGACCATGGACGACCATCGCAAGATGTTCGCCGCGATCGCGGCGCAGGATGCCGATGCTGCGGAAGAGGTGGCGGGCGCGCATGTCGACCTGTTCCGCAACCGCGTCGCGACCGTCGTCCTGTCCACCGAACTCGCGCGCCGCGTTTCGGTGGGCGAGCGGCCGCACCGACGCTGACCCCGCGGATCGGGTTGCCCGTCACCGCTTTCGAACGTCAAAGGAGCCCACGATGGGACCGACCGTCGAACCCGTACCCTCCACGCCCGAGCTTCCGACCCATGTGGACGTGGCGATCGTCGGCGGGGGCGTCATCGGCACGATGACCGCGCTGACGCTGGCTGAGCGCGGCGTCAGCGTCGCGGTGTTCGAGAAGGGGTCCGTCGCGGCCGAGCAGTCGAGCCGGAACTGGGGATGGTGCCGGCGGACCGGCCGGGACCTGCGCGAGCTGCCGCTGATCGTCGACAGCATGCGCCAGTGGGAGGAGATGGACCGCCGGACGGGCCGCGACACGGGCTTTCGTCGATGCGGGATCGCCTACGCCTCTCTGACGCAGGCCGATCTGGAACGGCACCAGGTCTGGGCCAGTCTTGCCCGCGACCACGAGATCGAAAGCCGGATCCTGACGCCGGGCGAGTTCTCGGACATGCTGCCGGGCTACTCGAGGACGGCGGCCGGGGCGCTCTTCACCGCCGATGACGGCCGCGCCGAGCCTCAGAAGGCGACGACGGCCATGGCGCTCGCGGCCCTCGATGCCGGGGCGACGATCCACCAGGGCGTGGCGGTGCGGGCGATCAGCCGCGCTGCGGGGCGTGTGGACGCGGTGGTGACCGAGAAAGGCCGCGTCGGCTGTCAGGTTGCGGTCGTGGCCGGAGGCGCCTGGTCGCGCCTGCTCTTGAAGGGTGTCGGCGTCGAGCTGCCGCAGTTGAAGGTGCGCTCGAACGTCCTTCGCACCAAGCCGACGAACTATCCGCTGACCGCCTCGGTCAGCGTGTCGCGCTTCGCGCTCCGCAAGCGGCAGGATGGCGGTCTGACGATCGCGACCTCCGCGTCGAGTCAGGTCGATCTGACGCCCGACGCGGTCCGATTCGCCCCGATGTTCCTGCCGGCGTTCCGAGTTCAGCATAGAAGCCTGAAGCTGCGCCTCAACCGCCGCTTCATCGAGGAGGCCGTCGAATGGCGGCCGGGTCAGGCGGATCGGGCTTCGATCTTCGAGGCGGTGCGGATTCTCGATCCGGAGCCGGACCGCGCGACGATCCGGCGGATGATGGAGGACGTGCGAGCCTCCGTTCCCGGGCTGCAGGACGTGGAGGTCGCGCAGAGCTGGGCCGGAATGATCGATACGACGCCCGACGCCATTCCCGTTCTTTCGGGGATCGACGGGGTGCCCGGACTCTATGTCGGAACGGGCTTCTCCGGCCATGGCTTCGGCATCGGACCCGGCGCCGGCCGTCTTCTGGCCGATCTGGCGACGGGCGCCAGCCCTTCGGTCGATCCGGCGCCCTTCCGCTTCTCCCGGTTCAGGGAGCCGGGCGGGATCAAGGCGCAGCACTGGCTCTGATTTTCGGACCGTTCGGCCCCGGCCGCCGCGATGGGCGCAGCTTATGGGACGAGCGATCCGATGGGCCGCTTCAGCTCCGGCGGTTCGCCGCCCTGCCCATCTCCTGAAGGCGTTCGGAAAGGGAGGCTCCCGGGACCCAGCCGAGCCGGCGCTGCGCCGACGCCGTGTCGAGAACGAAATCGCCGGTGAGCGCGTCGAAGGTCTCGCCTCGGCCCAGAAGCCGGGCGAGAGCCCGCAGCGGCGCCCTCGGTGCGGGAGCGATGCGGCCGGGCCGTCCGGCGCCCGTTCGCAGGGCCCGGACGATCTCCTCCGGCGTCGCCGCACCGCCTGAGAGAAGCAGGGTCTCGTCCGCCGTCGCCGCGCTCGAAAGGGACGCGAGGATCGCATCGACCAGATCGTCCACCGCAATCAGGCTTCGTCGGCCGCCGAGGCCGCCGAGCGGCAAGGGGACGGGTGTCGCGGCCAGACGGGCGAGGGCCGCCACGGTGCCGCGTCCGCCGGCGCCGAAGACCGGAGCCGGCCGAAGGATGGATAAGCGGGTCCGCGTCCCCTCCAGCACCGCGCGCAAAGCGGTCTCGGCCTCGGCCTTCGAGCGTGAATAGACGCTTTGCGGCGCGATCGGATCGGTCTCGGCGACCGGACGGCCGTCCGTGCGGGCCGCATGGACGTTCGCGGTGGACAGGAAGACGAAGCGCCCGACGCCCTCCCGTGCGCTCAAACGCGCGAGAGCCGCGGTGCCTTCGACGTTGGCCTCGTTCATGGCCGCCGAGTCGCTGGCCCCCGCGTCGGTCTTCGCCGGGTTGGCGGCTGCCAGATGCACGACCGCATCGATGCCGGCGGGGAAGGCGGGCGCCATCTCGACGGCCGCGAGCGATGCCGACGCCGCCCAGTCGCCGTCCTCCGTCGCGGGCGTGCCGCGCTTCAGGAGGACGAGGTCATGGCCGCTCCTGCGAAGGTGCGGCACGAGATGGCGTCCGACGAATCCGGTCGCGCCTGTCACGAGAATGCGCATCGTGCTCCGACTTTCGCATGTGCGGGAAGGCCGCTCGATCGTCGGTATCGCGACCGGGCGACGTCCGCAACGCCGGCGTTCGGTTCGATGAGCGATCGGTAGTTCGGTTTTCGGAGAAAAGCCTCCACGTTCGGAGGCTTGGAAGTGGCTGGGGGACCTGGATTCTCAGCTAGGAAAAAGACAAGCCTCTGTAAACACTTTCGGTTTCGGCTCTCGCATCCACGATGGGCATCAGTTCTGTGCCCCGGTTTAGGGCCGACGTCAATAACGCGGCATCCGTTTCATGGACGGTGCGATCGCTCGAGAAATCAATTCTCGCAACGCCTGACAGTGTTGCGGTGCAGCACAGGCGAACGTGCGTTGGAAGAACGGCGCTACTAGGCGCTTGGTGGAATGCAGGCCCGGGCGATCGCGATCGCCAGATGGGTCTTGCCGGTTCCCGTGCCCCCGATCAGGACGGCGTTGCGCTGATGGGCGATGGAGTTGCCCGACGCCCGGTCGCGCACCGGCGTCTCGTTGATCGGCGTGCCCTCGAACACGAACATCTTCGATGTCCCGGGCCAGCGGCAGCTTGGAGATGGTGACGGTCGATACCTTTCCGTGCGATCAGCCGGCGAAGGCGGGGGTCGGGCTCCAAGCTCACCGGCAGTTGCACTTCTACATATCGATCTCGTCCTCCTCCTCAACCTCGGAGAGCATTGTGGCGTTGAACCGCGCCGGGTTTTCCGGAGGCTCCAACTCTTGAGAGGATGGAGCCATGACGAAGAAGGTACCGCCGTTTAGTCCTAAGGTGCGCGCCCGCGCGGTTCGGATGGTTTTGGATCACCGCGAGGAGCACGGTTCGCAGTGGGCGGCGATCCAGTCGATCGCGTCGAAGATCGGCTGCTCGGGCGAGACGCTGCGCAACTGGGTGCGGCAAACTGAGCGCGATGATGGGCTGCGGCCAGGCCCGACGAGCGAGGAACGCGAGCGGATCAAGGCACTGGAACGTGAGGTGCGCGAGCTTCGGCAAGCCAACGAGATCCTGCGCAAGGCATCGGCGTATTTGCCCAGGCGGAGCTCGACCGCCCGTTCAGACGATGAAAGCGTTCATCGACGACCATCGCGACGTCTACGGGGTCGAGCCGATCTGCCGCGTGTTGCCGATCGCTCCGTCGACGTATCATGAGCATGCCGCTCGCCGGGCGGATCCGTCCCGGGTGCCGGCGCGTACGAAGCAGGATGCGATCCTGAAGGTCGAGGTACGCCGCGTGTTCAACGAGAACTTCGGCGTCTACGGCGTGCGCAAAGTGTGGCGGCAGGTGACGCGCGAAGGCTTCGTTGTCGCCCGATGCACCATCTCGCGCCTCATGCGGGAGATGGGTCTGAAGGGCGTCGTGCGGGGCAAGCCCGTGCGCACCACCATCCGCGACGCCTCGGTGCCGTGTCCGCTCGACCGGGTGAACCGCGTCTTCAAGGCGCCGCGGCCGAACATGCTGTGGGTGTCGGACTTCACCTACGTCGCGACCTGGGCCGGCTTCGTCTATGTCGCCTTTGTCATCGACGTCTTCGCCCGGCGGATCGTCGGCTGGCGCGTGTCACGCTTCGCGCGAGCGGACTTCGTCCTCGATGCGTTGGAGCAAGCCCTTCACCAGCGACGGCCCTTCGTCGGCAGCGGGCTCATCTGTCATTCGGACCGAGGATCGCAATATGTGAGCATCCGCTACACTGAACGCCTCGCCGAGGCCGGCATCGAGCCCTCCGTCGGCAGCGTCGGAGATTCACACGACAACGCTCTCGCCGAGACCGTGATCGGCCTCTTCAAGACCGAGGTGATCCACCGTCGCGCGCCATGGCGCTCGTTCGAGGCCGTCGAGTTCGCCACCCTCGAATGGGTCGACTGGTTCAACAACCGCCGCCTGCTCGAGCCCATCGGAAACATCCCGCCCGGAGAGGTGGAAGCCGCATACTACGCCCAGCTTGAGGCCACCCCGATCGCCGCGTAGGACTCAAACCAATCAGCCTCCGGCAAATCCGGCGCTGTTCAGTCCTGTTGCAAACGGCGTTGATCTGGAACGGCGTTACCCATGCCGATCGCGTTTGCTGAAGTCATGGGGGCGTCCAACACTCTTGCCAGGCCACGTTGGGTCTCGGACAACCAAGTGAGCGGCCTCACGGGAACGGCGGCCGCTGACGAGAGGATGTCGTCGTCAGCGACAGATCGGACGGTGTTCGGAGACAACTCAAAGTCATGCCTGTGGCCGGGAGACAGACTGTCGGGACGCCGGTCAGACCGGGTGCGCGCTCGGGGTGCTGCGGTCGACGCACTCGAGCGGCCGGGGACGGGCCGCACGACGTCTCCTTCAATCGAGAAGGGCATCGAGATCGATGCCGTCGGGCGTCACGGCGAGGCGTGCCTTCGGCCGGAACGTCCAGCCGTCCTCGTACCGCGTGATGATCTCGTCGATGCGCCGGGCCGACGCCGCGCGGTCGAAGCCCTGCTTGGCAAGCCCCTCAACCAGGACGGTCTGCATCTTGGCGAGACCGTCGCCGTCGCCCTGGGAAAGGCAAAGCGTGATGAACCAGTAGAGGGTGAGGTTGGCGACGTCGCCCCGGGACGGCGCGCGGGCGGCTCGCTGTTTCTCGCGGTAGGCTTTCTGGTAGGCGGCTTGGCTGGCGAGCCGGTGTTCGCGGCGGGTCTTGGCGGTCGCCTTCCCGTGTTTGGCGGATGACGGATCGGGCATGGGGTTCCTCTCGAGGGGTCGCGGATCGCGACAGAGTAGAATGGGTGATGCGTTGAGGAGGCGATGGAAGTGAGCCGGTCCGGGCCCCGCCGATCTGCGGCGAGGCCCGGACACGGCCGACGAAACCGAATGCCGGCCTAAGGTTGGGCTAGGCGATCAGCGCGCCGTCCGCGTCCTGGTCCGGCGACTGGTCGCTCGCGCTCGCGTCGTCACCGCCCTCCGACACGACGCCGTCGAGCACGAAGGCGAGCATCGGCAGCACCTCGTCGGTGATGAAGGACTTCAGCGCGGTGGCTTCGGCCCAGTGGTCGCCGCCGAGCCGGTAGAGGAGCCGCAGCACGCCCGCCCAGCGCTCGTCCGGGGCGGCGAGGTGGGTCAGCGACTGGCCGCCGACCAGCGAGGCCGGGTCGATGTCGCAGAGGAGCTCGGTGAGGTCGCGGTGGGCCCGCTTGGCGATCGGCGAGAGCGCCGCGACGAGCTCGCCCTTCTTCAGACGCTTCGGCCCGGCGGCCGCGATCGCCTCCTCGAGCGCGGTCCGCACCTGCTTGAGGTTGGCGATCACGCTCCTGGACTGCCGCGCGACCTTGGCGAGCGCCTGGGCCTTCAGGCCCTTCGCCCCGCCGATATCGGCCCCGCCCGCCGCGCCGTCCGCCGGGGCGTCCTCGCGGACCCGGGCGAGGACCGCGGCGACCTTCATGGGCCGGCCCGCCTCGAAGGACTCGATCACCTCGTCGACCACCGCCTCGGGCGCGGCGGTCAGGTGGATGAGGACGGTCGGCGTCACCTGGTTGCGCACCAGCGCCTCGCGGCGGTGCCCGAGGGTGCGGTGGACGCGCCGCCAGTTGTCTGCGGTCTTCACGGTGACGGCGCAGTGGCGGGTGACGGCCTCGCGCCAGTCGAGCGGGTCGGGGATGACGGCGGCCATCGCCTCGAAGGCGGCGCCGAGGTCGAGGACGTTCTCGGTGGTCTTGCGGCCGATGGCGTGGACGGCGGCGATGCTGCGCTCGACCATCGCGGCGGCCTCGGGCTCGAGCTTGGCGAGGTCGAAGGGCTGGCGCTTCTCCTTCGGCACGCGCACGGCCCGCTCGGACGCCTTCGCCTCACGTGCGGCGCGGGCGGCTTCCTTCTTCGTCTTCCTCGCCTCGATCTCCTTGCGGGCGCGTGAGGTGGTCTGGGCCGGCTGCCTGTCCGGCTGCTTGGCCTTCGCCTGGGCGGGCTGCGCGGCGCTAGCCGAGGTGGCGTCGCCGGCGCCGTCGGGCTCGTCCTTCCCGGAGAGCTCGTCGGTGTCCTCGCCGCCGGTGTCCTCGCTCTCCTGCGCGTTCTCCTTCTCGCTCCGGCGCGCGAGGCGGGAGAGGATGCCGTCCGCCAGGGCGCCGCCCGCCGCTCCGTTCAAGTCGTTCTGCGTGCTCTCGATGTTGTTCATTCTCGTTCTCCAGTCGTTGAATCTGTCCGCACGGGACGAGAAGAAAGTTATCAGCAAGCGAAGGGTTGTGCAAAAGCAGCCTTAATTTCGAACGTAAGTTTTGCTATGGGACGGAAAGCAAAACGACCGCAAATCGCCCTTATACATCTTGCCCAGGAAATGTGCTTCGCACCCAACGCGACATATACATAAGGAAAAAATAGTTCGCCCCAGCTTGCTTCGCGGCGATAGTCGTCGGAAGCTCAGAAGCAGCCTTGACGCGGAGCGGTGGTCGGGCATCAGTCCGGGCGAGCGAGCCACAGGGTGTCCGCGGAAGTCGACGACGAGCCCGCCACAGATCTGCGAAGTCACTTTTTGACGGGCTCGGGCATCGGCCCGAAAAATATGATCTGCGGGCGGCGAGAAGGCTCTGACCTGCGTTCCGCGAAGGCTGGCGCTTGCGTCAGACGTCTATGGCGTTTGCAGGCGAATCATATGTCTCGAACCGCGTAACGCCTCGCTCGGGTCCGGTCACGCACGCCTCGACGTCGCAACGCCAGCGCGGAGATTGGACACGCGAAAGCGCAACTCGTCCTGAAGCGAACCGGGTCAGCGAACGGGAAGGGACGGTCGATCCCGAAATTGGCAGCCGGGACGACCTTCGACTGGGGTCTGCAATCCGCCGGTCGCGGTTCGAGGTAACGCTTGTCCAGAGAATGGAATCGCCAGCATCGAGGGACGTCACGCCGATCTCGACCTTCGCAACGGATCACGGGACATGCGTCACGCCGATCCGCAATGTGTCTCGCGTCGCGTCGACGTGCGGGCAACGCGTCGCACATTGGTCGTGACGCCGGAAGATGTGCGCAGCGGGACAGGGCGATGCCCGTCGCGGGCGGACCGCCGCTGTCATCTGCGACGCCCGCCGATCTTACGGTCCGGGGGCGTGCCCGGTCCCGGCGTCCGGCGTCCGGCGTCCGGCGTCCGAGGTAAGGTCGGGCGGAGGCCGAGACGGCGCATTGGAGGGACGTTGCGAGCGGGACAGGCCGCTGGCGGTCAGTCGCTGCTCTCCGCCTCGCCCAGACGGTAGAAGCGGCTGAGCGTGCGAGCAAAGCCGTGTTCGGGCGCAAGCAGCCAGAGATCGGAGGTCAGGGTCCGGCGCCCGCCACGGATGGTCGGATGCCCTTCGGCGATACCGACGAGGCATGGAGCCGGGCGCTGGGCGAGCTGCCAGTCGTCGAGGCGCGGGGCCGAGGCAAGGTCGCGCGACGTCGGACGCCAGCCCGCCTCGATCCGTTCGAGATCGGCCAGGAGCGAGCGAAGGCGCAGGCTGAGACGGTCCCGATCCTCGAGCGGACCGTTCGGGGGAAGGTGTAGCATCGTCAGGCGCTCCTGTTCTCGTCCGTCATTGCGCCCCTGATCTCGGCATTCGCGTCGGCTGCGCTCGCAGCGTCGGCGATCAGTTCCTTCCCGTTACCTTGATCGAGGATCGCTGCGATCTCGCCTGCGTCAAGCGATCCCTTCGCCTCAAGGATGTCGGCAAGGCGCAGAAGCCGCGCGCGATGGGCAACGAGCATCTGCGTCGCCAGCGTGGACGCCGCTCGGAGGCGCATCTCCACCGCGTCAGCGAGTGGACCCGGCCGCAGCAGCAGGCTCTTGGCGAGCCCGGCGCTGCGATGTGTGAGCGGGCGCTCCACCCCGAAGCCGAGCTCGACCTCCATGGAGAGCGCCAACTCGGTCGCCCGAGCCAAATCGCTCGAAGCGTCCCCGCCGCTTCCAGCCGTCGCGGTTCCGAGAATGAGCACCTCGGCCGCCCGTCCAGCGAGGAGGGCCGCGATCTGCGCCGTGATCCAGGCTCCGTCGTGCTCGACCACGAGATCGAACCGCGAGATGGCCGACCCGCCATCCATGTCCTCAATCGAGAGGCTGACGAGTGATCCCACGCCGAGCGCATGCTGGACCAATGCATGCCCCGCCTCGTGGATCGCCATGCGCCGTCGAAGGCCCGGCGAGAGCCTGGGCCGGCCATCGTTGAACGCGGACAGGAGATCGGCGAGGGTCATGGCGCGCCGTTCGCGCCGCGCCCGTCCTCTCGCCTCGCGCACTGTGCGCTCGATGTCGGCTCCGGTACGGCCGACCGCCCGACGCGACAGCCGATCGAGAACAGGATTGGCGGAGGAGCCACGGTCCCTGTCGCTTGACCGGACAACACCATCGCTCCCGCTGCTTCGATCGCCGCTACTGTCGAGGTGATCGCTGCGGCATCGATCTTCGTTGCCGATGGCACCCGAATCCACGACGATCTTGTCGTCCGACAGACGCGCGAGCGAAGCCTCCCCTGCGATCCGATCGAGATCTTCGCCGAGATGGTGCGCGATGATCGCCGCGAGTGCGGCCCGGTCTGGCTTGGGAAGCGCGATCTGCCGTTCCCAGCGACCCGAGCGTGTCAGGGCGGCGTCGAGCGCTTCGGGCCGGTTGGTTGCGCCCAGCACGATGACCCCCTGCGAGCGCACCGCTCCGTCCATCAGCTCCAGCATGCGGTTGACGATGCTGTTCCAGTAGTCGGCATACTCCCTGGTGTCCGGCTGACGCCGACCGATCGCGTCCGCCTCGTCGATGAAGAGGATCGCCGGCGCTCCCGCTGCCGCTGCCGCGAAGGCCGACGACATGCGCTTCAGGACACTGCCGAGATAGCCGGGCTCGAGCCAGACTTGAACGGAGGCGACATGGAGCGGCAGGTCGAGCGTGTTGCCGAGCGCGCGGGCAAAGCTCGTCTTGCCGGTGCCGGGCGGCCCGTGCAGGAGAAGACGCGTCGACATCGCGTCCCAGGCGATCTCCCCGGTGCGCCAGAGGGCAAGATCGGCCTTCAGGTCGAGCGCCCAGTCCCGTGCGTCGCCGAGGCCAGCCATGGTCTCGACCGTCAGGCGCCGGCGGTGCGTTACGCCGTCCGCGTTGTCCCCGCCCTCAGGCTCGATGACGACCGAGCCCACATCCTTGCTGTCCGAACGCGAGCGCCCGTCATCGGAAGCGGATCGTGCCGGTGTCGCCGCACCATTCCGTCCGACAGCCTCCCCGGAGCGGACGTCGCCAGCTCCCTTCGCCTTCGGTGCCCCGCTTCGGTGAGAGCGCGCGCTGCGAGCGTCGAACCGCAGATCCGTCCTGGCCAGATCGTCATCGTCCTCCTCGCCTTCTTCGCTCGCGCCTTCGCCGTCGGCAACGCGCTCCGCGGCCGCTGCGGTTGCGCGTCGTCCCAGCCGTTCAAGGAGCGTGACGATGCGCTCGAGAGAGAGCCCAGGCCGAACCGCCAGCGACAGGTCGGTCAGCGGCAGGTGCTCAAAGCGCACGCCCTCGGCGACGAGCTGCGCCAGACGAGGCTCCACGGCAACGAGGGGATGTCCCGTCACGGTCACGATCGCCTGAGTCAGGATCGCGGTATCGAGCGCTCCGGCGTCGAGGCAGAGATGCGACGCCAGCCGGATCAGCGGCGTCACCGCATCACTCCTGGCAACGACGATCAAGGGATGGCCAGAGCGCGCCGCATGCGCGAGGCGCTCGCTGGCGTCCCGCTCGTCACCGTCTGCGTCCCGCCCGGCACCCCGATGCCGTCGCTCGTCGAGCGGCAGGGTCAGGATGCGCCAGTCCCATTCGTCCTCTTCGGCAAAGGGGATCGTGCGCCACGCCCGCGTATGGTTGAGATCGAGCGTCTGGACCCGGCCGGGCAGGATCGCGCCCTCAGCGAGGAGGGCGAGGGCGAGATCGACAAAGCCCTCGGACATGGCCGAGAGCGTCAGCATCGCACCCGGCTGCCGGCAGAGCGCAATCATCCCCGCCGTGCTTGTGCCGGCCCCGCGGAGCGCCCGGTCGAGGAGAAGGAGCGCGCCGAGCCGTCCGGCATCGCTGCGGACCGCGTCAGGAGCCATTGCAGCCAGGGAAAGGGCGGGCTCCGGATAGGCGGGCAGCGACTGATCGGGCAGTTCCTGCGCCGGTCCAGACGCCCAGGCCGGCAGCGGACAGTCGCTCGTCGACGGGTCGCACGCCTCAGCCTTCTCGGTCACAGCCGAACCAGCAGCAGTACCCGTACGTCCTTTGGAGCTCTGCGACCTCATCGGCCAATCCTCCCGCCGGGCGCCGGTTGCTGCTTGATCCGTGCGATCCAGGTCAGCGCCATACGGGCCGTCGGCTCGCCGCTCGCAGCGAGGCGCTCGAGCGCGTCGCGGACGGGCATGGGCACGCGGCCGCTCTGCCGCACGCACTGGAGCGCGAGACCCACCACCATCGCGGCGTCAGGGAGCGGGAAGGCGGAACCGGCGAGCGAAGGCGGCGCGGCCTCGCCGTGACGCCGGGCGCCGGCGACGCGGGCGAGCTCGGTGAGGCGGGCGTCGAGCACCGCGGCGGGCACCGACACGGCGGAGGGCTGGCGGTTGCGATTGACGTAGGGAGGTTTGGGCATGGGCGAGCGGATCCTGCGCGCCCCGACACCCCGGCAGACGGGACGGCGGCGGCGCGATCGAAAGAAGTGAAGGGAATGGCGTGGAGCAGCGAGGGCCTCGCGTTCGGGCCGTTCAGCCCGCTCGAGAACGTCGCTCCCGTCTCACGCGTTAAGGCGCGGCTGCGTCCGGGCGCTCAAGCGTGGAGACGCGGCTGCGCGAAGCCGAAGCGGATCGCACGCTCCATCTTGGGCAGTCGGTCAGTCGATCCGGATGCGAAGGCCTCGAAGAACGGAGCGCCGTGGAAATTATTTCCACGGTCATCGGCGGATCTGTCGACCCGCGGATCGCAGGTCCCGCCGTTGGTCCTGCCCGTCGTCTCCGACCCGAGCAGCGGGCGGGCGATCCGCAGCGTCTCGGCCTCGATCAGCGCCTGTACGCGGGCAGCAAAGCGTTCGCGCACCCGCATCATCGCCGCCGCAGCGCCCTCGATCTCCAGAAGGTCGTCGATCTCGGCAAGGCCCCAAAGCCCCGCCTCGTGCTCGCTCACTCCGCTCGATCCATCGACGATGGCGATACCGACACTGTCGACGGTGAGGCGCTTATGCTCCTTGTAGAGCCAGTCCGGCAGGATCAGCGACGCGGCCAGCATGCGGACCTTCAGCTCGGCCAGGCGGTGCGTGGCGAGATAGGAGGCGAGTGAGCGCTTGACGTCGATCACCAGCGCCGAGCGGTAGCGCCGGTTCACGGTCACGAGGTCGGGGGTGTAGCTGCTACGGGACCGAGCGTCGGCGTCGAAGGAAAGCCCCTTCAGCGCATGGGGCCGGTTGTGAGCGACCGCCTCGAGCGCGGCAGGCGTCACGGGCAGGCGCACACCGCTGCTCAAGACGATAAGGTCCGGGCTGCGCTGACCGATGGCGATCATCGCCTCCTCCAGCAAGCGCCCTTCGTGGAAGGACACGGACCGGATCAGAGCGGCAATGCCGATGAAGGACCCGAGGATCGCGTCCGGTGTCGGCGCCGCCGCGGCGACGAGCCCGGACGCCTTCTCGACCAGCGGCGTCAGATCGTCCGCGACCGCGTCCGGGTCGATCCGGCAGGCGTAAGATCGGGCCGCCGGCTGGGACATCGCCGCCGTGTTCGACGACGCTTCCGACGCGACGGACGGAGCAGACGCCATGGCCGAGACTGAGGAGGGGTGCCGAGCGGAGGCCGCGTCAGCGTGTTGAGCGGAGGCCGCGTCCGGACGGTCGGAAGCGGCGAGGGAAGAACGGTTCATGAGGGTCCCTTCGGGGGGAGACGAGCGCCATCGAGCCTCGAACCGATGAGCGGCAGGCACAGTCTGCGATCACGGATCGTGACATGACGGTTCCTGCGCGCATCGGGTGAAGCCCGGCATGGCGAAGGATGGGATCGTCTCGGATGGAAAGCGGAAGGCGGACGCGGCCCGGCGCGTGACGTCGATCAGGCGACGTCCGTCCGGGCTCTGGCGATCGGCCTTACGAGGCGGCGAGCGCGTCCAAACGCCAGCCGAAGCGACCGTGCGGCGTTGCCGGAACTTTCCACGAAGGGATGGAGCGGATATGGCTCGTCATAGCCCAAGACCTCTTCAACAGGTTGCGGGTCAGGCCCTCGTTCGGTGTTGGCGCACCGGCGGGGGCCGTCGTTTACCGGGCGGCAGCGCATCCACCGCCCGGACCCAGATCTGACGCCTGCAACTACCGATCGCAAGGCGCCCGAGCGAACTCGGCGTCGACTTGGTTAACGGCGGGCTCGTGGTGAAAGGACGTTGGCCCGCTCGGTGATCGGCAAGCCGACGCCACAGTTGTCGCCTTTCGGGCAGTATCAAGGTACGACTTGGTGCGACGACCGAATGAAGAGACGGCACGACGCATGACGATCCTGAAGTTCAAGGACCTTTCCACGTCGCATCTGACCGATGACGATGTTGATCTCCTCGACAACACCGACCTGCCCGTCACGGTCATGAAGTACGAGGAAGGCTGGGTCATCTCGACAGCGCCCATGATCTCCGAGGAGTTCAGGGGTGAGTACATTGAGAACTTTCGAGCTCACGGGATGTCAAAAGAGTTCATCGCAGCCGCCGTTGAGGCAGCCCGGAACGATTGCTGGCTCCTGCGTTTCGACGCCGACGCGGATCCCGACGACGATCTACCCCAAGGTGGCTATGGGGTCGTCGACTGACGCTGGGGGGTCTGCAATGCGCCCTTGGCGGACGTTCGCAGCGCACGTTCTAACTCTTGGAAGCGGACGTCGAGCCCGCCCGTGCGAAATTTCGCTTAACGGTGCGGGTGATTCACGGTCAGGCACGAGAACGGCCGTCGATACGGTCCGCTTTGGGTGGTCTTCTTGCCTTCAGTCCTTTTTACGTGGCGTATGCGGTTTGAGAAAACCGCGAGTCCCTCGGTCCGCGAAAGGCACACTCAAAACGTACCTGCAAAAATGCGATTGACGGATCCGAGGAAGGCCAAGGCGGTCCGTCAGCTGAGGGACCTCTTGGCGCTTCTTCCAGATCCGATGCCCGACATCCGACCGGGCTGGGCGTTACCGAGGATTGAGGGTAGCGAGGTCAACCGCGCATTCGCTTCGTGGCTGCAGGATCAAAAGTTCCTCTCATTTGACATAATCTGCGAGGGCAACGGTATCGAGCACCGCCTCACCAAGCCGAACCATCCGTAGACCAATGGCCAGGTCGAGCGGATGAACCGCACGATCAAAGACGCGACGGTCAAACGCTTCCACTACGAGAACCACGATCAGCTTAGGGCTCATCTCGCCGACTTCGTGGCGACCTACAACTTCGGCCGCCGACTGAAAACTCTCGGCGGCCTGACGCCCTACGAATACATCGCCGGGATCTGGACCTCAGAGCCAGACCGCTTCTTCGTCAATCCAATCCACGAGATGCCGGGACTAAACGCCTAACGTCGCTGAAGCTGTGGCGCGAACCAGCGCAGCGCCAATGGGAGGAGCGACAAGATTAGGAACACGCGTGACACGTGGTGAACGGCGACCATCGCGGGGTCAGCCTGGATCGCCAGCGAGACGACGCCGAGTTCTGGAGCGCCGCCCGGCAGGTAGCTCAGGAGGAGCGGTGCGATCGCCATGTCGGACAGATGCGTGATGGCCCAGGCCGCCGCCATTGAGGTCTGCGCGAGAACGGCGCCGATGACGACCGAAATCCATCCGTCGCGCCCGATGTCCGAGAGGCGGTATCCGGTGAAGCGGGACCCCGCGCTGGCGCCGATGATGACCTGCGCGATGATCGAGATCGGGCCGGGCACATGGACGGTCACGATGTCGGTCGCGTGCGCGAGGGCCGACACCGCCAGGGGAATGATCAGGAGGCCTGAGGGCATACGGGTGAGCTTGGCCAGCGCATAGCCGATGACGGCGCATGCGGCCAGGAGCAGGAGCTGGACGACGTCGAAGGGATCGTGCGTGACCAGCGCGGACCGCGCAGCGGCCGCGAGGTCGTAGTCTGAGACCCAGCCGAGCATGACCGGGGTAAGGACGAGGAGCGTGATCAGACGGGCCGTGTGAGACAGCGCGATGCGCCTGACGTCGCCGCCGTAGTCTTCCGCGATCGACGTCACCACCGAAAGGCCGCCGGGAACAGCGGACAGCATCGCCGTCTGTGCGCTCATGTTTCCCCAGCGGCGCAGCACCGCGAGGGTGAGGGCCCAGAAGAGGACCGACAATGCGCACATGATCACGATGCTTGGGAGCCACAGGATGAGCGCGCTCGCGACGTCACCGGTGAAGCCGGCGCCGAGCATGGTGCCGATGACGACCATGGCGAAGCCCCGCCACGGCTGCGGCAGGCCCTGCCGCAGCCCGGTCCGCGACATCAGGGCCGTGGCGGTCAGGCTGCCCAGAACCCACGGCAGCGGTATGTGCAGGAGAAGAAAAGCGGCGCCGCCCGCGAGCCCTGTCGCGAGCGTGCCGGCGACCCGCCAGGACATGGTGCCGCTCCGGCTTGCGCTCAAGCCGCGCCGCTCACCATCGCGCGTCGGCGCCACAAACGCCATAGCGGCATCACCACCGAGGTCAGGAGGAAGAGCGCGAAGAACGCCATCGCGATCGGCCGCTCCGCGAGATAACCGCCGACGTTGCCGCCGGAGATCTGGAGCGTGCGGACGATCTCGCCTTCCGCCATCCGACCGAGGAGCAGGCCGATCACCGTGGCGGCCACGGGGTAGGCGTGGCGCCGCATGATCCAGCCGAGGCCGGCAAAGACCATCACAGTGACGGGGCCCGCGACGGTGCCCGTCATGCCGTACCCGCCCCATGCGCACAGCGCCAGAACGCTGGGCACGAGGTAGGTGACGGGGACCTTGATCACCATTCCGAGGATGCGGATGACCAGAAGCCCGATCACGGCGAGAAGGATCACCTGGCCGATATTGCCGAGGATGATCGCATAGACGAGATCGCTCTGGTCGCGGATGAAACTCGGTCCGCCGACGATGTTATGGAAGGAGAAGGCGGCCAGCAGAACGGCCGTCGCGGCGCCGCCCGGAATTCCGAGCGCCAGCAATGCCGTCATGCTGCCGCCTTCTGAACTGGAATTGGCGGTTTCGGCGGCGACCAGCCCTTCCGGGGCCCCCTTGCCGAAGCGCTCGGGCGAGGACGACGATCGGCGAGCCTCGCCATAGGCGACGAGATTGGCGACCGACGAGCCGACGCCCGGCACCGCCCCGACCATCGCGCCGATCACGCTGCCCTTCAGAAGGATCGTCGGATAACGGAAGGTCTCGCCGAAGCCTCGCAGGATGCCGCGCAGCGAAATCTGATCGAGGTCGGTGCTCTCCACCAGATAGGCCTTGCCGCGCAGGCGCAGGAGCTCGGAGGCCGCGAAGATGCCGATCATGGCCGGCACCACGGGGATCCCGTCGATCAGGTAAGGCATGCCGACCGTGGTGCGCAGGGTGCCTGTGGTGGACATGCCGACCTGGCTGAGGATCAGCCCGAGCATTCCGGCCAGAAGTCCCTTGGCGATGGCTCCGCTGTTGAGCGTCGCGATCAGTGTCAGGCCCCACAACACGATGACGACCATCTCCAGCGGCCCGAGGCGCAGGACGAAGGAGGCCAGAGGCTGGACGAGCATCAGCAGCAGGAAATAGCCGATGAAGGCGCCGACAACCGAAGCGCCGAGGCCGATGCCGAGCGCCTCGTTGTGCCGCCCCTGCTGCGCCATCGGATAGCCGTCGAACGCCGTGGCGACGGAGGAGGACGAGCCCGGGATGTTCATCAGGATCGCGGTCACGCCGCCGCCATAGGCGCCGCCCGTGAAGATTGCGGTCAGGAACAGCATGGCCTGCACGAAATCCATCGCGAAGGTGACAGGCAGGAAGACCGCCATCGCCATCGAAATCTGGAGGCCCGGTATCGCGCCGAAAACGAGCCCGATCAGGAGGCCCGGGACGACGTAGAGCCAGGGCCCGAAGCTCGAGAACAGCAGCGAGGTGGCCTGCGTGAAGGCGAAGGTGTCGATCATAACGCGAAGATCATCGGCATGGGGAAGGGGAACAGCGAGCCTAGGCCCCAGACGAGGAGCAGGGTGAAGGCGGCCGAATAGACGGGTGGCAACCACCATCGGCGTTCGCCGCCGAGCACGATGCCGATCCAGACGAACAGGAAGGTCGCGATGTCGAAGCCGACGGTGACGAGCGCGATGCAGAAGATCGCGAACAGCCCGAGCAGGAGGAGGTTGGCGAGCATCGTCGCGCGGTCGTCGCTCTCCTCCTCGTCGCCGTCCTCGCCGGCCCGCAGCGCGGCGCGCACCAGGATGAAGGTGACGAGCAGCGCTATGGCGATGGCCACCGGCACCACGATGACGAGGTTGTCCACGCGCGTGGACGCCGAGACCGCGCTCCAGGCGATGAAGGCGGTCACGAGGGCGGTGAGCGCGAGGAAGATCAGATGTGTGGGGGCGATACGCGACATGGCGTCCATTCTTTGCAGAAGGTGAGGCGGGGCCGCTCGGACCCCGTCGCCGGTCCGAGCGTCAGTTCTCGTCGCGGAAGCGCTCGAGGATCTCGTAGTTCGAACGGATGATCTCGGTCGTGCGATCGGGTCCCAGCCAGTCAGCTCCGATTCCCTGCGACCTCAGATTGGCGACGAACTCCTCGTTCTCCAGCACCGCCTGGTAGACGTTGGTGAAGCGTTCGAAGAGTTCGGGGTGATCCGTCTTGAAGGCTGCGTGCGCGGCGATGCCGCGCATCGATCCGACGAGCGGTGGAACGGTGACGTCGCGATCGGCGAGCGTTTCGTTCAGCGTCGGGGCGTCCCAACCTTCCACGCGCTCCTCGGAGGCGACGGCGAGCGGGCGGATGTATTCGGCGATGGGAAGCGTGCCTTCCGCGCCGAGGACCGTCATGTCGACCTGTCCGCCGGCGGCGGCCGTACGCGCGGCGCTGCCGGATTCGTAAGTGACGATGTTGACGTCGGACTCCGAGAGACCGAACGCCTCCAGCATCATCAGCGTGTTGATCCGGCCGGTCGAGCCGGGGACCACCGAGATACGGTAGCGGCCCGGCTCCTGCCGGATCGCCTCGGCGAACTCGCCCATGGTCTTGAACGGCAGGGACGCGTTGAGCGCGAAGAGGTCGATGTCCGTCCACTGGCCGTTGACGAAAGCGAAGTCGTCGAGCGTGTAGCTGGCGTCGAACTCGAGGATGGCGCTCGAGATGTACGGGTGGATCGAGGTCGCCAGGAAAGTGGATCCGTCGGCGGGCATGTTCATGAAGTAGGTGTGGCCGACATGGCCGCCGCCGCCCTCCTGGTTGACGATGCGGATCGGCACGCCGAGCTCGCGCTGCATCTCTTGCGCGACGAGCCTTGCCGTGCGGTCGGCCGAGCCGCCGGTCCCGAGCGCGACGACGAATGTGATCTGCCGCGTCGGCCAGGTCGTGTCCTGCGCCGCGAGGGGCGTCGTTGCAGCGAGCACGAGCGCCGCAGCGCCCGCGAAGAGTTTCTTGCGATCAATCATCGGTGGTCTTCTCCTCCCATTTGGAAGTCCGCATTGTCTACAACTTGGACATTCGAGACAGGGAGACAACGTGGTGGTCTTATTGTCAACCCTTTGTAATAAGCCTATAGGCTCGACAGGACGCCGACCGACAGCTTTTATGAGCCCCGTTTTGTCGACAAACATTCCTCATGGCCGTGCGGCCAACTCGCTGGTCGAGCTTCTGCGCGAAGAGATCGTCTCGGGACGTCTCAGCGCCGACGATCGGCTCGGCGAAGTCGCTCTGGCGCAACGCTTCAACGTCAGCCGCGCACCCGTGCGCGAAGCCTTGCGAGCGCTTGCCGAAGCCGGTCTCGTCACCTTCGAGCCCAATGTCGGGGCACGGGTCCGGCGCATGACCGTGGGCGATGCCAGGGCGCTCTATGAGGTCCGCGGTGCGCTGGAGGCCGAGGCCGCGCGGCTGGCGGCGGAACGCTCGACACCGGAGGACGCGGAGGCGCTGGTCGCGCTCCTGCAGGGGCAGGGCCCTAGCGTGCGGGCCCATCCATCCGGCGCCTATCTCCTCGGCAGTGGGGACGCCGACTTTCACGCCGTGGTTTCGCGGCTGAGCGGCAACGCGCTGATCGTCAGTCTGCTCTTCGGCGAGCTCTATCCGCAACTGCTGCTTCTGCGCCAACAGCATCGCAACGTGCGCGGCCGCGGCGTGGAGGCCTTGCGTGAACACGAGCGGATCGCCGAGGCGATCGCCATGGGCGAGGGCGACCTGGCCCATCTTCTGATGCGCCGTCACATTCGCGAAAGCTGGCGCTCGCTCGAGAAACAGATGACGTGGGAGGCACAGACATCATGAGACAGCGCCGTGTGCGAGCCGTCTTCATGCGAGGCGGCACTTCCAAGGCCGTGATGCTGCGGCGGGCAGACCTGCCGCAGGACGAGGCGCAATGGCCGGCTCTCTTCCGTGCCATGCTCGGGAGCCCCGACCCCTACGCGAGGCAGCTCGACGGTATGGGCGGAGGGCTCTCCTCGCTCAGCAAGATCTGCGTGATCTCCCCCTCCCAGCGCGAGGACGCCGACGTCGACTACACGTTTGCGCAGGTGGCCGTCAGCGGCGACGAGGTCGATTTCAGCGGCAATTGCGGCAACATGAGTTCGGCCGTCGGCCCCTTCGCGCTCGACGAAGGGCTGGTGGACGGGGTGGCGGCGGGCGAGGCGCTCGTGCGCATCTTCAACACGAATTCGGGCAAGATCATCCATTCGTCCTTCCCGATGGAGGACGGCGAAGCGAGGATCGACGGCGATCTGGTCCTGCCCGGCATCGCCACGCCGGGTGCGCCTGTGAAACTCGAGTTCATCGATCCCGCCGGGACGAAAGGACGCGGCCTGCTGCCCGCTGGAGCGGCGACGACGCGGCTGGAGCTTGAGGGCTGGCCGCCCGTGGAGGCTTCGCTGGTGGACGCGGCGATCCCTTGCGTCTTCGTGCGTGCGACGGATCTGGGCGCCGGCGCTGCCGTCATGCCCGACCAGCTAGACGCAAACCGCGAACTCTTGGCGCGCCTCGAAGCGACCCGCCGGGCGGCCAGCGTCGTCATGGGCCTCGCGGCCGATCTTCGCGAGGCCGGCGAGCGGATCGCCATACCCAAGATCGCGATGGTCGGCGCCCCCGCAGCCTACGAGACGCTCGCGGGCGAGGCGGTCGATCCCCGGTCCCACGATCTGTGCGCGCGAATGATCTCGGCGGGGCAGGCGCACCGAGCCTTCCCGATCACGGGCTCTCTCGCCATCGCGAGCGCAGCGGCGATCCCCGGCAGCGTGGTTGCGGACTGCCTCGACGCCGGCGCCGACAGGCAAGCGATCCGCCTCGGCACGCCCAGCGGTATCATCACGGTCGGCACGCGCCTCGCCACCGTCGACGGTCGCGAGCCCTCCATCCTTTCCGCCTCGATCCTGCGCACGCAGCGCCGGCTTTTCGAGGGCGCCATCACCATCCCCGCGACCTGACCCGCGCGGGACACGACCGACCCCAGGAAGAATAACAGGGAGCTTGACTTGCTCAGCCACGACATTAACCGCCGTTTCCGCGACCGCCTGCAGACTGGAGGCGCGGTTCTCCTTCCGGGCGCCGCCAACGCGCTGGCGGCACGCATCATCGACGATCTCGGTTTCGAGGCGATCTATCTCTCCGGCGCCGGCCTGACCAACACCTATCTCGGCATGCCCGATCTCGGCTTCGTGGGGCTGGCAGAGATCGCGCAGCACACAGCCACTATCCGCGACGCTACCGATCTGCCGATCGTGGTGGACGCCGACACAGGCTTCGGCAACGCGCTTAACGTGCGCCACACAATCCGCACGCTGGAGCGGGCTGGCGCCAGCGCCATCCAGCTCGAGGATCAGGTGCACCCCAAGCGCTGCGGCCATTTCGCGGGCAAGGACGTCGTCGACATCGAGGAGGCGCGTTCGCGCGTGAAGGCCGCCGTCGACGCGCGCCAAGACCCGAACCTGATGATCATCGCACGCACCGACGCCCGCGCGACGCAGGGGCTGACGGCCGCGCTCGAAAGGGCCGAGATGCTCATTGAGGACGGCGCGGATATCACCTTCGTTGAGGCGCCCGAGTCGGTCGACGAGATCCGCGCGATCCCTTCGGCGCTTAAGGGGACGCCGCAGCTCGTCAACCTCGTCGTCGGCGGCAGGACGCCAATCATCGACTTCGCCGAACTCGAGACCATGGGCTTCTCGCTGGTCCTCTACGCCAATGTGGCGCTGCAGGGCGCCATGCACGGCATGCAGACGGCGCTTTCACAGCTCAAAACCGAGCAGCGTCTCGACGAGACAGCGCCCGTCGCCCCGTTTCGCGAGCGTCAGCGGCTCGTGCGCAAGGATTTCTACGACGAGCTCGAAAAGCAATACGCGATCAGCCGCGGCTAGGTCGTAGCGCCCGCCTTCCTTTCGAAAGCGGGCGTCGATCGCCTGCAGTGATCCGTACGCGATAGGGTTAGATTGAGTCCTGTGGACTTTCTCGAATGCCTTCGTTTTGCGTAACGGGTTACGGTGACCGGAATAACCAATGGCTGCTGTCGATTAGAACGAATAGCCGGGACGTGGCTTCCACGGACCGAGAGCTGCCGAACACGATTCAGCGCTCTGTCTTTTTTGGGTATACTCAAAGCGGACTGCTGGGCAGCCTTGCAGTTTTTGGCGTTCGGTCTGTGAGCGGAATGGCAGCTTTCATCCTCGTCTGGCCGGAAGCTGCTGCCTGGCCCCTCGCCAGCAGCATGTTGCCGTTGGCGGCGCCATGCATCATTCGAACTGGATATATGCTTCGGTCGCGCCTCATCCGCCTTTGTGGCTACCATCCCTTGATAGCGCGGCCGTTGTAGTGGCTTGGGTTCATCGCGCGGTACAAGGGGATGGTGGCCGCCGCGCGATGCATGAAGTCGTTGACGTGCGAGACCGAGATCTCGGGCGCTTCCACGTCGAAGTTCTCGCCGAGGCTCCCGTCCTTGATCCGCGCCACCAGCGCCGCGATGATCGGTCCGGGGAGCGAGCCGCCGAAGATGATCTCGCTGGGATCGAGCGTGCGCGCCAGGACGAGCGAGAGCATCCGCAGCTGCTCGGCCGCCCGCTCGATCCAGTCGCGGACGACGGGGTGCTCCGTCGGCAGCGCCTCGATGTCGCGCAGCCGACGGACCGGCAGGCCTTCGCGTTCGAGAAGGTTGCAGAGATCCTGCCCCGACGGGCGGGCCCGCGACTTGGGAAAGATGCCGCCGAACTCGGCCGCATTGCGGTGCGATCCCCGGTACAGGGTGCGGCGGACGACGATGCCCCCTCCGATGCCGTATGTCAGGAGCACGAGCGCGAAATTGTCGCGCCGGCTCCCCGCGCCGTAATAGAGCTCGTCGATCGCGGCGGCCTTGCCGTCGTTCTCGTGATGGACGGGCGTGTCGAAGAAGGGCTCGAAATCGCCCGGCGCGCTGATCGAGCGCCAGTCGGCGAACTGGGGAATCTTGGTGAGATGTCCCGAATCCTTCGAGAAATGGCCGGGAAAGGCGAGGCCGCACCCGATCAGCCGGTCCTCCTCCAGCCCGGCCCGGCCCATCACATCCCGCGCTGCCGCCGAAGCCTGGCCCATGATGTCGTCGAAATAGTTGGACGCGAGGTCCGAACGGTACTCGGCGAGGATCGTGCCCTTCAGGTCCGCTACGCAGACCTTGATCTCGTCCGGATTGAAGAAGACGCCGAGCGAATGAAGGCCGTCGGCCCGCAGGCTGAGAAGCGTGGACGGCTTGCCGCGCACCGGCTCCCCCGAGGGCCGCGCGCCCCGTTCCTCCTCGCGGACGAGCCTCTTGTCAAGAAGCGTGTTCGCCAGGCGCGTCAGCGTCGGCGCGGACACGTCGAGGCGCTGGGCGAGCTCGGCGCGCGAGATCGGTCCGAAGGAGCGGAGCAGTTCCAGGACGCGCCGTTCGTTGAACCCGAGCGAAATCATGAGGAGGCCGGCTCCGGTCGGTGATCGACGCCCGTGTTTGGCAACAAACGAACGGGGCGTCCACAAAAACGCGAGCCCCCATTGACAACTTAATTTACGTAATGAAACTTAACATGCTGCTGGAGACGGCATGCTCATTCGCCGCGCACTCGAAATCCGCGACCCTTTCGAAAGGACGTCTGATGCTGAAGTCGACCTCGTTCCTCACCGCCGCCGCCGTGTCCGGCCTCCTGCTGACCGTTTCGCACGCGCTCGCCGACACCGTCACGGTCTATTCCGCCGCCCCCGGGCAGCTGATCGACGAGCTGATCCCCGCCTTCGAACGGGAGACCGGGCACCGCGTCGAACTCATCAACGCCGGCGGCGGCGAGCTGATCAACCGCCTGCGCGCCGAGGAGGGACGCCAGACGGCGGACGTCCTCTTCAGCGTCGGCGCCTCGCTCATCGACCTGAACGCCGAGCTGTTCCAGCCCTACAAGACGACCGAGGCGGCTGCGATCGATCCGCTTTTCGCGTCGTCCGGCGTCTGGACCCCGTTCACGGCGGTGGTGATGGTGATGGCGGTCAACGAGGCCGCGCTCGGCGGCCTGCCGGTGCCGGCCTCCTGGGCCGACCTCGCCGACCCGCAATATGACGACATGATCTCCTCGGCGGCGCCCGACCGGTCGAGTTCGGCCTACACCCAGCTCGTCACCGTGCTCCGGACGGCGCCGAGCGAGGAGGAGGGCTGGACGATCTACGAGGGGATCCTGTCCAACATGGTGATCTCGCCCTCCTCGGGTGCGGTTCCGCGCTTCGTCAACGACGGCGAGCTGGCGATCGGCCTGACGCTGGAGGACGCGGCCGAGCGCTATCGCGACGGCGGAGGACCGGTGGAGATCGTCTATCCCTCCGAAGGCACGGCCGTGCTGCCGGACGCCATGGCGATCGTGAAGAACGCGCCGAACGAGGAAGCCGCCAAGGCCTTCGTCGACTTCATGGCCTCGCAGGCCGCACAGGAGCGCGTCGCCGCGATCGGCCGCTGCCCCGTGCGCACCGACGTCGAGAGCAAGGACACGCTCGTTCCGCTGAGCGAGGTCACCATCGCCCCGTCCGACGAGGCCTGGGCGGCCGAGAACCAGGACCGCCTGCTGGAGCGCTGGAAGGACCTGTCGCTCGACTACCTCTGATGCCGGCCGCGGGGCGGGCCTGCGGGCCCGCTCCGCACCGTCCGTTCCCGGCGCGTTGCCCATTCCGGAAGTGAAAGCCCAGATGGCCGAAGTCACCCTCGCAAATGTCCGCAAGAGCTACGGGAACGTCGCCGCACTCTCCGACATCGATATCGCCATCCCGTCCGGTTCGTTCTTCACGCTCCTCGGCCCGTCGGGCTGCGGGAAGACGACGCTCCTGCGGGCGATCGCGGGCTTTCATCTGCACGACAGCGGCGCGATCCTGGCGGGCGGGCGCGACATCGGCGTCCTGCCGGCGCACCGGCGCGACGTCGGCATGGTGTTCCAGGACTACGCCGTCTTCCCCCATATCAGCGTGCGCGAGAACGTCGCCTTCGGCCTGAAGCAGCGCAAGGTGGCCCGCGCCGAGATCAAGTCGCGCGTCGACGCCATCCTGCGCAAGGTGCAGCTCGACGCCCTCGCCGAGCGCATGCCGCACGAGCTGTCGGGCGGCCAGCAGCAGCGCGTCGGCCTTGCCCGCGCGCTGGTGGTCAATCCGCAGGTCCTCCTGATGGACGAGCCGCTGTCCAATCTCGACGCCAAGCTGCGCGTCGACCTACGGCGCGAGCTGCGTGCGATCCAGCAGTCCATGCGCATGACGACGATCTACGTCACGCACGACCAGGAGGAGGCGCTCGCCATGTCCGACGTCGTCTGCGTCATGTTCGGCGGGGTCATCCAGCAGGCCGCCGACCCGCTGACGATCTACAACGAGCCGGCCAACCGCTTCGTCGCCTCCTTCGTGGGCGCCAACAACTTCCTGCCGCTTTCGCTTCCCGCTCTCGGCGGGGCGGGCGCGGGACGGCCTGCGGACGCCGTCCTGTCGATCCGCCCGGAGCGCCTCGCCATCGGCACGGCCTCAGCGCAGGAAGGGCGCGTCCGGCTCGACGTCACCATCGCGCAGGTCGCCTTCACCGGACGCGAAGTCGCGGTCGACGCCACGCTCGACGACGGAACGCCGATCCAGGCGATCGCCGAGCCCTCCAAGGCGCTGCTCTCGCTCGCGCCGGGCGAACGGTCGAGCTTCGGCTTCCGCCCTGCCGACGCGCAGTTCTTCGCCGCCGGCGTGACCGGGGAGCGCCTCTCGTGAGCGCGGGCGGCGCCGCGGCCCCGATGCGGGGGCTTCGCCTTCCGTCCTTCTGGACGATGGTCATGATCGCGGCCTGCGCGATGCTGGTCGTCTTCCTGTTCCTGCCGATCGCCTCGGTCTTCCTCCTCTCCTTCCAGGACGCGCGCACCGGCGGGTTCACCCTCGACAACTACGCCACGGTGTTCGGCCGGCGCTACTATCTCCTGGCCCTGTGGAACACGATGGTCGTCGGCTTCGGCGGCATGGTCGGCGCCTGCCTCCTCGGCGTGCCGCTCGCCTTCTGCATGTCGCGCTACCGCATCCGGGGCCGCGCGATCGTCTCCACCATGGCGATCCTCGCGCTCGTCTCGCCGCCCTTCATCGGCGCCTATGCCTGGATCATCCTGCTCGGCAACAACGGGGCGATCACGAATTTCCTCGCCGGATGGGGCATACCGATGCCCTCGATCTACGGCATGACGGGCATCATCCTCGTTTTCAGTCTGAAGTTCTTTCCCTTCGTCTACCTGATGACCGAGAACGCGTTGACGGCGGTCAACAAGAGCCTCGAGGACGCAGCCGAGAACCTGGGGTGTTCGGCCTGGCAGCGCTTTCGGAAGGTGACCCTTCCGCTCGTCTTCCCGGCCGTCTCCACCGGCGCCATCATCTCCTTCGTCCTCTCGATCGCCGATTTCGGGACGCCCGCCATCATCGGGCGCGGCGTGCGCACGCTCTCCACCATCGCCTACGCGCAGTACACGTCCGAGATGGGCGGGCGCCCGACCATGGCTGTCACCATCTCCATGGTGATGATCGTCATCTCGATGATTGCGCTCTTCCTCCAGCGCCGCGTCCTCGCCAAGCGCCGTTACGCCTCAGCGATGACCCAGAAGCGGAGCCGCACGAGCTTGCCGCTTGCCCGCTCGCTCGGGGTCCACGCCTTGTGCTACCTCATCACCTGCGCAGGCATGCTGCCGGCGATCGTGGTGACCTGGACATCGTTCCTGGCGACACGGGGCCCGGTCTTCTCGGGCGGGTTCGGTCTCGACAGCTATCGGCGCGTGGCGCGCGAGGCGCCCGACGCCATCGTCAACAGCTTCACCTTCGCGCTGGCCGCTGTGGTGCTGATCGCCATCGTCTCCAGCCTCCTCTCCTTCATCGTGGTGCGGCGCGAGACCCTCGTCTCGGGTGCGCTCGATCTGATCCTGATGGTGCCATACCTCGTTCCGGGCGTCGTCATGGCCATCGGCTTCGTGACCACCTTCAACAGCGGCTGGTACGATCTGGTCGGCACGGCTTGGATCATCATCCTCATCGTCTTCATTCGGCGCCTGCCGTACGGCGTCCGATCGACCTCCTCCATCCTGCGTCAGATCAAGCCCTCGATCGAGGAGGCGGCGATTAACCTCGGTGCCTCGCCGCTCAAGACCTTCATGCGCGTGACCGTGCCCCTGATGATGCCGGGCATCATCGTCGGCAGCCTGATGAGCTTCATCACGGCCATCAACGAGCTGTCCTCGACCCTGATCGTCTACACCGCCCAGACCGTGACCATGCCGGTGCGCATCTACCTGTCGGTCGTGGACGGGGAGTTCGGCGTGGCTGCCGCGTTGTCGACCATCCTCACTCTCAGTACCGGCCTTTGCGTCTTCCTCGTCTTCCTCTTGTCGCAGGACCGCGAGCAGAACTTCGTCTGACGCAAAGCGTCGCGCGGCCCGCCCTGTTTCAGGTGAGCGGGCCGCATTCACCAGACATTGGATACCCATGCAGATCGAACTTCTCTCGCGAACCAAGATGCGCGACGGCGGACGCGTTGCCGACGACGTCGTTCTCCTCGTCCCTGGGCTGGTGGCTGCCGTGTTCGATGGAGCGACCGACCCGACCGGTTCGAGCTACGATGGCCGCAGTTCGGGCTGGATCGCCGCCTCGAGCGCGGCGCGACGCCTCGGCCAGATCGCGATCGAGGGGAGTTGCGAGCGCTCGCTCGAGGAACTGGTGGCCGACCTCTCGACGGCGATCGCACGGGCCTCGGCCGATATCGACGCGGTGCATCCGCCCTCCACGACCATGGCCGCAGCCATCTGGGTGCCGGGGGGATGGCGCCTCATGATCGTGGGCGACAGCGGCATCCGCGTGAACGGAGAAACGGTCCTGCGCCACGAGAAGCTGATCGACGAAGTCTCGACGCTGTCGCGCCTCGCGGTGCGGCGATGCCTCGAAGCGCGCGGCCTTACAGGAGACGGTTTGGAGGCCGCCTGCCGCGCCGTCAGCTATCGCGGGCTTGCGCGCGCATTGGAGCGCGGCGATCTGGATGCGGGCGATGCCGAGCGGATCCGCGGCGAAGTGGTCGCCGCAGTCTGCGAACGCGCCGGGCACGAGGACGTGATTAGGTTCCTCGACGGCGGGATCGTGATTCAGCAGGGTTTTGCCAATGGCGATGCCGATCACCCACTCGGCTTCGCAACGCTCAACGGATCGACCCCGAAGGGTTTCGGCATGAGCGACCGCCTCGTGTCCGAAAGCGAGGTGGAAACGCTCGAGCTCTTCACCGATGGCTATTTCGCGCTTCCCAAGGGCCGTCGCGTCGAGGACTGGGAGCGGCGTTTCGCCGAAGTCGAGCGCGAGGACCCGAGCAAAACCGGCCCCTACGCAAACGTGAAGGGCTCCACCGGCGAGGAGTTCTCAGACGATCGTTCGGTGATCTGCCTCTGGCGCTAGCGAGGGGCCTTCACGCTCCCCCGCAGATGTCCTGCCGGCGCCAGTTCGCATCGAACGCGATCATCTGGCTTTTGGCGAGGCCGGCGGAAATGGCCGGGGGCTTCAGACCCATGGCCAGATGCGGCACCTCGCATGCCATGGCCACCGCCTCGGCGAGCGGCAGGCCAAGATGCTCCACCGCGTTGACAAGGCTCTGCGCCATTGTGATGTGCGCGCCGGCGAGCGAGCCGTTGGCGTTCACCAGAGCGCCGTCCTTCAGGCGGATCCGCTCACCATAGAGCGAGAAGTGATCGGGGCCGGCGACGGTGGCCATGGCGTCGGAGACGAAGAACATGCGCCTTGCCTTCGGGCGTGAGCGGATGGCGATCGCCAGCATGGTCCAGTCGACATGGATGCCGTCGGCGATCAGGCCGCAATAAGCTTCGCTGTCGAGGGCCGCGCCGACGACGCCCGGCTCGCGCGAGGTCATGGGCGGCATGGCGTTGTAGAGATGGGTGAACGAGGAGACGCCCGCCGTCAGCCCCGCACGCGTTTCGGCGGCGCTCGCCGCCGTATGACCTGCCGAGACCACGACGCCAAGATCCGCGATCCGGCGGATCGTCTCGGGCGGTACAATCTCGGGCGCTAGCGTCAGCATCACCGGCACCCCCGCCGCACGCAGATGCTCCAGCGCGGCGAGCGTGGCCGCGTCCACCGGCCGGATCAGGCGGGCATCGTGCGTGCCCTTGCGGGCCGGGTTGATGTGCGGGCCCTCGATGTGGAGCCCGAGGAACCCTTCCAGCCCGAACGCCTCCACACCGGCGCGCGCGACCGCCTCGATCTCGGCCGGGCCAGCGGTGATCAGGGTCGGCATCACCCAGCCCGTGCCGACCGAACGCTGCGAGGCGACGATGGCGGCGATCGCCTCGGGGCTCGGCCCGTCGTTGAGCATGACGCCGCCGCTGCCGTTCACCTGCAGGTCGGTGCAGGCCGGCATCAACAGGAACGGACGCGCGTCGGGCGTCTCGCTGGCGCAAGCGGGGCGCACGCGGGCGACCCGTCCCCCCTCCACTTCCACAGCCATTCCGGAGACGAGCGCACCGTCGAGCCACAGATGTGTCGGCGCCAGAAGTTCGTTCACGAGAAATCTCCATCTGTGCGGGGCGGCGATCGAAGCGCCATAAGGGCCATGCCCCGGGCGCCGGAACTGTCGCCATGCTGGGCAAGGCGTATGGGCGGGCACCGCGTGGAACCCAGGCGCACGGCCTCGAAGGCGCGCGTCAGTCGCTCGATCACGCCCGGCATCTTCGACAGGCCGCCGCCGAGGATGATGCAGTCAGGGTCGTTCATGAGCTGGACCACCAGAAGGCACTCGGCAGCCAGATGCGCCCACAACGCCAGGACCCGCTCGGCGCTCGGGTCTCCCGCCAGGGCGCGCGTCGAAAGCGTTTCGGGGGCGAGCGCTTCGCCCAGCTGATGCCCGGCCAGGGCCGTCAGGCCGCTACCCGAGACGTAGCGCTCGATGCAGCCGCGCTTGCCGCAGCCGCAGGACCAGAGTGGCAGGGCGTAAGCCTCGAGCGCACGCTGGGCCATGCCGACATGGCCGAGTTCCAGTGCCATGGCGTTGAAGCGGGGAGGCATCGCACTGTCGATGCACGAACCGGCGGCCAGACCGGTTCCGAGGATGAGGCCGACGACGTTGCGCGCGCTGTCGCCAGCCCCACCGTTTGCCTCGGAGAAGGCGAAGGCCATGCAGTCATTGGCAAGGACGTAGGAGCGGCCCAGGCGCGCGCGCAGCTCCGCACCAACGTCGCGCCCGGTGATCGGAACGTTGGAGGCAAAGGCGATGCCCGATTGCGGATCCGCCGTGCCTGGCAGTCCGATGCCGATCGGCAGGTCGGCTCGGCCGGAGCGCTCCTGCAGCCAGACGAGCTGGCCGCAGAGCGCATCGAGGAAGGGTTCGAAAGCCGAGACGGGAGTTGCCACGCGTCGGCTCTCGATCGTGGAGAGATCCGGAGCGAACAGCCGTGCCTCGATCTTCGTGCCGCCCAGATCGATGGCCCCGGCCGCGATCATGCGGCGAACGGGTAGAGGGTGACGCCGGAGACGACGCGCGAGAGATTGCCCTGCGCGGCGAAGGGGTCGTCGACGTTGAGGCCGAGAGCCTCCGACCAGCTGACGGCCCAGACCTGCGCGAGAAGGACATAGAGCACCGCATCCCAGCGGGCGTCGCCCGTGCCCTCCACGACGATGTCGCAGTAGCCGGGGCCGAAGGTCAGGACCTTGGCGTTCGGGAACTGACGGCCTATCTCGTCCGCCATGTCACGGTCATAGGCCGCCGTGTGTGGGTCGGGATGGACGAAGACGACGACGAGTGTGTCGTCGCCCACAGCGGCCTTGGGTCCATGGCGGAAGCCAAGCGCGCTGTCCCACATCGTCATCGTGCGCCCGGCGGTGAGTTCCAGCACCTTCAGCGCCGATTCGCGGGCCACGCCCTTGAGCGCGCCCGAGCCCAGGAAGATCGCCCGTGCCGGGCGCGGCGGCGCCTCTGCCAGAGTGTTCAGAAGCGGTTCGGCCGCGTCCGCCAGCTGCCGCAGGCGCGCGGCTGTGTCGACGCTCCGGTCGAGACATGCAAGGGCGGCCAGCAGCATGGTGGTGTAGCTCGATGTCATCGCGAAGCCGGCGTCGTGAGTTGCCTCGGGCAGAAGAAGCACCTCGCGCTCGCCCGGTCCCGCCACAGGTCGCGTCGCCAGGGTGCCGCCGGGGTTGCAGGTGACGTGGAGGAGATGGGTGCGGGGCATGTGGGCCTCACGCAGCTCCAGCGTGCCGATGCTCTCGGAGCTGTCGCCGCTACGGCCGAACTGCACGATCAGGAGAGATGGATCATCGCGCAGATGCTCGGCGGGCGCGGCCACGACATCGGTCGTTGCGACGGACTCCAGACGAATGCGCCCGTCATAGGGGGCTGCTGCCAGCGTCTCGCCGATGAAGGCGGACGTTCCGGCACCGCAGAATCGGATCTGGCGTATCGCGCGCTCCTCGACCCACGTGGCGATCTGCGCCGCGCGCGCGGCGAGCGGCTCTGCGAAGTCTCGCCAGATGGCAGGCTGGGCGGCGATTTCCCGCCTCGTGGCCGAGTTTCCGTCGGAGGTCATGAACGCAATTCCTCGTCTGCAATGGTGATGATTTCCACGCCCTCGTCGCGCATACGGCGAAGGCGGTCGTCGTCGGGCTCGAGATCGGTGACGAGCACGGATACCGCTCCCATCCGGCAGATGACGTGCAGGCTCTGCCGCCCGAACTTGCTGCGGTCAGCGAGGACGCAGACGCGGGCGCTCGCGGCGATCATCAGCCTGTTCTGGTGCGCCTCGTCTTCGAGGAGCGTCGAGATCCCATGCTCGGGATCGATGCTGTCCGCGCTGAGCACGACAGTGTCGAAACGCATGCCAGCAAGGGACGTGTCGACGAGACGTCCCGTGAGAGAGGCGGTGTTCGCCCGTATCGTACCGCCGGGCAGCATGACGGTGTGGCGCCCGCCAGCCATCAGATTGTGCGCAACCCCCAAGCCCGTTGTCATCACGGTCTTGGGCTCGAGCGCATTCAATGCGTCGGCGAAGATTTCGGCCGTAGAGCCGTTATCGACGAGGATGGACCGGTCGCCCGCCACCAGTTCCGCAGCACGTTGGGCAATGGAACGCTTTGCCGCCAGATTGACGGATCGCGGGTCCGAGGGGTTGGGCAGAACGATGCGCGAGCCCTGCGACAGGGCAAGGGCGAGATCGATCCGGAATTCGGCCAAGCCGGCATAACCGAAAGTCTGGCAGAAGCGAATCAGGGTCGGCTCGCTGATGCCGAGCCGGGCGCAGACGTCGCGAGCCGAGGATCGGACGAATTCGACGGGTGACTCCGTGACGTAGCGCGAAATAGCGCGCGTTTTCGCCGAGGCGGCGTCGCAACTGGCGCGGATCTGCGTGAGGAGATCGCCTCGTTCGACCATGTTCACCTGCAAGCGATGTTGCAAACTTCATATCGGCCCGCATTTTTTTATACAACCTAAAAATTCTCTCTGATATTGAGTTGAGAGCAATTTCTGGAGGGCGACGATGCGGGTGATCATCACAGAAGGCGAAGACCGGGCGATGGACCATGTCTCCGATTTGTTCGTGGATGCGCTTGCACGCAAGCCCGCCTGTGTCCTCGGGCTGGCCACCGGGGGAACCATGGAAGGCGTCTATGCACGCCTCGTTGCGGCCCATCGGCGGGGCGAGGTTTCCTTCGCCAAGGCAAGGAGCTTCAATCTCGACGAATATCTGGGGCTCGCGCCGACCCATCACCAATCCTACCGCCATTTCATGGCGCACCATCTCTTCGACCACGTCGATGTCGAACCGCATTCGACCCACTTTCCCGATGGCCTCGCCGGGGACGCCTCCCAGGCGGCGGTGGCCTATGAAGCCCAACTCGCCGAGCATGGGCCGATCGACCTGCAGCTTCTAGGCCTCGGCTCGAACGGCCATATCGGTTTCAACGAGCCATCGAGCTCGCTGGGTTCGCGTACCCGCTTGAAAACCTTGACGCCCCAGACGATCGAGGCGAACGGGCGTTTCTTTGAGCCGGGGGAGGTGCAACCCCGCCAGGCGCTGACCATGGGCATCGCCACCATTTTGGAAGCTCGGCGCATCGTCGCCCTGGCACTGGGCGCGCAAAAGGCCGAAGCTGTCGCCCAGATGGTGGAGGGCCCGGTCGGCGCGCGCTGGCCGGCGAGCGCCCTTCAGTTCCACCGCGATGTGACCCTGGTGATCGACCGTGCCGCCGCCGCGCGCCTCGAAATGATCGACTACTATCGATGGGTTCGCGCCAACGAGGACTGACCCGCCCCGCCACCTCGCCCGCGAGGGATCGCCTTTCCAACCCCTTTCGTACGGAACCCAACCGATGTCCGCCACTCAACGCCTCGCTCGCATCGCAGCTGAGTTCCATTCCGGCCGCCGCGCGGGGATCCATTCGGTCTGCTCGGCCCATCCTCTCGTCATCGAGGCGACGCTTCGCCACGGGCTGTTGCACGATATCGACATCCTGATCGAGGCCACGTGCAACCAGGTCAATCAGGATGGTGGCTATACCGGCATGACTCCGGAGGCCTTTCGCGCTTTCGTTGAGGGTATCGCGAGGACGGTCGGCTTCGCGCCGGAGCGCCTGATCCTCGGTGGCGACCATCTCGGCCCCAACCCCTGGAAGCATCTGTCCGCCGAGGTAGCGATGGAGAAGGCCGAGGCGATGATCGCCGCCTACGCCCACGCGGGATTTACCAAACTGCATCTCGACACGTCGATGGGCTGCGCGGGCGAAGGCCCAGTGCTCGACGATGCGGTGACCGCCGAGCGCGCCGCGCGCCTTGCGGCCGCTGCCGAGGCCGCTTTCGACGCTGATGGGGGCGGTCTGCGACCCGTCTATGTCATCGGCACGGAGGTGCCGGTGCCAGGTGGGGCTCTGGAAGCGCTCGACCATCTCGAGGTGACCTGCCCGCAGTCGGCACGGCACACCGTTGCGGTCCATCGCGCCGCCTTCGCGGCACGAGGGCTGGAGGAGGCGTTCTCGCGGGTGATCGGGCTTGTGGTCCAACCCGGCGTCGAGTTCGGCCACGCCGACATCGTCGTGTATCGCCCGCAGGCTGCCGCTGCTCTGAGTGCTGCTCTGGCCGACATGCCTCAATTTGTGTTCGAGGCTCACTCCACCGATTACCAGCCCCCCGCCGCACTTGCCGCTTTGGTGCAGGATGGCTTTGCGATCCTGAAGGTCGGGCCGGGCCTGACCTTCGCGCTTCGCGAGGCGCTGTACGGGTTGTCGGCGATCGCGGACATCCTCGCGCCCGACCCACGGGCGCGAGGACTGCCTGAGACGATGGAAGCCCTCATGCTGGAAAAGCCGGACGCTTGGCGAAGCTACTACCATGGCTCGCCGGAGAGCCAGCGCGTAGACCGTCATTTCTCGCTGAGCGACCGCATCCGCTACTACTGGCCCGAGCCGACGGCGCAAGCAGCGGTCGATGCCCTTCTCGCCCGTCTCGGCTCACGCCAGATCCCGACGACGCTTGTCAGTCAGTATCTTGGAGGTCTCGCTCCCGCCTTGGCGGACGGTGAAATCACCGGCGACGCCGCTGCACTGATCCAAGCAAGCCTGACGGCGGTTCTGGAGACCTACCGATCCGCTACCGCGCAGGCGTCGGGCGAATGCCAACGTTCGCTAGGCGATCGATGATCGAGTAGACGTCAGCAATGGGCGCGAAGCGCGTCTCAGTTTGTGGTTGCAATCGCTTGGTCCTCTTGAGTCATGCTTCAAACGGACTGTCGGGCAGCCTTGCGTTTTGCTGGCGATCGATCTGTGGGCAGAATGGCTGCTGTCGTCCTCCTCCGTACGAAAGCTGCCGGTCCGCTATCGGCCCATCGCTGCCTCGGAAAAGAGTTCCGACATGGGTGGATTGCGGTCTATCCGGTTTCGGCCATCAATTACAAGGAAGCAGACATTCCACCTGCCCGCGATGGTCGGCAGCTCTGCGTCCAGAGGCAAAAGTTCGGTTCAGAAGACGGATTGGCAGAAAGCCGCCATTCGTTGAGCTTTCCAAATCGTTCACACAAACGATCATTTGTCGGGATTACTTTACGCCGCAGCGTCCATCTGCGCACGTGCAAGCCGAATATCACGTGCCGGGGGATGTCCGAACATGCGGCCATATTCACGCGTGAACTGCGGCACGCTTTCGTATCCGACGCCGTAGGCCGCATCGTTGACGGCTTTACCCTCCGCAAGCATCCGTCGCCTGGCCTCGATCAGGCGGAGCTGCTTCTGGAACTGGAGCGGCGAAAGCGACGTAATGCTGCGGAAATGAACGTGGAATGCGGACAGGCTCATGCCAGCAACATCGGCCAGCGCCCCGATCTTGATGGGATCTGCATAGTGCTGGCGCAGGATCGCCACAGCGCGCCCGATCCGCTGGGCATGGCTGTCGGACATGCCCAGCGCGCGAATGGCGCCGCCATGACGCCCGTTGAGCAGCCAGAAGTATAGCTCGCGGAGGAGTTGCGGGCCTAGCACCGTGAGCGTGTCAGGACGATCGAGCATCCGCATCAGGCGCATGGCTGCATCGGCAACTTCCGCTTCGGTCGGATCGACCCGGACCGGCCGGTATGCCTCGAATGGCGCTGAGCCGATCTCCGCAACCAGTCCGGCGATGATCGTGGGGTCGAGTTCGAGGACCATCGAATAATAAGGCAAAGCGCGGCTAGCTGTGGTGATCTGGCTGACGGTGGGCACGTCCGTGGTGATGAGGAGAGAGTCGCCTGCGCCAAAGTCAAAGCTTTGGCAGCCCATGGTCACGCGTTTGCCACCTTGCACGACCAGCGCCACCAGCGGCTTCGACACCGCGAATTGCAGCATGGTCGGCGCAATCTCGACCAGGACCATCAGCCCCTCAACGGGTGTGGTGGCGACGCCGTGGTCGGCATGGGCGTCAGCATAGTGACGGATATGATCGAGAAGCTGATCGTTCATAAGGTGACGATAGGAGGGCGGGACGGATAAGACAACTCATCTGGATAATCAGGCAAATCTTCGGGACAATCGCGCAACACCGACGGGCACGGCCGACGCATAAAGTCGGCACTACCAACCCGGAGGCTTTCATGACCACCATCGCTCTCGTTACCGGCGGCAGCCGCGGCCTCGGTCGCAACACCGCGATCAGCATTGCCCGCCACGGCGGGGACGTGATCCTCACCTACCACAGCGGCAAGGCCAACGCCGATGCAGTCGTCGCCGAGATCGAGGCGCTGGGTCGCAAGGCGGTCGCCTTGCAACTCGATACGGGTGACGTGTCCTGCTTCCCGGCTTTCGTGGAGCGTCTGCTCGGCGCCCTGCGCGACACCTGGGGCCGCGACACGCTCGACCACCTCGTCAACAATGCTGGGCACGGCGAAATGGCGGACTTCGTCGCCACAACCGAGGCGCAGTTCGACAAGCTGTTCGCCGTCCACGTCAAGGGCGTGTTCTTCCTGACGCAGGCGCTGCTGCCGGTGCTGGCCGACGGCGGTCGCATCATCAACTTCTCGTCGGGGCTGACCCGCGTGTCGTTCCCCGGCTTCTCGGCCTACTCGGCCGCTAAGGGCGCCGTCGAGATCCTGACGATCTACATGGCGAAGGAGTTGGGCAGCCGCGGCATCACCGCCAATTCAGTCGCGCCTGGCGCGATCGAAACCGACTTTCTGGGCGGCGCGGTCCGTGACATCCCGGATTACAACACCGCCTTTGCCGGGATGACCGCGCTCGGCCGCGTCGGCTTGCCCGAGGATATCGGGCCGATGGTGGCGAGCCTTCTCGGCCCTGACAATCGCTGGGTCAACGGCCAGCGCATCGAGGTCTCGGGCGGCCAGACCATCTGACACTTTCGGCAGGTGCCGCGCTGCGGCACCTGCCAATATGAGAGCCATGACCATGCCCAAGCTCATCATCCACTCACCCATTGGCACCTTCGATGCAGCCGATCGGCAGCGCATCGCCGGAGCCCTGACGACGCTGGGCCTCAATTGCGAGGAACTGCCTGCCTCACCGATGGTCCGCAGTACCGTCTGGATCTACTTCGCCGAATATGCAGATGAAGCCGTCTTCATGGGCAACGAACCTGCCAGTCTGCCGGTCGTGACGCTGCAGATATACGCCCTGGCGGGTGGCCTTGACGACGTCGGCAAGCGCAAGCTCATCGAAGGCGCGACAGTCATCCTTAACCGACGCGCGAACAGAGAGCAGATCGCACCCGTGTATGTCGTCATCCACGAGGTTACGGAGGAGGACTGGGGCATCTTCGGCAAGCAAGCCGATCTGTCCGGTTTGCGAGCGAGCCCGCTGGATGCGCCTGCTATCTGACTGGCAGACCCCTTCCATGACCGAAAGTGTTATCAAAGGGCCATACGGGGTCGAGCGTTCCCGAAACCTGTTCCCGACCGCCTCTTTTCAAGACCACATAGCGAGATGGTGTCATGGGACTCATCTGCGCCTTCGCCTGACCGCTTTCGGAAAGGTACCGGCAGTTGCGGAACGTCAGCGAAGGGTCGGAAACGGACGCTGTTCCAGCGAGATGAGTGGTCTTCAGGAATAGCTGGCGGCTGCACGAACTCGATCAACGCGCCGTCGGGCCAATGACGGGAATCACCCGTGTCCCCGCCCGCGCGCCGCCAGTGATCGCTGTGGTGTGCCTTGCGCCCTTCAGCCGTAGGGCTCAATCCTCGCAAGGAGCGCTTCGATGTCGTTGACCGCATGGGCCCGATGCGCAAATCCCGGGTCGAACGGCCTAGCCGGCACGCTTGGTCGATCCAGACTTCGATATTCCGAGGGCTCGATCATCTGATCCGCCAGTGAGACGATCGCCATGCGAACCTGCGCCCCCGTGCGCTGCTGTCATTTGACCGAGGAACGCACCTCCGATTTCGCCCATCCGTTCGAGTCGCGCTCCGAGCCCATCGACCTAGAACCGGAGAGCCTCGTCGACGGAGGCGACTGCGAAGCCGACATGATCGGTGCGCTGCACGCGGATGTTTGCCTGGTCAGTCGTACCACCGGTCGTACCAGCAAACGAACCATTCGTTCGCAAGGGGTCTATAGCGAACGATCCAAATGCGTCACTTCGAGACTATTGGCTCGCCCGGTCATATCGAGATATTCTTCCCACAACCCAAAGCCAGAAACTCAGTGGATAGCGCCAGGGGCTTGGAGATCGAGTTGATGATTTGGGAGGTCGCGCGATCCATTTCCTCCGGGCTCGACGACCGGGGCGGGGTCCGTGTGGCGAAGAGGGCCGGGTATGGTAGGTGCCGCAGCGGCTAGGTCGCAACCGCCGCCACGAGCCTCACCAAGGCGAGCATGCCCGGATCGTCCAAGCCGACGCTGCGCTCGGAGAACATCCGCGCGCGTCCGATCTTGCAGGGGCGGTCACGGAACTCGTCGAGCACGGCTTGTCCGGCCGCCTTCGCCGCCAGTGCGATTTCGGCCGGGTCTTCGAGCCCTCGAATTGCGATCGCAACGGCACTCAGGCCGTCCAGCACGGTCTTGTCGCCGAGGCTCGCCCCACCGCGCGCGATCATCGCGTCGCGGGCCTGCTCCAGACGGGGCGATAGCTCCCACCAGGGGAGTGTCTGTAGTCCGCGGGTTTCCTTCGCGAAGCTCATCAGCCCCGTGGCGAGAAGCGTGCCGAGGCTCGAACCCGTTCCTGAGAGCGCCGCCTTCGCCAAGGTGGAGAAGCCGGCCCCGAGATCGGGGCAGGCGTCGAGATCCTGCGCGGCCATGGTCCGCAAGACCCGCGCCAGCATCCCGCCCGTGTCGCCGTCGCCGATCGCCGCGTCGGCCTGATTGAGTTCGTCCTCCAGCGTCGCCATAGCCGCCTCGCAGCGTTGAACTGCAGTTCGCAAATCTTCGACGCGCATCATGCCCGGTCGACCTTCCAGAACGGACAGCGCGCCGGGGCGCGGTAGAGCCGCTCTAGTTCGTCGTCGAGAAAGGACAGGGTGATCGAGGCGCCGGCCATCTCCATCGAAGTCACGTATGGGCCGACCATCGGATAGACGATGTCGATGCCGCGGGATCGGAGAACGCTCTTCGCGCGCCCGAAGAGGATGAACAGCTCCTCCAGCGGGGTCGCGCCGAGGGAGTTGACGAGGATCGCCACACGCGCGGACCCGCTGGCCGGAGCCTCGGCCAGGATGCGATCCAGCATCTCGTCGACGATCGCATCGGCCGGCTTGAGCTTGTCGCGCCAGATCCCGGGTTCGCCGTGGATTCCCATGCCGAACTCGATCTCGTCGTCCGCGAGCGTGAAGGTCGGCCCGGACGCACCGGGAACCTTGCAGGACGCGAGCGCGACGCCGATTGTGCGTGTCCGCTCCACCGCATGGCGCGCCGCCTGCGTCACCGCGGCGAGATCGCCACCTTCCTCCGCTCGGGCACCGGCGGCCTTATAAGCGAACAGGATTCCCGCGACGCCGCGGCGCTTGGTGCCCTGTTCGGGAGGCGCACTGGCGATGTCGTCCGTTCCGAGCACGGTGGTCGTTTCGAGCCCTTCGAGCTCCAGCATCTCGCCGGCCATGTCGAAGTTCATCCGGTCGCCGCCGTAGTTTCCGTAAAGGCGCAGGACACCCACGCCGCCGTCGGCCGCACGGATCGCGTCCACGCAGCTGTCGACGTTCGGTCCCTCGAAGACGTTGCCGATGGAGCAAGCGTCGAGAAGACCTTCGCCCACATAGCCGGTGAAGAGGGGAAGGTGGCCGGACCCTCCGCCCGAGACGACACCGACCTTTCCTTTCCGCATGCCGTCCGCGCGCGCGATCACCCGGCCGGCGGGGCCGGCCCGCCGCAAGGACGGGTGGGCCGCTACCAGCCCGTCGAGGGCCTCCTCGACATAGTCGGCGCTCGCGTTGATCAGCTTCTTCATGGTGTTCAAGCTCCGTCGTCCGTCTGCCGAAAGACACGTGTCAGCGCGCCAGCTGGACCTGGTAGCGGGGCGGATCGACGCGTTCAAAGCCGATCTTCCGCTTGCTCCAAATCTCGGTGGGTTCGAACAGCGTGCCGGGGGTGCGGAGATGGGCTTCTACGGCCTCTAGATTGAGGTCGAGGCCGAGACCCGGAACGTTCGGGACCTCGACATAGCCTTCGGTCAGATAGTTGGATGGGAGCCCGGTCACGAGATCGTCCCAGAAGGGAACGTCGAGGCCGTGGTGCTCCACCGCCATCAGGCTCTGGATGGAGGCGCCGCAATGGACGTTGGCCATGAAGCCGATCGGCGAGCAGCAGGAGTGGAGCGCGGTCGGAAGGCCGTACCGGGCGCCGTGATCGGCGATGCGCTTGGTCTCGAGCATGCCGCCCGAGGTCAGGAGATCGGGATGAAGGATGTCGAAGGCGCGGGTTTCGATCGCCTCTCGGAAGCCGTCGACGAGGTAGAGGTCCTCGCCGCCGGCGACCGGCGTCAGAAGAGCATCCGCGACCTTCTTGTGGCCTGCCAGATCGTGCCAAATCACCGGATCCTCGACCCAGGCGAGATTGAAGGGCTCCAGTGCCTTGCCGATGCGGATCGCCTCGTCGGCCGTGACGTAACCTTCGCCGAAATGGTCGACACAAAGAGACACCTCGCTTCCGACCTCCTCGCGCACGGCGCGCACGATCTCGACCGCCGCCTCGATGCCACGCTCGGAGATGCGGGCGCCCGGTCCCGAACCGGCGACGCGGGCGGACTTGCCGAGATCGTACTCGAAGCGGGTGGGGGCCCCGACGAGCCCGCCCTGGGTGCCCTCGAAGAGCCTAGGCGGCAAGTCGAACTTGACAAAGGTCAGGCCCATGTCGGCGCGCGCCTTCACGGCCTTCGCATAGGCCTCCGGTGTCAGGTCGACGGGGGCCGGCGTGTCGCCGTAGATTCGCACGCGGTCGCGGTACTTGCCGCCGAAGAACTGGTGGCACGGCACGCCATAAACCTTTCCGACGAGGTCCCAGAGGGCGATCTCGATGCCCGAGACGCCACCGCCCTCGCGCCCGTCGCCGCCGAAGCGGCGCATGGCGTTGAAGATCATGTCGACGTTGCAGGGGTTCTGCCCGAGCAGGAAGTGCTTGAAGTGCAGCGCGCTCTCGGGATGCCCGCCGTCGCGGATCTCGCCGAGGCCGTAGAGGCCCTGGTTCGTCTCAATGCGGATGAGCGGATAGTAGCAGATACCGGTGACGACAGCGATGCGCATGTCGGTGATGCGCAGCTCGCTCGGCCGGGAGTGGAGGCGCACGGCGTTCTCGACAAGGTCGATCGCGCTGAGCTCTTGGGGCTGGTCGGTCAAAGTCCGCTCCTCGGATAAGCGTGCCCGGCGGCGCGGGCCTGTTCGTGTCGTAAGGGTCGGCGCTGGGGGCGCCGAGCGTCAGCCGTTCAGCCGGGCGCCGGACTGGCGGTCGAAGACGTGGACGTATTCGGGCGCGATCGAGGTCTCGAACGGGGCTCCGGCGGAGAGGTCGCGGTCGCTCTCCATCAGCGCCACCACGTCCTGCCCGTGGAAATCGAAGGTGACGTGCGTCTGTGCGCCGCTCGGCTCCACGAACCGCGTCGGTCCGGACATGCGTGTCGCGTTACCGCTGCCGACGAGGTGCTCAGGGCGAAGGCCGAGCGTCACGGGCTGGCCCTCGGCGACGCGAACGTCCGGCGCGATGCGGATCTTCTGACCCCCAGGCAGGGCCGCGCTTGCCTCACCGCCCGAGAGGACCGCGGTCGCCTCGATGAAGTTCATCGCCGGCGTTCCGATGAAGCCGGCGACGAACAGGTTGGCTGGCTTGCGGTAGAGCGAGAGCGGGCTGCCCTGCTGCTCGATCCGCCCGCCATGCATGACGACGATATGGTCGGCGAGCGTCATCGCCTCGATCTGATCGTGGGTGACGTAGATCGAGGTGGTGCGGACCTTCTGGTGAAGGAGCTTGATCTCGGCGCGCATCTGGACGCGCAGCTTGGCGTCGAGGTTTGACAAGGGCTCGTCGAACAAGAACACTTTAGGATTCCGCACCACGGCGCGGCCCATCGCGACGCGCTGGCGCTGCCCGCCCGAGAGCTGCGAGGGTCGCCGATCGAGCAGCGGCGTCAGGCCAAGCATGCGCGCCGCCTCGCCGACCCGCGCCTCGATCTCCTTGGGGCTCTTGCGCGAAAGGCGCAGGTTGAAGCCCATGTTCTCCGCGACGCTCATATGAGGGTAGAGCGCGTAGTTCTGGAACACCATCGCGATGTTGCGCTCGCGCGGCGTCAGCTCGTTCACCACGGTGCCGCCGATGGTGATGTCGCCATCGGTCGTCTCCTCCAGCCCCGCGATCATGCGCAGGAGGGTCGACTTGCCGCAGCCGGACGGGCCGACCAGCGCCACGAAGGCGCCGTCGGCGATTGACAGATCCACCCCGTGAATCACGTCCACCGACCCGAAGGACTTTCTCACACCGCTCAGTTCCACCGACGCCATGACGTCACTCCCGATCTCGCTGAAGGTTCCGCGGGCGGGCAGCCGCCCGCGGAAAGGTCCGGCCTCGTCAGCCGGCGCGGCGCATGGCGCGCTCCCAGCCCGACGCGACCTCGTCCATCGCTTCCTTGGCGGTGGCCTGGCCGAGATAGGCCTTGGACAGGCCGGCCCGCAGCTGCGCCTCGAGGGCGCCCCAGTTCGAGTCGCGCGGGTTGGCGCGCGCGGTCTCCAGCTGCTTGGCGGCGGTCGCCGCCCAGCCGTAATTCTCGATTACCTCGGGATCGTTCAGCACCGACAGGCGCGCCGAGGCGTTGCCCTTTTCCATCGAGCGCTTCGACCATTCGCGGCTTGTGATGAACTGCACGAACTCGAAGGCCCATTCCTTGTTGGCGCCGCGCGCGGGAACGGCGAAGCACCAGCCACCAAGCGAGGAGCGGCTGTCGGCTTCCGACTGCGCGCCGGGCACCGTCGTCCAGGCCCACTTTCCGCGCGTGCGGGACGACTCGCCTTTGTTAATGGGCGTTGCCGAGGCGTTGAGGACGAGGCCCATCGCGTAGCGGTCGTTCTGGGCGTTGGCGATGATCTCGTCCCACTCCCAGGTCAGGGCGTCCGGCGGGATTACGCGATCCTTGTTGATGAGGTCGGCGACATACTGCACCGCCGCCACCGAGTTCTCGTTGTTGATCCAGATCTCGCGGTTGGCGAAGTCGTAGTAGCCGCCGCCGCTCGACAAGAGATACGGCCCGAAGTGGTCGACGATGGCGCCGCCCTGGCGCGCGCAGATGCCGACGCCGAAGCGGTTCGGGGCGCCGGCCTCTGTCAGGAGCCTGGCGGCCTCGCGATATTCAGCGAAGGTGCGCGGCGGCCCGGAGACGCCGGCAGCTTCCAGGAGCTCGGGCTGGTAGTGCAGAATGTAGGTGGTGCTGCGGTACGGGATGCCCCGCTGCACGCCGTCGTAGCTGGCGAGCTCGATGGCCGCGTCCGAGAACTCGTCCATACCGAAATCGGCGGCGTAACGCCCGCCGGCGGTCTTCATCAGCTCGTTAACGTCCTCCATGTAGGGGTGCATCCACCCGATCATGGAGGCGCCCATCTGCACGACGTCGAAGCTCGTGGTGCCGCCGCTCGTCAGCTCGGCGCGGGCGCGCGTGACCATTGGCTCGTTCGGCAGTTGGACGTACTCCACCTCAATCCCGGTCTCCTGCGTGAAGGCGGGGATCGCGTCCTGGATGATGGTGCCCTTCCAGGGGGCGGTGTCGCCGATCACCGTCAGCTTGGCGGGCTTGGACTGCGCCAGCGCTGGGCGGTAGCCTGCGAACGTCGCCGCGCCGACCGCGACGCCGGCTGCGCCGAACATGAGGTTGCGCCGGTTGATCGTCAGCGCGGGGGACTGTCTGTCTTTCGGGCTCATCCTGTTTCTCCTCCCAGAGTTCAGTGCCGGACTACTTCACCGCTCCCGACGAAAGCCCTTGGACGAGGTGCTTCTGGACGATCAGCGAGAAGATGATAACGGGTATGATGACGAGGACGCCGGACGCGGTGATCGCCCCCCAATTCGTTCCCGTCTCGCCCCCCGCATAAGCCGCGAGCAGCACGGGGGAAGTGCGCGTCTGATTGTTCGTCAGGATCGCAGCGAAGATGAAGTCGTTCCAAGCCAGAAGCAGCGAGAGGATCGAGGCCGTCACGATGCCCGGTTTGGCGAGCGGCAGGGCGATCCGGTAGAAGGCCAGCATGCGCGAGGCGCCGTCGATATAGGCCGCTTCCTCCAGTTCCTTCGGCAGGTTCGCGAAGTAGTCCTTCAGCACCCAGACGATCAGCGGCAGGCTCAACGTCGTGTAAGCGAGGATGATCGCCAGATGCGTGTTGGCGATGCCGAGCGCCCGGAACAGGACGAAAATCGGCAGGAGGATCGCGACGGGAGGCAGCATGCGCATAACGAGGAGTGCGATCATCGCCGTACTCTGGCCGCGGAAGCGGAAGCGGGCGAAGGTGTAGGAGGTCGGCACCGCAATGATCAGCGACAGGAGCACCGAGGCAGTGGTGGCGATCAGCGAGTTGCCGAACGAGGCGACAAAGTCGCTGCGCAGGAGCACCTCCGCATAGTTCTCGAAGGTCGGGTTCCAGAAGAGGACCGGCGGGTTCGTGAAAATCTGCTCGCGCGTCTTCAGCGAGATCCCGACAATCCAGAGAAGCGGCAGGATGAAGACGACGAGGAGACCGAAGAGGCCGGCATAGACGAGGGCGGCGCCGACGAATTTGCGGCGGCGGGCGCGGGCGGACCGGGCCATCAGGCCACCTCCTTTCGGCGCGTGGCCATGATGAAGAAGACGCAGAAGACGAAGACGATCGCCAGCATGACCCAGGAGGCCGCCGCCGCCAGCGTCAGGTCGAAGGACAGGAACGAGGCCTCGAAAGTGTAGACGGAGAGGAGCTTCGTGGCGTTGGCCGGACCGCCCCCCGTCAGCACCCAGACGTTCTCGAAGGCGCGGAACTCGAAGATCGTCCGCAGGAGCAGCGCCACCACCACGTAGGGCATGAGCAGCGGCAGCGTGACATGCCGGAAGCTCTGCCAACGGTTGGCCCCGTCCACCGAGGCGGCCTCCAGCGGCTCGCTGGGCAGGGACTGGAGCCCGGCGAGAAGCAGGATCGCGACGAAGGGCGCGTTCTGCCAGACATTGACTATGCCGACGGCGATCAGAGCCAGCGTCGGGTCGCCGAGCCAGACCGTGCGTGTGCCGATCATGGCGTTGACGAGCCCGTAATTGGGGTCGAGCAGGAGCTTCCAGGTCAGCGCGGCGACGATCGGCGTGATCATCATCGGCACAATCAGGGCCGTGCGGAAGAACCGGATTAACGGCACCTTGCAGTTGAGCAGCAGCGCGACCCCGAGCCCGATCAGAAGCTCGGCCGCGACCGTGATCCCGGTGTAGGCGATGGTCAGCATGAGGCTGGATCGGAAGAGGGGGTCGGCGAGCAGGTCCTGGTAGTTCTGGAGGCCGACGAAGTCGCCGCCCAGCAGCGGCCGGTCGATGGACCATCCCTGGAAGCTGAGGATCAGCGAGAAGAGCAGCGGGATCCCGAAGACGAAGAGGCTGAGCGCGACCGTCGGCAGCACCGTAAGCGGCACGAAGATGCGGTCGTAAATTTTTGTCAGCCGGTTCCGGCGGTCATCCGCGCGCGCCTCGTCGGCTCGCGCGGATGCGGACACGAGCGTTTCTTGTTCGCCGACAGCATCTTGGACCGCCATGGGGCCTCCCGTCTCCCACTGCCGGCTTCCCGTCCGATCTCCCCATCGGCGCCAGCGGTGTTATTAGCTCGAAGCCTAAGCTCTTAACCAAACAAAGCGCAAGTGCTTTGTTGCCTCTGTTAGTCGAATTTCGGTCACTATCGTGAGGCGGCGCCGGCGGCGCCAAACACGCCAGTTCGGCTCGAGCTCCTGCGATGCGGCTTGCATGAAGATATAAAAACGTTCTCTTCCTGCGGCATGGCGAGCGCATCCTTCGCTCTCCAGCTTGACCTTCCAAGCCGCCTTCCGCAGGATGCGGGCCCAAACAGAAGCGCAACTCATGGCCGGTAGCCGGGTCACGATCCAAGATCTTGCCGACAAGCTCGGCCTGTCGAAGTTTTCGGTCTCGCGTGCGCTCGCCGGCAAGCCGGGGGTGGGCGAGGCGACGCGGACCCGCGTCTTCCGCGCCGCGCAGGCGATGGGCTATCCGGTCGCGGCGGAGGCTCCGCGCTCGAGCGGGCACATCCTGTTCGTGCGGCAAGAGATCGATCCCGTCAGCAGCGAGCTCTGGCTCAACATCATGCACGGTGCCGAGCGCGAGGCGGACCGCCTCGGCTTCACGGTCGTCCCCCGCCAGGCCCGCCATCTCGGCACCTCCGCCCCTCTCGATCCGGCCGTGGTGGGGTTGATCTTGGCCGTGCCCCGCCCCGCGGAATGGACTGCGACCGCCGTCGCGACTGGGCTTCCAGTCGTCTGCGCCAGCTATGTCGGGCCGATGGAGCCGATCGATCAGGTCGTCGGCGCGGACTGGGAGGCGGGTTTCAAGATCGCGCAGATGCTGGCCGGCCTCGGGCACCGCGAGATGGCCTTCGTCCACGGCAACGCGACCCCGCGCGGCCGCGCCGAGCGGTTTCGAGGCTTTCACGACGGATTGGCGGAGACCGTCGGGGCCAAGGTCGTCGACATCGTCTTCGACGAAACGACCGGCTTCCGCGAGGCCTTCTTCGCCTATCTGAGAAAGGGGGGCGCGCCGACCGCGCTGTTCTGCGCCCATGACGGAATCGCGGTGAACGTCATCTCCGAGCTGCTGCGGCTCGGCATCAGGATTCCCGAGGACGTTTCCGTCGTCGGGTTCAACGATTTCAGCTCGGCCTCGCAGGTGTCGCCCCGCCTGACCACGGTCCGCACGCCCCAGGTCGAGATCGGGGCGGCGATGGTGCGCTGCATCGCCGACCGGCTGGGCAATCCCGTCGGCCGTTCGCGGCCGCCGATCCGCCTAGCGCTGGTCGCCGAGATCGTCGAACGCGAATCCACCGGGCCGGCGGGGAACGCGTCATGGCTGGAGAGGACGCGCCCGTTGGCCGGGGTGCGATAGCCGGTCGGACCGCGAGATCGGGCCCGGCCGGGCCTCGTCTTACTCGAACCCCATGATCTTGTGCGGGACGTAGGGCGCTTCCATCTCGGCGATGTCCTCGGGCGTCAGGCGGATCGTCACCGCCTCCGCGGCATCGACGATCTGGCTTTCCCGGCTCGCCCCAATGATGGGGGACGCCATGGCCGGCTTCGACAAAAGCCACGCGATCGCGATGCGGGCGCGTGGAACGCCGTGCCGCTCGGCGACCTTCGAGACGGCGTCGATCACCTCTCCGTCGGCCTCCTCGGTGTCGCCGTAGAGGACGGGGCGCAGGAGGTCGGTGTCTTTACGCACCGACACCTGGTCGCGTTCGCGGGCGAGAAGGCCCCGGGCCAGCGGCGCCCAGGGGACCAATCCCACGCCTTCGGCCTCGCAGAGAGGGATCATCTCGCGCTCCTCCTCGCGGTTGAGGAGGTTGTAGTGGTTCTGCATCGAGACGAAGCGCGCCCACCCCTTGCGGTCCGATATATAGAGGGCCTTAGCGAACTTCCACGCATGCATCGAGGACGCGCCGATGTAACGGACCTTCCCGGCCCGCACGAGATCGGTCAGCGTCTCCAATGTCTCCTCGATCGGCGTCTCGGGGTCCCAGCGGTGGATCTGGTAGAGGTCGACATAGTCGGTCTGAAGCCGCCGCAGGGAGTGATCGATCTCCTGCAGGATGGCCTTGCGCGAGAGGCCGCGGGCGTTGGCGCCGTCTCGCAGCGGCGAATTGACCTTCGTGGCGATCACCACCTCGTCGCGGCGCGCGAACTCCTTCAGCGCCCGGCCGACGATCTCCTCGCTCGCCCCGTTCGAGTAGATGTTGGCGGTGTCGAAGAAGTTGATTCCGACCTCGATCGCCTTCCGGATCAGGGGACGGCTCTCGTCTTCGACGAGTGTCCATTTGGGGTTCCCCCGCTCGGGCTCGCCGAAGGTCATGCAGCCCAGGCAGACCTTCGAAACCTCCAGGCCCGACCGGCCGAGTTTGGTGAATTCCATTATTGCCCTCCCTCGGCGTCGCTTACTGCGTCGCCGTCGTTTCCTGTCGCGCGCATCTGCGGAATACCGCGCGGCAGATGCTCGTGGCAGCTTGCTTTCTGGATGGGGTTGCGTCAATTTGTTTTTCGAAACCTAATCTCGTTTGCAAGGTCGCGATCCTTGGGTTCGGATGTTCGGCAGTTCGATCTGGAAGGTCGCGCGGCGCTGGTTACCGGGGCCGGCAGCGGCATCGGACGGGCCGCGGCGCAGCGTCTGGCCGAGCGCGGCGCGATCGTCGGGATTCTCTCCCGCACGCCGGCGGAGGTCGAGGCGGCGAGCGACTCCATCCGGTCGGCGGGCGGGCGGGCCGTCGCCCTCGTCGCCGACGTCTCCGATGAGGCGTCCATCCAGGCAGCGGTGGCGCAGTTCGCAGGCGCATGCGGCCGGCTCGACATCGTCGTGGCCAATGCGGGCGTCAACGGCGTCTGGGCGCCGATCGACGATCTGACCCCCACCGAATGGGACCGCACCATCGCGGTCAATCTGCGCGGGACCTACCTGACGTTGCACGAGTGCGTTCCGCATTTGAAGCGCGGCGGCGGATCGATCGTCGTGGTGTCATCCATCAACGGTACGCGGACCTTCAGTACCGCGGGCGCGACCGCCTACGCGGCGAGCAAGGCCGGGCAACTCGCTATAGTGCAGCAACTGGCTCTGGAACTCGGCCGCCATCGCATCCGCGTTAATGCCGTCTGCCCGGGCCAGATCGAGACCGAGATCGCTGGGACCACGATCAAGCGGAACCAAGACGCAGCGCGGGTGCCAGTGATCTGGCCTGAGGGCGACATCCCCCTCACCGGAGGGCGCCCCGGCAACGCCGACGACGTCGCACGTGTGATCGCGTTTTTGGCCGGCGACGAGGCCGCGCACATCACCGGGAGCCCGATATGGATCGACGGCGGCCAGGGGCTGCTTCGGTGAACAATTAAAGCCGCGCCGCTCCGACGGCTGGCTTGGCGGCCAGGGCGCCATGGCCTGACAGACTTCGAAAAGGGAGGGCGCTCGGCGCCGTTGCACATGACCATCGAGACCCACGACATCGTCCGCCCGTCGGCCGAGATCATCGAGGCCCTGAAGCCGATCGGCGCGGCCACGCTTAGCAGCCAGTTGAGCAAGATGGGGGTGCGCAATTCCCATATCCGCGGCCCCGTCTCCCGCCGGACGGGCGCCAAGATCGTCGGGCCGGCGCTGACGCTGCAGTTCATGCCCAAGCGGGAGGACCAGTACGACGTTGACGAATACGCCGAGCCCGAGAAGCAGCTCCACCGCCATGTCCTCTACCACACGCAGCCCGGTGACGTGGTTGTCGTCGATGCACGTGGCGACATGCAAAGTGGCATCTTCGGCGAGATGATGTTGTCCTACTTCCAAGGACGCGGTGGCATTGGGATGGTCATCGACGGCTGCCTTCGCGACTATCCGAACTACGGTCATCTCGACCTCGGCTTCTGGATCCGCGGGCTGACGCCGAACTTCCATACGCAGACCGATCTGATGCCGTTCGGCGTCAATGTGCCAATCGCCTGCGGCGGGAGCCTTGTTATGCCGGGAGACATCATCGTCGCCGACGACGACGGGGCGGTGGTGATTCCGGCAAAGATGGCGCCGGCCTTGATCGAACGCTCGGCACGGCACCACGAATGGGAGGCGTTCTCAAAGGAGCGGCTCCTCGCGGGCGGCGCGCTTCAACGCTACTACCCACTCTCTGAGGATGCACGCCCGGAATACGAGGCGTGGCGTCGCGCACGTGGACTGACTTGAGTATGTCCCGGCTGGGCCGTTCTAATATCAGACGGGGCTGATCCATAGTGCACCGTTTCTCCCCGGCCGGTTGGCGTGGAAGGCACCCGATAATACAGGTTCTAGCGGCATCGTCTTGCGGCTTCACACGCCATTTGTCGGCAATGCTGGTGACGTTGGAGCCGGCGCCCACCTCCGACCTCGTCCCGGCTCGCCCATCAGTCGCAGGGCGCGTCGATCTCGCAGGACGCGCTCGTGGACGAGGCGGGCTTCTCTTCCAAGATCGAGACCGAACGTCTCGCTCGGCCTTGACTATGTCGGGCAGTTTGGCGACGACTGCGAGGAGAACGATTTCTGAGTGGGCTTGGGCGCCCGGTTCTGTGGGCGGGCTGGTGGAGCCAGCCATACCTCTCCAGATGACATGCAAGGCGGGCGAAGCGATCGACGCCTCGCCCGCCTCGCATGTCATCTTTCGGCATGACGCCTGAAGCTTCTGCATGTCCGCGACGGGTCGGAAGCTGAGAGGCAGCTTTCAGATTTCTTCGACCGAGAGCTGCCCGTCTCCTTTGGCCCATCCGCGACGGTTTCCGTCCTCCGACTGACCGGAAATCATTTCCGAAACCGATCTCCTGGCTTCTTACCCGCCCAAGGCGGCAGTTCCTTGTTCTCGACCCATGGCAGAAGGCGCACCGGACGCGTTTCAAGATGCCTAGTGATGACCGGGTACTTTTCGAGCTGCTTTGCGATCAGCGGGAGTCCGGCGACGTTCGTATAGCGTAGCGCCGTTTCGGACTCGCCGAGACGTCCCGCGATGTCGCTAATGATGGCTGTGTCGACACCCGCTTGCTTCATCGTGTCCGAAAATCCGTGCCGAAGGGCATGGATCGAGCGTTTCCACAGCTCGGACGAGAAGTGCGGCGATGATTTCACGATCGGAATGAAGTCCTTGTAGAAGCGGTCGCCGGGATCGTTGGTCGCTAGCAGCGGCGAGAACAGCTCGGGAAAGAGTTGCCGGTAACCCATCTTTCGAACCGTTTCGACGTAATCAAGGAAGCCGAGGCGCACCAGTTCGCGCGGCACCGGCAGGAGGCGATCGGATTGAGCGTTCTTGATAGTGCGGTGAATGTTGGCACGGATGTGAATGGCGGGACCATGCGGCGTGTCGAGCACGTCGCTCGTTTCGAGGCCAGCAAACTCGTTGCGACGGGCGCCAAGATAGGCGAACAGCATCGGTAGGTAGTAGAGGCCGCTATGGAACACCGTGTCTCCAGGAGCATGGCGGCTTGTAGCGTCTTGGCATCCCTTGAAGATCGGAAGGTCGAAGATCGGCCGCACTTGATCGGGCGAAGGCTTTACCTGCGCCAACCGCAGTGCGCCCGCCTTTGGTTTACGGGGCCGAAGGCTTTTCAGCGACCAATCCGCCACAATGTAGCCGCTGGCTCTGATATGGTTGAGGAACGTGTCGAGATTGCCCAGGTGTTTGCGGATCGTTGCCGCCGAAAGGCCGACCTTGGGAGGTGCCTCACCGCGCCGTTCGGCCCGCGCGGTCTCATCGGCCGCAAAGGCGCGAAGCGCTGCGGGCTTCATAATGCGCAGCCGCGAGCTTTGTCCGTAGCGCGTGGGGATGAGGTTCAGATGCTGGCGAAGAGCCGCCACGTGTTGCTGGCCGATCTCGCCGGAATGCGCGACGTGGTTCTCCTCCAGAATGTCACGGAACATCCGCACGAGCATGCGCACGTCACTGGCGGTGGCAGGGGTCCAGTTATCACGATTGTTGCGGGCGAGTGCCTCATATGACGCTTCGAACGCATCAAGACGCAGGACCCGGCCGACAAGAGCAGCGTCAGGCTCGGGACATTCAGGGTTACGCGTCTCATTCGGAGGCGCTGTCGGCGGAACAGCGTCTGCTACCTCGTCATCTGTTGTCGGCTTAACGGGAAGGGCGGGTTTCGCCGCGCTTCCCATGACGCTAAGCTCCGGCTCCGGTTGACCCCGCAGGTTTGTGTCTTTCGACGAATCTTCACATCCTACGTTGGCAGCGCTGTCTGCCGCAAAGACGAGGCGAGCGCGCTCCTCCTCGGGTAGCGTCGTCGCGACGAGGGGATTCTGCTTGCGGTTGATCATCGGCCAGCGTTCGGCGACGTTGAGGAGCGCGTCTGCTTTCGCGCGATAAAGCTCCATCTTGACCCGCTCCCGATTGGCCAGCGTGTCGGCGAGGCCGACATCAGCCATTTGCTGACGTACGTCGCGGTCGAAGACTAGGCTGCGGGCCTCGGCCTGTTCGGCGCGGAACGTCTCGGCGATCGTCGCGACATGCGGCTCAGGGATACCGTGGCGCAGAAGCATGGACTTGCCTGGGCAGCCCCCATCGAAGCTGAGGGCGCGCGTCGTGCCGAAGAGCTGAATCAATCGGTAGGCCCAGCCGACCTCGATGTCGGCTTCCATCTCGCGGACGTCGTCGACGCCACCGCTTCGCCGAACTGCGAAGGCGATGTCGTCCAGATGTGCGGTCATGCGCTCGATCTCTGCGCGGAAGAGTTGATCGAGCTGGTCCTTCGTTGTCATTGCGGCGGTCGGTCTCACGGTGAGGTCGGCGAGCAGCGTGTTGAGCCGCCGCGCCATGTAGGCCGCCTTGTGATGGTCGGACAATCGAAGGGAGAAGGAGAGGCGGGCTTGCCGCGGCACCTTCCGGAAGCGGGTCGGCACTCGAGCGCGCCAGTAGAAAGTGTGGCCGCGCCGTTCGAGATTGCTTGTGTCATGCCGAGTCGCCACGGACTGGATCCCTTGAGCCGCGAGCCCACAGAGACGCCGACGGGCATCACCTGCGGGCTACAAGTTTGGGCCCATGCGCAGAGAAACGGCCGAAAGGATTCTCAGCTACGAAAGACGGCAATGATTACAGGGACTTGAGGTCTGCTGGCTGGGGGACCTGGATTCGAACCAAGACTAACGGAGTCAGAGTCCGCTGTTCTACCCTTAAACTATCCCCCAGCAGGGGAAGCGCTGCTGCGCTCGTGGACGCCTTAATACAGATCGCGCGCGCCAGCGCAAGCCCGTCGCGCACGACAAACTGCAATCCGTGCGACGAAAATGCGATCCTCCCCAGTCGGACCGTGCCCGGATGCGAGCATCGGCGGCGCGGGCCGTCGTTCGTCGGTCGATTTGCCGGGTGCGACCTCGCGGGTCGGTCCGCGCATCTTGTGGAACCACTCCATGTTGGTAAAGTCGCGCTAACCTTGATTTGGCGTCGAACGCCTCTAAAGCCGAATGGCAGACAACGATTGCGAAGAGTTACGGCACGACACCGGAACCCCCGGCGCGGTTCGATTTGATGGACGACGGCAACGGTTCGCCACGGACCGGTCGAAACGGAATCGTGCCGGGTCAGGCGCCGGCCTCCGACATGGGGCGGCCCGCCGGCCCGGCGGACGATCACGGCGTGGTTCGGGACAAGACTATGGGCGCGCCCGGCACGGGTTCGGGCGGTAAGAGGCGCCGGCGCAGACGCCGCGAACCGGGCTCGGTCACGACCGGCATCCAGGGCGCGCGCACGCTGCCGCCCGCCCTCAGCGAGAAGCTGCAGCGGGCCGAGGCTGCGCTGGCGCAGACCCTTTCGAACGAAACGCGCGCCAAGGAGGCCCCGCCCCGCGCTGCGCCGCCGGCCCTGCCCGCCGACCCTTCGGGCCGGCCGCAGGCGTTCCGCGATCTTCCGCCGGCCTATGCCGCGCTGGATCTCGGCACCAACAATTGCCGGCTTCTCGTTGCGGTGCCGACGCGCCCCGGCCAGTTCCGCGTCGTCGATGCGTTCTCGCGGATCGTGCGTCTGGGCGAAGGCCTCGGCCGCACGGGAAGCCTCGGCAAGGGAGCGATGGACCGTGCCATGGGCGCGCTGGACGTCTGCCGCGAGAAGCTGGCGGCACGCCCGATCTCGGGCGCCCGGCTGATCGCGACCGAGGCCTGCCGGTCGGCGGCCAACGGCATGGAGTTCATCGACCGCGTGCGGCGCGAGACCGGCCTGGAGCTCGAGATCGTCAGCCGCGAAGTGGAGGCGCGACTGGCGGTGTCGGGCTGCGGCTCGCTCGTCGACCGCTCGGCCAAGGGGGCGGTGCTCTTCGACATCGGCGGCGGATCGACCGAAATCGCGCTTCTCGATCTGCGGCCGGGCTACACGCCGCGGCTCTCGAATCGGATCGTGGCCTGGACCTCGCTCCCGGTGGGCGTGGTGACGCTGGCCGAGCGCTATGGCGGGCGCGAGGTGAGCGCCGACATCTTCGAGGCGATGGTCAGGCACGTGATGGACCGGCTCGACGGGTTCCAGCACCGCGACATGCTGGCCGACATCGTCGACAAGCCGGGCTTTCACCTTCTCGGCACCTCGGGAACGGTCACGACGCTCGCCGGCGTCCATCTCGGCCTGGAGCGTTACGACCGACGCCAGGTCGACGGGCTGTGGCTGACCCGTGCCGACGTCGACCAGCTGGTGGAGCGAATCGCCGGCTGGAGCTTCGAGGAGCGCATCGCCAATCCCTGCATCGGATCCGAACGTGCCGATCTCGTGCTGGCCGGCTGCGCGATTCTCCAGGCGATCCGGCGCGTCTGGCCGGCGCGCGCGCTCCGCGTCGCGGATCGCGGCCTGCGCGAGGGGCTCTTGACGGAGATGATGGTCGCCGACGGCGTCTGGAAGCGCGGGTCCCGCGCGCGTAGCGAAGAGGCGGTGTCGTGACCGAGGGCAAAAGCGGCGATCGCGGGCTGAACGTCCGCGTCAAGAAGAAGCGCGGCATCACGGCCTCGTCGCGGCGCTGGCTCGAACGCCAGCTGAACGACCCTTATGTGCGCCGCTCCAAGGCCGACGGCTACCGCTCGCGCGCGGCCTACAAGCTGATCGAGATCGACGACCGCTACAAGCTGCTGAAGCCCGGAATGCGCGTGGTCGATCTCGGCGCGGCGCCCGGCGGCTGGTGCCAGGTCTCGGTGGAGCGGACGTCGAAGGCGGGGCAGGACCCGAAGGTGGTCGGCATCGACTATCTGCCGATCGATCCCATCCCCGGCGCGATCATCCTCGAGATGGACTTTCTCGACGATAAGGCGCCGCAGGCCCTGCTCGACGCGCTGGGCGGAGACCCGGACATCGTCCTGTCGGACATGGCCGCGCCGACGACGGGCCATCGCCGCACCGACCATCTGCGCACCATGCATCTGTGCGAGGTCGCTGCCGACTTCGCCGTGCGGACGCTGAAGCCGGGCGGACACTTCCTGACCAAGACGTTCCAGGGCGGAACGGAGGGCGAGCTTCTCGCCATGCTCAAGCGGGAGTTCACGAGCGTCCATCACGTGAAGCCGCCGGCCTCCCGTGACGGCTCGGTGGAACTCTTCGTGCTCGCCAAGGGGTTCCGCGGCCGCAAGGCGTCCGTGCCAGGCGAGGGCGACGACCCGCAGTCCTGAACGAGGCGCGTCGGCGGATCGCTACTCCGCCGGGACGGCCCGGCGTCGGCCGGACAGTTCCGCGCCTGCATCCGCCGGCAGGCGCACGAAGAACAGCGCCGCCAGGACGGTCGTCGCGCCGACGACGACGAAGGCGAGGGTGAAGTCGTCGGGCGAGGGCACGCTCGCGCCTCGCAGCATCAGGCCGAGCTCCAGGATCAGCCCCGCGACCGCCACGCCGGCCGCGATCGCGACCTGCTGGAAGGCGGCGAGGATCGCGGTGGCCTCGCCCGCCCGCGACTTCGGTACGTCGGCGAAGGCGATGACGTTGATCGAGGTGAAGAAGAGCGAGCGGAAGAAGCCGCCGATCAGGAGAAGGACGACGAGAACGGCGACCGGCGTCTGCGGCCGGTAGAAGCCGATCGCGCCCATCATGACGCCGCCGACGATCGCGGTCCCGATCAGGACGGTGCGGAAGCCGAAGCGCTTCAGGAGCGGCTTGGCCAGAAGCTTCATCGCCATCGCCCCGCCGATCGACACCGCGGTGATCAGCCCGGAATGGAAGGCGCTGTACCCGAAGCCGAGCTGCAGCATCAGCGGGAAGAGGAAGGGTACCGCGCCGGCCCCGATGCGAAAGAGGCCGCCGCCGAGGATCGAGGCGCGCAGGGTCGGGATGCGCCCCAGGGACAGGTCGAGGAGCGGCTGGGGGGTGCGCCTCGCATGGCGGACGTAGAGAAGGGCGCAGACGGCGCCGGTCGCGGCCAAGCCGAGGCCGACCGGCCAGGGCAAAGCGGGCAGCGAGACGACGGACAGGCCGAAGACGAGGCCGGCGCAGGCGAGCCCGGACAGAACGAAGCCCGACCAGTCGAAGCGAACGCCCCCGACCTTCTCGATCTGCGGCAAATATCGCTGGGCGAGCGCCATGCCCACGAGCCCGATCGGCAGGTTGATGATGAAGATCCAGCGCCAGTCGCCATAGGTGGAGATGGCGCCGCCGACGGGCGGCCCGACGAGGGGGCCGATCATTGCCGGGATCGAGAACCAGGCCATGGCCGAGACGAGATCGGACTTGGGCGAAGCCCTTACGAGGAGAAGCCGCCCGACCGGCGTCATCATCGCGCCGCCCATCCCTTGCAGGAAGCGCGCGGCGACGAAGCCTTCGAGCGAGCTTGCCATCGCGCAGGCGAGAGAGCCCAGCATGAAGACGCCGATCGCGCACTGGAAGATCTGCTTGGCGCCGAAGCGGTCTGCCATCCGCCCCGAGATCGGGATGAAGACGGCGAGGGAGACGTAGTAGCTCGTGAGCGCCAGCTTGAGCGCGATCGGGCTCGTGCCGATGTCCTGCGCGATGGTCGCCAGCGACGTCGCGATGACCGTCGAATCCATGTTCTCCATGAACAGGGCGGTGGCGAGGACGATCGGGACGATGCGTTTCAAGGCGGGCAGACGAGCGATGCGGTTGGACGGGCGCTTGATAAGCCTGCGTTACGGTTCAGGCAATCGCCGATCGCAAGGGACGGGACGGTCGAGATCGTCGCGGGGCGGTGAAGCCCGCTCCCGCCGCGCCATATGCATGGGACGGAACGCGGGAGATTTGAGCGATGGGCACGGGAAACGGGATCGATCGGCGCGACGCGATGAAGGCCGCGATGGCGGGACTGGCGATCGGCGGCCTCTACCATACGCAGGCGATGGCGCAGGAGGGATCGGAGGACGCGATGGAACGGGACGAGGCTCCGCTGGCGCCGGGATGGCGCCGCTTCGCCATCGGTGACGCGACGGTCACGCAGGTGCTGGACGGCGTACGCCCTGGCGACGGCCCGCATCCGATCTTCGGCGAGGATCGGGAGGCCGGCGAGGTCGGCGAACTGATGGAGGCGAACGGCCTGCCGGCCAACCGCTTCGTCAATTTTTTCCAGCCGACGATCGTCGAGATCGGTTCGGAGGTCGTTCTCGTCGACACCGGCTTCGGGGCGGACGGCCGCGCCAATGGCCAGGGGTTGCTGGTGCAGCGGATGAAAGCCGCCGGCTACGAGCCGCAGGACGTCACCACGGTCTTTCTCACGCACTATCACGGCGACCACATCGCCGGGCTCAGCGAAGACGGCTCGCCGACCTTCCCCAACGCGGACCTCGTCGCGGGTCGGGTCGAGCACGAGTTCTGGACGTCGGACGCCGCCCGCTCGGGTCCGGCGGCCGGGAACGCGGAGGCGGTGGCGGCGAAGGTCCTGCCGCTGGAGGACGGGCTTCGGCTCGTGGAGGACGGGGACGAGATCGTGCCGCGCCTCACAGCGCGCGCCGCCTTCGGCCATACGCCCGGCATGATGATGCTAGAGCTCTCCTCGAACGGCGAGCGGCTGTTCCTGACGGCGGATGTCTTCGGTCAGTTCGTCGTTTCGCTCCAACGGCCGGACTGGCACGTGCGCTTCGACATGGACAAGGAGGCGGCGGTCGCGACGCGGCGCCGGGTGGCCTCGATGCTGGCGGAGGAACGGGTGCCTTTCACCGGCTACCACCTGCCGTTCCCGGCGGTCGGCACGGTTCAGCGGGACGGGGAGGGCTACCGCTTCGTTCCCGAAAGCTACCGCCTCCTTCTGTAGAGAGAGGCGCGCCGCGCCTTTCCAACCCGCCGGCCCCGTGCTAGCAGCCCTTGCCAACCCGCGGGCGGACGCCGCCCGGCACATGAGGGATTGGCCATGGCCCGCATCATCGAAACCGCCACCGGCGCGACCGCGCTGACCTTCGACGACGTGCTGCTGCAGCCGGCGCATTCGGAGGTCATGCCGGGACAGGTCGATGTGCGGACCCGCATCACGCGGACGCTTCAGCTGAACATCCCGATCCTGTCCGCCGCGATGGACACGGTGACCGAGTCGCGCCTGGCCATCGCCATGGCGCAGGCCGGCGGCATCGGCGTCATCCACCGCAACCTCACGCCCGCCGAGCAGGCCGAAGAGGTCCGCCAGGTCAAGAAGTTCGAAAGCGGCATGGTCGTCAATCCGGTGACGATCGGGCCGGACGCGACGCTGGGCGACGCGCGGGCCCTCATGGCGGCGCACCGCATCTCCGGCATTCCCGTCGTGGAGAACGCCGGGCGCGGCGGCCAGACGCGCGGCCGGCTCGTCGGCATCCTCACCAATCGCGACGTGCGCTTCGCCTCCAACGACCGCCAGAAGATCTTCGAGCTGATGACGCGCGAAAATCTCGTCACGGTGCGCGACACGGTCGATCAGGAGGAGGCCAAGCGCCTGCTCCACAAGCACCGGATCGAAAAGCTGATCGTGGTCGATGGGGAGGGCCAGTGCATCGGCCTCATCACGGTCAAGGACATCGAAAAGAGCCAGCTCAACCCGTTTGCCGCCAAGGACGCGCAGGGGCAGCTTCTGGCCGCTGCCGCGACGAGCGTCGGCGACGACGGTTTCGAGCGCGCCGAGCGGCTGATCGAAGCGGGCATCGACCTCATCGTCGTGGACACCGCGCACGGCCATTCGCAGAAGGTGCTCGACGCGGTCACCCGCGTGAAGAAGCTGTCCAACGAGGTTCAGGTGATCGCCGGCAACGTCGCGACCCCCGGCGGCGCGCAGGCGCTGATCGACGCGGGCGCCGACGGCATCAAGGTCGGCATCGGACCGGGCTCCATCTGCACGACGCGCATCGTCGCCGGCGTCGGCGTGCCGCAGCTCTCCGCCATCATGGGCGCGGTCGAGGTGGCGGACAAGACGGGCGTGCCCGTCATCGCCGACGGCGGCATCAAGTTCTCCGGCGATCTTGCCAAGGCGCTGGCGGCCGGCGCCTCCGCCGCCATGGTCGGCTCGCTCCTGGCCGGGACGGAGGAGAGCCCGGGCGAGGTCTATCTCCACCAGGGCCGCTCCTTCAAAGCCTATCGCGGCATGGGCTCGGTCGGCGCGATGGCGCGCGGCTCGGCGGACCGCTACTTCCAGGCCGAGGTGCGCGACACGCTGAAGCTCGTGCCGGAGGGCATCGAGGGGCAGGTCGCCTACAAGGGCGCGGTCTCGGCGGTGCTCCACCAGCTGACCGGGGGCCTGCGCGCCGCCATGGGCTACACGGGCGCGGCGACGCTTCAGGACTTCCGCGAGAACGCGACCTTCGTGCGCATCTCGGCGGCGGGTTTCCGGGAGAGCCACGCCCACGACGTCACCATCACGCGCGAGAGCCCGAATTATCCGGGCTTCGGCGCCTGAGGGGCGAGCGTCACGAAGCCGAAGGCGAAAGCTCGGCCAGACAGTCGCGCATGATTTCGGCGAGCCGCTCGTAATCCTTCGAGCGGCCGGTCGTCCCCCGGAAGGCCAATGCGAGCCGCCGCGAGGGAACGGGTTCGGCGAAGGGCAGAAAGGCGACGCCGCCGCCGGGCCCTTCGGCCGCGACCGCGCATCGCGGGACGAGCGTGACGCCGAGCCCGCCCGCGACCATCCGCAGGAGCGTCGTCAGGCTCGTCGCGCCGAGCTGCGCGAGATCGCGCGCCTGCGCCCGCTCGCACACCGCCAGAGCCTGGTCCCGCAGGCAGTGACCCTCTTCCAGAAGGATCAGGCGCTCGTCGTCCAGCCGCTCGACCGCCACCGGGCTCGCGAAGCGGTCCACCCGCCCTTCGGGAACCGCGACGAGGAACGGGTCGTCGCCGAGCGCGATCGTTTCCGTTCCCTTCTCCGCGATGGGGAGCGCCAGCGCGACGCAATCGAGATCGCCGCGGGCGAGCTCGCCGAGCAGAGACGCGGTCACGTTCTCGCGAACGCCGATACGAAGCTCCGGATAGTCCTCCTCCAGCCGGGTCAGCAGCGGAGGCAGGAGATAGGGCGCGAGCGAGGCGATGATCCCCAGTCGCAGCCGCCCCGACAGAGGCTCCGCGACCCCTTCGGACAGCGTTTCGAGATCGCGGCATTCGATGAGGATACGGCGCGCGCGCCTCAGGACGGCGTCTCCCTCCGGCGTCAGCGCGACCCCTAAAGGCCGCCGATCGACGAGCGTTTGTCCGAAAAAGGCTTCGAGCTGCGCGATCTGGGTCGAGAGGGCCGGTTGCGAAATGTTCAGCCGCCGCGCCGCACGCCCGAAATGCAGCGTTTCGGCGAGGGCCTCGAAATAGCGGAGCTGGCGCAGCGTGAACATTTCGATAGGATATTCCAATCGATGCGATGGGTAAATACGATTGGAAATTATCGAAGCTTCATGTTGGAACGCTTCCATAGAAGGCTATCTTTAGGCCCGACCCGAAAGGAGGGACGTATGTCCGACCAGAAGACGTTGACGACCACCGCCGGCGCCCCGGTTCCCGACAATCAGAACTCCTGGACGGCCGGTCCGCGCGGCCCGATCCTGCTCCAGGACTATCAGCTGATCGAGAAGCTGGCGCACCAGAACCGCGAGCGGATCCCCGAGCGCGTGGTGCACGCCAAGGGCTGGGGCGCCCACGGCACGCTGAAGATCACCGGCGACATCTCCAAGTACACCAAGGCCAAGGTGTTCCAGCCGGGCGCCGAGACGCCGATGATCGCGCGTTTCTCGACCGTGGCGGGCGAGGCGGGCGCGGCGGACGCCGAGCGCGACGTGCGCGGCTTCGCGCTCAAGTTCTACACGGAAGAGGGCAACTGGGACCTCGTGGGCAACAACACGCCGGTCTTCTTCGTGCGTGACGCCTACAAGTTCCCGGACTTCATCCACACGCAGAAGCGCCATCCGAAAACCAATCTGCGCTCGCCGACCGCGATGTGGGACTTCTGGTCGCTCTCGCCGGAATCACTGCATCAGGTCACCATCCTGATGTCGGATCGCGGTCTGCCGGTCGACCCGACCCATATGAACGGCTACGGCAGCCACACCTTCTCGTTCTGGAACGATGCGGGCGAGCGCTACTGGGTGAAGTTCCACTTCAAGACCCAGCAGGGCCACAAGACCTACACGAACGAGGAGGCCGATCAGGTCATCGGCAAAACGCGCGAGAGCTATCAGGAAGCGCTGTTCGGCAAGATCGAGGACGGCCACTTCCCGCGCTGGACCGTGCAGGTCCAGATCATGCCGGAGATGGACGCCGAGAAGACGTCCTACAATCCGTTCGACATCACCAAGGTGTGGCCGCACGCCGAGTATCCGCCGATCGACGTCGGCGTGCTCGAACTGAACCGCAACCCGGAGAACTATTTCGCGGAGATCGAGAACGTCGCCTTCTCGCCGTCGAACATCGTTCCGGGCATCGGCTACTCGCCGGACAAGATGCTGCAGGCGCGCGTCTTCTCCTATGCCGACGCGCATCGTCACCGGCTCGGCACGCATTACGAGCAGATTCCGGTCAACCGGCCGAAGTGCCCGGTGCACCACTACCATCGCGACGGTCAGATGAACACGTACGGTGGCATCCTGACCGGCAACCCGGACGCCTACTACGAGCCGAACTCGATGAACGGCCCGGTGGAGGACAAGTCGGCTCAGGAGCCGCCGCTGCGCATCCACGGCGATGCGGATCGCTACAACCACCGCGACGGGAACGACGACTACGTGCAGGTGCGCGCCCTCTTCAACCTGTTCGACCAGGGTGAGAAGGACCGCCTCTTTGCCAACATCGCCGCGGCGATCACGGGTGTGCCGGAGGAGATCTTCGAGCGTCAGATGGTTCACTTCGGCCGCGTCCACCCGGACTACGAGGCCGGCGTTCGCGCCGCCCACGCCAAGCTCGCGGGCCGCGAGCCGGCGATCTCGGTCACGTCCGACACGCCGCAGCAGGCCGCAGAGTAGGCTTCTCTTGTCGGACGAGTTCAGGAAGGGCCGGGAGCGATCCCGGCCCTTCCTCGTTCAGTGGGCCACCGCGCTTGTTCCCTTTGGCCTCCGGGCCTATTCTGAGGTCCAGCACCGAAGGATGGGCCGATGGGCGCGATCTGGACATTGAAGGACGCGCAGGCGGAGCTCGAAACGCTGGCCCGCGCGGCCGAGCAGGGCGAGCCGCAGCACGTGACGCTCGACGGCGGCGACGAGGTCGTCGTCGTCTCGAAGCGCGAGTACGAGATGTTGTCCAAGCGGCCGAAGACCTTCGTCGAGCATATCTTCGACTTTCCGAAATTGCCCGACGATGCGCAGGATCTCTTCGACAAAACGAATCCCGAGGAGTTGATTCTGGCGCCTCGCGAAATCGACTTCGACGGCTTCGATCGTTGAGGTTCCTGCTCGATACGATGGTGCTGTCCGAGCGCGGCAAACGGCGTCCAGACGAGCATGTCGGACGCTGGTTTCGCACGATTGGAGACGACCAGCTCCTGACCAGCGTCATCGTCTTTGGCGAGATCGCGGCAGGCATCGCGAAGAAGCGGGCGACCGATCCCGCTTTCGCCGATCGTCTGGCTGAGTGGTCCGAGGCGACGCGGCTCGAATTTCTGGACAGAACGCTTCCAGTGAGCACGGCTGTGGCGCTCAGATGGGGTGGACTGTCGATCGTCCTGAAGCGCCGAGACCTCGATCTCCTCATCGCCGCGACGGCCCTCGAGCACGACCTCACCGTCGTCACGCGCAACGTCCGGCATTTCGAGCCGACCGGCGTCAAGCTCCTCAACCCTTACGAAGCCTGATCGATTGACCTTCTCCCTTACTCGCCTGCCTGCCCTCCGGCGGGAGACCACCCCATGCGCCTAGGTGGACGGATCGCGGCCGCGGCCGAAGTGCTCGCTGACATGGACGCGCGTCGCCGACCCGCTGCGGACGCGTTGAAGGACTGGGGCCTGTCGCACCGCTTTGCGGGCTCGGGTGATCGCTCGGCCATCGGGAACATGGTCTACGACGTTCTGCGGCGTCGTCGTTCGCTCGGCTGGCGCATGGGTGACGAGGCCCCGGCGGCCCTCGTCTACGGCGCGGTGATCGATGCTGGAGCCGACACGCAGACCTTGCGCGGCGAGCTCGACGGCGACCGGTTCGCGCCCCCCATGCCGTCGGACGCGCAGTTGAATCGCTTCCGTTCCGTTTCCCTGGACGATGCGCCGCTTGCCGTTCGCGCCGACGTGCCCGACTGGCTCGAAGCTCCGCTGCCCGCCTCTCTCGGCGCGGACTGGGTGGAGGAGGCGGCAGCCCTTTCGGACCGTCCGCCGCTGGACATGCGCGTCAACGCTCTGAAGGCTCGGCGGGACGAGGTGCAGGCGGCGCTTAAGCCGTTCGATGCGCGCCCGACCCCGATTGCCTCGCTCGGCCTTCGCATCCCCCCGATCGAAGGCGACGGACGCCATCCGAACGTTCAGGTCGAGCAGGCCTTCCAGACCGGGCTCTTCGAGATCCAGGACGAGGGATCGCAGATCGCGGCGGAGCTGTGCGGCGCCCGTCCGGGCGAGACGGTCCTCGACTATTGCGCGGGTGCAGGCGGCAAGACGCTGGCGCTGGGAGCCGGCATGGCGGGGGAGGGCGAGCTCCACGCCTTCGACGCGGACCGGCAGCGCCTCGCACCGATCTTCGAGCGCATCGCGCGAGCCGGCCTTTCCAACGCAACGGTCCACGCGCCGCGCGACGACCTCTCCCCGCTCCACCGGCGCATGGACCGGGTCGTCGTCGATGCGCCCTGCACTGGCGCGGGCACGTGGCGGCGCCGGCCGGACGCCAAATGGCGGCTGACGGAAAAGCAGCTCGCACGCCGGCAGGACGAGCAGAACGCGGTGCTTTCGAAGGCGGCACCCTTCGTGCGCCCCGGCGGCTTCCTCTTCTACATCACCTGCTCGATCCTGAACGCGGAGAACGGAGGCCAGGTCGAACGCTTCCTGACGCAGAACGCGGAATTCGAGGCGCTCGACGCACGCGATCTCTTCGCGGAGCGTTTTCCGGAAGCCGGCCGGCCCTATCTTTTCTCGCCCGTCGGCAAAGGTGCCGGGCTGACGCTGACCCCGGCCCGGACCGGCACGGACGGTTTCTTCTTCGCGGCCCTACGGAGGCGTTCGTGAACCGGCAATACGGAGCGCTCGCGCTCTTCCTTCTCCTGACGCTCGGCGGCGGGCTTCTGATCGGCTCGGTCACCGAAACCGGCGGCTGGTACGATTCTCTCGAAAAGCCTTGGTTCAATCCGCCGCCGATCGCCTTCCCGATCGCCTGGACGACGCTCTACGTCCTGATCGCCATCGCCGGCTGGCGGGTCTGGCGTGCGGGGCTGACCGCGGCGCTCGGCATCTGGGGCATGCAGCTCGTCCTGAACTTCGCCTGGACCCCGACCTTCTTCGTCGCGCACCAGATTCTTCTGGCCCTCCTGATCGTGCTGACCCTGCTCGGCTCCATCTTCGCCTTTCTCGGCGCCGTGCGCGGCCGGGACCGGGTCGCCTTCTGGTGCTTCGTGCCCTACGCGGCCTGGGTGGCCTTCGCGAGCCTTCTGAACGGCTCGATCCTCTGGCTGAACGCCTGACGGTCGTGCCCTTAGAACCGGCCGTTGCGGGCGCTCCGCGCAGTCTGTAGGGACGAGGAAAAGGAGCAGTCGCTCCGCTGACCTTGCGAGGGGGCGATGACGTCCGATCCCTATCTGGAAGAGCTGGAGCGTGAGGCGACCGCCTGCGAAGCCGCCGAGGCGGAGTTCCGTCGCACGATGAAGGAGAAGGTCGCCGCGCTCGCGGAGGACCGGGCCTTCGCCAACCGCCGCATGAACGTCATGCGCTCGCTCCTCCAGACGGTCCGGCAGGCGGAGACGCGCGAGATCGCGATGGCCGGCGCGGTTGCCGCCTTGCGCCAGCGCCTCGGCTGGCGCGAGGATTCGCCGGCCCGCGACGAGGTGCTGGCCGAGTACGCCAAGGTGGCGGACGCCGCGTTCCGCCACGCCCAGCCTTCGGCAGAAACCGGCCCCGATCCGCAGTCGGACGAGGGGCCGTCCGTGCGCGAGGCGCTGAGCGCCTTCGAGACATGGTATCTCGGCACGCGCGGTACGGCCTTCTGGGTCCTGTTCGAGCACTACATGCCGGAGACGCAGCTTGTCGATTTCTGAGGGGCAGGCGAACCGCTTCGACGACTGGATTCGCGAGGCCTTCGCGGAGGGAGGCGACTTCACCGTTCTCGTCGTCCTCGTGGAGATCGGCGAGCCGAGCGTCACGCCGGTCAAATCCACCTTCATGAACGTCATCGGCGACGAGACGCGCTGGCGCGACATGGTCGCGCTCTTCGACGGCTCGGGCGCGGCCTGGAACGGGGCGGCCTTCTTCCCGCTGCCGCAGCTCGTTCCGAGCGCCGCGGCGCGCCTCCATCTGCGCGAGCTGGAAACGCGCCTGCGCGAGGATCGACGGGTCCTCAACGAAGGGCACTTCTTCGATGCGGCGGGACGCCGGATCGTCGTCGAGGAGATCGTCAAGCATTGAGCGTGATCCCGCGCTTGGAGACCGATCGCCTGATTTTGCGCGAACCGGTGCTCGGCGACTACGACGACTATGCCGCCATGTGGCGCGAGCCCGAGGTTCTGCGCTTCACCCAGCGCGTCGCGCCGCCGCCGGAGCTGATGTGGTCGCGTTTCCTGCGCAATGCCGGCTTCTGGCGACACCTCGGCTTCGGCCTCTTCACCGTGGAGGAGAAGGCGACCGGCCGCTTCGTCGGGCAGGTCGGCTTCTTCGATGCGCGCCGCGAGATCGAACCTTCGCTGATCGGGCTTCCCGAGGCGGGCTGGACGCTCGGCTCGTCCTTCCACGGCAAGGGCTACGGTTTCGAAGCCACCGAGGCGCTGATCGCCTGGGGCGGGCGTGAGCTACCGGGCCGGAGGGCCGTCGCCATCATCGACGTCGGCAACGTCGCGTCGTGCGGTCTGGCCGAACGGCTCGGCTTCGCCGCTGTGATGGAGACGGACTATCAGGGCCACCGCCTGACCCTTCTTGAACGCTGGCTCTGACGGCCCGGCGTTTTGCACTGCAGCGAGATCGGCCTCGTCCGAACCCTATCGCTCCAACTCAGATCGATTAGATTTGAGAACGATTCCGGCTCTGATCGTCGGGGATGAAACGGGGAGACGGCATGTCGGAGCGCAAGAGCAGGAGCGGGGTTCGCTACACGGAAGAGGAGGCGCTCGCGTTCCACATGGGCCACCGGCCCGGGAAGCTCGAGATCACGCCGACCAAGCCGATGGCGACCCAGCGCGATCTTTCGCTCGCCTACTCGCCCGGCGTCGCGGTTCCGGTCCTGAAGATCGCGGAAGAGCCCGCCACCGCCTACGACTACACGACGCGCGGCAACATGGTCGCCGTCATCACCAACGGCACGGCGATCCTAGGGCTCGGCAATCTCGGCGCGCTCGCCTCCAAGCCGGTGATGGAGGGCAAGTCGGTCCTCTTCAAGCGCTTCGCCGACGTCGATTCGATCGACCTCGAACTCGACACCGAGGATCCGGACAAGTTCGTCGAGGCCGTGCGCTATCTCGGCCCGTCCTTCGGCGGCATCAATCTGGAGGACATCAAGGCCCCCGAGTGCTTCATCATCGAGCAGCGGCTGCGCGAGCTGATGGACATTCCGGTCTTCCACGACGACCAGCACGGCACGGCCATCATCGTGGCGGCCGGCATCATCAACGCGCTGCATCTGACGGGCCGCGACATCGCCGACGTGAAGCTCGTCTGCAACGGCGCGGGCGCGGCGGGCATCGCCTGCATCGAGCTGGTCAAGGCGATGGGCGTGAAACCCTCCAACGCCATCCTGTGCGACACCAAGGGCGTCATCTACCAGGGCCGCACCGAGGGCATGAACCAGTGGAAGTCGGCGCACGCGGCGCAGACGGACGCGCGCACGCTCGCCGAGGCGCTGCAGGGGGCCGACGTCTTCTTCGGCGTGTCGGCCAAGGGCGCCCTGACGGCGGAGATGGTCCGCTCCATGGCGCCGAACCCGATCATCTTCGCCATGGCCAATCCCGATCCGGAGATCACGCCGGAGGAGGCGCACGAGATCCGCGACGACGCGATCGTGGCGACCGGTCGCTCCGACTATCCGAACCAGGTCAACAACGTCCTCGGCTTCCCCTACATCTTTCGCGGCGCGCTGGACGTGCGGGCCACGCAGATCAACGACGCGATGAAGATCGCGGCCGCCGAAGCGCTGGCGGCACTTGCCCGCGAGGACGTGCCGGATGCCGTCGCCTCCGCCTATCAGGGCTCGCGGCCGCGCTTCGGGCGCGACTACATCATCCCCGCGCCCTTCGATCCGCGCCTCATCACCACCGTGCCGGAGGCCGTGGCGCGTGCGGCGATGGAAAGCGGTGTCGCGGGCCGGGACATCACCGACTGGCAGGCCTACCGCAACGAGCTCGCCTCGCGGCGCGACCCGACCGCCGGCACGTTCCAGAACATCCTCGCCGAGCTGCGCCAGAGCCCGCGCACGATCGTCTTCGCGGAAGGCGAGGAGATCCAAGTCATCCGCGCCGCGGCGGCCTATGTGAACCAGGGGCTCGGCCGCGCGATCCTGGTCGGCCGCGAGGCGACCATCCGCGAGGTCGCTTCGCTTGCCGGCGTCGAGCTGAAGGACGGGATCGAGATCGACAACGCGGCGATTTCGGAGCGCACCGGGGCCTATTTCGACCATCTCTACGGACGCCTCCAGCGGCATGGCTATCTGCAGCGGGACGTCCAGCGGCTCGTCAACAACGACCGCAACCATTTCGCCGCCTCGATGCTCGCGCTCGGAGACGCCGACGCGATGGTCTCGGGCCTGACGCGCTCGCAGACCGTCGTTCTCGACGACGTCCTGCGCGTTGTCGATCCGACGCCGGGCGAGGTGCTGATGGGCGTCTCGATCGTGATCGCGAACGGGCGCACGACCTTCGTCGCCGACACGGCGGTCAACGACATGCCGAGCGCCGAGGAGCTGGCGCGGATCGCGATGCAGACGGCCGAGTTCGCCCGCCGCCTCGGCCACGAGCCGCGCGTCGCCTTCCTCGCCCATTCGACCTTCGGACAGCCGCGCTCGACGCGATCCGATCGGGTGCGCGAGGCGGTCTCGGTGCTGGAGAGCATGAACCCGGACTTCGAGTTCGACGGCGATCTGGCGGCCGACGTCGCGCTCAACCCCGAGCTTCTGGCGCTCTACCCGTTCTGCCGGCTGACCGGGCCGGCCAACGTGCTGGTGATGCCCGCCTTCCACTCGGCGGCGATCTCCACGAAGATGACGCAGGCCCTGGGCGGCTCCACCGTGATCGGGCCGCTTCTCGTCGGCCTCGACCGTTCGGTGCAGATCGTGGGCCTGGGGACGAGGGACACCGACATCGTGAACATGGCGGCCTTCGCCGCCTTCGACGCCGGCCGCAGAGAGCGGGCCGAGGCCGGCTGACGGGGCGACGGTCCGTTAGCCGCCTTTGAGGCCGAAGGCTTCCCCGCGCGGACGCTTCGGCTAGATTGTCTGCCGACGACGTCGAGAGCCACGGCCCTCGATCGGCAAACCGAAAGGATTTCGATGCGCAAGGTTCGCAAGGCCGTCTTCCCCGTCGCGGGCCTCGGGACGCGGTTCCTGCCCGCCACCAAGGCGATCCCGAAGGAGATGCTGACCGTCGTCGACCGGCCGGTCATCCAGTACGTGGTGGACGAGGCCCGGCAGGCCGGCATCGAGCACCTGATCTTCGTGACGGGCCGCAACAAGGGCGTCATCGAGGACTATTTCGACATCCAGGTCGAACTGGTGAACACGCTTTCGGACCGCGGCAAGCAGGCGGAGCTCGATCTTCTGGACCACCTCCAGCCGACGCCGGGAACGGCGAGCTTCACGCGCCAGCAGGCGCCGCTCGGCCTCGGTCACGCGGTTTGGTGCGCGCGCGATCTCGTCGGGCCCGAGCCCTTCGCGCTGCTCCTGCCCGACATGATCATGCAGGCCGACGAGGGCTGCATGAAGAAGATGGTGGAGCTGTACGAAGAGACCGGCGGCAACGTCGTCTCGGTCGAGCAGTGCGCGCCGGAAGAGACCAACAAATACGGCATCGTCGGCCGGGCCGAGGATGTCGGCACCGGCTTCAGGATCGACGGCATGGTGGAGAAGCCGAAGCCCGCCGAGGCGCCGTCGAACTTCTTCATCTCCGGCCGCTACATCCTGCAGCCGGAAATCTTCGACATCCTGGCGACGCAGGAGAAGGGCGCGGGCAACGAGATCCAGCTCACCGACGCCATGCTGAAGCTGACGAAGAGCCAGGATTTCTACGGCTACCACTTCACCGGGCGCACCTTCGACTGCGGCTCGAAGGAGGGCTTCATTGAGGCCAATGTCGCCTTCGCCCTCTGGCGCCCGGATATCCGCGGAAAGGTCTACGACCATCTGCAGATGCTGATGGACACGGTCGAGCCGGCCCGCAAGCGCGCCGCCGAGTAGGCTCGACGGTCGAGGCGCATTCCGTGAGCCGTAGCCTCGCGGGATGCGCTCAGCGCTGCAGCCTGATGCCGAGGCGCACGGAGTTCGCCGTGTATTCGGCGGCCTCGACGTCGCTGGCGAGGCGTTCGTGGCGGGCCAGCGCGGTGAAGGCGAGGCCGCGATTGATCCAGTAGGTCAGACCCGCTTCGCCGGCATAGGTCTGGTCGTCCACGCTGGCCGGCCCGGAGCGATCCCGCAGGGCCGCCGTCACGCGCCCCGTCAGGTCGAGCCGCGCCGTCGCGCGATGGCGCAGCGCCAGCGCGCTCTCGTAGACCGTGGAGGTCGAGAGACCGCCCGAATCGGGATCGAAGAAGGTCGCGGCGGTCAGGAGCACGTCCGTCCCGCGCCTCGGGGACCAGGCGATGGAAACGTCGGCCGTCGGCGAGCCGAGCGTCGGAAGAGCGCCGTCCACCGGGTTGTTCCAGGCGTAGCCGAGAGCGGCTTCGCCCGAAATCTTCTCTCCGAAGTCGAAGGCGACGCCGCCGCGCAGCGCCGTGATCGTCGAATCCCGGTCGAGCCCGGTTCCGGATTCGCGTCCGTCGAACATCCGGCGCCCGACCGAACCCTGAGCGAAGGGCTCGAAGGCGGGCGAGAACTCGTAGCCCGCACGAAGGCCGAGCGTCGCGGTCGTGAAGTCGTCGGCTCCCGAAGAGCCTTCGAAGCGCCGCTCCTCGCGCACGATGTCGCCGCTCGCCGTCAGGCCCGTGCGGCCGACCTCCCGCGTCAGGTCCGCGCCGAGCGAATAGGCGAGGACGTCCGGCCGGTCGGAGGGCGGGAGGAGGGGATCGGTGCGGATCGGGTCCTCACGCGAGAAGGCCAGCGCCCCACGCACCGCGCCGGACCAGTCCGCGCCAAGGTCCAGAAGCAGGCGTGCATCGACGGCGAAGCGCGGATCCTCCTCGATCGAGCCGGCGGAGTTGCGCCGATAGGAGGCGCTGGCGTCGATTTCCGCGCGGTGCCGCGACCAGTCCGATACGAGGCGGGCCGAGAGGAGTGTTTCGGAGAAGACGCCGCTCTCCTCGGTCGGGCTGTTGTCGAGATTGTCGGAGGCGCCGAGCTCCTGGCGAAGAACCGGATACAGGCGGAATCGGCCGACGCGGATGCCGTCGGCCTCGAAAGGGTCGGCCTCGAAGGTCGGGAAGCTCGGACGAAGGTCTGCGGCGGCGCGGTTGATGCGCTCCTCCGCGCCGGCCGGCGAGAAGGTCGGCGAGCGAACGGGGCCCGTCGTGCGGAAAGGCAGGCTCGCCGGTCGGCTTTCCGCGCGGCTGCCGAGCGGGCCGGACTCGGCGCCGACGGGCGAGGCCGGCCCGGTCTGCGCCGGGTTCAGCGGGTTCGCGGGAGCGTCTTCGGGCTCATCGAAAAGGTCGAATTCGAGGCCCGTCGGCCCCGCCTCGGGCGCTTCGGGCAGGACGGGACGCTCGACCGGCGCGAAAGGCTCTGCGGGCGCGGCGTCGATCTGTCCCGGATCGCTCGGAAGCGCCCTGGCCGGCGGCTCGGCGGCCTCGATGCGCCCGTTTTCGGCCGGCTCGGTGCGCAGCTGGAAATCTTCGAAGCGCGTGTCCGGCGTCCCGGGCGCCGGCTGGGCGAGCGCGGGCGGGCTCAGCGCCGTGCAGGCACCGAGCGCCACCGCCAGCGTCAGAGCCGCGTTTGACGTGCGCCGGACCATACCGACCCCATGCTTCGTTCCGGCGGCGAGCCTCGCCGCAATTCTTTCCGAACCCTAAAGCCGCATGGTTGACCGGAGCTTTACGAATGCGGCCGACGAGACGGCCGGGGTACCGGTCGGACGGCGGATGCTGTAGAGCCGAGCCCGAAACGAAGGCATGGCGTCATGAGCGAAGTCGAAGGTTCCACCGGCCTGCAGTCGGCCCTGCGGACGATCTCCACCGAGGCCGAAGGCCTGCGCCTCCTGGCCGAGACGCTTTCCGGCGAGATGCGCGAGGTCTTCGACAGGGCGCTTTCGATGATCGCCGGGCTGAAGGGCCGCGTCATCGTGACGGGCGTCGGAAAAAGCGGCCATATCGGCTCCAAGCTCGCCGCGACCTTCGCATCCACGGGCACGCCCGCCTTCTTCGTTCATCCCGTCGAGGCGGTTCACGGCGATCTCGGCATGATCGGCCGCGACGACGCCGTGCTCGCCATCTCCTGGTCGGGCGAGACCGCCGAGCTGAAGGGCATCGTCGCCTATACGCGACGCTTCGCCATTCCCCTGATCGCGCTCACATCGCGCCCGCAATCGGCGCTGGCGCAGGCGGCCGATGCGCCGCTGATCCTACCCCGCGCGCCCGAGGCCTGTCCGCACGGTCTGGCGCCGACGACCTCGACGACCATGCAGCTCGCGCTCGGCGACGCGCTCGCCGTCGCGCTTCTGGAGCGACGCGGGTTCTCGTCCAGCGACTTCCGCGTCTTCCATCCCGGCGGGCAGCTCGGCGCGAGCCTGACCCATGTCGGCGACATCATGCACAAGGGCGAGACGTTGCCGCTGGTGCCGAGCGGCACGCCGATGTCGGAGGCGATCCTCGTCATGTCGCGCAAGGGCTTCGGCTGCGTGGCCGTGGTGGAGGAGGGGCGTCTGCTCGGCCTCGTCACCGACGGCGATCTGCGCCGCCACATCGCCGGCGACCTTCTGGCACGCACGGTCGACGAGGTGATGACGCGCGGGCCGAAGACGGTGCGGCGCGACACGCTCTGCGCCAAAGCGATGGAGATGCTGAACGCGTCGAACATCACGACGCTGATGGTCGTGGAGGACGGCCAGCCCGTCGGCATCGTCCATCTGCACGACCTGCTGCGGATCGGCGTCGCCTGACCGGTCCCGGGGACGCATCGATCAGGGGATGGGCTTGGAATCTGCCTTGGCCGGCCTGACCTTCAGGACGGAACCATCCGCGCTTTCCACGATCACCTGCGTTCCGGCCGGATAGTCCGGCCCCTCGACGCTCCACCAGCCGTCGTCCAGCGACACGCGCCCTCGGCCGTTCACGATCGCCTCGCTCAAGACCGCGCTGCGCCCGATCAGGCGCTGGGTGCGCCGGTTCAGTTCCGGGCCGTTCGCCCGCTCGCCCTTCTGCCCGTACCATTTGTGGCCGAGGAGGACCGCGACGGCGGAAACGACGATGAAGCCCACGACCTGAACCTGCCATCCGAGTTCGGGAAAGAAGAAGACGTTGGCGCCGACGACGAGCGCGGCGATGCCGAAGAAGAGCAGGTAGACGCCGGGCGCGACGACCTCCAGCCCGAGAAGGGCGAGGCCGAGAATCCACCAGCCGTAGGAAGAGAGGATATCAGCCATCGCGGCCGCCACGCTCCGCGACGGTGGGGACGGTCGTGCGGCGGCGCATGTCTGCGGGCGGCGGGGCCGTGGTGCCGGGCGCCTGCGCTTCCGGGAAGCTCGCGCGTGCGATCTCGGCGATGCCGCCGATCGCGCCGATGAGCGAGGAGGCCTCCAGCGGCATGAGCACCACGCGCTGATTCGGCGCGGAGGCGATCTTGGAGAGCGCCTCGGTGTATTTCTGCGCCACGAAGTAGTTGATGGCCTGCACGTCGCCGGCCGCGATCGCCTCCGACACCATCTTCGTCGCCTTCGCCTCTGCTTCCGCAAGACGCTCGCGGGCTTCCGCCTCGCGATAGGCCGCCTCGCGCTCGCCCTCCGCCTTGAGGATCTGCGACTGCTTCTCGCCCTCCGCCCGAAGGATCTTGGCCGCGCGGGCGCCTTCCGCCTCCAGGATTTCGGCGCGTTTCTCGCGCTCGGCCATCATCTGCCGGCCCATGGATTCGACCAGATTGGCCGGCGGATTGATGTCCTTGATCTCGATGCGGGTGATCTTGATGCCCCAGGAATGGGCGGCCTGATCGACCACGCGCAGGATGCGCTCGGAGATCGCGTCGCGGTTCGACAGGAGATCGTCCAGATCCATCGAGCCCATGACCGAGCGCAGGTTGGTCATGACGAGATTGAGGATCGCGTTTTCGAGCCCCGAGACTTCGTAGGCCGCGTTTGCCGCGTCGAGCACCTGATAGAAGGCGACGCCGTCGGCCGCGACCGAGGCGTTGTCGCGGGTGATGACCTCCTGCGTCGGAACGTCCAGCACCTGTTCCATCATGTTGAGCTTGTGCCCGACGCGCTCGACGAAGGGCACGATCAGGTTCAAACCCGGCGTCAGCGTGCGGGTGTAGCGGCCGAAATTCTCGACCGTCCAATTGTAGCCCTGCGGGACGACCTTGATCGCCGACATCAAGGTGATGACGGCGAGGACGAGCAGCACGATCACGACGATTCCGAAGCCGGTCAGGCCGAACTCTTCCAAGGGCATCGATCAAGTCTCCGCGAGGTCCGAACGACCTCGCAGATATGGCTTTTCGCCGCGAAGGAAAGCCGGGATCAGCCGATCCAGCCGGAAAGCTCGCGGCGCACCATGTGCTCGATCACGTCCATGCCTTCGTCCGAATCGTTCAGGCACGGAATATGCGAGAAGTGCGTGCCGCCGTGCTCGTGGAAGATCTCGCCGGCCTCGCCCGCGATCTCCTCCAGGGTTTCCAGACAGTCGGCCACGAAGCCCGGGTTGAGGATGGCGAGCGACTTCACGCCGTCCTTCGCCAGCGCCTCCACGGTCTTGTCCGTGTAGGGCTGCAGCCATTCCTCCGGACCGAAGCGCGACTGGAAGGTGGTGATCAGCCGGCCCTTCGGCCAGCCGAGACGCTCGTTCAGGAGGCGCGAGGTCTTCTGGCAGTGACAGTGATAGGGGTCGCCCTTGCGGAAATAGCTCTGCGGAATGCCGTGATAGGAGGCGATGACCTTCTCGGGTTCGAAGTCGAGCGTCGCAAGATGCTTCTCGATCGAGCGGGCGAGCGCTTCGATATAGACCGGCTCGTCGTGATAGGCCGGGACGGTGCGTGCGGCCGGCATCCAGCGCTGCGCCATCAAGTGCTCGAAGAACTTGTCGTTCACCGTCGCGGTCGTCGCCGCCGAATATTGCGGATAGAGCGGAAAGCAGAGGATGCGCTCGCAGCCCTGGCTCATCAGCGCCTCGGTGCGCTCCGCGATCGACGGTTTGCCGTAGCGCATGCCCCAATCTACGACCACCTCGGCATGGCCTGCGAGCCGCTCGGCCAGCTTCTCGCCCTGCGAGCGGGTGAAGGTGCGCAGCGGCGACTCGTTCCTCTCGTGGTTCCAGATCTCCTCGTACGCGCGGCCCGACTTCTTCGGGCGCGTGTTCAGGACGATGCCGTAGAGGATGGGGTACCAGGCGGCGCGCGGCCATTCGATGACGCGCTTGTCCGACAGGAACTCCTTCAGATAGCGCCGCATGGGCTTGAAGTCGGTGCCGTCGGGCGTGCCCAGATTGACCAGGAGGACGCCGACCTTCTTCGGCTTCACCGCAGGGTGGCCGGAGGGCAGGGGGCCGATCGCCGTGAGCGTTCGGGGGTCGGAGAGAGCGTCCATCGAATACATCCGCCTGAGATCGAGCCTTGAACGAAAACCCCCGCGACGGTCGGCGCGGGGGAAGGTCGTCCGATACGGATTATGGGGCGTCGTCCGGAATCATTCCAGACGCCGAAGGCTTCAAGCCCGGCGCAGATCGAAGCGATTGCCACCCGAGGTCACGCAGGAGAGGAGGTCGGCCGACATCTGGTTGCAGTTGACCGCCGATTCCTGGCCCGTCGAATTGGAGCGCGACGAGATCGTGACCTGTCCCTGACCGATCGTGCGATAGGTGCCCTGCGCGAGCGGCGCGCCGGTGGCGGTCTCTGTGGAGGTGAAGGTGCCGCTGCGGAAGCTCGCCGTGTAGGCGACGGGGCCGCCCACGGAGGCCCAGTTCCCTTCCACGCCCGCCGGGCGCGGCGCGATCTCCGCCCGGCCCCCGCCCATCTCGCCGGGCGAGACGCAGGCGCCGAGGAGGCCGCCGGTCAGAAGAAGGGCACTGATCCTGATCGCTCGTGTCATCGCTCGGTCCTTGGAGTGGGCGCGTCTGGCCAATCGATCCCGATTATGTCGCCGCGGGGCCGCGTGAAAAGGGGTTCTGGAGGGCGAGACCGCGGAAATCGAACGGTTCTCAGATGGTTTCGACTTCGCGGCGGGCCGGAATGACCGAATGGACCGACGCCACGGTCTCCAGAGAGCGGATGCGGCCGTCGCTCGTGAAGGCGAACCAGTACATGGCCGTGCCGGTGATGAGTGATCCGTCGTCGGCGTCCTGCCGGGTCCAGTCGCAGCGGGCGGCGGCGGCGTCCCCGTCGACGATGATGCCGCGAAGCTCGTAGGCGATGTAGCGCGCCCTGCGGAACAGCTCTGTGAGAAAGGCTCGCGCCTCCTCTTCGCCCGCAAGCTTGTACTCGCCCTCGAGCCGATCGAACCAGGGCGCGTCGATCATCCCGACATTGGACCGGTTGGTGAAGATGGCACCCGGCGCGAAATGCCGTGCCAGTTCTCCCGGCGTGCCGCTCATCACGGCGTCCATCACTTCACGCACGACGGCATGCTGACGGCGGTCATCGACCCAGAATTCGTTCATCCACGACCCCCCGCCCTTGGGACGGGGGCCCTCCGATTGCGGGATGCGACGGTGCGGAGGCTCCGCGCGTCATCGACCCTTCATCAAGAAGGCCGGGAAGGCCGATAAGGTTCCAGAAGCCGCAACCGTCCCGGCGCACGGGCGGTCGCGGCTTGCTGCGTCTCAGGGATCAGCGAACGAGGATGTTGCGGAACTGCCAGGGATCGCTGGTGTCGAGGTCTTCCGGGAAGAGGCCGGGACGACCCTCCAGCGGGGTCCAGTCCGTGTAGTAGCCCTTCACTGGGCCGAGATAGGGCGACTGGACTTCCAGGCAGCGCCTGTAGTCCATCTCGTCCGCCTCGACGATGCCGGCCTCGGGGTTCTCCAGCGCCCACACCATGCCGGCGAGAACGGCCGACGTTACCTGAAGGCCCGTCGCATTCTGGTAGGGCGCGATCCGGCGCGTCTCTTCCAGCGAGAGCTGCGAGCCGTACCAATAGGCGTTCTTGGCATGGCCGTAGAGCAGGACGCCGAGCTCGTCGATGCCGTCGACCAGCTCGTTCTCGTCGAGCACGTGATGCTCAGGCTGCATCTTGCCGGCCGCGCCGAACAGCTCGTGCAGCGACAGGACGGCGTCGTTGCAGGGGTGATAGGCGTAATGGCAGGTCGGCCGGTAGGTGACCTCGTCGTGCTTGTTGCGGTGGGTGAAGTATTCCGCGATCGAGATCGACTCGTTGTGGGTCACCAGGAAGCCGTACTGCGGGCCCGGTGTCGGGCACCAGGTGCGCACGCGCGTGTTGGCGCCCGGCTGCTCCAGATAGATCGCGGACTTGTGGCCCTTCTCGTGGTCCTTGGCGTTCTTAGGGCGCCAGGTTTCGTGCGTGCCCCAGCCGAGTTCGGCAGGCTGCATGCCCTCGGACAGGAAGCCCTCCACCGACCAGGTGTTCCAGAACACGTCGCGGGGCTTGGGATCCTTGGCGCGCTGCGTGTCGCGCTCGGCGATGTGGATGCCCTTCACGCCGGCCTTCTTCATGAGCTTCGCCCAGCCCTCGCGGTCGTCCGCCGCCGGCTCCTTGAAGTCCATGCCGGTTTCGGTGGCGATGTCGACGAGCGCCTGCTTGACGAACCAGGACACCATGCCCGGATTGGCGCCGCAGCAGGAGACGGCCGTCGTGCCGCCGGGGCTCTTGCGCTTCTCGCGGCGGACCGTCTCGCGCAGCGCGTAGTTCGTGCGGTCGGCGTTCGACATCTTGTCGTCGAAGTAGAAGCCGAGCCAGGGCTCGACGACCGTGTCGATGTAGAGGACGCCGAGCTCGCGGCAGAGCTTCATGAGGTCCAGCGAGCCGGTGTCCACCGAAAGATTGACGCAGAAGCCCTGGCCCTCTCCCTCGGTGAGGAGCGGCGTCAGAAGCTCGCGATAGTTCTGGCGGGTGACGGCCTCCTTCACGAACTTGATGCCGCGCTCGTCGAGCAGGCCACGATCCGTGTCCTTCGGGTCGATGACCGTGAAGCGGTTCTTGTCGTATTCGAAATGGCGCTCGATCAGCGGCAGCGTTCCGCGGCCGATGGAGCCGAAGCCGATCATCACGACAGGCCCGGTGATCTTGCCGTGGATCGGATGGTTCTCGTTCGCCATTGTGAAAGGTCCTTCTCGAGGGGCGTCTCGTTGCGGGTCCGCTACGCGAGAACGCTGTCAAAAAAAAGAGGCGAGGTGCGATCGAGGGGCCTGACAGGGCTCGCGCGCCGGGGCAAGAGACCTCGATGGAGCTTCCCTTCCCCCTGAAAGCTGCGATCGAACGCCTCGTCGCCGACCGGTCGCAGGCCGAATTGAAACGCGCGGGCGAGACGCTGTCGAAGCGCTATCGCGCCGAGACGCGCGACGGCCGGCTGCACCTTTCCGACGATCTGACCGCGCAGGCCTATGCGGCGGCGCGCATGCCGGCGACCTATGCCGCGATCCGGGAATGCCTCGCCCAGATATCGGCCGCGCGGCCCGACCTGTCGCCGCGCGGCCTTCTCGATGTCGGCGCCGGGCCGGGGACAGCGCTCTGGGCCGCGCAGGACGCGTTCGGTATCGAGGAGGCTCTGCTTCTGGAAGCCAGCGATCCGATCCGGCGGGTGGGCGAGCGGCTGTGGGACGGCGCCTTCGACTTCGCGCCGCGCTACGAGGCGGTCGATGCGGTGAAGGGACTGGGCGGTGCTCCCTCGGCCGATCTCGTCACGCTCGCCTATGTGCTCGACGAGGTCGATCCGGGGCATGTCCCGAGGCTCGTCGACGACCTCTGGGCGGCGACGCGGCAGCTTCTTCTGATCGTCGAGCCCGGCACGCCGGCGGGCTGGCGTCGCATCCTGCAGGTCCGCCGCCGGCTGATCGCGGCGGGCGGCCATCTGGTCGCGCCTTGTCCGCACGCGCTCGACTGCCCGGTCGTCGAGCCCGACTGGTGCCATTTCGCCCGGCGGCTTCCGCGCTCGAAGCTGCACCGCCAGATCAAGGGCGGGGAGGCGCCGTTCGAGGACGAGAAGTTCGCCTATGTCGCGGTCGCGCGCTCTCCCGGCGAGCTTCCGCAGGCGAGAGTGCTGACCAGTCCGCGAGAAGCCAGCGGCAGGGTGGCGCTGAAGCTCTGCCGGGACGACGGCTCCCTTGCCGAGCATCTCGTCACCCGCCGCGACGGTGCCGATTACAAGCGGGCCAAGCGACGGGGTTGGGGCGACGGTTGGTGAGGTTATCAGCGTGCCGATGCAGCCGGCCTGACATGAACCATATTTTCAGGCGACCTTAGCCGGACATCGTTGGAAAGAAAGGCCGTACATCCCGCTGTCCGAGCTGCGGCGACATGGATCGCGTCAGGTGTCTTCAGCGCGAGGGTCGCTCGATGACGTGTGGCCTCGATGAATGCCGAAGCTGTCACAGGCGCGAGCTCAAACGCCCCGCTGTCCCGAAGAAGACTGACATATCGTCCGATCTCCTCGTGGTCTCCCCGCCGCATCGGATGGACGAGGACCTCGCACAACGTGAACTCGGACGTAACCGCCGCGAACCGACCGTCCCGCAGGAGGTTGGTGAACTCGTCGATCGCAGGCCTGAACGCCTCGAAACCCTGGACGACATAGATGATAAAGTTGGCGTCCACGTAAACGCGGTGACCGACGAGCGACGCCGTCAGTCCCATGAATTCCGCTCGGCTCTGACGAAATCGTCCGCCTGCTCCGGCGAAGAGAAGGACGTCCCGGTCCCGATCCAGGGCGAAATGTCCACACCCCGACTTGCCGAAGATCCCCCGTCTGAAGAGCGGAGCAAGCGGATCGCTCCGTCCTCGATCCAGGCTTCGAGCTTGTCGCCGGAGCGGAGCGAAAGGGACGCTCTCATCTCTTCGGGCAGGACGATCGTTCCGTCCTCCGACAACTTCAAGAGGGTCATCGCCACGTTCCCGAACCCAGTCCTCTCAACATAGCAACGCAAGACGGATTTTTCGACTCAATCCTCCAGCGCTTCCAGCTCGTCGATGAAGCCCGAGATCACGCCGAGGCCCTTCGACCAGAAGCCCGGATCCGCCGCGTCGAGGCCGAAGGGCGCCAGAAGCTCGGAGTGGTGCTTCGTGCCGCCGGCCTTCAGCATCTCGAAATACTTCTCCTGGAAGCCGACTTCCGAGTTCCGGTAGACGGCATAGAGCGAGTTCACGAGGCAGTCGCCGAAGGCGTAGGCATAGACGTAGAAGGGCGAGTGCACGAAGTGCGGGACGTAGGTCCAGAAGCTCTCGTACTCCTGCCCCAGCCGGATGGACGGGCCGAGGCTTTCGGCCTGCACCTCCCGCCAGATCGTGCCGATGCGCTCCGCGGTCAGTTCGCCCTCCCGCCGCTCCTCGTGGACGCGACGCTCGAACAGATAGAACGCGATCTGCCGCACCACCGTGTTGATCATGTCCTCCACCTTGGAGGCGAGGAGGATGCGACGCTCGGCCTTGGTCGGCGCGTTGTCGATCAGCGACCGGAAGGTCAGCATCTCGCCGAAGACCGAGGCGGTCTCGGCCAGCGTCAGCGGGGTCTGCGACATCAGCCCACCCTGGCGCGCGGCCAGGACCTGATGCACGCCATGGCCGAGCTCGTGCGCGAGCGTCATGACGTCGCGCGGCTTGCCGAGATAGTTCATCAGCACATAGGGGTGCGCGGACGGTACGGTCGGATGCGCGAAGGCCCCCGGCGCCTTGCCGGGGCGCACGCCGGCATCGATCCAGCCTTCCTCGAAGAAGCGGTCGGCGATCGAGGCCATCTCCGGGGAGAACCCCGCATAGGCCGAGATCACGGTCGAGCGTGCATCCGCCCAGGAGACGAGCGGGCGCTTCGGGCCGGGCAAAGGCGCGTTGCGGTCGAAGGCCTCCAGCTGGTCCAGCCCGAGCCAGCGCGCCTTCAGCGCGTAGTAGCGGTGCGAGATCTGCGGATAGGCGGCCTGCACGGCGCCCGAAAGCGCGTCGATCACTTCGCCTTCCACGCGGTTCGCCAGATGCCGGGAGTCCGCGACGTCGGCGAAGCCCCGCCAGCGGTCGGATATCTCCTTGTCCTTGGCGAGGGTGTTCATGATGAGCGTGAAGAGGCGCAGATTCTGCGAGAACACCGTGGCGAGCGCCTCGTACCCGCTCCGGCGGCGGTCGCGATCCTCGTCCTGCAGAAGGTTCAGGGTCTCTTCCAGCGACAGGCTTTCGCCGTCCACCTCGAAGCGCAGCGCGGTCATCGTCTCGTCGAACAGCCGGTTCCAGGCGCCGGCTCCGGTCTGACCCTTTTCGAGGAACAGCTCCTCGACGCGGTCCTCGAGCTGGAACGGCTTGTCGAGGCGCAGATCGACGAGCCAGGGCCGATAGCGCGAAAGGGCCGCGCTCTCGCTCATGGCGCGGTCCATGACGGCGTCGTCGATGCGGTTCAGCTCCAGCGGAAAGAAGAGGAGCCTGGAGGCGATGTCGGTGATGCGCGACTGGATGTCGCCGTAGAACTTCGCGTTCACCGGCGAGGACGTGTCGTCGGTGTAGAGAAGACCGGCATAGGAGCCCAGCCGTCCGAGCCGCTCCTCGATCGCCTCGAAGGTCTCGACCGCTTCGGCGAGCGCGCCCCCGGCCGGCAAGGCCGCTTCCTCGCCCAGGCGACCGCGAAAGCGCGACTGGAACGCGTCCACCTGCCGGGCGGCCTCCCCGAGATCGTTTTCGATCTCGGGGCTGTCGATCCCCGGATAGAGGTCCGTCAGCTTCCAGCGGGGCAGGGGACCCAGCTCGTCCGTCTCGATCGCGCGCGCGGTGTTCGTCGTCATCGGTCTCGCCTTCCTGCCTGTCTTGCGGCGCTTCTAGCCGCTGCGGATGACGAAGGCGAGGCGGCGGCGAAAGGTGGGCTGGATCGCGGGCCGTGACCTTCCATCTCACCGACGGAAGACGTTAAGAACGCACGAGACCCCGATTCGCGGAGCGCAAGACAGGACGTTAGCTGGATGTTAACCCTGCTCGTGCTCAATTGAGCGAAATTTGGGCAAGTGTCATCTTTATGCCGCACTTTCTGACGACCGATCTTCGGAACGGTCGCACTGCATCCAGCGTCGCCGCGGGGGACACGCGAGGCGACGACGTTCCGAGGGGATACCGCATGTTCGGACTGACCGGACTCGCCGCGCGCCAGATCGTACGGGCCGCCGCGATCACCGTCACCGCCTTCGTGCTGGTGATGACCGCGAACGGACCCGCGAAGGCCGAGACCCGGACGCTTCCGCTCTACCACGTGCACTTACGCGAATCCTCGAACGTTACCTACAAGCGCAACGGCCGCTTCCTGCAGGAGGGCCTGCGTCAGGCCAATTGGGCGCTGCGCGACTGGCGCGAGAGCAAGCCGACCAACATGGACCCGCATCTCCTCGACATGCTCTGGGAGATCCATCGCCGCACGGGCGCACGCGGCCCGATCCACATCATCGGCGGCTACCGCTCCCCGACGACGAACCGGACGCTTCGCTCGCGCTCCTCGGGCGTGGCCGAGAACAGCCAGCACACGCGCGGCAAGGCCATCGACTTCTTCATTCCCGGCGTGCCGCTCAGCCGCGTCCGCGACGCGGCCATGCAGCTGCAGATCGGGGGCGTCGGCTACTATCCGCGTTCCGGTTCGCCCTTCGTCCACATCGACACGGGCAACGGCCGCTACTGGCCGCGCATGAACCGCAACGAGCTCGCCCGCATCTTCCCGCAGGGCAACACGATCTACGTGCCGGCCGACGGCCGTCCGCTGCCGGGCTACGAGACCGCGCTCGCCTCCTACAATCAGCGTCGCTCCGGTTCCTCGGTCCAGATGGCCGACGCGCGCACCGGCGGTCGCAGCCTGCTCGCACGCCTCTTCGGGGGCGGTGCGGACGAGGCGGAAGACAATGCCGAGGTCGAGACGGCCCCGGTCCCGCCGCGCGGCCGGGCGCCCGCCGCGCCTGTCCAGGCTCCGGCACCCGCTCGACAGGCGCCCGCGCCGCAGGTTCAGGTCGCGGCCGCACCCGCGCCGCGTCCCGCTCTCCCGACCGGCGTCGCCATGCCCGAGCGCAACGAATTCGACACGTCCAGCCGCTCTCCGACGCCCCGCGCCGGCATCCCCGAGCAGACGCAGGTCGCGGCCCTCGCCCGCGTTCCGGTCCCCACCTTCGCGCCTTCGCGCAATGCCGCCGCGGCGGTCGCCGCGCAGGCCCCCGCGGTCGAGCCGGTCGTGGAGGTCGCGGCCGCCGAGCCCGAAGCTCCGAGCCCCGCCGCGCCCGGCCAGCTCGCCTATGCCGTTCCGACGCCGAGCAGCCGTCCGGCCTTCGAGAACGTGCTGCGCGCCGGCACGATCCCGGTTCCCGGGGGCGCGCCCGAGCCCGAGGCGGTTGCCGACGCGGCGTCCGTGGAGCCGGAGGCGCCGTCCTCGGTCGCCGACATTCTGGTCGCGGCCCTGGAGCCCGAAGCCGAACCGCAGGCTCTCGTGACGCCCGTTTCGGCCCCGTCACGCCCCGTGGCCGCTGCCGAGGAAGCCGCAGCCATTCCGTCCTCTCTCGTCGCGGCTCTCGAGGCGGAGGCCTCGGCTCTCGAAGCGGAAGGCGTTCCGGCCGTGCAGACATCCGCCTCCACGGATGCAGTCTCCCCGAGCGGCAAGTCCGGGCGGGTCCTGCGTGAGCCGGGCGTGAGGGCGAAGGCGACCACGGTCGCCATCGAAGAAGCCATCGGCCAGCGCGTTCATGTCGCCTCTCTCGTCACCAGCCCGGAGCGCCGCGCGCAGGAAGGGCGCATCGCCCGCCCCGACGCGGGGATGCTCGTGGTGGACGTTCCCGTGGCGGTGCTCGAATCGGGCTTCGCGCCGAAGGAGCCCGTTGCCGCGAGCGACCGCTTCAGCGGTTCTGCGGTGACCTTCCTGCCGGTCCGGCGCCTGCAATAGGGCGCCGTGCGTCCGGCCGGACGCCAAGAGGACGCTTCCGCTCCTTGAAGCGGCGCGTCAGGGTGGCCGATATCTCGATCCGGTCGCGCTCGACAGGCGTCCTTGGCGGCGCCTTGTCCAGCGCGGTCTTCGGCCTTGTTTCCGAACACTTCGACGTCCGGGCCCATCCGAAGCAGGCGGTGCTGCCTGCGACCCGGCGAAAACTATAACGCCGGGTCACTTTTCTGCCATTTCATGTTCCGTCGTCTTGGGCGTTCAAGTCGACGCTTGACAGATATGAAGATTGGCTAAATACAGCTCAAGAGAGGAAGTGTTCCGGGCCTTGGTCGCGATCGGTGCCGAGAAGTGCGGCAATCGTTTTCAGGCGTCGAACCCGGACGGCGTGTAGGTTTGACCCTGCGCCATAGTTCAGGTGAGAAGATGGATCAGATCGAAAGCCCTGCCAACAACGAGATGCTGATGGAGCTGACGGCCGAGGTGGTCGCGGCCTATGTCAGCAACAATTCGCTGCCGGTCTCCGACTTGCCGGGCCTGATCTCGGATGTCTACGGTGCTTTGGGTCGCACCACATCGGCGCCGCAGGCGCCCGTGGCCGAGAAGCCGAAGCCCGCGGTACCCGTCAAGCGCTCCGTCACGGACGATTACATCATCTGTCTGGAAGACGGTAAGAAGTTCAAGTCGCTGAAGCGGCATCTGATGACCCACTACAACCTTTCCCCGGAAGAGTATCGGGAGAAGTGGGAACTCCCGGCCGACTACCCGATGGTGGCGCCGAACTACGCGGCGGCCCGTTCGCGCCTCGCCAAGCAGATGGGCCTCGGCCACAAGCGCCGTCGCGGCGCTCGCTGATCGTCTCGATCCGACGAGACCAACGGCCCGGCCGAGTTCGCTCGACCGGGCCGTTCTCGTTCGTACGACCTGTCGTCCAGGGGAGGGACAGGGCCTCAGCCCGGGGAGCGCATGCGACGGCGCACTTCCGCCTGGGACGTGACCGGCCGGTCGCGCTCGGCGCGCGACAGACGCTCGTAGAAGGCGTTGCCGCCCGCGATCGCGACATAGTTCATGTTGCCGTAGCCGAATGTCAGCCCGGCCTGATGAAAGAACATGGCGTTCGACGCCTCGACGTCCCGATGCCGCGCTCCCGCCAGAACGTCCTCCGCGACTTCCATCGCCAGCCCGCTCCCCTGCGCCATCGACCGCGACATGACGCCCGGCGCGAACTGGTTGGGCTGGCCGACCACCGCGCAGACGTCGTCGCCATAGGCTTCGGACTCGACACGGTTCATCACCACCGATCCGACCGCCAGCATGCCTTCGCGGCTGGACCGTTCCGACTCGAAATACATGGCGCGTGCCAGGCATTCGCGGTCACGTGCGTCGATCTCGGACATGAGCGCCAGCGGCTCGACCTTCGTCTGCTGACAGGCGGCCAGCGCGCCGAGCGCCGCCAGGCCGATAACGATCCGGATCATGGCCCAAACCCCAAACTTCGATGTGTCCCGGAAGCGCGTTAACCATGCCTATCGGGCGGGAATGGGGTGGGGGTTGCGATGGGAGTCGAGCAGGCTCGTCTGTTGCAGCCAAGCGACAGGCGAGCATCCGGCAAGGATAGGCACGACCGGAACGGGGTTCCGAAATGTGGAGGGATCGTCGGTCGACGTAAACCGTCGCTCGTTCCCGAAACTGCGGGATTTTCGAGCCGGCACAGTCGGTTAATCATGCGGGAAGATCGTTCCCGAGGTCTCTAAATGACCTTATTGCTGCCCGGTTCGTCTCACGTTTCCGCCGCGTCAGCCGACGAAGACGCGGCCCTCGAAACAGCCCGGGGGCACACCGAATGAAGTTCATGCCGACGGCCATTGCCGCGCTCACACTCGCCGTCACGACGACCTTCGTCACCGTTCCGGCTCCGGCCATGGCCAATCCGGCTAAAGTCATTTCGGGTCCCGCATCCTGGTACGGTCCCGGTTTCCAGGGGCGTCGCACGGCGAACGGCGAGCGCTTCGATCAGAACGCCATGACCGCCGCCCACCGTACGCTTCCCTTCGGCACGAAGGTGAAGGTGACGTGCCGCAATACGGGGCGCTCGGTGACCGTCCGCATCAACGACCGCGGTCCGTTCACCGGCGGTCGTGTCATCGACCTGTCCCGCGCCGCCGCCAGCCAGATCGGTCTTGTGAACCGTGGCGTGGGCGCCGTGCGCCTCGACGTCCTCGGCTGATCGTCGGCGCGCCTTCAATATTAGGGGAAGACCACCGCCGCGGCCACGAGACCTGCGCCACCGATCATCGCGAAGAAGCACGCGTTGACGAACACGGCGACAGCGGTCTCGATCCTCATGGCCTTTCTCCGTTCTCTGACGCCTTCGAAACGGAGCGGGAATCTCTTCGTTCCCGCCTCACGTCGAGGTGAACCGGTTCGAAATCGGCGTTCTCGACCCCCGGAAGGGGCGAGACGGTTCTTCTCCTGTCCGCTCGGTCCGCTATCCTCGCTTCCAACGACAGAGCGCCAAGCGTCCGTCGCGACGCGGACGTCGCTCTGTCTCTCGCTCCAGCGCATCGGTCTCCTTGGGAGCCGCGTCCGGTTCCGGACGGAAGCCGCAGGCGAGAGGAACGGGGCGGAGCGTTCAGCCTTCCGCTTCGGATGGGGATGAACGCGCAGCGGAAGAGCCGATGGTCGACGAGAACAGCCAGGATCAGGACGAGACGGAGCACACGACGGAACCGGAGCGCATGTCCTGGTTCGTCTTCTCCTTCATGGCGATGTGCCTCTTCATGACCGCAGTCATGTCCTACTACGCCTGGAGGCTCTTCCAGGGCGCAGTCTGAGGCCGCGAGCGGCTCAGCCCTTACCGGCTTCGCGGAGTCTCGCCAACTCCTGCAGCCACGGCTCGGCCCGTCCGTCCGAGGGCGCACGCCAGTCGCCGCGCGGGCTGAGCGCACCGCCGGAGACGACCTTCGGACCGTTCGGCAGCGCCGAGCGCTTGAACTGCGAGGTCCGGAAGAACCGGATCAGGAAGCGCTCCAGCCATATCGCGATCGTGGCCAGATCGTATTCGTTCTTGCGAGCGTCGGGGAAGCCGGCAGGCCATTGGCCGCGCTGCGCGTCCCGCCATGCGTGCCAGGCCAGGAACGCGATCTTCGAAGGGCGCTGACCGTAGCGCAGCGTGTGGAACAGGAAGAAGTCGTTCAGCTCGTAGGGTCCGATTTTCGATTCCGTCGACTGGATCGCTCCGTCCTCGCCCGCCGGCACCAGCTCCGGCGAAATCTCGGTGTCGAGAATGGCGGTCAGGACGCGCCCGGTCTCCTCGTCGAACTGGCCTGACGAGACCGTCCAGCGGATCAGATACTGGATCAGCGTCTTCGGCACGCCGGGATTGACGCCGTAATGGCTCATCTGGTCGCCGACGCCGTAGGTGCACCAGCCGAGCGCGAGTTCGGATAGATCGCCCGTGCCGATGACGAAACCGGACCGCTGATTGGCGAGGCGGAACAGGAAGTCCGTGCGCAGCCCGGCCTGAACGTTCTCGAAGGCGATATCGTAGACCGGTTCGCCGTCCGCGAAGGGATGTCCCATCTGCGTCAGCATCTGGCGGGCGGCCGGGCGGATGTCGATCTCCTCGGCGGTGACGCCGAGGGCGCGCATCAGGGCCCAGGCGTTCCCCTTCGTCGTCTCGCCGGTCGCAAAGCCCGGCATGGTGAAGCCGAGGATCGTGCTTCTCGGCAGCTCCAGAAGATCGCAGACCTTCGCCGCCACGATCAGCGCGTGGGTGGAATCGAGGCCCCCCGAAACGCCGATGACCATGTGGTCGCCGGGCGTCGATTCGAAGCGACGGGCCAGCGCATGAACCTGGATGTTGAACGCCTCGTAGCAGTCCTGGTCCAGCCGCTCGGGTGCGTTCGGCACGAAGGGGAAGCGCCGGACAGGGCGCTTCAGGCCGATGTCCGCACCGCTCGGCGAATGGTCGAAGGCGACGCGCCGGAAGCGCTTCTCCGGGTGGCCGGACAGGGAGGCGGAATCGTTGAAGGTGCCCGTGCGCATCCGCTCCTGCCGGATGCGCGAAAGATCGACATCGGCCACGATGCGCTGGGAGCGCCGCTGGAAGCGCTCGGCTTCGGCGAGAACGTCGCCGAGTTCGTGGATCGAGCCCTGTCCGTCCCAGGACAGGTCGGTGGAGCTCTCGCCGGGGCCGGCGGCCGAATAGACATAGGCCGAGAGCGTGCGCATCGCCTGCGAGGCGCAGAGCATGTGGCGGTCCGCCGCCTTGCCGACGGTGATCGGCGAGCCCGAGAGGTTGCAGAGGACGAGGGCGCCGGCCAGGGCCCCTGACGTCGAAGGCGGCGTCGGCGCCCAGAAGTCCTCGCAGATCTCGATGTGGAAGACGAAATCGTCGAGATCGCGGGCGGCGAAGAGAAGGTCCGGACCGAAGGGGACCGTCTGTCCGCAGAGATCGATGGAAAGCCCCTCGGTGCCCGCGCCCGACGCGAACCACCTCTTCTCGTAATATTCGCGGTAGTTCGGCAGGAAGGTCTTCGGCACCACGCCGAGGATCCGCCCCTTCGAGACGGCGATCGCGCAATTGTAGACCCGGCCGTTGCGGCGCAGCGGGGCGCCGACGAGGAGCACCGGCGAAAGCGTCCCGCTCGCCCGCACCACCTCCCGCAAGCCGGCCTCGACGGCATCGAGCAGGGCGTCCTGAAGGTGAAGATCGTCGATCGCGTAGGCCGAGAGGTTCAGCTCGGGGAAGACGAGGAGGTCACATCCCTCCGCATCCGCGAGCCGCGCCTCCTCGATCGTCGCCGTCGCGTTGGCTGCGGGATCGGCGATCGCCACGACCGGCGTCGACACGCCGACGCGCAGGAATCCGTGCGTGTGGATCGATTCGAAACGGCTCTCGCCGCGTCCGGCCGTCGCGTTCATCGCCCGGCTCCTCTTTCGCTCGCCCCTTCGGTGGAACGCGCCGGCGCCGGCCGGCTTGTCCGTGCAAGGGCTCCGAGAAGCGCCCGCTCAGGAAAGGAAGAACCGCATGTCATCTGAGGCATCATCAACGTCCGGCCGCTCCGAGGGCGTCCGCACCGAGCGCGAGACCCGATCGATCGTCGTGAAGCGTCACGACGCCGTCGTCGCCTCGTCCAATCGAGCGCTGATCGTCCATGGCGTCCTCGAGGCTCCGGTCTATTACGTGCCGATGGAGGACGTCTATATGGAGCACCTCACTGCGAGCGACGAGGCGCAGGCGAAGGGCGATTCCCTTGGCCGCCACTTCTTCTCGGTCGTGGCATCGGGCGGGGGCGTCGCGAACGCCGCCTGGGTCCATCGCGACACGAAGGCCGACATGGAGACGCTGCGCGACCATGTGGGCTTCGACCCGGCGGTCTTCAGCGTGACGGCCGGCTGAGACCTGCCTGACGAAGGTTCGGACGGACCCGCGCCGGAAGGGCGCGGGTCCGCATCATGCGGGATCAGTGGAAGTGCTGGCCGCCATTCGCCGAGATCGTCGAGCCGGTGATGAAGCCGGACTCCTCGGAAGCGAGGAACACGACGCAGCGCGCGATCTCTTCGGGCTCGCCGAGGCGACCGACCGGGATCTGCGGGATGATGCGCTCGTTCAGCACCTTCTCGTCGATCGCGCGCACCATTTCGGTGCCGATATAGCCGGGGCAGATCGCGTTCACCGTGATGCCGGCGCGCGCGCCCTCCTGCGCCAGCGCCTTGGTGAAGCCGATGTCGCCCGCCTTGGCCGCCGAATAGTTGGTCTGCCCCGCCTGACCCTTCTGCCCGTTGATCGAGGAGATGTTGATGACGCGGCCGAACTTGCGGTCGCGCATTCCCGACCAGAGCGGATGCGTCATGTTGAAGAGGCCGGAGAGGTTGGTGTCGATGACGGCCTTCCACTGGTCGGGCGTCATCTTGTGGAACATGGCGTCGCGCGTGATGCCGGCATTGTTGACCAGGATGTCGACCGGGCCGAGTTCGGCCTCCACCTTGGCGATGCCCTCCTTGCAGGATTCGTAGGACGAGACGTCCCATTTGAAGACCGCGATCCCGGTCTCCTCCCGGAACGCGTTGGCCGCCTCGTCATTGCCGGCGTAATTGGCCGCGACGGAATATCCCGCTTCCTTCAAGGCCTTCGAAATGGCCGCGCCGATGCCGCGCGAGCCTCCCGTCACGATCGCAACTCGTCCCATGCAACTCCTCCCGTTCGCTGGTTGGGAACCCTAAAGGAAGGGCGGCCGAGGAGGCCGCCCTGTCGTTCTCACATCCGCTCGAAGCACATGGCGACGCCCATGCCGCCGCCGACGCAGAGGGTGGCGAGCCCCTTCCTGGCGTCCCGCCGGGCCATCTCGAAGAGCAGGGTGTTCAACACGCGCGCCCCGCTGGCCCCGACTGGATGGCCGATGGCGATGGCGCCGCCATTCACGTTGACGATCTCCGGGTCCCAGCCGAGCTCCTTGTTCACGGCGCAGGCCTGCGCCGCGAAGGCCTCGTTCGATTCGATCAGGTCGAGGTCGCCGATCGACCAGCCGGCCTTTTCCAGCGCCTTGCGCGAGGCCGGGATCGGGCCGGTGCCCATGACGGCGGGGTCCACGCCGGCCGTCGCCCAGGAGACGATCCGCACCATCGGCGTCAGGCCGCGGCGCGAGGCCTCCGCCTCGCTCATCAGGACGACGGCCGCGCCGCCGTCATTGATGCCGGAGGCGTTCGCGGCGGTCACCGAGCCTTCCTTGTCGAAGGCCGGGCGCAGGCCGGAGATCTTCTCCAGCGTCACGCCGTGCTTGATGTACTCGTCGTCCGCGACGACCGTGTCGCCCTTGCGGCCCTTCACCGTGAAGGGCGCGATCTCGTCCTTGAAGCGGCCGGCCTTCTGCGCGGCCTCGGCCTTGTTCTGCGACTTCACCGCGAACTCGTCCTGCTGGTCGCGGGTGATCTGGAACTCGCGCGAGACGTTCTCGGCCGTGTTGCCCATGTGGTAGCCGTTGAAGGCGTCCATCAGGCCGTCCTTCAGCATGGTGTCGATCATCTTCAGATCGCCCATCTTGGTGCCGCCGCGAAGATGCGCGGCATGGGGCGCCATGGACATGGATTCCTGTCCGCCCGCGACGACGATCCTGGCGTCGCCCAGCGCGATCTGCTGCATGCCGATGGCCACCGCGCGAAGGCCCGAGCCGCAGAGCTGGTTCAGGCTCCATGCGGTCGTCTCCTTGGGGCATCCCGCCGCCATGGACGCCTGCCGCGCGGGGTTCTGACCCTCGCCCGCCTGCAGGATCTGGCCCATGATCACCTCGTCTACCTCGGCGGCGTCGACCTTGGCGCGCGACAGCGCCTCGCGGATCGCGGTCGCTCCGAGCTGGTGGGCCGGGACGTTGGCGAAGGCGCCGTTGAAGGCGCCCACGGGCGTGCGTGCCGCACCGACGATGACGATGGAGTCTGCGGAGCTCATTTGCGGTCCTTCCCTGTTGGCCGTTCGCGCTGCAGTGGGGGTCTTCGCCGGTGGTCCCGGTTCGAGACGCCACCCGTCTGACGCGACGTGAACTGTTCTCCCACATCGTTAGCTAGCGCGCTTCGCGAGCCGGGGGAACACCGTCGCGATCTCATGGAAAGAATTTGAACTGCCGCGCCAAAATGTGCCTAACTCGGGCGCGGCGTGGTGCCCGCGTCACCGGACGGCCGTTCAGGGGGAGTTGCGACGCATGGCGAAGAAGACCGAGACGACGGTCATCAAGAAGTACGCGAACCGGCGCCTCTACAACACCGGCACGTCCATGTACGTGACGCTGGAGAACCTCGCCGCGATGGTGAAGGGGAACGAGGATTTCGTCGTCCAGGACGCCAAGACGGGCGAAGACATCACCCACTCGGTGCTGACGCAGATCATCTTCGAGCAGGAGAACAAGAGCGGCCAGACATTGATGCCGATCACCTTCCTGCGCCAGCTCATCCGCTTCTACGGCGATTCCATGCAGATGGTGATCCCGGCCTATCTGGAACATTCCATGGCCGCGCTTTCGAAGGAGCAGGAGACCTTCCGCTCGCCCGGCAACGCGATGGCGCAGACGACGCGTCTGATCGAGGAGCAGGTTCGCCGCAACACCGAGATGTTCCGGCAGGCCATGGGCATGTTCAATCCGTTCCTGGCCGCGGCCACGGCGGAGGCGGCAAAGCCCGCCGATCCGGCGCCCTCGGCGGCGGGCGACGACCTTGCGGCCATGCGGGAGCAGATCGCCGACATGCAGAAGAAGCTCGACGCGTTGGGGAAGGCGAAGCAGTAACGTCCAATAGACATTCTGGAGGCCTTACGAATGCTTCCATCGGAACGAGTTGAACGTTTGGTGTTCCTCAAGGTCTCGCGAGAGCCGGCGGGTAGACGTGGGCGGAGAGCGGTGCGATAAGCTGCCCCGATGGACCGCGTAGTCGCGGGGGAGGGACCATGTATCAGCGGGATTACCGCGACATTGTCGGCGGAGCACTGCTCATCATCGCCGGCGGACTGATCGCCTGGCACGCGCTGTCCACGTTGGACTTCGGTACCGTTCGACGCATGGGGCCCGGAATGTTTCCGACCTCGGTCGGTGTCGTGCTCGCGGGCTTCGGCCTGGCCATCATGATTCCCGCGTTCCTGAGACCCGGAACGCTGGACAAGATCGAATGGCGCTCCACGATCGCCGTTCTGGCGGGCGTCGCCATCTTCGCCATGGCGGTCCGCCCGTTCGGCCTCGTGCCGGCGATCGTCGCGCTCATCTTCGTCTCCAGCCTCGCCGAGCGCACGTTCCGTCCGCTGTCCCTGGCGGTCATGTCCGTCGTCCTGTCGCTGGCGGCCTGGGGCATCTTCTCCAAGGGTCTCGGCCTACCCCTCGTCATGTGGAGGTCGCCCTTCTGATGGACGTCCTGAGCTCTCTCGGCGGCAACATCGCCATCGGCCTCGAAACGGCGCTGTCCGGTTCGAACCTCTTCTACTGCTTCATCGGCGTGCTGCTCGGCACCATCATCGGCGTCATTCCCGGCATCGGCGCGATCGCCGCGATCTCGATGCTGTTCCCGATCACCTTCCACCTCGATCCGACCTCGGCGCTGATCATGCTCGCCGGCATCTGGTACGGCTCGACCTATGGCGGTTCGACGGCGGCGATCCTGCTGAACATTCCGGGCACGCCGTCCACCGCCGTCACGGCGCTCGACGGCAACCCCATGGCCAAGCAGGGGCGCGGCGGCACCGCTCTCCTGATGACCACGATCGCGTCCTTCGTCGGCGGCTCGATCGGCATCCTCCTGATGATGCTCTTCGCCCCGACGATCGCCTCCTACGCGCTGTCCTTCGGCTCGGCGGACTATTTCGCGCTGATGCTGCTGGGGCTGGTCGCGGCCTCCACCATTGCCGAGGGCTCGGCCCTCAAGGGTCTGGCGATGGTGGTGCTCGGCATCGCCTTCGGCACGGTCGGCATGGACATCTACACCGGCCAGGAGCGGTTCACGCTCGGCTATCTGGAGCTCTCCGACGGCATCAGCCTCGTGGCGCTGGCCATGGGCCTGTTCGGCATCGCCGAGATCATTTCCTCGATCGGCAACATCAAGACCGGGGACATCGACCCCAAGAGCGTGTCCTTCCGCGCCATGCGCCCGACGCGCGACGACATGCGCCGCTCGCCCTTTCCGATGCTGCGCGGTTCGGCGATCGGCTCGTTCTTCGGCACCCTGCCGGGGACCGGGCCATCGGTGGCCGCCTTCATGTCCTACGCCGTGGAAAAGCGGGTCGCCAAGGACCCCTCGCGCTTCGGCAAGGGCGCGGTCGAGGGGATCATGGGGCCCGAATCGGCGAACAACGCGGCCGACCAGACCTCCTTCATCCCGACCATGGCGCTCGGCATTCCGGGCAGCCCGACCATGGCGCTGATGCTCGGCGCCCTCATCATCCACGGCATCACGCCCGGGCCGCAGCTGATGACGCAGGAGGCGAGCCTCTTCTGGGGGCTGGTCATGAGCTTCTGGGTCGGCAACGTGCTGCTCGTGATCCTGAACGTGCCGCTGATCGGCCTGTGGGTCCGGCTGCTCCTGATCCCGTATCACATCCTCTATCCCGCCGTGCTGATGTTCATCTGCATCGGCGTGTTCACCGTGAACAACAGCGCCTTCGACGTCTGGCTCGTCGTCTTCTTCGGGGCGCTCGGCTATCTGATGCGCATCCTCGGCTTCCAGCCGGCGCCGCTCCTGCTCGGCTTCGTGCTCGGGCCGCTGATGGAGGAGCATTTCCGTCGCGCCATGCTGATCTCGCGAGGCAATCTGATGACGTTCTGGGAACGGCCGATTTCCGGGACGGTCCTCGCGCTGACGGTGCTCGTCCTGCTCTGGACGGCCTGGGGCGGCTATCGCGGATGGCGCCTGCGCAGGGCCAACGCTTCGCTGGCGCGCGCGAGCAGCGTCGCCGAATAGCGATCGGACCCTTTCGCCCTGTCGGGCGTCCCCTGAAACGAACGAAGCCGCCTTTCCTGTCCGGGAGAGGCGGCTTCTTTCGTTCGGTCGGTGGGTCGCCCGTCCGCGTCCGGCCCTCAGGCCGAAGCCAGCTCGCGAACCGCCGCTTCCATCCGGGCGAGATCCTCCGGGCGCGACAGTCGGTGGTCGCCGTCCGCCACGAGCGTCAGCGTCACGCCGTCGCCGGGAAGGTGGGAGACGAGTTCGAGGGCGTGGGTGTGCGGCACATCCGGGTCCGCCATGCCCTGAATGATCCGCACCGGGCAGCCGGTGACGATGAGGCCGTCCATGACCGCCGCACGCCCGCCGTCCTCGAGCAGGGCCTTGGTGTAGATCGTCGGCTCGTCCGAATACTCGGACGGGCGGGCGATGAACCCGTCCCGGTCGAGCGCCTGACATTCCGGGCCGGTCAGCGACGGCTCGACGAGACGGGCGGTGAAGTCCGGGGCAGGGGCGAGAAGAAGCAGTCCCGCCAGCCGCCCCGGATCTTTGGCCCAGTGCCTGGCGAGGCGAAGCGCGATCCAGGCGCCCATGGAGGAGCCGACGAGGATCAGCGGTCCGCTCGTGCGCGCCTCGACGATGGCCGCGGCCTCGTCGGTCCAGCGGGATATGGTTCCGTCCTCGAAGCGACCGTCCGACTCGCCATGGCCGGAATAGTCGAACCGCAGATAGGCCAGGCCTTCGCGGGCGGCGAAGTCGCCCAGGTGCTCGGCCTTGGTGCCGCGCATGTCGGAGCGGTAGCCGCCCAGCCAGACGATGGTCGGCCCGCTTCCCTCCTGCTGGAGGAAGGCGAGTCTCGGCCCGGCCTGAGGCGCGTGGAACGACGGGGGCGGTCTGTGAGAATCCACTAGGCTCGTGCCTCCTCGGCTCGGTTCGGCCCCCGATATGCACCACGGGCGACGCGCGATCGCCCCAGGAGCGTCAAAAATGCGTGGGTTCCGTCGTGAATTGGATCGCCTCCCATGCTATATGCATTGTATTCGCTGCATGGACGGCGGCCGTTTTCCGGCGCCGCCCCACCGAACTAGTATCGTCAACGGCAGGAGACAACGACCATTCGCAGACCTTTTCGTGCGCCGCCGGCCCAGAAGGAAGGGCCCCGCTCAAACCGTGAAATTCGCGTCCCGCTCGTCCAGCTCATCGACGCCGATGGGCAGAACCGCGGCCCGACGCCGACCGCCGAAGCCATGGCGATGGCGGAGGAGGCGGGCCTCGATCTCGTGGAGATCGTGCCGACCGCCAATCCGCCCGTGTGCAAGATCCTCGATCTCGGCAAGCTGAAATACGAGGGGCAGAAGAAGGCCGCCGAAGCGCGCCGGCGGACCAAGACCATCGAGGTCAAAGAGATCAAGATGCGTCCGAACATCGACGATCACGACTACGAGACGAAGATGAAGGCCGTGCGCCGCTTCTTCGAGGAAGGCGACAAGGTCAAGGTGACCCTGCGCTTCCGTGGTCGCGAGATGGCGCACCAGGAGCTCGGCATGCAGCTTCTCTCGCGCGTGCGCGAGGAGACGGCCGAGATTTCCAAGGTCGAGGCCGAGCCGAAGCTCGAAGGGCGCCAGATGATGATGGTGCTTGCACCGAAGGGCTGACCCGATGCTGCGGCGCGCCTTCAGGGCGCGCCCCGCTTCGGCCGGGTGCGGGGATCCACCCGCTGCCGCGAGTTCGACGGACGGCTTCGGTGCTCGGCTCCGCTTGCCCCGCCGTCGCGTTTGAGCTAGAGCACCAACCGTCAACGAGAGCCGGCCGGCAGGGCATGCCGTGGCGGCTCATAACGCTGTCGACCCACCATCGAACGTTTCGTTCGGATTTCGGCCCGCCTTTCGCGGGGCGGACGGAAGGTCGAGGCTCCTCATCCTAGGAGAGCGAAATGCCCAAGATGAAGACCAAGGCGGCCGCCAAGAAGCGGTTCCGCATGACCGCGACCGGAAAGGTCAAGGCGGGTGCCGCCGGCAAGCGCCACGGCATGATCAAGCGTTCCAACGACTTCATCCGCAACGCCCGGGGGACGATGATCCTCTCCGAGCCCGATACGCGGATCGTCAAGATCTACATGCCCTACAACCGCTAAGCGCGGACCGGGTACTCAAGAGATTTCAAGGAGCTAGATCATGGCACGCGTCAAGCGGGGCGTTACGTCCCACGCCAAGCACAAGAAGGTCCTGAAGGCCGCCAAGGGCTTTTACGGCCGTCGCAAGAACACGATCCGCGCCGCCAAGGCTGCGGTCGACCGGTCCAAGCAGTACGCCACGCGCGACCGCCGCAACAAGAAGCGCAACTTCCGCGCTCTCTGGGTGCAGCGCATCAACGCGGCGGTGCGCGAGCACGGCCTGACCTACGCCCGCTTCATCGACGGTCTGAACAAGGCCGGCATCGAGGTGGACCGCAAGGTTCTGTCCGACATCGCCATCCACGAGCCGGAGGCCTTCGCGGCGCTGGTCGAGCAGGCGAAGAACGCCCTGTCCTACATCAAGGACGGCCAGTTCCCGGGCGCCTACGAGCGCGCGGTCGGAGAGAAGAAGGCCGCCTGAGCCTTCCATCCCGTCGAGTTCGAAAGCCCGCCCGGCCAGACGGCCCGGCGGGCTTTTGCGTTCCGTGGACCTACTGTGCGGATGTCAGCCCGCGGGGACGGGAGCCTCGACCTCGGCGCTTTGGCGCTTATCTCCCGCGGCGGCAGGCGCAGAAGAGCATCGCACGTGCAGACCCAACAGCCCGAACCCGCCCAGGAAAGCCCGGAGGCCTCGCCGCCGCGCGAAAGTGACGAGGCGAGCCGAAGCCTCGCCCGCTACAAGGCTCTGTTCGATTCGCTCGACGAGGGCTTCTGCATCATCGAGTTCGTCGACGGCCCGGACGGTCCGCTCAGCGACTACGTGCATATCGAGGCCAATGCCGGCTACGCCCGCCACACCGGGATTCCCGACATCGTCGGCAAGACCGTCTACGACGTTGCGCCGATCGACGCGCGGTCGTGGGTCGAGCTCTACGGGCAGGTGCTCTCGACGGGGGAGCCTCTGCGTTTCGAGCGGGAGTTCCGCGAGGTCGGACGGCATATCGAGGTCTCTGCGACCCGGCTGGAGCCGGCGCACCTGAATCAGGTCTCCGTGCTCTTCCGCGACATCACCGCGCGCAAGGTCGCCGAGGTGGCGTTGCGCGGGAGCGAGGCGGTGGCGCGCGAGAACGCGCAGCGGGTCCAACTCGCTCTGGCCGCCGGCGCCATCATCGGAACCTGGATCTGGGACCTTCCGAACGACCGCTTCACCGTGGACGAGCCTTTCGCGCTCGCCTTCGGTCTCGACCCGAAGCGCGGGCGCACGGGGTTGAGCCTGGATCAGGTGATCGAGACGGTCCATCCGGAGGACCGGGACGGGCTGATGGCGGCGATCGAGGAGGCGGTCGCCCGCGGCGGCCCCTACGCTCACCAGTACCGGACGCGCCGCGCCGACGGGAAATACTACTGGCTGGAGGCCAACGGCCGCGTCGAGCACGGGCCCGACGGAACGCCGCTCACCTTTCCCGGCGTCCTCATCGATGTCGAGGAGCGGCGGGCCGTCGAAGCCGAGCGCCGCCGCGTCACGAAGATGCTGAAGGAGCTCAACGAGACGCTGGAACAGCGCGTCGCCGAGCAGACGGCCGAGCTGATGGCGGCCGAGGAGGCGCTGCGCCAGTCGCAGAAGATGGAAGCGGTGGGCCAGCTCACCGGCGGCCTCGCGCACGACTTCAACAACCTGCTCGCCGGCATCTCCGGCTCGCTCGACATGATGCAGGCGCGCATCCTCCAGGGGCGGATCGGCGAGCTCGACCGGTACATGATCGGGGCGCAAGGGGCGGTGAAGCGCGCCGCGGCGCTCACCCATCGCCTCCTCGCCTTCTCGCGGCGGCAGACTCTCGCGCCCAAGCCCACGGACGTGAACCGTCTGGTCGCGGGCATGGAGGAGCTGATCCAGCGCACCGTCGGTCCGCAGATCACCGTCGAATCGGTGGCCAAGGGTGGCCTCTGGGCGACGCTGGTCGATCCCAACCAGCTGGAGAACGCCCTTCTCAATCTGTGCATCAACGCGCGTGATGCGATGCCGGACGGCGGCAAGATCACGATCGAGACCGCCAATCGCTGGCTCGACGAGCGCGCGGCGAAGGAGCGTGACCTTCCGCCCGGCCAGTACGTCTCGATGTGCGTGTCGGATACCGGAACGGGCATGTCGGCCGACATCATCGAGAAGGCCTTCGATCCCTTCTTCACCACCAAGCCCATCGGCCTCGGAACCGGTCTCGGCCTGTCGATGATCTACGGCTTCGCGCGCCAGAGCGGCGGGCAGGTCCGCATCTATTCGGAGGTCGGTGCGGGCACGATGGTCTGCGTTTACCTGCCGCGCCACCATGCCTCGATGGAGCCCGAACCGCTGCCGGAGACGCCGCCCGTTCCGCCGCGCTCGTCCGACAAGACCATTCTCGTGGTGGACGACGAGCCGCTGGTGCGCATGCTCGTGGTCGATGCGGTCGAAGAACTCGGCTTCGTGGCGCTGGAGGCTGGGGACGGACCGGAGGCGCTGAAGATCCTGCGGTCGGACGCGGTGATCGATCTCCTGGTGACCGATGTCGGGCTTCCGAACGGCATGAACGGCCGCCAGGTGGCGGATGCGGCCCGCGAGCTCAGGGACGGGCTCAAGGTTCTGTTCGTCACGGGCTTTGCGGAGAATGCGGTCCTCAGCCACGGCCATCTGGAGCCGGGCATGCAGGTCGTCACCAAGCCCTTCGAGATGTCGGCGCTGTCCGAGCGCATCCGCACGATGGCGGCGGACTGAAGCCGGCGCGGCGGAACGCTTTGCCTCCCGGCCCCAATGTTCTAGAAGCCGGGGACTTTCCGGCCATGGCCGGGCGGACAGACAGGACTTGAGACCTTGCGCGACCTGACAGCTCTCGAAGAGACCACGCTCCGCGACATCGAGGCGGCCGGCGACGAAGCGGCCCTCGAGGCCGTGCGTCTCTCGGCCCTCGGCAAGAAGGGCGAAATCTCGGAGGCCCTGAAGGGGCTCGGCAAGATGAGCCCGGAGGAGCGCCGCGAGGCGGGGCCGGCGCTGAACGGCCTGCGCGACCGGGTGCAGGCGGCGCTGACGCGGAAGCGGGAGGCGCTCGCCGACGCGGCGATGGACGCGCGCCTTGCCGCCGAGCGCGTGGACGTCTCGCTCCCGGTGCGACCCTCGCCGCTCTCTCGCGGGCGCATCCACCCGATCAGTCAGGTGATCGACGAGATCACGGCCATCTTCGCCGACATGGGCTTCTCGGTCGCCGAAGGTCCGGACATCGAGACCGACCGCTACAATTTCACCGCGCTGAACTTCCCCGAAGGGCATCCGGCGCGCGAGATGCACGACACCTTCTTCCTGAAGGGGCGCGAGGGCGAGGAGCCCAGGCTCCTGCGCACGCACACCTCGCCCGTGCAGATCCGCACGATGGAGCGCCAGGCGCCGCCGATCCGCATCGTCATTCCCGGCAAGACCTATCGCCAGGATTCCGACGCCACCCACACGCCGATGTTCCATCAGGTCGAAGGCCTCGTCATCGACCGGACCGCGAACGTCGCCAACATGAAGTGGGTGCTGACGGAGTTCTGCAAGGCGTTCTTCGAGGTCCCGAGCCTGAACATGCGGTTCCGGCCGTCCTTCTTTCCCTTCACCGAGCCTTCGATGGAGGTGGACATCCAGTGCGACCGCTCCGGCTCCGAGGTGCGCTTCGGGGAGGGGACCGACTGGATGGAGATTCTCGGCTGCGGGATGGTCCATCCGAACGTCCTTCGCGGCGTCGGGCTCGATCCGGACGAGGTGCAGGGCTTCGCCTGGGGCATGGGCATCGACCGCATCGCCATGCTGAAATACGGCATGCCGGACCTTCGCGCCTTCTTCGACGCGGATGTGCGGTGGAACGAGCATTACGGGTTCCGGCCGCTCGACATGCCGACGCTCTTCGCCGGCCTGAGCAACTGATCGAGCCGGCGAGGGGCCGACAGCGCGGGCGTGTCGCGCCCATATCGGCATCAGGACCCCGGTGTTCGCGACAGATCGCGAGAAGGAGCATGCGATGACGGCCAAGATGGTGTTCGTCGAGACGGTGGCGGTCCTCGCCGGCGCGGTGATCGGCACGCTCGTCGCGGGCTTCTGCATCTGGCTCTTCGCGGGCGTGCCGTTCATGACGGCGATGTTCTCGCCCGCCGACTACGTCTTGGCGCTGGTGACCGTCATCCTCTTCGCCGTCCTTTACGCCAAGCTCGACGCGACGCCGGCGGTGCTCTCCTCGCTCGCCGTCGGCGTTCTCCTGCCGACGGTCGTCGATCGCTTCGCCTTCGGCTCCCCTCTGAGCCTCACCTCGCTCGTCATCGCCAACCTCGTCTTCGCGGTCGTCGCTCTCTCGACCTACCGCTTCGTCCACGCCAACGGCGCGGTGCGCGACGCCGCCCGGCGCGCCGCCGACCGCTAGACCGTCCAAGATATTTCGAAAGTCGTCTTCCGATGAAGTTCACCCTGTCCTGGCTGAAGGATCACCTCGACACGACCGCGACCCTCGACGAGATCACCGAGGCGCTGACGGCGATCGGGCTCGAGGTCGAGAGCGTCGACGACAAGGCGGCGATGCGGCCCTTCACCATCGCGCGCGTCCTGACGGCCGAGCAGCATCCCGACGCCGACCGCCTGCGGGTCCTGTCGGTCGATGCCGGTCCGAACGTCAACGGCGGCAAGCCGCTGCAGGTGGTCTGCGGTGCGCCGAACGCGCGGGCCGGCCTCGTCGGCGTTCTCGGCCTGCCGGGGACCTACGTTCCGGGCATCGACACGACGCTCGGCGTCGGCAAGATCCGGGGCGTGGAGAGCCACGGCATGATGTGCTCCCAGCGCGAGCTGGAATTGTCCGACGAGCATGATGGCATCATCGACCTGCCGGAGGACGCACCGGTCGGCACGGCCTTCGCCGACTATGCCGGGCTGGCCGATCCGCTGATCGAGATCAATCTGACTCCGAACCGGCCGGATGCGACGAGCATCCACGGCATCGCGCGCGATCTGGCGGCTGCGGGCCTCGGCACGCTGAAGGACGGCACGATCGAGCCGGTCCCCGGCAGCGGCGCCTGTCCGGTCGAGGTGAAGGTCGAGAGCGCGACCTGCCTCGGCTTCGCGCTGCGGCGCGTGTCGGGCGTCAGGAACGGCCCCTCGCCGGAGTGGATGCAGAAGCGCCTTCGCTCGATCGGCCTGCGCCCGATCAACGCGCTCGTCGACATCACCAACTATCTGACCTTCGACCGGGGCCGTCCGCTGCATGTCTTCGACGCCGCCAAGGTCTCCGGCGATCTCGTCGTGCGGCAGGCGCGCGAGGGCGAGGCGCTTCTCGGCCTCGACGGCAAGACGCATGCGCTGCACGCGGGCGTCTGCGTGATCGCCGACGACAAGGGCGTGGAATCGATCGGCGGCATTCTGGGTGGGGAGCATTCGGGCTGCGACGAGGGCACGACGGACGTCCTGATCGAATCGGCGCTGTGGGAGCCGATCGACATCGCCCGTGCCGGTCGCTCGCTCGGCATCATCACCGATGCGCGCTACCGCTTCGAGCGCGGCGTCGATCCGGCTTTCATGGAAGACGGGCTGGAACTGGCGACGCGGCTCGTCCTCGACCTGTGCGGCGGCACGGCGAGCGAGGCCCGGATCGTCGCCCGGCGGGAGACGACGGAAACGCCGATCGAACTGCCCTTCTCGGAAGTCAAGCGCCTCACCGGCCTCGACGTTCCGGCGGAAAGGCAGGTTGAATTGCTCGCCCGCCTCGGCTTCGCGGTCGAGCGGACCGGCGAGCGCGCCTCCGTCGTCGCGCCCTCCTGGCGCCCCGACATCGAGGGCAAGGCCGATCTCGTCGAGGAGGTCATGCGCCTCGTCGGCGTCGATGCGATCGAGCCCAAGCCTCTGGAACGCGTCCAGTCCGTCGCGACGCCGATCCTGACGCTCGCCCAGAAGCGCGACAAGGCGGCCCGGCGCTCGCTCGCGGCGCGCGGAATGGTCGAGACGGTGACCTACTCCTTCGTCTCGAACGAGGCCGCCAGGCTCTTCGGCGGCGGCGACGAGAGCTTGAGCCTCAAGAACCCGATCGCGGCCGATCTGTCCGACATGCGCCCCTCGCTGCTGCCGAGCCTGATCCAGGCCTCGGCGCGCAACGCCGCGCGCGGCTATGGCGACACGGCGTTGTTCGAGGTCTCCCATGTCTACCGCTCGGCGGAACCGGACGGGCAGAAGCGCGTGGCCGCCGGTCTCCGTCGTGGAACGGCGGGTCTGGCGGGCGCCGGGCGCGACTGGAAGAGCTCGGCCGAGCCCGTCGGCGTGTTCGATGCCAAGGCAGACGCGATCGCCGTGCTGGAGGCGCTCGGCGTTCCGACCGAACGCCTGCAGGTCGAGGCTCCCGCCAGCGCCTGGTACCATCCCGGCCGCTCGGGTCGCATCAAGCTCGGGCCGAAGACGGTCCTGGCCGAGTTCGGCGAACTGCACCCCAAGACCGTGAAGGCGCTCGGCGCCAGCGGCGCGCTTGCGGGCTTCGAGGTGCATCTCGACGAATGCCCGGAGCCCAAGCGCAAGCCGACCCGGACCAAGCCGGTGCTGACGCTCTCGCCCTTCCAGCCGGTGAAGCGCGACTTCGCCTTCGTGGTGGATTCGGGCACCGAGGCGCTGAAGATCGTGCGCGCGGCCGAAGGCGCCGACCGCAAGCTCGTGGGCGAGGTCCGCATCTTCGACATCTTCGAGGGCGCATCGCTCGGCGAGAACGCCAAGTCCGTCGCGATCGAGGTGACCCTGAACCCGTCCGACAAGACGCTGACGGATGCCGAGATCGAGGCCGTTTGCGCCAAGATCGTCGCCGCCGTCGCCAAGGCGACCGGCGGAACGCTGCGGAGCTAGGACCACCATGCTGCGCTGGGGCATCCTCTCGACGGCGAAGATCGCGCGCACGCATCTCGTGCCGGCGATCCTGGCCGCCGAGGGCTCGGTGCTCTCCGCGATCGCCAGCCGGGACGCGACGCGGGCCCGGGCGCTCGCCGATCATTGCGGCGCGCCGCTCGCCTTCGGTTCCTACGACGAGCTGCTGGCGAGCGACGCGGTCGATGCTGTCTACGTTCCACTGCCGACGGCACAGCATGTCGAACGGACGCTGAAGGCGATCCGGGCCGGCAAGCACGTTCTCGTCGAGAAGCCGCTCGCGCTCCGAGCCTCCGACATTGAGCCGCTGGTCGCCGCGCGCGACGAGACGGGTCTGGTCGTGTCCGAGGCCTTCATGGTCAAGCACCATCCGCAATGGGCGCAGGTCCGCGACTGGATCGAGGCCGGGCGGATCGGACGGCTCCTGCACGTCCAGGGGGCCTTCTCCTACTTCAACGACGATCCGGCCAACATGCGCAACGTCGTCGAGCTGGGCGGCGGCGCGCTGCCGGACATCGGAGTCTACCCGATCGTCGTGACGCGTCTGGTGACGGGCGCCGAGCCCGTCTCCGCCTTCGGCCGCGTCGAACGCGATCCGCGCTTCGGCACGGACCGCTTCGCGGACTGCACGGTGGCGTTCGAGAATTTCCGACTGTCCTTCTATGTCGGCACGCAGGCGGCGGCCCGGCAGTCCATGGTGTTCCATGGAACGGACGGCTTCATTGAGGTCGAGGCACCCTTCAACGCCGGCATCTACGGTGACACGCGCGTCGTGCTCCACGACCAGGGGCATGTGGAGAGCGAGGTCCGGCGCTTCCCGGCGGTGAACCAGTATCGCGAGCAGGTCGAGGCCTTCTCGCGCCGGGTCGCGGGGGAGGACGTTCCGCTCTTCGCTCTGGAGGAGTCGATCCTCAACCAGCGGGTCATCGACGCGATCTTCCGGTCCGAGACGAGCGGGCGACACGAAAGCGTGTGACGCGCCGCCGTCAAAAGGACGGCAAGCCCCTGTTCTCTCCCGCAAGGCTCGGGTCAACGGGTCGTGCGATCCTTTCGGGGACGAGGAGAGGCTGCATGCGCATTCGCTCAGTGACGATCATCCTGACAGCCTGCGCGGCCTTGTTCACCGGCGGGCCGGCCGAGGCTCAGGTCGCGCGCGAGGTCTTCGGGGCGCTGTCCGGGCCGGCGGGCCAGCGCACCGACGCCGTCGGCAACTACAATCGCGGCTGCCTGATGGGCGGAGTGGAAATGCCGCCGGACGGGCCGCACTGGCAGGACGTGCGGCGAAACCGCAACAAGTCCTACGGGCATCCCGCGACGATCGACTTCCTGAAGCGCTTTTCCGAGATCGTGGCCGCCAACGACAATTGGCGCGGCATTCTCATCGGCGACATCTCGCAGCCGCGCGGCGGACCGGCCGTCGGCCATTCCTCGCACCAGATAGGGCTCGACGCCGACATCTACCTGACGGAGATGCCGCCGCAGCGACTGAACGAGGTGCAGCGCGAGGAGATGGACATGCCGTCCGTGCTGCGCCCGGGAACGCTGACGGTCGACGATACAAGGTGGCGGCCGGAGCATCTGCGCCTGATCCGCCGAGCCGCGCTCCAGCCGGAGGTGGAGCGCATCTTCGTCCATCCGGGCATCAAGAAGAAGATCTGCGAGACGGCGGGCGGGGACCGTTCCTGGCTGCGCAAGGTGCGGCCCGCCTACGGCCACGACTATCACTTCCATATCCGCCTCGCTTGCCCGGCGGCCACGGCCTGCGAGAAGCAGGACCCGGTTCCGCAGGCGGAAGGGTGCGACGCCAGCCTGCAATGGTGGTTCGATGTCGCGCTGCAGCCCCCTCCGCCGGACGCGCCGCCCTACAAGCCTCGCCCGCCCATGCAGCTCTCGGCGCTGCCGAACGCCTGCATCTCGCTCGTGCGTGCGCCGGCCGGTCCGGTGCCGAGTTTCTCGCAGGCGAGCGCCGCAAGCATGGCCGTGCCCGAACTCCCGTCGAGCGTGCCGGTGCCGAGCCCGCGGCCGGGGGGCTGACCCGGTTGGCGCGCGACGGCCGCACCCTATGAGATGAAGGAGCCGCTTGGCCTTCGCCGCCCCTCGCGTTATGCCCGTGACGACCCGACGCGAGAGCGCCTTCATGACCCACAGCCCCGACGCCCTGCGCTTCCCCGCCCTTCTCGGCGATATCGGCGGCACCAACGCCCGCTTCTCCATCCTCGTCGATGCGTCGTCCGAGCCGCAGACCTTCCCGATCGTCCAGACGGCGAGTTTCAAGAACATCGACGATGCGATCCGGCAGGCCGTCCTCGACCAGACGAGCATCCGTCCGCGCTCGGTCCTTCTCGCCGTCGCAGGCCCCGTGGAAGGCTCCGAGATCGCGCTGACCAATTGCGATTGGGTGGTGCGGCCGGAGGTCCTCATCGCCGAACTCGGCTTCGAGGAGGTCGTCGTCCTCAACGACTTCGAGGCCCAGGCGCTCGCCGTCGCGGGGCTCGGCGAGGACGGCCGCGTGCAGATCGGCTCCGGCACCGCGACCGAGGGAGCGAGCCGCGTCGTCGTCGGTCCGGGTACCGGGCTCGGCGTCGCGGGCCTCGTGCGGGCGCGGAACATGTGGATTCCCGTCGCGGGGGAGGGCGGGCATGTCGATCTCGGCCCGCGCACCCCGCGCGATCATGCGATCTGGCCGCATCTGGCCGCGATCGAGGGGCGGATCTCCGCCGAGCAGATCCTGTGCGGACGTGGGCTGGTGAACCTCCATCGCGCGATCTGCGCCGCCGACGGCCGAACGCCGGACCATTCGAGCCCCGCCTCCATCACCGAAAGCGCGATCACCGGGGGCGATCCGGCGAGCGCGGAGGCTGTGGACCTCTTCTCGACCTATCTCGGTCGCCTCGCCGGCGATCTCGCGCTGATCTTCATGGCCAAGGGCGGCGTCTTCATCGCAGGCGGCATCTTCGCCCGCCTCATGCCGGTGCTGAAGCGCGAGGCGTTCCGCAGCGCCTTCGAGGACAAGGCACCGCACTCGGCCCTGATCGGGCACATTCCTCTCTACGTCGTCACGCAGCCGCTGGCTGCGCTGGCAGGGCTCGCGGCCTATGCCAGCCACCCGGCCGGGTTCGGCGTGGAGACGAAAGGGCGACACTGGTCGGTCTGAAACGGCACCCGGCGGTAGGCACGGGGGACGTCTGCCTTTATAGAACCGCGATCGTCCGGCACCCGAGCATTCCAGCTCGACGGGAAGGGCCGTGCAGCGAAACGGAACGCAAACGCCCGCGGAAGACCCATTGTCCGTCAAGCCAGCCCTCTCCCTGAAGAAGGAACAGGACCGCAGCCGTGCCTTCGCGCTGTTGAAGCGGATTCTCGCCGAGAACGGGCACGAACACCGCGCCAACTACGCGATCGCCGTCGCCTGCATGGTGCTCGTCGCCGCGACCACGGCCTTCCTCGCCTGGATCATGCGCGACGTCATCGACGAGATCTTCGTCGCAGGCGACATCACCTTCGTCGTCACCCTGCCCATCGTCGTCTTCCTGACCTTCGCGATCCGGGGCGTGGCGACCTACGGGCAGGGCGTGATCCTGGCGCGCATCGGCAACGACATCGTGGCGCGCTACCAGCGCCGGCTCTTCGCCCATCTGACCGAGCTTTCGGTCGACTTCTTCGGCGAGACGCGCTCCGCCCAGCTGGCCGCGCGCATCAACCAGAACGTCACGGGCGTGCGCGACACGCTGAACCTGACGATCACCTCGATCGCCCGCGACGCGCTGACATTGGTCTTCCTCGTCGGCGTCATGGTCTGGCTCGATCCGCTCCTGTCGGCGATCGCGCTTCTGGCCGGCCCGCCCGTCGGGATCATGATCGCCAAGCTCGCCCAGAAGCTGCGCAAGGCGACGCGCCAGTCGGTGGAGCTGAACGCCCGCGTCCTCGGCGCCATGCAGGAGGCTTCGCAGGGCATCCAGGTGGTGAAGGCCTTCACCATGGAGCAGCCGCTGCGCGAGCGCATCGAGACGCTGATCGAGGGCGCCCGCGAGCGTTCGGACCGCATCGCGATCATCACGGAGCGGTCCGGCCCCGTGACGGAGACGATCGCGGGCATCGCCATCGCCGGCGTCATCGCCTGGTCGGGCTATCGCGCGATCGTCGAGGGGCATTCGCCGGGCGCCATGTTCGCCTTCATCACGGCGCTGCTGCTGGCCTACGATCCGGCCCGGCGCCTCGCGCGGCTGCAGGTGCAGCTCGAGCGCGCGCTCGTCAACGCGCGCATGATCTACGAGATCCTGGACATGCCGCCCCGGCAGGCCGACGCGCCCGGCGCTGCGCCCTTGCGGGTCGAGAAGGGCGAGGTCGTCTTCGAGAACGTCACCTTCGGCTATCACAGCGTCGATCCGGTTCTCGCGAACGTCTCCTTCGTCGCGCCCGCCGGGCGCACGACAGCGCTCGTCGGCGCGTCCGGCGGCGGCAAGTCGACCATCATCACGCTGATCGAGCGCTTCTACGATCTCGATTCCGGCCGCATCCTCATCGACGGGCAGGACATCGCGACCGTCACCAAGGCGTCGCTGCGCCGGCAGATCGCCTATGTGCCGCAGTCGCCGACGCTCTTCGAAGGGACCATCCGCGACAACATCCGCTACGGCCGGCCCGAGGCGAGCGACGAGGAGGTGGAGGAGGCCGCGCGGCAGGCGCAGGCCGAGGAGTTCATCCTCGCCCAGCCGCTCGGCTACGAGACGCCCGTGGGCGAGGCCGGAGCGACCCTGTCCGGCGGGCAGCGCCAGCGACTTTCCATCGCCCGAGCCCTCCTTCGCGACGCGCCGATCCTGCTTCTCGACGAGGCGACGTCCGCGCTCGACACCAAGTCCGAGACCCTCGTTCAGGCGGCGCTGGAGCGTGTGATGAAAGGGCGGACCGTCATCGTCGTCGCCCACCGCCTGTCGACCATCGTCGATGCCGACCAGATCCTCGTCGTCGAACGGGGCCGGATCGCGGAAGCGGGCACGCACGACGAACTGGCCGACCGGCCCGGCGGGCTCTACGCGCATTTCCACGCCCTGCAGGGCAAGGCGCGGGGCAGGGCCGGCGCGGCCGCCGCCGAATGAAGGAGGGATGACATGGACGCGATGAAGCTCGTGGTACTCGGCGCTGCCGGCCGTATGGGCCGCACGCTGGTGCGGGTCGTGGCCGAGACGCCGGGCGCTGTCCTTCACGGCGCGATCGAGCGGCCCGGCAATGCCCTGCTTGGACAGGATGCAGGCGCGCTGGCCGGCATCGCCGCCTGCGGCGTCGCGCTGGCCGACGATCTCGGCGCGGCACTGGAGGGCGCCGACGGCATTCTCGACTTCACCGCCCCGGCCTCCAGCGTCGAGGTCGCCCGGCTCGCGGCGCAGCGTGGCATCGTCCACGTGATCGGAACGACCGGCTTCTCGGCCGACGACGAGGCCGCGATCGCGTCGGCGGCAAAGGCCGGCGCCGTGATCGTGAAGTCCGGCAACATGAGCCTCGGCGTCAATCTTCTCGCCAGCCTCGTCGAGCAGGCGGCGAAGGCCCTCGGGCCCGACGCCTTCGACATCGAAATCGTCGAGATGCACCATCGCCACAAGGTGGATGCGCCGTCCGGCACCGCGCTCCTGCTCGGACGGGCCGCGGCCGAGGGACGCGGGGTCGATCTGGACGCCGCCAGCGTTCGGGTCCGTGACGGCCACACCGGCGCGCGGGAAGCCGGCACGATCGGCTTTGCCACCTTGCGGGGCGGCTCGGTCGTCGGCGATCATCAGGTGATCCTGGCGGGCGAAGGTGAGCGGATCGAACTCGGTCACCGCGCCGAAGATCGTTCGATCTTCGCGCGCGGCGGAGTGCGGGCGGCGCTGTGGGCCAAGGCGCGCGGGGCCGGCCTCTATTCGATGCGGGACGTGCTCGGGCTGGCCTGAGCGTCCGAAGAGGTTCGATAAGGCGATGACCATGACAAGCGAAGCCGCGATCGACCCCGTTCTCGCTGGCGCCCCGCACCGGATCTCGAAGGTCGCGCTCGTCGTGCGCGACCTCGACCGGGCGGCCGGCTTCTACCGCGATATCCTCGGCCTCCGGGTTCTTTCGCAGGACCGCGAAGGCGCGTTGCTCGGCACGAACCGCGCCGCGCTTCTGGAGCTTCGGCACGATCCGGCAGCCTCACCGCGCTCGCCGCGCGATGCCGGGCTGTTCCACACCGCCTTTCTGCTGCCGGGGCGCTCCGATCTCGGTGCGTGGCTGGCCTTTGCGAAGGCGCGGGGGATCGACCTGCAAGGGGCCGCCGACCACACGGTGAGCGAGGCGGTGTATCTCTCCGATCCGGAAGGCAACGGCATCGAGATCTATGTCGACCGGCCGTCGTCGCTCTGGCCGAACGACAACGGCACGATCCAGATGGCGAACGACCGTCTGGACTTGCCCGGACTCGCGGCCGAAGCGGAGGGGCGCGACTGGTCCGGCTTCCCGGAGGCGGGAATCGTCGGCCACGTCCACCTGCAGGTCGGTGAGATCGCGGCCGCCGAGGCCTTCTACAGCGGCGTGCTCGGCTTCGACGTCACCTGTCGATATTCGGGCGCAAGCTTCTTCGGCTCGGGCGGCTATCATCATCAGCTCGCCGGCAATGTGTGGAACAGCCGCGGCGCCGGTCCGCGCCCCGGGGGTGCGGCGGGCCTCGCGGAGGTCGAGATCGCGACGGAGGAGGGGACGCTCCGGGCGACAGCGGAGCGGGCGGGACATTCGCTCGCGGACCGAAACGGCCTGACGCTGAGCGACCCGTGGGGCACGGCGATCAGCCTGCGGGCGGGCTGACCGCGTCCGGCGTCATTCCGGTCGCGCGAAAGAAGAGGCAGAGGTCGTTCAGGAAGCAGGTCTCGCATTTCGGACGGCGCGAGACGCAGACGGCCTTGCCGAACTGGATCAGCCAGAAGTGTCCGTCCATCAGCGCCCAGTCCGGCGCGCGGGCCTCGAGCGCGGCGGCGGTGCGGTCGGCGGTCGTCTCGTCCGTCAGGCCGAGGCGGTTGCAGACGCGGTCCACATGCGTGTCGACCGCGATCACGGCCTCGTCGAAGGTGAAGGCCATGACGATGTCGGCGCATTTGCGCCCGACGCCCGGCAAGCTCATCAGGCCGGCGCGGTCCTTCGGCACCGCGCCCTGCCGCTCGACCAGCGCCTTCGCCAGCTTCTTCAGATTGCGCGCCTTCATGTTGTAGAGGCCGCAGGGGCGGATCGCATCGGCGATCTCGGCCTCGGGCAGGTCGAGAAGATCCTGCGGCGTCTCGATCCTGGCGAACAGCGCCGTGGCGGCCCGCTCGGTGTTCCGGTCGAGGCTCTGGGCGGAGAGGACGCAGGCGACGACCGATCGGAACGGGTCCGGCTGGTCCTTCGGCCCCTTGGCGGTCTTCGTGCGGCCCGGCATGTGCGCCTTGAGACGCCTGAACGCCTCCTCGACCTCCGCCTCGTCCAGCAATCGTTTCGTTCCGCTCATGCGCCCGCCAGATAGGGCGGCACGTCTCCTTCCGAAGCGGGCGTGGTGTCGCGCCTGCCGCCTTCAACGTGCGAGAACGCCGGCCTCCCAGCCGAGCATGGCGCGCTTGCGCGTCAGTCCCCAATGGTAGCCGGTGAGCGCGCCGGACTTGCCGACCACCCGGTGGCACGGCACGACGAAGGAGATCGGGTTGCGTCCGACCGCCGCGCCGACCGCGCGCGAGGCCTTCGGAGCGCCGAGCCCTTCCGCGATCGCCGAATAGGTCGTCGCGCGTCCGACAGGTATCTCGAGGAGTGCCTGCCAGACGCGGACCTCGAAGTCCGTGCCGATGAGAACGACCCGCATCGGGCGGCCCTCGTTCCAGCTCTCCGGGTCGAAGGCTCGTGCGACGTGGGGAACGGCTCCCGAATCGTCGCGGATATAAGCCGCCTTCGGCCAACGTCGGCGCATGTCCTCGAAGGCCGCCGCGTCGCCGCCGCGCTCGGCGTCGGAAAAGGCGATGCCCGCCACCCCGCGCTCGGTCCAGAGAACGAGCGTGCGTCCGAAGGGGGAGGGCGCGAAACCGTAGGAGAGGCTGAGGCCGTCGCCCTTGGCCTTGTGGGTGCCGGGCGACACGGCCTCGTGCTTGACGAAGAGGTCGTGAAGCCGCGAGGGCCCGGACAGCCCGACCTCCATCGCCGCGTCGAGAAGCGGCATGCCCTCGCCGAGGAGCCGGCGGGCATGGTCGATCGTCACCGCCTGGAGGAACGCCTTCGGCGTCAGGCCCGACCAGCGGCGGAACAGCGTTTCCAGCTCCCGCTCGCCGACCTTCAGCGCGGCGGCGATTTCGGCCAGCGAGGGCTGCTCGCGATAGTGCCCCGAGATGAAGGCGATCGCGGCGCAGACGATCTCGTAATCGCTCTGCGGCGGCGAAACCGGCATCAGCGCCGGGGCCGCGTCGAATCGCTCGATCTCGATCGTCTGGTGCAGCATGGGTGCGGCTCCCTCGGCAATGGTCTTGCGCAGACCTAAGCACCCGGCCCGCCGGCCGGCCACCCGTTTTTCCGCCGCTCAGCCCCTTCGGGCGGTCGCGAGCGCCCGGCCGAACTCGACGGCGAAGCTTTCGCGGTCCGCCGGGTTGAGGAAGCCGCCGACCTGCGTCGTTCGGCCCTTTCCGGTCACCTCCATGCGCGTGACGCCGATCTCCTCGTGCCGCGAGACATGGAGGCGCGTCCAGAAGGGGTTGTAAGAGGCCTCCGCGACCCTGCCCTGCGCGGAGACCTTGCGGATCAGGAGTTCGGTGCGCGAGACACGGACCTCCTCGCTGACGCGGCCGGCCCGGTAATTGGCGCGGAAGGCGAGCCAGAGCACCAGAACGTCGAGCCCGAAGAAGCCGATCACCGGCCATGCGCCGTTCGAGACGAAGCCGATCCCGACGAAGAGGCTCAGGATCGCCAGCACACCCATCATCGTGTTGAAGCCGCGTTTCGACAGCGAGCGGTGCGGCGTCAGGAGCGCATGAAAGATCGGCGCTTCGGCGCCATCCTGTCCGGGCACGGAAGATGCGGCGGTGCCGGTCATCGTCAGCCTCTTTGCGTTGCCGTACCCGAAGGATATGGCGTCTTCGGGCGAAGAAAAGTCGGCACGGAGCGTGGAGAATGGCGAAGGCGGCGACGGGTGCCAAGACCACGGGCGACCTGGCGGGCAAGGTGAGACGCAAGGCCGCGGCGCGCAGACCCCGCATTCCCTATTCGGCCGAGGAGATCGCCGAGATCTTCCGCCGCTTTCAGGTGCAGCGCCCCAAGCCCCAGCCGGAGCTGATGCACACCAACCCCTTCACCCTTCTGGTCGCGGTCGTTCTCTCCGCCCAGGCGACCGACATGGGCGTGAACCGCGCGACGCGCGGGCTTTTCGAGCGCGCGGACAACGCGGCCGACATGGCGGCGCTGGGCGAGGACGAGATCCGCGAGGAGATCAAGTCGATCGGTCTCTTCCGCAACAAGGCCAAGAACGTCGCCGCGCTTTCCAGGGCGCTGGTCGAGGAGCACGGAGGCGAGGTTCCGACCAGCCGCGAGGCGCTGGAGGCGCTGCCCGGTGTCGGCCGCAAGACCGCCAACGTCGTTCTCAACACCGCCTTCGGAGAGGAGACCCTGGCCGTCGACACGCATATCTTCCGGATCGGCAACCGGTTGAGGATCGCGCCCGGCAAGACCCCGGACGAGGTGGAGCGGAACTTCCTCCGCATCATCCCCGGCGGCTATCTACGCGACGCCCATCACTGGCTGATCCTGCACGGACGCTACGTGTGCAAGGCGCGCAAGCCCGATTGCCCGGCCTGCGTCATCGCCGATCTCTGCAAGAGTCCGGAAAAGTGGTGCGACGTGCCCGCTCCGCTGGAGCCGCTCGAGGTCAGACCGCCCGGTCCCCAACCGCAGCCGGGCGCCCCGGCCCCCTGACGGGCAGGCCGCCTTCCTTCTCCGCGACGCGGTGATGAAGGTGAACCATGAAGGCGGCGGCGAAGAGCGGCGTCAGAAGGTTGAGGATCGGAACGGCCAGGAAGGCCGCGATGATCAGCCCAGCCGCCATCACCCGACCGCCATAGCGGGACCGCAGCGCCTTGGCATCCGCCTCCTCGCGGTAACGGAGCGCCGCGAACTCGAAATACTCCCGGCCGAGAAGATAGCCGTTGACGACGAAGAAGGCCGCGAGATTGACGATCGGCACCCACAGGAGCGCGAAGGCCAGGAGGTTGCCGAGGATCACCACGCCGAAGAACTTCAGCGAGAGCACGATGGAGCGGAGCGTCGGCAAGGCCTCTCCGACCGGCTGGCCCGGATAGTGCTCGCGCTCGGCGACTTCCGCGACGTCGTCGAGGAACAGGCCCGCGATCACCGCCGAGACGGGCGCGATGAGGAACGCCAGCAGAAAGGCCAGCGCGATCGAGGCCGCGACCCCGGCGAACGCGCCGGCATTGTCCACCCAGGCCGGCATGTCCGGGGCGAACTGCGCGAAGAACGGGATCGCGACCGTCTCGAACAGGAACCGCACGGTGAACCAGAGCGCCACGAGGACGAGGGCGGTCAACCCCAGCGTCTTCCAGAGCGCGGCCCGGAAGGGCGGCGAGAAGAGGTCGCCCAGCGCGAGGCGGGCGGAGGAAAGAAGCATCGATGCGGCCCCGATCGGTTCGTCCGCCCCTTCAGATAAGGCGGGGCGCGAACCGCACAATCGGCCGCGCGCTCTCGCCTTTTCCCGAGCGGACCGTTACGAGCGCGTCAGCTGCTTCAGGCCGGGACCCCCGCATGGACCATCAGTTCGACCTTCTGACGATCGGCAACGCCATCGTCGACATCATCTCGCAGACCGACGAGGAGACGCTGAAGCGGCTCAAGGTCGAGAAGAGCGCGATGACGCTGATCGACACGCCGCGCGCCGTCGAGCTCTACGACGAGATGGGGCCGGCCATCGAGATGTCGGGCGGGTCGGCGGCCAACACGGCGGCCGGTCTCGTCAGCCTCGGCGGTCGCGGCGCCTATTTCGGCAAGGTCTCGAACGACCAGCTCGGAACGATCTTCGCGCATGACATCCGCGCACTGGGTGTTCATTTCCAGACAAGCCCGCTCGGTGGCGAGCCGCCCACGGCGCGCTGCATGATCCTCGTGACGCCGGACGGCGAGCGCTCGATGAACACCTATCTCGGCGCCTGTGTGGAGCTTGGCCCGGAGGACATCGAGGAGGAGGTCGTCGCCGCCTCCAAGGTCACCTATTTCGAGGGCTATCTCTGGGATCCGCCGCGCGCCAAGGAAGCGATCATGCTGGCTTCGCGCATCGCGCACGCCAACGGGCGCGAGATGGCCATGACGCTGTCGGATTCCTTCTGCGTGCACCGCTACCGCCAGGAGTTCCTGGACCTCATGCGGTCCGGCGCGGTCGACATCGTCTTCGCGAACGAGGCCGAGGCGCTCGCGCTCTACGAGACGACCGATTTCGACGAGGCGCTGCGCCGCATCGGCGAGGACACGCGCCGCGTCGCGGTCGTGACGCGCTCAGAGAAGGGCTGCGTCGTCATGGAAGGGGCGAACCGGTCCGACCATGCCGCGACCCGCGTGGAGGCCTTGCGCGACACGACGGGCGCCGGCGACCTCTTCGCCTCGGGCTTCCTGCGGGGATACACGAGCGGCCTTGATCATGCCCGTTCGGCCGCGCTCGGCGCCATCGCGGCCGGTCACATCATCGAGCAGATCGGCCCGCGCCCCCAGCGCCCCCTGCGTGACCTGCCGGGCGTTTCCGAGCTTCTCGCAGGACGCTGAGCCTGCGCGGGGCTCGCCCGCCCGCGACGGACGTTTCCCGTACAGGAGCCTGCCGTGGCCGGGCGAATGGCCGGGATCTCCTCCGCCGAGGTCAGGCGGCGGCGGCCATCCGCTCGCCGGCGATGCGATAGGACACCGCCTCCGCCAGATGGATGCGCCCGACCCCGTCCGAACCGTCGAGATCGGCCAGCGTGCGGGCGACCTTCAGGATGCGGTGATAGGCGCGCGCCGAGAACTTGGTCTGCTCCGCCGCCTCGCGCAGAAGGCGCTCCGCGCCCTCGTCCAATGCCGCCACGGCCTCCACGATCGAACCCGGACAATGCGCGTTGACGAGAACGCCCGGGAACCCCGCCTCTGCATATCGCGCGGCCTGAACGGCGCGGGCCCGCTCCACCCGCGACCTCGCCCGCTCCGAAGGCTCGGCGGGGCTTCTGGCGATGAGGTCCACGGCGCTGACGGCGGGAACGTCGACCCGGATGTCGATCCGGTCGAGGAGCGGCCCGGAGATGCGCGCCTGATAGTCTGCCTGGCAACGCGGGCCGCGCGCGCAGGAATGGCCCGGCTCCCCCGCCATGCCGCACCGGCACGGGTTCATGGCGGCGACGAGCTGGAACCGCGCGGGATAGGTCACGCGATGGTTGGCGCGCGCGATGACGCTCTCGCCGCTCTCCAGCGGCTGGCGGAGCGAATCGAGGACGGCCGGCGAGAACTCCGGCAGCTCGTCCAGGAAGAGAACGCCCCGATGGGCGAGGGAGACCTCGCCCGGCCGCGCGCGCAGTCCGCCGCCGACCATGGCCGCCATCGAGGCCGAGTGGTGCGGCGCACGGAACGGGCGGCGGTCCGACAGCCGGCCACCGGCGAGCTCGCCGGCAATGGAAGCGATCATCGAGACGTCGAGCAGCTCGGCCGGCGTCAGTGGCGGCAGGATCGAAGGCAGGCGCTCGGCCAGCATCGATTTGCCGGAGCCCGGAGGGCCGATCATCATCAGATTGTGCCCGCCTGCCGCCGCGACCTCCAGCGCCCGCTTGGCCAGCGGCTGCCCGCGGATGTCGGACAGGTCCTTCAAGCCCTCCGGCTCCTGCCGTACGGCGGGAACGGGGCGCGACAGGATCTGCGTGCCTCGGAAATGGTTGGCGATCTGGATCAGGCTGCCCGGGGCGAGGATCGGCATGTCCGCGCTCGCCCAGGCGGCTTCCGCGCCGCAGGCGGCGGGGCAGAGGAGGCCCAGCCCCATCCCGTTCGCGCCGACGGCGGCCGGCAGTGCGCCCGCCACCGCGCTGATCGTGCCGTCGAGCGCGAGCTCGCCCAGAACGACGAAATCGGACAGGGCGTCCGGAGGAATGGCACCCAGCGCGGCCATGAGGCCGAGCGCGATCGGCAGATCGTAGTGGCTGCCTTCCTTGGGAAGATCGGCCGGCGCCAAATTGACCGTGACGCGCTTCGGCGGCATCGCGAGGCCCGAGGCGTGAAGCGCGGCCTGTACGCGCTCGCGACTTTCCGCCACCGCCTTGTCGGCCAGACCGACGATCTGCATGCCGACGCGACCCGGTGCGATCATCACCTGAATGTCGATCGGAACGGCTTCGACACCCTGAAACGCAACGGACCTGACCTTAGCGACCATCGAACCACACCCGCATCGGTCGTTCATCGACCGTCGAACACGCCCTTGAGGCGAACGGTATTGCGTTCAATGTCGCTTGGCAAGAACGCAGAGTGAACAAATCGAGGCGGAAGTGGGCTCGGAGAGGGTCGGCCTGTGCAAAGCCCCGTCGAGTTTTGAACCGTCGCCCGCGTACGCTCATCGGCGCGGACTGCCTCATTCGGGCGACATTCGGGCTCCGAACGCTTATCTAGAGGCAAAGCGGACCGAGGAGCCTTCGATGAGCGGGACTGTCGACCTTACCAGGAACGAAACCCTCGTTCTGGACGCGCTTCGTCGGGATGCCGCCCCCAGAAGCGCCTATCAACTCTTGGAGGCCCTGCGTGCCGACGGGCTGCGCGCGCCGCCGCAGGTCTACCGTGCGCTGAAGACGCTGGGCGAGCGGGGGCTCGTCCACAAGCTGGAAAGCCGCAACGCCTATCTCGCCTGCAGCCATTCGCACGAGCACGAGGCGCATGCGGTCGTCTTCCTCGTCTGCGACGGGTGCGAACGCGTCGAAGAGGTGCACGGCGCCGACCTCGACCGGCCGGTGGAGGAACTGGCGCGCAGGCACGGTTTCAAGCGGGAGACCGCGTCGGTCGAAATCCGGGGGCGATGCCGTGATTGCCGGGCGTCCAAGGCGGGCGGCGAGGCCACGGCGACCAGCTGAACGAGACGACAATGTGTTCGGATGCAGCCGTGCAATGCTTTGCCGGCGAGCGGCTGCCGATTTTGATTTCTGGAGTTGCGCGGCGTCGCCCCCGTTCGTGGGAATTTCGTTGAGCCGCCAGTAACTTATCCGGCGTGCGTCGCGTCCGCGTCACATCCGGACGTTGCGGGGCTGCAACAGCTCATTTTCGCCGCAGGATGCTCGTCTTGTATGCCGGGCGATGACGGCCAACTCTAGTCGCAGACAAGGCAGGCCATGCGGTCGGCGCCCTGAAGCGCCGCCGCTCCGACACACCTTCGTCGTCAAACGTCCGGCGGGCATGCTCCCGCCGTGAGCTGGAGTATCAGAACCATGAAGCGCATTGCTCTTCTCCTCGCCGCGACCGCCTTCTCGGCCCCGGCCCTCGCCGCCGACATCGTCTATGAGGAGCCGATGGCTCCGATGGCGCCGGCTCCCGTCGCGATCGCGCCGGTCGAGTCCGGCTGGACCGGCTTCTACTTCGGTCTGCAGGGCGGCGGCATCTTCAACCCGTCCTCGACGGACGACATCTCGGTCGGCACCTCCTTCGGCGGTCCGGTCTTGATCGGCGGCGTCGACCAGTTCGATCGCAACTTCTCGTCCTCGACCTCGTCCGGCTTCGCCGGCGGCGGTCACGCCGGTTACGACTTCCAGTTCGACCGCTTCGTGGTCGGCGGTGTCGTCGACATCACGGCGACCGACTACAGCCGTTCCTCGCAGGTCATCTCGCGCACGGCCGACGCCAACTACCGTCTCGAGAACGATCTCGACTACTTCGCGACGGCTCGCCTTCGCGCCGGTTACCTGATCACGCCTTCGGTCCTGGCCTACGCCACGGGCGGTGTCGCCTACGGCGAGACGAGCTCGGCCTTCGTCACGACCAACACGGGCCAGATCGACAGCCTGTCGGTCGACGTCAACGAGACCGACTGGGGTTACTCGGTCGGCGGCGGCATCGAGACGAAGATCACCGACAACCTGACCTTCGGCACCGAGTACCTTTACACCAACCTCGGCAGCACCGACACGACGGCGACCTTCACGGCCGCTCCGTTCAACGGCGGCGTCGCCGGCGGGTCCACGACGTTCTCGAACGACCAGGACTTCGACTTCCACACGATCCAGGCGAAGCTCTCCTACCGCTTCAACTGATCGGACGGGCGGGCGCCGCGAGGCGTCCGCTCGGGTTCTCGCATCAAGGCCTCGCCGCATTCGCGGCGGGGCCTTTCGCGTTCAAGGGCCTGCCGGGCAAAAGGTCACGGCGCCGGAGCCGATGGGGGCTTGGCGCGGCGCGCGGAATGGGCCATGTCGGCACTCCAGACAGGAGCGGCCCCATGTCCGACCCCCTCAAGACCCAAATCCTCGCGGCCCTGGCGACGATCCGAACGCCGGACGGCAGCGGCGACATCGTCGCGCGCGGCCTCGTCTCCGACATCTTCGTCGCGGATCGCAAGGCGTTCTTCTCCCTCACCGTTCCGGCGGCGGAGGCGGAGCGCTTCGAGCCCGTCCGCAAGGCCGCGGAACGGGCGGCGATTGGCGTCGAGGGCGTCGATTCCGCCATGGTCGCACTGACGGCGGAGCGCCGCCCGGGCAGCGTGGACGACGCGCCGCCGCGCCGGCCTTCCCCGACGCCGCCTGCTCACCGACACGCGCCGGCCACGCCCGCGCGATCCTCCGGCGGCAAGCCGGGCATTCCGGGCGTCACCCACATCGTCGCCGTCGCCTCCGGCAAGGGCGGCGTCGGCAAGTCCACCACGGCCGTCAACTTCGCGCTCGGCCTCAAGGCGCTCGGCCTTTCCGTGGGCCTTCTCGACGCCGACATCTACGGACCGTCCGTTCCGCGCCTCCTCGGCCTGAAGGGCCGGCCCGAGACCATCGACGGCAAGCGGCTGAAGCCCATGGAGGCCTACGGCCTCAAGGCCATGTCGATCGGCTTCCTCGTCGAGGAGGAGACGCCGATGATCTGGCGTGGCCCGATGGTGATGTCGGCGCTGACGCAGATGATGCGCGAGGTCGACTGGGGCACGCTCGACGTTCTGGTGGTGGACATGCCGCCGGGCACGGGCGACGCGCAGCTGACCATGGCGCAGCAGGTGCCGCTCGCGGGCGCCGTCATCGTCTCGACGCCGCAGGATCTGGCGCTCATCGACGCGCGCAAGGGGCTCGCCATGTTCCGCAAGGTCGAGGTGCCCGTGCTCGGCATCGTCGAGAACATGAGCTATTTCATCGCACCGGACACCGGCGCGCGCTACGATATCTTCGGCCACGGCGGGGCGCGGGACGAGGCGACGCGCCTCGGCGTGCCCTTCCTCGGCGAGGTCCCGCTCGTCATGTCGATCCGCGAAAGCTCCGATGCCGGGGCGCCGGTCGTCGCGAGCGACCCGGACGGACCGCAGGCGCGCATCTATCGCGACATCGCCGAGAAGGCGCTGGCCGAGATCGGGGCCGCTGGCGGCCGCCGCAAGGCCCCCTCGATCGTCTTCGAGTAGCCGCCCGCCTTCAGCGCGCGGTTCGGCGGGAGAGCGCTGCCACGATCTCCCGGTCGCCGATGCGGCCGAGGATGCGCCCGCCATCGGCCACCGCGACATCGCCGCCGCGCGCGCCAAGCATGTCGACCACGCGGTTCAACGACACGTCGGGCTTGGTCATGCCGGCGAAATGCGCCGCGTCGGCCGTCTCGTTCAGCGGCGTCATCACGTCGGCGGCGGTCAGCACCCCGATCGGGCTCACATGGGCGACGAAGTCCGCCACGTAGGGGCTCGCGGGCGCGCGCACGATGTCGCGGGCCGTGCCGACCTGGATGATGCGCCCGCCCTCCATGATCGCGATGCGGTTGCCGAGCTTGAAGGCCTCGTCGAGATCGTGGCTGACGAAGAGGATGGTCTTCTTCGCGCGCTCCTGGATGTCGAGAAGCTCGTCCTGAAGCTTGGCACGGATGAGGGGGTCGAGCGCCGAGAAGGGCTCGTCCATGAGAAGGATCGGCGCGTCGGTGGCGAAGGCGCGGGCGAGGCCGACGCGCTGCTGCATGCCGCCCGAAAGCTCCGACACGCGCGAATCGGCCCAGTCCGAAAGGCCGACGAGGTCGAGCTGCGCCTTTGCCCGCTCGCGCCGCTCTGACTTCGACACGCCCGCGAACTGCAGGCCGAGCGCGACGTTCTCCACCACGCTGCGCCAGGGGAGGAGGGCGAACTGCTGGAACACCATCGCCACCTTGCGGCGCCGGAGCGTGCGGAGCTGGCCCGTTCCGCAATCCCGCGGATCGACCGGCCCGTCGCCGGTATCGACGAGGACGCGACCGCGCGTGACCGGAGCCAGTCCGTTGACGGCCCGGATCAGGGTCGACTTGCCCGATCCCGAAAGCCCCATGAGCACGAGGATTTCGCCGGGCGCCACGTCGAGCGTGGCGTCGGCGACACCGAGCGTGGTGCCGGTCTCGGAGCGGATCTCCTCGCGGCTCGCCTGACGGTCGATCAGCGCCAGCGCCTTGTCCGGCCTGCGGCCGAAGACGATGGAGACGTTCTGGAAGGAAACGATCGGTCCGCTCATCACCGGGCTCCCTCGTCGATGCGGAACATGCGGTCGAGGATGATCGCCAGGATCACGATGGCGAGCCCGGCCTCCAGCCCCTGGGAGATGTTGACGGTGTTCAACGCCCGCAGGACGGGCACGCCGAGACCCGGAGCGCCGACGAGCGCGGCGATGACCACCATCGAGAGGGACAGCATGATCGTCTGCGTCAGGCCGGCCATGATCTGCGGCAGGGCGTAGGGGATCTCGACCGAGAGAAGGCGCTGCACCGGCGTCGCGCCGAAGGCGTCGCCGGCCTCGACGAGCTGGCGCGGCGTGCTGGCGATGCCGAGACGCGTCAGGCGGATGGAGGCGGGCAGGGCGAAGATGACGGTCGCGACCAGTCCCGGCACCGTGCCGAGGCCGAAAAGGATCAGCGCCGGAATGAGATAGACGAAGGTCGGGATGGTCTGCATCAGGTCGAGCAGCGGCCGCATGCCGGCGTAGATCCAGTCGCGCCTCGCCGCCAGGATGCCGAGAGGCACGCCGAGGAGCATGCAGACGAAGGTCGCGGAGAGGACCATGGCGAGCGTCTGGGTCGTCTCCTGCCAATAGCCGAGATTGACGATGAGAAGCAGGCCGAGAGCGGTGGTGATCGGCGCTGCGATCGTGCGCCGCAACGCGAAGGCGACGGCCGCGAAGGCTGCGATGACGATGAAGGGATGCGGAGCGGTCAGAAGGTAGAGCAGGCCCGCGATGATCGATGAAAGGCCGTCGCTGATCGCGTCGAAGAGCCAGAGAAGGTTCGAGATCAGCCAGTCGATCGCCGCCTCGCCATAGGCGCCGATCGGCAGTTTGTTGTCACGCAGCCATTGCACGGGAAGAAGACGCTCCTCGGTTCGTCGCCGTCGGAGTCTCGAAGCCCGGCGGGAGGCCATAGGATGACCTTTGCCGGCAAAAGGGCAAGGGGCAGCCTGTTCGGCCGCCCCTTCGCGCCTCGCTCGGAGCTTTCGGATTCAGCGTTCGAGGCGGGCGAGAAGCGAGGACGTGTCCCAGCGGCGGCCCCCCATCTGGACGACCTCCGCGTAGAACTGATCGACGAGAGCGGTGACCGGAAGCGACACGCCGGCGCGCTTGGCCTCGTCCAGGCAGATGCCAAGATCCTTTCGCATCCATTCGACCGCGAAGCCGAAATCGTAGCGCCCCTCGATCATGGTCTTGTGCCGGTTCTCCATCTGCCAGGAGCCTGCCGCGCCCTTGGAGATGACCTCCACGACCTTGGCGACGTCGAGCCCGGACTTGCGGCCGAAGGCGACCGCTTCCGACAGCCCCTGGACGAGGCCGGCGATGCAGATCTGGTTCATCATCTTGGCGAGCTGGCCGGAGCCGGCCGGTCCCATCAGCCCGACCATGCGGGCATAGGCGTCGATCACGGGCCGCGCCGCCTGGAAGGACGCCTCGTCGCCGCCGACCATCACGGTGAGGACGCCATTCTCGGCGCCGGCCTGACCGCCGGAGACCGGTGCGTCCAGGAACCGCACGCCCGCCTCCTTGGCGCGCGCCTCGATCTCGCGCGCGACCTCCGCCGAAGCGGTCGTGTTGTCGATCAACGTCGCGCCCGCGCTCATGCCGGCCAGCGCACCGTCCGGCCCGTAGACGACCGAGCGCAGATCGTCGTCGTTGCCCACGCAGGTGAAGACGAACTCGGCCCCTTCCGCAGCCTCGCGCGGGGTGGCCGCGGCGCGCCCGCCGTGCTCCTCGGCCCATTTGTGCGCCTTTTCGGCGGTGCGGTTGAAGACGGCGACCTCGTGCCCGCCCTTGGTCTTCAGATGCCCCGCCATCGGGTAGCCCATCACGCCGAGCCCGATGAATGCGACCTTCGCCATGCGTCGTCCTCCTCCGGCCGAACCGGCCGCCTGTCCGGCGAACATTCGCCGCGTCCTGCAACTTGTCGGCCATTGGCAGGCGCCCTCGCAACCCCCCATCCGGCTGCTTGGGCAGACGGGACCACCATTGCGGGAACCGGAAAGGCGGTTCATCCTCTCGTTGTCGTGAACGGTTGGAGCGCGGGGTGATGCTGCGGGAGTTTCGGGAGTTCGCCCTCAAGGGCAACATGGTCGATCTGGCGATCGGCATCATCATCGGCGCGGCCTTCTCGGGCCTCGTCAACTCGATCGTCTCCGATCTCATCATGCCGGTGGTCGGACTCGCGACGGGCGGCGTCGATTTCTCCAACCAGTTCATCCCGCTGTCGGCCGACGTGACCGCGACGGGTCTGGCGCAGGCCCGGGAGCAGGGTGCCGTCCTCGCCTACGGCAACTTCCTGACGCTCGCGATCAACTTCGTCATCGTCGCGCTGGTTCTGTTCTTCGTGGTGAAGGGCATGAACCGCATGAAGCGCAAGGAGGAGGCGAAGCCCGCGGAGGCCGCCGCCGTGCCCCGAGAGCAGGAGCTCCTGGAGGAGATACGCGATCTCCTCGCCGCCCGGTCCGAGGCGCCGCGCTCCGCGCCCGCCGACCGGATGCCGCCCGGCGCGCTCTGAGGGGCGCGATCCGGGCCCCGCGTCCGCTTCGGGCCTTGACGGGACAGGCGGAAAGGCTTCTGACGGCGGCGGGCGCCGAACGCTAAGGCGTCCGATCCATCCTCTCCAGGGTCCGCGCCGCCGATGTCCACACTCGCCCGCCTGCATCCCCGCGCCCGATCCGCTCCCGCGAGCGGCATCGTCTCGGTCGTCAACTACGCCCGCGAGAAGCCCGGCATGATTCCGCTCTGGGTCGGGGAGGGCGATCTGGCGACGCCCGACTTCATCTGCGATGCGGCGGCGGCGTCCCTGAAGGCCGGCGAGACCTTCTACACCTACCAGCGCGGCATTCCCGAACTGCGCGAGGCGCTGGCGCGCTACACGGCCAGCCTCTACGGCGTTCCGGCGGACTCCAGCCGCTTCTTCGTGACCAATTCCGGCATGCACGCCGTCCAGATCGTGCTCGCCAGCGTCGCGGGGCCGGGCGACGAGGTCATTTTCGTCGCGCCGCTCTGGCCGAATCTGCAGGCGGCCGCCGGGATCGCAGGCGCGACGGCGGTCGAGGTTCCGCTCGACCCCAAGGACGGCGCCTGGCACCTCGACCTGGGCAGGCTCGCCCGCGCCATCACGCCGCGCACGCGGGCGATCTTCGTCAACACGCCGAACAATCCGACGGGCTGGACCGCGGACGCGCAGACCATCCGCGCGATCGTCGAACTGGCGCGCGAAGCCGGCTGCTTCATCATCGCCGACGAAATCTATTCACGCTTCTATTACAACGGCTTGCGCGCGCCCTCTTTCCACGAGGCGGAGGACGCGCAGGACTTCATCCTTTACGTGAACTCCTTCTCGAAGAACTGGTCGATGACGGGCTGGCGCGTCGGCTGGATCGAGGCCCCGGCCGAGATGGGGGACGTCATCGAGAACCTCGTGCAATACTCGAACTCGGGGGTGCCGACCTTCATCCAGCGTGCCTCCATCGCGGCTCTGACCGAGGGCGAGAGCTTCGTGACGTCGCAGATCGAGCGCGCCCACGTCGCGCGCGATCTCTTCGCCGATGCGCTCCTGTCCACCAACCGGGTGGAGCTGACCAAGCCGGAGGGTGCCTTCTACGCCTTCTTCAAGATCGACGGGATCGAGGACAGCCGCCCGGTCGCCTTCCGCATCGCCGACGAAGCGCTGGTCGGTCTGGCGCCCGGCACCGCCTTCGGGACGGCCTCGCCCGGCTTCTTCCGCGCCTGCTTCCATCGGCGACTGGATCAGGTGGAGGAAGCGGGGCGGCGGCTGGCCGAATGGATCGGGCGGCAGGCGTGAAGCGCGCGGCAGAGGTCGCGCTCACCTTCGCGATCGCGGCTACGGGGGGCTTCGCCGCCCAAGCGGCCGGCCTTCCCGTTCCGTGGCTGATCGGCTCGGCCCTGTTCGTGGCGGCGGCGAGCCTCTTCGGCGCTCCGATCCGTCTGCCGAGTCTCGCACGCGACGCCGCCTATCTGTTGCTCGGCGCCCTGGCCGGTTCCAGCATCACGCCGGAGGTGTTGCAGCAGGTCGCCCTCTGGCCCCTGTCCTTCGTGATCCAGCTGATCGGCGTGTACGGCGTCATCTTCGCCACCATGCTCTATCTCCAGCGTGCGCTCGGCTGGGACCGGCAGACCGCGTTCTTCGCCGCGCTCCCCGGCGCCTTGACCCTGGTCATAGCCACCGCCTCGCAGACGCGGGCCGACCTCCTGCGCGTCGTCGTGGTGCAGAGCGTGCGCCTTCTCGTCCTCCTCGTCGTGCTGGCCCCGTTCCTCGCCTGGCTGGAGGGTGACGTCGGAGGCGCGGTGGTCGTGCGGGGCACGGCTCCCTCGGAGCTGCCGCTGCCGATGATCGCGCTATTCTGCGTCGTCGTCCTGATCTGCGCCTATGCGGGCGACCGACTGCGGCTGCCGGGCGGCATCTTCCTCGGGGCGCTTCTGGGCAGCGGCCTTCTGCACGGAGCGGACATCGCGCCGCTGGCCATCCCCGAGCCGCTGGTCCTCTTCGGTCTTCTGGCGATCGGGGTCGTCATCGGCAGCCGCGTGCGCCACGAGCACCGCCTGCACCTGCTGCGCCTGCTTCCGGCCTCGCTTTCGGCGCTGGCGATCGGCTTCGCGGTCGCCGGCCTGTCCGGCCTCGCGGCGCATTTCCTGCTCGGCATCGATCTCGGACCGATCGCGGTCGCCTATGCTCCGGGTGCTTTGGAGGCGCTGGTCGCGATCGCCTATCAGTTCGACGTCGATCCGGCCTATGTCGCCGCGCACCACGTCGTGCGCTTCGTCGCGCTGTCGATCACCATTCCGCTTCTGGCGCGGTGGCTGGCTGCCGCGCGGAAGGTGTCCGCCGAGGCGGAGGAACCGCCGCGCTCCGACAGCTGAGGCGCTCGCTCGCCGGGCGTCAGCCGCCGGCCTTCGCGACGACCAGCGGAGTTGCGACCCGAACCGGTTCGGGCTGGGCCGGGCGCTCGCTGGCGAAGGGGATCGACAGAGCGCTCCAGGTCTCGGCCAGCGCTTCGCAGAGCGTGTCGACCAGCGCGTCCGAATGGAGCGGCGTCGGCGTGATGCGCAGCCGTTCCGTGCCGCGCGGCACGGTCGGGTAGTTGATCGGCTGGATGTAGATGCCGTGCACCTGCAGCAGGCGGTCGCTGGCCTTCTTGCAGAGATCCGGGTCGCCGACGAGCAGCGGCACGATGTGCGTCTGCGACGGCATGACGGGGAGATCGGCGGCCGAGAGCCGGTCCTTGGTGGCCGCGGCCTGGCGCTGCTGCGCCTCGCGCTCGGCGCCGGACGCCTTCAGATGACGGATCGAGGCCGTGGCGGCGGCGGCGAGCGCCGGGGGCAGGGCGGTGGTGAAAATGAAGCCGGGCGCGTAGGAGCGCACCGCGTCGATCACTGCCTTCGGCCCGGCGATATAGCCGCCGAGCACGCCGAAGGCCTTGGCCAGCGTGCCCTCGATCACGTCGAGACGGTGCGAGAGACCTTCGCGCTCGGCGATGCCGCCGCCGCGCGCGCCGTACATCCCCACCGCATGGACCTCGTCGATATAGGTCATCGCGTTGTAGCGGTCGGCGAGATCGACGATCGCCTTGATCGGGGCGATGTCGCCGTCCATCGAGTAGACGCTCTCGAAGACGATGAGCTTCGGCCGGTCGCCCGCGGCCGCCAGCAGCTCTTCCAGATGGGCGAGGTCGTTGTGCCGGAACACCTGCTTGCGCGCGCCGGACTTCTTCACGCCCTCGATCATGGAGGCGTGGTTCAGCTCGTCCGACAGGATGAGGCAGTCGGGCAAAAGCTTGGCGATGGTCGAGATCGAGGCTTCGTTGGAGACGAAGCCCGACGTGAAGACGAGGGCGGCCTCCTTGCCGTGCAGGTCCGCGAGCTCCTGCTCCAGCTCGACCAGCGGGTGGTTGGTGCCCGAGATGTTGCGCGTGCCGCCCGCGCCGGTGCCCATGGCGCCGGCCGTCGCGGTCATGGCCTCGACGACGCAGGGATGCTGGCCCATGCCGAGATAGTCGTTCGAACACCAGACGGTGATTTCGCGAGCCTCGCCCCCGTCGCGCCAGACGGCCTGCGGGAACCGTCCGGCGATCCGCTCCAGATCGGCGAAGACGCGGTAGCGCTTTTCGGCATGCAACGCTTCGATCGCCGACTGGAAATGGCTCTCGTAGTCGATCATTCTCGAAAACTCCTTCGTGAGAAGGGTTCTAAGGAACCGAAAGCCCTAAGTCCACGGCATGGAAGGGATGCAGGGCGACATCCGTCCGCCCCTTGAAGTCGAGTCCGAAAGCGCCGGCGCGCCCGGCCGGGCTGCCGTGCAGTGCCCTGCGTGACTTCGTCTCAGTCGGCCGGCTCGTTCGCGGTGCCGTCCCTCGCCGTAGAGCTCGAGCTTGGCGCGGCCTGTCGATCGCGACGGGCCCGCGCCTGCGCCTTACGGCGCTTCAAATTTTCCTTCATCTGCTCTTCGAGGCGCTTCTGGCGCCGCAAGCGCGATGGGTCGTCGGCCCGCTGATCGTTCACGTCAAACCTTTCGGAAACGGCTGGCCTTTCTTGCCTTGCCGCCGGCTTTCCTGCAATCGCTCCAATGTTCATGCTGGAGGAAAGCCATGCACACGATCGACCGCATTGGCTTTGCCGCCGAACTCGACAATTGGACGCAGACGCGCGGTCCGGTCACGGTGGGCCTTGCCGGTGCGGGCCAGATGGGCACGGACATCGTCGTCCAGGTCGCCATGATGAAGGGCATCCGCATCGGCGCGATCGCCGCGAGCCGCCCGACGCGTCCCCTTGAGGCTATCGCCATGGCCGGCCACGACGAGGGCCATGGCGTCGAGGCGGCCGGGCCGTCCGCGATCGACGCGGCCATCGAAGCCGGCCGGGTCGCGATCACCGACGATCTCGACGCCCTGTGCGCGGCGGGCCGCATCGACGTCGTCATCGACGCGACGGGAAGTCCGGAGGCCGGCGCACGCCTTGCCACCGCCGCGATCGCGAACGGCAAGCACATCGTCATGCTGAACGTCGAGGCCGACATCACCGTCGGCCGGTATTTCGCGGCGCAGGCCCGCCGCGCGGGGGTCGTCTACACGGGCTCGGCCGGCGACGAGCCCGCCGCGACGCTGGAACTGATCGCCTTCGCGCAGTCGCTCGAGATGGAGATCGTCTCGGCGGGCAAGGGCAAGAACAACCCGCTCGACATCGCAGCGATCCCCGACGACTACGAGGAGGAGGCGCGGGCGCGCAACATGAACGCGCGCATGCTCGTGGAATTCATCGACGGCTCCAAGACCATGGTCGAGATGACGGCCATCGCCAATGCGACCGGCCTCGTTCCCGACGTTCCCGGAATGCACGGGCCGAAGGCGACCCTCGCCGACCTCGCGCAGGTTCTCTGCACGACGGCGGATGGCGGCATCCTCTCCGCTTCGGGTCGCGTGGACTACACGATCGGCAAGGGCGTGGCGCCCGGGGTTTTCTGCGTGGTCAAGCCTCGCCACGAGCGCATGATCGAGCGCATGGCCGATCTCAAGGTCGGTCCCGGCCCCTGCTTCGCGTTCACCCGCCCCTTCCACCTGACGAGCCTCGAAACGCCGCTGACGGCGGCGCGCGCGGTGATCTACGGCCGGCCCGACATGGTCGCGCTCGACCGTCCCGTGGCCGAGTGCGGCGCGCGGGCCAAGCGCGCCATGAAGCCCGGCGAGCGCCTGGGCAAGATCGGCATGGCCGACTATCGCGGCTTCGCGCTGGAATGGCGGGAGGGACGGCAGGGAAGGGCGCTGCCGATCGGTCTCGTCGAGGGCGCGGTCGTGCGCTCCGCGATCGCGGCGGGCGACCTTCTCACGCACGACAATTGCGAGCCGGACGCGACCCTGACCGTCACGCGCCTGCGCGCCGAACTCGACCGGGCCGATGAACGCTTCCTCGCCTGAGCGCACGATCCGGGTCGTCTCCTGGAACATTCACGGCGCGGTCGGTCGGGACGGCCAGTGCCGGCCTGAACGGATCGCCGCGATCATCGAGGAGATGGAAGCGGACGTCGTCGCGCTTCAGGAGGTCGACGGCCGCACCCAGTTCGGGCGCAAGGCCAACGCCTTCGAAACCATGGCGAGCCTCCTCGGCGGGCATGTCGTCGAGCAGCGGCTCCATGGCAAACCCGGACGCGAGCACGGAAACCTTCTGTGGAGCCGCTGGCCGATCGCCTTCGGCAGGCCCCATCTCCTGCCGGGCGGGCTGGAGCAGCGCGGCCTGATCGAGGCGCGGGTGGACACGCCGGCCGGGCCGCTGCGCGTGCTTGCGACCCACTACGGGCTGATGCCCCTGACGCGCCTCCGGCAGGCGCGGACGACGGCGCGTCTCGTCGAGAAGGGCGAAGCGGATGCGCCGGTTCTCCTCGTCGGCGACCTCAACGAATGGCTGCCCGCAGGGCCTGTCCATCTGTGCCTGTCGCGTGCGCTCCCGGTCAGCGTCAAACCCGCGACCTTTCCGGCCCGCCGCCCCTTCGCGCCGCTCGACCGGCTCTATGCCACGTCCGGGATCCGCGCGGCCGCGGTTGCACCGCCGCCGGAGGCTTCGATCGCCTCCGATCACTTGCCGCTGATTCTGGACATTTGGCTGAATGACGCGGGAGAGTTCGGCGTTTGAGCACGGAAAAAGGAGCGGCGAGTTTCCCCGCCGCCCCTCGTGAGATCGATGTCTTCTCGGCTTACTGGGCCGGAGCCATGCCGCCGGTGCCCTCGGCCTCGCCCGTCTCGGGCTCGCCATAGGCGGGAGCGGCTTCGAGTTCCTCGCGGGTGACCGCGAGAACGATGCGGTCCGGCAGATTGTCGTCGCCGACCGTCGGCTGAGCCGGGGCGGCGTCCGTGGCCGGAGCAGCGGCCGGATCGGCGGCCATGCCACCGGCCGGAGCGGCGTCGGCTGCAGGCGCGGAGGACAGACCCTCCATGCGGCCCGGACCGAACTCGAGGGCCTCCATCGAGACCGCGACATCCTTGGCGCCGATGCCGAGGAAGCCGCCGACACCCACGAGGACGGCGATCACTTCGCCGTTCTCATCGACGAGAACGTCCGAGATGCTGCCGATGTTCTCGCCGGCCGCGTCCTCGACGCTCTTGCCGGTGAGGTCGCTCACGCGCCAGGCGCCCGTCGGCGGCACGGTCACGAATGGACCTTCCGTCGCGGTGCCGGCCGAAGCCGTGTCGCCGGCCATCGGGGTTTCGGTCGCGGTGTCCGGCGTGCCCATCGGCTCGGCGGTGTCCGGCGTGTCCATCGGCTCGGCGGCGTCCGGCGTGTCCATCGGCTCGGCGGCGTCCGGTGCATCGGTGCCCGGCGTCGTACCTGCGGGCGCCGTCGCGTCGGCGCCACCCACGGGCGGCGTCGCGGTGTCGGTTGCGGGAGCCTCAGAGGCCGGAGCGTCCGGCGCCGGCGTCTGCGCAACGGCGACCATCGGGATCATCGCGGTGGCGAGAAGAGCGGGCAGAAGCGTCTTTTTCATTCGGTGTCTCCCGGAGAATGAACAGATGCACTCCAAACGACCGTTTCGTCAGATCGTTCCCCGCGAAATGCAAGCTGGTCGCCTTTTACAGGCCCATCGCCGCCCGTTGCTGCGTTGCACTCGAAACTCTACTCCTGCAAGTCGTTCTATTCTCGCCGTTTTTCCGGGTCGCGAGTCCGTATTCCGAACGATGCTCCGATACGCGGTCTTCGAACTTAGAGCGCCGTGCGTCCCAACGGACGCACAAAGGTCGCTCTAACTCTTTGAATCTACGCATCAGGCTTTCCGAAAATCGATTCCGATTTTCGAGCCGATGCTGAGGCGTTTCGCGGCCTTGCCCTCAAACGAGAAGAGGGGCGCTCCCGCTCTCGCGAAGGGCGCCCCTCTTCATGTCTCGGGTCTCCCCGCGGCGCGCGGTCCCTCGCGCGACGTCCGAAGCGCTACTCGGCGGGCACCGCGCTCGCGTCGTCCGGCGCCGGTCGCTCGCCCTGCGCGGCCTGACGGTGCTCCGCGCCGCGACGTTCGAGCTTCTTGTCCATGCCCGTCAGGCGGAGCACGAAGACGTAGAAGGCCGGAACGAAGAAGATCGCCAGGAAGGTCGCGGCGATCATGCCGCCGATCACCGTCGTGCCGATGGCGTTCTGGCTCGCCGCGGAAGCGCCGCTCGCGATCGCCATCGGCAGAACGCCCATGGTGAAGGCGAGCGAGGTCATCAGGATCGGCCGGAAGCGCAGGCGCGCCGCCTCCACCGTCGCCTCGCGCATCGGCTTGCCTTCGAGCATCAGATCCTTGGCGAACTCCACGATCAGGATCGCGTTCTTGGCCGACAATCCGACGATGGTGATGATGCCGACCGTGAAGTAGACGTCGTTCTCCAGTCCCCGCAGGAGCGTCGCGGCGACCGAGCCGATGATGCCGAGCGGCACGACCATGATGACCGCGAAGGGGTCGACCAGCTCTCGTAGAGCGCGGCCAGCAGCAGGAACACGAAGAGGATCGACAGGCCGATCAGGAACGGCGCCTGATTGCCGGACTGGATCTCCTGGAGCGACTGCCCCGTCCACTCGAAGGCGAAGCCCTCTGGCAGCTCGCCCGCAAGGCGCTCCATCTCGGCGATGGCTGCGCCCGAGGAATAGCCCGGAGCCGCGTCGCCGGAGAGACGCACGGCCGGATAGCCGTTGTAGCCGACGATCTGAGAGGAGCCGAGCGACCATTCCACGTCGGCGAAGGCCGACAGCGGAACCATGCCGCCCTGGGCGTTGCGGACGTTTAGATTGAGGACGTCTTCGATCTCCATCCGGTAGCCCGCTTCGGCCTGGACGATCACGCGCTGCATGCGGCCCGTGTTGGGGAAGTCGTTGACGTAGGCCGAGCCCAGCGCGGTCGAGATCGTTGAGTTGATGTCCGCGAAGGTGACCCCGAAGGCGTTGGCCTTCTCGCGGTCGATGTTCATCGAGATCTGCGGCCCGTCGGGCAGGCCCTCGAAGTTGATCTGGCCGAGGACGGGGCTCTGCGCCGCCGCCGCCAGCAGCTGGTCGCGGGCGGCCAGCAGCGCGGCCTGGCCGTTGCCGCCGCGGTCCTGCAGACGGAAGGCGAAGCCGCCCGTCGTTCCCAGCCCCTGGATCGGGGGCGGGGACAGCGCGAATGCGATCGCGTCGCGGAACTGCAGGAGCCGCATGGTGATCGCCCCGGACAGCGCCTGCGCGCTCTCGGCCGGACCGCGCTCGGACCAGTCGTCGAGCGTGATGAAGGCGAGACCCGAGTTCTGGCCCTGGCCGGAGAAGGAGAAGCCCTGGATGGCGAAGATCGAGGTGACGCCCGGCTGCTCCATGACGAAGCTCTGCGCCTCGTCCATGACCTCGCGCAGGCGGTTCGTGGTCGCCCCGGCCGGACCCTGGAAGTTGGCGATCAGCGTTCCCTGGTCCTCGTCGGGCAGGAAGGCGGACGGAATCTGGACGTAGAACCAGCCGAGACCGGCCAGAAGCGCCAGATAGACGATCATCAGGCGCCCGGCGCGCCGCACGACGCGCGAGGCGCCGCCCTGGTACTTGCGCGTCGTCCAGTCGAAGCCGCGGTTGAACCAGCCGAAGGGGCCGCGCTTGCCGTGATGGTGTCCGGCCTTGATCGGCTTGAGGAAGCTCGCGCAGAGGGCCGGCGTCAGCGAAAGCGCCAGGAATCCCGAGAAGAGGATCGAGGTCGCCATCGTCAGCGAGAACTGCTGGTAGATGATGCCGACCGAGCCGGGGAAGAAGGCGAGCGGCACGAAGACCGCCGAGAGCACCAGCGTGATGCCGATGATCGCGCCGGTGATCTGGTCCATCGCCTTGCGGGCCGCCTCCTTCGGAGAGAGCCCTTCCTCGGCCATGATGCGCTCGACGTTCTCGACGACGACGATGGCGTCGTCGACCAGGATGCCGATGGCCAGAACCATGGCGAACATGGTCAGGACGTTCACCGAGAAGCCGGCGAAGTACATGACGGCCAGCGTGCCGGACAGCGCGATCGGAACGATCAGCGTCGGGATGATCGTGTAGCGGAAGTTCTGCAGGAACACGAACATGACGATGAAGACGAGGACGACGGCCTCGATCAGGGTCATGATCACCGTCTCGATCGAGGCGGCGACGAAGGGCGTCGTGTCGTAGGGGATCGAGTAGGTGACGCCCTGCGGGAAGAGGGGCGCTAGCCGCTCCATCACGTCCTGTACGCCTTGCGAGGTGTCCATGGCGTTGCCGGTCGGCGAAAGCTGGATCGCGAAGGCCGAGGTCGGCTGACCGTTCAGGAAGGTCGAGAAATTGTAGGTCTCCGCATCCACCTCGATGCGCGCGACGTCCGAGAGACGGACCAGCGAGCCGTCCGGGTTGGAGCGCAGCACGATCTGGCCGAACTCCTCCGGCGTCGTCAGCTGGCCGCGCACGAGGATGGTGGCCGTCGTCTGCTGCGTGGCGGGCGTCGGCTGGCCGCCGATCGACCCGGCGGCGACCTGCGCGTTCTGCTGACTGATCGCGGCCGTCACGTCGGCCGTCGTCAGGTTCAGTCCGACGAGGCGGTCCGGGTCCACCCAGACGCGCATGGCGCGCTCGGAGCCGAAGAACTGCGCACGGCCGACGCCCTCGACGCGGCGCACCTCGTTCAGGACGTTGCGCGAGATGTAGTCGCCGAGCGCGGTCGCATCGAGATCGCTCGTGTCGTCCGCCGTCAGCGAGACGACCATCAGGAAGCCAGCCGAGGCCTCCTCCACGAGCAGGCCCTGCTGCATCACCTGCTGGGGCAGCGAGGATTCCACCCGGCGAATGCGGTTCTGGACGTCGACCAGCGCCTGGCTGATCTCCGTTCCGGCGATGAAGGTCACGGTGATCTGCACCGATCCCGTCGCGTCGGACACGGACTCGAAGTAGATCAGGCCGGGGGTGCCGTTCAGCTCCTCCTCGATCGGCCGGGTCACCTGGAGGTACAGATCCTCCGGCGAGGCGCCCGGATAGACGGTGGAGATCGTCACCTGCGGCGGCGCGACGTTCGGATACTGCGCGATGGGCAGGTTGGGCAAAGAGAGCGCGCCGGCGAGCACGATCAGGATCGCGATCACCCAAGCGAAGATCGGGCGGTCGATGAAGAAACGAGGCATCGTGGCGGGCTCCTTGCCCTAAAGAAGACCGCGCCGCGGGGCGCGGATGCGCTTACTGTGCGGCGGCGGCCTGCGAACCGGCCTCGCCTGCGGGCTCGGGCGATCCACCTTCGGCCTGCGAACCCGCCTCGGCTGGCTCGTCGGCGTCCGCTGCCGCCGGCTCGCCGGCCGATGCGGCCGTCTCGGTTCCGACCGGACCCTCCCAAGGAACCGGCGTCACCGGGGCGCCGGGGCCGGTTTTCTGGAAGCCGTCGACGATGACCCGGTCGCCCGCCTGGATCCCCGACTGGATCACCGAGCGCTGACCGACCTGCCGGGCGATCACGACGGGCCGGGCCTCGACCGTGTTCTCCGCCGTCGCGACGTAGAGGAGGGCGCGCCCGCCGGTGTCGCGCTGGATCGCCTGTACGGGAACCGCGATGGCGTTCTGGTCGACGCCCTGCTCGACGGCGACGCGCACGTACATGCCGGGCAGGAGCGTGCCGTCGGGATTGGGGAACTCGGCGCGCAGCGTCACCTGTCCGCTCGTCGGCTCCACCGTCGCCTCCGAGAAAAGCAGGCGGCCCTTGTGCGCGTGCTCGGTCCCGTCGTCGAGGAGGAGGCGGACCTGCGCGACGTCGGGCTCGATCTGCGTCAGCGCGCCCGATTCGAGCGCCTGACGCAGGCGCAGGAGCTCGGAGACCGGCTGCTGGATATCGGCGTAGACCGGATCGAGCTGCTGAATCGTCGCCAGCGCTTCGGAGCCCGTGGCGCTCACCAATGCGCCCTCAGTCACGAGCGCCCGGCCGATGCGCCCGGAAATCGGGGCGCGGACCGTGGCATAGTCGAGTTCGATCTGGGCCTGCCGCAGATTGGCCCGGGCCGATGCGAGATCGGCCTCGGCCTGCGCCTGATTGGCCTCCGCCGTCTCCAGATTGGCCGAGCCGATCGTGTTGCGCTGGACGAGCGTTCGCGTGCGCTCCGCCTCCTGCGCGGCCTGCCGCAGAACGGCCTCGGCGCGGGCGACGGATGCTTCCGCCGCATCCACGGCGACCTCGAAGGTCGCGGGGTCGATCCGGAAGAGCGGATCGCCCTCCTCGACGTCGGCGCCCTGCTCGAACACGCGTTCGAGGACGATGCCGCCCACGCGCGGACGGACTTCCGCGATGCGCGTCGGGGAGATGCGCCCCGGCAGTTCGGAGATGACGGGGATGGCCTCGGGGGTCGCCTCGACGATGCCGACCGGAGGCGGCGGCGGAGCCGGCTGCTGAGCCTGCGCCGCGCTTCCGGGCTCCTCGCCCTGGCAGGCGGTCAATGCGAGAAGGGCCGCGGTGAGCAGGCCGAACGGGCGAAGCGCGCGCATGTATGGCTACCTAAAAAGAAAAAGCGAGCGCGTCGTCATCCGAAGGCCCGATTGTTTTCCAACATACATGTATGTATAAATTCCGCAACCGGGAGAGCCGAATTGCGACGTACGAAGGCAGAAGCGTTGGAGACGCGCGAAGCGCTCCTCGATGCGGCGGAGGCGATGTTCTTCGAGAAGGGCGTCTCCGGGACGAGCCTGACCGACATCGCCAAGGCCGCCGGCCTGACGCGCGGCGCGATCTACTGGCACTTCGCCGACAAGGCCGCCTTGTTCGAGGCCATGCAGGATCGGGCCTGGCTGCCTCAGGAGTATGTCGCTAAGCTCCTCGACGGAAGACGTGCCGGGGAACCGCTTCGCGCCCTGCACGATGTCGCTGTCGATTGCCTCCGCGATTTCGCCTCCAACGACCGTGCGCAGACCGTCTACACGATCATGCATCTGCGCTGCGAGTATGTGGGCGAGATGAGCGAGGTGCTGCGGCGCCTCCGGAAGGCGGATGAATCGCTTTTCAGCGCCTTCCATGCAGCCTTCGAAGATGCCCAGGCGAGGGGGCATCTGTCCGAGAACTGGACTCCGGAAACCGCGTCGCTCGCTCACATCTCGACCGTGTCCGGCCTCTTCAATCAATGGCTGCGGAGCGAGCGCTGCTTCGATCTCCTCGACGTCGGCATTCCGATGCTGGACGCGATGCTGAAGGCCTTCGCCAAGCCGGTCGCGGAGCCGGCGCGTCGCAGTGTCGCGGCCGCCTAGGGCGCCGTGCATCCGATTGGACGCACGAAGTCCGCTCTACTGTTTGAGTCGACGCACCGGGCTTTCCGAAAATCGATCCCGATCTCGGGCCGATGCTGCCGGCGTCAGAAGATGCCCGGAATGATTCGGGCGGTGCGCGCGCTGTAAGCGCGGTATTCCTCGCCGAAGGTCGCCTCCATCATGCGCTCCTCGTCTCCGAGGCGCCATGCGAACAGAATTCCGAACCCGACGAGACCGGCGAGTCCCGCCAAGAGGTTCGGGATCAGCAGCGCCTGCGCCAGCGCCATCAGCCAGAAGGCCGAGTACATCGGATGGCGGACATGGCGGTAGATTCCTTCGGTGACGAGCTTGTGCTCCTCCCGGATGTCGAGCGACACCGACCACATCTTGCCCAGCGCCTTGTGGGTCAGGCGGAACAGGACCACCGCGCCGATGGCGGCGAGCGTGCCGAGCGCCACCTGGATCACCGACGGCTGATAGTCGAACGAAGCCGGAAAACGGGTCGCGGCGTAGAGGCCGGGAATGATTCCCAGACCCGTCAGGGAGATCGCCAGCCGGACCGATTCGGCCGTTCCGCGCCGCGTGCGCACCACCGCGCGCTTGCGGGCCCGCCGGGCGAACGGGTAGCGCACGACGTACCACGCGACGACGGTCAGGACCCAGATCGAGATCGCGGCGGTGGTCAGGCTCATGGGGCATTCCGATCTGCGTCCGGCCCGGCCGGGCGGGACGTTGCGATGGGTGGCACGTCGATGCTCCCCTCTGCGGCATAGCGCTCGAAGGGGAGCGGTCCGGCCACGATCAGGTGGAACGAGTAGGGGTGGCGGCGCTCCGTCCCGTAGACGAACTGCCGGTGGCGGCGGAAGAAGTCCAGCCGGTTGCGGCGGCGGTTGCGCTCATTGACGAGCCGGCCGAGCGAGATGCGCCGGACGACCGGCGTGCGCCCGGTCTCGATCCCGAGCGAGCGGGCCGGGTTGGAGCGGTAGAAGTTCAGGGGGTCGGAAAGGGACTGCACGTCGACCCAGGTCAGGCGATGATCCTCCACGAGCGCGCGAACGGCCTCGCGCTGGTCCCTCGCGGCCGGATGGAGCGCCGTCTTCAGGAGGCTCGCCCCGACGGACAGGATGTGCACCGGCGCCTGCGCGGGTGAGCGCCCGAGCGCCCGCGAAAGAGCCAGCGCCGCAAGGCTGACGCCGAGACTGTGCCCCGCGACGATGATTTCCTCGACATCGTTCCGCGACAGCCCCTGCTCGATGGCGCGCGCGTGGATTTCGATCCGGGCCGTGATCGCCGGATTGCTCCCTCGGGCGAGATCGCGGGCGAAGGCCCAGTCGTCCATCAGCGTCAGAAAATGCAGGCGTTTGACGCCGTGCCGGCTCATCGCGCCGAGGAGAAATGCCGCGAGCGGCAGGCTCCAGATCAGATGCAGCGCCGAAAGGCCCATGACGAGCGGCAGGGCCGCGATCGCGAAGGTCAGTCCGAGCGTGAAAAGAAGCAGGATCAGCGGGTAGAGAAAGAACAGCCCGTAGCGCCAGCTCGTGCGGAAATAGCGGAACGCCGTCCCGCTTATCGCGAAATCGGAAAGCGCAGCGAGGCCGGCGAGAAGGCGCGTCCACGCAGGCCGGCGGCCGTAGAGGGCGATGGTCTCGGACCAGTCGCAGACGACGATCTCGCTGTCGGTCGTCCAGCCGGCGCCCGATAGCTTCGCCCTCGACCGCGGCGTGACGTCCGGTCCGCCGGCCGGCGCCGGCGAGGCGGGCGAAAATTCGAGGTCGAGGTTCCAGCATTCGGCCGCCACGCGCGCGCCGCTGTGGAACCGCTTCTCGTGAACCTCCGCCGTCAGCGGCTCGAAGCCGGGAAAGAGGAAGACGAGCTTCCGTGAAATCGTCTTCATCGAGCCGTTGTCGTCGTCAATGTCGTACGCTGCCGCAAAATGCGGCTAACGCGATGTCCGCCCGGCCGCAAGGCAGGGCGGACTGTCCGCACGCGTCTTTGATGAGACGATCAGGCGTTGCCGAACGGACGGCGGCCCGCGTTCATCTCCTTCATCGTATTGATGTACTGCTCCGGGAAGAGCAGGTGGTTCGCCGGTGCGCGAAGGCCCATGTGGCGCGCGATGTCGCCGACGAAGGAATTGCAGTTGTAGAGCGCGGCGTGCCAGAGCGGCCGGCTCGCCTGGAGCTGGCGGATGTAGGCCAGCACGTTCTCGTACTCCGCCCGCGTCAGGTCGATGCGGTAGTTCGCGATCATGTAGGCGTCTTCGAGGTCGCCGTCGCTCGGGCCCGTCTCGGACGGAACCGGAACCACATGGCCCGCGAGATAGGGCACGACGCTGGTCGACGCCGGATGCAGGCCCGCGACCTCGCGCGTCAGGATGTTGCCGGCAGCGTCGCGCCGACCGAACATCGCGAAGGTGTGGCCGTAGCTCTCGGCCGTACGGGCGCGAAACTCGATGTAGTAGAGATCCTGCGCGATCTCTCCGGTCTGCGGCGCGCCGGAGAAGTTCGCCTGGCTCATCGCAGCGGGCGCGGCGGTCGGCCCGAGGGCCAGCGGCTCGGTGTTGGCGGTGGTCGAGGTGCAGCCCGCGACGACCGCGCAAAGCATTCCCAGAACGAGGATGCGGAGGGGCTTCGTCATGTTGTTCGGTTCCTTCGAAATCGCATCGGGATTTCGGTACGGTTTGCGCCGGGGATTCCGGTCATTTTGGTCTGAACTATGTCACCGTCGCTGAACGGCGAATCGCCTGGCTTGAAGATGGTCCGGTATCCGGCGATCCCTTGCCGGATACCGATATCCGTCAGAACGCGGCCTGGGCCATCTGCTGCGGCGCGCCGGAGGCCATCGGGAAGGAGCCCGGCTGCTCGAGGATCTCCTCCTCCTCGCCGACCAGCCGCTCGTTGCCCTGTTTGACCACGACGCGCGCGCCGTTCGGAACGCGCTGGTAGAGGTCGATGATGTCCTGGTTCATCAGGCGGATGCAGCCGGCCGAGACGGCGTTGCCGATCGTCCACCATTCCGGCGTGCCATGCAGGCGGAACAGCGTGTCCTTGCCGCCCTGGAACAGATAGAGGGCGCGGGCCCCGAGCGGGTTCTGCAGGCCCGGCTCCATGCCGTTCCGGTAGGGCTCGAGCTCCGGCTTGCGGTCGATCATCTCCTGCGGCGGGTTCCAGCGCGGCCATTCGCGCTTCATCTGGATCGTCGCGTCGCCGGCCCAGGAGAAGCCGGCGCCGCCGACGCTGATGCCGTAGCGCATCGCCGTGCCGCCTTCCTCGACGAGGTAGAGGAGGCGATTGGGCGTATCCACGACGATCGTCCCCGGCGGGTAGTCGCCGTCATAGGCGACCTGCTGGCGCAGGAACTTCGGGTCGATCTTCTCGGTCGGGATGGCGGCGAGCGGGAAGCCGTTGTCCTCCACCGCCGCATAGGCCAGCGCCTCCGGCCCGGGCGCTTCCGGCAGGCCGGGGCTCATCGCCGCCATGTCGCCCGAAAAGGCGACCGGCTCGGCACCGAAGGAGGCGAGGGGCGATTCGAGAAGGCTTTCCGTCGAGACGCATCCGGCCAGCATCACGGCGCCCATGGCGACCAGCCCCGCGCGGATGGTGTTCGTCTGAAGGGTCATGGGCATCCGGTCCGACAATTCGAAAGGGAGAAGTGTTTGCGAACTCTTGTCCGCTTGACTTCATCTATCCTCTTTTGGTTGACGAAGGCTCAAATATGGCGGCTTGGAACGACTCCGGCGTCATTCGTCGGCAAAGGCCCCGCGAAGGCCCTTTCTAGGTCGGCGCTGTCGTAAAAGTGCCACAGCCGCAACCTCTTAGACGCGCTCGGCCGCTCTGATCGCAGAATGGCCGTTCTTTCCACGGATCGGAACGTCGCTCGGGCGCTTCGATCGCCCAGAGAATGCAACCGGCCGTTTCGGCCCGAAGATCAGAAGCGAAAGGCCTTCCGGATGAGAATCGCGATCGCGGCCGCCCTGTGCGTGGCCCTCGCAGGATGCGTGACTTCGGAGCCGCCTCCGCCTCCGGGGCCGCCGCCGGGATACAATCCGGAACACGATGCCCACTGCCGCAGCCTGCTGATGGCGCCGGGTTCGCTGGTCTACGTCCAGTGCCGCCTGGCGATGAGCCAGACGCAGCGCCGCGCAGAGACCGCCGCGCGGGCGCTTCTTACGCAGAACCTCGGCTTCGTCTCGCCGGAAGCCGATTCGGCGCTGCGCGACGACATCTTCTGCAACTACAACGAGTCGTCCAAGCTGTCGGTGGAGCAGGTGACTCCGGCCGATGGCGCACTCACCGCCTACGGGCGCTGCGCGACGACCCGCAATCGACTGCAGAGGCAGATCCGCTCCGATCATCCGATGCAGGCCGAAGCCGCGATCATGGCTTACGATCAGTCCGTGATCGTCACGAACGAAGCGACGATTACGGAAGCTCGAACTTTCCATTAAGCATATGCGCGCCAATTCGGTGCGGCTGGTGAACGAATGTTGCTTTCATGCACTAGCCGAGGCGCCCGTCATGTTCGAAATTGGGATGCATGGGTGTTCCATCGAACGATGCCGGCACCGATAGAATAACTGGCACCTAAGGACTTTACTAATGAACAAGATTCTCATCATCGCTGTGACCTCGGTTGCCGTTGCCGGCCTCTCGGGCTGCATGGGCAAGGGCGTTGGCAAGGGCAAGGGCAAGGGCCCGGTCGCCGTTGAGCAGCCGGTCTACACCGCCCCGGCCGACACCGGCTTCGTCACCAAGGGCTGACGAATTCGGACGGGACGCCTCCTCGGCGTCCTGTTCGGTCATTCAAAGGCGTTCATGGCGCGTTCCGCGTCATGGACGCCTTTTTCGTTTTGGGTGTTCCGAAAGCCCTCGTTTCGGGTCCTCGAAGGCCCATGAGCGGCTGTCGGTCGGATGCGGCATCCGGCATCGCGTTCGCGGCGGCTTCGAAAAATACTTCGCGATTCTCGGAAAGACCATTCGCGGCGAATCGCCGGCGGGTAAGAACTTCATGCGTCGGCGATCGACGGATCGACTTGCCTCCCGAACCCCGCAGCATCGGCCCGAAAATCGGAAGCGATTCTCGAAAAGCCTGATGCGTGGATTCAAAGAGTTAGGGCGACCTTCATGTGTCCGTTCGGACGCGCACGGCGCTCGAAGGCCTTCGCCCCTTCTCAGTAGGTCAGATGGTCGAAGACGCGGTCCATCGACCGCTCCCAGGGGCCTTCGTAGAGCCTGACCAGTTCCTCCGCGGAGGTCGTGCCTCGCGCGACCACCTCTTCGAGCGGCGCCAGGAAGAAGCTCTCGTCGTTGCCGTCCTCGTTCAGGCGCCCGCGCGCCAGAAGTCCCTTGCGGGCGATCTGGAGGCTTTCGCGGGCGAGGTCGAGAACCGTGCCGTCGCGGAACGGGGTGCGGAAGCCGTCGCGCGGCACGGCCGCGCGCATGGCGGACACTTCCTCGAAGGTCCAGTCCGCCGTCAACGCCTCGGCCGCGTCGAGCGAGGCGTCGTCATACAGAAGGCCGACCCAGTAGGCGGGCAGGGCGCAGATGCGCCGCCAGGGACCGCCGTCGGCGCCACGCATCTCGATGAAGCGCTTCAGCCGGACGTCGGGGAAGAGCGTGGAGAGATGGTTCGCCCAGTCGCCCATATTGGGCTGGGGCGAAGGAATGCGCCCCTTCAGCGCACCGTCCATGAACTGGCGGAAGGTCACGTCGGTGGCGTCGGTGTAGCGCCCCTCCCGCATGACGAAATACATGGGCACGTCGAGCGCCCATTCCGCATAGTCGCGATAGCCGAAGCTGTCCTCGAAGACGAAGGGCAGGAGGCCCGAGCGCGCGTTGTCCACGTCCGACCAGACGTCCGAGCGCCAGGAGACGAGCCCGTTCGGCTTGCCTTCGGTGAAGGGCGAGTTGGCGAAGAGCGCCGATGCGACCGGCTGGAGCTTCATGCCGATGCGCATCTTGCGCGCCATGTCCCGCTCCGAGGCGAAATCGAGATTCACCTGGATCGTCGCGGTTCTGAACATCATGTCGAGGCCGCGCGTGCCGACCTGCGGCATGTAGCGGCGCATGATCTCGTAGCGGGACTTGGGCATGACCGGCGTTTCGGCGAGCGTCCAGACGGGGCTCGAGCCGAGGCCGAGAAAGTGGATGCCGAGCGGCTCGGCGACGCGCCGCACGTCGTCGAGATGCGCGTTCGACTCGCGGCAGGTCTGGTGGATCGACTCGAGCGGGGCGCCCGACAGCTCGAACTGGCCGCCCGGTTCGAGGGAGATCGCGCCCTGTCCGTGCGTTTCGGCAAGGCCGATGATCCGCCCGTCGTCGACGATCGCGTCCCAGCCCGAGAGCGCCCGCATGCCCTCCAGGAGCTTGGCGATGCCGCGCTCGCCTTCGTAGGGGACGGGCGAGCCGTCCTCGGCATAGAAGCCGAACTTCTCGTGCTCGGTGCCGATCCTGAAAGCCGCTTCCGGCTTCTCGCCCGAACTCAGATGAGCGACGAGCTCCTCCATGGAGGCGATCGGCGTGAGGTCGGTTGTGTCGCGGGCCATCGACGGCTCCCGTTCGGGACGTTTCTGCGGCCGAAACCGCCGCGGGGCTCGTCTGTTGCCGCTTTCGTTCCTCTTCGCAAGAGGGACGGTTCAGCGCGGCCAGTCGCCGGCGACCGCCTGCAGCACGGCCAGGGCGGCGACGGCCGCCGTATCGGCCCTGAGAATGCGTGGTCCGAGCGACAGGGGAACGACACTCGGATGGGCGCGCAGCATGTCCCGCTCGGCCGAGGAGAAGCCGCCTTCCGGCCCGACGAGAAGGGCGAGCGGGCGCCCGGCGAGAGGGGCTAGAATCTCCGCAGCGCCCCGTCCGTCGTCCCGTTCGTCGCAGAAGAGAAGGGTGCGGGTCTCGTCCCAGCCGGCGACGACGTCGTCCAGGCGCTGCATCTCGACGACCTCGGGCACGCTCAGGATGCCGCACTGCTCGGCCGCCTCGACGACGTTGGCGCGTGCCCGCTCGGCGTTGAAGCGAGGGACCTGACCATGCTGCGTCATGACGGGGACCAGCCGGCCCGCTCCCATCTCCGTCGCCTTCTGGACCATGTAGTCCAGCCGCCCGCTCTTCAGCGGCGCGAAGAGATAGTCGAGATCGGGCCGCGGCGTCTGGTCGCGGATGCGCCTGGCCGGAACGATCGCCTCCACCCGCTTGGTCGGCCGCTCGATGCTGGCCACCCACTCGCCGTCCCGGCCGTTGAAGACCAGGAGCGAAGCCTTGTTCTCCAGGCGAAGCACGTTGCCGAGATAGTTCGCCTGATCCTTCGTGACCGGGATCGGAACCCCCTCGACGAGCGGGTCCTCTAGGAAGAGGCGCTGGGTTCGGAAGTCGTAGTCGGGCATCGGCTCACCTTCTGGCGGCGGCAACTTTTCGTCAGCCATCCAATTACCGTTGCAATCTTTACGCGGCCGCGCGGCCGCTCTCGGAGAAGCAGACATGGATTTAGGTATCAAGGGCCGGGTCGCCCTGATCACGGGCGCCAGCAACGGCATGGGCTGGGCCACGGCGCAGATCCTGGCCGAGGAGGGCGTCAAGCTCGTCCTTTCGGACATCAAGGTGGACGACCTCGAAAAGGAATGCGCCTGCCTCGACGGAGAGGCGGTCTGCATCCCGGCCGACGTGACCGACCAGAGCGCCATCGACGCTCTCGTGAGGGGCGCGACCGAGAAATTCGGGCAGATCGACATCGTCATCCACACATCCGGCATCACCGGCGCCAAGGGGCACCCTCTGGAGGTGAAGGACGAGGACTATCAGGAGGCTTGGGACATCGACTTCATGTCGGCCGTCCGCGTCGCCCGCGCCACCTTCCCGATCATGCGAAAGGGCGGCTGGGGCCGCTTCATCTGCATCACCTCCGAGAACGCGGTTCAGCCCTATTGGGAGGAGGCGACCTACAACGCCGCCAAGGCGGGTCTGGCGGCCTTCGTGAAGAACCTGTCGTACAAGGAGGCCGAGCACGGGATCCTCTGCAACACCGTCTCGCCGGCCTTCATCGAGACGCCGATGACCGACGGCATGATGGAGAAGCGCTCGAAAGAGATGGGCGTCTCCTTCGACGAGGCGGTCGAGAGCTTCTTGGAAGAGGAGCGGCCGGGGATCGCGCTCAAGCGCCGAGGCCGGCCGGAGGAGGTCGCGGCCGTGATCGCGCTTCTGGTGTCGGAGCGCGCCTCTTTCGTCAACGGTTCGAACGTCCGTGTGGATGGCGGCTCGGTGCAGGCCGTCCAGAACTGAGTTCTGCGACACACCAACGAAAACGCCGCCGGTGGAGCCGGCGGCGTTTTCGTGTTCGGAAAGGGGACGGGCTAGTTGTTCGGCCCGTCGATGTGCTTGGCGGGTGCCGGATCGGAGGCCGGGAACGTGTCGTCGAGGGCCTCGTCCAGCTCCTCGTCGTCGTCCATCGGCCGCTCCTGCGCTCCCGGCTGCTCCCGTGCGCTCGGATCGGCGACCTGTTCCTTGCCCGGCCGGCCAGCCTCGTCCGCGCTGCCCCGGTCCTTGTTCGCATCCGACATGATTGAAACTCCTTGCATCGTCGCCGCCGTCAACGGCGGGTCGGCACAAGCGTTCCGGGTTTCGTCAGGCAGGCATCCAATCGGGGTCCCGCAGCTGCTCCAGCGTATAGGGACATTCGGCGGGAAAGGTGTCGCGCGGCAGTCCGGTCTCCTTCAAGGCTTCACGCACGGCTTGAGCGTAGACTGATTCGACGATCTGTCTGGCTTGTTCACGAAGAGATGGATTGTCTGCTTCCCGACGCTCGATGTTCCCGCGTTCCCGGACGATCGTAAGGTCCCACGATCTGGAACGACGCGACGTCTGAAACTGCCATTTCAAGAGATGGAAGATCAGCAGCCGGTAGCTTGAACCCAAGGCATGTCGCTGCTCCCGTCCCATGCTCTCCAATTCCTCGATGACGTTCGGCAGATCGACCTCTGAAAACCGGCGCTGACGCAGGAGTTCGGCCTGCTGGAAGAGCCAGGCGTGGACGTCGTCCTCGTAATCGACCGGGGGGTCGAAGAGCGGCTTCTCTTTGGCGAGGCTCATGGCCTTTGCTCCCGTTGCAGGGCCTTCTCGTAGAGTATCGCATCCCCGGGCGAGAAGCAGCAGAGAACGATTCGCTTGAACCCTCCGGCATCGGCGGCGGCCAGAACTTCGCGGGCCGCGATCGCGGCCGCGCGCTCCTTCGGGAAGCCGTAGACGCCCGTCGAGATGGCCGGAAAGGCGATGGTCCGGATGCCGTTCGCGCGCGCCAGCTCCAGCGACGAACGGTAGGCGTTCGCCAAGGCCTCGTCCTCGCCTTTGCCGCCGCCGTGCCAGACGGGGCCGACCGTGTGGATCACGCGGCGCGCCGGCAGCTCGTAGCCGAAGGTGATCCGGGCCTCGCCGGTCGGGCAGCCGCCGATGGTGCGGCACTCTTCCAGCAGCTCCGGTCCGGCGGCGCGGTGGATCGCTCCGTCCACGCCGCCGCCGCCGAGCAGGCTCTCGTTCGCCGCGTTCACGATCGCGTCGAGCGCGAGCGTCGTGATATCCGCGACCTCGATCTCGATCGCGCAGCCGTTCCGTTCGATGTCCATCATGCCGATCTCCCCGTTCGAGGTGGACATGAGCGCTGGCCGAACTTAGTTCAATTCCAGACTGAGGGAACGATCGGGAGGCGGACCCATGGCGATTGCAATGCCCAAGCCGAGCGAGCGCGTGCTTGCCGACCGCGCGGCCATCGTCGCGGCGATGCGCGCCATCGTTCCGGGCGAGGGGGTGGTCGAGAGCGAGCGTCAGATGGCGGTGTTCGAGACCGACGCGCTCACGGCCTATCGCCAGCTCCCGCTCGTCGTGGTTCTGCCCGAGACCGTCCAACAGGTTGCGGCGGTCCTGCGCTACTGTCACGAGAACGAGGTGCCGGTCGTTCCGCGCGGTTCGGGCACGTCGCTGTCCGGCGGCTCGCTGCCGCTCGCGGACGGCGTCCTCCTCGTCCTGTCGAAGTTCAACCGGGTGCTGGAGATCGACCACGACAATCGCTGCGCCGTCGTGCAGCCGGGCGTCACCAATCTCGGGATCACGAAGGCGGTCGAGCACGCCGGCTTCTATTACGCGCCGGACCCGTCCTCGCAGATCGCCTGCTCGATCGGCGGCAACGTCGCGGAGAATTCCGGCGGGGTCCACTGCCTGAAATACGGGTTGACGGCCAACAACGTGCTCGGGGTCGAGTTCGTCACCATCGAAGGCGAGATCATCCGTCTGGGCGGCAAGCATCTCGATTCCGAAGGCTACGACCTCCTCGGTCTGCTGACGGGTTCCGAGGGACTGCTCGGCGTCGTGACGGAGGTGACCGTCCGCATCCTGCAGGCGCCGGAGACGGCCCGCGCCGTGCTGCTCGGCTTTCCGACCTCCGAGCAGGGCGGGCAGTGCGTCGCCGACATCATCGCCAAGGGCATCATTCCGGGCGGGATGGAAATGATGGACCGTTTCGCCATCCAGGCGGCGGAGGACTTCGTCCATGCCGGCTATCCGCTCGACGTCGAGGCGCTCCTGATCGTCGAACTCGACGGGCCGCAGGCCGAAGTCGATCACCTGCTCACCGAGGTGGAGGCCATCGCGCGGGCGAACGGCGCCACCACCTCGCGCGTCTCGAACTCGGATGCCGAGCGGGCGAGCTTCTGGGCCGGGCGCAAGGCGGCTTTCCCGGCGGTCGGGCGCATCGCGGCGGACTATCTGTGCATGGACGGCACGATTCCGCGCAAGGAGCTTCCGCGCGTCCTGGCCGGCATGAAGACGCTGTCGGAGAAATACGGCCTCGCGGTCGCCAACGTCTTCCATGCCGGCGACGGCAATCTCCATCCGCTGATCCTGTACGATGCCGGCAAGGACGACGAACTGCAGCGTGCGGAGGATTTCGGCGCGGACATCCTGCGCCTGTGCGTGGAAGTCGGCGGCGTGCTGACCGGCGAGCACGGGGTCGGCATCGAGAAGCGGGATCTCATGCCCGAGATGTTCGGCGAGGACGATCTACGTCACCAGCAGCGCGTCAAATGCGCCTTCGACGACAAGCACCTGCTCAATCCGGGCAAGATGTTCCCGGTCCTGCATCGCTGCGCCGAGCTCGGCCGGATGCATGTCCACAAGGGCCAGCTGCCCTTTCCCGACCTGCCGAGGTTCTGACCATGTCGAGCCTCGCAGTGCATGCGCCAGCATCCGATCTCCTGACGCCGGCCACGCCGGAGGATCTGCGCGACATCGTCGCGGCGGCGGTTTCCGCCGACGAACCGCTCGCCGTCGAGGGGCACGGCTCGAAGCGCGGTCTCGGGCGTCCGATCCAGGCGGCGCGGACCGTTTCGACGCGCGCCATGGCGGGCATCAACTTCTACGAGCCGGAAGAGCTTGTTCTCTCCGCCAGGGCGGGCACGTCCATCGCCGAGATCGAGGCGCTGGTCGACGAGCGGGGCCAGCGGCTGGAGTTCGAGCCGATGGACTACGGTCCGCTGCACGGGTTGGAGCCGGGCCTCGGCACCATCGGCGGCGTGATCGCCTGCAACCTCTCCGGCCCCCGGCGGCTGAAGCAGGGCGCGGCGCGCGACCACATTCTCGGTCTGGCTGCGGTGTCAGGCCGTGCCGAGATCTTCAAGGCCGGCGGGCGCGTCGTGAAGAACGTCACCGGCTACGACCTCTCGAAAGGGCTGACGGGCTCCTACGGGACGCTCGCGATCATGACGGACGTCACGATCAAGACCATGCCGAAGGCCGAGGCGGAAACGACGCTCATCCTTCGCGGTTTGACCGACGAGGAGGCGATCGGGGCGCTTTCGGCGGCGATGGGCTCTTCGGCCGAAGTGTCGGGCGCGGCCCATCTGCCCTACGGGATCGCGGCCCGTGTCCTCGATGGTCAGCTCGGCCGCGAGGCGGCGACAATCGTGCGCCTGGAAGGCTTCGGCCCCTCGGTCGAGGCGCGCTCCGCCTATCTCGGGCAGGCGCTTTCGAAGGTCGGACGCATGGAGCGGCTGGAGGCGGACGCCTCCCGGTCGCTGTGGAAGGACGTGCGCGACGTGCGACCCTTCTGGGACGAGCCGAAGCGGTCCGTCTGGCGCGTCTCGGTCGCGCCCACGAAGGGCCCCGACTTCGCCAATGCCGTGCGCATGGGATGCGCCGCCGAAGCCTTCTACGATTGGCAGGGCGGGCTCGTCTGGCTGCGGGTCGAGGAGGGCACGCAGGCCGACAGCATCAGGGCCCTCGTCGCGCGTCTGGGGGGCGGTCACGCGACGCTGGTGCGCGCGTCCGAAAGCGAGCGCGCCGCAACGCCCGTCTTCCATCCGCAGCCCGCGCCGCTCGCGGCCCTGTCCCGGCGCCTGAAGGATCAGTTCGACCCCTCCGGCATCCTCAATCCGGGCCGGATGGGTGTTGCGAGTGAGGGGAACCGAGCCTAGATTGGGTAGAGTTCTCGATTTGGGTAGTATCCTTTGAATCAGACCCTGAAAGTGTATGGCGGCGGCAAGATCGCCATCCCGGCCAACTATCGGCGCGCGCTCGGAATTGCCGAGGGCGATACGGTCGTCATGGAGCTCGAGGGCTCGGAGCTGCGGATTCGTCCGACTGCCGCCGTGGTACGAGAAGTGCAGGATCTCGTTCGCCGCTACGTGCCCGAGGGCCGGTCGCTCGTGGACGAACTGATCGCCGAGCGCCGCGCCGAAGCGATCCGGGACTGAGATGCGCGTTCTCGACGCTTCCGCGTTGCTGGCGCTGCTTCTGGACGAGCCGGGTTCGGACCGGGTCCAAGGGATGCTCCCGGAGGTCGCCGTCAGTGCGGTCAATCTGTCGGAGGTTGCCGCGAAACTCTGCGACCATGGCGTGCCGTCGCGCGAGGCCGAGCGGATTCTCGGCAAGCTGGGACTGCGCATCGAGCCCTTCACGGAGAAGCTCGCCTTCGAGGCGGCAGGGCTTCGCCGAGCGACGCGACCCGCCGGACTGTCCCTCGGCGATCGCGCCTGTCTGGCGACCGCGCGGGAGCTGTCGGTGTCGGCCGTGACGGCAGACCGGGCTTGGGCAGCGCTTTCCGATGCGCTCGAGGTCGATGTCGAATTGATACGTTAGGCTTGGCCGGCGGGAGGACTTTCCATGCAGACCCATTTCTCGCCCGCCCAGCTGGCCGATCCGGAGACCGCGCATTCGGAGGGCATCATCCGCAAATGCGTGCATTGCGGGTTCTGCACGGCGACTTGCCCGACCTATGTGACGCTCGGCAACGAGCTCGATTCCCCGCGCGGGCGCATCTACCTCGTCAAGGAGATGCTGGAGAACGACCGGCCGGCGGACGCGAAGGTCGTCAAGCACATCGACCGCTGTCTCTCCTGCCTCGCCTGCATGACGACGTGCCCGTCCGGCGTGAACTACATGCACCTCGTCGATCATGCGCGCACCCATATCGAGCGGACCTATCGCCGGCCGCTGATCGACCGGCTGATCCGCTCGCTTCTCGCCGCGACGCTGCCCTATCCTTCGAGGTTCCGGGCCAGTCTCACGCTCGCCAAGCTCGGCCGCCCCTTCGCGGGGCTCCTGGCGTCGATCAAGCCGTTGAAGCCGCTGGCCGCCATGCTTCGGCTCGCGCCCAATGCGGTCGCGGCGGACTCGTCCGTGAACCGTCCGGCGACCCATGCGGCCAGGGGCGAACGGCGCAAGCGCGTCGCGCTCCTTCGCGGCTGCGCCCAGTCCGTGCTCGACCCGAGGATCAACGAGGCGACGGTGCGGCTGCTCACGCGCCTCGGCGTCGAGGTGGTCGTGCCGGAGGGGGAGGGCTGCTGCGGCGCGCTCGTCCACCACATGGGCAAGGAGGACCGCGCGCTGGCCTCGGCTCGCAACAATGTCGATGTCTGGACGCGCGAGATCGATGAAGGCGGGCTCGATGCCATCGTCATCACCGCGTCGGGCTGCGGCACGACGATCAAGGACTACGGCCACATGCTGCGGCTGGACGAAGCCTATGCCGCCAAGGCCGCACGGGTTTCCGCGCTCGCCAAGGACGTGACGGAGGTTCTCTCCGATCTCGATCTTCCGCTGCCGGCCAACCCCGGCAACGCCGTCGTCGCCTATCACTCCGCCTGTTCGATGCAGCACGGACAGAAGATCACCGCCAAGCCGAAGATTTTGCTCGCGCAGGCCGGCTTCACCGTGCGCGACGTGCCGGAGGGGCATCTGTGCTGCGGCTCGGCCGGCACCTACAACATCCTGCAACCGGAGATCGCCGGGCGTCTCCGGGACCGGAAGGTTCGGAACATCGAGAGCGTCGCGCCCCAGGTCATCGCCACGGGCAATATCGGCTGCATGACGCAGATCGGATCGGGAACGACCCTTCCGATCGTTCATACCGTCGAACTGCTCGACTGGGCGTTCGGGGGCGAGCGCCCGGCGTCGCTGTCCCATATCGAGGCGGCCGTCCCGGTGCTCGAGGCGGCCGAATAGGCGTTTCCCGTTCCCAAACGAAGAGGGCCCGCCGAAGCGGGCCCTCTCATGTCTCGTTCGAGCGTCGGCCGTCTACTGGACGCGCGAGCCGAACAGTGCGCCGAGAAGGGTCGGGCGCTCCGCCCCAGCCGAGCGCACGGTGCCGGTCTCGACGAGGACGCGGTTGACGTCCTGCCTGGCGCCGAGGACGACGACCTTCGTGCCGCGGTTCACGCGGGAATAAAGGTGCTCGACATCCTCGTTCATCATGCGGATGCAGCCGGAGGACATCTCCTGGCCGATCGTCCAGGGCTGGTTGGTGCCGTGGATGCGGTAGAGCGTGTCGCGGCCACCCTGGTAGAGATAGAGGGCGCGCGCTCCGAGCGGGTTCTCCGGACCGCCGGCCATGTAGGCGGGCAGGATGCGGCCCTTGGCGGCTTCGCGGCGGCGCATCTCGGCCGGCGGCGTCCAGCCCGGCCACTCCGCCTTGCGGTTCACCGTCGCCGTACCGGACCAGCCGAAGCCTTCCTTGCCGACGCCGACGCCGTAACGAACCGCCGTGCCGTCGCCTTGCACGTGGTAGAGGAACTTGTTGCGCGTATCCACGACGATCGTCCCCGGCCGCTCACGCGTCGAGACGGTAACCACGCGCCGGTCGAAGCGCGCGTCCGGGCGCGGCATCGCCGCGGCGCCGGCCTGACCCCGCTGCATGCGGTAGACCCGCTGCGGCTGGTTCTGCTGACCCTCGACCCAGCGCTGACTTCCGAAGTCGTAATAGCGGGTCTGCTGGGCTTCGGCGGTCTGCACGCTCGCGACGCCGATCACGCCGGCCACGAGGGCGGCGGCCATCATCCTGATCGTCATGGGTTCCAACCTTTTCGGTTTTCACGGACGGCCAAGCCGCCCCTCCAGCTCATTGTGGGAGAAATGACCGAGCGGCCCTTCCGGTTGCACGCCCTCGTCACCTTCCTGCCATAAAGTGAACGCGGCCTTGGTGAGCCTAGATCACCACCACCTTCGCCCCGACGGGCACGCGGCCGTAGAGATCGATCACGTCCTCGTTGCGCATGCGGATGCAGCCCGACGAGACGGCGGTCCCGATCGTCCAGGGCTGGTTCGTCCCGTGGATGCGGTAGAGCGTCGAACCGAGATAGAGTGCGCGGGCGCCGAGCGGGTTCTCCGGCCCGCCTGGCATGTGGGCCGGCAGGATCACGCCCTTGGCGCGCTCTCGCGCGATCATCTCGCGCGGCGGCGTCCAGCCCGGCCATTCCGCCTTGCGCGTCACGCGTTCGGTGCCGCGCCAGGAAAAACCCTCCTTGCCCACGCCGACGCCGTAGCGCATCGCCTGCCCGTCGCGGCCGACGAGATAGAGGAACTTCGCGCGCGTATCGATCACGATCGTACCCGGCGCATGGGCGCTCCGGTACTGGACCGTCTGCGGCAGCCAGACGGGGTCGAGCGTGTGGCCGGGATGGACGGCGACCGCGCGCCGGGCGGGCGCGGGGGCCGGATGGACAGGCACCACCATCTGCGCGGGCGGCACGACGCGGTGCTCGATGACCGGCCGGGCATGGGCGGAGGGGTGCGGCGCCACGATGACGACCGTCGGCGGGCGTGGCGTCAATCCGCCCATCGGATGGACCAGACCGTCCGGCCCGACGACGCCGATCGGGATGTTGCCCTCGAAGACGACCTGTCCGTAGGAGCGCGGCACGCCGCCGCGATACTCGACCGCGACGCCGGCCGAGGGGGAGAGCTGCAGCACCCGGTCGCCGGCCAGCGAGCGGGGCAGGGGCGCGTAGTTCACATCGCGCGCCATGCTCTGCGCCGGCAGCGACAGGGCGGCGGCGAGCGCCAGAAAGGGAAGGGCGGAGCGGACCATGGCGTCCTCGAAAGACATTTCGCTTGGCGTCGAGGATGAACGGCGCGCGGCGAGGAATGGTGAAGGCGAACAGCGCCTTGGCCGGGATCTTTGCGGATAGGGTTAAGAGGCGGTTGCCGATCGTCCTTGCCAAAGCGTTTGCGCCGCGCCAGACGTGGAACATGGGAACGGACGGCATCACCCTCGGATCGGACGGCAGGTCGCGTTGCGCCTGGGCCGGTTCCGACGAACTGTACCAACGCTATCACGACAGCGAGTGGGGGCGCCCGCAGGGGGACGGCCGCGCCCTGTTCGAGAAGCTCTGCCTCGAAGGGTTCCAGGCGGGGCTCTCCTGGATCACGATCCTTCGAAAGCGCGAGGCGTTCCGGCGTCATTTCGAAGGTTTCGAGATCGACCGCGTGGCCGAGTTCGGCGAGCCGGAGATCGAACGGATGCTGGCCGATCCGGGCATCATCCGCCACCGGGGCAAGATCGAGGCCGCGATCGGAAACGCCAAAGCGGTGCGCGCGCTGGAGCAGCGGGAGGGACGGTCCTTCGCCGCGTTCCTGTGGAGCTTCGAGCCGCCGGAAGAAGAGCGTCCCGAGCGCGTCACGCTCGACTGGGTCCGCGCCAACACCGTGACCCCGGCCTCGTCCGCGCTGTCGAAGGCGCTGCGCAAGGCCGGTTTCCGCTTCGTCGGCCCGACGACCTGCCACGCCTTCATGGAGGCGATGGGTTTCGTCAACGACCACATGGAAGGCTGCGCGTGCCGCGCGCCCTGCGAGGCCGAGCGAAAGGCGTTCGCGCGACCGCGATAGGCGAAGCGACGACGCCTCGCCTTCTCCCGGAACGGGAGAAGGCGAGGCAGGGGGGATGAGGGCTTCGAAGGGCGCTACCGCCTGTCCTTGGCGTTCTTCTCCCCTGCGGGGAGAAGTGCCGGCAGGCGATGAGGGGCGGCGAAGCCGAACGGCTTCGACGACTGCGCTCTCAGATGCCCTCACCCGGCTGCTCGCTCGCGCTCGCATCCACCCTCTCCCGCAAGCGGGAGAGGAATGGCGCCTCTTCTTTCCCCGCTTACAGACGGATTTCGAGCACGCGAGGCGACGAAGCCTCGCCTTCTCCCGTTCCGGGAGAAGGTCCCGGCAGGGGGATGAGCAACTATGTCGTTGGGACGGTTTGCGCGGTCCATGGCTGCTGTCTTTGCAGGACCAGATTGGCGGCCTCGATGAGCTTTCGCATGACGGCGACGATGGCGACCTTCGGAGGCTTTGCGGCCTGGATCAGTCTCTCGGCGAAGGCCTTGAAGCCGGGGTCGCAGCGCTTGGCGGCGATGGCGGCGAGATAGAGCATCCGGCGCGGACGGGCCCGGCCGCCGCCGATGACGCTTCGGCCCCTCCATTGCCCCGACTGCCGGTCGAGCGGAGCCACGCCGAGCAGGGCGGCCGGTTGACCGCGCCGCATGGCGCCGAGCTCGGGCATGCGGATCAGCAGGCTGGCGGCCACGATCGGCCCGACGCCCGGCAGGGACAACAGCAGGCGGTAGCGCGTCAGAAGATCGGGGCGGGCCTTGATCCGGGCGAGGATATCGCTCGCCAGCCTGACCTTGAGACGCGAAAGGCTCCCGATTTCCTGGCCCAGCCTTTCGACGAGGTCGGGCAGATCGACATGCTCCATGAAGGTCTTCAGGTCGGCGACCTTGTCGGTGATGTGCTCATAGGCGGTCAGGCGTTGTGCCAACTCGACCAGGAGCGGGTCCCGAGCGGCCCGGACCGTCTCGACCTGAACCGTCGCCGCCGCGATCAGGACCGCGTCCAGCCGATCGGTCTTGGCCTTCCAGCGCTTGAGCCGCGCAAACAGCCGAACCTCCAGCGGCTGATGGACGATCACCTGAACGCCCTCGGCTTCCAGTCTCGAGCGGGCCGTCCGCTCGTAGCCGGCCGTCGCCTCCAGCCCCGCGCGGACCACGCCCTCTTCGGCCAGCCAGACCGCAAGCCCTGTCAGGCCCGCCTCGTCATTGGCAAACCGGCGCGTCCCGTCCCGGCCGTGGATCGCCACGTCCAGCCAGAACTTCCCCACATCGATTCCGGCGACTTTCGTGTTACGCTGTGCCCGTTCCATCGACCCATCCTTGTGGCTTCGGACCCGTTCGTCCCTGCAACCATCCGGGTCATGAAACGTCGGCGGCGGCCCTGCTCATCCTCAGCGCTCGACGCTCAGGGCTTATCGGCCCCTCCGCCAACAGCCCGCTTGGCGTTGGAGCGCCAAGCGGGCGTCCCGGAAGACAGAAACAGCTTACAACATCCAGGCACAGACAAGGGCTTCGAAGGGCGCGACCTCCGACATCCTCATCGCCACCGGACCCATTCCAAAACTTGCCGCAAAACGGCCCATCCGGTAGGACGCGCGGACGATTGTCCGCTTCGTCCTGCCGCCTTTCGCGCAGGACCGTCGACCCAGCGATAGGCGTGCCGCTCCCCATGGCCGAGAAGATCAAGAAGAAGCCGAACCGCGTCGTGGCGCGGGCCCCGCGCGGGTTCGTGGACCGCGACGCCGCCGATCTGCGCGCGCAAGGCAGGATGCTGGAGACGATCCGCCGGGTCTACGAGACCTACGGGTTCGAACCGGTCGAGACGCCCTTCTTCGAGTACACCGACGCGCTCGGCAAGTTCCTGCCCGACTCGGACCGCCCGAACGAGGGGGTCTTCTCGCTGGAGGACGACGACGAGCAGTGGCTGAGCCTGCGCTACGACCTGACGGCGCCGCTGGCGCGCTACGTCGCGCAGAACTTCGAGGATCTGCCCAAGCCCTACCGCTCCTATCGGGCCGGGTACGTCTTCCGCAACGAGAAGCCCGGGCCGGGCCGCTTCCGCCAGTTCATGCAGTTCGACGCCGACATCGTCGGGGCGCCGAACGTCTCGGCCGATGCCGAGATGGCCATGATGATGGCCGACACGATGGAGGCGCTGGGGATCGAGCGCGGCCAGTACGTGATCCGGGTGAACGACCGGAAGGTTCTGGATGCCCTTCTCGACGCGGTCGGCCTGAAGGGCGATGTCGAGCGCCGGCTCACCGTTCTTCGAGCGCTCGACAAGTTCGACAAGTTCGGGCTCGAAGGCGTCGTCCTGTTGCTCGGAGCCGGCCGCAAGGACGAGAGCGGAGACTACACGAAGGGCGCGGGGCTGACGCCCGAGCAGATCGACCTCCTCGTCAAGACGATCGGCTGGGGCGAGGCGGGTTCGGGCGTTGCGAGCCCGCAGCCGCAGGGCGATGGCCCGACGATCATGAATCTCGGTGACGCCCTTGACGCGGCGGGCGTCTCGCGGGAGGGCGCCGACGAACTGCTCGCGATCCATTCGATGGTCGAGGCGGCGGGCTACGCGGACGGGCGCGTCCAAATCGACCCCTCCGTCGTGCGCGGCCTCGAATACTACACCGGCCCGGTCTTCGAGGCGGAACTTCTCTTCGACGTCGTCAACGAGAAGGGCGAGAAGGTCCGCTTCGGCTCCGTCGGCGGCGGCGGGCGCTATGACGGCCTCGTCTCGCGCTTCCTGTCGACGCCGGTTCCCGCGACCGGCTTCTCGATCGGCGTCTCGCGCCTCCAGGCCGCGCTGAAGAATCTCGGGCGCCTGTCGGACGAGGGCTCTGTCGGCCCCGTCGTCGTCACCGTCATGGATCGCGACCGCATGGCCGATTATCAGGCGATGGCGGCCAAGCTCCGCGCCGCGCTGAACGCGCCCGGCCGGCCCATCGTCCCCGTCGAGGTCTTCCAGGGCAATCCGAAGCAGTTCGGCAAGCAGCTGCAATATGCCGACCGGCGAAACAGCCCGGTCGTCGTCATCCAGGGCGGCGACGAGAAGGAGGCCGGCAAGGTCCAGGTGAAGGACATGGCGGCGGGCGCCGAGGCCTCCGAGGGCGTCGAGGACAACGCCGAATGGCGCGCCATGCGCGCGGGGCAGGAGCTGGTGGACTACACGCCCGAGGCGCCGGAGCATCTGATCGAGCGCGTGCGCGCGATCCTCGACCGGAGGTCCGAGGCGTGAGCGCCGTGCCGGTCTTCGGCGAAGAGCTCGGCGCCTTCTTCGAGGCGGCGGGCACGCAGATCGTCGACGTGCCGATCCTCCAGCCGTCCGAGCCCTATCTCGACACGGCGGGCGAAGCCCTTCGCCGCCGCATCTTCCTGACGCGGGGCGACGGCGGCAAGTCGCTGTGTCTGCGGCCGGACTTCACCATTCCCGTCGCGCTCGCCCACATCGAGAACGGCCAGAGCCTGCCGCGACGCTACGCCTATCGCGGCCTCGTCTTCCGGCAGGATCGCGACGGACCCGCCGAGTTTCAGCAGGCCGGCATCGAGGATCTGGGCACCGAGAACCTCGCGGCCGCCGACGCCGCCTCCATCGCCGACGCCGCGAAGGCTCTGCGGGCCTGCGGCATCGAGCCGGCCTCGCTCGACGCGGTGATCGGCGATCAGGCGCTGTTCGAAGCCTTCCTGCGCACGCTCGGATTGCCGGCCGGCTGGCAGCGGCGCCTCGTGCGCACCTTCGGCAACGACAAGCTCCTGCGCGAAGCCATGGAAGCGCTGCGGCGCGGCGGGCAGGCGCCGGCCTCGATCGACCCGGATCTCGTCGAGATCGCGCGGGCGCGCGACATCGACCAGCTCGCGGCCGAGATCGCCGACCGGATGGAGGAGGGCGGTCTGCCGCCCAATCGCGGCCGCTCGCCGCTGGAGGTCGCGCTGCGGCTGATCGAGAAGGTCGAGGCCGCCGAGGCCCGGCTCGACGAGGCGCTGCTCGACCGCCTGACGCGCTTCCTCTCCATCGACGTGCCGCTCGATCGGGCAGCCGAGGCGCTGGGCTCCACGGGCACCGAGCTCGGCGCTGCGAAGGCGCTGTTCGAGGCCCGGCTGGAGGCGCTGTCGCAGGCCGATGTCGATCTGTCGGCGGTGCGCTACCGGGCCGCCTTCGGGCGCCCGCTCGACTACTACACCGGCATGGTCTTCGAGATGAACGCGCCCGGCATCGGCACGCTCGCCGGCGGTGGGCGCTACGACCGGCTCGTCTCCTATCTGGGGGCCGACCGGCCCATCCCGGCCGTCGGCTTCTCGCTCTGGCTCGACCGGATCGCCCGCGCTACGGCATCGGTTTCCGGGAAAGCCTGATGCGTGGATTCAATGAGATAGAGCGACCCTTGTGCGTCCGAGAGAACGCACGGCGCTCTGAGGGGAGCGCCGCATGAGCCTCGTTCTCGCCATTCCCTCCAAGGGACGCCTCAAGGACCAGACGGTCGGCGCGCTCGCCAAGGCGGGCATCCGCGTCATCTCCGACGAGGACACGCGCTCCTACCGTACGCGCGTGGAAGGCATCGACGGGCTGGAGGTGCAGCTTCTTTCCGCCTCCGAGATCGCCCGCGAGCTTCGCGACGGCGCGGTGCATCTCGGCGTCACCGGCGAGGACCTCCTGCGCGAGACCGCGCCGAACTTCCCGGAGACGATCGAGATCGTCGCCAAGCTCGGCTTCGGTCACGCCGACGTCGTCGTCGCGGTTCCCGACAGCTGGGTGGACGTGACGACGATGGAGGATCTGAACGACGTCGCGGGCTCGTTCCGGCAGCGCCACGGGCGCCGCATCCGCATCGCGACCAAATACTGGCGGCTGACTCAGGGCTTCCTGTCGCGCACCCACGGCATCCAGACCTACCGGATCGTGGAAAGCCTCGGAGCCACGGAGGGCGCGCCGGCCAGCGGCTCGGCGGACATCATCGTGGACATCACCACCTCCGGCTCGACGCTGTCCGCCAACCGGCTGCGCGTCCTGTCGGACGGGGTGATCCTGTCTTCGCAGGCCTGCCTCGCCCGCTCCCTGAAGGCGGGCACGGACGGCGCCGGAACGCTGGACGAGATCCGCCGCCGCATGGGGTGAGGCGCGGCACTCGCCGCGCCTCGATCGCTCAGTAGCGCGAGGCGCGAGCCTTGCGGTCGAGCGCGAAGGCGCCCGGGCCGTAGGCGGCGAGGAAGACGTAGCCGCCGGCCAGCGCGAAGTTCTTCAGGATGGCCGACATGTCGCCCATGTGCCCGATGAAGGCGGCGGCGACCGAGAAGGCGGCGAGCGCCAGGGCCGCGGCCATGGTCTGGAAACCGATCAGCACGAGAACGCCGGCGATCAGCTCGAAGGCGCCGACGAGATAGGCCATGGCGACGCCGCCCGGCACTCCGAGCGAGCCGAGATAGCCGGCGAAGCCTTCGGCGCCCGTCAGCTTGCCGAAGCTGCCGACGATGAAGATGACCGCCATCGCGACGCGCGCGACGAGGAGGACGATGGGGTTCACGGCACTGCTCCTTTGATTGTGCGGATGCAGTCCTACTGCGATCCCGCGACAACCGGAACACAAGCCGAAAGCGACTGATCGTTCACAAAAAGCGAACGATCAGTCGAATTGTTTTCGGCGGATCAGCCCGGACGGGTCATCGCCGCCGGATCGACGATCCGGTCATAGTCCTCACCCGAGACGAGGCCCGTCGCGAGCGCTTCCTCGCGCAGCGTCGTGCCGTTCTTGTGGGCCGTCTTGGCGATCTTGGCCGCCGCGTCGTAGCCGATCGTGGGGGCCAGCGCCGTCACCAGCATCAGCGAGCGCTCGAGCGCCTGCCGGATGTTGTCCTCGCGCGCCTCGATGCCCTGCACGCAGTTCTCGGTGAACGAGACCGACGCGTCGGCCATCAGGCGGACGGACTGCAGGAAATTGTAGGCCATCACCGGGTTGAAGACGTTCAGCTCGAAATGGCCCGAGGCGCCGGCGAAGGTGAGGGCCGCGTGGTTGCCGAAGATCTGGACGCAGACCTGCGTCAGCGCCTCGCACTGCGTCGGGTTCACCTTGCCGGGCATGATCGACGAGCCCGGCTCGTTCTCCGGAAGCTGCAGCTCGCCCAGGCCCGAACGCGGACCGGAGCCCAGGAAGCGGATGTCGTTGGCGATCTTAAACAGCGAGGCCGCGACCGTGTTGATCGCGCCGTGCGAGAAGACCATCGCGTCGTGCGCGGCCAGCGCCTCGAACTTGTTCGGCGCCGAGGTGAAGGGCAGGCCGGCGATCGAGGCGATGCGCTCGGCGACGCCTTCGGCGAAGCCGACCGGCGCGTTCAGGCCCGTGCCGACGGCCGTGCCGCCCTGCGCCAATTCCATCAGCGCCGGCAGCGTCGCCTCGATGCGGGCGATGCCGTTCTCGACCTGCTTGGCGTAGCCGGAGAACTCCTGCCCGAGCGTCAGCGGGGTGGCGTCCTGCGTGTGCGTGCGGCCGATCTTGATGATTGGCTCGAACTCCGCGCGCTTGGCCTCCAGCGCGCCGTGGAGCAGGCGCAGCGCCGGCAGCAGCCGGTGGACGATCTCCTCCGCGCAGGCCACGTGCATGGCCGTCGGGTAGGTGTCGTTCGACGACTGGCTCATATTGACGTGGTCGTTGGGGTGGACGGGCTTCTTGGAGCCCATCTCGCCGCCCATGATCTCGATCGCGCGGTTCGAGATCACCTCGTTGGCGTTCATGTTCGACTGGGTGCCGGAGCCCGTCTGCCAGACGACGAGCGGGAAGTGATCGTCGAGCTTGCCGTCGATGACCTCCTGCGCGGCTTCCACGATGGCCGCGCCGACATTCTTGTCCAGACGCCCCAGCGCCATGTTGGTCTCGGCCGCGGCGCGCTTCACGATGCCGAGGGCGCGCACGATGGGAAGGGGCTGACGCTCCCACCCGATCTTGAAATTGCCGAGCGAGCGCTGCGCCTGCGCGCCCCAGTAGCGATCCGACGCCACCTCGATCGCGCCGAAGGTATCCGTTTCCTGTCTCGTGGTCATGCTGCCCCCATGCCTGCCGGCCTTAGAGCGCCGTGCGTCCGATTGGACGCACAAGGGTCGCTCTTTCTCCACTGAATCTGCGCATCAGGCTTTCCAAAAATCGATCCTGATTTTCGGGCCGATGCTGTAATGGAAGCGGCGTTACCACGGGTTCGGCAGGGCCGGAACCCTGCGCCGGGAATCGAAGCGTTTGAAATGTCGTCGACGGGACCGCGAACGGAAAAAGGCCGCTCCGATCGCTCGGAGCGGCCCGTTCATTCGGACGTGAAGGTCGCTCAGCGGGCGCCGAGCTGGTCCTTCGCCGCGTCCTTGACCTTGCCGTAGTTCTTCTGGGTCTTGCCCTCGGCCTGATCCGCGAGGCCGTCCGCCTTCATGCGGTCGTTGCCCGTCGCGTTGCCAACGGCTTCCTTGAGCTTGCCGCCGATTTCCTTGGCGCCGCCCTTGATCGTGTTGCTGTCGACCATCGAATGATCTCCTCAATAAAGGGGTCGCACGTCGCGACCGTCGGGGGAGAGAACGTTGGTCGCGACCCTATGTTCCACGAGGCCGCTCACGAAGCGGAGAGGAGCCCGTAGATCTGCGTTGCGGCCAGGCCGCAGATGAGCGTTCCGACGAGGCGCAGGAGCAGCGGTCCGGGCAGCGCCTTCACCACATAGGCCGCGAAGGGGGCGGCGACCACGCCGCCTGCCACCAGTCCCGCCACCGCCATGGCGTGGGTGGCGAGCCCGTCGGCCTCGGCCCAATGTCCGGTCAGGAGCGCCAGGAGGAAGGCGAGCGAGACCGACAGGGTGACCAGGAACTCGGCCGCGTTCACCGTGCCGATCACGTAACGCGGCTGCCCGCCCGCGCCGAGCAGCCCGGTCGTGACGATCGGCCCCCATCCTCCGCCGCCCGCCGCATCGAGGAAGCCGCCGGCCGCCCCCATCGGGGGGACCAGCGCCGGCCGGATCGGCCGCGGCTTGCGGCGGGAGAAGGAGCGCCACAGCAGGAGTGCGCCGATCGTGGCGAGATAGGCCGCCACGAGGGGGCGCATGAAGGCGGCGTCGACGCTCGTCAGGACGTAGGTGCCCAGAACCCCGCCCAGGATCCCGAAGGGCACGAGGCGCCGGAAGAGCTTCCAGTCGATGTTGCGGTTGTAGATGTGGGCCGAGCCCGACGCCGCCGTGGTGAAGAGCTCGGCCGTGTGGACCGAGGCGGAGGCGGCTGCCGGCGTCACGCCGAAGGACAGAAGGACCGTGGTCGAGATCACGCCGTAGGCCATGCCGAGGGCGCCGTCGACGAGCTGGGCCAGAAGCCCGACCACGAAGAACAGGAGGAAGTCGTCCACGAGCGCGCCCCTCGCCGATGGCCGTCAGATCGAGCCGGCCTCGACCATGTAGTTGTTGGCCGTGCACATGGCCGAATCGTCGGACGCGAGGAAAAGTGTCATGCGGGCGAGGTGCTCGGGCTGAACGAGGTCGGGCAGGCACTGGCGCTTCAGATGGTCGGCGATCGCCTCCTCGCTGACCCAGAGTTCGCGCTGGCGGTCGGTCATCACCCAGCCCGGAACGACGGTGTTCACGCGGATGCGGTGCGGGCCGAGATCGCGCGCGAAAGAGCGAGTCATGCCATGCACGGCGGATTTGGCCGTCGTGTAGACCGGCATGCCGCCGCTCGCCTGCCACCAGGAGTTCGAGCCGAAATTGATGATCGAGCCGGCTCCCGCCGCGATCATGCCCGGCGCGACGGCCTGGATGGCGAAGAACATGTGGCGCAGATTGGTGGCGATGCGCTCGTCGTAATAGTCGGGCGTCACGTCCTCCCAGCCGTGGCGGTCGTCGCGCGCGGCGTTGTTGACGAGGACGAGCGGCGCGCCCTGCCTTTCGGCCAGGGCCGAGAAGGCGCGCTTGAGCGCGTCGATGTCGCGCAGGTCGCAGGCTTCGAAGGCGACCGAGGCGCCCCTGCCGGAAAGCTCGTCCGCGAGCGCATTGCCGCGCGCCTCGTCCAGATCGACGAAGGAGATGCGCGAGCCCTGTTCCGCGAAGGCGCGCACGATCTCCGCGCCGATGCCGGACGCTCCGCCGGTCACCAGAACGGAGCGGTCCTTGAGGCTGGGATAGGTCGCGAACTGCATCGGGTGTCCTCCTCGGAATGTCGGCCGCTGGCTTGCTGGGTTTCGGAGCGAAGCGCAACCGGTTTGTCGGAAGACGAGGAGGGAAGGCGACGGCGGCGCTCCGCCTTCCCCCGGAACGGGAGAAGGTCCCGGCAGGGGAATGAGGGCCTCATAGGGCGCGGCGTTCGCGCCTTGGAATGTCGCGGCTGCATGCCCTCACCCGGCCGGCGCTTCGCGCCGTCCACCCTCTCCCGTTCCGGGAGAGGAATCGCGCCCTTCCGCCCATCCCGGTGCCCGCCGGGCCGACCCTGAAATGAAAGAAGGTCCGGCGGATCGCTCCGCCGGACCTTCCTTGACTGTCAGCCTTGGGGAAGGCTTCCAGAACCCTGCCGGGTTCTTAGAAGTCCATGCCGCCACCCGAAACCGGGCCTGCCCGGTTTCGGCACCTTTGGAGATGGGCGGCTTTACGGCCTTCCAGAACCCTGACGGGTTCTTAGAAGTCCATGCCGCCCATGCCGCCCATGCCGCCGCCCGGCATCGCGGGCATGCCGCCGCCGTCCTTCTTCGGGGCCTCGGAGATCATCGCCTCGGTGGTGACGAGGAGACCGGCGACCGAAGCCGCGTCCTGCAGGGCCGAGCGAACGACCTTCACCGGATCGACAATGCCGGCCTGGATCATGTCGCCATACTCGGAGGTCTGGGCGTTGTAGCCGAAGGTCATCGAGGAGTTCTCGAGGAGCTTGCCGACCACGATCGAGCCTTCGCCGCCCGCGTTCTGGACAATCTGACGGATCGGAGCCTGAAGCGCCTTGCGGACGATCGAGATGCCGGCGTCCTGATCGGCGTTCTCGCCCTTCAGGTCGATGGCGTTCGAGGCGCGCAGGAGCGCGACGCCGCCGCCGGGCACGATGCCTTCCTCGACCGCCGCGCGGGTGGCGTTGAGGGCGTCGTCGACGCGGTCCTTCTTCTCCTTCACCTCGACCTCGGTCGCACCGCCGACGCGGATCACCGCGACGCCGCCCGCGAGCTTGGCCAGACGCTCCTGGAGCTTCTCACGGTCGTAGTCCGAGGTGGTCTCCTCGATCTGCTGCTTGATCTGGCCGACGCGGGCCTGGATGCCCGAGGCGTCGCCCGAACCGTCGACGATCGTGGTGTTCTCCTTGGTGATGGAGACCTTCTTGGCGCGGCCGAGCATGTCGAGCGTGACGTTCTCGAGCTTGATGCCGAGATCCTCGGAGACGACCTGGCCGCCCGTGAGGGTCGCGATGTCCTCGAGCATCGCCTTGCGGCGATCGCCGAAGCCCGGCGCCTTGACGGCGGCGATCTTGAGGCCGCCACGCAGCTTGTTGACGACGAGCGTGGCGAGCGCCTCGCCCTCGACGTCCTCGGAGATGATGACGAGCGGCTTGCCCGACTGCACGACGGCCTCGAGGACCGGCAGCATCGCCTGGAGGTTCGACAGCTTCTTCTCGTGCAGGAGGATGTAAGGATCCTCGAGCTCGGCGACCATCTTCTCGGCGTTGGTCACGAAGTACGGCGACAGGTAGCCGCGGTCGAACTGCATGCCCTCGACGACCTCGAGCTCGGTCTCGGCGGTCTTGGCTTCCTCGACGGTGATGACACCCTCGTTGCCGACCTTCTGCATGGCCGAGGCGATCATCTCGCCGATTTCCTTCTCGCCGTTCGCCGAGATGGTGCCGACCTGAGCGACCTCGTCGGAGGTCTCGATCTTGCGGGCCGAGGAGAGCAGGCTCTCGACGACCTTGGCCACGGCCTGATCGATGCCGCGCTTGACGTCCATCGGGTTCATGCCGGCGGCAACCGCCTTGGCGCCTTCCTTGACGATCGCCTGGGCGAGGACCGTCGCGGTCGTCGTGCCGTCGCCGGCCTTGTCGTTGGTCTTCGAGGCCACTTCGCGCACCATCTGGGCGCCCATGTTCTCGAACTTGTCCTCGAGCTCGATCTCCTTGGCGACGGAGACGCCGTCCTTGGTGATGCGCGGAGCGCCGAAGGACTTGTCGATCACGACGTTGCGGCCCTTCGGGCCGAGCGTGACCTTCACCGCGTCGGCGAGGATGTCGACGCCGCGCAGCATGCGCTCGCGCGCGTCACGGCCGAACTTGACTTCTTTGGCTGCCATTTTGGTTCTCTCCTGAAGCGTGGGTCCTCAAAGACCGCGACGCCCGTTAGGGGTTGAGAATGGTTGGGTGAGACGCTGCCCGAAGGATCAGCCGACGATCCCGAGGATGTCGGATTCCTTCATGATCAGAAGGTCCTCGCCGCCGAGCTTGATCTCGGTGCCGGACCACTTGCCGAACAGGATGCGGTCGCCGGCCTTCACCTCCAGCGGGTTGACCTTGCCGGTCTCGTCGCGCGCGCCCGCGCCGACGGCGACGATCTCGCCTTCCTGCGGCTTCTCCTTGGCGGTATCCGGGATGATGATCCCGCCCGCCGTCTTCGACTCGGACTCGACGCGGCGAACCACGACGCGGTCGTGCAGGGGACGGAAGTTCACGTTGGCCATCGATTGAAACCTTCGCTATTGGAACACCGGACGAGCCGGCGGATCGGATTGGCACTCAACGAGGTCGAGTGCTAACGGCGCCGAGATAGGCGATCCGGGTGCGGGATGTCAAGGTTGGGGCACGCTTCGCGACGGGGCTTTCCGGCGGTCCCGACGGCCCTTGGCCGGGCTGAGGGGCCTTGCCTTCCTTGACCGCGCGCTCCCGCCTCACTATCGGCTCGAACCCTGCGGGGCATCGTGCGGTGAGCCTGCCAGACGCCGAGGTCGAAAGGATGACAGTTCAGATGCGACCAGCCGAACTCGTCTCCATTTCCGCCCTGTCGGACGTAACGGGCGACTACGATCTGCTGCTCTGCGACGTGTGGGGCGTGGTGCATGACGGGCGCGTGAAGTCGCCGGCCGCCGAAGCCGCGCTCACGGCCGCGCGCCAGGCCGGCACCAAGGTCGTTCTCGTCACCAATTCGCCGCGCCCGTCCGCCGGCGTCGTCGGCCAGCTCGACGCGCTGAACGTCTCCCGCGACGCCTATGACGGCATCGTCACCTCCGGCGACGCCACGCGCGCTCTGATCGCCGCGGGACCGAAGACGGTCTTTCACATCGGTCTGGAGCGCGATCTCGACCTCTATGAGGGGCTGGGCGTCGAGACCGTTGACGAAGACGAGGCCGAGGTCGTCGTCGTCACCGGGCTGGTGCGCGACGAGGAGGAGACCCCGGACGACTACGCCGACCTTCTGGCGCGCCTCGCCGCGCGCGGCCTGCCGATGATCTGCGCCAATCCGGACATCGTCGTCCATCGCGGCGAGACCCTCGTCTACTGCGCCGGGGCGCTCGGCGAGGCCTATGCCGCGCTGGGCGGCAAGGTCAGCCTCGCCGGCAAGCCGCACGCGCCGATCTACGAGGTCGCGCTGGAGCGCGCCGGGCTGGCCGAGCCGCGCGTCCTGTGCATCGGCGACGGGCTGCACACCGACGTGAAGGGCGCCGCCTCCATTGGCGCCGACGTCCTCTTCGTACAGGAAGGCATCCACCGCGAGGAGCTCGCCGCGTTCCGGCAGGACGTCGCGGGGCTGTCCCGCGAGCTCGCGGCGCGCGGCGTCACGGCGCGCTACGTCATGCCGGAGCTTCGATGAATCCGAAGCCCATCGTCCGGGTGACCGAAGAGGCCCCTCTGCCCGACGCTCTTCGCGGGGCGGTCGTCGCCATCGGGAATTTCGACGGCGTCCATCGCGGCCATCAGGCGGTCCTGTCCGTCGCGCGCGCCAAGGCCGAAGATCTGGGCCGGCCGCTGGTCGTCCTGACCTTCGAGCCGCATCCGCGCTCGGTCTTCGCGCCCGACCGTCCGGTGCCGCGCCTGACGCCCGCGCCCTTGAAGGCCAGCCTCTTCGAAGCGCTCGGCATCTCGGCCGTGATCGAACAAGGCTTCGACCGGACCTATGCGAGCCTGCCGGCGAACGAGTTCGTCGAGCGGACGCTGATGGAGCGTCTGGGCGCCGCGTATGTCGTCGTCGGCTTCGACTTCTGCTTCGGAGCCAAACGCTCCGGCAACGCCGAACTGCTGCGCGAGGCGGGCGAGCGTCATGGTTTCGGCGTGACCGTGGTCGAGGCCTTCGCGGACGGTCCGGCCGGGGCCGTATCGTCCAGCCGCATTCGCGAGGCTCTGGGGGAGGGGCGCGTGGAGGATGCCGCGGCTCTTCTCGGCTACCACTTCACCGTGGCGGGGCGCGTCTCCCACGGTGCCAAGCTCGGGCGCACGCTCGGTTATCCGACGGCCAACATGGAACTGCCGTTCCCGGACCTTCTGGCCCACGGCATCTATGCGGTGCGTTTGCGCCGCGCCGACGGAACGCTGCACGGCGGGGTCGCGAGCTATGGCCGCCGCCCGACCTTCGACGACGGCGCGCCGCTCTTCGAGACCTTCCTCTTCGATTTCTCCGGCGACCTCTACGGCGAGGAGGTCCGCGTCTCGATCGTCTCCCGCCTGCGCGGCGAGGAGCGCTTCGACAGCGCCGAAGCGCTGGTTGCGCAGATGGACCGCGACGCGGATCGGGCGCGGACCCTGCTGGCGCGCGCCGGGCCCTTGTCGGACCTCGACCGGGCGCTCGCCTTCTGATGCCTCTTTATCCGCGTCCCGCGCATTGATAGAGAGGCGCCATGCTCGCCATCCTTCGATCACACGCTCTTCTTCGCGGGCGAATTAGCCGCCCGGTCCGGCCGGCGCGCTGAACGAGCGCGCGGTCGGCGCCGGGACGACGCCCGCCCGCGGATGCAGGATGTTCCGCGTCCGCCCTCCTTCAGCCGGTGCCCCGCAGCGCACCGGCACCGCCGAAAGACGAACCGGACCATGACGAAGACGACCGAGGCCGCCGACTACTCGTCGACGCTGTACCTTCCGAAGACCGATTTCCCGATGCGCGCCGGCCTGCCGGCGGCCGAGCCGCGCTGGATCGAGCGCTGGGACGAGATCGACCTTTACGGCAAGCTTCGAAAGGCCGGCGAGGGACGCGAGAAATACGTCCTGCATGACGGTCCGCCCTACGCCAACGGTCGCCTGCACATCGGCCACGCCCTGAACAAGGTGCTCAAGGACGTCGTCACCCGCTCCTTCCAGATGCGCGGGCGCGATTCCAACTACGTGCCCGGCTGGGACTGCCACGGTCTTCCGATCGAGTGGAAGATCGAGGAGGAGAACTACCGGGCCAAGGGCAAGTCGAAGCCCGACCTTTCCGACTCCACCGCCATGCTCGCCTTCCGGCGCGAGTGCCGCGACTACGCCGCCCACTGGGTGGGCGAGCAGTCGAAGGAGTTCCGCCGCCTCGGCGTCGAGGGCGACTTCAAGGACCCGTATCTGACCATGGCCTACGGGGCCGAGGCGACGATCGCGGGCGAATTGATGAAGTTCGCGATGAGCGGCCAGCTCTATCGCGGCTCCAAGCCCATCATGTGGTCGGTGGTGGAGAAGACCGCGCTCGCCGAGGCCGAGGTCGAGTATCACGACCATGAGAGCGATACGGTCTGGGTGAAGTTCCTCGTTCGGGGCGACGGCGCTCTGTCGGGTGCCTCGGTGGTCATCTGGACGACGACGCCCTGGACGCTGCCGGGCAACCGCGCCATCGCCTTCTCCGACCGCGTCGCCTACGGGCTCTACGAGGTCACCGCGCCGGACGATTCGCAGAACCCGCGCTGGGCGAGGCACGGCGAACGCCTGATCCTGGCCGACGCGCTGGCCGTCGACGTTTTCGCCAAGGCGCGCGTGCCGGAGGGCGGGTGGAAGCAGCTTCGGACCGTCGAGGCTCGCGAGCTGGAAGGGCTCCTTTGCGACCATCCGCTGCGCGGCTGGTCCCCCTCATCCGGTCCTTCGGACCACCTTCTCCCCGATGGGGAGAAGAACGGGGCGGCCTCGCAGGCGTCGGCGGAAGGGCTCCATTCCTCACCCCGCCGGGGAGAGGGTGCCGAGCGCAGCGAGGCGGGTGAGGGGGCGAGCGCATGGCGCTCGCAGGGCTCGTCCGAACTCTACGCCTTCCCCGTTCCGCTGCTCGCCGGCGATCACGTCACCGACGATGCGGGCACGGGCTTCGTCCACACCGCGCCGTCGCACGGCCGCGAGGACTTCGACGTCTGGACCGCCGCGCGGCGCGAGCTGGAGCAGCGCGGCATCGACACCGCGATCCCCTTCACGGTGGACGACGACGGCTTCTACACCAAGGACGCGCCGGGCTTCGGGCCGGACGCGGAGGGCGGGCCCGCGCGCGTCATCGACGACAAGGGCAAGAAGGGCGACGCCAACAAGCGTGTCATCGACGCGCTGGTCGAGCGCGGCCATCTGCTCGCGCGCGGCCGCCTGAAGCACTCCTACCCGCACTCCTGGCGCTCCAAGAAGCCGGTCATCTTCCGCAACACGCCGCAATGGTTCGTCCACATGGACAAGGCCCTCGGCGGCTATGAGTTGGACGCCGAGACCGGCATGCCCTCATCCGGCCCTTCGGGCCACCTTCTCCCCCGGGGGAGAAGGGCGCGGCGTCGGCGGAAGAGCGCCTTCCCTCTCCCGTCTCGGGAGAGGGTGGTTCGCGCAGCGAACCGGGTGAGGGCTTGGCGGGCGTTGGCTCTGCCGAGGATACCCTCCGCGCCCGCGCCCTTCGCGCCATCGAGGAGACGCGCTTCGTGCCGGCCTCCGGCCAGAACCGCCTGCGCGGCATGATCGCGGAACGGCCCGACTGGGTTCTGTCGCGCCAGCGCGCCTGGGGCGTGCCGATCTGCGTCTTCGTCGACGAGGACGGGCAGGTTCTGAAGGACGAGACGGTGAACGCCCGTATCCTCGAAGGCTTCGAGGCCGAAGGCGCCGACGCCTGGTTCGCCGAAGGCGCGCGCGAGCGCTTCCTCGGCCCCAAGGCGAACGAGCCCTGGACGATGGTGCGCGACATCCTCGACGTCTGGTTCGACTCGGGCTCCACGCACGCCTTCTGCCTGGAGAAGCGTGGCGACCTGAAATGGCCGGCGGACCTCTATCTGGAGGGCTCCGACCAGCATCGCGGCTGGTTCCACTCCTCGCTTCTGGAGAGCTGCGGCACGCGCGGCCGCGCGCCCTACGACGCGGTCCTGACGCACGGCTTCGTCATGGACGAGGACGGGCGCAAGATGTCGAAATCGCTCGGCAACGTCGTGACGCCGCAGGAGGTGATCCAGCAGTCGGGCGCCGACATCCTGCGGCTCTGGGTCGTCTCCTCCGACTATTCGGAGGATCTGCGGCTCGGCAAGACGATCCTGCAGACCAATGTCGACGCCTATCGCAAGCTGCGCAACACGCTGCGCTGGATGCTCGGCACGCTCGCGCACGACACCGGCGAGGAGGTCGCGCTCGCCGGCATGCCGGAGCTGGAGCGGCTGATGCTGCACCGACTCGCCGAAATCGGCGAGGTCGTGGAGAAGGGCTACGATTCCTTCGACTTCAAGCGCATCGCCAGAACGCTCATCGACTTCATGGTCGTGGAACTTTCGGCCTTCTACTTCGACGTTCGCAAGGACGCGCTCTACTGCGACGCGCCGTCGAGCGTGCGCCGCAAGGCGGCGCTCTACGTCGTGCGCCAGCTCTTCGACCGTCTGGTGACCTGGACCGCGCCGCTCCTGCCCTTCACGACGGAGGAAGCGTGGCTCTCGGCCTACCCGGAGGCCGTCTCGGTTCATCTGGAGCAGTTCCGGGCAACGCCCGCCGAATGGCGCGACGAGGCGCTGGCGGAGCGCTGGCGCAGGCTGCGCCGCGTGCGCCGCGTGGTGATGGGGGCGCTGGAAGAGAAGCGGCGCACGAAGGAGATCGGCTCCTCGCTGGAGGCCGCTCCCGTCGTCCACATCGAGGATGCGGAACTGCGCGCGCTCGTCGAGGCGCGCGACTTCGCCGAGATCGCGATCACCAGCGATCTGACGGTGTCCGCCGAGCCGGCCCCGGAGGATGCGTTCCGTCTGCCCGACGTCTCCGGCGTCGCGGTCGTCTTCGCGCGGGCCGAAGGGCGCAAATGCGCGCGGTCCTGGAAGGTCAGCCCGCAGGTCGGAACGGACCCGGACTATCCCGACGTCACGCCGCGCGATGCGCAGGCGCTGCGCGAACTGTCGGCGGCCGGGCTTCTGCCGGCCTGAGGCTTGCCGGCGGCGTTGCGGCCGGCTTTGCGCCAGCCTATAACTCGGCCGCGATGAGCTGGCCCGCAATTCGCCGGATTGTGGTGCAAGTGGCGGGGAGCGCGTGTCCCGTCCGGTCGACGGCCGGGGCCGCGGAGATGGACGGGGGTTCCTGTGACGAACACCAATGCTCGCCGGCTTTCCGCCGGCCTGATCTTCGGCGCCGCCGGGCTCGCCCTGGCGGGCTGCTCTTCCGGGCCGACCTACGGCACCGGCACCTCGCAGGGCCAGCAGCTCTTCTCCGACATCGACGGGATCTTCTCGCTCGGCTCGAACCGGGGGGATGGCGAAGAGATTTCCAACGCGCCGCGCCCGGAACTGGTGCGCCCGGCGTCGATCGGCGCGCTGCCGCCGCCGCGCCCGGCGAACGCCGCTGCGAACGACCCCAACTGGCCGCAGTCGCCTGAAGTGATCCGCGCGCGCAATCTGGCCGCCGCCGAGGCGACCCGCGACGCGGCCACGCTTCCGGCGGACTTCAATCCGTCCACCGGGGCGCGCATGGCACGCGACCCGAACGCCATCCGCCCGACGGACGATGCCGCGCTCGATCGCTCGACGCTCACCCCGGCCGAGCTTCGCGGTCAGCGGCAGGCGGTGGCCGCCCAGCGGGCCGCCACGCGGCAGGGTTCGCCCACGCAGCGCCGCTATCTGTCCGAGCCGCCCGTGACCTATCGTCAGCCGGCGGCGACGGCCCCGGCCGGCGACCTCGGTGTGGACGAGGAGGTCAAGCTGCGCCGGGCCGACGGCGTTCGTCCGCTGGGCGCCCGCATCCGCGAGGCTCTGCCCTTCTGAGGGGGCGTTTGCGGCAAGGCGGCTCGGGCGCGCGGTTATTCTCGGCGCGCCGCGAAGAAGTTCTTGAGCAAGGTCGCGCTCGGTCCCTCCGCGATGCCGGAATAGACCTCCGGCGCGTGATGGCAGGTCGGCTGGCTGTAGAAGCGGCTTCCGTGTTCCACCGCGCCGCCCTTCTCGTCGCCGACGCCGTAATAGAGGCGACGCAGACGGGCGAAGGAGATGGCGCCCGCGCACATGGCGCAGGGCTCCAGCGTCACGTAGAGGTCGAGGCCGGTGAGGCGCTCCTGTCCCAGCGCCGCGCAGGCGCGGCGGATGGCGAGGATCTCGGCATGGGCCGTCGGGTCGTTCAGCGCGCGGGTCTCGTTGCCCGCCGAGGCGATCACCCGCACGCCGTCCGTGACGACGGCGCCGACCGGCACTTCGCCTCGCGCGCCCGCCTCGCGGGCCTGCGCGAGGGCCAGATCCATGAAATTGATCCGCGTCACCGGCTTTCCTCTCGTTCGGGGACGGAGCACCTGTTACAGAGCGCGCTTGGCAAGAGATAGACGATCATGAGCGACGAGAACGGCGGCAAGCGCGGTCCCGGCAAGGGTGGACGCGGGTTTTCCAAGGGTGGCGGCAAGCCGGGCGGGTTCAAGCCGCGCACGGGAGCCGGCCCGCGCCCCGGCGGCAAGCCGTTCCGCGCCCGGCCGGAACGCGCTGACGGCGGCGAGGCGCGGGGCGAGCGTCCCCGTTTCGAGCGTCCGGCCGAGGGAGCCGAGGGCGGCGAGAAGAAGCCGTTCCGGCCGCGCGGCCAGCGCGCGCCCGGCAAGGGCGGCGCGGAGCGCCGACCGTTCTTCAAGCGCGGGGAGGAGAGGAGCGAGGGGGAGAACAAGCCCTTCCGCGCCCGCTCCGAGCGGCCGTCGGGCGAAGGGCGTCGCGAGGATCGCCCGCGCGCCGATCGCGCCGAGGGCGAGCGCAAGCCTTTCCGCCCGTTCAGGGACAGAGGCGAGGGCGACGCCCCGCGCGCCCGCGACAACCGTTCCGAGGGCGGCGACCGTAAGCCGTTCACGCCGAAGAGCCGGGGCATGTTCTCCCATGGCGGCCGCGACGAGAATGGCGAGCGGAAGGCGCCGCGCAGCTATGGTCGCCTGAGCCATGGCGAGGCGTCCGCCGAGCGCCGTCCGCGCGCGGCCAAGCCCGAAGGCGAGCGCCCGCGTCGCGACGAGCGGCCCCGCGAGGACGCGTCGGCCCCGGACAAGATGCGCATCGCCAAACGTCTGGCGCGCGTCGGCATCGCCTCGCGCCGCGACGCGGAGGGCATGATCGCCGACGGGCGCGTGAAGGTGAACGGGCGCATCATCGAAAGCCCCGCGCTCGACGTCGGCCCCGCGGACCGGATCGAGATCGACGGCGCGCCGCTTCCCGCCATCGAGCGCACGCGCCTGTGGCTCTTTCACAAGCCGGCCGGCACCGTCACCACCAACCGCGATCCGGAAGGCCGCCCGACCGTCTTCGACCGTCTGCCGGAGGAGATGCCGCGCGTTCTCTCCGTCGGCCGGCTGGACATCAACACCGAGGGGCTCCTGCTTCTCACCAATGACGGCGGGCTCGCGCGTCTTCTCGAACTGCCGGCGACCGGCTGGCTGCGCCGCTACCGCGTGCGCGCCCATGGTTCGATCACCCAGGCGCGGCTCGACGAGCTTCGTCAGGGCATCGCGGTCGACGGCGTCTTCTACGGCGCGATCGAAGCGAGCCTCGACAAGGAGCAGGGCTCCAACGTCTGGCTGACGCTCGGCCTTCGCGAGGGCAAGAACCGCGAGGTCAAGAAGGTGCTCGCGCATCTCGGCCTCGACGTGAACCGCCTGATCCGCGTCTCCTTCGGGCCGTTCCAGCTCGGCGAGCTGGAAGAGGGCGCGGTGATGGAGATCAAGGGCCGCACGCTGCGCGATCAGCTCGGCGAGCGCCTGATCGAGGAGGCCGGCGCCGATTTCGACGCGCCGATCGTCAATCCGTTCTCCAACAAGCCGGTGGCCGAGAAGCCGCGCGAGGAGAAGCCCGCGCGCGCCAAGGGCGAGTGGATCTCCGCGTCCGGTGCCGACAAGCCCAACCGGAAGCGCTTCGGCGCCGCCAAGCGCGAGGACGCGCTCGGGCGCCTCGACACCAAGGCGCCGCGCAAGTTCGACAGGGGAGACCGTCCCGAGCGCGGCGAGCGCCGGGACCGCCCCGAACGAGGCGAGCGTCCTTTCGGCGAGCGCAAGCCGCGCTCCTTCGGCGATCGTCCCGACCGCGGCGAAGGCGACGACAAGCGGCCCGTCCGCCGTCCCGCGAGCGCGGGCAAGCGCACCGCCAATGTCTGGATGGCGCCCGGCGCGCGGGCCGTCGGCGACAAGAAGAAGGCCGAGCGCGCCGAACGCGATGCGCTTCGCGCCGAACGCGGGCCGTCGCGCGGCCCCCGGCCGTCCTCCGGCGCGCCCCGCACCCAGGCGCCGCGCGGTCCGGGCGGCGACCGGCCGCGCTCGCGTCCGGACGGCGGTCCGAAGCGTCCGCCGCGGGACTAGGCGTCCATGACGCTGCGCATCGTCGCGGGCTCGCTGAAGGGCCGCGCGCTGGCTTCCCCGAAGACGGACGCGATCCGCCCGACCTCGGAGCGTCATCGCGGCGCCCTGTTCGACATCATCCAGCACGGGCAGGGCATTCGGATCGAGGGCCTGCGCGTTCTCGACCTCTTCGCGGGAACGGGGGCGCTGGGCCTCGAGGCGCTGTCGCGCGGCGCGATCTTCGGCCTCTTCGTGGAAGAGGGCGTCGAGGGGCGGGGCCTTCTGCGCGAGAACATCCATGCTCTCGGGCTTCAGGGGCGGACCAAGGTGTTCCGGCGCGACGCGACCGCGCTCGGGGCCGCCGGCACGATCGATCCCTTCGGCCTCGTCCTGGCCGACCCGCCCTATGGCAAACGGCTCGGCGAACGGGCGCTCGTCGCGGCCCGCGAGGGCGGCTGGCTCGCGCCCGGCGCGCTCTGCGTGCTGGAGGAAGGCAAGGGCGCGCCCTTCGACCGGCCGGACGGGTTCGACCTTCTGGACGAACGCGTCATGGGCGAGACGGCGCTGCGCTTTCTCACGCCCTCAAGCTGAACCCGGCCCTTACAAAAGCTTAAATTGCGGGGCTTCTGGCGCTCGACCATAAGTCGCTTCCACACGCGACTTGCCGAAGGTGACGAGGGTCCATGACGCCGACGACACGTGCCGCCGCCTATGCGGGCATCTCCCTGACCGCCCTCCTGCTCGCGCTCGCGCCGCTGCGCGCGGAAACGGCCGTCCCGCCCGGGAACGGCGCCGCCGAGCTGGTTTCGTCGGACGCGAGCGACGCGGCCGAGCGGGCGGAGGAGATGCGGCCGCAGATCGAGAGCTTCACGCTCGACAACGAGATGCAGGTCGTCGTCATTCCCGACCATCGCGCGCCGATCGTCACGCAGATGGTCTGGTACAAGGTCGGCTCGGCCGACGAGGCGCCGGGCGAATCGGGCATAGCGCACTTCCTCGAACACCTCATGTTCAAGGGCACGACGAACCACTCGGAAGGCGAGTTCTCCGCCGCCATCTCCGATATCGGCGGCACCGAGAACGCCTTCACCTCCTACGACTACACCGCCTATTTCCAGCAGGTCCCGGTCGACGCGCTCGAGGAGATGATGCGCTTCGAGGCGGACCGGATGAGCAATCTCGTCCTCGACGACGCGGCCGTCGACACCGAGCGCGACGTCGTGCTGGAGGAGCGGCGCATGCGGGTCGACAACGATCCGGGCTCGCAGCTCTCCGAAGCGATGCAGGCGACGCTGTTCTTCAACAGCCCCTACGGAACGCCCGTCATCGGCTGGCAGTCGGAGATCGAGGCGCTCGACCGCGAGACCGCCATCGCCTTCTATGACAAGTACTACACGCCCTCGAACGCGGTCCTGATCGTCGCGGGCGACGTCACCGTGGACCATGTGCGCGAGCTGGCCGAGCGCACCTACGGCGAAGTCGAGCAGCGCGCCGACCCCGGCCCGCGCGACCGCCCGGCCGAGCCGCCGGCCCGCACGCACCGCACCGTCACGCTGACCGATGCGCGCGTCACCCAGCCGAGCGTCCAGACGAGCTGGGTCGTGCCGTCGGAGAACACGGCCGAGGCGGGCGAATCGGAAGCGCTCGACATCCTGGCCGACATTCTCGGCGGCGGCACCACCAGCCGACTCTACCGCGCGCTCGTGGTCGATCAGGCGAAGGCCGCGAGCGTCGGCGCCTACTATCAGGGCTCGGCCCTTCGCGAAGGCCAGTTCGCCATCTGGGGCATGCCCCGGGGCGAGGCGACGCTGGAGGAACTGGAGCAGTCGATCGAGGCCGAGATCGCGCGCATCGTCGACGAGGGCATCACCGAGGACGAGCTGGCGCGCGCCAAGAACCGCGTGCGCAACGCTCTCATCTACCAGCGCGACAGCCAGCGCTCGCTCGCCCAGCGCTACGGCGTGGCGCTGACGACCGGACGGACGGTCGAGGACGTCGAGAGCTGGCCTGAGCGCATCGAGGCCGTCACCGTCGAGGACGTGAACGCGGCGGCGCGCGCCTATCTCGACCGTCAGCGCTCCGTCACCGGCTACCTCCTGCCCCGGGACGCGGCCCCCGACGAGCCCGTGGCGACCACGGCCGACGCGCCGATGCCCGCAGCCGGCATCGAAGGCGCGGCCGGCGCCGAGCCCGCCACCGCCGACGACCCGTCCTGAGCCGCGACCTCTAGCTTAAGAGACCGACACCCGTGCCCATCGCTCGAATGACCGCGACCTTCGCCCCGGCTCTCCTCGTCACCGCCAGCCTTCTCCTCACCGCGACGGCCGAGGCCGAGGCGGTCGACATCCAGGAGGTGACGAGCCCCGGCGGCATCACCGCCTATCTCGTCGAGGACTACACCAACCCGCTCGTCGCCATGCGCTTCGCCTTCAAGGGCGCGGGCACGACGCAGGACGAGGACGGCAAGGAAGGGACCGCCAACCTCCTCTCCGGCCTTCTCGACGAGGGAGCCGGCGAGATCGATTCGGCCGAGTTCCAGTCGCGCCTCGACGAACTCGGCGTCAGCCTGTCCTACTCGGCCTCGCTCGACACCTTCTCGGGCAATTTCCGCACCATCGTAGAGAACGAGGACGAAGCCTTCGAGCTTCTGCGCCTGTCGCTCAACGAGCCGCGCTTCGACGAGGAGCCGGTCGCGCGCATCCGCGGGCAGATCGAGACCGGCATCATCGCCGACCGCAACGACCCCTCGACCCTCGCATCGGAAGCGTTCCGCGAGACGGTGTTCGGCGACCATCCCTATTCGCGCCCGACGGAGGGTACGGTCGAGAGCCTGAACGCCGTGACGGCCGAGGATCTGGACGCCTTCCGCTCGAACGCCTTCGCGCGCGACAACCTCTTCATCGGCGTCGTCGGCGCGATCGACGCCGAGCGGCTCGGCGAGAAGCTCGACGAGGTGTTCGGCGGCCTGCCGGAGACGGCGGAGCTGAAGCCCGTCGATCTGATCGTGCCGGAGTTCGGGCAGCGCACCGACGTCGAGCTCGCGGTGCCGCAGACCAACATCCAGTTCGCGCTTCCGGGCGTGGCGCGCGACGACGACGAGTTCTTCGCGGCCTACCTCATGAACCACATTCTGGGCGGCGGCACCTTCACGTCCTGGCTTTTCCAGGAGGTGCGCGAGAACCGGGGCCTCGCCTACGGCGTCGGATCCTATCTCGCCAGCTACGACCACGCCGCGATCCTCGCCGCCTCCACGGCGACGCGGGCGGACGGGGCGGAAGAGAGCATCTCCGTCATCGAGGCCCAGATGGCCCGCATGGTGGAGGAGGGGCCGACGGAGGAGGAGCTGCAGAAGGCCAAGGACTTCGTGAAGGGCTCCTACGCCATCCAGAACCTATCCTCCTCGCTGTCCATCGCCTCCACCCTCGTCGGCATCCAGCTCGACGATCTCGGCATCGACTACATCGAGGAGCGCGAGGCGCTGATCGACGCGGTCACGCTCGAGGACGTGCGGGCCATCGCGCGCGAGCTTCTGTCGGGCGAGCCGACCGTCGTGACGGTGGGGCCGGCCGCCGGCTGAGGCTTCATGTCCCTTGGAGAGAGCCGTGCTCTCTCCTATTCTCGCGAGCCATGAGCACGAACGTCACGACATCGCAGGTCTCGATCGAAAGCGTGCCGGAGGAGGAGGATACCTCCGGCGGCGTGCGGATCGGGCTCGCGCTCGGCGGCGGCGGGGCGAGGGGCCTGGCCCATATCCACGTCCTCGGCGCCTTCGACGATCTCGGCCTGAAGCCCTCGACCATCGCCGGCTCGTCGATCGGCGCGCTTCTCGGCTCGGCCTATGCCAGCGGCATGAGCGCGGCCGAGATCACGGAATACGTCTCGGACCATCTGGGCAGCGGGCGGCTGGTGGTCGCCCATCTCTGGCGTTCGCGAGCCTCCTCCATCGCCGAGTTCCTGGCCGATGGCGGTTTCCGCTTCGGTCAGTTCAACGCCGAGCGCATCCTCGCCGAGTTCCTGCCGCTCGGAATGGCCCGTCGTTTCGAGGATCTGCGCATTCCGACGATCGTGACGGCGACGCACTTCTACGGCGGCGCGGACTGCTCGCTGAGCGAAGGCGATCTCGTCTCGGCGCTGGCGGCCTCCATCGCGCTGCCCGCGATCTTCCGGCCCGTGAGGCGCGGCGATTCGATCCTCGTCGACGGCGGCATCTGCAATCCGCTCCCCTACGATCTGATCTGCGACGTCTGCGACGTGACGGTCGCCTGCGACGTCACCGGTCCGCCCGAACTGACCGCAGGTCAACGGGTGAAGGTTCCCACCCCGATCGACGCGATGCTGGGCGCCTCCCAGCTGATGATGCATTCGCTGATCGAGACCAAGCGGAAGCACCGGCCGCCGGACTTCCTGATCCGCCCGCCGGTCGCGCGCTACCGCGTGCTGGACTTCCTGCAGGTCGCGACGATCCTGGAGGAGACGGCCCATATGCGCGAGAAGACCAAGCGGGGCATCGACGCGCTGCTCGCCCTGAAAGCCGCGCACGACTGAGCCTTCCAGCCCGTTACGGCTCAGCTCGTCGCGACCTCTTCGAGGAAGCGCATCAGGCCGCTCTCGACCTTCGTCAGCCCCTCGCGCGAGCGGCCTTTCAGGAGGCCAGGGTCGAGCCTCTCCTCCTCGAAGGCGGTGACGATCTCCGGGTGCACGTAGGAGGCGCGGGCGACCGCCGGCGTGTTGCGCAGGAGGCCGGCGACCGAGCGCATGGCCGAGGCGACGGCGCGCTTGCGCTTGTTCGGCGTATCCGCCTTCGGGCCGGCCTCCTCGACGAGATAGCGCAGCGCCTCGGCCGATCCGTGGAAGGTGCGGAAATCCTTCGCCGAAATCGCGCGGTGGCCCGCCTCGCGAAGATAGTCGTTCAGAAGGTTGGCGGTGAGAATGCGGCCCTTCTTGCCGCCGCCGTCGAAGCGGAACAGCCGCTTGCCGGCGCCCTGCCGGACCTTCTGCAGCGAGTTGACGAGGCGCTTGTCGCGAATCTCGATCTTGGTCGGCTTGGAGGATTTGGCGACGAAGGTCAGCGTCGCCGTCCGGTCCTTGATCCGCAGGTTCTTCTTCTGCAGGGAGGCGACGCCGCGTCCGCCGTCCTCGGCATATTTCTCGTGCCCCGGCCGCATGCCGGTCACGTCGATCAGCCGTGCGGCGACGGCCGCCGTCATCTTCCGGTCCTGTGCCTGGCGCTTCAGGTCCCGGTCGATGCGCTTGCGCAGTTTCGGCAGGATGCGCCCGAAGCGCAGGAGCCGTTCGGTCTTCACCGCGTTGCGAACGTTCACCCAGAGGTCGTGGTAGCGGTACTGGAGCCGGCCCTTCTCGTCCCGGCCGGTCGCCTGAATGTGGCCGTTCTCCTCCACGCAGATCTTCACGTCCGTCCAGGCGGGCGGCAGCACCAGCGCCTTGATCCGGCTCTTCAGCTTCTTGTCGGTGATCTTCTCGCCGCCCTTGAAGCAGATGCGATGGCCCTTGCCGGACTTGTGCCGTTCCAGCTCGAACGTCGCCGGATCGACCATGAGGAGGCCGAGGCGTTCGGCGTGCTGTTCCAGCTTGGCATTCATGGGCTGCGACCGCTCGGCATGTTCGTGTCTGCCAACGGAGGGGCGATCGTGCGGGTTCCGCACGCCGCCTGCGACGATCCGCGCGACGGAGTGCGGGATCGGCCCGGAACTTCGCCGCCGCGAGCCTCATTCGCCAGATCGTGAGACAACCAACGGGAAGGATCGTGCGATGAGCCTGCGCAAGGGATCGAAGGTCGAGTGGAAGTGGGGGAACGGCACGGCGACGGGAAAGATCGTCGAGACCTTCCACGAGGACGTCGACAAGACCATCGACGGCAAGTCCATCAAACGGAAGGCGTCGAAGGACGACCCGGCCTATCTGATCGAGCAGGAGGACGGGCAGAAGGTCTTGAAGGGCAAGTCGGAACTCTCCCCGGCCAGCTGATGCCGGAGGCGGCGGGGCGATCCCGGCTTTGTTTGGAGCGCCCGTCGCGCTACATCGGACAGAGAACGATCTCCAGACGGCGAGTGATATGATCGAAGGCGAAACCGCACGGCTCCTCGATGCCGCCTCTCGCCTCGTCGAGACGGCGCGGCGCCTGGGAGCTGACGCGGCGGACGCCGCCGTGTCGCTCTCCCGGGCGCGCTCGGCGCAGGTGCGGCTCGGCGAGGTCGAGGACATCGAATCCTCCGAAAGCGAACATCTGTCCCTGCGCGTCTTCGTCGACGGTCGCGTGGCGAGCATCGGCGCGCCGCCCTCGGCCGACCCCGAGGCGCTGGTCGAGCGCGCGATCGCCATGGCCCGCGTCTCCCCGAGGGACCCGTATGCGGGGCTGGCCGACCCGGCTCTTCTCGGCGGGCAGGACCTCGACCTCGATCTCTTCGATGGCACCGAGGTCTCGAGCGAGCGGCTGGTCGAGGATGCCCGGGAACTGGAGGACGCGGCGCGCACCGTCCCGGGGATCACCAATTCGGGCGGGGCCAGCGCGTCGGCCGGGTTCACCGGCCTCGTCCTCGTCACCTCGGGTGGGTTCTCCGGCGGACGGCGCCGGTCCGGCTTCTCCCGATCCGTTTCGGTCGTGGCGGGCGAGGGCGCCCGTATGCAGCGCGACTACGACTACGATTCGCGCATCCATTTCGCCGATCTCGACGCATCCGCCGACATCGGCCGGCGGGCCGGCGAGCGAACCGTCAGAAGGCTCGATCCCGGCAAGGTCGCGACCGGCACGATGCCGATCGTCTACGATCCGCGCGTTTCCAAAAGCCTGATCGGCCATCTCGTCTCGGCGATCGCCGGCGCGGCGATCGCGCGCGGCACGAGCTTTCTGAAGAACCGGATGGGACAGCCCGTCCTTCCCCCTCGATGAAGCTGACCGACGACCCGCTGCTCAAGCGGCGTCCGGCCTCGCGCGGGTTCGACGGGGAGGGCGTGCGCGCCGCGCCGCTCGCTCTCGTCGAAAGCGGCGTCCTGCAGAGTTGGCTGCTGGACAGCGCGACGGCGCGCGAGCTCGGCCTTGCCACCAACGGCCGGGCGTCGCGCTCGGGGGCGGGCACCTCTCCCTCGTCGAGCAATGTCGTGATGAGCCCCGGCGCGATCTCGCCCGAGCAGCTGATCGCCGAGACGGGCCGCGGCATCTACGTCACCGAGCTGATCGGCCACGGCGCCGACATCGTCACCGGCGACTATTCGCGCGGCGCCTCCGGCTATCTGATCGAGAACGGACGCCTGTCCGGGCCGGTCTCGGAGTTCACCATCGCCGGATCGATCCCCGACATGCTGCTCTCGCTGGCGGCGGCCGACGATCTCGACGAGCGGCACCCGATCGTCGCGCCGACCTTGCGCGTCGCGGCGATGACGGTCGCGGGGCGCTAGGCATGGCGGAGGACGATGCCGACCTCGACCTTTTGATCCGGGCGGCCCGCGAGGCGGGGAACATCGCGCTCGGCTATTTCCGCCGCGATCCCCAGGTGTTCTGGAAGGAGGGCAACTCCCCCGTCAGCCAGGCGGACCTCGCCGTCGACGGCTTCCTGCGCGACTTCCTCCTCTCGGCGCGCCCGCGCTACGGCTGGGTGTCGGAGGAGACGGCGGGCGAGCCCGCCCACGGCGACGAGACGCGCTTCTTCGTCGTCGATCCGATCGACGGCACGCGATCCTTCCTGCGCGGCGAGCCGACCTGGTGCGTCTCCCTCGCGATCATCAAGGCCGGGCGTCCGGCGGTCGGCGTCATCGACGCCCCCGTCAAGGCGGAGGTCTTCGCCGCGACCGCGAACGGTGCGGCGACGCTGAACCGGCGCCCCTTGCGCCTTCCGGACCTTTCCGCACGGGAACGTCCGTTCCTCGCCATGCCGGATGCGGTCTTCTCGCGCCTGAACGACGCGGACAAGAACAGCTTCGACGTCCACAGGAACGTTCCCTCGCTCGCCTACCGCCTGGCGATGGTGGCGGCGGGCACCATCGACGGCACCATCGTGCAGCCGCGTGCCAACGACTGGGACATCGCGGCGGCGGACCTCATCCTGGAGCGCGCCGGCGGGGCGCTTCTGAACGCCGAGGGCGGGCGGCATCTTTACAAGCCCGATCCCAAAAGGCATGGCCTCTTGGTCGCCGGCGCGCCTCACGCGCTCGAGCGTCTGCGGGGGATGGCCGCTTCCCTTCCGGGCGCGCGCTACCCTCGCGGCACCTGATCTTTCGAGGACGCACCGATGGTCGAATCATCCGAACCCAAGCAGCTTCTGCACCTCGTTTTCGGGGGCGAACTGAAGAATCTCGACCGGATCGAGTTCAGCGATCTCGACGGTCTCGACATCGTCGGCATCTTCCCGGACTACGCCTCGGCGCTCGCCGCCTGGCGCGGGAAGGCGCAGGGATCCGTGGACAACGCGCATATGCGCTACTTCATCGTCCACATGCACCGCCTTCTGGAGCCGGAGAAGGTCTCGCCCGCCGCACGATGAGCCGACGACGACACCCCGTAGGCTCATTCCTGCGCCGCGGCCTGAAGCGGCTGCGGACCTCTCCCGCCTTCACGTCGGCCGTGGGCGGCATCGCCTATGCGGTGCTGCGCACGATCTACCGGACGCAGCGGCAGGACGAGGGTTCGAGCGACTGGGACGCGGCTCTGCGCGACCGGCACCCCGCCATCGTGGGAATGTGGCACGGCCAGCATCTGCTCGCGCCTCTCTTCCGCCCGAAGGACCTGCCTTATGTGGCGCTCCTGTCGCGCAGCGCGGACGCGGAGATCAATGCCAGGGTCGTCGGACATTTCGGGATCGGAACCGTGCGCGGTTCGGGCGGACGCGCGCGCGAGGCGACGGCCCGCAAGGGCGGGGCGAGCGCGCTCCTCTCGCTCCTGCGCGCGTTGCGCGACGGCGAGGGCGTCTGCATGATCGCCGACGTTCCGAAGGGCACGCCGCGCCAGGCCGGTATGGGGATCGTCACGCTCGCCCGCCTGTCGGGACGCCCGGTCCTTCCCTCGGCCGCCGTCACCAGCCGGCGCCACGTCCTGCAGGGCACCTGGGACAAGACCACCCTGCCTCTGCCCTTCGGCCGGATCGCGATCGTCGTCGGCGATCCGATCCATGTCCCGCGCGATGCCGACGAGGCGGCGCTGGAAGCCAAGCGACAGGAGGTCACCGAGGCGATCGAGGCCGCGAACCGCAAGGCGCTGGCGCTCGCCGACCGCTCGGCGGGGCGCGCCCGATGAGCGAGCGTTTCGCGAAGGCCGCGCTGACCGGCTACCGTCTCGCCGGAAGCCTCGCCTATCCGCTGATCGGCTCCTATGTCGGCTGGCGCGCGCGGCGCGGCAAGGAGGACGGCGAGCGGCGGCGCGAGCGCTACGGCTACGCCAGCGAGCCCCGCCCGGTCGGCCGTTCCCTCGTCTGGGTCCACGCGGCCTCGATCGGGGAATCCATGGCGGTGACGCCGCTCGTGCAGGCGATCGCCAACGAGGGCATTCCCGTCGTGATGACGACGGGCACGCGGACGTCGGCCGGGCTCGTTCAGGAGCGGCTCGGCGAGATCGTGATCCACCAATACGTGCCGCTCGACCTCAAGCCCTGCGTCTCGCGCTTCCTCGATCACTGGCGACCCGATCTCGCCATCGTCGCCGAAAGCGAGATCTGGCCGATGACGATGCAGGAGCTGAACCAGCGACGCATCCCGCAGATCCTGGTGAACGCCCGCCTCTCCGACCGCTCCTTCAAGCGCTGGAGCGCGGTGCCTTCGCTGGCCGAGGCGCTTCTGGAGCATCTCGCCCATGTCGTCGCGCAGTCGCCCATCGACGCCGAGCGCTTCCACCTCCTGGGTGCGCGCGCCGTCAGCGTCGCCGGCAATCTGAAGGCCGACATCCCGCCGCTGCCCTTCGACGAGGTCGCCTATTCCGATCTGGTTCGGTCGGTCGGTCTGCGTCCCGTCTGGGCCGCCCTTTCCACCCACGAGGGCGAGGAGAGTCTTGCGGGCGAGGTCCATATCGCGCTCCGCGAGAGGCGCCCACGCCTTCTGACAGTGATCGTGCCCCGGCATGTGGAGCGGGGCGACGAGATCGAAAAGGCGCTGCTCGCGCAGGGGCTGACGGTCGCACGGCGTTCGCGCGGCGAGCGGCCCGACCCGACGACCGACGTGCTTCTGGGCGACACGATCGGCGAGATGGGGCTCTATCTGCGGCTGACCGAGATCGCCTTCGTCGGGAAGTCTCTCATGGGGCAGGGCGGACAGAACCCGCTGGAGGCCGCTCAGATCGGCGTCGCGGTGCTCACCGGGCGCTTCGTGCAGAACTTCCGGGACGTCTATCAGCGCCTGATCGCCGACGGCGGCGCCCGCATCGTCAAGGACGGGACGGAGCTCGCCGCCGAAGTCGATCGGCTGATGACCGAGGACGGCATCCGCAGGGCCATGATCGCGGCGGGCCGGGCGAGTGCGGAGGACATGCGAGGCGCCTTGCCGCGCACGATGCAGGCGATCGATCCCTTCCTCCAGCCGCTACGCCTCGCGGCCGGATTCGACCGGGCCCGTCCGGTCTCGCTGCTCAGATGATGACGGGGACGGCGCCGGCCTTCTGGTGGCGCCGGACGGGCTGGCAGGCGCGCCTCCTGGCGCCGCCCGCCTTTCTCTACGGCGCCATTGCCGGCCGCCGGCTGTCGCGCGGCGCTCGCGAGAGCGTCGGCGTTCCGGTCCTGTGCGTGGGCAACTTCACCGCCGGCGGAGCCGGCAAGACGCCGACGGCTCTGGCGCTGGCCGATGTCGCCCGTGCGGCGGGCCGGCGGCCGGGCTTCCTCTCGCGCGGGCACGGCGGGTCGGCGGGCGGCACCCTTCTCATCGATCCGGCTTTGCACGACGCATCGACGACGGGCGACGAGCCGCAGCTTCTCGCGGCCAGGGCGCCGACCGTCGTTTCGCCAGACCGGGCGGCGGGCGGCCGGCGTCTCGTCGAGGAGGGCTGCGACTTCATCGTCATGGACGACGGGTTCCAGAGCGCGCGGCTGACGGTCGATCTGGCGCTGATCGTCGTGGACGGACGGCGCGGCATCGGCAATGGCCGCGTGCTTCCGGCCGGCCCCCTGCGAGCGCCGCTAAAGGCCCAGCTGGCTCGCACGGACGCCGTCCTCATCCTGGGGGACGGGGAGGCGGGGGAGGCCGCGGCGGACATCGCCGCGAAGGCCGGGATCGAGGTGCATCGCGGCCACGTCGCGCCGACGGATCCGCAGGCCCTGGTCGGACCGCCGCTCTTCGCCTTCGCGGGGCTCGCCGATCCGGGAAAGTTCTACAGGTCTCTGGCCGAAATCGGCGCCGACGTGCGCGACAGCCGCGACTTCGCCGACCATCACTCTTTCACTCCGGCCGAGCTCGCCGACCTCGCCGCGACGGCGGAGCGGAACGGCTACCGGCTCGCTACGACCGCCAAGGACGCGGCGCGGCTCGCGGCCAGCGAAGATGGCCGGGCGCTTCTGGCGCAGACGCTGGTCCTCGACGTCGCGCTGCAGCTCGAGCCGGGGATCGGCGAGGCGCTCGTCGCGCGCACGCTGCAGGCCTGTGAGCGGCGGATGGGGCGTCAGCCCTGACGGCGGCGCCCGGCGCGCAGCTCCGCCTCGACGGAGGCGACGGCGTCGACATAGGCTTCCTGGCGCTCGACGCTCCAGTATTTCAGAAGGTCGAGCGGAATCGCCTCGCCGGTGATGGCGCAGCGGACGAAAGCCCCGGCCCGCAGCACGTGAATTTCGGGCGTGTCGTAGCGGACCACCGCCTCGCCGCCGCTGTCCATCCGGTTCATCGCTCGTCCTGCGCGTCCGTTTCGTCGGCCGTCTTCAAGCACCCCAGCGCGCGGCCCGTCAACGGCGCCTCGCCTCAGCGACGCCCGAACAAGGCCTCGATGTCGTGAAGCTTCAGCTCGATATAGGTCGGCCTGCCGTGGTTGCAGGTGCCGGAGCCCGGCGTCGCCTCCATCTGCCGCAGAAGCGCGTTCATCTCCTCCGGCCGCAGCGAGCGGCCCGAACGGACCGAGCCGTGGCAGGCCATGGTCGCGGCGACATGGTCGATGCGGCCCCTCAGGCCGTCGGCGCTCTCCTTGTCGGCGAGTTCGTCCGCGAGATCGCGCACGAGGCTCTTCGCATCGACCTCGCCGAGGATCGCTGGGGTCTCGCGCACCGCGACCGCGCCTGGCCCGAAGCGCTCCAGCCCCAGCCCGAGGCGCGACAGAAGCGGGCCGGCTTCCGTCAGCCGATCGACGTCGGCCTCCGGCAGTTCGACGATCTCGGGTATCAGCAGCATCTGCGAGGGAAGAGGCGCTGCGTGGAGCGCGGTCTTCAGGGCCTCGTAGACGAGACGCTCGTGCGCCGCGTGCTGATCGACGATCACGAGGCTGTCGCCCGTCTCGGCGACGATGAAGGCCTTGTCGATCTGGGCCCGCGCCGCCCCGAGCGGAAAGCCGTCCTGCACGGGCGCGCGCTCCTCGGCCGCCATCGCGCGGGCCGACGGCGCGAACCCCTCGAAGCGCGCCGGCTCCTCGGCAAAGCCTGCGCTCGCGTCGGCCTCGAAGGGCCGGAACGGCGATGCCGACGGCTCGTAGCCGCTCGCGGGCCGGAAAGGCGTTTGAAACGGCGGCTGAGCCGGAGGGGCGCCCGGCTGGCGGAAGGCGTCGCCGCCTCCGCCCGGACGGAAACGGGCCATCAGACCGGCCGCGCCGTCCGTGTCGGGGCGGATGCCGGCCTGCGCCAGCGCCTGTCGCAGCGCGCCGACGATCAGGCCGCGTACGAGGCCAGCGTCGCGGAAACGCACGTCGGCCTTGGCGGGATGGACGTTGACGTCCACATCCGCCGGCTCGATCTCCACGAAGAGCACGGCGACCGGATGCCTGTCGCGCGCCATCACGTCGGAATAGGCGGCCCGCAGGGCGGCAAGCAGCATCTTGTCGCGTACCGGGCGCCCGTTGACATAGACGAACTGGTGGAGCGCGTTCGCCCGATTGAAGGTCGGCAGGCCGATATGGCCGGTCAGGCGCACGCCCTCCCGGCTCGCCTCCAGCGGCAGGGCGTTCTCCGCGAACTCGTCTCCGAGAATGGCGGTGATGCGGCGGAGCGGATCGGCGGGCGAGGCCTCCATCAGCGTGCGCTGCCGGTCCTCGCCCGAGAGCTCGAACCGGACCCTGGGGAAGGCGATGGCGAGCCGCTTCACGACCTCCGTGATCGCGCCGCTCTCCGCGCGCTCGCCCTTGAGAAACTTCAGGCGCGCGGGCACCGCGTGGAAGAGGTCGCGTACCTCCACCACCGTGCCGCGCGACAGGGCGGCCGGGCGCGGACCCTCGATCCGTCCGCCGTCGACGAAGATCTCGTGAGCGTCGTCCGCCCCTGCGGGGCGTGAGCGAAGCGTGAGCCTTGCGACCGAGCCGATGGACGGCAGCGCCTCTCCGCGAAAGCCAAGCGTGGCGACATCGAAGAGATCGCCTGTGAGCTTCGAGGTGCAGTGGCGGCGCACCGCGAGCGGCAGTTCGTCGATCGGGATGCCGCTTCCGTCGTCGCTGACGCGGATCAGGCTCTTGCCGCCGCCGGCCGTCACGATCCCGATCGAGGTGGCGCCCGCGTCGAGCGCGTTCTCTACCAGCTCCTTCACTACGCTCGCCGGACGCTCCACGACCTCACCGGCGGCGATCCGGTCGATCACGGTCTCGGAAAGCTGGCGGATGGGCATGAAGCGATTCTCGAAAGATGTTTCGGAACCGGAGGATAAGGTCGCGACCCGCCCCGATCAAACCGGCTCTTCGACGAGCACGAAGACCGAGCGGGCGTTGACGACGAGCCCGGCCTGCGGGTCGAGCGGACGCTCCGGCAGGTCTGGACGGTCGCTCTGGAGGTGCAGGACGAGGCGCCGGCCTTCCTCGGGCATCGGAAGGCGCACGGCGACTTCGCTGCGGCCGGCGTTCAAATAGGCGATCAGACGCCGCCCACCGTCCTCGATGCAGAAGCCGAGGAAGCGCCGCGCGTGGTCGTCCCACTCGCCGTTCTCCATCGGGCGGCAGTGCTCCGACAGCCATGACGCGGATCCGCCCGGAGCGAACTCGTGTCCCGCGAGCGCCGGGAACAGGCGCCTGATCGCCGCCAGCCGCCCGGCCATCTCCGCCATGCCTTTGTCGGCGTGCTCCCAGTCGAGCCAGACCGTCTCGTTGTCCTGCGCATAGGCGTTGTTGTTGCCGTGCTGCGTGCGGCCGAACTCGTCTCCGGCGACGAGAAGGAGGTTGCCGCGAGAAAGAAACAGCGTCGAAAGCAGCGCCCGCATGTCCCGGCCCCGCGCCTCGATGATGGCGGGATCGTCGGTCGGGCCTTCCGCGCCGTTGTTCCAGGAATGGTTGTCCGAATGGCCGTCGCGATTGTCCTCGCCGTTCGCCTCGTTGTGGCGCCGCTCGTACATGACGAGGTCCGCGAGGGTGAAGCCGTCATGGGCGGCGATCATGTTCACGCCGCGCCAGGGGGCTTTGAAGAGGTCGTAGGAGCCGGCAAGACGCATGGCGAGCGCCGGGACCATCGCGTCCTCGCCGCGCCAGAAGCGGCGGATGTCGTCCCGGAACCGGTCCTGCCACTCGATGAAGGGCGGCGGAAACTGGCCGACGCGGTAGCCTCCGGGTCCGATGTCCCAGGGTTCGGCGACGTGGATGAGACGGTTCAGGACGGGGTCCGTCGCAAGTGCCACGAAAAAGGGCGCCTGCGGCGAGAAGCCGTGGCGGTCGCGACCGAGAACGGGCGCCAGATCGTATCGGAAGCCGTCGATGCCGGTGGTCTCGGCCCATGCGCGGAGCGTGTCGACGAACAGCCGCACCACCGCCGGACGCTCGGCCGCGAAAGTGTTTCCGGTGCCCGTGTCGTTGACGTAGAGCGCCGCGTCGTCCTCGCGCAGGCGATAGTAGAGCGCGTTGTCGAGCCCGCGATAGGCGACCGTTGCGCCCTCTTCGTCGCTTTCGCCGGAATGGTTGAGAACGACGTCGAGGAGGACGCGGATGCCGCGCGCATGCAGCGCTTCGACGGCCCGCCGGATGTCGGCGAGCCCGTTCGGAGCCAAACGCGGGTCGGGCGCCATGTGGACGATCGGATTGTAGCCCCAGGCGTTGGCGAGCCCGAGCGTGGTCAGATGCCGCTCGTCGAGCCAAGCGGCCAGCGGCATGAACTCGACCGTCTGAACGCCGAGCCGCGTCAGATGATCGAGCACGGCCTCTTCGGTGAAGGCGAGGACGGTGCCGCGAAACTCGGGCCGCACGCCGGGATGGCGTATGGAGAAGCCGCGCGTCAGCACCTCGTAGGTGAAACCGGGAAGGCCGCGCGGCAGGGGGGCTGCGTCTCTCGGCGTGTTCGCCACGATCGCGCGGGGAACCAGGTGCGCCGTGTCGGTGCCGAAGGTCCGAAGGTCGGAATGATCCCGGAAGGCGCGGTCGAGACGGAGCGCGTAAGGATCGACGAGAAGCTTCGACGGATCGAAACGCAGGCCGCTTCGCGGCTCGAAGGGTCCATGGGCGCGAAGCCCGTAGCGCGCGCCGGCGCCGAGGTCCGGCACGAAGCCGAAATGGATGTCGCCCTCGCGGCCGGGAAGCGTCAGCCTTGTCTCTTGGTCGTCCCCGTCGAAGAGGCACAGGTCGATGCGCTCGGCGGTGGTCGAAACGACCGTGAAATGAACCCCGTCCGGCGCGACGCTCGCCCCGAGGCTTTCCGGGCAGCCGTGCTCGGCCGTGATCCTCATGCGCCGCCCTGCCATTCGCGCACGCTCTCCAGCGGATAGACGAGCATCAGGACGTTGAGGGTGAGGTTGTCCCGGATCGCCCAGCCGACGATGAGTTCCATCGCGAGCGCGAGCGTCACGGTGAGCCAGACCGGAAGGCGCGCGGCCAGAAGAAAGCCGAGGATCATGAAGCCCACGTCGGAGACCGAGTTCAGGACCGAGTCGCCGTAATAGTCGAGCGCGATCGTCGTCTCGCGGTAGCGGTTGATGACCGCGTCGGTGTTCTCGACGATCTCCCAGCCGATCTCGATGAGGCTGGCCCCGATCAGCCGGCGCCCGAGCGACCAGCGGCGGGCGACGAGCCACGTCAGCGCATAGAAGAGGAAGCCGTGGATGATGTGGGAGGGCGTGTACCAGTCGGCGATGTGCTGGGAGTTCTCCGAGCTCATCGTCTCCCCGTGCCAGAGCTTGACGTATCCGCATTCGCAGATCGGCACCCGCCCCATCCACAAGAGGACGAGCGCCATCGCCGCCGTCAGCGCAGCGACGATCGCCCAATGACGCGGCGCGATGCCGCCGCCCGATCGCGATGCGAACGTCAGGTGCGCACGTCCGGCTCGGCGCGGCCGGTCCGCTTGGCGATCTCGCCGACGGAATCGGCGATCCCGATCAGTTCGGCGAGGGCATCCTCCACGGCGAGGTCGTGGCGGGCGGGGTCCGGCTCGTAGCTCTCCAGATAGACGCGCAGGGTCGCGCCCTTGGTGCCGGTGCCCGAGAGGCGGAAGACGATGCGCGAGCCGCCGGAGAAGACGATCCGAACGCCCTGTCCGGTGGAGACAGAGCCGTCGACAGGGTCGCGATAGGAGAAGTCGTCCGCCTCCTGGACGATCAGCGAGCCGAAGCGCTGGCCCGCCATGGAGGCGAGGCGGTCGCGCAAGCTCTCCATCAGCCCCTCGGCGGCGGCGGCGTCCACCTCCTCGAAGTCGTGGCGCTGATAGTAGGTCCGGCCGTATTCGGCCCAGTGCTCGCTCACGATCTCCTTCACGCTCTGCCCCCGCACCGCGAGGATGTTGAGCCAGAGGAGGATCGCCCAGAGGCCGTCCTTCTCGCGCACGTGGTCCGAGCCGGTTCCCGCGCTTTCCTCGCCGCAGATCGTCACCTTGCCGGCGTCGAGGAGGTTGCCGAAGAACTTCCAGCCGGTGGGCGTCTCGAAGGCCGGGATGCCGAGCTTCTTGGCGACGCGGTCGGCCGCCTGGCTCGTCGGCATGGAGCGCGCGACGCCCGCGATGCCCTTGGCGTAGCCCGGCGCAAGGTGGGCGTTCGCCGCCAGCACGGCGAGCGAGTCGGAGGGCGTGACGACGATGCCGCGTCCCAGGATCATGTTGCGGTCGCCGTCGCCGTCCGAGGCGGCGCCGAAGACGGGCGCCTGCGGGCTCATCATCAGATCGACGAGCGGCGCGGCCCAGACGACGTTCGGGTCCGGATGGCCGCCGCCGAAATCCGGGGAGGGGGTGCCGTTGAGGACCGTGCCCTCCGGCGCGCCGAGGCGCTTCTCCAGGATCTCGTGGGCATAGGGGCCGGTGACGGCGTGCATGGCGTCGAAGCGGAGCGTCAGCCCGTCCGCGATGGCGCGCCGGATCGCGTCGAAGTCGAACAGCGTCTCCATCAGGGCGGCGTAGTCGGCGACCGGATCGACGATCTCAACGGTCGTCTCCTCCAGCCGGTGCTCACCGATCGCGGAAAGATCGGGGGCCTCGCCGCCGGCGATCCGGTACTGCGAGATCGTGCGGGTGCGCTCGAAGATGGCGTTGGTGAAGCCCTCGGGGGCCGGTCCGCCATTGGCGACGTTGTACTTGATGCCGAAATCGCCCTCCGGGCCGCCCGGATTGTGCGAGGCGGAAAGGATGATGCCGCCCGAGGCGCCGCGCTTGCGGATGAGATTCGAGGCGGCCGGCGTCGAAAGGATGCCGTTCTGTCCGACGATGACGCGCTCGTAGCCGGCCGCAGCGGCCATGCGGATCGCGATCCGCACCACCTCGTCATTGTAGAAGCGGCCGTCGCCCCCGATGACGAGAGACTTGCCCTTCGCCTCGCCCGCCGCGTCCAGGATCGCCTGGATGAAGTTCTGCGCGTAGTTCTCCTGCCGGAAATGCGGCACCTTCTTGCGCAGGCCGGAGGTGCCCGGCTTCTGGTCCTGGAAGGGCGTCGTCGCGACGGTTTGGATGGTCATCGTGCGGCCTCACCGTTGACGAGCCTGGAATAAAGATCGGCGTAGAGCTTCGCGCTGGCCTTCCACGAGACGTCCGCGCGCATGGCCTGGCGCTGGCAGTCTCGCCAGACCGGCTGGTCCTCGTAGAGATCGCACAGGCGCCGGATGGCGCCGAGCATGGCGTCCTTCTCCACCGGAGAGAAGACGATGCCGGTCGCCGCACCCGCGCCGAGCGCTGCGAAATTGGCGTCGATCACCGTATCGGCAAGCCCGCCGACCCGCGTGACGACCGGAATGCAGCCGTAGCGAAGGGCGCAGAGCTGGGTCAGCCCGCAGGGTTCGAAGCGCGACGGCACGATGAGCGCGTCCGCGCCCGCCTGGACCCGGTGTGCCAGCGCCTCGTCATAGCCGATGCGGACGCCGAAGCGCCCCGCGTGACGGGCCTGGGCGGAGAGGAAGGCGCCCTCCAGAAGCCGGTCGCCCGAGCCGACCACGACCATGCGAACGCCCATGGCCATGATGTCGTCGACGCTGTCGGCCAGGAGGTCGAGGCCCTTCTGCCAGGTCAGCCGGCTGATGACGGCGAGGATCGGGCCGTCCCCGTCCTCCAGCGCGAACTCGGCGAGGAGCGCGTCGCGGTTGAGGTCGCGCCGGAAGCTCGTGTCGACGCCGAAGGTGGCGGCGATGTGCGGATCGGTCTCGGGGTCCCAGATGCGCGTGTCGATGCCGTTGACGATGCCCGTCAGGCTTTCGCCGCGACCGGTCAGAAGCCCGTCGAGGCCCATGCCGCCGGCCGGCGTCACGATCTCGCGCGCATAGGTGGGGCTGACCGTGGTGACGGCGTCGCAGGCGTGGATGCCGCCCTTCAGGAAGCCGACGGAGCCGTAATACTCGACGCCCTCGATCGACCACCATTCGTCCGGAAGCCGCAGATGAGGGAAGACGGCCTGCGGGAAGGTGCCCTGGAAGGCGAGGTTGTGGATGGTGACGACGGTCTTCGGACGCGGGCCATCGCCGGCCGCGAGATAGACGGGCGCGAGCGCGGCCTGCCAGTCGTGCGCGTGGACGATGTCCGGCCGGAAGGCCTCGACCTTGCCCCGGCCGATTTCGGCGGCGGCCAGCGAGAGGGCGGCGAATCGCGCCCAGTTGTCGGGGTGGTCGTAGCCTCCGGTCGTGGCGTAGGGCCCGCCCGGCCGGTCGTAGAGATGCGGCGCGTCGACGAGGAAGAGGTCGAGATCGCCCGCCTTGCCCGACAGGAGCGCGGCGGGACCGCCGAACAGCTCGTCGAAGCGGTGGACGGGTTCCACCGCGCCGAGCCGCTCCACGACGCCGGGATAGGCGGGCATCAGGGTCCGCGTCTCGACGCCGATCTCGCCGAGCGCGACGGGCAGGGCGCCCGCCACATCGGCGAGGCCGCCCGTCTTCACCAGCGGGAAGACCTCCGAGGAAACGGAGAGGACGCGTGTCATCGGTGTTCGCAGGTCCGCATCAACGGCTGGAAAGACGTTCGATCATCGGCTTGGTGACGAGGCACACGCCGCTCGCCGTGCGCCGGAAGCGCTGCGCGTCGAGCTCCGGGTCCTCGCCGATGACGAGGCCGTCCGGAATGTGGACGCCCCGGTCGATCACCGCCTTGGTGACGCGCGCGCCGCGCCCGATCGTGCATTGCGGCAGAACCACCGCGTGGTCGAGCGAGGACCAGGAATGCTGGCGAACGCCCGTGAAGAGCAGCGAGCGCCGGAGCGAGCCACCGGAGATGATGCAGTCGCCCGAGACGAGCGAGGAGACCGCCGAGCCGCGCCGGCCTTCCTCGTCGTGAACGAATTTGGCGGGCGGCGTCACGTCGGCATAGGTCCAGATCGGCCAGTCGCGGTCGTAGATGTCGAGCGGGGGCACGACGTCGGTGAGGTCGATATTGGCCTGCCAGTAGGCGTCCACCGTGCCGACGTCCCGCCAGTAGGCGTGCGTCTCAGCCTCGGACTGGACGACCGAGCGGTTGAAGGAATGGGCATAGGCCGTGCCGTGCTTGACGATGTGCGGGACGATGTCCTTGCCGAAATCGCGCGAGGAGGCCGGGTCCGCTGCGTCGCGGCGCAGCTGCGCGGCGAGGAAGGCGGTGTCGAAGACGTAGATGCCCATCGAGGCGAGCGCCATGTCGGGCTTGCCGGGCATCGCCGGAGGATCGGCGGGCTTCTCGACGAAGTCGGTGATTCGGCCCTTGGCGTCCACATGCATGACGCCGAAGCCGACCGCTTCCTCGCGCGGGACCTCGAGGCAGCCGACGGTCACGTCCGCCCCGCTCTCGACATGCTGCTGTAGCATGACCTCGTAGTCCATCTTGTAGATGTGGTCGCCCGCCAGGATGATGATGTATTTCGGCGCGTAGTCCTCGATGATGTCGATGTTCTGGTACACGGCGTCGGCCGTGCCCGCGTACCACTGGTCCTCGGAGATGCGCTGGGAGGCCGGCAGGACGTCGAAGCTCTCGTTCCGGCCCGGCCGCAGGAAGTTCCAGCCCCGGTGGAGATGGCGGATCAGCGAGTGCGCCTTGTATTGCGTGGCGACGGCCACACGCCGGATGCCGGAGTTGATGGCGTTGGACAGGGCGAAGTCGATGATGCGGGCCTTGCCGCCGAAATAGACGGCGGGCTTGGCGCGCGTGTCCGTCAACTCCATGAGGCGCGACCCGCGCCCGCCGGCAAGGACGTAGGCCATCGTATCGCGCGCGAGCGGCGCATGCCGCGGTCCGGTGTTGGACATGTCGAGACCTCCCTGGCGTCCGGCGGGGAACGGTCCCGCCTCTGCCTCCGACGAGAAGGGACTTAGCGTCGCTTCGCACGCCTTCTACAAGAGGGAAGGTCTCCGAACCGTTCATTCGCGACGAAATTGAAGAGGAAAAGCGGGCGGAGACGACGCTCCGCCCGTCCTGCCGCGCTCAGACCCGCCAGATGTCGCGCGCATATTCCCGGATCGCCCGGTCGGCCGAGAACCAGCTCATCCGGGCGGTGTTGCGGACCGCGATCGTGTTCCAGGCCGCCTGGTCGGCCCAGAGCGCGTCGAGCCTGCGCTGGGTGTCCCAGTAAGCCTCGAAGTCGGCCGCGATCATCCACCAGTCGCGCGTGCGCACCGCATCGACGAGGCCAGCATAGCGGTTCGGTTCCTCCTGGCAGAAGACGCCGGAGGCGATCGAATCGAGCGCCGAGCGCAGGAGCGGCTGCCCCTCGATCACCGACTCACCCGTGTGCCCGTGGCGCCGCCGCTCGGCGACCTGCTCGGCGGTGAGCCCGAAGATGAAGATGTTGTCGGCGCCGACATGCTCCTGCATCTCGACATTGGCGCCGTCGAGCGTGCCGATCGTCAGCGCCCCGTTCAGCGCAAACTTCATGTTGCCCGTGCCCGACGCTTCGAGGCCCGCCGTCGAGATCTGCTCGGAGATGTCGGCCGCCGGCATGATCGTCTCCGCGAGGGAGACGTTGTAGTTCGGGATGAAGACGACCTTCAGGAGATTGCGCACCGCCGGGTCGGCGTTGATGACGCGCCCGACGTCGCCGGCCAGATGGATGATCTGCTTGGCCGCCGCATAGGAGGGCGCGGCCTTGCCGGCGAAGATCTTCACGCGCGGCGTCCAGTCGATCTCCGGGTGCGCCCGGATCCGCTCATAGAGCGCCACGGCCTCGATGATGTTCAGGAACTGGCGCTTGTACTCGTGGATGCGCTTCACCTGGATGTCGAAGATCGCGCTCGTGTCGATTGAGGTCGCCAGACGTTCCTCGATGATCCGGGCCAGACGCTGCTTGTTCTCCTGCTTGACCGCCGCGAAGCGCTCGCGGAACGCGGCATCCTCGGCGAAGCGGTCGAGTTCGGAGAGCTTTTCGACATCGTCCTCGAAGCCCGCCCCGATCGTCTCGCGCACGAGGGAGGCAAGGCCCGGATTGGACTGCAGCAGCCAGCGGCGCGGGGTGACGCCGTTGGTCTTGTTCTGGATGCGCTGCGGATAGAGGCCGTGGAGATCGCGGAAGACGGTCTCCTTCATCAGCTCCGTGTGCAGCGCCGAAACGCCGTTGACCGTGTGCGAGCCGACGAAGGCGAGCTGGCCCATCCGCACGCGCCGGCCGTTGTCCTCGTCGATCAGCGAGATCGCCGACACCGTGCCGCCGTCGAAGCCGCGCTCCTGGCGCGCCTGCCGGATCACCTCCGCGTTGATGGCGTAGATGATCTGCATCTGGCGGGGCAGAAGGCGCTCGAAGAGCTGCACCGGCCAGGTCTCCAGCGCCTCGGGCAGGAGCGTGTGGTTGGTGTAGGAGAAGACGCCCTTGGTGATCTTCCAGGCCGTGTCCCACTCGAGCTCGTGAACGTCGACGAGAAGGCGCATCAGCTCGGCGACCGAGACCGCCGGATGGGTGTCGTTCAGCTGGATCGCGACCTTGTCCGGAAGGTTCGTCAGATCCGGATGATGAGCGAGGTGTCGCCGGATGATGTCTTGGAGCGAGGCGGAGGAGAAGAAGAACTCCTGGCGCAGCCGCAGCTCCTGTCCGGCCTGATGCGAATCGGCCGGGTAGAGGACGCGGGTGATCGCCTCGGCCTTGTTCGACTCCACCAGAGCGCCGACATGGTCGCCCGAATTGAACGCGTCGAGCAGGATCGGGTCGAGCGCGCGCGCGCTCCACAGGCGGAGCGTGTTGACCTTGGCGCCGCGCCAGCCGACGACCGGCGTGTCGTAGGCGACGGCCAGAACGCGCTCGGCCGGGCGCCAGACGTAGCGGGTGGGGCGGCCGGCCTCCTCCAGCGTCGCGACCTTGCCGCCGAAGCCGACCTCGTAGGAGCGTTCGCGGCGCTCGAACTCCCACGGATTGCCGTGTTCGAGCCAGGTCTCGGGCAGCTCCACCTGCGCCCCGTCGACGATCTCCTGCCGGAAGAAGCCGTGGACGTAGCGGATGCCGTAGCCGAAGCTCGGGATGCCGGTGGAGGCCATGGATTCCATGAAGCAGGCGGCGAGGCGGCCGAGGCCGCCATTGCCGAGCGCGGCGTCCGGCTCCAGAAGCTCGACGAGGTCGAGCTCGACGCCGTACCGCGCCAAAGCTTCCTGGATCGGTTCGGTCAGGCCGAGATTGGACACTGCGTCCCGCAGGAGCCGCCCGATCAGGAACTCCATCGAGAGATAGCAGACGCGCTTGGCCCCGGCCTCGGTCGCCTCGCGCGACGAGGTCAGCCAGCGGTCGATGATGCGGTCGCGGACGGTGAGGATCGTCGCCTCGGTCCAGTCGTGGAGCCGGGCGGCGTCGGTCGTCTTGCCGATCGAATAGGTGAGCTTCTCGACGATCTCCTGGGCCAGCGTGTCCGCGTCGTTGCGGCGCGGCTCGGACTTCAGGGCCTTGCGGGCTGGGGAAGACGTATCAGACATTGGCGGTCCGGTTCCTGCGTTCGGCGATGGCGGAAAGAAGCCCGAGGGTCGAGCCGTCCCTCGTCCCCGGCTCGGCTTCGCCGCGCACGACCGGGAGAAGGCCGGTCGCGAGCTCCTTGCCGAGCTCCACGCCCCATTGGTCGAAGGCGTTGATGCCGAAGAGCTGGGCTTCGACGAAGACGCGGTGTTCGTAGAGGGCGATGAGCCGCCCGAGGGCGAAGGGCGTGAGCTTCTCGTGGAGGATGGTGATCGACGGGCGGTCGCCCGAGAACTCGCGGTGGGGCGCGATCCGCTCGGCCTCTTCGGGCGAGCGTCCCGCATCCAGAAGCTGCCCGCGGGCCTCCTCGAGCGTCCGGCCCTTCATCAGGGCTTCGCTCTGGGCGAGGCAGTTGGCGAGAAGCAGATCCTGATGCTCGGCGAGGTCGGCCTCATGGGCCACCGCGCCGACGATGAACTCGACCGGGACGATGTCGGTGCCCTGGTGGAGCAATTGGAAGAAGGCGTGCTGGCCGTTGGTGCCGGGCTCGCCCCAAACCACCGGGCCCGTCGGCGACGACACGCGCGCGCCGTCGAGGCCGACATGCTTGCCGTTCGATTCCATGTCGAGCTGCTGGAGGTAGGCGGGAAGGCGGGCGAGGCGCTGATCGTAGGGGATGATCGCGCGGGTCGGGCGCCCCTGCGCCACGCGGTGCCACCAGCCGGCGGCGCCGAGCAGGACCGGCAGGTTCGCCTCCAGCGGCGCCTCCCGGAAATGGCGGTCGAGCGCGCGGGCGCCGGCCAGGAAGTCGCGGAAGCGGTCCGGGCCGATCGCGATCATGATCGGAAGGCCGATCGCCGACCAGAGCGAATAGCGTCCGCCGACCCAGTCCCAGAAGCCGAAGGTCCGGTCCGCGCCGATCCCGAAGGCCGAGACCTTGTCGAGTGCGGTCGAGACCGCGCAGAAATGCGCCGCCACCGCCTCTTCGCCGAGGGCCTCGGCGATCCAGCGGCGGGCGCTCGCCGCATTGGTCATGGTCTCGATGGTCGTGAAGGTCTTCGAGGCGACGATGAAGAGGGTGGTCGCCGGGTCGAGCCGTTCCAGCGTGTCGGCGAGGTGCGCGCCGTCGACGTTGGAGACGAAATGGGCACGCGGTCCGTCGTGATAGGGCGCGAGCGCGAGCGTCGCCATGGCGGGGCCGAGGTCCGAACCGCCGATGCCGATGTTCACGACGTCGGTGATGGCCTTCCCGGTCGAACCGGCCAGCGAGCCCGAGCGAATGCCCTCCGCGAAGGCCGACATGGCGCTCAGCACCGATTCGACCTCGTCGCCGACCGGCTCGCCGGCCACGGCGAACCCGTCGCTCGGCTCACCGCGCAATGCGACATGCAGGACCGCGCGGCCTTCGGTCGAGTTGATCCTGGCGCCCGCGAACATCGCGTCGCGCTTCTCCTCCAGCTCCTGGGTCCGCGCGAAATCGAGGACGGCGTCGAGGTCGGAGCGGTCCCAGGCGATCTTGGACAGGTCGAGCAGAAGGTCGTCCAGCGTGAAGGACAGGGCGTCGAAGCGCGACGGGTCGTCGCGGAAGCGACGCGCGATGCCGCGTCTGGCGGCCTCCGCGCCTCGTTTGACGAGACTGTCGTGCGGGAGATGATCGCCGGGCTGTCCGTTCGGCATTTCGTTTCCTCTCGATGCCTTCTGCGCCGACCGTGATGCTGCATCGCGGTCGGCCGGTCGAGTATCTAAGAGGAATTCGAAATCGTGAAGGCCACGTCACCGAACGCCAGCCATGCGCGGTCGCAACGTTGCGCGGTGCCCGCGGACGGTGCAGCGGCGGAACCGGGGCGGTGCCCCGTCGCCGCCGTTTCTAGAATTCGCGTTCGTAGAAGACGCCGACCTCGCCGCCGCCCTCGGCGTTGACCGCGCCGCGCGCCCGCACATTGGTGCCGAGCTCCAGATCGATCGACACGCGGCCCGTCGTATCGACGCCGATATAGGTGTTGTCGTTGATGTAGCGACCGACGCCGACCGCGGCCTGTCCGTCGGCGGTCGTGCGGATGTCGATGTCGTCGACGCCGAGCTGGCCGCGCAGATTTTCCAGAAGGCCCGAGGAGCCGCCCGCGCCCGCCAGCTGCGCGGCCGCGTCGGCGAGCTGTGCGATCTGAAGCGGCGAGAGGTCCGTCGTCGCCTGGCCGAAGATCAGGCGCGCCAGAACCTCGTCCTGCGGGAGCTGCGGGGTGGAGGAGAAGGCGAAGCTCGGATCGTTGGCCGGCCCGGTGATCGCGATGCTGACGGTCACCTCACCGGCCTGCGACGTCGCCAGAACGTCGAGCGTCGGGATCAGATTGCCGGTGAAGGAGAGCGAGGCGCGTTGGAAGTCGAGCCGCCGCGACAGGATCTGGAACCGCCCGCGCTGAAGATCGAAGGCGCCGACGATCGAGAGGTTGGAGGCCGGGCCGGTGATCCGGATCGAGCCGCCGAGCTCCATGTCGATGCCCCGGCCGCGCACGAAGACGCGGGCCGGCGCGTTCAGCGTCAGGTCGAGGTTGATGCCGCCGGCCTGGCTGCCCGTCTCCCCCTGGTCCGGATTGATTTCGGCCTGCTGCCGCAGGACGGCCGGCGGCGCGTTGACGTGACGCACGCCGAGCCGCTGGAAGGAGGTGGGCAGATTGTCCGGCACGGTGACGTTGATCTCGCGCGCGTTGATCGTGCCGCCGAGCGTCGGTGTCGCCGTCAGCGGGCCGGTCAGCGTCAATTGCGCGTCGAGAACGGTCGCGAGGAGCTCGCCGTCCGTGTAGCGGCCTTCCACCACCTGGATCGAGAGATCGGACTGGAAGGGCGCGGAAAGGCCGATCGAGCCGGAGATGCCGATCGTGCCGCCCGAGTTCAGCTGGGCGGTGAAGGACTGGACCGTCGCGGTCTGGCCGGAGAGCGCGATGGTGGTCGTGATGCCGTTGACCACGACGTTCGAGCCCGTGTCGATGAACTGCGCGCCCGCGGTCGAGACCGTGCCCGTCACGTTCGGCTGCGCGGCGTTGCCGGACACCTGCGCGTTCACCGCGACGGTGCCGTTGATCGACCGGCCGCCCTCGGCGAGGATCGGGTTGGCGAGCGCCAGCGGCGCCGTGCCGTTCAAGGACAGGTCGAAGCTCGGCGTACCCGCCACGTTCACCGAGCCGGACGCCGAGAAGTCGATGCCCGAACCCGAGAGCCTCAGCGCGTTGAGGTTCACCGCGTTGCCCGCGTAGGTGCCGTCGGCCGCGATATCGAGCGCGCCGACGCCGAAGTCGCGCGTCTGCTGGACCGAGAGCGAGGAGGCGGTGACGTCGTAGGTCACGCTCGGATTGGTGATCGAGCCCGAGGCCTGGACCCTCCCGCCGATCGTGCCGCTGGCGCCGAGATCGGGCACGGCCGCATTGGCGAGCGAGGCGGGAATGTTCGCCAGCGTCACATCGACGTTCAGCTGCTGCCCGACCGTGCCGGTGGCGGTCACCTGCCCGCCGCCCTGGAGGTCGATCCGCGCGGACTGGAGCTGCGCCGTGCCGCCCGAGTAGGAGCCGACGGCGACGGCGTCGAGGGGAGGGGCGCCGAAGGCGCGCGCCTGCGCCGCCGAGACGTTTGTCGCCGACACGTCGAACTGCGCGGCCGGGTTGGCGAGGGGACCGGATGCCGAGACGCGGCCCGACAGCGTGCCGGTCGCGCCCAGCCCGTCCACGAAGCCGTCCGCGAGCGCCAGCGGCAGCTGGTTCACGACGAGATCGACGTCGAGAAGGTCGCCGATCGTGCCCGCGAGCGAAAGCGAGCCCGACCCGACCTGGACGGTGCCGGTCTCGATGCGGGCCGTACCGTTCTCGTAGGCGCCGCGCGCCACGGCATCGAGCGCAGGCACGTTCGCCTGGCGCGTGCGGGCGAGCGAGACGCCGTCGGCGGAGACGTCGAACGTGGCGTTCGGCGCCTGGAGAGAGCCCGTGGCCTGCGCCGTGCCGGACAGCGTGCCCTGCGCGCCGAGATCGGGCTGTACGGCATTGGCGAGCGCGACGGGAAGATTGTCGAGAACGAGCGAGAGGTTCAGCGCCTCGCCCACCGTGCCCTCGGCCGTGAGGCGGCCGGTGTCGGTGTCGATCTCGGCCTGCCGGAGGGTCAACGTGCCTTCCGCATAGGTGCCTGCGAGGTCGAGGGCGACCGTCTGGACGCCGGACGCGGAAAGCGGCGCCGCCGAAATGTTCGAGCTGGTGATCTCGAAGCTTGCCTGCGGGTTGGCCGTCGAGCCCATGGCGACGGCGTTGCCCGAGATCGTGCCGGCGGCGCCGAGGCCTTCGACGAAGCCGTTTGCGAGGCCGACCGGAACGTCCGCCAGATCGAGTTGGAGATTGAGGTCGCGCCCGACGCTGCCCGTCGCCGAGATCGACCCGTCGCCGATGTCGGCGAGCGCCTGATCGAAGCGCACGGTTCCGTTGCGGAGCGCGCCGGAGACGTCGAGCGTGATCGGCGCGATGCCGGCCTGCGCGATGCGCGCGGCCGTGATGCCGCGCCCGTCCACGTCGAAGACGATGACGGGGTTGTCGATGCGGCCCGTCGCGCGCGCCGTGCCGTCGATCGTGCCGGAGGCGTCGAGCCCGTCCACGAAATCGTTGGCGAGCGCCACGGGAAGCGCGGCGAGTTCGAAGTCGAGCGCCAGCGTCTCGCCGATGTCGCCCGAGGCGCGGATCGCGCCCTCTCCGAGATCGATCGTCGCCTGATCGAGCGTCGTGACCGCGTTGCGGTAGCGGCCTTCGGCGAAGAGTTCGATCGTGTCGAGGCCGGCGGCGCGCGTCTGGCTGGTCTCGATCGCCGAGCCCGACAGCGTGAAGTCCGCGCGCGGGTTCGCCGCCGGACCGGCGGTCCGGAGCGTTCCGGTCAGGAAGCCCGAAGCGTCGAGCCCCTCCACGAAGGGATTGGCGATGGCGAGCGGGAAGGCGTCGAGCGCGATGTCGAGATCGACGCCTTCGCCGACCGAACCTGCGACGTTCAGCGAGCCGCCGCCGACCGTCAGCGCCAGCGGCTCGATATTGGTCATCCCGTTTCCGACGACCACGGTCGCGGGCGACTGGAGCGCGAGGTCGGCGTTCTCGATCTCGGCCGTCAGTTCGCGCAGCGCGAGGCGGATGCCGGTCTCGATGAAGGCGAGGTCGCCGAGGAAGGCGATCGGAACGCCGTTGACGTTGACGCCCGCGTCGATGACCGTCTCGTCGTTCAGGTTCGACAGGTCGATGTCGAGGTCTTCGACGGTGTAGGCGCCGGCTTCCAGGCTCGACGCCGCGAGCGTGCCCGACGCTACGGGGCGCAGGAGATAGTCCGTCAGGCGCAGATCGACGGCGAGGCCGGAGAGAGTGGCTTCCGCCACCGTGATGCCGGCCGAGGTGAGGTCTATGTCGGCGACGGGCAGGCCCGCCGGGTTGGTCGCGAAGGCGGCGTTGCCCGAAAGATCGCCGGAGGCGGTCTGCGCGAAGAGGGCGGCGAGCGTGGAGAGGTCCGGCGCGTCGATCCGCACCTCGCCTGTCGGGACGTTCTGAGACGAGAGGACGATCTCGCCCTCGATCGTGTTGTCGCCTTGGTTGACGAGAAGGTTGCGCAGCGCCCGCTGGCCGTCGCCCAGCGTCTCGAAGTCGGCGGTCACCTGCAGCGGCTGGTTGTTGTAGCTGCCCGAGGCCTCGATCGTGCCGTTCGGCGCGTCGGGCGCGAAATTGCCCTGCACGCGCGCGTCGAGATCGGTCAGCTCGCGGCCGCCGACCACGAGGTCCGCCGCCGTCAGGGTCAGGTCGATGTCGGGGGAGACGAGGTTGCCGCCGGCCGTCAGCGAGAAGTCGGCCCGCCCTTCGAGGGCGGTCGCTTCGTTGGCGGACTGGTCGAGCGAGCCGGTCAGGTTCGCCGAGAGGGTCTCACCGGCCAGCGAAGCCGAACCCTCGACATTAAGCCCGTCGCCGGAGAGGCGCAGATCGCGAGCCCCGAAATTCCCTTCCGCGTCCCGCGCCACCGCGCCCGACAGCGACAGGCGCTCGCCGGCATAGGTGGCGAGGTCGTCGGCCAGAGCCGCCGAGCGCACGTCCGCGTTCAGGCCGAGGTCGAAGACGGAGAAGTCGAGCGCCGCGCTGCCATTCACGGCGGCGTTGGCGGTTGCGGTCGAGACGCGCGTCTCGCGAAGCGTCAGTTCCGCTTCGGTCAGCTCGCCCGAGGCGGAGAGGCCGATCGGGCCGGTGAGGATGTTGCGCTGGACGCCCTCCGGCGCGCTGGCGCTCGCCGCGTTGGCCGTGATCTCGAACGGGCCGGTCACGGCGTTGAGGTTGAAGCCGGGCGTCGAAAGGCTGGCGTTGAGCCCCTGCGCCCCGTACTCGCCGAAGCTCGCCGTGCGCAACGAACCGGTCGCCTCGACGGCGGCCGAGGAGAGCGCGCCGCGAAGCGTCGCGTCCAGGGCGGAGATTTCGAGGCTGGTGCGCGAATCGCCCGAGCCGAAGCCAAGCGGCACCGGGTTGCCGGAATCGGTGGCGATGGTGACGCGCAGATCGTTGCCCGATCCGTTCGCATCGTAGGTGCCGAGCACGGTCAGATCGAGATCGCCGGAGACGAGCCGACCGGTGTCGATCACGATCGCGTCGTCCTGGCGAAGGAGCACCGCGAGGTCGAGTTCGGCGGTCTCCCCGACGACGTCGACATACTGCTCGGGCACGAAGGGCCCGGTGATGGTGGAGATGTCGGCGGTGACGCGCCGCCCGTCCGCACCGTCCGCGACGGTGGCCGAAAGCGTGATGGCCGAAGCGCCGTCGATGTCGAGCGACCCTTGCGCGGCGAAGTCGTTCAGCGGACCGGTGCCCGAAACGGTCAGCTCGATCGGCGGCGTGCCCGGAAGGTCGAGAAGGCCGGCGACGATGCCGCCCGCTGGCTCGGACGCGTTCACATCGACGACCAGCCGGTTCTCGTCCGGCGCGAAGGCGAGCTGGAGATCGATCTGACCGCCCTGGTCGAGGCGCTGGATGTCGGCCGAGCTCGCGAGTTGGACCGGCTCGTTCGACAGCTGCAGCGAGGCTTGCGCGGACAGGGTCGCGGCGGTGCCCGCGACCGCCTCGCCGAGGACGAACTCGTCGATCGCGATGCGCTGGATGTCGGCGGTGATGTTGGGAAGCTGGAAGCCGCTCGAGGGCTCCGCGTCCGGGTCCTGGGGCGCCGAACCCGGCAGGCGCGTCAGCGTGATCTGGCCGGCGGACAGGTTCTGAACCTGCACGTTGGAGCGCGCGAGCGCCAGCGGCGACCAGTCGAGCGCGAGGTCGCTCGCGGTCAGATAGACGCCGTCCGCATCGGAGACGGTCACTTCCTCGATGCGCAGCGCGCCGGTGAGCGCGCCGGACAGACCGGTGATTTGCACCTGCGCGTTCTCGGTCGAGATCAGATTGGCGATCTGGTTCGCGACGAACTGCTGCGCGTTCGCGGGTGCGGCGGCGGTCGAGACGAAGCCTGCGGCCAGCGCGACCGGGGCGAGGGGGCGGAGAAGCGAGCGCATCAGAAGGCCTGTCCGATGCCGGCGTAGAACTGGAAGGATCCGTCGCGCGGGCCGGGGTCGAGCGGTATGCCGACATCGACGCGGATCGGGCCGAAGCCCGTGATGTAGCGGGCACCGACGCCGGCGCCGAGGCGGAACTCGGAGAAGTCGGGGAAGAGGTCGTCGGAGACAGCGCCGCCGTCGATGAAGGGCACGATCTGGATGTTCTCGGTGATCCCGATGCGCAGTTCCGCGGAGGCTTCGAACACCGAGAGGCCGCCGGTCGGGGTGTCGACGAAGAGCGGGTTCTGACCCAGCGCCGTGTCGGCGACGGACGGGAAATACGGGCCGATCGACTGGAAGACGTAGCCGCGCACCGAGCCGCCGCCGCCGGCATAGAAGCGCCGCGAGTTCGGCATGTCGAGAAGGTCCGCTCCGACGATCGTGCCGAGGCCGGCGCGTCCGGCCAGGATGAAGCGGTTGTCCTCGTCGAAGGACAGGTAGGCCGACGCGTCGCCGCGCGCCTTGAAGAAGAAGGTCGAGTTGTTGGCGTCGAAGGACGGCTCGCCGAGAAGCTGGACCCGGAAGCCTTCGGTGGGGTTCAGCGCGTCGTCGCGCGTGTCGTAGGTGTAAGTCACGGGCGCCGAGGCGATCAGGAAGTCGTCGGTGCCGAGGAAGTCGGTGATCTCCTCGTATTCCAGGCGCAGGCCGGCGATGACGCTCTGGACCCGGTCGATCCGGTACTCGACGCCGCTGGTGCCGAAGATCGAGAAGCGGTCGTAGGCGAGGGGCTGTTCGCGCAGGACGCCGAGCGAGCCGATATAGACCGAGTCCGGTCCGAGCACGCCGGGTTTGCGGAAGGTCGCGGAGGCCCGGTAGTCGATGCCTTCGATGTCGCGGCCGTTGCTGGAGACCTCGTTGGCCCCGATGCGCGAGACGGCGCCTTCGAGGCGGATCGACTCGGCCTGCCCGAAGAGGTTGCGGCGCTCGTAATAGGCGTTGACCCCGGCGCCGTCCGTGTTCGAGAGGGTCGCGCCCGCGCCCAGCGTGTTGAAGGGGCGTTCGGCCACCTCGACGAGCACCGGAACGGTGCCGTCCGGCTCCTGCGCGTCGGCGATCTTCACGTTGACCGAGGAGAAGACGGCGAGATTCGTCAGCCGCTCGCGCGCCCGGTCGATATCCTCCGGCGAGTAGATCGTGCCAGGCTGGATGCCGGTCATGTAGGCGACGAAGCCGGGGCGCACGGCCCGCGTTCCCGTCACGAAGGTCTGGCCGAAGGGCACCGGATCGCCGGGCGACAGTTCGAGCGCGTAGTCGACGGTATTGGTGTTGTGGTCGGCGACGACGTCGCGCCCCGTGACCGCCACGAAGGGCCGGCCGGTTTCGCGCTGATCGCGGAAGATCTGGTTCTCGGCCGCCAGAATGCGCACGGAATCGGCCGGCGAGCCCGGCGTCAGCTCGTACTGCGCCGGATCGATCCGCTGGCCGTCGTCGGTGGACAGCGCCACCCGGCCGATGGAGAAGGCCGGACCGGGCTGGACGAGGATCGAGACGGGGACCGGACGGGTCGTGTCGAACGCGGTGTCCGGCGCGAGGTCGGCGATGTCGCGGCCCTCGATGCGGATCGTCACGAGACCGCCGTAGCGCGAATTCTCGAAGAGCGCGGCGACGAGACGCTGGCGGTCCGTGCGGGCGCGCGACAGGAGGCCGAGCGAGCCGGAAACCGGCTCGTCCTCATCCGCCACGAGGATGGAAGCCGAGCGGAGCGTGTCCTCCAGATCGTCGACCGGTGGCGAGACCTGCAACGAGACCGTGTAGTTCACGGGATCGACGATCGCCTCGTCGGGCTCCTCGTCGCGGCTGAACAGGCCGAACGGATCGAGGATGCTGCGGAGCTGTGCCTCGGCAGCGTTCGGAAACGCGACGGACGCAAGGAGCAGGATCGCTCCCGCTCGCAGGGCGAGGGCCTTCGGATCGGTCGGCAATGGACGGCTTCTCTTGTCGGACCCCCGGATGCTTCGGCGAGGATGCATCCGGACCGGCTGTCGCCGGCACCTGAATCCCCTGGCCGCGGACGGCCCGCACCCCCCGAAGCGTGCTTGCACGCAAGGATGCCGTCAAAGGGCGCCGATCACAATGGTGCAATCGTCAGGTTGAAGGACGATAGAGGGGCGAACCCTATTCCGCATGGCTTTTGTGGGACTTGCGCCACACCGCTCGCCTGCGGCGGGAAGTCGCGCCCTCTGCTGCGGCGCAACACATCGCGCCTGCCGCCGGGCCTTGCGAGCGCCGGTGCGGCGTTGCAGTCTCAACTTTGGAACGGGTCGAAAGAACGGCGCGGCGGGCTCGTCGCCTCTGCCAAGCGCCGCGAGACCCCGAGGGCTCGCGCTTCCTTACGGAAGCGCCCGCGAGGAGGATTCGATGAGCTCAATTTCCCTGACCGTGAACGGGCGCAAGATGTCGGGCGAGGCCGAGGACCGGACGCTCCTCGTTCATTTCCTGCGCGACGATCTCGGCCTCACGGGCACGCATGTCGGCTGCGACACGTCCCAGTGCGGCGCCTGCATCGTGCATGTGGACGGCAAGGCCGTGAAGAGCTGCACCATGCTCGCGGTCCAGGCCTCCGGGGCCTCCGTCACCACCATCGAAGGCATCGCGCAGGGGCAGGACCTGCACCCGGTGCAGGCGGCCTTCAAGGAGCATCACGGGCTGCAGTGCGGCTATTGCACGCCGGGCATGATCATGACCGCCGTGGACATGATCAACCGCCACGACGGGCAGCTCGACGAGGCGACGGTGCGCGAGGAGCTGGAGGGCAATCTCTGCCGCTGCACGGGCTACCACAACATCGTGAAGGCGATCCTGTCGGCGGCGGAGGCGATGCAGGGGCAGGCCGCGCAGCCGATCGCCGCCGAGTAGCGACGCCGAGCCGTCGTCAGACGAACAGAGAAGTCTTCGGGAGGAGAACCGGGATGGGTATCGAAGGGATCGGCGCGCGGGTCCAGCGCAAGGAGGATCGCCGCTTCATCACCGGCCGGGGCCGCTATGTCGACGACATGCGCGTGCCGGGCATGAAATACGCCTACTTCGTGCGCTCGCCGCACGCCCACGCGACGATCGCGGGGATCGACGCCTCGGCTGCGCTGGAGATGCCCGGCGTCATCGCCGTCCTGAACGGCGAGGAGCTGAAGGCCGACGGGATCGGCAATCTCATCTGCGGCTGGGCGGTCTCCTCCAAGGACGGCTCGGGCATGAAGATGGGCCAGTGGCCCGCGCTGGCGCAGGGGACCGTGCGCCATGTCGGTCAGGCGGTCGCGGTCGTCGTGGCGGACACCAAGGCGCAGGCCCGCGACGCGGCCGAGGCGGTGGAGGTCTCCTACGAGGAGCTGCCGGTCGTCGTCGATGCGCGAAAGGCGCTAGAGCCCGGCGCGCCGCAGCTCCACCCGGAGGCCGAGGGCAACCTCATCTTCGACTGGGAGCTCGGCAACAAGGCCGAGACGGACGCGGCCTTCGCCCGCGCGGCGCACGTGACGAAGCTCGACATCGTCAACAACCGCCTCGTGCCGAACCCGATGGAGCCGCGCGCGGCTCTCGGCGTCTACGATCCGGCCGAGGAGCACTACACCTGCTGGACGACCTCGCAGAACCCGCATGTCGCCCGGCTGGTGATGAGCGCGTTCTACAATGTCGCGCCCGAGCACAAATTGCGCGTCATCGCGCCCGATGTCGGCGGCGGGTTCGGCTCGAAGATCTACATCTATCCCGAGGAGATCGTCTGCCTCTGGGCGTCCAAGCGGACCGGCGTGCCGGTCAAGTGGACGAGCGGGCGCGACGAGGCCTTCCTGACCGACGCGCACGGCCGCGACCACCAGTCGAAGGCGGAACTCGCGCTCGACGAGAACCACAGGATCATCGGCCTTCGGGTCGAGACGGCGGCCAATCTCGGCGCCTACATGTCGCTCTTCTCGTCGGCGACCCCGACCTATCTCTACGCCACGCTCCTGTCGGGCCAGTACGACATCCCGGCCGTCTACGCGAACGTGAAGGCGGTCTACACCAACACCGTGCCGGTGGACGCCTATCGCGGCGCGGGTCGCCCGGAAGCGACCTATGTCGTGGAACGTCTGGTCGAGACGGCGGCGCGCGAGATCGGAATGTCGCCGGCCGAGTTCCGCCGGAAGAACTTCATCCGGTCCTTCCCGCACCAGACGCCCGTCATCATGAACTACGACACGGGCGACTTCGAAGCGACGCTCGACGCCGGCCTGAAGGCGATCGACTACGACGGCTTCGCCGGCCGGCGCGCGGAATCGGAGGCGAGGGGGCGCAAACGCGGCATCGGCTTCTCCTGCTACATCGAGGCCTGCGGCATCGCGCCCTCCAAGGCCGTGGGCTCGCTCGGCGCGGGCGTCGGGCTGTGGGAATTGGCCGAGGTCCGGGTGAACCCGGTCGGCACGATCGAGATCCTCACCGGTTCGCACTCCCACGGCCAGGGCCACGAGACGACCTTCGCCCAGCTCGTCTCCGGCCGGCTCGGCGTTCCGATCGAGAACGTCCAGATCGTCCATGGCGACACCGACAAGGTGCAGTTCGGCATGGGCACCTACGGCTCGCGCTCGGGCGCGGTCGGCATGAGCGCGATCCACAAGGCGCTCGACAAGGTGGAGGCCAAGGCCAAGAAGATCGCCGCGCACCTGCTGGAGGCCTCCGACGAGGACATCGTCATCGAGAACGGGGAGGTGAAGGTCGCGGGCACCGACCGCAAGCTCGCCTGGCACGAGGTCGCGCTCGGCGCCTATACCGGCCACAACCTTCCGGACGGGATGGAGCCGGGCCTCAAGGAAGGCGCGTTCTACGACCCGCAGAACTTCACCTTCCCGGCCGGCTGCTACATCTGCGAGGTCGAGGTGGACCCGGAGACCGGCAAGGTCGACGTCTGCCGCTTCGTGGCGGCGGACGATTTCGGCACCGTCATCAATCCGATGATCGTCGAGGGGCAGGTCCACGGCGGACTGGCGCAGGGCATCGGCCAGGCGCTTCTGGAAGGCGTCCACTACGACGACACGGGCCAGCTCGTGACCGCCTCCTACAACGACTACGCCATGCCCCGCGCCTGGGACTTCCCGATGTTCGACGTGGAGACGACCGAGACGCCCTGCACCACCAATCCGCTCGGCATGAAGGGCTGCGGCGAGGCGGGCGCGATCGGCTCCCCGCCGGCCGTCGTCAACGCGATCATCGACGCCATCGGGACGGCGGACTTCACCATGCCCGCAACGCCCGAGAAGATCTGGGCGGCGATGAACCGCGCCGGAACCGTGGCCTGACGAGGGGAGGGACGAGATGTACCAGACGCAGTATCACCGCCCGACCAGCCTTGCCGAGGCCGCGCGCCTCGTCTCCGAAGGGGACGGCGAGGGCAAGTACCTCTCCGGCGGCATGACGCTCCTGCCGACGATGAAGGCGCGGCTCGCCAGCCCCTCGGCGCTGGTCGACCTTCGCCACATCGAGGAGCTGAAGGGCATCTCGGTGGACGGCCGGCGGGTGCGGATCGGCGCCGGCACGACGCATTACGAGCTGTCGCGGTCGCGCGAGGTCGAAGCGCTCTGCCCGACCGTCACGCATCTGGCCGAGCTCATCGGCGACCCGGCCGTGCGCCACATGGGCACGATGGGCGGCGTCGTCGCCAATTTCGATCCGGCGGCGGACTATCCGGCGATGCTGCTCGCGCTCGGCGGGACGATCCACACGAACACGCGCGAGATCGCGGCGGACGACTATTTCCTCGGCCTGTTCGAGACCGCGCTGGAGGAGGGCGAGATCGTCACCGCCGTCTCCTTCGACGCGCCTTCGGCGGCCGGCTGGGAGAAGTTCCGCAACCCGGCATCGCGCTACGCGATGGCGGCGGTCTTCGTCGCGCGGCGGGACGACGGCTCGGTCGGCGTCGGCGTCACCGGTGCGAGCGCCAGCGGCGCGTTCCGCTGGCGGGAGGCGGAGGAGGCGCTGGCCTCCAATTTCGATGCCTCGGCGCTCGCCGGACTGTCGGTCGACGAGGGCGAGATGATGGGGGACATCCACGGATCGTCCGCCTATCGGGCGCATCTGGTGCGCGTGGTGGCCCAGAGGGCGGTGCGATCCGCCCTGGCGTAGGCACCTTGCTGCACGAACGAAACGAAGAAGGGCCGGCGCATCGCCGGCCCTTCTTCGTTTCCGGACGGGGATACCCGAGCCTAGAGCCGGCAGACGGCCCGGTCGCCGCGGCGGTTCACGACATAGGTGTGCGTGCGCGGGTCGTAGGAACGATAGCGCTGCGCGCAGCGGGCGACCGACTCGCGGCTGATGCGCCCGGCGTGATGCCCGCGCCCGCCACGACGGTCGTCCCAGCGGCGGTGATCGCGGCGATGGTCCCAGCGCCGATTGTCGCGGCGGTCCTCCCAGCGGCGGTCGTGGTGGCGCCGGCCTTCGTTGATCTGCACGCCGCGGGGACCGACCTCGATCTGGAAGCTCTGGGCGGCTGCGGGCGCGGGCGCCAGCGACACCATGCCGGTAACCATCACGGCGGCGGCCAAAGCCCCTTGGAAGAATTTGCGCATCGAACGTCTCCATCCTCGATCTTCGGCGTCGGGAGCGGCCCGCATGGACGATCTCGATGCCTCTCGCTCCCATATCGCTAAGCGAGCCTGAACGGTTCCTGAAGGGCGCGCGGAGGAGTCGCAGGGGCGGGGTCTGGCAGGAACGGATCGCGAACGTTATGTCTGACGGATGGCCAAGATGACCCTGATCGACAAGCTCGCGATCCTCTCCGATGCCGCAAAGTATGACGCGTCCTGCGCGTCGAGCGGCACGGTCAAGCGCGATTCCGCCAAGTCGAAGGGGATCGGATCGACCGAGGGCCACGGCATCTGCCACGCCTATGCGCCCGACGGACGGTGCATCTCGCTCCTCAAGATCCTGATGACGAACTTCTGTATCTACGATTGCGTCTACTGCGTGAACCGCTCGTCCTCGAACGTCGCGCGGGCGCGGTTCACGGTCGAGGAGGTCGTCCAGCTCACGCTGAACTTCTACAAGCGCAATTATATTGAAGGCCTCTTTCTCTCCTCCGGCATCATCAAATCCTCCGATCACACGATGGAGGAGATGGTGCGGATCGCCAAAAGCCTGCGCACCGAGCACAATTTCGCCGGCTACATCCATCTGAAGACCATTCCGGACGCATCGCCGGCCCTGATCGAGGAGGCGGGGCTCTACGCCGATCGTCTTTCCATCAACATCGAGCTTCCGACCGACCTCTCGCTCGAAGCCATGGCACCGGAGAAGCATCCGCGCGACATCAAGCGATCGATGGGCCATCTGCGGCTCAAGATCGAGGAGCACAAGGGCGAGGCGCGGGACCGGGCGAAGCCGAAGCGCTTTGCGCCCGCCGGCCAGTCGACGCAGATGATCATCGGCGCGGATGGCACGGACGACGACGCGGTGCTGGCGCGCTCGGAAAACCTCTACGGCAATTACAGCCTCAAGCGCGTCTACTATTCGGCGTTCTCGCCGATCCCGGACGCCTCCTCCCGTCTGCCTTTGATGAAACCGCCCTTGATGCGCGAGCATCGCCTGTATCAGGCCGACTGGCTCATGCGCTTCTACGGCTTCGACCGCCGCGAGATCGTTTCGGGCGGTGAGGGCGGCATGCTCGACCTCGGCATCGACCCCAAGCTTGCCTGGGCGCTGAAGAACCGCGACCGTTTCCCCGTCGACGTCAATCGCGCCGACAAGGAGACGCTGCTGCGCGTGCCCGGCTTCGGCACCAAGGCAGTGAACCGCATTCTGCAGACGCGCCGGCATCGCACGCTTCGTTTGGACGACGTCGCCAAGCTCTGCCACTCGCTCGACAAGGTCCGCCCCTTCGTCACGGCGCTCGACTGGACGCCGGGCGGGCTGACGGATCGCGAGCATTTGCGCCCGGTCGTGGCACCGAAGGCCGAGCAGTTGAGTTTGTTCTGAGGAACGGCGCGAAGCATTTGAGGAAGAGGGCGCCATTCCTCTCCCGGAACGGGAGAGGGTGGATGCGAGCGAGAGCGAGCAGCCGGGTGAGGGCGTGCAGCCGTTACATCCCAGAACTGCGAGGCCTGGTGCCCGATGAAACTCTCATCCCCTGCCGGGACCTTCTCCCCGGGGAGAAGGGGAAGCTTCATCGTCGCTGGGATGCCGGAACGTCGCCTGAAGGGCACCGTTTCCTCTCCCGCTTGCGGGAGAGGGTGGTTCGCGAAGCGAACCGGGTGAGGGCTTCGTAGGGCTCGATTCGTCCGGTCGAACGACGTGAGATGACGAACGAGCGAAAGCGATGTACGAAGCGATTCTCTCCCATCCGGCGGATTTCGAAGGCTGGCGCGAGGCGGCGCGCACGGCGCTTCTCCTCGGCGTCGCGCCGGAGCGCCTGTCCTTTGCGGTCGCGGGCGAAAACGGCGGGCTGTTCGCCGAGCCGCTGCCGGGCCCGCCGGAGGGCGCTCTGCCGCCGACCGTGCCGAAGGCCTTTCCGGACTTGGCACGGACCGTGATCTGCCACGCGGACGCCGAACGCTTCTCGCTGGCCTATCGTCTGCTCTGGCGCATCCAGGAGGAGCGCGCGCTTCTCGACATCCAGTCCGACCGCGACGTGATCCATGCGCGCGAGATGGAGAAGGCGGTGCGCCGCGACGCGCACAAGATGAAGGCCTTCGTGCGCTTCCGCGAGATCGAGACCGAAGACGGCAAGCGCTACGTCGCCTGGTTCGAGCCCTTCCACCACGTGGTGGAGCTGACGGCCGGCTTCTTCCAGCGGCGCTTCACCGGCATGGTCTGGTCGATCCTGACGCCCAAGCGGTCCGTTCATTGGGACGGAGAACGCCTCGTCTTCACCGAAGGCGCCGATCCGAGCCAGAAGCCGAAGGACGACGACATGGAGGCGCTCTGGCTCACCTACTACGCTTCCATCTTCAACCCGTCGCGGCTGAAGGTGAAGGCCATGACGGCCGAGATGCCGAAGAAGTACTGGCACAATCTGCCGGAGGCGGCGCTGATCGACCCGTTGATCCGCGGCGCGGAAGCGGCCTCGCGCCGCATGATCGAAACCGCGCCCACGCTGCCGAGTTTGCGTCACGAGCGCAACGCGGAGCGGATGATGGCGACCAAGACGAGGGAGGAGGCGTTCGGCGGCTTCAACAAGAGGCCGGACGATCTCGACGAGGCGCGCGAGCAGGCGCGGCATTGCAAGGCCTGTCCGCTCTGGGAGCCGGCGACGCAGACCGTCTTCGGCGAAGGGCCGGCGGACGCGCCGGTGATCTTCGTCGGCGAACAGCCGGGCGACCAGGAGGATCTGGCCGGCCATCCCTTCGTCGGCCCGGCGGGCACGGTTTTCGACGCCGCTCTCGCCACGGCCGGAATCGACCGTCGGCAGGCCTATGTCACCAACGCCGTGAAGCACTTCAAGTTCGAGCCGCGGGGAAAGCGCCGGATCCATGCCAAGCCGAACATGGGCGAGGTGAAGATCTGCCGCTGGTGGCTGGAGATCGAGCGCGAGATGATTCGCCCCAAGCTCATCGTGGCTCTGGGTGCCACCGCCGCCGCCTCCGTGCTCGGCAAGTCGGTGACGATCCGGGACACGCGATCGCGGCTGATCGATCTGGAGGACGGCGAGACCAAGCTCCTCGTCACCGTGCACCCGTCCTACATCCTCCGTCTGCCCGATGCGCAAGCGAAGGCTCGGGAACAGGCGGCCTTCGAGGAGGACATGGCGCTCGCCAAGGCCCACGTGCCGGAGATCGCGCTCGCCTGACCGCGAAGGCGGGATTTTAGCCTTCGCTAACCCTTTCCCGACATCGATCATGCCGGAGAGGGAACCAACCGACTTCTAACGTAAAGGTGAACCTGTTCATCCTAGGGTTCCGTCTAATGGCGGTCCCGATCCCGGTCGGATCGTGGATGACGGCGTGGTGCCTCGGCTTCCCGAGGGTCCGATACGAGAGGGTCGTACAGGTGCTGATCCATACCCCGACATTGTTTCTCGTCCTCGCCGCCATCTCGCTCCTGGCGGCCGGTGCCTTCTGGCAGGAGAACCAGCGTTCGCCAGGCAAACCTCTGCTGCTCTGGGTCGGCGCCTATTGCGCTGCCGCCGGCCTCGCGATCTCCAGCCTCCTGTTCTTCCCGCTCGACGCGAACTTCGCGATCATCGTCCCGAACGGATTCGGCATCCTCAGCCTCTCGTTGATGGCGGCGGCCCTGGCGAGCTATCTCGGCCACCGCGCGCGGGTCGGCTACTGGGCCTTCCTGCCGGCGGCGATCTGGTTCGCGCTCGCCTTCCCGCGCTGGTACGGCCAACCTCTGGCCGACACCTATGTCGAACGGCGGATCGTCCTCTGCATCCTGTATTTCGGCATTCCGGCCGCGGTCTGCGCCCTGCTTCTGACGGCGGAGCGCGTGACCCGGACCATGCGCGCCCTCGCGATCGTCTTCGCACTCTACGGCGCCTTCTATCTCCTGCGCTTCGTCATGCTCGTCTCGGCCTTCGTTCCGGACGAGATGGCGATGGCCGATTTCTGGCTGACCTTCTCCATCTACAAATCCGTCCTCTTCGTCGCGGCGACCGCCTATCTCTTCCTCCTCGTCTGGCGCGAGCAGTTCGAATCCGATCTCCGGATGGCGGCGGAGGGCGATCCTCTCACGAATCTGCCCAACCGGCGCTCCTTCCGCCGCCGCGCGGAGCGCAAGCTCCTGGAGAAGCAGCCCTTCGTCCTCTGCTTCATCGATCTCGACAACTTCAAGTCGGTGAACGACCGCTGCGGCCACGCCGTCGGCGATGCGATCCTGTGCGAGTTCGCCGATGTCCTGAGGGCCTCGCTGCGCGCGGGCGACGCCTGCGGCCGGCTCGGCGGTGAGGAGTTCGCCTGCATTCTCCAGGCGGAGACGTCGGTGGGGGCCGTGCAGCGGCTGGCGGCGATCGCGGGGACCTTCCGGGAGCGCGCGGCGAGCATCGCCGAGCTGCCCGCGCCGGCCACGTTCAGCGCCGGCATCGTCGCGTCGGGCGACGGCACGGACCTCGACTGGCTGATGGGGCAGGCCGATGCCGCCCTCTACCGGGCGAAGGGCTCCGGACGAAATCGCGTCGAAGTGGCCGGAGAACGGCAATCTGCCATTCCGACCCATCTGGGCGAGGTCGCCCGGTCCTGATCGCCCGAAGGGGCGGGACGACCGCCCGGTTCTCGTCCGTGGACGAAAGGCCCAAAGCTGTGGACGAAACGGCCGCGACGGCTCCGGCGAGCGACCCCATCCGCTATGGTCCGCCCTCCGGCGATCGAGACGAGGACTTTGGACAGGATGAAGACCGCCGTCGACCTCGGCACCACCACGACGGGCGACCCGGCGGAGATGGATCTGGAGGAACTCCTCTCCACCCGTCTGCTCGTCCAGGGAAATTCCGGCTCCGGCAAGTCGCATCTCCTGCGCCGTCTTCTGGAGCAGAGCGCGCCCTTCGTGCAGCAGGCGATCGTCGACCCCGAAGGTGACTTCGTCTCCTTCTCCGAGCATTTCGGGCATGTCGTCGTCGATGCCGACCGCACGCCGGCCGAACTGACGCGGATCGCGGGCCGCATCCGCCAGCATCGCGCCTCGGTCGTCCTCAACCTCGAAGGTCTCGACGCCGAGGTGCAGATGCACTGCGCGGCCGCCTTCCTGAACGGCCTGTTCGACGCGGACCGCACGGTGTGGTTCCCCATGCTGGTCGCGGTGGACGAGGCGCAGCTCTTCGCGCCGGCCATCGCGGGGGAGGTGGGCGACGAGGCCCGGCGCGTCTGTCTCGGCGCCATGACGAACCTCATGTGCCGCGGGCGCAAGCGCGGCCTGGCCGGCATCATCGCGACGCAGCGCCTCGCCAAGCTCGCCAAGAACGTCGCGGCCGAGGCCTCAAACTTCCTGATGGGCCGCACCTTCCTCGACATCGACATGGCGCGCGCGGCCGACCTTCTCGGCCTCGAGCGCCGGCAGGCGGAGCGCTTCCGCGACCTGGAGCCCGGCCAGTTCGTCGCCCTCGGCCCCGCCTTGTCGCGCCGGCCGATCCCGATCCGCATCGGCTCGGTCGAGACGGCAGGCCGTTCCGGCCGCCCCGTCCTGATGGCGATGCCCGAGCGCGCGCCCGAGGAGATGGCGGACCTGATCTTCACGGCCGGTGCGGACGAGCCGGACCTTCTGCCCGAGCCGCCGCGCCGCGAGCGCATCGAGACGCGCGAGCGGCTGGAGAACCTCGCCCAGCCGCGCCCCGCCGCGCCGGTCCGCGCGCCCGAGCCGTTGACCGAAGAGGAGATCGCGGCCCGCGAGGCGGCGATCGAGGAGATTTTCGTCGAACTCATCGCCGACCCGGACGCGGCCTTCCGTCCCGTTCCGCTGCTCTATCAGGATTTCCTCGTCCACTGCCGCCTCAAGCGCGTGGATGCGGGCGAGACCGACATGGCGGCCTTCCGGCGTCGGCTGGCGCTGGCGCGCGCGGGCATCGGGCAGGGCGAGGAGGATGCGGACTGGGCGCTGGTCGTCGAGCGCTCGGCCGAACTGCCCGAGGACATGCAGGGCGTCTATCTTCTGGTGGCGCGCGCGGCGCGCGACGGCCAGCCCTGCCCGGACGATGCGGCGCTCGCACGCGCCTATGGCAGCCACTCGCCCTCGCGCGGGCGCTTCCTGCTGACCTACATGGCCGAACGCGGCTTCATCGCCGCCGAGACCGATTTTCGCGGCAACCGTGTCGTCACGATCGCCGGTTCGGGCTGGCGCACCGCCCCTTCGGGCGGCAAGACCTACATTCCGGGCGTCACGCCGCGTTCGCAGCGCCGGGCCTGACGCCCGGCCGCTCCGCGGTCCGCACGTCGTAGTCGGCGCGGTTGCGCTCGATCTCGTCGAGATGGGAGCCGGCCCAGCGTTCCAGATGCGAGACGGCCTGTCCCAGAGTGAGGCCGAGCGGCGTCAGCGCGTATTCGACCTGGGGCGGAACGCTCGGGAAAACCGTGCGGCTGACGAGGCCGTCGCGCTCCAGCGACTTGAGCGTGCGCGTCAGCATCTGCTGCGAGATGCCGCCGATGACACGGCGCAACTCGTTGAAACGCCTCGGTCCTTCGCCGAGTGCGGCGATCACGGTGAGCGTCCAGCGTTCGCCGGCCAGCGCCATCACGTTGTTCACGCGGCGGCACTGCGGGTCGAGGCCGGGTTGGCGGGCAGGCATAGGCATGTGACCAGGTCCCGTTGCTTTGCGTTCTTGGATCGGTTCGGCCTTTGTCATAGCTCGGTCGGTGCCGTCTTTCACCAATCGAGATCCATAAGATGAAGCTCCTCCACGTCGATTCCAGTATCCAGGGCGAAGCCTCGGCCAGCCGCGCCGTTTCCGCAGCCGTCACCCGTGCCATCCGCGACGAGAACCCGTCGATCGAGGTCGAGTACCGCGATCTGGCCGCGGAGCCCCTGGAGCATATGACGCTCGCGAGCTTCGGCACGCCGGAATCGCAGGCCGCGCTGGAGCAGTTCAAGCAGGCCGACATCGTCGTCATCGGCGCCGCCTTCTACAATTTCACCGTCTCCTCGCAGCTGAAGAGCTGGATCGATCGTCTCGCGGTCGCCGGGCACACCTTCCGCTACGGGCCGAACGGCGCCGAAGGCCTGATGGGCGGCAAGCGCGTGATCGTCGCGCTTTCGCGCGGCGGCATCTATGCGGAGGGAACGCCCCAGCGCGCCGCCGAACATGGCGAGACCTGGCTGCGCAGCATCTTCGCCTTCTTCGGGATCGACGACGTCGAGTTCGTGATCGCGGAAGGCCTCGCGCTCGGCGAGGAGCCGCGCAAGGCGGCGATCGCGAAGGCGCTCGAAGACGCTTCGCACGCCGCCGGGCGCACCCTCGCCAAGGCCGCCTGAATTCGCGCGCGTCGTCCGCCCGAACGAGGCGGACGGCCCGCGCTCACGGCTCACACGCTGGCGCCGAGAAGCCGCAGGGAGCCGAGCAGATAGCCGTCGCCGGCTTCGTTCAGGACGATCAGTTCCAGAGCGAAGGCGGCGAAGAGGACGACCGGAACGGGCATGAACCGTGCGCCGAGGAAACCGGCGGCGACGAAGATCGTGTCTGCGACGGCGTTCAGGATCGAATCGCCTTCATAGGGCGGCGCTCCCGGCGAATCGCCGAACAGCGCGATGACCGGCGGGAGGTTCTCCACCGCTTCCCAGGCGACCGAGGAGGCGATCGCGACGACGAACTTCTGTCCCGTCGACCACTGCGGCTTCATCCAGTCGAGGAACAGCCACAGGGCGAAGCCGAAGACGACGTGGAGCAGCGAGTACCAGTCGGCGAATTGCTGCGACGTCTGCGGCGAGTTCACGTCCCCGACCCAGAGCGTCACCGTGCCGCACGGGCAGATCAGCGGGCGTCCGACCGCGGCCAGCCAGAGGACGAGAAGCGCCACGAGGCCCAGCGAGATCAGGACTTGCGAGCCGAGCCCGGCGGCCAGGGGCGGGCTTTCGTGGCCACGCAAGGACGGAACGATCCGGCTCACCGCCGCCCCTCCGTCTCGCTCGCCGCATCGAACACGCGTCTTTCGAACACCACCGTTCCGGTTCCTGCCAAGCACTTGTCTGCGTTTTCACGCTGGCGTTCGTCGCCTTCTGCGATAAGTGCGCTCCCAAGAGCCGCCTTCAAGCGACGGCACGGAAAGCCATTTTGCCGCATGACGCATTTCGCGCTGGTTTGCCCTCCCTTGCCGAGCCATGTGCGTGCCTTCGAAGCGGTGGGCGAGCGGCTCGTCGCGCGGGGACATCGCGCGACGCTCGTCCTGCCGGGCGAGGCGAGGGGACTGAAGCGCTCGCGGGCCGTCGAACTCGCGCTCCTGCCCGCTCTGTCGCGCCCCCCGCACCGCTCGACCGAGCTCGCGACACGGCGACCGACCGGGCCGCTCGGAATCCTGAGGACGGTCCGCGCCTCCGCTTCGGCGACGGACCGCCTGTGCGCGGACGGACCTGAACTCCTCCGCCGGATCGGCGCCGACGCGATTCTCGGGGACGAGATGGAGCCCGGGGCGGGGCTTCTCGCCCGCCATCTCGAACTGCCGCAGATCTCCATCGCCTGCGCGCTTCCGGTGGAGGCCGACCCGGCTTTGCCGCCCCCCTTCGTCGACTGGCCCTACGACCCGTCTCCCGAAGGCCTGAAACGCAACCGGGGCGCGGCCCGCGTCACCCGCCTGTTCCTGTCGCGCCAGCGCCGTGCCATCGAGGAATGGTCGATGCGCTTCGGCCTGACCGGCCTGTCGACCATCGAGGACTGCCTGTCGCCGGACGCCACCATCGCGCAGACGGTGCCCGGCTTCGACTTTCCGCGACGTCCCTCCAGCCGGATCCGCCCCGTCGGCCCGTTGCGGGAGGCCGAAGCGCAGGACGGGCCGCTGCCCTTCGCGGTCGATCCGGACCGGCCGCTGGTCTACGCCTCCCTCGGCACGCTGCAGGGACACCGCCTGTCCCTGTTTCGGACGATCGCGGAGGCCGCAAGCCGGCTCGACGTGCAGCTCGTCATCGCGCATTGCGGCGGCCTGAGCGAACGGGAAGCCGGGAGCCTGCCGGCTCATTTCGTGGCCCGCGATCTCCCGCAGCGCGCGGTGCTTGCACGGGCCCAGGCCTGCATCACCCATGGCGGACTGAACACGACGCTCGACGCGCTGGAGTTCGGCGTGCCGCTCCTCGCGATCCCCATCGCCTTCGACCAGCCGGGGGTCGCGGCCCGCATCGAGCACAGCGGGGCAGGGCTCAAGCTGCCGCGCGTCCTCCTGACGCGGCGGGCGGTGCGCTCCTCCCTGAAGCGCCTTCTGAAGGAGGAGACCTTCGCCCTACGGGCGAGGGCGCTCGGCCGGGAGATCGCGACCGCCGGCGGTGCCGACCGCGCGGCGGAGCTCATCGAAGCGTTCGTACCGGGTCTGCCGAGCATCGAGCCGCCGCTCGCCGAGGCCGCCGAATGAACCGTCCCGACCTCCTGATCGTCGGCGCGGGCCTATCGGGCGGCCTTCTGGCCTACCGGCTCGCGGAGGCGCGGCCGGAGCTTTCGGTTCTCGTCGTCGACGGTGGGGAGCCGGGCGGCAACCACACCTGGAGCTTCCACGAAGACGACCTCGGCGTCCTTGAGGAGTACTGGCTCGAGCCGCTGATCGTGCACCGCTGGCCCGCCTACGAGGTGCGCTTCCCGGGTCGCCACCGGCGGCTGGCGACCGGCTATCGCAGCGTTTCGTCCGAACGGTTCCGCGACGTGCTCGCCACCCGTCTCGGTTCCTCGATCCAGACGGGGCGCTCGGCCGTCGCCATCGAACCTCATCGCGTGGTCTTCGAAGGCGGGGAAGCGATCGAGGCCGGGGCCGTGATCGACGCGCGGGGGCCGCGCGCCACCCCGCATCTCTCGCTCGGCTTCCAGAAGTTCCTCGGGCAGGAGCTGGAGTTCGAGCGCCCGCACGGGCTGGCCGAGCCCATCGTGATGGACGCGACGGTGGAGCAGGACGACGGCTACCGCTTCGTCTACTGCCTGCCGTTTTCGCCCACGCGCATGCTCATCGAGGACACCTATTACGCCGACGGCGAGGGCCTGCCGCGCGACATCCTACGCGAGCGGATCGCGTCCTATGCTTCCTATTCGGGGTGGGGGGCGTATCGGGTCGTGCGGGAGGAGGACGGCATCCTGCCGATCGCGCTCGGCGGCGACATCGACGCGCATCTCGCCGACCTGCGCGGCGTGCCGACGGTCGGTCTCGCGGCGGCGCTCTTCCATCCGACCACAGGCTACTCGCTCGCCGACGCGGTTTGCACGGCCGATTTCGTGGCAGGCCTCTCCCTTCTGTCCGCGCCGGATCTCTCGCGGGCCTTGGCCGACCATTCGCGAAACGTCTGGGCGGACCGCGCCTTTTTCCGCGGGCTCAACCGCATGCTCTTCAAGGCGGGCGAGCCGAGCGAGCGCTACCGGGTGCTGGAGCACTTCCACCGGCTGCCGGACGATCTCATCGCGCGCTTCTATGCGTCGCGGCTAACGATGCTGGACAAGGGGCGCATCCTCGTCGGAAAACCCCCCGTGCCCGTAGCGAGCGCCCTGCGCGCCCTTCTTCAAGGACGATGATGACCCGACCGAACGGCCAGACGGGGAAGACCGCAATCGTGATCGGCGCGGGGCTGGGCGGTCTCGCGCTCGCCATCCGCCTTCAGGCCGGCGGCTATTCGACCACGCTGGTCGAGAAGCGCGACAAGCCGGGCGGGCGCGCCTATGTCTGGCACGACGAGGGCTTCACCTTCGATGCGGGACCGACCGTCATCACCGACCCGTCGGCACTGGAGGAACTGTTCGAGGTCGCCGGCCGCAAGCTCTCCGACTACGTCACGCTCCTGCCCGTCAGCCCCTTCTACCGGCTCTGCTGGGAGGACGGCACGGTCTTCGACTACGTCAACGACCAGGACGGGCTCGACCGGCAGATCAGGGCGCTCAACCCGAAGGACCTCGACGGCTACCGGCGCTTCCTCGCCTATTCGCGCGCCGTCTTCGAGGAGGGCTATCTCAAGCTCGGGGCCGAGCCCTTCCTGCACTTCCGCGACATGGTGCGCGCAAGCCCCGCCCTGATGAAGCTGCAGGCCTGGCGCTCGGTCTATTCCAAGGTCTCCGAGTTCATCGAGGAGGAGCATCTCCGGCAGGCCTTCTCGTTCCATTCGCTGCTCGTCGGCGGCAATCCCTTCGCCACCTCCTCGATCTACGCGCTGATTCATGCGCTGGAGCGCGAATGGGGCGTCTGGTTCCCAAAGGGCGGCACGGGCGCGCTGGTGGACGGCATGGCGCGCCTGTTCCGCGACATCGGCGGCACGATCGAGCTGAACGCCGAGACCGCGCGCATCGACATGGCCGGCGACAAAGCCGGCGGCGTGACGCTGAAGGACGGCCGGTCCTTCCGGGCCGATCTCGTCGCTTCCAACGCCGACGTCGTCCACACCTACGCGAACCTTCTCGGAGAGACGGCGCGGGGCCGCAAGGCCGGCGCGGCGTTGAAGAAGAAGCGCTTCTCCATGTCGCTCTTCGTCCTCTACTTTGGGCTCTCGAAGCATCAGGAGCAGCTGGAGCACCACACGGTCCTGTTCGGCGCGCGCTATCGCGAGCTGATCGCGGAGATCTTCAAGGGGCCGCAGCTTTCGGCGGACTTCTCGCTCTACCTCCATTCGCCCTGCCGCACCGATCCCTCGCTCGCGCCGGAAGGCATGGGCTCCTACTACGTGCTGTCGCCCGTGCCCCATCTCGGCAACGCGCCGGACATCGACTGGTCGGTGGAAGGTCCGCGCTACGCGGACCGGATCTTCGACTACCTCGAAGCGCGCTACATGCCGAACCTGAAGCGCGATCTCGTCACGCACCGCATCTTCACGCCCTACGATTTCCGCGACGAGCTGAACGCCCATCACGGCTCGGCCTTCTCGCTCGATCCGGTGCTGACGCAGTCGGCGTGGTTCCGCGCGCACAATCGCGACGACACGATCGCGAACCTCTATTTCGTCGGCGCGGGCACCCATCCGGGCGCCGGCGTGCCGGGCGTCGTGGCCTCGGCCAAGGCCACGGCCGGGCTGATCCTGAACCCGTGAGCGGAACGAGCGACTTCGCCGCGCAGTCGATCGCAAAGGGCTCCAAGAGCTTCGCGATGGCCGCAAAGCTGTTCGATCGAAGGACGCGCGACAGCGTCGTGAAGCTCTATGCGTGGTGCCGGCATTGCGACGACGTGGTGGACGGACAGGAGGCCGGCTCGGCGGCCCGCGTCCAGGACGAACGGTCCGAGCTGGAGCGCATCGAAGGCCTCCGGCGCGACACGGCTCTCGCCTTCGAAGGCGAGACCGAGGGCCTCCACCCGAGCTTCGCCGCGCTCGCCGACGTCGTGAAGCGTCACCGCCTGCCGCGCGGCGACGCGGACGCCCATCTCGCAGGCTTCCAGATGGACGTGGAAGGCCGAACCTACGAGACGCTGGACGATCTCCTCCTCTACTGCTTTCGGGTTGCCGGCGTCGTCGGAGTGATGATGGCGCGGATCATGGGCGTTCGCGACGACGCCACGCTCGATCGCGCCAGCGATCTCGGCCTCGCCTTTCAGCTGACCAACATCGCACGCGACGTCGTGGACGACGCGAGGGCCGGCCGGGTCTATCTGCCGCTCGAATGGCTGCGCGGGGAGGGGCTGACGCCAAAGGCTCTCACCGATCCTTCAAACCGGGCAGCGGTGGCGCGGCTGCGCAGGCGCCTCGTTTCGGCGGCCGAGCCCTATTACGAATCGGCGCGGATCGGGATCGACGCGCTGCCGCCGCGCTCGGCCTGGGCGGTCGGCTCGGCGCACGGCATCTATCGCGCCATCGGTCTGAACCTCGTCGCCAAGAGGGAGGGCGCCTTCGCCCAGCGGGTCTCGACGACCAAGCCGGAAAAGCTGCTCCACGTGGTGCGGGGGTTCAGGATGGCCGTGTTCCGGGGCGGCGGCACCGCGGAGCGCGACCCGGCGCTGTGGACGCGCGAGCGGGGCTGACGGAGCGGCTGCGCTGCCGAAAGAGGCGCCATTCCTCTCCCGGAACGGGAGAGGGTGGATGCGAGCGGCAGCGAGCAGCCGGGTGAGGGTCTTCAGGGCATGGCGTTGCAGGACGTGAGTTCGATGCAGCGCCCTACGGAACCCTCATCCGGCCCTTCGGGCCACCTTCTCCCGCGAGCGGGAGAAGACTGGCGGTCCCGCCTGGATCGCTGGCGCAGACGGCCCCCGGCGACGCTCGCTCAATGCAGCGTGCGGCGCTCGTCCTGCTCCTGCCGGACCTTGCCGGAGCGCTTCAGCTGCTCGCTGAGCTTCTCCACCGGCGGAGCGTAGAGGAAGCCGAAGGACACGCAGTCGTCCTTGCCCTTCACCGCGTGATGCAGCCGGTGCGCCTGAACGAGCCGCTTGGCATAGCCCTTGTGCGGGATGTGCCGGAACGGCCAGCGCTGATGCACCAGCCCGTCATGGACGATGAAGTAGAAGAGGCCGTAGAGCGTGATGCCGCTGGCGACGGCCGAGACCACCGGCAGTTCGCCGAAATGGCCGATGACGAAGAGGCCGATCGCGAAGATCGCGAAGACCACCGCGTAGAGGTCGTTCTTCTCGAAGGTGTCGTCATGCGGCTCGTGGTGGCTCTCGTGCCAGCCCCAGCCCCAGCCGTGCATGATGTATTTGTGCGCCGCCCAGGCGACCCATTCCATGACGAAGAACACGACGACCGCGATCGCGATCAGTACGGGCCAGCTCGTCCAGTCCATCAGCACCATTCCCGTGTCAGCGCGCGCCGGCTTCCTCGATCAGCGGGCCGTCCTCGACCCTTCGGGAACTCGCCCCGAAGATCGTGTCCAGGAGTTCGGCCAGCCGGCTGCCCGGGCCGAAGACCTGCGCCAGGAGCATATGCGCCTCCGCGACGTGGCGTTCAATGCGGCGCCGCGACGACGCGGCGCCCAGGAGCGAGACCACGGTGGATTTTCCCTCGTCGCGGCCGGACGTCTTGCCGGACTGAGCCTCGCTCGCCTCCCGGTCGAGGAGGTCGTCCAGAAGCTGGAAGGCCTGCCCGAGTTCGTTCGCGAACTGGCGCAGGGGCGCGCGGCGCTCGCCGGCCTGCCCGATCACCGCGCCGATCTCGATGGCGGCGGAGAAGAGCGCGCCCGTCTTCAGATGGTTGGCGCGCACGATCTCCCCCAGCGGACGCGCCTCGCGGCCGGCGCGAAGATCGAGGAACTGGCCGCCGACGAGGCCTTCGAGCCCGACGGCCCGCGCCATCACGGCGACCGCCTCCAGCCGCGCCTCCGCCGAGAGGCCCGGTGCCGCGGCGACGAGCGCGTAGGCATGGCTCAGCATGGCGACGGCCGACAAGACCGCCGCGTCCTCACCATGGGCGCGATGGACGGCGGGGCGCCCCCGGCGCATGTCCGCGTCGTCCATGCAGGGCAGATCGTCGAGGATCAGGGAGGCGGCGTGGACGAGCTCGATGGCGCAGCCGATGTCGAGAGCGGCCTCGCTTTGGCCGCCGAGATCCTCGGCGACGAGCACCGTCATCAGGGGGCGGAGACGCTTGCCGGGCGCGAGCGACCCGTCCGCGATCGCGGCCGACAGGGCCTCCACGCCCTCGCCGGCCGGCGGCATCAGCTCCGACAACCGAAGCTCGATGCGGCGGCGGGTCGCGTCGAGAGAGGTTGCCGGCCCGCCTGTCATCCGCAATGGTTCGGTCCCATTCTTCGAAAGGCTCCAAACATGTCATCTCTCGCCGGACGAGGATATGTCTTTTCGCCCACAGCGCGAGCCTAAGCCATGACGTTCGTGCGAACACCCGCCGCTTCTGCGACCAAACGACATAGCGGCGACAGCTCAGATCCGGCCGACATCGGACGGCGCAAGGGCGACCATCTCGACTTCGTGCTCGCCCCGCGCCTGTCGTCCCGGCGCGCCTCGACCGGCTTCGATCAGCTTCGCTTCGAGCATGCCGCCCTGCCCGAACTGGACATGGATGAGATCGACCTTTCGGTGTCCTTCCTCGGCCGCTCGCTCCGCGCGCCGATCCTGATCTCCTCGATGACGGGCGGGCCGGAGCGGGCGGGACGCATCAACCGGCATCTGGCCGAAGCGGCCCAGACGCTCGGCCTCGCGCTCGCCGTCGGCTCGCAGAGGGTGGCGCTGGAGGCTCGGGGTTCGGCCGGTCTCGGCCCGGAACTGCGCCGCGCCGCGCCGGACGTTCCGATCCTCGCCAATATCGGCGGCGCCCAGCTCGTCTCGGGCTACGGGATCGACGAGGCGCGCCGCGCCGTCGAGATGATCGGGGCGGACGCGCTGATCGTCCATCTGAACCCCCTGCAGGAGGCCGTGCAGCCGGAGGGCGATCGCAACTGGCGCGGCGTTCTCTCCGCGATCGAGCATCTGGTGCGCCATCTCGGCCGTCCCGTCGTCGCCAAGGAGGTCGGAGCGGGCCTGTCCGGTGCCGTCGCCCGACGCCTCGTCGAGGTGGGCGTCGCGGTGATCGACGTCGCCGGGGCGGGCGGAACGAGCTGGGCCGCGATCGAGGCCGAGCGCATCGCCGATCCGGTGCGCCGCCGTGCCGCGCTCGCCTTCTCCGACTGGGGCATCCCGACGGCCGAGGCGATCCGGCAGGTGCGAGAGGCCTGCCCGGGCGTGACGCTGATCGGGTCGGGCGGCGTGCGGGACGGGGTGGACGCGGCCAAGGCCATCCGGCTCGGCGCCGATCTCGTCGGCCAGGCCGCTGCGAGCCTCGCGGCGGCCGAGGATTGCGCCCAGGCTGCCATCGCGCATTTCGAGGGACTCATCGAGGAGTTGAGGATCGCCTGCTTCTGCACCGGCTCGGCGGACCTTTCCGCCCTTCGCGACGCGGCGCTTCTGCCGGGGTAGACGATCGAGGATTTCGACGCGGAATCGGCCGATTTCCCGCCTCCGTGCTTTCGTGACGGCGTGAAAGGCCCTAAGGAGCGGCCGACCGTTTCAAGCCTTCGGGAGGCACCATGACGACGCTCGACACCGATCTCGCCGCTCATGCCGCAACGCGCCTGTCCGACGCGGCCGCCTGCGTCGGGGAACTGGCCAAGGCCGCGATCGAGCTTCACCGCATGATCCAGAACGGCGGAGCCGAGGGGGGCGAAGAGGCGACCGGCACCGGCAATGCCGGCGGCGACTTCCAGAAGGCGCTCGATGTCGCGGCCGACAAGCTCTTCGTCGAGGCGGCCCGCCGCTCGCCCGTCGCCTTCTACGGCTCCGAGGAGCAGGACGACGCGGTCGCGATGCGCGCGGGCGCTTCGCTCGCCATCGCCATCGATCCGCTGGACGGCTCGTCCAACATCGAGACCAATGTCTCGATCGGCACGATCTTCTCGCTGCTACCGGCCGAGGGCCGCTCGGCCGACGACGTGTTCCGCCAGGCCGGACGCGAGCAGCTGGGGGCGGGCTTCTTCGTCTACGGACCGCAGCTCCTCCTGATCCTGTCCTTCGGAGCCGGGACCAAGACCTACGCCTTCCGGCCGGCGACCGGCGCGTTCGAGGTGATGATCGAGGCGATGGCGATCCCGGAGACGGGGAAGGAGTTCTCGATCAACGCCTCGAACCGTCGCCATTGGGACGAGCCGACCCGCCGCTACATCGACGCCTGTCTCGCCGGCAAGGACGGGCCGCGCGGGCGCGACTACAACATGCGCTGGGTCGCCTCAGCCGTGGCCGACGCCTACCGCATCTTCCTGCGCGGCGGCGTCTATCTCTATCCGGGCGACACGCGGAAGGGCTACGACAAGGGCCGGATCCGCCTGACCTACGAGGCGAGCCCGATCGCCTTCCTGGCCGAGAACGCCGGCGGCGCGGCCAGCGACGGCCTGACGCCCATTCTCGACATCGTGCCCGAGCACCTGCACCAGCGCACGCCGGTCGTCTTCGGCTCGCGCGAGGAGGTGGTCGAGTACGGCCGGCAGGTGGCGGACCCCGAGAACATCGGCGAGCCCAGCGTCTCGGTTCTCTGACGAGACCGGCGGCCCCGCCTTCAAGAGCGCGGCCAAAGGCTTTAAGTACCAAACCCGAAGAAGGGCGCCGCGCGCGCCGTCCATTTTCTCGAAAGGCAGACCCATGGACGCCGAAACCGCCGCCAATCCGCACGAGACGGACGTCGACCGCAACGCCCGCGACATGGCGAACGCCATCCGCGCCCTATCCATCGACGCCGTCCAGAAGGCCAATTCGGGCCATCCGGGCATGCCGATGGGCATGGCGGACGTGGCGACCGTGCTCTTCCGCGACTTCGTGCGCGTCGATCCGAAGAACCCCGACTGGCCGGACCGCGACCGTTTCGTTCTCTCGAACGGCCACGGCTCGATGCTGCTCTACGCGATCCATCATCTCCTCGGCTACGAGGACATGACGATCGACCAGCTGAAGAACTTCCGTCAGATCGGCTCCAAGACCGCCGGCCATCCGGAATACGGCCACGCGCTCGGCATCGAGACGACCACCGGCCCGCTCGGCCAGGGCATCACCAACGCCGTCGGCTTCGCGCTCGCCGAGCGCATGCTCAACGCGCGGTTCGGCGACGATCTGGTCGATCACCGCACCTATGTCATCGCGGGCGACGGCTGCCTGATGGAGGGCATCAGCCACGAGGCGATCGACCTCGCCGGGCACCTGAAGCTGAACAAGCTGATCGTCCTCTTCGACGACAACGGAATCTCGATCGACGGCAAGACCTCGCTGGCGACCTCGATGGATCAGGTCGCGCGCTTCAAGGCCGCCGGCTGGAACGCCGAGCACGTCGACGGCCACAAGCCGGACGAGATCAAGGCCGCGCTGGAACGGGCCCAGACCTCCGACAAGCCGACCATGATCGCCTGCAAGACGATCATCGGCTACGGCTCGCCCAAGCTCGCGGGCTCCGAGAAGAGCCACGGCGCGCCGCTCGGCGAGGAGGAGATCAAGGCGACGCGCGCCAAGCTCGTCTGGGAATCCGAGCCCTTCGAACTGCCCGAGAGCGTGACCAAGGCCTGGCACGAGGTGGCCGCGAAGGGCGCCGAGCATCGCGCGAGCTGGGAGAAGCGCGCGGCGAGCGCGGCCAAGAAGGCCGAATTCGACGCCTTCATCTCCGGCAAGCTGCCGGACGGCTTCGAGAAGGCGATGGCCGACTACCGCGCCAAGCTCGTGGCCGAGAAGCCCAAGCTCGCCACCCGCAAGTCGTCGGAAGCGACCCTCGGCCTCGTCAACGAGCTCACCGACCTCACGATCGGCGGTTCGGCGGACCTGACCCATTCGGTCTTCACCAAGACCGGCAACCAGAGCGTCGTCTCCGCCGACAATTACGCCGGCCGCTACATCCATTACGGCATTCGCGAGCATGCGATGGCAGCCGTGATGAACGGTCTGGCGCTGCATGGCGGGTTCATCCCCTATGGCGGCACCTTCCTGACCTTCGCCGACTACATGCGCGGCGGCATGCGCCTCTCGGCCCTGATGGGCATCCGGGTGATCTACGTGCTGACGCACGATTCGATCGGCCTCGGCGAGGACGGCCCGACGCACCAGCCGGTGGAGCATCTGGCGATGCTGCGCGCGACGCCGAACCTTCTCGTGCTGCGCCCCGCCGACGCGGTCGAGACGGCGGAAGCCTGGGAGATCGCGCTGAGCGACACCAAGCGGCCTTCGGTCCTGTCGCTCTCGCGCCAGAACCTTCCGACGGTGCGCGAGGACGCGGGCGAGAACCGCTCGCGCAAGGGCGCCTACGTCCTGCGCGACACGGACGGCGAACGCGACGTGACGATCATGGCGACGGGCTCGGAGATCGAGATCGCGCTGGCCGCCGCCGAGACGCTGAAGGGCGAGGGCATCAAGGCCGCCGTCGTCTCCTTCCCGTGCTGGGAGCTCTTCGCCGAACAGGACGAGGCCTACCGCGCCTCCGTGCTCGGCACCGCGCCGCGCATCGCCATCGAGGCCGCGCTCGGCTTCGGCTGGGAACGCTGGCTGGGCGACCAGGGCCGCTTCATCGGCATGCACGGCTTCGGTGCCTCGGGCCCCGCGCCGAAGCTCTACGAGCATTTCGGCATCACCGCCGACCACGCCGTGAAGGCCGCCAAGGACCTGCTCGGCCGCTAGGCCTGCCGGCGCCGCGCGGGGCAGGGGCCTTGCGCGGCGTAGTCCCGTTTCAGGAGTCCGCCCATGTCCGTCATCATCGCTCCCTCCATCCTGTCGGCGGACTTCTCGCGCCTCGGGCAGGAGGTGTCGGAGGTCGATGCGGCGGGCGCGGACTGGATCCATCTCGACGTGATGGACGGCCACTTCGTGCCGAACATCACCTTCGGGCCGCCCGTTATCGCTGCAATCCGAAGCGCTTCGCGCAAGTTCTTCGACTGCCATCTGATGATCGAGCCGGCGGACCCGTATCTCAGGGCCTTCGCCGAGGCCGGCGCCGAGCTGATCTCGGTCCATGCGGAGGCGACGCGACATCTCGACCGCTCGTTGCAGGCGATCCGGGGTCTCGGCGTCAAGGCTGGGGTCGCGATCAACCCGGCGACGCCGCCCGAGGCCATCGAGTTCGTGCTCGACCGGATCGATCTCGTCTGCGTCATGAGCGTCAATCCGGGCTTCGGCGGCCAGTCCTTCATTCCCTCCACGATCCAGAAGGTCCGCCGCCTGAAGGCCATGATCGGCGACAGGCCGATCCACATCGAGATCGACGGCGGCGTCACCCCGTCGACCGCCCCGGCGCTGGTCGAGGCGGGCGCGGACGTGCTCGTCGCCGGCTCGGCCGTCTTCAAGGGCGGCACCCGCGAGGCCTACGCGGCGAACATCGAAGCGATCCGGGCGAGCGTTTCAACGCTCTGACATACGTATCGATTTAGTCCTCAAATCTCGTTTGAGGGCTGATGCTTTCCGGTTTGAATGGCTGTAATGCAGCGCGACCCGAATTCCGCGGTGCGCGGCGGGACGAACCTGCAGCTCGCCGAGCGAACCGTCTCGGCCCGTGGAGTGACAGATGGAACAGTCGCAGATCGCCGCCTCGCAGGCGATGACGTCCGTGGACCCCAATGTGGTGCCGACCTGGGTGTGGCTGGCCACCATCGGCGCGATCGCCCTGATCTTCGTCTTCGACTTCTACGCGCATGTGCGCCATGCCCACACACCGACCTTCAAGGAATCGGCCTTCTGGTCGGTCTTCTACGTCGGCCTCGCCCTCCTGTTCGGCTGGGGCGTCTGGCACTTCTGGGACCGCGACCATGGCATCCAGTACTTCGCCGGTTTCGTGACGGAGAAGTCGCTCTCGGTCGACAATCTCTTCGTCTTCGTGATCATCATGAAGAGCTTCCGCGTGCCGTCGGCCTACCAGCAGAAGGCGCTGCTGATCGGCATCGTCATGGCGCTGATCATGCGCGGCATCTTCATCGCGCTGGGCGCGGCGGCGATCGAGCGCTTCTCCTGGGTCTTCTACATCTTCGGCCTCTTCCTCCTCTGGACGGCCTGGAAGCTGATCGTCGAGAGCCTCAAGCACCAGAAGACGACCGACGAGGACTACGAGCCGAACGCGGTGGTGAAGTGGTTCGAGCGTCGCCTTCCGACGACGGACGATTTCCGCGGCACGGCCCTCTGGGTGACGGAGAACGGCAAGCGCTACTTCACGCCGATGTTCATCGTGATCCTGGCGCTCGGCATGACCGACCTTCTGTTCGCGCTGGACTCCATCCCCGCGATCTACGGCCTGACGCAGGCGCCCTACATCGTCTTCACGGCCAACGCCTTCGCGCTTCTCGGCCTTCTGCAGCTCTACTTCCTGATCGGCGGGCTGCTCGACCGCCTCGTCTATCTCGGCATCGGCCTGTCGCTCATCCTCGCCTTCATCGGCTGCAAGCTGATCGTCCATGCGGTGGAGGCCAACACGCTGCCCTTCATCAACGGCGGCAACCCCGTCGCGGTCCCCGGATGGCTCCATGTCGAGACGTCGGAATCGCTGATCGTGATCGTGTCGATCCTTGTCATCACGACGGTCCTCAGCCTGCTGAAGAGCCGGTCGGACGCCAAGAAGGCGGCTCACTGATCCGTTCGGGCCGGAGACTTGCGCGTTCAGGAAGGGGGCCGATCGGCCCCCTTCCTCGTTTCCGGCCCTTGCAACGGCGCGATTTCAACCGACATGGCCGGTCGGCGGGCACGCCAGCCGCCGCTTCGGAGCCTTCCCTTGATCGAACGCAATGCCGGCGATCCCCTCGTCGCAGGACCCATCCTCTACGCCCGCGGGAGCGACGATCGGCTGTGCCGCCTCTCGGCGCTGATCGTCCTCGATGACGGGACGGCCGCTCCCGCGCTCCATCCGGACGACGGCCAGCCGGTGGCGGGCGAATGCACCGGCCGCTTCTTCGGGCACCGCACGCTCGTCTACGATTTCGAGCTGCCGGCCCGGCCGGGCGCCGGCTACGAGCTGGCCGGTCGTCGGCACGAGGTCGCGACGGACCTCTCGGGCGATGTCCGCATCGCTTTCGTGTCCTGCAACGGCCAGGAGAACGGCGACGAGGATCGCGGCCACGAGGATCGCGACGTGCTCTGGCGCAGGCTTCTGGACGAGCATCGTCGCGCCCCCTTCGCCCTTCTTCTTCACGGCGGAGACCAGCTCTACGCCGACGAGGCCGTCAGGGCGCATCCCGAACTCGACCGCTGGGCGGAGGCGGACGATGACGAGAAGCTGACGATCCAGATCGACCGGCCCATGCGCGAGGCCCTTCGCGGCTACTTCTTCCGGCGCTACCTCGACCTTCTGCGCCAGCCCGCCGCGGCGGCGCTCTATGCCTGCGTTCCCTCGATGATGGTTTGGGACGATCACGACATCTGCGACGGCTGGGGCAGCCACCCGCGCGGTCTGCAGGAAAGCGCTGTCGGAAAGGCCCTGTTCGAGACGGCCCGCGAGGCGTTCCTGGTCTTCCAGCTGGGCGGCCGGGCGGACCGGATCCCCTCGACCGGGCTCGATCCGACGGGCGCGAGCCTGTCCACGTCGGCGGCCTTCCCCGGATTCTCGGTCCTCTTGCCGGACCTGCGGTCGGAGCGCACTCCGACCCGCGTCATGGGGGAGGCGGGCTGGGCGGCGATCGAGCGCGGCTTCGATGCGGTGCCCGAGGGCGATCGGCGGCTCGTCGTCTCCAGCGTTCCGACCCTGGGGCCGCGCATGAGCCTCGTGGAGGCCTTCCTCGACTTCCTGCCGCATTCGAGCGGCTTCGAGGACGATCTGCGCGATCAGTGGCAGAGCCGCGCCCACCGCGACGAGTGGCGGCGCTGGCTTCGCCTCCTGGAGCGCCAGAGCACCGAACGCGCGGCGCCGGTGACGGTCGTCTCTGGCGAGATCCACCTCGCGGCGCGCGCGACCATGACCTTCTCCAATGGCGAGCTCCTGCATCAGCTCGTTGCGAGCGGGATCACCCATCCCGAGCCGCCCGCCGCCTTCGCGGCGGGACTGGGTCTTCTGTGCGGGACGGGGCAGGCGCCCCTGAAGGGGCGGCAGATCCGCTTCGGGCGCCTTCCTGGGCAGGCCGGGCGTTATACGGCGCAGCGCAATTTCCTCGTCCTCGACCGCCAGGCCGGCCAGTGGACGGCGGTCTGGGAACTGGAGCGTTCGGGACGCACGCCCGCTCTGACGATCTGACATTCGCCCTGACATTCGTCGCCGCGTCGGACGCCGCGCGTCGTCCGACCATTTCGGTTCCTTCTTATGGAGACCGACCCTAAGGTCGGGTACACGCGTGACGCGAGAGTGCGGGGCGCGTGTGGGAGGCCCCGCCGCATTCCGCTTTCTCGCTGGCCCGCCATGGGATGCCGGAACGGCAGGGTTTTTAGAACGCCGACAAATCTCGCCGACGCCTCGTGCATGACCGGGCTACGTTGTTGACGGAGCGAGCGCCCGATCGTACAAAAATCGTCCTAGTTGTTATATCAGAACTGTCTGGATCCGGAAGGCGACATTCTCGCGTCCCGCTGCCGGAACGTGGAAGCCTGCCGGAAGGGGGAGGGTGTGCTCTTCTTCGACGTGCCGGAAAAGGGACGCCGCTTGGCCGATCATCGCCTTCCGTCGCTCCGAGGCGTCGACCAACCGACAGGCGGAGCCGATCTGAACGATGCGTCCGGGCGAAGCGCCCTGCTGTTGCGCGAACTCGTCCGTCTCGTATCGCTCGCGGCGACGAACGGCACCTTCCAAGAGCTTCTGACGCAGTATCTCGCGCTCATGCGCCCGCTCGGCGTGGTCCATGTTTCGCTGGTGGACGTCTCCCGCTTTGCGACCCATTCGAAGGTGGGGCTGGCCTTTACGACGGTCCCGATCGAATTCGTGATGCGCTTCGCCAGGGGCGGTCGCTGGCAGAGCGACCCGATCTGGAAGGCGTCGCTGGACGCCGGACGCGTCCTCCGTTGGTCCGACGTCGGCGGCGCCGAGCCGGGGAAGCCGGAATCCTTCAGGATCGAAGGTCTGGCGGATGGCCTGACCGTTCCCGTTTCCCACCCGCAGCTTGGCCGGCCCCTGATGTTCCTCATGGCCGAGCGGACCCTTCAGCTCGATCCGACGACCGAGGATCTGGTCCTCGCCGCGTCCCAGCTTCTGGCGAGCCACGCTCCCCGGACGGCAGGCAGCGTGGGGGTGAGCCAGCGGCTGACGGAGCGCGAACGCGAGGTGCTGAGACAGACGGCCGCCGGCCGGAACGCGCGCGAGATCGGAAACGATCTGGACATGTCGGAGGGCACTGTCGCCCGGCATCTTCTGAACATTCGCGGCAAGCTGGACGCGGCGAACACGGTCCATGCGGTGGCGATCGCCCTACGTCAGAAACTGATCCCGATGTGACGCTGCATCGTATCCAGATGTATACAATTTATGGATAAATCCATGAATATTCGCCGGCATTGCATCTCCCTAATGTGTCCGAACAGTGAAGGGGGGGCGATATGGACATCGGGCCGCGAGATATCGTTGCGGAAGCGGGGCCGGACTTAAGCGTCGAACCCTGTCCGTTGGTCTTGAGCTTGATCACCTGCCTTCACGAAATCTGCCCGGGGAACGGCGCCGTTCCCCACCTTCGGCAAGCGCTCGGCCAGCTCGGCCTTCCCGATCCCGACCTCATCGTCGTCGGGTCCGGGCGCCGCGCGCCGGCATCCGCGCTGGCCGCCTATCTCGAATTCCTGACGCCGGAGCTGAAGACCCAGTCTCCGGGTGCCGCCCTGTCCGTCCGCTGGGCGGTGTACGCGCTGCGCGGCGTCGCCCTCAATCAGACGGGCAGCCGCGTTCAGTAGACGCCAGTGCCCCTCAGAATCGCGCGGCCGACCGGCGTCTCGCCCGCCCGTTTCGCGGCCGACGAAGGAATGCCATGCGTTCGGCGCACGGCTGCGGAGAGTTTCGCGCTTTCCTGCTCTTGCGGTGCGGAACAAAGCGAGCCGCCCGCGTCTTGTTCAGGGTCACTTCCTCTTGCGTCGAGAGACTCCGTGAACCAGCCCATGCCCGCTGCCGCACGCCCTCATGCCCGCCCCGCCATCCGCCGTTCGAAAGTCGAGAGTGGGAAGCCCTTTCCCCTCGGCGCGACCTGGGATGGTCTGGGTGTCAACTTCGCGATCTTCTCGGCCCACGCGACCAAGGTCGAGCTCTGCCTCTTCGATCAGGACGGCAAGACCGAGCTGGAGCGCATCGAGCTTCCCGAATACACCAACGAGATCTTTCACGGCTATCTGCCGGCCGCGCGGCCGGGGCTCGTCTACGGCTATCGCGTCCACGGACCATACGAGCCGGACGCGGGACACCGCTTCAACCCGAACAAGCTGCTGATCGACCCCTATGCGAAGCAGCACACGGGTGCGCTGACCTGGGATCACGCGCTCTTCGGCTACACGATCGGCCACGCCGACGGCGATCTGTCGTTCGACGAGCGGGACTCGGCGGCCTTCGTGCCCAAGGCGCGCGTGGTCGACCCCGCCTTCACCTGGGGCGACGAGCGCAGGCCGAACATTCCGTGGGAGCGGACGATCTTCTACGAAACCCATGTGAAGGGTTTCACCCAGCGCCATCCGAGCGTCTCTGAGGCCGATCGCGGGCGCTTCGCAGGTCTCATGAACCCGGACGTCGTCAGCTACATCAAGAGCCTCGGTGTGACCTCCGTCGAGTTCCTGCCGATCCATGCCTTCGTGGATGACAGCTATCTCGTCGAGAAGGGTCTGCGGAACTACTGGGGATACAACACGCTCGGCTTCTTCGCGCCGGACCCGCGCTACCTCTCCACGCCCTTCGTCAACGAGTTCAAGGAGCTCGTCTCGCGCTTCCACGGCGTCGGCCTCGAGGTGATCCTCGACGTCGTCTACAACCACACCGCCGAGGGCAACGAGAACGGGCCGACGCTGTCCTTCAAGGGCATCGACAACGCGTCCTACTACCGACTGCTGCCGGATCAGAACCGGTACTACATCAACGACACGGGCACCGGGAACACCGTCAACACCTCGCATCCCCGCGTCATGCAGCTGGTGATGGACAGCCTGCGCTACTGGGCCGGCGAAATGCGTGTCGATGGCTTCCGCTTCGATCTGGCCACGATCCTCGCGCGCGAGCCGACCGGTTTCTCGGAAGAATCCTCCTTCCTCCACGCCTGCATGCAGGACCCGCTGCTTAGCCAGGTGAAGCTGATCGCCGAGCCGTGGGACTGCGGTCCGGGCGGCTACCAGGTCGGCCGCTTCCCGCCGGGCTGGGCGGAGTGGAACGACGGTTACCGCGATACGGTCCGCGCCTTCTGGCGGGGCGACGACGGCAAGGCCGCGCCCGTCGCCGGCAAGCTGCTCGCCTCGGCGGATCTCTTCGACAAGCGCGGTCGCAAGCCCTGGTCGTCGGTCAACTTCATCACCGCGCATGACGGTTTCACGCTGCACGACCTCGTCTGCTACAACGACAAGCACAACGAGGCGAACGGCGAAGACAATCGCGACGGCCACTCGCACAATCTCTCGAACAATTACGGCGTCGAGGGACCGACGGACGACGCGGAGATCAACGAGACCCGCTTCCGGCAGCTGCGCAACTTCTTCGCCACGCTCCTGTTCTCGCGCGGCACGCCGATGATCCTGGCGGGCGACGAGTTCGCCCGCACGCAGGGCGGCAACAACAACGCCTATGCGCAGGACAACGAGATCGGCTGGATCGACTGGAACGTCACCGGGGAGGGCGAGGATCTCGCCAACTTCGTTCGCAAGCTCATTTCGCTGCGCCAGGCGCTGCCGCTCCTGCGGCGCGGCCGCTTTCTGCACGGCACCTATGATGACGAGCTGGGCGTCAAGGACGTCGCCTGGATCAACCCGGCCGGCGCCGAGATGACGGACGACCAGTGGGCGGATGCGGGGGCGCGCTGCTTCGGCGTTCTCCTAGACGGGCGGGCGCAGTCGGAGGGCATCCGGCGGCAGGGCACCGACGCGACGATGCTGATCGTGCTGAACGCGCACCACGACGTGGTGAACTTCACTTTGCCCGAAGCGCCGGGCGGCATGCGCTGGCAATGCGTGATCGACACGAACCAGCCCGATCTCGGCGAGTTGCAGCCGTTCGACTTCGGGGCGACCTACATGGTGACCGGGCGCTCCTTCCTCATGTTCCTTTTGGAGCCCGTGGAAGGCCAAGCGACGACCGAGGCCGCGCGCCGCGCCTTCGTCTATGTCCACGAGGCGTTCCTGGAGGCGACCATCGACCGCGTCCACATCGTGGAGCACGACGGGGAGGGAGAGACCGCTTCCCGCTGATCCTGTCGTGCCTCTGGAGCCCAGTCATGCGGAAGCTGCATGGCTGGGCCCCGTTCCAAGACCTACTGTCCAGGCGTTCCTTTGGCTATATCGGTTGCATCAGACGAGACGACCGTACGAGATAGAGGAATACTTCGATGACCCAGCAGCCGACCCGCACGAACCTTCGCACTCGCGTCGGTAACTTTGCGACCTTCATGGGCGGCATCATCGAGTGCGCGGCTGCCGCGGAAGCGGGGCGCAAGCCGGGCCGTGACGCCCTGCGCCGCGCCGGACTGGATGCGAGCGCCTTCGACAGCCTGCGCGGCTGAGCCAAGCATCGGATCGTCCGATCCGCGAAAATCTCATACGAGTTCATCGAGGGGTCGAAGCGAAGTCTTCGGCCCCTTTTCGCGTTCGCACCGACAGCATCGGCCCGAAGATCGGAGTCGATTTTCCGAAAGCCTGACGCGCTCTTTCTCTGCCGTGTGAAGCGCCGGTCGACAGGTCGAAGCGGGCTGAGACGCGCGCGACCCTCCGGCGGGGCCGGCGATCTTAAAGTCGCGTGATCCTCCCCTCGGCTCCCTCTTGCGCTTGAACGCAGCCTCGCTATCTTCCTTTTGCAAACGGTTCGCAATTGCAAATGGAGCTGCTGGTGTCGCCTTTCGCTTCCTCGACGTCTCTGGTGCTTGCTGCGCTGGCCATGAGCGCGCCGGCAGCGGCGCAGGAACCGCTGCAGGTCGTGGCCACGACGGGAATGATCGAGGATGCCGTTCGCGAGGTGGGAGGGGAGAGGGTGGAGGTCGCGGCCCTGATGGGGCCGGGGGTCGATCCCCATGGCTATCGCCAGACGAGTTCCGACATCGCCCGCATGGCCCGGGCCGACGCGGTGGTCTGGCACGGCCTCTACCTGGAAGCTCAGCTGGAGGATTTCCTCGGGCAGCTCTCGCGCCAACGCCCCGTGGTGGCTCTCGCCGAGGCGCTGCCGAAGGACGAGCTGCTGGAGCATGACGAATATGCCGGGCGTTACGATCCGCATGTCTGGATGGACCCGGTCCTCTGGCGCGGCGTCGTGGAAGCCGCGCGCGAGGCTCTGAGCGATCTCGATCCCGAAGGGCGCTCTGTGTTCCAGGCGAACACCGAGCGCTATCTCGGCGAGTTGGATCGCCTGGCGGCCTACAGCGAGGAGGTGCTCGGCAGCGTGCCCGAAGCCTCCCGCGTCCTCGTCACCGCGCATGACGCCTTCGGCTATTTCGGCAAGGCCTATGGCTGGGAGGTTCTGGCGATCCAGGGCATCTCGACCGAGAGCGAGGCGGGTCTGCAGCGCATCGAGGCGCTGGTCGATACGCTGGTCACGCGGGACATCGGCGCCATCTTCGTCGAAAGCTCGGTTTCGGACCGCAACATCCGCGCGCTCATCGAAGGCGCTCGCGCCCGGGGCCACGAGGTCGAGATCGGCGGCGAGCTCTTTTCCGACGCCATGGGGGCGCCCGGCACGTACGAGGGCACCTATCTCGGCATGATCGACCACAACGTCACCACCATCGCCGCCGCGCTCGGCGGCACCGTCCCCGAAGGCGGGATGGACGGACGGCTCGGCGAGGGCATGTGACCGCCATGCTCGCCCGGACCGACGCGCTGACGATCCGCAACCTTTCCGCCGCCTATGGCGGCAAGCCGGTGCTGCTGTCGATCGACGCATCGATCCCGGCGGGCTCGATGACGGCGATCGTCGGTCCGAACGGGGCGGGCAAGTCGACCCTCATCAAGACCTGTCTCGGCATCGTGCCGAAGGTGACGGGCGAGGTTCGCTTCTTCGGCGAACCGCTCGAGAGGGTCCGCGCCCGCGTCGCCTACATGCCCCAGCGCGCCAGCGTCGACTGGGATTTCCCCGCCACCGCGCTCGACGTCGTGACCATGGGGCTCTATCGCGAGCTCGGGCTGTTCCGCCTCGCGGGCCGGCGCCACCGGGCGAAGGCCATGGATTGCCTGTCGCGCGTCGGTCTGCAGGATTTCGCCGCGCGTCAGATCGGCCAGCTCTCCGGCGGTCAGCAGCAGCGCGTCTTTCTGGCGCGCGCGCTCGCGCAGGACGCCGACCTCTACATCATGGACGAGCCCTTCGCCGGCGTGGACGCGGCGACCGAGCAGGCGATCGTGGAGGTGCTGAAGAGCATCAACGCCGGCGGGCGCACCATCGTCTGCGTCCACCACGACCTCTCCAGCGTCGCGCGCATCTTCGACCGGGCGCTCCTCGTCAACGGCCGCAAGGTCGCGGACGGTCCGGTCGCCTCGGCCTTCACACGCGCCAATCTCCACATCGCCTATGGCGGCCGCTTGACCGTCGAGGACGGGTCGAACGCCGAGGTCGAGGCCGCCTGATGATGAACCTGCTCTTAGCCGCGCTGACGCTTCAGGCGGGCTACAACACCGCGCTCGTCACCATCGGCGCGGCGATCCTGGGCGCGAGCGCCGGCGCCGTCGGCGGCTTCGTCCTCCTGCGCAAGCGCTCCCTCGTCTCGGACGCGATCAGCCATTCGACGCTGCCGGGTCTCGTGCTCGCCTTCATTCTCATGGCCCTCGTCTGGGGCGACGGGCGCTGGATTCCGGGCCTCCTTCTCGGCGCGACGCTTTCGGCCGGGCTCGGCCTCCTCGCCGTTGAATGGATCGCACGGCGCACACGCCTGTCGGAGGATGCGGCGATCGGCGCGGTGCTCTCCTCCTTCTTCGGCCTCGGCGTCGTGCTCCTCACCATCGTCCAGTCCTTGAACACCGGGGGGCAGGCCGGACTCTCCGGTTTCCTCGTCGGCTCGACCGCCTCGATGCTGCGCTCGGAGGCCGAGACGATCGCGATCTCGGCCGCCCTGATCGGTGTCGCGGTCTTCGTCCTGCGCCGGCCCTTCACGCTGGTCGCCTTCGATCCCGGCTATGCTGCGGCGCGGGGGCTCAGCCTGCGCGCGACCGATCTGGCCCTGATGGCGCTGACGCTGCTCGTCACCGTCGTCGGCCTGCGCGTCGCCGGCCTCGTCCTCATCGTCGCGCTGACGATCATTCCGCCGGTCGCCGCGCGCTTCTGGACCGACCGGCCGGGCCGCATGGTCGCCATCGCCGCGCTGATCGGGGCTCTTTCGGCTTACGTCGGGACGGTGCTTTCGGCGCTCGACGCCAACATGCCGACCGGGGCGCTCATCGTTCTCGTGTCCTTCGCGATCTTCATGCTCTCGCTGGTCTTCTCTCCGCTGCGCGGCGTGCTGGCGGGCCGTGGCGAGGCGAGGGGGCTCGCCCGCGCGATCCTCCTGCGCCAAGGCCTTCTGGACATCGCCCACGGACGCCGTCCGGACGCGGACGGCATCGCGGCTCTGCGTCGCCGGGGCTTCGTGGACGCGCAGGGGGAGCCGACCGCCGAGGGGCGGCGCGCGGCGGAGGCGACCGAGCGCGACGAGCGGCTGCGCGCCGTCCACCGCCGCGCCTTCCCGGCCGAAGCCCGTGCGTTCGATCTCGACCTTCGTCCGGTGGACGAACTCATCGGCCCCGAGCGCGTCGGCGAACTCGAACGCATGGCGGCGAGGCAGGGCTGATGTTCGACGATTTCGTCTTCCTGTCGCTGGTGCCGCTTCTAGTCGGCGTGCTCGCCTCGCTCTCCTGCGCGCTCGTCGGCAACTTCCTCGTCCTGCGGCGTCAGGCGCTGATCGGAGATGCCGTCAGCCACGTGGTCCTGCCCGGCATCGTCATGGCGTTTCTGGTGACCGGATCGGTCGCCGCCGGGCCGATGCTGATCGGGGCGGGCCTCGCAGCGGTCGCGTCCGTCCTCCTGATCGAACTCGTCCGCCGGGTCGGTCGGGTCGAGCCGGGCGCGGCGATGGGCGTCGTCTTCACCGCCATGTTCGCGGGCGGCATCCTTCTCATCGAGCGCTCCGACACGAGCTCGGTCCACCTCGACGTCGAGCACGCGCTCTACGGCAATCTGGAAAGCCTCGTCTGGTTCTCCGGGCTCGGCTGGTCCTCGCTGGTCGATCCAGCCGCGCTGGCGGATCTGCCGCCGCAGCTGCCGCGCCTCGCACTCATGCTCGTCATCGTCGCGCTCTTCGTCGCCCTGTTCTGGAAGGAGCTGGTGATCGGAACCTTCGACGCGGGCTTCGCCGAAAGCGTCGGCGCGCGTCCCGCCCTCTTCTCCTTCGCGCTCGTCGTTCTCGTGGCAGCAGTCGCGGTGACGGCCTTCGACGCGGTCGGCTCGATCATCGTCATCGCCATGTTCATCTGCCCGCCGGCGAGCGCCCGGCTGATGACGGACCGCATGAGCGGGCAGATCGCCTGGAGCGCGGGTTTCGCGATCCTGTCCGCCGTCCTCGGCTTCTTCGCCGCCGCCCATCTGCCGCTTCTCGTCGGCTGGGGCGCCAGCGTCTCGGCCGCCGGCATGATCGCCGCGATGTCCGGCCTTCTCCTGGGCCTCGCCTGCCTGTTCGGCCCGCGCCGGAAGGGCATCGCGACACAGCCCTGAATGCTTTGCGGCGTCCTGCGAAGTGTGGCAATCCAGAGGCCTTCGCGAAGCTCGCCGCCGTTGGAGCGCCTCATGGAAATCGCCTCGCCCTACCTGATGTTCCTCGGCGACGTGCCGGACCAGCTGGCCGCCAAGACGGCGCACGGCATCGTCGACTGGCGGCGCGAATGGTGCGTCGGGCAGATGCGGCTTCCAGGCTGCGGCGCAGATCTCTCTCTGCCGGACATGGACATCGCCGCGGGCCGTGCGGCCGGCGCCAGGACCCTCGTCGTCGGCGTCGTCAACGCGGGCGGCGTCATGCCGGATCACTGGACGGCCGCGATCGTCGAGGCGATCGAGGCCGGGATGGACGTCGCCTCCGGCCTGCACACGCGGCTGGGAAGCGTTTCCGCGATCGCGGAAGCGGCGCACAAGCACGGCGCGAAGCTGCACGACGTCCGGCACACGGAGCAGCGCTTCGCCACCGGCAAGGGCACCAAGCGCACCGGCAAGCGCCTTCTGACCGTCGGCACCGACTGTTCCGTCGGCAAGAAGTACACCGCGCTGGCTCTGGAGAAGGGCATGCGCGAGGCGGGGATGGACGCCGATTTCTGTCCCACCGGGCAGACCGGCATCTTCATCGCCGGGCGGGGCGTCGCGATCGACGCGGTGGTCGCCGACTTCATCTCCGGCGCGGTCGAATGGCTGACGCCCGAAGCCGCGCCCGACCATTGGGACGTGGTGGAAGGGCAGGGCTCGCTCTTCCATCCCTCCTTCGCCGGCGTTTCGCTCGGCCTTCTCCACGGCGCCCAGCCGGACGCCTTCGTGATCTGCCACGAGCCGACGCGCCGCAAGATGCGCGGCGTCGAGCATCCGATCCCGACCATCCAGGACGTCATCGACCTGACGATCCGATGCGGGTCGCTGACCAATCCGGCCATCCGCCCGGTCGGGATCGCGGTGAACACGCAGGCGCTGGGCGAGGAGGAGGCGCGGCGCTTCCTGGAGAGCGTCGCCGCCGAGCACGGTCTGCCGGCCAGCGATCCGGTGCGCTTCGGCGTCGCTTCCATCGTCGAACGCCTGCAGGCGGAACGCTTCGGCTGATCGCGCTGAACCGCCCGTTGAGAAACGAGGCTGCATGCTGATATAAGGATGTCCTTATATCGTTCGCGAGAACGGCGAGATCACGAGGAAGCCTCATGAAGTCCGCGACCGGCGCCCTCTTCGGCGCCGCCCCCCGCCCGCGCGAAGACGTCTGGACCGCGCTCCGCGAGGCGGCCCGCCAGCGCATCCTCATCCTCGACGGCGCCATGGGCACGCAGATCCAGGGACTCGGCCTGTCGGAGGAGCATTTCCGGGGCGAGCGCTTCGGCGCCTGCGAGTGCCATCTCCAGGGCAACAACGACCTTCTCGTTCTCACCCAGCCGCAGGCGATCGAGGACATCCACTTCGCCTATCTGATGGCGGGCGCGGACATCGTCGAGACCAACACCTTCTCCGGCACGACGATCGCGCAGGCCGACTACCAGATGGAAGCGGTGGTCTACGAGCTGAACCGCGAGGGCGCGCGGCTCGCGCTGAACGCCTGTCGGCGGGCGGAAGCCGCCGACGGGCGCCGCCGTTTCGTCGCGGGCGCCATCGGCCCGACCAACCGCACCGCCTCCATCTCGCCGGACGTCAACAATCCGGGCTATCGCGCGACCTCCTTCGACGAACTGCGCATCGCCTATGGCGAGCAGGTGCGCGGGCTCATCGACGGCGGCTCCGACATCATCCTGATCGAGACGATCTTCGACACGCTGAACGCCAAGGCCGCGATCTTCGCGGCTGAGGAGGTCTTCGCGGAGAAGGGCGTTTCGCTCCCCGTCATGATCTCGGGCACGATCACCGATCTGTCGGGCCGCACCCTTTCGGGCCAGACGCCGACCGCCTTCTGGCATTCGGTGCGCCATGCCAAGCCCTTCACGATCGGGCTGAACTGCGCGCTCGGCGCGGAAGCCATGCGGCCGCACCTGGCCGAGCTTTCGGGCGTCTCCGACACCTTCCTGTGCGCCTATCCGAACGCGGGCCTTCCGAACGAGTTCGGCCAGTACGACGAGACGCCGGAAGCGATGGCCCGTCAGGTGAGGGGTTTTGCCGAAGAGGGCCTGATCAACGTCGTGGGTGGCTGCTGCGGCTCCACGCCGGACCACATCCGCGCCATCGCCGACGCCGTGGCGGACCTCGCGCCGCGAAGCATCCCGACCGTCTCGCCCAAGATGCGCCTGTCAGGCCTCGAGCCCTTCACGCTGACGAAGGACATTCCCTTCGTGAATGTCGGCGAGCGCACCAACGTCACCGGCTCGGCCAAGTTCAGGAAGCTCATCACCAACCAGGACTACTCGGCGGCGCTCGACGTCGCGCGCGATCAGGTGGCGAACGGCGCCCAGATCATCGACGTCAACATGGACGAGGGCCTGATCGACTCCAAGGGAGCGATGGTCGAGTACCTGAACCTCGTCGCATCCGAGCCGGACATCGCCAAGGTGCCGGTGATGATCGACAGCTCCAAATGGGAGGTGATCGAGGCCGGTCTGAAATGCGTTCAGGGCAAGGCCATCGTCAACTCGATCTCCATGAAGGAGGGCGAGGAGCAGTTCCTGGCGCAGGCGCGTCTCTGCCGCCTCTACGGCGCGGCGGTCGTCGTCATGGCCTTCGACGAGGAGGGGCAGGCCGACAGCTACGAACGCAAGGTCGAAATCTGCACCCGCGCCTACAAGCTCCTGACGGAGAACGGCTTTCCGCCCGAGGACATCGTCTTCGACCCGAACGTCTTCGCGGTGGCGACCGGCATCGAGGAGCATGACGGCTACGGCGTCGCCTTCATCGAGGCGACCAAGACGATCCGCGAGACCCTGCCGCACGTCCACATCTCGGGCGGCGTCTCGAACCTGTCCTTCTCGTTCCGCGGAAACGAGCCCGTGCGCGAGGCGATGCACGCCGTGTTCCTGTATCACGCGATCCAGCGCGGCATGGACATGGGCATCGTCAATGCCGGCCAGCTCGCCGTCTACGAATCCATCGACCCGGAGCTGCGGGAGGCCTGCGAGGACGTGGTCCTCGACCGGCCGGGCCGCGACGGCAAGTCGCCGACCGAGCGGCTGCTCGACATCGCCGAGCGCTACAAGGGGCAGGGCGGCCGCGAGGCGAAGGCGCGCGACCTCTCCTGGCGCGAGAAGCCGGTCGAGGACCGGCTGTCCTACGCGCTCGTCAACGGCATCACCGAGTTCATCGACGCCGATACGGAGGAGGCGCGGCTGAAGGCCGAGCGTCCGCTGCACGTCATCGAAGGTCCCCTGATGGCGGGCATGAACGTCGTCGGCGACCTCTTCGGCGCCGGCAAGATGTTCCTGCCGCAGGTGGTGAAGTCGGCGCGCGTCATGAAGCAGGCCGTCGCCCATCTCCTTCCCTTCATGGAGGAGGAGAAGCGCCAGCGCATGGAGGCGGGCGGCGCCGAGGAGCGCCGCAACGCCGGCACCATCCTGATGGCGACGGTGAAGGGCGACGTCCACGACATCGGCAAGAACATCGTCGGCGTCGTCCTCGCCTGCAACAATTACGAGGTGATCGATCTCGGCGTCATGGTGCCGGCGGCGAAGATCCTGGAAACCGCGCGCGAGAGACAAGTCGACGTGATCGGCCTTTCGGGCCTCATCACGCCCTCGCTCGACGAGATGGTGCATGTCGCCGCCGAGATGGAGCGCGAGGGCTTCGACATTCCCCTTCTCATCGGCGGGGCGACGACCAGCCGCGTCCACACGGCGGTGAAGATCGATCCGCGCTACGAGAAGGGGCAGACCGTCTACGTGACGGACGCCAGCCGCGCGGTCGGCGTCGTGTCCTCGCTGCTCTCGCCGGAAACGCGCGACCAGACCATCGAGAAGGTGCGCGAGGAGTACCGCAAGGTCGCAGAGGCGCATCGCCGCTCGGAGGCCGACAAGAAGCGCCTGACGATCGAGCGCGCGCGGGAGAACCGGCACCAGATCGACTGGAGCGCCTATCGCGCGACGAAGCCGTCCTTCCTGGGGACGAAGATCTTCGACGACTGGGATCTGGCGGAACTCGCCCGCTACATCGACTGGACGCCCTTCTTCCAGACCTGGGAGTTGAAGGGACGCTACCCGAAGATCCTGGAGGACGAGGCGCAGGGCGAGGCCGCGCGGGCGCTCTTCGAGGACGCCAAGGCGATGCTCGCCCAGATCGTCGAGGAGAAGTGGTTCCGGCCGAAGGCCGTCGTCGGCTTCTGGCCGGCCAATGCGGTGGGCGACGACATCCGCCTCTTCACCGACGAGACGCGGGGAGAGGAACTCGCGACCTTCTTCACGCTGCGGCAGCAGCTCGCCAAGCGCGACGGACGGCCGAACGTGGCGCTGGCCGACTTCGTCGCTCCGCACGGGACGCCGGACTATGTCGGCGGCTTCGTCGTGACCGCCGGCATCGAGGAGGAGGCGATCTCCAACCGCTTCGCCAAGGCCAATGACGACTACGCCTCGATCATGGTCAAGGCGCTGGCGGACCGTCTGGCCGAGGCCTTCGCCGAGCGGATGCACGAGCATGTGCGGCACGAGCTCTGGGGCTACGCGGCCGACGAGGCGCTGTCGAACGAGGAGCTGATCGGGGAAGGTTACGCCGGCATCCGCCCGGCGCCCGGCTACCCGGCGCAGCCCGACCACACCGAGAAGGTGACGCTGTTCGACCTGCTCGACGCGGAAGCCGCGATCGACGTGCGCCTGACCGAAAGCTACGCCATGTGGCCGGGCTCGTCGGTCTCCGGCCTCTATCTCGGCCACCCGGAAAGCTACTATTTCGGCGTCGCCAAGGTCGAGCGCGATCAGGTCGAGGACTACGCCCGGCGCAAGGGCATGAGCCTGGAGGAGGTCGAGCGGTGGCTCGCGCCCATCCTCAACTACATTCCGTCGACGGCCACCGAAGAGGCCGCCTGACAGGATCGAGTGAGCGGCGCGCGGCGGGAACACGCGTGCCGCCTTGCCGGTTCTTCTCCTCATCGCGAAGAGGAGGGCGCCATGCCCCAGGGCGACAAGTCGAAATACACCGACAAGCAGGAGCGCAAGGCCGAGAAGATCGCCGAAAGCTACGAGGAGCGCGGGGTCTCCGAGAAGGAGGCCGAGCGCCGGGCTTGGGCGACGGTCAACAAGGACGACGGCGGCGGTAACAAGCCGGGCGGCTCGGGTCGCGGCAAGGACACCGGCCATCCCGCCGCGAAGAAGGGCGGCAAGAAGGGCGGCGAGGCCTCAGCGTCACGCTCGGCCGAAGAGCGTTCGGCATCGGCCCGCAAGGCGGCGGAAACGCGCAGGAAGAACGCCGGGAAGGCCGGCTGACGGCGCCCGGAACTGAAGCTAGATGATTCGGGCTTTGCGAAGCAGCTTTGCGCTCGATGCATGGCTGCCATGCTGGCCCGAGGGTGCAGAGCCGGGAAGCTTCATGCGAAACAGTTCATGCAAATGTTTCCTCCCAGATCCTTTGCATAGACTGGCCCGCTCGGCATCCGCCGCAGCGGGTTCTTTTTTGCCGGTCCTTCAGTTCGGGCGAGGGCGCTGCCAACGCTCCACCAGCCTGAAGATCGGCGCGGCCGCCGCCATCACCAGCACGACCCGCACGATGTGGTGCGAAGCGACGAAGGCGACCTCGATCTGCAGCGCCAGCGCGATGACGCTCGTCTCCACCAGCCCGCCCGGCGCGTAGGCGAGGAAGACCGTCGGAACATCGAACGGCGTCAGCGCCGCGAGAAGGGTCGCGAAGGACACCGCAGCCACGAGCAGAACCATGAAGGAGCCGAGCGACAGGACGAGCATGGACACCATCTCGCGCGGGCGCGTGCCGAGGAAGCGGCAGCCGAGGGTGACGCCGAGGACGAGCTGCGCCGCCCAGACGAGCTCGCGCGGCGGCGACGTGTCGGTCCAGCCCGCCAGATGCACGACGCCGCTGACGATCATCGGCCCGAGCAGATAGGGTGCGGGCAGGCGGGCCTTGCGCCCGAGAAGGACGCCCGCGAGGCCGGTCACGACCAGCCAGACGATGGCCTCCGCGCCCGCTTCGGCGAAGGGGACGCCGGTCGGCGGCCGGTCGCCCAGCACCTCGCTGCCGAGAAGCGGCAGGATCAGAGGCAGGCTGGAGACGGTGAGGAGGATGCGCGTGGCGTGCACGAGCGCGATGCGCCGCGCGTCGCCGCCGCGCTCCTGGCCGAGCAGCACCATCTCGATCAGCCCGCCCGGCATTCCGGCGAAATAGGCGGTGACGGGATCATAGCGTCCGACCTTCAGGAAGTAGACGACGCAGATCGCGCCCGAGACCAGAAGGAACAGCGTCAGGCCGAGAAGCGTCGGGACCCAGGCGAGCATCTGCGCCAGCATCTCGGAGGAGAAGCCCGCGCCGAGAAGCACGCCGAGGACGACGGACATGGGCGGGCGGACGATGACCGGGGCGGCGACCGGCGCGCGGCCGACCGCGGCGATGGTGCAGGCGAGGAGCGGCCCGAGCATCCAGGGAAGCGGCCAGCCGAAATGGAGGAAGACCAGCGTGCCCACGGCGCCGATCCCGAGCGCCAGCGCGAAGCGGGGATAGTCGAAGCGGTTGGGATGGAATGCGCCGAGCAGTCCGGAGCCGACCGTCGCGGCCCGATCGTCATCTGGTTTCAACGTCGCCGCATGCCTTCTGACTGCTGGGAGCGCCTCGTGCCCGCCGGCACGCACGGAAGCCGCCCCATCGCTCCGATTCGACGCATCGGGCTTTCTCGAAAACCGAGTTCGGTTCTCCTCCCGATGCTGTATGGGTCTGGTCACATCATCAGCTTCGCTTATCAAGAGTGCGCGCGGAGATTGCGCGCCAAACAGGCCGGGGACGGGGGATGGGCGGGCGACGTCGCCGGCTCGGCGTCGTCGGCGCGCATGGGACACACACGGGAATGCACGGCGTGATGCCATTCGATATGCCGCTCGGCCTCGCGCTTCTCGTCGCGCTCGCCGCCTTCCTCGTCGGCCTTTCCAAGGGCGGACTGCCGGTCGTGGCCATGCTGTCCGTGCCGATCCTGGCGCTCACCATGCCGCCGCTCGAAGCGGCCGCGCTGCTCCTGCCGCTCTACATCGCCAGCGACATGGTCGGCGTCGTCATCTACCGGAAGCGCTTCAGCGGCCGGAACCTCGCCATCCTGATTCCGGCGTCGATGCTCGGCATCCTGTTCGGCTGGGCGACCGCCGCGGTCGTTCCCGACCGGCTGATCTCGTTCCTGATCGGGATCGTCGGCATCGCCTTCGTACTCGACATCGTGCGCAAACGAGGACGGACCGCGCCGCCGCGACCGGCCGACGTGCCGCGCGGCGTCGTCTGGGGTTCGCTCGCCGGCTTCACCAGCTTCGTCTCCCATTCGGGCGGGCCGCCCTATCAGGTCTACGTGCTGCCGCAGCGGCTGGAGAAGCTGACCTTCGCCGGCACCTCCACGATCCTGTTCGCGGCGATCAACCTTGCCAAGCTGCCGGCCTACTGGTCGCTCGGCCAGTTCACCGGCCCGAACCTGACGCTGGCCTTCTGGATGATCCCGGTCTCGATCCTCGGCGTTCTCGCCGGCTGGAAGCTCGTCACGGTTCTGCCGGAGAAGATCTTCTTCCGGATCGTCGAGATCGCGCTGTTCCTCGTCTCGCTGAAGCTCGTGGTAGACGCGGTGCGGGGATGATGAGGCGTAGTTCTGTAAGACACCCCCCTCTGGGCTGCCGCCCATCTCCCCCCAAGGGGGAGATCGCAGGTTGACGGCATGGCGACCCGTCCGGACATGCGCATGCCTATCAGCGAATGATCTCCCCCCTTGAGGGGGAGATGCCCGGCAGGGCAGAGGGGGGCGAACTGCCGCGCTACCCTTACCGCGCGCTGGCCTCCATCGTCGTCGCACCGGCGCCGTTCGCGGCCCGCAGCGCCAGTCCCTCGTCGCTTCGCCGCGTTTCCAGAACCAGCCGGTCGCCGTCGAAGAGAGGCGAGACGCCGCGATAGCTCACCTCCGCCGGCATCCGGCCGAGGGTGCGGGCCGCCAGTCGCACGAGGAGCGTCGCCTGCAGCGGCCCGTGCACGACGAGGCCCGGATAGAACTCCTCCTGCCGCGCATAGGTGCGGTCGTAGTGGATGCGGTGGCCGTTGAAGGTCAGCGCCGAGTAGCGGAACAGGACCAGCGAGGTCGGGTCGAAGCTCTCCGACGCATCCGCCGGGGCAAGGTCCGGCGCGCCGGTCGCCGATGCCGCCATGGCGGTCGGCGCGTCGCGGTAGACGATGTCGTGCCGCTCGGCGATCGCGAGGCCTCGCTCCGTCGAATAGTCGTGATGGACCGCGACGAAGATCAGGCGCCCCGTGCGCCCTTCCTTCAGATCGACGCTGCCGATGCGCGAGCGCCGGACCACCTCGTCGCCCACCGCCAGCGGCGCGTGGAAGGCGATGTGACCGCCGGCCCACATGCGGCGGGGCAGGGGCACCGGCGGCAGGAAGCCGCCCCGCGCAGGGTGTCCGTCCGGTCCCGTCCTGTCGTTGGCGACGATCGGCGGCGCGAGGCACCAATGCGCGCAGGGCGGCGCCTCGTCGCCCGGCACGGGATCGCCGGGCTCCTCGCCGAGCGTGGCGCGGAGCGATCGGACCAGCCGCGCGTCGATCCGGTCGACGGCCTCTTCCTCCCGCCCGATCCAGCTCTTCAGATGGTCGATGTCGATCGTGTCGGTCACGTCCGGTCTTTCAGTAGGAACGGGGCAGGCCGAGCACGTGCTCGGAGACGTAGGAAAGGATGAGGTTGGTCGAGATCGGGGCCACCTGATAGAGCCGCGCCTCGCGGAACTTGCGCTCCACGTCGTATTCCTCGGCGAAGCCGAAGCCGCCATGCGTCTGAAGGCAGGCCTCGGCGGCGGCCCAGGAGGCGTCCGCCGCCAGCATCTTGGCGAGGTTGGCCTGCTCGCCGCACTGGACGCCCTGCTCGAACAGTCGCGCGGCCTCGTGCACCATCAGTTCGGCCGCGCGCATCTGGGCATAGGCGCGCGCGATCGGGAACTGGATGCCCTGATTCTGGCCGATCGGCCGGCCGAAGACGACGCGCTCGCGGGCGTAGTCGCTCGCCTTCCGGATGAACCATTTGGCGTCGCCCACGCATTCGGCGGCGATCAGAATGCGCTCCGCGTTCATGCCGGAGAGGATATAGCGGAAGCCCTTGCCCTCCTCGCCGATCAGATTTTCCGCCGGCACCTCGACATTGTCGAAGAAGACCTCGGTCGCCGCGTGGTTCATCATCGCGCGGATGGGCTTGATCGTCAGGCCGTTGTTCCTCGCCTTCGCCATGTCGACGAAGAAGACCGAGAGCCCGTCCGTCTTCTTGGCGACCTTGTCCTTGGGCGTCGTTCGGGCGAGGAGCAGCATGAGGTCGGAATGCTCGGCCCGGCTCGTCCAGACCTTCTGGCCGTTGACGACGTAGACGTCGCCGCGCCTCTCCGCGAAGGTCTTGATCGAGGTCGTGTCCGTGCCGCTCGTCGGCTCGGTGACGCCGAAGGCCTGGAGGCGCAGCTCTCCGGTGGCGATCTTCGGCAGATAGGTCCGCTTCTGCTCCTCGTTCCCGTGCCGCAGCAGCGCGCCCATGATGTACATCTGCGCGTGACAGGCGCCGCCGTTGCAGCCGGACTTCTGGATCTCCTCCAGGATCGCGGCGGCGGCCGAGAGCGGCAGGCCCGAGCCGCCGTATTCCTCCGGGATCAGCGCCGACAGCCAGCCGCCTTCGGTCAGGGCGTTGACGAACTCCTGTGGATAGGCGCTCTCGCGGTCGAGCTTCTGCCAGTACTCGCCCGGAAAGGCCGCGCAGAGCTTGGCGACCTCCTCGCGGATGTCCTGGTGGTCCTGCGCGGGGGCGGGCGTGTCCATCGTCAAATCGCGTCCTTCGTTTCCCGCCATTGTCGCGTCCTGTCCCGCCGGAGGCAAAGACGGGTTCGGGCTGGCGGGAATAGCGATCGACAATGGCGGATCAGGCGGGGACGAAGTTGATCTCGGGCGCGCGCCAGCGCTTCGGGCCGGTCTCGTGGATGGAGGCCCCAGTGGAATCGACCGCGACCGTCACGGGCATGTCCTGCACCGTGAACTCGTGGATCGCTTCCATGCCGAGATCCTCGAAGGCCAGCACGCGGGAGCGCTTGATCGCCTTCGATACGAGATAGGCGGCCCCGCCGACGGCGATCAGATAGGCCGCGCCGTGCCGCGCGATGCTCTTCACCGTCTCCGGCCCCCGCTCGGCCTTGCCGACCATGACGAGCAGGCCCGTCCTGTCGAGGATGAGATCGGTGAAGGGGTCCATCCGGGTGGAGGTCGTCGGCCCCGCCGGCCCGACCGCTTCGCCGGCCACGGCGTCCACCGGGCCGACATAGTAGATCGCGCGGTCCTTCAGATCGACGGGGAGCGCCTCGCCGCGCCCGATCATGTCGGCCATCCGCTTGTGCGCGGCGTCGCGCCCCGTCAGGAGCCGGCCGGAGAGGAGGATGGTCTCGCCCGCCCGCCAGCTGGCGACCTCCTCGCGCGTCAGCGAGTCGAGATCGACGCGCCGCACCTCGCCCGCGCCCTCCAAAGCGATCTGCGGCCAGAGGTCGATCGAAGGCGGCGCGAGGACGGCCGGCCCCGAGCCGTCGAGCGTGAAGTGCAGGTGCCGGTCGGCGGCGCATTGCGGGATGAGCCCGACCGGCAGCGAGGCCGCGTGGACGGGATGCGTCGCGATCTTGACGTCGAGCACCGTCGTCAGGCCGCCGAGACCCTGCGCGCCGATGCCCAGCGCGTTGACCGCCTCGTAGAGCTCGATCCGCAGCTCCTCGAGCCGGGAGGACGGACCGCGCTCCAGAAGCTCGGTCATGTCGATCGGCGCCATCAGCGATTCCTTGGCCATCAGCATGGCCTTCTCCGCCGTGCCGCCGATCCCGAGCCCGAGAAGCCCCGGCGGACACCAGCCCGCGCCCAGACCCTCCACGGTCTTCAGCACCCAGTCCCTGATCGATGCGCTCGGATTGAGAGCGGCGAACTTCGCCTTGTTCTCCGACCCGCCGCCCTTGGCGGCAACGTGGATGTCGACCCGCGAGCCGGCCACCATCTCGACATGCGTCACGGCCGGAGCGTTCGTGCGCGTGTTGCGCCGTTCGAAGATCGGGTCGGCGACGATCGAGGCGCGCAGCGGATTGTCCGGGTTCGTGTAGGCGCGCGCCACGGCTTCGTCGACGAGCTCGGCGATCGGACGCGTGAAGGCGAAGCGCGCCTCCATGCCGATCTTGACGAAGACGTTGACCGTTCCCGTGTCCTGGCACATCGGGCGTCCGCCCAGCGCGGCCATGCGCGAATTGACGAGGATCTGCGCCATAGCCTGCCGCGCGGGCGGGCTCTTCTCCCGTTCGTAGGCGAGGGCGAGATGCGCGATGAAGTCCGGCGGGTGGTAGATCGAGATGTATTGGAGCGCGTCGGCGATCGAGCCGACGAAATCCTCTTCCGCGATCGGCGTCACGCCCTTCGGCCGTCCCTCGATGGTCATTTAAGTCTCCTCCCATCGCGTCGCTGTCTTGGGCCCCTCACGAGGACCTATTTGTCTCCAGCGCGCGGATCGGCGACGTATCGCTCCGTTCGGACACGGAGTGAAGCGGCGATGACGGAGCAGTCGGACCTTTCGGGCATTCTCGTCGTCTCGGTCGAGCAGGCGGTCGCCGCGCCCTACGTCTCCGGGAGGCTCGCCGATGCCGGCGCGCGCGTCATCAAGGTGGAGCGCCCGGAGGGCGATTTCGCCCGAAACTACGACCATCTGGTCCATGGCGAGAGCGCCTATTTCGTCTGGCTGAACCGGGGCAAGGAATCGGTCCGGCTCGACCTCAAGGAGGAGGCGGACCGCGATCTCCTTCTCTCCATCATCGCCGAGGCGGACGTCTTCATCCAGAATCTTGCGCCCGGCGCGCTCGACCGGCTGGGGCTCGGCATGGCCTCGCTGCGCGAGCGCTTCCCCCGCCTCGTCACCTGTTCCATCTCCGGCTATGGCGAGGAGGGGCCGCTCGCCCGGCAGAAGGCCTACGACCTTCTCGTGCAGGCCGAGACGGGCCTGTCCTCGGTCACCGGCAACGAGCACGGGCCGGCGCGGGTCGGCGTCTCGGTCTGCGACATCGCGGCGGGGATGACCGCGCATTCGGCGGTGCTCCAGGCCCTGTTCGCGCGGGAGCGGACGGGAAAGGGGCGGCACATCGCGCTGTCGCTCTTCCATGCGCTCTCCGACTGGATGAACGTGCCGTATCTCCAATACGTCTACGGCGGAAAGGTGCCGCCGCGCGCCGGCCTGTCGCATCCGACCATCGCGCCCTACGGGGTCTATGCCTGCGCTGACGGCCGCGAGGTGCTGCTCTCGATCCAGAACGAGCGCGAATGGGCCAATCTGTGCCGAACGGTCCTGCGCAACGCGGAGCTTTCGACGGATGCGCGCTTCTCCTCCAACAATCTGCGCGTCGCCAACCGGCCGGCGCTGGAGCGCATCGTCGAGGGCGTGTTCCTGACGATCGGCCGGGAGGAGGCGACCGCCCGCATGGACGAGGCCCAGATCGCCTACGGACGGGTCTCGACGCTCGACGACCTCGCCGCCCATCCGCAGAACCGCACGGTGACGGTCGAGACGCCGACGGGACCCGTGACCATGCTGGCGCCCGGCTTCGTCATGGACGGACGGATCCCGGCCTTCGGCGCCGTCCCCGCGCTCGGCGCGCATACGGACGCGGTCCGCGCCGAGTTCGGCTGAGCGCGCAGCCCATACCGATGCCGCCAACCTTCCTGTAGAGGATGTCCCGAACGGCAGGGAGGACGGCTTGGACATCCGGCAGCTTCGCTATTTCGTCGCGATCGTGGAGGCCAAGAGCTTCTCGCGCGCCGCGATCGCTCTTCGCGTGGCCCAGCCCGCGCTGAGCCTGCATGTGCGCAACATGGAGGCCGACCTCGGCACGACCCTGCTTCTGCGAACGCCCCAGGGCGTGCTGCCGACCGATGCGGGCCGGCTTCTTCTGGAGCGGGCGCGCTCGATCATCGCGGAGTTCGAGGCGACCCTTCGCGCGGTCGCCGAACATGACAGCGAGCCGGCCGGCGAGGTGCGTCTCGGACTGCCGGGAACGCTGGGCGAGATGCTGTCCGTGCCGCTGATCCTGGCCGTGCGCGAGCGCTTCCCGAAGATCCGCCTGAAGATCGCGGAGGCGATGAGCGGCTACGTTCTCGAATGGCTCTATGACGGGCGCGTCGATCTCGGGCTGGTCTACATCCCGGTGGACGAGCGGGGTCTCCGGTCCTCGCCGATTCTCACGGAGGAGATGCGGCTCTTCGCTCATGTCTCGGGTGTCGCGGGCATCGAGACGCCGGCGGACGGAGCGGTCGACCTTTCGACGCTGCACGCCCTGCCGCTGGTCCTGCCGAGCGTCGGCCATGGCCTGCGGAGCCTTCTGGACGAGGAGATCGGACGGCTCGGGCTGGAGCTGCCGACCGTGATCGAGGTGGACAGCTATTCGGCGATCAAGGAGATCGTCGGGCGCGGTCTGGCCTATTCGGTCCTGCCGGAGAACGCCGTCGCGCGCGAGCCCGACACCGCCCGCTTCCGCACCTGGCCGATCGGCTCGCCGCCGCTGTCGCGCACGGTGCATCTCGTGCGCCCCTATGACAGGCCGTCTGGAAAGGTGGCCGAAGCCGTCGAGCAGCTCTGCGTCGCCGAACTCTCCAAACTCGTCGGCACGGGCCTCTGGAAGGCCGACTTCATCGAGCGCTGAACGGTCGCACTCGAAATGAAAGGGCGCGGCACCGGGAAGGCACCGCGCCCTTTATCGTTGGATCGTCGGCCCGCGCGTCAGCGCATGACGGGCATGGAGAACTCCGCGCCCGACTTGATGCCGGACGGCCAGCGGCTCGTGACGGTCTTGGTGCGGGTCCAGAACTTGATCGAGTCCGGGCCGTGCTGGTTCAGATCGCCGAAGGACGAGCGCTTCCAGCCGCCGAAGGAATGATAGGCGAGGGGCACCGGAACCGGTACGTTGACGCCGACCATGCCGATATTGATGCGGGCCGCGAAGTCGCGCGCCGCATCGCCGTCGCGCGTGTAGATCGCGACGCCGTTGCCGTACTCGTGCTTCATCGGCAGCGACAGGGCGTCCTCGTAGTCCTTCGCCCGCACGACGGAGAGGACGGGGCCGAAGATCTCCTGACGGTAGATGTCCATGTCGGGCGTGACGTTGTCGAAGAGGCAGGCGCCCACATAGAAGCCGTCCTCGTAACCCTGCATGGAGAAGCCGCGACCGTCGACCTTGAGGTCCGCGCCTTCCTTCACGCCGGCCTCGATGAGGCCGAGGATCTTCTCTTGCGCCGCCTTGGTCACGACCGGGCCGAAATCGGCGCCCGTGTCCGTGTAGGGGCCGATCTTCAGCGCCTCGACCTTCGGGATCAGCTTGTCGATCAGCGCGTTCGCGGTCGCCTCGCCGACCGGTACGGCCACCGAGATCGCCATGCAGCGCTCGCCCGCCGAGCCGTAGCCCGCGCCGATGAGGGCGTCCGCCGCCTGATCGAGATCGGCGTCGGGCATGATGATCATGTGGTTCTTCGCGCCCCCGAAGCACTGCGCGCGCTTACCCTGCGCGGCGGCCTGCCCGTAGACATAGGCCGCGATCGGCGTCGAGCCGACGAAGGAGACCGCCGAGATGTCCGGGTGCTGGAGGACGCCGTCGACGGCCTCCTTGTCGCCGTTCACCACCTGGAGGATGCCCTTGGGCAGGCCGGCTTCCATCATCAGTTCGGCAAGGCGCATCGGCACGGACGGATCGCGCTCGGACGGCTTGAGGATGAAGGCGTTGCCGCAGGCGATAGCGGGCGCGAACATCCACATCGGGATCATCGCCGGAAAGTTGAACGGCGTGATGCCGGCGCCGATGCCGAGCGGCTGGCGCAGCGAATACATGTCGATGCCGGGACCGGCGCCCTCGGTGTACTCGCCCTTCTGCAGATGGGGGATGCCGATCACGAACTCGCAGACTTCCAGGCCGCGCACGATGTCGCCCTTGGAATCCTCGACCGTCTTGCCGTGCTCGGAGGACAGAAGCTCGGCGAGCTCCTGCATGTTCTCGTTCAGGAGCGCGACGAACTTCATGAAGACCCGGGCGCGCCGCTGCGGATTGGTCGCGGCCCAGGCCGGCTGAGCGGCCTTCGCCGCGTCCACCGCCCGCTGGAGCTCGTCGGCCGAGGCCAGCGCCACGCGCGCGGACACCTGGCCGGTCGAGGGATTGAAGACGTCGGCCTGACGCCCCGACGTTCCGGCGACGCGCGCGCCGTCGATGAAATGGCCGATCTCGTTCATGGGTCTCTCCCGTCTTGCTTCGTCATCGTTTGATCACGCGTTCGGGGTGGTCCGCGCAAGCGCTTCACGACGCCCAGCCATTGTGCAAATTTCGACATCGCACCGGGCTGGAGATCGATCGATGAACTGGGACGACGCGCGGATCTTTCTCGCCGTCGCGCGGGAGGGGCAGCTTCTTGCGGCTGCACGGCGGCTCGGCGTCAATCATGCGACTGTTGGCCGCAGGCTGAGCGCGCTGGAGGCGTCGCTCGGCGTCAGGCTGGTGGAGCGCAGGCCGGCCGGCTGCGCCCTGACCGAAGAGGGCGAGCGGTTCGCCGAGCGGGCGGAGCGGATCGAGGCGGAATGGCTGGACGCGCAGGGCGCTTTCGGGCCGGTGGGCGCCCTCTCCGGACGCGTGCGGATCGGCGCGCCCGACGGCTTCGGAACGGCCTTCCTCGCCCCGCGCTTCGGCCCTTTCCTGGACCTTCATCCGGACCTGTCCCTGGAACTCGTCCCGGTGTCCCAGGCCTTTTCCTTCGCACGACGGGAGGCCGATCTGGCGGTGACGGTCGACCGGCCGCAGGAGGGGCGTGTCGTCTCGCGCAAGCTCGTCGACTACCGCCTCGGGCTCTATGCTGCCTCCTCCTATCTCGACCGGGCGGGACGCCCGCAAACGCTCACCGATCTGGCTCGTCACCGTCTCGTCGGTCCGGTGGAGGATCTAGTCCACAGCCGATCCATCGCCTACGCGGCGGACCTTCGCACCGAATGGACCACGCGCCTCGCGATCTCGTCGGCGCTCGGGCAGACGGAAGCCGCCGTGGCAGGCGCTGGCATCGCCATTCTGCACGACTTCATCGCCGCAGGACGCGCCGGTCTCGAACGCGTGCTTCCGGCCGAATCCGTTCGGCGCACCTACTGGTTGGTGATGCACGAGACGTCGCGCCGTATCCCGCGCGTGAAGGCTGTGAGCGACTACGTCGCCGAGATCGTCAAGGCCGAACGGCACATCTTCTAGATGATAAAGGTTCGCAGTCGCAGTGAGACGCTTCGGCCGAAGCGCGGCGACGGAGACAATCGTTTATAAGTATGACTTGAGGGCGCGTTACTATATTTAAGACTTGTGCGGATAGCTCATTCTGGGCATTTTGCGGCGGCCCGCGGGTCGGAGCGCGTGGGGGCGCCCGCAATTCGAGATCATGCTTTCATCTACTCCAGTATTAACGCCGATATCGAGTTGATACCTCACGGTTATGATGTCATTCATTTTGTGAATATGCGCTAAGGTTCGCCTGTCAACATGCGCGCGTCGTTCCGATCCTTGTCGCGGCCTGCGCGCTCGCTTGCAGTTTTCGCCGGAAGGGCGTAGGCGAGGGACCGAAAAAGGTTTTCGGAGTTGGAACTTGAAAGCTGAACGTGACCCGGTCGACGTGCATGTCGGGGGGCGTCTTCGGTTGTTGCGCACCGCGCGTCGGCTGTCTCTGGAAGAACTGGGGCGCCGCATCGGGGTCACCTATCAGCAGATCCAGAAATACGAGACGGGGGCGAACCGCATCAGCGCTTCGACACTCTACCGGATCGCCACGGTGTTCGAAGTGTCTCCGACCTACTTCTTCGAAGGTCTGGAAGAAAACGGCAAGGAGAAGGTCGATGTCCTCTCCGACCGCGAGACGTTGCAATACTCCATCGCGATCGGCCAGATTCCCGACAGTGAAGTGCGCCAGCGTCTTCAGGCGCTGATCGACGCGCTCGTCCCGTCCAGTCGTCACTGATCTTTCGCGAGCGCGTGCCGTTGACCGATACAACATCGACGAACTCTTCGGCGGGTGTGCGAATCCTTCTATGTGCCGGCGGGACCGGCGGGCATCTTTTTCCCGCCCAGGCGCTCGCGCATGAGTTGATCGCGCGCGGCCACGACGTCCACCTCGTCACCGACGAGCGGGCAGGGCGCTTCATCGAAGGCTTCCCGGCCACCGAGATCCACCGCGTCCCCTCCGCGACCTTCGGCTCCAAGCGCCCCGATCGTCTGGCGGCGTCCCTCTGGTCGATCTGGAAGGGCTTCCGTCTGTCCGGCGCGCTGATCCGCAAGCTCAAGCCGGCCGTCGTCGTGGGCTTCGGCGGCTATCCCACCGTGCCGCCCATGATGGCCGCCGTCCAGGCCAGCCGCCCGACGGTCGTCCACGAGCAGAACGCCGTGATGGGCCGCGCCAACCGCATGCTCTCGGCCCGCGCGACGGCCATCGCCTTCGGCATCGCGCCCGTCGATCCGAAGCCCTCCGTCGCGGCGAAGCTGACCGTCACGGGCAACCCGGTCCGTCCGGCCGTGCTCGAGGCCGCAGCGTCGCCCTACGAGGCGAGCGGGGCCGGCGAGCCGTTCCGCCTCGTCGTGTTCGGCGGCAGCCAGGGCGCCAAGTTCTTCTCCGACGCTTTGCCCGAAGCGGTGAAGCGGCTGCCGGACGATCTCGTCCGGCGCCTGCATGTGACGCAGCAGGGGCGGGCGGACGAGGTCGACGCGGTGCGGGCCTTCTATGCCGAACGCGGCATTCCGGCCGAGATCGCGCCCTTCTTCTCCGATATGGCCGCGCGCATCGGCAAGGCGCATCTCGTCGTCTCGCGATCGGGCGCCGGAACCGTGTCGGAGCTTTCCGCCATCGGCCGACCGTCGATCCTCGTGCCTTATCCCCACGCGCTCGATCACGATCAGGCGGCGAACGCCGCCCTCCTGGAGAAGGCCGGCGGCACGATCGTCGCGCGGCAGTCGGATCTCTCCCCCGACCGTCTGGCGTCGCTGATCTCGGATGTCGCGCAGAACCCGGACAAGGCGGCCGGCATGGCCGCGGCCGCCAGGGCGACGGGACTGCCGGATGCTGCGCGGTTGCTTGCCGACCTCGTTCTGTCTATGCCCGCGGCGGGACGCTAAACACAGCCAGAAGGACGCGCGTCATGAAGATGCCGCCCAATATCGGACCGGTCCACTTCATCGGGATCGGCGGCATCGGCATGAGCGGCATTGCCGAGGTGCTGGTCAATCTCGGCTACACCGTCCAGGGCTCGGACCAGGGCGAGAACGCCAATGTCCAGCGCCTGCGCGAGAAGGGCGTCACCGTCCATGTCGGTCATGCGGCCGAGAATCTGGGCGTGGCGGAAGTCGTCGTGGTCTCGACGGCGATCAAGCGCTCGAACCCCGAGCTCGCCGCCGCCCGCGAACGGCTGCTGCCCATCGTACGCCGCGCCGAGATGCTGGCCGAGCTCATGCGCTTCCGGCAGGCGATCGCCATCGGCGGCACGCATGGCAAGACGACGACCACGTCGATGGTCGCGACGCTCCTCGACGCCGGCGGACTGGACCCGACCGTCGTCAATGGCGGCATCATCAACGCCTACGGGACCAACGCCCGCATGGGCGAGGGCAACTGGATGGTGGTGGAGGCCGACGAGAGCGACGGCACCTTCCTGAAGCTGCCGGCCGACGTCGCGGTCGTCACCAACATCGATCCCGAGCATCTCGACCATTACGGCACCTTCGACAAGGTGCGCGCGGCCTTCCGCGCCTTCGTCGAGAACGTGCCCTTCTACGGCTTCGCCGTGATGTGCCTCGACCATCCCGAGGTGCAGACGCTGGTCTCGGAGATCGAGGACCGGCGCATCATCACCTATGGCGAGAACATCCAGTCCGACATGCGGTTCTCGAACGTGCGGGTCGACGGAGCGAAGTCGATCTTCGACGCGACCTATCGGGACCGCGTGACCGGCGAGACGCTGGAGTTCAAGGACTTGGTGCTGCCGATGCCGGGGCGTCACAATGTCTCCAACGCCACGGCCGCCATCGCCGTCGCCCATCGCCTCGGCATCACGGCCGAGGCCATCAAGAAGGGGCTGGCCTCCTTCGGGGGCGTGAAGCGCCGCTTCACCCACACCGGCCAGTCCGGCGGTGTCGACGTCTACGACGATTACGGGCACCACCCGGTGGAAATCCGCGCGGTTCTGTCGGCGGCGCGCTCGGCGGCCAAGGGCCGCGTCATCGCCGTGGTCCAGCCGCATCGCTACACCCGCCTGCAGAGCCTGTTCCCGGAGTTCGCCGGCTGCTTCAACGATGCCGACACGGTCGTCCTCGCCCCGGTCTATGCGGCCGGCGAGGAGCCGATCGAGTTCGTGAACTCCGAGATGCTGGTCGAGCGGCTGAAGCTCGGCGGCCACCGCGACGCGCGTCTGATCGAAGGGCCGGAGGAGCTTGCCCCGCTGGTCCGACAGATCGCCCGGCCGAACGACATGGTCGTGTGCCTGGGGGCCGGCTCCATCACCAGCTGGGCCTATGCGCTGCCGGGCGAACTCGACGCGCTGGAGGCGAAGGGCGCCGCGTGAGCCTCGAAGCCGATCTTCGCGCCGCCGGCTTGCGGGGGCGGCTGACCCCTCGGGCGGATCTGTCCAAGATCACCTGGTTCCGCACCGGCGGGCCGGCCGATCTCCTGTTCGAGCCGGCCGACGAAGCCGACCTTTCGGCCTTCCTCGCCGCCCTGCCGGACGACGTTCCGCTGACGGTGGTCGGCATCGGCTCCAATCTGATGGTGCGCGACGGCGGCGTCGAAGGCGTCGTCCTCAAGCTTCCGGCCAAAGCCTTCGGCTCGGTCGAGCGGACGGGCGAACATCGCTTGTCGGTCGGCACCGGCGCGCCCGACAAGCGCGTGGCGGCCGCTGCGCTCGATGCGGGAATCGGCGGCTTCCATTTCCTCCACGGCATTCCGGGGGCCATCGGCGGGGCGCTGCGCATGAATGCGGGCGCCAACGGCGTCGAGATCGCCGAGCGCTTCGTCGAGGCCGTCGCCTTCGACCGTGAGGGGCGAAGACACGTTCTGAACCGCGACGACATGGGCTTCACCTATCGGCACACCGCCGTGCCGAAGGATTTCGTCTTCGTCTCCGCGCTCCTCGAAGGTCCCTCCGCCGAGCCGGTCGAGATCCGCCGGGCGATGGACGAGGTGCAGCACCACCGTGAGACCGTGCAGCCCGTGCGCGAGAAGACGGGCGGCTCGACCTTCAAGAACCCCGCCGGCTCGTCCGCCTGGAAGGAAGTCGACAGGGCAGGCCTGCGGGGCTTTGCGATCGGCGACGCACAGATGTCGCAGATGCACTGCAACTTCATGATCAACACGGGTTCGGCCAGCGCCCACGATCTGGAGCTCTTGGGCGAGACCGTGCGGCGGCGCGTGTTCGAGGCGAACGCGGTCTTGCTCGAATGGGAGATCGCGCGGATCGGGCGGTTCGAACCGGGCCGCGAGGTCGTGCCCTTCGTTCCGGCTGCCTGAACTGGCAAAGCCGGGGTGCCGGCACTAGAACGGCGCGAAAGCCCCGTTTCCCGAGTTGCCGTCCATGTCCGCCCCCGCCGAACAGACCGTCCTCAAGCGTTCCATCGCCGCCACCATTCTCGTCGGCACGATCGGTGTCGTCTTCGGCATCCTGTCCGGCTCGCTCTCCATCGCCTTCGACGGCATGTTCTCCGTGGTCGATGCCTCGATGACCTTCCTGTCGCTGATGGTCGCGCGGCTGATCGCGCGCGAGACGAGCCGGCGCTTCCAGATGGGCTTCTGGCACCTGGAGCCCATGGTGCTCGTCCTCAACGGCGCGCTCCTGATGATCCTGACGCTCTACGCCTTCGTGAACGCGGTCGGCTCGCTTCTTTCGGGCGGCCGGGAACTCGTCTTCGACTGGGCCATCATCTACGCGGTTCTCATCGTCGCGATCTGCCTCACCATGTTCTTCTACGGTCGGCGCGCTAATCGGACGATCGGCTCGGACTTCATCGCGCTCGACGTTCGCGGCTGGGGCATGTCGGCGCTCATCACCTCCGCGCTTCTGGTCGCCTTCACGATCGCCTGGCTCCTGCAGGACGGGCCCTACGAGGCCTGGACCCCCTATGTCGATCCGGCGGTCCTGGCCGTCCTGACGCTCGCGATCATTCCCATGCCGTTCAGGATCGTGGTCGAGGCGCTGAAGGACATCTTCCTGATCGCCCCGCGCGAACTCGACGAGAGCGTGCGCAAGATCGCCGCCGAGGCGGTGAAGGCGCACGGCTACAGCGACGTGCGGACCTATGTCGCCAAGGTCGGACGCTCGCGCATGGTCGAGCTGCACTTCATCGTGCCGCACGACCACCCCGCGCAGAGCGTGGCGGATTTCGACCGCGTGCGCGAAGACCTCGCGACCAAGGTCGGCGGACGGGCGGAGGACCGCTGGCTGACGATCGCCTTCACCGCCGATCCGAAATGGGCCGTGTGAAGGGGTCGCCGTCATCGGAACGTCACCGATTCCCGTGTTCGTGCGGCAAACGTTGAGCAGGGTCGGGAGAGTTCGGTGAGCGGATCGGAAGTCGGGCGAACGGGCGGAACGCCGAGCGAGGTCTTTGGCGTCTTTCTCAAGCTCGGCCTCACCTCCTTCGGCGGACCCATCGCCCATCTCGGCTACTTCCGCGACGAGCTGGTGACGCGCCGGCGCTGGCTCGACGACCGCGCCTATGCCGATCTCGTCGCCCTCTGCCAGTTCCTGCCGGGCCCCGCCTCCAGCCAGGTCGGCTTCGCGCTCGGCCTGACGCGGGCCGGATGGGCGGGGGCGTTGGCGGCCTTCGCGGCCTTCACGCTGCCCTCCGCGATCCTGCTCGTCCTGTTCGCCTCCGTTGCGGCGTCGTTCTCCGGGCCTGTCGGGGAGGGCGCGATCGCGGGGCTGAAGATCGCCGCCGTTGCCATCGTCGCACAGGCCGTTCTCGGCATGGCCCGTTCGCTCTGCCCGGACGGGCCGCGCGCCGCCATCGCGGTTCTCGCGGTCGCGATCCTCGCCTTCGCGCCGGGGGCATTCGGGATGGTCGCCGCCATCGCGGTCGGAGCGATGCTCGGGCTGATCGCCTGCGAGGGCGAGCCCCGGCCGGGCGGCCATCTACCGCTGCCCGTGACGAAGTCGGTCGGCGTGGCCTGCCTTTTCGCCTTCGGCCTCCTCCTGGCCCTTCTGCCGATGCTGGCGGGACAGTCGCAGACCTTGGCCGTCCTCGATGCCTTCTACCGCGCCGGCTCGCTGGTCTTTGGCGGCGGCCATGTCGTGCTGCCGCTTCTGGAGGCGGAGGTCGTGCGCCCGGGCTGGGTCGGCGAGAGCAGCTTCCTGGCCGGCTACGGCGCCGCTCAGGCGGTGCCCGGCCCGCTTTTTACCTTCGCCGCCTATCTCGGCGCCGTTCTCGGCCCGGCGCCGAACGGCGTCCTCGGCGCGGCGCTGGCGCTGGGCGCGATCTTCCTGCCGGGATTCCTGCTTCTCGTCGGCATCCTGCCCTTCTGGGACCGGTTCCGGCGCGCGCCCAAGGCGCAGTCGCTGATGCAGGGGGCGAACGCCGCCGTCGTCGGCATCCTCGGCGCGGCGCTCTATTCGCCGGTCTTCACGAGCGCGGTCGGCGACGGACGCGACTTCGCGCTGGCCCTTGCCGGTTTCGTCGCGCTCGTCGTCTGGGCGGTCCCACCCTGGATCGTCGTCGCCCTTAGCGCGACCGGCGGAGTGGCTTTGGCCGTGCTCGGCTAGCGCCTCATGGAACGAGGGGCGGTTAACGCCGCTCCAACGAACGCGCTTACGATTTTCTTTCTTTGGCCATAATGTCTTAACCCCCATTTAACCATCTTCGAGCGATGGTCATTTCCGTATTCGGGAATGGATCGAGCGCTTGATGACCACGCATGTCGCGATGCTGATGGGGGGCTTCTCTTCCGAGCGCCCGGTCAGCCTGTCCTCCGGCAACGCCTGCGCCGACGCGTTGGAGGCCGAGGGCTACCGCGTGACCCGCGTGGACGTCGGCCGGGACGTCGCGAGCGTCCTGCGGGAGCTGTCGCCAGACGTCGCCTTCAACGCGCTGCACGGTCCCTTCGGAGAGGACGGGACCATCCAGGGCGTCCTCGAATTCCTGCAGATTCCCTACACCCATTCCGGGGTGCTCGCCTCGGCTCTCTCCATGGACAAGGCGCGCGCCAAGACGATCGCGCGCGCCGCGAAGATCCCGCTCGCCGAATCGCGCCTCGTCGACCGCCGCGAGGCGGGCAGGGCGCATGTCATGTCGCCGCCCTACGTGGTGAAGCCGGTCGCCGAGGGCTCGTCCTTCGGCGTTCTCATCGTCCGCGAGGACCACGCCCATCCGCCCCAGGAGCTGACCGGGACCGACTGGCGCTTCGGCGAGACGGTGATGGTCGAGCGCTATGTCCACGGACGCGAACTGACCTGCGCCGTCATGGGCGACGTCGCGCTCGGCGTCTGCGAGATCAAGTCGAACGACCACGCCTTCTACGACTACGATTCCAAATATTCGCCCGGCGGCTCGACCCATATCGTCCCGGCCGAGCTGTCGAAGGCCGTCGCGGCCAAGGTTCAGGAATATTCGCTCGCCGCTCATCGCGCGATGGGCTGCCGCGGCGTGACGCGCTCCGACTTTCGCTACGACGACCGCTTCGGCGAGGAAGGCGAGCTGGTCTGGCTGGAGATCAACACGCAGCCGGGCATGACCCCGACTTCGCTGGTGCCCGACATCGCGCGGGCCGCCGGGCATTCCTTCGGCGAACTGCTCGCCTGGATGGTGAAGGACGCCTCATGCGAGCGCTGAAACCCTCCCACGACGCCCGCGTCGGTCGCCTCTGGCTGCGCCTGGGCATTCTCGGCCGGCGCATCAGCGCCTACGGCCAGTCGCTGGAGACGCTGCGGCTGCCGCGCTTCCGCACCCTGTCCATCGTGCTTCTCGGCTCCACCGGCATCTACGGCGCGGCGCTCGGCGGCCATATGCCGGCGGTTCTCGACTGGACGAGCGAGCCGTTCGGCTTCGCCATCGACCGTGTCGAGGTCTCGGGCAATTCCGAGACCTCGCAGATCGACATCCTGCAGACCGTCTGGATGAGCGGTGCGGCGACGCTGCCGGCGCTGGACGTCGTCGCCACGCAGGCCGCGATCGAGGAAATGCCCTGGGTCGAGAGCGCGACGGTCTCGAAGGTCTATCCGGACGCGGTACAGGTCGAGATCGTCGAGAAGCGGCCCTACGCCGTCTGGCAGTTCGGCCGCGAGCTCGTCGTCATCGACCGCGACGGCGCGCCGATCGTGCCCTTCGCGACCACCCGCTTCACCGACCTGCCGCTGGTCGTCGGCGCGGGGGCGGACCGCGAGGCGGCGGACCTCGTCGACCGCATCGAGATCATTCCGGAGCTGACCCCGCGCATCCGCGCCTATGTCCTCGTCGCCGAGCGGCGTTGGGACCTTCATCTGACGAACGGCGTCGTGGTGAAGCTGCCCGAGACCGACCCGATGGAGGCCGCGGCCGAGCTGGTGCGGATGGACCGCGAGACGCGCATCCTGTCGCGCGACATCGTCTCGGTCGATCTGCGGGTCCCCGATCGCTTCGTCGTCAAGCTGACGCCGGAGGCCAAGGAACGCCGCGACGCGGCGCTGAAGGAACGCGAGCGCGTGATCAAGCAGGCGGCTCGCAAGGACACGCCGGCATGAAGTTCTTTTCCTCCCGCTCCGACGATCTTCCGCGCATCGGCAAGCGCTCGACGCGTCGCACGCGCACCGTCTCGGTCCTCGACGTCGGCTCCTCGAAGATGACGTGCCTGATCGCGCGTCTTCGTCCGCGCACGGCCGGGGAGGCGCTGCCGAACCGCAGCCACGTCATCGAGGTGGTCGGCGTCGGCCACCAGCGCTCGCGCGGCGTGAAGTCGGGCGTCGTCGTCGACCTGGAAGCGGCCGAGCGCTCCATTCGCGCCTGCGTGGACGCGGCCGAACGCATGGCCGGCCTGACCGTGGAGTCGCTCATCGTCTCTCTGGGCGCGGGACGGCTGAAGAGCGTTCGCGGCTCGGCCGAGATCTCGCTCGCGGGCGGCGAGGTCGGCGAGGCGGAGCTCAAGCGCGTCCTCAACAACGCGGCGCGCGGCCAGCTGCCCGACGGGCGGCTCGCGGTCCATTCCATCCCCTTCGACATCATCCTCGACGGAGAGGGCGGGCTCGACAATCCGGTCGGCATGTCCGGCGAGACGCTGGGCGCCGAGCTGCACGTGCTCACCGCCGAGGAAACGCCGCTGCGCAATCTCGAGATCGCGGTCAACCGCGCCCATCTCGAGGTCGAGGCCTTCGTGGCGAGCCCCTATGCGTCGGGCCTCGCCTCGCTGGTCGAGGACGAGGGACAGATGGGCTCGGCCTGCATCGACATGGGCGCCGGCACCACCACGATCTCCATCTTCCACAACGGGCGTCTCGCCTATGCGGACGCGGTGGCGATGGGCGGCCAGCACATCACCATGGATCTGGCGCGGGGCCTTTCGATCCGCCCGGATCAGGCCGAGCGGCTGAAGGTCGTGCACGGCACGGTCATGGCCGAGCTCCTAGAGGACGGCGAGCGCATCACGGTCGAGCCGCTGGGCGACGAGGGCGACGGCGAGGGCATCCAGGTGTCCCGATCCCTGATCGCCAAGATCATCCGGCCGCGCGTGGAGGAGACGCTGGAGCTGATCCGCGACCGCCTCGCGGCGTCCGGACTCGGCCACGTCATCGGCAAGCGCATCGTCCTGACCGGCGGCGCCTGCCAGCTGGCGGGCATGACCGATCTGTGTCGCGACATCCTGCAGCGCAACGTCCGGCTCGGCCGTCCCCTCGGCGTGGCGGGGCTTTCGGCGGCGCAGAAGAGCCCCGCCTTCGCGACGGCCGTCGGTCTCCTGATCTACCCGGACGTTGCGGCCGACGAGTTCGTGCCGCGCACGTCCCCGATCGACTTCGCCTTCGACGAGGCGACGCGGGTCGGCCGCATGGGCGCCTGGCTGCGGCGGAGCTTCTAGAACGAACAGCTGCGCAAGCTTCGAGCTTGCCTGACGGACTACGGTGCTGAGACGCACTGGCGGAATTGAACAAAGGCAAGCGGGCCGGCGCGGCGAGACGGCCACCGCAAAAGGACTTGAAAGACACCATGAGCATCAACCTGCAGCGGCCCGACATCACCGAACTGAAGCCCCGCATCACCGTCTTCGGTGTGGGCGGGGGCGGCTGCAACGCCGTCAACAACATGATCAACGCCGGCCTCGAAGGCGTCGAGTTCGTCATCGCGAACACGGACGCGCAGGCTCTGCGCTCCTCGCGTGCCGAACGCGTCATCCAGATGGGCGTTGCGGTTACCGAGGGCCTCGGCGCCGGTTCGCAGCCGGAAGTCGGCCGCGCGGCCGCCGAAGAGTCGCTCGACGAGATCTGCGATCACCTCCTCGGCTCGCACATGTGCTTCGTCACCGCCGGCATGGGCGGCGGCACCGGCACGGGTGCCGCCCCGGTCGTCGCCCGCGCGGCGCGCGAAAAGGGCATCCTGACCGTCGGCGTCGTGACCAAGCCCTTCCACTTCGAGGGTCAGCGCCGTCTGCGCATCGCCGAGCAGGGCATCGAGGAGCTGCAGAAGAGCGTCGACACGCTCATCGTGATCCCGAACCAGAACCTCTTCCGCATCGCCAACGACAAGACGACCTTCGCCGACGCCTTCGGCATGGCCGATCAGGTTCTCTATTCCGGCGTCGCCTGCATCACCGACCTGATGGTCAAGGAAGGCCTCATCAACCTCGACTTCGCGGACGTCCGCTCCGTGATGCGCGAGATGGGCAAGGCCATGATGGGCACGGGCGAGGCGTCTGGCGAGGGCCGCGCCATGGCCGCCGCCGAGGCCGCCATCGCCAACCCGCTGCTCGACGAGACGTCGATGAAGGGCGCCAAGGGCCTCCTGATCTCGATCACCGGCGGCCGCGACCTGACCCTGTTCGAGGTGGACGAGGCGGCGACCCGTATCCGCGAGGAAGTGGACGCCGACGCCAACATCATCCTCGGCGCGACGTTCGACGAGGCGCTCGAAGGCGTGATCCGCGTCTCCGTCGTCGCCACCGGCATCGACAAGACGGCGGCCGAGGCCTTCGACCGCCAGCCCGAGATGCGCCACCAGCCGGCCCCGCGTCCGGCGCCGGCTCCCGTCGCCGCCGCCCCGGTGGCTGCGCCGGCTCCGGCCTATGCCCCGGCCGCGCAGGCTCCGCAGGCAGCCCCGGCGCCCGTCGCCTACGCCGCTCCGCAGGCGCCCGCTCCGGTCAAGCCGGCCTATCAGCCGCAGGCCGGCGTGCCGGATCTGGAGGACGACTTCACCGCCGCCCTGGAGGCCGAGATCGGCCAGGCGACCGCTCAGGACTTCCCGGCCGTCTCGCCGCGCATGCCGCGCGTCGAGGACTTCCCGCCGGTCGTCCAGGCCGAGCTGGAGCGCCGCGCGGCCTCGCCCGAGGCTCATGGCGACGAGCGCGGTCCGATGGGTCTGCTCCGCCGCCTGACGACGGGTCTCGCCCGTCGCGAGGACGAGGAGATGGCGATGGCGCCCCGCGCGCCGGAAGCCCGGCCGACCGAGCCGAGCCCCTACGCTCCGCGCCGTCAGGCGACGGACTCGGCCGCCCGCCCGGTCTCGCAGGTTCGCCCGCAGAGCGATGAGGACCAGCTCGAGATCCCGGCCTTCCTGCGCCGCCAGTCCAGCTGACCTTCACCGACAGTCACGGAACTGTTGCGGCCCGCCTTCCCAGAAGGCGGGCCGTTTTTGTAAGTCGTTGACTATGTTCAATTTTAACGGCCCGGAAACCACTCACTCCGTAACATTGGGTAAGAAATCGTCATTTGGGCTGGACGGCGGCGAGAGTTAGTTTGTGACGTGCCCGAGACGTGTTTCGGGCCCCCGCGGGACCGGCCTTGGGAGGGCGCCTCTTCCGCTTCCAGTTCTTCGCGCTTCCAGCGCGTCAGGGGAAAGTGCCGTAGTGAAGCAGTTCCAGCAGACGATCGGCGCGCGCATCGGTTTCAACGGTGTCGGCGTGCACTCCGGGCACGCGGTCGAGATGGCGATCCATCCGGCCGACCCGGACACGGGCATCGTCTTCCACGTCTTCGAGGCGTCCGGATTGATCCGTGAGTTGCGCGCGGTCTCCGCCAATGTCTCCTCCACCGATCTCGCGACCGTCGTCGGCGACGTGTCCGGCGCCCACGTGTCCACGGTCGAGCATCTGATGGCCGCGCTCTACGCCATGGACGTCGACAACGCGATCGTCGAGGTCGAGGGCACCGAGGTGCCGATCCTTGACGGCTGCTCGCGCGACTTCGTCGAGGCGATCGAGAAGGCGGGTCTCGTGGCCCAGCGCGCGCCGCGCCGCTTCGTCCGCGTGCTCAAGCCGGTCGTCGTCGAGATGGGCGAGGCCCGCGCCGAGTACCGCCCGCACGAGGGCACGCGCTTCGAGGTCGAGATCGACTTCCCGACCCCCGCGATCGGCCGCCAGTTCATCGCCGGCGAGCTGACGCCGGCCTTCTTCCGGGACGAGCTGTCCCGCGCGCGCACCTTCGGCTTCATGAAGGACGTGGAGCGGCTCTGGGCTTCGGGCCATGCGCTCGGCTCCTCGCTCGAGAATTCCGTCGTGATCGGCGACGATCATCGCGTGATCAATCCGGGCGGTCTGCGCTACGCCGACGAGTTCGTCCGCCACAAGGCGCTGGACGCCGTGGGCGATCAGGCGATGGCCGGCGTGCGCATTCTCGGCTGCTACAAGTCCTATCGCGGCGGACATCGCCTGAACGCCATGGCGCTTGCTGCCCTGATGGCCGACCGGACCGCCTACGAGATCGTCGAGGCGCCGACCCGGCAGGTCGCGCGGGCCGGGCGCGCCGCTTCGCTGACGGCGGTCGCCGCCTCGGCCTTCGGCCCGCAGGTCCTGTGATCTGAAAGGGCGCGGGCCGACCGCCTCAAAAAAGGCGCGTTGGCCCGGCTTCAACGCCTTTCGAGAACAGCTTCGCGTGCGCCTCGTTTTCCAGTATGAAGCTACGCGAAGCGTCGCGCGCTCTCGGGGTGCGCGTGGACGAGCGACCAGGGGGACCACATCGATGCGCCTTTCTTCGAACGGGCGCGGCCGATCCGTGACGACGCGCACTGCGGCCGCCCTTTTCCTGTCCGCCTCGGTCTTCGGCCTCTCCGGCTGCATGGGCGGCGGGGACCAGAATTTCGACGCGCTGGCGCTCGCCGCGCAGACCGAACCGGCGGACGTTCTCTACAATCAGGGCCTCGCCAATCTCGACGCCGGCCGCCTCGGGGAGGCGAGCGCCAAGTTCGAGGCGATCGACCGCCAGCATCCCTATTCGGAATTCGCGCGCCGCGCGCTGATCATGCGGTCCTTCACGGCCTATCGCGCGGGCGACTACGACGAGGCGGTGTCCTCGGCCCGCCGCTACGTCACGATCTATCCGGGCAGCGAAGAAGCCGCCTATGCGCAGTATCTGATGGGCCTGTCCTACTTCCGGCAGATGCCCGACGTGACGCGCGACCAGACGCAGACGGCGCGCGCCGCGGCCGCGCTGCAGGAGGTCATCGACCGCTACCCCGACAGTCCCTATGTCGAGGATTCGCGCGCCAAGCTGCGTCAGACGCGCGATCAGCTCGCCGGCAAGGAGATGCAGGTCGGGCGCTATTATCTGGAGCGTCGTGAGTACATCGCGGCGATCAACCGGTTCCGGAACGTCGTCGACACCTATCCGCAGACGCGCCACGTGGAAGAGGCCCTGGCGCGCCTGACCGAAGCCTATCTGTCGATGGGTCTGCGGCAGGAAGCGCAGGCGTCGGCCTCGGTGCTCGGCCAGAACTTCCCCGAATCGCAGTGGTACGCCGATAGCTACGCTCGCTTGCAGGCGGGCGGGCTCCAGCCGCAGGCCGGCAGCGGATGGTTCGCGGGTGCGACGCGCGCCATCACCGGAGCGCCGCGCGACTCGGCCGTTCCGGTCGCCGCCTCCGAGCCGGCTTTGCAGCCGCCGCCGCGCGCCTGACACTTCGAAAGAGCGATGCGAAGGCCGGCCTCGATGCCGGCCTTCTTCGTTTGCGCTTTCCGGCGGCGCGCCGGCGTCTTATTTAGAGCGCCTGTTCATTTGCGTCCGGAAAGCGGTATCTCCCGCTCCATGCTCGTCCATCTCTCGATCCGCGACATCGTCCTCATCGAACGGCTCGACCTTTCGTTGAAGGCCGGCCTTTCGGTGCTGACCGGCGAGACCGGCGCGGGCAAGTCGATCCTGCTCGACTCACTTTCGCTCGCGCTCGGCGGGCGCGGCGACGGTTCGCTCGTGCGCCATGGCGCCAAGCAGGGGGAGGTGACCGCGGTCTTCGACGTGGCAGCGGACCATCCCGCCCGCGCCATCCTGTCCGAGAACGGGGGGCGGACGAAGACGGCGACCTGATCCTGCGCCGCATCCAGAGCGCGGACGGCCGAACGCGCGTCTTCGTCAACGACCGGCCGTCCAGCGTCTCGCTGATGCGCGAACTGGGCGCTGCGCTGGTCGAGATCCACGGCCAGCACGACGACCGGGCGCTGGTCGATGCGGAGGCGCACCGCACCGTGCTCGACACCTATGGCGGCCTGACCCGCGAGGCGGCGGCGGTGTCTTCGGCCTATTCCGCGTGGCGCACGGCGGAAGCCGAACTTGTCCGGCACCGCGCGAAGGTGGAGGCCGCTTCGCGCGAGGCGGACTATCTGCGCGCCTGCGTGGAGGAGCTGTCCGAGCTCTCCCCGCTGCCCGGCGAGGAGGAGGAGCTGGCCGCCAAGCGCCAGACGATGATGCGCTCGGAGAAGATCGCCTCCGACGTCAACGACGCCAACGAGGAACTGTCCGGCCCGGCCTCGCCGATCCCCGCGCTGGCCGGCCTGCTCCGCAGGCTCGACCGCCGACGCGACGAACTGCCCGGCCTTCTCGACGAGACGCTGGCGCAGCTCGATGCGGGCCTCGACAATCTGTCCTCGGCGCAGCAGAGCCTGGAAGCGGCGCTGCGGGCGTTGGAGTTCGACCCGCGCGCTTTGGAGGCGACGGAGGAGCGGCTGTTCGCGTTGCGCGCGGCGGGGCGCAAGTTCAATCTCCCCGTCGACGATCTGCCCGAGCTCGCCGAGAAGATGATCGCCGATCTGGCAGATCTTGATGCGGGCGAGGAGAAGGTCGGCGTGCTGGAGCGCGCGGTCGGGGAGGCGCAGACAGCGTTCGAGCGGCTGGCGGCCGAGCTTTCCGAACGGCGCGCGACGACGGCCAAACTGCTCGAAGCGGCCGTGATGGCGGAGCTGCCCGATCTCAAGCTGGAGCGCGCCGAGTTCATCGTTTCGCTGCAGACCGACGCCGCGCGCCCCTCCGCGTCGGGGATCGACACGGTCGAGTTCCACGTCCGGACCAATCCGGGCACGCGCGCCGGCCCCATGATGAAGGTCGCCTCGGGCGGCGAGCTGTCGCGCTTCCTCCTGGCGTTGAAGGTCGCGCTCGCCACGCGCGGCTCGGCGCCGACGCTCGTCTTCGACGAGATCGATACCGGTGTCGGGGGCGCGGTGGCCGATGCGATCGGACGGCGTCTGGCTCGCCTCGCGGACGGCGTTCAGGTCCTGTCCGTCACCCATGCGCCGCAGGTCGCGGCGAGGGCGGAAACGCATCTCCTGATCTCCAAATCCGCCTCCGGCGGCGAGGAGAACCGCCTCGCGACCCGCGTCGCGGAGATGGACGGACCGGCGCGGGCCGAGGAGATCGCGCGCATGCTGGCGGGGGCGCAGGTGACCGACGAGGCGAGGGCGGCGGCGCGCCGCCTGATCGGGCAGACCGCCTGAGAAGGGGACCGGAAATGGGCAAGGGGATCGAGCAGAGGGACGTCGGCGCACTCGACGAAAGCGAGGCGGCGCGCGAACTCCAACGCCTCGCGGAAGAGATCGCCGGGCACGACCGTCGCTATTACGAGAACGACGAGCCGGCCGTGACGGACGCGGAGTACGATGCCCTGCGTCGCCGCAACGCCGCCATCGAGCGCCGCTTTCCCGCGTTGGTCCGCGAGGATTCGCCCTCCCGGCGCGTCGGGTCCGCGCCCTCGGGCCGGTTCGCCAAGATCCGCCACGCTTTGCCGATGCTCTCGCTCGACAACGCCTTCACCGATGGCGATGTCGCCGACTTCGCGCGCCGCGTGCGGCGGATGCTGGATCTGGCCGAGGACGCGCCGCTCGCGATCACGGCCGAGCCCAAGATCGACGGGCTGTCGCTGTCCCTCCGCTACGAGGACGGCCGCCTCGTTTCGGCCGCGACGCGCGGCGACGGCGCGGTCGGAGAGGACGTGACGGCCAACGCTCTGACCGTTGAGGACATCCCGCATCGGCTGGCGGGCGTGCGTCCCGCCGTCTTCGAGGTGCGCGGCGAGGTCTACATGACGCATGCCGACTTCCTGGCGCTGAACGAGGGGCTGGCGGGCGCTGTCCAGCCTCCGGACGGCGAGGAGAGTGACACCGAGGAGACTACGTCGAAAGCGCGCCAGTTCGCCAATCCGCGCAACGCGGCGGCGGGATCGCTTCGGCAGAAGAACCCGGAGATCACCCGTTCGCGCCCCTTGCGCTTCTTCGCCTATGCCTGGGGCGAGCTCTCCGAGCGCCCGGCCGAGACGCAGACGGCGATGGTCGAGGCGCTGACGCGCATGGGCTTCCAGACCAACGCCGTACCGCAGTTCGGCCGGAGCGAGCCGCTGATGCGGCGCTTCGAGACCGTCGAAGGACTGATCGCGCATTACCGGCTCATCGAGGAAGAGCGGGCCGACCTCGGCTACGACATCGACGGCGTCGTCTACAAGGTCGACGACCTCGGCTTCCAGGAGGATCTCGGTTTCGTTTCCCGCTCGCCGCGCTGGGCGATCGCGCACAAGTTCTCCGCCGAGAAGGCGACGACCGAGGTTCTGGCGATCGACATCAATGTCGGCCGCACGGGCAAGCTCGCGCCGCTGGCCCGGCTGAAGCCCGTCACCGTCGGCGGCGTCACGGTCTCCAACGTCACGCTTCACAACGAGGACTATATTGCCGGAGTCGATTCGAACGGCCTGCCGATCCGCGAGGGCCGGGACATCCGCATCGGCGACACCGTCGTCATCCAGCGTGCCGGGGACGTTATCCCGCAGGTGCTGGACGTTGTCATCGAGAAGCGGCCGGAGGGCGCCGAGCCTTTCCGCTTCCCCGACCATTGCCCGATCTGCGGCTCCAAGGCGGTGCGCGAGGTCGATCCGCAGACGGGACGGCCTGAGTCCGTGCGCCGCTGCACGGCGGGTCTCACCTGTCCGGCGCAGGGGCGCGAGGGCCTCAAGCACTTCGTCTCGCGCGGCGCCTTCGACATCGTGGGTCTCGGAGCGACCATCGTCGACGCGCTCTACGACAGCGGCGCGGTGAAGCAGCCGGCGGACATCTTCCGTCTCGACTTCGAGGCGGTGCGCGACGCGCTGGACGAACGGCGCCGCATGCTGGCGCGCGAGCGGGCGCTGGCGGCCGGCGAGGCCGTGGCGGACGAGGACGAGACGTCCGCGCAGCGCTCCGAGGCCAAGCTCGCCGTGGAGAACATCCTCGCGGCGATCGAGGACCGCCGGACCGTTCCGCTCGACCGCTTCATCTTCGCGCTCGGCATTCCCGATATCGGAGAGACGACCGCGAAGGCGCTTGCCCGCCATTTCGAGGACGTGCCGGACCTGATCCGGGGCGTCGAAGCCGCGCGGAACGGCCAGCCGGGCGAGGCCTGGCGCCGGCTGACGAGCCTTCGGGGCTTCGGGGAAGGTTCGAAGGCGCTGGAGGGTCTCGTCGAGGCGGTGAACGGGAAGGGCGATACGCCCGATTTCGATCCGACGCAGCATGCGGGGCTGCGCCTCAACTCGCCGCAGCGCGTGGCCCTGCGCGAGACCTTCGGGGCAGGAGCATCAATGACCGAAGGGCTCCGGGCCGCCGTGTCCGCACGCGCGAGCGCGGACTATCTGAAGCTCGTCCGCGACAGCGACATCGGCCCGGTCGCCACCGGCTCGCTCATCCAGTTCTTCGACGAGGCGCACAACCGGGAGGCCGTCGAGGCGCTTCTGGCGGCGGGGGTCTCGACGACGAACGAACGGGCGAAGCCTCCGGCGTCCTCGCCGGTGGCGGGCAAGACGATCGTCTTCACCGGCTCGCTGGAGCAGATGACCCGCGACGAGGCCAAGGAGATGGCCGAGGCGCTCGGCGCCCGGACAGCCGGCTCGGTTTCGAAGAAGACGGACCTCGTCGTTGCGGGTCCCGGTGCGGGCTCCAAGCTCGACAAGGCGCGCGAACTCGGAATCGAGATCCTCGACGAGGACGGCTGGTTCGAGAGGATCGGACGCAGGCCGTGACGCACGACGCTTTGGCCGATAGAGTTTTCGTGAACGGTTCGAGGGGACGATCCTTCATGCGCGCAACAGTCTACCTGCTGGCTTCGCTGGTTCTGGCCGGACCGCAATTCGCGGGTGCCGAAGAGCTGATAGACGCCACCGATCCCGAGGCGGTGGCCGCGATCGTGCGCGGCTTCGGCTCGGCGCGCATCGGCAAGGCGGCGGACGACACGCCGATGATCAACGGCCGGATCGACGGGACGCGCTTCGCGGTCTATTTCTACGAGTGCAACGACGAGAAGGTGGCCTGCCACTCGGTCAGTTTCTCCGCGTCCTGGGCGACGAAGGACGTGACGCTCGAGGCCGTCAACGACTGGAACCGCGCGTCCCGCTTCGGCCGCGCCTATCTCGGCACCGACGGCGAGCCGGTGCTCGAATACGACGTGAACCTCTTCGGCTCGGTGACCGAGACCAATCTCGAGGATTCGGTCGACTGGTGGCGGATCGTGCTGCAGAGCTTCGAGCAGGTCGTCGCCGACAGTTCTCCCGCGGATGGCGACGGGGACGAGGACGCCGACCCCACGGCGATCGAACTCTGACGATCGCCGCTCCGCCTTCCGGCGCGCGGGCAGGGATCCGAACTCCGCCCATCCGAGCCGCGTGACAGCACCGGGCGAAGGCCCGGAACCGACGCGTCCGCGTCCCGAGCGAAAGCCCATGCCCGACATGACCATTCAAACCGGCCGGGCCGCCGAAGGCGGACCTCACCCCACGCCCGGCGAGCGGCCTCCGGCCAGCGGCGAGTGGCGCCAGGGCATGGCCGAAGTCGTCCCGGTCGTCCTCGCGGTCCTTCCGTTCGGGGTCGTCTTCGGGGCCCTCGCCCGCGATGCGGGCCTGACGCTGTGGGAGGCGATGGGCCTTTCCGCCTCGGTCTATGCCGGGGCCTCGCAGCTCGTCATCCTTCAGCTCGTCGCGGCGGGCACGCCGCTCTGGTCCGTGCTTCTGGCGGTCGTCGCGGTCAATTTCCGGCACGTGCTCTACTCGGCCTCCATCGGCCGGCATCTCCAGCGCTTCGACACCAAGGAGAAGGCGCTCGCCTTCTATCTCCTCGTCGATCCCGTCTTCGCCGCAGCCGAGACTCGCAGCCGCACCCGGTCCCTGTCGCGAGGATATTACTTCGGGTTCGCGCTCACGCTCTACGTTTCCTGGCTGATCTCGACGGCGGCCGGCTTCGTCTTCGGGGCCCTGATCGGGGACCAGCGGGCGCTGGGGCTCGACCTTTTGCTGCCGATCTACTTCCTTGCGCTGACGATCCAGTTCCGCAAACGCGGCGGCTTCCTGCCGGTCTTCTGCGCCTCGGCGGCCGGTTCGATCCTCGTCTATCTGACGCTCGGATCGCCCTGGCACGTGACGATCGGCGGGCTCTTCGGCATCGCCGCCGCGGCTCTCATGCCGCCGAAGGCGGAGGAGGGGCGGTGAGCGATCTCTGGTTCCTCATCGTCGCGGCCGGCGTCCTGACCTACGGGACGCGGGTTGCCGGCCATCTCCTTCTGTCGAGGCTGAAATCCATTCCGCCCCGGCTCGAGGCCGCGCTGAACGCCGTTCCGCCGGCCATGCTGGTGACCTTGGTCGTGCCGGCTTTCGTGGAGGGCGGCTGGCCGGAGAGGGGCGTGATCCTTCTGGCCGCGCTCCTGTCGCTTCGCCTGTCGGTCCTGTCCTGCGTGACGATCGGGGTCGCCACCATCGCCCTGCTTCGCGCGGCCGGGGCCTGAGGGCGCACGAAAAGGGGCGCCGAAGCGCCCCCGATCGAAGAACCTGATGGATGCGGGTCAGGCGTCCTGAATCGCCGTCAGCTTCCACTCGTCCTGATGGTCGCGCAGGAACGTCCAGACTTCCGTCGATTCGACCGGCTCGGAATCGGAGCCCTCCACGATCTCGCCGGTCTGCCGGTCGCGCAGCCACTGGACCATGGAATAGCGCATGGCGACGGTGGCGAACTCGCGCGAGCCTTCCTTCCAGCTTTCGGCGACGTCGCCCTGCAGGAGCTTCACCTCGCCGACCTCGCTCTTCACCCCGCGCGTGGCGTTCTGCGAGAGCTCCTCGGAGAGGTAGGACATGATCTCCGGCGTCGTGATCTCGCGGATCGCCGCATAGTCCTCGCGCCCGAAGGCGTCCTGCAGCTGGTAGAGACGCTGCTCGAAGATATCGAGGTCCCGGCCGGTGATGCCGAGCTCGTCGCCCTTCGAGACGCTGGCCGTACCGGCCGCGCCCGCGTCGCCGACGCCCGCGCCGAGATGACGGAAGTCGGGCGAGCGGGAATTGCCGCCGGGGCCGGACGCGCCGCCCTCCATCGAGCGCTGCATCGGCTGGCCACCGGCCGTCGCGGGCGCCGAACGCGAGCGGAAGAGGCGGATCAGGAGATAGGCGAGACCGCCGATCAGGAGAACCTGAAACAGAAGGCCGAGGAAGCCGGCCATGCCGCCGAAACCGGTGCCGAGGAACAGGCCGAAGAGACCGCCGAGAAGAAGGCCGCGCGCCAGAGGCGAGCCGAGGAAGCCGCCACGGGTCGCCGCCGCCGCGCCGGCGGCGCCTGCGGCCGGAGCCGCGGCCCCGGTCGTGCCCGGGTTGCCGGGCGTGACGGAGCGCTGCACGGGCGCCGCCGAGGGCGCCGTGTTCGTCGCCGGGGCGGACTGGTAGGTGCGCGCGCCGCGCGAGCCGAAGCCGCCGCCGCGCCGAGCTTCCGCGAAGTCGATCGCCACGAATGAGAAGATCATCGTGAAGACCGCCAGCATTGTTGCGAAGCGGTATCGGTGCAGCCAGATCATCGGTCTCGTCTCCCGCGCATGATGTTCCATCCGATATGGCGGAACGACAGCGGCATTTGAAGGGAGAAACGACGCATCCGAACGATTTGCTCCGCCGAAGCTGTGCGAACGACCTTCGCTCGACGCCGCGTGCGCCAATCATCACGAGGATTTGCTCGACGTTGTTTGCCGGCGCGCCGAGGGCGCGCGGCTGTGCGCCTCTCGTTTACCGGATGTTCAGGAACCGTTCAGGCGGCATCCTGTTAGGTCGGAAGGTGAGAGAACTTTCAGGAGGCCAGACGATGAGGCTGTTCAAGATGTTCGGCGGGAAGGCGCTGGCCGTGGCGCTCGGCCTTGCCATGGTGCCCGCATCGATCGCCATTCCGCAGTCGGCGCCGATCGCCGGACCGGTCGTGGGCGTATCGGAGGCGCAGGCGCAGTACTACCGCGGCGGGCATCGCGGATACCATCACGGCGGTCGCCATTGGCGCGGGGATCGGGGCTACTATCGCCACCATCGCCGTTCGAACCGCAACGCCGCCATCGGCGGAGCCGTCGCGGGTCTGGCGCTCGGCGCCATCATCGCCGGCGCGGCCTCGCAGCCGCGCTACGTGGAGCGGCGCTACGTTCCCGTTCAGCCGGGCGGTCACCATGTCGGCTATCGTCCGGCGCCCTGGACGGCCGAATGGTACCGCTACTGCTCGCAGCGTTACCGGTCCTTCGACGCGCGCTCGGGCACGTTCCAGCCCTATCACGGACCGCGTCAGCTCTGCCGCTGAGCCGTCCGGGAGTGGCTTGAGAAAGGCCCGCCGCGAGGGATCGCGGCGGGCCTTTCGTATTACCGGGCCAGCGGCGCGGTGGCCCGCGCGAGCCATGCCCCGTCCTCGGCGTCGAGAAGCGGGGTGAGCTTCGTTCGGACCTGCGCGTGGTAGGCGTCGAGCCAGTCGGCCTCCCAGGTCTCCAGAAGGGCAGGGACGATCATCCTCCGGTCGATCGGGGCGAAGGTCAGCGTCTCGAAGCCGTGCATCGGGAGATCGCCGCCTTCGATCGGTTCGGCGGGCAGCGTCAGGATCAGGTTCTCGATCCGGATGCCGAATTCGCCCTCGCGATAGCAGCCCGGCTCGTTCGAGAGGATCATGCCCTCCTCGATCACCGTCGTTCCGCGCCGGGAGATCGACTGCGGCCCCTCGTGGACGCCGAGATAGGAGCCGACGCCGTGGCCCGTGCCATGGGCGTAGTCGAGGCCGTGCCGCCAGAGCGCGATGCGGGCGAGGGGGTCGAGCTCCGTTCCCCGCGTGCCCTTCGGGAAGCGCGCTGTCGAGACCGCGATCATGCCCTTCAGAACGAGCGTGAAGGCGCGGCGGACGTGCTCGGGCACGTCGCCGACCGCGATGGTGCGCGTGATGTCGGTAGTGCCGTCGAGATACTGGCCGCCGGAATCGACCAGATAGACCTCCCCCGCCCGGATCGTCCGGTTCGAGGCGGTCGAGACGCGGTAGTGCGGCAGCGCGGCGTTCGGCCCGGCGGCGGAGATCGTGTCGAAGGAGATGTCCTTCAGCTCCATGCCGTTGGCGCGCGCGAATTCGATCCGCAGGGTCTCCAGCTTCCGCGCGGCGTCGATCTCGGTGAGGCTGCCGGGCTCCTGCGCGTCCATCCAGGCGAGGAACGAGGCCATCGCCGCGCCGTCGCGCAAATGGGCCTGCCGCGCGCCCTGGACTTCGACCGCGTTCTTCCGCGCGCGGGGCAGAAGCGCCGGATCGCGCCCCTCGACCACCGTTCCGCCCGCGCCCTCGACGATATCGACGATCCGGCGCGCGGCGAGCTTGGTGTCGATCATCACCTTCGCGTCGCGCGAGGCCTGCCGCAGGAGGCGCTCGAAGGTCTCGGGCTCGTGCAGTTCGGCGCGCCGTTCGAGTTCCGGCCGGTCGCTCGCGTCGATCTTGTCCGGGTCGAGGAAGACGAGGGGAAGGGCGCCGCGCCGCAGGATCGTGAAGGCCAGCGGCAGCGGCTTGTGGATGACGTCCGCGCCGCGGATGTTGAGCACCCAGGCCAGCGAACACGGATCGGTCAGAACGCAGAGATCGGCGTCCGCCTTCTCCAGCGCGGCGTCCATCTGCGCCCGCTTTTCCTCCGCGCTCTGGCCGGCATAGGCGTCCGGGTGAATGGCCACGCGGCCCTTCGGTGGCGCGGGCCGGTCCTGCCAGACGAGATCGACCGGATTGCGCGAGAGCGCGACCATTTCGAACCCGTCCGTCGCGGCGGCCTTTCGCAGCGCCGCGACTTCTTCGGCCGTGTGCATCCACGGGTCGAAGCCGATCCGCAGGCCCTTGGCGTTCTGCGAGAGAAATTCGGGCAGGCCGATCTTGGTCGAATCGGCCGCCGAGAAGGCCTTGGGGTCGAGCTGGGCGGGAAGCTGAACCGCATAGCGCCCGTCCGAGAAGGCCACGGCCCGGTCCGGCAGGATCACCGCGAAGCCCGCCGATCCGGTGAAGCCGGTCAGCCAGCGCAGCCGCTCGGCGCTGTCGGGAATGTATTCGTTCTGGAATTCGTCGCTGCGCGGCAGGATGAAACCGTCGACCCCGGCCTGGGAGAGGATCGCCCGGAGCTGCGCAAGCCGCGCGGCGCTCTCGGCCGAGCTGCCCTTCTCCTCGAAATCCTGGAACATGGCGAATCCTCCTCATCTGTGTCGGACGGCACGGTGGCCCGTTCGACCACGGTCGTCCGTTCGGGTCCGGTGGTGGGCGCTTTCGGCACCCGCAATCAAGGGCCTATGGCGGTTTTCTTCACCGCCCCCGTGAACGGGTCAACATCGTAAAGGATCGATGAAGGTGACGTGAATTTGCCGCCCGCTTCGCGCAGGCGAGCTATGCGCCGGACCGGGTGCCTCCCGGTGCTGCAGTGCGGCATAAAGCGGATGGGAGCCTCGCCCACACCTCGAAGGTGTCACATGACCATCGCCCCTCTCGACCGGAACCATCCGTCCTCGCCGCGTCTCGGCTTTCCGCATCGCCGTCTGGCCGGCGCCAGCGGCTACCGCCTGCCGCAGCGCTTGGCCGAGGGATCGCGTCTGTTCGCCGTCGATCTCAAAGCCGATCTGGTGGCTCTGCGCGGCTCGCGGATCGAAGCCGGCGCGCCTGAACGCATCTGAAGCGGTCCGCGCGGCTTCGAAAGGTCGAAGCCGACCTCCCCGGCGTTCGTTCGTTGACGGGCGTCCGTGCCCTCGCATGGCGATGGGGGCGTGGGCGCCGACCGTCAGCGCGTGAGATGCAGGGTCACCCATTCGCCGCGCGTCAGGGTCTTGCGGTGATAGAGCCCCTGGTCGCGATAGGCGGCCAGAACCCCCCTGCGCTGGCGCGTCAGGATTCCCGACAGAACCAGATCGCCGGAAGGCGAGAGATTGCGCGCCATCTGCGGCGCCAGCGCCATGAGCGGGCCCGCGAGAATGTTCGCCACGATCAGGTCGAAGGGCGAGTAGGGCCGGAAGGCCGGTGCCGAGAAGCCCTTCGCCACCGCCGTCTCCACGAGCGAAGCCACACCGTTGGCCTGAACGTTTTCCTTGGCGACCCGCACCGCGACGGGATCGATGTCGGTCGCCAGAACCGGAACGCGGGCGAGCTTGGCGATGCCGATGGCGAGCACCGCGCTTCCCGTTCCGAGATCCAGCGCGTTGCCGGGCCGGCGCCGGCGCACGATCTCGCCGATCATGGTCAGGCACCCGGCCGTCGTGCCGTGATGACCCGTCCCGAACGCCTGCCCCGCCTCGATCTCGATCGACAGATCGTTCGTCCGCACCTTCTCGCGGTCGTGCGAGCCGTGCACCAGGAAGCGACCGGCGCGGACCGGCTTGAGATCCGCCAGAACGTTCTGCATCCAGTCGATGTCGGGCAGCTCCTCCCGCTCGTAGGAGATGCCGTCGAAGGCGCGCGCCAGCGAGTCCTCGTCCACCTCGGACAGGTCTTCGAAATAGGCCGAGACCTCCTGGACGCCCGCCTCCTCGTCGTGTTCGACGATGGAGAGGGCGACGCCCTCGTCCTCTCCGAAGACGGCGTCGAGACGCTCGTAGAGGGCAAAGGCGGGCGCCTTGTCGGCGCGCGCGAACAGTCGGGTCTGGGGCATCAGAGTCTCGCCAGCCGGAGGAGCTTTTCGCGAGCCGTCTGCGGGTTCTCGCCGTAGGAGATGGTGCCGACGAACTGGCCGGCCGAGCCGAGGAGGACGACCGAGGCGGTGTGGTCCATCGTGTAGTTCTCGCCTTCGCCGACGCGCGAGGCGTGAATGCCCCAGCCGTGGAGCATGGCGCGCACCGCGTCCGGCTCGCCGGACAGGGCGGTCACCTGCGTCCCGACATTGGCCACGTACTGGCCCAGGATCTCGGGCGTGTCGCGCTCGGGATCCACGGTCACGAAGACGATCTGGATGTCCTCGCCCTCCGCCTGCAGCGCCTGTCGATGCCCCGCCAGCTCGTAGAGCGTGGTCGGGCAGATGTCGGGGCAATGAGTGAAGCCGAAGAAGAGGGCGGTCGGCGCGCCGCGCAGATCATCCTGCGTGAAGGTCTCGCCCGTCTGATCGACGAGCGTGAAATCGCTTCCATAGGGTTGGGTGGCCGCGTCCAGCCGCCCGTCCGTGCTCTGGAGGCCGAATGTCCAGAGGTAGAGGAGGATGCCGGCCATCACGGCCACCATCGCCCAGAGCGCGGTGCGCACGATCGGCAGCTTTCGGCGGGGCGGGGGCGTCTCGGACATTCGGCCTTGGTCTCCTGATGGGACGTGCGATACAGGATCGCGATTGCGGTGGCAAAGCGGCCGATCGGGCAGCCGAAAGCGGAGACGAGGGGCGATGGCGCGGCGCGACTTCCTGTCGAAGGACGGCGACGATCTGCGCTTTCGCCAGGGCGAGCCGCGCGTCCATCCGAGCGCCGAGCTGAAAGACTGCCGCCTCGGCCGCTTCGTCGAGATCGGGCCGCGCGTGGCGCTGCGCGAAACGGTCGTGGGCGACTATTCCTACATGGAACGGGGCGGGGAGGCCGCCTACGCGACCATCGGCAGATTCTGTTCGATCGCCGCGAACGTGCGCCTCAACGCGCTCGCCCATCCGATGGAGCGGGTGACGACGCACAAGATCAGCTACCGGCCGAACGAATATTTCCGCTTCCTCGGCGTGGACGCCGGAACGCGCGAGGAGCGCCGGGCCGCGAAGGTCTCGATCGGCAACGACGTCTGGATCGGGCACGGCGCCATCCTCATGCCCGGGATCGCCATCGGGCACGGTGCGGTGATCGGGGCGGGCGCGGTCGTCACCCGCGACGTCGCCCCCTATGCGGTCGTCGCGGGCTCGCCGGCCCGCAAGCTGCGCGACCGCTTCTCCAGGGAGATCGCGGAGCGCCTGATCGCGCTCGCCTGGTGGGACTGGCCGGAGGAACGCCTGTTCGAGGCGATCCCCGACATGCAGTCCCTCGCCATCGAAGCCTTTCTGGACAAGTGGGAAGGCGCCGCGCCGGCGCAGACGGAGAGAACATGACCAGACTGCCGATCTATCAGGTCGATGCCTTCGCCGACCGACTGTTCGCGGGCAATCCCGCCGCCGTCGTGCCGCTTACGGAGTGGCTTCCCGACGAGACGCTGCTGGCGATCGCGGCGGAGAACAATCTGTCCGAGACGGCCTTTCTGCTGGCCGTCGAGCCCGGCATCTGGGAGCTGCGCTGGTTCACGCCGACGAGCGAGGTGCCGCTCTGCGGACATGCGACGCTGGCCTCCGCCTTCGTGCTCGCCGAATGCCTCGGCGAAAGCGCCGAAACTCTGCGCTTCCGCACCCGCTTCTCCGGCGAACTCACCGTCTCGCGCCAGGCTGGCCTCTACCGGATGCGCCTGCCGCGCCGCCGGTTCAGCCCCGTCGCGGGCGACGAGACCGTGACCCGGGCGCTCGGGGTCGAGCCGGTCGCCTCCTATCTCGTCCCGGTGCCGGGCGACGAGATCCTGATGGTCGTACTGCCGCGCTGGGAGGACGTCCGCGATTTGTCCCCCGACATCGCGGCCATCGCTCGCCTCTCCTGGCGCAGCGTCCTCGTCACCGCCGAGGGCGGGCCCGACTGCGACTTCGTCTCGCGCTACTTCGCGCCGAAGTTCGGGATCGACGAAGATCCGGTGACCGGATCGGCGCATTGCTCGCTCGCGCCCCTTTGGGCGCTGGAGTACGCGAAGACGTCCCTCGTCGGCCGGCAGATGTCCGCGCGGGGCGGGACGATCCTGTGCGAGGTGGAGGACGAGACGGTCGTGGTCTCCGGCCGCGGCGCACTCTATCTCGAAGGCACGATCCGCATCTGACGCGTCTCGGGATGTCCCTGGCGTCAATCTCTCCTTCACCCTTCGGAGAATTTCCACCTGACGTTCATGTGAACGCAGCCCTCGTCGTCGGATGATCGATGGACCGCCCGGATGGAAAGGGCGGCTTTGGCCATCGTGGCGCAGGCGTAGGGTTGTTGAACATGGAGAGGCGTCCGGTCGCGATCCTGGGGGCGGGCCTTGCCGGGCTGACCGCCGCCGTCGAGCTGAAGCGGCTCGGCATTCCGGTCGTCGTCTTCGAGGCGGGCGCCTCGGCGGGCGGCATGGCGGCGTCCTACAAGGACGCCGCGGGCTTCTCCTACGACTACGGCGCGCACTTCATCTCGAACCGGCTGGCCTCGGCGCTCGGTGGGCTCGACCGCTGCACCACCGTGCGCCGCTACGGGGAGTGCGTCGCGGTCGGGCAGCAGATCTTCGCGCATCCCTTCGGCCTGCTGCGCCATCCGCGTTACGTCGCGAGCGCCATGCGCCAGCGCATGCGGCGCGGTCCCGTGCATTCCGCCGCCGACCATTTCGCCTCGTCCTACGGGCCGGCCCTGGCGAGCGAGGTCGCCATTCCCATCGCCGAGGCCTGGTCCGGCGCGCGCGCTGACGAACTGGCGCCGGCGGTCGGCGAGAAGTTCGGCGCCGGCATCCTGAAGTCGCTGTATCTGTCCGCTGCGGGACGCGTCACGCGGCGCGCGGTCTGCAACGGCTACACGCGCGAGATGCCCGAGAGCGCACAGGTCTGGCACGTCTACCCGCAGGGCGGGCTCGCGACGCTGCTCGATCCGATGATCCGCGAACTCGGCGAAGCGGTGCATTTGCGCTCGCCGGTCGAGAGGATCCTCGTCGAAGGCCCGCGCGTGACCGCCGTGCGCGTGAAGGGCGAGACGATCCCGGTCTCTGCCGCGATCTCGACCGCGCCCGTCAACCTGCTCCCGAAGATCGTGGAGGGGACGAGCGCGCTCGACCATCTCTCCGCCTTCCGCTACCGGCCGATGGTCTTCGTGAACCTGCGCTTCGAGGGCCGGGGCTTTCTGCCGAACACGATGCTCTGGGTGCCGGACCGCTCGCAGCCCTTCTTCCGGCTGACCGAGGCGCCGATCTCGATGCCCTGGCTGGCCCCGGAGGGAAAGACGCTCATCACCTTCGATCTCGGCTGCGAGGTCGGCGACGACATCTGGACCATGGACGAGGCGCGGCTCGAGGCCCTTTGCCTCACGGGACTGCGCAAGCTCCTGCCGGAAGCGGCGGAGCGTTGCCTTGGTATCGCTGGCGCTGTTCGCACGCCCTTCGCCTACCCCGTGTTCCTTCGCGCCTACGAGGAAGCGAGACGGAACTGGGCGCACGGCACGGGCGTCGACGGCCTCTGGAGCGTCGGCCGTAACGGCGAGTTCGCGCACATCCTGATGGAGGACGTCTATTGGCGGACCAAGCGCCGGGTCGCCGAAGTGGCAGCCTATCGCGACGGCGCGCTCGCCCTGCACAAGCTCGCCCGCGAGAGGGCGGAAAGCCGGGACGGTTTCCTGGTGGAGGCGGGCGTGCCGACGGACGCCGCCCTCTCCGCCGCCTGACCGACGGGCGGTTCCGCCTTCGAACCGCCACGACGGGCGAGCATCAGCGGCGAGACCTGTTCGGAGCGCTGCGCATGAAACCGACCCTCGCCCTCCTTTTGGCCGCCTTCGTTCTGGCCGGCTGCGCGGAGATCAACAAGCCGATCACGCCCGACGACGACTGGCGCGAGCGCGGCACGCGCGACTATTCGATGCCCCGCTTCTGAACTCTTTTCGCCGCCTCGATGCGGTCGAGATGCGCGCTGGCGGCCGCCAGGAACGCGTCGGGGCGCTCCAGTTGCGCCCAATGGCCGCAATCGGGGACGAGGACGAGCGTCGCGTCACGCATTCGGCGCGCGGCCTCGATCGAGCCGGACGGCGGCACGAGCGGATCGTCCTCGCCGTGGAAGAAGAGCGTCGGAACCGCGATCGCGGAGACCTCGTCCGTCAGGTCGTTGAGCATCGCCCGCCGGCCGAGCGTCGCCTGATTGTATCGGGCATAGGCGATGCCGGCCTTCGGATGGCTCGCTTCCTCCCTGTAGGTCTCGACCATGCCCGCCGGCAGCGCGTCGAGATCCTTGACCATCCGGCGCAGGACGGCCGTCGAGGCGCGGTTGCCCGCGCGGATCGTCGGCAGCAGGATCGCGTCCGGCAGGCGTGCCGTCAGCCAGGCCGCGAACTGGGCGGCCCGGTTGCGCAGGATCGGCACCAGCCCGCCCGGCGCGACGAGCACGAGACCTTCGACCGTTTCGGGGTGGCGCAGAGCGAGGTTCAGCGCGACGTCCCCGCCCATCGAGACGCCGAAGATCACGGCCCGCGCGATCGCGAGCCGGTCCATCACCTCGGCGACGATGTCGGCCATCGCCTTCGACGAGCCGAGAGGTTCGGCATCGATGCTTCCCCCGAAGCCGGGCAGATCGACCGCGACGAGGTCGGCGCGCGCCGACAGCGCCTCCATCGCGAGCGGCCAGGAGATGCGGGAGCAGTCGCTGCCGCCGCCATGGACGAAGACGATCGCCGTGCCGCCGCTGGTGCCGTTCGTCAGAATCTGCAGCCGCCCCGCCGAGGTCCCGACGAGGCGGGTCGAGAAGGGACGGGCGGTTCGGTCCGGCATCGGGCTCCTCAGATCGGCTGAACGTATCCGTCGAGAACGCGTTTCTGGCCGGCCTTGTCGAAATCGACGGTGAGCTTGTTGCCCTCTACCATCGACACCGTGCCGTTGCCGAACTTCATGTGAAAGACACGGTCGCCGAGGGCGAAGCGACTCTCCTCGTCGACGACGGACTTGGCCACGAGTTCGCCCGCGATCTCGCGGGGGCCACCGCCCTTGGCCGAGGAATAGAGCCCGGCGCCCTTGCGCGGCGGCTCGTTGCGTCCCCGCCCGTGATTGGCGGAATAGGGCTCGGCGAGGCGCCCGGCGAAGCCCGAACTGTCGAAGACCGACGGCTCCTCGCGCATCGCGCCCCCGCCGGGACCGCCGTCGCGGGAGATGTAGCGGTCCGCCTTGGAGGCCGCGTCCGAGCGCCGCCCGCGAAGATTCGCGCCGGTCGCGCCCCCGTCGTCGTAGCGCACGGTCCGGTCCTTGTGGGCGAAGTCGCCGCCCATGCCGGAGGCGGCCTGCGCCCGGCGCCAGCCCGGGGTCTGGTAGGACTGCGTCGAAAAGCTCTGCGCGTCCCAGCGCGAGGCGCCGTAGCCGCCATAGGAGCCGTGCGAGGAGCCTTCGATCACCTCGACATGCGCTTCGGGCAACTCGTCCAGGAAGCGTGAGGGGATCGTGGACTGCCAGAGCCCGTGGATGCGGCGGTTGGAGACGAAGAAGAGCTTGGCGCGGCGCTTGGCGCGCGTGATGCCGACATAGGCGAGGCGGCGCTCCTCCTCCAGCCCCGAGCGGCCGCCCTCGTCGAGCGAGCGCTGGTGCGGGAACAGCCCTTCCTCCCAACCGGGCAGGAAGACCGTCTCGAACTCCAGGCCCTTGGCCGAATGCAGCGTCATCAGCGTGACGGCGTCGAGCTCGGCGTTCTGCTCGGCGTCCATCACGAGCGCGACGTGTTCGAGGAAGGAGGGCAGGCTGTCGTAGTCGTCCATCGAGCGGACGAGTTCCTTCAGATTCTCCAGCCGCCCCGGCGCCTCGGCCGACCGGTCCGCCTGCCACATGCCGGTGTAGCCGCTCTCGTCGAGGATCATCTCGGCGAGATCGGTGTGGCGCATGGTCGAGAGGTTTTCGGACCAGCGCGCGAAATTGGCGACGACTTCGGCGAGCGCGGCGCGGGGCTTGGGCTTGAACTCGTCGGTGCGCACGAGTTCGGCCGCCGCCGCCAGGAGCGGCACGCCGCGCAGCCTGGCGAACTCGCGCAGGGACCGGATGGACGTGTCGCCCAGCCCGCGCTTGGGCGTGTTGACGATGCGCTCGAAGGCCAGATCGTCGGCCGGCTGGCACACGCAGCGCATGTAGGCGAGGGCATCGCGGATTTCGAGCCGCTCGTAGAAGCGCGGCCCGCCGATGACGCGATAGTTCAGGCCGAGCGTGACGAAGCGGTCCTCGAACTCGCGCATCTGGAAGGAGGCGCGAACGAGGATCGCCATGTCGTTGAGGGCATGGCCCTTGCGCTGGAGCTGCTCGATCTCCTCCCCGACCGCGCGGGCCTCCTCTTCCGAATCCCAGGCGGCGGTGACGGTGACCTTCTCGTCGTCCGGGTCCGAGCGCTCGGTGAAGAGCGTCTTGCCGAGCCGGTCCTCGTTGTGGGCGATTAGATGACCCGCCGCGCCGAGGATGTGGGCGGTGGAGCGGTAGTTGTTCTCCAGCCGGATGACGACCGAACCGGGGAAGTCCTTCTCGAAGCGCAGGATGTTGTCCACCTCGGCCCCGCGCCAGCCATAGATCGACTGGTCGTCGTCGCCGACGCAACAGATGTTGATGGTGCTCTTCTCGCTCACGCCGTCGCCGCTGCGCGGCTCGCTCCGCGAGGGCGCGCCACGGGGCGCGACGGCCGTTCGGCCCTGCCCCGCTTCGCGGGGAAGGGCGCCCGCCGAATGTTCGCTGTAGCCCGCCACAGGCGCGCCTCCCTGCGGCCGCTGCGCCAACAGCCGCAGCCAGAGATACTGGGCGACGTTTGTGTCCTGATACTCGTCGACGAGGATGTAGCGGAAGCGCCGATGATAGTCGGCGAGGATCTCGGCATTGTCCGAGAGGATGCGGATCGGATGGAGAAGAAGGTCGCCGAAGTCGGCGGCATTCAGCTGCAGCAGCCGGTCCTGATAGGCGCGATAGAGCAGGCGGCCCTTGCCGTTGGCGAAGGCGCGCGAATCACCCTCGGGAATGCGGTCCGGCGTCAGGCCCTTGTTCTTCCAGCCGTCCATCAACTGAGCGAAGGCGCGCGCGGGCCAGCGCTTGTCGTCGATGTTCTCGGCCTGGATCAGCTGCTTGATCAGCCGCATCTGGTCGTCGGTGTCGAGGATCGTGAAGTTGGGCTTCAACCCGACGATCTCGGCGTGCCGGCGCAGGATCTTCACGCCGATCGAGTGGAAGGTGCCGAGCCAGGGCATGCCCTCGACCTGCTCGCCGACGAGAAGCCCGATGCGGTCGCGCATCTCGCGCGCGGCCTTGTTGGTGAAGGTCACGGCCAGGATCTGGCTCGGGAAGGCGCGCTTGGTCGCGAGGATATGGGCGATGCGCGTGGTCAGAACGCGCGTCTTGCCCGTTCCCGCACCCGCGAGCACGAGGACGGGGCCCTCGGTCGTCTCCACGGCGCGCCGCTGCTCGGGGTTGAGGCCTGAGAGATAGTCGGCCTGCGCTTCGGCGCGCGGCGGACCACCCCGCGCGGCGAGCGCGCGCTGGGTGAGCGAGAGCTTTTGCGCAGGTGCCTCGGACATGGGCTCGGCCTGCGAATCTGCGCGGTCGGTCATGGGCGGTATCTAGGCGCTTTGGCCGCCCCGCGCCACAAGCCCCGGCCCGGATGCCATCGCTTGCGTGTATCGGCCGCATGCCGACCCGTATGCGAAGGGGCCTCCGGGCAGGCCGGTCTCCCGCTTCTTCGCCTGGAAGCGGACTCTTTCGCCGAAGGCGCGGCGCGTCCCTCGACAAAGCGGGAGCGTTCTGGCGTAACCTCCGGCGTGACAAGGATTTCGGCGGGCCCTCCGTGGGCTCCGGGGACGCAGGACGGAAAGGGGGCGCCGGGGTGAGATCGTTCATCGTCCTCGGCGGTCTGCTCGTCCTACTTCTGTCGGCCGTCCTCATCGCTCCGCTCTTCGTCGACTGGACCGCCTTCCGGTCCGATTTCGAGCGCGAGGCGAGCCGCATCCTCGGCCAGCCCGTGCGGGTGACGGGCGAGGCCGAAGCACGGCTGCTGCCCTTCCCGTCGGTGACCTTCACCGACGTCGTCGTCGGCGAGCCGGACGCCGAGCCGATGATGACGCTCGAACGCTTCCGCATGGACGCCGAGCTCGCGCCCTATCTCTCCGGCGAAATCCGCATCTTCCAGATGACGCTCGACGCCCCGCACCTGCGCGTGGCGATGGACGAGGCCGGCGAGCAGCGAATTCTCTCGCTCGGCGATGTCGGCGGCTCGACCGTCGTCCTGGAGAATGTCGTCGTGACCGACGGGCGTGTCTCGCTCCAGAGCCGCGAGAGGAGCCGGTCGCGGGAGTTTACCGGCATCGACGCGGTCCTCTCGGCGCAGACCCTGAGCGGACCCTTCGCAGGCACCGGCCGGCTGAACGCCGCGGGAGAGGCGCTCGGCTTCTCGCTCTCCTCCGGTCGCATCGAGGCCGACGGCCGCTGGCCCTTCCGTCTGACGCTCGGCTCCGACCGACTGGCGCTGGATGCGACGCTCGACGGCCAGACGATCCTGGGCGACGCGCAGTCGGATTTCGACGGCCGGTTCGAACTCGTCACGCGCCCGACCGGAGAGGGGGAATCGACGCCGGAGGCGGCGCTGCCGCCTGTCCGCCTGACCAGCGATCTCGCCCTGACGCGGCGCGAAGCGCGCTTCGCGACGCTGCGCGCCGAGATCGGCCCGGCCGAGCGGCCCTATGTCCTCACCGGCGAGGGCCGGCTCGACATCGCGGACATCCCCCATTTCGACCTGACGCTGCGCGGCGAGCAGATCGACGTGGACAGGCTGGCCGGCGAGCCGGAGGCGCAGAGCGCGGGGCTCGGCTTCGCCGAGCGGGCCGAGGCCGTGCGGGCGACGCTGGCCGCCATCCCGCGCATCGAGATTCCCGGTCGCGTCGCACTCACGCTGCCGATCGTCACCGCCGGCGACACCACCATCCGCGACCTCTCGTTCTCCGGCTCGCCCTCCGGCGATGGATGGACGATCTCCGACCTGCGCGCCGAACTGCCGGGACGCACCCTCGTCGAGGCCTCGGGGCTTCTGGAGGTCTACGAGCGTTTCGCCTTCGACGGCCGCTTGCTCGTCGCGGCGCGCGAACCCGCCCGTTTCGCGACCTGGCTGGCGGGCGAAGCGCCGCCGCAGATCGCCTCGATCGGTCGGGCCGGTTTCGAAGCGCGGGCTCGGCTGTCCGACGAGGCCCAGATCCTCGAAGAGCTCGAGGTCGATGTCGGCGGCCAGCGCCTTCTCGGCCGCCTGGAGCGGGCCGGCGAGCCCGGCGCACGGTCCGTCTCCGTCGATCTGGCGGGCGAAGCGGTCGATCTCGACGCCTTCCTCTCCTTCGGCCGGCTCTTCGTCGACGCGGGCGCGATCCTCGAACCGCTCGACGCGCTGGACGTGCGGTTCGAGGCCGGACCCGTCGCCTATGACGGGCTGGCCGCCGACGCGCTCAGCCTCGATTTCGGCTATTTCGACGACCTTCTCGATCTTCGCGGCCTCATCGCCGAAGGCCTCGAGGGCGCCGACATCGAAGCGCGCGGAACGGTGGCACAGCTCTTCACGGTCCCCGAACCGGACATTGCCGCGGAGGTCTCGGCCCCTGCGCCCGCTCGCCTGATCGAGACGCTCGCGCAACGCTGGCCGGGCCGGATCGGGCCGGCCCTCGTCGCGGTCGCGCGCGATGCGGGCGCGGTTCGCGCCTCCGTCTCGGCCGCAACGCCGCTGGAGGCCGATGCACCCGCCATCCGCCTGACGGCGGAGGGGACGGCCGGAGGCACGTCGTTCGAGCTCGAATCGGCCTTCGAGAACGGGCTGGCGGCGATCGACGACCTCGCGCGCTTCGCGGCGGAGGCTCGTCTCTCCAGCGACGACCCGGCCGAGATGCTGCGCCAGTTCGGCCTTGCCGGCCTCGATCTCGGTCTTCCCGCGCCGCTGACGGTCTCCGCCACCCTTTCGGGCGAGGAGGGCGCGCCGATCCGTCTTTCCGCCAGCGCCGCCGCGCCCGGCTCAACCCTCGAAGCGGACGGGACCTTGCAGACGGACGGCGGCGGCTGGGGCGCCGCACTCGACGTCTCGACGCGAAGCGAGGACGCCGCGCCCTGGCTGACGGCGGCCGGCGCGGCCTTCGGGCAGGGTTTCGACGGCCTGCCCGCCGATCTTCGCGGGAAGCTCGTCGTCGCGTCCGACGGGAACTGGACATTGGAGGAGGCGCGCGGATCGCTCGCGCAGGCCGACATCGCGTCCTCCCTCGCGTCGCGGGACGGACGCATCGAGGGCACGGTCGAGATGGGCGCTCTTTCGCTGCCCTGGCTCGCGACGCTCGTCTACGGCGTCTCGCCGGATCTGCCGGCCGGGACCGGTCTGTGGCCCGAGCAGATCTTCGCCGAACCGCTTCTGCCGGCGGGCGGCTTCTCCGTCGCGCTGACGGCCGGCCGCCTCGATCTGGGTGCGGAGCATGCGCTCGAAGACGTCGAGGCGCGTCTCGATGCCGGGCCGTCGAACCTCGACATCACCGGGCTGACCGCGCGGCTCGGCTCGGGGCTTCTCTCCGGCGGCGGCGCGATGGCGAATGCCGGCGGCTTCGGAAGCTTGCGCCTCGACCTGTCGCTGGAAGACGCGAACCTCGATGGCGGCGATGCCCCCGTCGGCGGACGGCTATCCGGGAGCCTGGCGCTGGAGGCCAGTGGACGCAGCTTCGCCGAGCTTGCGGGCTCGGCGACCGGGCAGGGGCGCGCGCTCCTGGCCGATGCGGTTCTGAACGGGGTCGGGCGCGATCGGCTTCAGGGGATTCTCGATACGGTCGACGAGACGGAGGAGCCGATCGAACCGGACGCCGTCGCCGAGATCGTCGCACGGGCGGACGAGGGCGCGCGCTACGAGCTCGGGGATGTCGAGACGGCGGTCACGGTGGCGCTGGGTGTGGCGCGCACCGGGCCGGTCTCGGTCGATGTCGGGGGCGAGCGGGTTTCGGCCGACCTCGCGGTCGACCTTCGAACCGGATCGGTCAGCGGCGCGCTCGGACTGGCCTTCACCCCGCAGGATGACGAGGCCATCCCCGACAGCCGACCCGAGATCGCCTACCGGCTCGACCCGGAAGGGGGCTGGGTCCTGTCGAGCGTCGAGCCGCTGGCGTCCTATCTCTCGCTGCGGGCCTATCGGCGCGAGCAGGAGCGGCTGGAAGCTCTGCGCGAGGAGCTGCGCGAGACGGTCCGGCTGCGCCGCGAGGCGCGCTTCTATCGCTGGCGGCAGGCCGAGCGCGAGCGTGTCGAGGCCGAGCGTCTGGCCGCCGAGGAGGAACGGCGGCGGATCGAGGCGGAAGAGGCGGCGGCCCGCGAAAGGGAGGCGGCCGAGCGCGCGGCGGCCGAACGGGAGGCGCAGGAAAGGGCCGCGCGCGAAGCGCGCGAGCGCGCCGAGGCTGCGGCGGCTGCCGCCGCGCGCGCCGCTGAAGAGGCGGCCCGAGCCCAGCCCGCCCCCGCAGCGCCGCTCGACTTCGGCCTGCCGCCGGCAGGGACGCCCCAGAACGGGGGCTATCAGGGACTGCCGGGCGTCACGCCGTTGCCGTCCCCCTTGCCGTCTTTCTGATCGGCGCGCGCCAGCGCCTGCCGCAGCACGAAGACCCGGATGGCGGAGGAGAGGTTCTGGCCGTCCACGCGGCCCGCGTCGATCGAGGCGATGAGCGCAGCGACGGGCCGCTCCTGCGCGGCCGCGATCGACTGGAGTTCGGTCCAGAAATCGTCCTCGATGCTGATCGAGGTCTGGTGTCCGCGGATCGAGATCGATCGTTTGACGATCATCCGCCCGTCGCGTCGTCCTCGCCGCCGGTCTTGACGATCCAAGAGCCGTCGAGCGCGGCGAGAATGCGCGCGCGCTCCGACCCGGCCTTCGCCTTCTGGCCCTTCGTCAGGCCGAAACGCGTGCGGTTCTCGGCCGCTTCACGCTCCGCCGCCTCGCGGGCGAGGCGCTTTCTCGTCTGGCGAAGATTGACGATCTCGGCCACGCGGCGATCAGGTCTTCTTGCGGAAGGCGTCCAGCGAGACGACCTCGGCGGATTTGTCGCCGGCCGGCTTCTCGGCGGCCGGCTTGGCGTCCGGCGCTTCGTCGCCCTGGGGCTGTGCCTCGGTCTCGGCCTTCTTGCCCGATGCTTTCGCCGGCACCTTGGCGGGCACGACGGCGGCGGGCTTGGCCGGAACGGGCGCGAGCGCCACCGGCGCGTTCTCGGCCGCCGGCGTCTCCTCGCCCGAATTCGCCGCCTCGACCTCGCGCACGTCGAACTCCAGCTCGAAGTTCACCGCCGGATCGTAGAAGCCGCGAATGGCCGCGAAGGGCACGAGCAGGCGCTCCGGGATGTCCGAGAAGGACAGGCCGATCTCGAAGGAATTGTCGTTGACCGAGAGGTCCCAGTACTGGTGCTGGATGACGATGGTCATCAGCTCGGGATACTTCTCGCGCAGCCGCGTCGACAGCCGGACGCCCGGCGCCGACGTCAGGAAGGTGATGAAGAAATGGTGCTCGCCCGGCAGCCCGGTCTTCACCACTTCGGACAATACCTTCCGGATGACGCCGCGAAGCGCGTCCTGCGCCAGAATGTCGTACCGGATGAGATCCTGACCCATGCGTACCCAGTCTTCGCCCGATGGCGATCCTCGCGAGAGGCAGGGCGCGAGCGGCGCGCCTTGCCTCGGCGTTCCCACGGCCGACGCCGGCGAACGGATCGAGGATCCTTGTCCCGCCAGTCATAGCCGGTCGGGCGGGCGCGTGTGAAGGGGATCGGAGAAGCAAATGAAGTGGAGGCTTCTGTTGCCAGGTGCCTCCGGACCCCGCCTGAGAGTGCGAACCCCCAGGGCTTGATTTGAAGCTATCGCACCGCTTTACGCGGCGAGACGTGCTTCCGCATAGTTGTCGTTGGCAACTACTTTTTCAGCCCGATAACGGTGGTACCATGCCGAGCGAAAGTACGATCTTTACACCCTCGTCGATCCTATTTCGCCCCCGCCTCAAACCACCGATGAAGGTGGGTTCAGGTGGAGGCGCCGGGTACCGCCCCCGGGTCCGAATGGCTTATTTCATCGTCCGTTTATCGCCATAGCCGGGCGAACCCGGCACGACGGAATATAGGGGAAGACCGGCGAAATCGGAAGGGGTGGCGGCGCAGCTTCCTCTTCCAGAAGGGAGAATATCCGGGCAGGGGCGAGTGGTTTTCGCCCGCGGCCCGTGCGCCGATCCGCGAAGGCCGACTTTCCACAGGATCGTATATCGGTTAGGTCTCTGATTTCACGGACATTGTCGGTTCCCGAACCCCAAGCGCAATCGGCTGTGCCTGCTGCGCTCTCGACATCGGCACCTTGGAGCGGAAGATTCGCGAGCTCCCGATGTCCGAGCGATCGGGCTTCCCAGCCCGGAGGCGACCCATGCGGCAGTATCTCGACCTTCTCTCGAAGGTGCTTCACGACGGAACGGATCGCGGCGACCGGACCGGAACCGGAACGCGCTCCGTGTTCGGCCATCAGATGCGCTTTGATCTGGCGGACGGCTTCCCGCTCGTCACGACGAAGAAGCTGCACATCCGCTCCATCGTGCACGAACTGCTCTGGTTCCTGATGGGCGACACGAACATCGCCTATCTGAAGGCCAACGGCGTGCGCATCTGGGACGAGTGGGCGGATGCCGATGGCAATCTCGGTCCGGTCTACGGATCGCAATGGCGGTCCTGGCCGACGCGTGATGGACAGGGCATCGATCAGATCGCCAATGTCGTCGAGGCGATCCGCAAGACGCCGAATTCGCGCCGGCTGATCGTCTCGGCCTGGAACCCCGAACTGGTGGACGAAATGGCGCTGCCGCCCTGCCACTGCCTGTTCCAGTTCTACGTCGCGAACGGCCGGCTGTCCTGCCAGCTTTACCAGCGCTCGGCCGACATCTTCCTCGGCGTGCCCTTCAACATCGCCTCCTACGCCCTGCTCACGTCCATGGTGGCGCAGGTCTGCGATCTGGAGCCGGGCGAGTTCATCCATACGCTGGGCGACGCGCATCTCTACCACAACCATTTCGAGCAGGCCCGCCTGCAGCTGACGCGCGAGCCCCTGCCTCTGCCGCGCCTCAAGCTGAACCCGGAGGTGAGGGACCTCTTCGCCTTCCGCTTCGAGGACATCGCAGTCGTGGGCTACGAGGCGCACGACACCATCCGCGCGCCGATCGCGGTCTGAGCGTCATGTTCGAGCACGAAGGCCGCCGCTTCACCCTCGTCGCCGTCGTCGCGGCCGCGCGAAACGGCGTCATCGGCCGGGACGGGGGGATGCCCTGGACGCTGAAGGCCGATCTGAAACGTTACCGAGCGCTGACCCTCGGGCGCCCGATGATCATGGGACGCAAGACGCTCGTCTCCATCGGCCGCCTTCTGGATGGACGCGACACCATCGTCCTCACCCGCTCGGGCGAGACGCCGATCGAGGGCGCTCATGTGGCGCGTGACGCGGACGCGGCCCTGAGGGTGGCCGCCGAACGGGCAGCGGAACGAGGAACGGACGAGATCGCGATCGTCGGGGGCGCGGAAATCTATCGCCTGTTTCTCGATCGGACCGACCGCATCGAAATGACGCGGATCGACGCCGAGCCGGAGGGAGACACGGTCTTCCCGGCGCTCGATGCTGACGAATGGGTCTCGCAGGATAAGGGCACGATGGAACGCGGCCCGGCCGACACGGCCGACGCACGCTTCATCACATTGTCGCGAAGCAACGCAGGCGGTCCGGCGCAAGCATAGATGCGCCCGCCTCGGGGTTAAGGCCGCGCCACCGCGCGCCGCGACGATAAGGAAGCGTCGACCAACAGTCCTTCCGACGGCCGAAAGCCCCGTCGTTTCATTGAATTGACCCGATCGCCTTCCTATAAGGTCGAAAGCGGTGAACGGCGGGTCCTCCCGACGGTTCCGGAATTTCTTTTCGATCGGAAGGACATCCATGCCCTGGAGCAATCAGACCGGGAACGGCGGCTGGAAAGGCGGCGGCAGTGGCGGACCATGGGGGCAGGGCCCTCAGGGGCCGCGTCCCGGCGGTGGCGGGGGTGGAAACGGCGGAGGCTCGCCGGACCTCGAGGAGATCCTGCGCCGCGGGCAGGACCGTCTGCGACGGGCCATGCCCGGCGGCGGTTCGGGCGGCGGCATGGGCGCGGGCGGCGGGCTCGCGCTGGGCGGCCTTCTGGCGGCGGGCGTCGCGGCGATCTGGCTCTTCAATTCGGTCCACATCGTCGAGCCGGACGAGGTCGGTGTCGAGCTGATGTTCGGCCAGCCGCAGGAAGGCGTTCTGGAGCCCGGCCTCCACTTCATCTTCTGGCCCGTTCAGACGCTGGAGACCGTGCCCTCGGTCGAAAACCAGATGCCGATCGGCCAGAGCGCTCAGCAGCAGGGCAACGCGACCGGGCTGATGCTCTCGGGCGACCAGAACCTCGTCGATGTCCAGTTCTCGGTCCTCTATCAGGTCTATGATCCGCAGGCCTTCCTGTTCAACGTGGACGACCCGCAGGGCATGATGCGGCAGGTCGCCGAAAGCGCCATGCGCGAGGTCGTCGGCCGCTCGCGTGTCGAGGCCCTGTTCCGCGACGACCGCGTGGGCATCGCGCAGGAGGTGCAGACGATCACCCAGCAGACGCTCGACGCCTACGGCGCGGGCCTGCGCGTCAACGCCATCGCCATCGAGGACACGGCGCCGCCCTCCGAGGTCGCGAGCGCCTTCGACGAAGTGCAGCGCGCGCGCCAGGACCAGACCCGCTTCGTCAACGAGGCGACGCAGTACCAGAACCAGCGCCTGGGTCAGGCCCGCTCGGAGGCCGTCCAGATCCGCGAGGACGCGGCGGCCTACCGCAACCGCGTCGTCCAGGAGGCGACGGGTGAATCGCAGCGCTTCACGGCGATCCTGACCGAATACGAGCAGGCGCCCGACGTGACGCGCCGCCGCCTGTATCTGGAGACGATGCAGGACATCCTGCGCGACTCCAACATGGTGATCGTGGACGAGCGGGCCGGGGGCGGCCAGGGCGTCGTGCCGTATCTGCCGCTGACCGAGGTCGAGCGCCAGAACCAGCGCCAGCAGCAGAACCGACAGAACCAGCAGACGCCGTCGGGCGGACAGTCGTCCGGTCCGAACATCTCCTCGACCGGCGGCACCCAGACTCTCGCGCAGGGGGGCAACTGATGAGCAACCGCGCCTACGCTCTTCTCGCCGTCCTCGCGGTCGGCCTCTTCGTCCTCTACAACTCGCTCTTCGTCGTGAACGAGCGCGAGAAGGCGATCGTTCTGCGCTTCGGTGAAATCCAGCGGGTGATCGACGACCCGGGCCTCTACTTCAAGCTGCCCTTCACCTTCGCGCGGGCCGACAACGTCCAGAAGCTCTCCGACCGCCTGCAGCGGCTCGATCTGGAGCAGCTGCGCGTTCAGACGGCGGAAGGCCTGTTCTACCAGGTCGACGCGTTCCTCGCTTATCGCATCCAGGACGCGGGGCGCTTCCGCCAGCAGGTCGCCGGCGGCTCGCTGGAGCTGGCCGAGCAGCGGCTCCGCACCCGCTTCGATTCGGCGATCCGCGCCGTCTACGGCCGTCGCTCCTTCGAGGCGGCGCTGTCGGACGAGCGTCAGGCCATGATGGTCGAGGTCCGCGACCAGATCCGCCCAGAGGCCGAGAATCTCGGGCTTTCGCTCGCCGACGTGCGCATCCGCCGCACGGATCTGACCGAGGACGTCGCGGCCCAGACCTACGAGCGCATGCGCGCCGAGCGTCTGGCCGAGGCCGAGGGCCTTCGCGCCAACGGTCAGGTCGCGGCGCGCGAGATCCGCGCGGCGGCGGACCGCGAAGTGTCGGAGACCGTGGCGGGCGCCCAGCGCGATGCGCAGATCATGCAGGGTGAGGGCGACGCCGAGCGCAACGCGATCTTCGCGGCCGCCTTCGGCGCCAACCCGGAGTTCTTCGAGTTCTACCGCTCGATGCAGGCCTATCGCGGCGCGATGGAGAATGCCGGCACGACCATGGTCCTGTCGCCGGATTCGGACTTCTTCCGCTACTTCAACGCCGACGTCGCGGTCGCGACGACCGGCAACGTTCCCGCCGCGCCTTCGGTGCCGGCGAACGGAGAGGGCGAGGCGACGAACGGTTCGACCCTGAACGGAGAGGCCGCGCCGTTGAGCCCGGCCGCAGAGGAGGCCCGCCGCCGCGCCGAAGAGGCGGCCCGCGCCATCACGGCCGGCGAGGAGCCGCCCTCCATCATGGCGCCGGCGCCCGGCAGCGAGGCGGAGGGCGAAACGCCCGGCGACGCCGAAAGCGGCCTGCCGGCGATCGAGCCGGAGGTGGAGCCGGGCGAAGTCGCCCCGGCGCCCGCCAACTGAGGAAACGAGACGCCCGCCCATTCGGCGGGCGTCTTCGCGTTCGGCTTTCATCGCCCGCAGGCCTTTCGCTCTTCCCTTGTTTCAGACGCTTTCCTCGGGTTTCGTGCTCGAACGCTCGGGCTTCGACGGATGCCTGAGGGTTTGATTCGAAACCTCGGTTCCACCGCGCCTTTTCGGTGTGGGAACGAGGGTGTTGAGGCGGAGCGTCCCGCCGCGAGGGGTTGAGGGAATGGCGACCAAACGAACTTCGCTCGTCGGCGCCTGCGCCCTTGCGATCCTGACGGCCGGCGGCCCAGTTCACGCCCAGGGCGTCATCGCACCGCCGCCGGAGGGCCAGCCGCTCGCGCCGCAGCCGCCCGTCGGCGAGATGGTCAATCCGGGGGCGCAGGGCGTGCCGTCCGGTCAGGCGCAGCCGCGCATGCAGGGTCCGGCTTCCGTCGCCGACCTCGCCGAGGGGCTGCTCGACGCCGTCGTCAACATCTCGACCGCGCAGAACGTCAGAGCCGCCGGGCGCGGCCTGCCGCCTCTGAGCGCGCCGGACGGATCGCCGCTGCAGGAGTTCTTTGACGATCTTCTGAACGACGGGGATCGCGGCTCGCGCCAGAACCGCTCGCTCGGCTCCGGCTTCGTGGTCGATCCGGACGGGCTGATCGTCACCAACAATCACGTCGTGGACGGTGCCGACGAGATCACCGTCAATTTCGCAGACGGCTCCTCGCTGGACGCGAGCGTGGTCGGCGTCGATCCGAAAACGGACATCGCCGTGCTTCGCGTCGAGCCGGAGGCGCCGCTCGCCTCGGTCGAGTTCGGCGATTCGCAAGGAGTGCGGATCGGCGACTGGGTCATGGCCATCGGCAACCCGTTCGGCCTCGGCGGCTCGGTGTCGATCGGCATCGTCTCGGCGCGCGGTCGGCGCATCGCGGACGGCCCCTACGAGGATTTCATCCAGACGGATGCGGCCATCAATCGCGGCAATTCCGGCGGCCCGCTCTTCGACATGTACGGCCGCGTCATCGGCATCAACACGGCGATCATCTCGCCGACCGGCGGCTCGATCGGCATCGGCTTCTCCATCCCGGCGGTCCTCGCGCAGAACGTCGTCGCCCAGCTCTCCGAGTTCGGCGAAACCCGCCGCGGCTGGCTCGGCATCCGCCTGCAAACCGTCAGCGAGGACATCGCCGAGGGGCTCGGCTTCGAGGACAGCCGCGGCGCGCTCGTCACCGGCATCATTCCCGACGGGCCGTCCGACACCGGAGCGATCGAGATCGGAGACGTCATCGTCGGCTTCGACGGGCAGGGCGTGGCGAATGCCCGCGATCTGCCGCGGATCGTAGCGGAGACGCCGGTCGGAAAGACCGTGACGGTCCGGCTCCTGCGCAAGGCAGGCCTGGACGCTCCGACCGAGACGATCGAGGTCGAGATCACGCTCGGACGGCTGGAGGATGGCGAGGCGCGCCTCGAGGAAATCGAGACCGGCGCGGGCGAGGGCGGAGAAGAGCCGGTCGAGGACGGCGCCGATCTTTCGACCATGGGCCTTCGCTTCGGCCCTCTCGACGAGGCTTCGCGGGAGGAGTTCGGCATCGCCGAATCCATCGAGGGGCTCCTTGTCGTCGAGGTCGATCCCAGGTCGGTCGCGTTCGAATCCGAACTCGAGCCGGGTCAGGTGATCGTGGAGGTCGGCCAGGAGAGGGTCGCCGATGCCTCCGCCTTCCGCGCCCGGCTCGGGGAGCTGCGCTCGGCCGGCCAGCGCAACGCCGCGATGCTCGTCGCCTCGCCGAACGGCGACCTCCGCTTCGTGGTCCTGCCGCTCGATTAGGCCGCCAAGCCAAGTCGCTCGGCGACGACGAGAAGACGACGATCGCGTGTCCAGAGACGACAGTCGTCGCGTCGGGCGACGGACGCCAGCAGATGGGCGTCGATGTAACCTATCCCGGTCCCGCCGAGGGTATTCCGCTCGATGAAGTCGAGGACCGATCGTTCGCTCTCGATGCCGATCGAAGGAAGGCGTTCGAACTCGTCGAGCACGAGCTGCCTGTTCTTGAGCGACCCGAGCGCGATTTCGCCTATGACGAAGGGGTGGATCAGAACTTGCAGGTCGAGAAGCCGACGGGCGAGACGTTCGTCATGCTGACGCAGATGGTCGATCCAGACGGACGTGTCTACGAGAAGCAGCTCAGTCGTCCCTGCGACGCCTTGGGGAGGCGAGAGACGGTTGACTGCCCCCCAACGAAGCGATGCGGCGCGCCGCTTCCCTTTGAATGAGGGCCTTCATGGCCTCGTTGACGAGGGCAGAACGCTCCGTCAGGCCCGTATAGGCTTCAGCCTTCGCGATGAGGTCGTCATCGAGAACGAGGGTCGTCTGCATTGCGAATACCTCCGATCCGAACGCCGCTCGAACATAGGCCCGCCCTGTCGAACAGACAATTCGTCAGCGCGCGAACTCGCTCGCCCTGTAGCCCTGAAGGAAGAGGAGGGCTGTGAGGTCGCCATGCCGGATGCAGTGCGGCGCCTGTTCGGCGACCGCCGGCTTGGCGTGCAGGGCGACGCCCGTTCCGGCCGCCAGGATCATCGGCAGGTCGTTGGCCCCGTCGCCGACCGCGATGGCGTCCGCAGCGGTCAATCCCTTCGCGCTGGCGATCTCGTGAAGCGCGGTGAGCTTGGCCTCGGCGCCGAGGATGGGTTCGGCGACGGTCCCGGCGAGCTTTTCGTCCTCGACATTCAGGACGTTCGCCCGGTTCTCGTCGAAGCCGAGCCGGGCGCCGACGACGCTCGTGAAGGCCGTGAAACCGCCGGAGACGAGCGCGGTCCAGGCGCCGTGCGCCCGCATCGTCGCGACCAGCTCCCGGCCCCCGTCCGCCAGATGGATGCGCGTGTCGATGACGTGGCCGATCGTCGCCGTCGGCAGATCCTTCAAGAGCGCCACCCGCTCGCGCAAGGCGGGCTCGAAGGCGATCTCGCCGTTCATGGCGCGCGCCGTGATGGCGGCGACCGCGCCCTTCAGGCCAAGCTCGGCGGCCAGTTCGTCGATGCACTCCTCCTCGATCATGGTGGAATCCATGTCGGCGAGGAGAAGGCGCTTGCGCCGGCCGGCCTGCTGCTGCACCACCACGTCGATCGCGGCCTCGCGGGCGAGATCGTCGAGGTCGCGCCGGACCGTATCTTCGATCGGCTCGGCGGTGACGAGATCGCAGGCGACCTCGTCCTCCAGCCAATGCGTCTCGGCCTCGCCGAGGATGCCGAGCGCCTGGACGACGAGGGTACGGGTGACGCGCGGATCGCGGCGCGCGGAGATCAACGTTGCGACGAACATTTCGAGGGCGGCGCCTTGGTGCAGGAAGGAACGAGGCAGGCGATCCTGATAGCGGGACCGACCGCGAGCGGCAAATCCGCTCTGGCGCTCCGTCTCGCTTCGGCTCTCGGCGGCGCCGTCGTCAACGCCGATTCCATGCAGGTCTATGACGGGCTTCGCATTCTGACGGCCCGACCGGCGCGGGACGAGATGAGCGGCGTGCCTCATCATCTCTACGGGCACCGCGATCCGGCCTTGCCCTACTCGGTCGGCGACTGGCTGCGCGAGGTCGGGCCCCTGCTCGGCCGTCTGCGGGCCGAGGGGCGGGTTCCGGTCTTCTGCGGCGGCACCGGCCTCTACTTCCGCGCGCTGCTCGGCGGGCTCGACGAGATGCCGCAGGTGCCGCTCGACATTCGCGACCGCTGGCGCCAGCGTATGGCGCAAGAAGGTCCGCAGCGCCTGCACGCGCTCCTCGGCGATCTCGACCCCGTCGCCGCCGCTCGAATTCGGCCGAGCGACCCGCAGCGCGTTACGCGCGCGCTCGAACTTGCCGAGACCCGTGCGCGTCTGGGTTCGACGGCGGTATCCGGCGCGACGGGACGGGCGCTCGTCGATCCTCGATCCACCGCGAAGATCGTGCTCGCGCCGGACCGGTCGGTTCTCCGCGACCGGATCGCGACGCGCTTCGGCCGCATGCTGGAGGAGGGGGCGAGGGCGGAGGCGGTCGCCTTCTCGCAGCGTCCCCGCGCCCTCGACGGGCTCGCCGGCAAGGCGATCGGGCTGGCTGAACTTCTGGAGGTCGAGCACGGCCGGTCGTCGCCGGAGCAGGCCAGAGAGCGATCCGTCACCCGGACCCGGCAATATGCCAAGCGGCAGGAGACCTGGTTTCGGAACCAGTTCGGGGCGGACTGGCTTCGCATCCATGGAGCGGACGGTTCCGACCCCGACGATCTGATCGCGCGCGCGCGCGCGGCGTCGGGACGCTGACGGGAACCGCTGGGCCGCCACGCCGGTTCTCGATCCGAACAACGAGGACGCGCATTCATGTCGCAGGCGACGCCGATAGAGGACCATCGCGACGCCATCGAGAAGGCCGCGCGCCTCGGCTATCTCGCCCGGGCGCTCGTCTTCATCGTCATCGGCTACTTCGCCTTCAAATCCGCCTTTTCGGGCGGGGAGGCGATGAGCGAAGAGGACGCGATCCTCCAGATCGTGGGATCGCCCTTCGGAACGATCATGCTGGCGCTGCTCGTTCTCGCGCTGCCGTCCTTCGCCCTCTGGCGGTTCCTGCAGGCGGTCCTCGACGCCGACGGCTACGGCACCGGGTGGAAGGGGATCGCGACCCGGATCGGCCGCTTCTTCTCGGGGAGCCTCTACCTGCTGCTCGCCTTCTATGCCGGTTCGCTCCTGTTCGGCCTGTCGCAAAGCGAGGGAAGCGGCGGAGTTCTGGAAGCCTGGGCGCCCGTCTTCGGCCCCTGGTTCACGATTCCGATCGGCATTGTCCTTCTCTGCGTGGCAGCCGACCATTTGAAGAAGGCCTGGACCGGCTCCTTCCTGCGGTTCCTGTCTCTGCCTTCTCGCCACGCGCGATGGATGATCCCGCTTTGCCGTGTCGGCCTGACGGCGCGCGCCCTCGTCTTCACGGCCTTCGCGATCCTGTTCTTCACCAGCGTCTCGCGCTGGGAGCCCGAGGATTCGCCGGGTATCGAGGACGCGCTTCTCGAGATCGGCTCGTGGCCCTTCGGTTCGCTCCTGCTTTCGGCCACGGGCGCGGGGCTGATGGCCTTCGGTGCATACTGCCTCCTGCTGGCCCGCTACGGCCACGTCCGCGCGCCCGACCTCGATCCCAAGAGCGCGATGGCCAAGCTGACGGGCGCGTGAAGTTCGGCCTTGACGGCGTCTTAGGACGGGTCTAGCGTTCCGCCCCATGACGAAGAAGCTCATTCTCGTAAGAAGGCGCACACGCGAGGCGGTCTGACGGACCGCCCGGCTGATGCCACGTGTGCGCTGACCAAGGCCCCTCCGGTGGGCCTTTTTTTATACCTGAAATTCGAGGAAACGACGCCGCGACGACGGCTCAAACCGAAGGCGACCTGCCATGGACGACATGACGATCAACCCCGGAATCCGGAAGATGACCGGAGCCCAGATGGTGGTTCAGGCGATGGCGGACAACGGCGTCGAGCACCTCTTCGGCTATCCCGGCGGCGCGGTTCTGCCGATCTACGACGCGATCTTCCAGCAGGAGGAGGTCAAGCACATCCTCGTCCGTCACGAGCAGGGCGCGGGCCATGCGGCGGAGGGCTATGCGCGCTCCACCGGCAAGCCGGGCGTCGTCCTCGTCACCTCCGGTCCCGGCGCGACCAACATGGTCACGCCGCTGCAGGACGCGTTGATGGATTCCATCCCGCTCGTCTGCATCACCGGACAGGTTCCCACGCCGCTGATCGGCTCGGACGCGTTCCAGGAGTGCGACACGGTCGGCATCACGCGCCCCTGCACGAAGCACAATTGGCTGGTCAAAAGCGTCGAGGATCTGGCCGATATCCTGCACGAGGCCTTCCATGTCGCGACCTCCGGCCGTCCGGGGCCCGTCGTCGTCGACATCCCGAAGGACGTTCAGTTCGCGACGGGCACCTACACGCCGCCGAGCCGCGCCCGCTCGCTCGAGCGCTACCAGCCCAAGCTCGACACGGACCCCGGCCGCATCCGCGCGGCGGTCGAGCTCATGGCGTCGGCCAAGAAGCCGATCTTCTACACGGGCGGCGGCGTCATCAATTCGGGACCGGAGGCGTCGCGGCTCCTGCGCGAACTCGTTGAGCTGACCGGCTTCCCGATCACCTCCACCTTGATGGGTCTCGGCGCCTATCCGGCGAGCGGCGAGCATTGGCTCGGCATGCTGGGCATGCACGGGACCTACGAAGCCAATCTGGCGATGCACGATTGCGACGTCATGGTCTGCATCGGGGCGCGCTTCGACGACCGCATCACCGGGCGGCTCGACGGCTTCTCGCCGAACTCCAAGAAGATCCACATCGACATCGACCCCTCGCAGATCAACAAGACCGTGCGGGTCGATCTGCCGATCATCGGGGACGTCACCCACGTCCTGCGCGATCTCGTCGCCGCGTGGAAGGAGACGGGAGCCTCGAACGACGCCGAGGGCCTGTCGGCCTGGCGTCGGCGCATCGAGGGCTGGAAGGAGCGCAACTGCCTGGCCTTCCGGCAGGAGGGCGACGTCATCCTGCCGCAGCATGCGATCCGGCGGCTCTACGAGAAGACGAAGGACCGCAAGACCTTCATCACCACGGAGGTCGGCCAGCACCAGATGTGGGCCGCGCAGTTCTACGGCTTCGAGGAGCCGAACCGCTGGATGACATCCGGCGGGCTCGGAACCATGGGCTACGGCCTGCCGGCGGCGCTCGGCGTCCAGATCGCGCATCCCGACGCCCTCGTCATCGACATCGCGGGCGACGCTTCGGTGCAGATGACGATGCAGGAGATGTCGACGGCCGTTCAGTACGGCGCACCGATCAAGATCTTCATCCTGAACAACCAGTATATGGGCATGGTGCGCCAGTGGCAGCAGCTGCTGCACGGCAACCGCCTGTCGCACTCCTACTCGGAGGCTCTGCCGGACTTCGTGAAGCTCGCCGAGGCCTATGGCGGCGTCGGGCTGCGCGTCGAGAAGTCGGGCGATCTGGATTCGGCGATCGACGAGATGATCGCGGTCGACCGGCCGGTGATCTTCGACTGCTGCGTCCAGAACCTGACGAACTGCTTCCCGATGATCCCGAGCGGCAAGGCGCACAACGAGATCCTGTTGCCCGACGAGGCGACCGACGAGCGCGTGGCGAACGCCATCGACGCCAAGGGCAAGGCGCTGGTGTAGGAATATGGTTGCTCTAAAGGCCGAGAAGGTTCGATCGGAGGAGGCGGTGGCGACGGTCGTCGTCCTGCCGAGCGGAGAGATTCCCATTCCGGCGGAACTTCTGGCACGTCGTGGCTGGGTGCCAGGAACGGAACTCGAAGTCGTCCAGGACGGTGACGACGTGATCGTGCGTCGCAAAGCCGCTTTCCCGAGCGATGCTGCATCGCTCAGTCCAGAAGCGTTCCTCGCGCTTGTTCCGAAGGTCGACGGAGATTACCCGACGGATTCCGAAATAGAAGAAATCGTGGATCGCGAGGCTGCGGAAAGGTTCGACGATGAGACGCGCCGTTGATACCAACGTGCTCGTTCGGATTCTGGCCGACAATGGCTCGGAACAAGCGAAGACTGCGCGAGAATTGTTGTCGGCGGGTACACTCGTTGTCTCCGCCACCGTTCTTCTGGAAACCGAATGGGTCCTGCGCAGTCGTTTCAAACTCGACCGGGCGGTTAGGTCGAGCTTGATGGAGGGTCTTTTGAAACTGAGAACGGTCGAGGTGGAGGGCCGCTCCGTGGTGGCGCGCGCGATCTCCGCTTTCGCGGCCGGCATGGACTTCGCCGACGCCCTTCACCTTGCAGGCTCGTCCGACTGCGACGAGCTCGTCACCTTCGACCGCGACTTCGCCCGCCGGGCGCAGGACGCTCCCGACGCCATTCCCGTCCGCCTTCTCTAGACCTTTCGAACGAGACCCGATGTCCAACGCCCTTCAGCCGCCGGCCTCCGCCTATTTCATCACCGACGAGAAGCCGAAGGACGAGGCGCGCACGCTCTCGATCCTCGTCGACAACGAGCCGGGCGTTCTCGCCCGCGTCATCGGTCTCTTCTCCGGGCGCGGCTACAACATCGAGAGCCTGACCGTCTCCGAGACCGAGCATGCCAAGCACCTGTCGCGCATCACCATCGTGACGCGCGGCGCCCCGCCGGTGATCGAGCAGCTGAAGGCGCAGGTCGACCGGATCGTGCCGGTTCACAAGGTGGTGGACCTGACGCTCGAGGCGCGTCGCTCCTCCGAGGACGGTCCGATCGAGCGCGAGCTCGCCATCGTGAAGGTGGCGGGCACCGGCGACGACCGCGTCGAGGCGTTGCGCATCGCCGACGTCTTCCGCGCCAACGTCATCGACACCTCCGTCTCGCACTTCGTCTTCGAGATCACCGGCAAGTCGTCCAAGATCGAGAAGTTCGTGACGATCATGGCCCCGCTCGGCCTCGTCGAGGTCTGCCGGACCGGCGTCGCCGCCATGAGCCGCGGCGAAGCCGGAATGCTCGACGCCTGATCCGCCTGTCGGGGCGGTTGCCTTCCCTTCCATTCTGGTGCCGCCCATGTCCACCGAACTGTTCCTGGCCCTCCTCGGATTTGCCTTCGTCTCCTCCATCACGCCGGGGCCCAACAATTTCATGCTGATGGCGTCGGGCGTGAACTTCGGCTTCCGCAGGACGATTCCGCATATGTTCGGGATCGCGGGCGGGTTCGCGAGCCTGCTTCTCGCGGTCGGCTTCGGCGTCGGCGCGCTGATCCACGCCTATCCGGCGCTGGAGATGGCGATGAAGATCGCCAGCGCGGCCTATCTGGCGTATCTCGCCTGGAAGATCGCGCTCTCCCGCGGCCTCGGCGACAAGGGGCAGGGGGCATCCGAGCCGATGACCTTCCTGCAGGCCGCGGCCTTCCAGTGGGTCAACCCCAAGGCCTGGGCCATGGCGCTGGTGGCGATGGGCGCCTATGTCAGCGCGTCGGCGCCCGTCCTGTCGGTCCTGATCGTCGCGCTCGCCTTCGTGCTCGTGAACTTTCCGTCGGTCTCGGTCTGGACCCTGTTCGGCATGGGGCTGCGGCGCTTCCTGTCCGACGAGAAGCGGCTGCGCCTCTTCAACCTCGCGATGGGCCTGCTGCTGCTCGCGACGATCTGGCCGCTGCTGGCACACTGAGGCTTGCCCGGCGGGCCCGTTTCTGCGACCCCGTTGCCATGAAGCTCTCACCCCAGCAGGACGAGGCGCTGGCCCGCGTCGCGGAATGGCTCAAGCGCGGCGACGATCCGCTCTTCCGCCTCTTCGGCTATGCCGGCACGGGCAAGACGACGCTCGCGCGGCACTTCGCCGAAGGCATGGACGGACAGGTCCAGTTCGCGGCCTTCACCGGCAAGGCGGCGCAGGTCCTTCGCGCCAAGGGCGCCAAGAGCGCCAAGACCATCCATTCGCTGATCTACCGCCCGCGCGGCGAGGAGACGGTGTCGGACGAGACGACCGGCACGGCGCGCGTCTCGCCGGCCTTCTCGCTGAACCGCCAGAGCCCGGTCGCCAAGGCCAAGCTCGTCGTCGTCGACGAGTGCTCGATGGTGGACGAGGCGCTGGCGCGCGATCTGATGAGCTTCGGCACGCCGATTCTCGTGCTCGGCGATCCGGGCCAGCTTCCGCCGGTGTCGGGCGGCGGCTTCTTCACCGAGGCCGAGCCCGACTACCTCCTGACCGAGATCCACCGGCAGGCGCGCGACAATCCCATCCTCAAGCTGGCTCTCGACGTGCGCGAGGGAAAGGAGCTTGCCTACGGCGACTACGGGAGCGCCCGCGTCATCTCCAAGCGGGAGGTGGAGCGCGAGGCCGTTCTCAAGGCCGATCAGGTGCTGGTCGGCACCAACCGCACGCGCCGGCTCTACAACGGGCGCCTGCGCGAATTGAAGGGGTTTCAGGGTGCCTTGCCGCAGGCCGGCGACAAGCTCGTCTGCCTGCGCAACGACCCGACGAAGGGCCTCCTCAACGGATCGCTCTGGCAGGTGATGACCGCCTCGCCGGAGAAGACCAAGCCCGGCACGAACCTCATCGTGAAGCCGGACGACGACGACATCGATCGCGGCGCGGCCAAGATCAAGCTGCTGAAGGCCGCGTTCGAGGATCCGACGGCCGAGATCCCGTGGGCGACGAAGAAGCGCTACGACGATTTCGACTTCGGCTATGCGCTGACCGTCCACAAGGCGCAGGGCTCGCAGTGGGACGACGTCATGCTCTTCGACGAGAGCTGGGCGTTCCGCGACACGCGCGAGCGCTGGCTCTACACCGCCGTCACACGCGCAGCGAAGACGCTGACGATCGTCCGCTAAGACCTTGCCGAGTATGAGGTCCAAGGCAGGATGCCGGTGAGCATCCCGCCTTGGACGATGCCGAGCCTACTGCGCCGGCTGCGGCTGGCCGCCCTGCGGCTCGCCGGCATTGGGAGCGTTGCCCTCCTGCATGCCGGGCTGCTGGTCCGGCACGGCCTGGGCGCCCTGCGGCGGGACGGCGCCGGCCGGCACCTGTGCGTTCGCCGCGGGTTCTTCCTCAAGCGGCTGATCGGGCTGCTCTTCGCCCGGCGCGACCGGATTCTCCTCGCGGGCCTCGCCTTGCCCGTCGGGCGCGGGAACGCCGGCGGCGGCAGCCGCGGCAGGATCGCCGTTCGCCGCGGCGGGCTGGGTTCCTCCGGCCGCCGGGTTGCAGTCTTCCGGCGCCAGATAGGCGGCGTTCGCGGCCACCCCCGCAAGGCGCAAAGAGCATGTCGGAGAGATTTCCACCGTCTCGCCGGCATCGACCTGCATCGCTTCGGCGCCCTGTGCGGTCATCGTCGCGGTGCCGCCCTCGACGTCGATCTCGTCAAGATAGACGCGCGTTCCGCCGAAAAGCGCGGCCTGACCGGCCAGAAGGACGGCACCGGACGCCCCGACTTCGTTGGCCAGACGCCCCGCCTCGTCCTCGCGGGGCGCCTGTGCGCCCGCCGCGACCTCCTCGCGCATGGAGGACAGTTCCTCGCTCAGCGTCTCGACCTGCGAGCGCAGATCCTCGATGCCCGTCCGGGTCTCCTCGATCGCCGAGGTCAGCTCTTCCGGCACCGTACCGGCCTGTTCGGAAAGCTGCGTGCCGAGCGTCTCCGTCTGCGTCGCGAGGCGCCCTTCGGCGGCGGCCAGCTGCTCAGTGATCGCGGCGTGCAGGGCGTCGGCGTCCGGCATGGCGCCGACGCGCGCTTCGATGTTGGCGACGCTCGACTGCAATTGCTGGATCAGCGGCGTCTGCTCGTTGAAGCGTGCCGCGAAATCCTCGCGCACCGCCGAGACATTGGGCGCCAGCAGATAGCCGACGAGAATACCGGCGACGCCGGCGACGACGATGGGGGCTGCTCTTGTGGCCATGCTCATGGGGGTTTCCTCCTCGCCGGTACGGCGGCTGTTCGACGGAAGCGCTGTGGCGGGAAAGAGGGGAGTCGAAGCCGGAGTCAACCTCGGCCCGCGACGTGCGTCATGGAAACCGGAACGCGGCTCGGTTAAGGCTGCACGGTCCGCCGCAGGAGCCAGACGCCCGTCATGCCGACCGCCCTTTCCGTCAATCTCAACGCCGTCGCCATGCTCCGCAACCGGCGCGACCTTCCCTGGCCGAGCGTCGTCGGGATGGGGCGCCTCGCGCTCGCAGCCGGGGCCGTGGGGCTCACCGTGCATCCCCGGCCGGATCAGCGCCACATCCGCTTCGCCGACCTGCCGGAGCTGCGGGGCCTGATCGATTCCGAGTTTCCGGGCGCCGAATTCAACGTCGAAGGCTATCCGAGCGATGATTTCATCGACCTCGCTCTGTCGGTCCGGCCCGAACAGGTGACGCTGGTGCCGGACGACCCGTCCCAGCCCACCTCCGACCATGGATGGGATTTCGCCGCGCACCGCGAGCTTCTGCTTCAGGTCGCGCGCCGTCTGAAGGGCGAGGGCGTGAGGGTCGCCTTCTTCGCCGACCCCGACCCGAAGGGTTTCGAGATCGCCGCCGAGATCGGTGCCGACCGGCTGGAGCTCTACACGGGTCCCTATGGCGGCACCCACGCCGACCCGGAAGCCGCAGCGCGGGAACTCGACCGGCTCGGCAAGGCCGGCGACCGCGCTCGTGCCCTCGGCCTCGGGCTCAACGCGGGGCACGATCTGACGGTGGAGAATCTGCCGCCGCTCGTCCGCCGGCTGCCCTTCATCGAGGAAGTCTCGATCGGCCACGGCCTGACGGCCGACGCGCTCGAACACGGAATGACCGAAACGGTCCGCCGCTTCCGCCGAGCCTGCGGGCAGACGGTCTGAGCCTCGTGATGGCGGCGTCTTGCCGACGCCGAAAGCATAGGCTAGAGACCGTACCGTAACGTACGGTACGGGAGTTTCACGGTGCGGACGGACGCGCAGGATTGGACGGAACGCCAGGGGGAGGTGCTCGATGCCGCGCTGTCCCTGCTCGTCTCCTCGGGGAGCGGGCTGACCATGGCGGCCGTGGCCCGTCGCGCCAACTGCTCCAAGGAAACGCTCTACAAATGGTTCGGCGGCCGGGATGGCCTCCTGACCGCCACGGTGCAGCGGCAGGCCTCCAAGGTCCGCGCGGTCCCGGCCGGCGAGGGGACGCTCGACCGCGATGCGCTGGCCGAACGGCTGACGCAGTTCGCCTCCGACTGGCTGAACGTGCTCTCGGGCTCGACCTCCATCGCGCTCAACCGCCTGGCGGTCGGGCAGGCGGGGTCCGACAAGCGCGATCTCGGCGCCGTGGTGCTGGAGAACGGCCCGTTCGCCATGGGGCACCGGTTGCGGCCCCTGCTGGAGGCGGGCAAGTCCGCCGGTCTCCTGCGGTTCGACGACAGCCAGACGGCCTTCCGCTCCTTCTTCGGCCTCGTCGTGCGCGACCTGCAGATCCGCCTGCTTCTCGGCGAGCGCCCCGCGCCGAGCGAAGCCGACATCGCCACCCAGGCCGCCCGCGCGGCCGAACAGTTCCTGGTCCTCTACGGGACCACCGAAACGGGCGCGAAGACGCCCCGAGACCCCTCAACGGAGAGGAAATAACCGAGATGCGTGTCTATTACGATCGCGACGCCGATCTGAACCTCATCAAGGGCCGCAAGGTCGTGATCGTCGGCTACGGCAGCCAGGGCCGCGCCCACGCGCTGAACCTGAAGGATTCGGGCGTCTCCGACATCACGGTCGCGCTGCGCGCCGGCTCGCCGACGGCCCAGAAGGCCGAGGCCGACGGCTTCAAGGTCACCACCGTCGCCGAAGCCGCCAAGACGGCCGATCTGATGATGATGGCCACGCCCGACGAGCTGCAGGCCGACATCTACAAGCAGGAGATCGCTCCGAACATCCGCGACGGTGCCGCGATCGCCTTCGCGCACGGCCTGAACGTCCATTTCGGTCTGATCGAGCCGAAGTCCACGCTCGACGTCGTGATGATCGCGCCGAAGGGCCCGGGCCACACCGTGCGCGGCGAGTACCAGAAGGGCGGCGGCGTGCCCTGCCTCGTGGCGGTCGACAAGAACGCCTCGGGCAACGCGCTGGAGCTCGCGCTGTCCTACGCCTGCGGCGTCGGCGGCGGCCGTTCGGGCATCATCGAGACCAACTTCAAGGAAGAGTGCGAGACCGATCTCTTCGGCGAGCAGGTCGTCCTGTGCGGCGGTCTCGTCGAGCTGATCCGCGCTGGCTTCGAGACGCTGGTCGAGGGCGGCTACGCGCCCGAGATGGCCTATTTCGAGTGCCTGCACGAGGTGAAGCTGATCGTCGACCTCATCTATGAGGGCGGCATCGCCAACATGAACTACTCGATCTCGAACACGGCCGAGTGGGGCGAGTACGTGACGGGTCCGCGCATCATCACCGAGGACACCAAGAAGGAGATGAAGCGCGTCCTGAAGGACATCCAGACGGGCAAGTTCACCTCCGACTGGATGCAGGAGTACCGTTCGGGCATGGCTCGCTTCAAGGGCATCCGCCGCAACAACGACGCGCATCAGATCGAGGAAGTCGGCGAGAAGCTGCGCGGCATGATGCCGTGGATCAAGTCCAACGCGCTGGTCGACAAGGCGCGCAACTAGTCGCCCCAAGCTGCATGAACACGAGCCCGGCCGCACGCGGCCGGGCTTTTCCTCGTCGATCGCCCGGTGCACACTCGAATCCACTTCGGTCGATTCATGTCCGATTAAGGCCGCGCTCGTAGCTTCGACGCGCGACGAACGGAGATTTCGAGATGGGGGACGACCAGAAATCCCTCTCTGACGACGAGCGTCGGATCGCTCCGCGAACGCGGACGCTCAAGCGTGCCCGCGTCGTCTTCAACAATCGCTATTCCACGGTGGACTGCGTGGTGCGCAACCTGTCGCGCACCGGTGCCCTGCTGTCCGTCGAGACCTCCGTCCAGCTGCCCAAGCAGTTCGAGATCGCCATCGACGAGCGCGAGCTGCGTCCGGCGCGGCTCGTCTATCGTCGCGAGACCTTTGCGGGAATCCACTTCCTGGATGTGGGCGCGGAGGAGAACCTGCCCGATCTGCCGCAGCGGCGGCCGGGCGAGCACGACGACATGATCGTTCCGCCCGGCGGGGAGGCGGGGATCGTGCGCATAGAACCCTCGCCGCTTCCCCAGGCGCTTCGCGATCAACTGCCCTGGAGGCGGTTCGTCTGATCCTTCGGCCTCGTCACGGAACGGAGCGGGGCCCCCGAGCCTTCCTCCCGGGACGAAACGGAGGTTCCCATGTCGAAGACGGACGAGAACGAACGCAAGCCGCCGCTGTCCCGCCCTGTGACGGAAGACGGGATCGTCGCCGAGCGCGATCCGAAGGATATCCGCGAGGGCAAGGACGAGCTGGACACCGGCCTTGCCGAGACCGGCGGCGGAGATCGGGACGAACGCAAGATCGCCTGACGCACCAGGAGCGGCCCCGCGCTTCGTCGCAGGCCGGGGCCGCCGCCCGGTTCAGGAACACCGTTCGGGACACACCCCATAGCATCCGGCCGAGAATCGAATTCGATTTCCGGAAAGCCTGATGCGTCGATTCAAAGAGTCAGAGCGACCTTTATGCGTCCGAACGGACGCACGGCGCTCTAAACGGCGCCGCCGTCCGAGGGGTCGATCGACCGGTTGTGGACCCATCCCGAGGAGCAGGACCCGCGATAGGCGGCGCGCCGCTCGATCGGCTCGTCCAGTCCGCAATCGCCATCTCCGTAGACGACGCCGACGAAGGTGCCGTTCTCGTCGCACATATAGACTTCGCTGCCGACGGGCAGGCGCCCGATCGGACGCCGGCTCGGGGTCGGCGTGGAGTTCACGGGCACGGAGTCGCCCGAAACCTGCGAGCCGTTGATCGTCCCGCGCTTGGAGCAGGCGGGAAACTCCCAGTCGCCGCCCACGCGCACCGGCACGGACGGGCTGGTCTGTGCGAAGGCCGGAATCGTGGCAGCGAGCATCAGACCTGCGACGATCGCGACCGCGCCGTAGGGACGTTGCGCCGGCGCGGACCGAATGGCGCCGCGCCGCCCTTGCGTCGCCGTCCCGACCCTGTCGCACCTTGCCGTCTGGTTCACGCTCGACCCTCGCTTGTCTTCGCGAAAACTAGGGAGAGAGCGCTGCACCTGCAAGTTTCGGCGGGGTCGCGGACCTCGCCGAAGACGTGAAGCGGGCTCGCTTGGGCGAGCCCCGCGCGGTCTTGTCGAACGTCTCAGTTGAAGCGGAAGGACGCCTTCGCCCAGACGGTGTGGAAGTCGAAGTCCCGGTCGGCCGAGACGTTCAGCGTGTCGCCGCCGCCCAGATCGTAGCTGCGCGAGACATCGTCGCTGCCGAGATCGGTGTAGAGATATTCGACGCCGAGGCTGAAGTTCGGATTGACCAGGAAGTCCACGCCGCCGCCGACCGAGTAGCCCAAGCGCGTATCGCTGCGCGAGGCGACATCGTCGAATGCGGTGTTGACGATGGTGGTGTCCACGCTGCCGAAGGCGAGGCCGCCGGTGGCGTAGACGAGCGTCGCGCCGTAGGCGAGGCCGAGGCGGCCTCGCAGCGTCGCCAGATAGTCCAGCTCTTCGCGCACCGAGATTTCCTCGCCGAAGCCCGAGAGGCCGGCGAAGCGCTCGACGTCGACATAGGACAGATCGGCGACGGCACCGACGACCACGGCTCCGGTGCCGAAGCTCGCGCCGAGCTCGCGGTCCGCGCCGACATGCACGCCGCCGACGAAGCCGTCGCTGTCGCGTTCGAAGCGCGTGACGCCGGGCAGGTCCGCGATGTTGACAATGCGCTCGGGCGTCGGCTCGACGGCGGGCACGGCGGGCGTACCTGGGGTCGCCGGCTGATCTGGCGTACCGGGCGTCGGCGGAATGGCCGGCGAGCCCGGCGTGCCGGGAATGACGCCGCCGGGCGTCGCGACCTCGACCGCGATGGCGGCGGCTTCGGCGGCGTTGGGATCGCCGCCGGCCTCCGCGATGGCGGCGGACAGCTCCGCGCGGGTGAGTTCGACCGGCGTCTCCACGCCGTTGTTGATGATCGCGCCCGAGCAAGCGGCGGCAGGGCCGGCGCCTGCGCAGGCGAAGGAAAATTCGACGAGCCCGGGCTCGACGGTGACGGGCGCCGTCGGCGGAATGGCGGGACGGCCCGGATCGCCCGGCGTGCCGGGAATGAAAGGCGTCGCCGGAACGGCCGGTCGAGCGGGGCTTCCGGGCGTTGCCGGAATGCGGATGAACGCGTCCGTGAGACCTGATCCGCCACGGTGGAACGCGCCGCCGGCATGGGCCCCGACATAGAGCCCGGTCCAGGCCGGTGCCGCCACGATGACGGGCGGAGGCGGAGGCGGCGGCAGCTCGACGAGATCGGCGGCGAAGGCCGGCGTCGCCGCGGTCGCGAAGAGAAGGGTGGCGAGCTTCTTCATGGGGTGGGTCTCCAGTCGGGGAGCTGACGACCGGTGTTTCCCCGCCGGCGCAGCATGATGTTCGTCGTCGAAAGCCAGCCGGAACGAGCGTTCCCGGGAGCCCGCAGGGCAGGAGAGATCGTTTCGGGGAAAGGGGAGACCGGGCGACGGTGACCGCCGCCCGCTCCATGAGGCGTCTCAGTCGACCGTGATGGTGATCGAGCCCGGCAGGCCGTTCGAGATCGTGCCGGTGTTGACCGCGCCGATGGCCGTCGTGTCGGTGGCGCCGACCACCGCGCGGGTCGCCCCGCTGACGGTCACGCTGCCGTCCACGAGCGCGTTCTGGACGGCGAGGTTCGCCGCCACGATCGCGGCCGGAGCGCTGGAGGTCGACTCGCTGAGGTCCGCGAAGCTGAACTCGAAGCCGCCGTCGATGTCGAGCGACGTCGCGGCCGCTGCCGCGGACGCGGCCGTGTTCGAGGTGTTGGCGGCGGACTCGGCCACCGAGCTGTCGAAGGTGAGGTCCGGACGCACGTTCACGCCGATCTCGGTGGAATCGACCGTGCTCGAGGTCACCGCGGCCAGCGCGATCGTGCCGGTGTTGACCGTGCCGATGGCGGTCGTGGCCAGCGTGCCCGTCTCGATCGAGGTGCCGATGATGCCGAGAGCCAGCTCCGCCGCGGCCGCTCCGCTGACGCTCGCGTTCGGCAGGGTCAGCGTCGGGGGCAGCAGGCCTAGCTCGCCCGCGTTCAGCGCCACCGCGGCGGCCCCGGAGGCTTCGACCGACAGCGAGGCCTCGGAGATGTTGAGGCCCGGCAGCAGGCCCTCGGTCGAGATGTCGACGCTGCCGTCCACCAGCGAATTGTTGACGGCCGCGTTGATGTAGGCGCCGCCGACATTGGTCTCGAGCTGGCCGAGCAGGGTCGAGATGTCGACGCCGACGCCGAGGGGCGTGGTGACTTCCTGCGCGCTGGCGGTGCTGCCGAGGGCGAGGAGGGCGAGCGCGGAGGCGCCGCCGAGAAGGAACTTATTCATGCCATGATACTCCAGTTGGGTGGAGCCGCCCGCTCCCTGACTTGGCGGCGTGGTTCTCGGACAGGTGTCTCAGCCAGGGCCCTGTCCCTTCTCGGCGGAGCGTTGCAGCGCTCCGCCGAAACTCTTCGATCTCAGTCGGCCAGCACGGCCTGCGCTCGCGCTCGCTCGGACGCGCCCTGCGCGCCGCCGTTCGAAGGCGAAAAGCCGCCCTGCGATGGCTCGGGAGCGAGCGATGCCGCGCTCGGCGCAGGCGTCGCGCCGGGCGAGGCCACGGCCTCGGCACGTCTCACGGCCTGCCGCTGCGAAGGCGCACCCGCGCCGGGCGCCGGCGCGGCCGGCGTTGCGGCGGCCCGTGTCGCCTCGGCGGTGACCGTGTTGTCGACATAGCCGTGCATCCGGTCGATCTGCTCGCGGCACCGGGTGTAGGTGCCCGGCTTCATCACCTGCGTCAGCAGCTCGAAGGTGGCGAGATAGAGCATCTGGCGGAGCGCGAAGTGGATCGCCTCGCGCTCGCGTCCGCCCAGATCGGCGCCCACCAGCGTGTCCCCGAAGAAGCGTCCCGTCCCGATCCCCGCCTCGGAGGCGAAGATCTGCTTGTGGAGCGGCACGTTCGCCACCACCCGGCCGGACGTCGCCTCCGTCAGCGAGACGTCGAGGCCGATGAGGATCCGGTTCTGGCGGTAGCGCGCCCCGATCCCCGCGACATCGACCTCGGCGCCCGAGCCGGGAATGAAGTCGAGCGAGTTGATCGAGCCGGTGATGTAGAAGTTCGCCGGCACGAGCCGCCGCAGGTCGCGGATCTGCCATTCCGCCTCGGTCGTCGAGACGCGCGGGTCGCGACGGTTGACGACCGTGGTGCCCGCCTTGAACAGCGCCGACTGCACCATGTCGCCCGCGCCCTGCGTCACGAACTTGCCGACGCCTCCGTCGGTGAAGCTCTCCTTGCCCGTCTGGTCCAGAACCGCGCCGACGGCGAAGACGAGATTCGGCGCGACCTTCCCCTTGAGGCAGGAAAGCGCCTCGTCGAAGGGCGTGACGATGTCGGAGATCGGCGGGCCCTGGACGAGCTTGGCATCGACCTTGGAAGCGGCGACGCCCGGAGCGAAGGCGCAGCCCGAGAGGGTGGAGATCAGGAGCAGGACGGTCGCGGAACGCGAGGCGCGCATCGGGAGGCCCTCAATTGCAGTCGAGCGTGCCGGCCGAGGCCGGGCGGCTGTCGATGCTGATGGAGCCGTTCAGGCAGCCGGTCGTGATCGCCTTGTTCTGAAGGTCGAGCGCGATGTTGTTGCTGCGCGAGATGTCGATGTTGTTCGTCGAGTTGTTGACCGAGCCGATGGTCGTCGTCTGCTGGCCGATCTCGGTGACCGAATGGTCGTAGGTCGTGTTGTTGTTGGTGACGTTGAAGGTCTGGCGGCCCAGCCCTTCGTAGTATCCTTCCTCGGCCTTGCGGATGAGGTCGGACTGCAGCAGTCGGAGGGTCCCGTCCGCCGTCGTGCCGAAGCCGTAATTGCCGTTCCAGTCCGCCGAGGGATTGACCGTGGACTGCGCGAGGGCCGGGCTCGCGGACAAGGCGAGGGAAAGGCCCGCGACGATCCGCAATCCTCGATGGTATCCTGTTTCTCGGCAAAGCTTCGCCGGCGCGCTCGATGGCGCGTCGTCCCGTCTCAGGCCCATGGTCATCCCCCAGTGCCGAACTTGAACGCGAGGGTTGTGTCGCGTCTTCCGTGTTCGGCGTCCGTCCAGCGAGCGGGTCGACCTTCGAGGCGCGGCCGTCGCTGTTCACGGGAGTATTGCTATCCCAAGCTGTATGGGCGCGCCATGCGAAAGCGTACGCAAGGGAAGGTCCGCGGCCATTCTGTGGCGGCGCAGACACAACCTTGGGTTTATGTTTCACATCCTATAGCCGACGTCGGATGACCGTTGAACGACCGGCTCAAAGCGTTGGCGCGATTGAACTTCCGTTGCGGAAGCGATGACGGGGCGGGGAGCTCGGCGCTTCCCTTCTCGTCGGCCCGGTCAGGCGCCGAAGAGCAGCTGGCCTTGGCGCTCGCGGTTCAGGAAACGGCGGCTGAGGAGAACGGAGGCGAGCAGCAGGCCCAGGCCGAGCCCCAGCCACACCCCGATGCCGCCCAGTCCGACCGGGAAGGCGAGGATGTAGCCGGCCGGCATTCCGACCAGCCAGTAGCTGATGACGGCGAGCATCATCGGCACGCGCGTGTCCTTGAGCCCCCGGAGGATGCCGGCCGCCATGGCCTGCGTGGAATCGAAGAGCTGGAAGGCCGCGGCCACGGCCAGAAGCGGCACGGCATAGGCGAGGACCGCCGCCGCGTTCGGGTCGTCGGCGCTCAGATAGAGGCCGATCAGCGGCGCCGGCGCGACCCAGAAGACGATGGCGGCGAAGATCGCGATGGTGAGCGCCACCAGCATCGCGGCACGCGCCGCCCGGCCGATTCCGGCCGCGTCTTTCGCGCCGTAGGCGAGCCCGACGCGGACCGTCGCCGCGTTGGCGAGGCCGAGCGGGATCATGAAGGCGATCGAGGCGAGCTGCAGCGCGATGCCGTGCGCGGCGAGCGGAACCGGCCCGATCCAGCCGACCATGATCCCGGAGGCCCAGAAGAGGCCGACCTCGGCCACGATGGTCGCGCCGATCGGCCAGCCGAGCCGCACGATCTCCATGAAGCCGGGCCAGTCCGGGCGCCAGAAGCGCACGAAGATCTCCAGATGGCGCAACGCCGGGTGGAAGGCGCAGTAGAGCGCCCCGAGCGTCGCGATGAGCGACATCGTCAGGAGGCCGGCGAGACCCGCACCGGCAACGCCGAGCGCAGGTGCGCCGAAATGCCCGTAGATGAAGGTGTAGGCGACGAGCGCGTTGAAGGCGACGCCGACGAGCGTGATGGCGAAAACGACGTTGGCCCGGCGCATGGCGCCGAGGAAGGAGCGGAAGACGATCACGCACAGGGCCGGGAACATCGACCATTGCAGGACGTCCATGTACTGCCCGGTCAGCTCCACGACCTCCGGCACCTGCCCGAGCAGCTGCATGATGGCGCGGGTGTTCATGAGAACGGGCAGGACCGCCACGCTGTAGAGCGCGCTGACCCACAGCCCCATCCGGACCGAGCGGCGCACGGCCCGCGTGTCGTCCTGGCCGGCGGCGGCCGCGACCATCGGCATGACCGCGATGGCAAAGCCCGAGCCGAGCATCCACAGAAGGTGGAAGAACGAGGTGGCGAGAACGCCGGCCGCGAGTTCGACCGTGCCGAGGCGGCCCACCATCACCGTGTCGGTGACGTGGATGGCGACCTGCGCGAGCTGCGTGCCGGCCAGAGGCAGGCCGAGCACCAGCGTGGCGCGCACCTGGTCGGACCAAGCCAGCGACGCGCGCGGGACCGCCGTTCTCTGGTCAATCGTGTCCATGTCCGCCTCGGAAGTTGCCGCCGCCGCGCGATCCTGGAGGACGGGGCGGGGGAGGTTGCCCCGAAGCCCTAAGAAGACCATAGCATTTTGTAAAGCGCGGTTAGGTTGGGGGTCGCGATGACGCGGTGGGCCGTGGGTCTGATGACGGGAACGGTGCTCGACGGCAATGTGGACGTCGCCCTGCTGCGCACCGACGGCGAGACGATCGAGACCTTCGGGCCGGCGGCCCTCGTCCCCTATCCGGATGGTGTCGTGCCACTCCTGCGCGAAGCCCTCGAAGCCGCGGCCGAGTGGCGTTTCGAAGGGGCCGAACCGGACATCTTCGCGCGGGCCGAGACCGCGTTGACGCGGGCGCAGGCCGACGCGGTCGCCTCGGTCCTGGACGAGAACGGCATCGCGCCGAGCGACGTCGAGGTCGTCGGCTTTCACGGCCAGAGCGTGCTGCACCGGGCGCCGACGCCGGCGCGGCCGGGCGCGACGCGCCAGCTCGGCGACGGCGCCGCCATGGCGGCTCGTCTCGGCATCGACGTCGTCTACGACTTCCGCTCGGCCGACGTCGCGGCCGGGGGGCAGGGCGCGCCGCTCGCCCCCATCTACCACCGTGCGCTCCTTCGCCGGATCGGCGCGGGGGAGGAGACCGCGATCCTCAATCTCGGGGGGGTGGCCAACGTCACCTTCGTCGATGCCCATGGCGCCCTCCACGGCTTCGACACGGGGCCCGCCAACGCGCCGCTGAACGACTGGATGCGCCGGCACACCGGGGCCGCCATGGATGCGGGCGGCGAGACGGCGGCGCGTGGCCGCGTCGACGAGGACCGGCTCGCCCGTCTTCTCGAACATCCCTATCTGACGGCTCCCTATCCCAAATCGCTCGACCGCAACGACTTCACCTTCGCGATGGCGGACGGGCTTTCGCTGGAGGACGGCGCGGCGACGCTCACCGCCTTCACGGCCGGCGCCGTGTCCCGCGCGCTTGATCTCCTGCCCGCGCGGCCCTCGCGCCTCGTCGTCTGCGGAGGAGGCCGGCACAATCCGACCCTGATGCGGGAGATCGGGGGGCGCTCCCGCATCGACGTGAGCGATGCCGACACGCTCGGCCTGCGCGGAGACACGGTGGAGGCGGAATGCTTCGCCTTCCTGGCGATCCGGGTTCTGCGTGGCCTGCCGATCTCCTTCCCCGGAACGACCGGCGCGCCGCATCCCTTAGCCGGCGGACGGATCGCGAGAGCCTGAACGGAAGGCCGCGGCCAATCGCCGTCGGGTCGCAGACATTGCCTTTGTGACGGAACGCCCTTGATGCCTTCCCAGTTTGGAAGGCTTACAAACAAGGGCGGCTTTCGACCATGAGACTGACGATCAACGGCGAGACGAGGGACCTCGACCTCGACGTGCGCACCTCGCTGCTCGACGCGCTTCGCGAGCATCTGGCGCTGACGGGGACCAAGAAGGGCTGCGACCACGGCCAGTGCGGCGCCTGCACGGTTCTGGTCAACGGCCGCCGGATCAACTCCTGCCTGACGCTCGCGGTGATGCACGAGGGCGACGAGATCACCACGATCGAGGGGCTCGGCACGCCGGGCGACCTGCACCCGATGCAGGAGAGCTTCCTCCACCACGACGGCTACCAGTGCGGCTACTGCACGCCCGGCCAGATCGTCTCGGCCGTCGGCATGCTCGACGAGGTCGCGAAGGGATGGCCGAGCCACGTCACGGCCGAGGGCGAGTCCGTCTCCCTGAGCGACGCCGAAATCTCCGAGCGCATGAGCGGCAATCTCTGCCGCTGCTCGGCCTATCCGAACATCGTCGACGCCATCCGCGAGGTCGGCGGCGCGAAGGACGCCCGAAAGGACGCGGCATGAGAGAGTTCGAGTACACCCGCGCGTCCGACGTCTCGGGCGCCACCGGTGCGGCGGCGAACGCGGCGACGAAATTCATCGCCGGCGGCACCAACCTCCTCGATCTGATGAAGCTGCAGATCGAGACCCCCGAGCGCCTCGTGGACATCACGCGGCTGCCGCTCGACGCCATCGAGGAGACGGCGGACGGACTGAAGATCGGCGCGCTCGTGCCGAACTCCGACCTGGCCGCCGACGAGCGCGTCCGTCGCGACTATCCGGTCCTGTCGAAGGCGCTCCTCGCCGGTGCGTCCGGCCAGCTGCGCAACAAGGCAACGACCGGCGGCAACCTTCTCCAGCGCACGCGCTGCGGTTATTTTTACGAGACGAGCGCGTCCTGCAACAAACGCGAGCCCGGCTCGGGCTGCGACGCGATCGATGGCTTCAACCGCATCCTCGCCATTCTCGGCACGAGCGAGAAGTGCATCGCGTCGCACCCGTCCGACATGGCGGTTGCGATGCGCGCGCTCGACGCGACGGTGGAAACGCAGAAGGCCGACGGCTCGACGCGCACGCTGGCGCTCGCGGATTTCTACGTGCTGCCGGGCGAGACGCCCCATATCGAGACCGTTCTCGAGCAGGGCGAGCTCATCACCGCGCTGCATCTGCCGAAGCCCCTCGGCGGCCGCCAGATCTACCGCAAGGTCCGCGACCGGGCGTCCTACGCCTTCGCGCTCGTCTCCGTCGCGGCCGTCGTGACGATGGAGGGAGAGTCCATGGGCACCGTGCGGCTCGCCTATGGCGGCATCGGAACGATGCCCTGGCGCGACGAGAGCGTCGAGGCGCTCCTCTCGGGCCAGCGGCCGAGCCGGGCGCTCTTCGCCAAGGCCGCCGATGCGCTTCTGGCCGACGCGAAGGGCTATGGCGAGAACGACTTCAAGATCGAGCTGATGCGCCGCACCCTGCCGGCCGTGCTCGCCGAGGCGACGGGAATGGATCGATGAGCGAGACCACCAAGAGCTACCGCCACGACGAGGCGCAGACCGACACCCGCCTCGACCGGAACGCCGAAGGAGTGATCGGCAAGCCGCTCGATCGCTTCGAGGGACCGCTGAAGGTCACGGGGCAGGCGCCCTACGCCTACGAGAACCGCAAGGGCGAGGACGTCGCCTACGGCTATCTCGTCCTCTCCGAGATCGGCGCCGGCACCATCGCCGAGATCGCCACGGAGAAGGCGGAACAGGCCCGCGGCGTGATCCGCGTGGTCGTGGACGAGCGCGCCGTGCGCTCTTCGGGCGAGCCGGGTCCGACGCCGCCGACGAAGAACGATGGCCGCGTGACCCATTACGGCCAGCCGCTCTGCCTCGTCGTCGCGGAAAGCTTCGAGACGGCGCGCGCCGCCGCCAAGCTCGTGGAGGTGCGCTACGGCCCGAAGGTCGGGCGCTACGATCTCCAGGCGCACCGGGATAAGGCCTACGATCCGGGCGACGAGATGGGCCACGTGACGAAGGGCGACTTCGAGAAGGCCTTCGCGGAGGCCGAGGTCCAGTACGACGCGACCTTCACGACGCCGAGCCAGAGCCATTCGGCGATGGAGCCGCACGCCTGCATCGCCGCCTATGACGGCGACACGCTGACGCTCCACGGCTGCTACCAGCTCATCTCGGACAACGTGCAGCAGGTGGCCAAGGCCGTCGGGCTTTCGCCGGACAAGGTGAAGGTGCTCGCCCCCTATATCGGCGGCGGCTTCGGCGGCAAGCTCGGCATCGGCCCGGAGGCGGTCTATGCCTCCATCGCCGCGATGGAGATCGGCCGGCCGGTGAAGGTCGCCCTGTCGCGCCAGCAGGTCTACCAGGGCACCAACCGCCGCTCCGACACGGTGCAGCGCATCCGCCTCGGCGCAACGCGCGACGGCAGGCTGACGGCGCTGGCGCACGACACCATCGGCTCCAACACGGAGGAGGAGGCCTTCATCGAGCCGGCGGGCATCTCGACGATGTTCCTCTACGCCGCCGAGAACCGCCTGATCACGCATCAGAAGGTCGATCTCAACCTGCTCCTGTCCGCCGCCATGCGCGCGCCGGGCGAGGCGGTCGGCATGCTCAGCCTTGAGAACGCCATGGACGAGATGGCCGAAAAGCTCGGCCTCGACCCCATCGAGTTCCGAAAGCTGAACGAGCCGGACGTCGATCCGCAGGAAGGACTGCCCTTCTCCTCGCGCAAGCTCGTCGAATGCATGGAGGAGGGCGCTAAGCGCTTTGGCTGGGACAAGCGCAATGCGAAGCCCGGCACGCGCCGCGAGGGCGAGTGGCTGATCGGCCTCGGCGTGTCCGCCGCCTCGCGCAAGAACCTTTTGTCGAAGTCGTCGGCCCGCGTGACGCTCTCGGCCGATGGCCGCGCGCTCGTCGAAACCAACATGACCGACATCGGCACCGGCACCTACACGATCCTGCAGCAGATCGCGGCCGAGATGCTGGGGCTGGAGCCGGCGGCCGTCGAGGTGAAGCTCGGCGAATCGCAGCTACCGCGCTCACCCGGCTCGGGCGGCTCCTGGGGCGCTCAGTCGGTCGGCTCGTCGGTCTACGTCGCCTGCGAGGGCATCGCCGAGGCGATGGCCAAGAAGCTTGGCGTCTCGGCCAACGAGCTGACGCTCAAGGACGGAACGGCGATCGCCGGCAACCGGCAGACGCCGATCACGCAGGTACTGGGCGGGGAGGCGATCGAGGTGCTGGGCAAGTTCGAGCCCGGCAAGGCCTTCAAGGAAACGCATCAGGCGAGCTACGGCGCGCATTTCTGCGAGGTCGCGGTCAATTCGGTGACGGGCGAGACCCGCGTGCGCCGTCTCCTGACGGTCGGCGCGGCGGGCCGCATCCTCAACGAGAAGACTGCGAAGAACCAGTGCTACGGCGGACAGATCTTCGGCATCGGCACGGCGCTGACCGAAGAGCTCGTCGTCGACACGCGCTCCGGCCTGATGGTGAACCACGATCTGGCCGAGTACCACGTGCCGGTAAACGCCGACGTGCCGCAGCTGGAGGTCGTGCTCCTGCCCGAACTCGACCCCCAGGCGAGCCCGCTGGCGGGCAAGGGCATCGGCGAACTCGCGATCTCGGGCGTCGGTGCGGCGATCACCAACGCGATCTACAATGCCTGCGGCGTGCGCGTGCGCGACTACCCGATGACGCTGGACAAGATCATCGCCGGCCTGCCGCGCGAGGAGTTTGCCGAGGCTGCTGAATAAGCGAAGAATGGGGGAGGGGCGCGGCGGCGGCAGCGCCTCCTTCTCCCCTCGGGGAGAAGGAGGCCGCCTTTTCCTCAGGCGCCGCTTTCCCGCTCAGGCGGCCTTCGCCAGATCGCCGTGCGGGTCGAGGACGTATTTCTTCGCCGCGCCCTTGTCGAAGTCGGCATAGCCCTTCGCGGCGTCCTCCAGACCGATGATCTGCGCGTTGACGATGTCGGCGATGGGAAGGCGGTCGTGCAGGATCGCCTGCATGAGCTGGCGGTTGTAGCGCAGGACCGGCGTCTGCCCGGTGTGGAAGGACTGCGCCTTCGCCCAGCCGAGGCCGAAGCGCAGGGACAGCGAACCCTGCTTGGCGGCCGCCTCCGCCGCGCCGGGGTCTTCGGTCACGTAAAGCCCCGGGATGCCGATCGAGCCGGCGGCGCGGGTGATCTCCATCATCTGGTTCAGGACGACGGCCGGCTGTTCCTTGCCGGAATGGCCGACCGCCTCGAAGCCGACGGCGTCGATCGCCGCGTCCACCTCCGGCGCGCCGGTGATCTGGTCGATGAGGTCGCCCAGCCTGTCCGACTGCGAGAGGTCCACCGGCTCGAAGCCGACGCGCTTGGCGTGGGCGAGGCGCTCCTTGTTGAAGTCGCCGATCATGACGACGGCTGCGCCGAGGATGCGGGCGGAGGCCGCGGCCGCCAGCCCGACCGGGCCGGCGCCCGCGACATAGACCACCGAGCCGACGCCGACGCCGGCCTTCACGGCGCCGTGGAAGCCGGTCGGCAGAATGTCCGACAGCATGGTCAGGTCGCGGATCTTCGCCATGGCCCGGTCACGATCCGGGAATTTGAGAAGGTTGAAGTCGGCATAGGGTACGGTGACGTATTTCGCCTGCCCGCCGATCCAGCCGCCCATGTCCACATAGCCGTAAGCGCCGCCAGCGCGCGCCGGGTTCACCGTCAGGCAGACGCCCGTGTCCATCGAACGGCAGGTGCGGCAGCGCCCGCAAGCCACGTTGAAGGGCACCGAGACGAGGTCGCCCTTCTTGAGCATCTCGACGTCGACGCCGGTCTCGATCACCTCGCCGGTGATCTCGTGGCCGAGAACGAGGCCTTCGGGGGCGGTGGTGCGGCCGCGCACCATATGCTGGTCGGAGCCGCAGATGTTGGTGGAGACGACCCGAAGGATCGCCGCATGCTCGATCCGGCGCCCGTCCGGCGCCTCCAGCTTGGGATCGTCGATGGTCTGGACCTCGACCTTGTCCTTGCCGAGATAGACGACGCCGCGGTTGCCGCTCATGAGCTTTCTCCCTTCGCTCGCGATGTCTGCGCGCGTTGGCAGCCGGGCGGGCCGGCCTCGTCCGCGCGGTCGCGGAACCTCCCCCGCGATTGCCCGAAGTGTCGGACGTGCGTATCGTCGCGGCGATGAGGAATGCGACGCGGACGAAAGGCGAGGCGACACCGGAGGCGGAAAAGGGCGCTGTGGACGCGCTTCGGCTTCGGCTCGTCTTCGGTCCGCGGCGGATCCTCGGCCCCGGCCGGATCGAACTGCTCGACGCGATCGAGAGGACGGGCTCGCTCGCCGCCGCCGGCCGCGCGATGAGGATGAGCTACAAGCGGGCCTGGACGCTGGTCGAGGAGCTCAACGCCACCTTCGACGAGCCGCTGGTCGAACTGTCGCGCGGTGGAAGCGGCCATGGCGGCGCGGTGCTGACGCCGCTCGGCCGCGAGATGGCGGTTCGCTACCGGCGGATGCTGGAGGCGACCCGCGTGGCGATCGCCGACGATCTCGAAGCGATGGGCGACCGGCTGCGCCTTCCGCAGGGCGAGGACACCTCGGGCGTGCCGTCCAGCTGACGCAGCGCGCGGAAGACGGCGATGTGCCGGTTGAGATCGTAGTCGATCCTCGCGGCACGCGCCCTGCGGGCGCAGAGGTCGAGCTCCCGCTGCAGCGCCTCGCGCATGGCCCGCAGACGCACAGGCTCGAGGCCGGGCGAGCGGGAGACCGCCGCATTCGTCTCGGCCAGGGGGAAGCCGAGGCGCAGCAGCGTCGCCACCAGCTCACGCCTGCCTTCGATCATCGGATCGACCAGCCTCTGGGCGAAGCGCCGCGCCGCCGCGCTCATCGCGCGTTCCCAGCCGGCGGGATCTGGCCGGTCTTCGTTCTTCGCCATCTGAATCCTCGTCGCTGAGAAGGTGCGAAGAGGATCGCCGCAGATGAAAAGAGGGGGATAGATTCCTTCTCCCCGGAATGACGAAAGCTTCGCAGACGGTGCCGGCAGAAGCCTCTCAGCGTAGCGGACGCCGCGGCGTGAAAGAAAATATTCCTATATCGATCGTTTGGGCGTAAAGGTCTGCGGGAGAGGCGCTCGAGATCAGGAGGCGATCGTGCAGACACCGTTCGATTCCAGAGGGGAGGTCGCCGTACGGCGGCGAGGGCCGAAGGCTCGGCCCGACGACGGCAGCTGTCAGTTGGCGCTCGCCATCGCCGCCGCCGCCTTCGACGTATCGCCGCAGGAGATCCGGTCCCGCCAGCGCCACGAGGCGGAGACGGCGGCCGCGCGCCACGTCGCCATCTATCTCGCCCATATCGTCTTTCGCGCGCCGATGCCTCTGGTGGGCAAGGTGTTCGGCCGCGATCGGACCAGCGTGCGCTATGCCGTCCGGCGGGTGGAGGATCGGCGCGACGATCCGGTCTTCGATCGCCTGATGGACCGGCTGGAGCGTGTGGCGGCCTTCTGCGGCCCCGTCGGGGAGGCGCGTCCGTGACCCGGCCCGCCTTCAACGACGAGGAGACGCCGCTGACGCGACTGGCCGCGCCGCGGGGTCGCCAGCCGGCCTTCCTGAGCGAAGCGGAGGCGCGGGCCGGAGAACGGCTGCGGGTCGACTTCACCCGCGCGGGGCTGACGCCGGGAATCTCCCAGAGCTGGGATTTCGGTCCTCGCGGCGACGGCCCGCCGCAGGGGGCGGGTGATCTGTCGGACAGCGCGCTCGATGCGCGGCGTCGCGTCTCGCGCGCTCTCGATGCGGTCGGGCCGGAGCTGTCCGGGCTGGTGCTCGATATCTGCTGTTTCCTGAAGGGGCTGGAAACGGTGGAGCGGGAGCGGAGCTGGCCGGCGCGCTCGGCCAAGCTGATGCTGAAGACCGGCCTGTCGATCCTGGCGCGCCATTACGGACACGCCTCGGGCACCGGCCGCGAGGGCCGGATCCGGCGCTGGGGAACGGCGGACGCCAAGCCGACGGTCCGTGGAGCCTGACGAACGGTTTCAGGCGGCCGAGGGTGCCTCCTGGGCGTCCTTCTTCATCCGCGCGATGACCGAACGAAGGCCGTTCGAGCGCTTGGAGGTGAGATAGTCGCGCAGGCCGAGATCGATGAAGATGGTCTCGGCGTCGAGGTCCCGGATGTCCTCGCGCGTGCGCCCGGAGAACAGGATGACCGCAAGCGCGACGAGGCCCCTTACGATGAAGCTGTCGGACGTGCCCCGGAACTCCAGCTTTTCGGGGTCCTGCGGGTCGGGGCGGCTGGCGATCCAGACGCGGCTCTGGCAGCCGTGAACCTCGTTCTCGGCGGTGCGTTCAGCCTCCGGCAGGTCGGCGTGCAGCTTGCCGAGCTCGATGATGTATTCGAGCTTGTCGTTCTCCTCGGTGAGGAACGTGAAATCCTCGGCGATGTCCTTGAAGTTCGGCATGAGGCGGCGTCTCGATCGGCTGGCGTCCTGGTCCCTGCCAGATAGGGACCGCACGCGCCGATGTCAGAGCCGCCGCGCGAGCGCCGTGTCAAGGCGGGATGCCGGTTGCGATTTTGCCAAACTTGACAGGCGAGGGGCCCCGCGCCCATTCCACCGCCCACGAAACGTGCAACCATCGAAAGGCGCTGCCGCCATGTCCTTCGCATTGATCTTTCCCGGCCAGGGCAGCCAGTCGGTCGGCATGGGCCGCGCGCTCGCCGACGAGGCGGCGGTCGCCCGCGCGGTGTTCGAGGAGGTCGACGAGGCGCTGGGCGAGAAGCTGTCCTCGGTGATCTTCGAAGGCCCGGAACAGACGCTGACGCTGACGGCGAACGCCCAGCCCGCGCTTATGGCGGTCTCGATCGCCGCGCTGCGGGTGCTGCAGGAGCGCGGGCTCGACCTCTCGGCCGCCTCCTACGTCGCGGGTCATTCGCTGGGCGAGTACTCTGCCCTGGCCGCGGCCGGCGCGATCCCGCTCGGCGAGGCGGCGAGGCTTCTGCGCATCCGGGGCGAGGCGATGCAGGCGGCGGTTCAGCCCGGCATCGGCGCCATGGCGGCTGTCATGGGGCTCGAAGCGGCCGATCTCGAAGCAGCCTGCGCGGAGGCCGCCGAGGGCGAAGTCTGCCAGATCGCCAACGACAACGGGGGCGGTCAGCTCGTGATCTCCGGCCATGCCGGTGCGGTCGCGCGCGCGTCCAAGCTGGCGGGCGAGCGCGGCGCCAAGCGCGCCATCCTGCTGCCGGTGTCCGCGCCCTTCCACTGCGCGCTGATGGCGCCCGCCGCCGAGCGCATGGAGGCCGCGCTGGCCGAGGCGACGGTGACCGCGCCGAAGGTGCCGGTCGTCGCCAACGTTCTCGCCCGCCCGATCGGCGAGCCTTCCGAGATCCGGGCGCGGCTCGTGGAGCAGGTGACCGGCCGCGTCCGCTGGCGCGAATCCATGGAGTTCCTGGCTGCCGAGGGCGTCACCACGCTTCTGGAGGTCGGCAGCGGCAAGGTCCTGACCGGCCTCGCCCGCCGGATCGACAAGACCCTTTCCGCCCATCCCGTCGGTGCGCCCGGCGATGTCGACGCCGCGCTCGCCGCGATCGGCTGACGCGCCGCTCACCGCTCACAAGGAGACGATTTCCATGTTCGACCTGACCGGCCGCAAGGCCCTCGTCACCGGCGCGTCCGGCGGCCTCGGCGAGGCGATCGCCCGCTCGCTGCATGCGGCCGGAGCGACCGTCGGCCTGCACGGCACGCGCCGCGAGAAGCTGGAGGCGCTGGCCTCCGATCTCGGCGAGCGCACCGTCGTCCTTCCCGCCGACCTCTCCTCGCGCGACGACCAGAAGGCGCTGGCCGAGACGGCCGAGAAGGAGCTCGACGGCGTCGACATCCTCGTCAACAACGCCGGCATCACGCGCGACAGCCTCTTCGTGCGCATGTCCGACGACGACTGGGACAAGGTGCTGGAGGTGAACCTCACCGCCACCTTCCGCCTGACGCGCGGGCTGACCCACGCGATGATGCGCCGCCGCTACGGGCGCATCATCAACATCACCTCGGTGGTGGCGGTGACGGGCAATCCGGGGCAGGCGAACTATTGCGCGGCCAAGGCCGGCCTCATCGGCTTCTCCAAGTCGCTCGCCCAGGAAATCGCCTCGCGCAACGTGACGGTGAACTGCGTGGCGCCCGGCTTCATCTCCTCGGCCATGACCGACAAGCTGAACGAGAAGCAGCGCGACGCGATCATGGGGGCGATTCCCATGAAGCGCATGGGCGAGGGCGCGGACATCGCCGCGGCCACCCTGTTCCTCGCCAGCGCCGAGGCCGGCTACGTCACCGGCCAGACGATTCACGTCAACGGCGGCATGGCGATGATCTGACGCGGGTTCCCGCGCCCTGACGAACGCTCGGCGGAACAAACACTTCCGGGCCGGTGTTCCCACGCGACATCGCGCGGGTGCAGTCCGGTCCGGCCGCTCCGCCTTGATTAACCGACGCACGGCGTCTAACGAGGCTTTCGGAAGCCATCTCAACGTAAGGACTGAACATGAGCGACATCGCCGAACGGGTGAAGAAGATCGTCGTCGAACATCTGGGCGTCGAGCAGGAGAAGGTGACGGAAAACGCCAGCTTCATCGACGACCTGGGCGCCGACAGTCTCGACACCGTCGAGCTGGTGATGGCCTTCGAGGAAGAGTTCGGGGTCGAGATTCCGGACGATGCGGCCGAGACGATCCTGACCGTCGGCGACGCGGTCAAGTTCATCGAGAAGAACCAGTCCTGACGCTTCTGGTTCGGGTCGGTGCTCTGAGGCGAAGGACAGCGGCATGAGACGAGTCGTGATCACCGGCGTCGGGATGGTCAGCCCTCTCGGCTCCTCCGCCGACGTCACCTGGAGCCGGCTTCTGGCCGGCCGGAGCGCGATCCGGCCCATCGAGGGCTTCGAGGTCGGGGATCTTCCCTGCCGCATCGGCGGGCAGATCCCCCGCGGGGACGGTTCCGACGGGACCTTCAACCCCGACCTTTGGATGGAGCCGAAGGAGCAGCGCAAGGTCGACGATTTCATCGTCTACGCCGTCGCTGCGGCCGCCGAGGCTCTCGACGATGCCGACTGGCATCCCGAGAGCTACGAGGACCAGTGCGCCTCCGGCGTGCTGATCGGCTCCGGCATCGGCGGGCTCCAGTCCATCGAGGCGACCTCGCTTCTGATGGCGGAGAAGGGCCCCCGGCGCATCAGCCCCTTCTTCATTCCCGGCAGCCTGATCAACCTGGCCTCCGGCCATGTCTCGATCCGTCACAAGCTCAAGGGCCCCAACCACTCCGTCGTCACCGCGTGCTCCACCGGAGCTCACGCCATCGGCGACGCGATGCGGCTGATCGCCCTCGGCGATGCCGACGTGATGGTGGCGGGCGGTGCCGAATCGCCGGTCTGCCGCCTGGCTGTGGCCGGCTTCTCGGCCTGCCGCGCCCTGTCGACGAAGTACAACGACACTCCGGAGAAGGCCTCGCGGCCCTACGACCGGGGACGTGACGGCTTCGTCATGGGCGAGGGCGCCGGCGTGGTCGTGCTCGAAGAGTACGAGCATGCCAAGGCGCGCGGAGCCCGGATCTACGCCGAGATCATCGGCTACGGTCTGTCGGGCGACGCGCACCACATCACCGCCCCGGCCGAGGACGGCGACGGCGCCTATCGCTGCATGCGCGCCGCGCTGAAGCGGGCGGGCATCGACGCCTCCGAGATCGACTACGTCAACGCGCACGGCACTTCGACGCCGCTGGGCGACGAGATCGAGCTGAGGGCCATCGAACGGCTGATCGGGGAGGGCACGGAGCGCGTCTCCATGTCCTCGACGAAGTCCGCCATCGGCCATCTGCTCGGCGCGGCGGGCGCGGTGGAGGCCATCTTCTCGGCCCTCGCCATCCGCGACAACGTCGCGCCGCCGACGCTCAACCTCGACGACCCGTCCGTCGAGACGAAGATCGACCTCGTGCCGCATGTGAAGCGCGAGAAGCAGATCGACGTCGCCCTGTCGAACTCCTTCGGCTTCGGCGGCACGAACGCCTCGCTCGTGCTTCGGCGCGTCGCGGGCTGAACATCTCGTCTTACGGGCGGTCGTCCCATCCGGGGCCGGCCGCCCGAAGACCTCGATCCGGACATCCCTGCCTTCGTCGACGCGCGGCCTTCTGCCCGTGCGAACGCTCCCGTTCGCGCCTCGGCATCCCGCCTTTCGCCACAAAGCTTTGGTGGTTCGGCGCCTTGCGTTGATTTGTAGTTCGAGGGGATCGCGACATTGGTGCACGGGACGAACGCCACGGAGCCTCGGCGGGGGTTTTTCTCGCGTAAGCCGAAGGACAAGCGCCGCTCGCGCGGCTCGCGCAACTCGCTCGTCATCTTTCTCAACTTCTGTTTCTCGATCGCGCTGATCGCGGTCGTTCTCGGCGGCGCCGTCCTGTACTGGGGCGTCAGCCAGTTCGAATCGCCGGGGCCGCTCCAGCAGGAGGCGACCTTCATGGTGCCGCGCGGGGGCGGGCTTCAGAGCATCTCCGCCGGCCTCGAGCGCGAAGGCATCATCGACAATGCCGAGATCTTCCAGGCCGGCGTGCGGCTGGCGGGCGCGGGCGGCGAGCTGAAGGCCGGCGAGTACGCGTTCGAACGCGGCGTCTCCATGCGCGAGGTGATGGACGCGCTGCGCGAGGGCCGTTCGATCCAGCACGCCATCTCCGTTCCCGAAGGATGGACCGTCGATCAGGTCTGGGCCCGCCTGGAGGCCAACGAGACGCTGGTCGGCGACATGCCGGAGAAGCCCGAGGAGGGCTCGCTCCTGCCGGACACCTACGTGTTCACGCGGGGCGAGAGCCGCGCCGACGTCGTCGAGCGCATGCGCCGCGCGCAGGCCGAACTGGTCGAGGAGATCTGGGCGAGCCGCGTCGACGGCCTGCCGATCGACACGATCGAGGAGTTCGTGACCCTCGCCTCCATCGTGGAGCGCGAGACCGGGGTCGCCGAGGAGCGCCCGCATGTGGCCTCCGTCTTCATCAACCGGCTGAACCAGGGAATGCGGCTCCAGTCGGACCCGACCTTCATCTACGGCATCTGGGGCGGTGCGGGTAAGCCGCCGGGCGAGCCTCTGCGGCGCAGCCACATCGATTCGGACACGCCCTACAACACCTACCGGATCAACGGCCTGCCGCCGGGCCCGATCGCCAATCCGGGGCGCGCCGCGCTGGAGGCGGTGGCCAACCCGCTGGAGGCCGACGACCTCTACTTCGTCGCCGACGGAACGGGTGGCCACGCCTTCGCGCGGACGCTCGACGAGCACAATGCGAATGTGCGAGCCTATCGCCGCCTGATGGCCGAGCGCGCGGCCTCGCCCGCCGCCGAGGCCGAGGCCGAAGAGGACGCGACGCTCGTCGAGTAGCGCCCGGCCTCGGGGACGCAAGAAGGGAACGCGGCCGATGCCTGTCGCCAGCATGACGGGCTTTGCCCGCGTCGAGAGAGCCGTTCCGGGCGCGCGCCTCGTCTGGGAGCTGCGCTCGGTGAACGGGAAGACGCTGGAGCTTCGCCAGCGCCTGCCGCCGGGGCTGGACTGGCTCGAGCCCGAACTGAAGCGCCGTGCGGCCTCGCGTCTCTCGCGCGGCAACGTCCAGTCGTCGCTGCAGATCGTCCAGGACGTCTCGCCCGCCGCCTTCTCGATCAACCGCGCTCTTCTGGCCGAGATTTGCGCGGTGACGGACGAGCTGGTGCGCGCCGGACATGCCGCGCCTCCGAGCGCCGACGGCCTCCTGTCGCTGCGGGGCGTGATCGAGACTCAGGCGGTCGAGTCGCGCCAGGAGATCGACGAGGGCCTCCGCTCCGCCGCGCTGGAGGCCTTCGAAGACGCGCTCGACGCCCTGATCGCGATGCGGCGCGACGAGGGGGCGACGCTGGCCTCCGCCCTGTCGCGGCGGCTCGATTTGATCGAGGACCTGACCTCGCGCGCCAAATCCGATTCCGCCCGTCGTCCCGAAGTGATCGCCGAGCGGCTGCGCCGGCAGACGCAGGGCCTGCTCGCGTCGGGCGAGGGCGTCGATCCGGCGCGTCTCGCGCAGGAGGCGGCGCTGCTTGCGACCCGCGCCGACATCGACGAGGAGCTCGACCGGCTGGACGCGCATCTTCTCGCCGCCCGTGCGCTGCTCGCGTCCGGCGAAGCGGTGGGGCGCCGCCTGGATTTCCTCGGACAGGAATTCCATCGCGAATCGAACACGATCTGTTCTAAGTCGAATGCAGCCTCGCTGACGGCCATCGGCCTTGAGCTGAAGCTCGTGGTCGACCAGTTCAGGGAACAGGTTCAGAACATCGAATGAGGCCGGTCATCGATACCGAAACATCCCCCGAGATCGCCCGCCGCGGCCTCATGCTCGTCATCTCGTCGCCCTCCGGTGCCGGCAAGTCGACGATCGCGCGCACGCTTCTCGAACTCGACCACCGCTTCTCGCTCTCGGTTTCGGTCACGACGCGCAAGCGCCGCGCCAGCGAGATCGACGGGGTGCACTACCACTTCATCGACCGCGAGGAGTTCGAGCGGCTGCGCTCCAGCGACGCGCTGCTCGAATGGGCGGAGGTGCACGGCAATCTCTACGGCACCCCGCGCGCGGCGGCCGAGAAGGCCATGCGCGAGGGGCGGGACATGCTCTTCGACATCGATTGGCAGGGCGCGCGCCAGCTCCAGGAGCAGGCGAAGTCGGACATCGTCTCGATCTTCATCCTGCCGCCCTCGATGGAGGAACTGGCCGCACGGCTGATGCGCCGGGCCGAGGATTCGGGCGAGACGATCGCCACGCGCCTGCGCAATGCGAGCGTCGAGATCGAGCGCTGGCGGGACTACGAGTACGTCGTGGTCAACGACGACCTCGACAAGACCTTCTCCTCGGTCCTGTCGATCGTGAACGCCGAGCGGCTTCGCCGCGACCGGCGGCCGGGCCTGTTCGATTTCACCGCCAAGCTTCTGGAGGAAGCCGAGCGCAACGCCGGCTGACCGTCTTCCTACCGGAGTTCGTTCGCGAGGCGGACGAACTCCTCGACGCTCAGCGTCTCCGCCCGGCGCGTCGGGTCGATCCCGGCCCGCGCCAGAAGCGTCTCTCCGCCGATCGCCTTCACGCTCTGGCGCAGCATCTTCCGCCGCTGGCCGAAGGCATGCGACGTCACCTTCTCCAGCGCGTCGAGCGAGGCGGGAAGCGGCTCGGCGCGCGGGGTGAGCCGCACGATGGCCGACGTCACCTTCGGCGGCGGCGTGAAGGCCTGCGGCGAGACCTCGAACAGGATCTCCACCCGTGTGCGCCAGCCGCACAGGACACCCAGCCGCCCGTAATGATCGTCGCCCTCTCGGGCCACGATCCGTTCGGCGACCTCCTTCTGGAACATCAGCACCAGTTCGGTCCATTGCGGCGGCCAGATCGGCGCGGTCACGAGATTCAGGAGGATCTGCGTGCCGACATTGTAGGGCAGGTTCGCAACCACGCGGAACGCTCCGCCTGCCAGATCCGCCAGATCGACCGTCAGGGCGTCGCCCTCGACGACCGTCAGCTGTCCCGGGCACCGTTCGGCGACGGCCTGTAGCGCCGGCAGGCAGCGCGGGTCCTTCTCGACCGCGATGACGCGCGAGGCGCCGTGGGCGAGAAGCGCGCGGGTGAGGCCCCCCGGTCCCGGTCCGACCTCGACGACCGGCAGCCCGTCCTTCAGATCGGCCTGACGCGCGATCCGGCCGGTCAGATTGAGGTCGAGAAGGAAGTTCTGGCCGAGCGCCTTGCGGGGCTCCAGGCCGTGGGCGGCCAGAACCTCGCGAAGCGGCGGCAGATCGTTCAGGCTCACGCGGATCGTAACTCTTCGAGCGGGGCGGTCGGCGCCATCCGGGCTGCGAGGCGCATCGCCGAGGCGAAGCTGTCGGGCCGGGCGCGGCCGGTTCCGGCGATGTCGGCCGCCGTGCCGTGGTCGGGCGAGGTGCGGATCAGCGGCAGACCGAGGGTGACGTTCACCGTCTCGTCGAAGGCGAGCGTCTTGGCCGGGATCAGCGCCTGATCGTGATACATGCAGAGCGCGACGTCGTAGGTCCGGCGGGCCTGCGCGTGGAACATCGTGTCGGCGGGAAGCGGCCCGACCGCGTCGATGCCCTCCGCGGCGAGACGCGCGACGGCCGGCTGGATCGTCTCGCGATCCTCCAGCCCGATCGCGCCCTTTTCGCCGGCATGGGGGTTCAGGCCGGAGACGGCCAGACGCGGAGCCTCGAGACCGAAGCGCGAGTGCAGGTCGCGAGCGACGATGCGCGCGGTCTCCACGATCAGCTCTTCGGTCAGGAGCGCCGGCACGTCGCGCAGCGGAACGTGGATCGTCACTGGCACGCAGGAGAGGTCCGGGCCGGTGAGAAGCATGACGGGCGTGAAGGGGCGTTCGAGAATCTGCGCGCAGAGATCGGCCAGATACTCCGTATGGCCAGGGTGGGCGAACCCCGCGTCGTAGAGCGCCTTCTTGTCGATCGGGCCGGTCACGATCGCATGGGCTTCGCCGTCCAGCGTCAGGCGGACCGCGCGGTCGATCGCCTCGATCGTGCCGAAGGCGTTGGCCGGATCGATCTCGCCCGGCGTTTCCACATGCGGGTTCAGAAGCGGGAGAACGGGGAGGGCGCGGGAAAAGACGTCCGCCGTCTCTCCCGGCGCTCCGATCGTCGCGATCTCGACGGAGAGGCCGATGCGCTCGGCCCTCGCCGCGAGCATGGCCGGATCGGCGATGGCGAAGAAGTTCGGAAGGCCGAGCGCGTCCCGGTTCCCGTGGAGCGACAGGAGGATGTCCGGCCCGACGCCGGACGGCTCGCCGACCGTGACGGCCAGCGGGGCGCGAGAGGTCCCGGCGTCGCTCATCGGCGGATGATGGTCGCCTTGTCCTTGAGCTCCTTCAGCAGCGCGACGTCAGGCTCGCTCTGCTGGTTCATCTGCTCGAATTCGCGGGCCTGGAAGACGAGCGAGGCGGCGCGGTCGTCGGAGATGACGCGCTGGTCGCAGACGGCAATGAACTCGACGCCGCGCTCGGTCTCCTGCGCGCGGGTGACGCCGCGGCTGTGCATGTTCGTGATGTCGGCGCGCCATTGCTGCGGCAATTCGGGCTGAGCAACGCGGCCGAGTTCGCGCACCGTCACGTCCCGCAGTCCCTGCGCGAAGCGGTAGGTCTCGGGGCAGGTGGTGAAACGCTGGCGCATGGCGTTCGCCTCCTGCATGCGCCTGCCCATCGCGCTGCCGCGCTCGGCGGCGGGCACGACGAAGACGACCTGCTGCAGCGTGTACTCGGTGGTCGAAGGCTTCTGACCGCCCTGCTGGAGCATGCGCTGGACGACGTCCTGCTCGCTCAGCATCTCGGTCTGGCGCATGTTGGCCTGAACCGCCTGCGCCCAGCCCATCTGCGTGCGCACATATTCGCGGAAGCCGTCGGTGGAGAAGCCGACCTGACCGAAGACCTGCGCGAGCTGGTCCATCGTCAGATTGTTGCCCTGCGCGAAGTTCCGGACGTAGGCGTCGACCATCTCGTCGGGAATGCTGATCCCGCGGCGCCGGATCTCCTGGCGCTTCAGCATCTCGTCGATGAGTTCGTTCGTCGCCGCCTCGTTCGAGGCGGTTTCGCGGCGCAGGCGCAGGAAGGCCGCGCGCTGCTGGATCTGGTAGCTGGTGATGGCCTCGCGGTTGACCACCGCGCGGACCTCCGACTGCTGGGCGACCGCCGGCTGCGAAACGGCCAGCGTTCCCGTGAGAGCGGACACCGCCACGGTCAACGTGAGGGCGGTCCGTCGAAGCATGCGTCCTGCCTTCATCTGCGCGTCAGTCTCCGTCCGTGCTGCCGATCCCGTACCGGCTTAACCTCGCGCCAGTGTTGCGTCGAGCCTTTGGCGAAACGATGGTCGCGCCTCAGAAACGGCTGGAGACGGTCGGCAGGTCCTCGCCGCCGACGTCGAAGCCGAACTCCGTCTCGACCAGCGTGCGCAGCGACAGGCGGAAGAACACCTGACTTTCGGCGGACTGGATCTGATAGCGGTCGCTCGTGCTGCGATACTCCGCGAGCAGGGTGAAGCATTCGTCCGCATAGCCGACGCCGAAGGAGCGGGCGATGACGGAGGAGTTCTCGATGTCGTAGCTCAGCGAGCCGAAGGTCGAGACCTCGTCGGTCAGCTTCAGCCGGCCGCTGACGGTCGCCTGCTGGCGGTCCTCGGCGAAGCCGTAGGTCGGCTGCGAGGCGATCTGGGAATAGGTCAGTGCGGTCTGCAGCCGCCCGAAGTCCACCGAGCTGGAGAGGTCGGCGCGCTCCATGGACAGATCGTCCTTGTCGAAGCGCCCTTGCGCGGCCAGCGTGACGCCCGCCGGAATGGTCAGCGCCACCGAGGCGACATAGTCGGACCGGTCGGTCTCCAGACCCGAATCGTAGCCGACGAGGGCGAGATCGTCCTGCGCGAACGGGTTGTCGCCGGCCAGGTGGTAGGACTGGCCGACAACGGCGTCGAGCGTGTAGCCGGCGCCGAAGGAGCCGGCGTATTTTAGGCCGACATTGGCGCGGGTGCCGCCCTCGATCCGGTCGTAGCCGGAGAACTTGTCGCGGCTGAAGAGGTTGGCCGTGCTGAAGACCAGGCTCTGCGCGTCCTCGTTGGGCAGAACGCCCGCCCGCGCCTCGTCCGGGCGAACCAGGAGCTGCGCGATCGGTTCGATCACGTGGCTCGTGCGCTCGGTCTCGATCAGCCACGGATAGCGGGCCTCGAGACCGGCCGTCGCCATGCCGCGCGCGCCGGTCTCGTCGACGGAAAGGCCGCCGATCGTGTTCGTCCGCGAGATCGCGTAGCCGGGCGTCTGCATGTCGGCGCGGAACACGTCGCCGCGCGCGGCGAGGAGCGGCGTCAGGACCAGACCGGAATCGGTGACGACGTCGGTGCGCCAGACGGCCTCGGTGGTGGCCCTCGTGTAGTCGCCCTCGAGGCCGCGGTAGCGGAACTGGTCGGTCCGATAACGTTCGGTAGGGGCTCCCAGGCAACGGCCGTTGTCGATGAAGCCGCTTTCGCAGATCAGGAGATCGGCGGCCGAGGTTTCCTCCCGGCGGATGTTGGTGACGTTGACGTTCAGCTCGACCTCGCCGCCGAGAACGCCTTCCTCGATCCGCTGATAGTCCAGCGACGGGAGAACGTAAGGCTGCACCTCCTCGATGGAGGTGTTGCGCGACTGGACGTCGAACTTCTGCGCCCTCAGGTCGAAGAAGGAGCGATCGCCGAGCCCGGTCAGGTAGATCTCCGAAGCCCGGTAGACGTCGGAGAAGTTCCGGATGCCGTAGACGTTGGAGAAGTTCGGGTCCGTCTGGAAGAGCGCGTCCCAGCCGACCGTCCAGTTCTGGTTGATCGCGAAGCGGCCGGTGGTGCCGACCATGCCGCGGTTCTCCGACGGCACGTTGGGAACGCGGTTGACGCCCACGATGCGGAAATCGTCGAAGGCTTCCGGCTCGTTCTGCGAGATGCCGGCCGCCTGCAGCGTGAAATAGCCGCTTTCGAAGGCCTGCCGGTACTCGGCGTCCGCCAGGAAGCCCTGGCGCGCGTAATAGGTGCCGCCGACGGTGAGGTCCTTGTCGTCGTCGATCGCCCAGAAATAGGGGATGCGGACGCCGAACCCGGTCTTGTCGGAGGAGTTGAACTCGGGCGCGAGGAAGCCGCTCTGACGCTCCGCCGAGGAATCGGGCGAGGCGAAATAGGGGAGGTAGGCGATCGGCGTGCCGAAGAGCTCGAAGCGCGCGCCGTAGTAGCGGACGACCTCGTTCTCCTGGTCCCAGACGATCCGCCGGGCCGTCACCTGCCACAGCGGCGGACGGTCGGGGTTCTCCGCGCAGGCCTCGCAGGCGGTGTAGACGCCGCGCTCGAAGGTCGTGGTCGTGCCGTCGCGCCGCACCGCCTGCTGGGCGGCGAATCGCGTGTTCTCGGGGGTTTCGATCCGCAGGGCCTCGACGAAGCCGTTGGCGAAGTCGTCGGTGATGTCGACGGCATCCGCATAGATGCGGTTGCCCGTCGGCTCGATCAGCTCGACGTCGCCCGCGGCGACCAGCCGCTGCGTCGCCTGATCGTAGACGAGGTTGCGGGCGACGAGCTGGTAGTCGCCGTAGTCGATCTGGACGCCGCCCGACGCGGTGACGCGCGCGCCCTCGCGGTCATAGGAGACGGTGTCCGCTTCCAGGAAGAGCTGCGTGCCTTCCGGCACGGCGACGCTGCCGCCGAGATCGCTCAGCGTCACCTGCGCGTGTCCCGAACCGAGCGGCAGAATCGCACACAATGCGACGCCGCCCGCCAGAGCGAGCCTCAGCAGCGACCGGACCCCCGGCTTGCCACGGCGCGAGTTCCCCCTCGGCCCCATGCTATCCATCCTCTTGGTGCAGCAGGATCGTCGTCCCGAACAAGCCTGCCGCCACGACCGGGAACCAGGCCGCCAGAACGGCCGGCACCACGGCATTCGCTCCCAGCGTCTGCGCCAGGAAGGTCACGACGTAGAGCATGAAACCGGCCGCGATGCCACCGACGATCGTCGGCGCGGACTGACCGATGCGTGAATATCGCACCGCGACCGTGGCGGCGACGAGCGTCATGACCGCGAACAGGGCCGGCATGGCGATGAGCGTGTTCAGCCGCATGGCGAAGGCGCTGGCATTGTAGCCGAGGCTGCGCGCGGCCTCGATCTTGAACGGCAGCTCCCACACCGACACGGCCATCGGGTTCTCCAGGCGCTGCTCGATGTATTCGGGCCGAAGCTCGGTCGGAATCTCCATGCTTTCGCGCCGGTCCGGCGGATAGCCGATCCGGGTCACGACCGGGCGCTCCAGCTGCCAGCGCCCATCGCCGAGGCTGGCGCGCGGCGCGTCGATGCGCTCGCGCACCCCGCCATCGTCGTCGAGGATGATCACCGTGACGCCGGCCAGCTCCGTCCCGCCGCGGGCGACGGCGCGCGCGCCGATCATCGAATGCGTGCCGTCGCCTTCCTGGCGCAGCCATGCGGGACGATCGGGCGAATCCTCCGCCCTCTCGCCCGCGATCAGAGTCTGAAGCGCCTGCGACTGGGCCTGCGCCGCCGCCGCGAGCGGATTGTACAGCGCGACGACCAGAATGCCGACGCCGAACGAGCCGAGGAGGAACGGGGCCGACATCTGCCAGATGGACACCCCGGCGGCACGGGCGACGACGAGTTCCATCCGCCGGTTCAGCGACACGAAGGCGAAGATGGAGGCGAAGAGCACGACGAAGGGGAAGGCCTGCTCGATGAAGGCCGGAACGCGCAGGGCGGAGATCGCCGCGGCCGTCGCGAAGGAGATGTCCGCGAAACGCCCGCGCCGGCTGAGCTCCACCATGTCGATGAGGAAGGTGAGCGCGAAGAGCGGCAGCAGCGTCGCGCCGAAGCAGAACAGGAACCGGCGCAGGAAATAGAGCTGGAGCGTGCGCATCAGGCCGCGCCCCCTTCGACCGCGCGGGGCTGACCGCCCACGCGGCGGCGAAGCCTCTCGGAGACATCCGACACGAAGCCGGCGATCCAGCGGACCAGCGGCATCTCGATGACGTTGTATTGCGTGGCGTAGAGCGTGGCGCTGATGGCGAAGGACGCGGCCGGAACGGCATAGACCAGATAGACGAAGCGTGTGTCGGCTTCGATCAGGGAAAGGGAGACGAAGCCGAGCGCGCGAAGCACGAGCGCTCCGCCGAGCGCGATCAGCATGGTCGGCCCGGCGCCCTGGCGGTTGGTGCGGGCATGGCCCGCCACGACGACGGCCCAGAAGGCGAAGGCGATCGGGTAGAGCCAGTCGGTCCGCCGCGTCGCGATCTCCTCCACGTAGCGCTCCGGCCTCGACTGGAGCATCGGGTCGCTCGGGTTCGGGCGCAGGAGCTCGGCGGTGGAGCGCTCGGACATGCGCACCCAGTCGTTTCCGGAGACCGGTCGCAGCGTCGAGAGATCGATCGCGTTGGTCTGGAATTCGATGATCGAGACCTCGCCGGTGCCGGTCATCCGGCGATGCAACTGCCCGTCCTGCATGACGAGGAAGGTGCTGCCGAACTGCTCGACGATCTGCGCCTGCTTGGCGAAGTAGTTCAGCTCGTACTGCTCCTCGCGCGTATCGGCCATGAACAGGCCGTCGATGTGCCGGCCGCGCGCGTCCTCCACGGACACGACCACGCCGTCCTGCAGCTCCTCGAAGCTGCCCGGCGTGAGCACGAGGCTGATCGCGTCCGCGTTGATGGTGCGGATGCCGTCCTGGAACGCGGCGGAGGCCTTCGGGCCGACGACCTGCGAGTTGAAGAAGACGAGAAGGGCGCCGAGGACGCCGAGAAGGAGGATCGGATTGGCGATGACGATGCGCGGGGCGCCCGCCGCATCGATGACGGCGCGTTCGGAATCCGCGTTCAGCCCGTTCAGCGCCTGCACCGCTCCGATCAGGATCGCGAAGGGAATGACGCCCGCCGCAAGGTCCGGCATGAGCATCAGGGCGATCCAGAAGAGATTGCCGGCCGCCGAGGCGCTGGTTCGCACGAAGTCGATTCGGCTGAGCACCTGCACGATCCAGACGACCGCGACCAGCGCCGCGAGCGAGCCGAGCGTGTAGCCGATGGCGCGGCGGAAGATGTAGCGTTCCAGAAGCGTCATGGGGCGGTCGGGTCGATCCTCATGCCGTCAGGCCGGCGGGGCGTCTCGCAAGGGACGTCCGATCGCGGACCCCGAGCGGCGTAGAATGCCCGAGCTTGGCTAAAGAAGGGCAAAGGAACAAGGTTAACGGTCTTTGCCCCATGCGTCACCGCTTGCAAAGCGGGCCCGCGTTTCCAAGATAGCGCCGCAGTGCATACCCGCCGACCGGAGCCTTCCATGACCAAGCCGACCGTCACCTTCTCCTCGCTTCAGGAACCGGCGAAGGGCGTGCTCACGCTTCTCGCCGGCGACGGAGGTCGGCTGCCCGCCTCGCTCGACGGTGCGCTCTCCGCGACGGCCACACGTGCCGCCGAGATCGGAAAGTTCAAGGGCAAGAGGCTTGCGACCGTCGAGGCGATCGCGCCCGAAGGCGCCGGACCCGATCGACTGTTGCTCGTCGGTACCCATTCGACCGAGCCGGCCGGCGAGGAGGACTGGCTGAAGATCGGCGGCACCGTGGTCGCCAAGACCGGGGGCGCCGAGGCGGTGACCGTCCGCTGCGAGACCGCGGACGGAGCGCTCGACCCTCAGGACGCGGCGACGATCGCCCTCGGCGCCCTCATGCGCGCCTACAAGTTCGAACGCTACAAGACGAAGAAGGCGAAGGAATCGGATGCCGACGAGAAGCCGGACGTGGCCTCGGCGTTGACCTTCGCCGTCGCCGACCCGGAGGCCGCGAAGAAGGCCTTCGAGCGGCTGAGCGCCGTCGGCGAGGGCGTGGAGCTCGCGCGCGATCTCGTCAACGAACCGGCCAACGTCCTGACGACCGTCGAGTATGCCGCCCGGATCGAGACGTTGCGGGAGACCGGTCTCGAGGTCGAGATTCTCGACGAGACGCAGATGGCCGAGCTGAAGATGAACGCGCTGCTCGGCGTCGCCCAGGGCTCGCCGACGCCGGCGCGTCTGGCCATCATGCGCTGGAACGGCGGCGCGCAGGGCGAAGCGCCCATCGCCTTCGTCGGCAAGGGCGTCGTCTTCGACACCGGCGGCATCTCCATCAAGCCGGCGGCGTCGATGGAGGACATGAAGGGCGACATGGGCGGCTCGGCGGCCGTCGTCGGCCTCATGCGCGCGCTCGCGGGCCGCAAGGCGAAGGTCAACGCGGTCGGCATCGTGGGGCTCGTCGAGAACGCGGTCGACGGCAAGGCGCAGCGGCCGGGCGACATCGTCACCGCCATGTCGGGCAAGACGATCGAGGTCCTGAACACGGACGCCGAGGGCCGGCTCGTCCTGGCCGACGCGCTCTGGTACTGCCAGGACCGCTTCAAGCCGAAGTTCATGGTCAATCTGGCGACGCTCACCGGCGCGATCATCGTCGCGCTCGGCCATCATCACGCCGGCCTCTTCTCCAACAACGACGAACTCGCCGAGCGGCTGACCAAGTCGGGCCTCGCGACCGGCGAGAAGGTCTGGCGCCTGCCGCTCGGGCCGGAATACGCCAAGCAGATCGAGGGCAAGTTCGCCGACATCAAGAACATCGGCAACGGCCGCGCAGCCGGCTCGATCACGGCGGCCGAGTTCCTCCAGCACTTCGTCAACGACGTGCCGTGGGCCCATCTTGACGTGGCGGGCACGGCGATGGGCTCGCCCTCCAACGAGTACAACCAGTCCTGGGGCTCGGGCTTCGGCGTGCGCCTTCTGGAGCGGCTCGTCGCCGACCATTACGAGGCGAAGTGACCGTCCCTTGGCGGAGGTCCTGTTCTATCACCTGACCGAGAGCCGTCTGGAGGAGGCCCTTCCGGATCTTCTCCAGAAGTGCCTAGATCGCGGCTGGCGCGTCGTCGTTCAGTGCGCGAGCGAGGAGCGGCGGGATTCGCTGGACTCCTATCTCTGGACCTATCGGGACGACAGCTTCCTGCCGCACGGCTCGGACGCGGCGGGAAGCGCCGCGCTCCAGCCCATCCTGCTGACGGTGGACGCGGAGACGCGCGAGAACGAGGCGCATGTGCGCTTCATGGTCGACGGTGCGGTGCCCTCGACGCTCGAGCCCTATGTGCGGGGCATCTACCTCTTCGACGGCCACGACCCCGAACAGGTGGCGAGCGCCCGGGGGCGATGGACGGCCGAGAAGGCCGCGGGCCATCAGGTCACGTACTGGCAGCAGCGCGAGGATCGCGGCTGGGCGAAGAAGGCCTGACGGGGCCTCAACCGGGCCGGGCCTCGTCATATCGCTGCTGCGCCGTCAGAACGTCCGTCATGTGGGTCTCCGCCCAGACCCGCAGTCCGTCCACCGTGTGCGCCAGGGTCATGCCGAGCGGCGTGATCGAATATTCCACCGTCACCGGCACGGTGGCGAAGGCGCGGCGATCGACCAGCCCATCCCGCTCCAGCGTCTTCAGCGTCTGCGACAGCATCTTCTGCGACAGCCCGCCGATCTCGCGGCGAAGCTGGTTGAAGCGGCGGGGACCCGCCGCGAGCAGGACGAGAACGAGGACGGTCCATTTGTCCGCCACCCGGTCCAGGACCATGCGGGTCGGGCAATCGGCCGTGTAGGGATTGGGAGCGTGCATCGGTTTCTCCGACGTAACCAGATGACGGCATGGTGCCTTCTTTACAGTAGGGTCACGATATCGCACCTGGTTCCCGTTGGAAACCAGAAGGAGCAGCGTCCATGCGTGTCGCCCTCATCGGAGCCTCCGGCAATGCCGGCTCTCGCATTCTCGCCGAACTCGTGCGTCGCGACCATGACGTGACGGCCATCGTCCGCAACCTCGAACGCGTGCCGACCTCCGAACGGGTCCGGGCGGTCAAGGGCGACGTTCATGACCGCGAAGCGCTCGGCGTCATCTTGCGGGGGCACGACGCAGTCGTGAGCTCGGTTCATTTCGCCGCGAGCGACCCGCATGACCTGATCGAGGCGGTTCGCGCGTCTGGCGTGAAGCGCTATCTCGTCGTCGGCGGCGCCGGCAGCCTGGAGAGCGAGCCGGGCAAGCGGCTCATCGACAGCCCCAGCTTCCCCGAAGCCTACAAGACGGAGGCGAGTGCGGGCGCGGCCTTCCTCGATATCCTGCGGGACGAACGGGAGCTGGACTGGACGTTCCTCTCGCCATCCGCCGAATTCGTTCCGGGCGAGCGGACAGGCCGGTTCCGGCTCGGCGGGGACGCGCTCCTCGTCGGCGAGCACGGAAGCCGCATCTCGTTCGAGGACTTCGCGATCGCGCTGGTGGACGAAATCGAGACGCCCGCCCATTTCCGCCGGCGCTTTACCGTCGGCTATTGAGACGTTCGCGGGCGGGGCTTCCGTCGTCCCGCCCGCGAAGGATCAGCGCACGATGGTGCCGCCGGTTCCGCTTCCGGCGTCCTGCTGCGCGTCAGCCGTCCAGCGGATGGGATTGTAGTAGATCGGGTAGTCGGCCTGCGTGTCCTTGCCGGTCTCATGGCGATAGCTGCCCTGATAGGCCGCCGCTTCGATCGCCCCGTCCTCATGCAGCATGAACATCACGCAGCCTTCGGCGCTCTCGCCGGGGCCGAGCTGGCGCGGAACATCGGCTCGGCATTGGGTGAAGTCCGTCGTCGCGCTGTTCATCGCCAGAGCGGGCGAATGGGTCTGATCACGATCGTCGATCGCGACGAAGGCGCCGATCTGCTGGTTGGCAAGATCCTCGTCGCTGCGATTGGTGTACTCGTAGCGCACGTAGACCGGACGTGCGTTCCGAAGGTCCGCCGGGATATCGAACCCGGCGAGGTCGTCCATCGATCCTTCCTCGATGGCGGTGACGGTGAGTTCGATCGGGACCTGTGGTCCATTCGGCACCAGATGCGGGACGGTGGCGCTCTCGCCGAGCTTCAACTCGGAGCCTGCTTCCTGAAACTCCTGCGCGAAGGCGGCCGGGGCTGCGAACATCGCGGCGGAGACAAGAGTGAGCGTGAACATCTTCATCGGCTGGTTCTCCCATGGCGTCGGGCCGAGCCGACCCTTTCGCCTTTGCCTCACGGCCGTGGCACCCCTCGTCCGAATGGGCGAGTTCGGCCAACGGCTGCGAAACGCTATGGATGGAACAAGGCGAGTTTGGGACACGGATCCGTGATCGATCCGTGTGCTGCGGTGAAGGCTACTCGGCTGCCATCGCCGCTTCGTGCTCCTCGGAGAAGGCGAGCCATTCTCCCTCGGCCTTGGCCAGCGTCTTCTCGGCGTCCGCCTTCTGCTTGGAGAGCTGCGCGGCCTTGGCCGGCTCCTTCGTGTAGAGCGCGGGATCGGCGAGCTTCTCGTCCAGGTCCGCGATCGTCTTCTGCAGCCGCGACATCTGGATCTCGAGCGTCGAGATCTTCGTGCGCAGGGGCTTGAGAGCTTCGCGGCGCTCGGCGGCCTGACGGCGCTGATCGACCTTCGACACCTGCGGTGCAGGAGCCTCGTAGGTCGTGCCCTGATTGCCCGCCCCGGCGCGGGCGCCCGACAGGATCAGCTTCTTGTAGTCGTCGAGGTCGCCATCGTAGCGCGAGACCGTGCCGTCACCGACGATCCAGAGGCGGTCCATCGTCGCCTCGACCATGTGCCGGTCGTGGCTGATGAGGATGACGGCGCCCGAATAGTCGTTCAGGGCGTGGACGAGGCTTTCGCGCGCCTCGATGTCGAGGTGGTTGGTCGGCTCGTCGAGGATCAGGAGGTTCGGCGCGTCGATGGTGGCAAGGCCCATCAGGAGCCGTGCCTTCTCGCCGCCGGACAGATCGTCGGCCTTGGTGTCCATCTTCTGGGTGGCGAGGCCCATCTGCGCCACCTTAGCACGCACCTTGGCCTCCGGCGCGTCCGGCATGAAGCGCCGGACATGCTGCACGGCCGTCTCATCGGGGCGCAGATCGTCGATCTGGTGCTGGGCGAACATGGCGATCTTCAAACCCGGCGCGCGGGTGATCGTGCCCGACTGCTCGGTGAGGCGTTCGGCCAGAAGCTTGGCGAAGGTGGACTTGCCGTTGCCGTTGGCGCCGAGCAGCGCGATGCGGTCGTCCGCGTCGATGCGAAGGTCGAGCCCGCGCAGGATCGAACGGCCGGGCTCGTAGCCGACGGCCACCTTCTCCATGCGGATGATCGGGGAGGCGAGAATCTTCTCCGGCTCGGGAAAGACGAAGGGCGTGACGTGCTCTTCCACGATCGCCTGGAGCGGCTTCATCTTCTCCAGCGCCTTGAGGCGCGACTGTGCCTGCCGGGCCTTGGACGCCTTGGCCCGGAAGCGCTCCACGAACGCCTCCATGTGCTTTCGCGCTGCGTCCTGCTTCACGATCGCCTTCTGCAGGAGCTCCAGCTTCTCGGCCCGCTGGCGTTCGAAGCTGTCGTAGTCGCCCCGGTAGAAGACGAGCTTCCTCTGGTCGAGATGGACGATCGAGGAGACCGCGTTGTTCAGGACGTCGCGGTCGTGGCTGATGAGGAGCACGGTGTAGGGATAGCGGGAGACGAAGTTCTCCAGCCAGAGCGTGCCTTCCAGGTCCAGATAGTTCGTCGGCTCGTCGAGGAGCAGAAGGTCCGGCCGCGAGAAGAGAACGGCGGCCAGCGCGACGCGCATGCGCCAGCCGCCGGAGAAGGAGCCCACCGGCCGCGCCTGCGCCTTGGCGTCGAAGCCGAGGCCGTCGAGGATCGAGGCCGCGCGCGCCTCGGCCGAATGGCTCTCGATGTCGGCGAGCCGCATGTGGATGTCGGAGATGCGCGTCGGATCGCTCGCCGTCTCGGCCTCCGCCAGAAGCGCGACGCGCTCCTCGTCGGCCGCGAGCACGATCTCGAGCAGCGACTGGTCGGTGCCCGGCGCCTCCTGCGCGACCTGGCCGATGCGGGTGTTCTTCGGGAAGGAGACCGATCCGCTCTCGGTGGCGAGCTCCCCGGTGATCGCGCGGAAGAGCGTGGACTTGCCCGCCCCGTTGCGCCCGACGAGGCCCGCCTTCGTCCCCGCCGGGATCGTGAGGCTGGTGTGGTCGATGAGAAGGCGGCCGGCGACGCGCGCGGAAAGGTCGGTGATCTGCAGCATGGCGGGCTTTTGCCATGAAGCGGGGGAAGGGGGAAGCGGATCGTGTTGAGGGATGGAAGTTCGATGTGTATCTAACGACGGACGATACACACTGGAGGCGGCGGCTCATGCGCACGAACATCGACATCGACGACAACCTGATGCGGAGTGCGATGGAGGCTACGGGGTTGCGGACGAAGAAGGAGACGGTGGAGGAGGCTCTCCGAACCCTCGTACGCCAGCGGTCTGCTCACCAGGCGCTGCTGGCGCTGCGCGGCAAGGTGGAATGGGAAGGCGACCTCGACCAGATGCGTCGAAACAGACCCGCTGCCGAAGGCGACTGGTGATCCTCGGCGACAGCTCGGCCTGGATCGATGTCCTGGCCGGGCGGACTGGTCCACACGTGGACACGTTCCTGCGGGCCTCGTCCCTCGGCCGAATGGTGGTCGGCGATCTCGTCCTTCAGGAAGTGCTCCAGGGGATCAGGGTCGATCGACGCCATCGCGATACGTCCGAGATGATGGCGCGCTATCGTCAGGTCGATCTCGTCGGCCGGGACATCGCTCTCGCGGCCGCCGCCAACTACCGCCTGCTGCGCAAGCGCGGCATCACCGTTCGCGGCACGATCGACGTCATCATCGCCACATGGTGCATCGAGCATGACGTACCGATCATCCACAACGACCGCGACATGAGCGTCATGGAACGCGAACTGGGCCTGCGCGCCTACGCCTGAGCGCCGCCCGCCTTGCCGCGCGGGGAGGGCGCCGTTATAGAGCGCGCCATCTCCTTTCCATTCCCATGTTCAAGGAACGAGCCCCCATGGCGATCGAACGCACCTTCTCGATGATCAAGCCGGACGCAACGCGGCGCAACCTGACCGGCGCGATCACGAAGATGCTTGAGGACGCGGGCCTGCGCGTCGTCGCGTCCAAGCGCGTTTGGATGAGCCAGCGCGAGGCCGAAGGCTTCTACGCCGTCCACAAGGACCGCCCCTTCTTCGGCGAGCTCGTCGAGACGATGACCTCCGGCCCGACGATCGTGCAGGTCTTGGAAGGCGAGAACGCCATCCTGAAGAACCGCGAAGTCATGGGCGCCACTAACCCGGCCAATGCCGACGAGGGCACGATCCGCAAGACGCACGCCGTCTCGATCGGCGAGAACTCCGTGCACGGTTCGGACGCGCCCGAGACGGCGGCCGAGGAGATCGCCTACTGGTTCTCCAAGACCGAGATCGTCGGCTGATTTCAGCCTTCACGATCGAAGCGAACGCCGGCCTTCGGGGCCGGCGTTTTCGTTTCAGGCCCAGCGGCCGGCGGCGGTGTCGTCGCTGTCCTTGGCCTCGACCCAGCCGCCCACCGTCCCGTCGACGAGGTGCTCGCGCTTCCAGAACGGGGCCTTCGTCTTCATGTAGTCCATGACGAAGGACGCCGCCTCGAAGGCCGCATGCCGGTGGCGCGAGGCGCAAAGGACGAGGACGATCTCCTCGCCCGGCCGCAGCTTGCCGTAACGATGGATGGCCTTCGCGGCCGTCAGGTCCCAGCGCCGCGCGGCCTCGGCGAGGATCGCCCCGATCTGCCGCTCTGCCATTCCGGGATAGTGCTCCAGCTCCAATGCGCAGAGGCGCCCGCCCTCGTCGCGGCAGTAGCCAGCGAAGGCCACCACGGCGCCCGCCGTGCCGTCCGAGCCGAGTGCCTGCGTCTCTGCTCCGATGTCGAACCGCTCGGCCTGGACCCGCGCCTCGATCATCGCCTCAGCCGCCCGTCATGGGTGGAAAGATCGCGACTTCCCGGACATTCGTCAGCGGCTCGGAGTGGTCCGCGTGCTCCTGATCGAGCGCCACGCGCAGCACCTCGGGCGCCTGCAGAGCGGCCTCGTACCCGTCGCCGCGCGCGCGCAGCCACAGGAGAAGGTCCGAAACGGTGACGATCCCGGCCGGCAGGGTGACGGTCTCCTCGTCCGTGCCGATCCGCTCTCGGACCCAGGCGAAATAGCGAATTCTCATGCCCGCCTCCCGCGATCAGTCGCCGATGTGCCGAAGACCGGCCCGGAAGTAGTCGTAGCCGGTGTAGAGCGTCACCAGCGCCGAGACCCACAGAAGGAAGATGCCGGTCTCCGTGACGAAGGGGACGATCCGATCGCCCGCCGGCCCCGCGAGCAGAAACGCGATCGCGACCATTTGGGTTGCCGTCTTCCACTTGGCGAGCCGCGTGACCGGGACGGAGACCTTCAGCTCGGCCAGATACTCGCGCAGGCCGGACACGAGAATTTCCCGGCACAGAATGACGATGGCCGCCCAGATCGACCATCCCGCGATGGTCCCGTCGGCGGCGAGGATCAGAAGGACGGCTGCCACCAGAAGCTTGTCGGCGATGGGGTCGAGCATGCGCCCGATCGTCGAGGTCTGCTGCCAGATGCGGGCGAGGTAGCCGTCGAGCCAGTCGGTGATCGAGGCTGCCGCGAAAAGGAAGAGCGCCCACCAGCGCGCGGTGTCGGACGCCTCGAGCGTGCCGCCCGCGAAGAAGCAGGCGACGACCAGCGGCACCGCGAGGATGCGGGCATAGGTCAGAAGATTGGGCAGGCTGTAGGCCTTGGATGACATGAAGATCGCTGTCCGCTTCTGAAGTACCCTGCGGTCCGGTTCTTTTGGGTCGGCGAGGCGGGCCGCGTCAACCGCCCGCACGTGCCGCCCTCCGTCTCGGGGCCGGATCTACTTTCGCTCGTGGAAATGGTCGTAGATGGACTGCGCCATGGCGTCGGAGATGCCCTCGACCTTGCGCAGATCCCCGAGAGCGGCCCGCGATACGGCTTTGGCCGTGCCGAAATGGTGCAGAAGCGCACGCTTTCGGCTGGGTCCGATGCCGGCCACCTCGTCCAGCGGGTTGGCGACGAGCTCCTTCTTGCGGCGGGCGCGGTGCGAGCCGATGGCGAAGCGATGCGCCTCGTCGCGCAGGCGCTGCACGAAGTAGAGCACCGGATCGCGCGGCGGCAGGGTGAAGGGCTCGCGGCCCTCGACGACGAAGCGCTCGCGTCCCGCCTCGCGGTCGATGCCCTTGGCGACGCCGATGGTCGTCACCTTGTCGGCGATGCCGAGCTCGTCGAGAATGGCGCGAGCGGCAGAGATTTGGCCCTTGCCGCCGTCGATCAGAACGAGGTCCGGCCAGGCGGGCATGTCGGCGTCCTGGGCGTCTTCCTCGCCCTCGGCCGGCGCCGGAGGCGTCGAAGGACCGTCCGCGTTCTCTTTCAGGAGGCGCGAGAAGCGACGCGTCATCACCTCGCGCATCATCCCGAAATCGTCCCCCGGCGTGATGTCCGTGCCGCGGATGTTGAACTTGCGGTACTGGTTCTTGGTGAAGCCCTCCGGGCCGGCGACGATCATCGCGCCGACGGCATTGGTCCCCATGATGTGCGAGTTGTCGTAGACCTCGATGCGACGCGGCGGACGGGGGAGGGCGAAGGTCTTGGCGAGCCCCTCAAGCAGGCGCGACTGCGATGAGGTTTCCGCCAGCCGCCGGCCGAGTGCCTCGCGGGCATTGCCCTCGGCATGGGCGACGAGGTCGCGCTTGGCGCCGCGCGCGGGCACCTCCAGCCGCACCTTGCGTCCGGCCTTGGTCGACAAGGCCTCGCCGAGCAGAGCCTCGTCCTCCAGCGCGATCGGCAGGAGGATCAGGCGCGACGGCTCCTTGTCGTCGTAGAACTGGGCGAGGAAGGCGGCCAGCACCTCCTCCGGCTCGATCGACGGATCGGCCTTCGGGAAGTAGGCGCGGTTGCCCCAGTTTTGACCGGTGCGGAAGAAGAAGACCTGGATGCAGGTCAGGCCGCCCTCCTGATGGATGGCGAAGACGTCCGCCTCCTCCACGCCCTGCGGGTTGATGCCCTGATGTCCCTGCACGTGCGACAGGGCGGCGAGTCGGTCGCGGTAGAGGGCGGCGCGCTCGAAGTCGAGATCGTCGGAGGCGGCCTGCATGGCCTGGGACAGCGAGCGCTTCACCTCGCCGGAGCGACCCGACAGGAAGCTCTTGGCCTCGCCCACGAGCCCCTTGTAGTCCGCGATGGAGATTTCGCCCGTGCAGGGCGCCGCGCAGCGCTTGATCTGATGGAGAAGGCAGGGCCGCGTGCGCGTCGCGTAGACGCTGTCGGTGCAGGTGCGGATCAGGAAGGCGCGCTGCAGGGCGTTGACCGTCCGGCTCACCGAGCCGGCGGAGGCGAAGGGGCCGAAATAGGCGCCCTTCCGGGAGCGCGCGCCGCGATGCTTCATGATCGCGGGGGCCTCGTGGTCTTCCGCCACGAGAATGTAGGGGAACGACTTGTCGTCCCGCATCAGCACGTTGAAGCGCGGACGCAGGCGCTTGATGAGGTTGGCCTCGAGGAGGAGCGCCTCGGTCTCCGTCCGCGTCGTGACGAACTCCATCGCCCGCGTCGAGCGGATCATCCGCGCGATGCGGTTGGAGTGGCCACCCGAGCGCGCGTAGCTCGCCACGCGCTTCTTCAGCGAGCGCGCCTTACCGACGTAGAGGGCTTCGTACTGCTCGTCGAGCATCCGGTAGACGCCGGGGCTGTTCGGCAGGCGCTTGACGAGCGCCGCGATGAGCTCGGCTCCCGTCAGGTCCGAGGAGGGGGCGAGGTCCCCGCCGCTCCAGTCGATCGAGAGCGAGGGCGCGGCGGGCGCTTCGCTCCCGCCGTCCTCCTCGTCGAAATCCTCGTCCGGGATCGTCTCGTCGTCGTTCATCGTCTTCCGGATCGGGACTGCGTCTGTTCGGGCCCGGCGGCGAACCGCCGGGCGCTTCGGTCGCTATATGCCTCCTCGAGCCTTCGATTTCACCCCTTCGGCCCTCTCGCTTTCGATGCGAGTGTGCCCTCCGTGCAATTGGCAGCGCCGAGCCGGACCTCCTATATCTGAGGGCGAGAGGCGGGTGCCGTTCGCACCTCTCTCAGCGGCGGAACGACCGGGATACCGGGCGAGTTTGTCGCGAAGGAATCTCAAAGCCGCCGCGTCTCTGGCGGTGTGTCGGGAAAGTACGATGTCGGCGTTGCGCGCAATCCTCGCGGTGGCTCTTTCCCTGACCGGGACCGTTGCCGCGTCTGCGGCGGACCCGGTGCCGGTCGACATGGGCATTGCGACGATCGCGGCCCCGCCGTCGATCTACACTTGGTCCGGCCCCTATGTCGGTGGCTTCGTCGGCTATGCCGACCGCGACGTGGACCAGTCCGGCGGCGCGACCTTCAGCAATGACGGCTTCATCGGCGGCGTCTACACCGGCTTCAACCTTCAGAACGACAATCTGGTCTACGGCATCGAGGGCGATGTCGGCGGCGCGAATGTCGACGGCAGCGGCTTCAACGCCGCGTCGGGTCTGCCCGTCACCGGCGACGCGGGCGCCTTCGGCTCGGTCCGCGCACGGCTCGGCGTCGCCTACGACCCGTTCCTGTTCTTCGCCACCGGCGGCGCGGCGGTCGCCAACAACGAGCTGACGCTTGGCGGCGTGAGCGACTCCAACACCCATTGGGGCTGGACGCTGGGCGCGGGCATCGAGGCCTTCGTCACGGACAACATCACCTCGCGGGTCGAGTACCGCTACTCGGACTACGAGAGCCGCGACTACAATCTCGGCAACAATGTCGAGTTCTCGTCCGGCTTCGACGAGCACTCCATCCGCGCCGGGCTTGCGCTGCGGTTCTAGGCTGCCGAAGAAATTTGGGTTTCGAGGGCCGCGCCGAGAGGCGCGGCCTTTTCGTTTGCGTGAGATGGTTTTCGGCTGCAGGATGGCGGAGATACAACCGTGTCCGGCACACGCGCCATTCTTCTCCCCGGCGGGGAGAAGGTGCCCGAAGGGGCGGATGAGGAACCGGCGAAGCCGGTTCGGCGTGGAGGATTGTCCAGAACGCGGACTGCGCGCTTACGCTGCCTCACATCGGCCTGCCGGCCACTTCTCCCCGCCGGGGAGAAGAAGCGGCGTCGGCGTCTCGCCTATTCGTCTACGGCCCTCAAGCCTTCGAACGCGTCTCGGCGAAGGGCGGAAAGCGGTCCGCGAAGCCGTCGAAGAACGCGCGCAGCTTCGGCCGTCCCTCGTCCCACTTTCCTTTGAAGCGGAGTTCGGCCCAGGAGAGCATGGCGGCGACCGCGAGATGGCCGATGTTCACCGCTTCGGGCAGCTCGTCGATCTCGGCTTCCAGCCGGTCGAGGCCGCGCGAGGCCTTGGCCCACTGCCGGTCCGTCCACCCCTCGAAGCGCTTCTCCTCGGGACGGAAGCGCGCCTCGTAGACGACGAGGATGGCGCCGTCGACGACGCCGTCCGCCAGCGCCTCGACGCGCTTGGCCTGAAGCCATTCCGCATCGGTCTGCGGGATCAGCGCGTTACCGCTGCGACGGTCGAAATATTCGCAGATCACCCGGCTGTCGTAGATCGCGCTGCCGTCCTCGAGGACGAGGGTCGGGATCTTGCCCAGCGGGTTGGCGGCGAGGAGATCGTCCGGGTTCGCCGTCGTGTCGACCACCTGGGTCTCCAGCGGCAGGTCGCAGAGAGCGGCCGCGAGGCGCACCTTGACCGAATAGGGCGAGGACGGGGAATGAAGCAGGCGCATGAATCTCTCTCGAAGAGGCGCCGCGTTCAGAAGCGGCGCAGGGACTGGCAGTTCGCGCCGTACACCTTCCAACGGTCGTAGCCGAGGAAGCAACCCTCCGCGCGCCATCCGATCGAGGCGAAGCCCATCGGATGCTCGATCACGTAGTAGACCGTCGTGTAGGGCGTGCCCATCTTCGAATCGAGAAGCATGCCGCCGCCGATCAGCGCCTGGCCCTGGCAGTAGCGCCGCTCGACCTTGCGGTTTCCGCCCTTCGGGAAATAGGCCCGCTCGAAGAGGCCGGCGAACTGCTGAACCTGCAGGGCCTGCCGCTCGACGCGCGGCGCGCCGTATTCGAACTGGTCCTCGATCTGGGCGAGGACGCGCGGATCTTCGCAGGCCGGCACCAGTGCAGGCTGAACGACCACCGGCGCCGGCGCCGGGCGCAGGTCGGCCGCACCGGCGGGCGAGGCTGCCGCGAAGGCGCAGGCGGCGGCCAGAATCGTCAGGAGGCGGTTCGCCATGGCTGCGGTGTCCCTCTCTCGTCCGCGACGCTCGCGAAGATGCATCGCTGTAGGTATCGCATCAGCGCGCTTCGTCCACCAGCGCAAGAACGCCACAATGGGCCTCGCTCGACAGGCCGAGAGCAGGCAGCAGCGCCTGCATGATCGTTTCGGCCTCTTGCCGGAAGACGAAGGGCGGGTTGATGACCGCGAGCCCCGAGCCGATCAGCCGCTCCTCGACCGGGAAGGGCTCGCGGAAGAACTCCGCCGTCTGGATGTCCGGAATGCCGCTGTCCTTCAGGAGCGCATGCAGACGCTCGCGCTCGGCCCGGCGCTTGATCGGATACCAGATCGCGAAGGTGCCGCCCGTCCAGCGCCGATGCGCGGCGATCACGCCCTCCACGATCCGGTCCAGTTCGCCTTCGCGCTCGAAGGGCGGGTCGATCAGCACGAGGCCACGCTTTTCCTTGGGCGGCACATGCGCGTTCAGCGCCAGCCAGCCGTCGAGTTCGATCGCCTTGACCTGAACGTCTCCGGCGAACTCGGCCTTCAGGGCCGCGGCGTCGACCGGGTGGAGTTCGTAGGCCGAGAGCCGGTCCTGCGGCCGCAGGAGACGGCGGACGAGAAGAGGGGAGCCGGGATAGGCGGGGTGTGCGGGCTCCCCCGCAACGTCGCGCACGACTTCGAGATAGTCCGCCAGCAGCGGCTCCTGCGCGGCGGGCGAGGCGAGAAGCCTGGAAATGCCCTCCAGATGCTCGCCCGTGCGCCTCGCCTCGTCGCCCGAGAGATCGTAGCGCCCGCGCCCCGCATGGGTGTCGAAGACGCGGAACGGTTTCTCCTTGCGCTTCATGTAGGCGACGAGGCGCGACAGGAGCGCGTGCTTGTGGACGTCGGCGAAGTTCCCGGCGTGGAAGGCGTGGCGGTAGTTCAAATCGGGCGGCCCTTCGCGCGTGCGACGGATTGTTCATCGAGGGTGGGGTGAATCGGCTCTTTCCTTTCCCATATGCGCGGTCCGACCGGAAGCGCGGGTGGCCGGAGAGCCGACCCGTCCGGCAGACACGAGGAAGATGCAGCCATGGCCGATCTGTTCGAACCCTACGCGCTCGGACCGCTCCAATTGTCCAACCGCGCCGTGATGGCGCCGCTGACGCGCTCGCGCGCCACAAGCGAGGGCGTGGTGAAGGACATGCATGTCGAATACTACCGCCAGCGCGCCGGCGCCGGCCTCATCATTTCGGAGGCGACCAACATCTCGCCCGAGGCGCGGGGCTATGCCTATACGCCTGGCATTTTCAGCGACGAGCAGGTGACCGCCTGGAAGCGGGTGACGGACGCCGTTCACGACGAGGGCGGCAAGATCGTTCTCCAGCTCTGGCACGTCGGCCGCATCTCGCATCCCGACCTGCAGCCGGGCGGCGCCCTGCCGGTGTCGGCCTCGGCGGTGAAGCCGAGCGGGCAGGCCTTCACCGAGACCGGGTTCAAGGACCATGTGGAGCCGCGCGCCCTCGAAACGAGCGAGCTGCCGCGTCTGATCGAGGACTATGTGCGTGCGACGCGCAACGCGCGGGCAGCCGGTTTCGACGGCGTCGAGGTCCATTCGGCCAATGGCTATCTGCTCGACCAGTTCCTGCGCGATTCCAGCAACAAGCGCACCGATTCCTACGGCGGCTCGATCGAGAACCGGATGCGGTTGCCGCTGGAGGTTCTCGATGCGGTGATCGCGGCCTGGGACAAGGACCATGTCGGCATCCGCATCTCGCCGGTCACCGATCTCGGCGGCAGCGTGGACTCCGACCCGCAGGCGCTCTTCGAGGCCTATGTCGAGGAGATCGAGAAGCGCGGGCCGGTCTATCTCCACGTCATCGAGGGGCAGACCGGCGGCGACCGGGACAAGAACGGCTTCGACTACCACGCACTGCGCCAGCGCTTCTCGCGCACCTACATGGGCAACAACGACTACGATCTGGATCTGGCGGTGAAGCGCCTTGAGGCCGGCGAGGTCGACCTCGTGTGCTACGGCAAGCTCTTCATCTCCAATCCCGATCTGGTCACGCGCCTGCGCCTCGGGGCGCCGCTGAATGCGTACGACCACGACACGTTCTACGGCGGCGACGAGCGCGGCTTCACCGACTATCCGGCGCTGACGATCGAGGAGAAGGCGCGCTACGCCAACGCGGCCTGACGGCCCGAGAGAAGGGGGCGTCCGCAGCCGGGCGCCCCTTTTCCCGGACCTTCTTTCGATACGGACTGCCGGACCCGCGAGCGGGATTGTATAGTGGCGGCATGAACAAGCCGCTCGACCACCGCACGGGCTTCACCGCCTGTCCGCACGACTGCCCCTCGACCTGCGCCCTGGAGGTCGAGGTCCTGGACCGCGCCACCATCGGCCGCGTGCGCGGAGCGGCCGACAACAGCTACACGGCCGGCGTCATCTGCGCCAAGGTCGCGCGTTACGCCGAGCGCCAGCACCATCCGGACCGCCTTCTGAAGCCCATGCGCCGCGTCGGGGCCAAGGGCTCCGGGCAATGGGTGGACATCTCCTGGGAGGCGGCTCTCGACGAGATCGCGGACGCCTTCGTCAAGGCGGAGGCGCGGCACGGTTCGCAGGCCGTCTGGCCCTACTACTACGCCGGGACGATGGGCCTCGTGCAGCGCGACGGCATCCACCGTCTGCGCCATGCCAAGCGCTACTCCAACCAGTTCGATTCCATCTGCACCAACACGGCCTGGACCGGCTACGTCGCCGGCACCGGCAAGCTGATGGGCGTCGATCCGCGCGAGATGGCGGTCTCGGACTGCGTCGTCATCTGGGGCACCAATGCGGTGGCGACGCAGGTGAACGTGATGACCCACGCCATCCGCGCTCGGAAGGAGCGGGGCGCGAAGATCGTCGTCGTCGACATCTACGACAACGCGACGATGAAGCAGGCCGACATGGCGCTGAAGCTGCGGCCCGGCACCGACGCCGCGCTCGCCTGCGCGCTGATGCACATCGGCTTCCGCGACGGGACGGCGGACCGCGCCTATCTCGATCGCTACACCGACGATCCGGCCGGACTGGAGGCGCATCTGCGCACCCGCACGCCGGAATGGGCGGCCGCGATCACCGGCCTGTCGGTCGAGGAGATCGAGGCGTTCGCGGGCCTGATCGGGCGCACGCCCCGGACCTTCTTCCGCCTCGGCTACGGCTTCACGCGCCAGCGCAACGGCGCGGTGGCGATGCATGCCGCGCTCTGCGTGCCCACCGTCTACGGCCACTGGCAGAGCGAGGGCGGCGGCGCGTTCCACAACAACGGCGCGATCTTCCAACTCGACAAGCGCGTGATCGAGGGGCACGAGTCCCGCGACCCCTCGGTGCGCCATCTCGACCAGTCGAAGATCGGGCGCGTTCTGACGGGGGACGCGCAGGCGCTCCAGGACGGTCCGCCGGTCACGGCCATGCTCGTCCAGAACACCAACCCGATGAACGTCGCGCCCGAGCAGCGACTCGTCCGGCAGGGCTTTGCCCGCGAGGACCTCTTCGTCGCGGTCCACGAGCAGTTCATGACGGACACGGCTCGGGTCGCCGACATCGTCCTGCCCGCCACGACCTTCCTCGAACACGACGACATCTACCGGGGCGGCGGCCAGAGCCACATCCTGTTCGGGCCGAAGCTCGTGGACGCGCCGGAGCACGTTCGGACCAACCATTTCGTCGTCGAGGAGCTCGCCACGCGCCTCGGCGTCGCGGACCGGCCGGGCTTCGGCATGACCGAACGCGAGCATGTGGACAAGCTGTTGACGCTCAGTGGACATGGCGGGCTGGACCGCCTGGAGCGCGAGCGCTGGATCGACGTGCAGCCCTCTTTCGAGGAGGCCCATTTCGTGAACGGGTTCAACAATCCGGGCGGCAGGTTCCGCCTGCGGGCGGATTGGCGGGGCATGGCCGCGCCGAACCGCCCCCCGGCTTCGATGGGTCTTCTCGGGCCTGTGGACGAACTGCCGTCCTTTCCGGACCACGCCGAACTGAACGAGGCTAGCGACGAGGCGCATCCGTTCAAGCTCGCGACCTCGCCGGCGCGTCAGTTCCTGAACTCGACCTTCGCCGAGACGCCGGGATCGGCCCAGCGCGAGGGTCGGCCGGAGCTGATGATGCATCCCGAGGACGCGTTCCGTCTCGGCCTGTCGGGCGACCAGCCCGTGCTCGTCGGCAACCGCCGGGGCGAGGTTCTCATGCCGCTGAAGGTGACCGATGCCGTGCGGCCGGGCGTCGTCCTCCACGAGGGGCTCTGGCCGAACTCGGCCTTCGAGCGCGGGGAGGGGATCAACACGCTGACCGGCGCGGATTCGCCCGCGCCCTTCGGGGGCGCGGCGTTCCACGATACGGCGGTGTGGGTCCGGGCAGCGGGGTAAGCTGCGGGTTTCGATCCGGGGGTGCTCTACGACGCCCTTGTCTGTGCCTGGATGTTGTAAGCTGTTTCTGTCTTCCGGGACGCCCGCTTGGCGCTCCAACGCCAAGCGGGCTGTTGGCGGAGGGGCCGATAAGCCCTGAGCGTCGAGCGCTGAGGATGAGCAGGGCCGCCGCCGACGTTTCATGACCCGGATGGTTGCAGGGACGAACGGGTCCGAAGCCACAAGGATGGGTCGATGGAACGGGCACAGCGTAACACGAAAGTCGCCGGAATCGATGTGGGGAAGTTCTGGCTGGACGTGGCGATCCACGGCCGGGACGGGACGCGCCGGTTTGCCAATGACGAGGCGGGCCTGACAGGGCTTGCGGTCTGGCTGGCCGAAGAGGGCGTGGTCCGCGCGGGGCTGGAGGCGACGGCCGGCTACGAGCGGGCGGCCCGCTCGAGACTGGAAGCCGAGGGCGTTCAGGTGATCGTCCATCAGCCGCTGGAGGTTCGGCTGTTTGCGCGGCTCAAGCGCTGGAAGGCCAAGACCGATCGGCTGGACGCGGTCCTGATCGCGGCGGCGACGGTTCAGGTCGAGACGGTCCGGGCCGCTCGGGACCCGCTCCTGGTCGAGTTGGCACAACGCCTGACCGCCTATGAGCACATCACCGACAAGGTCGCCGACCTGAAGACCTTCATGGAGCATGTCGATCTGCCCGACCTCGTCGAAAGGCTGGGCCAGGAAATCGGGAGCCTTTCGCGTCTCAAGGTCAGGCTGGCGAGCGATATCCTCGCCCGGATCAAGGCCCGCCCCGATCTTCTGACGCGCTACCGCCTGCTGTTGTCCCTGCCGGGCGTCGGGCCGATCGTGGCCGCCAGCCTGCTGATCCGCATGCCCGAGCTCGGCGCCATGCGGCGCGGTCAACCGGCCGCCCTGCTCGGCGTGGCTCCGCTCGACCGGCAGTCGGGGCAATGGAGGGGCCGAAGCGTCATCGGCGGCGGCCGGGCCCGTCCGCGCCGGATGCTCTATCTCGCCGCCATCGCCGCCAAGCGCTGCGACCCCGGCTTCAAGGCCTTCGCCGAGAGACTGATCCAGGCCGCAAAGCCTCCGAAGGTCGCCATCGTCGCCGTCATGCGAAAGCTCATCGAGGCCGCCAATCTGGTCCTGCAAAGACAGCAGCCATGGACCGCGCAAACCGTCCCAACGACATAGTTGCTCATCCCGCTGCCGCCACCTTCTCCCCGAGGGGGAGAAGGGCCTCTCGATCGGCCGCCTCGCCCGACTTCATTCGTTCAACGGAATGGCAGAGCCCCGGAGCTTCGCCTTCTCCCCTTGGGGAGAAGGTGGCGGCAGCCGGATGAGGGTGTTGCGACCGCTGCGTTTCCGCGAACGTTATCAAACCTCGACGAACAGACCGCCGATGGCCCCCTCGCCATAGGTCGCGCGTCCGTCCCGCATCCGAACACGGCCCTCCAGCACCAGCCGCAGCGCATGCGGGTAGAGCCGGTGCTCGGCCACGAGCAGCCGCTCGGCGAGAGTTTCCGGCGTGTCGCCCGGACGGACCGCGATCGCGGCCTGCGCGACGATGGGGCCTTCGTCCATCTCCTCGGTCACGAAATGGACGGTGCAGCCGTGAATCCGCATGCCCGCTTCCAGCGCGCGCTCATGCGTGTGGAGGCCCGGGAAGAGGGGCAGCAGCGAGGGGTGGATGTTAATCATCCGCCCCGCGAAGCGCTGCACGAAGCCGGGCGTCAGAAGACGCATGTAGCCGGCGAGGCAGACGATCTCGGCACCGCTCGCCTCGATCGCGGCGGCCATTTCGTCCTCGTGCGCCTCGCGGGTCGGATAGGCCTTGCCCTCGATGGCGCGGGCCTCGATGCCGTTCTCCCGCGCCGTCCGCAGGCCTGCCGCGCTTCCCTTGTTGGACAGGACGAGGGCGATCTCACCGGGGAAGTCCGGGTCCCTCGCGGCTTCGATCAGGGCGCTCATGTTCGAGCCGCGACCCGAGATCAGAACCGCGACCTTGGTACGGCCGCTCACAGCGCGAGGCTTCCCTCATAGACGACCGCCTCGCCGCCCTCGCGCGGACCGATCGAGCCGAGGGGCACGACGTTCTCGCCGGCATCCTGCAGGACCGCCGAGACCGTGGCGGCATCCTCCGGCGAAACCGCGAGGATCATGCCGATGCCGCAGTTGAAGGTGCGCAGCATCTCGGCGGTCGCAACGCCCCCCTCGCGTGCCAGCCAGCCAAAGACGGGCGGCGCGGCGATGGCGGACAGATCGATCTCGGCGCGCAGATGGTCCGGCAGGACGCGCGGAATGTTCTCGGGAAAGCCGCCGCCCGTGATGTGGGCGAGCGCGCGGATGCCGTCCGTCTCGCGGATCGCCTTCAGGAGCGGCTTCACGTAGATCCGCGTCGGCGCCAGCAGCGCCTCGCCCAGCGTGCGCGACGAGTCGAAGGGAGCGGCGTCCTCGTAGGCGGCGCCGGTCAGTTCGACGATGCGGCGAACCAGCGAGTAGCCGTTGGAGTGGCAGCCGGACGAGGCGAGGCCGAGAATGAGGTCGCCGTTCGACAGTTCGGCGGAGGGCAGCAGGCGTCCGCGCTCGGCGGCCCCGACGGCGAAGCCGGCGAGATCGTAGTCCTTGTCCGCGTAGAGGCCCGGCATCTCGGCCGTCTCGCCGCCGATCAGCGCGCAGCCGGCCTGCCGGCAGCCTTCGGCGATGCCCGCCACGATCGCCTCGCCCTGTGCGGGGTCGAGCTTGCCGGTCGCGAAATAGTCGAGGAAGAAGAGAGGCTCGGCGCCCTGGACGACGAGGTCGTTGACGCACATGGCGACGAGATCGATGCCCACCGTGTCGTGGCGGCCGGCGTCGATCGCGACCTTGAGCTTGGTGCCCACCCCGTCGTTCGCGGCGACGAGGACCGGGTCCTTGAAGCCTGCGGCCTTCAGGTCGAACAAGCCGCCGAAGCCGCCGATCTCGCCGTCCGCACCGGGCCTGCGGGTGGAGCGCACCAGCGGCTTGATGCGGCGGACCATCTCGTTGCCGGCGTCGATGTCGACCCCCGCTTGCGCGTAGGTCAGACCGTTCTTGGGCGTCTCGCTCATCTCAAGCGTTCCGTTTCATCGAAATGTCGCGTGGCGCGTCGCACGAGTCGGGGTCCGCCGCAAGCGCCAGAGCGGGCATCGAGCCTTCGAAGCCTTCAAGAGGGCCGCCTCGTCGCATAAGGGCGACAGGATGCGCGCCTGGCGCGCGCCTCATCCGACTTGACCGGCGACGCCTCGGCCTCCTATCTCAAGGACCGCTGCGTGATGGGCTGGAAACGGCGAGGATGAACGTGGACAGAAGCCGTCTCCTGCGCCGCCAAGCGCTGTTCTGGGGGCTGGCCGCTGCCGTCTTCTGCGTGTTCCTCTGGCTCTTCCGCGGCATTCTCCTGCCCTTTGTGCTGGGCATGGTGATGGCCTATTTCCTCGACCCGATCGCGGACTGGTTCACCCGGCGCGGCCTGTCGCGGCTGATGGCCTCCCTGCTCATCCTCTTCATCTTCCTCGTCGTCTTCGTCGCGGTGATCCTCGTCGTGGTTCCGGTCATCGGCGCGCAGATCGCCGGCTTCCTGCAGAACCTGCCGCAATATCTGCAGCGGCTCGAGACGCTGGCGATCGAGGCGCGGGCCGGGCCGCTGTCCTGGATGTTCGAGGACACCGAGCAATCCCTCAGCCAGGACTTCACGGCGATCGTGCGCGAAGGCTCGGCCTATGTGACGACCTTCGTCGGGCAGGTCTGGACGCAGAGCCTCGCCGTGGTGAACTTCCTGGCGCTCTTCGTCGTCACGCCGGTCGTCGCCTTCTATCTCCTGCTCGACTGGGACCGGATGATCGAGAAGATCGATTCCTGGGTGCCGCGCCAGCATCTGGCGACGGTCCGGCGTCTGGCGCGCGAGGTCGATCGTTCCGTCGCCGGCTTCGTGCGGGGGCAGAGCACCGTCTGCCTGCTTCTCGGCAGCTATTACGCCGTGGGGCTGACGCTGGTCGGGCTGAATTTCGGGCTCCTCATCGGCCTCTTCGCCGGCCTGATCTCCTTCATCCCCTATGTCGGCTCGGCCGTGGGCCTGATCATCGCGCTCGGCGTGGCTCTGGTTCAGTTCTCGCCGGACTGGATGTGGGTGGCCGCCACGCTCGCCGTCTTCTTCTCCGGCCAGTTTCTCGAAGGAAACATTCTCCAGCCGAAGATGGTCGGAGCCTCGGTCGGGCTCCATCCCGTCTGGCTAATGTTCGCGCTCTTCGCCTTCGGCGCCATCTTCGGCTTCGTCGGACTGCTGATCGCCGTGCCGGCCGCCGCCGCCGTCGGGGTGCTGGCGCGCTTCGCGCTTGCCAAATATCTGGAGAGCGAGGTCTATTTCGGTCGTCCCGTCACCGCGATGCCCGAGCCCGCGCGGCTGGAGGGCGTCGTCGTGCCCCCGTCGAACGATCCGAGGGCCGGTTGAGACGGGCCGCCCAGCTTCCGCTTCCCTGGCCGCGCACGCAGTCCAGCACGCGCGAGGATCTCGTCGTCGGCTCGTCAAACCGGCTGGCGGTCTCCGCCATCGAGGCCTGGCCGAACTGGCCTCATCCGGTTCTCTACGTCTTCGGGCCGGAGGGCTCGGGCAAGTCGCATCTGGCCGCGTCCTTCGTGGAGGCGACGGGCGCGGTGCCGTTCGAGCCGTCCCGCTTCGATCCGCAGGCGCGCGGGTTCACCATGGTCCTCGACGATCTCGACCGGACGGACTTCGCCGAAGCCGACCTCTTTTCGCTGCTGAACGCGGCGCGCCTCGGCGGCGGAACGGTGCTGCTCACCGCGCGCGTGAAGCCCGTCGATCTGGCGTTCCGCACGCCCGACCTTCGTTCGCGCATCGGCGCGGCGACGGTCGTCCCGCTCGGGCTGCCGGACGACGAGCTTCTGGCGGCCGTTCTCGCCAAGCACTTCGCCGATCGTCAGATCGAGTTCGACCCGCGCCTGATCTCGACCGTTCTTCCGCGTGTCGAGCGCTCCTTGAAGGCCGTGCGCGACCTCGTTGAGCGCATCGATCGCGAGTCGCTCGCCGCCCAGCGCCGACCGACGCGCCGGCTCGTTCTCGATCTTCTCGAAGAGGACGCGGAGAAATCGGACGATCCGTCGTGAAACAGCATTGATATCGGGCTAGATGTGTCCCCATCAGCAGGGACCGAAATGGTCGGGATGATCCGGGTCGGATACGAGGAGCGAAAGCGAAGGAAATGCGGGCATTTTCGAGCTTTCGCGACAAAGTTGCCGACCCGGAGCACCCGATCCCGAAGGGACGCGGTCCCGGCTTCGAGCTGCGTCGTCGAACCGCTCGACCGGGCATCAGCCCGCTCATCGCGCTTCTCCTCGCATCTCATGGCCGGACCTCGCGCCATTTCGTTCCTGTTTATGGGGACACATCCTGGATGACCGGGTCGAACCAACGCTCGCAGCTGGAACGGTGATGAAAGACGACGCGCAGAAGACGCCGAAGGAGACCAAACCGAGGGCGCGCCGCGCGCCGCGCGCGCGCCGCAAGCCGGGCATCGCCGTCCTTCACCATCCGGAAGAGCCGATCGCTCTCGCCCCGCCGGACCTCGATGCGCCGCTCCCCGAGGCCTCTGCCGGAGATCATGCCGCCGAGCCGGCCGTGAACGAGGAGTTCGACAAGGAAGCCGCCGCCGAGCGTCCGCTGATGGAGGCGATCGGCGAGGTGCCGGTCGCGCCGAGCGAGCCCGAGCCGGTTCTGGAACTGCCGGCGGACCGTTTCGTGAACCGCGAGGTCTCTTGGCTGCAGTTCAATCGCCGCGTCCTCGAGGAGGCCGGCAACCGCGAGCATCCGCTTCTGGAGCGCGTGCGGTTCCTGTCGATCTCGGCCGGCAATCTCGACGAGTTCTTCATGGTGCGCGTGGCGGGCCTTGCCGGTCAGGTGCGCGAGAAGATCCAGGTGCGCTCCAACGACGGCCTTCTGCCGCAGGAGCAGCTCGACAGGGTCCTCAACGAGGTGGAGCTCCTGCAGGAGGAGCAGCAGGCCGCTCTCGCCGCTCTGGTGAAGGAGTTGAAGGCCGAGAAGATTCTTATCGTCGGCGCCGGTGACCTGAAGAAGGACGACCGCATCTGGCTCCAGCGCCATTTCGACGAGGCGATCTTCCCGGTGCTGACGCCGTTGTCGATCGACCCGGCGCACCCGTTCCCGTTCATTCCCAATCTCGGCTTCTCGATGGCCCTGTCGCTCGTGCGCGAGCGCGGCAACCAGACGATGAACGCGCTTCTGCGCCTGCCGACCGCGCTCCAGCGCTTCGTCGAGATGCCGCCGAGCCCGAACGGCGACCACCGCTTCGTGCCGCTGGAAAGCGTCGTCGCGGCCTCGATCGGCCGGCTGTTCCCCGGCTACAAGGTTCGCGGGCAGGGCACCTTCCGCATCATCCGCGACTCGGACATCGAGGTCGAGGAGGAGGCCGAAGATCTCGTGCGCCTGTTCGAGACGGCGCTGAAGCGTCGCCGCCGCGGCCGCGTCATCCGCATCGAGTTCGATTCCGTCATGCCGGAATCGCTGCGCAATTTCGTCGCCACCGAACTGGGCGTCTCGGAAAACCGTGTCTCCGTCATGGACGGGATGCTGGCGCTCGATTCGGTCTCGCAGATCGTCTCGCTGCCGCGCGACGATCTGAAGTTCGAGCCCTACATCCCGCGCTTTCCCGAGCGCATCCGCGAGCACAACGGCGACTGTTTCGCCGCCATCCGCGAGAAGGACATCGTCGTCCACCACCCTTACGAGAGCTTCGACGTGGTGGTGCAGTTCCTGCGCCAGGCCTCGCGCGACCCGAACGTCGTCGCGATCAAGCAGACGCTCTACCGGACCTCGAACGATTCCCCGATCGTGCGCGCGCTCGTGGACGCGGCCGAGGAGGGCAAGTCCGTCACCGCGCTGGTGGAACTGAAGGCCCGCTTCGACGAGGAGGCCAACATCAAGTGGGCGCGCGACCTGGAGCGCGCCGGCGTGCAGGTGGTCTTCGGCTTCATCGAGAAGAAGACGCACTCCAAGCTGAGCCTCGTCGTGCGCCGGGAGGAGGGGAAGATCACCTCCTTCGTCCATGTCGGCACGGGCAACTACCACCCGATCACGGCCAAGATCTACACGGACCTCTCCTACTTCACGGCCGACCCGGACATCGCCCACGACGTCGGCCAGATCTTCAACTACATCACCGGCTATGCGGAGCCGACCGAGCTGAAGAAGCTCGCCATTTCGCCCCTGACGCTGCGCAAACGCATCATCGACCTGATCGAAGCCGAGATCGAGCACGAGCGGCAGGGCCGTCCCGGCCAGATCTGGATGAAGATGAACTCGCTGGTCGACGCGCAGATCATCGACGCGCTCTATCGGGCGAGCCAGGCGGGCGTGGAGGTCGACCTGATCGTTCGCGGCATCTGCTGCCTGCGCCCGCGCGTGCCGGGCCTTTCGGAGAACATCCGCGTCAAGTCGATCGTCGGCCGCTTCCTGGAGCACAGCCGTATCTTCTGCTTCGGAAACGGCCGGGGACTCCCGTCCGAGGAGGCGATCGTCTACATGAGCTCGGCGGATCTGATGCCGCGCAACCTCGACCGGCGGGTGGAGACGATGATCCCGATCACGACACCGACGGTCCACAGCCAGGTGCTCTCGCAGATCATGCTGGCCAACATCCTCGACAACAAGCAGAGCTGGTCGGTTTCCTCGGACGGCACGTCGCGCCGCATCGAGCCCTCTGAGGGCGAGCCGCCCTTCAACGCCCAGCGCTACTTCATGACGAACCCGAGCCTCTCGGGCCGGGGAAAGGCCCTGAAGACGAATGCTCCAAAGCTCATCGCAAGGCAGCGCGCCGAGCATGGCCAGTTCGACTAGCCTGCCCGGGGGGACGCCCAGTCGGGCCTCCTCCTCGGCCGCCGCCCGGTCGCCGTCGTCGACATCGGGTCCAACTCGATCCGCCTCGTCATCTACGAAGGGCATGTCCGGTCGCCGACCGTTCTCTTCAACGAGAAGGTTCTGGCGGGCCTCGGCAAGGGGCTGGCGCAGACCGGCCGCCTGAACGACAAGGCGGTGGCGACGGCGATCGACGCGCTGCGCCGCTTCCGGGCGGTGGCACGCCAGACGGGCGTGGTCGCGCTCCATCCGCTGGCGACCGCCGCCTCGCGCGAAGCCCAGAACGGCCCGGCCTTCATCCAGGCCGCGGAGGAGGCGATCGGCCAGCCGATCACCATCCTGTCGGGCGCCGAGGAGGCGCGATACGCCGCAGAGGGCGTCCTGTCCGGGTTCCACCTTGCGGACGGCGTGGCGGGCGATCTGGGCGGCGGCAGCCTCGAGCTCGTCTCGATCGACAATGGGCGGATCGGCGAAGGCGTGACCATGCCGCTCGGCGGGCTTCGCCTGATGGATGCGAGCGGCGGCGATCCTCTTGCCGCGCGCTCGATTGCCGAAGGCCATCTCAAGGCCTCGCCACTGGCTTCGGAGGGGAAGGGAAGGCCCTTCTTCGCCGTCGGCGGCACGTGGCGGAATCTCGCCAAGCTCCATATCGAGCAGACGGGCTATCCGCTCCACGTGATGCACGGCTACCCGATGAAGGTGGACGCGATCGGCGAGTTCCTGGATCGCGTCGTCCGGCAGGACCCGGATTCGCTGCCGGGCATCCAGGCGATCTCGCGCTCCCGCCGCCCGCTCCTGGCCTATGGCGCGGCGACCCTGCAGGCCGTCATCACCCATCTGAAGCCGTCCTCGATCCTGTTCTCCGCCTACGGCGTGCGGGAGGGCTATCTCCACGCGATGCTCGATCCGGCCGAGCGGGAGAAGGACCCGCTCTTGGAATCCGCCGCCGAGCTGTCTCGGCTGCGCTCGCGCGCCCCGGCGCACGAGGAAGAACTGGTCGACTGGTCCACGCGCACCTTCGTCGCGCTGGGGATCGAGGAGACCGAGGAGGAGGCGCGTCTGCGCAAGGCCTCCTGCCTACTGGCGGACGTGTCCTGGCGGGCCCATCCGGACTATCGCGGCCGTCAGAGCCTGCATCTCGTCGTCCACTCCTCCTTCCCGGCGGTGGACCATACGGGGCGCGCCTTCCTCGGCCTGACCAACTACTTCCGCTACGAAGGCAATTTCGATCAGCGCATGATGCCGGACATCGAGACGCTGATCGACCAGCGTCTTCTGCAGCGGGCGCGCGTCCTCGCCTCGCTCTTCCGGGTCACCTACCTCCTGACGGCGGCGATGCCGGGCGTGGTCAACCGGCTTCGCTGGGCGCAGGACCCGCGCGGCGGCTTCGCTCTCGTCGTGCCGAAGGATCTGGCCGGGCTGATCGGCGAGCGACCGGAGGTCCGGCTCCAGCATTTCGCCAAGGTGGTCGAGCGCACGCTTCGCTTCGACGTGCGCTGATCGGGCCGCCGGCTGTCCGAGGTCGTTCCGTCAATCCAGCGGGACGACCGACGGCGGCGCCGGAATTGACCGCTGAGCATCTTTCCGGATCGATGAGAGGATTCGACGGCGGATCAGGCCGCTCACCGGCCGTATGGCGTACCAGTAGGGTGTGAAGGCCAGCCGGGCCGCACGGTCGCAACAGAGGACGCGGGTTTCGGTCGAAAGCGCTGTCCCTCTACCTCGTGGTTCGACTGCGAAGTTCAGGGCGAGCTTCGCGATACCCGGCTCGGAAAGCGTGCCGAATGCTTCTCCGTTCTCGAACTGGACGAGCCCGAAGTCGGCTCGCCAGAAGCGACCGGCAAGCCCATAGACGATCTCCTCGCCGTTTCGCGCGAGGAGAGTGAAGTCGTCGATTCCAAAGACCGGTGTCGCGACGCGGTCCTTCGAACTCATCCGAAGCAAAAGGCGCATCGGGAGTTCCCGAAGCCCGATCATCTGCTGGAAGAAGCGATCGGTCTCGGTTCGGTAGCGCTCTGCGGCGGCAAGGGTTGCCTCGGGGCTGGCGTTCACGACGAGATCGTGCTGCTCGCGAAAGTGCGGGTCGGCGACGAAGTCATCGATCAAGGCCATCGCGAGAAGCAGCTCCCTCTTTACCCCAGCGGGACGACCGTCACCTTGCGGTTCTTGAAGGCGAGGGCAGAGCGGCCGTCTAGGAGTTCCAGCGCCCGCGCGCCGAAAAGGTCGCGGCGCCAGCCTTCCATGGCCGGAACGCGCGCGTCCTCGCCATCCAGCGCGATCTTCTCCAGATCGTCGCCGGTTGCGACCAGACGCGCGGCCACGCCGCGCTCCTCGGAGACGATCTTGAGGAGAACGCGGAGGAACTCGACCGCCGCCGCCGTGCCTTCCGGCAGCTGCGGCGGCTTCGGGATGCGCGGTAGGTCGCTCTTCGGGATCGCGAGGGCGCGGTTGACGGCGGCGACGATGTCGCGGCCGGCGCTGGAACGCTCCCAGCCGCGCGGAATGGTGCGAAGGCGCCCGAGCGCCTCCTCGTCCTTCGGCTGCTGCTGGGCGATCTCGAAGATCGCGTCGTCCTTCAGGATGCGCCCACGGGGTTGGTCGCGCGTGCGCGCCTCGCGTTCGCGCCAGGCGGCGACCTCTTTGAGGACGGCCAGTTCGATCGGCTTCCTCACGCGAAGCTTCAACCGCGTCCAGGCGTCGTCCGGGTGCAGGTCGTAGGTCTCGGGCGCCGACAGAACGTCCATCTCGCTCTCCACCCAGCCGGCGCGCCCTTCGGCCTTCAGCTGCGCCGTCAGCGCGCGGTAGACGTCGCGCAGATAGGTGACGTCGGCCAGGGCGTATTCGAGCTGGCTCTGCGACAGCGGGCGGCGGCGCCAGTCGGTGAAGCGGCTGGTCTTGTCGATCCGCCCTTCGGTCGTGCGCGCGACCAGCTGGTCGTAGGCGATCGATTCGCCGAAGCCGCAGACCATGGCCGCGATTTGCGTATCGAAGAGAGGCGCGGGAATGACCTGCCCGAGCTTGTAGATGATCTCGATGTCCTGCCGGGCGGCGTGGAACACCTTGACGACGCCCGGGTCGGCCATGAGCGCGAAGAAGGGCGCGAGGTCGATGTCCTCGCCCAGCGGATCGACGAGGACCGCGAGGTCGTCGGACGCCATCTGGATCAGGCAGAGCTCGGGCCAGAAGGTCGTCTCGCGGATGAACTCCGTGTCGACGGTCACGAATTCGGCCGTCGCCAGCGTGGCGCAGGCCTTGGAGAGTTCGGCGGTGGTCGTGATGAGGTTCATGGAATCCCTCTTAGACCGGCTCTGCCGCCGATCAAAGCATCAGTCGGTTGTGAGGACCGCTCGTCGGGCGTCTAGGGATCGAGCTCGACGATTCAGACCGCGCCTCGCCGCGAAAGCGGCGCCAGCCGTCGGCGCGCAGCTCGCAGGCGGGGCAGGTGGCGCACCCATAGCCCCATTCGTGCCGATGTTCGCGGTCGCCCTGGTAGCAGGTGTGCGTCTCCTCGCAGACGAGGTCGAGGAGGGAACCGCCGCCGAGCCGTTCCGCCAGCGCGAAGGTCTCCGCCTTGTCGATCCACATCAGCGGCGTGTGGACGACGAAGCGCTCCTCCATGCCGAGATTGAGCGCGAGCTGCATCGCCTTCATCGTGTCGTCGCGGCAGTCCGGATAGCCCGAATAATCCGTCTCGCAGACGCCCGTGACGAGGTGCTTGGCGCCGCGCCGATAGGCGATCGTCGCGGCGAAGGTGAGGAACAGGAGGTTGCGGCCAGGCACGAAGGTGTTCGGCAGCCCGTTCGCCTGCATGGCGATCTCGGTCGCGCTCGTCAGCGACGTCTGCGAGATCTGGCCGAGAAGGCCCATGTCGAGGAGATGGTCCTCTCCGATCTTCTCTCCCCAGTGCGGGAAGTCGCGCTTGAGGCGGTAGAGGATGCGCGGGCGAACGTCGAGCTCCACGCAGTGGCGCTGGCCGTAGTCGAAGCCGACCGTCTCGACATGTTCGAAGCGGTCCAGCGCCCAGGCGAGGCAGGTGGTCGAATCCTGCCCGCCCGAAAAGAGGACGAGGGCCGTGCCGCTCTTCTCCGCCATCTCAGCGCCCTTCGTACTCGGCGAAGGAGTGCGGCGTCTCGAAGACCCGGACGCGCGACAGGAGCGGCAGCGAGGGCTTCGCCCGATCGTAGATCCAGACGGCGATGTGCTCGGCCGTCGGGTTCTCCAGCCCCTCCACCTCGTTCAGCGTGTGATGGTCGAGCCGCTCCATCAGCGGCGCGAAGGCGTGTTCGACGTCGAAGAAGTCCACCACGAAGCCGGTCTGCGGATCGACCGGACCTTCGAGCTCCAGATCGACGCGATAGGAATGGCCGTGCATGCGGAAGCATTTGTGCGTCTGCGGCACGTTCGGGAGGCGGTGCGCCGCCTCGAAGAAAAAGCTCTGCGTGATCTTCATCGGATTCCGAGCATCTTGTGGGTCTGAAGGGTCAGCCGCCAGCGCGGGTTGGCCATGCAATAGGCCACCGCTTCGGCCGTGTTCTCCAGCTGGCGCGGCCCGTCCATGGGCTGGAGGAGGAGGTGGTGGAAGGAGAGATGAGCGAAGCGCTCGGGTTCGGCGCCGATCTGCGGATAGACGAGCTTCAGCTCGTCGCCTTGCGTGACGACGAGGTCGGCGCCGGCCTTGGGCGAGACGCAGAGCCAGTCGATCCCGGCCGGCGGGGCGACCGTGCCGTTGGTCTCCACCGCGATCTCGAAGCCTTGCGCGTGAAGCGCGGCAGTCAACGCCTCGTCCACCTGCAGAAGCGGCTCGCCCCCGGTGAGGACGACGAGGCGGTCGCCCTCGACATCGCCCCAGGAGGCCGCGATCGCCTGCGCCAGCGCTTCGGCGGAGCGGAAGCGCCCGCCGCCGGTGCCGTCCATGCCCACGAAATCGGTGTCGCAGAACCGGCAGACAGCGCTCTCGCGGTCCTCTTCGCGGCCGCTCCAAAGATTGCAGCCGGCGAAACGGCAGAAGACGCTCGCGCGGCCGGCATTCCGGCCCTCGCCCTGCAGCGTGTAGAAGATTTCCTTGACGGCGTAGGACATCGCTCGGCGGGTGCGCTTTCGGTCGGGCTGGGTTGAACGGCGGCGGGCGCGCGTGGCGCTCCCTCGATCGAAGCGTTCTTTAGGGATCGAAGACGGCAGCCTCAAGGAGCCGTCGCCGGGAAGGTTGCTTGCCCGTCCGGCGCGAAACTTGACAATCTGCAAGCCTTTTGCGCTTGTCCGCCCCGATTTCGAGGGTGGCCCGGAGCCGGCCGCCCGCCTTTCGACCGAGCCGGAAAAGAGCCCGCTTATGCACCGCTATCGCAGCCACACCTGTGCCGCCCTTCGAGCCACGGATGTCGGCACGAATGTCCGCCTGTCGGGCTGGGTCCACCGGGTGCGCGACCATGGCGGCCTGCTCTTCATCGATCTGCGCGACCATTACGGTCTGACCCAGATCGTCGTCGATCCCGATTCGCCGGCTTTCAAGACGGCAGAGACGGTGCGCGGCGAATGGGTGATCCGCGTCGACGGCGAGGTGAAGGCGCGCTCGGCCGAGACGGTCAACGCCAAGCTGCCGACGGGCGAGATCGAGCTGTTCGCGCGCGAGATCGAGGTTCTCGGCCCCTCCAGGGAGCTGCCGCTGCCGGTCTTCGGCGAGCCCGAATACCCGGAGGACATCCGTCTCACCTACCGCTTCCTGGATCTGCGCCGCGAGACGCTGCACCGGAACATCATGCGCCGTTCGCAGATCGTCGCCGCCATGCGCCAGCGGATGAACGAAGCGGGTTTCAACGAATTCCAGACGCCGATCCTGACGGCCTCCTCGCCGGAGGGTGCGCGCGACTTCCTGGTGCCGAGCCGCCTGCATCAGGGCAAGTTCTACGCGCTGCCGCAGGCCCCGCAGCAGTACAAGCAGCTCCTGATGATGTCGGGCTTCGACCGCTACTTCCAGATCGCGCCCTGCTTCCGCGACGAGGACCCGCGCGCCGACCGGTTCTACGGCGAGTTCTACCAGCTCGATCTGGAGATGAGCTTCGTGGAGCAGGAGGACGTGTTCCAGACCATGGAGCCCGTCATCCGCGGCATCTTCGAGCAGTTCGCGGACGGCAAGCCGGTGTCGCAGACCTTCCGCCGCATTCCCTACGCCGACGCGATCCGCACCTACGGCTCCGACAAGCCGGACCTGCGCAACCCGATCGAGATGAGCGCCGTCACCGAGCACTTCGCGGGCTCGGGCTTCAAGGTCTTCGCGAACATGATCGCGAACGACGCGGAAGTCGAGGTGTGGGCGATCCCGGCCAAGACCGGCGGGAGCCGTGCCTTCTGCGACCGCATGAACTCCTGGGCGCAGGGCGAGGGGCAGCCGGGCCTCGGCTACATCTTCTGGCGCGAGGAGGACGGCAGGCTCGGCGGCGCCGGCCCTCTCGCCAAGAACATCGGCGAGGAGCGCACGGAAGCCGTCCGCACCCAGCTTGGCCTGGAAGCGGGCGACGCCTGCTTCTTCGTCGCCGGCAAGCCGTCGAAGTTCTACCCGTTCGCCGGGCTGGCCCGCACGCGCGTCGGCGAGGAGCTGAACCTCGTCGATCGCGACCGGTTCGAGCTCGCCTGGATCATCGACTTCCCGTTCTACGAATGGGACGAGGACAACAAGAAGGTCGATTTCGCCCACAACCCGTTCTCGATGCCGCAGGGCGGCATGGAGGCGCTGGAGAGCCAGGAGCCGCTGTCCCTCAAGGCGTTCCAGTACGACATCGTCTGCAACGGCTTCGAGATCGCGTCCGGCGGCATCCGGAACCAGCTGCCGGAGGTGATGGTCAAGGCCTTCGAGATCGCCGGCTATTCGCGCTCCGACGTCGAGGAGCGCTTCGGCGGCCTCTACCGGGCGTTCCAGTACGGCGCGCCGCCGCATGGCGGCATGGCGGCGGGCGTCGACCGCATCGTGATGCTGCTCTGCGGGGCGAAGAATCTGCGCGAGATCGCGCTCTTCCCGATGAACCAGCAGGCGCACGACCTTCTGATGAACGCGCCGAACGACGCGACGCCGACGCAGCTTCGCGAACTCGGCCTTCGCACGATTCCGGCCGCGCCCAAGGGCTGAACTGCCTGAATTTTTGCAGTGGCGAGTGAGGCTCCATTCCTCTCCCCTCGGGGGAGAGGGTGGCCCGAAGGGCCGGGTGAGGGCGCTCGTCGAGCGCAGTCGTCCGAGCCGTTCGGCTTCGCCGCCCCTCATCGCCTGCCGGCACTTCTCCCCGCTGGGGAGAAGAACGCAGCTTCGACCTATTCTTACGGTCGTCCGTTCGCTGCCGTTTCCGAAAGAGGCTCCATTCCTCTCCCCTTGGGGAGAGGGTGGCCCGAAGGGCCGGGTGAGGGCCTCGTCGAGCGCGGCGCCGGCACATTCGGCGCCGCGGCCGTCATGCCCTCATCCCGCTGCCGCGACCTTCTCCCCACGGGAAGAAGGGAGAATTCCGACGGCAGCTTATGAACCGACGAACGGAAACGCGCCCGCCGCCTCCCACGGCGCGCCTCGGTAATGCCAGAGCAAAAGACCCGTGCCGGTCGCCTCAAAAGGCTCGAACCCGGCCGAAAGCTCCGCGAACAGCGCCTTGGCCTCCGGCGCCGGCGCCTTGTTCTGGATGGTCACGTGCGGGCGAAACCCTTGCGCGTCCTGCGGCGTCAGCCATAAGCGGAAGCGCTCCGCGAGCTCGCCGCGCAGATCGGCGAGCGCGGGCGCGCCGATCTCGTAGGCGCAGCCATAGCCGAGGAAGCGCAGGCCGGTGACGGCGAGGGCGATCGGGGAAAGGTCCCGCGTCGCCTCGCGCAGAATTCGTGCGACCTCGCGCTCTTCGCCGCCCGGCAGATGGTGGAAGAGCGTCAGATGGGCAGGGATGTGGTTGCGGTGCGCCGGGAAGTGGCGCACCCGCATGGCCTGGAAATGCCGGAAGCTCGACGCGTCGAACGCCAGCGTGACGATGAGGGGCGCGGCCTCCGTCTCAAGCGACATGGCCGCGTCCGGTCAGTCGTTCGAGCGCACCGTCAGCGACAGGACGGCCGGCAGCGTCTGGGGAGCGCCCATCGCCGCGCCCATGATCTGCGCCGCCGGCACGGGCTGGTTCGGGGCGATCGAGACGGTGATCGACTGCGGATCGCGCAGGAACGACTGGACCGCTTCGGTCACTTCCGTCTGGAACTGCGGGTTGTTCAGCGCCGAAAGGAAGCCGGGCAGGGAGCCGACGAGCTGGTCGATCAGCGCCTCGCGCGTCTGTCCGTTCTCCTCGGCGTAGTGATCCAGAAGCCGGTTCGTCAGGGAATCGTCCACGAAGCGCAGCTCGGCGGAGTGGATCGTGAGCTGCGAGAGCAGGCCGATCATGGCCATGCCGCTGGCGCCTTGGTTGTCCGGGTTGGCGGCCATCTGCTGCTGGAGCGCGCGGAGCTGCGTGATGAACTGCGGCGTATAGCCCGCGACGTGATAGGCGAAGTTCATCTCGCCCGCGTCGTCGATGTTGATCTGGAGCGGGGAGAGCGAGAGATCGCCCGTCTCCATGTTCCAGGCGCCGTTGGCCTCGATGTTGCCGGTGAAGCGCTCGTAGCCGATCTGCTCCGGCACGCTGGCCTCTTCGCCCTGGCCGCTGGTGGCCAGCGAGAACGAGCCGACGGACATGTCGAACGAGAAGTCGGTCGGCGAGGACACGCCGTTGGCGACGTCGAGATCCTGCAGGGCGAAGGTCTCCCGGCCGTCCTGCTCGACGCGCATGGCGGCGATCAGAAGGCGGTCGAACCAGGCGTTCAGCGTCTCGCCCGTCGGGGTCTGGATGGCGAAGGCCTGCCCGGCACCTTCCCCGCCTTCGCGGATCGACAGCCCTTCTACGGCAAGGCCTTCGACGTTCGTCACGCCGGTCGCCTCGCGCACCTGGAAGTCGTCGAAGGTGCCGCGCTCGGACCGCCATCCCTCGGTGTCCGAGCCGGTGACGCCTTCGAAGCGCGCTTCGCCGACCTCGGTCGTCTCGGCGCCCTCGCCGAAGGTGACGCCTTCGAGGACGATGGTGCCGCTTTCGTCCCGCACACCCGAATAGTCCAGCGGGAAGCCGGCGGCGGCGAAGGTCGCCTGAACGCGCTCGGCGAAGGCCTCGCCATCGACGGCCTGTGCGAACGCCTGCTGGCCGAGCCCGAGGAGAAGCGTCGACGAGAGAAGGATGCGGTGTGCGAGCATATCGATCTGACCTTTCCGGCCTGCGCCACGCAGGACATCGGTTGGACTGTCCAAGACCGGCAACTTATCGTCCGGTCGTACAACTGCAAGGCTTGCGAACGAACGCGCGGACGCGCCCGGCCGCATGAAAACTGTGGAGGCTTCCGTTCCGGTCTTGTTCCCCGTCGCGCGCGCGGTAGCCAAGGCCCATGGGCAAGACAGTGGAACCGCCCGCCGGCGGCGGAGATATCGAACCGATCGATTTGAAGGCGGCGCTGGAGGAGCGCTACCTCGCCTATGCCCTGTCCACGATCATGGGGCGGGCGCTGCCCGACGTGCGCGACGGTTTGAAGCCGGTGCATCGCCGCATCGTCCACGCCATGCGCGTGCTTCGGCTCGATCCGGGGCAGGGCTACAAGAAGTGCGCCCGCATCGTCGGCGACGTGATGGGCAAGTTCCACCCGCACGGCGACGCCTCGATCTACGATGCGCTCGTGCGCCTCGCGCAGGATTTCGCGATCCGCTATCCGCTGATCGACGGGCAGGGCAATTTCGGCAATGTCGACGGCGATAGCGCGGCCGCCATGCGCTACACCGAAGCGCGCATGACCGATGTCGCGACGCTGCTCCTGTCGGGCATCGACGAGAACGCGGTCGACTTCAAGCCGACCTACAACGAGGAGGACGAGGAGCCGGTCGTCCTGCCGGGCGCCTTCCCGAACCTTCTCGCCAACGGCGCGTCCGGCATCGCGGTCGGCATGGCCACGTCCATTCCCCCCCACAACGCGGCCGAACTGTGCGACGCCGCGCTGAAGCTGATCGAAAAGCCGGAGGCCGACATCGACGCGCTTCTGCGCTTCGTCGAGGGGCCGGACTTCCCGACCGGCGGCGTGATCGTGGACAATCGCGCGACGATCCGCGAGGCCTACGCCACGGGGCGCGGCTCGTTCCGGGTGCGCGCGCGCTGGTCGAGTGAGGATCTGGGGCGCGGCGGCTATCAGGTGGTGGTCACCGAGATTCCCTATCAGGTCCAGAAGTCGCGGCTGATCGAGAAGATCGCCGAGCTCCTGCAGGCGCGCAAGCTGCCGCTGCTCGCCGACGTTCGCGACGAATTGGCCGAGGACGTGCGCATCGTCTTCGAACCGAAGGCTCGCACCGTCGATCCCGAACTCCTGATGGAGTCGCTGTTTCGCACGACTGATCTGGAAAGCCGCATCTCGCTGAACATGAACGTCCTGTCGGGCGGCAAGGTCCCGAAGGTGATGTCGCTGAAGGACGTCCTGGCCGAATGGCTGGGGCACCGGCGCGAGGTCTTGCAGCGGCGCACCGCCCATCGCCTCGCGGCCATCGAGCGGCGGCTGGAGGTGCTCGCCGGCTACATCGTCGCCTTCCTGAACCTCGACGAGGTGATCCGGATCATCCGCGAGGAGGACGAGCCGAAGGCCGAGCTGATGCGCGCCTTCGAGCTGACCGACGTTCAGGCCGAAGCCGTGCTGAACCTTCGCCTGCGCCAGCTGCGCAAGCTGGAGGAGATGGAGCTGCGGCGCGAACACGAGGCGCTGTCGGAGGAGAAGGCGGAGAAGGAGGCGATCCTGGCCTCCGAGGCCCGCCAGTGGCAGGTCGTCGCGGGCGAAATCCGCGAAGTGCGCGAGACCTTCTCCAAGAAGACCAGGCTCGGCAAGCGCCGCACGACCTTCGCCGACGCGCCCGCCCACGGGCTGCACGACATCGCCGGAGCCCTGATCGAGAAGGAGCCGGTGACGGTCGTCCTGTCGCAGAAGGGCTTTCTGCGCGCGATGCGCGGCCATCTCGCCGACCTCTCGGGGTTGTCCTTCCGCGAGGGCGACGGGCTGAAGCTCGCCTTCCCGGCGCTGACGACCGACAAGCTGGTGCTGCTCTCGACGGATGGCCGCGCCTTCACCCTCGGCGCCGACAAGCTGCCGGGCGGGCGAGGGCAGGGCGACCCGATGCGCCTGCTCATCGATCTGGAGGACGAGCACGACATCGTCGCGGGCTTCGTGGTCGATCCGACGCAGCGCCGGCTGATCGTCTCCTCCGAGGGCACCGGCTTCGTCATCGGGGAGGGCGAACTCCTGTCCTCCACCCGCAAGGGCAAGCAGGTTCTCAACGTTTCCGGCGTCCACAAGCTGGCGCTGGCGGTGCGTGTCACCGGCGATCACGTCGCGGCGGTGGGCGAGAACCGGAAGATGCTCGTCTTCCCGCTCGCCCAGGTGCCCGAGATGACGCGGGGCAAGGGCGTGCGCCTGCAGCGGTACAAGGACGGCGCGATCTCCGACGCGAAGGTGTTTCCGGCGGCCGAGGGCCTGTCCTGGACCGACAGCGCCGGGCGGGTTTTCCAGCGCTCCTTTGAGGAACTGCTGGAGTGGCGCGGCGACCGGGCGCAGGCCGGACGCATGGTGCCGAAGGGGTTCCCGAAGAGCGGGCGCTTCGGGTGAGCGGTGCGCGCTACAGCATCGGCCCGGATATCGGAACCGATTTTCGGAAAGCCTGATGCGCGGGTTCAAAGAGATAGAGCGACGCCGTGCGTCCAATCGGACGCACGGCGTCGCTCTAAGCGCCGCGCTCATCCCTCAAGTCGCGCTCGCTGCATTCGGGCCGGCCCAAAATCCTCGGGCCGGCTCCACCTCGTTCGCTCGCATGTCGGCTTGACCTTCCGACACGATCGGGCCGATGGGACGCAGGCCATCGTCGATCAGGAGAGCCGTCCTTGAGAGCCATGCTGTTCGAAGCCTTCGGGCAGGCCCCTGAGATCAGCACCGTCGCCGATCCGACGCCCGCCGCGGACGGGGTCGTCATCGAGGTTCTGGCGACGGGGCTGTGCCGCAGCGACTGGCACGGCTGGATGGGGCACGACACCGACATCCGCCTTCCGCACGTTCCGGGGCACGAATTCGCCGGCACGATCGCCGCCGTCGGCCGGGACGTGAAGGGCTTTCGCGTCGGCGAACGCGTCACCGTGCCCTTCATCGCGGCCTGCGGGCGCTGCGCCGAGTGCCATTCGGGAAACCAGCAGGTCTGCGAAACCCAGTTCCAGCCCGGCTTCACCCATTGGGGCTCCTTCGCCGAGTTCGTGGCGATCGATCGCGCGGACCACAATCTCGTCCGACTGCCGGACGCGATGGACTTTCGCACCGCGGCCAGCCTCGGCTGCCGTTTCGCCACCTCGTTCCGCGCCGTGGTCGATCAGGGGCGCGCCAGGGGCGGGGAATGGGTCGCGGTCCATGGGGCCGGCGGCGTCGGCCTGTCGGCGATCATGATCGCCTCGGGGCTCGGCGCCCGCGTCGTCGCGGTGGACGTTTCGGAGGCCAAGCTGGCGCTCGCCCGGAGCCTCGGCGCCGAGCGCGTGGTGAACGCCCGCGAGGTCTCCTCCGTCGTCGAGGCCGTCCGCGAGATCACGGGCGGCGGCGCCCACGTCTCGATCGATGCGCTCGGGCACCCGGAGACCTGCTTCAATTCGATCGCCAATCTCCGCCGCCGGGGACGTCATGTCCAGGTCGGGCTGATGCTGGCGGATGCGTCCGAACCCCGCATCCCGATGGCGCGGGTGATCGCGCACGAGCTCGAGATCTACGGCAGCCACGGCATGCAGGCCTGGCGCTACGATGCGATGCTGCGCATGATCGAGGCCGGAACGCTTCGGCCCGACCGGCTTCTCGGCGAGACGCTCTCGCTGGAGGCCGCGGTCCCCGCTCTCGTCGCCATGGGAGAGCGCGCGCCGGACGGCATCGCGATCATCGACCCGAAGGCCTGAGAGCCGGAAGGGCACGAAAAGGCACGGAAAGGCACCGACGAGAAAGCCCCGCCTGCGGTTTCGCAGGCGGGGCACCGTCCCGTCCGGTCCGGGTCCGGACGGTCCGTTGTCAGCCGCGGCCGATCGTGATCACGTGATCCTGCGGCAGTTCAGGATAGGCGTCCCCGTCGAAATCCTGCAGCGAGTCGACCTGGCTCTCGGTGATGTTCGGCGCGACGAGCTGATCGTTCGTCAGGACGAGCGAGGAGAGCGGGATCGCGGTCTCGTTCGCACCCAGGCCGAAGAAGCCCCCGGACGCGACGACGGCGTAGATCCGGCCATCGACGTTCACGAACTTCTCGATCGAGCCGAGATCGTTGGCGTTGGCGCCGATGACGCTGTAGTCGTCGAGCTGGCCGACCTGCAGTTCCACCTCGCTCGCCGAGGCCGCGTTCACCGCCTCATTGTCGCTGTCGCGGTTGGCGGCAGGCCGTGCGGCCGCGTCGCGCTGCGCAGCAGCGTTGTCGGTGTCGTTCTCCTCGGCGTTCGCGGCACGCTCGCCGCCCGCCTGCTCGCCCATCTGGCGGATCTGGACATCCGACTCGCCGGACTGGTTGAAGTCGACGATGGGATCGCCGGCGCTCTCGATCTGGATCTCCGGATCGGCCGTGTTGTATCGGACCTGGGGCTCGGTCTCGGCGACGTTGACGACGGCTCGGCTCGGCTGGACGGCGACGTTCGCCTGCCCTTCCTCCACCGTCACGTCGGCCCGTTCGGCCGTCTCGCCGTCCTCGGTCGTGGCCTCGGCGCCGCCGACCGCGATCTCCGGGGTGCCCTGATCGACCGTCACGGTCGGATCGGCCTGGTTCACGGTCACGCGGGGCTGGGCCATGCCGACCGAAACGTCCGGATCGGGCATCTCGACGATGATCTGCGGACGCGGCATGTCGATGGTGATCGTCGGCTGCGGCATCTGCACGCGAACCTGCGGCGCGGCCTGATTGACCGTCACCTGCGGCCGTCCGGGATCGACCTCGACCTGCGGGCTCGCCTGCTGGACGGTGACCTCGGGGTCGCTCTGCTGAACGGTCACGTCAGGCTCGGGGACGGCGACGCGAAGACGGGCTGTCGCATCGGCCGTTTCGACCAGCTCCTCGTCCTCCAGCATGACGACGAGAATGCGACGCGCCTCGGTGAGGCGGTCCTCGTCGACGGCCTGGCGCGCGGACTGCAGTTGCTCGTCGAAGCGGTCGTATTCGGGGTTCGATTCGGCCTGGGTCTGCAGGTTCTGGTCGGCTTCCGTCAGGGTCTGGGACGCCGCCGTGCGCTCGCGGCGCTCCAGCTGCTCGTTGGCGCGCACGATCAGGACGCGAAATCCTTCGATCTCGCTTTCGCCGGCCGTCGTGGCCGTGGGAGCGTTCGCATTGGCGGGCGCGTCCGCGGTCTGTGCGAGCGCGACGGGCGAGAAGGCGACGCTGGCGAGCAGCAGCGCGAGTGGCAGTTTCTTCATACGGAAGGCTCCTTCGTGGCTGACGGGCGAGGGACGGTCACCCGTCCTCCCCAGGCTCTCCGCCGGCTCGTCGACCGGCTTCGGGAAGCACAACCCAAGTCTCCGCCTTCCGTTCGCCACAATCGCCGCAGGTTGGAGCTGCAGTTTTGCAGCTTGGACTTCAGGACTGCTGCTCTTTCTTTTCACGGTCCGCCGGATTGGCGAACTGGGACATGATCGACCGCACGTTCTGCGTGACCGCATCCAGAACGAGCCGGATGCGCGGTGTGGATCGACTGTCCTTGTGGACGACGAGGAAGATCTCGGTCGGCGGCGGATGGTACGGCGCCGGAATGCGGACGAGTTCGGGTTCCTGTTCGGCGCGGAAGAGCGACAGGCAGGCGAGCCCTCCACCGGCCAGGGTCGCTTCGAAGAGGGTGCCGTGGCTGTTCGTCTGGAGCCCCGGCCGGGCGCGTGGCGCGAGGGTCTGCACCCAGCTCACGTGATCCGCGTCCTGTACGTCGTCGATCAGGATCATCGTCCGATGACCTTCGCAGCCTTGGTCGAAGTCGGGCATGCCGTGCTCGTCGAGATAGGACCGGCTCGCATAGAGGCCGAACTCGATCAGCCCGATCCGACGCACGAAGAGTTCGTTCTGCTGCGGCCTCGACAGGCGGATGGCGATGTCGGCCTCGCGCATGGAGAGGCTGAGTTCGCGTGCGCTGGGGATGAGCTGGATGCTGAGGTCGGGATGCTCCTGCTGAAGGCCGACCAGACATGGCGCCAGCATGTGGGACGCGACCATCTCCGCGCAGGTCAGCCGGACCAGCCCGCCCAGCTTGTCCTCGTGCGAGGCGGCGACGCGGGAGACACCCAGAACCGCGCCCTCCGCCCGCTCGGCCTGTTCGTGCACGTGTCGGCCCGCCCGCGTCAGGACGTAGCCCTCCGGAGTCTTGTGCAGGAGCTGGACCGCCAGCGCCTTCTCCAGCGCGACCAGCCGTCGGCCCGCCGTGGTCGGCGAAACATCGAGTTCCTCGGCCGCAGCCGCGAGGCTTCCGCCTCGCGAGACGGCGAGAAAGAAGCGGATATCGTCCCAGTTCACGGCTCGGCGGACCTCGCTCCGTTGTCGTCGGAGCGGGAACTGGAGCACTTGCGGTCCGGGTTCCGAGCCGAAAGTGTAGCCGGTTCACGATCGGAGGCAGTGATAGGCTGGACTTAGAATCTCTTACGCTTCAACGGGTTCGAAGCGTTCCCAGCCGCGCGGCATCAAGTGCTCCTGCGGCTGGAAGCGGATCTTGTAGTCCATCTTCCGCGAACCCTCGACCCAGTAGCCGAGATAGAGATACGGCAGGCCCATCGCCCTGGCGCGGGCGATATGGTCGAGGATCATCAGGGTGCCGAGGCTGCGTGCGGATTCGTCGGGCTCGAAGAACGAGTAGACCATGGACAGGCCGTCGCCCATCACGTCCGACAGGGCGACCGCGACGAGTTCGCCGTCCGAGCGTTCGGTGAAGGCCGAATCGGGACCACGCCGCCGATACTGGACGAGCCGCGTGTCGACCTGGCTGTCCTCCACCATCATCGAATAGTCGAGAACGCTCATCTCGGACATGCCGCCACCGACGTGGCGTGACTCCAGATAGCGGCGGAAGAGCGCGTACTGCTCGCTCGACGCGCTGGCCTGCCCCATGCGCGCGACGAGGTCGCGGTTGCGCTCCTCGACCCGCTTCATTGACCGCGTGGGGCGGAACTCGTCGACCAGGATGCGGATCGAGATGCAGGCGCGGCAGCGTTCGCAGGCCGGGCGGTAGGCGATGTTCTGGGAGCGCCGGAAGCCTCCCTGCGTCAGTAGGTCGAGCAGGTCGGAGGACCGCGGGCCAGCGAGATGGGTGAACACCTTCCGCTCGAACTGCCCCGGAAGATAAGGGCAGACGGAGGGGGAGGTGAGGTAGAATTGCGGCGTGTGGTGCGTATGGGCGGTCATGTGGGCATCGACCTGACGACGACGCCGCGGCGATCCGTCCGCGGCATCATAGTGTGGCGCAAACCGCGTCCGCCGGAAAGGGCAAAGGCGGGGCCGTCAGGCGTTGCGCCGCACGGCGACCGTCCCCAGCAGCATGTCGTGCAGCATCTGCTTGCGCTGCGAGAACAGCGGGAAGAGATAGACGAAGACGTTGATGAACGAGAAGGACGCCCAGAACAGGACCGCATGCAGCACGGCGAGAGGCGGATCGATGCGCCCGCCATCGAGCCGGGCGAGGCGGACCCCGCACAGGCGCATGCCCGGCGTCGACTGCGCGGCGCCGCCGAGCGTGAAGGCGATGTAGAGGATCGCGACACCGGGGAACAGGAAGGCGTAGAGCACCCAGCCGAGCGAGAGCGTGACGATGCCGAGGACGCCGATCACCAGCGCGGCCGGGATCGACAGGAGCAGGATCGCAAAGCAATCGAACAGGAACGCCAGAGAGCGCCTGGACCGCACCCCGGCATACATGCGCATCTCGTCCGCCAGGGCGGTGGACGCCAGATCGGGGCGAAGATTCGCGGTGTTGTCCATCGTCCAGGGTGCCCTTTCGTATCGCTCGAGCCCGCTCAGATGGGGGCGCAGGGCCTCGTCCGCAACGGCCGCGCGGGCGGGGAAGCCTCAGCGGGCCCGCAGACGCTCGGCCATGCGCAGCGCGAAATAGGTGAGGATGCCGCTGGCGCCCGCGCGCTTATAGGCCGTCAGCGTCTCCTCCATCGCCGCGTCGGCGTCGAGGAAGCCGCGTTCGGCCGCGGCCATCATCATCGCGTACTCGCCGGACGTCTGGTAGGCGAAGGTCGGCAGATCGAGCTCGCGCGACAGGCGCGAGAGGATGTCGAGATAGGGCAGGCCCGGCTTGACCATGATCATGTCGGCGCCTTCCGCCAGATCCTGGCGGGCCTCGCGGATCGCCTCGTCCGAATTGCCCATGTCCATCTGATAGGTGCGCTTGTCGCCCTTCAGCGCCGAGGTCGAACCGACCGCGTCGCGGAACGGGGCGTAGAAGGCCGAGGCGTATTTTGCCGCGTAGGACATGATCATCGCGTCGCCATGCCCGGCCTCGTCGAGCGCGGCCCGGATGCAGGAGACGCGCCCGTCCATCATGTCGGAGGGGCCGAGGATGTCGCAGCCGGCATCCGCCTGGACGACGGCCTGCCGGCAGAGGAGCTCCACCGTCTCGTCGTTGACGATGCGGCCCTCGCGCACGATCCCGTCGTGACCGTGGCTCGTATACGGGTCGAGAGCGACGTCGCACAGAATTCCGATGCCCGGAACCGCCCGCTTGATCGCGCGCGTGGCCCGGCAGACGAGATTATTTGGGTCGAGTGCGAGCGAGCCGGTCTCGTCCCGGTTGGACGGCCCGGTGAACGGAAAGAGCGCCACGACGGGAATGCCGAGATCGGCCGCCCGGCGCGCGGCGTCCGCGCAGGCCTCGACACTGAGCCGCTCGACGCCGGGCATGGAGGCGACCGGCTCGGGCGAGCCGCCGCCCTCGCGCACGAAGATCGGCCAGATGAGATCGCTGCTCGCAACCGCGTTCTCGCGCACCAGCCGCCGTGACCAGTCGCTCTGCCGAAGGCGGCGGAGCCTGCGTCCGCCCGTCGCGGCATCGATCCTGCGCGTGATCGCGGAAATGTCCTGGACTGTCATGGAGCGGGTCCGTCTCGCATCGTTCGCGGCCGTTCTAATGACCTTACCGGTCGGGCGGCAAGCGCTGGCCGTCCGCCTCGACCGGGCGCCTCGCCCCGCCCCTTTGCGTTGACGCATGCCCGTTCGGCTTCTAGCTCTTGGTCGAAGGGCCGCTCGAGCCTGCTGTCGTATCGGCGAGCCGGGGGCATGCCTTGACCATCGAAGTCTTCAAGCGGCGACGGGACGTTTCCCTTCCACGACGCCTTTCGGTGTGGCTGTGCCGGCTGAGCGCGATCGCGCTCTTCGGCGTCGGGATCGCCTATTGGGTGCGCCTCGTCGGAATCTTCGACGGCTCTCTCTGGCGCTTCGACCTCATGCCCCTGCAATGGCGCATGGCGGCGCCCGCTCTCGCCGTGCTGTGCCCCGTCGCCGGCGTCGGCCTGTGGATGCCGGTCTCGTGGGGCATCGTCGTCTGGGTCGTCGCCGCCATGATCGAGGCCTTCCTCGTCTTCGGCCTGCCGCAGGGCCTGGCGGCGAATCCGGCCATTCTCGGCGGCCATGCCCTGGCGCTCTCGCTTCTTCTGGCGCTCGCGCTGACCGACCGGATCCTGAGGCGGCGCGCCGACACGGTGTAGATTTTCTGAACCGCCGGTACACGTTCGATTAGCCAAATCTTTGATCGGGCTGATGTAACGGGCCATTAAGGCTGGGTTTTAAGTCGAATTTTAGAGGCGACGGCTAATTTCTGTCTCAAGGACGGAGCCGATCTGACGGTTCCTCGAAGCAACGACGGGGCAGATACTATGGCCGATCCGAAGATGAACCGTAGCGAACTCGCCGCGACCGAGGAAAAGGTCGAGCTGAAGTCGCTCTACCTCGAGACGCTGCATCTGGTGGAGCGGCTGCACCGCCGCCTGCTCGACGTGATCAAGGACGAGTTCGACCGCAACGGGCGCACCGACATCAACGCGGTGCAGGCGCTGCTCCTGTTCAACATCGGCGACTCGGTGCTGACGGCGGGCGAACTGCGCTCTCGCGGCTTCTATCTCGGCTCGAACGTTTCCTACAATCTGAAGAAGCTCGTGGAGCTCGGCTTCATCGACCACCAGAAGTCGCGGGTGGACCGCCGCTCGGTTCGTGTCTCCCTCACCAAGGACGGTCTGGCCATCGCGGAGATCGTCTCGGAGCTCTACGAGCGCCACATCGGCTCCATCGACAAGGTAGGCGGACTCGACGAGCAGGAGTTCCAGAAGATGAACAAGGCTCTCCAGCGCCTCGACCGCTTCTGGAACGACTCGATCATGTACCGCCTCTGAACCTCCTCCATCGAACGTCGGAACGGCGCCCCTCCCGCCGGTCCGACGCAAGGCGGGCCTCGCGTCTCTCGTCCGGGACGCGAGGCCATTTTCATGGCCGGCGATGGCGCGAAGCCGCTGCCCGAACGTTCCCTTGCGGTCGATCCGGGGGCGGCGACTCGGCTTCGACCGGACATGCTCTACTTCTCGCGGCGGCGGGATGCTCCCGGCCGAGGGTCTTCGACATGAAATCCACCGCATTGCAGGCGACGCTTCTTCACAATCCGAAGGCCTCGCTGTCGCGCTGGCGCGCCGACGAGCTCGTTTCGGCGCTGCACGAGGGCGGATACGATCCGAGCTACCACTCCACCAAGGAGAAGGGCTGGAAGAAGGCCGCGGCGGAGGCGAAAGGCCGGCTCATCGTGGCCGGCGGGGACGGGACAGTCGCCAAGGTCTGCAAGCTGCCGGAGACCGATCGGCACCACATCGCCATCCTGCCGACGGGCGGTGCGAACAACATCGCGACCTCCTTCGGCATCGTCGGCGATCCCCTCGAGCTCGCCCGCGACCTGCAGTCGCTCCAGACCCATGTCTACCGGATCGGCACCGTGAAGGGTCACGACGACGCCGACAGCTTCTGCGAGGCGGTGGGCGTCGGCGCGCTGGCCGCCATCGCGGGGATGGTGGACAACGACATGGAGCGCGATGCCAAGCGCGACGCCGGACGGCAGGCGTTTCGCGAGGTGCTCGCCGAGGCCGAGCCGATCGAGATCGAGATGTCGCTCGACGGCGCGCCCTGGAACGAGCCGGCTCTGATGGTCGAAGTCCTGATCATCTCGACCATCGGGCCGAGCCTGATGCTCGCGCCCGGCCGGGATCCCGCCTCCGATCGGCTGACGATCCGCTGGCTCCCGGTCGAGGACCGCGAGGCGATGATCGAGTGGCTGAAGGCGCCGGAGGAGTCCGAGCCGCCCCTGAAGGAGGCTTCGGCGCACAAGGTGCAGATCAAGACGGACCAGCCGATGCGCATCGACGATGCGACGTTCAAGAAGGGCGGCAAGGTGACGCTGACGCTCGATGGCCGCCATGTGGACATTCTGGTTCCGCCGAAGCGAAGCGAAACGTCCGAGGACGCCGAGCCTTCGACGGGAGCGGCCAGGGCGCAATCGTAAGCGCGCCCGTTCGATCGCGGCGCCTCGCTCCGCCCTTCCGGGCTCGCGCTTCCGTCCGTCGACCCGATGCCGTGGCGCCACGGGCGGTCGGCCGATCGCACACGCGGTGCCGACGCATCCGGCGGCCTCGACCGTCAGAATGATCGACGAAGGGGGTGGACAGGCAGGGCGCGACTCGCTAGAAGCCGCCCATCAGCGCTGCACCGGCTCCGGGCGGCGCTCTCCGGGTGATTAGCTCAGTTGGTAGAGCAGCTGACTCTTAATCAGCGGGTCGTAGGTTCGATCCCTACATCACCCACCATTTCCCTTCGATGAACAAGCTTAGACGAGCCGCCCGAAGCGTGTGAGCTTTCGTGGCGGCAGGGTCGTGTCCGCTCCGCTCTGCATGGCTGACGGTCGATCGTCAGTCGGAGGAGAAGCGCTTCCTCGCCTTCGCCGTGATCGACTGGCGGATGTCCGCATAGCCCCGCCATGGGTCGTCCAATTCGAGACGGGCGAGAATGTCGGCGGGATGGAAGGAATTGGCGCCGTCGAGCGAGTCCAGTTCGTTCCATGTCACTGGGGTCGCCACGGGCGCGCCGGGGCGCGAACGCGTCGAATAGGGGGCGATCGCCGTCTGGCCGCGCTCGTTGCGCAGCCAGTCGACGAAGATGCGCCCCTTTCGTTTCGCCTTCGACATGGTCGAAACGAAGCGCTCGGGTTCGTCGGCCTCCATCCGCCGCGCGAGGGCGCTCGCGAAGGCCTTGACCTCCGGCCATTCCTGGCGCCGCGACAAGGGCGCGACGACGTGGACGCCCTTGCCGCCGGTGACGAGCGGGAAGGTGACGAGACCGACCTCGGCCAGCCGGTCGCCGAGCTCGCGCGCCGCCCGTTTCACGTCGTCGAAGACGAGGCTCTCGTCGGGGTCGAAGTCGAAGACGATCCGATCGGGATGCTCCAGCCGATCGTTCCGCGACCCCCAGATGTGGAACTCCAGCGTGTTCATCTGCAGCGCGGCGACGAGCCCGGCCGCGTTCGAGACGGAGAGATAGACCGCCTTCTCGCCGTCCTTCTCCGTCACGTCCACATGGCCGATCGCGTCCGGAAAGCCGCCCGTGTCGTGCTTCTGGAAGAAGCAGGACTTGGTCCGGCCCTGCGGGCATCGCACCAGAGACAGGGGGCGACCGCCGGCATGGGCGAGCATGCGCTCCGCGACGGCCTCGTAATATTGCGCGAGGTCGCGCTTGGTCAGCCCCTGGCTCTCGAACACCACCCGCTCCGGGGAAGTCAGGCGCACGCCGGCGATCTCGACCGGGTCGCCGTCGCCCTTGGCCCGCCCCGCACGGGCCGGCGCCGGCTTCGGTGGCTTGGCCTTCGCGGGCTGCTCGTCCGTCACGGCGCTCGCCTCCTTGTCCTCGCGAAGACCCTTGAAGACACCGTGGCGCACCGCGCCATCGCCGGTCAGTTCCGTGAAGTCGATCTCCGCGACCAGCTGCGGTTCGACGAAGCGCGCATCGCGCGCGATCTCCTTCGGCAGATCGGAGAAGGGCGACGTCTTGCGGGCGATCGCCCGGAGCCGTCCGCCGAGGTCGTCGAGAAGGTCCTCGGTGAATCCCGAGCCGACCCGTCCGCGATAGAGAAGGCGATCGCCGTCCCGCACACCGATGAGGATGGAGGAGAAGGGGCGGCTCTTCTTGTCCGACGGCCGATAGCCGCCGATGACGAACTCCTGGCGCTTGGTGCACTTGGTCTTGAGCCAGCTGTTTCCCCGGCCGGCACGATAGGGCGCATCCGCCCGTTTGGAGACGATGCCCTCGTGGCCCGACGCGCAGATCTTCGAAAGGACCGACGAACCGCTGCCGCGAACGTGCTCGCTATAGAGAAGAGAGGCATCGCCCGAGCGGGAGAGAAGATCCTTCAGCCGCTCCTTGCGCTCCAGAAGCGGTTCGTCCGAAAGGTTCTCGCCATCGAGCTCCAGAAGATCGAAGGCGAAGCAGGAAAGGTTACCGCCCTCGGACAGCGCCTCCTGGAGCGAGGAGAAGTCGGTGCGGCCCGATCGATCGAAGGCGACGACCTCGCCGTCGATCAAGGCGCTCTCGCAGGCAAGCGACCGAACGGCCGGCAGGAGCGCCCCGAACTTGTCCGTCCAGTCCTTCTCGTTGCGCGTCCAGAGCTTCACCTCGTCGCCGCTGCGCGAGATGAGGACGCGGTAGCCATCGTATTTCATCTCGTGCAGCCACTCGCGGCCGTCCGGCGCCTCGTCGACGAGGGTCGCGAGCTGCAGCGGCCGGAAGCGAGGCAGGGCGCGGACTGCCTTGCCGCGAGGATCTGCCGGTTTAGCGCCGGGTTCGGCATCCGCGCCCTTCGCCGAGGGCCGCTTCGTCTTGCTGGCCCAGACCTCGTCGCCCTTGGCGATCTGGTTCATCGTACGGCCGGTCTTCACGCTGCGATCCTTCTTGAGGATGTCGCGGCGCGTGGAAGCCACATCGTCCTTCTCCTTGATGAGGAGCCAGTTCTCCCGCGTCTCCCTTCCCCTCGGCTTCATGCGGACCAGCGCCCAATGGCCGGTCATCTTCTCCCCTTCGAGCTCCATCTTGATCGAACCCTTGGCGAGGCCGGACTCCATGTCCTCGCGCGGGGTCCAGCGTCCGAAGTCCCACAGCATGACGGTGCCGCCGCCATACTCGCCTTCGGGAATCGTGCCCTCGAAGTCGCCGTAGTCCATCGGGTGGTCTTCGGTGCGCACCGCCAGCCGCTTGTCGGCCGGGTCGAGGCTCGGCCCGCGCGTGACGGCCCAGCTTTTCAGGACGCCGTCCCATTCGAGCCGGAAATCGTAATGCAGCCGCGTCGCGTCGTGCTTCTGAACGCAGAAGACGAGCCCGTCGGTCGATGCCCGTCCCCCGGACGGCTCGCGGGTCCTGGTGAAGTCCCGCTTCTCGCGATAGGCCTTCAGAAGGTCCGCCGCCGGGGTGCCCATCGCGCCGGCCTCAGGCGCTCTTGCGACGCTGAGCGGCCGGCTTGGACGCGGCTTTCGGCGCGGCCTTCTTCGCGCCGGACGTCTTGGACGCGGCGGATTTGGACCGCCCGCTCTTGGTTCGACCCTTCTCCCCTTCGTCCTTCGCACCGCCTTCCAGACTCTTCTTCAGCGAGGCCATCAGATCGATGACGTTCGACTTCTGCGGCTTCTCGTCGTCGTCGTCGTCTTTCGAATCGTCCACCTGCGCCTTGCCGCCGGACTTGCGCTTCTTGGCGATCAACTCCTTCAGCGCGGCCGTGTAGCGGTTCTTGTATTCGCCCGCGTCGAAGGGTGCGGTCTTCTTCTCGATGAGGGCCGTCGCGACGTCGAGCAAATCCTCGTCCGTCTTGTCGTTCGAGATTTCCGCGAAGATCGGATCGGCCTTCCGGATCTCGTCCTCGTAATGGAGCGTCTCGAGAAGGAGGCCTCGCCCGCAGGGGCGCAGGGCGACGAGATACTCCTTGCCGCGCATGGCGAGCTGGCCGAGCCCGGTCTTCTTCGCCTTGCGCAGCGCATCGCGCACGACGCGGAACGCATCCTCCGCGAGCTCGTCCTGCGGCACGACGTAGTAGGGCTTGTCGAAATAGAGCGGAGGGATCTCGCTGGTGTCGACGAACTGGACCAGCTCCAGCGTCTTCTTCGTCTCCAGCTTCACGTCCTCGATCTCCTCGTCGGAGAGAAGGACGTACTCTCCGTTCGAGACCTCGTAGCCCTTGACGATCTCGTCCTTGTCCACCGGGCCGATGCCGGGAGCCACCTTCTCGTAGCGAATGCGCTTCCCGCTCTCTCGGTGGATCTGATTGAACGCGATGGAGGCGCCGGCCTTCGTCGCCGTGAACATCTCGACGGGGATGGAGACCAGGGAAAGGCGGATCTGCCCCTTCCAAACAGGACGCACGGCCATCGAGCGACTCCGACGCAAGGCTGGGAAGCCGACTCAACGCCGATCGGGAGCCCCCGTTCCCCCGAAGGTCGCCTCATGTCGGGGTCCGGCTACGAAGGCGTGCCTCCGCTCGCGAATATGGCAGGGTCCGCCGCGCCGCCGCCTGATTCCGGAAGTCCATCCGAGCAAGTGTGCCCTGCCTACATCACTGGTGCGGCGGGCGTCTTGTGCAGTGCATGAAACCGCGAGAAAGCGCTTGAGCATCAGGTTTGCATAAGCTTCGGCGGGCCCGGAACCGCGCGATTTTAAGCCCTGATTCATCTTTGAGTGTCGTCGCTGCAACAGCCATGTTGCCAAAGGGCCGGTTGGGCGCCCGAGTGGCGTTTTCGTGATTGCATCGACGGAGCCCCTGAATAATGTTGGCTCACGAAAGAGGGCGGGGGACGAACCTCCTTCTTTCAAGGGATGGGGCAGGGAAGGCTGTCCTTCGTAACAAGGCCCAACCCTACCTTTTAACTTGACTGGAGGTCAGGACATGACAATCAAGAGCCTTCTTCTCGGCTCGGCTGCGGCCGTCGTCGCAGTTTCCGGCGCCCGCGCTGCGGACGTCATCATGGTCGAGCCGGAGCCGGTGAACTTCGTTCGCGTCTGCGACGTGTACGGCAAGGGCTTCTTCTACATCCCCGGCACCGAGACCTGCATGCGCGTTGGCGGTTACGTCCGCATGCAGATCAACGTCGCGGGTGACCCGGCGGTGAACCTCGAAGGCGACGACTACGATGTCGGCACGGCCGTTCGCGCCCGTCTGAACTTCGACGTCCGTGAGGAGACCGAGCTCGGCCTGCTCCGCGCCTATGCCCGTCTTCAGGCGACCAACAACCGCGGCGGCAACGCTTCGTACAACATGACGCAGGGCTATGTTCAGCTCGGCGGCCTGCTGCTCGGCTACCGCGACTCGCTCTGGACCAACGATGTTGGCGGTCTCGAGGACGGTCTGCTGACCGACACCGACCTCGTCGTCGGCGACATCTCGACCAACCAGATCTCGTACAACTTCGCGCTCGGCGGCTTCTCGGCCGTGATCGGCCTCGAAGACGACGCGACGGGCGACTTCGTCCCGGACGTCCACGGCAAGCTGGTCTATTCGGGTGCCTGGGGCGGTGCGTTCCTGTCGGCCGTCTATGACGAGACCTTCAACCGCGAAGACGCGACCACCCAGTTCGGCAACCTCGGCATCTTCCTGCCGGACCTGCCGACCCGTCTCCAGGACGGCTCGAACGACGCTTTCGCTCTGAAGGCCGGCCTCAAGCTGAATGACCTGATCACCGAGGGTTCGACCCTGGCGCTCGAGGGTCACTACGCCTTCGATCCGACGACCTACGCCACGATCCCGGGTCTGGCCAGCGCGTTCTCGGCCAACACGCCGGGTTCGGTCACCAACCCGACCCCGGGTGCGGTTCCGCTGTTCCTCGAGTGGGCTGTCGGCGCTGGCTACCGTCAGGCCGTGGGTGACTTCACGGTCGCCGTCTCGGGTCAGTACGGTGAGACCTTCGGCACCGACTTCATCGTCGCGACCCCGACCGGCTTCGGTCTGGCGAACGTCGAAGGCGAGTACTACTCCCTCGTCGGTAACGTCGGCTACAACTTCACCTCCAACTTCGGCGCTCTGGCGGAAGTCCAGTACACCGACGTTGACTTCGGTGGTGACGTCGGCTCGGTCGACCAGACGAAGGGCTTCCTGCGCTTCGTTCGCACCTTCTAAGCGTCAACACGCTTCGATCTCTGGAAGGGGTCCGGTTCGCCGGGCCCTTTCTGCGTTTGAAGGTCGCGAGAAACCTTGGCCTCAAGCGCTGCGCGAGTGAACCGGGACGCGGGGCGGGCAGGGGCAGCATGCCGTTTCGCCTTTGCAGCCCGGTCGGTCGTGGAAGCCGTCATGTCGCTCGCGCGATGCCGAGGCTGATCCGAAGCTTGGCCGCCGAAGCTTAATGTGGCCCGGGCTGGGCGAGAAAGCGGCAGGTGTGGCCGCTGTGCAATTTCGCAGCGGTCACGAGTTTGAGAAGGTCGGCGTCGAGGGGCATGCGGGATCACCCGTTCGCGCGGGAAGCCGGTTCGCTGCCTAGGGAGTCCTCAACGGAACTCGAGACGAAATCCTCCAAGCTCGATCGGAGCCACCATGCGTATCGCAACCCTTCTTCTCTCCTCCGCCGCGGCCTTGGCTGCAACGACCGGCGCCCGTGCAGCGGACGTCATCATGGTCGAGCCGGAGCCGGTGAACTTCGTTCGCGTCTGCGACGTGTACGGATCGGGCTTCTTCTACATTCCCGGCACCGAGACCTGCATGCGCGTCGGCGGTTACGTCCGCATGCAGATCAACGTCGCGGGCGACCCGGCGGTGAACGCCGAGGGCGACGACTACGAAGTCGACTCGGCCGTTCGCGCCCGTCTGAACTTCGACGTCCGCGAGGAGACCGAGCTCGGCCTGCTCCGCGCCTATGCGCGCCTCCAGGCGACCAATGCCTCGGGCGGCAACGCGTCCTACCAGATGGATCAGGGCTACGTGCAGCTCGGCGGGCTGCTGCTCGGCTACCGCGACTCGCTCTGGGCGAACGATGTCGGCGGCATCGAGGACGGTCTCCTGACCGACACCGATCTGACCCTCGGCGACATCAACACCAACCAGATTTCCTACACCTTCGCGCTCGGCGGCTTCTCGGCCGTGATCGGCCTCGAAGACGACGGCACGGGCGACGTGGTGCCGGACGTCCACGGCAAGCTGGTCTATTCGAGCGCCTGGGGCGGCGCGTTCCTGTCGGCGGTCTACGACGAGACCTTCAACACCGAGGACGCCGAGGACTTCTTCTTCAGCCCGTTCCTCGACGGTGACGACATCCTGGGCGCCGTCGGCCTGCCGGGCCTTCGTCCGCTCATCGAGGACGGCTCGAACGACGCCTTCGCCCTCAAGGCGGGTCTGCAGCTGAACGACGTCCTCACGGAAGGCTCGGCGCTTTCGATCGAGGGCTCCTACGCCTTCGATCCGACCGTCTACTCCACGATCGGCGGCCTCGGAAACGCGTTCTCCCTCTCCGCCGACGACGCCAGCGTGTCCAACCCGACGCCGGGCGAAGCCACCCTCTTCGTCGAGTGGGCTCTGGGTGCCGGCTACCGCCAGTCGGTCGGCGACTTCACCGTCGCGGTCGCCGGTCAGTACGGCGAGCTCTTCGACGCCACCTACGTGACCGGCTTCGATCCGGCCACCGGTGCCTTCAGCTCTGCGACGACCAGCGGCAGCTACTACTCGCTGGTCGGCAATGTCGGCTACGACTTCACGTCGAACTTCGGCGCGCTCGCCGAGGTGCAGTACACGGACGTCGACTTCGACGATCTGGGTTCGGTCGATCAGACGCGCGGCTTCCTGCGCTTCGTCCGCTCGTTCTGATCGCGACGCGCTCCGGCGCATCGCGCAGACAAAAGGGGGTCCGGTTCGCCGGGCCCCCTTTTCATGCGCGGTCCTGAAAGGTCTGCGGGGCGTCTCCCGAACGCCCGAGGAGCCTCAGCCCCTGCGGCCCTGACGCAGATCGTTCTCGATGTCGAAGCCCGCGCCGAGCCGCATCTTGTAGACCTGATAGTTCTCCATGATGCGCTGGACGTAGTTGCGGGTCTCGGTGAACGGGATCGATTCCACCCAGTCGACGACCTCGTCGAGCGGACGGCCGCGCGGATCGCCGAAGCGCTCGATCCATTCGCGGGCGCGTCGCGGACCGGCGTTATAGGCGGCGAAGGTCAGAACGTAGGAGCCGCCGAAATTGTCGATCTGCTGGCCGAGATAGCGGCTGCCGAGCTGCGCGTTGAAGGCGACGTCCGTGAGGAGCCGTTGTTCCGAATAGCTCGCGCCGATCTCGCGCGAGAGCTGGCGCGCGGTCGCCGGCATGAGCTGCAGAAGGCCGAGCGCGCCGGCGGGCGACTTGGCGGCCGGATTGAACGAGCTCTCCTGCCGGGCGATCGCGTAGGCGAGGGCGGTGCCGGAGGCGGAGATGTTGGCGTTGGCCGGGATGGCGCCCGTCGGATAGGCGAGGGCCGGGGCGTTCACGCCGCGGCCATAGGCGATGCGGCCGACTTCGAGGGCGAGCGAATGGTTGCCGCGCCGCTCCGCCATGGAGGAGAGGATGGCGAGCTCGCCCGGGCTGTCCACCTCCTGGGCCAGCGACCGGTAGAGGCTGGCCGCGCGCCAGTCGGAGCCGATCTCCTGCAGCCGGTTGATCGCCCGCACCGCCTCGCGGCTCTGGAAGCGCTGGCGCTCCGCGTCGCTCGGGCGCGGGAAGGCGATCGGGCCGGGCGTGCGGCCGAGCTTGGCGGCGGCGAGCTGCCCGTAATAGGTCGCGCCATGTTGCGCGGCGCGGGCGTAGAAGTCGCGCGCGCTGCCCGGTCCGCCGGCTTCGGCCGCGCGTCCCATCCAGTAATAGGCGCGCGACTGCGAGAGCGCGCGATCGGAGATCTGCGCGATCTGCTGGAAATGGCGGCTGGCGCGCGCCGGGTCGTTCAGATGGCGCAGGGCGTACCAGCCGGCATGGAAGGCCTGCTCCACGCCTTCGACGATCCCCTGCGCGGGCTGCTCGGCGACGAGACGGTAGGCGTCGCGCGCCTGCCCGCGTTCCACGAGCATGCGGGCGACGATGCGCTTCTCGTTCCACCACGCGTTCGGATCGATCTGCTGGCCGGCATCCTTGGTCGCGGCGAAGAAGACCTGGGCAGCCTCATGCGGGCGGTCCGCCTTGCGAAGGTTCACGGCACGCGCGAACTGGAAGCTCGGGTCGGCATGCTGGTTGGCGGGGACCGCTGCGAGGCGCGCCTGCGCGTTCTCGCCCCGGATGGAGGCGGCACGGGCGCGGAACAGGGTCTCGGAATTGGCGAGCGCGGACACCCGCTCGGCGTCGTCGATGCGGTTGGCGTAGAGCAGCGTCTCCATGCGGACCTTGTGGTCCGCCTTGGTCAGCAGATTGCCGAAGGAGCGCAGCATGTCGGCTTCGGTCGCGCGCGTCAGGCGCTCGTTGCGCCAGGCGTTGGCGACGAGGTTGCGGGCGCGCGTCGTGTCGCCGGTCTCCACCAGCGCGCGAGCCAGAACGATGGTGCCTTCCGGCGTCTGCGGCTGGGTGCCGGCGAAGGCGGCGATGACCTCGCGGGCGCTCGGCCGCTCTCGGTAGAGCGCGCGCTCCGAGTTCGCCCGCAGCGTCGCCATGCCGGGCCAGGAGGACAGCTCGTGCGCGGTGCGCGCGATCTCGGCGGCCGGAACGCCGTCGCCCTTCAGGGCGATGGCCCAGGAGAGGATGTGCCGGTCGAGCGAGCCGGGCGCCATGCCCTCGCGGATGGCCCGGGCGCGATCGACATTGTTGTGCGTGGCGTCGAGCCCGGCCTTCAGGTCGCCGCGGATCGGCGTGACCGAACCGGCGCGCGAGCCCATGGCGACAACGGAGGAGGTGAAGGCCGTGGCGCCCTCCACCGGCGGCGGGCCGGAGCGCTGGAGCGCCGGATTGGCCGACGGCGCGGGGCCGCCGAACCGGGCCGAATCGATGCCGCCCGCAGGCGCGGCAGCCGACGAGCCGCCGCCGCGCAGGGTCGGCATCGGCACGTTGGCCGGCAGAATGGATTCGGCCGTGCAGGACGCCAGGAGCACGCCGGCGATCACCGTCTGCAGGGAAAGCGAGCGGGCGGCGGTCTTGGCGGTCATCGCGAGCCTTTCGGAAAAGCACGGGGCCGCCGGCGCTGACCTTGGGAAGCGTGGCGACATGGTGTCCGAACCTCTCACGAACGCGATGAAGAGAAGGTAAAGCGAGCGATCATTCGCGCCAGGATCGGGCACCCGGCTTGCGCGGGGCCGCACGGTTTTCCGGTCCTGTCCGGCCCGTTCCGATCCGCTCGACGGGACCGGATGTTCGGCGGCCCGTGCGCTCCTGCGCGCCTTGTCTCGCATTTGGCCCTTCACTATGGTGCCGCCAAACCGTCAGGGGCAAAACGGCGTATTGATGTCGTGCGGCCATTCCCGAAGACGGACTTTCCGCCAGACGCTGGGAGAAGACTTTGATGTTCAGGGGATCGATGCCGGCGCTCGTCACTCCGTTCGGGCAGGACGGCGGCCTCGACGAGGCGGCTCTGCGCGACATGATCGAGTGGCAGATCGGCGAGGGCTCGCACGGTCTCGTTCCGGTCGGCACCACGGGCGAGAGCCCGACGCTGACGCATGACGAGCACAAGCGCGTGGTCGAGATCTGCGTCGAGGCCGCGGCCGGGCGCGTTCCGGTCATCGCGGGCGCGGGCTCCAACAACACGGCCGAGGCGATCGATCTGGCGCGATTTGCCGAGAATGCCGGCGCGGACGGCCTCCTCGTCGTCACGCCCTACTACAACAGGCCGACGCAGCGCGGCCTCTATGAGCATTTCGGGGCGATCGCGCGGGCCGTGACCAAGCCCATCATCATCTACAACATCCCGCCGCGCTCGGTGATCGACATGACGCCGGAGACGATGGCGCGGCTGGCGAACGACTTCTCCAACATCGTCGGGGTGAAGGACGCGACCGGCAAGCTGGAGCGCGTCTCCGAGCAGCGCATGGCCTGCGGCAAGGACTTCATCCAGCTCTCCGGCGAGGACGCGACCGCGCTCGGGCACATCGCCCATGGCGGCGTCGGCTGCATCTCGGTGACGGCGAACGTGGCGCCGCGCCTGTGCGCCGAGTTCCAGGAGGCGTGCCTTTCCGGCGATTTCGCCAAGGCGCTGGAGTATCAGGACCGCTTGATGCCGCTGCACAAGGCGATCTTCGTCGAGCCGGGCCTGTGCGGCACCAAATACGCGCTGTCGCGCCTCGGCAAGGGGCGCAATTCGGTGCGCTCGCCGCTGGTGCCGATCGAGGCGGCGACCGAGCGGCTGATCGACGAGGCGCTGCGCCACGCCGGCCTCCTGAACTGAGGGGTCGGACTCGCGCGATTGACAGGGCAGGGGGCGCGGCCCATCTCAGCGCGCATTGGAACGGACGAAGGCGGGCGTTGAAGACCCCGTGAGGGGTGTCTGAAATGGCGAAGAAGAAGGCCGACAAGTCGAACGTCGCGGCGGAAAACCGCAAGGCGCGCTTCCACTACGAGATCATCGACACGCTGGAGGCGGGCATCGTCCTGACCGGCACGGAGGTGAAGTCGCTGCGCGGCGGCCGCGCCACGATCGCCGAATCCTACGCCACCGAAGAGGGCGGCGAGATCTGGCTCATCAACTCCTTCGTGCCGGAGTACCTGCAGGGCAACCGCAACAATCACGAGCCCAAGCGCCGCCGCAAGCTTCTCGTCCACGCCAAGCAGCGCAACCGTCTGGCCGGCGCCGTCCAGAAGGACGGCATGACGCTCGTGCCGCTTAAGATCTACTTCAACGAGCGCGGGCTGGCGAAGCTGGAACTGGCCGTCGCGCGCGGCAAGAACGATCCGGACAAGCGCGAGTCCATGAAGGAACGCGACTGGAACCGCGAGAAGCAGCGCCTGATGAAGAACGCCGGGCGGGAGTGACGGCGGCTTCGGCCTGGAGCGTCTTCGATGCGGCGGGTTCGCGGATGGTCCGCTTCCCAGGGTGTGTTCCTGTTTAGACGGACACACCCCAGCCGGGTTGGATAAAGGCTGCCTTTCGATCGTTCGGCGGGTCAGACCTCCAAGGCGCGATCGAAACCCACTCGTTCGACGAAGGACGGGTCGTGACTGACGACCAGAAGCGCGCCGTCGAAGTTCCGCAAGGCGTCTTCCAGAAGTTCGATCGACTCGATGTCGAGGTGGTTGGTCGGTTCATCCAGAATGATGAGCCATGGCGGCGTCGAGCCTGAAAGGGCTGCTGCCAGACCTGCCCGAAGACGCTCGCCGCCGGACAGCGTGCCGACGAGGCGCTCGGCATCCCGGTTTCGGAAGGCGAACCTTGCACAGCACGCGTAGGCTTCCTCGTCGCCGGCGTCGGGATGCAGTCGGCGGATGTTGTCCAGAATGCTGCCCTCGGGGTCGAGCAGCCGGACGTGCTGATCCAGCGTGACGATGCGTTCCTCGACCCGACGCACCGTTCCTGCGACGGGCGCCACAAGACCCGCTGCGATCTGCAGAAGGGTCGTCTTGCCCGCGCCGTTCGCTCCCTTCAGGACGATGCGCTCAGGCCCGTCGATGCGCAGTGTCCACGGGCCAAGGCGTTTGTCGCCCGCTTCGGCGACGACGCCCTCCGTGGCAAGGACGCCCACGCCCGATGGCAGGCCGCTCGAGGGCAGCGTGATCGTCAGGGGCGTCAGGACTTCAACGCGCGAACGCGCCTCCTCCGCTTCAGCCAGGGCCGTGCCCATGTGCCGATCGCCGATCGCCTGTGCTCTCCCGCCGCTATCCTCCGCCCGCTCGGCCCGCGCGCCCAGAAGGATTTTCGGTTCGGACCCCTTTGCCGCGAACGCACGCCCCGCCCTGTCGCGCCGGGCCTTCGCCTCGCGCTGCGCCTGCGCGGCCTGACGCGCCGCGCGAACGCCCGCATCGGCGCGCTCCAGCTCGGCGCCGGCGCGGCGGCGATCCTCCTCCCGGACGGCGGCGAAGGCAGACCAGCCGCCGCCGAAACTGCGTGCCCCGATCGCGGTCAGTTCCAGAATGCGGTCCACGTCTTCCAGAAGCTCCCGATCGTGGCTGGCGACAAGGACTCCACCCCGCCAATCCCGCATCAAAGCTCCGATCGCGGCGCGACCGGCAGCGTCGAGATTGTTCGTCGGCTCGTCCAGAAGCAGGAGGTCCGGCTCCTCGATGATGAGGCGAGCGATGCCGACACGCGTCCGCTCGCCGCCCGATAAGGTCTGGAGGCGGCGCTCCAGCGGCTGGTCGGCAAGCCCGGCCTGGGCAAGGGCGGCACCGATGCGGCTCTCCAGGGTCCAGTCGGCGGCGTCGAAGTCGTCAGCGGTGCCGTTTCCCGCCAGGATGCGCTTGAGCATCTTCAGATCGCCGGCGACCCCGAGCGCTTCGGCCAGCGTCCACTCCTCCTGCATGTCCTGCCGTAGAAGGCCGATCTTGCCCGTTCGTCGAACAGCACCGGACGACGGCTCGGCTAGCCCGGCTGCGATCCGGAGGAGGGTGGATTTGCCGGACCCGTTGCGGCCGACGAGCCCGAGGCGCTCCCTTCCGACCGCGAACGTCAGATCTTGAAAAAGCGAGCGTTCAGGGGTGCGGGCGGAAACGGAGTCGAGGGTGAGGAAGGCGGACATAGGCAACCATGGCAGGCATCGAAACAAGGCAGATGGCGTTGCTCGTCCTGTCGTTCATGGCTCTACTCCCTTTGCTGTCGCTTCCAACCTATGTCCGGGACGTTGCTCCTGCAACCCGAGGATCGACTTGCCGGTGGGCGCGTATGTCATGGCCGCGACGGCCTGTCAGCGATCCAGAAACGCCCGTGCCTTCTCGAACACGTCCGTGAACATTGCCTCGGTCAGCCGCCCGGTGTTCGTGTTGTAGCGGGAGCAGTGGTAGCTGGAGACGATGCGGTGGCCGCCGACATCGGCCTCGGCGCCATGCGCGAAGGGCGCGTCCTTCATCCTGGCCCCGAGCGCGCGCAGCGTCGATTCATGCGCGATGCGCCCGAGCGTCACGATGGTCGAGAGCCGGCCGAAGCCTTCGATCGAGGGCGTGAGGAAGCGCCGGCAGGTGTTGATTTCCGGCCCGGTCGGCTTGTTCTGCGGCGGCACGCAGCGAACCGCGTTGACGATCGCGGTCTCGATCAGCTCCAGACTGTCGTCGGGCCGCGCCTCGAAGGTGCCGCGCGCCAGCCCGAAGCGTTTCAGGGTCGAATAGAGGAGGTCGCCCGCATAGTCGCCCGTGAAGGGGCGTCCCGTGCGGTTGGCGCCGCGCAGGCCGGGAGCGAGGCCGACGACGAGAAGGCGCACCGCGCCCGCCCCTTCGGGCGGCAGGAAGGCGCGCACCGGGCCATTGTGCCAGTCCGGCTCCTTCTCCCGCCATTCGTCCCGGAAGGCGGCGAGGCGCGGGCAGAGCGGGCAGTCGCGCGGCGGCGGGGCCGGCTCTGCGGGCAGGGGCGTTGCGGTCATCGTGGGTCTCGCTGAAGCATCGGCCCGCCCGTGGGGTCGGGTAGCCCGATGCGCATGATCGTCGAAGCAGAGCCGGCCTTCCGGCGTTCGAACGGACGCACGGCGCTCTGAGGTCCGGTTCTCTCCTCGCAGGCCGCTTCGGAGACATCAAGCTCGGCCGCCGGGCCATCGTGCACGATGGGGAAGGGTGAGGCCCCCGCCCTTGCCATGCGCCGCGCTTGACGATAAGGGGACCGCTTGATCCCGTTCAGTCGAGACCCCTTGAAGGAGACAGGCGATGGCCCGCGTCACCGTAGAAGACTGCGTCGACAAGGTCGAGAACCGCTTCGAGCTGGTTCTCCTGGCCAGCCACCGCGCGCGTCAGCTTGCGCAGGGGCAGCAGATCACCATCGATCGCGACAACGACAAGAACCCGGTCGTGGCGCTTCGTGAGATCGCCGAGGAGACCTTGTCGCCCGACGATCTGAAGGAAGACCTCATCCACTCGCTGCAGAAGCACGTCGAGGTGGACGAGCCCGAGCCGCAGGCGCCGAGCGCCGGTGCGATCACGCAGGCGGGCAGCGCCACGGCCGCCGAGGCCGGCCGCGACGAGGCGGAAGACAACATCGCCTTCGACCGCATGTCGGAGGACGACCTGCTCGCCGGCATCGAAGGCCTCGTGCCGCCGGAAAAGAACGAAGACTACTGATACGAAAGCGCCGGTCGGGCTCTTCCGAACCGCGCGTCGAGGCCATTATATTGAAAGGGCGTCGTGCCGGGCACGGCGCCCTTTTTCCGTTCCGAAAGGTCTTGCGCGTTCATGATGCGCCAATACGAACTCGTCGAGCGCGTCGCCGCCTACAAGCCCGATCTCGACGAAAACCTCCTGAACCGCGCCTATGTCTACGCGATGCAGAAGCACGGGCTGCAGACGCGCGCGAGCGGAGACCCGTATTTCTCGCACCCGCTCGAAGTGGCGGCGATCCTGACGGAACTGCATCTCGACGAGGAGACGATCGCCGTCGCCCTCCTGCACGACACGATCGAGGACACGGACGCGACGCGCAAGGAGATCGATCAGGTCTTCGGCGCCAGGATCGGCCAGCTCGTGGAGGGCCTGACCAAGCTCAAGCGGCTGGACCTCGTGTCCAAGAAGGCCGAGCAGGCGGAGAACCTGCGCAAGCTGCTCTTCGCCATCGCCGACGACATCCGCGTGCTTCTGGTCAAGCTCGCCGACCGCCTGCACAACATGCGCACGCTTCACCACATGAAGCCGGAGAAGCGCGCCCGCATCGCGCAGGAAACGCTTGACATCTACGGCCCGCTCGCCGGCCGCATGGGCATGCAGGGCATGCGCGAGGAGCTGGAGAACCTCGCCTTCCGCTATGTGAACGCGGAAGCCTACGACACCGTCACCGCGCGTCTCGACGAGCTGCGCGAGAAGCACGCCGACACGATCGAGAAGATCGAGGCGACGCTGACCCAGCGTCTGGCGGAGAGCGGCATCGTGGCCGAAGTGTCCGGCCGCCAGAAGAAGCCCTATTCGGTGTTCTCCAAGATGCAGCGCAAGGCGCTCTCGCTGGAGCAGCTGTCCGACATCTTCGGCTTCCGCGTCGTCGTCGAGACCGAGGAGGACTGCTACCGGACGCTCGGAATCGTCCACCGCACCTGGCCGCTCGTGCCGGGGCGGTTCAAGGACTACGTCTCGATCCCCAAGCAGAACGGCTACCGCTCGATCCACACGACGATCGTCGGGCCCTCGCGCCAGCGCGTCGAGCTGCAGATCCGCACCCGCGACATGCACGAGGTCGCGGAATACGGCATCGCGGCGCACGAGCTCTACAAGGACGGGATCCACGGCGCCAAATCCTCCGAATCGGCCGCCTTCGCCTGGCTGCGCCGCACGGTGGAGATGCTTTCGGAGGGCGAGACGCCGGAGGAGTTCCTCGAGCACACCAAGCTCGAGCTCTTCCAGGATCAGGTCTTCTGCTTCACGCCGAAAGGCCGGCTCATCGCCCTGCCGCGCGGCGCGACGCCGATCGACTTCGCCTATGCCGTCCACACCGACGTCGGCGACACCTGCGTCGGGGCCAAGGTGAACGGGCGGATCATGCCGGTCGTCACCGAACTCGCCAACGGCGACGAGGTGGAGATCATCCGGTCCAAGGCCGCGACTCCCCCGCCGGCCTGGGAGAACGTCGCGATCACCGGCAAGGCGCGCGCGGCCATCCGGCGCGCGACGCGTCTTGCGATCCGCCGTCAGTATTCGGGCCTCGGCCAGCAGATTCTGGAGCGCACCTTCCAGCGCTCGGGCAAGACCTTCTCGCGCGACGGCCTCAAGCCCTTCCTCGCCAAGCTCGGCCACAAGGAGATCGAGGACGCGCTCGCCTCGGTCGGGCGCGGCGACCTCTCTTCCAGCGACGTGCTTCGGGCAGTCCACCCGGACTTCCAGGACAGCCGCGCGGTGAAGCCGCCGGTCAAGGCGGAGGAGGGATGGTTCGGCCTGCGTCACGCGGCGGGCATGATCTTCCGCGTGCCGGGGCGGGCCAAATCGGTGCAGCCGGACGAGGAGCGCGCCGCTTTTCCGATTCGCGGCATCGGCGACCACGTGGCGGTGCATTTCAGCCCCGACGGCGCGGTGCCCGGAGACCGGATCATCGGCATTCTGGAGCCGGACAGGGGAATCACCATCTACCCCATCCAGTCTCCAGCCCTGCAGGCCTTCGACGACGAGCCGGAGCGCTGGATGGACGTGCGCTGGGACCTCGATGCGGAGATGACGACGCGCTTCCCCGCCAAGGTGAAGGTGTCGGCCATCAACGAGCCGGGCGCGCTGGCGGAGATCGCCGAGACGATCGCCGAGGCCGACGCCAACATCCACAATCTCTCCATGGCGATGACGGCGCCCGACATCACGGTGATGATGATCGATCTGGAGGTCTGGAACCTGCAGCATCTCAACCGCACGATCTCTCAGCTTCGTGGAAGGGCTTGCGTCACCGACGTCGTTCGTGTGAACGGCTGATCCCCGGCAGCAGCGACCGCGCGCGCGGCGACCAGCGCGCGGCAACGGACCGGACGAGTTCCATGACCAATGACGACGTGATCGACATCTTCCGGCAGGCGGGCGGCCTTCTGGAAGGGCACTTCATCCTGACATCGGGCCTGCGCAGCCCGGTCTTCCTCCAGAAGGCCCGCGTCTTCATGCGCCCGGAGATGACCGAGCGCCTCTGCCGGCCGCTCGCCTCCCGCATCCGCGACGAGGTTGCCGGCGAGGTCGACTATCTCGTCGGCCCCGCCGTCGGCGGCATCATCCCGGCCTACGAGACAGCGCGCCATTTCGGCCGCCCCGCCGTCTGGGTGGAGCGCGAGAACGGCGTCTTCAAGCTGCGGCGGTTCGAGATGGAGCCGGGCGCGCGCGTCGTCATCGTCGAGGACATCGTCACGACGGGGCTTTCCATCCGCGAGACGGTCGCCTGCATGCGCGAGCTGGGCGCCGAGGTGCTGGCCGCCGCCTGTATCGTGGACCGCTCCGCCGGGAAGGCCGATGTCGGCGTTCCGCTCGTTTCGCTCTGCCAGTACGAGGTGCCGGCCTATTCGCCCGACGCGCTGCCGCCCGAGCTGGCCGCGATCCCGCCGGTGAAGCCGGGCAGCCGTTCGCTCTGATCCCGTTCTCGAAAGGGCGCTGCGCATGATCATCGGAATCGGCTCGGATCTCATCGACGTCCGGCGGATCGAGAAGACGCTGGAGCGCCACGGCGGGCGCTTCGAGGCCCGCGTGTTCACCGATGTCGAGCGGGCGAAGTCCGATCGCCGGGCGCAGCGCGCGGCCTCCTACGCCAAGCGCTTCGCCGCCAAGGAGGCCTGCTCCAAGGCGCTCGGCACGGGTCTTTCGCGGGGCGTGTTCTGGCGGGACATGGGCGTCGTGAACCTGCCGAGCGGCAAGCCCACGATGCGGCTGACGGGCGGCGCGCTGGAGCGGCTGAATGCGCTCCTGCCCGCCGGCCACGAAGCGATCATCCATCTGACGATCACGGACGAACTCCCGATCGCTCAGGCCTTCGTCGTCATCGAGGCGGTGCCCTCAGGGGCCTGAGCGGGCGGAAAGCTGCGCCCGATCATTGCCGAACGGGACCCGAGACACTACTACAGCATCGACCGGACGGCCGGAATCGGCTCCCGGAACGCCATATCTGTGCCTTCGAAGCGCCGGACACCGGACAGGCAGGGCGGCGCGCGCGGGCTCTTCAGGCCGGTGCGGGACGGCACGGGACAGTTTTGAAGGGCATCCGCATGGTCGAGAAGGCCGAACGCAAGGAGAAGGGCGGTTTCGGCGAGACCGTGAAGGTCGTCGTCCAGGCGCTGCTCCTGGCGCTGGTCATCCGCACCTTTCTGTTCCAGCCCTTCTCGATCCCCTCCGGGTCGATGATGCCGACGCTGCTCGTCGGCGACTATCTGTTCGTGACGAAGTGGAGCTACGGCTTCTCCCGCTACTCCTTCCCGCTCTCGCCCGATCTCTTCGAAGGGCGCGTCCTGGCCTCGGACCCGGAGCTCGGCGACGTCGTGGTCTTCCGCAAGCCCAACGAGCCGGAGGTGGACTACATCAAGCGCCTCGTCGGCATGCCGGGTGATCGCGTGCAGATGCAGGACGGCGTCCTCTTCATCAACGGGGAGGCGGTGCCCAAGGAGCAGGTCGACGATTTCGTCGGCAGCGACGGCGCCCCGATCGCGCAGTTCCGCGAGACGCTGCCGAACGGCGTCTCCTACCTGACGCTCGACATCACGCCCAACTCGGCCGGCGACAACACGCGCGAGTTCGTGGTGCCGGCGGGCCACTATTTCATGATGGGCGACAATCGCGACAACTCCGCCGACTCGCGCTTTGACGTCGGCTACGTCCCCTTCGAGAACTTCGTCGGCAAGGCGCAGGTCATCTTCTTCTCGATCGACGACGCTTCCCCTCTGGAGGTCTGGGAGTGGCCGACGAGCCTGCGTCCGGGCCGTCTCCTGACATGGCTCAGCTGAAGCGCGGCAAGTCCCTCGAGGGGCTGGAGGCGCTGATCGGCGTCGAGTTCCGCGACCGGGGGCGGGCGGAACGCGCGCTGACCCATGCGAGCTTGAAGCAGCAGGGCGGACGCAACTACGAGCGGCTGGAGTTCCTGGGCGACCGCGTGCTCGGGCTCGTCGTGGCCGAGAAGCTCCTGTCGCTCTACCCGGATTCGGCCGAGGGCGAGCTTTCGGTAAGGCTGAACGCGCTCGTCTCGGCCGAGACCTGCGCGGAGATCGCCGACGAGATCGGCCTGACGCCGTTCATCCGGCACGGCGGCGACGTTCGAAAGACCGACGGCAAGCACACGCGCAACATCCGCGCCGACGTGGTCGAGTCGCTGATCGCCGCGATCTATCTCGACCATGGCATGGAAACGGCGCGCGACTTCGTTCTGCGGCACTGGGACGGGCGTCTGGCGGACGTGACGCTTTCGCGCCGCGATCCGAAGACCGAGTTGCAGGAATGGTCTCACAAGCGCTCCGGCAAGGTCCCGGTCTACGAGCTTCTGGACCGCAAGGGTCCCGACCACGACCCGGTCTTCACTGTCCGCGCCGCCGTCGAAGGCTTGAAGCCGGCGGAGGGGCGCGGCAAGTCCAAGCGCGCCGCCGAGCAGGAGGCCGCCGAGACGCTTCTCAAGCGCGAAGGCGTCTGGAGCGACGGGCGCTGAGCGCCTACATTCACGAGATGCAGACGAACTGCCCCCGAGGCGCGATCGACGCGGCCTCGCCGAAGGAACCGAATTGACCGAAGACGCGACCCACACTTCCCCGACCGAAACGGAAGCGAGCGAGCGGCCGACCCGATCCGGCTTCGTCGCCCTCATCGGCGCGCCGAACGCCGGCAAGTCCACGCTGGTCAACCAGCTGGTCGGCACCAAGGTCTCGATCGTCACGCACAAGGTCCAGACGACGCGCGCGCTGGTGCGGGGCATCGCCATCCGCGACCGCACGCAGATCGTCTTCGTGGACACGCCCGGCGTCTTCGCGCCCAAGCGCCGGCTCGACCGCGCCATGGTCAAGACCGCCTGGGGCGGCGCGAAGGACGCCGACCTCGTGCTCGCCATCGTCGATGCCCAGCGCGGCGTCTCGCCCGAGGTCGAGACCATCCTGGAACGCCTGAAGGAGAGCGGGCGCCCGGCGATCCTGGCCTTGAACAAGGTCGACAGCGTCAAGCGCGAGAAGCTTCTCGGCCTGGCGCAGGATGTGGCGGGCCGCGCCGATTTCGAGCGGGTCTTCATGATCTCGGCCCTGACGGGCTCGGGCTGCGGCGACCTGATGGACTATCTGGCCGAGCGCCTGGGCGAAGGCCCGTGGTTCTACCCCGAGGACCAGATCTCCGATCTGCCGCTGCGCCAGCTGGCGGCGGAGATCACGCGCGAAAAGCTCTATCTGCGGCTTCACGAGGAACTGCCCTACGTCTCGACCGTCGAGACCGAGCGTTGGGAGAACCGGCCGGACGGTTCGGTGCGCATCGAGCAGACCATCTATGTCGAACGCGACAGCCAGAAGGCGATCGTGCTCGGCAAGGGCGGCGAGACGGTGAAGGCGATCGGCTCGGCGGCCCGCAAGGACATCGCCGAGGCCGCCGACCAGAAGGTGCACCTCTTCCTGTTCGTGAAGGTGCGCGAGAACTGGAGCGACGACCCGGAACGCTATCGCGAGATGGGCCTCGACTTCTCCGCCTGACGTTCGATACGCCGCCCGCCCGCGCTATCTCGGTTCGTGAACGTTCACGACACGGAGCGAGCCGATGGCGGAAGGCGACGGGGGAATGAAGCTGGACGCGCAGCGTCCGCGCGCGACCGGTCGGCTGATCGTGCGCTTCGAACGCTCCCTGGACGCGGCGGCACGCTTCGGCATCCTTGCGAACGCTGCGGGCCGCGAGATCGCCGATCGCTCGGCTGTGTCGCAGGCCGGCGACTGGAACGGGCTCGACCCGAGGCAGGCGCCGTGCTCGGCGCTTCTCGGACGGCTCGGCCTCTGCCTCCTTCCCATGGATCGAGCGATGGGAACCGGCGCATTGATGCAGCGCCTGGAGGCCAGCGCGGGCGTTCGGTCCGTGCGCCCGGAGTTCTATCTGTTCCCGGCCGCGGCGCTCGAACGACGCGAACCGTTCCGCGACACCCGAACGGCGACGTGGGGCCTCCTCGCGACCGGCGCGGCGGCGAGCCGCCTGACGGGCCGGGGTATTCGCCTTGCGGTGCTCGACACTGGACTCGACCTCGACCACCCGGACTTCTCCGATCGCGAGATCGTCTCCCGCTCCTTCGTCGAGGGCGAAGGCGTGCAGGACGTGCAGGGGCACGGCACGCACTGTGCCGGAACGGCGGCAGGCGCGGCGTTGATCGACGGGCAGACGCGCTACGGCGTGGCGGGCGAGGCGCAGCTCTATGTCGGCAAGGTGCTGAACGACACCGGGGCAGGGCGCGAAGGCGACATCCTGGCAGGCCTCGTCTGGGCGGTGGAGGAGGGCTGCGAGATCGTCTCCCTGTCGCTCGGCCGCAGCGTCCGGACCGGCGAGGCGCGCACGCCCGAATACGAGGAGGCGGGGGCCTACGCGCTGGAGCGGGGCTCCCTCGTCGTGGCGGCGGCCGGCAACGACTCGCGGCGCGAATACGGCTTCGTCGCGCCGGTCTCCGAACCGGCCAACGCGCCGTCGATCCTGGCCGTCGCGGCGCTCGACCCGCTTCTCTCCGTCGCGCCCTTCTCGAACGGCGGCGTCGAGGGCGAGGGCGGCGAGGTGGATCTGTCGGGGCCGGGCGTCGGCGTTCTGTCCGCCGCTCCGATGCCGCGTCGATACGCCAGCTTCGACGGCACCTCGATGGCGTGCCCCCATGTCGCCGGCATCGCGGCGCTTTTGGCGCAGTCCGATCCGGAGCTTCGCGGACGTCGGCTCTGGGATGCCATGGTCTCGACGGCCGAGGCGCTGCCGGGGGCGGTCCGCGACGTGGGCGCCGGTCTCGCGCGGGTGTCCGTTGAAGAGGACGTGCCGACATCATAGCTGGGTTCGAAGGCGGAGATCTGAGCAAATGGCGGTCTGCGACATGGCGATCCGGGTGAAGCGTTCGCGCATCGACGCGGTCGCCGAAGCCGTGCGTGGGCTGGGTCTTTCGGTGGAGCGCGTTCTGCCCGCGATCGGCGCGATCTACGCGCGCGGGGACGATGCGATCATCGACCTCGTGCGCGCGGTGGACGGCGTCGAGACAGTGCGGGAGGCGGGAACCGTGCAACTCGCGCCGCCGCGTCCCGGCCTGCCGCAGTAACGGCGAGGCCGGACGACAGTGGAATGGCGCGACGAAGGGGTGATCCTGGGGATCCGGCGCCACGGCGAGACGAGCGTCGTCGCCGAACTGATGACGCGCGAGCGGGGCCGGCATCTCGGGCTCGTTCGCGGCGGTCGCTCGCGTCGCCAGCAGCCGGTGCTGCAGCCGGGAAACCTCGTCGAGGTGACGTGGCGCGCCCGGCTCGACGAGCATATGGGCACCTTCGTCGTGGAGCCGCTGGAGCTTCGCGCCGCGCGGCTGATCGAGGAGCCTCTCGCCCTCCATGCCGTGCAGCTTCTCGCCTCGCATCTGCGGCTTCTGGCCGAACGCGAACCCCACGCGCGCCTCTACGAGGAGATGACGGCCCTCCTGGAAGACCCGGGCGAAGTCGCCACCTGCGCGGCCCGGATGCTGCGCTTCGAGATCGCGATCCTCGAAGAGCTCGGCTTCGGCCTCGATCTGGACGTCTGCGCCCTCACCGGCGAGACGGCCGGGCTCGCCTTCGTCTCTCCCCGCACGGGAAGGGCCGTGACGGCGGCCGCCGGCGCACCCTGGAAGGATCGTCTGCTGGCGCTGCCCGCCATCCTTCTGGGCGAGCCGACGACGGACGCGAGAGCCGATCTCCAGGCCGGCTTCGACCTGACCGGGCATTTCCTCGCCCGCCATTTCTGGGAGCCCCGCAACATAGAGCCGCCGGCGCCGCGCCATGCCTTCGTCGTCGAGATGCTTCGGCGTCTGCCGATGGCTCCCGCGCTTGAACAGGCCGGGATCGGGCGTCGTGAGAAGAACCCTTCGGCGTCCTGACGTTCCGCGCTTGATATCGCTCGTGCGACACCATAGATGACATGCGCAGCACCCACGGTGCTTTTTCTTCGCCGCATGTTTTGCTCATTTTGAGCAAATGGCGAAGAGCCTCGGAACGAGGTGAAGGGGAGACGAGCGATGTCCCATCTCGCACGTGCCGCCGCGATCGTCGGCGAAGGTCGCGCTCCGGCGTTTTCCATCCGTCCCGTCGCGGCCAATGACGGGCCGAGCGCCGCCGAGCGCTACGGCGTCCTTCCCATGCCGGACCTGACCTTCACGCCCGAGATCGCGGCGGAGGTCGAGCCGATCTACGCCAAGGTTGCGCACCACATCCCGCGCATCGAATGGCCGATGCACGCGCCCTACATCGCCGCGATCAACCGGCTGAAGAAGGAGCGCGGCGCCGTCATCCTCGCGCACAACTATCAGACGCCGGAAATCTACCATGGCGTGGCCGACATCGTCGGCGACTCGCTTCAGCTCGCCCGCGAGGCGGCCAAGGTGGATGCCGGCATCATCGTCCAGTGCGGCGTGCACTTCATGGCCGAGACCTCGAAGCTGATGTGCCCGGACAAGACGGTCCTGATCCCCGACATGCGGGCCGGCTGCTCGCTCGCCGAGTCGATCACGGGCGCCGACGTGCGTCTCCTGCGCGAGGCCCATCCTGGGGTTCCGATCGTCACCTATGTGAACACCTCGGCCGAGGTGAAGGCGGAAAGCGACATCTGCTGCACCTCCTCCAACGCCGTGCAGGTGGTGGAAAGCCTCGGCGTCGATACGGTCCTCATGATCCCGGACGAGTATCTGGCGCAGAACGTCGCGCGCCAGACCAACGTGAAGATCCTGACCTGGAAGGGCCATTGCGAGGTCCACGAGCGTTTTACCGCCGAGGAGCTTCTCGCCTACAAGCGCGCCGATCCCGCCATTCGCATCGTCGCCCATCCCGAATGCCCGCCCTCGGTGGTGGATGTCGCGGACTATGCCGGCTCCACCAGCGGCATGATCGACTACGCGCTCGGTCAGGCGCCGGGCTCGAAGGTTCTGCTCGTCACGGAGTGCTCCATGGCCTCGAACGTCGAGACCGGCGCGCCGGGCGTCCAGTTCGTGAAGCCCTGCAACATGTGCCCGCACATGAAGCGCATCACCCTGCCGAAGATCCTCGATACGCTCCTGAACATGCGCGAGGAGGTCCATGTCGATCCCGCCCTCGCCGTGCGCGCCCGGGCGGCGGTGGAGCGCATGGTGAACCTCAAGCATTGATGGTAGGCTGAGCCCATGGGTCTCCAGTCGCTCGACATCTCGAAGAGATCGTCAGCCGAGGGCATCGAGCCACGGCAGGCGGAGGCCATTGCCTCCGCCATCGTGCTGGCGGCGGACGGATCTGCCGACAGCCTCGCGACGAAGCAGGATCTGGCCGCCACGCGTGCCGAGCTCAAACAGGACCTGGCCGCCACCCGTGCGGAGTTGAAGCGCGACATCGCAGACGTCAGAGCCGAGCTCCAAGCCGTCCGCACCGAGCTGAAGCACGACATCGCCGAGCTTCGCACGGAGCTGAAACGTGATGTCACCGAGCTTCGCACGGAGCTGAAAGCCGATGTCCAGAGTGTGCGGGGCGAGATGTCCATCATGAAGTCGGACCTCCAGTTCGCCATCGAGAAGACCCGCAATCAGATGATCCTCTCGATCGCGGCGATCGCCGGGCTCGTCCTTCTCGTCGATCGCCTGTTGGGCTGAGCCGAATGTCTCTTGTCATCCAGCGGCCGGACGCCGCCGCTGAACCGATCGCGCCTGTCGTCATCGTCGGCGGCGGGCTGGCGGGCCTCTTCTGCGCCTTGAAGCTGTCGCCCCGGCCGGTGATGGTTCTGGCGGCCGCGCCCATCGGGCAGGGCGCGTCCTCGGCCTGGGCGCAGGGCGGGATCGCGGCGGCCATGGCCGAGGGCGATACGTTCGACAAGCATCTCGCCGACACGCTCGCGGCCGGTGCCGGCCTCGTCGACGAGGCGATGGCGCGCGGCATGATCGAGGAGGGGCCGGACCGCGTCCGCGACCTTCTCGCCTACGGCGTGCCGTTCGACCGCGACCTGGAAGGGCGCCTCCAGCTCTCGCGGGAAGCGGCCCATTCCGAGCGCCGCATCGTCCGTGTGAACGGCGACATGGCCGGCCGCGCGATCATGGAGGCGCTGATTGCCCGGGTCCGGCAGACGCCCTCGATCGAGATCGTCGAGGACGCGGTGGCGCTCGAACTCGTCACCGCGAACGGCAAGGTCGTCGGCGTCCGCTACCGGCGCGCGGGACGGACCTTCGAGGCGCTCTGCTCGGCCGTCGTTCTGGCGACCGGCGGCGTCGGCCATCTCTACGCGGTCACCACCAATCCGGCGGAGGCCGGGGCACGCGGGCTCGGCATGGCGGCGCGGGCCGGCGCGGTGATCGCCGACGCCGAGTTCGTCCAGTTTCATCCGACCGCCATCGACATCGGGGCTGACCCGGCGCCGCTCGCGACCGAAGCGCTGCGCGGCGAGGGCTCGCATCTGATCGACGCCAAGGGCCGGCGCTTCATGCCGGACGTCCATCCCGACGCCGAGCTCGCGCCGCGCGACATCGTGGCGCGCGCGATCTTCAATCAGGTTCAAAGCGGCGAGGGCGCCTATCTCGACTGCCGCGAGAGCGTCGGCGCCGCCTTCGCCAAGCGCTTTCCGACGGTCTACGCCTCCTGCAAGGCGGCGGGCATCGATCCGGCGACCCAGCCCATTCCGGTGGTTCCGGCGGTCCACTACCACATGGGGGGCGTCGCGACCGACGCGTCGGGGCGCACCTCGCTTCCCGGCCTCTCCGCCTGCGGAGAGGTCGCCTGCACCGGCGTTCACGGCGCCAACAGGCTCGCCTCCAACTCGCTTCTCGAAGCCGTCGTCTTCGCGTCGCGGGTGGCGGACGACCTGCGGGTGAGCGTGAAGGAAGAGCGGGGGTCCTTGCGCGACATCGGTCCGGCCGAGGATCGCGGCGAAGGCGAGTCGTTCGCGCGTCTGCGCCGTCTGATGAGCGCCAAGGTGGGCGTCGTTCGGACCGCGTCTCTCCTGCGCGAGGCGATCGCCGAGATCGCGGTCCTCGAAAGCGAGGACGGCGATCATCCGAACGAGTTCGCCGCGGCCTTCATGGTCGCGGGCTCGGCGCTTGCGCGGCAGGAGAGCCGAGGCGCACAGTTCCGCAGCGATTTCGGCGGAACGGACGCGATCGGCCGCCGCACCATGACGACGCTCGAATCCCTGGGCGGCTGGCTTGCCGACGCGGCCGGCCCTGCGGCCCGCGAAGAGGAATTTTCATCGTGACAGCCGCCTTTCCGCCCGCCCTTCCGCCGATGATCGTCGAGGCGGCGGTGCGCTCGGCCCTCGCGGAGGATCTCGGCCGGGCCGGCGACATCACGAGCCTTGCGACCATTCCGCCGGGGCGCACGGCGCGGGCGGTCCTCGCCGCGCGCAAGGCGGGAGTCCTCTGCGGCATGGATCTGGCGCGGGCGGCCTTCGCCGCGATGGACGGGAGCCTCGGCTTCGACGCCCGTCTTTTCGACGGCCACCGGCTGCAGCCGGGCGAGACGATCGCGACGATCGAGGGCGACGCGCGGGCGCTCTTGTCGGCCGAGCGCACGGCGTTGAACTACGTCATGCACCTCTCGGGCGTCGCCTCGCTCACGGCGCGCTTCGCCGACGCGGTCGCGCACACGACGGCGCGGATCTGCTGCACGCGAAAGACCGTGCCCGGCCTTCGTGCGCTCGAAAAATACGCGGTGCGCTGCGGCGGTGGGGCGAACCACCGCTTCGGTCTCGACGACGCGATCCTGATCAAGGACAACCACATCGCCGTCTCGGGCTCCGTCACGCAGGCGCTGCACGCCGCGAAGGCCTATGCGGGGCATCTCGTCGCCATCGAGATCGAGGTCGATACGCTGGACCAGCTTCGCGAGGCGCTGGAGGCGGGCGCTCACGCCGTGCTTCTGGACAATATGGAGCCGGCCACGCTGCGCGAGGCGGTCGCGATCAATGCAGGCCGAGCCCGGCTGGAAGCCTCGGGCAATGTCGATCTCGACACGGTCGCCGCGATCGCGGAGACGGGCGTGGATTACATCTCGACTTCCAAGATCACCATGTCGGCTCCCTCGCTCGACGTCGGGCTCGACATCGCGATCTGACCCTCGGCATTTCCGATCGCCTGGATCTTTTCCGCCCGAGCTACGAGCTCTGGACAGTCCGACGCGAGGGCTGGTTGCCGTCGTTCGAGACCAAGCTTTACGAGCACGATCGCGAGGGAACGGGCCGAACTGAAGATTGAGGCGCGTTCGCCCTCAAGCCCGACCGAACCGGATGCCGGGCGAGGGCCGCTCGCGCGTGACCTCGGCGCGGAAGCGGAAGAGCGCCGCCGGCCGTCCGCCCGTCGCGGCGCTGATGCCGCCCGTGGGCTCCACCAGCCCGGTCGTCTCCACGAAGCGGCGGAAGTTCTGCTTGTGGACCGGCCGACCTGCGATCGCCTCGGCCGCGCGCTGCAGGTCGGTCAAAGTGAACTCCGCCGGCAGCAGCTCGAAGATCACGGGCCGGTATTTCAGCTTGGCGCGAAGCCGCGCGATGGCGGTGGCGAGAATGCGTCGATGATCGAGCCGCATGGCGACGCCGAACGGCTCGGCGGGCGCGGAATCCGCGCGGCCGTCCCGCATGGCCTCGTCGACGAGCCCGGCTTCGTAGAGCATCTCGTAGCGGTCGAGCGCCCGCTCCTCGTCCCATCCGTCCTCGCGAAAGGCGAGATCGAGGCGCGTCTCCCACGACATCTGGCGCGAGACGCCCGAGTTCGGGGAGGGCCGATGGCGGCGAAGCGCGGGCAGGATCGTCTCGTCGATGAAGGACGGGCGCCCCGTCCGCCAGTCCTCCCAGGGCAGGTAGCGGTAGAAGGGCTGCCACGCGGAGCCGGTCGCGGCGATCGCCTCGTTCTCGCCGGCCTCCGTGCGGGTCAGCGCGAGATAGCCCACCGAGACGACGTGCAGGCCCCGGTCGGCCTCCGCCCTGTGCCGTCCGCGATCGCCGAAGGTGTAGAGCTGTTCGATATAGCCGATGGGCAGGCCGGTCTGCTCGCCGACGAAGGCGCGCAGGCTGATCTCGAAGGTGCGGTGCCGCAGCGGATCGAAGGGGCCGACCGGCAGCCCGTCTCGTTCGCCCTCCGCGCGCGGCGCGACCAGAATGCGGGGTTCGCCGTCCGCCACCGAGACGATGGCGGCGCTGAGGCCGACCTCGACCGCCTGGCTGCTCTGGGCAGGATCGGTCACAGCGTCAGGGGCAGGGTCAGGGGCAGGACGAAGGGCGTGCCGGCAAAGGCGTCCTCGCCGCGCCCGATCGCTCGGATCGCCTCCACCATGCGCCCGTTGCGGCCGAGCTTGCGATCGGCGAGGGAGACCAGCAGCGCGTTCGGCGTCGCGCTCGGCGCGCGCCGGCGGAGTTCCTTCGCCAGTTCGCCCTCGTCGAGCTCGGTGTTGATCGAAAGCGCCAGGATGTAGGCGGCGGCGGTGGAGCGGGAGATCCCGGCCCAGCAGTGAACGGCCAGCGGCGTCGTGCGATCCCAGCGATGGCCGAAGGCGATGAGCTGGTCGAGATGATCCTCGCTCGGATGCGTCAGCCCGTCGGTGGGCGCGGCGATGTCGTTCATCGCGAGGAACAGATGCCGCTCGGGCTGGATCGATGCGGGACGCTCGACCGGCGTCTGCGCGTTGATCAGCGTGACGACGTCGAGCGCGCCGTGTTCGGCGACAGTGGCGGGCAGGGCGGCCAGGGAGGAGACGACGAGATAGGTCATGGCCGATCCTATCCGAGCGGGCGATTCTCGGCGACGGCTTTCGCGGTCGCACCGGTTGGCGTTTGCGCCGCGTCGAGACACTTAAAGCGCGCGACGAAGGCGGCCTGAACGTCGCGCGCGGGGCGTGGCGTCATCTCGTCCGGCTCGATGTCGAGCGCGGGCCTGCCGAAGAAGCGGGTCGCCTCGCTGGCCGAGAAGCCGGCCAGATGCGTCGCCTCGAAATAGGCCGACAGGCGGTCCGCCGCCTTGATCGCGGCCTTCACCTTTGCCGGCAGTGTCGCCGGCAGGCCGAAGCGCAGATGGATGGCCGTCTGAAGCCGCCCTTCCACGGCCTTGTAGTCGCCGCCGAGCACCGCCTTGAAGGGCGAGATCATGTCCCCGATCACATATTCGGGCCCGTCGTGAAGGAGCGCGGCTAGGCGCCATTTCGGGTCGGGCTCCTCCAGAGCGAAGAGCCGCTCGACGATGAGCGAATGCTGGGCGACGGAGAAGGCATGGTCTCCCGTCGTCTGGCCGTTCCAGCGCGCGACACGGGCAAGACCATGAGCGATGTCCTCGATCTCGACGTCCAGCGGCGAGGGGTCCAGGAGGTCGAGGCGGCGGCCGGACAGCATGCGCTGCCAGGCCCGGGCCTTTGCGGTCTTGGGAGCCGGCATCAGTCGGCGGACCCGGCCGTCTCTTCGGGCAAGGTGTAGCCCGCCCAGGCCGGCACCTCGGCCTCGACCGGCACGCCGTCGGCCGACAGGTCGTTGCCGGCGCGAAGCGCGTCGGCCACCTTGTCGATGCGAAGGATCGCCATCGCGGTGCCGCCGGTCGCCGAAAGGACGGTGCCGACCGTTCTGCCGTCCGCCTCGACATTGGCACCGGGCGTGATGTGGTCCTCGGCCCTCAGAACCATGATGCGGCGCCGGGCGGTGCCGCGGTGCTGCATGCGCGAGACGACCTCCTGACCGACGAAGCAGCCCTTGCGGAAGGAGACGCCGCCGTTCTGGTCGAGCAGCACGTCGTGCGGGAAGACGTCGGAGGCGGGAAAGTCCGACTCCGCCTCGGCGATGCCCGCCGCGATGCGCTGCGCCCGGAACGCCTCGCCGTCGTTCGCAGCCGTCCCGGCGGCCTCTCCGTACAGGCGCCCGACCGCGCCGTCGGCAAAGCGCGTGTCGCGCAGGCCGTCTTCTGCCTCGGCCCCCCAACGTGCCGCGACCGCTTCGTGCGAAGGGGCGATCTCCACCTTGGAGCGAAGCTTGTAGAGCGTCAGGCGCTTGGCGAGGTCGGCCCGCGCGGACGAGGCCACGTCCAGCCGGTAGCCGCCCTCGATCCGGCTGACGAGGAAGTCGAACAGGATCTTGCCCTGCGGCGTCAGAAGCGCGGACGGCCGCGCCTCGTTCTCGGGCAACGTCTCGACATCGGCGGTGACGAGGTTCTGCAGGAAGTGGGCTGCGTCCGGCCCGGTCACGTGCAGGGTGGAGCGATCGGGGAGGCGGGCGGAGGGCATGGAGGCAGTCCGGACTGACGAAGGACGGGTCGTCCGCGAGATATGGCCGCGTGGCCGGTCAGGGGCAACCGGTCCGAACGCTCAGTCCCCGGCCAGGAAGAACTCCAGCCGCCCCTCGGGCGAGATGCCGACGCGGTAGAAATAGTAGGCGCCGAGATCCAGCATCTCCCGATAGTCGCCGGCGGTCACGATCTGGAAGAGCTCGACCAGCTGCCGGTTCGTCAGTTCGTCGAGCGGCACCTGCGTGAAATAGGGCCAGACGAAGATTTCCGCGTCGCTGCCCGCATCGATCCGGACATGCCCGGACTGGAGGACGTCGAGCAGGATGGCGAGGATCTCGATCCCCTCGCCGTCGCCGGACGCCGCCTTCAGGAACTCGATCGGGTCGCCCTCGACGGGCGTCACGGAAAGGGCGGTCGGCTCGAACCCGCCCTCCAGGTAGGGACGGAGCGCCTCGATCTCGCCGGCCTCGGCGATCTCGATCAGGCGGGCGCGCAGATCCCGGACGGTGTCCGGCAGTCCCTCGTCCCCGTAGCGGATCGCGAGCGGCTGCGAGTCGGCGGCTTCTTCGGCCGGGGCCGCGTCGGTCTCCGGGAGCGGGGAGCCCTGTCCCCATTCGGGCGAGGCGCCGCTTCGGTCCGGGTCCAGCGGCGGCAGCGGATGGGAGATGATGTCGCCGGGTGCGACGACCGATCCGTCCTCGCGCGTGATCTGCGAGAAGGCCTGAGCGCTCGTCGGTAGAGCGGCCGCGAGCGCCAGCGCCGCAGCGAGCAGGCTCGCGAGGCGGGAAACCCTACTGGAGGTTGCGGTCCGCGAGATATTCGCCATTGACGATCCGCTGGCGCAGCGTGTCGAGAAGGTCGAGAACCTCCGTCTCGCCGTGCAGGCGAACGAGTTCGGTGAGAGCGGTCGCGATCGCGGTCTCGGCGAGAATTTCCGCCTCGATTCCGTCGGACATCCCATCGGCCCAGGCCTCGTTGTGATACTCGGTCGCAACCTGCTTCTTCTCGGCGGCGATCACTTCGTCGAGTTCGGCACTGTGGATGTCGATCATCCAGAAACTCCAATTGCGTCGGTCGAATTCACGCCCGGTTAAATCCTTAGCACGCATTTCGCCGAATCCATCCCCCGCACTGCGGGATGAGTTGGATTCACGATTAATTTCCGTATCGGACGCCGATTTCGCGCGACAGGGTCGCGCCTTCCTCGAGATAGCGCCGCGTGGCGACGTCGGCGGCCGGCGTGCACTGCCGATAGGTCGCCTCGAAGGCGCGGTAGCCGGCGTTGAACTGCGCGATCAGGATTCGCCGGTCGGCCTCGTTGGGGCGCTGGGCGGCGATGATCTCGTTCATCTTGTCGCGCCAGATGCCGCCGTCCTCGTCGCCGCAGAGCGTGCGCAGGAAGTGCATGGAGCCGAGAATGTTGGCGAGGCGACCCAGTGGCTGCATGAAGGCGGCCCCCGAAGGGCGCTCCGAAGCGTTCGCGGGGTCGGAAGCGCTCCCCTCGGCGGGCGTCGCTTCCTGCGGCGTCTCCGCGGCTTCCACGGCCGGCGGATCGCCCTCGGGTTCCTGCGCGCCGGCCGGCATGGCCCAAAGCCCCGTCGCGAGCGCGAGCGCGAAGACAACGAGGGGGCGGGGCGTTTGCGGCATGCTCATGCTCATGGCGAGCCAATGCGAAAATAGCAAGGCGGTGGCTCAGGGCTCTCGCGCGGCGGACAACACGATGCCGGCAAGGCCCGGCGTGGTGCGACCCTCGCTCTCGAAGCGCTCGATCTCGCCAAGGGGCACGAAGCGCAGGCTCGCCGCATCGTCCCCGGCGACCGGCAAGGCGCCCGGCGGCAGGTCCGCGCGATGGACGGCGATGACGGTGTGGTGTGTCTCGCCCATCGTTTCGTGAAGGCACAGGAATCGTGCGGCGTCGATCCGCAGTCCTGTCTCCTCCAAGAGCTCGCGGCGCGCGGCGATCTCCAGCGGTTCGCCGAACCCGATCCGCCCGCCGGGCAGGCTGAAGCGTCCCTTGAACGGTTCGCGGCCGCGCTCGACGAGCAGCACGCCTTCCGGTCCGATGACGCAGACCGAGACGACGATGGTCGGATGGCGATCGCTCATGGAGGCTCCGGGTTGCGGCTTGACGGACGGTTGCGATCGGATCAACACCCGCATCCATGTGCGGACGCTTCAAGCTCGATACCCCGCCGCTGAAGGTCAAGGACCATTTCGGCCTCGCCGCGCTGGAGGCTTTCCCGCCGCGCTACAACATCGCGCCGACGCAGCCAATCCTGATCGTCATGGAATCGTCCGTGCGCGAACGGCCGGGTCGTCTGGCGATGCTGGCGCGCTGGGGCCTCATTCCGGCGTTCGCCAAGGATCCGCGCGACGTTCCGCTCCTCTTCAACGCCCGCGCGGAGACGGCGGGCGAGCGGAACGCCTTTCGCGGCGCGCTGCGGCACCGGCGCTGCCTCATTCCGGCGAGCGGCTTCTACGAGTGGCAGAAGCGAGGGAAGGGGCCTTCCCGTCCCTTTCTGGCGACCGCTAGGGACGGCGGGCTCTTGGCCTTCGCGGGATTGATGGAGACGTTTCTGGCGGTGGACGGAAGCGAGATCGATACCGCGACCATCCTGACGACGAACGCGAATGCCACGCTGGGACCCATCCACGAGCGCATGCCCGTGATCGTACCGCCATCACAGTACGGACGCTGGCTCGACTGCCGCGCGCATGAACCCAAGGATGTCGCGGACCTTCTGGGCCCCGCCCCGGACGATTTGCTGGTCGTCCGCGCGGTCGGCGATGCCGTCAACAAGGTCTCGAACATGGGGCCGGACGTGCAGGCCCCGCGCGAGGAGGAGGGCGGGCAGGAAAGCTTCGGCTTCTGACGAGCGAGAGGCCGGACACCGCTTCGGATGTCCGGCCTCTGGGCAGGTTCGGGCATTGGGTGCCGGCGTCGCGCCGGTCCGCGAGGCTTCAGTGCGCGCGCCGCGCGCCGTCCATCCTGGCTGGCCCGATCGCGTGGCGCGGCCTCGATCGCGACATCGGCGCCACCGCCGTCGCCTTGCGGCGCTCCGACGGCTGGTCCGGTGCGGCTGCCACGGCCTTACTTCGCGCCGTCGAGGCGGGGACGGGTCGCGAGCACCGGAACCTTGGGCTGATGCCGGCGCACCGCCGCCGCCGCGGCTGCGATCGAAGCGATGCCGATCTGCTTGTAGTGCTCCAAGAGCTTGGTTTCCTTCTCGCGCTCCGACTTCGAGCGGAATGCGATATGCTGCGGCGCCATGAAAGTCTTTCCTCCGTTTCGGTGTCGGCGGCCCGTATGGCAGCGGATTGAGACGCTTTCACGGCATTTCGAAGCAAATTGCGCGGATTTATACTTAATGAAACGTTCATTGGGCGTTCAGGAAGCGTGAACCGTACGGGATTCACTGAAATTCTTCCAGCAACGCGGAGGATAGCGACACAATCGGTGACAATCCGTGATCGGCCTCTATCCCGTTTGCGGCCCGCCCTTCGAAGCATCGCGGGCGTTCCGCATCGCGCCGTCATCATGTAGCACTCCCGCCAAGCCGCGGAGGCCACAGGCCGGCGGCTCGACAGGAGGTGAAGACAGTGGACGACGGATCGCGGGGCCTCTCCCTTACCAACACGCTGACGCGCGCGAAGGAGATCTTCGCGCCGCGCGACTGGCGCGACGGGTCGATCCCGGACGCCGAGCGGCGCGTGCGGATGTATGTGTGCGGCCCGACCGTCTACGACTTCGCCCATATCGGCAACGCGCGGCCGGTCATCGTCTTCGACGTCCTCTTCCGCCTGCTCCGCCACCTCTACGGGGAGGCGCGCGTCACCTATGTGCGCAACATCACGGACGTGGACGACAAGATCAACGCGCGCGCCGCGCGCGATCATCCGGGCCTGCCGCTGAACGAGGCGATCGCCCGTGTCACGGAAGGGACGGCCGAGCAGTTCCACCGCGACGTCGCGGCGCTCGGCTGCCTCTCGCCCACGCACGAGCCGCGCGCCACCCAATTCGTCACGCCGCGCGGGGACGGCCTGCCCGACATGGTGTCCATGATCGAGGGGCTGATCGCCAAGGGCCACGCCTACGCGGCGGGCGGCGAGGTGCTGTTCGACGTCTCCTCCATGCCCTCTTACGGTGCGCTGTCGGGTCGCAAGCTGGAGGACCAGCGCGCCGGGGCGCGCGTCGCCGTCGACGCCCACAAGCGCAACCCGGCTGACTTCGTGCTGTGGAAGCTCTCGTCGGACGAGGAACCCGGCTGGGAGAGCCCCTGGGGCCGAGGCCGGCCCGGCTGGCACATCGAATGCTCGGTGATGAGCGAGGCCTATCTCGGCCAGACCTTCGACATCCACGGCGGCGGTCTCGACCTCATCTTCCCGCACCACGAGAACGAGATCGCCCAATCGTGCTGCGCCCACGGCACGCAGCGCATGGCCGAAATCTGGATGCACAACGGATTCCTCCAGGTCGAGGGGAAGAAGATGTCCAAGTCGGAGGGCAACTTCTTCACCATCCGCGACGTCCTGGAGAGCGATAAGGTCGGCGGGCGGCGCTGGCCGGGCGAAGCCGTGCGGCTCATGATGATGCGCACGCATTACCGCGAGCCGATCGACTTCACGGCGGCCAAGCTCGACGAGGCGACGCGCGAACTGGACCGCTGGGAGCGGCTGGCCGCCCGCGCCGAGGGTGAGGGACGCGTGGACGAGGCCTTCCTCGACGCCCTGCGCGACGATCTCAACGTCTCGGCCGCGCTCGCCCGGGTCCACGAGCTGTTTGACGGGGGGCGCGGGGCCGACGCGATCCTCTCGCTGGCCCTGATCGGACTCGACCCGCGCCGCGAGATGACGATCGACGCGGGAACGCAGGCTCGCATAGAGGAGCGCCTCGCGCTTCTGAAGGCCCGCGACTTCGCCGCCGCCGACGCGATCCGCGACGAACTCGCCGCGAAGGGCATCCAGCTGAAGGACGGCAAGGACTCCGCCACGGGCGAACGCGTCACGACCTGGGAGCTTCGCCGATGAGGGGCGAGGGGGAAGGGCTGTACCCTTCGATCGAGCCCTATCTCGCCGGCCATCTCGACGTCGGCGACGGGCATTCGATCTACTGGGAGCTGTGCGGCAATCCGGAGGGCAAGCCGGTCGTCTTCCTGCACGGCGGGCCGGGCTCGGGCTGCGGTCCGGTCCACCGCCGGCTGTTCGACCCCCAGCGCTACAAGGTTCTGCTCTTCGACCAGCGCGGCTGCGGCCGTTCGCGCCCGACCGCTTCCCTCGAAGCGAACACGACCTGGGATCTCGTCGCCGACATCGAGCGGCTGCGCGAGGCCAACGGCACCGACCGCTGGATGGTTTTCGGCGGCTCCTGGGGCGCGACGCTGGCGCTCGCCTATGCCCAGAGCCATCCGGAGCGGGTGAGCGAGCTCGTCCTGCGCGGCGTGTTCACCGGCCGCAGGCGCGAGCTCGACTGGTTCTATCGCGGCGGCGCCGGGGCGCTCTTTCCGGCCGAATGGGAGCGCTTCCTGGAGCCTCTGTCTGCGAGCGAGCGCGCTGATCCCGTCGCGGCCTACCGTTCGCTTCTCCTGCATGAAGACCGCGACGTTCGGGCAAGAGCCGCCCGCGCCTGGACGGATTGGGAGTCCTCGACGGTCGCGATGCGCGCGAACCGGCCGGGTCCCTCGCATGGGCCGGTCGGCGACACCACGATCGCCTTCGCCCGCATCGAGAACCACTATTTCGTCCACGACCTCTGGATGGAGGAGGGGCAGCTGATCGCGAAGGCCGACTCGCTCGCCTCCATTCCGGGCATCATCGTGCAGGGACGCTACGACGTGGTGACGCCGCCCGTGACCGCCTTCGACCTTCATCGCGCCTGGCCCGGCTCGGAACTGAGAATGGTGGAGGACGCCGGCCACGCCTTCTCCGAACCCGGCACCTTGCGCGAGCTCGTGCGGGCGACGGACCGCTTCGCCTCTTGAAGCGGCGCTCCCGACCCCTTCATCTGAACGGGAAAGGGAGGCGGACATGACGCTCGACAACAGACCCGTCCATTTCGGCGGATGCCAATGCGGGGCGGTGCGCTTCCGGGTGGAGGGCGCGCTCGGCAAGGCCTCCATCTGCCATTGCCGCATGTGCCAGAAGGCGTTCGGCGCCTTCTACGCGCCTCTCGTCAGTGTGGAGGCGGGCACGCTTTCCTGGACCAAGGCCGAGTCGTCGCGCTTCCGATCCTCCGACGAGGTCCAGCGCGGCTTCTGTCCGTCCTGCGGGACGCCTCTGACCTACGAGGCGCCGGACGGCACGGCGCTCGCCATCGGCGCCTTCGACGACCCGTCCGCGATCGCGCCGCAGATTCAGTTCGGCGTCGAGGACAAGCTCGCCTTTGTCGATCGGCTCGCGGACCTGCCGGCACGGCGCAGTTCGGACGATGTGGAGGCGAACCCCTATCTCGGCCGCATCCGATCCCGGCAGCATCCCGACCATGAGTGAGCCCAAGCCTCTGCGCCTGTCGCCCGACGATTGGCAACGCCCCGATGCGAACTTCTGGCGCGGGCGCTTCGAAGGAGAAGTCTTCGGAACCGGCGCCTCCGTCATCTTCTATTCGACCGACGAGATCGGCGCCGGTCCGCCGCTGCACGTCCATGACTATGACGAGATCTTCATCGTCAGGGAGGGGCGGGCGCTGTTCACGATCGGCGAGGCCGAGTTCGAAGCAAACGCCGGCGACATCCTCTTCGGCCCTGCCGACGTGCCGCACCGCTTCGTCAATCTCGGTCCCGGACGGCTGGAGACGACGGACATCCACGTCAGTCCGACGATCGCGCAGACCGATCTCGAATGACCGCCCGGCCATCGCGTGAAGCGATGGATCGCATCAGAAGAATCCGGGTGTGCGCGGTCGTAAGGCTCCGATAGAGATTGCGACGAAAAGGGCCTTCGTCCCACGATGCAATCGAAAGGGCCGGCGCCGATCCAGCGCCCGGCGAAGCCAGATGTCCCAGATCCCGGAAACGAGCACGCCGGAGGCCGCGGCACCGACGCCCGGCGAGCCGCCGCTCGGCTACGCCTACGCCTTCGGCGCCTATCTGATCTGGGGCCTGCTGCTCCCGGCCTTCCTGAAGGCGCTGTCGCATGTCGGTCCGATGGAGGTGGTCGCGCACCGCATCGTCTGGTCGCTGCCCTTCGCGCTTCTCATCCTCGCCTTCGGCGCCGGGCTGAAGGCCGTGCGAGCCTATCTGACCTGGCGCAATCTCGGCCTCGCCTCGCTCTGCGCGGCGGCGATCTCGGTGAACTGGGGCGTCTATGTCTACGCCATCGCCAGCGAGCAGGCGGTTTCGGCCGCGCTCGGCTATTACATCGGCCCGCTGGTAAGCCTGCTGCTCGGAATGGTCTTTCTCGGCGAGCGGCCGAACGGCCGGCAGAAGGCGGCGATCCTCCTGGCCGCCATCGGGGTCGCGGTGCTCGCCTACGCCACGGGCGGCCTGCCCTGGGTGTCGCTCGTCCTGCCGCTGTCCTTCGGCATCTACGGGCTTCTGCGCAAGATCATGCCCTATGGCGCCGCCGAGGGCTTCTTCCTGGAGGTGGCGATCCTGTTCCTGCCGGCGCTCGCCGTCGCGCTCTTCATCGCCGCGGACGGAAACGCCCGCTTCGGCACGAACTGGCAGGACACGGCGCTTCTTCTGGCGGCGGGTCCGATGACGGCGATTCCGCTCGTCCTCTTCGCGGCGGGCGCACGGCTCCTGAAGCTCTCGACCATCGGGATGATGCAGTATCTGACCCCGACGCTTTTGGCGCTGACGGCCGTCTTCATCTTCGGCGAGCCCTTCGGCCTCGGCCAGCTCGCGGCCTTCGCCTTCATCTGGGCGGGACTGGCGCTCTACAGCTCGGTCCTGATCGAGGAGGGGCGGGCCCGGCGCCGCGCCCGCGATCCGCTCCCTACATCCGCTCGATGATCCGGGGTTCGCCCTCGGCGGCGGCGGTCTTCGCCCAGGCGGCCTGAACCTCGGGCAGGATATCCTCCACCCGGTCGATGACGAGCGGGCGCACCTGATGGGCCGTGTGGATGAAGCCTTCGGCCGTCATGTGGTCGAGAAGTCGCGCCAGCGGATCCCAGAACCCGGCGACATTGGCGATCACGATCGGCTTGGCGTGGCGCCCGAGCTGGCTCCAGGTGAGGATCTCGATCAGCTCCTCCAGCGTGCCGATGCCGCCGGGAAGCGCCACGAAGGCATCGGAGCGCTCGAACATGATGTGCTTGCGCTCGTGCATGTCGGCGGTGACGACTAGTTCGTCGAGCCGCTTCAGCTCGCGCTCGGTCGCCTCCATGTCGATCAGGAAGCGCGGGATGATGCCCGTCACCTGTCCACCGGCGCGGATCACCGCATCCGACACCGCGCCCATCACGCCGCGCGTGCCGCCCCCGTAGACGAGGCGGATGCCGGCCTCGCCCATGGCGGTGCCGAGCGTTTCGGCGGTCGACAGATAGTCCGGTCGCGAGCCCGCCGAGGAGCCGCAATAGACGCAGATGGATCGATTCGTTGTCATGCCCGCAAGGTCGGGTCTGGGGCGATTCCGGTCAAGCGCCGCCTGGATGAAATTCGTTTCATCGTCGGGCGTCGATGGCCTCGGCGATCTCGTCGCTGGTCTTGAGCAGGCGCACGATCACGGGAACGGCGAGGCGCAGGACGTTGCGCTCGACGCCCCGGGCCGCCTGCGCCTCCCTTATGTCCGCGACGACGCCGCTGACGAGGGGCAGGAAGCGGAAGGTCAGCGAGATGGCGAGGGAGACTTTCCTCGGATCGACGCCGAGGGGTTCCAACGGACGCAGCGCGCGGTCGAGGACCGCGACGATGTCGCTGGTGCGGGTCGTAAGGGTGACGAGCGCGGCGAGAAGGAGGAGGGCGGTCAGGCGCAGCGCGGAGAGGAGCGCGACCTCCACCCCGCCGAACCAGAGCTGGGCGACGGCGACGATGGCGACGACGAGAAGGATCGAGCGCAGCTGGCCCAGAAGGACGGACCATTTCAGACCGGCGAGCGGATAGGCGAGGAGGACGAGCGCAAGTGCGCAGCCCGAAAGCCACGCGGACGGGACGAGGAAAAGCGCCGTTCCGAAGATCGGAAGAAGAGCGAGCTTGAGGCCGGGCGAGGCTCGGTGAAGTGCGCTGTCGCCCGCCCGGTAGAGGCTGCCGATCACGACGTCGCCGCCTCGTAGGCCGCGATGGCGGCGGAGGGAGGACCGTCCGCGACGATCCGCCCGGCGTCGAAGACGATGACGCGGTCGAAATCGGCGAGGAGATCGAGATCGTGGGTCGCGAGCACCACCGGCCGGTCGGCGGCTTCCACTTCGGCCATCAGCCGCCGCCGGTTGCGCCGGTCGAGAAGGGTCGTCGGCTCGTCCAGGACGAGCAGCGAGGGCTCCATCACGAGAATGCCGGCCAGCGCGACGAGCTGCCGTTCGCCGCCCGAGAGCTCGTGGACGAGGCGGTCCTGAAACTCCGCCATGCCGTGGCGGGCCAGCGCGGAGCGGACGCGTTCCTTCACCTCCGCGGCCGACAGCTTCAGCCGCGCGAGGCCGAAGGCGACATCCTCGCCGACCGTCGGCATGACGATCTGGTTGTCCGGGTTCTGGAACAGGAAGCCGACGCGCCGCCGGACCTCCGCCGTCTCGGTGTTCGTGTCATGGCCGAAGACCCGCACCGTGCCGCTCGTCGGCCGCACGAGTCCGTTGAGCAGTCGCAGGACGGTCGACTTCCCCGAGCCGTTCCCGCCGATGATCCCGATGCGACGTTCATCAGCCGTCAGGGTCACGCCGTCGAGGCGGCGTCGGTCCGCGCCCTCGACGGTGACGTTCTCGAGTTCGATCAACCCCGCGAGGCCCTCGCCTCGATCACCGGGTAGGACCGCTTGACCGCCAGGATCGCGAGAGCCGCGATGCCGGCCTTGATGAGGTCGCCCGGAATGAAGGCGAGAGACCCGGCGGCGGCGGCGGACAGCGGAATGCCGGCGATGAGGGAGATGCCGGGGATGCCGAGGGCGTAGAGTGTCACTATGCCGCCCGTGACCGCCGCGGCGAAGGCCGAGACGAAGGAGAGGCTGCGCCAGAAGCGCTCGACGATGAGGCCGGTGACGACCGCAGCCGCGATCCAGCCGAGGAAGAAGCCGACCGTCGGACCGGCGAGAACCGCCAAGCCTCCGCGCCCGCCGGACAGGAGCGGCAGACCGGCCAGAACGAGGACGATCAGGAGCAGCATCGAAAGACCGCCGCGCCTCGCGCCGAGAATGCCGCCGGCGAGCATCGGGCCGAGCGACTGCGCGCTGATCGGCACGCCGATCGCCGGAATGGTCAGCGGCGGGAAGACGCCGAGAACGGCCGTCAGCGCTGCGAAGAGGGCGATGAGGACGATGTCGCGCGTGGTCATCTTCAGAAGCCGGTCCGTTTCATGCGTGGGCTCGAAGTTCGATCCTATCGCAGTGCGAAAATCAACCGCCCGCGAGCGCCGAGCGAATGTCGGTCAACGAGAAGTCGCCGCCCTTGTAGAGAAGCGGCGCGTCGAGATGGCGGGCGCAGGCGTAGGAGAAGCAGTCTCCGAAGTTCAGCGCCGCCGGGTGCCGGCCCTTGCCGAAGCGTTCGAAGGCCGAAACGGCGAGATCGCCCGCCTCGGGCGGGATGGCGATGATTTCGACGGGCGCTTCAATGAGCAGAACTGAAACGAGTTCCAAGGCTTCACTCGGAACCACATTCAGACGACGGGAGAGCGAGACGACGCTCTCCCAAACCGCTATCGGGGAGGTGATGCCCTCGCCGCGCTCGAGTTCGGCGACGAAATCCGATGCATCCGGCTCCGAGGCAATGATCGCGACGATAGCCGATGCGTCGACGAACATCAGTCGTCCTCGTAGAGGCTGTCGATCCATTCCTTCGTGACGGGCTGCGGGTTCGGTCCCGTCATGTTCCGGGCTCGCTCCTGCAGATCGGCGACCGTTCTTCGGAAGTCGCGCTTCCGGACCTCGGCTCCGGCCGATGCGAGCTCATGCTCCAGGGCTGTTCGAACCGCTTCCTTCACGCTGACCTTCCGAAGGTCGGCCAGCCGGTGCGCCAGATCGACGACTTCCCTGTCTTCAAGATGAAGTGTCACGAGTTCCCTCCGACAACAGCTTTCAGACAATATCGACGATGGGGTGAGCCCGACAAGACGTTGAGTGACGAGCGAACGTCCTCTCAGATCGCCGTCTTGAGGCTCTCCTCGATATAAATCTCGCGCATGCGCAGCGTCAGCTCGCCCGGCTTGCCGGTGCCGATCGCCTGACCGTCGATCTCCACGACCGGCATCACGAAGGCGCTGGCGGAGGTGACGAAGGCCTCGCGGGCCGCTTTCGCCTCGTCCACGGTGAAGGCGCGCTCCTCGACCTTCACGCCGTTCTCGCCGGCCAGCCGCAGCACGGCCGCGCGGGTGATCCCGTGCAGGATCTCGTTCGAAAGCGGCCGCGTGACCAGCACGCCGTCGGCATTGACGATCCAGGCGTTGTTGGAGGTGCCTTCTGTGATCAGGCCGTTCTCGACCATCCAGGCATCGTCCTTGCCCTGGCGCTTGGCCTCCGTCTTGGCCATGGAGGGGTAGAGAAGCTGAACCGTCTTGATGTCGCGGCGTGCCCAGCGCTGGTCCGGCAGGAGCGCGACCTTGATTCCGGTCCGCACGGCCGGGCGGTCCACGATCGTGTTCACCTGCGTGAAGAGAACGAGGGAGGGCGTGGTGTCCTCGGGCGGGAAGAGGAAGTCGCGATCGGCGGCGCCGCGCGTCACCTGAAGGTAGATCAGGCCTTCGTCGAGCCCGTTCTCCTCGACCATCCGCCTGTGGATCGCGAGCAGTTCGTCTTCCGTCGCGGGCGACGGGATGCGCAATTCGCCGAGCGAACGGCCGAGTCGCCGCATGTGACCGGGGAAGTCGATGAGCTTTCCACCGATCACGGCCGTGACTTCGTAGACGCCGTCCGCGAAGAGGAAGGCGCGGTCGAAGACGGAGATCCTGGCTTCGGCCTCGGGTACGTACTGTCCGTTCACGTAGACGATGCGGCTCATTTCGATGTCCGTTGGGTCTGAGAGCGTTCAAGGCTTGCTACAATGCCGCAGGGTCGCGCGCCAGAGTCGCCGCCCGAGATCGAAAGGACGATTCCGCAATGAGCCACTATCTCGGGCTGGACCTCGGCACCTCGTCGCTGAAGGCGCTTCTGATCGACGGGGACCAGCGGGTTCTCGCCAGCGCCTCCGCCGAGCTGCACGTGCGCAACCCGGCCTTCGGTTGGTCCGAGCAGGACCCGGCCGACTGGATCGCGGCCGCGGAAACGGTGCTGGACGAGCTCAAGACGAAGGATGCTTCGGCGCTCGCCGCCGTCGAGGGCATCGGTCTCTCCGGCCAGATGCACGGCGCGACGCTGCTGGGGGCGAACGACGAAGTGCTGCGGCCCTGCATCCTGTGGAACGACACGCGCGCTTATGCAGAGGCGGCGGCCCTCGACGACGAGGAGGCGCGCGGGATCACCGGCAACATCGTCTTCCCCGGCTTCACCGCGCCCAAGCTTGCCTGGGTGGAGCGGCATGAACCCGACATCTTCAAGAAACTCGCCAAGATCCTGCTGCCGAAGGATTATCTGAGGCTCTGGCTGACGGGCGAGACGGTCACCGACCCCTCCGACGCGGCTGGAACGTCCTGGCTCGACACCGGGGCGCGCGACTGGTCGGACCGGATGCTGACGCGCACGAACCTTACCCGGTCGGCCATGCCGCGCCTCGTCGAGGGCAGTGCCGTCAGCGGCGGCCTGCGGTCGGAGCTGGCCGACCGGTGGGGGCTTCGCGCCGGGATCGCCGTCGCGGGCGGGGGCGGCGACAACGCCGTCTCGGCCTGCGGCGTCGGGGCGGTGCGGCCCGGCACGGGGTTCGTGTCGCTCGGTACGTCCGGCGTCCTCTTCACCGCGACTTCGGGCTACGCCCCGGCACCCGAAACCGCGCTCCACACCTTCTGTCACGCTCTGCCGGGGACCTGGCATCGGATGGGGGTGACGCTCTCGGCCGCCGGCTCGCTTCAATGGCTGTCCAGGATCCTCGGCGAGGCGCCGGGCGCGCTCGCGGCCTTGGCGGGCGACACGCTCGCCGCGCCCGGCCGCACCCTGTTCCTGCCTTATCTGTCCGGCGAGCGGACGCCGCACAACGACGCGTCCGTGCGCGGCGCCTTCCTGAACCTGTCGGTGGAAGCGGAGCGTGCGGATCTGACGCGCGCCGTGATGGAGGGGGTCGCCTTCTCGATGCGAGACTGTCTCGACGCGGGTGGCGGGCCGGGTTCGGTCGAACGGCTCGTGGCCGTAGGGGCAGGGGCGCGTTCGCCGCTCTGGCTGGCTATGCTCGCGACCGTCCTGGAGACCGAAATCGTCCTTCCGGCTGCGGGCGATTTCGGTGCGGCCTTCGGCGCCGCGCGTCTCGGCCTCGTCGCCGCGACCGGCGCGGACCCGGCTTCCGTGATGGTCGAACCGCCGGTGGCCGCACGCTTCCAGCCGGACGACGCGCTCGTTCCGGCCTTCCGCGAGGGGCACGCCCGGTACCGCGCCGCCTATCCGGCGATCGCCGCGCTCGGCTGAGAAGCGTCGCGGCGTTGTGGCCGCTTCTCGCGGAACGCTCGGCCGCGTGACGGTGTTTCCATGGTCAATTCCCCCACAGGAGATCGATCATGGACCACAGCAAGCACGTCCGCCTGACCAGCGCGGAACTCACACCGGCCGTCATCGAGGGCGCGACCATCTACGGCCCGTCGGACGAGACCATCGGCACGGTTTCGCACACGCATGGAAGCGGCGGGGCTCTGCAGGTGGTGATCGACGTCGGCGGCTTCCTGGGCATCGGCGCCAAGCCGGTCGCGGTGCCGGTGAGCGAACTGGACTTCATGCGTGACGAGGACGGCGGCGTTCACGCGGTGACGAGCTGGACCAAGGACCAGTTCAAGGAACTGCCGACCCACCACGACTGATCGGCCGATCGGACGTCCTCTCCAACGAAAAAGGGCCCGGCGCGGGATGCGCCGGGCCCTTTTCACGTTCCGTGCCCTGCTTACTGCGCGGGCGCCTCGGCCGGCGCGTCGCTGGCCGCGGCGTCGGCGGGATCGGCGGGCGTCGCCGGCTCCACGTCGCTAGCGGCCGTCTCGACATAGTCGTAGGCGCCGTCCTTCCACTCGTAGACGACATAGCCCGGAAGCGTCACGTCGCCCTTGTCGTCGAACTGAAGCTCGCCGATCACCGTGTTGAACGTGCCTTCGTCGAGCGCCGAGACGACGGCGTCGAAGTCGGTGTCGCCGGCCGCTTCGGCCGCCTGGGCCCAGGCCTGGATCGCGGCGTAGGTGTAGAGCGCGTAGCCTTCGGCCGAGTTGCCGGCCGCCTCGATCTTCTCCACGACCGGCGCGGCGATCTCGTTGCGGCGCGGATCGGGGGAGAAGGTCATCAGCGTGCCTTCGCCTGCATCGCCGGTGATCGACCAGTACTCGTCCGTCACGATGGCGTCGCCGGACATGATCACGGCGTCCATGCCCTGTTCCTGCATCTGGCGGGCGATCAGGCCGGCTTCCGTATGGTAGCCGCCGATATAGACGAGGCCGACATTCTCCTGGTTCATGCGGGTGACGAGGGCGGTGTAGTCCCGCTCGCCGGCCGTGTAGGCCTCGACGACGGTCGGCTCCTTGCCGGCCGCGCGCATCACGCGCTCGGTCTCGGCCGCGAGGCCGGCGCCATAGGCGGTGCGGTCGTTCAGGATCGCGACGTTCACGTCCGCGAAGTTCTCGGCGATGTAGGTGCCCGCGACCTCGCCCTGCTGATCGTCACGGCCGCAGACGCGGTAGATGCCGTCGCCCGGACGCTCGTCGGTGAAGGCGGGGTTGGTCGAGCCCGGCGAGATCTGGATGATGCCTTCGTCGGCATAGACCTGGCTGGCGGGGATGGACGAGCCGGAGCAGAAGTGGCCGGCGACGAAGCTCACGCCCTCGGAGGCGAACTGGTTGGCGACCGCCACCGCCTGGCGCGGGTCGCAGGCGTCGTCGCCGATCGACAGGCGCAGCATCACGCCGTTGACGCCGCCCGCCTCGTTGATGTCGGCGACCGCCTGCTCGGCGCCCACGCGGAACTGCTGGCCGAAGGTAGCGTACTGTCCCGTCATCGGACCGGCGACGCCGATCACGATCTCCGCATGGGCGAGGCCCGGGACCAGGAGACCGAGGGCGACACCGCCCAGGAGCAAGTTCTTCATGACGACCTTCCCGTTGAATGCTTCTGCACGCTCTCGAAAGGCGAAATGCCCTTCGATTGGGCGCTGTACGAAGGTGATTAAAGACGAGGATTTCGAACTAGGGAATGGCCTTCCGCCGGAATCTTTTGCCATTTCTCGTTGCCGGATCCACCGACGGCCGGGCGCGCGAAGCCGCGCGCCGGAACGGGCGCGTGCCGGTCTCCGCCGCCTCGAACGGGGCCCTACCGGCTGCCCGTCGTCATCCCGTACTGGCGGGCGAACTGGCTGCGCCGCGTGAGCGTTCGGCCGAGCGAGGCGAAGCCGAGAAGCACGATGAAATCGATCGCCGTGTAGTAGAGCGCCGTTCCGATCGACTGGATCGGCAGGAAGAACGTGCCGTCGAAGAGCGAGAAGTGGATGAAGCGCGCCGCCAGCGTGAGAAGCGCCGTGTAGAAGATCATCAGCCCCCACGAGCTCCAGGTGAGCGCGGTGGACCGCCCGATCATGTAGGCGAGCGCGCCGCCGATCACGACGGTGACGATCAGGAACTCGGCGATCGAGACTTCCCAGAGAAGGGCCATTTCCGGTTGCATCAGTGCGCCCCTCCTTCCAGATAGGCCGCGCGGACTTCCTCGCGGGCGAGGAGCTCCCGCCCCGTCCCGCTCATCGTGATCCGCCCGTTGACCATGACGTAGCCGCGATGGGCGAGGCGAAGCGCATGGAAGGCGTTCTGCTCCACGAGGAAGACGGTCAGGCCTTCCGTCCGGTTCAACTCGCGCACCACCTCGAAGATCTGCTTGACGATCAGCGGGGCGAGGCCGAGCGAAGGCTCGTCGAGCAGGAGAAGCTTGGGCCGGCTCATCAGCGCCCGGGCGATCGCCAGCATCTGCTGCTCGCCGCCTGACAGCGTGCCGCCGCGCTGGTTGGCGCGCTCCTTGAGACGCGGGAAGAGGTCGAAGACGCGGCGCAGATCCTCGTCGAAATGGGCCTGGCCGACGAGGGTGGTCCCCATCTGCAGGTTCTCCATCACCGTCATGCGGCCGAAGATGCGGCGGCCTTCCGGCGACTGGGCGATCTGCCGCGTCATGATCTCGTGCGTCGGCAGCGCCGTGATATCTTCGCCGCGGAAGAGGATCTGTCCGCTGCGGGCGCGCGGATTGCCGCAGATCGTCATCATCAGCGTGGATTTGCCGGCGCCGTTGGCGCCGATGATGGTGACGATCTCGCCTTCGTTGACGTCGAGATCGACTCCTTTCAGGGCCTGGATCTTGCCGTAGAAGGTTTCGACGCCGCGAATGGACAGCAGCGGACGTGCGGTCTCTGCCACGGGGGCCTGGGTTGGGGTGGCCACGGCGCTCACGAGCGGGTCTCCTCGGTGCGGGCGGGCTCGATGCCGGCCTCGACGATGGCCGCGTCGATGTCGCCCGTCTCCAGCTTCTGCTCCACCGCCTCCACCTCCTCGTCGTCGACGCCCAGATAGGCGGCGATGACGCGCGGATCCGACTTCACCTGCGCGGGCGTGCCGTCGGCGATCTTCTTGCCGTAGTCGAGGACGACGACGTGGTCGGAGATTTCCATGACGACGCCCATGTCGTGCTCGATCAGCAGGACCGAGACGCCGTCCTGGTCGCGGATCGAGCGCAGAAGGTCGTTCAGCTCGGCCGACTCGCGCGGGTTCAGGCCCGCAGCCGGCTCGTCCAGGCAAAGGAGTTCGGGACGCGTGCACATGGCGCGCGCGATCTCCAGCCGCCGCTGGTCGCCATAGGGCAGGTCGGCGGCGGGGTCGTCGGCGCGTTCGATGAGGCCCGCCCGGCGCATCCAGTCGATGGCGAGGTCGTGGGCCTCCTCGCGGGCGCGGCGGTAGCTCGGCAGGCCGAAGAGCCCGGCGATGCTCATGCCCGACGCCACCATCAGCGCGTTGTGCTGGGCGACGAGCAGATTCTCGAAGACGGTCATGCCCCCGAACAGGCGGATGTTCTGGAAGGTGCGCGCGACGCCCGCCTTCTGCGTGATGCGGAAGTCGGCCATGCGTTCGAGCAGGAAGACCTCGCCGCCGGCGGTCTTCAGGCTCTGGCTTCCGCTGCGCGTCAGCTCGTCCACCGCGTTCGCCGCGATGCCGCGTCCGCGACGCATGGCGATGCGGCCCTCGCTCGGCTTGTAGAACCCGGTGACGCAGTTGAAGACCGTGGTCTTGCCGGCGCCGTTCGGGCCGATGAGCGCGGTGATGTCGCCTCGGCCGACGTCGAAGGAGAGGGCGTCGATGGCGACGAGGCCGCCGAAGCGCATGGTCAGCTTCTCGACCGACAGCAGCGGATCGGCCATCCAGCGTGCCGTGGCGTTCGTCGAAGCCGCGTCCACAGGGGTCGCGACCGGGGCAAGGGGCTTGAGAGGAGCGGAAGAGGCCATGGCCGTCAGTGTCCTTCGCCCTGCGCCACCATGTCGGCGCCGATCGTCTTCTTCTCCTTGTAGACCGCCGAGGGCGAGCGCGTGGAGACGAGACCGCGCGGCTTCCACACCATGATCGCGACCATGGCGAGGCCGAAGATCAGCATGCGGTACTGCGTGGGGTCGAAGCCCGCGCCGAAGACGGCCTGCAGGACGGTGAGGTTTCGCAGGAGTTCGATGCCGCCGATCATGACGATCGAGGCGATGACGACGCCGATCTGAGAGCCGAGCCCGCCGAGAACGACGATGGCGAGAATGATCGCCGATTCCAGGAAGGTGAAGCTCTCCGGCGAGATGAAGCCCTGCCGCGTGGCGAAGAAGGAGCCGGCGAAGCCACCGAACATGGCGCCGGTGGCGAAGGCCGAAAGCTTCACGTTGGTCGTGTTGATGCCGAGCGAACGGCAGGCGATCTCGTCCTCGCGCATCGCCTCCCAGGCGCGACCCACCGGCAGCTTGCGCAGGCGCAGCGTCACGAAGTTGGTGATCAGCGCGAGCACGAGGATGATGTAGTAGAGGAAGATGAAGCGGTGGATCGAGGACGGCTCGATCCCGAAGAAATCCGCGAAGGAGCCTTCGCCGCGTCCGAAGTCGAGACCGAAGAAGGTCGGGCGCGGGATGCCGAGAAGGCCGTTCGGCCCGCCGGTGAACTGCGACCAGTTCAGGAGGACGACGCGGATGATCTCGCCGAAGGCGAGGGTGACGATCGCCAGATAGTCGCCGCGAAGCCGCAGGACGGGGAAGCCGAGAATGACGCCCCACATGGCCGCGAAGAGGCCGGCCATCGGAAGGCAGACCCAGAAGCCGAGCTCGAAATTGATGGCGAGCAGCGCGAAGGAATAGGCGCCGACCGCGTAGAAGGCGACGTAGCCGAGATCGAGGAGGCCCGCGAGGCCGACCACGATGTTGAGCCCCCAGCCGAGCATGACATAGGTCAGGATCAGGATCGCGAGGTCGATCAGATAGCGCTCGCGTGCCGGAAACACGTATCCGATCAGGAACGGGAAGGTCAGCGCGATGAAGAGGAGCGTGGTGCCGAGCGCCTTGGCGGCCAGAGAGCGCGCCTGCGCCTTCGTCTGGGAGATCGGCTTCGCCGCCCGGGCCGCGCCGGGCGCCCGCTGGAAGACGAAGTAGGACAGGAAGAACCGGGCCGCGAAGGCGATCGCGACGCCGGTGAACCAGAGCTCCCAGCGCGCCGACAGGACGAGGCCGCGCGTACCGGCGTCCGTGCGCATGGCGAAGAAGAAGAAGGTGAGGCCCGCCACCAGAAGGGCGGTGAGCACTGCCTCGCGAAGGGCCTGCGCCAGACGCGAGCGCTGGGCGGGCTTGGGCGCGAAGGGCGGCGTTCCGGTCACGCCTTCGCGGATCTCCTCGCGCTCGACGGTGGCGCCGACCGGCGAGACGTCCGTGGCCTGCATGGTGTTCGACATCGGCTCAGACCTTCTCGACGGCCGGGCGGCCGAGCAGGCCCGAGGGCATGAAGATGAGGACGATGGCGAGGATCGAGAAGGCGGCGACGTCCTTGTACTCGACAGAGAAGTAGCCGGACCAGAAGGTCTCGATCAGCCCGATCAGCAGGCCACCGAGCATCGCGCCGGGCAGGGAGCCGATGCCGCCGAGAACGGCCGCGGTGAAGGCTTTCACCCCCGCTAGGAAGCCGATGTAGAAGTCGATCACGCCGTAATAGAGCAGGTACATGATGCCCGCGACGGAGGCGAGCGAGGCGCCCATGATGAAGGTCAGGGAGATGGTGCGGTCGACGTTGACGCCGAGCAGCGAAGCCATCTTCGCATCCTGTTCCACGGCCCGCTGCTGACGCCCGAGCGAGGTCTTGGCGATGATCAGCGCGAAGATCGTCATCAGCGTCACGGTCGTCAGGATGATGATGATCTGCATGTAGGAGATCTGGGCGCCGCCCTCGGTGATCTGGATCGCCCCCTGGACCTGCGGCGGCAGCGGCTTGACGCGCGCGCCCTGCGTCACCTGCACGAAGTTCTGGAGGAAGATCGAGGCGCCGATCGCCGTGATGAGCGGGGCGAGGCGGAAGGAGCCGCGCAACGGACGGTAGGCGATGCGCTCGACCGACCATCCCCACATGGCGGTGAAGACCATCGCGACGATCAGCATCAGGAGAAGGACCAGCGGCAGGAACGTGAGGCCGAGGCTGATGACGATCACGAAGGTCGTCAGCGCGATGAAGGAGCCGAGCATGAAGATTTCGCCATGGGCGAAGTTGATCATGCCGATGATGCCGTAGACCATCGTGTACCCGATCGCGATCAGACCGTAGATCGACCCGAGGGTGACCCCGTTCACGAGCTGCTGAACGAAATAATCCATGAGTGGCCTGTGTCCCGCCCCGGTCGGACCGGACGATTCCCCGAAATCGCCGTCCTCTTGTGCATGATCGATGGCATAGCAGGGCCGTCCTGAAAAGGGCTCGGAGGCCGCATCGCTTTCCGCGTGCGACGGCTCCACAGGCGCGGCTGCCATCTTTCCATCACTTTGGAAACGTTCTAACTCTATCGCAGCTTGCAAACGGAGCGCGATGCCATGCGCCTGACCCGCCAGACGAACTACGCGATCCGGATCCTGATGTACTGCGCCGCCAATCCGGACCGGCTCAGCCGGGTCGGGGAGATCGCGGCCGCCTACACGGTCTCGGAGCTGTTCCTCTTCAAGATCCTGCAGCCTTTGGTCGAGGCCGGCTTCATCGAGACGGTGCGGGGCCGCAAGGGCGGCATTCGCCTTGCGCGGCCCGCGAGCACGATCACGCTGCGACAGGTGGTGGTGACCACCGAGGAAAGCTTCGCGCTGGCCGAATGCTTCGAAAGCGGATCGGACTGCCCGCTGCTCGACAATTGCGCGCTGAACAGCGCGCTGCGCGCGGCCCTCGACGCCTTCCTGGGCGTTCTCGGAACGCACACGATCGAAAGCCTCATCGGCGAGAGCTCGTCGATCCGCCGCCGCCTCGGCATTGCGGACCTCGCGCCTCCCATGCCGGCCGCCCGCAAGACGCCGACGCGCGCGCCGGTCGCCGCCAAGATCGCCGAAATCCCGAGACGCGCCGCGTCCTGATTTTCCGGGACCGCTCGAAATGGAAGGCCGGCGCGGGAGCGCCGGCCTTCCCGCATCCTCAGTTGGCGTATTCGCCGGCCTCTTCGATCAGCGGCCGCCAGAACTCGATCTGGCTCGTGAGCTGCGCCTCCAGCGATTCGGGCGTCGCGTCCTCCAGCGGCACCGGCGTCGTGCCGAGCTCCTCGAAACGCGCGAGCACCGTCTCGTCCTGCAGGGCCGCCTGAAGCGCGCCCGTCAGCCGTTCGATGCGCGCGGGGTCCGTGCCGGCGGGAACGTAGATGCCGTGCCAGACGCCGACCTCGAACCCCTCCAGCCCGGCTTCGGCGGCCGTCGGCACGTCCGGCAGCTGGGGAATGCGCTCGGAGGTCGTCGCGGCGAAGGCCTTCACTTGCCCGCCCTGGATCGGGGGCACGGCGTTGGTGGTCTGGTCGCACAGGAGATCGACCTGGCTGCCGAGAATGTCGGTCATGGCCGGCCCGGTCCCCTGATAGGGAACGGTCGTCAGCTGCTCGCCGACGAGCTGCTGGAACAGCATGCCGCAGATGTGCGAGACGGCGCCGGGACCGGCATTGGCGAGAAGCGTCTCCTGCGGGTTCTCGCGCGCCAGCGCCAGAAGCTCTTCCAGCGTGTCGGCGGGATAGTCCGGCCGCGAGACCAGCACCATCGGAACCGTCGTGACCTGGCCGACATAGTCGAAGGCGGTCAGCGGATCGTAGGGCAGGGACCGGTAGAGCGTCGCGCTCGTCGCCATGCCCATGTGGTGGATCAGCATGGTGTAGCCGTCGTTCGCCGACTGGGCGAGGCGTCCGGACGCGAGCGTTCCGCCGGCGCCGGGCGCATTCTCCACTAGAACCTGCTGGCCGAGCTCGGCGCTCATCACCTGTGCGATCAGCCGGGCGACCACGTCCGTCGGGCCGCCGGCCGAGAAGGGCACGAGCATGGTGAGGGGCTGCGTGGGATAATCCTGCGCGGCGGCGGGCATGGCGAAGGCGGTGGCGGCCAGAAGGGCGGCCGCAAGTCGTGCTGTCATTCGATTTCCTCCCAGAAATGGACGGGCGAACGCTCGCATGCAGGGCAGCCCCGCGCAACCCGAGACGGGAGGCGTTTCCGCGGCGCGCGCGAGCCCTATCCTTTGGGCGCGCGGCCGGTTCGGCCGCGCATTCCATTCCCGTTCGAAGGGCAGGCTTGATGGCCGAGCAACGTTCCCGCGCGCTCGTCGCGCTCCTGGCCGCGACACTGGCCGGGCTGGCGGCCGGCGCGATCCTGCCGAGACGCACCGCGCCGGTAAGGGTTCCGGGCCGCAACCGGCTCCTCCTTCTCGAGACCAACGCGCTGCACACCGACATCGGCCTGCCGGCGACGCAGCTGGTGCGCGAGCGCCTGAGCTTCCTGAAGGATGTCGGCATCCCGATCGACGATCCGAACCTCACTCACATTCTCGTCGGCTGGGGCGGCGAGGGGTTCTATCCGAACAATGCGCGGCCCTACCGGATCGGCCCGCTGACGCTGGTGGAATCGGTGATCGGCGACGAGTCGGTTCTGCGCTTCGCCGCGCTCGCCGAGCCGCGCGGAGCGTTCCGCGGCAAGCACGTCTTCGCCGTTTCCGACGAATCGCTCGGCGCGATCCTCGCCTTCGTCGAAGAGACGCTGGAGCGCGACGCGGCCGGCCGGTTCAAGCCGCTCGACCATCCGGGCATCATCGAGCTCGACCACTTCTTCCAGGCGCGGCCGACCTTCGCGGCGATCGCCGGCTGCAATGTCTGGGTGGCGAAGGCGCTGGCGGCGGGCGGCATCGCGAGCGGGCGATGGACGCCGATCCCCCAGACGCTGTTCGCCTCGCTGGCGATCCGGGGCGTGCGCGGAACGCCCGAATCCGATCTGTAGACGCGTTCACCGCGCGGTCGCTTCTGCGGCGGGAGCGTGGCGCGAGCCACATTTCATCACGCGTGCGTGATCGAGCGGCGCTCGCGCTGCGACCCCTGACGGGCGGGGTTCACGCGGTGTCCGCCGGCTGGCGACCCGGTCGGACGGCGCGTCCCGGCTGACGGTTCCGTGATCTCGAAATGGCCCCCGAACGACCTTTCGGGACGCCCGTTTCGGCCACATCCGACCCCGACCCTGTTCTCCGCCGCCCACCGGAACCCGGTGATCGGCCTTGAAACGGAGACATTCCCGATGAAGATTCTCGCCGCTTCCGCCCTCCTCGTCCTCCTTCCGGCCGGCGCTGCCATGGCGCAGGGCGCCCCCGAAGCCGCGCCGGCCGCCACGCCCACTTGCGCCGAGGCGCTGCCCCAGGTCGCCAGCCTCGTCGATCAGGCGGAAGCCGCGGGGCTCGAGACAGCTTCGGCCCGCACCCATGTCGGCACAGCCGAGGCCGCGCAGGCCGCGGGTGACGAGGGCGCCTGCATTGACGCGCTGGTGATGGCGCAGAACACGGTGCTGGAGCAGGTCGACACGCCGCCCTCCTGATCGATCCGGCCGGGCGGGGCGCGCCAAAGCGCCCGCCCGTGCCCTCCATCGACCGACAGTGCCGTGCGTCCGGATGGACGCACGACGAGCGCAAGGCGCCTTCAGTCTTGCATCGCGGGGCCATTCTGATATTCGAGCCCGACGCGGAGAGGTGGCCGAGTGGTCGAAGGCGCTCCCCTGCTAAGGGAGTATACCGGAGACGGTATCGTGGGTTCGAATCCCATCCTCTCCGCCACTGACGACCTTGCCTCACGCTTTCTGCATCACGACGGGCCGACCGTGCTTTTGAGCGCGTCCGTCGTCCGGTCGGGCGCGACGTTCTCGGCCATTGGTGCTCTTCTCTCCTCCAAAAGCCATCGGTTTCGGGACGTTCGTCGTCATTCTCGCATATGAACCGAGGGGCCAGATCGTCGGGCACCTCTGGTCCGCCGCTTGCGGTGGATCCTCGGGTCAGCCCGGGGACGACGCGATGGGGATGCCCGCCTTGTTTGCGGACGAACCGAAGAGTGCCAGTCTCCGCTCGGCGTCCCTGTCCCGGCTTCTTTCTAGCGGCCGGTCTCTGCCCGATCTCGCCGCCCTTCACACACCGGGCGACGTTGAACTTTCTTCGACCCGCGCGGCGCCCCTCGGACTTCAGGGACCCTTTCCGTCGCGAAAGGATGCCCGGCCTGCCGGGGTTCGCCCGAGTCGGTCACGCCACCGGAAGGCGCGCCCACCGCAGACACCGCCCGCCAGCCCCCGAACGATCCCGGTGATCACTCGCGCCCATCCGTGGGCTGGCGGTGACGGGAGTATGAGGGAGGGAAGGAAGGGTGGGGATAAGGTTGGTAATTAACCTTAGAATTTAAGCGACTACCCTTTCGGTTTTGATTATGAAGCCGCTTGGTACGTAGATGGGCGTTAAACACTATGGTATTATATGCTCACATATAATTCTATACTATAGAGATAGTTCATATTCTTGTTTAGAATTTACACGCTGAAGAAGACTGACAGCCTCGTGGGACCACTTTCTGGCCATGCTGGAGGCTTTCGTGCCGGTCTTGATCCGGCAGTGATAGCGGTTGTCACTAGAACGTAGATCAATGCCAGTTTCGGCTTTTACCCTTAGGAGTAGCTTGTGGACTGCGTTCCAGTTCGGAAGACCAAGGCGATGTGCGAGCTGGCTAATAGTGAGCGGGTGCGATTGATTTGGGTTGTTAACGGACGTTATGCCGAGTAGCGTTGGAAGGTAATCCTTTTCTTCCGCAACCTTTTCGAGTGTCTCGTAGTTAACTTCTACGGCACCGGAAGGTATGTCGTGTCGAACAAGCTTCATAGTCCGAGCGGCCAAAGCGCGAACTAGCTTTGGATTGATTGATTTCAATGCAGATTGGCTCTTTAACGCTTCGAAGACCCATTTAAACTCGTTGGTATGGATCGCGCGTATCCGGTACTCTTTTCCGTCGACGGCGAACACCGATTGTTCCGGAGGGTGCTTTTCGACTGCGTCAGGTCGCCAGATTATCTGGTAGACATTTGGTATGAGGCCATCTTCGTCAGCGACGAGTTCACCAATATCTCTTAGTATAGACTTTACGTTGGCGTCTCCCAGCCCATAGCCGAGAATGAAAACGGGGTGTTCTGCGAAATATGTCAGCAACTTCGCTGAAACATATTTCTTTTTATCTGCCCATTCCTCATAATCTGCATTCGTTAGAACGATAGACGCGGGATTCGAAACCTCCCCGTGTATGTGGAATATTTCACCAAAACTATTGGTGTTATATCTCAGTATTGTCTGACCGCTGATGGGCTCGTAACCGTCGAATACCTGTTCGAGGAACATGTCGTAATTTGTCGTGATGATGGCATGAGGCTTGATTTCAGCAAGGGCTGCAATTTCTTTAAGCAGTCGTTCGTCATCAATATCAGATAACTGCGGTGTGATGCTTGCGATGTGTTCGCAAACCGAATGTTTTAGAAAGGCGTCCTTACTAATCTTAGATGCAAAATAGTGGGCGGGAAACTGGTTTCGCCCTTCCTTCCATGCCCACTCGAACGTCATCTCGGCAAGGACTGTACCAACCTTCACCATGTCATCGTTGTATTTCTGGCGGTTGTATTCGTACGAATCCTCACCAGAAGGCAATTTTCCAAACATTGTCTTCAGCAGCTCAGCCCAGGTCGGTGTTCTAATGTACCGGCGTGGAATTCCGCTTCCTATAAACAGAATCGGCTGGCATTCGAATTCGAGCAGCAGATCGCGGACCGCGGCGTCTGCTTTTACTTGATAGGACTCTTCAGGATTCATGGAATACCTCCGACCGCGGAACGATAACAACTGCGGCAGTCATCTAAGTCAATACTCTAGGATGTTTGATGCCCTTTGGTCCTACGGTTTCCACCTAATTTGATCGTCCATTCGTTTCCATAGCTCTGCAAGCAATTTCGCGGATATCGACCGAAGGCATACGAGCGTAAAGATTGCGATCTGCGAATTTCGGTTGTGGAATGCGTCAAAAGTAGCATAAATTCGATTAGAACGGGAAGCGTGGTGTGCCATGGTGACGTTTGGGTTCTCAGCTTTCTTGAAGCTGATCTCACTTAATACAAGGCCGCAGCTGTCCGCACTTAGGGAGCGATTCAAGACTAGCGGAAAGGGTTACGACTTTCATCGTAGTCTCCGGCTGAATGCTAGGCGCTTAATGATTGAAGGCGCTTCTATCGAAGAGTTGTCGGACGTTGCTCGCTCGATCACTAAACCGGCTGAGCGTAAGTCTACGATGGAGGGCCTTACTCAGCTCGCGGCCTGGAAGGTCGACAATCGTGTGGACGCTAGGGAGGCCACCGCGATTGTTTTTGTGAGTCCCAGGAATCGCTTTAGAGTGCGGTTCGTACCGGACTTTTTAGTCGATGGACCTAGACCAACGGGGGTCCATATCTGGAACACAAAGCGCCCGGACTTGAAGGCCAGAGAAGCGTTCGCCGCGCTTGCTGTTGTCGCGCCGGTGTATCGCGAAGCCTGCGGTCAGTTTGCCGATTTGGCTGTACTATCGCTACGTGACTCCGAGCTGTATCGGCACGGCGATGCGCCAGACTTCTCTTTGGTCGCTCGTCGGATAGTAGCGAGCCTTGAAGATCGTATTGATGAGGTGGGCAGAGAAGGGGGTCTTCCTGTGGACGATCGGCCAACGGCTCCAACTCCTCTCTGACGCGGAATCAGCTGGGCTCTTGGCTAATCGACGCAGATGGGGGTATCGCGACGGTTGCCAAGCGCAAGGACCTTACTAGCTCGGACATCCTCGACGTTGGTTGCATGTCCTTCTCTGCCGACGTCGTAGATGAACGGTCCACTATGGTGAGGCGGGGGCGTCGGAGCCATACCGTTTGCGGCGCGCCGGTTTGATACCGGTCACATGGCCGGACGGGAGACCGGTTCTCAATGTTCCTGGCCGGTGCGACCAGCCCCGCCGGGGGCCCGCTGCCTCCGGCAGCTCCCCGGCATAGCTGTGCTCGCAAAGCCCCACCGGGGCTTTGCGTTCTGATCCCGTCTTCGCGGGATCAGAACCGCTAGCTATCCATCTTCAGCGCCGCGATGAACGCTTCCTGCGGGATGTCGACCTTGCCGAACTGGCGCATGCGCTTCTTGCCCTCCTTCTGCTTGTCGAGGAGCTTGCGCTTGCGCGAGGCGTCGCCGCCGTAGCACTTGGCCGTCACGTCCTTTCGCAGCGCCGAGATGGTCTCGCGCGCGATCACCTTGCCGCCGATCGCCGCCTGGATCGGGATCTTGAACAGATGGTTCGGGATCAGCTCCTTCAGCTTCTCGCACATGCCCCGGCCGCGCTTTTCGGCCTGGTTGCGATGGACGAGCATGGAGAGCGCGTCCACCGGCTCGGCATTGACGAGGATCGACATCTTCACGAGGTCGCCTTCGCGATAGTCGGTCAGCTGGTAGTCGAAGGAGGCGTAGCCCTTCGAGATCGATTTCAGGCGGTCGTAGAAGTCGAAGACCACCTCGTTGAGCGGCAGCTCGTAGGTGACCATGGCTCTCTTTCCCACGTAGGACAGATCGACCTGCACGCCGCGCCGCTCCTGGCAGAGGGTCAGGATGTTGCCGAGATAGTCGTCCGGGGTGAGGATCGTCGCCTTGATCCAGGGCTCTAGGATCGCCTCGATCTTCATCGTGTCCGGCATGTCGGCCGGATTGTGCAGCTGGATCGTGGTGCCGTCGGTGAGCTTCACGTCGTAGACGACCGAGGGCGCCGTCGCGATGAGGTCGAGGTCGAACTCGCGCGACAGGCGCTCCTGGATGATCTCCAGGTGGAGAAGGCCGAGGAAGCCGCAGCGGAAGCCGAAGCCGAGCGCGGCCGAGCTCTCCATCTCGAAAGAGAAGGAGGCGTCGTTCAGGCGCAGCTTGCCCATGGCCGCGCGCAGATCGTCGAAGCTCGCCGCATCGACCGGGAAGAGGCCGCAGAAGACGACCGGCTGCGCCGGCTTGAAGCCCGGCAGCATGGTGGAGGTCGGCCGCTTCTCCTCGGTGATCGTATCGCCGACGCGCGTGTCCGCCACCTCCTTGATCGAGGCGGTGATGAAGCCGAGCTCGCCGGGGCCGAGTGCCTCCACGTTCACCATTTTGGGCATGAAGACGCCGACCCGGTCGACCGGGTACTTAGCGTCCGTGCCCATCATGCGGATCGTCTGGCCCTTCTTCAGTTCGCCGTCGATGACGCGAACGAGCACGACGACGCCGAGATAGGCGTCGTACCATGAATCGACGAGCATGGCCTTCAAGGGCGCGGAGCGGTCGCCGTCCTTGGGCGCGGGCAGGCGCGTGACGATGGCCTCCAGAACGTCCTCGATGCCGAGGCCGGACTTGGCGGAGATCATCACCGCGTCGGAGGCGTCGAGGCCGATCACCTCCTCGATCTGTTCCTTCACCTTGTCCGGTTCGGCGGCGGGAAGGTCGATCTTGTTGAGGACGGGGACGATCTCGAGGTCGTTGTCGAGCGCCAGATAGACGTTGGCGAGCGTCTGCGCCTCGACGCCCTGCGCGGCGTCCACCACGAGGAGCGCGCCCTCGCAGGCCGAGAGCGAGCGCGAAACCTCGTAGGCGAAGTCCACGTGGCCGGGCGTGTCGATCAGGTTCAGGACGTAGGTCTGACCGTCCTTGGCGGGATAGTGCAGGCGCACGGTCTGCGCCTTGATGGTGATCCCGCGCTCCTTCTCGATCTCCATATTGTCGAGCACCTGGCTCTGCCCGGCCATCTCGCGCGCGTCGAGGCCGCCGGTGAGCTGGATCAGCCGGTCGGCGAGCGTCGATTTGCCATGGTCGATATGGGCGACGATGGAGAAGTTGCGGATGCGGGAGAGGGGCGTCTGGCTCATGCCCGCCTCATAACGGAACGCGAACCGGACGGGAAGCGGATCGAGACGCGGCTCAGGCGTTGCCCGCGCCCGCGTTTCCGCGATGCGCCTCACCGAAGAAGAACGGGCGGAGGCGCACGCCCACCGCATTGCCCGCGAAGGCCGCGACCAGCCAGAGCCAGCCGTGCAGCGAGCCCGAGGCGATGCCGGAGAAATAGGCCCCGATGTTGCAGCCATAGGCGATGCGCGCGCCGTAGCCGAGCAAGAGCCCGCCGATGATCGCGGCGAAGAGCGAGCGCGGCGGGATCTTCAGCGAGGGCGCGAAGCGGCCCGCGAGCGAGGCGGCCAGAAGCGCGCCGCCGATAATGCCGAAGTTCATCACCGAGGTGACGTCGGCAAAGACGCTGTTCGAAAGGGCCGCCGCGTTGGCGGGCGTCTGCCAATAGGCCCAGGCGGTCGGGTCGATGCCCAGCGCCTGCGCGCCCTTGGCACCCCAGAGCGCGAAGGCCGAGGTGATGCCCCAGGGGCGCCCGGCAAGCCAGAGCGTCAGGAAGTTGAGAAGCGCCAGCGCGACGGCGCCGGCCACCAGAGGCCAGGGGCCGCGGGCAAAGCGCTGCCAGCCTCGCGTGCGGGCCGGCGGCTCGCTCTCCAGCGCGCCGTTGCGGCGCCTCTCCCAGACGATCGTGAGGAGGGCGATGGCGCCGAAGAGCGCGAGCGAGACCGCGATGCCGGCAGGCGCGCCGAGCGAGACGAGCGTGACCGGCTCGAAGGCGGGCAGGGCGGTCCACCAGTCGAAATGAACGGTGGCGAGCACCGAGCCGACGATGAAGAACAGGAGCGTCACCACCATGCGCGCATTGCCACCGCCGGCGGTGAAGAGCGTGCCGGAGGCGCAGCCGCCGCCCATCTGCATGCCGATCCCGAACATGAAGGCGCCGACGACGACGCCGGTCGAGAGCGGCGAGACGAGGCCGCGCACCTCCTCTCCGAAGAGCGTGCCGCTCGAAAGGGCGGGGAAGAAGAGGAGGACGGCGATGGAGAGCATCACCATCTGCGCGCGCAGGCCCCGGCCGCGCCCTTCCAGAATGAAGACGCGCCAGGCGGAGGTGAAGCCGAAGGCCGCGTGATAGAGGACGAGACCGAGCGCGCCGCCGAGGATGAGGAGCGCGCCTTGCCGCGCCTCGAAGGCGAGGCCGAGCGCGACGGCCCCGAGCGCGAGGGCGAGCGCCGCCAGAAGGGCGGGTGACTGGATCGGCGGTAGCGCAGGTGCTGCACCGCCGGCGGGAACGGCACGGCTCATGGCGCGCCTCCTGAACGGGATTGGGGGCCGCGCTGAACTCGCGGCGTCATCCCAAAGCTAGGGCGAGGACGCGTCGGCTTCGAAGAACGGCGTTCCCGCAGACGGCGTCGCGGCGGAAAAACGTTCCAGCCGAGCGGTCAGGCCGCGATGCGGTTCCGGCCGCTCTTCTTGGCGAGATAGAGCGCGTGGTCCGCGCGTTCGATGGCCGAAGCCAGCGCTTCGCCCCCGGCCACCGACGCGACGCCGATCGAGACGGTGGGCGCGATGGACACGCCGTTCCAATCCACCGGCCGGTGCTCGACGAGTGCGCGCAGCATCTCGGCATGCCCGATCGCACTCTCGCGGTCCGACGAGGAGAGAAGGATCACGAACTCTTCGCCGCCGAGCCGCGCGACCGCGTCGCCGGGCCGGATCGTCTCGCGGGCGATGGAGACGAAGCGGCGCAGCACCTCGTCCCCCGCCGGGTGGCCGTGGCGGTCGTTGATCGCCTTGAAGTGGTCGAGATCGACCAGGAGCACGGCGCGGTCGGGCGAACGCGCTGTCGTCGTTTCGAAGGCTTCGAGGCCCGCGCGGTTCAGGGCTCCGGTCAGCGGATCGACGAGCGCGAGGTCGGCCAGACGACGCTGGCGCCGCTCGCCGGCCATGGCGAGCAGCGCGACCGCCAGGACGTTGGTGAGCACCTGATCGGCGACGAGGACGACGGTGCCGTCGTTCTGCAGGGCGAGGACGCCGAGCGTCGCGAGAGCCGAGAGCAGATAGGCGGGCAGAAAGCCGAGATTGGCGAGCGCCGCGGCGACGCGCGGAAAGGAGCGGGTCGCCTCGCCGTTCAGCACCTGCAGCGCGATCCCGGTCGAAAGGATGCCGAGCGAGGCGACGGTGAGGACCTGCCCGATGCGCGGATCGCCGAGGCCGATCGCGCCGAGGACGAAGCCGAGGGGCGCCAGCAGGCCGAGCGGCAGGATCGCGAAGCTCGAGCTCCGGTTGTCGAAGAGGCGGCAGCCGAGCCAGATCGCAGCGATGCCCATGGAAATGAGGGCGATCATGAGGGCGCTGGCGATCAGGCTCGTGCGGCCGACGAAGGCGAAGCCGAGGACGCCGGCGGCGATCAGGAGATGCGCCACGCCCCAGGCGAGGAAATGGTGCTGACGCCGTCCGGTGTGCCAAAGGGCGACGAACATCACGCCGTAGGTGACGTTCATCAGTCCGTTGGCCACGTGAAGGGTCACAGGGTCGAGGGGCATTCCGCGTCTCCGATCGGACTCCGCTCAACGGCGACTCGCGCATTTCCTTAGACGAAATCGTTTGCAGGATGGAAGCGACATCGACCCTGCCGCATCGGCTCGAAAACGGACGCGGTGCTTGAAGGTCCTGATTGTCGGACCGACGGCATGCGGCGATCCTATCGGGGCGGACCGGACCCGCGTCGCCTCACACCCGGCGTCGTCGGCCGGCTCGCAGACCGCTAATCTCGTCGGGCGTGAGCGGCCGCGTCCGCCCCTTTTCGAGCGCCCCGAGTTCGAGTTCCCCGATCGCGACCCGTACCAGACGCAGCGTCGCGATATCGTGCGCCGCGAGAAGGCGGCGGATGTGCCGGTTGCGTCCCTCGTCGAGCACGATCCGAAGCCAGGCGTTGCGCTGGCCATGGCGCAGGAGCTCGACCGAGCGCGCGACCAAGGTCTGGCCGCCATCCTCCACGGGCAGGCACAGGCGGGCCAGAAAATCGTCGTCCGGAACGGTGTCGATCTGCACGTCATAGGTCTTGTGCGGCGCGTGCTCGCCGTCGAGGACGGCATTCGCCCAGACCGTGTCGTTGGTGAAGAGAAGGAGCCCTTCGCTTGCCTTGTCGAGGCGCCCGACCGGGGCGACATGCGGCAGGTCGAGCCCTTCGAGGCAGGAATAGACGGTCGGCCGTCCCTGCGGGTCGTCGCGCGTCGTGACGAGACCGCGCGGCTTGTTCAGCATGAGATAGACCGGCTCGACCGCGCCGACGGGCGTGCCGTCCACGGCGATCCTGTCGCGGCTTGCATCCGTCCGGTGCTCCGGGTCGGTCACCACGCGGCCGTTCACGCTCACCCGGCCGTCCCGCACCAGACGCTCGCTTTCGCTGCGGGAGGCGTATCCGAGCTTGGACAGGACCCGCGCGACGCCGTGACCCGTTGTTCGCGGGCGCGGGGTTGCCGTCGAGGGGCCTCTGGAGGAGGGGCGGTCGCGCTTCATGCCTTGGTCCATGGAGCGCACTCGGCCAAAAGCCAAGCGCCGCTCCATGGCGGTCGTGGAGAAGGCGAGCCCTATTCGGGCTTCACCCGCACGACGAGCTTGCCGAAGTTCTTGCCTTCGAGAAGCCCGAAGAAGGCCTCAGGCGCGTTCTCCAGCCCGTCCACGATGTCCTCGCGGTAGCGCAGCTTGCCTTCGCGCACCCAGGCCGAGGCCTCGCGGGCGAACTCGTCGGCCTTGGCGACGAATTCGGTCTGGATGAAGCCGCGGATCGTCAGGCTCTTGCGCAGGATGTCGGCGAAGGCGCCGGGAAGGCGGTCGGGACCTTCGGGGCGCTCGGAATCATTGTAGTGCGCGACGAGCCCGCAGACCGGAACCCGCGCGAAGGGGTTGAGCAGCGGCCAGACCGCTTTCTGGACCGCTCCGCCGACATTCTCGAAATAGACGTCGATGCCCTTCGGGCAGGCGGCCTTCAGGCGCTCGGCGAAGTCGGGCGCGCGATGGTCGATGGCCTCGTCGAAGCCGAGCTCGTCCTTGAGATAGGCGCACTTCTCGGGTCCGCCGGCAATGCCGACGGCCCGGGCTCCGCGCAGCTGGGCGATCTGCCCGACGGCCGAGCCGACCGGCCCGCTGGCCGCCGCAACGACGACGGTCTCGCCCTCCTTCGGCTTGCCGATCTCCCCGAGCCCGACATAGGCGGTGAAGCCGGGCATGCCGAGGACGCCCAGCGCCGTGGAAAGGGGCGCGGCGGACGGGTCGAGCTTGCGCAGGCCCTTGGCCTTGGTGATCTCGTGCGTCTGCCACCCGGAATAGGACAGGACGACGTCGCCCTCCCGGAGTTTCGGGTCGCGCGAGGCGAGGACGCGGCTGACCGTCCCGCCGACCATGGTCGCGCCGATCTCGACCGGCGGCGCATAGGACGGCGCGTCGCTCATCCGGCCGCGCATATAGGGGTCGAGCGAGAGATAGAGGGTTTCGAGAAGAACCTCGCCCTCGCCGGGTTCGCCGAGCGCCACGGTCTCGAAGCGGAAATTGTCGGTCGTCGGGCGCCCCTTCGGGCGCGAGGCGAGAACGATGCGTTGGCCTGTCGTCTCGGTCATTGGGGATCCTTGTCTGTCTGTCGTCCGCCCGGCGGAATGAAACGCCGGGCGGATCTGGATCGGGCGCGCCGGTCCGGTTCGGTCTCAGCCGATGGGCGGCTGGCCGTTCGAGGCCGAAACGCCGCCGTCCACGGGAAGGTTCACGCCGTTGACGAAGCGGGCGAGAGGGCTGGCGAGGAAGAGGATGACATCGGCCACCTCTTCCGGCTCGGCCGCGCGTCCGAGCGGGCAGCGCTCGGCGAACTTCCTCATCATCTCCTCGTTCGACAGCATGTCCTCGGTCAGCTCCGAGCGGGTGAGCGACGGGTTGATCGCGTTGACGCGCACGCCCTGGCCGCCGAACTCCAGCGCCAGCGATCGGGTGAGGTTCGTGACCGCGCCCTTGGAGGCGTTGTAGGCGCTCATGCCCCAGTCGCCGCCGATGCCCGAGACGGACGAGACGTTCACGATGGAGCCCTGGCTCTTCAGAAGGAAGGGCATCGCGGCGCGGGAGGCGAAGAAGAGGCCGTCCACATTGGTCGACTGGACCTTGCGCCAATCCTCGTCGCTGAGGTTGCCGAAGGACTTCACCACCGCCGTGCCGGCATTGTTGACCAGCGTGTCGAGGCGGCCGAAGCGTGTGATCGTCGCCTGGACGACGCCCTCGATCTGCGAGCGGTCCGACACGTCGGCGGACTGGATCAGCACGCGGTCGTCGTCGAGCCCCTCGGCCGCTTCCTCCAGCTTCTCCTTCCGCCGGCCGACGAAGACCACGTCGGCGCCTTCCTCGTGGAAGCGACGGGCGGTCGCCCGGCCGATGCCCGACCCCGCGCCCGTGACGATCACCACCTTGTCCGCGAACATCATGAATCATCCCTTCGATCCGATGCGGCCCGAGGGCCGTTTCGCGCCACGAGATAAGGACGATCCGCGCGAGACGAAGGGGCGACGGGCGAGATGACGCATTCCATCGCGTCAAACCTCGCTGGCGCGAACGTGATCGCGCGATCCGTTCGCCCCAAACGATCGGCGCGCTTCTCGGGCGTCGCATTCCACCTAGTTGCGGGTCTCGCCGCCCATGCGACGTTCCTGCCGGGACGACGCTTCATTACCCACGCGTCCGACCGGGACGACGAGCGAACGACGGAGAGCGCCGGTGGAACGCCTCGAGATCGAAACCCTGCCGGCGCAGGCCTGCCATCTGGGCGAGGGCCCGAGCTACGACCATGCGTCCGGCGTCGCATGGTGGTGCGACATCCTCGGCAAGGCGCTGTTCGAATGGCATCCGTCGAGCGGGCGCATCCTGCGCCACCCGATGAAACGCATGCCGTCCGAAATCGCGGCCTGCGCCGACGGCCGGCAGCTCATGGCGCTCGACGACGGACTGCATCTGCGCGACCCGGCCACGGGCGAACTCTCTTTCATCCAGGGGATCGACCCGGACAACCGGCATCTGCGCTCCAATGACGGCCGCGTCCATTCCTCCGGTGCCTTCTGGATCGGCACGATGAGCCTGACCTTCGAGGAGGGCGCCGGCTCGGTCTACCATTTCCACGAAGGGCGGCTGACGAAGCTCTTCGACGGCTTCACCGTGCCGAACGCCACCTGCTTCACCGCCGACGGGCGAACCGGCCACATCATCGACAGTCCGACCGGCAGGCTGCTGCGCATGGCGGTCGATCCCGACACGGGCCTGCCGGAGGGGGAGCCGGAGCTGTTCCACCTCCACGAGGGCGAGGGCGTGATCGACGGCGCGGTGATGGATGAAGGCGGCACGATCTGGTGCGCGATCAATGGCGGCGGCGCGATCCACGCCATCTCGCCGGAGGGGCGGGTGGTCCGGCGCATCCGGATACCGGCGTCGCAGGTGACATGCCCCTGCTTCGTCGGAGACCGGCTCGACCGCCTGATGGTGACGACGGCCGCGGAGGGCATGACGGAGGAGGAGAGGCGGGCGGACCCGTCGGCCGGACGAACCTTCCTCCTGGATGTCGGCGCGCGCGGAACCATCGAGCCGCTGGCGCGCCCGATCTGATCGCCCGGCGCGCAAAGGCCGCGGCGCCGGAAGCGACCGCGGCCTTCGAAAGAACGCGAAGGATCAGCCGACGAGGCGAAGGCCCGTGGCGGCGCCGGCCTCGTTGGCGGCGAGCGGCGCGGGCTCGATGTCGTCCACCAGCATCATGGTGCGCTCGGCGTAATCCACGAAGGCCTGGCGGGCGCGCTCGACATCGCCCAGACCGTTGATCGCGGCAAGGCAGGCCTCGCGCGCGGCGCGCAACTCGCGGCCGTCCTTGGGAAGTTCGCTGAGGAAGGCGTAGGCCTGGAAGGCGCTGTCGATGTTTCTTGGCATGCCGAGGCCGACGAAGATCCGGACGGGCCGCGAGAACAGGGTGTGGCTCATCGAATACTCCTCCTTCTGGCGAACCGACAAGTCCGCCTTACGATTGGGTGGACCCAATACGTTCCAGGGAGGGAAACGTTCCGCGCGAATTAACCGCCGATTCATTCCCGCCTTAAGATCGCCTTAAGAAGAGCCGCGTCGGCTGTCGACGGGAATCAGTAGGGAAGTCCCACATAGTTCTCGGCAAGGTTGACGGCCGCGCTGCGCACCGAGGCGACGTGCTCGAACTCCGTGCGTCCGATCCGGCGCTCGAAGCCGTCGTCCTCGGGGAAGCGGTGGAGCATGCGCGTCATCCACCAGGAGAAGCGCTCGGCCAGCCAGACGCGCCGGAGCGCGCGCGGCGAGTAGGAGGCGAGCGCGGCCTCGCCGCCGCCGGCATAGTGATCGACGAGCGCCTCGCGCAGATAGTGGGTGTCGCCGGCGGCGAGGTTCAGGCCCTTGGCCCCGGTCGGCGGCACGATATGCGCCGCGTCTCCGGCCAGGAACAGGCGACCGTAGCGCATCGGCTCGGCGACGAAGGAGCGCAGCGGCGCGATCGACTTCTCGATGGACGGACCTTCGGTGACGCGCGCGGCCAGATCCTCCGGCAGGCGGGCGCGCAGCTCGTCGAAGAAGCGGGCGTCGCTCCAATTCTCGACGCGCTCCTCCATCGGCACCTGAACATAGTAGCGCGAGCGCGTGAGCGAGCGCATCGACAGGAGCGCGAAGCCGCGCTCGTGCGTGGCGTAGACGAGCTCTTCGGCGGCCGGCGGCACGTCGGCCAGAAGGCCGAGCCAGCCGAAGGGGTAGACGCGCTCGAAGATCTTGAGCGCCTCCGCCGGGATCGAGCGGCGCCCGACGCCATGATAGCCGTCGCACGCGGCGACGAAGTCGCACTCGATCTCGTGAGGTTCGCCGTTCGCCAGGTAGGTCACGCGCGGGCGATCGCTCGTTAGGTCGTGCAGCGCGACGTCGGCGGCTTCGAAAACGGTCGGGAGTCCCGCCGCCTCGCGCGCCTCCATCAGATCGCGGGTCACTTCGGTCTGGCCGTAGACGGTGACATGCGCGCCCCCGGTCAGCGCGGCGAGGTCGAGGCGGTGGCGCATACCGTCGAAGGCGAGCTCGAACCCGTCATGGACGAGACCTTCGCGGTGAAGCCGCCCGGCCGCGCCGACCTCCTCGAGCAGCGAGACGGTGCCGCGCTCCAGAACGCCGGCCCGGATGCGGGACAGGACGTGCTCGCGGGTCGAGCGCTCCAGGATGATGGTGTCGATGCCGGCCCGCGACAGAAGCTGGCCGAGGAGGAGGCCGGACGGGCCGCTCCCGATGATCGTGACCTTCGTTCGAGCGCGCATGATGGGTCCCTTCGGCTGATCGCGCGCCGGCGACGGCGCGGCTCCGCTTATCGCCCGACGGCGGGGCTTGCGGCATGGGCGGCCGCGGCGCAAAGAACAGGACGAATCTCTCCTTCATGGGGTCCGCATGCCCGCGCTTGCCGCCACCCGACAGGACATCCCCGTCTACGCCCTCTATGGCGAGGTGGACGCGCCGCATCTGCCGCTCGCCGTCCATGCCGAGACCATCTCCAGCCGCTCCTCCGGTTTCGACTGGCGCATCGCCCCGCACCGACACTCGCATCTGTTCCAGGCGTTGCTGATCACCGAGGGTCATGCGGTGGCGAGCGCGGAGGGCGAGCGCGTCGGCCTTCCGGCCCGCTCGCTCGCCTGGGTGCCGCCGCTCTGCGTCCACGCCTACGACTTCACGCCGGGCACCGTCGGCATCGTCGTCAGCGTTCCGGCCTCGCTCCTGTCGGCCGGGCTGGCGCTCGCCCCGTCGGTCCTGTCGCGGCTCGGGCGCTTTGCGGCCGTCTCCGTTCCCGAGGGCGATGCGCAGTGGGACGAGGCCGAGTTCCTGTCGCGCACGCTTCTCACCGAACATCAGACGCCGGCTCCAGGGCGGGAGGCGGCGCTCCTGTCGCGCGCGACCCTGCTGGCGCTCTGGACCGCGCGGCAGACGGCGGCCGGGTCCAAGGCCCACGCGCCGGCCAACGAGCGCCCCGGCGCCGCGCTCGTCCGGCGCTTCCTCGAAGCGGTGGAAAGCGACTATGCCGAGCACCGCCCGCTCGCCGACTATGCGAGGCGGTCCGGCGTCTCGCTCGCCCATCTCCACCGCGTCTGCCGCGCCGTCACGGGGCGCTCGCCCGCACGGCTGATCCAGGACCGGCGGCTCGTCGAGGCCAAGCGCCATTTGACCTATACGGCGCTGCCGGTCGCGCAGATCGCCTATCGCCTCGGGTTCGAGGATTCGGCCTATTTCAGCCGCTTCTTCCGTCAGCGCACGGGCATGAGCCCGCTGCAGTATCGACGCGCCGCCGACGCAGGAGCGCCGGGCGAGAGCGGCCGATAGCCTCTCGCGTCCGTTCCCGAGGCCGTTCCGACGGACGCGTCCGCCGGACGGGCTTCATGCGGGCGAGGCGAGGCGCCGGGCGGCGTCGGCGAGGCTGGCGAGGAAGATTTCCGCCGCGATCGAGACCGCCCCTCCGGCGCGCTGGGTGACGCCGACCGCGCCCATGGTGGTGCGCATGTCGAGCGGGAGACGGGCGAGGGTTCCCTCGGCCATGTCATGGCCGACGACGCCTTCGGAGATGAACCACACCGCGTCCGTTTCGCGAACGAAGGTTCGGCCGAAGGCCAGCGAGACGGATTCGACGATCCGCGATGCCGGCGGAATGCCCGAGACGAGCAGGAACCGGTCGACGGCCGCGCGGATCACCGAGCCGGGCGGCGGCAGGATGAGGAGGCAGGCTGCGATGTCCTCCGGCCGAAGGCGCCCGCGATCGAGCAGCGGATGACCGGGCCGCACGGCGAGGCAGAGGGGTTCGGCATAGAGCGGCTGGAAGTGGAAGCCCGCCATCGTCTCCGGTTCGGCCATTCGGCCGATGACGATGTCGAGCTGGCCTTCGCGAAGAAGGTGCAGAAGATGATCGTTCGGACCCGTTACGATGCGGGGAACCGCGCCGAGGCCTTCGCCGAGAAACAGGCGGACCGCCTCTGGCATCAGGCGGGACGAGACGGTCGGCAAGGCGCCGATCCGCAGGGGCAGGGAGGACGGATCGCGTGCCGAGGAGAGGGCGCGGGCGCCCTCGTCGAAGCTGTTCAGCCCCGCCTCGGCATGGCGCAGGAAGAGCGAGCCGAAACGGGACAGCGAGATGGTCCGGCCCGAGCGGTCGAACAGCGCCACGCCCAGAAGCGTCTCCAGTTCGCGCAAGGTCTTGGAGACGGCGGGCTGGGTGACGTTCAGGGCGCGCGCGGCGCGTGACATGGAGCCGGCGCGCGCGACGGCCACGAAGGTCGAGAGATGCCGAAGACGCACGGCGGCATCGAGAGCCATTCTTTACCCCTGGGTTATCAGACCGGCACGAAACCTCATTTTACATGACTTCAGGGTGCTGGTAATCCTCCAGCTACGGGAGAGGGAGAGACGATGGCCTTCGCGGACGTCAACGGGCAGATCCTGCATTATCGAGTGGCCGGGACGGCGGGCGGACCGCGCCTCGTCTTCTCCAATTCGCTCGGCTCGGATGCGCGCATCTGGGACGAAGTGGTCGGGCGACTGGCGGGAACGTTCGAAATCCTCCTCTACGACAAGCGAGGGCACGGCCTGTCGAGCGCGCCTTCCGGCGACTACGCGATCGCGGACCATTCCGCCGATCTGCTGGCGCTCCTCGACCGGCTGGGCTGGGACGAGGTCTCGCTGGTCGGCCTTTCGGTCGGTGGGCTGATCGCGCAGGACATCGCCATCCGGCACTCCGAACGGCTCGTGCGCCTCGTGCTTCTCGACACCGCGTCCAAGATCGGTGGGCCGGAGCTCTGGAACGGGCGTATCGACGCGATCCGCCAAGGCGGGCTCGCCTCGATCTCCGAGGGCGTGATCGGACGCTGGTTCACGGACGGCTTCGCACGCCGGCGCCTCGCGGACCTCTCCGGTTGGCGCCACATGCTCGAACGCACGCCGGCCGACGGCTATTGCGGCACCTGTGCCGCGATCCGCGACGCGGACCTGACGGGCGAGCTGGGCTCGATCGCCGTCCCGACGCTCGTCGCGGTCGGCGATGCCGATCTCTCGACGCCGCCGGACCTCGTCCGGGCGACCGCCGAGGCGATTCCCGGCGCGCGCTTCGAGGTCATCGAGGCGGCCGGGCATCTGCCCTGCATCGAGCAGCCGGACGCCGTGGCGGCGCTGATCCGGGCTCATCTTTCGGGAGTGGACGCATGAGCGGGACCGAGCCGACCGAACGCTACCGGACGGGAATGGCCACGCGCCGCAAGGTGCTGGGCGACGCCCATGTGGACCGGGCGAGCGCGTCGATCACCGAGTTCGACCGGGGGTTCCAGACCTTCATCACCGAGGGCGCCTGGGGATCGGTCTGGTCGCGGCCGAACTTCACGTTGCGCGAGCGCTCGATCGTGACCATCGCGCTGCTCGCCGCGCTCGGTCAGGACGAGGAGGTCGCCATGCATGTGCGGGCGACGAGGAACACCGGAGCGAGCGCGGACGACATCGCGGAGGCGCTGATGCACGTCGCGGTCTATGCCGGAGTGCCGGCCGCCAACCACGCCATCAAGATCGCCAAGAGGACGCTCGCGGAGATGGAGGGAGACTCCCAATGACCTTCTTTCCGCGCGACCGCGCCTGGCACCCGGCGCCGCTCGCCCCGTCCTACAAGTCGACGATTTTGCGCGCCCCGCGCGGCGCGCTCCTGTCGATGCCGGCCACCCCGTCCGAGACGACCGGCCCGGTCTTCGGCCACGACGTCCTCGGCCCGCTCGACCACGACCTCATCCGCAACTACGGCAAGGACGGCGCTGAGGCGATCGGCCAGCGCATCGTCGTCTACGGAAGGGTGCTGGACGAGAACGCGCGGCCCGTGCGCGGTGCGCTCGTGGAGGTCTGGCAGGCCAATGCCGGCGGGCGATACCGCCACCACAAGGAAGGCTACGTCGCGGCGCTCGACCCGAATTTCGGCGGCTGCGGCCGCGTCATCACGGACGAGGACGGCGCCTACGCCTTCCGCACCATCCGGCCGGGCGCCTACCCATGGCCGAACGGCGTCAACGACTGGCGCCCGGCGCACATCCACTTCTCGGTCTTCGGCGAGGCCTTCGCCCAGCGGCTCGTGACGCAGATGTATTTCGAGGGCGATCCGATGATCCGGCAATGTCCGATCGTGCGGACGATCGACGACGAGCGCGCCATCGACCAGCTCGTCGCCGCCCTCGACCGCAACGCCACGCTTCCGATGGACGCTCTCGCCTACAAGTTCGACATCGTGCTGCGCGGACGCCGCTCGACCTTCTTCGAGAACCGCCCGGAGGGGAACTGATGGTCCAGCCGCTTTCCTATCTGAAGGAGACGCCGTCGCAGACGGCCGGCCCCTACGTCCATATCGGCACCAATCCGAACTGGGTGGAGATCACCGGCGTCTACGAGAAGGACCTCGGTCTCGTCCTCGTCGGCCCGCAGGCGAAGGGCGAGCGCATCCTGATCGAAGGGCAGCTCTTCGACGGCGCGGGGAGCCCTGTGCGCGATGCGCTCATCGAGATCTGGCAGGCGGATGCGGACGGGTTCCACAACTCGCCGGGCGAGACGCGCGGCACGGCCGATCCGGATTTCAGCGGATGGGGGCGGCTGCCGACCGACGAGAAGGACGGTTCCTTCCGCTTCGAGACCGTCAAGCCGGGGGTCGTGCCGCTGCCCGACGGGCGCCGTCAGGCGCCGCACGTGACGGTCTGGATCGCGGCGCGCGGCATCAATGTCGGGCTGCACACCCGGCTTTACTTCGAGGACGAGGCGGAGGCGAACGCGGCCGACCCCCTGCTCCAGCGCATTCCCGAACCGGCGCGACGCGACACGCTGATCGCGAAGCGCTCGATGCGCGACGGACTGGCGGTCTACCGCTTCGACATTCGCCTTCAGGGAGACGGCGAGACCGTCTTCCTCGACATCTGACGGGAGCAGGCACGATGGTGGACAAGACGGTCGCGAGCCTCGCAGAGGCCGTGGCGGACATTCCGGACGGCGCGAGCGTGATGATCGGCGGCTTCGGCGGCTCGGGCGCGCCGATCGAGCTGATCCACGCGCTGATCGACCGGTTCCTCGAAACCGGGAGCCCGAAGAATCTGACGGTGGTCAACAACAATGCGGGCAACGGCCATGTCGGGCTCGCGGCGATGATCGAGCAGGGCATGGTCGCCAAGCTGATCTGCTCCTTCCCGCGCTCGGCCGATCCGCGCGTCTTCACCGAGCGCTATCTGGCTGGCCAGATCGAGCTGGAGCTCGTGCCGCAGGGCACGCTCGCCGAGCGCATCCGGGCCGGGGGCGCCGGCATTCCGGCCTTCTACACGCCGACGAGCTACGGCACGGATCTGGCGGCCGGCAAGGCTGTCGAGGAGTTCGACGGCCGGCCTTACGTGCGCGAACTGTGGCTGAAGGCGGACTACGCGCTGGTGAAGGCCAAGGCCGGAGACCGGCTCGGCAATCTGACCTACAACAAAGCCGCGCGGAATTTCGGGCCGCTGATGTGCACGGCGGCGGCGGTCGCCATCGTGCAGGTCTCGCAGGTCGTGGAGCCCGGCGCGATCGACCCGGAAGCCGTGGTGACACCCGGCATCTTCGTGCAGCGCGTGGTCGAGGTTTCCGACCCCGCGCAGGAAGAGGATCTCAACCGCGCGGGCGCCGCGCATCCGAAGGTGACGGCATGACCGCGAGGCTTTCCAACGCTCAGATCGCGTGGCGCGCCGCGCAGGACATCGCCGACGGCGCCTATGTCAATCTCGGCATCGGCCTGCCGGAAATGGTGGCGCGCTTTCAGCCGGACGGGCGCCAGGCGATCTTCCACACCGAGAACGGCATTCTCGGCTTCGGCGAGGCGCCGCCGGCCGGTCAGGAGGACTGGGACCTGATCAACGCCGGCAAGAAGGCCGTGACGCTGAAACCCGGCACCGCCTTCTTCCACCACGCCGACAGCTTCGCCATGGTGCGCGGCGGCCATCTCGACGTCGCCATCCTCGGCGCCTTCGAAGTGGCCGAGACCGGCGACCTCGCCAACTGGTCGACCGGCCCGAAGGGCATTCCCGCCGTCGGCGGGGCGATGGACCTCGTCCACGGCGCCAAGCGCGTCGCGGTCATCACCGACCACGTAACCAAGGACGGGCGGCCGAAGCTGCTGCAGGCCTGCTCGCTGCCGCTGACGGGTGTCGCCTGCGTGACGCGCGTCTATACCAGCCTTGCCGTCGTCGATGTCGAGAACGGGCGTTTCGTGCTTCGCGAGAAGCTCGCCTCGATCTCGCTGGACGAACTGCAAGGGATGACCGGAGCCAAGCTCCACACCGACGGCACCGTCGCCGACCTGACCGCACCGGAGCTTTGAGACCCATGCCCGACGCCTTCATCTGCTCCTATCTGCGCACGCCGATCGGCCGTTTCGGCGGTTCGCTCTCCTCGGTGCGCGCCGACGATCTCGGGGCAGTGCCGCTGCGCGCGCTCATGGAGCGGCATTCCTCCGTCGACTTCGAGGCGGTGGACGACGTGATCTACGGCTGCGCCAACCAGGCGGGCGAGGACAACCGCAACGTCGCGCGCATGTCCTCGCTGCTCGCGGGCCTGCCGGTCGGCGTCTCGGGCACGACCGTCAACCGGCTCTGCGGATCGGGCATGGACGCCGTCATCATGGCCGCGCGCGCGATCAAGGCCGGCGAGGCCGAGCTGATGATCGCGGGCGGCGTCGAATCCATGTCACGCGCGCCCTTCGTCCTGCCGAAGGCCGAAAGCGCCTTCTCGCGCTCGGCCGAAATTCACGACACGACCATCGGCTGGCGCTTCGTGAATCCGCTGATGAAGAAGCAGTACGGCGTCGATTCCATGCCGGAGACGGCCGAGAACGTCGCGGCCGACTACTGCGTGTCGCGTCAGGACCAGGACGCCTTCGCGCTGCGCTCGCAACAGAAGGCGGTGACCGCGCAGGAGAACGGCCGTCTGGCTCGGGAGATCGCGGCGGTGACGATCCCCCAGCGCAAGGGCGAGCCGAAAATCGTGAGCTCGGACGAGCATCCGCGCGGCGACACCACGCTGGAAGGGCTCGCCAAGCTCAAGGCGCCGTTCCGCGAGGGCGGATCGGTGACGGCGGGCAATGCATCGGGCGTCAACGACGGGGCGGCGGCGTTGATCGTGGCGAGCGAGGAGGCGGCCCGGCGCCACGGGCTGACGCCGATCGCGCGCATTCTCGGCGGCGCCACGGCCGGCGTTCCGCCCCGCATCATGGGCATCGGACCCGCACCGGCCTCGCAGAAGCTCATGGCGCGGCTGGGCCTGACGGCCGCCGACTTCGACGTGATCGAGCTGAACGAGGCCTTCGCCAGCCAGGGTCTGGCGACGCTTCGCGAGCTGGGCATCGCCGACGACGATGCCCGCGTGAACCCGAATGGCGGCGCCATCGCGCTCGGCCATCCGCTGGGCGCTTCGGGCGCGCGGATCGCCGGGACGGCGGCGCTGGAGCTGTCCCTCAACGGCGGACGACGCGCGCTCGCCACCATGTGCATCGGCGTCGGGCAGGGCATCGCGATCGCGCTGGAGCGCGTGTGATATGAGCGGGCTTGCCGCCGGCATCGCCTCCGACGAGGAGATCGCCCGCTTCTTCTCGGCCGAGGCCGAAATCGAGGCGATGCTCGTCTTCGAACGCGAGCTGGCGGGCGCGCAGGCCGAGTTCGGGATCATCCCGGCCGAGGCAGCGCTCTCGATCGCTCGGGCGACGAAAGCCTTCGACCCCGATCTCGACGCGCTCGCAAGCGGCATGCTGCGCGACGGCGTGCCGGTTCCGGCGCTGGTGAAGGCCCTTCGGGCGAGCTTGGGCGAGCCGCATGCGGCTCATCTCCATAAGGCCGCGACGAGCCAGGACGCGGTCGATACCGGCCTCATGCTTCGTTTGAAGGACGTGCTGCAAGTCCTTGCGCTGCGGTGCGATCGCGTTCTCGCCGTGCTGGCCGTGACGGCTCGCGACGAAGGGGCGAAGCCCTTGATGGCGCAGACGCGGATGCAGGCGGCGCTAGCCTTCACCGTCGCGGCCAAGATCGCGACCTGGACGCGCCCGCTGGCCGACCATCGCGCCCGCCTCCTCGATCTCAACGATCAGCTGCAGATCCAGCTCGGCGGCCCTGTGGGCGACGGCGCGTCCTTCGGACTGGACCATCTTCGGCTTCGCGAAATGCTCGCCGCGCGGCTGAGGCTGATGGACGCCGAGCCTTGGCACTCGGATCGCACCCTCATCCTCGACCTCGCGCAGGGGCTGGCGCTCCTGACCGGGACGCTCGGCAAGATCGGTCAGGACGTGGCGCTGCTGGCCCAGACCGAGCGCGGCGCCGTCCGAATCGCCGGGGCGGGGGGCTCGTCCGCCATGGCGCACAAGCAGAACCCGGTCGCGGCCGAACTTCTGGTGGCTCTGGCGCGGCTCAACGCCGGTCTCCTCGGGACGCTGGCACAGAGCCTCGTCCACGAGAACGAGCGGTCGGGCGCGGCATGGACGCTGGAATGGCTGATCCTTCCGCAGATGGCCGAGGCGGCGGGCGCCGCGCTGCGCCATGCCGAGGGGCTGATCGCCAACCTGGAATTCACCGGCCGCTGATCGCCGACCCCGTCGCATTCCGCTATGGCCTTGCGCCAGCCGACATCGGCGCGGCAGTGTGCCGCCGGCATTCGAATGGCAGAACGGGAGGATCGACGATGGGCGGACGGACGACAGGTGCGAGGCTTCTGACGGAAGCGCTGAGCATCAACGGTGTCGAGCTGATCTTCGGCGTTCCGGGCGAAAGCTATCTCGCCGTCCTCGACGCCCTCGTCGATCACCCCGAGATGCGATTCGTCACGACGCGGCACGAATCCGGCGCGTCCTTCGCGGCGGAAGCGGCCGGCAAGCTCACGGGCCGCCCCGGCATCTGCTTCGTGACGCGCGGTCCCGGCGCGACCAACGCCTCGATCGGCCTGCACACGGCGCAGCAGGACTCGACGCCGATGATCCTCTTCATCGGGCAGGTCGCGCGCGACATGAAGGAGCGCGAGGCGTTCCAGGAGATCGACTATAAGGCCTATTTCGGCTCCATCGCGAAATGGGTCGCCGAGATCGACGACGCCACGCGCATTCCCGAATTCGTCAGCCGCGCCTTTCATGTCGCGATGAACGGCCGTCCGGGCCCGGTGGTGCTGGCGCTGCCGGAGGACATGCTGTCCGGCGAGACCGACCAGCGCGCCGCAGCGCCCGCCGCCGTGCCCGCTCCGCCCGCACCGCGCGCCGCCGACATCGCCGCTCTGCGCCAGAGGCTGGGCGAGGCCAGGCGCCCGCTCGTCATCGCCGGCGGCGGGGGCTGGAGCGCGCGCTGCGCCGACCTTCTCGCGCAGTGGGCGACGCGCGACGGCCTGCCCGTCGGGCTCGAATTCCGCTGCCTCGACTATCTCGACAACGAGCACCCCTCTTATGTCGGCGATGTCGGGATCGGCGTCGCCGCCCCGCTCGCCAAGCGGATCCGCGAGAGCGACTGCCTGATCCTGCTCGGCGCGCGCATGGGCGAGATGCCGAGCTCGGGCTACACGCTGCTCGACATTCCCGAGCCCCGCCAGCCGCTCGTCCACATCCATCCGGGGTCCGAAGAGCTCGGCCGCGTCTACCGGCCGACACTGTCGATGAACGCGTCGAGCGAGGCGTTCCTGGAAGCGATGCTCGACGGCCCGGCCATCGATTCGAGCGCCTGGGCGGACGAGACGAAGGCCGCGCGGGCCGATTTCGAGCGCGGTCGCGGCGACGTGCCGACCCCGCCGGGCGCGGTCGATCCCGGCGCGATCGTGCGAACGGTGCGCGCGCTCGCCCCGGAGGCGATCGTCTGCAACGGGGCCGGAAACTACGCGACCTGGGTCCACAAGTTCTGGGTCCACCGCGACTACCGCACGCAGCTGGCGCCGACCAACGGCGCCATGGGCTACGGCGTGCCGGCGGCGGTCGCGGCCGGGTTCGTCGCGCCGGAGCGGCAGGTCGTGTGCTTTGCCGGCGACGGCTGCTTCCTGATGACGGGCCAGGAGCTGGCGACGGCCGTGCGCCATCGCCTCAAGATCCTGTTCCTCGTCATGAACAACGGCATGCTCGGCACGATCCGCATGCATCAGGAGAAGCATTATCCGGCCCGCGAGAGCGCGACCGCGCTGACCAACCCGGACTTCGCGGCCTATGCGCGTGCCTTCGGCGCGCATGGCGCGACGATCGAGCGCACGGAGGATGCCGAACGGGTTCTTCGCGAGGCGCTGGCGGCGGACGGGCCGGCGCTGATCGAAGTGCGCGTGGACCCCGAAGCGCTCAGCCTTCGCCGGACCCTGACGCAGATCCGCGAAGGCGCCTGAACGGCGAGCTCAGTTCAGCCGGCCGCTGAGGCAGCGCCGATAGGCGCGTTCGGCGGCGGCCTCGGCGTTGGCGCGGGAAAAGCCCCGCGCGCCGAAGCTGTCGCCGGAATCGTGGAGATCGCTGTAGACGTTGTAGTATGTCTGCCGAGCGTAGTTCTCGCAGCGCGAGCCCGACCGCTCAGGCGGGATTTCGAACGTGCCGTAGACGACGCCCGTCTGGGCGACGCAGCCTGACAAGGCAAGAAGGGGCAGGGCGAGAAGGGGCAGAGCGAGCCGGGCGGCCTTCATGACGGGTCTCCATCGTTCGAAGCAGTCCCGCTCCGATCGTGCCCATCGAAACGCGCCCGAGGGCGTGTTCGATCCTTCCAGGCGGGAGAGTGCGGTCCGGTCGGCCACGCGGGCGCAACTCCTCGGTTCCGCTTTGCGCCGCGATGTTCTATGGGACGCGCGCGAGCAACGATGATCGACGAGGGTGCCATGGACTTCGCCACCGCGCGGGTGAAGATGGTCGACAACCAGATTCGGACGACCGACGTCACCGATCTGGAGATCCTGCGGGCCTTCCTGAATGTGCCGCGCGAGCTGTTCGTGCCGCGCGAGCGGCGCGACCTCGCCTATATCGGCGCGGACATCCCGCTGGCGCCCGGCCGTTTTCTGATCGAATCCTCGCCCTTGGCGAAGATGTTGCAGCTCGCGAGCATCGATAGCGACGACCGCGTTCTGATCGTCGGTTGCGGCACCGGCTATTCATGTGCCATCGCCGCCCGCCTCGGCCAGTCGGTCGTCGGGCTGGAGGAGAACGAGGAGCTCGCCGCTTCCGCGCGTTCGGCTCTTGCGGAGGCCGGCGTCGAAGGCGTGGAGATCGTTCAGGGGCCGCTGGCGGCGGGCCTGCCGAAGGCCGCGCCGTTCGACGTGATCCTGCTCGAAGGGGCGGTGGACGAGGTGCCGTCCGCGCTGGTCCAGCAGCTCGCCGAGCGGGGTCGTCTCGTCGCCGTGGTCGGCCACGGCAATGCGGGCATGGCCAAGCTGTTCGTGCGCGACGGCGAGATCGTGTCCGACCGGTTCGGCTTCAATTGCAGCCTCCCGGCGCTTCCGGGCTTTCGCAAGGAACGCGGCTTCGTCTTCTGAGGGCGGCGAGGTGTCGTGCGGAAAGCACATCGGCACCGCATAACATGCAAGCGTGTTTGTAAAGCGCTGGCGCGAGGGAAGCCTTCGTGCCATCACTGCCTCCGCGATGGAGCATCGCAGGTGGTTCGCCGGTCGGCCGACCCTCCATGCCCGTCGCGATGCGAGGGGTGACGAATGCAAAACCGCTGGTTGACTTCGACGGTCGCGGGTCTCGGCCTTCTGTGGTTCGGCGCAGCGGGGGCCGACGCTCAGACCCTGCGCGAGGCCATGGCGCAGGCCTACACCAACAGCCAGAACCTGAACGTGGCCCGTGCCGGGCAGCGGGCGACCGACGAGGGCGTGACGCAGGCGCGTTCCGCCATGCGGCCCTTCATCACCGGCAGCGCCGGGGCGCAGGCCCAGCGCACCCGCACCACCTTCGGCGACAATCTGCCGAACCAGCGCGGCCGCTCCGAATCGCTTTCGGCCGGCATTCAGATCAATCAGCTTCTCTTCGACGGGTTCGAGACCGCCAACAACGTCATGTCCGCGCAGTCCCAGGTGCGCTTCGGGCAGGCGAATCTGGCGAACACGGTCCAGAACGTCCTTCTGGACGCCGTGACCGCCTATATGGACGTGCGCCGCGACCGGCAGGTCGCCGAGTATCGCCGTCAGGATCTGGAAGCGGTGCGCGAGCAGGTCCGCGCCGCCGACGCCCGGTTCGAAGTGGGCGAGGGCACTCGCACCGACGTGGCGCAGGCCCAGTCGCAGGAGGCGCTGGCGACGGCGCTTCTGAACTCGGCCCTGGCGCAGGTCGCGGTCAGCGAGGCCAATTATCTCGACGTGATCGGCGACGCGCCGGGCTCTCTCGCCGCGCCCGTGCGCCCGCCGGAGAACCTGATGCCGCGCTCCATCGCGCAGGCGCTCGAAATCTCCCAGGCCGAACATCCCGCCATCCAGGCGCAGCTCTTCGCGGTCGAGGCAGCCTCCTTCCAGGTGAAGGCGGCGGAGGGGTCGCTTCTGCCCGAGCTGCGGATCACCGGCTCGGTCGACAACGTCTACGCGCTGAACGAGACGCGCGGCGGCACGAGTGCGGGCGGCGGAGGCGGCGGCTTCGACGACCTGCCCGGCGTTCGTCCGAACGTCACGACCCAGAATCAGGTCTCGGCCACGATCGGCGCTCAGCTGACCATCCCGATCTATCAGGGCGGTCTCAACGCCTCGCAGGTCCGCGAGGCGAAGGAAGTCCTCGGCCAGCGGCGGATCGAGGTCGATCTGGCGCGCGACCAGGTGCGTGCGCTCGTCGCCGCCTCCTACGCCCAGCTCCAGGCGGCCGAAGCCAACGTGACGGGTTATCGCGCGCAGCTCGCCGCCGCACAGCTCGCCCTCGGCGGCGTGACGGAGGAGCGCTCTGTCGGCCAGCGCACGACGCTCGACGTCCTGAACGCGCGGGCGGACGTGATCTCCGCGCAGGTGCTGCTCGCCGGTTCGCAGCGAGACGTGATCGTCGCCGCCTATCAGCTCCTTTCGGCCATCGGCCGGATGGACGCCGTGCAGCTGGCGCTCGCGGTCGAGATCTACGATCCGGAGGAGCATTACCGGCAGGTCGAGGACAAGTGGCACGGATTGCGCACGCCGGACGGCCGCTGACCGTCCATCCGAGCCTCGAAGCACGGAATTTCTGTAGAAGATGCCCTGTGAACCTCTTCGAAGGGATTCAGTGCGGCGCCCAATGCGGCTAGCTTCGTCTCGTTGATTCGCCGGCGGTCGGCGGGTCGCCCGGCAGAGCGGAGCCGTTCGATGACCAGAGCCAGCGCTGTCCAGGAGCCGTCGATGGACGAGATCCTGGCCTCCATCCGGAGGATCATCGAGAACAGCGACGAAAGGCCTGAAACGCCGAAGGCCGACGATGCGCCGTCGAGCGGCGTGTCGCGGCTGCGCCCTTCCGCCGACGCCGGCCCCATGCTTCGCGTCGCGACGGAGCGGGGTGTCGAGCGGGCCGTGGAGGCGCAAGCCCCCGAGCCGGTGCCTTCGGCCGAGCAGCCTGTCTTCTCGTCCCGCGACGAGGACGATCTGGCGCGGCGCCTGCGTGAGGAGCTCGAGGCCGAGGCCTTCGGCGACTGGCCGACCCTCGACGAGGTTTCGTCGGAGACGGCCGAGCCGTCCAAGAGCGCCGCGAACGAGACGTTCGCGGCCAGTTCGCTCCGCATCGAACGCGACGCATCGAAGGAGAACGCCATGCAGGGCCTTCCCGCCGATCTCTTGAAGGAGCTCGAAGCCAAGGCCGACGGTCTGGACCGGGGCGAGGGGGGCGCGCGCGCCGAGACGCCCGCTCCGTTCAACCCGGCCAACAGCGACAGCCCCCGCATGCACGAGTTCCGAGCCGCCGTTCTGGACGATGCCGGGCAGGAAGCGCGCGGGTCCGACGCCCCGCTGATTTCCGGCCGCACCGGCGATCTCGTCGGCGCCTCCTTCGACGAGCTGGCACGGGCCATCCGCGAGGGCGAGCTGCGCTCGCTGGAGGACATGGCGCAGGAGATGCTGCGCCCCATGCTGCAGGACTGGCTGGACGACAATCTGCCCAAGCTCGTCGAGCGGCTGGTCCGCGAGGAGATCGAGCGCGTGGCGCGCGGCGGACGCCGCTGAGGCGTAAAGCTCGGCGACGGGCGTTCGTTGACAGGTTCGAAAGCTTCCCTGTAACGGCAGGGCAAAGCTCTCCCGAACGCCCGGACATTCAAAGATGATCGAGAAGACCTACGACGCCGCCTCCATCGAGCCGCGGGTCGCGGCGCTGTGGGAGGAGGCCGATGCCTTCGCGGCGGGACGCGGCGCGCGCGAGGGCGGCGAGGCCTTCTCCATCGTCATTCCGCCGCCGAACGTCACCGGCTCGCTCCATATCGGCCATGCGCTGAACAACACGCTGCAGGACGTGCTCGTCCGGCATCGCCGCATGCTCGGGCAGAACGTGCTCTGGCAGCCGGGCCTCGACCATGCGGGCATCGCGACGCAGATGGTCGTCGAGCGCCAGCTCATGCAGCGCCAGGAGCACCGTCGCACGATGGGCCGCGAGGCCTTCGTCGAGCGCGTCTGGCAGTGGAAGGAGGAATCGGGCGGGGCGATCCTGAAGCAGCTGCGCCGGCTCGGCGCCTCCTGCGACTGGGGCCGCGAGCGCTTCACCATGGACGAGGGCCTGTCGCGCGCCGTCCTGAAGGTCTTCGTCCAGCTCTATCGCGAAGGCCTGATCTACAAGGACAAGCGTCTCGTCAACTGGGACCCGAAGCTCCTGACCGCGATCTCGGATCTGGAGGTCGAGCAGCGCGAGATCCAGGGGCATCTCTGGCACATCCGCTATCCGATCGAGGGTCGGCGCTACGACATCGAGGACCCGACGAGCTACATCACGGTCGCGACGACGCGCCCCGAAACCATGCTCGGCGATTCGGGCGTGGCGGTGAACCCGGAGGACGAGCGCTACGCGGGCATCGTCGGCGCAAAGGCGCGCCTGCCGCTCGTCGGACGTCTGATCCCGATCGTCGCCGACGACTACGCCGACCCGGAAGCGGGTTCGGGCGCGGTGAAGATCACGCCCGCGCACGACTTCAACGATTTCGAGGTCGGCCGCCGGCACGATCTCGCGCAGATCAACGTTCTGGCGCCGGACGGCACGATCGACCTTCGCGACAATGCCGAATTCCTGGAAGGGCTGTTCGAGGAGGACGGCGAGCGCGCCGTCGGTATGTTCCAGGGGCTCGACCGCTTCGTCGCGCGCGCCCTCCTCGTCGACTGGCTGCAGTCGGAAGGCTACCTCGCCAAGATCGAGGACCACACCCACATGGTGCCGCACGGCGACCGGGGCGGAGTGCCGGTCGAGCCGTTCCTGACCGATCAGTGGTACGTGGACGCGGCGACGCTCGCAAAGCCCGCGCTCGCCTCCGTGCGCGAGGGGCGCACCGTCTTCGTCCCGAAGAACTGGGAGAAGACCTATTTCGAGTGGATGGAGAACATCCAGCCCTGGTGCATCTCGCGCCAGCTCTGGTGGGGCCATCGCATTCCCGCATGGTACGGCCCGGACGGCGAGATCTTCGTCGACGAGGACGAGGAGACGGCGGTCGCGGCGGCGCTCGCGCACTACGTCCTGAACGGCACGATCACCGAGGACCGGGCGCGCGAGATGGCGGAGAACCCGGCCGAGCGCGAGGGCTTCATCACCCGCGACGAGGACGTGCTCGACACGTGGTTCTCCTCCGCGCTGTGGCCGTTCTCGACGCTCGGCTGGCCGGACGAGACGCCCGAGCTGAAGACCTACTACCCGACGAACGTGCTCGTCACGGGCTTCGACATCATCTTCTTCTGGGTCGCCCGGATGATGATGATGGGCCTGCACTTCATGGACGAGGAGCCCTTCGGCACGGTCTATGTCCACGCGCTCGTGCGCGACAAGACCGGCGCCAAGATGTCGAAGTCGAAGGGCAACGTCGTCGATCCGCTCGACCTGATCGACGAGTACGGCGCGGACGCGCTGCGCTTCACGCTCGCCATCATGGCCGCGCAGGGGCGCGACGTGAAGCTCGACCCGCAGCGCATCGCCGGCTACCGCAACTTCGGCACCAAGCTCTGGAACGCCACGCGCTTCGCCGGCATGAACGGCGCGATCCACGACGTCCATCTGAAGCTCGACGCCATCGAGCTTCCGTTGAACCGCTGGATCGTGACGGAGCTGTCGCGCGCGGTCGCGGAGACCGACGCCGCGCTCGCGGCCTATCGCTTCAACGATGCGGCAGCAGTGATCTATCGCTTCGTCTGGAACTCGTTCTGCGACTGGTATCTGGAGCTGTCGAAGCCCGTCTTCCTCGACGGAACGGAGGAGGAGAAGGCCGAGACGCGTCGCGTCACCGGCCACGTGCTCGACCGCATCTTCGCGCTGCTGCACCCGTTCATGCCGTTCCTGACCGAGGAGCTGTGGGCGCTGACCGCGCCGAAGGGCGAGAGCCGGCCGCAGCTCCTGTGCCATTCGCATTGGCCGTCGGCCTCGTTCGAGGACCCCGAGGCCGCGGCCGACATCAACTGGCTGATCGAGCTCGTCGGCGAGATCCGTTCCGTTCGCGTCCAGATGAACGTTCCGGCCGGAGCGGAAGCCGAGCTCGTGGCGATCGCGCCCGACGAGGCGACGGCCGCGCGGATGGAGCGCCACGGTCCGGCGCTGCGTCGCCTCGCGCGGCTGAAGTCGGTGTCCTCGGCGGGCGAAGCGCCGGCGCAGTCGGCACAGCTCTTCGTCGGCGGCACGGGCTTCGCCATTCCGCTGGCTGGCATGATCGACATCGACGCCGAGCGCGCGCGGCTGACCAAGGCGCGCGCCAAGGCGCTCGACGAGGTCGCGCGGATCGACAAGAAGCTCGGCAACGAGCGCTTCGTCGCCAACGCGCCGGAGGAGGTGGTGGAGCAGGAGCGCGAGAAGCGTGCCGCCTACCTCGCGGAAGCGGAGGCCCTGGCCGCAGCTCTCGAACGCCTGTCCTGACGCGAGGCCTCTGGCTCGATCTGTCACATTCCGGCCACGGTTGCTTCTCTTCCGTTTACGGAAGGGGAGCGCCCCCTCGGTGGGGTGGTTGGTGAAATTGAAGCCGTATGAAGGACTTGTGTAAGAAATCTCGTCCAGCGTCGTAACGTCAACGCGCCGTTCGGCCCCGCGATCCGTATTCCCAAAGCCGCCGTCTAACCATAGCGTGTGGAACAGGAGGCCGGCACGCGAAGCCGGAGACTCGGGGAATTCAAGGGTCTGGGAGACTGGGGATGCGGACACTCACGAAGCTTGCAGCCGGAACGGCGCTCGTTCTGACGATGGCGGCGACGGCCAATGCCGGCGGTTTCCAGCGCGGAACGGCCGACACCGACATTCTCTTCGAGCGGGGCTCCTTCTCGACCCGCACCGGCCTGACCTACGTCAACCCGAACCGCGGCTTCACCTCGGTCAACGGCGTGTCCGTCGACGGCGGTGATTACACGGGCAACTACCAGATCCCGTCCGCCTCGGTGATGTTCGGCGGCGACGCCTTCGCCTGCGCCGGCCACTACACCGAGAGCTTCGCGGCCGAAGCCGACTATCGCGGCCTTCCGGGCGCCGCGCTGCCGGAGTTCTCCGGACAGCCGGGCATCACCTCGCGGACGCAGACGATCGAGTTCGACTCCAACGAGTTCGGCGCGACCTGCCGCGTGAGCTACACGGCCGAGGCCGGGCGCTTCTCGCTTCTCGGCGGCGTCTTCTTCGAGGACTTCAACTTCCAGGGCACGAGCCTCGGCGAGCGCAGCCTGAACCCGGCGCTGGCGGCTGCCAGCCCGGCTCTTGCGGGTCTTCTGGCCGCGACCGGGTCCACGGTCTTCCTGCCGAGCGCCGTGTCCGTCGATTCCCGCGGCGGGTACGAGGCGGGCTACCGGGTCGGCCTCGCCTACGAGCGTCCGGAGATCGCGCTGCGCATCCAGGGTCTCTACCGTTCGGAGGTCGAGCACGACTCGATCCGCGGCGACGGCCAGGTTACCATCACCGACACGGCCCTCGTTCGTCGCGGCGATCAGGTCCTGACGATCCCGACGGCGTTCGGTCCGGCCTTCGGCGCGGGCATCAGCGGCGCGCTCGCGGGCCGTGTGCCGCCGGCCGGAGCGGTGATTCCGGTCGAGTCGGCGCTCAACACCGCCATCAGCCCGCAGAGCTTCACGCTCTCGGCTCAGACCGGCATCGCGGAAGGCACGCTGCTTCTCGCCTCGCTGCGCTGGACCGACTGGTCGACCAACGGCACGGTCGTCTCGACGATCTCGAGCGCTGCGCTCGGCACCTCCTCCACGATCCAGCCCTACAACTGGCGTGACGGATACACGGCGAGCCTCGGCCTCGGCCGCGCCTTCAACGAGACGGTCGCCGGCTCGATTTCGATCGGCTACGACCGCGGCGTCTCCACCGGTTCGGACACGACCTACACCGACCTCTACACGGTCTCGGGCGGCATCTCGCTGCGCCAGAGCTTCGCTGAACTGCGCCTCGGCGGCCTCGTCGGCTACTGGACGGACGGCGAGCAGCGGGTCTCCGACGGGGCCTATTTCGACGCGACGGTCGGTGACGACTGGGTCTACGGCGCCAACGCCTCGCTGAAGTTCACGTTCTGAGGGCTTCGACCGGCCACGGGCCGGTCCGATGATCGTACTCGAGAGGGCGGGCCGGTCGGCTCGCCCTTTTTCGTTCGAGGCTTTCCGCTCGAAGCTTCCCGTCGCGGAAGGGCGCATCTGTGGACCCGTCGCAACACTATTGCAGGATGGCATCGGCTAGGGTCCGCGCCGGGAAACGCGCCGTGCTGCCGCCATAATGGAAGCACACCGAAGGGCGCGTCGAATGAACCGGACCTGAACGCGATCGGGGAGTTGCGTTCGAGAAGCCCGGGGTGAGAGACGAAGGAGCGAGGGGCATGGACGTAACGGTCACGAACAAGGACAGACTGCCGAGCCGGTACGTCACCGAAGGGCCGGCGCGCGCGCCGCACCGCTCCTACCTCTACGCGATGGGCCTGACCAAGGAAGAGATCCACCAGCCGCTCGTCGGCGTCGCCTCGTGCTGGAACGAGGCCGCGCCCTGCAACATCTCGCTGATGCGCCAGGCGCAGGTGGTGAAGAAGGGCGTCGCGGCCGCCGGCGGCACGCCGCGCGAGTTCTGCACGATCACCGTCACCGACGGCATCGCCATGGGCCACCAGGGCATGAAGGCCTCGCTGGCCTCGCGCGACCTGATCGCCGACTCGGTCGAGCTGACCATGCGCGGCCACGCCTATGACGCGCTCGTCGGCCTCGCGGGCTGCGACAAGTCGCTGCCGGGCATGATGATGGCGATGGTTCGCCTGAACGTGCCCTCCGTCTTCATCTATGGCGGCTCGATCCTGCCGGGCAATTTCCGCGGCAAGCAGGTGACCGTCCAGGACATCTTCGAGGCCGTCGGCATGCACTCCGTCGGCAAGATGAGCGACGACGACCTCGACGAGATCGAGCAGGTCGCCTGTCCCTCAGCCGGCTCCTGCGGCGCGCAGTTCACCGCCAACACGATGGCGACCGTCGCCGAGGCGATCGGCCTCGCGCTTCCCTATTCCTGCGGCGCGCCGGCCCCCTACGAGGTGCGCGACCGCTTCAACCGCGCCTCGGGCGAGATCGTGATGGAGCTGCTGGCCCGCAACATCCGCCCGCGCGACATCGTCACGCGCAAGGCGCTGGAGAATGCGGCGACCGTCGTAGCGGCCTCGGGCGGCTCGACCAATGCGGGCCTGCACCTGCCGGCCATCGCGCATGAATGCGGGATCGAGTTCGACCTTTTCGACGTCGCCGAGATATTCAAGAAGACGCCCTACATCGCCGACCTCAAGCCGGGCGGCCGCTACGTCGCCAAGGATATGTTCGAGGCGGGCGGCATCCCGCTCCTGATGAAGACGCTGCTGGAGCACGGCTTCCTGCATGGCGACTGCATGACCGTGACGGGCCGCACGCTCGCCGAGAACATGGAGAAGGTCGCCTGGAACGCCGAGCAGGACGTGGTCCGTCCGGCCGACAATCCGATCACGGTGACGGGCGGCGTTGTCGGCCTTCGCGGCAATCTCGCGCCCGACGGCGCGATCGTGAAGGTCGCGGGCATGTCGAACCTCAAGTTCACCGGCCCGGCGCGCTGCTTCGATTCGGAAGAGGCCTGCTTCGAGGCGGTCTCCAAGCGTTCCTACGAGCCGGGCGAGGTTCTGGTGATCCGTTACGAGGGCCCGAAGGGTGGCCCCGGCATGCGCGAGATGCTGTCGACCACGGCCGCGCTCTACGGGCAGGGCATGGGCGACAAGGTGGCGCTCATCACGGACGGGCGCTTCTCGGGCGCGACGCGCGGCTTCTGCATCGGCCATGTCGGGCCGGAGGCGGCGGTCGGCGGACCGATCGGGCTCCTGAAGGACGGCGACGTCATCACGATCGACGCGGTGTCCGGCACGATCGAGGTCGATCTCTCGGACGAGGAACTGGAGGCGCGCCGCGCCACATGGGCTCCGCGCGAGACGAATTTCGGCTCGGGCGCGATCTGGAAGTACGCGCAGCAGGTCGGCCCGGCGCGGGGCGGTGCCGTCACCCATCCGGGCGGGGCGGCGGAAAAGCACACCTATGCGGATATCTAGAGCCTTTCGGGCCCTTACGGAAATGCTCTGCCGGCGGGCATTCGGCCTCGAGATCAAGGGGCCGGACAAGGCCGTAGCGGGGCTACGGACGCAGGCCGGGACCGATGGGATCGAGCCGAATGCACCCGGCCCTTCGGGTTTGCGGTCGCCGGGCGCCCGCGTTGTCGGACTGCTCAGCCGTAGCCCGCTACGGCCATCGCAGTCCTCCTTGCAGGCGCGCACGGCGAGCCGACAAACAGAGCGATTTCGTAAAGACCTGAAAGGCTCTAGAACGGTCTTCGCGGTCTTGCTTGTGGGACTTGGCTGGGCGGGGCTCGCCCCCGCCCAGGCCCTCGACCCGTCGCTGTCGTCCGGTTTCTCCGGCAAGTCCTCCCGCGAGATCTTCAGCCTCGGCTACGGCGCCTATCAGCGCGGCGAGAAGGAAGAGGCGTTCGACACGCTGAACCTCGCCGCCGAGCGGGGCCACGCCGGAGCGCGCTGGAAGCTCGGCCAGATGTACGCCACCGGCGACGGCGTGGCCGAGAACGACTACGAAGCCTTCAAGATGTTCGAGCGCATCGTCCGCGACCAGGGCGAGGACGGCGCCTTCTCGCAGAACCGCGCCTATATCGCGAGCGCCGTCGTCGCGCTCGCCCAGTATATCCGCGACGGTATTCCCGGCTCGCCCATCGTGGCCGATCCGGCGCAGGCACGGCTCCTGTTCAGTCAGGCCGCCTCCTACTATGGCGAGCCGCACGCCCAGTTCGAACTGGGGCGCATGCTGCTGCGGGGCGAGGGCGGCTCGGCCGATCCCCGCCAGGCGGCACGCTGGCTGCAGCTCGCGGCCCGCAAGGGCCATGTGAAGGCGCAGGCGCTGCTTGGCTACCTCCTGTTCGATGGCACCAGCATCCAGGTTCGCGCGGAGCCGGTCAAAGGCCTCGCCATGCTGACGCGCGCGCTGCGCGACGCGACGCCCGCCGAGCGCGAATGGATCCGCCCGCTGCAGGAAGAGGCGTTTTCCCTGTCCAGCGAAGACCAGCGGCGCACGGCGCTCGCGTCCGTCGAGCGGACGGTTCAGTAGGGTCGCGTCTTCGGTCGCGTTCTTTGCTAAGTGACGGGTATCCTGCCGTAACGCCGGCGCTGGGATAACCTTGATGCCGCATCATCCCGTCGGTCCACGCAATCGCTCGAACATGCGTCATGCGCTGACGCCTGCCGAATTGAAGCTCTGGAACGCGGTTCGCGCGCATCGGCTGATGGGGCTTGGCTTTCGCCGCCAGCATCCGATCGATCGCTTCATCGTGGACTTCGCTTGCCCCGAGCGCCGGCTGATCGTTGAACTCGACGGTTCCGGCCATGGGGACGAGTGTCAGGTCATTCGGGATGACGCGCGGACGCGGACGCTGGAAGTGCTCGGCTGGACCGTATTGCGCTTCTGGAACGACGAAGTGCTGGGAGATCTCGACGGCGTCTGCCGGCATATCGTGATTTCGGCAGGATTGGGTGTGCCGAACTCAGTTCTAGGAGGTGGTGATTAATTCACCCCCCTCTGCCTGCCGGCATCTCCCCCTCAAGGGGGGAGATCGATCATATTTCGCCTGTGCTTCCCTCGATCGGGGGTCGCAGGACGGACCAGCTTCGATCTCCCCCCTTGAGGGGGAGATGCCCGGCAGGGCGAGGGGGGTAAAGTCCTCGACCGAAAGGCGAAGACCTAAGCCGCCAACTCCACGATCAGCGGCACGTGATCCGACGGTCGCTCCCAGCCGCGCACATGCGCGTCGATCCCGACCGAGACGAGCCGCGAGGCGGCTTCCGGCGACAGGAGCGCATGGTCGATGCGGATGCCGTTGTTCTTCTGCCAGGCGCCGGCCTGATAGTCCCAGAACGTGTAGAGGCCCGCGCGGTCGCTCGTGGCCCGCAGCGCCTCGGTCATGCCGAGATGGACGAGCCGGCGGAAGGCGGCGCGCGTCTCCGGCCGGAACAGCGCGTCGTCCACCCAGACCTCCGGGTTTCTGGCGTCCTCGGCTTGGGGGATGACGTTGTAGTCGCCGGTGAGGACGAAGGGGATCTCCTCCGCCAGCCGACGTCGCGCATGGGCTTCCAGCCGCGCCATCCAGGACAGTTTGTAGGGAAACTTCTCGCTCTCGACCGGATTTCCGTTCGGCAGATAGAGGGAGGCGACGCGCACCGGACCGGAGGGGGAGTCGTAGACGGCCTCGATGAAGCGGGCGTGCTCGTCGGTGTCGTCGCCGGCCAGCCCGCGCTCGACGCTGCCCTCGCGTGGGCGGACCTTGGAGATCAGCGCGACACCGTTGAAGCCCTTCTGGCCGTGTGTCTCGACGTGCCAGCCTTTCGCCTCCAGCGCCTCGCGCGGGAAGGCTTCGTCCTGGCTCTTGATCTCCTGAAGGCAGGCGACGTCCGGCTGGCGTTCCTCCAGCCAGGCGAGGAGCACGTCGAGGCGCGCCTTGACGCCGTTGATGTTGAAGGTCGCGATCAGCATGTCACACCGGGCCGGAGAGAGTCGTGTCCAGATAGCCGGCCGGATCGGGTTCGTCGCGCATCATCGTGTCGCGGAAGGCGCGGCGCTCGAAATCGACGACCGCACCCTCCCAGACGCAGAAGCACAAATCCCCGCCGGAGCGGTTCGTGAACTCGAACGGGCCTTCGACAGGGGCGGAGAAGAGATGCTGGCAGAGAATCGCACCGTCGATCCAGCGCTCGACCAGGAGCCACAGCGCATCCTCGCCGGCATGCAGGACGACGAAGCCGAGGCGATGCTCGTGGAAGCGCTCGGCCCGTGCGGCCAGCGCGGCGGCGACGACGGGGCGCGCGGCCTCGAGCATCTCCTCGCTGACGGCGCGCCCTGCCGCCTCCAGCGCGTAGAGCTTGAGGTCGTGGCCCTCGATCGTCTCGCGGCCGACCGGGCGCACGGTACGGGTCCGATAGGCGGAGAGCCGCTCCGCTCCCGGAACCGGTCTGCCCACGCGCGTCAGATCGAGAAGGAGGTGCCGCAGCCGCAGGCCGCCACGGCGTTCGGATTACGGATCTGGAAGGACTGGCCCATCAGATCGTCGACGAAATCGATGACCGAGCCGTCCATGTAGGTGATCGACATCGGGTCGATCACCACCCGCGCGCCGTCCTTCTCGAAGACCAGATCGTCCGGCTCTTCCTCGTGCGTGAGGTCGTATTTGTAGGAGAAGCCGGAGCAGCCGCCGCCCTCCACCGAGATGCGGAGCGCGGTCTCGGAGCCCGACTTCTTCAGGATCGACGCGACGCGCTTGAAGGCGGCGTCGGAGACGGTGACGGGGGTGCCTGCAGTGTCGCTCATGTCGTGAATGTCCCGGCCGCGATGAGGCGCGGCCTCGGTTGTTGCGGGTTGGTCCCTAAGGTATGGACGCGGGCGCGGAGGGTCAATCGCAGCCGACCCGTCAGCACTGGGCCAAGGACGATCGAATGCTCGCCATCGGGCTGGGACGCGAGGCGCTCGCGCCTTACGGATGCGATCACCGGCGAAGCCGGGGGCGGCTCCACGCCGAACCCGAAAGCCGAACGCGCACCGCCTTCCAGCGGGACCGGGACCGGATCGTCCACTCCACCGCCTTCCGGCGTCTGGCGCACAAGACGCAAGTCTTCGTCGCGCACGAGGGCGACCATTTCCGCACCCGGCTGACCCATACGATCGAGATGTCGCAGATCGCGCGCGCCTTCGCACGGGCTCTGCGGCTTGACGAGGACCTCACCGAAGCGATCGCCCTCGTCCACGATTTCGGGCACACGCCCTTCGGCCATGCGGGCGAGCGGGCCCTGCACCGCGCGATGGAGGCGCATGGCGGCTTCGATCACAACGCGCAGGGGCTGCGGATCGTCACGGCGCTGGAGCGGCGCTACGCGGCCTTCGACGGGCTGAATCTCTCCTTCGAGACACTGGAGGGGCTGGTGAAGCACAACGGCCCTCTGACCGGGCCCTTCGCCGGGCATGAGCCGGTTCCGCGCCCGATCGCGGACTTCGACGCGGACTATCCGCTCGATCTCGCTCGCTTCGCCAGCCTGGAGGCGCAGGCGGCGGCGATCTCCGACGACATCGCCTACAACACGCACGATCTCGACGACGGGCTGCGCGCCGGGCTGATCGAGCTCGACGACCTCGCCGAACTGGATCTGGCGGGCTCGATCCTTTCGCAAATCCGCGCCGCCCATCCGGCCCTGAGCCGCGAGCGCACCATCCAGGAGGTGATGCGCCGCCACATCACGGCGATGGTCGAGGACGTGATCGAGCGGTCCACCCGCGCGATCGAAGCGGGCGGCATCGAGACGCTGGAGGACGTGCGGGAGGCCAAGCATACGATCGTCGACGTCTCCCCGGCGATGCGGCGTTCGCTGGACCAGACTCGCGCCTTCCTGTTCGAGCGCGTCTATCGCGCGCCGTCGGTGATGGCTGTGATGAGCGGGGCCGAGGGCGTCGTGACCGATCTCTTCGCGCGTTACTCGGCCGACCCGCACGAGATGGGCGCGGCCTGGCGCGATGATCTCGACGGCGCAGAAGAGGGGCGGCGGCTGCGACGCGTGGCCGATTATCTCTCCGGCATGACCGACACCTTCGCGCTCGCGGAGCACCGCCGTTTGTTTGACGCCACCCCCGAATTGCGCTAGCGCGCCTGTCTTTCGAGGCTCGGGGCGTTTGGCCGCGAGGGCCTCGCGGTACGATCTGGATCTTCGAAATGAACATCTTCGCCGACTTCGAGCAGCGCGTGCGCGCCAGCGTGGAAGCCACTCTGACGGCTCTGGAAAAGCCGGTCGGCGATCTGTCGCGCGTCACCGTCGAGCCGCCGCGGGACGCGAGCCACGGCGATCTGGCAACCAACGCCGCCATGGTGCTCGCCAAGCCGCTGCAGATGAAGCCGCGCGACCTGGCGACCGCGCTCGCCGAGCGGCTGGGCGCCGATCCGGACGTGGAGACCGCCGAGGTCGCCGGACCGGGCTTCGTCAATCTGAAGCTGCGCGACGCCTTCTGGACCCGCCATCTCGGCGCGATCCTTCAAGGTGGACGCGACTACGGGCGCGGCCCCTCGACCGGCCGCAAGGTCAATGTCGAATACGTCTCCGCGAACCCGACCGGGCCGCTCCATGTCGGCCATTGCCGGGGCGCGGTCGTCGGCGACGCGATCGCCAACGTGCTCGCCTTCGCCGGCGAGGACGTGACCAAGGAATACTACATCAACGATGCGGGCGCTCAGATCGGCGTCTTCGCGCGCTCGGCCTATCTGCGCTACCGCGAGGCGCTGGGCGAAGCGATCGGCGAGATTCCGGCGGGCCTCTATCCCGGTGACTATCTGAAGGCCGTCGGCGTCGCGCTGTCGATCCGCTACGGCAAGTCGCTCCTGGAGATGGAGGAGGCCGAGTGGCTTCCGATCGTCTCGAGCTACGGAATCGACGCGATCATGCTGACGATCCGCGACGATCTCGCCGCGCTCGGCATCAAGCACGACGTGTTCTTCTCCGAGAGGACGCTGCACGGCACGGATGGCGGGCGGATCGCGAAGGTGATCGAGGACCTTCGCGAGAAGGGATTCGTCTATCAGGGCACGCTGCCGCCGCCCAAGGGGCAGGTGCCGGAGGACTGGGAGGACCGCGAGCAGACGCTGCTGCGCTCGACCGAGGTCGGCGACGACATCGACCGGCCGCTCTGTAAATCGGACGGCTCCTACACATACTTCGCCGCCGACGTCGCCTATTTCGCCGACAAGCTCGCGCGCGGGTTCGAGGAGATGGTCTTCGTCCTGGGCGCCGACCATGGCGGCTACGTGAAGCGGCTGGAGGCGGTGGCCAAGGCCGTGTCCGGCGGACGCGCGCGCGCCGAGGTCGTCCTCTGCCAGCTCGTGAAGCTCTACCGCGACGGCGAGCCGTTCCGCATGTCCAAGCGGGCGGGCGAGTTCGTGACGCTCAAGGACGTCGTCGACGAGGTCGGCGCGGACGCGGTGCGCTTCATGATGCTCTACCGCAAGAGCGACGCGCCGCTCGACTTCGACTTCGCCAAGGTCACCGAGCAGTCGAAGGACAATCCGGTCTTCTACGTGCAGTACGCCCACGCGCGCGCCTGCTCGATCCGCCGGCAGGCGGAGGGCGAGGGGATCGACGTCTCGGCCCGGGCGGACGCCGAGGCGCTGGCGCTTCTGACGGACGAGGGCGAACTCGGCCTGATCCGCAAGCTTGCGGAGTATCCGCGCGTCGTGAAGGGCGCTGCGGAGGCGAAGGAGCCGCATCGGATCGCCTTCTACCTCTACGACGTGGCCTCGGCTTTCCACGCACAATACAACCGCGGCAAGGACCAGCCGTCTTTACGGTTCGTTAAGGTTGACGAGCCGATACTGACGAGGGCACGTCTCGCCCTGGTCGAGGCGGTCGCCGCCGTCGTGGCGTCGGGACTGTCGCTCGTCGGGGCGTCCGCACCCAGCGAGATGCGGTGACGGAACACGCTTTGACCACGATCCTCGCCTAGCTGCGACGACGTCGAGGCGGCTCCGGTGACGGCCGGGCACGAGGCCACGGCAAGCGGCGGGGGTAGGGGTATGACCGACACGAGGGGCGACGGCTCGGGCTACGGCCACGGCGATCCTTACGCCGATCTGGCGGACATCGTCGGCGGTGGCGAGGACGTCCACAGCGGCCGCCGGCCGAGCGCCGGCTACGATCTGGCGACGCCCGTCGCCGGTCGCTCGGGTTCCCGCAAACCCTTCTACGGCGACGACGAACAGTCTGAGATCGCGGTCATGGGACTGTGCGAGCCGGCGGCTCCGCGCCTGTCCGGCCCGGTCGAGACCGGGGTTCTCGCACCCGAGCGCCATGTTCCAGAGCCCGAGCCTGCCTACGGCGCCGCCGCGCTGGACGATTTCGACGAGCTGATCGCCAGCGAAATGGCGGCTCTAGGGCCGCAGCCGGGCGCCTGGGCGCAGGTTCCGGCCCAGCCCGCCTACGAGGAGGCTTACGAGCCCCGCGCGGCCGAGATCCATTCGGAACACCCTTACGAGCCGCAGGCCGAACCGGCTGCCTATGGCTACGCGCCGGTGCCGCATGATGCCGTCGCGCCGGCCCATGCCGGCTTCCGCGCCCAGACGCCCTGGCAGCGCTCCGTCATCGACGGCAGCCGTCGCAGGCGCGTCCTGTTCTTCGGCGGAGGCGTCGCCGCGGTCGCGCTGGTCGGCCTGTTCGGGGCCTTCGCGGCCAGCGCCTTCATGGGCGGCGGCATCGTCGGCGGCGGCGAGCCGATCCTGATCCGCGCCGACGCCGAGCCGGTGAAGATGGCGCCGGAAGAGCCGGGCGGCCGGGTGATCCCGAACCAGAACAAGGCGGTCTACGAGCGCGTCGCGCGCAACGGGGCCATCGCCGGTCCGCCGGCCCAGGACATGCTCATCAGCGCGGCCGAAGAGCCCATCGACATCTCCTTCGAGGATCAGGTCAGCAATCTGCCCGGCGTGATGGTCGGCGTGGACGAGCTGCCGGTCGAGGGCGAGGTGCAACTGGCGCAGGTCGCGAGTTCGCCCGAGGCCGACGCCGTGTCTTCGATCCTGCAGCCGCACCGCGTGCGCACCTTCGAGGTGCGACCGGACGGCACGCTCGTGCCGCGCGAGGCCGCGGCTGATCCCGCACAGGCGCAGACGCAGGACCCCGTGGAGGCCATCGGCCAGCCGGTCGCGCCCTTCAGCACGGATCTGCCGGCGCCTGCACCGGCGGCGGAAGCGCCCGCCGCACCGGTGGAAGCAGCGCCCGCGCCGGCACCGGCCGAGACGGCTCCGCCCGCGCCGGCCGCCGCTCCCGCGCCGGAGGCCGCTGCGGCCGCGCCGACGCCGACCGTTCCTTCGGACGCCTTCTTCGTCCAGATCTCCTCGCAGCCGTCCGAGGCGCTGGCCCGCGAATCCATGGCGGCTCTGCAAAGCCGTTACGCGGGCGTGATCGGCGGGCGGAGCCTGACCATCCAGCCGGCCGAGATCGAGGGACGCGGCACCTTCTACCGCGTGCGCGTCGTGACCGCATCGAGGGACGAGGCCAACAGCGTTTGCGAACAACTCCAGTCGGCCGGCGGCAGCTGCTTCGTGACGCGCTGACGCTGGGGAGCGCCCTGGCGCTCTCCGGTCTGCCGTTGCCGAGCGCCTATGCCCCGCGCCGCCCCGACGAAAGACTGAGCATGAACACGTGCAAGGCGTGGATCTCCGGCTGCATCGGCCGGACGGTGAACCGCGACGAGCGGCTCTTCTTCGCCGACGAGCGGCCCTTCGGCTTCATCCTCTTCCGCCGCAACATCTCCGAGCCGAACCAGCTCTCCGACCTCGTCGCGGAGCTGAAGGAACTCGGCGGCGGCGACGCGACGCCGATCTTGGTGGATCAGGAGGGCGGGCGCGTGCAGCGTCTGCGGCCGCCGATGGCGCCCAACCGACCGGTCGCCGAGGAGATCGGGCGTCTTTTCCGGCGGGACGAGGAGGCCGGGCTCCGCGCGGCCTTCCTGCAGGGCCGGATCCTCGCCGCCGACATCCTCGCCTACGGCATCAACGCCAATTGCGTACCCTGCCTCGACGCGCCGGTCGAGGGCGCGCATTCGGTGATCGGGGACCGGGCCTATTCGTCCGAGCCGGAGATCGTCGCGCTTCTGGGCCGCGCGGCCGCAAGCGGCACCATGTCGAAGGGCGTGCTTCCGGTGATGAAGCATCTGCCGGGCCACGGGCGCGGCAACGCCGACAGCCATGAGGAACTGCCGGTCGTGACCGCCGCGCGAGGCGAACTGGAGGCGCACGACTGGCCACCCTTCCACGCGCTCCGCGACCTTCCGGCCGCCATGACCGCGCATGTCCTCTACACCGCGCTCGATCCGCAGGCCCCGGCGACGCTATCGCCGCGAATCGTCGAGGAGGTCATCCGGGGCGCGATCGGCTTCGACGGGCTCCTGATGACCGACGACCTGTCGATGAAGGCGCTCAAGGGCGGCTTTACCGACCGCTCGCGGCGCGCCATCGAGGCCGGCTGCGACGTCATCCTCCACTGCAACGGCGACTTCGACGAAATGCAGGCCGTGGCGGCCGGCGTTCCGCCTCTGGAGGGCCGGGCGCTGGAGCGGGCGGATGCGGCCCGGGCCGTGATCACCGCAGGGCGGAGCGACGACGGCGAGACCACGGGGCCGGAACTCGCCGAGGAGTTCGATTCCCTCCTCGCGAAGGTCGCCTGAGCGGCCCGACGCTCCTGCGAACGTGATCCGCGCCGAACGCGAGAGCGCCACGATTGGGTTCTAGGTGAGCCTCTCAGGCGACGTCCGACGGCGCGCGAATGGCGGCGTCTGCCATTGATCCGCCGGGCCTTTCCGTGCTTGACAGGATGGAATGGCGCAAGGGCGCGGGCGGCTTCGCCCGCCGGCCGTTCGCACAAGGGAGTATCGACATGGGTGCCTTCAGTATCTGGCATTGGCTCATCGTCCTGGCGGTGGTTCTGCTTCTCTTCGGCCGCGGCAAGATTCCCGAGCTGATGGGCGACGTCGCCAAGGGCATCAAGAGCTTCAAGAAGGGCATGAGCGACGACGAGCCGCAGACCGCCCAGGAGCGTCGCGCCCTCGAGGATCGCGACACGGACATCGTTGCGCGCGACACGCACGCCGAGAAGACCCGCATCTGATCCCGGCGTCCGGCGTCGGACGCACGGGATCGTTCGACGCGGCGTTCGGACAATGATGGGTTCGGTCCGGGGCGCATGAGCGCGCCCCGATCAAGCGGCCGCCGAGGCGGCTGACAAGGGCGACGACACGAGCATGTTCGAGATCGGCTGGGTTGAACTCCTCGTCATAGCGGTCGTGCTGATCGTCGTGGTGGGGCCGAAGGACCTGCCGGGCATGCTGCGCACCTTCGGGCGCACCACCTCGCAGCTGCGACGCATGGCCGGAGACTTCCGCCGGCAGTTCGACGACGCGCTCCGCGAGGCCGAGCTCGACGAGATCAGGAAGGCGGCGGCCGAGGTCAAGAAGCTCGATCCCACCTCCGACATCCGCAAGGCCATGAACCCGATGAAGGCGGTGGGCGACGAGATTCGCTCCTCGCTGAAGGCGGCGACCTCGGCGCCCGAGCCGAAGGTCGCGGCGAACGATGCGGCGGCCGAGCCGTCCGTTCCGGTCTCCGCTCCGCCGGTCGCGGGCGTGGGTGAGCCGGCTGCGTCCGCCTCGTCATCGAGCGCGGTGAACGCGGCGCCCGCCGCAGAGCCCGCACCCACCGGTCCGCTACCGGACGGGGCCACCAGCGCAACGGCGCGAGGCGCATCGTGAAGACCAAGAAGCCCGTCGTCGACGACATCGAAGCCTCGTCGGCCCCTCTGATCGAGCATCTGATCGAGCTGCGGCGGCGGCTCATCTGGTCGCTCGCCGGGTTCTTCTTGGCCTTCCTCGTCTGCTTCGCCTTCGCCAAGCAGCTCTTCAATCTTCTGGTCGTGCCCTACCAGATCGGCACCGCCTGGGCGGGGCTCGACGCGGCGAATGTCGAGCTCATCTACACCGCGCCGCAGGAGTTCTTCTTCACGCAGGTGAAGATCGCGGCCTTCGGCGGCTTCTTCCTCGCCTTCCCGCTGATCGCCATCCAGATCTACAAGTTCGTCGCGCCGGGCCTCTACCACAACGAGCGCGGCGCCTTCCTGCCGTTCCTGATCGCGACGCCCGTCCTGTTCCTGATCGGGGCGGCGCTCGTCTACTTCTTCTTCACCCCCATGGTGATGTGGTTCTTCCTGTCGATGCAGCAGGCCGGCGGCGGCGGACAGGCGACCATCGCGCTCCTGCCGCGGGTCTCCGAATATCTGTCGCTGATCATGACGCTGATCTTCGCCTTCGGTCTCGTGTTCCAGCTGCCCGTCGTCTCCACGCTGCTCGTGCGCGCCGGCATGGTGAGCGCGGACGGTCTGGCCTCGAAGCGCAAATACGCGATCGTTTCGGCCTTCATCGTCGCCGCGGTGATCACTCCACCCGATCCGCTGTCCCAGATCAGCCTTGCGATCCCGACCATCCTTCTCTACGAGGTCTCGATCATCACGGCCCGGCTGATCGAGAAGAAGCGCGCCGAGCGCTTGGCACAAGCCGAGGCGGCGGCCGAGTGACACGCGTTCTCACCGCTCGGGCCACGAGCTGCGGGATGGTGAAACATGCACGACATCAAGTGGATACGCGAGAACCCGGAAGCGCTGGATGAGGCGCTCGCCAAGCGCGGGGCCGCTGCGGCCTCCGGGCGTATCCTGGCGCTCGACGCCGAACGTCGCGCCCATCTCCAGACCCATCAGGAAGACCAGGCCCGCCGCAACGAGGCCTCGCGGCTCGTCGGGCAGGCCAAGGCCGCCAGGGACGAGGCGCGCGCGGTCGCGCTGATCGCCGAGGTCGCCGAGCTGAAGGCCCGGATTCAGGCCGGCGAGGAGACCGAGCGCCGCATCGACGGCGAGATCGCCGCGATCCTCTCCAGCCTGCCGAACGTGACGCTGCCGGACGTGCCGACCGGCATGGACGAGGCCGACAATGTCGAGATCCGCCGCGTCGGAGAGAAGCCGAGCTTCGACTTCGCGCCGAAGGAGCATTTCGATCTCGGCGAGGCGCTGGGGCTCATGGAGTTCGAGCGGGCGGCGAAGATCTCCGGCTCGCGCTTCACCATCCTTCGCGGCGAGCTGGCGCGGATGGAGCGCGCGCTGGGGCAGCTCATGCTCGACATCCACACCCGCGAGTTCGGCTACGAGGAGGTCTCGCCGCCGCTTCTGGTGCGCGACGACGCGCTGTTCGGAACGGGTCAGCTGCCGAAATTCGCCGAGGACCTGTTCAAGGCGGGGGAGGAGCACTGGCTGATCCCGACCGCCGAGGTGCCGCTGACCAATCTCGTGCGCGAGGACATCCTCGACGGCGGGACGTTGCCGCTCCGCTTCGCCGCTTTGACGCACTGCTTCCGCTCGGAGGCCGGCTCGGCCGGTCGCGACACGCGCGGCATGCTGCGCCAGCACCAGTTCCAGAAGTGCGAGCTCGTCTCCATCACGACGCCGGAGGCTTCCATCGAGGAGCACGAGCGCATGACGGCGGCGGCCGAGGAGGTGCTGAAGCGGCTCGGGCTGCATTACCGCGTCGTCGTGCTCTGCACCGGCGACATCGGCTTCTCGGCGCAGAAGACCTACGACATCGAGGTGTGGCTGCCGGGGCAGGACACGTTCCGCGAAATCTCGTCCTGCTCGGTCTGCGGCGACTTCCAGGCGCGGCGCATGAATGCGCGCTTCCGCCCCGAGGGTGAGAAGCAGCCCCGCTTCGTTCACACGCTGAACGGCTCGGGCACGGCCGTCGGGCGCGCGCTGATCGCGGTCATGGAGAACTATCAGCAGGAGGACGGCTCGATCACGGTTCCCGAGGTGCTGCGGCCCTATATGGGCGGGCTGGACCGGATCGGAGGCCGAACGAACTGATGCGCATTCTCCTGACGAACGACGACGGCATCCATGCCGAAGGCCTCGCCGCGCTCGCGCGCATCGCGGCGCAGCTCTCGGACGACGTCTGGATCGTCGCGCCCGAGACCGACCAGAGCGGCCTGTCGCATTCGCTGACGCTGTCGCATCCCCTTCGACTGCGCCAGATCGAGGAGCAGCGCTTCGCGCTGACGGGAACGCCGACCGACTGCGTGATCATGGCGCTGAAGAAGGTGATGCCCGGGCCGCCGGACCTCGTCCTGTCCGGCGTGAACTCGGGCGCCAACATCTGCGACGACGTCTCCTATTCCGGAACCGTCGCGGGTGCGATCGAAGGCACCATGCTCGGCCTGCGCTCCATGGCGCTGAGCCAGGCCTATCTTCCGAACACCAACCGCCAGGTGAACTGGGCGACCGCCGAGCGCCATGCGCCGAAGGTGATCGAGAGGCTCTTGACCGTGGAGGCTCCGGTCTCGACCCTCTTCAACATCAACTTCCCGGCGGTCGCCCCGGAGGCGGTCGAGGGTGTCGAGGTCACGCGCCAGGGCAAGCTCGAATACGCGCTCGGCGTCGAGGAGCGGAAGGACGGGCGCGGCTTCCCGTATTTCTGGCTGAAGTTCGGGCGCCAGGCGGGCGAGGAGATGGAGCGCTCCGACATCGGCGCGCTCGGACGCGGACGCATTTCCGTGACGCCGCTCCAGCTCGACCTGACCGACCACGCCCTGCGCACCAGCATGGACGGCCTGTTTGCCTGAGACGCCTTCGAGGGACGCAGAGCGCGACCGGGAGGAGCTTGCCGCGCTCTTCCTGCGCCTGCGCTCGCGCGAGAGCCTGCCGGTCAAGCTGATGGAAGCCGTCGAGGCACTGCCGCGACGAGTCTTCTTCCCCGACATCACCCGCGATCTCTACGCCGACCAGACGCTGCCCATCCCCTGCGGGGAGACCGCCGATTCGGTGGCGAACGTCATGCGCGCCATCGCCGCGCTGAAGGTCCAGCCGGACAGCCGCATCCTCGAGGTCGGAACGGGGAGCGGTTACGTGACCGCGCTCCTCGCCCGGCTCGGTGCGCGCGTGACCTCGCTGGAGCGCTATCGCACGCTGAAGGACGCGGCGGCCGAGCGGCTGAAGCGTCTGGGCCTCACCAACGTCACGCTGCATCTGGAAGACGGGCGCGAGGGGTTTCGCGAGAACGCGCCCTACGACCGTATCATCCTGCACGGCGCGGTGGAGGAGACGCCGCGCGCGTTCCTGGAGCAGATGGCCTCTCCGGGCATCCTCTTGACCGCGATCGGGCCCTCCGTCGGAGAGCAGATTCTGACCCGTCACCACAAGGCGGGCAGCCGCTTCGAGGTCGAACCGTTGCACAAGGTCCGCACGCAAGCGCTGAAACCCGGAATTGCGCTCGTTCTCTAACAAAATCGCCTCATCCGGCCGTCCGCTTAACCGCCGGGTAAGATTAACAATGTTCACTGGAGCGAAGTTCGTATCCGGGGGGCGTTGTCGTCGATGGCCAGGGGCATCCACAAACTCATGAAGAACGCTTCCGCGCGCTCGGCCGCCGCGATCGTGATGGCGCTGGCGGCAGCCGGCTGCTCCAGCGACGTGACGCGGCTCACCGACAATTTCTACAGCGGCGCCGTGCCGCAGTCCTCGCAGACGCTGCCGCCGCTGCAGAGCGCGCAGGCCGGGCAGGGCACGCCGGTCGATTCGACCTCGACGGGCTCGATCGGCCAGACCTTCCCAGCGGCGACCGGCTCCGTCGAGCGCTCGCAGCTGCCGCCGCCCTCGCAGGCCGCCTACCAGCCGTCCGTCCAGCCGGGCGTGAACGGGCAGGCGGACATGCAGCCGATGACGGCGTCTGCTCCCCCGCAGGCCGCCCCGTCGACGCAGACCGCGGGCTCCGTGCCCCAGCAGCGCCCCGCCACCGCGCCGGTGCAGACCGCCAGCGCGCCCGCGCCCGTGCAGCCCGCCCCGCAGCAGACGGCCGCCGCTTCGAACGGCCGCACCGTCACCGTCCAGTCGGGCGATTCGCTGAACGCCATCGCGCGCCGCACCGGCGTCAGCGTCGCGGACCTTCGCGCGGCGAACGGGCTTGCCACCGACAACATCCGTATTGGCCAGACGCTGAACCTGCCGGGCAATTCGCAGAACACGCAGGTCGCGGCCCTCGGCTCGCCGCCCTCCACGCTGCAGGCTCAGGCGGCGGCGACGCCCGCTCCGGCGCCGGCTCAGCCGGCTGCTGCGCAACCCGCACCTGCGCCCGCCGCTCCGGCTCCGGCGGCTCCAGCAGCGACGCCTGCCGCTTCGGCTCCGGCACCCGCCGCGTCGGCACCGGCTGCATCCTCCACGGTCGAGGCGCAGTCGCAGGTCGCTGCCGTGGCGCCGGCCTCGAGCGGCATCAGCCAGTTCCGCTGGCCGGTGCAGGGCCGCGTCGTGCGCGGCTTCGGCGACCGCAACGGCTCGCGCCGCTCCGACGGCCTCGACATTTCCGTGCCGCAGGGCTCGCCGGTGAAGGCGGCCGAGAACGGCGTCGTGATCTACGCGGGCGAAGGCCTGAAGGAGTTCGGCAAGACCGTCCTCATCCGTCACGACAACGGACTCGTCACGGTCTACGGCCATGCCGACGAGATCCTCGTCGAGCGCGGCGCGACGGTTCGGCGCGGCCAGGACATCGCCAAGGCGGGTATGACCGGCGACACGGACGTGCCCATGCTGCACTTCGAGGTTCGCAAGGACTCGACCCCGGTCGATCCGACCCAGTTCCTGGGAAGCTGACTGGACAAATCATCGAACAGGCGGGGGACCGCTTGCGAGGGCCGGTGCCGGGGGGCGCCGGCCCTTTTTCTTTTTCAGCCGATGCGCCGGCCCTTCGAGGCGGCGAAGTCCTGGACGAACTGGAAGGCGACGCGGCCCGAGCGGCTGCCGCGCGTCGTCGCCCACTCCAGAGCCTTGGCCCGGACCTCGTCCGGATCGGCCTCGACCGCGAAGGCGTCGAGATAGCGCGAGACCATGGTCAGATAGTCGTCCTGGGAGCAGGCGTGGAAGCCGAGCCAGAGACCGAAGCGGTCCGACAGGGACACCTTCTCCTCCACCGCCTCGCCGGGGCTGATCGCGGTCGCCCGCTCGTTCTCCATCATGTCGCGCGGCAGGAGGTGACGCCGGTTGGAGGTGGCGTAGAAGAGAACGTTCGACGGTCGCCCCTCGACGCCGCCTTCCAGCGCCGCCTTTAGCGACTTGTACGACGTGTCGTCGTGATCGAAGGAGAGGTCGTCGCAGAAGATCAGGACGGGCACGCCCGCCGCACGCAGGTGCACCATGAGGCCGGGGAGATGGTCGATGTCCTCGCGGTGCACCTCGATCAGCTTCAACGGCGTCTGCGGCGTCGAGACCGCTGCCTGGACCGCCTTCACCAGCGAGGACTTGCCCATGCCGCGCGCACCCCAGAGGAGCGCGTTGTTCGCGGGCAGGCCGGCGGCGAAGCGGCGCGTGTTCTCCAGAAGGATGTCGCGCGCCCTGTCGATCCCGGCGAGGAGCTCGATCGGAACCCGCGCGACCTTCGGGACGGGACGCAGCCCCATCGGCGGCTCGAAGACGAAGCAGTCCGCGAGGGAGAGGTCGGGCGCCGTTTCGGGGGGAGGGGCCGCGCGCTCCAGCGCCGAGGCGATCCGCTCCAGCGTCCCCAACAGCTCGTCCCATCGTTCCATGCTCGGCCTCCCGGTGCTCGCGCGAGGCGCCCGAGGCCGCGTCCCGCGAAATGTTGCATTCGGGGGGACCGTTCGTATATTGCGCGCGACTCGTAAAGCCCCGGCGAAACCGCCCATGGGCGCATCATTCCCCGAGGAGAGATCATGTTCGTGACGCCGGCCTACGCGCAGACTGCAGCTGGAGGGGGCGCGGAGAGCATTCTGATCTCGATCCTTCCTTTCGTCGCCGTCTTCGCGATCATGTACTTCCTCATCATCCGGCCGCAGCGCCGCGCGATGAAGACCCGCGAGGAGATGCTGAAGAACATCCGTCGCGGCGACACGGTCGTCACCGGCGGCGGCATCATCGCGAAGGTGACCAAGGTCATGGACAATGGCGAGCTCGAAGTTCAGATCTCCGAGCAGGTCAAGGTCCGCGTGCTCCAGTCCATGGTGGCGGACGTCCGCGTGAAGGGCGAACCGCAGGCCGCCAACACGAAATAGCCGCAACCTTCGAGAAAGGTTGAGACATCGGCCGATCCGCATCGCGGGTCGGCCTCATTGCCGTTTTCACGATTGTCCGGGGGATGGCGTTTCCCGGCGCCGTGACCGTTCATCGGGCCGATCATGCTGCACTTTCCGCGTTGGAAGACGATTACGATCCTTCTGGTCGTGGCGCTCGGCATTCTAGCCGCGCTGCCGAACGTCCTGACGCAGAGCCAGCGTGACGCGCTGCCGCACTTCTTCCCGACGAACCCGATGACGCTCGGGCTCGACCTGCAGGGCGGCTCCTACATCCTGCTCGAAGTCGACCGGAACTCGCTGATCAACGACCGGCTGCAGTCGGCGCGCGACGAGGTCCGCCTCGCCATGCGCAACGCCGGCATCGCCTATTCGGGCCTTGCCGAGAGCGGCCAGCTCGTCGATTTCCGCCTCCGCGACCCGTCGCAGGCTCAGGCGGCGCGCACCGCGCTCCAGCCGCTGCTCGACCCGATCTCCTCGGGCATGCTCACCGGCGGGACGGTCACCGAATTCCAGCTCGCCGAGCCCCAGCCGGGCGTCTTCCGCCTGTCGCTGACGGACCAAGGCATCGACTACCGCCTCTCGACCGCCGTCTCGCAGTCGATCGAGGTGGTGCGCCGCCGCGTCGACGAGGTCGGCACGACGGAGCCGATCATCCAGCGCCAGGGCCTCGACCGCATCATGGTGCAGGTGCCGGGTCTGGACGATCCCGACCGGCTGAAGTCGCTGCTCGACCAGACCGCGCAGCTGACCTTCCGCCTCGTCGACCAGACCGTTTCGCCGGACGCCGTGGCGAGCGGGCAGGAGCGTGCGCCGGCAGGCACGGAGCTGCTCTACACGACCGACGAGCCGCCGTTCCCGATCCTCGTCCAGCGTCAGGTGATGGTGTCCGGCGAAATGCTGACCGACGCGCAGGCGGGGTTCAGCCAGAACAACCAGCCGGTGGTGAACATCCGCTTCGATTCGCGCGGCGCCCAGCGCTTCGGCGCGGTCACGCAGCAGAACGTGAACCGGCCCTTCGCCATCGTCCTCGACAACCAGGTGCTCTCTGCGCCGAACATCAACGAGCCGATCCTCGGCGGTTCGGCACAGATCTCCGGCAATTTCACCACCGACAGCGCGAACGACCTCGCCGTTCTCCTTCGGGCGGGCGCGCTCCCGGCGACGCTGAACATCATCGAAGAGCGCACGGTCGGGCCGGGCCTCGGCGCGGACTCCATCGCCGCCGGCCAGAACGCGGGCATCATCGCCGCGATCCTCGTCGTCGTCTTCATGATCGCGGCCTACGGGTTCCTCGGCCTGATCGCCAACGTCGCGCTCGTCGTGAACGTCGTCCTTCTCGTGGCGCTCCTGTCCTTCCTCGGCGCGACGCTGACGCTTCCGGGCATCGCGGGCATCGTCCTGACCATGGGCATGGCGGTCGATTCCAACGTCCTCATCTACGAGCGGATGCTGGAGGAACGGCGCGCCGGGCGATCCGCGCTCCAGTCGATCGACGCCGGGTTCCAGAAGGCGTTCGGCACGATCATCGACGCGAACATCACGTCGCTGATCGCGGCGGCCATCCTGTTCTTCCTCGGTTCGGGCCCGATCCGCGGCTTCGCCGTGACCTTCGCGCTCGGCATCCTGACGACGCTTTTCACGGCGACGACGCTGACGCGTTGGCTGGTCGCCATGTGGGTCAAGCGGTCCAAGCCGAAGGAAGTGCCCATCGGCTATGCGACCAAGTTCCTGCCGAACACGCCGAAGATCCGCTTCATGGCGGTCCGCAACTTCGCCTTCGCCGCCACGATCCTGGCCTCGATCGGCTCGGTCGCGGGCTTCGGCCTCTTCAGCCTGAACTACGGCATCGACTTCACCGGCGGCACGGTGATCGAGGCGCAGGCGCGCGGCGAAGCGGCGGATGTCGGGCAGATCCGGCAGGATCTGTCCGGGATCGTCGAGGGCGAGGTCCAGGTCCAGGAGTTCGGCGGACCGCGCGAGGTTCTGATCCGCTACGCCGTTCAGCCGATGGATCTGGAGACGCCGCAGGCGAGCACGAACACGGTGCGTGCGGCGCTCAGCGCGGACTACGATTTCCAGCGCGTCGAAGTGGTCGGCCCGACCGTGTCGGGCGAGCTCGCCGCCGCCGCCATTCTCGGCGTGATCGGAGCCATGCTCTGCATCATGGTCTATATCTGGCTGCGCTTCGAATGGCAGTTCGCCATCGGCGCGATCGCCTCGACCTTCCACGACATCATCCTGATGGTCGGCTTCCTCGTCATAACGCGGCTGGAGTTTAATCTCTCCTCGATCGCGGCGATCCTGACCATCGTCGGCTATTCGCTGAACGACACGATCGTCGTCTACGACCGCATGCGCGAGAACTTGCGCAAGTACAAGAAGATGCCGATCGCCGAGGTGATCGACCTCTCGCTGAACGAGACGCTGCGCCGCACGATCCTGACCGGCGTCACCATGATGCTGGCGCTGGTCGCGCTCTACTTCTTCGGCGGCGACGTCATCCGCGTCTTCGTCCTGCCGATGATCGTGGGCGTTCTCGTCGGCGTCTACTCGTCGGTCTTCATCGCCGGGCCGATGCTGATCTTCTTCCAGCTTCGCAAGGTGAACGCGAAGGGGGAGGTGATCGAGGACGAGGAGCCGACGCCTCCGGGCGTCGCCTCCGCGAACCGCAGCTGATGTCGGATCCGATCGACCCGAGGGTGCGCGACGCCCATTATCCGCGACGCGCACCGATCGACTCCTACGGCAATGGCGGCTTCCGCTTCGCCGACATGTCGCATCGCGGCTCGCTCCTCTGCCTGCCGTCCGGCATCTACGGCTGGGCGGCCACGCTCGATGCGCCGTTCTCGGGCGATCGGCTCCAGATCGCCTTCGACGAGGCGGAGACGGAGCTGCGCTTCATGCTGTTCGGCACGGGCACGGACATCCGCCGCCTGCCCACACCGCTCCTGGACCGGTTCCGCAAGGCCGGCATCTCCTGCGACGCCATGTCGACGGGGGCGGCGGCGCGGACCTACAACATCATGCTCGCCGAAGGGCGGCCGGTCGGAGCGGCGCTCGTCGCCGTCGACTGAGGACCGTGGCGGAAGACCTCGAAGACGCACGGCTGGCGGACGCCTTCGCTCACTGCGCCTTGCTCGTGGAGGACGCGGACCCGGAGCGTGCGACGGCGATCCTCTTCGCGGCGCCCGAGAAGCGGCGCTTCCTCTACGCGCTCTACGCCTTCGATCTGGAAACGTCAGGCGTGCGCGAGCGTGTCAGCCAGCCCATCCCCGGCGAGATGCGCCTGCAATGGTGGCGCGAGCGGATCGAGGCGGCGGCGTCCGGCGGCGAGGAGACTTCGCCGGTGGCCGAGGCGCTGGCCGAGACGATCCGAGGCCACGACCTGCCGGTCCCGGCCTTCGACCGCCTCCTGGAGGCGCGCATCTTCGACCTCTACGACGACCCGATGCCTTCGCGGGAGGCGTTCGAAGCCTATGCCGGCGAGACGATGTCGACCATCGTGACGCTTTCGGCGATGGTGCTCGGCCGCGAGGCCGCGCCCTTCGTCGCCGGGCTGGCGGGCCATGCGGGCGTCGCGGCCCTCTGCCGCTCGGCGCTCCTGCGCGAGCCTCAGCACGCCATGCGCGGGCAGGTGTTCGTGCCGGCGGACCTTCTCGGCGCCGCGGGCCTCGACCAGCGTCGCTGGCTCGAGGGCGGCGAAGGCGCGGAGCCTGCGCGGCAGGCGCTTCGTGCGCTCGGCCGCGAACATCTGTCCAAGGTCGAAGCGGGCTGGAGCACGATCCCGCGCGCTCTTCGTCCCGCCTTCCTTCCCGTCCGGCTGCTCGGCCGGGCGCTCGACGACGGGGGCAGGGCGGCGCGGTCCGGGCCGCTGGGCCGGACCTGGCGCTACTGGCGTTGGATGCGCGCGCCCGAAGGGCCGCGGTGACGGGTCTACGAGCCGGGCGCGAATGGTTCGCCGCCGTTCCCCGCTCGCTGGCTCTGGCCGCTCGTCTGGCGACGTCGCGCTTTCCGGTCGCCGCGGCTCTGATCGTCGCCTTCGCTCTGGCGTCGAACCTTCGGGTTGCCGAAGTCGATCTCTGGCCGCTCGGCCGTTGGCCCCGGCTTCTGTCGGCTCTCGGCGGCGCGGCGGCCGTCTCGGTCGCGTTGCGCGTCGGGGCGGAGGCGCTCGGGGCGCGGCCCGCCCTTCTCTCGCTCCTGCCGCTCACCGGAGCGACGGCCATCGGCCTGACGATCTGGTTCGGAGACCCGCTGACGCTCTACGCGCCGGCGCTCATCGCCGTGTCCGTGCTGGCCGTGCCGCTCGCGCCCTTTCTGCGGCGCGGATCGGCGATCCAGTTCTGGAGCTTCACGCTCTGGTCCTTCGTCGGCGTGGTGCTCGCCTTCCTGTCCGTCCTGCTCTTCTGCCTCGGGCTGCACGCGATCCTGGAAATGGTCCGCTTCCTGTTCCGGGCGGGCGTCGACTGGCGAGCCTATGCGCATATCTGGACGACGGCGCTGACCTTGGTCGGGCCGCTCTTCGCGCTCGCCCGCATCCCGCCGACCGAGGGCCGCGAGCTCGATTTCAGGGCCGAGGACGCCCTCGTGCGCGCGGTGCGTTCGCTTCTGGAATGGGTCGCGACGCCCTTGGCGCTGGCGACGGCGCTCGTTCTGCACGTCTACGGCCTGCGCATCCTCCTGACCGGCGAGGTGCCGCTGGAGGAGGTCGGATGGATCGTCACCTTCTTCGCCGTCCTGGCGCTCGCCTTGCGGATCGGGCTCGACCCGTTCCTCGCGAGCGGTGCGTTCCCCACGCAGATCTTCGCAAGGACATGGGTGGGCGCCCTCTGCTTCCCGCTCGCCATCCTGGTCTATGCCGCAGCGCTCAGGATCGACGCGCAAGGGGTGACGATCTCGCGCTACTTCCTGGTGGTGGCCGCTCTTTCGGGCGCGCTCGTGATTCTCGTCCAGGCCGTCCCGAGGGCGCGGGGCGACATCCGCATCATGGCGGCGATCCCGGTGGCGCTCCTCGCCCTGACGGTTGCCGGACCCTGGTCCGCGGCGAACGTCGTCGGGCGCAGCCAGGTCGGCTTCATCGAGGCGAGCGCGCTCGACGATGCCGGCGAACTCGATCTCGATCGCCTGGACCCGGCCTTCCGCCGCAGCCTGCGCTCGCGCGTGCGCGAGCTCGCCGAGGTCGACCAGCTCTGGCGGCTGGAAGCCTACATTCCGCCGCAGCGAGAAGAGGCGCTTCGGCTGGCGCGGGCGCCGGACGGCCGAGCGAACAGGCAGGCGATGCTCGCAGCGCTCGGGCTCCAGCAGGTGGCCGGTTCGGACCCGCCCATCGCGACTCGCGGCTTCTCGGCCGTCGCGACCGATCCGCTCGATCTCACGGGGTACGATGTCGCCTTCACGAGCCGGACGGTCGAACTGACCCCTTCGACGGTGGACGGGCTCGTTCTGCGTTTCGAGGGTCGCGATCTCGTCATCGAGCGCGGCGGGGACGCAGACCGGGCCGATCTCGGCGGCGTGCTCGACGCGATCCCCGCGGGCTGGTTCGAACCGTCGGTTCGAGATCTTCCGGAAGCGCCGGTCTTCGATGTCGTGACCCGGTCGGATCGGCCGCTTCGGGTGCGGATCGAGAGCCTGAGCCTCGACCCGCAGGGGCAGCCCGTCTTCGCGACGCTGACGCTGCTTGCGCGGCGGGCCGACTGGCCGGAAGTCTCAGGCGGCTTCTGAGCGCCCGGCCTGAGCGTCCGCCCAGAGGGCAAAGTCCGAAAGGGCCCGAGCCGCCAGTGCCCGGCGCTTGGCGACCGTCTTCTCCTTGCCGCGCAGCCGCTTGCCTTCCTCCTTCGGCACGACGACCGGCGGGAAGAGCCCGAAATTGACGTTCATCGGCTGGAAGGAGCGCTTGCCGCCTTCCTCCTCGGCCTCGATGTGCCCGCCGGTGATGTGGGCGAGAAGGGCGCCCATCGCCGTCGTCGGCGGCGGGGCGACCGGCGCTGCGCCCAGCGCTTCCGCGCTGGCGAAGCGTCCGGCCATCAGGCCGACGGCGGCCGATTCGACATAGCCCTCGCAGCCCGTGATCTGGCCCGCGAAGCGGATGTCGGGGCGCGACCTCAGCCGCAGCGTTCCGTCGAGGAGGCGCGGGCTGTCGAGATAGGTGTTGCGATGCAGGCCCCCGAGCCTTGCGAACTCGGCGTTCTCGAGCCCCGGAATGGTGCGGAAGAGGCGGACCTGCTCGGCGTATTTCAGCTTCGTCTGAAAGCCGACCATGTTGTAGAGCGTGCCCAGCGCATTGTCCTGCCGCAGCTGCACGACGGCATAGGCCTTCACGTCCGGATCGTGGGCGTTGGTCAGGCCCATCGGCTTCATCGGGCCATGGCGCAGGGTCTCCGGCCCGCGCTCGGCCATGATCTCGATCGGCAGGCAGCCGTCGAAATAGGGCGTGCCTTCCCACTCGCGGAACTCGGTCTTCTCGCCCGCGACGAGCGCGGCGACGAAGGCCTCGTACTGCGCCTTGTCCATCGGACAGTTGATGTAGTCCTTGCCGTTGCCGCCCGGCCCGACCTTGTCGTAGCGCGACTGGAACCACGCGACGTCGAGATCGATCGTGTCGAAATGCACGATCGGCGCGATCGCGTCGAAGAAGGCGAGGGCGTCGGCGCCGGTCTCGGCCCTGATCGACTCGGCCAAGGACGGGGCGGTGAGCGGGCCGGTGGCGACGATCGTGCGGCCCCATTCGGCGGGCGGCAGGCCGGAGACCTCCTCGCGCCGGACCTCGATCAGGGGATGGTTCTCGATCGCGCTCGTCACCGCCTTGGCGAAGCCCTCGCGGTCGACGGCGAGGGCGCCCCCCGCCGGCACCTGATGAGCGTCCGCGCAGCGCATGATGAGCGAGCCGGCGAGGCGCATCTCGGCGTGGATCACGCCGACCGCGTTGGCCGTCGCGTCGTCCGAACGGAAGGAGTTCGAGCAGACGAGTTCGGCCAGCTGGTCGGTGTGGTGGGCGTCCGTTCCCCTGACGCCGCGCATCTCGTGCAGGACGACGGGCACGCCGCTTTGCGCGATCTGCCAGGAAGCCTCGGATCCGGCGAGCCCGCCGCCGACGACATGAATGGGTGTGTTGGACATGGGCGCATTCATAGACGATCCGACCCTCGGACCGCAAACGCCTCGGGACCGGCAAAGCCTTGCCCACAAACGACAACGCCCGCCGGGGGAGGACCGGCGGGCGTCGTATATGGCCTCTCGCTGGGAGGAGGATGCGAGAGGCGCCTATCCGCTTCGGCCCTGGGAGGAGGATGGGCGGAAGCGAAACCGTCAAACTTGCCGGTGCCTGTCGGGGGAGGACCGACAGGCACCGTTTGGAGACCCTTCGCTGGGAGGAGGATGCGAAGGGCTCTAGTCCGCTCGGGCCCTGGGAGGAGGATGGGCCTGGAGCGAAACCGTGATCTTGCCGGTGCCCGTCGGGGGAGGACCGACGGGCACCGTTAGGGAACCTCTCGCTGGGAGGAGGATGCGAGAGGCTCTATCCGCCACGGCCCTGGGAGGAGGATGGGCCGAAAGCGAAGTCCTGAAACTTAGACCGCCGCGCGCCGCGCGATGGTCGGGATGTCGGAGCGAGAGATGCCGAGATCGGCCAGCTCGCGGTGCGAAAGACGGTTCAGCTCCGCGCAGGTCTCGCGGTAGCGCCGCCAGTTGGTGTAGGAGCGAACGATGTTCATCTTCAGCCTGTTTGCGTTCTAATCGATTGAAGCCCTGGAGCCCGGTGGCCCCGTCGCTTCGATGAGTGGAAGATAGGCGGGCGCTCCGAACGGCGCCAGCGCCAATGTCGCATAGCAGCATTGCGGCGATCGCATTGCGGCATAGCCACGGACGCTCGCTGATTCTAAACGGGAAAATACGCGGTTCCGCATCTTACGTAAGTGCGAGAATGCGTGTCCCGGCTCGTGGACGGCATGGCTCGCGCGCATGCAGGACGGAGAAGGGGGCATGGTCGGGACGGTTCCGCTCCATGCGGCCGGACGGGACAGGGCCGCGAGCGCTTCGTTTGACGGCATTGGGAGCGATGTTATAGAGACGCGCCGCGCGGAGGCGTCAAACCTTCGAGTGCGGGTGTGGCGGAATTGGTAGACGCACTTGGTTTAGGTCCAAGCGCTTCACGGCGTGGGGGTTCGAGTCCCTCCACCCGCACCAGAGACGATTTCACTGAACGAACGAAACGACGATCGCGGGCCGGCGGCCCCGGCCATTGAATAGAGGTTGCAGGATGCAGGTGACGGAAACCAAGTCCGAGGGACTGAAGCGCGAGATCGAGGTCGTCGTGCCCGCTTCGGATCTCGAGGCTCGGCTGCAGACCCGCCTTTACGAAAACAAGGACAAGGTGCGCCTGAAGGGCTTCCGGGCCGGCAAGGTGCCGATGTCCCACATGCGCAAGATGTACGGCCGTCAGTTCATGGCCGAGATCGTCAACCAGATCCTGAACGAGACGCCGCGCTCGGTGCTCTCGGATCGCGGCGAGCGTTCGGCCACCCAGCCCGAGATCGCGATGACCGAGGACGAGGCGGAGGCCGACAAGGTCCTGCGCGGCGAGAGCGACTTCAAGTTCACCCTGTCCTACGAGACCCTGCCGACCTTCGAGCTGAAGGAGACGGACGGGATCAAGATCGAGCGTCCGGTCGTCGAGATCGCCGACGAGGAGGTCGAGGAGCAGGTCAAGCGGATCGCCGAGAGCGCCCGCGAGTACACGGCCAAGGACGGGGCTGCCGAGAACGGCGACCGCGTCACGATGGATTTCGTCGGCAAGGTCGACGGTGAGGCCTTCCAGGGCGGCACGGCGACGGACTCCAACCTCGTGCTCGGCTCCGGCCAGTTCATCCCCGGCTTCGAGGACCAGCTGGTCGGCGTGAAGGCGGGCGACGAGAAGACCGTCGAGCTGACCTTCCCCGAGGATTACGGGGCGGCCCATCTGGCCGGCAAGGCCGCGACCTTCGACGTGACCGTCAAGGAAGTCGCCGCGCCCGGCGAGCTGGAGCTCGACGACGAACTGGCCAAGAAGATGGGCCTGGAGTCGATGGAGCGCCTGCGCACCGTCGTTCGCGAGCAGATCGAGAGCCAGTTCGGCCAGCAGACCCGCCAGAAGGTCAAGCGTCAGCTCCTCGACCAGCTCGACAAGGACTATGATTTCGTCCTGCCCGAGCGTCTGGTCGAGGCCGAGTTCAACAACATCTGGAACCAGGTCTCGCGCGAGCTGCAGAACTCGGGCAAGACCTTCGAGGACGAGGACACGACCGAGGAGAAGGCGCGCGAGGAGTATCGCCGCCTCGCCGAGCGTCGCGTGCGTCTCGGCCTCGTCCTGTCGCAGATCGGCGAGAAGGCCGGTGTGACGATCTCCGACGAGGAGCTCCAGCGCGCCGTGATCGCCCAGGTTCGTCAGTTCCCGGGCCAGGAGCAGCAGATCTACGACTACTTCCGCAACACGCCGGACGCGGTCCAGTCGCTGCGCGCGCCGATCTACGAGGAGAAGGTCGTCGACCATCTGCTCGCGACGGTGAACGTCACCGACAAGACGGTGACGAAGGAAGAGCTGATGAAGGACGAGGAGGAGGACGCGCTCGTTTCCGAGTGATCCTCGACCCTTCGGCGGATGAAAGAGCCCGGCCTCGCGCCGGGCTTTTTCGTTTCGGCGTTCGACAAAACTTCGCCAAACGCCAGATTCATGTCCCGCCACGCGACGAGCCTTCGGGGCGGGTCGCGCCCGCCCGATCCGAATGACTGTCCGAACGGCCGCCATGATCAAGACGCTCGCTACGCGCCTTCTCTTCGTCTGCCTGCTCACCTTCCTTTCCGCATGGCCCGCGAGCGCCCAGCTGCCGGCTATTCCGGGAACGACCCCGGCCGCGCCGCAGGAGACGGCCGACGAGGGCGTCGGCGAGGCGCAGCGGGCCAGCCTCGACGATCTGATCGCGATTCTGGAGGACGAGGCGACGCGCGCCCGGCTGATCGAATCGTTGCGCGCCATGGCCTACCAGCCTCCCGCAGCAGATGAGGCGGCGGCGGAGGAGGCCGAGCCCGAGGCCGCCTCGGTGCCCGCCGCTCTCGCCGGCTATACGCGCAGCGGCGTCGAGGCGTTGCAGATGGGGACGACCGCGATCGCGACCATCGTCGGTCAGGCGACCAATCTCATGGCCGGGACCGAGGCCATCAACTTCCCCGGCGTGGTCTCGGCCATCCTCCCGGTGCTGGCGGTCGCCGTGGCGGTCTTCGCGGCCTATTTCGCGCTGTCCTTCGCCCTGCGTCCGGCGCTCGACTGGCTGGCGGCGCGCGCCCGGCCCAAGGCGCCGATCCTGCGGCTGGCCCTTTTGGCCGGAGCGATGGCGGTCAGCGCGCTGAAGATCCTCCTGTCCGGCGTCGCCGGGCATATCGCGGCCATCGTCTTCTATTCCGGCCCGCCGAACTTCGCGCAGGCGCTGTTCCTCAACGCCTTCGTCATCACGGGCCTCATTCAGGTCGCGCTGTCGGCCTTCGTCGCGCCCTACCATCCGCCGCTGCGCATGACGCCCTTTTCCGACGGGCAGGCGCGCTACTGGTACAAGCGGCTCGCCTTCATCATTCTGGCGCTCGGCTACACCTTCCTGTTCCTCGCCCCCATCGTGGAGGCGAACTCCAACGTGCGGGCCGGCAACGCGGTGCGCTTCATCGTCGTCGTCATCACCTATCTGACGACGGTCTGGCTCATCGTGCACAACCGGTATCCGGTGGCCGAAAGGCTGCAGCGCGCCGCCATGCACGGGGCGCGCGATTTCCAGTCCCGCGTGAACTACATCCTCGGCTATGTCTGGTGGCTGCTGGCGCTTGTCTTCGTGACGGCGCTGCTGATCCTCTGGCTGCTCAGCCCGCGCGACGGCTTCCAGTTCATGGCGGTCGCCAGCCTCTACTCGCTGGCTGCGATCACGGTCGGCGGACTGGTCATCACCATCCTGTCGAAGGTCATCCTGTCCGGCATCAGGGTGCCCGACGTGACGAAGGATCGGCTGCCGCTGCTCGAAGGGCGGCTGAACGCCTTCGTGCCGACGCTGCTGACGCTGGCGCGGGTGATCGTCATCATCCTCGTCTTCGGGACGATCCTGGAATCCTGGCGGATCGTGGAGTTCAGCGCCTGGGCCCAGACCGCGTGGGGTCAGCGGCTGGTCGGCGGCGCCATCGGCGCGCTCATCATCCTTTCGGTCGCCTTCTGCATCTATGTCGTGATGTCCTCCTGGGTGGAGTACCGGCTGAACCCGAACTACGGCACGGTGCCGAGCCCGCGCGAGAAGACGCTGCTGGCTCTCTTCCGCAACGCCTTCACGGTGGTGCTGGCGGTCATCACGCTGATGCTCGTTCTCTCCCAGATCGGGCTGGACATCGCGCCGCTTCTCGCTGGTGCCGGCGTCGTCGGCCTCGCGATCGGTTTCGGCGCGCAGAAGCTGGTGCAGGACATCATCACCGGCGCCTTCATCCAGATCGAGAACGTCATGAACGAAGGGGACGTCGTGCAGATCGGCGCGATCTCGGGCGTGGTGGAGAAGCTGACGATCCGCTCCGTCTCGCTGCGCTCGCTCGACGGAACCTATCATCTGATCCCGTTCTCGGCCGCCGATCAGGTGTCCAACATGACGAAGGACTTCTCCAACTTCGTGGCCGACGTCGAGGTCGCCTATCGCGAGGACACGGACGAGGTCCGCGCGGCCATGGAGGAGGCTTTCGAGCGCCTGCGCGAGACGGATCAGGCCGAGAACATCATTGGCGACTTCGAGTTCCTGGGCGTCGAGATGCTGGGCTCGTCCTCGGTCCTGCTGCGCGGACGGGTTCGCACACTTCCCGGCAAGCAGTGGGGTGTCGGTCGCGTCTACAAGTCGCTCATCAAGAAGGTGCTCGACGAGCGCCGCATCGAGATCCCGTTCCCGCAGACGACGGTCTGGTTCGGAACGGGCAAGGACGGATCGGCACCGCCCATGCGCATCCTGCGCGCGGGCGCCGACTCGCAGCACGCCGAGGTCGCGCGCTCGCTCCCCAGGCCGAAGGACGGACCATCGGCGCCGACCACCTCCGTGGACGACGCCGAAGGCGCCGACCGGCAGGAGGCGGCCGACAAGGCCGAGGAGGCTGCGATCGAGAAAGAGAATCCGCTGCCCGCAAGGCCCTGACCGATCCGCCCGGCGATGCGCCTTGCATGGCCGGGCGCCGCCATCCTATCTGTGGGCCTGAAATCCCCCGCCAACGATTCGGCCGTGACGCCCCTTGCGGCATCCGCCGGAGACACGAAAGTCCGCGAGCATGAAACATCCCCTCGAGACCGCGATGAACCTCGTCCCGATGGTCGTCGAGCAGACCAATCGCGGCGAACGGGCTTACGACATCTTCTCCCGCCTCCTGAAGGAGCGGGTGATCTTCATCACCGGTCCGATCGAGGACCACATGTCGACGCTGATCTGCGCGCAGCTTCTCTTCCTGGAGGCCGAGAACCCCAAGAAGGAGATCGCGCTCTACATCAACTCGCCGGGCGGCGTGGTGACGAGCGGCATGGCGATCTACGACACCATGCAGTTCATCAAGCCGGCGGTCTCGACGCTGTGCATCGGGCAGGCCGCGTCCATGGGCTCGCTGCTCCTGTGCGCCGGCCACAAGGACATGCGCTTCGCCACGCCGAACGCGCGCATCATGGTGCACCAGCCCTCGGGCGGGTTCTCCGGCCAGGCCTCGGACATCGAGCGCCACGCGCAGGACATCATCAAGCTGAAGCGCCGCCTCAACGAGGTCTACGTCCAGCACACGGGCCAGGACTACGAGACCATCGAGAAGACGCTCGACCGCGACCACTTCATGACGTCGGAAGAGGCGCAGGCCTTCGGCCTCATCGACAAGGTCTACTCGTCGCGCGAGGCTCTGGAGTCGACGGCGCCGCAGGCCTGACGCGAGCCGCCTTGATGTCACCCCGGCGGGCCCATAAGTTGGAACGTCGAGGGCCATCGGGGCGGGCAAGCGTCGCTCAAGGGTTTGGTCGCAGATTTGTCATAGGGTGGCGGGCCATCGCCGGGTCCGTCGCTTCAGCCGGGCAGGGACGGGGCCATCGTCGGCCGACCTGACAGCGGACCGGCATCCGGGGCTCTTCGGACTGGAAGGATAGAGAGAATGAGCAAAACGAGCGGCGGCGACAGCAAGAACACGCTCTACTGCTCTTTCTGCGGAAAGAGCCAGCACGAAGTCCGCAAGCTGATCGCGGGACCCACGGTCTTCATCTGCGACGAGTGCGTCGAACTGTGCATGGACATCATCCGGGAGGAGAACAAATCCTCCATGGTGAAGTCGCGCGAGGGCGTGCCGACTCCGCAGGAGATCATCGCCGTCCTGGACGACTACGTGATCGGGCAGTCCTTCGCCAAGAAGGTGCTCTCGGTGGCGGTCCACAACCACTACAAGCGCCTGGCGCACGCGGCGAAGAACAACGACGTCGAGCTGGCGAAGTCCAACATCCTCCTGATGGGCCCGACCGGCTGCGGCAAGACGCTGCTGGCGCAGACGCTGGCGCGCATCCTCGATGTGCCGTTCACCATGGCCGACGCGACGACGCTGACCGAGGCCGGCTATGTCGGCGAGGACGTCGAGAACATCATCCTCAAGCTGCTCCAGTCGGCCGACTACAATGTCGAGCGGGCGCAGCGCGGCATCGTCTACATCGACGAGATCGACAAGATCTCGCGCAAGTCCGACAACCCGTCGATCACGCGCGACGTGTCGGGCGAGGGCGTCCAGCAGGCGCTTCTGAAGATCATGGAAGGCACCGTCGCCTCCGTGCCGCCGCAGGGCGGGCGCAAGCATCCCCAGCAGGAGTTCCTGCAGGTCGACACGGCGAACATCCTGTTCATCTGCGGCGGCGCCTTCGCCGGGCTGGACAAGATCATCTCCGACCGCGGCCGCAAGACCTCGATCGGCTTCGCCGCCAACGTCTCCTCGCCGGAGGACCGCCGCACGGGCGATCTCTTCCGCCAGGTGGAGCCGGAGGACCTTCTGAAGTTCGGCCTCATCCCCGAGTTCGTCGGCCGTCTGCCGGTCCTGGCGACGCTGGAGGACCTCGACGAGGCCGCGCTGGTGCAGATCCTCGTCGCGCCGAAGAACGCGCTGGTGAAGCAGTATCAGCGGCTCTTCGAGATGGAGAACGTCGAGCTGTCGTTCCACGAGGACGCGCTGAAGGCGATCGCCCGCAAGGCGATCGAGCGCAAGACCGGCGCGCGCGGCCTTCGCTCCATCATGGAGGCGATGCTGCTCGACACGATGTTCGACCTGCCGACGCTGGAAGGCGTGCAGGAGGTCGTCATCTCCGAGGAGGTCATCGACGGCAATGCGCGGCCGCTCTACATCTATGCCGAGCGCAAGGAGGAGAAGGAGAACGTCAGCGCCTGACGGGCGGACGTTCTCCTGACGAGCACGAATCGAGCCCGCCACGGTCACCCGCGGCGGGCTTTTTCATTCCAGGGTGCGGCGGGCGTGATACAACCGTCACAATGCGTTGCGCGAGCGCTGCGCCGCACTGAGGACCGGCTTGAAGCAGCCGACGGGCGGGACCACATTGGACGGGCAATGAGGGGTCTGGCCGGGGGCTGTATCAACGGGTCCGGAACGATCGCCTGAGGCGGCTTCGCCGCAGAAAGGACTTCCCATGTCGACCACGAAAACGAGCGCGGACCAGACTTCCGTCCATCCCGTCCTGCCGCTTCGCGACATCGTCGTCTTCCCGCACATGATCGTTCCGCTCTTCGTCGGGCGGGAGAAGTCGATCAAGGCGCTGGAAGAGGTGATGGGCGCCGACAAGCAGATCCTGCTCGCCACCCAGAAGGAGGCAGGCGACGAGGATCCGCAGCCGGGCGCCATCTACGAGCTCGGCACGCTCTCCAACGTTCTCCAGCTTCTGAAGCTGCCCGACGGCACGGTGAAGGTGCTCGTCGAGGGCGTCGCGCGCGCGCGCATCGAGCGCTTCACCGACCGCCGCGAGTGGCACGAGGCCGAGGCGCGGCTCGTCGAGGTCGAGGACGAGGACCCGGTCGAGGTCGAGGCGCTGGCCCGCTCGGTGATCTCGGAGTTCGAGAACTACGTCAAGCTGAACAAGAAGATCTCGCCGGAGGTCGTCGGTGCGGCCGGGCAGATCGACGACTATTCCAAGCTCGCCGACACGGTGGCCTCGCATCTGGCGATCAAGATCCCGGAGAAGCAGGAGATGCTCTCGCTCACGTCCGTGCGCGAGCGGCTCGAGAAGGCCCTGTCCTTCATGGAGGCCGAAATCTCCGTCCTGCAGGTGGAGAAGCGCATCCGCTCGCGCGTCAAGCGCCAGATGGAGAAGACCCAGCGCGAGTACTATCTGAACGAGCAGATGAAGGCGATCCAGAAGGAGCTCGGCGACGGCGAGGAAGGCCGCGACGAAGCCTCCGAGATCGAGGAGCGCATCAAGAAGACCAAGCTCTCGAAGGAGGCGCGGGAGAAGGCCAATGCCGAGCTGAAGAAGCTGCGGCAGATGAGCCCGATGTCGGCCGAGGCGACGGTCGTGCGCAACTATCTCGACTGGCTGCTGGGCCTGCCCTGGGGCAAGGCCTCGCGCGTCAAGATCGACCTCAAGAAGGCCGAGCAGATCCTCGACGAGGACCATTACGGCCTCGACAAGGTGAAGGAGCGCATCGTCGAGTATCTGGCCGTCCAGAGCCGGCAGTCGAAGCTCAAGGGCCCGATCCTGTGCCTCGTCGGCCCTCCGGGCGTCGGCAAGACCTCGCTGGCCAAGTCGATCGCCAAGGCGACCGGCCGTGAGTACGTGCGCATGGCGCTCGGCGGCGTCCGCGACGAGGCCGAGATTCGCGGTCACCGGCGCACCTATATCGGCTCGATGCCCGGCAAGGTCATCCAGTCGATGAAGAAGGCGAAGAAGTCGAACCCGCTGTTCCTGCTGGACGAGATCGACAAGCTCGGACAGGACTATCGGGGCGACCCGTCCTCGGCGCTGCTGGAGGTTCTCGACCCCGAGCAGAACGCGACGTTCATGGATCACTATCTGGAGGTCGAGTACGACCTCTCGCCGATCATGTTCGTCACGACCGCGAACACGCTGAACATCCCCGGGCCGCTCATGGACCGGATGGAGATCATCCGGATCGCGGGCTACACCGAGGACGAGAAGGTCGAGATCGCCAAGCGGCACCTCCTGCCGAAGGCCATCCGCGACCACGCCCTCAAGCCCGAGGAGTTCGAGGTCTCGGAGGACGCGCTGCGCACGATCGCACAGCGCTACACCCGCGAGGCCGGCGTGCGCTCCTACGAGCGTGAGCTGACCAAGCTCGCCCGCAAGGCCGTGACGGCGATCCTCAAGGGCGAGGCGACCAAGGTCTCGGTGACGGCGGCGAATATCGCCGACTATCTCGGCGTGCCCCGCTACCGCTTCGGCGAGGTGGACAGCGCCGATCAGGTCGGCGTCGTCACGGGCCTCGCCTGGACCGAGGTCGGCGGCGAACTTCTGACGATCGAAGGCGTCATGATGCCCGGCAAGGGCAAGATGACGGTGACGGGCAATCTGAAGGACGTGATGAAGGAATCGATCTCGGCGGCGGCGTCCTACGTCCGCTCGCGGGCCACCGATTTCGGCATCGAGCCGCCTCTCTTCGAGAAGCGGGACATCCACGTCCACGTTCCGGAGGGTGCGACCCCGAAGGACGGCCCGTCCGCCGGGACCGCCATGGCGACCGCCATCATCTCGGTGATGACGGGCATCCCCGTGAAGCGCGACATCGCCATGACGGGCGAGATCACGCTGCGGGGCAGGGTGCTTCCGATCGGCGGCCTGAAGGAGAAGCTCTTGGCGGCGCTTCGCGGCGGCATCAAGAAGGTGATGATCCCGGAGGAGAACGCGAAGGATCTCGTGGACATTCCGGACAACGTCAAGAACGCCCTGGAGATCGTTCCGGTCTCCCACATCGGGGAGGTTCTGAAGCATGCCCTCGTGCGCCAGCCCGAGGCCGTCGAGTGGGACGAGGAGCGCAATCCGATTCCCGCCGGCGACCCCGCGCAGGACGGCGCGACGGCCGTCGCGCACTGAGGCAACCCAGGGTTTGCGAAAGAAAAGACCGCCTCCGGGCGGTCTTTTTGCGTCGAAAGCCCGCTTTTCTGGGGTTTCGGCCATTTCCGCGCTTGAATGATGTCGAGGATTTTACCATCGTCACCGCCGGTTCGGTGCCCGTGGCACCGCTGACAGGAGCTGTCTCATGAACAAGAACGAACTCGTCTCGACGGTGGCCGAAAAGGCCGGTCTCTCGAAGCAGCAGGCGGTGAGCGCGGTCGACGCCGTCTTCGATTCCATCGGCGAGGCGCTCGCCGGCGGCGACGACATCCGTCTGGTCGGCTTCGGCACCTTCTCGGTCTCGCATCGCGCCGCCTCGAAGGGCCGCAACCCCTCGACGGGCGCCGAGGTCGATATCCCGGCCCGCAAGGTCGCCAAGTTCACGCCCGGCAAGGGCCTGAAGGACTCGGTCAACGCCAAGTAAGGATCGGCCGCTTCCCGAGCGTCGGCGCGTGTGCCCTCCGGCACGCGGCGCGACACGCAGGAAGGCCCTTCAAGACCTGTTCCATCCTCGTGCCGGGCGCGCCAGCGCCTCGTGCGGCGGTGGGCAGGTCTTTTTCGTTTGAGGCGCGGGCAGAGATTGCCTTCGCGAGGAGCGGTCCTCAACAGCATCGGCCCGAAAATCAGAATCGATTTCCGGAAAGCCGGATGCGTAGATTCCCGGATGCGTAGATTCAAAGAGATTGAGCGACCTCTGTGCGTCCGAACGGACGCACGGCGCTCTGGCGTCATGCGTGGCCGTCCGGCCGCGCGGCGGTCGTCCCGGTCTCGGGTTCGAGCCATCCCGCCGTCCGAGCGACGCCTGCACCTCTCGCCTTGGGGGGCACGACGGGCCGGGGAGGCGGCCTTTGTCGTTCAAGGAGGCCCATGAACGACAAAGGGGCCCGAAGGCCCCTGGAAGTCGATGCCGGTGATCGCCGGGCGCGCGAAGCTCAGGCCGCGCGGGTGTCCTCTTCGGGCTCGCGCAGCACATAGCCGCGACCCCAGACCGTCTCAATGTAGTTCTTGCCGTCCGTGGCGGTGGAGAGCTTCTTGCGCAGCTTGCAGATGAAGACGTCGATGATCTTCAGCTCGGGCTCGTCCATGCCGCCGTAGAGATGGTTCAGGAACATCTCCTTGGTGAGCGTCGTGCCCTTGCGGAGCGACAGCAGCTCCAGCATGGCGTATTCCTTGCCGGTCAGATGGACCCGCGTGCCGTTCACCTCGACCGTCTTGGCGTCGAGATTGACCGTGAGGTCGCCCGTGTTGATGACCGACTGGGCGTGGCCCTTCGAGCGGCGGACGATGGCGTGAATGCGGGCGACCAGCTCGTCCTTGTGGAAGGGCTTGGTCATGTAGTCGTCGGCGCCGAAGCCGAGGCCGCGGACCTTGTCCTCGATGCCGGCCATGCCGGAGAGAATCAGGATCGGCGTCTTCACCTTCGCCAGCCGGAGCGTGCGCAGCACCTCGTAGCCGGACATGTCCGGAAGGTTCAGGTCCAGAAGGATGATGTCGTAGTCGTAGAGCTTGCCGAGATCGACGCCCTCTTCTCCGAGGTCCGTCGTGTAGACGTTGAAGCTCTCGGATTTCAGCATCAGTTCGATGCTCTGCGCGATGGCGCTGTCATCCTCGATCAAAAGAACGCGCATCCGAGATCCCCTTACCCGATCCGGCCGACATCTCGCCCCGCCGGATCACCGTTTTTCCCAAGTCGCCGACCATGTTGGCACGCAATGGTTAAGGAAGGCTTCCGTAACCATCGCCGCGTTCCGATCGTTTCGGCCGCGGCCTTTCGGAAAATCGGGCCACCGCACCCTCGAAACACGAGGAAAGACAGTGGATCGCGGGATTGAATCCCGCCGATTTACCGAGCCTTAAGCCGAGCTCTCCTAGGATTAACGCCGTACATGAACACTAGGTTAAGCCTGTAGAGACGCAGGCTTGCCCGAAACCGCAGAGCGAAGGACGCGCATCCGCCGTCCGGACCGGGAGCCCATCCATGAACAAGCGCGACAATCTGGTTCGGCTCGTCCGCTTCAAGGTCGCCGAGAAGCGTCGTCAGGTCGAGCAGCTCGACATGATGATGCGCGAGTTCGAGCGCATGGCCGGCGAGCTCGACGCGCAGATCGTCGCCGAAGAGAAGCGTTCGGGAATCGCGGACGTGAACCATTTCGCCTACCCGACCTTCGCGAAGGCGGCGCGCACGCGCCGCGACAATCTGATGGATTCGGTCCGGGATCTGAAGACGCAGGCGAGTGCGGCCCATCTGGCGCTCCAGGAAGCCGAGGACGAGCTCGCCCACGCCGAGAAGCTCGAGAGCCGCGACTTCGGCGAGGAGCGCCGCGCCGCGAGCTGACCGGCGCTCGGGCGGTCTGCATCCCGAAAGGGGGCGACCGGCCGACCGCGAAAGCGGGCGGGGGCGTCGATCGACCATCGCCGTCGTCAGAATTCACCGCGATGGAATCGAAAAGCCGCCTTCTCCTGGCGGCTTTTTCGTTTCGGGCGTTCATGGCCGTGGCCTCAGCTCAGACCGGGCCGATCCGCGCATGTCGGGCCTGATGCTGAAGAGGTCGGGCAACGAGAAAGGGGCCGGTTGTTCACCGACCCCTTTCAAAATCCAATCCCGAACCGGTCGGTCTCTTAATGGTGGAGATCGACCTTCTTGCGGTACTCCTGGATCTGCGTGGTGCGCAGGCCGGCCAGCCCGTGGCTGTCGATCGACACCTGCCAGGACAGGAACTCCTCCACCGTCAGAGTATAACGCGAACAGGCCTCGTCGAGGCTCAGAAGACCCCCACGCACGGCCGCGACGACTTCCGCCTTGCGACGGATGACCCAGCGCCTCGTGTTGGAGGGTGGCAGGTCGGCAATCGTCAGCGGACTCCCGTCGGGGCCGATGACGTACTTCACTCTCGCTCTCGCCTGATCGGTCATTTAACTCTCTACGCAACGCAAGGACCTAATCAACGAGACGGAGGTTAGACTTCCGCGACTGAAAATTTCGCTAAGCTCCGCGTAAGGATTCGATAACAAGTCGAAAGGAGGGCGGCTGGACCTTCGAACCGTCGCATTCCTGGGCTCGATGGACTATCTGTGGAAACGCCTGCGGCCCGCGGCCGAAACGCCCGTGTCCGCCGAGCCAACCGACGTCTCGAACCCCCGACCGTCCGATGATGAACAGCCTCGACTTCCCCAAGCCGCCGTCCGCGACCCGCATCGTCGTGGCGATGTCGGGCGGCGTCGATTCCTCCGTGACGGCGGCGATCCTGAAGGCGGAGGGCTACGACGTCGTCGGCATCACGCTGCAGCTCTACGACGGGGGCGCGACGCCTCGCAGGGCCGGGGCCTGCTGCGCGGGGCAAGACATTCACGATGCGCGCCGCACCGCCGAGACGCTCGGCATTCCCCATTACGTCCTCGACTACGAGCAGCGCTTCCGCGAGCAGGTGATCGAGCCCTTCGCCGCGAGCTATGTGGAGGGCGAGACGCCTATTCCCTGCGTTTCCTGCAATCAGACGGTGAAGTTCACCGATCTCCTCGCGACGGCGCGCGACCTCGGGGCCGACGCCCTGGCGACCGGCCACTACATCGAGTCGCGCGCCCATGGGGCGCATCGCGCGCTGCATCGCCCGGCCGATCTCGACCGCGACCAGAGCTACTTCCTCTATGCGACGACGCAGGCCCAGGTGGATTTCCTCCGCTTTCCCCTCGGCCGCATGACCAAGCCGGAGGCGCGGGCGATCGCCGAGGCGCATGGTCTTTCCGTCGCGGCCAAACCGGACAGCCAGGACATCTGCTTCGTCGCCAAGGGCCGCTATTCGGACGTGATCGCCAAGCTGCGGCCGGATGCGCAGCGGCCGGGCCGAATCCTCCATATCGACGGGCGCGATCTGGGGGCGCACGAGGGCGTCGTCGGCTTCACCGTCGGCCAGCGCAAGGGGCTCGGCGTGTCGGTCGGCGAGCCGCTCTACGTCGTCTCGATCGACGCCCCGAACGCGGTGGTGACGGTCGGGCCGCGCGAGGCGCTGGACGTGAAGCGCGTGACGCTGCGGGCGATCAACTGGTTGGGCGACGCGCCGATCGAAACGACGGCCGGGCAGGGGGCAGACGTCTTCGTGAGGGTGCGCTCGACGCGCCCGCCCGCGCCGGCGCGCCTCGTCGCTGACGAGACCGGCGTGCGCGTCGAGCTCGCCGAAGGCGTCGAGGGCGTCTCGCCCGGTCAGGCCTGTGTCTTCTATGACGGCGAAGGGGTCGGCGCCCGCGTTCTCGGTGGCGGCGTCATCGCCCGGACCGAGCGCGCCAGCGGACCGCTCGCGGCCCGCGCCGCCTGATCAGGCTCGCTTCAAGGGCGAAGCCTCGGCGAGTATCCGCACCGTCTCGACCGCCTCCTCCGCGCCCGTCTCGGGTGCCTGTCGCGTTTCGATGCAATGGATGAAGTGGCGAAGTTCGCGGTCGAGCGGCAGGCCCGGCTCGGTCTCCAGATATTCGGCGTCCGCGCTGTGCATGACGAGCGAAGCGCCCTCGCGGCGCACATGGTGTCCGTAAAGGGCGAGCTTCTGACCCTCCGGCGCCAGATCGTCGAAGGTGATCATGCCGTCCGTACCGACCACGGTGAAGCGGCGGTCGCGGAAGGGAGAGACGCGCGAGACGTGAACCTCGGCCGAAACGCCCTCGGCAAAGCCCATCCGGATGTCGGCGGTGTCCGTCTCCTCGCTCAGGATCGCGCGCGAGATCGTCTCGATCCGCTCCGGGGCCGAGCCTGCCACCTTCAGGACCAGCGACAGGTCGTGCGGCGCGAGGTCCCAGACCGCGTCCATGCCGAGGAAGCGGCCGAAGCCGAGCCGTGTGGAGATCATGTGCCGGACCGTTCCGATTCGCCCGGCCTTCACCGCCTCGACGAGCGCTTCGAACACGGGGTGGAAGCGCAGGACATGCCCGACCATCAGGAGCCGCCCGACGTCGCTGGCCGCCTGTGCGGTCCGGCGTGCGTCCTCCACGCAGAGCGCGATCGGTTTTTCGATCAGGACGTCCTTGCCGGCCGCGAGAGCCGCGCGGCCCATCTCGCCATGCAGACGGGCGGGCAGGGCGAGAATCACGGCGTCCACGTCGCCGTCCGCGAAGATGTCGTCGGCGGTTCGCGCCGGCACGTCGAAGCGGGAGGAGAGCTCGGCCGCCCGTTCGCCGCTGCCGTCTGCGATCGCGGCCAGCGCGCCGAGCTGATGCAGCGTGCGCACGTGGTTCTGGCCCCACTGGCCGCAGCCGATCACGGCGATCCTGGGCTTCGTCATGCGCATCCATCCTCTGTGTGGACGCAGGTCTAGGGTCGTGTCTCCATCGCGGCAAGGATTCTTGACAGCAGCGGCCGACAGTCCGTATACCCGCGACACCGCACCGGCCCGTCCCGATCGTGGGCGGTTTCGGCTCGTCGGATGGCAGCGTAGCTCAGTTGGTTAGAGCACCGGACTCATAACCCGGGGGTCGGCAGTTCAAATCTGCCCGCTGCTACCATCGATCCTACCGAAAGCCGTATCTCGGCAAGTCGTCTCCGAGACGTTCCTTCCCGTGCCGCTCTCCGACTGTGTCTTCGAAGACACGCATCGCGATTGTTTGCGCGAGGACGGAATCTTATCGACTTTCGTGCGTATCTGTTGTGAACCTTACGAATCCTGGATGCTTCGCACGACATGATCGCCGCTATCCGCTCCCTGTCTCTCCTCCCGATCCTCGCGCTCGCCGCGTGCCAGACGGCGCAGCAGGCGCCGACGCAGATCGCCGCTCCGCAGTACGACCCGCGCATCCTCTCCTTCTACGGTGAGATGCAGGATGGCGAGCACGTCATCCCGGCGATCGATCCGCGCATCATCGAGGAGCGCAACATCCGGCAGGTCGTCGATTTCCGCACGAGCGAGCCCGTCGGCACCGTCGTCGTCGATCCCTACGGCCACCACCTCTATCTGGTGATGGAAGGCGGGCAGGCGATGCGCTACGGCATCGGCGTCGGTCGCGCGGGCTTCGCGTTCTCGGGAACGGCGACGGTCCAACGCAAGGCGGCCTGGCCGGGCTGGACGCCGACACAGAACATGCTGCGTCGGGAGCCCGACCGCTACGGCCCCTATGCAGGCGGCGTTCCCGGCGGCCTCGGCAACCCGCTCGGCGCACGCGCCCTCTACCTCTACCGGAACGGGCGGGACACCATGTACCGCATCCACGGGACCAACGAGCCGCAGACGATCGGTCGCTCGGTCTCGGCGGGCTGCATCCGCATGTTCAACCAGGATGTCGTCGATCTGGAGCAGCGCGTGCCGAACGGATCGCGCGTCGTGGTCCTGAGCGAGCCCTACCAGCCGGACCCGATGCCGATGGCGGCGCGGTCGGAGGTCGCGATCTTCTGATCGCGGCTGCGGCGAGCGACGACGAATCGGAAAGAGCCGTGCGGGCGCCGCGCGGCTCTTTTTCCATGCGCGACCGTCGCCGAAGAGCGCGTTTGGTCGCGAGAGCGGTATCCGGGGGGCTGGAGCGGGCGATCGGGATCGAACCGACGACATTCAGCTTGGGAAGCTGACGTTCTACCACTGAACTACGCCCGCGCCGGGCGGACATTCGCAAGCGCCGCCTTTCCCGTCAAGCCGGTTTCGGCGTGCGGAACCGCCGGGGGCTCGCCCCCGTTCGGGCTGCACGGAAACGGATGAGCGGAGCCCTCCATGTCGCATTTGACCTATCAGATCGTCGAACATGACGGCGGCTGGGCCTACAAGGTCGGCGACGTCTACTCCGAGACCTTCCGCTCCCATGACGACGCGCTTGCCGCGGCCAAGGACGCCGCCGAGCGTCAGCGCCTGGGCGGCGAGGACCAGGGCATTTCCTATCAGGACGGGGAGGGGCGCTGGCATCGCGAGGTCGCACACGGAGACGACCGGCCGGAGACCGACGTCGAGGACGATCCGAAGCACTGACGCCATTCCGGGGCTGCAGCGTCGGCCCGAAAATCGGAACCGATTTTCGGGAAGCCTGATGCGCGGTCGCAAGGAGATAGAGCATCCTTCGTGCGTCCAATTGGACGTGCGGCGCGTCTGGTGGCTGTCAGGCCATCTCAGCGACCTTCCTGCAACGCGGCGGGCTCGTGGTGCGGCGTCTTTTCCCACCCATGCGGGTCGGTGAAGAGCTTGCGAAGGCTTCGCAGGCTCGCAAGGCTCACGAAGATCCAGTAGAGCCACAGCGTCGAGCAGTAGCGGACGAGCGGGCGCTCGCGGCGTGTCGCGACCTCCGAGGCGAGCAGCGTGAAGACGAGCGCCGCCGACACGATGTTGAGAACGTCGACCACCATGAGCCATCCGAGGTCGAACGTCGTCTCGCCGGTGAGAGCGACGTCGAGGATGACGAGCGCCACGAAGGCGACGAAGGCCGTGTGCATCACGGCGCCCGCGACCATCGCCAGAAACAGCATCTGGAACGCGAACATGCGCATCGCTCCGAGCTGCCGTGCCGCGAGGACCGGGTGGCGCATGTGCACGCAATAGGTCTGGATCCACCCCTTCACCCATCGCGCCCTCTGGTTCCGCCAGTCGCGCCATCGCGTCGGCGCGATCTCGCTGGTGGGCGCGGAGATGACGTCGGTCACATAGCCGTGGCGGGCGAGGCGGATCCCGAGATCGGCGTCCTCGGCGACGTTGTGGCTGTCCCATGCGCCGACACGGTCGAGGGCCGAACGACGGAAATGGTTCGACGTTCCCCGAGGGGGATGGGCAGGTTGCGGCGCGCCAGGAAGGGAAGCTGGGCGCGAAAGAGCACGGCGTATTCCAGCGCGAACATCGCCGTCAGCCAGTTCTCGCTCCCGTTGCGGATGACGAGCGGCGCCTGAACGCAGGCGAGCCGCGGCCCCGCGCGCTCGAAGGCCAGCCACGCCTCCAGAAGCTGGTCGGGGTCCGGCCGATCCTCCGCGTCGTAGAGAACGACGAAGTCGCCGCGCGCGACCGGCAAGGCATGGTTCAGCGCCTTCGGCTTGGTGCGCGGAAGCGCCGGTTGCACCACGCAGAGTTCGAAACCCGCGCGGCCTTCGATCGCCGCGCGCACCGCTTCGAGCGTCGCGGGGTCGTCCGCCTCGCAGACGAGCTTGATGTCGAGGCGGGAGCGCGGCCAGTTTAACCGCCCGAGCGCCTCCACGAGAGCGGGAACCATCCGGTCCTCGTGCCGGAGCGCGACGAGGATGGTGTAGATCGGCAGGGGCGAAGCGGGCAGGCGCAGTTCGTCCTCCGCGCGGCTTCGCTCCAGCGCGCGCCTGCGCCGCTCGCGGCGATGGTCCAGAAGAATGAACAGGCGAAGGCCGGTGATCGAGAGGAAGAGCAGGCTGATCGCGGCATGAAGGGCGGTGACCACGAGCCAGCCGAGGAAGGCGGCCGCAAGCAGCAGAATCGACGTGGCGATGCCGAGCGCGTAGCCCTGCGGCGCGGTCAGGACGTTCCGTGCCGACCATTCCGGACGTTCCGTGAACAGGCGGAAGCGCGCCGCGTGAAGCCGGGACGGCGCGCTCGCCTCCGCCATGTGGGCGCGGAGCGCGCTGCGCGTCGTGACGATGACGGCGTCGCCCCCGTTCTCCGCGATCCACTCGGCCGTGCGCCGGAGCGTCGCCAGCCGGGGCGCGATGTAGACGCGGGTGTGGAGCGCGGGGCTGTAGGTCCGCAAGAGCCGCGGATCGCGTCCGGGCGGGCGCCAGATCTGACGTTCGTCCGCTCGCGGAACGGCGAAGGTCACGCCGAGCGAAGAGGCGATGGCCTTCGCGAGGACGTCTTCCCTGACGCCGTGCGAAACGAGTTCGTCCCCGAGGTCGGACCCGTTGCGAAGGCAGTCCTCCAGCGCGGCGGCCAGAACGGACGCGGGAACGCCGGTTCGCGTGATCACCTCTTCGACCAGCCCGCGCGCGGGGAAAGGCTCCTCGGCCGCGTCGGACGGGTCGTCCCACGGCAAGGCTTTGAGCGCCGTGGGCGACGGTGCTACGACGTTCACAGGATGGGACCCCCCATTTCGAAACGATCCTTGCAGGCCACATCTTGCGCGCGCAGACTCGCCGATTGAAGAAACCACAGCGGGTCCGATCCGCGTTCGCTCGCATGCTTCTGCATTCGTGGATTGCATTGGCCGCCGTTGCGGCTCCCGCGGCGGCGCAGGAGGTGGCGACCCCCAACTTCTGGGATCGGGGGCCGATCACCGCGCCGCCGCCGCCGCCGGATCTGCAGCGGCTGCGCTTCCTGACGAGCGTCGATTACCCCCCGTTCAACTTCCTCGACGCGCGGGGGCGTCTGGCGGGTTTCAACGTCGAGCTGGCGCGCACGATCTGCGAGGAGCTCGATCTCATCGACATCTGCCAGATCGAGGCGCGGCCCTTCGAGGAGTTGCTGCCCGCCCTGCTGGCTGGCGAGGGGGAGGCGGTCATCGCCGGTCTCGCGGTGACGGCCGAGGCACGCCAGACCCTCGCCTTCACCGGATCCTACTTCCGATATCCGGCTCGGTTCGTGACGCTGGAGGGAACCGCGCTCGACGGTGCGCTGGGGGAAGGCCTGCGGGGCCGCCGCGTCGGCGTCGTCCGCGAAACCGCGCATCAGGCCATGCTGCAGGCCTTCTTTCCGCAGGCCGAAGCCGTTCCCTTCGAGGACCGTGAGCAGCTTCTGGCCGCGGTGAAGGACGCCTCGGTCGAGGCCGCGTTCGGCGACGGCGTCGGCCTGTCGTTCTGGCTGGCGAGCGAGGATGCGGCGGGGTGCTGCGCCTTTGCCGGCGGTCCGTATCTTTCGGACGAGTTCCTGGGCGAGGGGCTCGCCATCGCCCTCCGTTCCCAGGATTCCGAGCTCGCGCGGGCTTTCGATTTCGCGCTCTCGCGGATCATCGCGAAAGGGCGCTTCTCCGAGCTTCTTCTGCGCTCCTTCCCGATCAGTGCCTTCTAGGGAGGGTCCCCTCCGGTGGAGGCACACCTTGGGCCGTCGCTTTCCTCGGACTTCAAAAGTCTTTAGACGGAATTCCTCGCGCATCGCGCACGACGAAACTCCTTGACGAGACGAGACATGACCGACGGCTTGTCCAGCCTGATCGACGAAGCGACGCGTTCGAACGCCTGGCCGTTCGAGGAAGCGCGCAAGATCGTCGCCCGGATCGAGAAGTCGGGAAAGAACGAGGTCCTGTTCGAGACCGGCTACGGGCCGTCGGGCCTGCCGCATATCGGGACGTTCGGCGAGGTGGCCCGCACCACCATGGTTCGGCACGCCTTCCGCGTCCTGACCGGCGACGCGGTGCCGACGCGGCTCCTGTGCTTCTCCGACGACATGGACGGGATGCGCAAGATCCCGGACAACGTGCCGGACCGTGCCGCGCTGGAGCCGTACCTCCAGAAGCCGCTGACCGACGTACCGAACCCGTTCGGCGGGGACTTTCCGAGCTTTGCCGCGCACAACAACGCCATGCTGCGCCGGTTCCTGGACACGTTCGGCTTCGAATACGAGTTCGCCAGCGCGACCGACTACTATCGCTCGGGCCGGTTCGACGAGGCGCTTCTGCGCGCCACCGAGCGCTACGACGACATCATGGCCGTGATGCTCCCGACCCTCGGCGCGGAGCGGCAGGCCACCTACAGCCCCTTCCTGCCGATCTCGCCGAAGTCCGGCCGCGTCCTCTACGTCCCGATGCGCCATGTCGATCCCAAGGAGGGCACGATCACCTTCCTGGACGAGGACGGGACCGAGACCACCGTGCCGGTGACGGGCGGGTCGGTGAAGCTGCAGTGGAAGCCCGATTTCGGGATGCGCTGGGCCGCGCTCGGCGTCGATTTCGAGATGTTCGGCAAGGACCACCAGACGAACGCGGCGATCTACGACCGAATCTGCGAAATCCTCGGCGGCACGGCGCCGGAGCACTTCGTCTACGAGCTGTTCCTCGACGCGGAAGGCGCGAAGATTTCCAAGTCGAAGGGCAACGGTCTGTCGATCGAGGAATGGCTGACTTACGCTTCGCCGGAAAGCCTCAGCCTCTACATGTTCAACAAGCCGCGCGCCGCCAAGCGCCTGCATTTCGACGTGATCCCGCGCGCGGTGGACGACTACAACGCCTTCCTGTCCGCCTATGGCCGGCAGGACGAGCGGCAGCGTCTGCAGAACCCGGCCTGGCACATCCATTCGGGACAGCCGCCCGAGCGCGGCGTCTCCGTGTCCTTCTCCATGCTCCTGAACCTCGTTTCGGCCTCGAACGCGGCCAACAAGGCGACGCTCTGGGGATTCATCTCGCGCTATGCGCCGGGCGTGACGCCGGTCACCGAGCCGGAGCTCGACAGCCTCGTCGGCTACGCGATCCGCTATTTCGAGGATTTCGTGCGGCCGACCAAGCGGTTCCGCGCGCCGGACGAGACCGAGCGGAAGGCGCTGGAAGACCTGCGCACCGCGCTCGAAGGCGTGCGCGAGAAGGCGGCACGGGCCGAGATCAACGATCTGGCCGGGGCGATCCAGGACGCGGTTCTCGACGTCGCGCGTCCGATCGAGCGCTACCAGGACGCCAAGAAGAAGGGCCCGGACGGCGGGCCCGGCGTGTCGCTCGAATGGTTCTCCGCGCTCTATCAGATCCTGATCGGCCAGGAGAAAGGGCCGCGCTTCGGCTCCTTCGCGGCGCTCTACGGTATCGACGAGACCATCGCGCTCATCGATGCCGCGCTGGACGGCCGGCTCGTCGCCTCCAACCCTGAATCAGCGCCCGCCTGACGCCCAGATGCCGCGGCCCGCGTCACGAGCGCGCGCTTCGGTTTCTGCGTAGACGCTGCCCGGCTCGGCCGTCGCCCAGCCGTTCTCCACAACCCATTCGGCGATGTCCTCCTCGCCGCGCACGCAGGGGGCGGCATCGGCGCCTTCGGAGACGGCGCACACCACCTCCTGGCCCGCGAGCCATTCGTCCAGCGCCGAGCGCGCCGCCGCGCCGCAGGCCGATCCGTCCGCGCAGCGTTCGTCCGGTGCGACGGCGACGATTCCCGCGACCCGGACCGTCTGGCCGCCGGAGCGCAGCGTCGCGGAATCCACGGCCTGCGCGTCCCGGAAGAGCCGAAACTGGGGAGGGGCCGAAGGCCGCGTGAGGCTGTCGAGGCCTTGGCCGCCCGCCTGCGGCGCAGGGGGCGCGGGCGGCGGGGCAGGGGGTGTCGGAGCGGGCGGTGCCGAAGCGGCAGGCTGAGCCGGGGCAGCCGGAGAGGGGGCGGCGGGCTGCGCCGCCGGCACGCTCTGATTGCGCTCGCGCAGGCGCTGAAGATGGCGCTGCCCCGGGGTCAGTCCGTCGCTCTCGTTTGCCGTGCCCGAACCCACGGACGAAGGAGCGGCCTGGGCGACCTCGAAGCTCTGCGAGGTTTCGCCCTCCCTCGGAATGGCGCCGGCCGTCGCCAGCAGGAGTTCGTCGTCGCCGCCGGCCTGCGCGCTCTCCACGCCCGTCTCGGCTGAAAAGAGGCTCGGCGGTTCGGGCAGAAGGGCCACGCAGACGGCGACCATAGCGGCCAGTCCCACGCCGATCTTCAGCGATTGCTTCAACGCGTCCATCGTTCCGCTCGTCGTCTCATCGCCCTTCGAGGGCGTATTGGACGCAAAATAGGGCGAGGGTGTTGCGAGGGCAGGCCGAGAAGCCGGCCGTCACTGGCTCGCCCAGAGGATGCGGGCCATCCACTCGATCTCGTCGACGGTGAACTGGCGCGTCGGGAACTCGTCGTTGATCGAGGCGAGCTCGATCGTGCGGGCGGTCCGACGCTGCAGCACCTTGACCATCACCTCGCCGGCCCGCGTGCGCGCGACCACGCGGTCGCCGCGCCGGATGGGCGAGCCGGGGGAGACGATGACGATGTCGCCCTCGCGATAGAGCGGCTCCATCGAGCGGCCCGAGACCTCGAGCGCATAGACGCCTTCCTCGCTGCCGGCCGGAAGGGCGATCTCGTCCCAGCCCTGGCCGACCGGAAAGCCGCTGTCGTCGAAATAGCCGTCCGATCCCGCTTCCGCGAAGCCGACGAGCGGCGCCGTCATCGCGCTGCCGCGGGCCCGGAGCGGAGAGGGACCGCCGACCAGCGCCGTGAAGGCGTCGAGCCCGGTATTGGTCGCGTCGAGGATCTTGGAGAGCGACTCTGTCGAGGGCCAGCGCGGCCGGCCGTCCGCCGCGTTGCGCTTGGACTTGTTGAAGGTCGTCGGATCGAGCCCGGCGCGCCGCGCCAGCCCGGAGGGCGAAAGCCCGTGCCGCGCGGCCAGCGCGTCGATCGCACTCCAGATGCGTTCGTGGGACAGCATGCAGCGCGCCTTCCTGCCGCCTTCGGTGCGGTGGCTCGAAACCTAGAGGAATAAAAACCTTACTGCAAGTCGCGGCCCGAGATTGGTGGAACAGGCGCGACGGAAGCGAGATCGCACGCCGATTCTAAATCGTGAGGGGCTCCGGAACTCGTGGCGGGATTGTGGCATTTCCCTGCATCGAGTCGTTTTCCGCGCGTCTCGATATGATCGAGTTGCGTGCGTTCACAGGGTCCGGTCGATGAGCTTCGAAAGCCTGCGCTTCACCACGAGCACATCGGAGGAGATGAAGCGGCGCGCCAGCGAGCCGGGGCGGGGGCGTGACGCCAAGGGGCCGTTCGACATCCCCTGGCAGGGCTGGAAGGACATTGCCGCGCGGCTCTACGTCTCCTTCTGGGAAGACCGGATCATGCTGATCGCGGCAGGCGCGACCTTCTATCTGCTGCTCGCGCTCTTCCCGACCTTCGCCGTCTTCGTGTCCGCTTACGGTCTCGTGGCCGACCCGGTGACGCTCGGCGACCACATCGCCTTCATCGGTCAGTTCCTGCCGCAGGACGGCGTGAATCTCATCAACTCGCAGCTCGAAGCGCTCGTCACCGCCGATCCGGCCTCTCTTTCGGTCACCTTCGTGACCGGCTTCCTCTTCGCGTGGTGGAGCGCCAACAACGGGATCAAGACCCTCTTCGAGGCGATGAACGTCGCCTATGGCGAGCAGGAGCAGCGCTCCTTCATCAAGCTCAACCTCGTGGCCTTCACCTTCACCCTCGGCGGCATCGTGCTCGCCACGGTGATGATCCTCGTCGTCGGCGTCATTCCGGCGGTCATGGCGCTGTTCGGGGTCCAGAGCTTCACCGACGAGCTGATCCTGATCGGCCGCTGGCCGGCGGTCTTCGCCGTGATCGTCTTCGGCATCGCGCTGATCTACCGCTACGGGGCGAGCCGCCGCCGGGCCCAGTGGCGCTGGGTGATGTTCGGCGCGGTGCTGACGGCCGCCGTCTGGCTGGCCGCGTCGATCGCCTTCTCCTGGTATCTGCAGAACTTCGCGAATTACACGGCGACCTACGGCACGATCGGCGGCGTCGTCGGCTTCATGATGTGGGTCTGGATCTCCTCGATCATCTTCATCATCGGGGCGGAGATCAACGCGGAGATGGAGCACCAGACCGCCATCGATACGACGGACGAGGGCAACAAGCCGCTCGGCGCGCGGGGTGCACGGGTGGCCGACACGATCGGCAAGTCCACGGTCGCCGCCCGTTCGCCGGAGCCCGCGCGTCCCCCCGAGCCCGTCACGTCCGAAAAGCGCGGCCTCTTCCGTCGCAGGCGAAAGAAGCACCTCGGCTGAGCCGCCGTCGATCCAAGAGTTGCGGGAATGAGAAAGGCCGGCGGAGCGATCCGCCGGCCTTTCTCATGATCTGTCGCGATGGGCTCAGGCGGCTTCGGCCGGCGCGAACCGCCCGTAGAAGGTCTCGCCCTTCTCGGCCATCTCGCGCAGAAGCGGCGTCGGGCGGAAGCGCTCCCCGTACTTGGCCTCCAGCTTCTCTGCCAGCGCGACGAAGCGCTTGGCGCCCATCCCGTCGATATAGGAGAGGGTGCCGCCGGTGTAGGGCGCGAAACCGAAGCCGAGGATCGAGCCGACATCCGCCTCGCGCGGGTCGGTGACGACGCCCTCCTCGACCGTGCGCGCCGCCTCCAGCGCCATGGTCACGAGGAAGCGCTGCTTGAGCTCCTCGTAATCCACCTCCTCGGGCCGCTTCTGCGGGAACAGGTCCTTGAGCCCCGACCACAGATGCTTCTTGGCCGGCCTGTCCGGGTACTCGTAGAAGCCCTTGCCGCCCTTGCGGCCGACCCGACCCTGCGCGACCATCGTGTCGACGAGCTTCAGATGCTGCGCGTCGACGGCCTCCTCGCCCATGTCGGCGATCGTGGCGCGCATGATCTTCTGCGAGAGGTCGATCGCGACCTCGTCGTTGAGCGCCAGCGGGCCGACCGGCATTCCGGCCGCGCGCGCCGCGTTCTCGATCATCGCCGCCGGCACGCCCTCCGTCAGCATGTCGTAGGATTCGGACATGTAGCGAAGCACGCAGCGATTGGCGAAGAAGCCGCGCGTGTCGTTGACGACGATCGGCGTCTTCTTGATCGCGCGCACGAAGTCGAGCGCGGTGGCGAGCGCCTGATCGCCGGTCTCTTCGCCCAGGATGATCTCGGTCAGCATCATCTTGTCGACGGGCGAGAAGAAGTGGATGCCGATGAAGCGCTTCGTGTCCGGGAAATTGCCGGCCAAGCTCGTGATCGGGATGGTGGAGGTGTTGGAGGCGAAGATCGCCCCGTCCTTCATCGAGCCGGCCGCGCGCGAGATGACGTCGGCCTTGACCTTGCGGTCCTCGAAGACGGCCTCCACCACGAGATCGACGTCGCCCAGCGCCGCGTAGTCGGGCGTGGCGGTGATGCGAGACAGGAGCTTCTCCGCATCCTCCTGGGTCGCCCGGCCTTTCTTGATCAGGCCTTCCATCAGCTTGGCCGAATGCGCCTTGCCCTTGTCGGCGGCCTCCTGATCGCGGTCGAGCAGAACCACCTCGAGCCCGGCCCTGGCAGAGACATAGGCGATGCCCGCGCCCATGAAGCCTGCGCCGAGAACGGCGATCTTCTTCAGGTTCGTCGCGCCGACGCCGGCCGGACGACGCGCGCCCTTCTCCAGCGCCTGCTTGGAGACGAAGAGCGAGCGGATCATCATCGCCGCTTCCGTCGTCTGCAGGACCGAGGCGAAGTAGCGCTGCTCGATCTTGAGCGCGGTGTCCATCGGGACCAGCAGGCCCTCGTACACGCACTTCACGATGGCGCGGGCGCCCGGATAGTTGTCGAACGTCTCCTTGCGGTAGAGCGAGGCGACGGCCGGCCACACCTGCGCGCCGGCCGGCGAGTAGACCGGACCGGACGGAAGCTTGAAGCCCTTCTCGTCCCACGGCTTCACGGCCGGCACGCCCGCCCGCAGCATGTCCTTGGCCTTGGCGACGAGCTCGTCCTCCGTCTCGACGATCTCCTCGATCAGCTTAATCCGCTTGGCCTTGTCGGCGGACAGCGTCTGGCCCTGCAGCAGCATCTGAAGCGCGGACTGCGTGTCCGTCATGCGCGGCACGCGCTGCGTTCCGCCTGCGCCGGGGAAGATGCCGACCTTCACCTCCGGCAGGCCCATCTTGGCCGACTTGGCGACGACGCGCGCATGGCAGGAAAGGGCCAGCTCGAAGCCGCCGCCCATGGAGGTGCCGTTGATCGCCGCGACCCACGGCTTGCCGCCGGTCTCGATCTTGCGCCAGATGCGGCCCATCTCGCCGCAGCGCTCGAACAGCTCCTTCACCGCCGCCTCGCGGTCGGCCGAGAGCTTCGCCTCGTAGGCGTCGAACATGCCGCGCAGCATCTTCAGATCGGCGCCGCCGGTGAAGGAGCCGCTCTTGCCGGAGGTGAACACGACCCCCTTCACCGAGGCGTCGGAGGAGAAGGCGTCCGCCATCCGGTCGATCTCGTTCATCACCTCCTCGGTGAAGACGTTCATGGACCGGCCCGGCATGTCCCAGCGGACGGTCGCAAAGCCGTCCGTGTCCGTTTCGATGGTGAAGTTTCGAAGGTCCATCTCGTCTTCTCCCGATTTACACGTTCGATCACGGAATTTTGTAGCCGCGACCGGAGCGGTTCATTTGTTTAGAGGAACTCAACTTGCCCAATGCTACGCGTCGGCTGGATCGACCAGTTCGAGCGAGGCCTGCGGTGGTTACGAAATGCCAGGGTTGCCAGTCCGACGAAGGGCTGGACTTCGATTTCTCGATGGCGTTCCAGCCGATCTACGACATCGCCGAGGAGCGCGTCTGGGGCTACGAGGCCCTGGTGCGCGGCATGGCCGGGGAGGGCGCCGCCGCGGTCCTGTCGCGCGTGACCGATACGACCAAGTATCGCTTCGATCAGGCCTGCCGGGTGAAGGCCCTGGAACTGGCTTCCGGACTCTTCCCGCGCGGCAGCGACCTCCGGCTCTCGATCAACTTCATGCCGAATGCGGTCTACGAGCCCGCGGCCTGCCTGAGGGCGACCCTCTCGGCCGCCGCCGAACACAAGTTCCCGCTGCGGCGCGTGATGTTCGAGTTCACCGAGAACGAGGCGATCGTCGATGCGCCCCATCTGAAGCGCATCCTGGCCGAGTACCGGCGGCGCGGCTTCATCACCGCACTGGACGATTTCGGCGCCGGCTATGCCGGTCTCGGCCTTCTGGCCGACTTCCAGCCGGACCTCATCAAGATCGACATGCATCTGGTGCGCAACATCGACACCGAGCGCGCCCGACAGATCATCGTCGCGGCCATCGTGACCATGGCGCGCGAGCTGGACGTGCAGGTTCTGGCCGAAGGCATCGAGACCGAGGCCGAGTTCATCACCCTGAAGGCGGCCGGCATCCGGCTGTTCCAGGGATACTGGTTCGCCCGCCCCGCCTTCCAGGCCCTGCCGCCGGTCGAGATCCAGTCCGCCGCAAGCGGACTGGTCGCCTGACGCGCGATCGATGACGCGACGCATCACACCCGCTCGATGATCGTCGCCGTTCCCATGCCCGCGCCGATGCAGAGCGTCACGAGGGCGGTCTGCTTGTCCTGCCGCTCCAGTTCGTCGAGCACCGTGCCGAGCACCATCGCCCCGGTCGCGCCGAGCGGATGGCCCATTGCGATGGCGCCGCCGTTGACGTTCAGCACCTCCGGGTCGATGTCGAAGGCCTGTTGGTAGCGCAGCACGACGGCCGCGAAGGCCTCGTTCAGCTCGAACAGGTCGATGTCGGACATCTGCATGCCCGAGCGCTTCAGGAGCTTCTCGGTCACGTCCACCGGGCCGGTGAGCATCAGCGCCGGATCGGAGCCGATCGAGGCGAAGGCGCGGATGCGCGCCCGCGGCTTGGCACCGACGAGAGCGCCGCCTTCCTTGGAGCCGAGAAGGACCGCCGCCGCCCCGTCCACGATGCCCGACGAATTGCCGGCGTGGTGGACGTGGACGACGCCTTCGAGCTCGGGATGGGCCTGCACGGCCACCGCGTCGTAGCCGCCCATCTCGCCCATCATGGCGAAGGAGGCGTTGAGCGAGCCCAGGGACTGCATGTCGGTGGACGGGCGCATGTGCTCGTCATGGGCGAGGATCGTCAGGCCGTTCTGGTCCTTCACGGGAACCACGGACTTCTTGAAGCGCCCTTCCTCCCAGGCCTTGGCCGCACGCTTCTGCGACTGCACCGCATAGGCGTCGCAGTCGTCGCGGGTGAAGCCGTACTTGGTCGCGATGAGATCGGCCGAGACACCCTGCGGCATGAAGTAGGCGGGAATGCCGACGGAGGGGTCCATGATCCAGGCGCCGCCCGACATGCCGAGGCCGACGCGCGACATGGATTCCACGCCGCCCGCGATCACGAGATCCTCCGACCCGGCGGCGATCTTGCCGGCGGCGAGGTTCACGGCGTCGAGACCGGAAGCGCAGAAGCGCGAGATCTGCATCCCCGGCGCGGCGAAGTCGTAGCCCGCCTCGAAGGCGGACGCCTTCGGGATCACCGAACCGGCCTCGCCGACGGGATCCACGCAGCCGAAGATGATGTCGTCGACGCGCGACGTGTCGAAGCCGTTGCGCTCGCGCAGAGCCTCCAGCACCTTCGCGCCGAGCCGCACGGCCGGCACCTCGTGCAGCGATCCGTCCTTCTTGCCGCGGCCGCGCGGCGTGCGGACGTGATCGTAGATGTAGGCTTCGGTCATTTCGTCCTCCTCGAATGGGTTCGCGGGGTAGAGCGACCTTTGCGCGCCGTGCGGACGCCCAAAGGTCGCTCCACCATTTCGGATCTACGCATCCGGTTCTCCGAAATCGATACCGATCCCGGGCCGATGCTGGAGCGCGCCCGCCTCGATGTGCGCGCGCGCCGGCCGGTCGCAAGGCCTTGCGGCCGATCAGAAGATTTCGGCGTCCAGCGCCATCATGGACTCGGCACCCGACGAAATCCGGGCGAGATGCGCCGCCGTCTCGGGCATCAGGCGGTCCATGAAGAACTTCGCGGTGACGAGCTTGGCCTTGCAGAAGGCCTCGTCCGCGCCGCCCTCGGCGAGCTTGGCGTTGGCCGCCTTGGCGGAGAGGGCCGACATGTAGCCGAGCGCGACGAGGCCGAAGAGGTGCATGTAGTCGGTGGAGGCCGCGCCGGCATTGTCGGGCTTGGCCATCGCGTTTTGCATCAGCCACATCGTCGCCTGCTGAAGGTCGTTCAGCCCCTTCTTCAGGCCCTTGGTGTAGGGCGCCATCGCCTCGTCGGCGCGGTTCTCCTCGGCGAACTTGCCGACCTCGGCGAAGAAGGCCTGGATCGCGCGTCCGCCGTTCAGCGCCAGCTTGCGGCCGACGAGATCGAGCGCCTGGATGCCGTTCGCGCCTTCGTAGATCTGCGCGATGCGGGCGTCGCGCACGAACTGCTCCATGCCCCATTCGGCGATGTAGCCGTGGCCGCCATAGACCTGCTGCGCCATGACGGCGTTCTCGAAGCCCTTGTCGGTGAGAACGCCCTTGATGACGGGGGTGAGCAGGCCCATCCAGTCGTCCGCGGCTTGGCGCTCCTTCTCGTCCTCGGCCACATGGCTGAGGTCGCCCTTCATCGCCGTGTAGAGGACGAGCGCGCGGCCGGCCTCGTTGATCGCGCGGATCGTCATCAGCATGCGGCGCACGTCCGGATGGACGATCAGCGGGTCGGCCGGCTTGTCCTTGGCCTTCGGGCCGGACAGCGAACGGCCCTGGATGCGGTCCTTCGCGTAGGTGACGGCGTTCTGATAGGCGATCTCGGAGATGGCGAGGCCCTGGATGCCGACGCCGAGCCGCGCCTCGTTCATCATCGTGAACATGGCACGCAGGCCCTTGTGCTCCTCTCCGATGAGGTAGCCGGTCGCCTCGTCGTAGTTCATGACGCAGGTGGCGTTGCCGTGGATGCCCATCTTCTCTTCGATGGAACCGCACTTCACGCCGTTGCGCGCGCCCGGCTCGCCGGCCTCGTCGAGAACGAACTTCGGCACGATGAAGAGCGAGATGCCCTTCACGCCCTCCGGCGCCCCGTCGATGCGGGCCAGCACCAGATGAATGATGTTGTCGGACAGGTCGTGCTCGCCGGCCGAGATGAAGATCTTCTGGCCGGAGATGCGGTAGGAGCCGTCGCCCTGCGGCGTCGCGCGGGTGCGCAGGAGGCCGAGATCCGTGCCGCAATGGGGCTCGGTGAGGTTCATCGTGCCGGTCCACGATCCCTCGATCATCTTCGGCAGATAGGTCTGCTTCTGCTCGGGCGTGCCGTGCAACTGGATGGCCGCGATCGCGCCGCGCGTCAGGCCGGGATACATCGCGAAGGCCATGTTGGCCGAGGACATGAACTCGTTGACGGCCGCAGAGAGCGTATGCGGCAGGCCCTGGCCGCCATATTCCCCCTCGCAGGACAGCCCGCCCCAGCCCGCCTCGCGGAACTGGTCGTAGGCCGCCTTGAAGCCCTTCGGCGTCGTCACAGAGCCGTCCTCGGCGCGCTTGCAGCCCTCCCGGTCGCCCACCTGATTCAGCGGATGGAAGACCTCGGACGCGAACTTGCCGCCCTCCTGCAGGATGGCCTCGACCACGTCAGGGGAGGCCTCGGAGAAGCCGGGGAGATTCGAGTATCGCGACAAGCCCAGAACGTCGTTCAGGACGAAAAGGGTGTCCGCCAAGGGGGCCTGATAGGTCGGCACGATCGCTCCTCCACATGCAATCAATTGACGTTTGCGTAAACGTCACTTCTCAGACCTACCAGCCGTCTCCTGTCGATGCAAGCATGCGGAGGGCCGGAGGGGAAGGCGGGATCGGGACGAAGCGAGGGTGTCGCTCCAAAGCGTTTCGACGGTGTGAGGCCGGTCTCGCCGACCGCTCGACGCGCGCGGCGGGCGCTGTCGCCGTCCGCCTGTCGCTCAGCGGGGGCGAGCCGTAGCGCAGACGCTGTGGCGCCATTCTCGAATGAGCTGTCGGAAGCGCGGACGTTTAAGGGAGCGACAGGCGAGGAACCTCGACCGCGCCACGACTTCAAGCCGCCGGACTCACGCCTCGAATGCGGACACCGAGGACGGGCGTCAGTCCTTCAGGGCTTCGAGCTGACGCTTCACCACGGCGAGCGAGACGTCCATCGCGTGCAGTGCCCGCTCGATCTCCTCCTGCTGGCCGAGGAGGACCTTCCGTTGTTCGGTCATGCGATCGAGCGCGACTTCCAGCTGGCGCCGCTCGCCGCCCGGCTGATCGTAGACGTCGATGATCTGCTTGGCTTCCGTCAGCGAGAAGCCGAGCACCTTCGCGAGCTGGATGAGGCGCAGGCGCGCCCGGTCGCGGCGCGAGTAGATCCGCGTGGTGCCGCGGCGCTCCGGCGTCAGAAGGCCGCGATCCTCGTAGAAGCGCAGGGTCCGGAGCGTCAAGTCGAACTCGCGGGCGAGGTCGCTGATCCGGTAGGACGACTTCTGGTCGTTCCCGCCGGTCTCCAGCCCCAGAAGGCGATCGATCTCGTTCGCGATGTCGTCGGGCTCGGGATCGCGGATTTCGAGCGATGGCTTCATCAAGGCAACTTCGTCCATTCTGCGGGCAGCCGAAGGGCATGGCCGAGAATCGACCTCGCCCCTTCGGCGCTTCCAACTTGGTACCAGTATTCCGCCGTTGAGGGCGCCGCACAAGTTCGACATCGGGCCAAATCCAGCTTCGGTCCGGCTTATGTCCCTAACCGTAAACAACCGAACTCGAGCTTAGGGCGTCGTTAACCTCGAACTCGGTCGGCCTGTCGCCTGGCACGGTCGCATCAATGGCGAGGGGCACATGGTCGCATCCGAGAAGCAGGCTGGTAAGGCGGTCAGGACCGAAGCCGACATGTCGTCCGACAGGGCGATCAGCACGCTCACCCGGACGCTGGAGGATCTCGAAGCGCGCCTTGGACGTCTGTCGAAGGTCAAGCGCGAGACCCAGGTGCAACCTGTCCGCGAAGGTGAGCCGTCGGACGACTCGGCGCAGAGCGCCGCGCGCCGACGCTCCGAATCTCATTTGTCCAAGGCCTCCGATATCGCGATGGGAGCCTCCGGCACGGGCGAGGCCGCATCTCGCAGACGGCCTGCCGCCGAGCGCCGCATCGGCACGCTGGCGGGCGAAGTCGAGGCGCTGCGTCTGCAGGGTACGACGCTGGAGGCCGTCTCCGGCATCGCGGGCGACATCCAGTCCCTCAAGGCGGAGATCGCGCAGGCCATTTCCGCCTCCAGTCAGGCCGGCTTCCGGGACATCCGCGCCACGATCGAGGATCTCGGCGAGAGGATCAGCACCACCGATCAGGGCGGCGCCGTCGCCGACCAGCTCGCTTCGCTCATGCGGCGCCTGAGCGAGATGCAGGCCGGCGGAAGCGATGTGGGCGCCCTTGCGGCCCTTCGCTCCGATCTCGAGCGCATCTCGGCCCTGGCCGCCGAGGCGGCGCGCGAGGAGACCGTGGCTTCGGCGGCCAAGCGCTGGGAGGATTTCGAGGCACGGCTCGAGGCGCATGTCGAGCTGGACGGCGCGGCGCGGCGCAACCTTCAGGGCGAGCTGGAGCGGCTGCGGCAGGTGGTCCGTTCGCTCGCGACCGAAGAGCAGGTCCGGGCGGTCGAGAAGCGCTGGGACGAGTTCGAGGCCCGGCATTTCGAAACGCTGCGCGCCCAGCAGGACGGCGAACTGGGGGAGGTTCTGCGCGGCGAGCTGGATCGGCTCGGCGAGCGCATCGAGGCCCTGGCTCGGGTGCAGGCCGCGACACGCGAGGGCGAGGCGCAGCAGCGCGACGAGCGCGGAGCCGCCGATGCCCGCATCGCAGAAATCCTCAGCCGCCTGACCGTCCGTTTCGAAGAGCTCGAGGACGCGTTCCTCGACCTTCCCGCCATCCTCGGCGTCAGCCGGTTGGAGGAGCGGCTGCAGTCCCTTTCGGACGGCGTGGCGCAGATGCTGGAACAGCAGCGCGGCCCGGAGCTCGACCACTTCCTCATTCTAGAAGAGCGCCTCGACGAGATTTCCGACGCGATCGTCGCATCTTCCCTCCAGGCGCAGCCGACCATCGACATGGGGCCGGTGGAGCGCATCGAGGCACGCGTCGCCGATCTCGCCGCGCGCCTGGATCGCATGGCGGTCTCCGGGGACACGGACGCCCTGTCCGAGCGGATCGCCGAGCTGTCGGCCCGCATCGAGGCCCTGGCCTCGGCGCAGGGCGGCGACGATCTGGACGAACGTCTGGAAGACTTCTCGGTGCGGATCGAGACGGCACTGTCGCGGATCGAGGCGCCGCAGGCCGCGGCCGTCGAGTTCGAGGAGCGCCTTTCGGCCCTCGCCGAAAGGCTGGAGGCGGTGGCGACCGCGCGTGTGGACGACGATCTCCTGCGCTCCCTTCAGGCGCAGATCGAAGGGCTCGGCGCGCAGCTGTCGAGCCGGGCGCCGGTCGGTGGCGCGCCGGCCGACGACGAGCTCGCCGAGCGCCTGTCCGCGATCGAACGGCGGATCGAGGAGAACCGGGCCGACGTGATGGCGGCGGCGCGGGCCGCGGCCGACGAGGCCGTCCGCCTGTTGCGAGAGGACGGCGAGAGCCGCGACGGCGAGCATGTGCGCGATCTTTCCGAGGATCTGCGCAGCCTCGAAGCCCTGTGCCGCGAGACCGACGATCGTTCCATCCGCGTCTTCGAAGCGGTTCACGCGACGCTGGTGAAGATCGCCGACCGCCTGACGACGATCGAGGGCGAGATCCGCGACGGGGCGGAGCGTGCCGTCGTAGCCGCTCCCGCTCCCGAGCCGTCCGCGACGCCGGTCGCTCCGATGCCGGCGCTCGAAGCGGTCGCGTCCGGCGAGCCGGTTCCCGAAGTGGAGGAGGCGCCGCGCCGCGGCCTTCGCGCCGCCATCGCGCGCCATCTGGGGCGCGGGCCGCGCGAAGAGGCCGTGAAGGCCGAGCCCGTTCTCGATCCCGTCGCCCCGGACGCCCCGATGGCGGAGGTCCAGACCGCCCGCGCCTCGATCGCCGACGCTCCGCCGCTGGACGCTGAGGACAGCATCCTGTCCCGCGAGGCGAACCGGCCTCTGGAGCCGGGATCGGGCGCACCCGACATCGCTTCGCTGATCGAGCGCGTCCGCGCCCAGCACCAGCGGGCGGGCGCCGCCACCGATCCGGCGGCCAAGGCCGATTTCATAGCCGCGGCGCGCAAGGCCGCGCTGGCGGCCGCCGCCGAGGCGGAAAGCCTGCGCCGCGACGTCGCCGAGGACGGCGCCGGGCGCGACGTCGACAGCGCCCGCAGGGGCCGCCACCGCAAGCCCGTGCTGATGGCGGTGGGCGCGGTGCTTCTCGCCCTCACGGCCATTCCGCTCGGCCGCATGGTCATCGACCACCTTCCGGCGGAGGATTCGACCGGGACCGAGCGCGTCGCAGCCGGTGCGGCCGAGCCCGTTTCGGCCACCGCCATCGCGGCCGCCGAACCGGAAGCGGCCTCGCCGTCGGAACAGGCCGAGGCTGCCATCGTGAAGGAGGGCCCGGACATCGCTCTGCCGACGCGATCCGCGCTGCCTTCGCCGACCACCGGCTCTTCCAGAACGCTCGCGGCGGTCCGGTCGAGCGATGCGGCGAACCCGCCGAGCATCGCGGCGCTGGCGGCCGAACGCGCGTCCGGCTCGGTGGACAGTTCGGTCCAGACCGCAAGCCTCGCCTCGCGGACGCAGCCCGCCGTCATGGCTTCGCCGGAGCAGGACCCGGCGGCCGATGCCGAAGCCGTTCGCATGGCCGAGGAGACGGCTCCGGCAGGGCGGTCCGACCCGGAACTGATCGAAAGGGCCTTGTCGCGCCTTCCGGTCGCCGCGCAGGGCGATTTGCCGTCCACGCCCTCCGCGATCGGGCCGACCGCGCTCGTCGCGGCGTCGGATGCGGGCGACCCGCGCGCCATCTTCGAGATCGGCCTGCGGCTGATGGAGGGGCGCGGCGGCGAAGGACGAACCGGCGAAGCGCTGGTCTGGTTCGCTCACTCCGCCAAGCTCGGCTATGCGCCCGCGCAGTACAGCCTCGGGACGCTCTTCGAGAAGGGCAACGGCGTCGAGCGCGACACCGTGGCGGCACGCGACTGGTACACGCTTGCGGCGAACCAGGGGAACGTGCGCGCCATGCACAATCTCGCGGTTCTCTACGCGACCGGCATCGAGGGCGTGTCGCAGCCCGAGACGGCGGCCGAATGGTTCACCCGCGCGGCCGAGCACGGCATGCGCGATTCCCAGTACAATCTGGGCATCCTCCATGCGCGCGGGGCCGGCGTGCCGCAGGATTTCGCCCAGTCCTACAAATGGTTCTCCATCGTCGGCCAGAGCGGCGACAGCGACGCCATCGAGAAGCGCGACGAAGTCGCCAAGACGCTGAGCGCTGACGAGATCGCCGTGCTCGACGCCGAGGTCGAAGCCTGGACGCCGACCGCGCGCATCGAATCGGCGAACTCCGTCGACGTGCCGGCCTCCTGGTCGGAGGAGGCCGAGCAGACGGCCTCCGTCGACATGAAGCGCGCGGTGCGCAACGTTCAGGCGATCCTCATCAAGCTCGGCTTCGACCCCGGCGCGCCGGACGGGGTGATCGGAGAGCGGACCACGCAGGCCGTGCGGGCCTTCCAGGAGGAAAACGGCCTGTCGGTGACGGGCAAGGTCGACGAGGCGCTGATCCGGGAACTCCTGAAGCGCAACGTCTGAGGCTTCCCCGCACAGGCTTTCGCAACGCCGTTCGGCGGGGCGCGGGAGCGCATCGGACACAGAGGATCGGAAAGCGCCGCGAAAGGCGCTTTCCCGTTTGACTTGCTCCGGGGGGCGGGCCAAGACGGAAGGGCTTTCCACCGCCGTCTCGCGCCTCGACCAGCGGACCCGAGCCCGTGTTTCTTTACCTGCCCATCGCCGAGATGTCGGTGAACGTCTTCGTTCTGATCGGCATGGGTGCGGCGGTCGGCTTCCTCTCGGGCCTTTTCGGGGTCGGGGGCGGCTTCCTGATCACGCCGCTCCTCATCTTCTACAACATCCCGCCGGCCATCGCGGTCGCCACCGGCGCCAACCAGGTCATCGCCTCGTCCTTCTCGGGCGCGCTGGCGCATTTCAAGCGCGGCACCGTGGACATGAAGCTCGCGCTCCTGCTCCTGGCGGGCGGCGTCTTCGGTTCGGGCATCGGCGTCTGGCTCTTCACCATCCTGCGGCGCTTCGGTCAGCTCGATCTGGTCGTCTCGCTGCTCTACGTCTTCATGCTGGGCACCGTCGGCGGGCTGATGCTGGTCGAGAGCGTCCGGGCCATGCGGCGGGTGAGGGCGGGCGGCTCCGGCGAGCCGAGGCGTCCCGGGCATCACAACTGGATCCACCGCCTGCCGCTGAAGGTCCGCTTCCAGCGGTCCAAGCTCTACGTCTCGGCCATTCCGGTTCTCGGGCTCGGCTTCTTCATCGGCCTCCTGGCCTCGCTGATGGGCGTCGGCGGCGGCTTCATCATGGTCCCGGCCATGATCTACCTCCTGCGCGTGCCGACGCAGGTCGTCGTCGGCACGTCGCTCGTCCAGATCATGTTCACGGCCGCCGCCACCACGATCCTGCAGGCGGCGACGAACGAGACCGTCGACGTGCTTCTGGCGCTGCTCCTGATGATCGGCGGCGTGCTCGGCGCGCAGCTCGGCGCCGAGGCGGGTCGCAAGCTGCGCGGCGACCAGCTGCGGGCGCTTCTTTCGCTGCTCGTGCTCTCGGTCGCCGGCCGTCTCTTCTTCGAACTCGTGGTCACGCCGGACGAGCTCTTCTCCATCACCGCCTATGGTTCGGGAGAGCTGCTGTGAGGGGCGCCCGGCTTCTTCGCGGCGTGTTCCTGGGTCTGGCGCTCGCCCTGTCGGTCCTGCCCGCCCGGGCGCAGACCGAGACGTTCGAAATCGGCCTGTCGACGGATTCGCTGGCGGTCGGCACGAATTTCGCCGGCGCCCAGCTCGTCGTCTTCGGCGTTCTGGAGAACGCCGACCAGCGCACGCTGCGGCAGGGACGCTACGACATCGTGGTCGTCCTCGAAGGGCCGCTGCGTCCGGTCGTTGTCCGCGAACGGGAACGCTTTCTCGGCATCTGGATCAACCGGGGCGCCGAGCGCTTCGACGCTGTGCCCGAATCCTATTCGCTCTCGGCGACGCGTCCCTTGCGCGACATCGCCACCCGCGAGCGCATGCAGCAGCTCTCGCTCGGCGCGGCCAACCTGCCGTTCTCGCGCGAGCAGGGCGATCCCGAACGGCAGGAGTACGGCGCCGCTCTCCTGCGCCTGCGTCGCGAAACCGGTCTCTATGCCGATTCGATCGGCTCGATCGAGTTCGTCTCGGGCACCCTGTTCCGGGCCTCGCTGGTGCTGCCGCCCGACATTCCGGTCGGCCGCCACACGGTCCGCGCCTTCCTGTTTCGCGAAGGGACCTTCATCCACGGGCGGACCGAGACGCTGTGGGTTCGAAAGACCGGTTTCGAGAACAGCATCTCGATCTACGCGGCCAACAACGGTCTCGCCTACGGCATCGTCGCCGTGCTGCTCGCCTTCGCCGTCGGCTGGCTCGGGCGCATCCTCTTCAAGCGGGACTGAGGTTCAGCGGCAGAGCGAGGCGAAGCCGATCGGATAGATGCCGGTCAGGCCGATGACGTAGGCGCGCGCGCTGGCGGCGGAGAACAGGCCGGCGAAGGCGCGATCGAGGACGTTCAGTCCGCCCGTCGTCACGCCGAAGGAGGGCATCACCATGCGCGTACCGTCCGTGGCGAAGCACGCACCGCGCACCGAGCGCCCGTTGCCGGACACCTTCGCCATCGGATGAAGATGCCCCGCGACCTCGCCGGGGCGCGGACGCGGGCTCGGCTCGTGCCGGAAGATCAGCGGACCGACCGTCATCTCCTCCAGCGTCTCGCCGCCCACGAAGGCGGGGGGGTCGGGATCATGATTGCCGGAGATCCACACCCATTCGCGACCGGCCATCAGCGCGGTCAGCGCCTCGCGGTTCGCCGCCGGCATGAAGGCCGCGCCGTGGCGGTCGTGAAAACTGTCCCCGAGGGAGATCACGCGGGCGGGATCGTAGCGTTCGATGGCCTGAGCCAGAAGCGCCAGCGTCGCGGCCGTGTCGTAGGGCGGCAGCATCATGCCGCGGCGCGCGAAGGCGGCGCCCTTCTCCAGATGTAGGTCGGAGACGACGAGCAGGCGCTCGGCGGGCATGAAGACGACGCCGGACGGGTCGCAGACGAGCGTCGCCCCGTTCAGGGTCGTCTCCACGCCCTCGCAATTCGTCTGGACGATCCTGCGCCTGATCGAGTTCATGAATGCCGAATCGGTCCGTTCCTGTTTCGTGCCGTTATGGCAGGGCGATCGCGGCGGATGAAGGGCACGGCCGCGTCCCGCAACCGGTTGTCGCTTGCATCGAGGCTTATCGTATCGCAATAGGGAGCCGCACAAGGACCCGCCGTCTGCGGGTGGCTATGCCGGGCGCCTATCCCTCGGCTCATTTCGCGTCCAGCCCGGCTCAGCCGGCGGCCATGCACCGCCAGAGGCGGACGCTCCTTCTGCCAAGTTCACGATGTTCAACCGATCCGAACTCCGGACCGAATGGTTCGGCAATGTCCGCGGCGATCTCCTGTCGGGGCTCGTCGTCGCGCTCGCTCTCATTCCCGAGGCGATCGCCTTTTCCATCATCGCGGGGGTGGACCCGCAGGTCGGGCTCTACGCCTCCTTCTCGATCGCCGTCCTGACGGCGATCTTCGGCGGGCGTCCGGGAATGATCTCGGCCGCGACGGCCGCCACGGCCGTCCTGATGATCACGCTCGTGCGCGATCACGGGCTGCAATATCTCCTCGCGGCCACGGTGCTGGCGGGTCTCATCCAGATCCTGGCCGGCGTGTGCCGGCTCGGGAACCTCATGCGCTTCGTCTCGCGCTCGGTGATGACCGGCTTCGTCAACGCGCTGGCGATCCTCATCTTCATGGCGCAGCTCCCCGAGCTCGTCGGCGTTCCGAACGTGACCTACGTTCTTGTCGCCGCGAGTCTCGCCATCATCTACCTGTTCCCGCGCCTGACGACCGCCGTCCCGTCGCCGCTGGTCGCCATCGTCCTCCTCACGGCGGCCGTCGTCTTCTTCGGGATCGACGTGCGGACCGTCGGCGACATGGGCCAGCTTCCCTCGACGCTGCCCGTCTTCCTCCTGCCGGAGGTGCCGCTGACCCTCGACACGCTGTTGATCGTCCTGCCCTATTCGGTGGCGATCGCGCTGGTCGGCCTGCTGGAATCGCTGATGACGGCCAACGTCGTCGACGATCTGACCGAGACCGAATCGGACAAGAACCGCGAATGCGTCGGCCAGGGCGTCGCCAACACCGTGACCGGCTTCTTCGGCGGCATGGCGGGCTGCGCGATGATCGGCCAGTCGGTCATCAACGTGACCTCGGGCGGGCGAGGGCGTCTCTCCTGCTTCCTGGCCGGCACCTACCTTCTCGTCATGATCGTCGCGCTCGGCGACCTCGTCGCCATCATCCCGATGCCGGCCCTCGTCGCCATCATGATCATGGTCTCGATCGGGACCTTCGACTGGGGCTCCCTGAAGGCGCTCGTCGTGCATCCGCGACGCTCCTCCTTCGTCATGCTCTCGGTCGTGATCCTCGTCGTCTGGACGCACAATCTGGCGATCGGCGTCTTCTTCGGCGTGCTCCTGTCCGGGCTCTTCTTCGCCTCGAAGATCGCCCAGATCTTCCGCGTCACGAGCGCGATGGAAGGCGGAACGCGCCGCTATGTCGTGGAGGGTCAGGTCTTCTTCGCCTCGGCCGAAAAGTTCGTCGGCGCCTTCGACACGAAGGAGCGCCCGGCGCGGGTCGAGATCGACGTCAGCCGAGCCCATATCTGGGACCTCACCGGCGTCGCGGCGCTGGACAAAGTGGTTCTGAAGTTCCGCCGGGCGGGCGTGCCGGTCGATGTGATCGGGCTGAACGAGGCCTCGACCACCCTGGTCGACAAGCTGACCATCCAGAACCGGAAGGACGCGCTGGAGCTCAAGGGCGGCCACTGAGACGGTCGCCGCAGCCCCCGCCAGCATCGAAGGGCCGTCCGAAAGGGCGGCCCTTCCTCGTTCAGCGGCTCGGCGGCGTTTCCCGGAGCGCCCGCAGTTCGGAGCGCAGCGCCCGCAGCTCTTCCAGGATCAGATCCTGCTCGGAGCGCATGTCCTGCCGCTCCAGGCTCGCCGCCGCGTCGTGCTCCTCCTGCATGGCCGAGACGATGATACCGATGAAGAGGTTCAGCACCGCGAAGGCGGTGGCGATGATGAAGGGGATGAAGAAGATCCAGGACAAGGGATAGACGTCCATCACGGGCCGCACGATCCCCATGGACCAGCTTTCCAGCGTCATGATCTGGAACAGCGTGTAGGCGCTGGCGGTGATCGACCCGAACCATTCGGGGAAGCTCGGGCCGAAGAGGTTCGTCGCGATGACCGAGGAGACGTAGAAGACGAGCGAGAGCAGGAGCACGACGGCACCCATGCCGGGCAGTGCCGCAAGAAGCCCGCCCACCACGCGCTTGAGCGAGGGCACGACCGAGATCAGCCGCAGCACGCGCAGGATCCTGAGCGCGCGCAGGACCGCCAGCCCCTCGGAGGCCGGTATGAGCGCGATACCCACGATGACGAAGTCGAAGACGCGCCAGGGGTCGCGGAAGAACGCGCCCCGGTAGACGAGCATGCGGGCCGCGAGTTCGACGACGAAGATCGTCAGGAACAGCCGGTCGAGGCCGAGGAGCAGCGGGCCGAAGGACGCCATCGCGCTCGCCGACGTCTCGAGGCCGATCGTGACCGCGTTGGCGATGATGACGATGGTGATGAACAGCTCGAACGGCTTCGATTCGATCAGCGACTTCAGACGATTCATCGACGGCGAACACCCCTTTCGAACGATCCCATGGCCCGTTGCATTGGCAGGGTCCGAAATCAAGGCTGACGGCGTCAGCGAAGGGCGCGCTCGATCATCTCCTGCTCCATCGCCTCCTGGAGCAGCTCGTCGCGCGCCTCGCCGTCGATGCGCTCGCGGCCCATTTCCAGCATGATCGGCACGCCGAGAGGGGACAGCTCGTCGAGGTCCTTGTGGACGATGTGGCGCTTGATGCGCGCCAGAAGGTCGGAGACGCGGCGCACGTCGAGAAGCCCGGTCGCAGCGTCCGCCCATGTGGCGCGGAGCAGGATGTGGTCCGGCTCGTGCTCGCGCAAGACGTCGTAGACGAGGTCGGAGGAGACGGTCATCTGCCGCCCGGTCTTCTCGCGGCCCGGATGCCGCTTCTGCACGAGCCCGGCGATCACCGCGCACTGGCGGAAGGTGCGCTTCAGCATCCAGGAGTCGGCCATCCAGGCTTCGAGGTCGTCGCCCAGCATGTCCTCGTCGAAGAGCTGGTCCAGCGAGAGCTTACCTGAGGCGATCATCGCGCCCATGTCGCCGCGCCCCCAGACCGACAGCGCGTAGTCGTTCGCCATGAAGCCGAGAGGCTTGGCGCGTGCCCGCTCCAGGCGGCGGGTCAGCAGCATGCCCAGCGTCTGGTGCGCGAGCCGCCCTTCGAAGGGATAGGCGATCATGAAGAAGCGCGAGCCGTTCGGGAAGGTCTCGACGAGGAGGTCGTTCGGCCCCGGGATGATGGATTTGCGCTTCTGGATCCGCAGCCAGTCGCCGACCTGCGCGGGCAGGGCGCCCCAGCGCTTCGGATCGGCCAGCATTTCGCGCACGCGCGCCGCGAGGAAGGTCGTCAGCGGAAACTTGGTGCCGCCGTAATAGGGAATCTTGGCCTCCTCGTCGGGACCGGCCTTGGTGACGAGACATTCCATCTCGTGGATGCCCTGGAAGCGCACGACGTTGCCGCCGAACATGAAGGTGTCGCCGACGCTCAGCGTCTCGAGGAAATGCTCCTCGACCTTGCCGAGCACCGGGCCGCCGCGCGTCATCGCCGCCCGCGTCTTGGCCCGGATCAGGCGCACGTTCAGCGCTTCGGATTCGATGATCGTGCCGGCGTTCATCCGGTACTGCTGGCCGATCGAAGGGTGCGTCAGGCGCCACGTGCCGTCTTCGGTCAGGCGGATCTTGGCGTAGCGGTCGTAGACCTTCAGCGCGTAGCCGCCGGTCGCGACGAACTCGATCACCTTTGCGAAGGTCTCGCGGTCGAGGTCGCGATAGGGAGCGGCGCTGGTCACCTCCGCGTAGAGGTCGTCCGCCCGGAACGGGCCGGCCACGGCCATGCCCAGGACGTGCTGGGCGAGCACGTCCAGCGCGCCTTCGCGCAAGGGCGGCGTGTCCTGAGACCCCAGATAGTTCGCGTCGAGCGCGGCCTGGCACTCCATGATCTCGAACCGGTTGGACGGCACCAGGATCGCCTTCGACGGCTCGTCCATCCGGTGGTTGGCTCGCCCAATGCGCTGGGCGAGGCGCGAGGCGCCCTTCGGCGCGCCGACATGGATGACGAGATCGACGTCGCCCCAGTCGATGCCGAGATCGAGCGTCGAGGTCGCGACCACCGCCCGCAGTCTGTTCTCCGCCATCGCCGCCTCCACGCGGCGGCGCTGCTGCACGTCGAGCGAGCCGTGGTGGAGCCCGATCGGCAGCGTGTCTTCGTTGATGCGCCAGAGATCGGCGAACAGGAGCTCGGCGCCCGAGCGCGTGTTGACGAAGAGCAGCGTCGTGCCGTGCTCTTTGATGATCTCGTAGATCTCGGGCAGCGCATACCGCCCGCGATGGCCCTGCCAGGGAACGCGCTCGGAGCTCTTCAGGATGGTGATGTCCGGCGGCGCGCCGCCCTCCACCGTGATGAGGTCGGCCAGCGGGCGGCTGTCGGGCGTTTGCGCGACCAGCCATTCGCGCAGCTCGTCCGGGTCGGCGACGGTCGCCGAAAGGCCGATGGTCTGGAGCTCGGGCCGCAGCTTGCGCAGCCGGGCGAGGCCGAGCGCCAGGAGGTGGCCGCGCTTGGAGATGACGAGCGAGTGCAGTTCGTCGAAGACGACGTAGCGCAGATCGGAGAAGAAGCGGTCGGCGTCCTTGGCGGCGATGAGGAGCGCGAGCTGCTCGGGCGTCGTCAGGAGGATGTCCGGCGGCTTCAGCTTCTGGCGCTGGCGCTTGTGCTGCGAGGTGTCGCCGGTTCGCGTCTCCAGCTCGATGGGCAGGCCCATCTCGGAGACGGGCTTTTCCAGATTGCGGTGGATGTCGGTCGCGAGCGCCTTCAGCGGCGAGATGTAGAGCGTGTGGACGCCGCGCGGCGCCTCGCCGGGCCTTCGCTTGGCGCGCCGCGACAGATCGACCAGCGAGGGCAGGAAGCCTGCCAGCGTCTTGCCGGCGCCCGTCGGTGCGATGAGCAGCGTCGAAGCGCCGTCCTCGGCGCGGTTCAGAAGATCGAGCTGATGGGCGCGCGGGCTCCAGCCCTTCTCCGCGAACCAGCGGCGGAACGGGGCGGGCAGGGGATCGCGAGGAGGGTCTGCTTCTAGGGCGCTCACGCGGGATCAGATAGGCGCGACGAGCCGCGCGCCCAAGTCACATGGCGCGATAGCGGTCGTTTCGATGGTTGATCGCGAGGAAGATGTTCAGAACCATCGCGCCGAGCACCGAATAGGCGACGGCCGTCGGGGTCGTCACCGCGAAGGCGCAGCCGAGGATCACGACATCGACCGCGAGCTGGGTCAGACCCGCCCGCCAGCCGAACCGGTCTTGGAGATAGACCGCGAGGATGCCCACGCCGCCCGCCGACGAGCGGTGGCGGAAGAAGGCGAGAAGGCCGAAGCCCATCAGGAGGCCGGCGAGGACGGAGCCGAACAGCGGCTCGATCCGGTCGAACAGGAGGACGCGGTCGTCGAAGGCCGTCATGGCGGAGAGAAGGGCGATCGCCGCCGCGGTCTTGATCGTGAAGGCGCGCCCCATCCGGCTGGCGGCCAGGAGAAAGAACGGGAGATTCAGGAGGAAGAAGGCGAGGCCGTAGTTCCAACCGGTAGCGTAGACGACGAGGAAGGCGAGGCCCGCGACACCCCCGGTCAGAAGGCCGAGATGGGCGAGAATGGCGATGCCGAGCGCGGTCATCGCCGCGCCCGCCAGAATGCCGAAGGCGTCCTCGGCCGGCGAATGGCGCGTGGCGGTCGCCGCCCACCGCCCGAAGCGATGCGGCTTGCCGACTTCGCCGTCGATGTCGACGCTCTGGACCATTCTTCGTCTTCCCAGGATACGGAAAGATTTTGGTCTCATCGCGCACCCGGCGGAAGGCTCAGGATCGCAGGGCTGCTATGACCGAAAGGCCGGGCAGGCTTTCGCCCCGGTCCTTGCGGATGACGATGGGGCGCTCGCGCGCGACGGCAAAGCCGCTGGCAGCCAGCGTCTTCCGCAACGGCTCGGGCGCATGGGCGAAGCGGAGCGAGGGCTGGAGCATGAAGGGCTCCTTTCCTTCGTGCGTCTCCACCGTGAAGGCGAAGAGCCCGCCGGTTCGCAGACGCCGCGCGACGCTGTCGAACAGCGGACGCAGATCGCCGACATAGATCAGGACGTCGGCGGCTGTCGCCAGATCGTAGGCACCCGCCCATTCGAGCCGCGCGTCCAGGATGTCGCCAGCCGTCAAGCTGTCGTAGACGCGCTTGGCCGCCGCCTTGGCGAGCATGGAAGTGGAGAGATCGACGCCGTCGAGGCGGCCGACGAAGGGGCGAAGCCGCTCTCCCATCAGGCCCGTGCCGCAGCCGAGATCGAGCGCCGCCTCGAAGGCGAGCGGCGCACGGACGGCCGCGAGGTCCTCGGCGAGGATGTCCGGTCCGCGATAGCCGAGCTTCTCGACGAGCGAACGCTCGAAGCGCTCGGCGTAGGAATCGAACAGCGCCTCCACATAGGCGGGCGGCGCCGCATCGGGGACCGGCGCTGCGCCGAGGCGCGCGAGGGCGAGGGGCGTTCCGAAGCGCCCGTCCTCGTCGGCCTCGCTCGCGTCCTTCAGCGTGGCGATCGCCTCGTCCCGTTCGCCCGACGCTTCCTGGAAGACGGCGAGGCGGGTTCGACCGAGCGTCCAGTCCGGCGTGAGCTCCAGCGCCTGCCGCATGAGATCGGCGGCGGCGATGGCGTCGCCGTCCCGAAAACAGTCCTCGGCATAGGCGGCGCGGCGGTCAGCGAGGAGGTGACCGGAGCGGCTGGGATCGTCTGACACGCTGGAGATCGCGAAGGGAGGGGCGAGGCGCATATGAAGCCGGCGCAGGCGGCGCGCAAGCGGTATCGCTCGTCGCCTCGTCCCCCTGGCCCCGACCGCCCTATATCGTCGCGGATGCAGCGCTTCGAAGATCTCCTTCGTCCCACCCCGCAGGGCCTCTACTGCCCGCCGGGCGGCTTCTTCATCGACCCGGTGAAGCCTGTGGAGCGCGCGCTCGTCACCCACGGCCATGCGGACCACGCGCGGCCGGGGAACACAAAGGTTCTGGCGACGCGCCGCACGCTCGACATCATGGCGCTGCGCTATGGCGAGGACTTCTGCGCCGAGCGCCAGACCGCGAATTGGGGCGAGGTGACGCGGATCGGCGACGTCGCGGTGTCCTTCCATCCGGCCGGCCACGTTCTGGGCTCGGCCCAGATCCTGGTCGAATGGAACGGCATGCGGATCGTGGCGAGCGGCGACTACAAGCGCCGGGTCGATCCGACCGCCGAGCCCTTCGAGCCGGTCGCCTGCGACGTCTTCATCACTGAGGCGACCTTCGCGCTGCCGGTCTTCCGCCATCCCGAGGCACGGGAAGAGGCGGGGCGGCTCATCGCCTCGACGCGGCAGTTCCCGGAGCGCGCGCATCTCGTCGGCGCCTACGCGCTCGGCAAGGCGCAGCGCGTCATCCGGCTCCTTCGCGACGAAGGCTACGACCGGCCGATCTACATTCACGGTGCGCTCAAGAAGCTCTGCGACTTCTACGAGGGCGAGGGCATCCATCTCGGCGAATTGCGGCCCGCCACGGTGGAGCGGGGCGGCAAAGGCGACTTCGCCGGCGCGATCGTCGTCGGGCCGCCCTCGGCCTTCGCCGACCGTTGGGCGCGGCGCTTCCCCGACCCCGTGTCCTGCTTCGCCTCAGGCTGGATGCGCGTGCGCCAGCGGGCGCGCCAGCGCGGCGTGGAGCTGCCGCTCATCATCTCCGACCATTGCGACTGGGACGAACTGGTCGAGACGATCGACGAGATCGCGCCGCAGGAGGTCTGGGTGACGCACGGGCGCGAAGAGGCGCTGGTGCGCTGGTGCTCGCTGAAGGGCGTGCGGGCGCGCCCGCTCCACCTCGTCGGCTACGAGGACGAGAGCGACTGAGCGCCTCGGTTCATCGAGCCTTCGATGGCGAGATGGTCGCCGAGAACGTAGCTCGCCAGATGCCCGGCGACGTAGGTGTAGCCGGCCGCCGAGGCATGGAAGCCGTCGCGGGAGAAGCCGGCGGGCTCGACGCGGGGAATGGTGACGGCCGCGACCGCGCCGCGCTCGACGCACAGCGCCGTGCCGATGCGGCGGATCATCCTGGCGCGCAGCTCCAGGACCATGGCGAGGCCGCGCGGCAGAGCGGGCACGCGCAGCATGTCCACCGGCGGCGACCAGACGATCCGCGCGTCCGGGAACCGAGCGCGCAGCGCGTAGATGAGGCCGCCGAAGGACTTCTTGAAATGCCGGGCGCCGTGAAAGTTCTTCAGATCGTTGGTGCCGGTGGTCAGGACGATGTGCGTGTAGGGCTCGCGCGCCAGATTGGGCACGATGTGATCGCGCAGGTCGGAGGAGACCGCCGAGTTCGAGCCGATCGAGCGCCACGCGACGGCGCGGCCCGAGAGGGCGTAGAGACGCTCGGCCAGGCGCGGCGCGAGGCTCTCGCCGATGTCCTCGACCCCGACGCCGGCCGCCGAGGAATCGCCCAGGACGAGAAGCCGGATCTCCGCCTGCTCGTGCCTGGCGCCCACCGTTCCCGATGACGGGCCGGCGGGCGGCGGCATGCGCTCGATGCGCCGCCGGATGCCGATGCCCTGCCAGACATAGACCGGGAACATCAGCCAGGAGAGAAAGGCGTCCTTCACGCGAACTCCATCCAAGAGGAAGCGGGCGACCTCGAATGAGACGCCCTCGCGCTCCTCAGATGGGGATCGACCGTGCGAAACCCAGCCCGACGAGCCGCTAGAAGCGATAGCCGAGGCTTACGGCGCCGATATGACTGACGTCGATCTCGTCGCCGAAGCCGACCGAGTATTTCGCGTCGAGCGTCAGGCTTTCCGTCATCGAGACCTTGGCGCCGGCGCCGAGGATCAGGCCGCGTCCGGGCAGGTCGTCGAAGCCGGCAAGGCTCGCGCGGGCCGGGCTTCCGGCGATCGAGGAGACGATCGCGCTGTTGCCGCCGTCCGACAGAACGTCCTCGTAGCCGATGCGGCCGGTGATCTCGCCGAAGCCGGTCGAATAGGCCAGATGCAGGTTCGCGGCACCGTTCAGGATGTCGCGATCGTATCCGCCATAGACGATCCGCGCGGCCGAGCCCGTCTCGGTGAAGCCGTCCACGTCGAAATAGGCGTAGGTCAGCCCGAGCGTCGGCGTGGCGGTGAAGGCGCCGAGGCCGAAGCTCGTGCCGACCTCGGCCCCGACATTGGCCGCAAAGCCGTTGGTCGCGGGCGCGCGATGGACGAGGCCGGCGACCGCCGTTCGGCGCTGGAAGTCGTCGAAGTCGAAATGGGCGACGCCGCCGGTGAGCGTCACGAAGGCCGGGCCGTAGACGGCCGTCCCGTAGATGTCGGCCGAGAAGGACTGCGTGTCGTAGGTGAGCGCTGAGTCGCGGACCTCGCCCTGGCTGGCCGAGACGGCGCCGCCGAGAAGGAAGCCGTCCGACAGGCGATAGTCGGCGCCGAGTCGCACCGTGCCGGAGCGGTAGTCGTAGGCCGAAAGACGGCTCGAACTCTCGCGGTCGAAGGCCGCGCCTTCCAGCGAGACATAGGCGTTGCCGTAGGCCGGCGCCGCAAAGCCCGGCTCGACGATGTCCGCGCCCTGCGGGATCGCGTTGGTCGCGGCCAGGTGCCGGCGGGCGCGCTCGCGCAGCGCGTCCTCGCCCGCAAGGCGGTCGGACAGCGCGACCTCCGACATCGAAGCCGCGTCGCCCGCACGGGCACCGGCGGTCAGATGGTCGGTGACGAGACCGGCGAGCAGAGAATGGGTGCGGGCGGTCGGGTGAACGGTGTCGAAGAAGAGGAACCCGTTCTGCGTCTCGGCCGAGCCGGTCGCGCAGGACGCGACGGCGAGGCAGGCCTGCGTCGTGTTCTGGAAACCGAACCGTGCCGGATCGGCGGCGATCTCGGCGAAGAGCGGCTGAACGTCGACGAAATGCGTGTTCGTCTGGGGGTTCGCCGCGGCGACCTGCGCGACGCCCTGCGCCAGCGCCGCGTTGAACGCGTTCGTCGTCTGGCTCGCCAGTCCGGCCGTCAGTCCATTGCCCGAGAACTGGGGCGTGCTGCCGAGGTCGGGAAGGTTCAGGACGACCAGCGTGGGAGCGCCGAGGGCCGACAGGCGAGCCGCCGAAGCGGACATGTTGCCGGCCGCAGTCACGCCGGTCGGCGCGAGAATGGCGGGCGACGCCTGATTGGACTGGACGGCGACGAAGGCCCGGAAGATGTCGTTCGCGCCGCCGTAGAGCGTGACGATATCGCCTGCGCCGAACTGCCCGTCGCGGGCGGCGAAGAAGTCGATCTGGTCGGGAATGCCGGGCGGGATGAAGTCGAGATCGTCCGTTCGTGCGCCGCCGAATGCATAGTTCTGGCTGCGGTTCGGGTCGATCTGGGCCGGCAGGCCGAAGCCGGCGGCCAGGCTGGCGGCGCCCGCCCGCTGCATGGAGTCCGCGCCGCCGGCGAGCACTTCCGTGAAGACCGGACCGTTGGAGAAGCGGCCCTGGAAGTAGGGCGGCGACGCTGGCTCGGCGGGAGGATCGAACCGCCCCGTGACGGCGAAGAGATTGCCGTTGTCGCTCAGGCTGTCGCCGAACGAGATGACGCTCTGCGCGCTCGCGGGCGCCGTCAGAATGGCGGTGGCCACCGTGGCCAGCAGGATGCTGCGAAGTGAGTGCGTCATGTGTTCCCCCCGGAAAACGCCTCTTACGTTTCCGTCAGATGACGCGAGGAGAAGCGCCTGCGCAAGCGGCGGGCCACGGGCGGAGCGTCCCGCCCGAGCTTCCTGCGCCGCTTGTGCCGTTCTCGTCACAGGCCGTTCGCCGTTCAGGCCTTCAGCGCGTCCACGCCCGGCAGAGGCTTGCCCTCCATCCACTCCAGGAAGGCGCCGCCCGCCGTGGAGACGTAGGAGAAGTCCTGCGTCACGCCCGCATGGGCGAGCGCGGCGACCGTGTCGCCGCCGCCGGCCACCGAGACGAGATCGCCGCTCTGGGTGCGCTTGGCTGCGTGCCGGGCGGCCTGCACGGTCGCCTTGTCGAAGGGCGCGATCTCGAAGGCGCCGAGCGGCCCGTTCCAGACGAGCGTCTTCGCCTTGTCGATCCACTCCGCGATCATGCCGACCGTCGCCGGTCCGACGTCGAGGATCATGCCGTCCGGCGAAACGCGGTCCACCGGCAGGACTTCGTTCTCGGCGCCCGCCTTGAACTCCTTCGCGACGACCGCGTCGGCCGGAAGGAGAATGACGCAGCCGGCCTCCTGCGCGGCGGCCTGGATGGCGCGCGCGGTGTCGGCCAGATCGTGCTCGCAGAGCGACTTGCCGACGTCGCGGCCCTCGGCCGCCAGGAAGGTGTTCGCCATGCCGCCGCCGATGACGAGGCAGTCCACGCGCTTCACGAGGTTCTGGAGAAGGTCGATCTTGGTCGAGACCTTGGCGCCGCCGACGATGGCGACGACGGGCTTCTCGGGGTTGCCGAGGCCCTTCTCCAGCGCCTCCAACTCGGCCTGCATGGCGCGGCCGGCATAGGAGGGCAGATGATGCGTCAGGCCTTCGGTCGAGGCATGGGCGCGGTGGGCGGCGGAGAAGGCGTCGTTCACGAACACGTCGCCGAGAGAGGCGAGGGCGGCGACGAACGCCTCCTCGTTCTTCTCCTCCCCCGCATGGAAGCGGGTGTTTTCCAGGAGGACGACGTCACCGTCGCTCAGATTCGCGACGATCCCTTCCGCGACCGGCCCGACGCAGTCTTCGGCGAAGCCGACGGGCTTGCCGAGCTTCTCCGACAGGACTTCGGCCACCGGCTCCAGCGACTGCGACTTGTCCACCTTGCCCTTCGGTCGGCCGAAATGGGCGAGCAGGACGACGCGTCCGCCCTTCTCGGCGATCTCGCGGATGGTGGGCAGGACGCGGTCGATGCGCGTCGCGTCGGAAACCTTGCCGTCCTTCATCGGTACGTTGAGATCGACCCGCGTCAGGATGCGCTTGCCCGAAAGATCCGCGTCGTCGAGCGTCTTGAACAGCGTCATGCGAAAAACCTCACAGGCGTTTGAAAAGGTTCGGATAGTCGAGAACCAGGCCGTCCTCGTCGAGCGGCAGGTCGGCGGCGAACGAGCGGTCGCCGTTCTCGAAACGGTAGCGGCGCCCGTCGTCCAGGGCCCGGTAGAACTGAACGGCGGGCTTCGGCGCGAGATCCCCGAAGGGGACGTAGAGCACGGGAAGCGTCACCTCGCCGTCGGCGCGGGTCAAACCGAGGCGACGGATCGGCAGGGTGTTGGTGAAGGGGGTAGCCGACAGGTCGATGTCCACGCAGCCCGTCAGATCGGGCCGGTCGAACCCGTCCTCGTCGACCCAGCGGCCGGGCTCGGGGGAGGAGAGCGCCAGCCGTCCTCCGTCGCTCGGTTCGATGCGGAAGGAGAGGACGCGCCACCCGGAGTCGATCACCGCCGAGTAGGACGCGCCAAAGTCCCGACCTTCGGACGATCCGACGACCACCGATCGGACGCGGTACCCGCCTTCGGCAGGCTCGATCGTCAGATGCTCCAGTCCCTCGCCGGTCCGCGGGCGCCATCGGACGCTGCGGGACGAGGCGAGGGGCCGAAGAGCATGGGGCGTCAGCCGGCGTTGTGGAGGGCGATCGCCGTGTCCGACATGCGGTTCGAGAAGCCCCACTCGTTGTCGTACCAGGACAGGATGCGCACGAACGTGCCGTCCATCACCTTCACCTGGTCCATGGCGAAGACGGAGGAGTGCGGGTCGTGGTTGAAGTCGGTGGAGACGAGCGGCGCGTCGGTGAAGCCGAGAATGCCCTTCAGCGGACCGTTCGCGGCGTCGCGGACGAGCGTCTGGATTTCCTCGACGCTCGTGGCGCGCTTGGCGACGAACTTGAGGTCGACCACCGAGACGTTCGGGGTCGGCACGCGGATCGACGAGCCGTCGAGCTTGCCCTTCAGGTCCGGCAGGACGAGGCCGATGGCCTTGGCGGCGCCCGTGGAGGTCGGGATCATGGACAGGGCCGCCGCGCGGGCGCGGTAGAGGTCCTTGTGCATGGTGTCGAGCGTCGGCTGGTCGCCCGTGTAGGAGTGGATCGTCGTCATGAAGCCGTGCTCGATGCCGATGGCATCGTTCAGGACCTTGGCGACGGGCGCGAGGCAGTTGGTCGTGCAGGAGGCGTTGGAGACGATCTTGTCGCCGGCGCTCAGCGTCTCGTGGTTGACGCCGTAGACGATCGTCTTCTCGCTGACGGCGTTCGTCAGCGGGCCGGAGATCAGCACCTTTTTGGCGCCCGCGTCCAGATGAGCCGAAGCCTTCGCCGGATCGGTGAAGATGCCGGTGCATTCCAGCGCGACGTCGACGTTCAGTTCGCTCCAAGGCAGATTCTTCGGGTCGCGCTCGGCCGTCACGCGGATCGGCCCGCGCCCGACGTCGATCGTCTCGCCGTCGACCTTCACCTCGCCGGGGAAGCGGCCGTGGACCGAATCGTAGCGGATGAGGTGGGCGTTGGTCTCGACCGGGCCCAGATCGTTGATGCCGACCACCTCGATGTCGGTGCGCCCGGATTCGACGATGGCGCGAAGCACGTTGCGCCCGATGCGCCCGAACCCGTTGATTGCGACGCGAACTGCCATGTCTTGCCCTCCTGCTGGGTCGATCCGTCCTGTCGGCACCGCGTTCGCGCGATACCGCTTCGGGACGGGGTTCTAGCCGGTTTGGGCGGCGCGTAAAGCGGTGGAAGGGCGCTTGGGCGCCTTCAGGAAGATTTCAAACGATGCGATCGTCCGCTCGACCCTGCCCGTCTTCTCACGCGGGCGTGTAAAAGGTAGACCCACCGTCTTGGACGCGCACGGAAGAGGACGCGACTTGAGCAAGGACAACGCCTTCGGCGAAGCGTCCGATCGCCTGCAGAAGGCGCTGGAGCGCCTGGAGACGGCCGTGGAGGCGCGCCTCGACCGGGAAGGCAAGGTGCTTTCCGTCGAGGAGGAGGTCCAGCGCATGACCGCCGACCGTGGGCGTCTGGCGGGCGATCTCGACGCGGCGCTGGCGCGCGGCCTACGCCTGGAGGAGGCCAACCGCGAGGTCTCGCGCCGCCTCGTCGGGGCGATGGAGCAGATCCGCGACGTGATCGCGCGCGGCTGACGGAAGGGGACCGATGCCGCAGATCGTCGTCACCATCGATGGCAAGACCTACCGCATGGCCTGCGCGGACGGCGAGGAGGACCACCTCGTCGGCCTCGCCGCCGACCTCGACGGCCGCGTTTCGGAACTGCGCAAGGGCGTCGGGGAGATCGGCGATCTGCGCCTCCTCGTCATGGCCGCGATCATGACCGGCGACGAACTGGCCGAAACGCGCGACCGGGTCGCCGAACTGGAGGCGGAGGTCGAGGAACTGCGCGAGCGGCAGGAGACCGCCTCGCGCAGCGTCGTGTCCGGCCGGGAGGTGCTGACCGAGACGATGAACGGCGTCGCCGAAGCGATCGAGCGCATCACGGCGCGGCTTGAGGGGCGCGGCGGCCGGCTTTCCGACTGATCGTCCGGGGAACTTGCGGCGCGCTATGGCGGGCGGGGTGGCGGCACGCTATATCTGGTCTCGGCGAGCTGCGCGGTTCGACACGGGATGACTTATTCCCCGGGGCCTTACGCATCCCCTAGGGAGCTGTCCCTGCCCTTGCCCCTGGGCTTGGGCACACGGCGCCCACCTACTCTGTAGGTTCCCGGGATCGACTATCCCACCGGCCGAGGTGGCCCGCCACTCTTTCTCTTGAACGCGCGACGGTGCCGTTGGTCGAGACCCGTTCGGAACTGAAGGCGCAGATGCGCAAGGATGCGCTCGCCCGTCGCGAGGCGATGGACGTCGCGCAGCGCATCGAGGCCTCGATGGCCATCGCGGACCGCGCGATGGGCGCCTGGCCGGCCGGGGAGCGTTCGGTCCTGGGCGGTTACCTTCCGATTCGCTCCGAAGTCGATCCGCGCCCCCTGATGGCGATGGCGGCCGACCGCCGCGTCCAGCTCGCCGTTCCCGCGATCGTCGGCCGCGCGCTCGATTTCCGCATGCTGGAGCGCGACGCGCCGCTGGAGCCGCAGGGCCATGGAACGATGGCGCCGGGCGAGGCCGCGCCGCGCCTCAAGCCCGATATCCTCCTCGTGCCGCTCGCCGCTTTCGACCGGCGCGGCCATCGGATCGGCTATGGCGGCGGCTTCTACGACCGCGCCATCGCCTCCTTGAGCGAAGGCGGGGCGAGACCCTTCACGATCGGGCTCGCCTTCGCCGTTCAGGAGATCGAGGCGGTGCCGGACGAAGCGTTCGACATGCCTCTCGATCTGATCGTCACGGAAGCCGAGGCGATCCGGGCCGATCGCTTTCCCTGAGACCTTGACCTCAGCGGCCGCGTTCGCGCCCGAAGATCTGCGTCCAGTAGGGCACGCCGGAGGGCGAACGGGCGACCGCCACGCCCATCTGCGTGACGTCCGGGCGCAGGAGATTGCGGCGATGACCGGCCGAGTTCGTCCAGCCGCGCATGGCCGCATCGTAGGACGGATAGCCACCGCCGAGATTCTCCGCCGTCGCCGCCCAATCGTATCCGACGCTCTGGACGCGTGAGGGTAGGGCGCCGCCGATCGTGTGGCTCATCTGGTTGCGGCTCGCCATGCGCTGCGAGTGCTGCTGCGCGGCCGTCATCAGCCGGGAGTCGATGGAGAGGGGCGGCAGGCCGTTGCGGGCGCGGAACGCGTTCACCGGCGCAAGGCCGCCCGGCCCGTCGATCGAGACCGGCCCGGACGGAGACAGATTGCTGCCGCCGGGCGAGCAGGCCGCGATCCCGAGGCAGAGGACGGCAGCGGCCGCGGCGCGGACCATGGAACGCATGAGGGAACTCCTCTCCGGTTCGGCAAGCGATGCATGGGCGGCACCGCGCCGTTTGACGATCGGCTTCTTCGGCCTCAATGACGCCCGGTACGTGTCGCCTTGCCCCGCCCGTGCGGGAGGGTCATAAGCGCGACACGACCGGGACACGCTCTCGGGGCGCCCCGCCGAATCGAATGAAGCATAGCAAACGCAAGTCGAAGAACCGCTGAATTGCGGACCGCAAATGCCGTGAACCTGTCCTCGATGCGGGGCATGGTGTCGCAGCCAAGCCCGTCGTCGTCGCCGTGGACGGCCTTGCGGGCACGATCCTTCGGCGTGCCGCCCTTCGACGAGACCTCCGGCATGGAGACGTTCGAGTGAGATTTCTGTTTCTGGGCGACATGGTAGGGCGGTCGGGTCGGCTGGCGGTGCAGGAGCGCCTGCCGGGCCTGATCGCGGACTGGCGGCTCGATTTCGTGGTCGTGAACGGCGAGAACGCCGCCGGCGGCTTCGGCATCACCGAGGCGATCTTCGAGGAGACCATCGACGCGGGCGCCGACGTCGTGACCACCGGCAACCACGTCTGGGACCAGCGCGAGGCTCTGGTCTTCGCGGACCGGCACGACGCCTTCCTGCGGCCGGCGAACTATCCGGCGGGCACGCCGGGGCGCGGCTCCGGGCTCTTCGTCGCCCGGAACGGAGCCCGCGTCCTCGTCGCCAATCTGATGGGGCGGGCCTTCATGCACCCCGATCTCGACGATCCGTTCCGCGCCGCCTCCGAGATCGTCGGCGCCTCGCCGCTCGGGGAGCAGGCCGACGCCATCGTCATCGACTTCCACGCCGAGGCGACGAGCGAGAAGCAGGCCATGGGCCATCATCTCGACGGCCGCGTCTCTGTCGTCGTCGGCACGCACACCCACGTGCCGACCGCAGACCATCAGATCCTCGTCAACGGCACGGCCTACCAGTCGGACGCGGGGATGTGCGGCGACTACGATTCCTCCCTCGGCATGGAGAAGGAGGAGCCGCTGAACCGCTTCGTCACCAAGGTGCCGCGCGGCCGCTTCGAGGCGGCGAGCGGTCCGGCGACGATCTGCGGCCTGGCGGTCGAAATCTCCGAGCGGACCGGACTGGCGGAGAAGGTCGCCGCCGTGCGTCTCGGCGCGCGGCTTTCGGAAAGCGTCCCCGACTTCTGGTAGCGCCGACCGCGGCCCGATCCGCCTTCCGTTCTGGACGGCGGCGGGCCGATTTTTTATATCGGACGAAACACTCTCATTCCTCGCCAGCAAGGTATCCGATGGCCGGTCATTCCCAATTCAAGAACATCATGCACCGCAAGGGCCGGCAGGACGCGGTGCGCTCCAAGATGTTCTCCAAGCTCGCGCGCGAGATCACGGTGGCGGCCAAGGCCGGCCTGCCCGACCCCGACATGAACCCGCGCCTGCGGCTGGCGATCAACAACGCCAAGGCGCAGTCCATGCCCAAGGACAACATCGAGCGCGCCGTGAAGAAGGCGGCCGGCGGCGACACCGAGAACTACGACGAGGTCCGCTACGAGGGCTACGGCCCGGGCGGCGTCGCGGTCATCGTGGAGGCGCTGACGGACAACCGCAACCGCACCGCCTCGAACGTGCGCTCCTACTTCACCAAGTCCGGCGGCGCGCTGGGCGAAACCGGCTCGGTCGCCTTCATGTTCGACCGGGTGGGCGAGATCGTCTTTCCGGCCAAGGCCGGCGACGCCGACAAGGTGATGGAGGCCGCGATCGAGGCCGGCGCGGACGACGTGGAGAGCTCCGAGGACGGACACCGCATCATCACCGCCTTCGAGGACCTGGGCGAGGTTTCGGCGGCGCTGGAGAAGAGCCTCGGCGAAGCCGAGAGCGTGAAGGCGATCTGGCGTCCGCAGACCGGCACGCCGGTGGACGAGGAGAAGGCGCAGTCGGTGCTCCGCCTCATCGGCAATCTCGAAGACGACGACGACGTGCAGAACGTCTACGCGAACTTCGAGGTGGACGACGCGGTCATGGCGAAGCTTTCGGCGGCCTGATCGGACCGGGTCAGGGCGTCAGAGAGGCGCTGACGTCCAGTGCGTCCTCCAGAAGGCGATGATATTCGGCGCGGTCGATCTCGATCGCGCCGAACCGCGACAGGTGACCGGTGAGGAACTGGGTGTCGAGCAGGCGGTAGCCGCCGGCCATGAGCCGGTCCCAGAGATGGACGAGAGCGACCTTCGAGGCGTCCGTCTCGCGCGAGAACATCGACTCGCCGAAGAACGCGCCGCCGAGGCTGACGCCATAGAGCCCGCCGACGAGCTCGCCGTCCTTCCAGCTTTCCACGCTGTGGGCGAAGCCCATCCGATAGAGCTGCAGATAGAGCCGGCGGATCGGCTCGTTGATCCAGGTGTCGCGGCGTCCCGGTGCCGGCTCGGCGCACAGATCGAGGACGCGCGCGAAGGCGGTGTCGACGCGCATCTCGAACGTGCCGCGACGCACGGTCTTGGCGAGGCTTCTGGGGACGTGGAAGCGGCCGGGCAGGATGACGCCGCGCCGCTCGGGATCGACCCAGTGGATCGTCGGGTCGTTCGCTGCCTCCGCCATCGGAAAGACGCCGCAGGCATAGGCGCGCAGGAGAATTTCGGGAGTGATCTCGAAATCGTCCCGGCGCGCCATGCTCGTCTCGTCTCAGGCGGGCTTGTCGCCGGCCAGATACTTTTCGAGCCAGTGGATGTCGTAGGCGCCTTCGCGGATGTCCGGGTTCTCGATGAGGTCCTGGAACAGCGGCAGCGTGGTCTTCACGCCGTCCACGATGATCTCGTCGAGCGCGCGGCGAAGCCGCATCATGCATTCGGTGCGGTTGGCGCCGTGGACGATCAGCTTGCCGATCAGCGAATCGTAGAAGGGCGGGATCGAGTAGCCCTGATAGACCGCCGAATCGACGCGGACGCCCAGCCCGCCGGGGGCGTGATAGTAGCTGATCGTGCCGGGCGAGGGCACGAAGGTGCGCGGGTCCTCGGCGTTGATGCGGCACTCGATCGCGTGTCCGGAGAAGACGATGTCCTCCTGACGCTTCGACAGACCCTGGCCGCTGGCGACGCGGATCTGCTCGTGGACGAGGTCCATGCCGGTGATCGCCTCCGTCACCGGATGCTCCACCTGCAGGCGCGTGTTCATCTCGATGAAGTAGAACTCGCCGTTCTCGTACAGGAACTCGATGGTGCCGGCGCCGCGATACTGGAGCTTGGCCATGGCCTCGGCGCAGATCGTGCCGATGCGCTGGCGCTGCGCGTCGTCGAGCGCGGGGGAGCGGGCCTCCTCCCAGACCTTCTGGTGGCGCCGCTGCAGCGAGCAGTCGCGCTCGCCGAGATGGATGGCGTTGCCCTTGCCGTCGCCGAAGACCTGGATCTCGATGTGGCGCGGCTTGGCGAGATACTTCTCGATATAGACCGAATCATCGCCGAAGGCCGAGCCGGCCTCCTGGCGCGCGGTCGCGAGCGCCATCGGCAGATCCTTGGCCGTCATCGCGACCTTCATGCCGCGACCGCCGCCGCCGGCAGCCGCCTTGATGATGACCGGGTAGCCGATGTCGTCGGCGATGCGCTTGGCCTCCGCATCCTCGGTCACCGCGCCGGGCGAGCCGGGAACGACCGGGATGCCGAGGCGCTCTGCCGTGCGCTTGGCCTCGATCTTGTCGCCCATGATGCGGATGTGCTCGGCCGTCGGGCCGATGAAGGTGACGTTGTGCGCTTCGAGAATGTCCGCGAAGCGGGCGTTCTCCGACAGGAAGCCGTAGCCGGGATGCACCGCGTCGGCGCCCGAGATCTCGCAGGCCGCGAGGATCTGCGGGATGTTCAGATAGGAATCGCGCGAGGGCGGCGGGCCGACGCACACGCTCTCGTCCGCGAGGCGCACATGCATGGCCGCGTTGTCGGCGGTGGAGTGGACGGCCACCGTCGAGATGCCGAGCTCCTTGCAGGCACGAAGGACACGGAGCGCGATCTCGCCGCGATTGGCGATCAGGACCTTGTTGAACATATGCATCCTTCCGCCGGTCCGGTCGGGACCGGTCGCTGTACGACCCGTTCGATCAACCGATGACGACGAGCGCCTCGCCGTATTCGACCGGCTGGCCGTTGTCGACGCAGATGCGCTTGACCGTGCCGGAGCGCGGCGCGGGGATCTGGTTCATGGTCTTCATGGCTTCGATGATCAGCAGCGTGTCGCCTTCGGAGACCTGCTGACCGACCTCGATGAAGGACTTCGCACCGGGAGCCGAGGCCAGATAGACCGTTCCGACCATGGGCGAGGGGACCGAGCCGACCTCGGGTCCGGTCGAAGCGGCGGGCGCGGACGGAGCCGGTGCGGCGGCCGGTGCGGCGGGCGCGTGCTGCTGCGGCTGCGGCGCTGCGTAGGAGAAGGTCGCGGGGGCTTCCTTGCGGCGCGACACGCGGATGCGCAGCTCGCCCTGCTTCAGCTCGATCTCGGTCAGATCGGTGTCGTTCAGGATATCGGCCAGCTCGCGGATCAGCTTCGGATCGATGGCGTTGTCTTCGTTCGACATTCTTGTTGTTCCTTGAGGGTCGCGCGGCCGCTCGCCTCGCGATGCGCCTTGGGAGAGCTGGGAAAGCGTCGGACGCCGTGGCGGCGCCCCGTGGCTGGGGACGCCCTATAGCGTGGGATGGCCTTCAGGCAAAGGGGCGGGCGGGTTCTGCACGGCGCGGGGGCGGTCTCAGCAGCCCGCCTCGCCGCATTCGCGGACCTGCGCGATCCGCGACGCGAGCTGATCCGCGCCGACGGCGCCGGGGACGAGCTCGTTGCCGACCACATAGGTCGGGGTGCCGGTGATGTTCAAGGCCGCGGCAAGGCGAGCGCTCTCCTGCAGCGCCGAGACGACGGCCGGCGAATCCGTCGCCTCCGCGATCGCACCGCGGTCGAGGCCCATCTCCTCGGCGAGGGCGAGGGCCGCCTCCTCGTTCGCCGTCGTCCCGCTGGTGAGAAGCCGGCGCTGGAACTCGGCGTAGCGCCCGGGCTCGAGGTCGCGGATCGCGAGGCTCACGCGGCTGGCCGCTTCCGATTCGGGGCCGAGGACCGGGATTTCCTTCAGGACGACGCGCAGCTCCGGGTCGTCTTCGATCAGCGCCTCCATGTCCGCCTGCGCGCGCCGGCAGAAGCCGCAATTGTAGTCGAAGAACTCCACGATCGTGACGTCGCCCTCGGGATTGCCGAGGACGGTGCCCTCCGGCGAGGCCGTCAGCTCCGCGCCGACGGCGGCGATGGCTTCGCGCTGCATCTCGCCGGCCTGCGCCGAGCGCTGTTCCTCCAGCGCGTCGAGCACTTCCACGAGCAGCTCCGGCTCGCGCAGGAGGTATTCGCGCACGATGGTCTCGATCTCCTCGCGCTCCTGCGGCTCGAAGGCGACGGACGGCGAGGTCGCCAGGAGGGCGAGGGCGCTCGCGGCGAGGATGTGCTTCTTCAAGGACGGGGCCTTTCGGGTCGGTCGGGACGAGGGATCGTTCAGGGCGACGTGATGATGTCGTTGGCCCGCTGCCATTGCGGTGTGCCGGGCCGGAACTTGCCTTGCGCGCGCGCCGCGAAGACCTTGGCGTCGCGGAAGCGCCCGGCCTGCCAGTAACCTTCGGCCGTGGCAAGCTCGGCGCTTCCGACGTCGCCGATCTGGCCGTAGGCCATGGCGAGGAAACGATAGGCGGTCGCGTTGTTCGGCTCGGCCTCGAGACCGCGGCGGATCTGGGTGATCGCCTCCTGCATGCGGGAGGGGTTGCCGCCCGTCACCAGGGCCTGGCCGACCGAGGCGCGCAGAAGACCCGAATTGGAAGGATCGAGCTCGGCGGCTCTGGCGAAGGCGCTGGCGGCCTCGTTCGCGCGGCCCGCCTGCTGGAGGATTTCGCCCTTGATCTCGTGGAAATAGGCGTTGCGGGGCACTTCCGAGATCAGCGCGTCGATCTTCTGCAGCGCCTGGGCGGGCGCGCCCGCTAGATGCGTGGCGATGGCGTCGCCGTAGCGGGCGGGAAGCGAGTGCAGATCGCGCCCGAAGGTCTGGCGGACGAGACCGGCACCGCCGTTGTAGGCCGCGATCTTGGCGCGGGCGAGATCATGCCGCAGCTGGAGTTGCGGCGGGTCGCGGCGGTCCCAGTAGGGGCTTTCCTGCGCGAGCGCCTGCAGGAGGCCGAGTCGATCCTGCGGGGCGGGGTGGGAGGAGACGTAGCGCGCGGTGTTGCCGCCCGAGAGCATGCTCGTGCGCATCATGTTCTGGAAGCCTTCCAGAAGGCCGCGCGGGGACTGGCCGGTCTTGTTCAGATAGGTGACGGCGGAGCGGTCGGCCGTGATTTCCTCGCCGCGCTGATAGGCGAAGAGCCCGCGCCGCGCGATGCCGCCGCCGCTCGACATGGCGGCCGCGCCCGCCGAGGCGATCTCGCCCTGGCCGGACATGGCGCCGGCGGCCGCCAGACCTGCGCCGAGAAGGCCGGCGACGACCGCGATCGTCTGCGCGCGGGAGATTTCGTCGCGCATGCGGTCGAGATGCCCGCCCGCCAGATGCCCGACCTCGTGGGCGATGACGCCGATCGTCTGGTTCGGGGTCTGGGCGGCGAGAATGGTGCCGGTGTTGATGAAGATGCGCCGCCCGGCGACGAAGGCGTTGAAGGCGAGGTCGTTGACGAGGACGATCTCGACCCGGGTCGCGGACAGTCCCGCCGCCTGGAGAATCTGCCCGGCATACTCCTTCACCAGCGCCTCGATCTCGGCGTCGCGAACGACGGGCAGGCGCGCGCGCTCGCTCTGCGCGGCGGCGGGAAACGAGGTGACGAGGGTGGCGAATGCGGCGAGGAACGCGACGAATCTCGCCCGAAGGCTCGCAGACCACCTTTTCATGCTATCCCCTCGCATTCGCACGAACCCGACGAAGGCGCCGAAGACGACGCTTTCCATCCGCTCGGGTTCGGACATTCCATTCCGGCGATTGTGAGGCCCCCATGCCGTCAGGATCAACCCCGAGCCCCTCCATGCGCTCCAATGTCGATCCGTTCCGGGCGATGGACGTGCTCTCGGCGGCGAACCGGATGATCGAGGCCGGCGCGCCCGTCATCTCGCTCGCCGTCGGCCAGCCGAGCGCGCCGGCGCCCGCCAGGGCGATGGCGGCAGCTCGGGCGATGCTCGAGCACGGCCGCATCGGCTACACCGATGCGCTCGGCCGCGGGGCGCTGCGTGCGCGGATCGCGCGGCATTACGAGGAGACCTACGGCGTCTCGCCCGGCCCGGACCGCATCATGGTGACGACCGGCTCCTCCGCCGGCTTCAACCTCGCCTTCCTCGCCGCGTTCGACGCGGGCGACCGGGTGGCCATCGCGGCGCCCGGCTATCCGGCCTATCGCAACATCATGAAGGCGCTGGGCCTCGTTCCGGTCGAGATCGAGGTCGGCGCGGACGACGCCTACATCCTGACGGCCGAAAGGCTGGCCGAAGAACATGCGAGCACGCCGATCCAGGGCGTCCTCATCGCCAGCCCGGCGAACCCGACGGGCACCGTCACGCCGCGCGACGAGCTGGAGCGTCTGGTGCGCTTCTGCGATCAGGCCGGGATCCGCTTCGTCTCCGACGAGATCTATCACGGGCTGACCTACGGGGCGGACACGGCCTCGGCGCTGGAGTTTTCCGATCGTCCGATCGTCGTGAACTCCTTCTCCAAATACTATTGCATGACCGGATGGCGTTGCGGCTGGCTGGTCCTGCCGCCGGAACTGACGCGCGCGGCCGAGCGCATCGGCCAGAATCTCTACATCTCGGCGCCCGACCTCAGCCAGGGGGCGGCGCTCGCCGCCTTCGAGTGCCGGGACGAACTCGACGGGGTGCGACGCCAGTACGAAGCGAGCCGCGACCTTATCACCGAGGCGCTGCCGCGCCTCGGCTTCTCCGAGATCGCGCCCATCGACGGCGCCTTCTACGCCTATGCCCGGATTCCCGAGCGCTTCGACGCCGCGAGCGCCATGGCGTCGGCGGCGCTGGCGGAGGCTCATGTGGCGATGACGCCGGGCCTCGACTTCGACCTCTCGCGCGGCGAGCGCTTCATGCGATTGTCCTATGCCGGCGATCCGGCCGCCATCGCCGAGGCGATCGAGCGACTGGACCGCTGGATGCGCTGAACCGGGCGCCTGAAACGAAAAGGCCCGGCCGCTCGACGCGACCGGGCCTTTCCAATCCTAAGCGCGTGCGACCTCAGCCGCGCGACCACCAGCCGCGACGCTTCGGACGGTCGGCGAGGTCCTCCTCGCCCGTTTCCGTGCCGTTGGAGATGAGGCGCGGTCCGCGCGTGACGCTGTCGGGCTGATCCGAAACCGCCGCGATCTCGGTCTCGACATTGTCCTCGTCGGCTTCGATCGTCTCGTCCGTAGCCGGGAAGACCTCGTCGAGCGGCGTCTCGGCGTCGAGGCTCGCACCGGCTTCGGCGACGGCGGCCTGCACCTCGTTCTCGTCCGGCGGGATCACGGCCTGCGAGGCTTCCGTCTCCGGCTCCTCGCCGTCGTCCGCTCCCGTGCCCATGACGGCGGCCACCTCGGGCACCATCTCGGGCTCCGGCGAGCGATCGGCGAGGTCGGGCTGCGCTTCGTCGGCGGCGACGTCCGTTCCCTCGGCGACGTCCATCACCGGAACATCGCGAACCTCGCCATCGGCGTCCGCATCCTCGTCCGATCCCGTGTCCGAACCGTTTTCGGCCCCGTTCTCGGTCTCGCGGTTGCGGCGGCCGCCGCGACGGCCCCGGCGGCGACGGCGGCGCTCGCGGCCCTCGCCGTCGCTGTCGCCGTTCTCGTCGCGCGTCTCGGACGCTTCGCCGTCACCCGACTCCTCGGCGGAGCGTTCGGCATCGCCGTTCTCGTCCGAACCGTTCTCCTCGGAGCCGTTGGCATCGCCGCCGTTGCGGCGACCGCGCCCGCGACGGCGGCGGCGACGACGGCGGCCGTCGTCCTCGCCTTCTTCGCCGGTCTCGCGGGACTGCGTCTTGGGACGCTCGACGAGTTCGCCTTCGCCCTCGGCGACTTCGGCGGCGGCTTCGGCCGCCAGCGCCTCGTCGACCGCCGCGTCCTGCGCGTCGGCCGCGAGCAGCGGCTGGACCGGATCGATCTCGCGCTTGCGGGCGGCTTCCGCGCCGTGCTCGATCGAGACGTGCTGGTGGCCGTGGCCGTCTGCCGCCTCGATCATGATGTGCAGGCCGTAATGGCGCTCCAGATCGGTGATCGTCGCGCGCTTCTCGTTGAGGACGTAGAGCGCCGTCTGGGTCGGCACGCGCACGATGAGGTCGTGCGTGCCGTGCTTCTGCAGATGCTCCTCGATGGAGCGCAGGACATGCAGCGCCAGCGAGGAGGCGGAGCGGATGTAGCCGTTGCCGGCGCAGACCGGGCAGGGCTGCATCGTGGATTCGAGGACGCTGGCGCGGATGCGCTGACGGCTCATCTCCATCAGGCCGAAATGCGAGATGCGGCCGAGCTGGATGCGGGCCCGGTCGTTCTTGAGGCAGTCCTTCAAACGCTTCTCGACGTTCCGGTTGTTCCGCTTCTCCTCCATGTCGATGAAGTCGATGACGATCAGGCCGGCGAGGTCGCGCAGGCGGAGCTGGCGCGCCACCTCCTCGGCCGCTTCCAGATTGGTCTGGTAGGCGGTGTCCTCGACCGAATGCTCACGCGTGGAGCGGCCGGAATTGACGTCGATGGCAACCAGCGCCTCGGTCTGGTTGATGATGATGTAGCCACCGGACTTCAGCGTCACGTTCGGCTGCAGCATCTTGTCGAGCTGCGCCTCGATGCCGTTGCGCGCGAAGATCGGCGTCGGGTCGCGATAGGGCTGGACCACCTTCGCCTGGCTCGGCATGAGCATGCGCATGAAGTCCTTCGCCTCGCGGTATCCCGCTTCGCCGGCGACGGTGATCTGGTCGATGTCCTTGTTGTAGAGGTCGCGGATCGAGCGCTTGATCAGCGATCCCTCCTCGTAGACGAGGGCGGGCGCGGTGGACTGGAGCGTCAGCTGGCGCACCATCTCCCACAGGCGCATCAGGTACTCGTAGTCGCGCTTCACCTCGGCGCGCGTGCGGTTGGCCCCCGCCGTGCGAAGGATGATGCCCATGCCGCGCGGCACTTCGAGGTCGCGCGCGACCTCCTTCAGCCGCTTGCGGTCGGCCGCGTTGGTGATCTTGCGCGAGATGCCGCCGCCCCGCGCCGTGTTCGGCATCAGGACCGAGTAGCGGCCCGCGAGCGACAGATAGGTGGTGAGCGCCGCGCCCTTGTTGCCGCGCTCTTCCTTGACGACCTGCACGAGCAGGATCTGGCGGCGCTTGATGACCTCCTGGATCTTGTACTGCTTGCGGGGCGCGCGGTTGCGGACCGGCACCTCCTCCATGGCGTCCTCGGAGCCGAGATCCTCGACCTCCTCGGCTTCGCCGGCCTCCGCTTCCGCATCGACCGGCTCCTCGCTCTTGCGGCCACGGCGGCGCGAGCGGCTGCGCGTCGGGCGCGATTCGGTCTCGCCACCCTCGGAGGGTTCGGCGTTCTCGTCGCCCTCGGCCTCGGCTGCCGTCCGTTCGGCCGCGCCCTCTTCGGTCTCGCCCTCCGAGGAGGCTTCGCCGGCCTCGGTCTCGACGACCTCCGACACGCTCTCGCCGTCCTCGGCCGAGGCCGCGACGGTCTCGCTGGAGGACTTGCGGCTGCGGCGGCGCGGCTTGGCGGCCTTGCGGTCGTCCTCGTCGTCCTCCTCGGCGACGCGGGCGAGCTCTTCCTCGATCAGCGCCTGCCGGTCGGCGACCGGGATCTGGTAGTAGTCCGGATGGATTTCGCCGAAGGCAAGGAAGCCGTGGCGGTTGCCGCCATATTCGACGAAGGCGGCCTGAAGCGAGGGTTCGACCCGCGTCACCTTGGCCAGGTAGATGTTACCCTTGAGCTGCTTCTTGTGCTCGGATTCGAAGTCGAATTCCTCGATCCGGCTACCCTTGACGACGACGACCCGCGTCTCTTCCGGATGAGACGCGTCGATCAGCATTTTGTTCGGCATATGAAAGATGCTCCCGGACCGCCGGCCCCCGTGCGCGGGACGGCAATGCCGATCGCGATGGATGAGCGGGAGGGTCCGTCTGGGCCGCACGTGCGCAAAGAGCCCGACCGGACGCCGATCCGGCCTGCAGCGCGATCGCTGCGGGTCCGGCTGGCGGGGAGGGGCGTTCTATGATTGCCGACACGCGTTCGCGACCTGAAATGACTCGATGGTCACCGAACGGCGACCGATGAAGCCGCATGTCCGAAGATGGGAAGAGACCCGACCGACGATATGCGGATGATCCGTCCGGAAGCGATCGTCCGGCGGGAAATTGGCTTGAGACGGCCAGGGAAGAGGCCGCCGGAACCGCGCCGCATCGGCGCTTCGCGGATCGGAGCGCCAGACGATTCCGTGAGGCTCCGCGCCTCTCCTTTATGTCTCACTTCCGCTTTTATGCTGGGTGAGGATTCGAAACAAGTGTAAAGCCGAATTGCCGGCCTTCCGCTCGTTCGGCCCGCGCCGCCCGCCCATGCCGGCCGCCTCCGGCCGACCGTCGCCCGAGTTCCGCATGAAGACGCTCAGCCCCGGCTTCCTCCCGCGCGCCGTCCTCCTCTTCGTCGCGGCGCTCTGCCTGACCACGATCGCGGGCATCGTAAGCGTCCGGGCGGAGACCTCGGTGGTGACGGGGTTCTCGCAGGACGGTCCGACGATCACCATCGAGATCGACGGTCAGCCGGCGAGCGAGCTGATCCTCCTGCAGCACCCCTACCGGATCGCGCTCGACCTCGCCGATACCGTGGCGCTGGCGCGGCCGGGAAAGGCGGACGAGGCGGGCCCGATCTCGGCCATGCGCGATGGCCTCGTCTCCCCCGAGCTCTACCGCGTCCTGTTCCAGCTGCGCGAGCCGGCGATCCCGCGCTTCACCTCGCAGAGCGCGGAAGGGCGCACCGTCCTGCGCCTCGAGTTCGAGGACGCCGACGACGGCGCCTTCGCCGCGGCCGTCGCCGAGCGGGCCGGGCGCGGCGTCGCGCCCGAGGGAGCGCCGGACGAGGCCGTGACCGCACGGCGCTACACCGTCGTGATCGATCCGGGTCATGGCGGCGCCGACTACGGCGCGGTGGGCGCGGGCGGCACGCTGGAGAAGGAGCTGAACCTCGCTTTCGCGCTCGTTCTCAAGGCCGCGCTGGAGGAGGGCCCCCGTCCGGTCGAGGTGAGCCTGACGCGCGAGGACGACACGCTGGTGCCGCTCGCGGAGCGCTCCGCGATCGCCCGGCGGGCCGGCGCCGATCTCTTCGTTTCGGTCCACGCCGATTCGATCCGGCATCGCGATCTGCGCGGCGCGACCGTCTACACGCTCTCGGCGACCGCCTCCGATTCCCTGTCGCGCGAGATCGCGGAGGGCGAGAACGCGGCGGATCGCTTCGTCGGCCCGGAATGGACGCAGGACACGCCGGAGATTCACGACATCCTCGTCGATCTGGTGAAGCGCGAGACCGAAACCCTGTCCCGCCGCTTCGCCGACGAACTGGTCGTCACGATGCGGCGCGAGGGGGTCCGGCTGATGAACAACCCGAAGCGCTCGGCCGGCTTTCGCGTCCTGACCGCGCCGGACGTCCCGTCCGTCCTCCTGGAGATGGGCTTCCTCTCCAACGTCGAGGACGAGAAGCTGATGGCGGACCCGGAATGGCAGAAGCAGACGGCGGCCGTCGTCGCGCAGGCGATCGCGGCGTTTCTCGAGGCGCGCTGAGCGCTCGACCGTCCGTTTGCGCGCCAAGGTGGCGCGATTGCAACAACAATCGCCCCGGCACCCGTCGAAACATGGGGCCGCCTTAATTATCCTGCAACTCGTCGGTTCGTGCGCCCATCTCTTGGCGCCGACGACATGGGGCGGCGATCGCTGCGGATGGCCGCCGCCGCTCAGAATGGGGACGGCATGCTCAAGCTGCTCGGCTATTTCTTCGGTATCGGCTCCGCCTTCGCGCTGATCGCGGCTGCTGGCGTCGGCTGGTACGTCTCGGAGATGAGCGCCGACCTGCCGGACTACGAGGTGCTCGCCGACTACGAGCCGCCGGTGACGACGCGCGTTCACGCCGCGGACGGCGATCTGATGGCGGAGTACGCCCGCGAGCGCCGGCTGTTCCTGCCGATCCAGGCGATGCCGCAGCTTCTGAAGGACGCGTTCCTCTCGGCCGAGGACAAGAACTTCTACCATCACGCCGGGCTCGACTACGAGGGCATCGCGCGCGCGGCCGTGGTCGTGGCGCGCGGCGGCCCCATGCAGGGCGGCTCCACCATCACGCAGCAGGTGGCGAAGAACTTCCTCCTCACCAACGAGCGGTCGATGGACCGCAAGGTGAAGGAGGCGATCCTCTCGCTGCGCATCGAACGGGCCTATTCGAAGGACAAGATCCTCGAGCTCTATCTGAACGAGATCTATCTCGGTATGGGCTCCTACGGCGTGGCGGCGGCCGCGCTTGCCTATTTCGACAAGGCGGTGGGCGAGCTCGACATCCACGAGGTGGCCTATCTGGCGGCTCTTCCGAAGGCGCCGGAGAACTACAACCCCTTCCGCTCGCCGGGCGAGGCGATCGGCCGCCGCAACTGGGTCATCGCCCGGATGCAGGAGAACGGCGTCATCACGTCCGAGCAGGCGGCGGAGGCGGCCGCCCGGCCGCTCGACGTCAACCCGCGCCCGAGCGGCACCTATCTTGCCTCCGCCGAATACTTCACCGAGGACGTGCGCCGCGAGATCGTCGCGCGCTACGGCGAGAAGGCGCTCTACGAGGGCGGCCTTTCGGTGCGCACGACCCTCGACCCGGAATTGCAGCTGCAGGCCCGCGAGGCGCTGCACAACGGGTTGATCGCCTTCGACCAGGGCGACGGCTATCGCGGCCCCGTGGACACCGTCGAGATCGGCTCCGACTGGGGCGCGGCCGTCGGCGCGGTCACGCCGCTCTCCGACGTTCCCGAATGGCGTCTCGCGGTGGTTCTCGAAGCGGGGTCCGGTTCGGCGACGCTCGGTCTGCAGCCGCGGCGCCAGATTTCCGGCGCGCTCGGCGAAGACCGCGACGAGATCACGCTGTCGACGGACGACATGCGCTGGGCGCTCCGCGTTCGCCGCGAAGGCCAGCGGGTGGACGCCTCGCGCGTCGATCAGGTGCTGGCGCCCGGCGACGTCGTCTATGTCGAGGCGAAGCCCGACGAGAGCGGCTATCTGCTGCGCCAGCCGCCGCGCGTCCAGGGCGCACTGGTGGCGATGGACCCGCACACCGGCCGCGTTCGCGCCATGGTCGGCGGCTTCTCCTACGCGCAGTCCGAGTTCAACCGCGCCAGCCAGGCGCTCCGCCAGCCGGGCTCGGCCTTCAAGCCCTTCGTCTACGCCGCCGCTCTCGACAACGGCTACACGCCGGCCTCCGTCGTCATGGACGGGCCGATCTCGATCACGGACGGCAACGGCAACGTCTGGTCGCCGACGAACTACGGTTCGGACGGCTCGGGCGCCGGCCCGTCCACGCTTCGCGCCGGCATCGAGCGGTCGCGCAATCTCATGACGGTGCGGCTGGCGCAGGAGATCGGCATCGATCTCGTCGGCGAATACGCGGAGCGCTTCGGCATCTACGACCGCATGGGCCGCTACCTGCCGATGTCGCTCGGTTCGGGTGAGACGACGGTCCTGAAACTCGTCTCCGCCTATGCGGTGCTCGCCAATGGCGGTCGCTCGATGCAGCCCTCGCTGATCGACCGCATCCAGGACCGCTACGGGCGCACGGTGCTGCGACACGACCAGCGCGAATGCGACGGCTGCAACGCGCAGGGCTGGAGCCACCAGAGCGAACCGACGCTCGTGGACAATCGCGAGCAGGTGCTCGACCCGATGACCGCCTACCAGATCACCTCCATGATGGAGGGGGTCGTCCAGCGCGGCACGGCGACGAGCGTCGCCGCGCTCGGCGTGCCGGTGGCGGGGAAGACCGGAACGACCAACGAGGCGCGCGACGTCTGGTTCGTCGGCTATACGCCGGACCTCGTGACGGGCGTCTTCATCGGCTACGACCAGCCGGCGCCGCTGGGTCCGCGCGCGACGGGCGGCGGGCTCGCCGCCCCGATCTTCACCGAGTTCATGGCCGCCGCGCTGGAAGGCACCGATCCGGTCGATTTCCGCATGCCCGAGGGCATGACGCAGATCCTCGTCGACCGGCGCACGGGCATGGAAGCGCCGGCGGGCGGCGAGGGGACGATCCTCGAAGCCTTTAAGCCGGGCACCGGACCGTCCAACGTCTACGAGGTGATCGGAGACACGGTCGCTTCCGCGCCGGCGCCCTCGCAGCAGGTCGAGCGCGCGATCATGTCGGGGGCCGGCGGCCTGTTCTGAGGACGGCGTATCGCCGCCGCCTCTGCCGGCGCCTTTTGGCGCCGTCGCGGGACGCGTGCGATCGCTCTCGCCTTTACAGGCCGCAGGGCCGTCCCTATGGTCCGCGCCACCTTCCGAAACACTTTCATGACATGAACGGGGTAGCGGCATGCGTGCCGAGATCGAGACGATCGTCGATGAGACCAAGCAGGCCGTAAGCCTGCTGAGGAGGCATCTTTGACTGGGACCGCGCCGTCAAGGACCTCGAAAAGCTGAACGCCAAGGCCGAGGATCCGTCCATCTGGGACGATCCGCAGGAGGCCCAGAAGGTGATGAAGGAGCGCCAGCGCCTCGATGAGGCGGTGAGCGGCATCCGTCGCCTGGAGCAGGGCATCGCCGACAATGTCGAGCTCATCGCCATGGGCGAGGAGGAGGACGACGCTTCGGTGATCGCGGAGGCGGAAAACGCCCTGCGCGCGCTCCAGAAGGAGGTCGCCCAGCTTCAGATCGAGGCGCTTCTCTCCGGCGAGGCTGATTCCAACGATACCTATCTGGAAGTCCACTCCGGTGCCGGCGGCACGGAGAGCCAGGACTGGGCGTCGATGCTTCTGCGCATGTACATGCGCTGGGGCGAGCGCAACAAGATGAAGATCGAGGTGCTGGAAGAGAACTCGGGCGAAGAGGCCGGGATCAAGTCCGCGACGATCCTCCTCAAGGGGCACAACGCCTATGGGCGGATGAAGGTCGAGTCCGGGGTCCACCGGCTCGTTCGCATCAGCCCGTACGACAATGCCGCGCGGCGCCACACCTCCTTCGCCTCCGTCTGGGTCTATCCGGTCGTGGACGAATCGATCGAGATCGACGTCTCGGAAAGCGACGTGCGCATCGACACCTACCGCGCCTCGGGCGCGGGCGGGCAGCACGTCAACACGACCGACTCGGCGGTGCGCATCACGCATCTCAAGACGGGGATCGTGGTGCAGTGCCAGTCGGAGCGCTCGCAGCACAAGAACCGGGCGACCGCCTGGAACATGCTGCGCGCGCGCCTGTACGAGGAAGAGCTGAAGAAGCGCGAGGCGATTGCAAACGCGCAGGAGGCCTCCAAGACCGAGATCGGCTGGGGCCATCAGATCCGCTCCTACGTCCTGCAGCCCTATCAGCTGGTGAAGGATCTGCGGACCGGCGTGGAGCACACGACGCCGCAGAACGTCCTCGACGGCGACCTGAACGAGTTCATCGAGGCGGCGCTCGCGCACCGCGTCCACGGCTCGGACAAGGTCGTGGAGGACGTGGACTGACGACGCTTCGAGCGCCCTTCGATCAGCGAAGGGCGCTCAGCACCTCGCCCGCCCGTAGATAGCGGGTCGGATCGATCGCCTTGCCCGAGCGCCGCACCTCGTAATGCAGATGCGGACCGGTGGAGCGCCCCGTCGAACCGACGCGGCCGATCGGATCGCCGCCCGAAACCGTCTGCCCCGCAGCGACGTCGATCGCCGAGAGATGCGCGTAGCGCGTGACGTGGCCCGCGCCGTGATCGATCTCCACCATCAGGCCGTAGCCGCCGCGACGCCCGGCGCGCGAGACCTTGCCGGGCGCGGAGGCGAGCACCGGCGTGCCCGTCGGGGCGGGATAGTCGATGCCGGCGTGCATGGCCGGACGGCGGAAGAACGGGTCGAGCCGGACGCCGAAATTGCTGCTCGCCGCCGCGTTCTCGACGGGCGCTCGCAAGGGAAGCGCGGTCGTCGCCTGCTGCACGTCGCGCAGGTTGGAAAGCGCGTCCGCCAGGCGCGTCAGCTCGTTGGTGAACGGATCGACGAAGGGAACGGGCACGAACGGCCCGCCCATGGCAGCCGCCGCTTCGTTCTCGCGCACGCCGACATCGACGAGGATGCCGGCGATCTCCGCGGCGCGCATCTCTGCCGCCTCGGCGAGGAGCGCGAGCTGCTCGACCTGGTTTTCCTCGATCGCCTCGACCTTCGCCGCGACGCCCGCGAGCGTCTCGGCGGTGGTCGGCCCGCTCGGCGTCAGGGCCGCGCCCCGCTGCGGGCCGCTGCGCGAGGGCGAGCGGTCGGTGCTCGGGCGCAGGTCGAAGCTGGAGAAGAAGTCGGGCTTCGCGGTTTCCCGCGGCGCATAGGCGTTGATCGGCGCGTCGAACGCGTCCGGTCGCTCCGAGGGCAGAGGAATGTCGGCGGGAATCAGGCCGGAGCTGCGAGCCTGGGCGACCAGCGGCTGCATCTGTTCGAATCGCTGCTCGATGACCCGCTGGCGGTCGAGCATCCGCGAGAGCCCGGCCTCGAAATCGCGCCGTTCCGAATGCTCCCGGCTGACCGCCCGGTCGAGGTCGCGGCGAAGATCGGCGATCCGCTTCTCGTAGGCCGAGACCGTGCGCGCCTCGCGGGCGCGGAAGGCCGACGCGACGTCGTCGCTGGCGAGGAAGAGCGCGGTCGAGCCGACACCCGCGACGACGATGGTCGTGAGCGCGAGAGCCGCCGCCAGCGCAGCCGCGGGCCGGACCGTCATCCGCCACACCTTTTCCCCGCGCGCGAGCGTCAGCGTCGGGCGCGGGGAGGGCGGTGCGAAGATCGGCTGGGCTGGGCGGCTCATGTCGGACCGGGGACTGAATCTCCGGCCGATTGGAAACCATTAAGGTTAAGGAAGGGTGAGGCCTTCGTCGGAGCGCTCCATGCGGGCGACGTTCAGCCGGCGGCCAGCGCCTTCGCGGCCGCCAGCACCTCGTCGACATGGCCCTTGACCTTCACCTTCGGCCAGACCCGGTGGGCGCGCGCCTGCGCATCGAAGAGAATCGTCGCGCGCTCCACGCCCATATAAGTCCGGCCATACATCGACTTCTCGACCCACAGCCCGAGCGCGGAGATCAGTTTTTTCTCCTCGTCCGCCAGAAGCCGGACGCTCAGCTCGTGCTTGGTCGCGAACTTGGCATGGCTCTTCACCCCGTCCGGCGAGACCCCGAACACGGGCACGCCGATCGCCGCGAACTCCTCTCCGGCCTGCGAGAAGTCCTTCGCCTCGACCGTGCAGCCCGACGTGTCGTCCTTGGGATAGAAGTAGAGGACGAAGGGCCTGCCTTTCAGATCGTCGAGCGAGACGGTCGCGCCGTCCGCGTCCGGCAGTTCGAATGCGGGGCAGGGCGTGCCTTCACGAAGCTGTTTCATTGAATCGCCTTCCTTTCGGTCACATGGAGAGGAAGGATTCGTAAACCGAACTCCACGATTTTGGCAGGTGCGGCGCGCTCCTTCGCGTCGCGGACGAATCGGCGCGGGCAAGAGGATCGAGACGATGGAGCGCGGCGCCCCGCACCCCGGCCTTCGCCTGCGAAAGGCCACGCCGCCGTCGATGGCCTGGGCCGGGACGAGCGTTTCTTTCGGATGAGGCTCCTTGGCCGCATCCTGATCGTCGCGCTTTGCGTGCCCGTCCTGCTCGTCTTCCTCGGGGCGGGCGCCGTGGCGTTCCTGTTCGGCACCGAGACCGGACGCGACTTTGCGCGAACCCGCACGCAGGCGACCATCGCCCGCCTGCTCGGCCCGACCTACGCCAGCGATCTCGGCGAGCAGACTTTCGAGATGCGGCCCGACGGAACGCTGGCGATCGGCTGGGAGGGCGTCACCCTCTCCAAGGTCGGCGAGGCCGGTCCCGCGACGGCTGTCGATCGTGTCGCCTTCGCCGTGCGTCTCCTGCCGCTCGTCGGGGGCGGGCTCGAATTCGGGCGTCTGGAGATTTCCGGGGCTCGCATCGACCTCGAAACGCTCGGCCTGCGCGCCGGCCCGAACGAGGTGCCGAGCGTCTCGGCGGTCGCCGACGACGCCTTCGCCGCGCTGGAACGCCAGCTGGCGGCGCTGAACGCCTTCCGTTTCGAGACGGTCGCCTTCAACAACATTGCGGTCGAGGGCCTGCCGAAGATGCCCGGCGGGATCGAGAAGCTGCATCTGCACTTCGCCGAGCTGCGCCGTGACGGCGCCGGGCGCCTCGACCTCGCGGCCGCCCTGTCGCTCGGCCCGCTGCCCTTGTCTCTGACGGGAGAGGCTGCCTTCGAAGGGGGGCGCCTCCAGGACCTTTCCGTTCGCTCCAGCCCGGCGGAAATGCGTCTCGTCGCCCCGCCCGGACCGCCGGAGGATTTGCGGGACGAGCGCAGGTTCGCCACCGACGCCGATCTCGCCGTCACGCTGAGGGCCCGCCGCGAGCCGCAGGAGGGCACTCTCGTGTCCGACCTCATCGTCACGTCGGGGCCGGGTGCGGTCCAGCTCGGGCGCAACCGCACGCGCATCGAGCAGGCCGAGCTTCGCTTCCGCCATCGCGGCGGCGAGGAGCGGATCGAGATCGTAGAGAGCCCGGTCCGGTTCTCCGGAGTCTCGTTCGATCTCGTGGGCGAGTTCGAGCCCGTTCACGCCGGGTCCAAGCAGACGCGCTTCCGCATCGAGGCGCCGAGGATCCTGTCCCGCGTCGGCCTGCCCGAAGGGGTGGAGGAACCGCTGGAAGCCTCCCTTCGCGCCGAAGGCGTGCTCGACCTGCCGGCGTCGCGCGCGGAGCTGACGCGCCTCGCCTTCGCCTCGGGCGAGGAGACGCTGGAGGGGTCGGGCCAGCTCGACCTGTCCGGCCCGGAGGGAATGACCCGCGTCGACCTGATCGGCACGAAGATCGGCGCGCGGACGCTGAAGGCGTATTGGCCCTTCAATCTGGCGGGGGGCGCGCGGCGGTGGATCGTCTCCCATCTCGGCGACGAGGGCCGGGCCGCGAGCGCCGAGATCGCCGTCGCCGTGCGCCGCGATCGCTTCGAAGGCGCCTTCGGGCGCGAGGGGCGGCTGCGCGCCGGCGAACTCAGGGTGGACGTGGAGATCGAGGGGGCGGATCTCTCCACCTTCGGCGGTCTGCCGCGCCTCTTTCAGGCCAATGGCGACATCGCCGTGCGCGGAAGCCGAACCCGGATCGCGCTGCAGGACGCCATGGTCGAGGATCACCCGGCGGTCGCGATCGGCGCCTCGAGGCTGGTCCTGACGAAGCCGGACGACGGCAACCGTCGCGACACGCTCTTCGACTTCCATCTGGAGGCGGCGGGCGATGCCGGGCAACTCCTCGCCATTGCCGACGCGCCGCCGATCCGGGCCTTGCGGACGCTCGACTTCACCCCGGCGGACGTCGCGGGCACGGCGCGGGCCAAGGCCCACGCGCAGCTTCGCATCGGGGACGAGATCGAAGCGTCGCAGATTCTCCGCGGCTGGTCCGTGACCGCCGATCTGATGGACGCCTCCCTGCTGGTTCCCTACCAGGGACGGCGCTTCGCCAATCTGAGCGGCACGCTGGACGTCGAGCCGGACGCCGCCCGCGCGCAGCTCGCGGGGCTCATGGACGACATGCCGGCCGACATCGCGTTGAGCGTTCCGGTCGGGTCGAACTCGTCCGTCGAACGGCTCGTCACCATCGATCTCGACGTGTCCGCCGCAAAGGCCATGGAGCTCGTGCCGGCGATGCGCGGCGCGATCGAAGGGCCGATCGCGGCCGAGCTGACGCAGGATTCGGTGGGCCTGCGCGCCCATCTCGACCTGACCCGAACGGCGCTGACCGTTCCCTCCATCGCATGGCGCAAGGGCGGCGGCGTTCCCGCCACGATCGACCTTTCCATCGTCAACCGCGATGGAACGATGGACCTCAACGACATCCGCATGGCCGGCGCGGGCTTCTCGGCGGCGGGCTCTGCCACCATTGACGGGCAGGGCCTGCGCTCCGCGCGGCTGCGGGACGTGGCGCTGAACCCCGGCGACCGGATTTCGCTTTCGATGGACCGCAGCCCCAACGGCTTCTCGCTCGACATCGAGGGGAGCCGCTTCGACGCGCGACCGCTGCTGCAGGAGCTGAAGGCGAGCGCCGGTCGCCCCCGCTCAGGCACCGCTTCGGGCCTGACCTTCGACATCGCCGCGAGCATCGACACGGTGCGCGGCTTCGACGAGCGGACCTTGAGCGGCATCGAGCTGAACTACGCCAGCGTGGACGGGCGTCTCGCGGCGCTTTCGGTGGCCGGGCGGACGGGCCAGGGCGCGGTTCAGGTCGATCTCTCGCCACGCGAGAGCGGGCCGGCGCTGCGCGTCTCCACGCAGGACCTCGGCGCCTTCATCGGCTTTGCCGGGCTCTACGGCAACATGGAGGCCGGCACAGCGACGCTCGACCTTCAGGGCGCGCCGGACGGCTCCTACCAGGGGGTCATCTCGATCCAGGACTTCACGCTCGTCGACGAGCCGCGGCTGGAGCGCTTCGTCGGCTCGGAGCCCGTTCCCGGACAGGGGACGCTCTCGCAGGCGCTCGGCCAGGACCTGCGCACCAGCCGCGCCTATTTCGATCAGGCCTCCGCCGTCCTGCATTACGGCGACGGCCGTCTCGGCGTGTCCAACGGCATCATAAGGGGGCCGGTCTTCGGCTCCAGCTTCGCCGGCATCCTCTACGACCGCGAAAGCCGCATCGACATCGTCGGCTCGTTCATGCCGGCCTACAGCGTCAACCGGATCTTCGGCTCGATCCCGCTCGTCGGCCGTATTCTCGGCAACGGCAACGAGGGCGGGCTGCTCGGCCTGACCTATCAGCTCTCCGGGGCCTTCGCCTCGCCGACGCTGACGGTGAACCCGATCTCCATCATCGCGCCCGGCGTCTTCCGGCAGATTTTCGAGTACTGATACGAAGAAGGGCGCCCGAGAGCGCCCTTTCGGATGTTCCGATCGACCGTTCGCCCTCCTCAGACCGGGCGGACGAGAACGTGCTTCTTGCGACCGACCGAGAGCTTCACGACGCCTTCCGCGAGATCGGCACTGCCGACGCTCTGACGCTCGTCGGAGACGGACGCGTCGTTCAGGCGAACGCCGCCGCCCTGAACGTGGCGCCGTGCCTCGCCGTTGGACGAGGCGAGACCCGCGCGCACCAGAAGGCCGAGGATGCCGACGCCGGCGGAAAGCTCGGAAGCGGGAACCTCGATCGTCGGCAGGTCGGAGGCGAGCGCGCCCTCCTCGAAGGCGATGCGCGCGGTCTCCGCCGCCTTCGTCGCGGCCTCGCGGCCGTGGACGATGGCGGTCGCCTCCGTCGCGAGCACCTTCTTCGCCTCGTTGATCTCCGAGCCGCCGAGGCTCGCGAGCCTCGCGATCTCGTCCAGCGGCAGCCGCGTGAAGATCTTCAGGAAACGCCCGACGTCGGCGTCCTCGGTGTTCCGCCAGTACTGCCAGAAATCGTAGGGCGAGAAGAGGTCGCCGTTGAGCCAGACCGCGCCGGAGGCCGACTTGCCCATCTTCTCGCCGGAGGACTTGGTCAGGAGCGGCGTCGTGAGCGCGTAGAGCTGCGGCCCGCCCATGCGGTGCGAGAGGTCGACGCCGTTGATGATGTTGCCCCACTGGTCGGAGCCGCCCATCTGCAGGACCGTGCCGTAGCGCCGGTTGAGCTCGGTGAAGTCGTAGCCCTGCATGATCATGTAGTTGAACTCGAGGAACGAGAGCGACTGCTCCCGGTCGAGCCGCAGCTTCACCGAATCGAAGGACAGCATCCGGTTGACGGAGAAATGCCGGCCGACGTCGCGCAGGAACTCCAGATAGTTCAGCTTCAGGAGCCAGTCGGCGTTGTTCACCATGATGGCGGGGTTCGAGCCGCCATAGTTCAGGATGTTGCCGAAGACGCGCTGGATGCCGTCGATATTGGTCTGGATCTGGTCGGTCGTCAGGAGCTGGCGCTGGTCGTCGCGGAAGGACGGGTCGCCTACCATCGACGTTCCGCCGCCCATCAGGCTGATCGCCTTGTGGCCCGTCTCCTGCAGCCAGTAGAGCATGGTGACGGTGATGAGATTGCCGATGTGGATCGACGTCGCCGTCGCGTCGTAGCCGACATAGCCCGTGATCGGACCCTTCGACGCCAGAGCGTCCAATCCTTCCGGATCGGAGATCTGATGGATGAAGCCCCGCTCGTCGAGGACGCGCAGGAAGTCGGACTTGAAACGGCTCATCGGGTCTTCTCGGGCGTTCGGCTGTCCGTGACAGCCTCAGGTCACTTGAGGCGCTTGGGGCGCTCGTCGGTCAGTTCGCCGGCCAGGCGCCGGTCCAGATAGTCGGCGCACTCGGCCATCAGCTCGGGCGTGTGCTCGGTGTAGAAATGGTTGGCGCCCTCGATCGTCTTCTGCGTGATCAGGATGCCCTTCTGCGTCTTCAGCTTGTCGACGAGCGTCTGGACGTCCTTGGGCGGCGCCACGCGGTCCTTGTCGCCGTGGATGATGAGGCCCGAGGAGGGGCAGGGCGCCAGGAACGAGAAGTCGTAGGAGTTCGGCTGCGGCGAGATGGACATGAAGCCCTCGATCTCGGGCCGGCGCATCAGAAGCTGCATGCCGATCCAGGCGCCGAAGGAATAGCCGGCGACCCAGCAATGCTTGGAATCGGGGTGGAGGCTCTGCACCCAGTCCAGCGCCGAGGCGGCGTCCGACAGCTCGCCCGCGCCGTGGTCGAACTCGCCCTGGCTGCGGCCGATGCCGCGGAAGTTGAAGCGCAGCGTCGTGAAGCCGCGCTCCTGGAACATGTAGAAGAGCTGGTAGACGATCTGGTTGTTCATCGTGCCGCCGAAGCGCGGGTGCGGATGCAGCACGATGGCGATCGGCGCGTTCTTTTCCTTCGCGGCCTGATAACGGCCCTCGAGGCGGCCGGCCGGGCCGTTGAAGATGACTTCGGGCATTCTCGTATCCTACGGATCGGGAGGCGCACGGGGCCGGGGCGGCCTGCCGTTGGACGCGGGCGTCCCCGCCTTGACGCAGATCGGACGGGTCCATACGCTCGAATTCGATTGGAACAGTTCGAAACTGTCACGTCTGGCTGCCGCGCTCTATAGTCCGGCGAGCGCGGCGAATTCAAGAAATTTGCGGCCTGCCGAGGCCGTCTCCGAGCCGAGCGACGGGATTGGATGATGGACGGGACGCGCCGCCTCTACTTCGACCACAACGCCTCGGCTCCGCTCCTGCCGCAGGCCCGGGACGCCATGCTGCGCGCGCTTTCGGACGCGGGGAACCCCTCCTCGGTCCACCGCGAAGGCCGCAGGGCACGGGGGATCGTCGAGGACGCGCGCCGCTCCGTGGCCTCGCTTGCGGGCGCGGACCCGGACGGCGTCATCTTCACCAGCGGCGCCAGCGAGGCGGCGAACGCCGCCCTTTCGCCCCTCTGGCGGAGGGGCGAGGAGACGGCGCGGGTCACGCGCATGGCCGTGGTCGAGACCGACCATCCATGCTTCCGCGAGGGCGGGCGCCTCGGCGCCGAGAGCGTCACCAAACTGCCCGTGGATGTGAACGGCCACCTTCTGATCGACGCCCTCGGCGACTGGCTCGACATGCCGGGCGAGGGCACGCCGCTTCTCGCGATCACGCTCGCCAACAACGAAAGCGGCGTGATCCAGCCCCTCGCTCCGATCCGCGAGGCACTGGCGGGGCGCGACGTCATCTTCCTCGTGGACGCCGTCCAGGCTGCCGGGCGGATGCCGCTCGACATCGCGGACCTCGGGGCGGACGCGATCCTCCTGTCCGGGCACAAGATCGGCGCGGCGATCGGCGTCGGTGCGCTGGTGCTCGCCGACCCCTTCGTCTGTCCCGCGCCGCTGATCGTCGGCGGGGGGCAGGAGCGCCGCCACCGCGCCGGAACGGAAGCGGTGCCCGCCATCGCCAGCTTCGGCGCGGCGGCCGGGATCGCGGCCGCGCGGGGGCCGGATGACATCGCCCGGCTCCTCGCCCTGCGCACGCGGTTGGAGGACAGGCTCAAGCGAAGCGGCGCGATCGTCGTCGGCGACGGCGTCGAGCGTTTGCCGAACACCGTCTTCGTCGCAGGTCCCGGCCTTCGCAGCGAGACGGCCCAGATCGCGCTGGATCTGCAGGGCTTCGCGGTCTCCGGCGGATCGGCCTGCGCGTCCGGCAAGGTCGCGGCGAGCCCGGTCCTCGCGGCCCATCACCGCGCCGGATTGCCGATCGACCTCGCCGCCGGTGCAATCCGCGTCAGTTTCGGCTACGAGACCGCCGAGGCCGAGGTGGATGCGGTCGCGCTGGCCTTGAGCGAGCTCGTCGAACGTGCCGCCGACCGCACGCCGGATCGTCGCGTCGCCTGACGTCGAAGATTGCAATCATTCCAGAATACCGGCTTCAAGTTTGCGGCCGGAATGACTATTTGAGCCAGACCCAACGGGCACGTCCGCGTGCCTGTCCGACCACCGGACCTTGAATCCGGCGAGGATGGAGAAAATCGAGCATGCCGGCAGTTCAGGAAACCATCGATCAGGTCGCGCGCATCGACGTCGATCAGTACAAATACGGCTTCGAGACCGAGATCGAGATGGACGTCGCCCCCAAGGGGCTGAACGAAGAGACGGTGCGGCTCATCTCGGCCAAGAAGAACGAGCCGGAATGGATGCTCGAATGGCGTCTGGCGGCGCTGGAGCGCTGGAAGACGATGCAGAGCCCCGACTGGGCGCGCCTCGACTATCCGCCGATCGACTATCAGGACATCCACTACTACGCCGCGCCGAAGAACTGGGCCGACGGCCCGGCCTCGCTCGACGAGGTGGATCCCGAGATCCTGCGGACGTACGAGAAGCTCGGCATCCCGCTCAAGGAGCAGGAGATCCTCGCGGGCGTGCGCCGCGCCGACGAGCCCTCCAAGCTCGACGAGGACGGCGAGGCGACGGAAAACGGCTACGGGCGCAAGGTCGCGGTGGACGCGGTCTTCGATTCGGTCTCGGTCGCGACGACCTTCAAGAAGGAGCTCCAGAAGGCCGGCGTGATCTTCATGCCGATCTCCGAGGCGATCCGCGAGCACCCCGAGCTGGTGAAGAAGTATCTGGGCTCGGTCGTTCCGGTCTCCGACAATTTCTTCGCGACGCTGAATTCGGCCGTCTTCACCGACGGCTCCTTCGTCTACGTGCCGCCCGGCGTGCGCTGCCCGATGGAGCTGTCGACCTACTTCCGGATCAACGAGCGCAACACCGGCCAGTTCGAGCGCACGCTCATCATCGCCGACAAGGGCTCCTACGTCTCCTATCTGGAAGGCTGCACCGCGCCGCAGCGCGACGAGAACCAGCTGCACGCGGCGGTCGTCGAGCTCGTCGCTCTGGACGATGCCGAGATCAAATACTCCACCGTCCAGAACTGGTATCCGGGCGACAAGGAGGGCAAGGGCGGCATCTACAATTTCGTGACCAAGCGCGGCGACTGCCGGGGCGCGAACTCGCGCATCTCCTGGACGCAGGTCGAGACCGGCTCGGCGATCACCTGGAAGTACCCGTCCTGCCTGCTGCGCGGCGACAATTCGCGCGGCGAGTTCTATTCGATCGCGGTCTCCAACGGCCGTCAGCAGATCGACTCGGGCACCAAGATGATTCATCTCGGCAAGAACACGTCGAGCCGCATCATCTCGAAGGGCATCTCGGCCGGCAATTCGAACAACACCTATCGCGGACAGGTCTCGGCCCACCGCAAGGCGGCGAACGCGCGCAACTTCACGCAGTGTGACTCGCTGCTCATCGGCGAGGAGTGCGGCGCGCACACCGTGCCCTACATCGAGTCGAAGAACTCGACCGCGCAGTTCGAGCACGAGGCGACGACGTCCAAGATCTCCGAGGACCAGCTGTTCTACTGCATGCAGCGCGGCATCCCGGAGGAGGAGGCCGTGGCGCTCATCGTCAACGGCTTCGTCAAGGACGTCATCCAGCAGCTGCCGATGGAGTTCGCCGTCGAAGCCCAGAAGCTGATCGGGATCTCGCTAGAGGGGAGCGTCGGGTGAGGATTTTCGCTGCGATGGCCACTCCCACCGCCGTCATCCTCGGGCTCGTCCCGAGGGTCTAAGCCGATGGACGCGCGTTGACCGGCTTCGTCTACATGATGTCGGATCGGCCGCGGGGCGTGATCTACACGGGGGTAACGAACGACATTCGTCGGCGAACCCTCGAACACAGAAGCGGAAGCGTCGAAGGTTTTACGTCACGGTATCGTGCCACGAACCTAGTATGGTTCGAACGCCACCCGAACATCGTTCTGGCGATCCAGCGGGAAAAGTCGCTGAAACGCTACCGGCGCGAATGGAAGACGAGCCTGACCGAGGGACTGAACCCGACTTGGCTTGATCTCTTCGAACGCATCGACGAGATCGACGACGAATACAGACCGCATCCGAATTCGCTAATGCGGGGCGACTATCACTGACGGGTCGGCAGATCCTCGGGACAAGCCCGAGGATGACGGCCGGAGAGAGACAGAAGTGGCAGCCTTCGCGGCCGCCGATCGATGACACGAACGAAGAAGACCGCACGATGCTCGAAATCCGTAACCTTCACGCCCGCGTCGCGGACACCGACACCGAGATCCTGCGCGGGCTCGATCTGACGGTGCAGGACGGCGAAGTCGCCGCGATCATGGGGCCGAACGGCTCCGGCAAGTCGACGCTGTCCTACATCATCGCCGGGCGCGAGGACTACGAGGTCACCGAGGGCGACATCCTCTACAATGGCGAGTCGATCCTGGAGATGGACGCCGCCGAGCGCGCCGCGTCGGGCGTCTTCCTCGCCTTCCAGTATCCGTTGGAGATTCCGGGCGTCGCCACGATGACGTTCCTGAAGACCGCGCTGAACGCGCAGCGCAAGGCGCGCGGCGAGGCCGAGCTGACGACGCCGGACTTCATGCGCCGCGTGAAGGCGTCCGCCGCCGATCTGAAGATCGAGGCGGACATGCTCAAGCGGCCGCTGAACGTCGGCTTCTCGGGCGGCGAGAAGAAGCGCGCCGAAATCCTGCAGATGGCGCTCCTGGAGCCCAAGCTCTGCGTCATGGACGAGACCGATTCCGGCCTCGACATCGACGCCCTGAAGATCGTCGCGGACGGCGTCAACGCGCTGCGCGGCCCGGAGCGCTCCTTCCTCGTCATCACCCACTACCAGCGCCTGCTCGACTACATCGTGCCGGACACGGTGCATGTCCTCTACAAGGGCCGCATCATCAAGTCGGGCGACAAGAACCTCGCGCTCCAGCTGGAGAACGAGGGCTACAGTCAGGTGATCGGGGAGGCGGCCTGATCCATGTCCGCCGTTCTGAAGACAAACCGAACGCCCGCCGAAGCCGCGCTGATCGAGCGCGCGGAGGGTTCGGGCGCCGTCGCCGACTCGAACCGCCAGGCGGCGCTCGAAGCGCTGCGGGCCGAAGGCCTGCCGAGCCGGCGCGTCGAGGCCTGGCACTACACGGACCTGCGCGCGCTTCTCGGGCGCCGTCCGCTGGAGGCCGGACCGTCCGCGGGAGGCGATTTCCTCGCGCCGCTCATCCCGAACAGCGCGGTCATCGAGCTCGGCGCCGAGGCGGGTTCGAACGATCCGCTGCCGGGCGTCCATGTCGAGCGCTCCTCCGAGCAGCTGGGCTGGGCGGAATCGGTCAACCATCTCGACCGCGCCTTCGACACGGTGCGGCTCCTGAACACCGCCCTCGGCGCCACCGGCTCCTCGATCGCCGTCGCTGACGGCGCGAATGTCGAGCGTCCGATCGAGCTGCGCGCCGCGCCGCGCGCGGACGGCAGCCACGGCTTCTCGTCCGTCTCGCTCGGCTCGGGCTCGAAGGCGGTGATCGTGGAGCGCCTTTCGGCGGGCTCGCAGAGCGCTCTGTCGACCGCCGTCAACGCGCTGACCCTCGGCGACGACGCCGAGGTGCTTTGGATCGTGGATCAGGAGAAGGGCGAGGGCGAAAGCCATCTCGGCCAGCTCAACGTGACGCTCGGGGCCAATTCCGTCCTCAAGGTCTTCGTGCTGAACGCCGGCGGCGCCGTCGTGCGGCAGGAGGTTCATGCCAAAACCCTCGGCGAGGGCGCGCACGTGATGATCCGGGGCGTGAACCTGCTCAAGGCGGGCCAGCACGTCGACGTCACGACCTCGCTGAACCACATGGTGCCGCACACCACCGCCTCGGAGGTGTTCCGCAACGTGGTGACCGGCGGGCACGGCGTGTTCCAAGGCATGATCCGCGTCGCCAAGGGCGCGCAGAAGACCGACGCCAAGCTCGCCTGCAACTCGCTGCTTCTCTCGGACGAGGGCGACTTCTCGGCCAAGCCCGAGCTGGAAATCTTCGCCGACGACGTCGTCTGCGGCCACGGCGCGACGGCGGGCGAGATCAACGCCGACCATCTCTTCTACCTAATGAGCCGCGGCATTCCCGAGGCCCAGGCGCGCGCGCTTCTGGTGAAGGCCTTCGTCGACGAGGTCGTCGAGGAGCTGGAGCACGAAGCGGCGGTCGAGGTTCTGGAAGCGCGCATCGACGAGTGGCTGGCGGTGCCGAGATGAACCGGCGCTCCGGCACGGTCGCGGTCGAGATCTCGATCGGCGGCCGAGCCGGATCGGCTCCGCCTGCCTTCTGCCGTTCGGCGGCCTCTTGATGGAGTTCCTGTCCCATGACGGTTGAGACCGCCACAGCCTCGACGACCTACGACGTCGAGGCCATCCGCGCCGACTTCCCGATCCTGTCGCGCGAGGTCTACGGCAAGCCGCTCGTCTATCTCGACAACGGCGCCTCGGCGCAGAAGCCGCGTCAGGTGCTGGACGCGATCCAGTACGCTTACACGCACACCTATTCCAACGTTCATCGCGGGCTTCACTTCCTGTCGAACGCCCAGACCGACGCTTTCGAGGCCGCGCGCGAGACCGTGCGCGTCTTCCTGAACGCGGCCTCTCACGAGGAGATCGTCTTCACGAGCGGGGCGACCGAGGCGATCAACCTCGTCGCCTATGGCTACGCGATGCCCGAGATCGGGGAGGGCGACGAGATCGTCCTGACCCAGATGGAGCATCACTCCAACATCGTGCCGTGGCACTTCCTGCGTGAGCGGCAGGGCGCCAAGCTCGTCTTCGTGCCCGTCGAGGACGACGGCTCGATCTCCGTCGAGGCCTTCGAACGCGCCATCACGCCCCGCACCAAGCTGATCGCGTTCACGCACATGTCGAACGTCACCGGCACCGTCACGCCGGTGAAGGAGATCGTGGCGCTGGCGCGCGGGAAGGGCATCGCGACCCTCGTCGACGGCAGCCAGGGCGCGGTCCACCTGCCGGTCGACGTGCAGGATCTGGGCTGCGACTTCTACGTGATGACCGGCCACAAGCTCTACGGTCCGACCGGCATCGGCGTCCTCTACGGCCGCCGCGAGATGCTGGAGCGCACGCGCCCCTTCAAGGGCGGCGGCGAGATGATCGTGGAGGTGTCGGAGGAGGGCGTCAGCTACAACGCACCGCCGCACCGTTTCGAGGCGGGCACGCCTCCGATCGTGCAGGCGATCGGCCTCGCCGCGGCGCTCGACTACATGCGCGGGATCGGCCGCGAGGCGATCCTCGCGCACGAGGAATCCTTGCGCGATTACGCCCACGAGCGGCTGAAGGCGATCAACGCGCTGCGCATCTACGGCGAGGCGCCGGGCAAGGGCGCCATCGTCTCCTTCGATCTCGAAGGCATCCACGCCCATGACGTCTCGATGGTCATCGATCGGGAGGGCGTCGCGGTGCGCGCGGGCACCCATTGCGCGCAGCCCCTGTTGAAGCGCTTCGGCGCGACGTCTACATGCCGGGCATCCTTCGGGCTATACAACACGAAGGCCGAGATCGATCGCCTTGCGGACGCACTCGAAAAGGCGCGGCGATTCTTCGCCTGAGGACGAGACGATGACCGAACATCCAGACGGCGCCGCCAAGGCCGAGCCCGTGGCGACGACCGACACCGCCGACGCCAATGTCGCCTTCGCGGGCGGCACGGCCCAGTCCGCCATTCCCGCGGAGGAGCTGACGCGCCTGACCGACGACATCGTCTCGGCGCTGAAGACGGTCTACGACCCGGAAATTCCGGCCGACATCTACGAGCTCGGCCTCATCTACAAGATCGACATCGACGACGACCGCAATGTCGACGTGCAGATGACGCTCACCGCGCCGGGCTGTCCCGTCGCGGGCGAGATGCCGATCTGGGTCGAGAACGCCGTCGCCTCCGTCGAGGGCATCCAGGCGGTGAAGGTCGAGCTCGTCTTCGATCCTCCGTGGACGCCCGAGCGGATGAGCGAAGAGGCGCAGGTCGCCGTCGGCTGGTACTGAGGCGCCTTGCGCGCCCCGGCCGCCGAAGCCATCTTCAGCTTGCACTCCGATATGGGAGCCAGGACCATGGGCCGCTTCTCCGTCCTCACCCTCACCGAAGACGCCGCCGAGCGTGTCCGTTCCATCATGGCCGCGAAGGGCGATGAAGCGCTGGGCATTCGCGTCGGGGTCAAGAAGGGCGGCTGCGCGGGCATGGAGTACACGATCGACCTCGTGACCGAGGCCAGGCCCGGCGAGGACATGGTCGAGAAGGACGGCGCGCGCGTCTATGTGGCGCCCGAGGCCGTCCTGTTCCTTCTCGGAACCGAGATGGGCTACGAGGAGACGGTGCTGCGGTCCGGCTTCACCTTCCGCAATCCGAACCAGACCTCGGCCTGCGGCTGCGGCGAATCGGTCGAGCTGAAGCCGGCCGAGCGCAGCCGTCTGGAGGCCGCCGAGGCCTGAGCCCCCGATGGACGAGGAGCATCTGCGCGATCTCTTCGCCTCGCTTCCCGCGATCTCGATCCGGCGGATGTTCGGCGGGCAGGGCATCTACTGCGACGGGATCATCATCGCCGTGGTCCTCGACGGCGAGCTCTATCTGAAATGCGATCCCGAGACCGAGGCAACCTACGAAGCGGCCGGCTGCGACCGCTGGCGCTACACGCGCCCCGGCCGGGCGCCCGTCGCCATGCCGTACTACCGTCTCCCCGACGAAGCGCTGGAGGATGACGACGAGATGGCCCGCTGGGCGCTCGTGGCGGTCAGCGCGGCTCGGAACGCTACGGGGCGCAAGGCGTCCGGGCCGTCGCGCAAGCGCGCGTCGCCTCGCGCCTGACGGCCGCCGCGATCAGGCGATGCGGTCGAGCAGCGCGTCGATCGCCGCCCAGCGCTCGTCCTCGCTGTCGCTCGGCTCCTCGCTGATCAGCCGAAGCTCCGACCAGCGAAGCGCGCTCCCCTTTCGAGGCTTGATGCGCTTCTTCAAGGCCTTCGAATCGTCGAGGGAGAAGGTCGCGGCCACGGCTTTCGGTCCCGCATCCAGCCGGCGAATTCCGAGCGTCGTCGCCCGAAGCCGCAGGGCCGCCAGCCGGAAGGTCCGGTCGAGCGCGGACGGAATCGGGCCGAAACGGTCGGTGATCTCCGTCCGGAGGCGGGTCAGCGCCGCTTCGTCCTCGGCGCGGTCCAGCGCGACCGCGAGCTCCAGCCGCAGCTCCGGCTCGGGCACGTGATCGGCGGGGATCGTGCCGGCGATGCCGGTGTTCAGCTCGCAACGCCAGTCGTCGCCGGGGTCCTCGCGGCGAGCGGTCTTGAGCGCGCGCTCCAGCGTCCGGCGGTAGAGCGACAGGCCGATCAGCTGGAGATGGCCGGCCTGCTCGTCTCCCAGCAGCTCGCCCGCGCCGCGCATGTCGAGGTCGCGCGCGCTGATGTCGAAGCCGGAGCCGAGCGCGGTCAGACGCTCCAGGGTTTCGAGGCGCTGGCGGGCCGCGTCGGTCAGTTCGGCCTCCGGTTCGGTGGCCAGGAGCACGGTCCCGCGCCGCACCCCGCGCCCGACCCGGCCCCGGAGCTGGTGGAGCTGGGCGAGCCCGAAGCGGTCGGGCCGATAGACGATCATCGTGTTCGCCGCCGTCACGTCGAGCCCGCTCTCGATGATGTTCGTTGCGAGCAGAACGTCGCCTTTCCCGTCAGCGAAATCGATCATCGTCTGCTCGACCTCGGCGGGCGCCATCTCGCCGTGCAGCGTGGCGACGGACAGATTCGGCGCCAGCTCCGCGAGCCGCTCGGCCATGGGGGCGATGTCCTCGATCCGGGGGCAGACGACATAGCTCTGCCCGCCGCGCGCCTTTTCCGCGAGGAGGGCGTCGCGGACGGCCTCATCCTCGATCGACACGGTCCGCGTGCGGATGGGCCTGCGCCGGACGGGCGGCGTCTCGATCACCGAGATGTCGTGCAGGCCGACGAACCCGGCCTGCAACGTCCGGGGAATGGGCGTCGCCGTCATCGACAGGACGTGCAGGTCCGGCGCGAGCTTGCGGATCGTCTCCTTGTGACGCGACCCGAACCGCTGCTCCTCGTCGATCACGACGAGAGCGAGGTCGTCGAAGGCGACGTCCTTTCCGCAAATGGCATGGGTCGCCACGAGAACGCGAATGCGCCCGTCCGCCAGACGCTCGCGGATGTCGCGAGCCTCCTGCGAACTCTGCAGGCGTGAGAGAAGCGCGATCTCGATTCCATCCCGGGCGAAGCGCTTTGCGAAGGTCTCGAAGTGCTGACGCGCCAGAACGGTCGTCGGGGCGACGACGGCGACCTGGCGGCCGGAGAGCGCGGCGGCCGCCACCGCGCGCAACGCCACCTCGGTCTTGCCGAAGCCGACGTCGCCGCACAGCAGGCGGTCCATCGGCCGCCCGGAGCGCAGATCGGCCAGGATCGCGTCCACGGCCCGGCCCTGGCCGGGCGTCAGGTCGTGGGCGAACCGCTCGCAGAAGCGCTCGAAGGCCACGCGGTCCGGCTGCAGCGGCTTGGCCTTCGCCCTGTCCTTCTCCTTGAGCCGCTCCACCATGCGCCCGGCGGTCGCGGCGATCTCGCCCACGATGCGGTTGCGCTTGGCGATCCAGGAATCGCCCTTCAGCTTGTCGAGAGAGACCTCCGTCCCTTCGCCGCCATATCGCCAGAGTGCACCGATCTCGTGCAGAGGCACGAGCAGGGTCGCATCGTCGGCAAAGCGCAGCCGGATCGCCTCGTTCTCGATCTCGTCTCCGACCGTCTCCAGACCTTCGAGAATGCCCACCCCGTGATCGATATGGACGACCGCGTCGCCGATGCCGAACAGCTCGTCGTTGCGGCGGAACACGTCCTCCGCCGCTTCGGCGCTGCTCCCGCGGGACTGCCCGGCGAGGTGGCGCAGCGTCAGGACGACGACCTTGTCCTCATGGGCGACGAAGCCTTCGGCGATCTCGGCTTCGAGCCGAAGGAGCGCTCCGGGTTCGGCCTTCAGTACCGTTCCCCAATCATCGGCCCTGGCGGTCCGGGCTCCGAACAGTCGGGCGAGGCGCCGGCTCCACAGCCCGGCCTCGCCGCCCTTGGGCGCCGCGAGAACGATACGGTAGCCGCGCTCGCGAAGCGGTTCGGCGAAGGCCTCAACGGCCGTCAGCGCGTCCCGCCGGCTGGCGAAGAGCGGAACGTGCGAATCCTCGTCCGACGGACGCGCCTCCTCGACGACGGCACTCAGCCGCTCGGCGACCCTCGTCTCCCATTCCTGGTCGGTGAGGAAGTCGCGTGCCTGCCGCTTGTCCGTATCCTCCAGAGAAGCGTGGAAGGCGCTCGCGGACCGGTCGGCCTCCGACTCCAGGACGATCTCGGCGTCCGGGAGGTAGTCGAAAAGCGTCTCGGCTTCACCGTAGAGCTCGGCCAGCGAAAGCGAGCGGTTCCGGGCATCGTCCCCCAGTTCGCCCACGCGCTCGCTCGCCGGATCGACGATCAGATGCTCAGTGCCGGCCACCGACCGCTGCGTCACGGGGTCGAAGGAGCGGATGGATCTTATGACCCCGTCCTTGTGCTCGATCCGGCACGGGCGCGGCGCGGCGGCCGGGAAGAACTCGATGACGCTGCCATGGATCGCCGCCTCGCCGGGCTCGTCGCAGCGCTCGTCGAGGACGTAGCCGATGCGCGCGAGCCGGGCCTCGACGTCGCCGATTTCGATGGAATCGCCGACGCGGAACTCGATGTGGATGTCCTGCCAGACGCGTCGCGGCGGCACGCGCCGCATGAGCGCGGCCGCCGTCGTCACCACCGCCGCCGGGCGCTTCTCCTCGTTCAGCAGCCAGCGCAGGAGGCTCATGCGTTTTCCGACCGCCGTCGCGCTCGGGGCGACGCCGTCGGCCGGGTAGCCGTCCCAGCGCGGGAGCAGCGCCGTGCGCTCGGGTCCCGTCAGGATGGAGAGGACGGCGTGGATCTCGCGCGCGCGGCTCGAATTGCGGGCGACATAGAGGATCGGCCGTGCCTTGGGTCGCGCCGCGAGGCGGGCGACCGTCGCAGCCACGGCGCCGACGGGGCGTAGCGGGCTGAGATGCTCCACGCTCGCAGCCTGGGTCTCGAGCGTCACGGTCTGGAGCACGGCGGGAATCCAATCATGCGGGTCTTTCGCCGGTCGCCTTCGCGACCGGTCTGTCAGTCCGAACCGTGGAACAGGCTCGTTCGGGAACGTTCGAGCCGGGTGAGGAAGGCGCGCTTCTCGTCGGCTCGGGTCGGGCGGCGGGCATCCCCGGTGGAAGCGGCGCGCGACTTGGCAAGCGGCATGCCGCCGTCCGTGGACGGCCGGAGGGTGTCGATCGTGCGGGCGGTGCGGCTTTCGTTGCGAACGGACATGGAAATTTCGATCTCTCTCACGTGCATCGCCGACCGCTCCACGGAAGCGGAGGATCGCGCGGCCCCCGGGGGGCTCGATGTCGGAAATGGACAGGACGGGGTGAAGGTTGCGACTTGCGGCAGATTGCCCGCGCACGCAACCCTTCGGCACGGACTGCGTGCGTCGGCCCGCGGTCAGCGGGCTTCGCTGCTGTTCCAGGCGATCAGCTTGTCCAGGAACCGGTCGCAGCGGTCGAGCTGGCTCTGCTCGACATACTCGTCCGGCCGATGCGCGACCGTGATTGAGCCCGGTCCGCAAACGATCGTCTGGCAGCCGAGACCCTTCGCGAACAGTCCGGCCTCGGTGCCGTAGGCGACCTTCGAATGCCCGTTCGCTCCGGCGAAGGATTTGGCCAGTGTCGTGATCTCGGCCTCCGGCGGGGTGTCGAGGCCGGGGAACCCGGCATAGACCTCGACGTCGATCCCAGTGTCCGGCGAGACCGCCCGCATCTCCGCCGTCAGCTCCCGCGCATAGGCGCGAAGCTCCTCGACATAGATGTCCGGATCCTCGCTCGGCAGCGCGCGGAACTCGCACAGGAACGAGCACTCGTCCGGAACGATGTTCAGCGCGGTTCCGCCGGCGATGGTGCCGGTGTGGGCGGTGGAGAAGGGAACGTCGAAGGCCTCGTCGCGCGCGCCGTCTCCGGCGAGGCGCTTGGCGATCTCGCGCATCCGCACCACCATCAGTGCGGCGTAATCGACCGCGTTGACACCCTGGGGCGCCAGCGACGAGTGGCAGGCGAGACCGCGCACGGTCACCTTCATGGAGCGCTTGCCCTTGTGGCCGGTCACCACCTCCATCATCGTCGGCTCGCCGACGACGCAGTAGGCCGGCGCCACGCCGTCCTCGGCGAGACGCTCGACCATGCGGCGCGCGCCGACGCAGCCGACCTCCTCGTCGTAGGAGAAGGCGATGTGGATCGGTCGGACCAGTTCGCTCGTCAGCATCCTGGGCACCGCCGCCATGACGCAGGCGAGGAAGCCCTTCATGTCGCAGGCGCCCCGCGCATGGAGGCGTCCGTCGCGCTCCGTCAGCTGGAAGGGATCGCTCGACCAGTCCTGCCCGTCCACCGGCACGACGTCGGTGTGGCCGGACAGGATGATTCCGCCCGGCACGTCCGGCCCGATCGTGATCCAGAGATTGGCCTTCTCTCCCGTCTCGTCCGCGATGCGCCGCGCGCCGATGCCGTGATCGGCGAAGAAGCCTTCGACGAACTCGATGAGCGGGAGGTTGGAGTTGCGGCTCGTCGTATCGAAGGCCACGAGCCGGGCGAGGAGGTCCGCGCTCGTCGGAGAGGTCATGGGAAGGTCCTTTGGAAGGCGGGAACGGCTTCGCCGGCCCCGGCCGACACCAGACTCATGAAGTCGGCGACGGCGGGCGGGCAGGGGCGGCTGGCGGGAAGCAGGAAGGAGGCGCGATAGGCGATGGCGGGCGCGAAGGGAAGGGCCGTCACGGACGGGTCCAGCGAGCGCTGGATCGCCATCGGATTGAGGATCGCGATTCCCAGCCCGTGCCGGACGAATTCGAGCGCCGAGACCACGGTCGCGGCCTCGATCGCGATTTTCGGGCGAACGCCTGCCTGATCGAAGATGCGGTCCACCGCGGCGCGGCCGGAATGTCTGCGCGTCAAAGCGACGAAAGGCTCGCCGTCGAGGTCTTCCGGCGTGACTTCGAGCCGCCCCGCCAGGCGGTGCTGGGCCGGCATCACGCAGATCGCGCTCGTCTCCAGAAGGAGTTCGCTCTGGACGCCCTGATGATGGACCGCATTGTCGGTCAGCGCGACGTCGAAACGGCCCTCGGCGACGCTCGTGACGAGAACGTCGCTCGATACGATCTCGAAGCGGAGGTCGAGCCGCGGATGGGCCTTGGCGAAGCTCGCCACGAAGGGCGGCAGAAAACGGTGGGCGATGGTCGGGGAAGCGGCGATGGTCAGCTCGCCCTCGTGACCGGAGGGCCGCTCCTGCGCGGCCTGCGTGATCCGCTCCAGCGCCACGAACAGCGGCCCGACCTCCGCGGCGATCGCCAGAGCGTGCGCGGTGGGCAGCAGCCGGCCGCCCGATCGCTCGAACAGGGGCTTGGCGAGCTGGGCTTCCAGCTGTGCGACGGCGCGGCTCACCGCCGGCTGCGAGAGGCCGAGCCGACGGGCCGCATTGGTCGCGGTCCCGGTCTCGACGATCGCCTGGAAAACCTCCAGCTCGCGCAACGTGACGGCGGACCGGCGGGCGTTCGGCGTCCGGTCGTCGGGGAGGGGCGTCGAAATCCGTGCCTCGTCTATAACCATCGTGCATGAAATTTCTGCTTTGCGTTTCGCATAACGCATAATAGCGTCCCTGCCAATCGCGCCGCAGGGCCGATGACGCGGAGTTCAGGAGACGCGACGATGATGAGACATACGACGAGTCTGGCCGCCGGCCTCATCGCCTTCGGGGCGTTGGCCGCGCAGGCGCAGGCCCAGACGCTGCGCATCGGTCTGGCCTCGGAGCCGACCTCGATGGACCCGCAGTTCCACAATCTCGCGACCAACACGCAGGTCCGGCAGAACGTCTTCGAATCGCTGATCCAGCAGGATCCCACCCAGGCGCTGGAGCCGCAGCTCGCGACCGAGTGGGAGGCGGTGAACGACACGACGTGGCGCTACAGGCTGCGCGAGGGCGTTACCTTCCATGACGGATCGCCCTTCACCGCCCGCGACGTGATCTACAGCGTCTGCCGCATTCCGCTGGTGGAAAACTCCCCGTCCTCCTTCAGCCTCTACACCTCCTCCGTCACGTCCATGACGGCGGAGGACGACCACACCCTCATCATCGAGACGGACGGCCCCAACCCGCTGCTTCCCGTGGAGAGCTCCACCTGGGCGATCCTGTCGGCGACAGCGGCCGGCGCCGAGGATACGGTCACTTTCGGCCCGAACAACACCTGCGAGGGTCTGGGCGAAGTACCGCAGCAGGCCGCCTTCAACGATCCGTCGGTGGCGTCCGGCACGGGGCCGTACACGCTCGGCGAATACACCCGCGGCGCCCAGATCGTCCTGAACCGCAACGACGGTTACTGGGGCGAGGCGCCGGACTGGGAACAGGTCATCCTGCGCCCGATCTCCAGCGCCGGCCCCCGCGTCGCCGCGCTCCTGTCGGGCGACGTGGACCTGATCGAGTCGCCGCCGATCCAGGATCTGCCGCGTCTGGAGCAGTCCGGCTTCTCGGTCGTCGATTCCCTCTCCAACCGCGTCATCTATCTGGCGCTGTTCCAGCAGGAGAATCCCCCGTCCATCACCGGGACCGATGGCCAGAACCCTCTGATGGACCAGCGCGTGCGCGAGGCGATCTCGCTGGCGGTCAACCGCGAGGCGATCGTGGAGCGCATCATGGGCGGCTATGCGGAGGCCGCCGGCGAGCTGCTGCCGCCGCCCATGTTCGGCACATCGGGCCGCGCGGCCGATTCCTACGACCCGGCGCGCGCGCAGGAGCTTCTGGCGGAGGCCGGCTATCCGGACGGCTTCGGCATCACCCTCGGAACGCCGAACGACCGCTACATCAACGACGAGCAGGTGGCGCAGGCCGTGGCCCAGATGCTGGCGCGCGTCGGCATCGAGGTGAACGTGGACGCCTCCACGGCGAGCCAGTTCTTCTCGCGCCGGAACGCGCTCGAGTTTCCGATGTTCCTGGCCGGCTGGGGCGCGGCTTCGGGCGAAATGTCCTCGCCGCTGCGCTCGCTGGTGGCGACCTACGACCCGGAGGCGGGCATGGGCGTGACCAATGCCGGCCGTTACTCCAACCCGGAGATGGACGAGATCCTGGCCCGCGCCATGGTGACGATCGACGACGACGAGCGCTCGCAGCTTCTCCAGGACGCCGAGACGCTGGCGCTCGACGACCACGGCATCATTCCGCTCCACTACGAGCGGTCCGCCTGGGCGATGTCGCCGAAGGTCACCTACGTGCCGCGCGTCGACCAGTACACTCTGGCCTACGCGGTGAAGCAGGCCGAAGGCGCGCAGTAAGCCGACCAGCGAAAACGGGCGGCGAGGGCGGCTCTGCGCCCTCGTCCCCGCCGGAGCGTGAACCCTCGATGCTCGTCTATCTGATCCGCCGGCTCGGCCAGAGCCTGATCGCCATCGCGGTCATGGGAACGCTGGTCTTCCTCGGCGTCTATGCGATCGGCAACCCGATCGAGGTGCTCGTCGCCCCCGACGCCACGCAGGCCGAGCGTGCCGCGACCATCGCCCGCCTCGGCCTCGACCAGCCGCTCTGGCAGCAATATCTGACCTTCGTCGGCAACGCCTTGCGGGGCGATCTCGGCACCTCCTTCGTCTACGGGCGGCCGGCGGTGGAGATCATCCTGGAGCGCCTGCCGGCGACGATGGAACTGGCCTTCGTCGCGCTCTTCATCGCCGTGTTCCTCGGCGTCCCGCTCGGCGTCTACGCCGGCCTCAAGCCGGATTCGATCGGCGGCCGCTCGGTCATGGCCGGCTCGATCCTGGGCTTCTCCCTGCCGAACTTCTGGCAGGGGCTCATCCTCATTCTCGTCTTCGCCGTCTTCCTGGGATGGCTGCCGGCGGGCGGGCGGGGCCAGACGGTGGACCTGTTCGGCCTGCGCGTCTCCTTCCTGACGGCGGACGGCTGGCGGCATCTCCTGCTCCCCGCGCTCAACCTCGCGCTCTTCAAGATGGCGCTGGTGATCCGGCTGGCCCGCGCGAACACCCGCGAGGTCTCGCTGCAGGATTACGTGAAGTTCGCGCGCGCCAAGGGCATATCGCCGCGCCGCATCGTGCTCGTGCACATCCTCAAGAACATCATGATCCCGGTGGTGACGATCCTCGGTCTCGAACTCGGCTCGATGATCGCCTTCGCCGTCGTGACCGAGACGGTCTTCGCCTGGCCGGGAATGGGCAAGCTTTTGATCGACTCGATCAACCTCCTCGACCGGCCCGTGATCGTCGCCTACCTCATGCTGACGGTGGTCATCATCATCACGATCAACCTCGTCGTCGACGTTCTCTACTCCTTCCTCGATCCGAAGGTTCGCCTTGCGGGAGACGCGGCATGAGCGAGACGACGCTTCCCGCCGCCGAGCCGCAGCCCGACCGGGCGAAGCGGGACACGCCCTTCAGGCGCCTCGTGCGCGGCTTCTTCGCCGACAGGCTCGCGGTTCTCGGCCTCCTGGTCTTTGCCCTGATCGCGGTGCTCGCCTTCGCGGCGCCCTGGATCATGCCGCAGAACCCTTACGACCTGCGCTCGCTCGACATTCTCGATGGCGGCCTGCCGCCCGGCGAGACGAGCTTCTCGGGCATGACCTACTGGCTCGGCACCGACGCGCAGGGACGCGACATGCTGTCGGCCATCTTCTACGGCCTGCGCATTTCGCTGATCGTCGCCTTCGTCTCGCTCGTCTTCGCCATCACCATCGGCGTCGCGGCGGGCACGGCGGCAGCCTATTTCGGCGGGAAGCTCGAAAGCGCCATCATGCGCCTCGTCGATCTGCAGCTCTCCTTCCCCTCCATCCTCATCGCGCTGATCCTGCTCGCGCTCTTCGGACGCGGCATCGGCATGGTCATCGTCGCGCTCGTCATCGTCCAATGGGCCTATTACGCGCGCACGGTCCGATCCTCGGCGCTGGTGGAGACGCGCAAGGACTACATTCAGGCGGCACGGTGTCTGGCGCTGTCGCATCGGCGGATCATGTTCCGGCATCTCCTGCCGAACTGCGTGCCGCCGCTGATCGTCGTCGCCACGGTCCAGATCGCCAACGCCATCGCGCTGGAAGCGACGCTCTCCTTCCTCGGCGTCGGCGTGCCGGTGACCCAGCCCTCCCTCGGGCTCCTGATCGCCAACGGCTACGACTACCTCCTCTCCGGCCGCTACTGGGTCTCCGTCTTTCCGGGCATCGCCCTGCTCACGACCATCGTCGCGATCAATCTCGTCGGCGACCGGCTGCGCGACGTCCTGAACCCGAGGCTCCAGCGATGAGCGCGCTTCTCGATGTGCGGGGCCTGAAGACCCACTTCCTCACCGAGGACGGCGTCGCCAAGGCGGTGGACGGGGTGGACCTGCGCCTGGAACGCGGCCAGATCCTCGGGCTCGTCGGCGAATCCGGCTCCGGCAAGTCGGTCACCGGCTTCTCGTTGCTCGGCCTCGTCGATCCGCCGGGACGGATCGTATCCGGCCAGGTGATCTTCGACGGGGACGACCTCGTCGCGGGCGGCGAGCGGATGATGCGGCGCCTGCGCGGCAAGCGGATCGCCATGATCTTCCAGGACCCGATGATGACGCTGAACCCGGTGCTCCGGGTCGACACGCAGATGGTCGAGACCGTGCTCGCACACGACAGGGTCTCGAAGGCCGAAGCGCTGGAGCGCTCGCGCAAGGCGCTGGTGCAGGTGGGCATCTCGGCGCCGGACGAGCGGCTGAAATCCTACCCGCACGAATTCTCCGGCGGCATGCGCCAGCGCGTGGCGATCGCCATCGCGCTCCTGCACAAACCCGACCTCATCATCGCGGACGAACCGACGACGGCGCTCGACGTGACCATCCAGGCGCAGATCCTCGCCGAAGTGCAGAAGCTGTGCGCCGAGACCGGTACGTCGCTCATCTGGATCACCCACGATCTGGCGGTCGTTTCCGGTCTCGCGGACCGTCTGGCGGTCATGTACGCGGGCCGGATCGTCGAGGAAGGGCCGACCGCACAGGTGATCGCGGACCCGCGCCACCCCTACACCAAGGGCCTGATCGAGTCGGTGCCGCATGGAAAGACGCATGGCACAATGCTGAAGCAGATCAAGGGCATGGCTCCGTCTCTTCTCAATCTACCCGAAGGGTGCCGTTTCCGTCCGCGCTGCGAGCGCGCCGACGAGGCCTGTCTCGTCGAGCCGCCGCTGGGCGAGATGGGCGCGGCGCGCCGGGCGCGCTGCTTTCACCCGCATGGCGCCGCACCGGAGGCGGCACGATGAGCGCGCCGCTGCTGGCCGTCGAGGGCGTCGCCAAGCGGTTCCGGCAGGAGCTCGACGTCGCGCAGAAGACGGCTCGCCTGCTCGGCTCGACGATCGAGGCGAAGACGGTCCATGCCGTCGATGGGGTCGATCTCTCGGTCCAGAAGGGCGAGGTCGTGGGGCTCGTCGGGGAGTCGGGCTGCGGCAAGTCCACGCTCGGGCGCATGGTCGCCGGGCTCCTCAGCGCCACCGAAGGGCGCATTCTCTACAAGGGTCGGGACGTCGCGGCTCTGAAAGGGGCGGAGGCCCGCGAGGCGGCGCTCAACATCCAGTTCGTCTTCCAGGACCCGATGTCCTCGCTCAATCCGCGCATGCGCGTGTCGGAGATCATCGGCGAGGCGCCGCGCGTCCATGGGCTCGTGCCGCGCAAGCAGATGGACGGCTTCCTGGCGCAGACGCTGGAGCGCGTCGGGCTCGATCCTTCGGTGCGCAGCCGCTACCCGCACCAGTTCTCCGGCGGCCAGCGGGCCCGGATCGGCATCGCGCGGGCGCTGGCGGTGAACCCCGAGTTCATCGTCTGCGATGAGAGCGTCGCCGCGCTCGACGTTTCGATCCAGGCGCAGGTGCTGAACCTCTTCATGCGCCTGCGCGAAGAGCTCGGCCTGACCTATCTCTTCATCAGCCACGATCTGGGCGTCGTGCAGCACATCTCCGACCGCATCGCCGTCATGTATCTTGGCCGTATCGTCGAGACCGGCGAGGCGCAGTCGCTCTTCGCGGAGCCGAACCATCCCTACACCCAGGCGCTGATCGCCGAGATCCCGCGCTTCGACACGCAGAAGCGGCGCTACAATCCGATCCGGGGCGAGATCCCGTCGCCGCTCAAACCCCCGTCCGGCTGCCACTTCCACCCACGCTGCCCGCACGCCTTCGATCGCTGCTCGGCGGAACGGCCGGTGCTGAAGGAGATCGCGCCCGGCCGGCTTTCGGCCTGTCATCTGAACGACCGCGCGGCCTGAACCCTTTCCCCCATTCGCATACGCATGAAGGAGACCGACATGCAGAACACCGCCCGCATCTGGGACCTCGTCGAGGACCGCCGCGCCGATTACCTCGACCTGTCGGACCGCGTCTGGGGCATGCCCGAAATCGCCTACACCGAGTACCGCTCGGTCGCGGAGCACCGCGCGATGCTGGAGAAGGAAGGCTTCGCCATCACCGACGAGCCCGCCGGCATTCCGACGGCGGTGATCGGCGAGGCGGGCAGCGGCGGCCCGGTCATCGCGTTCCTCGGCGAGTACGACGCGCTGCCGGGTCTCAGCCAGGAGGCCGGCGCGACCGAACACAAGCCGCTGCCCGGCAACGGCTACGGCCATGGCTGCGGCCACAACATGCTGGGCTCGGCCGCGCTCCTCGCCGCCACGGCCTACAAGAGGTATCTGGAGGAGAACGGGCTGCCCGGCACGGTACGCTATTACGGCTGCCCGGCCGAGGAGGGCGGTGCCGCCAAGGCCTTCATGGTGCGCGACGGGCTGTTCGACGACGTCGATGCCGCGATCACCTGGCACCCGGCGGCGATCACCCGCGTCGACGATGCCCGCTCGCTCGCCAACACCCGAATCGACTTCACCTTCAAGGGCCGCGCCAGTCACGCGGCGGCCGCCCCCCATCTCGGCCGCTCCGCCCTCGACGGGGTGGAACTGATGAATGTCGGCGTGAACTATCTGCGCGAGCACGTGCCGCAGGACAGCCGCATCCACTACGCCATGATCGATTCCGGCGGCATCGCGCCGAACGTCGTGCAGGCCAGGGCGACGGTGCGCTACGCCATCCGCTCACGTGACATCCACGGCATGAAGGCGCTGAACGAGCGGGTCATCAAGGTCGCCAAGGGCGCGGCGATGATGACCGAGACCGAGGTCGAGGTGAAGGTGCTGTCGGCGGTCTCCAACCTTCTCGGCAACACGCCGATGGAGGAGATCATGTTCGCCAACATGGAGCGTCTCGGTCCGGTCGAGTTCGACGAGAGCGACCGGGCCTATGCGCGCCAGATCCAGGGCACGCTGACCGAGGAAGACATCCGCAGCGATTATGCGCGTTCCGGCGCGCCGGTGCGCGACGACACGCCGCTGTGCGACTTCCTGGTTCCGCTGGAGGCCGAGGGCGAGGCGATGATCGGCTCGACCGACGTCGGCGACGTTTCGTGGGCGGTGCCGACCGTTCAGGCGCGCGTCGCGACCCATGCGATCGGAACGCCCGGCCATTCCTGGCAGATCACGGCGCAGGGCAAGGCCGGACCGGCGCACAAGGGCCTCGTCTATGCGGCCAAGGTGATGGCGGGCACGGCGGTCGATCTCCTCACCGATCCCGATCTCCTGGAAAGCGCCAAGGCCGATCATCGCGCCCGCACGACGCGCATGCCCTACGAAAGCCCGATCCCGGCCGACGTGAAGGCGCCGATCCAGCCGCGCCCCGCCGGCGTCTGAGGGAGCGGACGGTTCCGGTCGTCCGTTCCATGGGTTAAGGGCAGGCGGATCAGGGGGCGGTGCAGAGGTCGCGCCGGCCCCTCGGTCCCCGACCCCTTCTGCCTTCAGACGGATGACCCGATGACGAGCCTGAGCTTTGGAACCAGCGGCCTGCGGGGTCTCGTGACGGACCTTACGGGCGAACCCGCACGGCGCTGGACCGCCGCGTTCCTCGCCCATCTAGAATCCTCGGGATCGGTGGAGCGCACCCTTCTCGTCGGCCGCGACCTGCGGTCTTCGAGCCCTACGATCGCGAAGGACTGCGCGGCGGCGGCGCAGGCGCGCGGCTGGAACGCGATCGACTGCGGCGCTCTGCCGACGCCGGCTTTGGCGCTGGAGGCGCTGCGCCGGAACGCCGCCGCCGTGATGGTGACGGGCAGCCACATTCCCGACGACCGCAACGGGCTGAAATTCTATTCGCCGGGCGAGATCACAAAGGCAGACGAGGCGCCGATCCGCGCCGCCTTCGAGGCCCTGTCGCAGCCGGCGGGCCCGGGTGACGCCGAAGCCGTCGAGGACATCTCGGCCGAGGCTCTGGCGGCCTACTGCTCCCGCTATCTCGATGCCTTCGCACCCGACGCCCTCGACGGCCTGACGGTCGGCGTCTACCAGCAGAGTTCGGTCGCGCGCGACATCCTGCCGGAGATCCTGTCGGGCCTCGGAGCGGACGTCGTTCCGCTCGGGCGCGCCACACGCTTCGTGCCGGTGGACACCGAGGCGCATCGCCCGGAGGATCTGGCTCTCATCCAGGACTGGGCGGGCGAGGGACGCTTCTTCGCCATCGTCTCGACGGACGGAGACGCCGACCGTCCGCTGGTCGCGGACGGTGCTGGCCATGTTCTGCGGGGCGACGTTCTCGGGCTCCTGACCGCCGCCCATCTGAAGTCCCGCACGATCGTCACGCCCGTCACGTCGAGCGGCGCGGTCGAGACCTCGCGCGTGGCGGAGCGCGTCGTGCGCACCCGCGTCGGCTCGCCCTTCGTCATCGAGGCGATGGAAAAGGAGATCGCGGCCGGCGCGGCCGGCGTTCTCGGCTTCGAGGCGAATGGCGGCGTGCTGCTCGGCTCGCAGGCGACCCTCGCGGGCGGTTCGCTGTCGGCCCTGCCGACGCGCGACGCCGTCCTGCCGATCCTCTGCGCGCTCGCCGGTGCCAAGGCGAAGGGCCTGAGCCTGCGCGCGCTCGCCGACACGCTCGGCGCGGGCCATGCGCTGGCCGACCGCCTGAAGGAGGTGCCTGCGAGCGCCAGCCGCCCGTTTCTCGACCGCCTCGCCGCCGATCCCGCCTATGCCGATTCTCTTCTGGCGGAGGTCGGCCGGATCGCCGAGCGCGATACGCTGGACGGTGTCCGCTTCCGGCTGGAGGAGGGCTCGATCGTCCACTTCCGCGCCTCCGGCAACGCGCCGGAGCTGCGCGTCTATGTCGAGGCCTCGGACGAAGCGCGTGCCCGCACCCTGCTCGGGCTCGGGCTCGATCTCGCCGAGCGGGAGACCCGCAGCGCGGGCTGATCGGTTCGTCTAAATTCCCGCCGAGGGTGGCCGCCGAGAGAGGCTTGCGCCATCATCCCCCGACCGAAACGAGGACGGGGGAAACGGGACGATGGCACGGAGCGGGCTTCTTTTCACGACGGTCGCGGCGCTTTCGGTCGGTGTGACGGCGGTCTTCGCACAGGACGCGCAGCGGCCCCAGCCGGAAGCGGCGACGGGGTTCGAGGCGCGCGAGGCCGTCACTAGCCGGACCGACATGGTCGTGGCCGCGCATCCTCTGGCCGCGGAAGCGGGGGCCGAGATCCTGGCCGAAGGCGGCAGCGCGATCGACGCGATGATCGCGACCCAGGTGGTGCTCGGGCTCGTGGAGCCGCAGTCGTCGGGGATCGGAGGCGGCGCCTTCCTCATTCATCACGATGCGAAGTCGGGCCGCATGGTCGCCTATGACGGACGCGAGACCGCGCCCGCCGGGGCCGACGCGGACCTCTTCATCGGCGAGGACGGCGAGCCGCTCGGCTTCATGGACGCCGTCGTCGGCGGCCGCTCGGTCGGGACGCCGGGCACGGTCCGCCTTCTGGAGCTCAGCCATCGCCTGCACGGGCGCTTGCCGTGGGAGCGGCTGTTCGAACCCGCCATCCGTCTGGCGGAAGACGGTTTCGAAGTCGGCGACCGTCTCGCCTCGCTCGTCGCGGGCGACCGCGAAAACATGCGCCAGGACGCGATCCGAGACTACTTTCTGCCCGGCGGCGAGCCGATCGCGGCGGGCTCCACGCTGCGCAATCCGGACTACGCGGCGACGCTGCGGGCCATCGCGCAGGACGGCGCCTCGGCCTTCTATTCGGGCGAGATCGCGCAGGACATCGTCGATGCCGTCCAGGGCTTCGAGGCCAATCCGGGACGTCTTGAGACGGAGGATCTGACGAACTACCGCGTCGCCGTGCGCGAGCCCGTCTGCGCCCCCTTCCAGGTCTACGAGGTCTGCGGCATGGGGCCGCCGTCGAGCGGCGCGCTGACGCTCGGCCAGATGCTGTCCCTGCTCGATCATTTCGACATCGGCTCGCTCGACCCGCTGTCGCCGGAGGCGACGCATCTCTTCGTGGAGGCCTCCCGGCTCGCCTATGCCGACCGCGCCCTCTACATGGCCGACGAGGATTTCGTGCGCGTGCCGAGCCGCGGGCTGCTCGACCCGGCCTATCTGACGGCCCGCGCCCAATCGATCTCGCGCTCGGGAGCGGCCGAGGCGGTTTCGGCCGGCAACCCGCCCTGGCGCGAGGCCGAGCTCCGCGCGCCCGACCGGAGCCTCGAACTGCCCTCCACCAGTCACGTCTCCATCGTGGACCGGGACGGGAACGCCGTGTCGTTGACGACCACGATCGAGGCCGGCTTCGGCTCGCGCCTGATGGTGCGGGGCTTTCTCCTCAACAACGAGCTGACCGACTTCTCCTTCGTGGCCGAGGAAGAGGGCCGGGCCGTCGCCAACCGGGTCGAGCCGGGCAAGCGGCCGCGCTCCTCGATGGCGCCGACGATCGTCCTCGACCGGGGCGGCGAGCCCGTGCTCGTCGTCGGCTCCCCCGGCGGCGCGCGCATCATCCCCTATGTGGCGCGCACGATTCTGGGCACGCTCCTGTGGGACCTCGACCCGCAGGAGGCGGTCTCGCTGCCGCATGTGACGACGCTCGGCGGTCCGGTCGATCTGGAGGAAGGCCGCGCGCCGGCAGAGCTCGACGAAGCGCTGACGGCGCTCGGCCATCAGGTTCGGCGGATGGAGCTGACGAGCGGCACCCACGCCATCCTCATCCGCGACGGCGAACTCGTCGCGGGGGTCGATCCGCGCCGCGAGGGCGCGGCGGTTTCGAGCGAGGGCCGCTGACGGGCTTGCGCGGGGCAGGGTGCTGACGGACATTCCGCCGATCATGCCCCGCACCAAGACCGATTCGCCCGCTTCGAAGGCCGTCCGAAAGGCGCGTGCCGTCGCCCCGCCCGTCCGGCCCGATCTCTCGCTGGAGGCCGAGCGTCGGTCGCGGGGCGCGCTGCGCGTCGCCGGCATCGACGAGGCGGGCCGGGGGCCGCTGGCCGGACCCGTCGTGACCGCCGCGGTGATCCTCGACCCGGACGCCGTGCCGGACGGGCTCAACGATTCCAAGCAGCTGACGATGGAGGACCGGGAGCGCCTGTTCCCGGAAATCCTGCGCTGGGCGCAGGTGTCCATCGCCTCGTCCTCCTCGGCCGAGATCGACCGGCTGAACATCCGCCAGGCGACCCTTCTGGCGATGGTGCGCGCCTTTCGCGGGCTGGGCGAGGTGCCGTGCCATGCGCTGATCGACGGCAACGACGTGCCGCTGCCGCTTCTGTCGAAGGCCTCCGCCATCGTGAAGGGCGACTCGCGCTCGCTCTCGATCGCCGCCGCCTCCATCGTGGCCAAGGTCACGCGCGACCGTCTGATGCAGCGACTCTGCCGGTCCTTCCCGGCCTACGGTTTCAGCCGGCACATGGGCTATGCGACCCCGGTTCATCTGGCGGCGCTGACGGCGCTCGGCCCGTGCCCCTTCCACCGGATGAGCTTCCGGCCGATCCGGCCGGAAGACCCGCTCCTGATCTAACCGATCAGGCTTTCAGAAAATCGATTCCGATTATCGGGCCGATGCCGTAGCGGCGCGGCCCTTGCGGCCCGGCGCGAAGACCATGAGGCTGGCGATCTCGAACAGCATCTGCGCGCCGGCATGCGCGGTGTTCGTCGTCGCGTCGTACTGGGGCGCGACCTCCACGACGTCGCCGCCCACGATGTCGATCCCCTTCAGGCCGTGAAGGAGCGCCATCACCTCGCGCGTGGAAAGTCCGCCGATCTCCGGCGTGCCGGTGCCCGGCGCGAAGGCGGGGTCGAGGCTGTCGATGTCGAAGGAGAGATAGACCGGCCCGTCTCCCACGACCTCCAACGCCTTGGCGATCACCGGCTCGACGCCGGAGCGGCCGATCTCCTCGGCGTGGACGACGGTCATTCCCGAGTCGTAGGAGAACTCCCACAGATATTCGGACGAGCCGCGAATGCCGATCTGGATCGTGCGGCGCGGGTCGAGGACGCCGTCGAGAACGGCGTTGCGGAAGGGCGCGCCGTGATGGAAGCGGTTGGCGTCGAACTCGCCCGCCGTGTCGCAATGCGCGTCGATGTGGATCATCCCGACCGGGCGGTCGCGCCCGACGGCGCGCAGCAGCGGATGCGAGATCGAATGGTCGCCGCCGACGGCCAGCGGCAGCGTTCCCGCCTCGACGATGGAGCGCGCGAAGCGCTCGATGTCGGCGTGGCATTCCTCCAGGCGATAGCGCCCGGCGAAGGGCACGTCGCCGAGATCGGCCATTCTCATCTCGATGCCCGGCGCGCAGTCGAGGACGTGATTGTACGGGCCGACACGCTCGATCGTGCGAACCGCGCGCGGGCCGAAGCGCGCGCCGCTGCGGTTGGTGACGCCGATGTCCATCGGAACGCCGAAGAGGCCGACGTCGAGCTCGTCCAGAGCACCCGGCTCGCGCTCGAGCGAGACCGCGGGCGCCGCCAGGAAGGTCGGAATGCCGGAATAGGGCGTCTGGCGCGTGCCGCGGCCCGAGATGACGCGCGAGGCGATCGCCTGGAAGCGCTCGTCGAAAAGGGCGCCCTCCTTGCCGGGCTGAGCGTATTTTCCGCGCAGGCGCCGGAGCTCGTCGTCGAAATCCGCCATGTCGCTCCATCCGATCGTCGAAAAAGGGCCGGAGGCGACGAACGAGTCGCCGCATGCGAGTCCTCATACGCGTCCCGTCGCGCTCTCGCCAGCGTCGAGCGGAAGGGCGGTCGGGGCGTGGATGCAGGGACAGCGCTCGGACAGTCGGAGGCGAGCTTGCGTGCCGTTCGGAGCGTCGGGCGAAGGGGTGTTCGGAAGGCGGTCTTGCGGGCGCGAATGGTCGCCTTGGAAGACGTCCCGCGGCCGCGCCATCGTTGAAAGCCAACGCCACCGAAACGCGAACCAGTCGTTCAAAGACGACTTCAGCCTGCGCGCGGATCTGACTGATTCAAATTGGGAAATGAATGGCGCGAGTGACGGGGCTCGAACCCGCGACCTCCGGCGTGACAGGCCGGCACTCTAACCGACTGAGCTACACCCGCGCTTGCCGCCGAGGCGTTTGTCCGTCGGCGTTGGTGGTCGTTTACGGAAGGCGCCGGGCCCTGTCAAGCAGCTGTCGCACGGCCGAGTTGGAAACCCTTGAAAGCCTTGGATTCGCGCGCTTTCCGTCTACGTCGGAGGAGCGGATCGGGACGCTCGGGACGAATCGCAGGCTGGAATCGTTCGCCCCTTCGCGTCGGATCACAGAATCGCATGGCCGACCGAGGGCTCAGGCCGACCCAATGAGGACAGCGGGACCGTGACGCCGGCGGCGTCGGCGCTGATTTGAACGGGAGACGTGACGTGCCGGGCGTTTCGGCGGCCGATCGCAGCCGGGCAGGCCGGCGCGTCCGGCAGGGGAGCTTCGCGGGTGCTCAGGCGCGACGGCACGGCGCCACGGGACTCTCCCAACGCCCGGTCCGGCTCGGCTCGCTGCCGGAGGGGGAGCCGGCCTTGCCGGTTCCACGAATCAAAACGCCGCCCGGAGGCGGCGTCGACAGTCTGATCGAAGGCGATGCGCCTTACTTGATCTTGGCTTCCTTGAACTCGACGTGCTTGCGCGCGATCGGGTCGTACTTGGTCTTGACCATCTTGTCGGTCATCGTACGGCTGTTCTTGGTCGTCACGTAGAAGAAACCGGTGTCGGCCGTCGAGAGAAGCTTGATCTTGATGGTGGTTGCCTTGGCCATCGTACTTAATCCATCCGCCTTGCGATCGGGCCTCCCGGCGTCGTCCACCCTCCGGGGAACGGGCCGACGCGAGGCGCTGGTGTGTTCATCTTTCGAAGTCTCGCCGAGGCCGGATCACCGGCAAGCATCGACGGACCCGTCGGAACGGGTCCCTTCTGAAGCGCGCACACTATTCATCGCGCCCGCGAAGTCAAGGGCTGCGGGGACCCGTCGAGGCTACAGCAGCTCGACCCGCACGCGCTCGCCGCGCCGACGAATGAAGGGCATCGGCGTCGAAGCGTCGAAAAGCGTGCCGTCCTCGAGGCGCTTCACCGCCTGATCCAGAACGTGCCTCGTGATGTGGTGGAGGTTTTCCGACGCCAGCTCGTCGAGGGTCAGCCAGTCCACGCGGTCGAACTCGTCGGTCGGGCGGCTCTCCAGCGGCACCCGATGAGCGATCGAGTCGGCCGAGACGGCGAAGAATCGGGTGTCGAAGCGGCGCACATTTCCTGTCGGCGTGATCGCGCGGGCGAGCGGGACAAGACGCGCGGGCTCGGGCGCCACGTTCTCGGCTGCGAACTCGTTCCAGACGGGCAGGGCGGAGGCAAAGGCCGCGTCCCTGCGCCCGATCATGATGCCGGTCTCCTCCCAGGTCTCGCGGATGGCTGCGAGCGGCAGGGCGACGGCGCGCCGCGCGTGGAAGCCGGAGCGCGTCCGTGCCGTCAGGCGCCGGAGCGTCTCGCCGGCGACCTCGTGCGAGGCGGCGAGCCTGAGGTCGCCCGGATCGACGCGGCCGCCCGGAAACACCACGCGCCCCGCCATGAAGACATGGCCGCTCGATCTGCGGCCGGCGAGGATGCGCGGCACCGAGCCGGACGAATCGACGATGATCAGGGTCGCCGCGTCGCGGATTCGAACCGCCGCCCTGCGCCCGGATCGTTGCGGATCCGCCTCCGCCTGCGCGCTCAGTGGTCGTGCTCCGCGCCGTGGCCGCCGAAGCCGTGCATGCGCATCGCCCATTGCAGGCCGATGGTGGCGCCCTTGAGCGGCTTCAGAAGGACGAGCGACAGGACGACCGTCACCGAGCACCAGAGGGCGATATGCGCCCAGAGCGGCAGGTCGCCGACATGCTGGACCGCCATGAAGGCGGCGACGACGATATGGCCGACGATGAAGACCGTGAGGTAGGGCGGCAGGTCGTCGGCGCGGTGATGGTGAAACGCCTCGCCGCACTTTTCGCAGCGCTCCACGCTCGTCAGGAAGCCCTTGAAGAGCGCGCCTTCGCCGCAATGGGGGCAGGAGCATTTGAAGCCCCGCCACATGGCCTGTCCGATCGAACGCGGCTCCATGACGGGCTCGATCCCGTCCGCTCCGCCGATCGTCTCGCCCGTCGAACGGGTCATCGCCTCTTTCCTCTCCCGCCCGGCCGCCCGGGCGGCTTGGCGCGCCGCGCCCCGAACCCCTTCCGCGACTTGTGGAAGGACACGTTCGAACGCGGCAGCTCGCGCGTCTCGCTCAGCATCTCGAAGCGCATGGCGCCCGCCAGGGGCGCCGCCTCCACGAGCCGGACCTCGACCACGTCGCCGAGGCGGAAGCCCTCGCCGCTCCGCTCTCCCACCAAGCTATGCATGGCTTCGTCGTAATGGAAGTAGTCGTTGCCGAGCGTCGAGATGGGGACGAAGCCGTCCGCGCCGAACGCTTCCAGCCGCACGAACAGCCCCGCCTTGGTCACGCCGGTGATGCGGCCGGTGAAGTCGGCGCCGACCCGGTCCGCCAGATGATGCGCGATCAGCCGGTCCACCGTGTCGCGCTCGGCGGCCATGGCGCGCCGTTCGGCGGCGCTGATCTCCTCGGCCGTCAGGTCGAGCCGGTCCTCGTCCGCCTTCGTCAGCGCGCCGGGACCGAGCCCCAGGGACAGGATCAGCGCGCGGTGCACGACGAGGTCGGCATAGCGCCGGATGGGCGACGTGAAATGCGCGTATTTCGTCAGGTTCAGGCCGAAATGGCCGATGTTCTCGCGCTGGTACAGGGCTTGGCTCTGCGAGCGCAGGACCATCTCGTTCACCAGATGCTCGTGCTCGCTGCCCTGCACGCGCGAGAGGATCTGGTTGAAATGCGACGGCCGCAGCGCGCCGCTCTTGGCGAGGGGCATGTCGAGCGTGCGCAGGAAGTCGCGAAGCGATTCCAGCTTGGTCAGCGAGGGCGCGTCATGGGCACGGTAGAGCAACGCTTGGCGCTTGGCCTCCAGCGTCTCGGCAGCCGCGACATTGGCCTGGATCATGAACTCCTCGATCAGCCGATGGGCGTCGAGGCGGGGCGGGATGTAGACGCGCTCCACGCGCCCTTCCGCGTTCAGCTTGATCCGGCGCTCCGGCAGGTCGAGCTCCAGCGGTCCGCGCCGCTCGCGGGCGGATTTCAGGCTCGCATAGGCGGCCCAGAGCGGGCGCAGGACCGTGTCGCGTATCTCCGCCGGGGCGGCCGTCTCGTCGCCGTCGATCGAGGCCTGCGCCTTCTCGTAGGCGAGCTTGGCGTGGCTGCGCATCATGATGCGATGGAAGGCGTGCCGACGCTTCTCGCCATCGGCCGAGAAGACCATCCGCACGGCGAGGGCGGGACGGTCCTCGCCTTCGCGCAGCGAACAGAGGTTGTTGGAGATGCGCTCCGGCAGCATCGGCACGACGCGGTCGGGGAAGTAGACCGAATTGCCGCGTAGGCGTGCCTCGGTATCGAGCTTGGAGCCCGGTCGCACGTGGAAGGCGACGTCCGCGATCGCGACGGTGACGATGTGGCCGCCTGGATTGGCGGGGTCCTCGTCCGGGGCCGCATGGACCGCGTCGTCATGGTCCTTTGCGTCGGCCGGGTCGATCGTGACGAGCGGGAGCGAGCGCCAGTCCTCGCGCGACTCCATCGTCGCCGCGCCCGCCGCCTCGGCCTCGTCCAGCACCGCCTTCGGGAAGACATGCGGGATCGAATGGGCGAAGAGCGCGATGGTGGAGATCGCGCGCTCCGAACCCATCGAGCCGACGATGCGCGAGATGCGGCCCTTCGGGAAGCCCGCGCGCGGGCGCGACAGGGCGTTCACCTCCACGAGGTCGCCGTCGCGCGCGCCGTTCACCCCGTCCGGCCCGATCGAATATTCCAGCCCGCGCTTCTCCACCGGATCGACGCGACCCGACCCGCCGGGCATCGCGCGGAAGACGCCGAGGGCGCTGGCCTTGACCTCGTCGAGAACGCGGATGACGCGCGCGCTCGGCTGTTCCTCGTCGTCGAGGATGCGCGCGAGGACGCGGTCACCGAGGCCCGCGGCACGCTGGTCGCGCGATTGCTTGAGGCGGAAGAGAGGGCGCTCGCCCTCCTCGTCCCACTGGACGGGCTCGACGAGAACGCCGCCCTCGTCGTCGCGCGCCGAGACCCGGAAGACGCCGACGGAGGGCAGGGCGCCCGGCTTGGAGTAGCGCTTGCGCCCGCCCTCGATGACGCCCTCCGACTGGAGCTCGGCAAGGATCGTCTTCAGGATCACGCGGTCCTCGCCCTTGACCTCGAAGGCCTTGGCGAGGTCGCGCTTGGTGGCGCGAGAGGGGTTCTCCGCGATGAAGCGGAGGACCGATTCACGGTCGAGCGTCGGGGCGAACGATCGATCCTTCGAACGCCGCGCCACCGGCTCTACTCCGCCGCCTTGGCGGCCGGCTTCTTGGCCGGAGCCTTCTTCGCGGGCGCCTTCTTGGCAGCCGGCTTTTCGCCGTCCGCCGTCTTGCTCGCGGGCTTCTTGGCGGCGGCCTTCTTCGGTGCGGCCTTCGCCTTCGGCGCCTTGCCGGTCTTCTCCGCCCGGTCGGTCAGGATCTGGATGGCCTCCTCCAGCGTGACGGAGGCCGGGTCCTTGCCCTTCGGCAGGGTCGCGTTGATCTTGCCCGTGTTGACGTAGGGCCCGAAGCGGCCGTCGCGCACGGTGATCTGTCCGCCGAGCGTCGGATGCTCGCCGAGGGTCGCGAGCGCCGCGGGCGTGCCGCGTCCGCGCCCGCCGCGTTCCTTCTTCTCCGCGATCACGGTGACGGCCCGGTTCAGGCCGACCGTGAAGACGTCTTCCACCGTCTCCAGATTGGCATAGGCGCCGTCATGCTGGAGGAAGGGGCCGTAGCGGCCGAGACCGGCCAGGATCGGCTTGCCCGTTTCCGGGTGCAGGCCGACCTCGCGCGGCAGCGCCAGAAGCTGCAACGCCTTCTCCAAGTCCATCTCGGCCACGACCCAGCCCTTGGGCAGCGACGAGCGCTTGGCCTCCTTGCCCTCGCCGCGCTGGACGTAAGGCCCGAAGCGGCCGTCGCGAAGGGTCACCATCTCGCCCGTCGCGGGATCGGCCCCGAGCTCCTTCGGCCCGTCGAGCCCGCCCGCATCCGCGCCGTCGGCCGACAGCGAGGTGCCGAGCTGCTTGGTGTAGCCGCATTCGGGATAGTTCGAGCAGCCGACGAAGGCCCCGAACTTGCCGAGCTTCAGGGACAGGCGCCCGGCGTTGCAGCGCGGGCAGGCTCGCGGATCGGAGCCGTCCTCGCGGGGCGGGAAGACGAGCGGCGCGAGCTCCTCGTTCAGCGCGTCGAGAACGTCGGAGACGCGAAGCTCCTTCGTGCCGTCGATCTGTGCGGAGAAGTCGCGCCAGAAGTCCCGCAGGACCTCCTTCCAGGAGAGTTCGCCCGCCGAGATCTGGTCGAGCTTGCCTTCGAGGTCGGCCGTAAAGTCGTACTCGACATATTTCTCGAAGAAGTTCTGCAGGAAGGCCGTGACCAGCCGCCCCTTTGAATCGGGCAGGAGCTTGCGCTTGTCCTGCACGATGTAGTCGCGGTCCTGCAGCGTCTGGAGCGTCGCGGCGTAGGTCGAGGGGCGGCCGATGCCGAGCTCTTCCATGCGCTTGATGAGCGAGGCTTCCGAATAGCGCGGCGGCGGCTCGGTGAAGTGCTGGCTCGTCTCGATCGAGCGGCGCTTCAGATCCTCGTCGGCGCGGATTTCCGGCAGGCGCGAATCCTCGGCATCCTCCTCCGCCTGATCGGCCTGCGACTTCGAATCGTCGCGGTGGTCCTGATAGGCCCCGATGAAGCCCTCGAAGCGGATGACCGACCCGGTGGCGCGCAGCTGCGCGCGCTTCGGGCCGTTCTCCGCCGCGATCTCGACGGTGGTGCGCTCGATCTCGGCGGACGCCATCTGCGAGGCGATCGCCCGCTTCCAGATCAGGTCGTAGAGGCGCGCCTGATCGCGGTCGAGGAAGCGCTCCATGTCCTTGGGCAGCCGGTCGAAGCCGGTCGGCCGGATGGCCTCGTGCGCTTCCTGCGCGTTCTTGGCCTTGGTCGAGTAGAAGCGCGCCTTCTCGGGAACGAAGCGCTCGCCGAAGGTCTTGGCGATGGCCTTGCGCGCCGCGTCGATCGCCTCCGGCGCCATCTGCACGCCGTCGGTTCTCATATAGGTGATGAGACCGACCGTCTCGCCGCCGAGGTCTATGCCCTCGTAGAGCCGCTGGGCGACCTGCATGGTGCGCGATGCCGAGAAGCCGAGCTTCGCCGAGGCCGCCTGCTGCAGCGAGGATGTGGTGAAGGGGGGCGAGGGGTTGCGCCGGGTGGGCTTGGCCTCGACCGACAGGGCGCGGAAACTCGCGCCCTGCAGCATGTCGCGGATCTCGAAGGCTCGGGCCTCGTCTCCGATGGAGAGGCGCTGCAGCTTCTGGCCCTCATAGGCCGTCAGACGCGCCGTGAAATCCTCCGAGCGGGGCGTCGAGAGCTTGGCCCCGATCTGCCAGTATTCCTCGGACTTGAAGCGCTCGATCTCGGCCTCGCGCTCGCAGACGAGCCGCAGCGCGACCGACTGGACGCGGCCCGCTGAACGGGCGCCCGGCAGCTTGCGCCACAGGACGGGCGAGAGGTTGAAGCCGACGAGATAGTCGAGCGCGCGGCGCGCCAGATAGGCGTCCACCAGCGGCTCGTCGATCTGGCGCGGGTTCGCCATGGCGTCGAGGACCGCCTTCTTGGTGATGGCGTTGAAGACGACGCGGCTGACCGGCTTGTCCTTGATCGCCTTCTTCTGGCGCAGAACCTCCAGCACGTGCCAGGAAATCGCCTCGCCCTCGCGATCCGGGTCGGTGGCGAGGACGAGCGCGTCGGCGGACTTCACGGCCGCTGCGATCTCGTTCAGGCGCTTCTGCGACGGCTTGTCGACTTCCCAGTCCATGGAGAAGTCGTCGTCGGGGCGCACGGAGCCGTCCTTGGCCGGCAGATCGCGCACGTGCCCGAAGGACGCCAGGACCTTGTAGCCAGAGCCGAGATACTTGTTGATCGTCTTCGCTTTTGCGGGCGATTCGACGATGACGACTTCCATGTGATGGCGATCCTGGAGGTTGCCGCGACGGGAGAGCGCGGTGCAGTTCGACCGCTCACATGGATTGGCTTCTTCGAGCGGTCAACCCCGTCGCACCGGGGCGCCGGCCCGCGAATCAGGCGAGAAGCGAGACGCCGCCCCCCGGATGACGCTCCAGACGACCGGCCAGATCAAGCTCCAGGAGGACGAGCTGGACGGCCCCCGGCGAAGCGCCGAGATGGGCCACGAGATCGTCGATCGAGACGGGCGTCGGTCCCAGCGCCTGAAGGATCCGCTCGCGCTCGCCTTCGGCGCATTCCTCGTTCGCGGGAAGGTCGGCCTCCTCGTCCAGCTGCCCCGACATTCGGGTCCGGCCGAGAAGAGGCTGCAGCGCATCGAGGACGTCCGCGGCCTCGGTGACGAGGATCGCGCCGTCCTTCAGAAGCTTGTTCGCGCCCGCCGCGCGCGGGTCGAGCGGCGAGCCGGGCACGGCGAAGACGAGCCGGCCCATCTCCCCGGCAAGCCGCGCCGAGATCAGGGAGCCGGAGCGTATCGCCGCTTCCACCACGAGAACGCCGAGCGACAGAGCGACGACGACGCGGTTGCGGCGCGGAAAATCCACCGCGCGCGGCGTCCAGCCGAAGGGCATCTCGGTGACGAGGCAGCCGCCCCGATCGACGATCCGGCGCATCAGCGGCCGGTTCTCGTTCGGGTAGGGCCGGTCGAGCCCACCGGCGAAGACGCCGACGGTTCCCGTCGCAAGAGCGGCCTCGTGAGCCGCCGCGTCGATGCCGCGGGCGAGGCCCGAGACGATGGCGTGCCCCGCGCGCCCGATCTCCTCGGCGAGGCGGCCGGCGAACTTGCAGCCCGCCAGTGAGGCGTTGCGCGAGCCGACGACGGCAAGGCCGGGGCGGGAGAGAAGCGCCGCGTCGCCCATGATGGCGAGAACCGGAGGGGCGGCCTCGGTCACGTTGAGGATCGCCGGGTAGTCCGGTTCGCCCCGGCAGACGAAGCGCGCGCCCAGACGCTCGGCGGTCGCCCATTCGGCCTGCGCGTCCGCTTCGCTGGCGACGCGGATCCGGCGCGAGCCGCCCCGCGCGGCGAGGTCGGGCAGGGCCTCGAGCGCGGCCTCGGCGCCGCCGAAGCGGTTGATCAGGGTCAGGAAGGTGGCCGGACCGACATTCTCGGAGCGGATGAGGCGCAGCCAGGCGAGCTTCTGTCGCTCGCTCAGAGGCCCGCGCCCGTGGCTCACCCCTTGGCCCCGATCTTGCCTTCGGTTCCCGAGAGAAGCCGGGATATGTTCGAGTGATGCTTGAGGTAGACGATCACCGTCAGGAGGCCGGAGAGGCCGGCGGCGGGGACGTTCCCGGTCGTCCAGTAGACGAGCGGCACGACGGCGGTCGCGACGAGTGCGGCCAGCGACGAGTAGCGGAAGAGGTAGGCGACGACGAGCCAGTTCACCGCGAAGACCGCGACGCCGAGCGGCGCGAAGCCGAGGAGCACGCCGATATAGGTCGCGACGCCCTTGCCGCCCTTGAAGCCGAGCCAGACCGGAAAGAGGTGCCCCAGAAAGGCGAAGACGCCCGCGATGGCGGCGGCCGGCGCGCCGAAGTTCCAGGCGATGAAAACCGGCACCGTGCCTTTCAGAAGGTCGGCGAGGAGGGTGAGCGCCGCCACCTTCTTGTTGCCGGTGCGCAGGACATTGGTCGCCCCGATGTTGCCGGAGCCGATCTTGCGCACGTCGCCGAGCCCGAAGGCGCGCGCGAGGACGAGGCCGAAGGGAATTGAGCCGCAGAGATAGCCGAGAGCCGCCGAGACGACGAGCCAGGCCGGCGCGCTCTGCGCGAAGAAGTCCGTCATGCGCGTTCGTCCGCCTTCTCGAACACCGTCCGTCCGGCGACGATGGTACGCACGACGCGGCCCTGAAAGCGAGCGTTCTCGAAGACGGTGTTCTTCGAGCGCGAGCGGATGTGCCGCTCCCCGAACATCCACGGCTCGTCGAGATCGACGAGGACGATGTCGGCGGGCCGTCCGGGCTGGAGCGTCCCGCGGTCGAGCTTCAGGAGCCTGGCCGGGGCGCTCGTCAGCGCCTCGACGATCCGCATCAGGGGAACGGCGCCGGAGTGATGGAGTCGCAGCGCGGCGGGCAGCAGCGTTTCAAGGCCGATCGCGCCGCTTTCGGCCTCCGCGAAGGGGCGGCGCTTGCCGTCCGCGTCCTGCGGGTCGTGCGAGGAGACGATGATGTCGATCGTCCCGTCGTTCAGCGCGTCGATCATCGCGCGCCGGTCGTCCTCGTGGCGCAGGGGCGGGGAGAGGCGGAAGAAGGTGCGGTACTCGCCGATGTCGTTCTCGTTCAGCGACAGATGGGCGATGGAGGCGCCGCCCGTGGCGCCCACGCCGTCGCGCTTGGCGCGGCGCAGGACCTCCGCCGAGCCGGCGCAGGAGAGCTGCGCGGCGTGGTAGCGGCAGCCCGTCAGCTCCGCCAGCCGCAGGTCGCGCTCCAGCGGAATGATTTCCGCCTCGCGCGGCACGCCGGGAAGCCCGAGCCAGGAGGCGAGCAGCCCCTCGTTCATCACGCCGGTGCCGGTGAGGTCGCGGTCCTGCGTCTCGTGAAAGACGAGCGCGCCGAAGTCGCGCGCATAGGTCATGATCCGGCGCAGCAGCGCCGGGTTGGAGACCGTCCGCCGTCCGTCCGAGAAGGCGGTGACGCCGGCGGCCGACAGAAGCCCGATCTCGGTCATCTCCTGGCCGCGCAGGCCCTTCGTCATGGCGGCGGCGGGAAAGAAATTGACCGGCGAGGTCTCGCGTGCGGTGCGCATGACGAACTCGGCGAGCGCCAGATCGTCGATCACCGGATCGGTGTCCGGCATGGTCTGGAGGGAGGTGACGCCGCCGCTGGCCGCCGCCTCGCCGACCGAGCTGATGGTCTCGCGATGCTCGAAGCCGGGCTCGCCCATGAAGACGCGCGCATCGACGAGGCCGGGGAGGGCCAGGAGGCCCCGCGCGTCGATGACGCTCGCGCCCTCGGGCCGGCCCTGGTTCAGCGCGCTCGCGCCCGAGGCCTCAATGCGACCGTCGCGCACTAGGATCGTGCCGGTCTCGTCCAGCCCGCGGCTCGGATCGAGGATGCGGGCGTTCTCGATCAGGAGGGGGGCGCTCATGCGTTCGCTCCTTCGCCGCCGGCCAGCCATTCCATGACCGCCATGCGCACCGCGACGCCCATCTCGACCTGCTCCTCGATCACGCTCTGGGGACCGTCGGCGATCTCGGACGCGATCTCGACGCCCCGGTTCATCGGACCGGGATGCATGACGAGCGCGTCTGGCTTGGCGACGGCGAGCTTCGCCGCGTCGAGCCCGTAATGTCGGAAATATTCCCGCACCGAGGGGACGAAGGAGCCCTCCATCCGCTCGCGCTGCAGGCGCAGCATCATGACGACGTCGGCGTCGCGGATGCCGTCCTCCAGGCGATGGAACACCTGAACGCCCATCTCGGCGATGCCGGATGGCAGGAGCGTCGACGGGCCGACGACGCGCACGCTGGCGCCCAGCGCGTTCAGAAGCAGGATGTTGGAGCGCGCGACGCGGCTGTGCAGGACGTCGCCGCAGATGGCGACGCTGAGCTTCGAGACCGGACCCTTGCGGCGGCGGATCGTCAGCGCGTCGAGAAGCGCCTGCGTCGGGTGTTCGTGGGCGCCGTCGCCCGCGTTGATGACCGAGCAGGCGACCTTCTGCGCGAGAAGCGCCACGGCTCCGGCCGAATGGTGCCGGACGACGAGAAGGTCCGGCCGCATCGCGTTCAGCGTCATCGCCGTGTCGATCAGGGTCTCGCCCTTCTTCACCGACGAGTTGGCGACCGACATGTTCATCACGTCGGCGCCCAGCCGCTTGCCGGCGAGCTCGAAGGAGGCCTGCGTGCGTGTCGAGGCCTCGAAGAAGAGGTTGATCTGGGTCAGCCCCTTCAGCGCCGCCTTCTTCTTCTCGCGCGACCGGCTGACGAGGATCGAATCCTCCGCCCGGTCGAGAAGCTCGTGGATGTCGGGAAGCGACAGGCCGGCGATGCCGAGAAGGTGGCGTCGGGGCGGGGCGGCGGAGGGGAGGGGCGCGCTCATCTTGAGCGCGGCTCTTACGGCAAAAGGCGCCGTCGCGACAAGCCGCGGGACGAGCGGCGCCCACAGGTCTGAACGACCGTTAACCTTAACCAATCCTTTCGATTGCGGGAACGCGAACGCTCTGCGCTTCTTTTCGTTGTGCCTTGAGGAAAGGGTACGGGAGGCGAATTCGATGGTTCGGGCATTCTCCACGTTCAGTCTGTCGGCCTGGGGCGCCTTCCATGCCGTCTCCGCGCTCTTCTATGCGCTGGCCATCTCGGAGGGAGGCGGCCTTCTTCTCCTGTCGATCGTGACGGGTGGCGGAGCGTCGCTCCTGGCGCTTTCCCATGCGGCGCTCGCGGGCCTTTGCGCGCTCGTCGTCGTCCACCTCCAGACCGACACGGACATCGACCGCGCCGAGCTGCGAGGGCTTCTCGCCCTGGCCGGAGGGCTCGGCGTGACGATCTTCGCCGCCGCCTCCGGGCACGGAGCGGAATCGCCCGGCGTCTACGCCGCCTTCGTCGCGGCGACGCTCGCCGGCCTCACCTTCGACCGATGGACCGGGTCCGACAGCTCGGAGGAGGTCGACGAGGCGGACCATCGCGCCTTCATGCGCCTTGCCGCCGAACTCGGCGCGGATGCGCGGGGCGATGGCAACGAGCGCCAGCGCCGCTAGCGCACAACGGTCGCTCCAACTCTTTCAATCGGCGCATCGGGCTTTCCAAAGATCGACACCGCTATTCGGGCCGATGCTGTAGGCCTTGATCCGTATCATCAGGGCCGAGAACCGGATCACTCGTCCTTGTCGGAGGCTCGCAAGGCCGCGATCCGGTCGAGCGCGCCTTGAAGGATGAAGGCGGCCGCCGCCGAATCGATCCGCTCGGCACGCTTGGCCCGCGAGACGTCCGAGGCGATCAGGACGCGCTCGGCTGCCACCGTCGAAAGCCGCTCGTCCCAGAAGGCGAGGGGACGGTCGTCGAGGTTGAGCCAGTTCCGCACGAAGGCGCGGGTCGCCTGCGCCCTCGGTCCCTCCGACCCGTCCATGTTCAGCGGCAGGCCGACGACGATCGCGCCGCAGCGTGCCTCGTCCAGCGCAGCTTTGAGGGCCAGTGCGTCGGGGGTGAACTTCACGCGCCTCAGGACGGGACGCGGCGTCGCGAAGGACAGGCCGAGATCGGAGACCGCGAGGCCGATCGTCTTGGTCCCCAGATCGAGGCCCGCGACCGTGCGGCCCGGCGCCAGACGCGCGTCGATCTCGGCGATGTCGACGATGGGCATGGGGTGATAGTCCTTGATCGAGCACGGACCGCCTTACCTTAGGCGGGAGAATCATCGGAAGGAGAGACCCTTGAAGATCACCTATTTCGGCCATTCCGCCTTCAAGATCGAGACCGGGAGCTCGGTCCTCCTGATCGATCCGTTCATCTCCGGCAATCCGCACTTCAAGGGCGACGTCGAGAGCGCGACGCAGGGCACCACCCACATCGCGCTGTCCCATGGCCATTTCGACCATGTCGGCGATACGGTGGAGATCGCCAGGCGCACGGGGGCGAAGGTCATCGGGACCTTCGAGCTGGTGAGCTGGCTGAACAAGAAGGGGGTCGAGAACATCGAGCCGGCCAACACGGGCGGCACGGTGAAGTTCGACGACTTCTCCGTCACTTTGACGCAGGCCTTCCACTCCTCCGGTAACGTCGAGGAGGATGGCGCGGTCACCTATCTCGGCATGCCGAACGGGCTGGTCTTCCACTTCAATGAAGGTCCGAGCGTCTATCACATGGGCGACACGGACATTTTCGGCGACATGGCGCTGATCGAGGAGCTGCATCGCCCGAAGATCGGCCTCGTGCCCGTTGGCGACCGGCTCACCATGGGCGCGGCGGTCGCGGCGCTTGCCTGCCGCCGCTACTTCAACTTCGACAAGATCGTCCCGATCCACTGGGGCACCCTGCCGATCCTCGACGAGAACCCCGACAAGTTCGCGCAGGCGATGGAAGGCGACGCCGACAAGATCGTGAACCCGACGCCGGGCGAGCCCTTCGAGGTCTGACGCCCGCGACGACGCCCGGCCCGAAGCCGGGCGTTGTTTTGGAGCCTACGCCTGACTATAGCTGCCTTCGAGTTTTCCATCCTTCGAAGGCAGCCTCTTGTCCGTCGATACCGCCACCGTCCGCCGCGTCGCCAAGCTCGCCCGCATCGCCGTCACCGAGGACGAGGTGGCGTCCATGCAGAGCGAGCTGAACGCCATCCTCGGCTTCGTCGAACAGCTCGGCGAGGTCGACGTCTCCGGCGTCGAGCCGATGACGTCGGTCATCCCGATGGAAATGCGCAAGCGCCAGGATGTGGTGACGGACGGCAACAAGGCGGACGACGTCGTCGCCAACGCGCCGGCCACAGAAGACCACTTCTTCATGGTGCCGAAGGTCGTCGAATGAGCGTGACGATCTCGCAGGAGACGCCGCTGCAGGACGATGTACGGGCGATGATCGCCGAGCTCGACGCGGCGATGCGCGAGCAGGAGCCCGACACGCCCGACGAGTTCAACTTTCCGATGACGGCCGAGGAGATGGCCGGGCCCGAGACGACGGTCTTCGTCGCGCGGTCGGGCGGAGAGGCGCTCGGCTGCTGCGCCATCCGCGAGCTGGGCGAGGGTCTGGCGGAGGTGAAACGCCTCTATGTCCGGACCGCCGCGCGCGGAACGGGCCTTGCCGCTCGCCTAATCGCCACGGTGGAGGCGCATGCGCGGGAGGCCGGGTTCTCGCGCCTCGCGCTCGAGACCGGCCTCGACTATCACGCGGCCCGAAAGGCCTATGAGCGCGCGGGCTTCCAGCGGTGCGGCGCGTTCGGCGACTACCCGGACAATCCGTATTGCGCCTTCTACGAAAAGCTGCTGGTTCCCGCTGCGCGGACGCCGGATCATACTCCAGACTTCGAAGCGACCCGATGACCGATCTGACCGCTCTCACCATCGCCGAGGCCCGCGACAAGCTTCGCGCCAAGGATGTCTCCGCACGGGAGCTCACCGACGCCTATCTGAGCGCGATCGAAGCCGCCAACGAGCGATTGAACGCCTATGTCGCGGTGACGCAGTCGCGCGCGACGGAGATGGCGGCGGCCTCCGACGAGCGGCTGGCCCGCGGCGAGGGCGGCGCGTTGGAGGGCATCCCGCTCGGCGTGAAAGACCTGTTCGCCACGCAGGGCGTCCACACCCAGGCCTGCTCGCATATCCTCGACAAGTTCGAGCCGCGCTACGAATCGACCGCCACCGCCAATCTCTGGGCCGACGGCGCGGTGATGCTCGGCAAGCTCAACATGGACGAGTTCGCCATGGGCTCGTCCAACGAGTCGAGCCATTACGGTCCGGTCGTCAATCCCTGGCGCGCCGCCGGCTCGAACGCCGATCTCGTGCCGGGCGGCTCGTCCGGCGGCTCGGCGGCGGCCGTCGCGGCGCATCTGTGCGCCGGCGCCACCGCGACGGACACGGGCGGCTCGATCCGCCAGCCGGCGGCTTTCACCGGGACGGTCGGCATCAAGCCAACCTACGGTCGCGTCTCGCGCTGGGGCATCGTCGCCTTCGCCTCCTCGCTCGATCAGGCTGGTCCCATCGCGCGCGACGTCCGCGACGCGGCGATCCTTCTGAAATCCATGGCGAGCGTGGACGAAAAGGACACGACCTCGGTCGATCGTCCCGTGCCGGACTACGAGGCGGCGGTCGGTCGCTCCGTGAAAGGGCTGCGGATCGGTATCCCGAAGGAGTATCGCGTCGACGGCATGCCGGGCGAGATCGATGCCGTCTGGGAGCGCGGCATCGAATGGCTGCGCGAGGCGGGCGCCGAGATCGTCGAGGTCTCGCTGCCCCACACGAAATACGCCCTGCCGGCCTATTACATCGTCGCGCCCGCCGAGGCCTCTTCGAATCTGGCGCGCTACGACGGCGTCCGCTACGGCCTGCGCGTGCCCGGCCGCGACATCGCCGAGATGTACGAGAACACCCGCGCGGCCGGCTTCGGCCGCGAGGTGAAGCGCCGCATCATGATCGGCACCTACGTGCTCTCGGCCGGCTATTACGACGCCTACTACCTGCAGGCCCAGAAGGTCCGCACGCTGATCAAGCGCGACTTCGAGACCGTCTTCGAAAGCGGCGTCGATGCGCTGCTGACGCCCGCGACGCCGTCGGCCGCCTTCGGCATCGCGGACCAGGAGATGAACTCTGATCCGGTGAAGATGTATCTGAACGACGTCTTCACGGTGACGGTGAACATGGCCGGCCTGCCCGGCATCGCCGTTCCCGCCGGCCTGTCGGAGAAGGGGCTGCCGCTCGGGCTTCAGCTGATCGGCCGGCCCTTCGACGAGGAGACGCTGTTCGCGACGGCTTCGGTCATCGAGAAGGCGGCCGGGCGGTTCAGCCCTTCGAAATGGTGGTGAGCGCTCAGCCGTCAGGTCGGATGCGAGCGTAGATCCGTTCGAGCGGAAGGCTGAGCGTCGGGCGCTCCAGTTCGATCGTACCTTCGGTCAGAATGGCCGGTTCGTTCGGCCATTTCCCGTCGTCCTGCCGGCTCCAGCGCCATACCCTCGGCTGGTTCTGGTCGAGGATCAGGTAAGTGGAGAGGCTGTCGAGACGCTGGTACTCTCCGAGCTTGGCGCCGAAATCGACGTGCATCGTCGAATCCGACAGGACTTCGAAGAGAACGATCGCGTCCGACGTCCGGAGGCTGCGTCCCGGCTTGCCGGCGGGGATGATCATAATGTCCGCATAGCGGACGGACCGCGGACCGACCTCGACCGCGAAGTCGCCGATGGTCGGTTCGAACTCGTCCATGTCGAGCTGTTCGGCCAGAAGTGCCGTGAGGTCCACGACGACCCGCATGTGATTCAGTCGAACATTCGGCAGCAAGCGCGGCACTCCGTCCACCAGCTCGTACTTCTCTTCCCTTCGGTCGCTCCAGTCGAAGAAGGCCTCGATCGTATCGAAGTACGGGGTCGGATCGGTCCGCCGGTCGAGAGACTGCACGTTCATGTCGGTCGTCTCCTCTGTCGCCTTCCAAGATAGCGCGCCGGGCGACGGCTTTGAACCGTTCGCAAGGACGCTTGAAGCGACACCGACTTTCCCTTAGCCGTTCGACCACGAGTTTTCGCCCGCAAGGCCGCCATCCATGACCATCGTCGACACCCGCACTCCCGATCCGAAAAAGTTCATCCCCGGCGCCACCGGCGAGTGGGAGATCATCGTCGGCATGGAGGTGCACGCGCAGGTGCTGTCCGAGGCCAAGCTCTTCTCCGGTGCGTCCACGCGGTTCGGCAAGGGGCCGAACGAGAACGTCTCGCTCGTCGATGCGGCGATGCCCGGCATGCTGCCCGTCATCAACGAGGAGTGCGTGCGCCAGGCCGTGCGCACCGGCCTCGGACTGAAGGCGCAGATCAACAAGCGCTCGGTCTTCGACCGCAAGAACTACTTCTATCCGGACCTCCCGCAGGGCTACCAGATTTCGCAGTTCAAGGACCCGATCGTCGGCGAGGGGATCGTCAAGGTCTCGGTCGGGCCGGACTCCAAGGGCGAGTTCGACGAGATCGAGATCGGCATCGAGCGTCTGCATCTCGAGCAGGACGCGGGCAAATCGATGCACGACCAGCATCCGTCCATGTCCTTCGTGGATCTGAACCGCTCGGGCGTGGCGCTGATGGAGATCGTTTCCAAGCCCGACATCCGCTCGGCGGACGAGGCGCGCGCCTATCTGACCAAGCTGCGCACGATCCTGCGCTATCTCGGCACCTGCGACGGCAACATGGACGAGGGCTCCATGCGGGCCGACGTCAACGTCTCCGTGCGCAAGCCCGGCGGCGCCTTCGGCACGCGCTGCGAGATCAAGAACGTCAACTCGATCCGCTTCGTCGGCCAGGCGATCGAGGCCGAGGCGCGGCGCCAGATCGCGATCATCGAGGACGGCGGCACGATCGACCAGGAGACGCGCCTGTTCGACCCGGTGAAGGGCGAGACCCGCTCCATGCGCTCCAAGGAGGACGCGCACGACTATCGCTACTTCCCCGACCCGGACCTTCTGCCGCTGGAGTTCGACGACGCCTTCGTGGCCGAACTGGAAGCCGGACTGCCCGAACTGCCGGACGACAAGCGCGAGCGGCTGATCGCGTCCGGCCTCTCGGCCTACGACGCCTCGATCCTCGTGTCCGAGAAGGCGATCGCCGACTTCTTCGAGAAGGTGGCATCCGGCCGCGAGGCGAAACAGGCGGCGAACTGGGTCATCAACGATCTCCTCGGCGCGCTGAACAAGTCGGGCAAGGGGATCGAGGAGACGCCGGTCTCGGCCGATCAGCTGGGCGCGATCCTCGATCTCGTGCGCGAGGGCACGATCTCCGGCAAGATCGCCAAGGACCTCTTCGAGATCGTCTGGACCGAGGGCGGCGACCCGCGCGAGCTCGTCGAGACGCGCGGCATGAAGCAGGTCACCGATACGGGCGCCATCGAGAAGGCGGTCGACGAGGTGATCGCGGCGAACCCGGACAAGGTCGAACAGGCGAAGGCCAAGCCGACGCTCGCCGGCTGGTTCGTCGGTCAGGTGATGCGCGCGACCGGCGGCAAGGCCAACCCCCAGGCCGTCAACGACCTCGTCAAAGCCAAGCTCGGCCTCGAATGACCTTCTTCATCCGCACGGCGGGTGCGGCGGACCTGAAGGCGGTGTCGGAGCTTCTGGGGCGGTGCTGGCACGCGACCTATGATTCGCTCTACGGGGAGGCGGACGTGGCGGCGATCACCGCCGAATGGCATTCGCCCTCCGCGCTCGCCGTCAATCTGGCGCGACCGGCCGGCGAGTTCCTCGTGGCGGACGACGGGCGGCGCATCGCCGGGATGGCGTTCGCCGCGGCGGGCAAGCCGGACGGCTCCAGCGTCTTCCTGCACCAGCTCTATGTCGATCCCGACGACCAGCGGCTCGGGATCGGAACCGACCTCTATTCCGAAATGGAAAACTCCTTCTTCGAGGCCAGCCGCTTCCGGCTTGAGGTCGAGACGGCCAATACGGGCGCGATGGCCTTCTGGAAGCGGCTTGGCTTCTCCTCCGTTGGCGAGACCGCGCACATCCTTCCGGGCAGCGGCCGTTCGGTGACGGTGGCGCTCCTGGAAAAGCGCATCGCCTGACGGGCGGACAGGTCGGAACTCCGTTCGGGTCGCGCGCCTTTTGCTCGCACCCCTTGCCAATCGGAGATTCCCGCATGCGCCCTCACACGATCTGCCACATGGTGACCAGCATCGACGGCAGAACGCTCGGCAGCCGCTGGGCTCCCGGCGGCATCGACATGGGCGATCTGTTCGAGAGCGTTCACGACAACCAGCTCGGCGGCGGCTCCTGGATCGTCGGGCGTGTGACGGGCGACGAGTTCGCCAGGGGCGAGGCCTATCCGCAGACGTCCGAGACCTTTCCGCGCGAAGACCACATCGTCGCCAAGGGCGCCGCCAGCTACGGCATCGTCCTCGACGCCCACGGCAAGATCGCCTGGGGCATGAAGGAGATCGGCGGCGACGCGATCGTCGTCGTCCTCACGGAGGCGGTGTCCGATTCGCACCTCGCCGGACTTCGCGCCGACGGCGTGTCCTACATCTTCGCGGGACGCGACGAGGTCGATCTCGCACTCACCCTGTCGAAGCTCGGGTCCCTGCTCGGCCTTGACCGGCTGCTCATCGAAGGCGGCGGCGGGGCGAACGGCGCATTCCTGCGAGCCGGGCTCGTCGACGAGATCAGCGTCGTCATCGCGCCGGCCGTGGACGGGCGGGAGGGCGCGCCTTCGATGTTCCACGGGGCGGAGGAAGCGGGCAAGGCCCCGGTCTCCGGGATCGAGTTGATGTCGCACGAGGTGATCGAGGGCGGTGCGGTCTGGCTGCGCTACAAGGTCCGCAACTCGGCCTGAGGCCGGAGAAGCGAGCGCGATGGACATTGGGCGGCGTCCGGCCCATAAGTCGCGCCGAAACCATCGAACTCTAGGGCGGCCCCGGCGCTGCCATCCGTGGACGGACCGATGACGAAGACCTCGAAGACGTGGGAATGGCTGACCCAGATCTTCACGTGGTGGAACGGGCAGACGATCGGAACGCGCTTTCACACCTGGCGCTTCGGCGAAAGGGTGGGCGAGGACGAGCGCGGCAACGTCTACTACCAGTCCGAGGGCGGCAAGCGCCGCTGGGTGATCTACAACGGCCCGGCCGAAGCCTCCGCCATCGGGCCGGGCTGGCACGGCTGGATGCATCACCGCACGGACACGCCACCCTCGCGGGAGAACTATGTTCCGCGCGAGTGGCAGAAGCCGCACGAGGTGAACCACACCGGCACGGCCCGCGCCTATCGGCCCAAGGGTTCGCTGCTCAACACGGGCGAGCGCCCGCGCGTTACCGGCGACTACGACGCCTGGCTGCCCTGAGACGGCCGCCACATTGGGGGCGCGTTACCGGGGCAGATTTCTCCGCTTTCGGTTGGAGTTCGAGATGAGACTGGGGATCGCGGCCGCCGCATTGACGCTGGCGGCCTTGGCGCCGGGACAGGCCGGCGCGCAGGTGGACCCCTGGGGCCAGCCGATCGATCCGTTCAGTGGCGCTCCGCTGACGGTCGATCCCTACGAGCCCGCGCCGATCGATCCCTCGCAGGCGCCGCTCGACCCCTATCAGCCGGCGCCGCTGGATCCGCTGCCCGAACAGGCACCCCCGGACGGTTTCGAACAGCCGCAGGACGCTCCGCAAGGCCTTCCCGGAGGCTTCGAGGCGCCGGAGGGAACGCAGCTCGCGCCGTTCTCGCAGGGCGTTCCGCCCGCCGCCGCGCCGGCCCCGCCGCCCCGCGTGGAAAACCCCATCGCGGTCTTCTCCGGTCTCGACAAGATCACCGGGCGCATCACGTCCTTCGACGTGCATGTGGACGAGACCCGCCAGTTCGGGGCGCTGCAGGTCACGCCGCGCGCCTGCTACACGGCGCCGCCCGAGGAGACGCCGAAGACCGACACCTTCGTCGAGATCGACGAGGTGACGCTCGACCGCGACATCCGCCGCATCTTCACGGGCTGGATGTTCGCCGATTCGCCCGGTCTCAACGCGCTCGAGCATCCGGTCTACGACGTCTGGCTGCGGGAATGCCGGAGCGAGGCCGAGGAAGCGGACGAGTCGGCCTCCGGGGGATGACCGGGCGCTGTCCGCAATTGGCATCGTCAACAGGACCTTAACGCCTGTGGGCGATGATCGCGGCGACGACATCCAACGGATCGACGCGATGAACCGCACGGTTTCGGTGCTTGCGGCGCTGTCCTGCGCCGCTCTTCTCGCGGCCTGCGCGAACAAGCCCCAGCGTATGAGCGAGCAGGAGTGCATGGCGCGCGCCATGTATTTCGAATCCAACCGGTCGAGCGAGGAGGGCATGGTCGCCGTCGGAACGGTGGTCATGAACCGCGTCGCCTCGCCGCAGTTTCCGAGCACGATCTGCGAGGTGGTCGGCCAGAAGAACCAGTTCGCGCCCGGCGTCCTTTCCAGACCGATGGAGCGGGGGCGCGACCTCGCCTTCCAGACGGCCGCGAAGGTGATGCGCGGTGCGCGTCACGGCGAGGTCGGCGGCCGCTCGATGTTCTTCCACACCGCCGGCTACTCGTTCCCCTATTCGAACATGCACTATGTCGCGATCGCCGGCGGCAATGCCTTCTACGAAAAGCGCCGCGACGCCTCCGTGACGCAGGAACAGGTGCGCGCGCGACAGTCCGCCCGGACGGCCGGCGCGCAGGTGGCGTCGGCGCCGCGCCCTGTCGCGCCTTCGCCGGCCGCCGTTTCAGCGTCCGTCCAGGCTCCCGCGCCCGCCGAGATGACCATCGAGGATCTCCTCCGCTCGAACGGCGCTCTCTGACCCTCCTCAGCCGGCCGCGTTCGGGGTCCGATCCCTCATGCGCTCCTCCGCGACCGGGACGATGGTCTCCTCGACGAGGCGGTGGAGGTCGCGGACATAGCCGCCGCGCCCCGAGGGCAGCGTCTCGTCCGAGGTGATGGCGACGGTGAGTTCGAGGTCCGGCAGGACATAGATCATCTGTCCGCCGTAGCCCCAGCCGTAGAAGACCTCGTGCCCGGCGAGCGTGTCGATGAACCAGCCATAGCCGTAGCGACCGTCGTGGAAGCGCGAGCGGGTTCGCGGCGTCCAGGACCGGTCGATCCAGTCCTGCGAGAGGATGCGCTCGCCTTCCATCGAGACGCCGCCGTTGCGGTAGAGCTCGCCGAAGGCGAGGAGCGCCTGCGGCGTCATGGCCGTCTGGTTGCCGCCAAGATCGATGCCCTGCGGATCGCGCTCCCAGCCCGCGACCGGGATGCCGGCGGGGCCGAGCCATTCGCGGGCGAGCTCGCGCGTCGGGCGGCCGGACGCTTCGGTGAGAATGGCCGAGAGAAGGTGGGTCGATCCGGTGGAATAGAGCATCCGTCCGCCGGGCTCGTCCTCGAAGGGACGGCCGAGCGCGTCGCGAACCCAGTTCCGCGACGAGATCCAGGCGCCGTAATTGCCGCCCGAGGTGCGCTCCAGCCCGGCCTGCATCGAGAGGAGGTTTCCGATCGTGATCTCGAAGAGGCGGGGATCCGGCTCGCCGGGGAACTCGTCCTCGAGAAAATCGGCGATCTTCTGGTCCGGTCCTTCGAGGACGCCCTTGTCGATGGCGATGCCGACAAGCGCCGAGATCACGGATTTCGATGCGGACTTGATGTTCGCGGCCCGGTCCGTCCGATAGCCGCCGAACCCTTCGTCCACGAGCGTTTCGCCGTCCTGCGCGACGAGAAGGGTGCGCAGATTGGGAAAGGCGTTGGCCCGCTCGATGGCGGCGGCAAAGTCCGGCGCCGCGCCAGGAGCCTCCTGAGCATGGGCGCCCTGGAGGGTGAAGGCTGCGAGGACCGCGAGCATGGAAAGGGAAGGCCAGGCGTGCATTCGAAGGTCCTCGCGTCGATGGCGTTCAGAAGACCGCGCGATCATGTCCTTTTTGAAGGCCGTCCGAGATGTCCGCGCGTTGAGTTCGTTTCCGCTTCGTTCATGATTTGTCTGTCTAACCCTCGCATGTTCGGATATGCGAAAGGTTAAGAAGATGTTTCAGGAGGGCGTCATCCGCATTATCGGAATCGATCCGGGCCTGCGCCGCACCGGCTGGGGTGTCGTCGAGACCTTCGGCAATTCGTTGCGCTTCGTCGCCAGCGGCACCGTCACGTCCGACGGCGATCTCGATCTCGCGTCCCGGTTGCGGCAGCTTCATGACGGGCTGTCGGCGGTCGTGCACGAGCAGAAGCCGCACGAGGCGGCGGTGGAGCAGACCTTCGTCAACAAGGACGCGGCCGCGACGCTCAAGCTCGGGCAGGCGCGGGGCATCGCCATGCTCGTGCCGGCGCTCGCGGGCCTGCCGGTCGCCGAATACGCGCCGAACGCCGTGAAGAAGGCGGTGATCGGCGTCGGTCACGGCGAGAAGAAGCAGATTCACATGATGGTGAAGGTGCTTTTGCCGAAGGCCGAATTCGACACCGACGATGCGGCCGACGCCATCGCTATCGCCATCTGCCACACCCATCATCGCCAGTCCGCGATCGGCCGGGCGCGGCTGGCGAACGCTTGACGCCCGAATGCGGTGTTCTTGACTTGTTCTTCGCTCACCGTTAGGTAATACCGACTGGTATTACTCGCTCGGAGCCGCCATGCGCGTGACGGAAAAGGGGCAGGTGACGATCCCCAAGGCCATTCGGGACAAGCTCGGCATCGTGCCGGGCAGCGAGGTCGAGTTCGTCGAAAAGGACAATGTCGTCCAGCTCGTTCGCACGAAGGCCGAGGACGAGCGGCCGCAGGACCCCGAAGAGTTTCGCGAATGGTTCGATCGCCATGTCGAACGCATGAGGGGAACGATCGATACGATGGGAATGGACGGCAAGGAGTATGTTGACTGGCTTCGTGGACCCCGCGATGACATCGACCCTTCTTGATACCAACATCCTGATCGACTTTCTCGGCGGCGGTCCTTTTTCGGACGCGTCGCGGAATGCGGTCTTGGACGCCAGCCAGACAGGTCCCCTCGTTCTCAGCGCCGTCGTCTGGGCGGAGCTTGCGTTCGGTATGCCTCGGGAAGGCGAGCTCTGGGAGCGGGTGGCATGGCTGCAGCCCGTCGCGGAACCGCTCCCCTTCGCCGCCGCGTTCCCGGCTGGGCAGGCCCATCGTCTTTACCGCCAGCGCGGCGGGCGGCGCGACCGGACCCTGCCGGACTTCCTGATCGGCGCCCATGCCCTCGTCGCCGGCCATCGCCTTCTGACGCGGGACGCGGGCCGCTACCGCGCCTATTTCCCGGACCTCAACATCATCTGCCCGGAGACCCATCCTTGATCGGCAAGTTGAAGGGTACGATCGACGAGATCGGCGAGGACCACGTCGTCGTCGATGTCCACGGCGTCGGCTATGTCGCCTTCTGCGGCGCGCGCACGCTCGGCTCGATCGGGACGGTCGGCGAGGCGGTGATCCTCTTCGTCGAGACCTATGTCCGGGAGGACATGATCCGGCTCTACGGGTTCGCCAGCGAATCCGAGCGCGGCTGGTTCCGTCTGCTCCAGAACGTTCAGGGGGTGGGCGCCAAGGTCGCGCTCGCGGTTCTCGGAACCCTGTCGGCGGGCGATCTCGCTAACGCGGTGGCGCTTCAGGACAAGGCGATGGTCGCCCGCGCGCCCGGCGTGGGGCCGAAGGTCGCCGCGCGCATCGTCGCCGAACTGAAGGACAAGGCGCCGGCCTTCTCCGGCGCCGGCGAGATCGCGTCCTTCGGCCTCAAGCGCGACATCGGGGAGGGCGTCGCCTCGGCCCCCGTCGCGGACGCGGTCTCCGCGCTCGCCAATCTCGGCTACTCGCGCGATCAGGCGGCGGGCGCCGTCGCGCAGGGCGTGAAGGAGGCGGGCGAGGGCGCCTCGTCGGCCACGCTCATCCGGCTGGCGCTGAAGGCGCTCAGCCGATGAGAGCCGTTGACAGGTCGGCCCGCGACCGCGAAGCCCTCCGCTCATGAGCGACGGCACACGCATCATCAGCCCGGAGAAGCGGGGCGAGGACATCGACGTCACGCTGCGTCCTCAGCGGCTCGACGATTTCGTCGGGCAGGCGGCCGCGCGCGCGAACCTGAAGGTGTTCATCGAGGCGGCGCGCACGCGGGGCGAGGCGCTCGATCACGTGCTCTTCGTCGGCCCGCCGGGACTTGGCAAGACGACGCTGGCGCAGATCATGGCGAAGGAGCTGGGGGTCAACTTCCGCTCCACCTCCGGTCCCGTGATCGCCAAGGCCGGCGATCTGGCCGCGCTGCTCACCAATCTGGAAGAGCGCGACGTTCTCTTCATCGACGAGATCCACCGTCTGTCGCCGGCCGTGGAGGAGATCCTCTATCCCGCGATGGAGGATTTCCAGCTCGACCTCATCATCGGCGAGGGACCGGCCGCGCGATCGGTGAAGATCGATCTTTCGAAGTTCACGCTGGTGGCGGCCACGACCCGCATCGGGCTCCTGACGACGCCGCTGCGGGACCGGTTCGGCATTCCCGTGCGGCTGAACTTCTACACGGTCGAGGAACTGGAGCACATCGTACGGCGCGGCTCACGGCTCATGGGCCTTTCCATGGGCGATGACGGCGCGCGCGAGATCGCCCGGCGTTCGCGCGGCACGCCACGCATCGCCGGGCGGCTGCTGCGGCGCGTGCGCGATTTCGCCGATGTCGCAGGCGCGGCGATCGTCGACCGTCGCATCGCCGACGAAGCGCTCTCGCGGCTGGAGGTCGACAGCCTCGGTCTCGACCAACTGGACCGACGCTATCTTGACCTGATCGCGATGAGCTTCGGCGGCGGCCCGGTCGGGATCGAGACGATCGCCGCCGCGCTGTCGGAGCCGCGCGACGCCATCGAGGACATCGTCGAGCCCTATCTCCTTCAGCAGGGCTTCATCCAGCGCACCCCGCGCGGCCGGATGATGACCGCGCAGGCGTTCCGCCATCTCGGGCTCGCCGTGCCGGGCGGATGGCAGGGGGCGCAGGGCGCGCTCTTCGACGAGTAGTCTTCGAGGGCGGAGGCGGGCAGCCGCAAGGGCCGCGTGCCCATGACAGACGGCCGACATTCCTCTATGCGCGGGGCGATGACGCGAGAGCATTCCACGAACGAAGCGGGCGGGGGGCTCGCCGGCCGCCTCATTGAGGGCGGGCACCGGCTGGACGTGCGCGTCTACTTCGAGGACACGGACTTTTCCGGCGTCGTCTATCACGCGCGCTACCTGCACTTCCTGGAGCGCGGGCGGACCGACTATCTTCGCCTTCACGGCATCGGCCATCGCGAGCTGATGGACGGCCGGTTCGGCGAGCCGATGGCCTTCGCCGTCCGGCACATGCACATCGATTTTCTCGCGCCCGCCCGCATCGACGACGTGCTGACGGTGGAGACCCGTACGCGTCTGCTCGGCGGCGCGCGCGTCCTCCTCGACCAGCGCATATCCAGAGGCGAAACGGTCCTCGTGACGGCCTCGGTCAAGGTTGCGGTCATCTCGCCCGAGGGCAAGCCGCGCCGAATGCCGCCAGCGGTCGCGGAACGGCTCGGGCCTCCCGCGTCCGACGCCTGAAGAGCGTCCGCTAACCGCCTGTTAACCTTAAGGTCCGATGATTGTGCGGTGCCGCAGCGAGCGCCCGACGCCATTCTTTCACCGGAATCGAAGGTGAAGGGAGGGGCCGGGGGCGACGTGCGGCGGCAGGGCGGAATGCCTCGCATGCGAGGCTTCCTTCCGACGATCACTTCAACGCCTGCCCGGCTTCGTTCCGACGCGAAGCCGCCGATCTTTCGAGGGACCACAAGGCATGAACGAAGTCGCCCAGACGGCGCTTGCTGCGCCAGGCCATGACATGTCGCTTCTCGGACTGTTCTGGCAGGCCGGTTTCATCGTCAAGCTGGTCATGATCGGTCTGGTGGCGGCCTCGGTCTGGACCTGGACGATCATCTTCGACAAGTGGATGCGCTACGCGGCCTTCAGCCGCCAGCTCAACAAGTTCGAGAGCAATTTCTGGTCCGGCCAGTCGCTGGAGGAGCTGTATCACACGCTCGCCGACCGCAAGACGAGCGGCATGGGCGCGCTCTTCGTCGCGGCCATGCGCGAATGGAAGAAGAGCTTCGAGAAGGGCGCACGCTCGCCGATCGGCCTTCAGCAGCGCATCGAGAAGGCGATGGACGTGACCATCGCGCGCGAGATGGACGGGCTGGAATCGCGCCTCGGCTTTCTCGCGACCGTCGGCTCGGCCGCGCCCTTCGTCGGCCTCTTCGGCACGGTCGTCGGCATCATGACCTCGTTCCAGGCGATCGCCGCCTCCGAGCAGACGAGCCTCGCCGTCGTGGCGCCCGGCATCGCGGAAGCGCTTCTGGCCACGGCCATCGGCCTCGTCGCGGCCATTCCCGCCGTCGTCGCCTACAACAAGCTGACGGCGGACGCCGGGCGGATCGGGGCGCGCCTCGAGGCCTTCGCGGACGAGTTCTCCGCCATCCTGTCGCGTCAGATCGACGAGCGCTCGCAGGCGCGCTGAGCGCCGAGCGAAGCCAGGGAGCCGTTCGCCATGGGCATGTCCGCAGGCACAGCAGCATCGTCCGGAGGAGGGCGCCGTCGGCGCGGCGGCGGTCGTCGCCGCGCGCCGATGAGCGAGATCAACGTCACGCCCTTCGTCGACGTCATGCTCGTGCTCCTCATCGTCTTCATGGTCGCCGCGCCGCTGATGACGGTCGGCGTTCCGCTGCAGCTGCCCGAGACGGCGGCTCGCGCGCTCAATTCCGACACGCAGCCGATCACCATCTCCGTCCAGCAGGACGGCTCGATCTTCATCCAGGACACGCCGGTCGCGGCCGAAGACGTTGTGGCCCAGCTCCAGGCGATCGGCATGGCCGGCTATGACGAGCGCATCTTCGTGCGCGGCGATCAGGCGACCGACTACGGCACCGTGATGCGCGTCATGGCGCGAATCTCGTCCGCCGGCTTTCGCAACATCGGCCTCGTCACGGCGAGCGAGTCGGGCAGCTGACCGCGATCCCATGAAGTCCTTCGCAACCTCCACCGCGCTGCATGCCGTGCTCCTGACCTGGGGGCTGTGGTCGTTCGGCGGCGCGCGCGAGCTCGACATGACCACCGGCGAGTCCCTGCCGGTCGAGGTCGTGTCGATCGAGGAGTTCACGACCATGGTGCAGGGCGAGCGGGAGGCCGACGCCGCCGAGACGCCTGCGCCGGCTCCGACGGAGACGCCCGAGACGCTGCCGATGCCAGCGGAAAACGTCGGCGATAACGAGGTGGACCTGGCCTCGCCCCCGCGGCCCGTGACGGCGCCGCGCGAGCAGGTGAACACGGCGACCGCCGAGGCGCCGCCGCCCCCTCCGCCGCCGCCCGCGCCCGCGCCCGCGCCCGAGCCCGTCGCCGAACCGGAGCCCGAGCCCGCTCCCGCCGAGCCGGAGGTCGCGGAACCCGCGCCGGAGCCGGAGCCCGTCATCGACGAGGCCGCCCCGCAGGTCGCGGAGGCCGCGCCCGAGCCCGAGCCGACGCCGCGCAACATCCCGGCCCCGCAGGCGCGCCCGACGCCGCCGGTGCGGCAGGCCGAGCCGGTGCGCGAGACGCCGCCGACCCCGACGCCGGAGCGGCAGGAGACCCCGCGCGAGACGCAGACCGCCCAGGCCGCGAACGATTCCGAGCCGGAGTTCGACGCCGACGAGATCGCGGCGCTCCTGAACCGGCAGGAATCGGCAGGCGGCGGCGCGCGCCGGTCCGAGACGCAGGCGGCGATCGGCAACACCCGCTCGACGGGCGAGCGGTTGACGCAGAGCGAGCTCGACGCGCTTCGCGGCCAGATCCAGCGCTGCTGGAGCCCGCCTGCCGGGGTCTCCGAAGCCGGTTCGCTGCGGATCTCGATCCAGATGCAGCTCGATCCCTCCGGGGCGCTCCAGGGTGTCCCGACCATCGTGTCCGGTGGCGGCGCCTCGACCATCGAGCGCGTGGCCGGCGAGGCCGCGCTGCGGGCGATCCGGCGCTGCGCGCCATACAATCTCCCGATTGAGAAGTACGAGACCTGGAGCCAGGTGCAGATCAACTTCGATCCGAGCGAGATGTTCTGACGACAGGCTCGGCCGCCCGGCGAGGGCGGCCGCACGAGTTCGACCGACGAAGGCCCGCGGCGGCGCGCGAAGACGGCGCGCGCGACAAACGTTTCCAAGGGGACTGACCCATGAAGACCACCATCCGGACGCTGGCCGCCGCGCTCGCTCTGACGGCCGCCGTCGCAGGCTATGCCGCGCCGGCGCACGCCCAGATCGAGATCGACATCACGCAGGGCAACATCCAGCCGCTGCCGATCGCGCTGCCGCCGTTCCAGTCGTCGAATCAGCTCGGCAGCCAGATCGTCGACGTGGTGCGCTCGAACCTGCAGCGCTCGGGCCTCTTCGCGCCGATCGACCAGGCGGCGTTCATCCAGCGCGACGTCGGACCGGACACGACGCCCCGGTTCCAGGACTGGACCGTCATCAACGCGCAGGCGCTGGTCGCCGGACGCGTGACGCCGGAGGCCGACGGGCGGCTGCGCGTCGAGTTCCGCCTCTGGGACGTGGTGAACCAGAGCCAGCTGGACGGGCAGCAGTTCTACGCCAACCCGGACAATTGGCGCCGCATCGCCCACATCATCTCCGACGCGATCTACGAGCGGCTGACGGGCGAGAAGGGCTATTTCGACACGCGCGTCGTCTTCGTGGACGAGACCGGCCCGAAGGAACAGCGCCTCAAGCGGCTCGCCATCATGGACCAGGACGGCGCGAACGTGCGCTACCTGACCGACGGGCGCGATCTGGTGCTGACGCCGCGCTTCTCGCCGAGCCGGCAGGAAATCACCTACATGTCCTACGGCCAGGGCGAGCCGCGCGTGTACCTTCTCCAGCTGGAGACGGGCGCGCGCGAGATCGTCGGCAACTTCCCCGGCATGACCTTCTCGCCGCGCTTCTCCCCGGACGGGCAGCGCGTGATCATGAGCCTGCAGCAGGACGCGGCGTCCAACATCTACGCGATGGATCTGCGCTCGCGCGCCACGACGCGCCTGACCTCGACCAACGCGATCGACACCTCGCCGTCCTACTCGCCGGACGGCACCCGCATCGCCTTCGAAAGCGACCGGGGCGGGCGCCCGCAGATCTACACGATGAACGCCGACGGCTCGAACCAGCAGCGCATCTCGTTCGGCCAGGGCTCCTACAACACGCCCGTCTGGAGCCCGCGGGGCGATCTGATCGCCTTCACCAAGCAGTCGGGCGGGCAGTTCCAGATCGGCGTGATGCGGCCGGACGGCTCGGGCGAGCGCATCCTCACCTCGGGCTTCCACAACGAGGGGCCGACCTGGGCTCCGAACGGACGCGTCCTGATGTTCTTCCGCGACGCGCAGGGGGCGGGTGGCCCGCAGCTCTACTCGATCGACCTGACCGGGCGGAACGAGCAGCGCGTGGCGACGCCGAACTTCGGCTCCGACCCGGCCTGGTCGCCGGCGCTCGACTGACCGAAGCTTTCGCGAGGCTGAACGAAAGGCGGCCCTCGTGCCCGCCTTTCGTCGTTCGAGCGCGATCTGCCGCGGTGCGGACTCAATCGCGCGTCAATCGCGGCACCGGGTTCCCGTTCTGGATCGCTAGGGAATCCGCCAGCGTTGACGGGCCGTTAATCCTCGTCATGGTAAAGACCGCCTTACGCGAATCCATCGTTTTCAAGGAGCAGGCCATGCGCCGTCTCGCCTCGGGGCCGTCCGGCCGCATCGCACTCGTTCTCGCCGCGACGCTGATGATCGCGGGCTGCGCCAACCGCAACCAGACGCTCCCCGACAACGCGGCCGGTCTCGGCCTCGGCGGGCCGGGCGGCATGGGCGGTGCCGGTGGTCTCGGCGGCGCGGGCGGTTCGGCCGCTCCGGGCTCCAGCCAGGACTTCACGGTCAATGTCGGCGACCGCATCTTCTTCGACACGGACTCCTCCTCGATCCGCGCCGACGCCCAGCAGACCCTCGCCAACCAGGCCCGCTGGCTGAACCAGTATCCGGCCTATGCGATCGTGATCGAAGGCCATGCCGACGAGCGCGGCACGCGCGAATACAACATCGCGCTGGGCGCCCGCCGCGCCGCCGCGACCCGCGACTTCCTCGCCACCCAGGGCGTCGCGCCGAACCGCATGCGCACGATCTCCTTCGGCAAGGAGCGGCCCGTCGCGGTCTGCGACGACATCTCCTGCTGGTCGCAGAATCGCCGCGCGGTGACAGTGCTCTCCGGCGCCGGCTCCTGAGGCAATTCGGCAACAGCTGTTGCCTTTGCGGGCCGCTGACGCGGCCCGCTTCCGTTTGAGCCTCGGGTCGGGCCGAGCGGCCAAACTTTGGACGAACTCACCCGGCTTGCCTGAATTTCAGGAGCGGCGTACCTGCCAGATCCGCCGGAGCGGCGGAAGGACCCCGTCTCCGCAGCGGAGTTCAGCGGCATGGCCCAGTTCCTTTCGCGCCTGACCGGCGCAGCCTCCCTCGCTCTCCTGATGGGTGCGGCCCCGGCGGCAGCCATCGATCTCCCGTTCGGCTGGGGCAACTCCCGTGCGCCGTCCGGACAGGAGGCTCCCGTCATCCTCGCCCAGTCCAGCGATGCGTCCGTCCGCATCTCGCAGATGGAGGAGGAGATGCGTCGGCTCACCGGCAAGGTCGAGGAGATGTCCTTCCTCGTCCTGCAATTGCAGGAGCAGCTGCGCAATGCGCAGGAGGACAACGAGCTCCGCTTCCAGGATCTGGAAGGCGGCTCGTCCTCCGGCGGCAACGGCGAGCGCCGCAGCGAGGCGGCGCCCGTGCCCGGGACGCCGTCCAGCGGCGATCAGGAGTTCGCGCTCGGCCTCCCGCCGGTGACGCCGCCGACCTCCGCGACCTCGCCCACGCAGAACGACGAGATCGGCAGCATTCTCGGAAGCGTGGCCGCGACCGGCCTGCCCCAGCCGGGCAGCGCCAGCTCGCAGCCTGCCCCGTCCTCCACCGTCGCCTCGATCGACCCGAGCGGTCCGGCGGAGATGTATTCGCTGGCCTACAATTACCTCCTCGCCGGCGACTACCAGCTGGCCGAGCAGACCTTCCGGCGGTACGCGGACACCTATCCCGACTCGGCCGAAGCGGCCGACGCCCGCTACTGGCTCGGCGAGAGCCTCTTCGCGCAGAACAAGTTCCGCGACGCGGCCGAGGTGTTCCTGAACGCGCAAAAGGCTCATCCCGACAGCGGCAAGGCGCCGGAGATGATGCTGAAGCTCGGCATGTCGCTCGCGCGCCTCGACAACCGCGACACCGCCTGCGTGACCTATGCCGAGGTCGAGCGCCGCTACCCGCAGATGAGCGAGAACGTGCGCCGCAAGCTCGGCGAGGAAGAGCGCACCGCCAGCTGCAGCTGATCCGCTGGGCGCACCCGTACCCTTCGCGCCCGAACCCTGCCTCGATTGGCCGGTCGGGGCGGAGGAAGCCTACGGCCTTCTCAGCCGTTGCCTGTCCTCGTCCGGTCATCGCCTGCTCGCGGTCTCGGGCGGGCCCGACTCCCTGGCGCTCCTCGTCTTCGTCGGCGAGAACCGCGAGCGCCTCGGTGGCCGGTTCAGCGTCGCGACCGTCGATCACGGCCTGCGTCCGGAGGCGGACGCGGAGGCGAGGGCGGTCGGTCGTCTGGCCGCGCGCTACGGCCTGCCGCACCGGACGCTGCGATGGCGGCGCGGGTCTCGCTCCGGCAATCTGTCGGCCGCCGCGCGGGACGGGCGCTACCGTCTGCTGGCCGCCGCCGCGCGGGAGTGCGGAGCGCAGGCCCTCGTCACCGCGCATCACCAGGACGATCAGATCGAGACGCATCTCATGGCGATGGAGCGCGGCGAGGGCGTCCAGCGTCGGGCGGGCATGCGCGAGCGTCGCGACATCGAGCCCGGTCTCGTGCTTCTGCGCCCGTTCCTCGGCCTGCCGAAGGCCCGGCTCGTGGCGAGCCTGCGGACACGCGGCTTGGCCTGGGCCAGCGATCCGACCAATTCCGACCCGCGTTATACGCGGGTGCGCTGGCGCCGGCACCTAGCCGAGGCCAGTTCGGCGGAACGTCACCGGCTGCTTCGCGCCATCGCCGAGGCGGCGGAGGCCCGCGTTGCCGTCGATGACGCGGTCGCACGGCGCCTGAGCGAAATCACCGTCGATGCGAGGGGGCTCGTCGCGGCTCCGCGCGCGCTCGTCGCGGCCCCCGACGCGGGCGGAATCGCGCTTCTCTCGCGCATCCTGTCGGCCGCGGGCGGGTCGGCCCGCCCCGCGTCCGGCTCGTCCGTCCTGCGCCTGGCCGAACGGCTGGCCGGCGGCGAGGGGGGCTTCGTCGCGACGCTCGGCGGCTGCCGGCTGGCGGCCGGTCCCGATGACATCTGCGTGAGCCGGGAGTTCGGACGCGTCGGACCGCCGACGCTCGATACGGCCGAAGGGACCTGCTTCGACGAGCGCTTCGATCTCGATCCGGAAGAGCCTCGCCCGGACCGCATCGTCGCGCTCGGCGCGCTGGGCCGGGGCGGAATCCTCGATGCGGCGTTGCCGGTCGCCATCGATCGGGACGGTCGGCCGGTCGCGGCGCACCCGGCGGCGCTCCGCCGCCTGCGCGAGCCGGTCCGGGCCCTCCGTCTGACGGAGCGCGTGTCCTGGCGCCTTGCCCGCGACCTGCAAAGCGCAGAGCCCATTAGCCAAATCGCGGCAAAAGAGCCCTCGCAGGTTGGCAAGGATTTTCCGGCTGACTATCTTCCCCTTCGACATATGGAGCGCATGCAGGCCGACGCGACAGCCCGGCCCGTGGTGGCGCAGTCTCAGGACGGACGATGAATCAGAACTTCCGTAACTTCGCCCTCTGGGCGATCATCGCGCTTCTCCTGATCGCGCTCTTCCAGCTCTTCTCCAACGGAGGCCAGCAGGCGAACACCCGGGAGATCCCGTATTCGCAGTTCCTCTCCGAGGTCGACAACAACCGCGTGCGCTCCGTGACCATTCAGGGCCAGCGCATTTCCGGCACCTACAACGACCAGTCGACGGGCTTCCAGACCTACGCGCCGGAGGACCCCGGCCTCGTGCAGCGTCTGGAGAACTCGAACGTCCAGATCTCGGCGAGCCCGCTGCAGGACAACACCAACCCGATCTGGTCGATGCTGCTGTCCTTCGGTCCGATCCTCCTCATCCTCGGCGTCTGGATCTTCCTGATGCGCCAGATGCAGGGCGGCGCGGGCGGCAAGGCCATGGGCTTCGGCAAGTCCAAGGCCAAGCTCCTGACCGAGGCGCACGGCCGGGTCACGTTCGCGGACGTGGCGGGCGTCGACGAGGCCAAGGCCGACCTCGAGGAGATCGTCGAATTCCTGCGCGAGCCGCAGAAATTCCAGCGCCTCGGCGGCAAGATCCCGCGCGGCGTCCTCCTCGTCGGACCTCCGGGAACCGGTAAGACGCTGACCGCGCGCGCCGTCGCGGGCGAGGCCAACGTTCCCTTCTTCACGATCTCGGGTTCGGACTTCGTCGAGATGTTCGTCGGCGTCGGCGCGAGTCGCGTGCGCGACATGTTCGAGCAGGCCAAGAAGAACGCGCCCTGCATCATCTTCATCGACGAGATCGACGCGGTCGGCCGTCATCGCGGCGCGGGTCTGGGCGGCGGCAACGACGAGCGCGAGCAGACGCTGAACCAGCTCCTCGTCGAAATGGACGGCTTCGAGGCGAACGAGGGCATCATCCTCATCGCGGCGACCAACCGCCCCGACGTTCTCGACCCCGCGCTCCTGCGTCCGGGCCGCTTCGACCGTCAGGTGATGGTGCCGAACCCGGATGTGGGCGGGCGCGAGAAGATCCTGAAGGTCCATGTGCGCAACGTGCCGCTGGCCCCGAACGTCGATCTGCGGACCATCGCGCGCGGCACGCCCGGCTTCTCGGGCGCTGATCTCGCCAACCTCGTCAACGAGGCGGCGCTGATGGCGGCGCGTCGCTCCAAGCGCCTCGTCACCATGCTGGAGTTCGAGGACGCCAAGGACAAGGTGATGATGGGCGCTGAGCGCCGCTCCATGGCCATGACCGAAGAAGAGAAGAAGCTGACCGCCTATCACGAGGCGGGCCACGCTCTCGTCGGCCTCCACGTTCCGGGCAACGATCCGCTGCACAAGGTCACCATCATCCCGCGCGGCCGCGCGCTGGGCGTGACGATGAACCTGCCCGAGCGCGACCGTTACGGCATGCGCAAGAGCGAGATGGAGGCGCGTCTGGCGATGATTTTCGGCGGCCGCGCCGCCGAGGAGATCATCTACGGCCCGGAGAACGTGACGACCGGCGCCTCGAACGATATCCAGCAGGCCACGAACATGGCCCGCGCGATGGTCATGGAATACGGCATGAGCGACAAGCTCGGCCGTCTGCGCTACCGCCAGAACCAGGAGGAGGTCTTCCTCGGCCACTCCGTCTCGCAGCAGCAGAACATGAGCGAGGACACCGCGCGCCTGATCGACCAGGAGGTCCGCGCGATCATCGAGGTCGCGGAGAACAAGGCCCGGCAGGTCCTGCAGGAGCGCATCGACGAGCTTCACACGCTGACCAACGGCCTTCTCGAATACGAGACGCTGTCGGGCGACGAGGTTCGCGATCTACTGGCGGGCAAGCCGCTGGCCCGCGACATGGGCGACGACACGCCGCCGAGCCGCGGCTCTGCCGTTCCCAAGGTCGGCACCGCCAAGCCGCTCGGGCCGCGCGACCGGCCGGAGGACGGGCTGGAGCCGCAGCCCTCGGCCTGACGGCTGAATCGAGACGACAGTGAAAGGCCGGCGGAGACGCCGGCCTTTTCGTGTTGCGGTGGCGGTGATCACGCCGCGCTTCGCGCAAACGCAAGTTTTTACTTCTTGGACTATGCTCGGAAGGCTAGACCCTCCGGCGATCAACGGGAACGAGTGTTCATGGCCAAGTCCTATTTCGGCACCGACGGCATTCGCGGGCGCGCCAACCGCCATCCGATGACGCCGGAGATCGCGATGAAGGTCGGCATGGCCGCCGGACTCGCGTTCCGAAGGGGCAGCTACCGGCACCGGGTCGTGATCGGTAAGGACACGCGCCTGTCCGGCTACATGATCGAGCCGGCGCTTTGCGCCGGCTTCACCGCAGCAGGCGTCGACGTCCTGATGCTCGGGCCGATCCCGACCCCGGCCGTCGCCATGTTGACCCGTTCCATGCGCGCCGACATCGGGGTGATGATCTCAGCCTCGCACAATCCTTTCGACGACAACGGGATCAAGCTCTTCGGCCCCGACGGCTACAAGCTTTCCGACGAGGTGGAAGCCGAGATCAACGCGCTGATCGACCAGGACCTGAGCTCCCGTCTCGCCGTCGGCGCGCATCTCGGGCGCGCCAAGCATTACGACGACGGCGGACGCGACCGCTATGCCGAGTTCGCCAAGCGCACTCTGCCGCGTGAACTGACGCTGGACGGGATGCGCGTCGCGATCGACTGCGCCAACGGCGCGGCCTATCGCGTCGCGCCCGACGTTCTCTGGGAGCTCGGCGCGGAAGTCGTGCGGATCGGGGTCGAGCCCAACGGGACGAACATCAACCTGAATTGCGGCTCGACGAATCCGCTCGCGCTCCAGGAAAAGGTGCGCGAGGTGCGCGCCGACATCGGCATCGCGCTCGACGGCGACGCGGACCGCGTCATGATCGTCGACGAGGAAGGCGAGATCATCGACGGCGACCAGCTGATGGCGGTCATCGGCGAGGCCTGGGCGGCCGACGGCCGTCTGGCGGCGGGCGGGGTGGTCGCGACGATCATGTCGAATCTCGGCCTGGAGCGCTTCTTCGAGGGCCAGGGCATCGAGCTCGCGCGCACCAAGGTCGGAGACCGCTACGTCGTCGAGCACATGCGCCAGCACGGCTACAATCTCGGCGGCGAGCAGTCCGGCCACATCGTCATGTCCGATTTCGGCACCACGGGCGACGGGCTCGTGGCGGCCCTCCAAATCCTGTCCGTGGTGCGCAAGACGGGCGGTCTCGTCTCGGAGGTCTGCCGCAAGTTCGAGCCGGTGCCCCAGCTTCTGAAGAACGTGCGGATCGCGGATGGCGGCGCGCTGGAGCGCGATGGCGTTCGCCGCGCGATCGAGGACGGAAAGGGGCGCCTCGGCGCATCCGGGCGGATCGTGATCCGTCCGTCCGGCACCGAGCCCCTGATCCGCGTGATGGCGGAAGGGGACGACCGCGACCTCGTCCACAACGTCGTGGACGACATCGTGGACGCCCTGCGTCAGGTGGCCGCCTGATCGGACGGTCTGCGGGCCGCCGCTCGGCCGCGGCCCGACCCCGGTGCCCTTCGCGAAAGAGCGAGGGTGCTACAGCATCGGCCCGAAAATCCGAATCGATCTTCGGAAAGCCTGATGCGTCGATTCAAAGCGATAGAGCGTCCTTTGGGCGTCCAACCGGACGCACGGCGCTCTATCGCTCCCAGGTGCGCGACAGAACCGAAAGCCAGTTGCGCCAGGTGATCTTATCGATCAGCTCGGCGCCGTAGCCGGCCTTTTGCATCGCGTCCGCCAGTCGCGGCAGGCCGGCCGCCGATCCGATCGCCTGCGGGATCGTCGCGCCGTCGAAGTCCGATCCGAGCGCGACGCCGTCCTCCCCCAGCTTCGACAGCAGATGGTCGAGGTGGCGCAGCATGTCGTCCAGCGGCGTGTCGGCGTCCGTCCGCCCGTCCGGGCGAAGGAAGGCCGTGGCGAAGTTCAGGCCGACCAGCCCCTTGCTGCCCGCGATCATGTCCAGCTGCGGGTCCGTCAGGTTCCGGCAATGGGGCGTCACGGCGTGGGCGTTGCTGTGCGTCGCGACCAGCGGCGCGCGCGAGAGGTTCGCGACGTCCTCGAAGCCCTTCAGATTGAGATGCGACAGGTCGATCATGATCCGCAACTCGCCGCAGCGCTCGATCAGCCGCTTTCCGGCGTCCGTCAGGCCGTCTCCGACATCGGGCGTGTCGCCGTAGCGCATGGGCACGCCGTGGCCGAAGATGTTGGGCCGGCTCCAGACGGGCCCGAGCGAGCGCAGCCCGGCGGCGTGGAGAACGTCCAGCATGTCGAGATCGGGGCCGATCGCCTCGGCGCCCTCGACATGGAGAACGGCGGCGAGGGCGCCGTCCGCCATCGCGGCTTCGATCCCGGGGACCGATCGGCAGATCCTCAGGCGGCCGCCGGACCGGCGCTCGAGGCGGTGCAGGATCGCGGCCATGGCGATGGTCGTGCGGATCGCCTCGGCTTCCGGCAAGGGCGGCGGCAGGGGAAAATCGTGGGGCGCACCGTCCGGCCTGTCGACCACGGCGGCGATGTCGGCCGAAGGCGGGAAGATGGCGAAGAGACCACCCGCCAGACCGCCCGAACGAGCTTTCTCCAGATCGATGTGGCCGTCCGAACCGCCGTTCAGGAAGCGGTCGAGGGCCTGATCCGAACCGTCGAGGAGAAGCCGCAGCAGGGTGTCGTTGTGACCGTCGAAAACGCGAACGGGCTGATCCATCGACGATCCTTTCGGTGATCGGCCCCTGGTCGGGGTCGGCGTCGTGCCTGCCCGTCAGCGCGGCGGCTGCGAGCGGTTCCGCTGCGAGCCGCGACGGCGCTTGGGCCGCGGGCCGGACGATGCCTTGCGGGACGTCTGCGCGACGGGCTCCGGCTCAGCGGGCGGCGAAGACTCGGACGCTTTCGCGGAGGCGGGAGCCGTCGAATCGCTCGGCAGGAAGCGCGAGGCCAGCTCCGCGATGCGTTCCCGCACATTGGCGTTGCGCAGCTTGCGCTCGGCCGGGTCGGTCGGCGCGGGCTCCTTGGCCATCGCCATGAGTTCGGCGACGGCCGGATCGCCGGCGCTGCGCCCGACGGGTTCGCCGGACGGCACATTCGGCTCCGGCTTGCGCTCTCGGCGATAGTCTCGGGCAAGCGCGAGGAGCGCGGCCGTGGCCGCCGTGATCCGCGCCTGTTCCGGCTCCTGCGAGACGGACGATTCATCTGGCGCGCCGGATGTCGCCCCGGCCTCGGGGCCAGCCGGGGGCAGAGCGCGCAGGTCCGCCTCGGCCTGCGCCAGTGCCTCGCGGAGCGCGGCGTTCTCCTGTTCGAGCTCGATCCGGGTTTCGTCCAGCGCATCGGCCCGCTGCTGAAGCGCATCGAGCTGCGCGCGAAGCGCGTTGGCCTCGCCCTGCCTTTGTTCGCTGAGGAAAAGGGAGTCCGCGTTCGACGCCGTCAGGCGTCCGACCTTGGCGCGCTCCAGCGCCAGCCGCTCGCGGGCCTTCTGCGTGAGCATTTCGTGGCGCCGCACCGTCATCGCGGCTTCCGCGCGCACGCGGTCGACCTCCGCACGGATCTCGTTCATCGTGGCCGGCATGGTCGCCGCGAAGTCCCGCCGGGCCAGACGTTGCGCATTGCGCCACAGGAAGGGGACGAACAGGAGGGCGAGAAGCGTCGCGACGAGCGCACCCAGAAGGAAGACGAGGCCGGTGGCGATCATGCGTTTCCCGGGACGCGGCCCCGCTCGTCCCGCGAGCGAGGATCGATTGTGGCGCGCGTCGAACAGCTATGGACGTGCCCTTGCGGTTGCAAGGATAGACGATCGGAGCCGCCGCTCAAGAGCGCGCCGGGCCCGAAACGCGATTGTCACCGGGCATTTGCGCCCCCACCGGTGCTCAGAAGGGGTTCCAGGTCGGGGTGGGGGTGATCTTCAGATAGCCGAGATTGACGCCGAGCCGGGCGCCGACGCCCGTCTTGATGGGAACCATCGTCACGGTGTCGCGCTGCAGGACCGTCATGCCGAGGCCGCCGACGAGGTAGGCGTTGCCCGAAACGCCGCCGAACCGCCCGTAGACGCTCTGCACTGAGGGAAGGTTGTAGATCAGCGCCATCATCCGCGCCCCGTCGGCACCGGCGTCGAAGCCGAGGGACGGACCCTGCCAGTAGACGCGGTGCTCGCCCGCGTTCTTGGTGAACAGCGTGCCTTCGCCGTAGCGCACGCCGCCGATGAAGGCGCCTCCGCCCTCTTCGCCGAGGATGTAGCCGTTCGGCAGGCCGAAGCGCTGGAAGGCGTGCTCCACCATGGAGGCGAGGCCGCCGGACGTGGCGCCGAAGAAGTTGTGCCCCTGATCGACGATCTCCTCGATCGTGTAGCCGCTCTGCTGGGCTGCGGCGGGCGAGGCGAGGGCGATCGCGACGCCCATGGAGAGGGCGCGAAGCGGCGTGAGAAGCGTCCGCAGGGCTCGGAACATCGGCGCGATCCTTCCTTTGGGTCGGTCGGGCTCTTCGGCCCGGCGAGGGAACTGCTCGTCTTGTCCTTCGACCGATTGCACCACGTTAAGGTTTGCAATTGGCTAACGACGGTCTCCCTCCGATCTCGCCATTGACGCGACACCCGCCCGGATTCATGGTCGCCGGCACGTGAAACGACCTGCGGACGGGCGATTCGCCGGCCTTTGCGCGCCGGCCCGCTCTCGGCGGCCGGCGATCCTGGAGACGCGATGCAGCCCCTTCCTCAACTGTCCGCGCCCGAGCTCGCGGCCCTTCTCGCCAGCCGGCTCTGCCACGACATCATCTCGCCCGTCGGCGCGATCCAGAGCGGACTGGAGCTTCTGGACGAGATGCCGAACGACCCCGAGTCGATGGCGCTGGTGCGCAACTCGACCCGGAGCGCGGTCGCCAAGCTGCAGTTCGCGCGCCTGGCCTACGGTTCGTCCGGTTCGACCGCGGCGCAGATCGACCTCGGCGACGCCAAGACCGTGGCGGAGGGCTTCATGTCCTTCGAGCGCGCCAATCTCGTATGGGAGGGCGAGCGCGCCTACGTTCCCAAGAACGTCGCCAAGCTCGTCCTCAATCTGATGGTCATCGCCAACGCCACGGTCCCGCGCGGGCGCGAGGTGAAGATCGCCATCGAGAGCCTGGAGCCGGAGATCCGGATCGTCGTGACGGCGCAGGGCACGCCGCTGCGCGTGCCCGCCAAGTTCCGGGCGCTCCTGTCCGACGAGCCGCTGGAGGAGCCGATCGACGCCCATGGCGTCCAGCCCTATTACACGCTGCTTCTCGCCCGCGAGCTGGGCCTGACCGTCCGTCTCGACCAGAGCGACGGCGAGGCCGTCTTCACGGTCGAGAAGAGCGAAGCGGGCGAGACCGAGACGGTCGCCGACTGACGCTGGGAAAGGCCGATCTTCAGCCTTTCTTTCCCATGGGGCAGAACGCATTGGAAAGCCCGTCCCGCCCATAGTCCCCGCCGACGCGACGAGTTGGCGCGACCGGGAAAGGAGGGATGGGCCATGAAGACGTGCCTCGTGATCGACGAATACAGCGTCGTGCGGAAGATCGCCTCGCGCATCCTCACCCTGGCGGGCTACACCGTCCATTGTGCGGAAACGCCGGCCGAGGCGATTTCCCTGATGAATTCCAGCGGGCCGATCGACCTCGCGCTCGTCTCCGCCACGCTTCCCGACTGCCCGGTGGACGAGGCGATCCGCATCGTGCGCTCCCATCGGCAAGCAGGAGAGGCGGTCGTTCTCGCGTCGCTGGTAGAATCGCATCTCGGCCTGATGACCCGCGCCAAGCGGGCGGGGGCTAAGGGGTTCGTCTATCGTCCCTTCGACCGAGCCTCGCTGACGGCGTGGCTCGCTCCCTATGCAGGACCGCAGGCCGCGCAAGCGGACGCCTGAAACCGCCTCTCGCCGCTTGGCGCGCAGACAACCGCCTCGCGACCGAGGCCAGTCGACACCGGACCTGAAATCGGATCAGTCTGAGGGCGCGTTCGGCCGGCCGTCCCGGCTGCCGGGCGGCGGACCCGCGGGCGAGGGCGGGCGGTTCGGGAGGAAGGCTATGGGCTACCGCGAGGTCTACGACCGCTGGCGAAGCGATCCCGATTCGCATTGGATGGAGGCGGCCCGCGCCATCGCCTGGGTGCGCCCCCCGACACGGGCTTTCGATCCCGGCGCCGGGGTCTACGGCCGCTGGTTCCCGGACGCCACCTGCAACACCTGCTTCAACGCTCTCGACCGGCATGTCGCCGCCGGTCGCGGCGCGCAGCGCGCGATCATCCATGACAGTCCGGTCACGGGCACGGTCTCGTCGCGGACCTATGCCGAGCTTCTGCGCGAGGTGCAGGCTTTGGCGCTGGTCCTGACGGACGCCGGAGTGGGCAAGGGAGATCGCGTCGTCGTCTATATGCCGATGGTGCCCGAAGCGGTCGTCGGCATGCTGGCCTGCGCGCGGATCGGCGCGATCCACTCCGTCGTCTTCGGCGGCTTCGCCGCGCGCGAGCTGGCCGCCCGCATCGACGATGCCGCGCCCAAGGTGATTCTGGCCGCGTCCTGCGGGTTCGAGCCCGGCCGCACGGTCGCCTACAAGCCGCTCCTCGACGAGGCGCTTCGCCAGGCGGCGCATCGGCCGGACCTCTGCCTGATCCTCCAGCGCGAGGGGCTCGTCGGGGAACTGACCGCCGGCCGTGACGCCGACTGGCACGAACGTCTTCAGGCGGGGCTCGCCGCCCTCGACGGCGAACGGGACAGTCCCTGCGTGGAACTGGCCGCGACCGATCCGCTCTACATCCTCTATACGTCGGGAACGACGGGCAAGCCGAAGGGCGTCGTGCGCGACAATGGCGGGCACATGGTCATGCTCGCCTGGACGATGAACGCGATCTACGGCCTGTCGCCGGGCGACGTCTTCTGGACCGCCTCGGACGTCGGCTGGGTCGTCGGCCATTCCTACATCGTCTACGGCCCGCTCCTGCACGGCTGCACGAGCGTGCTCTACGAAGGCAAACCGGTCGGCACGCCCGATGCGGGCGCCTTCTGGCGGGTAGCGGCCCAGCACCGCGTGAACGCACTCTTCACCGCGCCGACGGCGATCCGCGCCATTCGAGCGCGCGACCCCGAAGGCGATCTGCTCGCCGGCCGCGACCTGTCGTGCCTGCGCACCGTGTTCCTCGCGGGCGAGCGCGCCGATCCGGAAACGGTCAAATGGGGGAAGGATCGTCTCGGCGTCCCCGTCGTCGATCACTGGTGGCAAACAGAGACCGGCAGTCCGGTCGCCGCCAATCCGCGCGGGCTCGACGATCTGGTCGTGAAGCCCGGTTCCCCGACGGTGCCGATGCCGGGCTACGGGCTGCGCGTCCTCGACGACGAGGGCCAGCCCGTCGAGGCGGGCACGATGGGCAACATCGTCATCGACCTGCCGTTGCCGCCGGGCGCCGCGGTCACCCTCTGGCAGGCCGACGAACGGTTTCGCGAGAGCTATCTCGCGGCTCGGCCGGGTTTCTACGATACGGCGGATGCCGGGATGCTCGACGAGGACGGCTATGTCTGGGTGATGGGACGGACCGACGACGTAGTCAACGTCGCGGGCCATCGCCTCTCCACCGGCGCGATCGAAGAGGCGGTCGCATCCCATCCGGCGGTCGCCGAATGCGCAGTCTTCGGGCTCCGGGACGATGTGAAGGGCGAGGTGCCCGTCGGCCTCGTCGTCTTGAAGGCGGGCGCGGAAGGAGCGCCCGGCACCATCGAAGGGGAGGTCGTGGCGGCGGTGCGCGAGCGGATCGGGCCGGTCGCCGCCTTCAGGAAGGTCGTCGTCGTCGAACGGCTGCCCAAGACGCGTTCGGGAAAGATTCTTCGGGCCACGATGAAGAAGATCGCGGTCGGCGAACCCTATACGGTTCCCGGCACGATCGAGGACGCCGCCGTTCTCGGCGAGATCGAGCGGGTGCTCGCCTCTCTGTGAGGCGCGGCCCGCGCGAACATGCGAGGCGGCCAACTTGTGCATTGTTTCCGGCCGCCAAGCCGACTATAGAGGCTCGTGTCGGAGCGTAGCGCAGCCTGGTAGCGCACCTGAATGGGGTTCAGGGGGTCGGAGGTTCGAATCCTCTCGCTCCGACCATCTCCCTAAAGCCGAACATGAACGATCATCCGGCAGCGTGTGAGCCTACTGGGGTTCGCGCTGTCCTACGAGCGCCGCCGACGTGCCTCGTGGCCGCTCTCCTTCACCGATTCCATCGCGACGTTCGTCGAGGTGGACGCCACATGGGGCAGGGCGGAGATCAGATCGCCGAGCACACGGCGGTAGCGCGCGATGTCGCGCGTGCGGACCTTCAGAAGATAGTCGAAGCGCCCCGCGATCATGTGGCACTCCTCGACCTCGGCCAGCTTTCGCACGGCCGCGTTGAAGGCGGCGAGGGCATCCTCGCGCGTGTCCGTCAGCTTCACCTCGACGAAGACGACGTGATCCAGCCCGATCTTGCGCGGGTTCAGGACGGCCTTGAAGCCCTCGATGTAGCCTTCCTCGACCAGGCGTCGGAACCGGATCTGGCAGGGCGTCTTGGAGAGCCCGACACGCGAGGCGAGTTCGGTGATCGAAATCCGCCCGTCCTCTGCGAGGATGCGAAGCATCTTACGGTCGAACTCGTCGATTTCGTCGCTGGAAGGGTGTTTCATGGTCCGACCTCGCGGAAATGGCGCCTTCATATAGTCCATCCGGACTGTGATGGCGACGAATGAGGGCGGATGGCTCGACGGCCGGGTGCTAATCTCGGCCATCGCCTCTGGCTGACCGTTCGGGAGAGCTTGTCATGTCCGCCGCCCCTTCGCCGTCCCGCGCCGATTTCTCCGCCGCCCCGGCTCCCTTCGCGTTCTTCGCCCCGCCGGTCCGCGAGCCGTCGCCGCTCCGTCGCGCGATCACGGCGGCCTATCGCCGGCCCGAGGCCGAATGCCTCCGCCCGCTCCTCGACGAGGCGCGCGTGAGCGAGGAGGACAGGGCCCGGATCGCGCGCACGACTCGCAAGCTGATCGAAGCGCTGCGGGCAAAGGCCAAGGGGACGGGCGTCGAGGGGCTGGTGCGCGAATATTCGCTGTCGAGCCAGGAGGGCGTCGCCCTCATGTGTCTTGCCGAGGCGCTGCTGCGCATCCCCGACAACGCGACGCGCGACGCGCTGATCCGCGACAAGATCGCCGACGGCGACTGGCAGTCCCATGTCGGCGGCGGCCGCTCGCTCTTCGTGAACGCCGCGACCTGGGGCCTCGTCGTCACCGGCAAGCTGACGTCCACCGCCGACGATCGCGGGCTCTCGGCCGCGCTCACCCGCCTCGTCGCGCGCGCCGGCGAGCCGGTGATCCGGCGCGGCGTCGATATGGCGATGCGGTTGATGGGCGAGCAGTTCGTCACCGGCGAGACGATCGAGGAGGCGCTCAAGCGCTCGCGGCCGCTGGAGGCGAAGGGCTACCGCTACTCCTACGACATGCTCGGCGAGGCCGCGACGACCGCCGAAGATGCGGCCCGCTACTTCTGCGACTACGAGAACGCCATCCACGCGATCGGCAAGGCGTCGGGCGGGCGCGGAATTTATGCCGGCCCCGGAATCTCCATCAAGCTGTCGGCGCTGCATCCGCGCTACACGCGGGCGCAGGCGGGTCGGGTGATGGGCGAGCTCCTGCCGCGCGTGCGCCGGCTCGCGATCCTCGCCAAGGGTTACGACATCGGGCTGAACATCGACGCGGAGGAGGCGGACCGCCTCGAACTCTCGCTCGACCTTCTGGAGGAGCTGTCCTTCGACAAGGCGCTGGAGGGCTGGAACGGTCTCGGCTTCGTCGTCCAGGCCTACGGCAAGCGCTGCCCCTTCGTGATCGACTGGATCGTCGATCTCGCCCGCCGCTCCGGGCGCCGCATCATGGTCCGCCTCGTGAAGGGCGCCTATTGGGACGCCGAGATCAAGCGCGCGCAGCTCGAGGGGCTGGCGGACTTTCCGGTCTACACCCGCAAGGTCCACACGGACGTCGCCTATATCGCCTGCGCCAGGCGCCTGCTCGCGGCCGGCGACGCGGTGTTTCCCCAGTTCGCGACGCACAACGCGCAGAGCCTTGCGACCATCCATCAACTCGCCGGGCCGGATTTCGAGGAGGGCCGTTACGAGTTCCAATGCCTGCACGGCATGGGCGAACCGCTCTACGACGAGGTCGTCGGCCCCTCGAAGCTGGCGCGCCCGGCACGCATCTATGCGCCCGTCGGCACGCACGAGACGCTGCTCGCCTATCTCGTTCGGCGTCTCCTCGAGAACGGCGCGAACTCCTCCTTCGTGAACCGCATTTCCGATCCAGCGGTCTCGATCGACGAACTGGCGGCCGATCCGGTCGAGCGGGTGGAGGCCATGGCCGAGCCCGGCGCTCCGCAAGACCGCATCGCGGCTCCGGCGGACCTCTTCGGCACCGCGCGGCGGAACTCCGCCGGCATCGATTTGTCGGACGAGACGGCCCTCGAAGAGCTGACGAATGCGCTGCAGACGTCGGCGAGCGGCGGCCTTCGCGCGCACGCTCTGGGCGCGCTCGAGCCGGTGGCGGGCACGAGCCGGCCGGTGCTCGACCCCGCGGACCATCGCGACATCGTCGGCCATGTCGCGGAGCTGGATGCCGGCGCTGCCGCACGGATCATGCAGGCCGCAGCCGAAGGCGCCGCTTCCTGGGCGGCCGTTTCACCCGGGGAGCGCGCGGCCTGCCTCGACCGCGCGGCCGATCTCATGCAGGAGCGGATGGGGCGCCTCATGGGGATCGTCATCCGGGAGGCCGGCAAGTCCGCGGCGAACGCCATCGGCGAGGTGCGCGAGGCGATCGACTTCCTGCGCTACTACGCCGCCGAGACCCGCCGCACCTTCGGCCCCGATCAGCGGCCGCTCGGCCCCGTCGTCTGCATCAGCCCGTGGAACTTCCCGCTGGCGATCTTCACCGGACAGGTCTCGGCCGCGCTCGTCGCGGGCAACAGCGTCGTCGCCAAGCCGGCGGAGCAGACCCCGCTCATCGCCTTCGAGGCGGTGACGATCCTGCATGAGGCGGGCATTCCCCGGAACGCTCTTTACCTCGCGCCCGGCGACGGAAGGCTGGGCGCCGCTCTCGTCGGCGCGTCCCAGACGGCCGGCGTCATGTTCACGGGCTCGACGGAGGTCGCGCGCCTCATTCAGAAGCAGCTCGCCGAGAGGCTGTCGGATGCGGGCAAGCCGATCCCGCTCATCGCCGAGACGGGTGGACAGAACGCGATGATCGTCGATTCCTCCGCGCTTGCGGAACAGGTGGTCGCGGACGTCATTGCCTCGGCCTTCGATTCAGCCGGCCAGCGCTGCTCGGCGCTGCGGGTGCTCTGTCTGCAGGAGGAGGTGGCCGACCGCATTCTCACGATGCTGCGCGGCGCCTTGCGGGAGCTCTCGATCGGGCGCACCGACCGGCTGGCCGTCGATATCGGACCGGTGATCGACGCGGAGGCGCGGGACGGCATCGAGGCTCACGTCGAGGCGATGCGCGCGCGGGGACGCAAGGTCGAGAGGCTCGACCTGCCGGAAAGCGCGGGGGCGGGGACCTTCGTCCCCCGACCATCATCGAGATCGACTCGCTCGCCGAACTGAAGCGCGAGATTTTCGGGCCCGTGCTGCACGTCTTGCGTTACCGCCGCCGGCAGCTCGACCGGTTGATCGGAGAGATCGACGCCTCGGGCTACGGGCTGACCTTCGGCATCCACACCCGTCTCGACGAGACGATCGCGCATGTCACGAGCCGTGTCCGCGTCGGCAATGTCTACGTGAACCGCAACGTCATCGGCGCCGTGGTCGGCGTTCAGCCCTTCGGCGGACGAGGCCTGTCGGGGACCGGACCGAAGGCCGGCGGTCCGCTCTATCTGGGGCGGCTGGTCGACCCGGCGCCCGAGGCGCTGGACGCAGGCGCGATCCAGGCCGATCTGGCCTTGCTCGACTACGCGGCCTGGCTGGACGCGAAGGGCCCGACAAGCGAGGCCGACGCCGCGCGTTCGCTGGGCCGGGCGTCGCTTCTCGGCTTCGGCACGGAGCTGGCCGGGCCGGTCGGCGAGCGCAATCTCTACAGGCTGCACGCGCGCGGGCGAATCCTTTGCGTTCCGCAGACCGAGGCCGGGCTGAGGCGCCAGATCGCCACCGTTCTGGCCACGGGCAACGCGGGGATCATCGATGCGAGCGAGGGGCCGGGCCTGCCTGCCGACCTGCCGAAGAGCGTCGTGTCGCGCCTGTCCGAGACACGCGACCTCCGGGACGGAGGGCCCTTCGCCGGGGCGCTCCTCGAAGGGGAGCCCGAGCGGGTTCGTGACCTGAACAGGCAGATCGCCGAACTCGACGGACCGCTCGTTCTCGTCCAGGCGGCGACGAGCGACGAGCTGACCCGGAACCCGCGCGCCTATGGCCTGAACTGGCTCGTCGAGGAGGTTTCCACCTCGATCAACACGGCCGCGGCCGGCGGCAATGCGAGCCTGATGGCGATCGGTTGACGTCGATGCGGACGGGGCGGGAAGGGTTTCGTCCGCCGCCCCGTCCGCACCTTGTTCACCATGTTGCGAACGCGTCGTCGGGGCCGGGAACCCCGGCGTTTGACACTCGAACGGAAATGGAACAAAACAGGAACATCAACGGAGGGTGGTTCGCATGTTGATCGTTCGGGAATGTCTCTCGCTGGCAGCCGTCTCGCTGTTCGTCTTCGCGCTCTCCATCGCCGCCGGGGCGATCTGAGCCCACGAGAAGGCGCGCCGCCCGAACCGGGCGACGCGATTTCGATCGTCCTGCTTCCGTGTTCGAGGGGTCAGGAATGGATGTTGGTGCCTTGGCGCTCGGCCTCGCGGTCGGCGAGCCGGTCCTTCGCTCCGGGTCCGAAGCGATACCAGACGAGGTAGCCGAGTGCGGCGACCGCCAGGATGGCGAAGACGGCGATGAAGCCGTCCTCGATGATCTCCAGCCGCGCGAAGACGGAGGAGATCGCGTGGCCGAACACGTAGCCGATCGTCGTGAAGATCGTCGCCCAGATGCCCGCCCCGACGAGGTTGAGGATCAGGTAGCGCGGGACGGTGATCGAGGAGAGGCCGAGGGCGATGAGCCCCGGAATCCGCAGGCCGTAGACGTACCGGTTGATGATGACGAAATAGGCCTGGAAGCGGTCCACCAGCCGCAGGGCGCGGGCGAAGCGCGGCCGTCGCGTCCATTTCATGATCCAGGGCGAGTCCGAGAAGTATCGGGCGAACAGGAAGACGGCCATGTCTCCGAGGAACGAGCCGATGAAGGCGAGGCCCAGCATGAACTCGAAGGACTGCGAGCCGCGATAGGCCAGGAAGCCGCCCACGATGGCGAAGACCTCGCCCTCGAAGAAGGTGCCGATGAAGACGATGACGATGCCGAACCGGTCGATCAGCTCAAGGATTTGATCCAAGGGATCTCCTGGCGTTGTGACGCACTGCCGACGAATCCATAACTGGGATCCGCGCGCCTATTTCGGTCCTGCGGCCTCGTTTGGGAAGCCCCGTCATCCGACACGAGTTCCGCGCCGCTCGTATGACAGGCGTCGCGGGTGCGCAAAGAGCATGTTAACAGCGTCCCGATTGTTCAACGGGACCCTGAAATGTTCGAAGTTCCGCCGATCGGCGATTGGGCACTCGTGTCGACGGTGGTCGGCGCGGTTTTCCTCGTCCGCTTTCTCCTCATGGTCTGGCGCATCCGGAAGGCGGCCGGTCGCGAAGCCACCGGATCGGTCTTTCAGGACGCGGGACGGGTCACGACCAGGGAGGCGTTCGGACCCGATCTGGAGCCGGAGCGCCGGCACGCGGTCCGGCTGTTCGTGATCGGAGCGGTGTTCTCGGCCGTCGGCTTCGCGCTGGCCGGCTGGCAGATGGTCACGCAGATGGCGGGCGCTTGACCATGCCGACCGGACCCGAGCCGCGCCTTCGCTTCGCGCCTTCGCCGACGGGCTATCTGCATATCGGCAACCTGCGCCCGGCGCTCTACAATTGGCTCTTCGCCAAGGCCGGCGGCGGCGCCTTCGTCCTGCGCCTCGACGACACGGACCGCGAGCGCTCGCGGGAAGAGTACGCGAGGGCCGTCGTGGAGGACCTCGCCTGGATCGGCATCGAAGCCGACGAGTTCCACCGCCAGTCGGACCGGATCGCGATCTACGATCGTGCGGCCGAGGCGCTTCGCGGGAAGGGGCTGCTCTACCCCTGCTACGAGACGCCGGACGAACTCGACCGCAGGCGCAAGCGCGCGCTGGCGAGGGGCCTGCCGCCCGTCTACGGCCGCGAGGCGCTGCGGCTGACGGCCGAGGATCGCGAACGGCTCGAGGCGGACGGCCGGCGTCCGCACTGGCGCTTCCTTCTGCCGAACTTCGCGCGGGATCCGTTCGAAGCGCAGCGAACCGAGATCGTCTGGGAAGACCTCGTGCGAGGCGAGCAGCGAGTCGATCTCGCCTCCCTCTCCGATCCCGTGCTGGTGCGCGAGGACGGGACTTATCTCTATACGCTGCCCTCCGTCGTCGACGACGGCGAAATGGGGATCACCCACGTCCTGCGCGGCGAGGACCACGTCACCAACACGGCGGTTCAGATCGCGATCCTGAAGGCGCTCGGCCACGCGCTGCCGGTTTTCGGCCACATCAATCTCCTGACGACGATCGACGGGGAAGGGCTGTCCAAGCGCTCGGGGGCGCTGTCGCTCCGTTCGCTGCGGGCGGACGGCTACGAGCCGATGGCGGTGGCGAGCCTTGCCGTTCTGACCGGCGCGGCCGGGTCCATCGAGGCGGTCGCAACGCTCGACGCGCTGACGCAGCGCCTCGATCTGTCGGCCCTGTCCCATTCGAGCGCGAAGTTCGATCCGGCCGATCTCGACCGGCTGAACGCCGATCTCGTCCACGCGATGGACGTTCGGGATGTGGCCGGGCGCCTCGCGCGGATCGGCGTGCCGGAGACGCAGGCCGAGACCTTCTGGCAGGCCGTGCGCGGCAATTGCGCCAAGGTGGAGGATGCCCGGCTCTGGTGGGAGGTCGTCGAGCGCGGCGGCTCCGACGCCTCCTTCGAACCCGAGGACGCCGCCTTCCTGGCCGAGGCGCGGCGCGCGCTTCCCGCCGGCCCCTTCGATGGCTCGTCCTGGAAGGCGTGGACCGACGTCCTGAAGACCGCGACGGGACGCAAGGGCAAGGCGCTGTTCCTACCGCTGCGCCGGGCGCTGACGGGGCTCGACCATGGCCCCGATCTCGCGGCGCTCCTGCCCGTCATCGGGCACGAACGCGCGCGTCAGCGGCTGGAGCGCTTCGGCTCGGCCTGAGACCCGCAGCATCGGCCCGAAAATCAGAATCGGTTTTCGGAAAGCCTCCCGCGCACTCCGATCGAATGCGCGGGAAGGGCTCCTCAGCGACCGGTCTTCTGCACGACTTCGGCGACCGCGATCGCGGTCATGTTGACGACGCCGCGCGAGGTGGCGGACGGCGTCAGGATATGCGCCGGCGCGTTCGTGCCGAGCAGCAGCGGCCCGACATGGAGCGCGTCGTTCGTCACCTTCACGACGTTCATCGTGATGTTGGCCGCGTCGATCGTCGGGAAGACGAGGAGGTTGGCGCTGCCCGAAAGCGTCGAATCGGGCATCAGGCGCTTGCGCATCGCCTCCGACAAGGCCGCATCGCCGTGCATCTCGCCGTCGATCTCGATCTCCGCGCCGCTGTCGCGCACGATCTGCAGCGCCTTGCGCATTTTCAGCGTGTCGGGCGTGCGGACCGTGCCGAAGTTCGAATGCGAGACGAGGGCGACCTTCGGCGAGATGCCGAAGCGCTCGATCTCGATCGCGGCGAGGCGGATGATCTCGGCCAGATCTTCGGCGGACGGGCTGTCCTGCACGTAGGTGTCGGCCATGAACAGGGTCGAGCCGCCGATGAGCAGGCTCATCCCCGACAGCTTGGAGACGCCCGGCGCCACGCCGATCACCTGCTGGATGTCGCGCAGATGCTGCGCGAAGCGGCCCGACGACAGGCCGCAGATCATCGCGTCCGCGTCGCCGCGCGAGACCGAGACCGCCGAGATTACCGTCGTGTTCGTGCGCACGATGGTGCGCGCCGTGTCCGGATCGACGCCGCGCCGGCCGACCTTCGAGAAATAGTGCTCGACATAGTCGCGGTAGCGCGGGTCGTCCTCCGGGTTCACGACCTCGAAGTCCTCGGTGGGACGGATGCGCAGGCCGAAGCGCTCCAGCCGCGTTTCGATGACGCTCGGACGGCCGACGAGGATCGGCAGGCAGATCTTCTCCTCCAGCATCACCTGCGCGGCGCGCAGCACCCGCTCGTCCTCGCCGTCGGCGAAGATCACGCGCTTGCCGGTCTTGCGGGCGGTCTGGAAGATCGGCTTCATGATAAGGCCGGAGCGGAAGACGAAGCGGTTCAGCCGTTCCAGATAGGCTTCCATGTCCTCGATCGGGCGCGTCGCGACGCCCGTCGCCTCCGCCGCCTTCGCGACGGCCGGCGCGATCTTGAGGATCAGGCGCGGATCGAAGGGCGAGGGGATCAGATAGTCCGGGCCGAAGACCGGGGTCTCGGTCCCGTAGGCCTTCGCCGCGACCTCCGACACCTCCTCGCGGGCGAGCTCGGCGATGGCGTCCACGGCCGCGATCTTCATCTCCTCGTTGATCGAGGTCGCGCCGCAATCGAGCGCCCCGCGGAAGATGAAGGGGAAGCAGATGACGTTGTTGACCTGGTTCGGGTAGTCCGAGCGGCCGGTGCAGATCATCGCGTCGGAGCGCACCGCACGGGCGAGCTCGGGCATGATCTCCGGCGTCGGGTTGGCCAGCGCCATGATGAGCGGGCGCGGCGCCATCTTCTCCAGAAGCTCGGGCTTCAGGACGCCGGCCGCCGACAGGCCGAGGAAGACGTCGGCGCCTTCGATGGCCTCGCCCAGCGAGCGCATCGTCGTTTCGCGCGCATAGACCTCCATCCAGCGGTCGGTCCGCCCGTCGCGGCCCTTGTAGACCACGCCGTCGATGTCGGTGCAGGTGATGTTCTCGACCTTGGCGCCGAGCGAGACCAGGAGGTTGAGGCAGGCGATCGCCGCCGCGCCGAGCCCGGAGGTGACGATCCGGACCTCGCCGATGTCCTTCTTGGCGAGAAGGAGCGCGTTGCGGATCGCGGCGGCGACGATGATCGCGGTGCCGTGCTGGTCGTCGTGGAAGACGGGGATGCCCATCTTCGCGCGCAGCCGCTCCTCGATCTCGAAGCACTCGGGGGACTTGATGTCCTCCAGATTGATGCCGCCGAAGGTCGGCTCCAGCGCGGAGACGACGTCGACCACCCGGTCGATCTCCAGCGCGTCGATCTCGATGTCGAAGACGTCGATGCCGGCGAACTTCTTGAAGAGGACGGCCTTGCCCTCCATCACGGGCTTGGAGGCCAGCGGACCGATATTGCCGAGGCCGAGGACGGCCGTGCCGTTGGAGACGACGCCGACGAGATTGGCGCGGCCCGTATAGGCGGCGGCCAGGGACGGATCGGCCTCGATCGCCTTGCAGGGAGCCGCGACGCCGGGCGAATAGGCGAGAGCCAGGTCGCGCTGGTTGCCGAGCGGCTTGGTGGCCTGGACCTCCAGCTTACCGGGCTTGGGATGGCGGTGGTAGAAGAGCGCCTGTTCGTCGAGATCGCGCACGGTGTCCCGCGGCTGGCTGTCTTCGGTCGCCTTCATGGTCTCTCCTCGTATGGCCGTCGCGGCAGGCTCATTGCCGTCATAGCCGAAAGGCCCGCACGGGCAAGCGCGTGCGGGCCTGAATTCAACCCCAGAGGGCGGGGCGGGGCGGCGACACCGTGGAGGACGAGTAGATCAGGCCGTGCGGCCGGTCCTGCCGCAGGAGGAGCGGCCCGTCGAGATCGACGAGGTCGGCGCGCTGCGCCAGAAGCACGGCCGGGGCCATGGCGAGCGACGTGCCGACCATGCAGCCGACCATGATGCCGAAGCCGTGGGTGCGGGCCTCCCGCATGAAGGCGAGGCCCTCTGTCAGGCCGCCGGTCTTGTCCAGCTTCAGGTTCACGTAGTCGTAGCGGTCGCGCAGCGCCGCCAGATCCTTGGTCGAATGCACCGATTCGTCGGCGCAGATCGGCACCGGATGCGGGATGGAGGACAGGATCGCGTCGTTGTCGCTCGGCAGCGGCTGCTCGACCACCGTGGCGTTCACGGCGGCCGCCGCGAGAAGGTTCTCGCGGATGTTCTCCGGCGTCCAGCCCTCGTTCGCGTCGATGATGAGCCTTGCGCCGCGCGCTGCGGCGCGAACGGCCCGCATGCGCTCGGCGTCGTTCTCGCCGCCGACCTTCACCTTGAGCACGCCCCGGTGGGCCACCGCGCGGGCCGCTTCGCCCATGTCGGCCGCGCTTCCCATGGAGATCGTGTAGGCGGTCTCGATCGGACGGGAGGGGCCGGAGCAGACGATGTCCTCCACGCGCCGGTTGGTGGACTTCGCCTCGATGTCCCACATCGCGCAGTCCACGGCGTTGCGCGCGGCCCCGGCGGGAAGCAGCGTCTGGATCGTCTCGCGCGACGCCCCGCCTTCGATGGCTGCGCGAACGCCTTCGATCGCCGCCTGCACGTTCTCCACGGTCTCGCCGTAACGGGCGTAGGGCACGCATTCGCCGTGGCCCCGTCCGTACTCGTCCTCGATCTCGCAGCGCACCACGACCGCCTCGGTCTTGGTGCCGCGAGAGATGGTGAAGGAGGCTGCGAGCGGGAAGCGCTCCACTGTGACCGAAAGACGACGCGCCATTTAAATCCAACTCATTCAGTGGGTCGGGGACCTCGCCGCGATGACAAGGCTCGGATCAGACCCTAACATTCCGTTCCCATCCACGCATTCGCGCGAAAGTTCGGACCGAAGCTTGTTTCCAGATATCCGAACACTCATTCGAAATCGACACGATGCCTGATTCCGAGCCGGAAGCGCAGCCCGCCTCGGGCAGGCGGTCGATGGCCGCGCCGTCGATCGAAGCCGAGAAGAGGGACGGGGGCGTGCGGCTGCACCTCTCCGGCGACTGGCTGGCGCGCTCCATCGGCTCCATCGAGACGACGGCCGCCGAGACCGGGCGCGCCGATCTCGGCTCCTCGATCGTCGTCGATTGCGGCGACATCGGCCGGATCGACACCGCGGGCGCCTATCTGATCGAGACGATGTCCCGCGCCCTCGCCGCCAAGGGCGCGACGGTCGAGATCGAAGGACTGGGCGGCTCGAACGAGACCCTTTTCGGTGCGGTCCGCAAGTCGCTCGACACGGAGCGCACCGGGTCGGCCGGGTCGTCGCGCCGCAGGTTCCGTCCGCTCGCGCCGGTCGAAGGCCTCGGCCGTACCATGGCCGGCCTCGGGGCGGAGTTCGTGGCGGGCCTGAACATCCTCGGCGCCTCCCTCTACGGCGCCGGCCGACGTCTGACCGGCAAGCAGCGCACGCGCCCGGCCGCCATCGTCAACCAGATGGACCGCATGGGCGTGCGGGCGCTTCCGATCATCGCGCTGATGAGCTTCCTCATCGGTGGCATCGTCGCCCAGCAGGGCGCCTTCCAGCTGCGCTATTTCGGGGCGGAGATCTTCGTCATCGACCTCGTCGGCATCCTGACCCTGCGCGAGCTCGGCGTGATCCTGACCGCGATCATGGTCGCCGGCCGCTCGGGCTCGGCGATCACCGCCGAGATCGGCTCCATGCGCATGCGCGAGGAGGTGGACGCGCTGCAGGTCATCGGCCTGAACCCGATCGGCGTCCTCGTCTTCCCGCGCCTCGTCGCACTGGTCATCGTCCTGCCGCTCCTGACGGTTGTCGCCAACCTCTCGGCGCTCCTGGGCGCTGGCATCGTCGTCTGGGTCTATTCCGGCATCACGCCGGACGCGTTCATGCAGCGCCTGCGCGAGGTCGTGGACATCGCCTCGCTGTCGGCCGGTCTGATCAAGGCGCCCTTCATGGCGCTCATCATCGGCATCGTCGCCTCGGTGGAGGGCATGCGCGTCGGGGGCAGCGCGGAAAGCCTCGGCCGCCACGTCACCTCGTCGGTGGTCAAGGCGATCTTCCTCGTCATCCTCGTCGACGGCATCTTCGCCATCTTCTACGCCGCGATCGGGTTCTGACATGGCGCACGCGGCAGACGACGACATCATCATCCGGGCCAAGGACGTCTCGGTCAAATTCGGCTCGAAGCAGATCCTGGAGAACCTCAATCTCGACGTCCGGCGCGGGGAGATCCTCGGCTTCGTCGGCCCGTCGGGCGCCGGCAAGTCGGTTCTCCTGCGCACGATCCTCGGCCTGAGTCCCAAGCAGTCGGGCACGATCGAGGTCTTCGGCACCGATTACGAGCGGGCGGGGGATGCCGAACGCCTCGCGGTCGAGCAGCGCTGGGGCGTCCTCTTCCAACAGGGCGCGCTGTTCTCCTCGCTGACGGTCCTGGAGAACATCCAGGTGCCGATGCGCGAATATCTCGATCTGTCGCCCAAGCTCATGGAGGAGCTGGCGCGGCTGAAGATCGACCTCGTGGGGCTGGCGGCGGACGCGGCCGGCAAATACCCGTCCGAGCTCTCCGGCGGCATGATCAAGCGGGCCGCGCTCGCCCGCGCGCTCTCGCTCGACCCGGACATCGTCTTCCTCGACGAGCCGACCTCGGGCCTCGATCCGATCGGCGCCGCCGATTTCGACGAGCTCATCATGACGTTACGCGACACTCTCGGCCTGACGGTCTACATGGTGACGCACGACCTCGACAGCCTCTTCCAGGCCTGCGACCGCATCGCCGTCCTCGGCCAGCGCAAGGTCCTGGTCGAAGGACCCCTCGACAAGATGCTCGAACACGACGACCCCTGGGTGAAAACCTACTTCCACGGGAAGCGCGCGCGCACCATCGTGACGCCGGCCGCCCGCACGATCGTGCCGAGCGAGGAAAAGCCGTACGCCGACGGGGAGGAATAATTCATGGAAAACCGCGCCAACTACGTCCTCGTCGGCCTCTTCACGCTGCTCATCGTCGCGGCGAGCTTCGGCTTCGTCTACTGGTCGGCCAATGTCGGGGACGCCAACCGGCGCACGCCGCTCGTCGTGCGCATCCAGGGCGCGGTCACCGGCCTGTCGACCGGAAGCCAGGTTCTCTTCAACGGCCTGAACGTCGGCTCGGTCACCAGCCTTCGCATCGACCCGAACGATCCGCGGACCGTCATCGCGACGACGCAGGTCGACCGCGACACGCCGATCACGACCTCGACGCAGGCCTCGATCGGCTTCCAGGGCCTGACCGGCGTCGGTTTCATCGGCCTGTCCGGCGGCGATGCCAGCGACCGCAACATCATCGCCTCCGCGCTGGAGCAGGGCGCGACGCCGGTGATCCAGGCCGCGCCCTCCGACGTCACCGACATTCTGGCGACCGCCCGCGACATTTCCGACCGCGCCAACAACATTCTCGGCGAGTTCGAGCGCATCGTCCTGGAGGTCGGCCCGGCCGTCACGACGACGGCGGAGAACATCGCGCGGACCTCCGGCAACGTGGACGTCTTCACCGCGAGCCTTGCGGCCAACGCGGACCAGATCGAGGACTTCGTCGGCAGCCTCGGGCGTCTGGCAACGAGCGCCAACGAGGTCGCGCTGCAGCTTCCGACGCTGATCCAGGAAGCGTCGACCTTCATCGGCGCGCTGGATTCGGACTCGATCAACCGGTCGCTCGACAACGTCGCCGCGATCACCACCTCCGTCCGCGAGCAGACGCCAGCGGTCGTCTCGGCGATCGAGGCGGCGACGACCGCCGTCCAGAGCTTCGGTTCGGTCGGGGATACGATCAATCGCAACATCCAGTCCTTCGAGACCTTCGTCGCCTCGCTCGGGCCGATCTCGGAAACGGCGACCAGCGTCGCGACGCGTCTCGACACGACGCTCGAATCCGTCGAGGCCGTCGCATCGGCGATCGACGCGGCGGAGGTCGACGAGGTGGTGGACAACATCACCGCGATCACGCGGACCTTCGTCCAGCAGAACGAGGTGATCGCACGCGCCGTCGCCTCCATCGCGGACGGGGCGGACAGCTTCGGCGCCTTCGGCGACACGCTGCAGCAGAACCTGGCCGGGATCGGCCAGTTCCTCGGCGCGCTCGGGCCGATTGGCGAGCGGGCGCCGTCCATCGCGACCAATCTCGATGAGACGCTCGCCTCGGCGCGCGATGTCGCCGCCGCCATCGACACGCAGAACGTCCGCACGACGGTGGAGAGCGTCGCCGGCCTGACCTCGGCCCTGAACGAGCGGGCGCCGCAGGTGCAGGAGTTCATTTCCGGTGCCAACATCGTCCTCACCTCGCTGCAGCAGTCGCTCACGGGCCTCGACGAGACGCGCGGGCTGGTGGACCAGATTCTGGCGGGTATCGAGCCCGGCCTCGTCAACCGCGCGGTCACGGACGTCTCGGCGGCGTCGAACAACATCGCCAGCGCGGCGCAGGAGGTGGGCGACATCGCGCGCGACATCGGCTCGCGCCGGGAGGACATCAACGCCTTCATCACCGATGCACAGGTGACGGCGACGAATCTGCGCCAGGCCTCGTCGCAGGTGCAGACGGTCATCGATTCGGTGGACGAGTTCCTGAACGGGCCGGAGAGCGAGGGGCTGACCTCGGAGGCGCGCCAGACGCTTCTGGCGATCCAGCAGGCGGCGAACTCGATCCAGGCGGGCATCGACCCGATCTCGGCGAGCGTCACCAATCTCTCCGACCAGAGCCTGCGCGAGGTTCAGGGGCTGGCACGTTCGACCGCGGAGGCCATCGGCCGGGTGGAGCGCGCCATCACGGACCTCGCCAACAATCCGAGCCGGATCATCACCGGCGGCGGCAGCGGCGCCGGCAATGTGCGCGAGTTCGACGGAAGGACGCGGCGGTGACGAACGGGAACACGGACAAGCGTATGAAGCGCGTTGCAAACATCGCGATCGTCGGGCTGACGGCGGTCCTCCTCTCGGCCTGCGCGTCCTTCTCGACGCCGCCGCAGACCTTCGACCTCGCGGCGCCGGGCGGATCGCCGACCGGCCAGCAGGGGCGCTCGACGCAGCTTCTCATCCCGGAGCCGACGGCCGTGCGCACGCTCGACGCGCAGCAGATCGCGATCCAGCCCGCGCCGTTGACGCTGGAATATCTGGCGCAGGCGCAGTGGACCGACCGGCTGCCGCGCCTCGTCCAGCTGCGGCTTCTGCAGGCGTTCCAGAACACCGGCCGAACGGGCGCCGTCGGCGTGCCCGGGCAGGGGCTGGCGATCGATTATCAGATCGTCACCGAGATCCGCCGCTTCGAGGTTTCGCTGCCCGAGCAGGCCGCCGTGGTCGAGATTTCGGTGAAGGCCCTGAACGACCGGTCGGGCCAGGTCCGCGCGGCCCGGATCTTCGAGGCGCGCGTTCCGCTCGCGGGCAGCGGTAACGGCGCCTATGTGACGGCGCTCAATCAGGCCTTCGCGCAGGCGACCAGCCAGATCGTCGATTGGACGCTCCGGCTCGTCTAGAGTGCGTTCACAGCGACTGTCCCCCTTGCGGGGATGCCGCCTAGCCTGAAGGCGCCGAGCGCCACCAGTCGCGGTCCTCGCCGAGCGGCCGGACCGCGTCGTCGCGCATCTCGACCAGCCACTCCGCGACCGTGCGTTCGCCGATGACGAGCTCCGGCGCGAGCTCGGCGAGGGGCGTCAGCACGAAGGCGCGCTCTTGCACGCGCGGATGCGGGAGCGTCAGGCGCTCCGACCGGAGCGCGATGTCGTCGATCGCGAGGATGTCGATGTCGATCGTGCGCGGGCCCCAGCGCTCCACACGCTCCCGCTTCAGGAGACGCTCGACCTCCATCACCGCGTCGAGGAGCCCCAAAGGTTGGAGGTCGGTCTCGATCGTCGCGCAGGCGTTCACGAACCAGGGCTGGTCCGTCTTGCCCCAGGGCGGGGTGCGGTAGAGCCGCGAGGCCGCGACGACGCTCGTGTCCGGCTGCTTGTCGAGATGGCGAAGCGCTTCGCCCATCGTGGCGGCGGGGTCGCCGATATTGCCGCCGAGGCCGAGAAACGCGGTCCTCATGCCGCACGGCTCCTTGCGGCCGCGATCACGGCATCCGCCATGTCGAGGGCCTCGCGGTTCGTCGAAACGTCGTGAACGCGGAAGATCGCGGCGCCCCGCTCCCGAAGAAGCACGCTCGTGGCCGCCGTCGCGACGTCATGGGAATTCGCACTCGGCGCGCTGGTCCGCACGAAGCGCTTGCGCGACGTGCCGACCAGGATGGGGAAGCCGAGGCTGCCCAGCTCTCCCAGGCGGTCGATCAGCTGCAGATTCTCGCCCGTGTCCTTGGCGAAGCCGAAGCCGGGATCGAGGACGATGGTTTCGGGCGCTGCGCCCGCCCGCAACGCGATCTCGATCGACCGCGACAGGAAGGCGCGCTGATCTTCGATCACGTCGGCGAGCTTTTCGCGCTCGCGCCCCGTGTGCATGAGGCAAAGGCCCGCTCCGTGCTCGGCGGCGACGCGCGCGATGTCGGGCTCGCGCTGCGCGCCCCAGACGTCGTTGACGGCATGTGCACCCGCTTCCAGGGCGAGCCGCGCGGTCTGCGTCCGGTAGGTGTCGACGGAGAGGATCCGTCCCTCGCCGGCGAGCCGCCGGACGACCGGCAGCACGCGCCGCTGCTCCTCCTCGGCCTCGACGGGCACCGCATCCGGGCGTGTCGATTCGCCTCCCACATCGACGATGTCAGCGCCCTCGTCGATCATCCGATTCGCATGGCTTGCCGCGATGTCGACCGAGGCGTCGAATCGTCCGCCATCGGAAAAGCTGTCCGGCGTCACGTTGAGGATGCCCATGACGACGGCACGGGGGCCGAGGTCGATCGCCTTGCCGTGCGCCAGGGACCAACGGGACGGGAGGTTGGAGTGTGCGGGCAAATCGTCGTCTCTCGTGGGGCATCGGTCGAGGTCGCGCCGCCGGCTCGTTCGGCGCGCGGCTTGGCGACGGCATCGACTGATAGCGGATCGTTGCCGATCGACGCTATCGCCCGGCGCCTTTGATGGGTAGGCTCGTTCCTGCATCGTCGCGAGCCTCCCGTGTCGCGGACGCTCGAGCGATCGGAAATGGGCGGGACCGGAAGGAGACGCAATGCTGCGCCGCGCCGCCCTCGTCGCGCTTGTCGCGCTGGGCACCGCCGTGCCGAGCGGCGGCGCCCAGATCAGCGAGACCGTGACCTATTTCACGGTCCGGGGCTCGACGCTGGAGGAGATCGACGAGGAGCTTCAGGAGCGCGGGCCGCCCGTCGGCGTGACGGGCATGCGCCATCCGGGGGCGACGCGCGTGCGTTTCGACGGCTTCGTGACCTACCGGACGGAGAACGGGCGCTGCCGGGTCGACGAGACGAACCTGTCCCTGGACGTCGAGATGATGCTGCCGCGCTGGGAGGGCTCGCGTAAGGCGTCGGCCCAGACGAACGTGATCTGGCGCACGATCTCGCAGGACATCGAGCGGCACGAGCGCGAACACGCCGATATCGCCCGTCACTGGCTCCGCCGGATGCAGGGGGCGCTGCGCAACCTCAAGCCGCAGCGAGACTGCCGGGCGATGGAAGCCAGCGTGAACGCGACGACCCATCGCTATCTTCAATGGCACGAGCGCGCCCAGCGCGACTTCGATATCGTCGAGGGGCGGGAGGTCAACTATCGGCTGCGGCGCGCGCTCCGCGCCAATCTGCAGGCCGAGGCGGCGGAGCAATAGAGCGCCATGCGTCCTTTCGGACGCACGAAGGTCGCTCTATCCATTGATTCTACGCATCGCTTGGAGATCGGAACGTCGTCGCCGGATGGCCCGATGCTCTGATTCGAAGGCGGCGAGCGAACCGTCGGCGTCCCGCCGGACGCACATCGCTCAGCCCTGACGCTCGGGAATCCCCAGCCGCAGGCCGTCAAGATCGTCCCGGATGCGGATCTGGCAGGAGAGGCGGGAGTTGGCGCGCAGTTCCGACGCGAAGTCCAGCATGTCCGCCTCCATCTCGGAAGGCTCGCCCAGCACTTCGAACCAGGGCGCCTCCACGTAGACGTGGCAGGTCGCGCAGGCGCAGGCGCCTCCGCAATCGGCGTCGATGCCCGGAACGTCGTTGCGAACGGCGTTCTCCATGGCGCTGGAGCCGGAGGCGGCCTCGACGGCGTACTCGGCGCCGTCCTGCGTGACGAAAATGATCTTGGCCATGGGCGGCGTTTGCCGCCACGGATGGGCCCTGTCAACCGGTCGGCCGCTCGCGGCCGGCGCGAATGCGGGACAACCTGTAAGGTTCCGCGCGGACGGGGCCCCGGCACAGAAAAAATCAAATGGAAGCCGCGCCGTTAACCTTTCGTTTAAACTTGTCGGTATTGCGCGGATTCACGGTTTCTTTCCCCCTGCCGCGTCACTACCATGATCGTGCGTCAGTGCGCCTGCCGAAAATCGGGCGATGCGGGGCGGTCGGCGGGGGAAACTTCGTCGCGTCTCGGGCGGGCAGGCGGTGTCAGAGTATCGAGGCGGCGAACGATGTCCAATATCAAACCGGTCGAGCAGCTACCCGACGAAGCTCTCCTGGAGCTGGAGTCGGCCCTTCTTGAGGCGGACTTCCTGGAGCCCGGCGACGATCGCGTCGATCCCGTCGTCGAGCCGGAAGGCGGTGTCTCCGTGCCTCGCGCCGGGGCCGACGACGCCGACCTCCTTCTCGGCGATCTCGATTTCGAGCGGCAGATCGGCGAGGCGACGGACGCGCTTCGCCGGGAATCGGCCGTGGGTGCCGCCGACGAGGTCGCGCCGCAGACCGCCTTCGATTCGCCCGTCTTCGACATGCCGGACCCGCAGGAGCCCGACGAAGGCAGCTTCGACGGATCGGCGATCGCCGGAACCGCGGCCGCAGCGGCGGCCCTTCCGCGCCGCGGCCCTTCGCAGGAGAAGGCCGACGGCGCCGAAGCCGGAAGCCGTGCCCGGCAGGTCTTCATCGCCAAGGCCGAGCAGGCCGCCGCCGCGAAGAAGGCGCCGGCCAACGACGAGACCCGCTCCTCCGCCGCCATGCTGCAGGGCCTCTTCGACCGCCGGCCGACCAATCGACCGCTCGTCGTGGGCGGGGTCGCCGCCGCTCTCTGGGTCGGCTTCGTCGCGCTGGCCTCGGCAGGCTTCCTCGGCACCACGGCGCTCGCGCCCTCCGGCGCGGACGGAGCCCTGATTCTCGCCATCGTGGTGGCGGCCGGGCTTCTGCCGGCTCTCCTGATTCTCGGCATCGCCGTGATGGTGCGCCGTTCGCAGGAAATGCGCCTGACGACGCGCTCGCTCGCCGAAGTGGCGATGCGGCTCGCGGAACCGGACGCGCTCGCCAGCGAACGCGTCTCCTCCATCGGCCAGGCCGTCCGCCGCGAGGTCTCGGCCCTCTCCGAAGGCGTCGAGCGCTCGCTCGCCCGGATGAGCGAGCTGGAGACGCAGGTGCGCGGCGAGGTCGGCTCCCTGGAGCGCGCCTATGCCGACAACGAGGTTCGCATTCGCGCGCTGGTCGGGGAACTCGGCGCCGAACGCGAGGCGATGCATTCGCATGCCGAGCAGATGCGCTCTGCGCTTCTTTCGTCGCAGAACCGGCTGGCCGAGGATGTCGACGGCGCCTCGTCGGAAATCCTTCGCCGCATCGAGGACGCGTCCAACCGCTTCGGAACACTGCTGGCCGAACGCGGGGCCGAACTGGCCGAGGCGCATCAGTCCCGCATGGGCGATCTGATCGCCACCTTCGAGGAGCAGGGGCGCCGCGCCGACGAGCGCGCCGCGCAGGCCGGCGAGGAACTGGCGCAGCGCCTGTCGGCCGTCGCCGCGGACGTGACCGACCGCCTGAATGCGCTGGCCGGCGAGACCGGCTCGCTCGTCGAACAGCGCGCCGGTGTCCTGAAGTCGGCGGCCGAAGGGCTCGACGAGGACAATTCCATCTTCCTGGCGAGCCTTGAGGGAACGCTCGCGGCGCGCGGCGAGGAGATCGACGCCGGTGGCCAGCGTCTCGTGGACGCGCTCGCGCGCCGGATCGACGAGCGCGTGGAGGCGATGAACCGCGAGGGCGAGCGCATTCTCGCGACCCTCGACGCTGCCTTCGCGGAGCGGGCGGCCAAGGCCGACGCCGTGCTCGGTGACCGCAACAACGATCTCGTCGCACGGTTCGACGCGCGTCTCTCGCTTCTGGAGGACATCGTCGATCGCCGTGGCGCCTCGCTGGTGGACGCCATCGAGAGCCGGGCCGGCGCCATCGACCGGGCCGCTGGGCAGATGTCCGACCTGCTGCGCGACCGCACGGACGAGTTCGTCCGCTCCCTCGGCGATCGCACGGGTGAGGTCGCCCGCGCCATCGCTTCGGGCCAGAGCGAGTTCGCGGTTCGCGCGAGCGACGCCGTCGCCCTGTCCAACGCCGCGGTCGATGCGCGCGCGCAGGAGTTCCGCGCGGCCCTCGACGGCCGTCTGGAGGCGATCTCGGCCATGCTCGCCGAGCGGAACGCCGATCTGGACACCTCGCTCGCCTTCGCCCAGGCCAGCATGTCCGAGGTTCTGGAGGAGCGTGCGAACGCTCTGACCGGGACGATCGAGGGCAATGTCGTCCGCCTGACCGACCTGATCGACGGCGCCGAGGGCCGTCTGGCGCAGGGCGTGGAGAAGGAGGTTTCGGCCTTCGCGTCCGAGCTGGACCGCCGCACCCAGGCGATCGAACGTCTGCTCTCCGACCGCCGCGACGCCATCACCGTCTCTCTCGACGACGGCACCCGCAAGATCGCCGAGACGCTCGACCAGCATTCGGCCGGTCTGTTCGGCGGCGTGGAAGAGCGCGCCCGCGACCTGTCCCGCTCGATCTCCGACCGTCTGGCGGCGAGCGACGCGCTGATGCAGGAAAGCGGCGACCGCATCCTGCTCTCGCTCGACAGCCACGCGGCCAAGCTCGACCAGGACGTGGTGAAGCGCCTGGAGGACTCGCTCGCCCGTTCCGACGAATCGCGGGAGAGCTTCATCGAGCGCGTCGCGGCCGAGACAGCCAGCGTGCGCGGCACCTTCGACGAGGCGGTTCGCCGCATCGCCGAGGAGCTTTCGGAGCGTGTCGAGGCGCTTGCCGCGACCGTGGAAGCGTCGCGCGAGAAGATCGTCGGCGGGCTCGACCAGAGCGCCGACCGCTTCCGCGCCTCGCTGGAGGACCGCTCGGAAGGCTTCGCCAAGAGCATCGACCACAACACTGCCAGCGCGCTGACGGCGGTCGAGGGCGCGCTCGCGCTTCTGCTCCAGGGTCTCGACGAACGCACGTCGAGCCTCAAGGCGGTCGGCGAGGACATCCGTTCGACCGTCCTGTCCGGCCTCGAAGAGCGCCTCGCGGCCGTTCAGGAGCTCGTGGACGGCTCGCAGTCCGGCTTCCTCTCCGGCCTCGACGAGCGTTCGCAGCGCTTCGCCGGCGCCATCGACGAGCGCGGAACGGTCTTCGTCACCTCGCTCGACCAGCGGCTCGAAGAGCTGCGCGGCACGATCGAGACCGTCAACACGCGCCTGGCCGGCATCTTCGACGACGGCCGGATCGACATTTCGAGCGCGGCCGACGAGGCGGCTCGGTCCATCTCCGCCACGCTGGGCGATCGCGCCGACGACGTGCGCCGGGCCATCGAACAGGGCGGCATCGGGGTCGGAGCGGCGCTCGATAGCCGTCGCGACGACCTCCTGTCGCTGCTCGACGGCGGCGCCTCCGGCATCTCGCAGGCCTTCGAGGATCGAACCCTTGCGCTCGCCACGACGCTGGAACGCGGCCTGGAGAACGTCGAGCGCACGCTCGGCAACCGCGCCTCGCTGATCGCCGAAACGCTGCGCGAGGCGATCGTCTCGGCTACGGGCCTGATGGGCTCGGAGGCCGAGCGGGCGCGCGAAGGCCTCGAATCGGAGACCCGCAGGCTGGCCGCGAGCCTCGCCTCGATGCAGGAGGTGGTGGATCGCTCCGGCACGACCGCGCGCGAGACCTTCTCGGCCGATGCCGAGCGCTTCAAGTCGCTCATCGAGGAGGTCGCCAACGATCTTCGCGGTCGCAGCGAGGAAGCCCGGATGCAGCTGGCCGGCGAGGGCGAGCGTCTGTCCGGAACCTTCTCGGAGGCGGCGGACCGGCTTCGCGGTCTCTCCCAGAGCACGCGCCAGGATCTCAACCGGGATGCCGAATCGATCGCGGAGAAGATCGCCGAGGTCGCCGGTCTCCTGCGCCAGGAATCGGAAGACGTTCGTTCCGGCCTGCGCGACGAGGGCGCCGATCTGGTCACCCGCATCGGCGGCGCGACGCTCGCCATGCGCACCGAGGCCGAATCGGCCCGCTCGCGGATTTCGGAGATCGCGAACGAGCTGGTGGGTTCCATCGGCGGTCTGGCCGAGCGCTTCGTCGCCGAGACCGAAACGGCGCGGCGCGAACTCGGACGCGGCTCCTCCGCTCTGACCGCCTCGATCGTGGAGGCCAGCAACCTTCTGAAGGGCGCCGGCGCCAGCTCGCGGGAGAATCTCTCCGAGAACGCGGCGATCATGGCCTCGACCTTCCGCGCCGCGTCGCAGACGCTGGCCAGTGAGATCGAGCGCTTCCGCAACGAGATCGGGTCGCAGTCCGGCCTGATGTCCGGCGATCTCGACCGCGCCACGCAGACGCTTCTGGAAAGCGCCGAGCGCTCGCGCGAGCACTTCGCGGCCGAGGCGCAGTCGCTGGCCGCGGAAGTCGGGTCGGCCTCCGGCGCGATGGTCGGCCGGTCGCAGGAGGCTCGCGAGGCTCTGGCCCGCGACGCCGACGCCTTCGCCGAGAAGCTGGCTCTTTCGGCCGAGGCGATCCGCCTCGCGACCGAGAATTCGGCCGACACGCTGCGCGAGCGCGCCACGCGCTTCCAGTCGGAGCTGTCGGACCTGTCGGTCGGCCTGTCGCAGGCCATCGAGCAGGGCGCCGTGCGCCTTCGCTCGGAGGCCGGCGACGCGGAAGGCATGCTGCGCTCGGGCATCGGCTCGATGTCGGAGGAGCTTGCTCGCGAAGCCGACCGGGCCGGCGAGCGTCTGCTGCAGCGCGTCGGGATGCTCGGCGAGGAGCTGCAGCGCCGCGTCCTGGCCTCCGAAGAGGCTTTGGCCTCGCGGGTCGGCTCGATCGGCTCGGAGTTCGAGCAGCATCTCAGCGGCATGGAGCAGGCGCTGGCGACCCGCAACGCGGAGATCCATCGCCTGATCGAGGACGAGGCACGGCCGCTGGTCGAGCGCTTCGCGGCGAGCGGCAGCGAGATCGTCGGCCTCATCGCCGACAGCGCGAACGCGGCGTCCGAACGGCTGCGTCTGGCCAATGAGAGCCTCGTCGAGGATCTCGTCCACAACACGGGGCAGGCGGTCGATCGCATCCAGGCGTCCACGAACAACCTTTCGGACGTTCTGGGCGAGCGTTCGCTGGCGGCGGCCGACATCGTCTCCGGCGCGCAGGACCGCTTGGTCGGCGAAGTCTCTGCTCTCATCGAGCGTCTGTCGGACACGGGCGGGTCCCTCCGCGACCTCGTCGAGCGCAGCTCAGCGGAGTTCGCGTCCCTCCAGTCGACGCTGGCCGATACGAGCGAGCGCTTCAACGAAGGCGCGTCGACGGCGGCGGGCTCGATCTCGCGGACCTCGCGGGAGCTTCAGACGAACGTGCGTTCGCTGGACGAGACGGCCAACGCGGCCATGGAGCGTCTGGGCGGCATCGCCTCGCGCTTCGAGGAGCAGGGCCAGATGCTGGCGGAGGCCACCGCGCTCATCGACCGGACGCAGGCCGATCTCTCGACCTCGCTGGACGAAAAGCGCGAGGCTCTCGAGGCGCTGTCCAGCGGGCTGGTCGAGCGTTCCGAGGAGATCGGCGCGACGATCCGCAGCTTCGAGGAGGTCGTCGGCCGCGTGTTCGACGGCACCAGCGAGCGTTCGCGGGCCCTCACCGAGGAGCTGTCGCGGCGCCTGGGCGAGACGCTCGAGGACGCCGGACGGCGCATCGACGGCACGACCGAGCGTTCGCGGGAAGCCTCCGAGGAGATCCGCGAGGCGGTGAACGGCGCGCTCGACGAGGCCGGCCAGCGCTTCTTCGAGGCGACCCGCGAGATGCGCGAAAGCGCGCAGTCGCTGCGGGCCGAGCTCGGTGCGACCCGCGAGGAGCTGAAGCGGGGCGTGTTCGAGCTGCCGAACGAGGCGCGCGAGAGCACGCAGGCCATGCGCCGCGCGGTGGCCGATCAGATCCGGGCTCTGCGCGAGCTCGGCGAGATCGTCAGCCAGTCGGGCCGCTCGCTCGACGTGCGCACGCCGCGTCCGCAGGCGACGGTCGCTCAGCCGGCCCAGGCGAACGCGACGCGGGCTTCGGCGGATCTGGGTGCCGCCAGCGCCATCCTCTCGGAGGGCAATCTGGCGCGCGACCTGCGCGGACCGTCGATGGAGGGCAACCTCGCCCGCGATCTGCGCGGTTCGGTGGAGACCGCCCGTTTCGAGGCCAGCCAGCCCGTGGCGGTGACGCCTCAGCCGGTGCCGGCCAGCGTTCCGGTCCCGCCGCTGCGCCCCGCGCAGGCGGCCCCCGCGCCGGCGGCCGCGAGCAAGTCGGGCGGATGGGTCTCCGATCTCCTGCGCCGCGCCTCGCGTGACGAGGACGAGGCGGAGGCCGGGGAAAGCGTCCCGCAGTCCGCCCCGGTCCAGGCCTCCCAGGTCGAGGCCGACGCGTCGCGCGGCGGGCCGGCCCGCAGCCCGGCCCATGTCGAGGAATCGCTGAACTCGCTCTCGGTGGACATCGCCCGCGCGATCGACAACGAGGCTTCGCTGGAGCTCTGGGACCGGTATCGTGCCGGGGAGCGCAACGTGTTCACGCGGCGCCTCTACACGATCAAGGGTCAGCAGACCTTCGACGACATCCGCCGCAAGTATCAGCGCGACCCCGAGTTCAAGGTCGCGGTGAACCGCTACATCGCGGACTTCGAAACCCTGCTCGCCGACATCTCGAAGGCGGACCCTGACCACACCCGCACGCGCACCTATCTCGCGTCCGACACGGGCAAGGTCTACACGATGCTCGCCCACGCCTCCGGTCGGTTCGACTGACCGCGAGAGGCAGCGAGGACGAAGAAAGGGGCCCTTCGAAAGAAGGGCCCCTTTTCGTTTCCGTGGCGGTGAGGGACGAAGACGCGCCGCCGGCGTCGGCGGTTCAGCGTTCGAAGAGCGCGACGGCCTCGACGTGATGGGACCAGAGAAACTGGTCGATCGGCGTCACCGACAGAAGACGGTAGCCGCCGGCGACGAGGATGGCGGCGTCCCGCGCAAGGGTCGTCGAATTGCAGGATACGGCGGCCACGCGCGCGACCTTCGAACTCGCGATCTGATGCGCCTGTGCTTCGGCGCCCGCGCGCGGCGGGTCGAAGACGAGCCCGTCGAACCGGTCGAGTTCCTTCGAGGTCACCGGACGGCGGAAGAGGTCGCGGCGCTCGCTGGTGACCGGCTTCAAGCCCGGCGCGGCCCGCGACGCGAGATCGAGGGCGGCGAGGGCGGCCGCCTCGCTCTCGACGCCGTGCGTCGGGGCGTTCGCCGCCAGACGTAGCGTGAAGGTGCCCACGCCGCAGAAGAGATCGACGACGCGCTTGGCGCGCTCGAGGTGGTCGAGGGTCAGGCGCGCCATGGCCTCTTCGGCGCCAGCGACCGCCTGGACGAAGGCGCCGGGCGGCGGCGAGACGGTCGCGCGGCCCACCTGCAAGGCGGGACGCGCCGTCTCGATCAGGGTCTCGCCGGCCACCGTCAGGCGCGCGACGCCGGCTTCGATCGCGGTGGCCACCGCCGGACGCCGCAGCGCTTCGGTCAGCCTGGCCGAATCCTCGATTGCGATGTCGAGACCGGGGCCGGTGGACAGCACCGTCAGACGCAGGGGCCGCTTGCGGTCGATCAGGGCGGCGGCCAGCCGTCGGAGAAGGGGCAGGGCCCGCTCGATTTCCGGCACGACGACGAGGCAGGTCTTCAGATCCTCGATCCTGTGGGAGCGGGATTGGTGGAAGCCGAGCAGGATGCGCGGGCCGGCGCGCACGGCGGTGAAGACGGCGCGGCGCCGGGTCGCGGGCGGGCAGGGGACGAGCGGCGCGACCGGCGCGTCGAGGCCGGCGCGCTCGAAGGCATCTGTGACGAGGCCGCGCTTGAACGCGGCGTAGAGCGCGGGCGAGGCGTGCTGCAGATCGCAGCCGCCGCAGGCGCCGAAATGCGGGCAGGGCGGCTCCACCCGCTCGGGAGAGGGGTGCACGACGGACAGAAGCCGGCCCCTCTGTCCCGCGCGCTCGATGGCGACGTCCTCTCCCGGCAGGCTGAACGGCACGAAGGTGCCGCCGCCGATCCCGTCGCCCTTCGCGCCGAGCGCTTCGATGCGGATCGTCTCGCTCATGCCTTGCGCGCTCCGAGGAGGAATTCGCGGTTGCCGTCGCCGCCTTCGATCGGCGAGGGCACGAGGCCGATCACCGTCCAGCCGTCCTGCGCCGCCAGCCAGTCGGCGACGCCTTGAGCGACCGCCTCCGCGCTCGACGGGTCGCGCAGCAGGCCGCCCTTGCCGATCGCCTCGCGGCCCGCCTCGAACTGCGGTTTGACCAGGATGGAAGCGACGGTGCCGGGCTCCGCCATGTCGAGCGCCGGAGGCAGGGCCAGACGCAGGGAGATGAAGGACACGTCCGCGACGAGGGCCGAGAAGGTCCGGCCGCCGATGTCGTCGGCCGTCATCTCGCGGGCGTTCAACCCTTCGATCGCGGTGACGCGCGGGTCGGCCGCGATGCGCGGATGCATCTGACCATGGCCGACGTCGATGGCGACGACATGGGCCGCGCCGCGCCGCAGGAGCACTTCGGTGAAACCGCCGGTGGAGGCGCCGACATCGAGGGCGGTTCTGCCGGCGACGTCGAGACCGAAGGCGTCGAGCGCGGCTTCCAGCTTGAGGCCGGCGCGCGAGACGTAGTCCCCGGCCGGATCGTCGATCGTGACGATCGCGGTGGACGCGACGGATACGCTCGGCTTGGAGACCGTGCGCCCATCGACCTTCACGTGGCCGCGAAGGATCGCGTCCCGAGCGCGGGCGCGGCTGGCGGCGAGACCGCGCTCGGCCACGAGCTGATCAAGCCGCTGATGCGGCGGTGTTTCGAGTTCGGCTTCAGACATGGACGCGGACATGCGGCCTTGCCGGGACAATAGCAAGGCCGACCGGCCGCGGAAGCGTCCTCAGGCGTGAAGGACGCGGCTCGCATCCTTGCCGAGCGCGCGGAAGACCGCGTCCACGATGCCGCTCTTGTCCAGCCCGGCGCGCTTGACCATCGCCTCGGGGGCCGCATGGTCGAGGAAGCTGTCCGGCATCGTGAGCGGGCGCACCTTCAGCCCGTGATCGAGCCCGCCGGTGCGTGCGAGATGCTCCAGCACCTGCGCGGCGAAGCCGCCCGACGCGCCTTCCTCCAGAAGGATCAGCACCTCGTGGTTCTGCGCCAGACGGCGGATCAGATCGACGTCGAGCGGCTTGGCGAAGCGCGCGTCGGCCACGGTGGTCGACAGGCCGAAGGTCTCCAGCTCCTCGGCGGCGAGAACGGCGTCGGCCAGACGCGAGCCGAAGGAAAGGATCGCGACCTTCGTGCCCTCGCGGACGATGCGGCCCTTGCCGATTTCGAGCGCCTGACCGCGCTCGGGCATCTCGACGCCCACGCCGTTGCCGCGCGGATAGCGGAAGGAGATCGGTCCCTCACCGTACTCGGCTGCCGTGCGCACCATGTGCCGGAGCTCGGCCTCGTCTCCCGCGGCCATCACGACCATGCCCGGCAGGGGGCAGAGGAAGCCCGTGTCGAAGGAGCCGGCATGGGTCGCGCCGTCCGCGCCGACGAAGCCGGCACGGTCGATGGCGAAGCGCACCGGCAGCGACTGGATCGCGACGTCGTGGACGACCTGATCGTAGGCCCGTTGCAGGAAGGTCGAGTAGATGGCGCAGAAGGGGCGGTAGCCTTCGCTCGCAAGGCCCGCGGCGAAGGTGACCGCATGCTGCTCGGCGATGCCGACGTCGAAGGTCCGGGTCGGGAAGGCCTCGCCGAAAAGGTCGAGCCCCGTGCCGTTCGGCATGGCGGCGTTGATGGCGACGATCTTCTCGTCCAGCCGCGCCTCCTGGATCAGGCTTTCCGCGAAGACTTTCGTGTAACTCGGTGCATTCGCTTTGGCTTTCGCCTGCGCGCCCGTGACGACGTCGAACTTGGAGACGCCATGGTACTTGTCGGCACTGGCCTCGGCCGGGGCGTAGCCCTTGCCCTTCTTCGTCACGACATGGACGAGGATCGGGCCGTCCTGCGAGTCCCGGACGTTCTTCAGGACCGGCAGCAGATGGTCCAGATCGTGCCCGTCGATCGGGCCGACATAGTAGAAGCCGAGCTCCTCGAACATGGTGCCGCCGGTGAAGAAGCCGCGCGTGTACTCCTCGGTCTTGCGCGCCCCCTCGCGGACGAACTCCGGAAGACGGTCGGAGATCGCCTTGGCGCGGTTGCGCAGCGTCCGATAGGTCTTGCCCGAGACGAGGCGGGCGAGATAGGCGCTCATCGCGCCCGTGGGCGGAGCGATCGACATGTCGTTGTCGTTCAGGACGACGATCAGCCGCGCGTCGAGGGCTCCGGCGTTGTTCATCGCCTCGTAGGCCATGCCGGCGGACATCGCGCCGTCGCCGATCACCGCGACGACGTTGCGCTTGATGCCTGCAAGATCGCTCGCGACCGCCATGCCGAGACCGGCGGAGATCGAGGTCGAGGAGTGGCCTGCGCCGAAGGGGTCGTACTCGCTCTCCTTGCGCTTGGCGAAGCCGGAAAGTCCGTTCTCCTGCCGGATCGTGCGCATGCCCTCGCGCCGCCCGGTCAGGATCTTGTGGGGATAGGCCTGGTGGCCGACGTCCCAGATGATCCGGTCGTGCGGCGTGTCGAAGACGTGATGCAACGCGACCGTCAGTTCGACGACGCCGAGCCCCGCGCCCAGATGCCCGCCCGTGCGCGACACCGCGTCGATCAGGTCGGTGCGCAACTCGTCCGCAAGCTGGCGAAGGTCGCTCTCGGGCAGCCTCCTCAGATCCTTGGGGTCCGACACCTTGTCGAGGAGCGGGGTTCGGCTTGTCTCGGTCATCAGCCCGTTCCTTCTCGTGCGAGCGCCCAGGTCGTTCTTGTTGTTCACGAGGCGCTTACGCCGGAGCGTTGAGAATGCGCTTCAAATGGTCCAGCGCCTTTCGGCGGTTCAGTCCGGGTCCAGCGGCTCGGTGCCCGTCGGCTTGCCGGCGCGCGAGAGCTTGATCTTCTCGACCTTGTCCTCGGCCGCGTTCAGAAGCCGGTCGCAATGGAGCTTCAGCTTCTCGCCGCGCTCGAAGATGCGGATGGACTGCTCGAGGGGAACGTCGCCGCGCTCCAGATCGGAGACGATGCGCTCGAGGCTCGCCAGAGCCTCTTCGAAGCTCATGCGGCGGATGTCGGAATCGTCGTTCGGAAGCGGCGGGGCTTCGGACATGAGCGTGCCTCTCGGAATTGGGGTCAGCCCTTCAACAGGCGGGCGACGTGGGCGGCCGCAGAGCCTGCGAGCCCGTCGAGATCGTAACCGCCTTCCAGCAGGGAAACGAGGCGACCGGAAGCGTGGCGATCTGCCACATCCATCAGCTGGCCGGTCGCCCAGTCGAAATCGTCCTCCACGAGGTTCAGCCCCGCCAGCGGGTCGAGGCGATGCGCGTCGAACCCGGCCGAGACGATGACGAGATCGGGGCGGAAGGCATCGAGGGCCGGGAGCACGACTTCGGTGAAGGCGGCGCGGAACGCGCGGCCGCCGTCGCCATCGGACAGGGGCGCGTTGACGATGTTGCCGGCGCCCGTCTCCGACGTCTCGCCGGAGCCCGGGTAGAGCGGCATCTGGTGCGTCGATGCATAGAGCACGGACGGATCGGACCAGAAGATGTCCTGCGTGCCGTTGCCGTGGTGGACGTCCCAATCGACGATGGCGACGCGGGAGAGCCCGTGCCTGGCCTGCGCGTGGCGCGCGGCGATCGCGGCGTGGTTGAACAGGCAGAAGCCCATCGCGGTCGTGCGCTCGGCGTGATGGCCGGGCGGACGGGCGGCGACGAAGACGTTGTCGGCGGCGCCGGAGACGACGTCGTCCACCGCGGCGCAGGCCGCGCCGACCGCGAAAAGGGCGGCCTGGAAGCTCTTCGGGCTGACGACCGTATCGCTCTCGATCCGCAGAAGCCCCTCGACCGGCATCGTCCGGGCGAGCTGCCGCAGATGGTCGTGCGGGTGGCAGAGGAGAACCTGCTCGGTCGTACCCTCGACCGCCTCGACCCGGTCGAGCGCCGAGAACGCGTCGCCGGCCAGCGCGTCGGCGACCGCCTTCATGCGCTCGGGTCGCTCCGGGTGGCCCTCGCCGGTCAGATGCTCGGCGAAGATCGGATGGGTGTAGAGACGTGTCGTCATGTCCGCTCGCAGATGGGGCGCGACGCCGTCCTCGTCAAAGGCTCTGCCCGGTCTGGGCGCGGTGGCGCAGGTAATGGTCGGCGATCGCGCAGGCGACCATGGCCTCGCCGATCGGCACGGCGCGGATGCCGACGCAGGGGTCGTGACGGCCCTTGGTCATCACATCGACGTCCCGACCCGCCGAATCGATCGAGCGGCGCGGCGTGAGGATCGATGAGGTCGGCTTGACCGCGAAGCGCGCGACGATCGGCTGCCCGGTGGAGATGCCGCCGAGGATGCCGCCGGCATGGTTCGACAGGAACGTCGGACGCCCGTCGTCACCCATGCGGATCTCGTCGGCATTGTCCTCGCCGGAAAGTTCGGCCGCCAGGAAGCCATCGCCGATCTCGACGCCCTTCACGGCGTTGATCGACATGAGATGCCCGGCGATGTCCTGGTCCAGCTTGGCGTAGAGCGGGGCGCCGAGGCCGGCCGGAACGCCTTCGGCGACGATCTCCACCACGGCGCCGACCGAGGAGCCGCGCTTGCGCACCGCGTCGAGCTCGTCCGCCCAGCGCGCCGCCGTCTCCGCATCGGGGCAGAAGAAGGGATTGCGGTCCACCTCGCTCCAGTCGAAGCGCGAGCGGTCGATGCGGGAGGAGCCCATCTGGACGAGCGCGCCCCGTACGCTGAGACCCGGCACGATCAGCCGTGCGATGGCGCCGGCCGCGACGCGGACGGCGGTCTCTCGCGCCGAGGAGCGCCCGCCGCCGCGATGGTCGCGCAGCCCGTATTTGATGTCGTAGGCGATGTCGGCGTGGCCCGGCCGGTAGGACTGGGCGATGTCCGAATAGTCCTTCGAGCGCTGGTCGACGTTGCGGATCTCCATCGCGATCGGCGTGCCGGTGGTGATCAGCTCGCCCTCGTTCGGACCGGGCAGGACGCCCGACAGGACCTTCACTTCGTCCGGCTCGCGACGCTGCGTGGTGAAGCGCGACTGACCCGGCCTACGCTTGTCGAGATAGGCCTGGATGCCCGCCTCCGAGAAGCTTAGCCCCGGCGGCGTGCCGTCCACCACGCAGCCGATCGCCGGCCCATGGCTTTCGCCCCAGGTGGTCACACGGAAGAGATGGCCGAAACTGTTGTGCGACATGAGCTCGGATGGGGAAGGGCGGCCCGGCCGCCCTCAGTCCTTGACGACGGCGATGTCGGGCGCGTCCACGGCCTTCATGCCGACCGTGTGGTAGCCGGAATCGACGTGGTGGACCTCGCCGGTCACGGCCGTCGACATGTCCGACAGGAGGTAGAGCGCCGACTGGCCGACCTCGTCGATCGTCACGGTGCGCTTCAGCGGCGCGTTGTACTCGTTCCACTTCAGAATGTAGCGGAAGTCGCCGATGCCCGAGGCCGCGAGCGTCTTGATCGGGCCGGCCGACACCGCGTTGACGCGGATCGCCTTGCTGCCGAGATCGACGGCGAGATAGCGCACCGACGCCTCCAGCGCGGCCTTGGCGACGCCCATCACGTTATAGTGCGGCATCACCTTCTCGGCGCCGTAATAGGTCAGCGTCAGCATGGAGCCGCCTTCGGTCATCAGCTTCTCGGCGCGCTGGGCGACCGCCGTGAAGGAGTAGACCGAGATGAGCATGGTCTTGGTGAAGTTCGCCTCGCTCGTGTCCACGTAGCGGCCGGTCAGCTCGTCCTTGTCCGAGAAGCCGATGGCATGGACGAGGAAGTCGATCTTGCCCCAGGTGTCGCGCAGATGGTCGAACACCGCGTCGATGGTGGAGGCGTCGCCGACGTCGCAATGGCCGGCGAGTGTCGCGCCAAGTTCGGCCGCCAGCGGCTCCACACGCTTCTTCAGCGCGTCGCCCTGATAGGTGAGGGCGATCTCGGCGCCCTGCGCGGCAAGCGCCCTGGCGATGCCCCAGGCGATCGACCGGTTGTTCGCGACGCCCATGATGAGGCCGCGCTTGCCCTCCATGAGGCCTTGTCCGTCCGCCATGGAGGCACTCCTTGAACGCGTTTTAAAATCGTTCGCGCGGTATGGCATAGGCCTTCCGCGCCAGCAACCCGGACGCGGATCACGCTCTATGCGGGAATGTTTCCACCGCCCCGCCCGTCAGGACCCGGCCTCGCGCCTCTTTCGCATCAGCGCTTCGAGTTCGGAATCGGGCTGATCGGGAAGGGTGATCCGCAGCGTCAGGAGAAGGTCGCCCCGTCCGCCGCCGCGCAGCGACAGGCCCTTGCCGCGGATGCGCAGCACCTGTCCGCCGTTCGTCCAGGGCTTGATCGTCGTCGCGATTCGCCCGTCCAGCGTCTCGACGGTGACCTTGCCGCCCAGAACGGCGTCTTCCAGCGCGATCGGCTGTTCGAGAAGGACGTTGCGGCCGTCGATCTTGGCGCGGGGGTGCTCGGCGAACTGGACGGTGACAAGCGCGTCGCCCGCCGGACCGTCGGCGAAGGCTGCCGGCTGGCCCTGGCCGCGCAGGCGGATCGTCTGGCCGTCCTCCACCCCGTCGGGCAGCTTGATCGCCAGCCGCTTGCCGGTCGGGAAGATCGCCTCGACCTTGTCGCCGGCGACCACGTCCTCGAGAGCAACCTTGAGGGTCGCGCGGATGTCGTCGCCCTTCAACGGAGCGTTGCGGGCCGCCGTGAACCCGTCGGCCCGGCCGGTGCGCCGACCGCCCATCGTGCCGAACGCCTGCTCGAAGAAGTCGGAAAAGCTTTCCGCCCCGCCGCCCGCGCCCCCGCCGGAGCGGAAGTCGAAGCTGCGGGTGCGAGCGCCGCCGCCCCCAAAGGGCGAACCGCCGCCGAACGGGTTGCCGCCCGAGAATCCCTGGAATTTCGGCTTGCCCTCGCCGTCGATCTCGCCTCGGTCGAACTGGCCGCGCTTCTCCTTGTCGCCAAGGATCTCGTAGGCCTGATTGGCCTCGTTGAAGCGGGCGGCCGCCGTCGAATCGTCGGCGTTCGCGTCCGGGTGATACTTCTTGGCGAGCTTGCGGAAGGCAGACTTGATCTCCGCCTCGCTCGCCGTCTTGGAGACGCCGAGAACGGCGTAGGGGTCGCGCATGGCGTTGGCTTCGATTCCTCAGGTGACGGCAGATGGGCGCCGGACGGCGCCCGTTCGGCTGCAATATGGTTCGCGCTGACGGAGAGTTGAAGTGGTCAGCCGCTTTCGGAGAAGCGGGTGAGCACCCATTCGCCTTCGCCGCGCGTGCACGCTTCGCCCGCGTAGAGGGCCACGCCGTCGAAGCGCTGGCGCGAGGTGGTGAAGGTGCGGCAGACGACGTTGCCTTCCCGCGCCTCGGTGATCGAGGTGATGGCGCCGCTGGTGCCGGTGTCCGAATTGCTCCAGGCGAGCGGCGCCGTTCGAAGGGAGGCGATGTCCGCGGCCGACACCGCGTTGCGGACCGTGCGGCTGTCCGACACGTCCTCGCGCGGCGGAGGCGGGGCGATCGACCCGGTGACGATCGAGCGGTCCACCGCGCCCTCGAGCGCGTCGCCGTTCATCACCGTGCATCCGCATGCGGCGAAGGCTGCTATGGAGAGCAGGGTCGCTTTCGCGATCAAGGGCATTCGCCTCCCAAGTCTCGTTCCGGTCGGGCCAGGGCAGGCCGAATGCTGTAGGATCGACCGGTGTTGAATCCGGAGAAGGCCGAGCATGCAAGCCCAGTCTCTAAATTTGAGTGAAGACGTCGATCCCGTCGCGTTGTTCGACAATTGGCTGGCCGACGCGGCGCGGTCCGAGCCGAACGACCCGAACGCCATGGCGCTGGCGACCGTCGACGAGAACGGCCTGCCGGACGTGCGCATGGTGCTCCTGAAGGGGCACGACGCGCGGGGCTTCTGCTTCTACACGAACGTCCAGAGCGCCAAGGGTCGCGAACTCGCCGGTTCCGGCAAGGCGGCGCTGTGCTTCCACTGGAAGTCGCTGGGGCGTCAGGTGCGGGTTCGCGGAGCGGTCGAGGAGGTCACGTCGGCGGAAGCCGACGCCTATTTCGCATCCCGGCATCCGACCAGCCGGCGCGGGGCCTGGGCGTCGGATCAGTCCCGCCCGCTCGATTCGCGCTCGACGCTGGAAGCGCGGTTGCGGGAGATCGAGGCGCGCTATCCGGACGACGACGCCATTCCGCGCCCGCCGCACTGGTCCGGCTTCCGCGTGCGCCCGGCCGAGATCGAGTTCTGGCAGGACGGCACGAACCGGCTGCACGACCGCTTCCGGCTGACCGCGCGCGACGGCGGCTGGAGCGTCCAGCGGCTGTTTCCCTGACGCTTCGTCGAGGGGCAGGCGATCATCGGGAGCGGGCGATGCGGGCTTCCGCCCCCGAAGCTCTCGAGGCAGGGTCGAAGGGCGCCGGACCGCTTTACAGGATGCGCTCGGCGTCTTAATCCGACTGTGGCGTGCCGGCTTAGCTCAGCGGTAGAGCAGCGGTTTTGTAAACCGAAGGTCGGGGGTTCAATCCCCTCAGCCGGCACCATTCCCAGTTCAGCTTCCTATGCCGATCGAGTCGCGTCTGCCGCGAGGAACGCGCCGTGCCGCCGAATTGCCGGCCCGTGTTCGCGCGAAAGCTTGACTGAAAAACTCATCTTCATATAACCCCGAAAGTAGATCGGGGAATACAGTAAGTGAAGCTGATCGATCGTTGCTGAATTCGGAAAGACGGGTTTGCTTCGTCACTGAGTTTAGAACGGTTATAGTTTCACAATGCTGTGTGCCTTCGTTCGAGGCCTTGGCCGTACGGGCTGCCCGAGATCGTCGCGAAAGCGAGGGGCCTGGGTTCTGTGCCGACCATCCTGACCAGAAGAAGGAGAGACGATTCCATGACGACGACCCTCAAGGCGGGCGTTGCGGCCGCCGCAATGATCCTCGGCGCGCAGGCTGCGATGGCGCAGGACCTGACCATCTATTCCGGTCGCGGCGAAGCCTTCGTCGGCCCCGTGATCCAGATGTTCGAGAAGGAAACCGGTCTCGACGTCGAGGTCCGCTACGCCGGAACGGCCGAGCTCGCCACGCTTCTGCAGGAGGAGGGCGAGAACTCCCCGGCCGACGTCTTCTGGGCTCAGGACGGCGGCGCTCTCGGCGCGACGCAGGGCCTCTTCGCCGAGATCCCGTCCAGCGTCTCGGAAAACCAGCCCGACCAGTTCAAGAGCAGCGACAATCTCTGGATCGGCACCAGCGCCCGTTCGCGCGTCCTCGCCTACTCGCCGGAGCGCGCGCCCGAGGATACGCTGCCCGCCAGCGTCCTCGACCTGACCGATGAGGAATGGAACGGCCGCGTCGGCTGGGCGCCGACCAACGGCTCGTTCCAGGCCTTCGTGACCGCGATGCGCGTCCACGAGGGCGAGGATGCGGCGCGAGAGTGGGTCGAGGGCATGGCCGCCAACGACGCCAAGGTCTATCCGAACAACATGGCGCTCGTTCAGGCGATCGCCGACGGCGAGATCGATGCGGCGCTGACGAACAACTACTATCTCGGCCGCTTCCTCGCTTCGGACTCGAACTTCCCGGTCGCGCAGCGCCTCTTCGAGACGGGCGACATCGGCAACCTCCTGAACGTCGCGGGCGTCGGCATTCTGGAGACCAGCGACAACAAGGAGAACGCCCAGCGCTTCGCCGAATTCCTGCTCACGCCCGCCGTGCAGCAGTACTTCACCTCGGCCGGCAACGAGTATCCGGTCATCGACGGCGTGATCCCGGCGTCTTCGCTGGTCGGTGTCGCCGACATCCGCGAAGAGGCGCCCGAGGTGCCGATCGACCAGCTCTCCGACCTCGAAGGCACGCTGGAGCTTCTGCGCTCGGCCAACCTCCTCTAAGGACGGCCGGCGGCGTTCGCGAAGCGCAGCGTCCATCGACATCGAAGCGCCCCGCGTCCTCTCGTGATGCGGGGCGTTTCGCCCATCGGTTTGCCGCACCGGGCCGCGCCGGCCGGTCTGCCCCTCCTTCGAAGACGAGCCTCGGGACCACGGTTTGAGAGCTGTATCCGCCGCAAGACGACCGCCCTTCGTCCTGCTCGTTCCGGCGATCCTCGTCGGGGCGGGAATGCTCGTGCCGCTCGCCTATCTCGTCGTCCGTGCCGCCAGCGTCGATCTCGACGTCGCGCTGCAGCTTCTCCTGCGCGAGCGAACGCTCACCCTCTTCCTGAACACGATGAAGCTGACGGTTTGCGTTCTGGCGCTGACGACCGTCATCGCGCTGCCGCTCGCCTGGCTGGTCGTGCGATCGGACCTTCGCGGACGCCCCGTCCTCGCCGTTCTCTCGGTCATGCCGCTGGCCGTGCCGGGCTATGTGATGGCCTACGCGCTCATCGGCCTGTCGGGCTATTACGGGCCGCTGAACCAGTTCTTCGGCCTGACGCTGCCGCGACTTCAGGGCCTGCCCGGCGCGACCATCGCGCTTTCGCTCTACACCTTTCCCTACATCTTCCTGAACCTTCGCGCCGCGCTCCTGGGAATGGACCCGAGCCTGGAGGAAACCGCCCGGAGCCTGTCGCGCACGCGGTTCCAGGCGTTCCGGGAGGTGACGCTGCCGCATCTCGTGCCCGCGCTCCTGTCCGGCTGGCTCGTCGTCGGGCTCTACACGCTGGGCGATTTCGGCGTGATCGCGCTGATGCGCTACGAAGTCTTCTCCTTCGCGATCTACAACCAGTATGTCGGCGCCTTCGACCGCTTCTATGCGGCGTGGCTCTCTCTGATGCTGATGAGCCTCACGGTCAGCTTCCTCGTCATCGAGGGGCTGGCGATGCGCAACCGGCGGTTCGCCCGCGTCGGCACCGGCGTGCAGCGGCGCGCGACGCCGGTGCCGCTCGGGCGGATGCGGCCCTTCGCCAAGCTGTTCCTGGCGCTCGTCTACGGCGCCTCGCTGGGCCTGCCGCTGCTGGTCATCGGCTTCTGGATGAGCCGTGGCACGACGACGGTGGACTGGGCGACGCTGTGGGCCACGGCGCTTCGAACCGCCGGCGCCGCTCTGCCCGGCGCGTCGCTCGCCGTGCTCCTCGCGCTGCCCCTCGTGATCTTGACGGTCCGCTACCGCTCGACCGCGTCTTGGTTCGTCGAGCGGCTGGCCTATTTCGGCTATGCGGTGCCGCCGCTCTCCTACGCGCTGGCGATGGTGTTCTTTTCGCTCGGCGTCCTTCCCGCGCTCTACCAGACGCTGACGCTTCTCGTCGCCGCCTACGCGCTGAGCTTCGTCGCCCTCGCCATGGGGCCGGTGCGCAGCGCGCTGCTGCAGACCGGCGGACGCATGGAGGAGGCGGCTCGCTCGCTCGGGCGAGGGCCGGTGGCGGCGTTCGTCCAGGTGACGCTTCCGCTGATCTCGCGCAGCCTTCTGGCGGGCGGGATGCTCGTCTTCATCCTGATCGTGAAGGAACTGCCCATCACCTTCCTTCTGGCTCCCACCGGTTATACGACCCTCTCGATGAACATCTTCTCCCGGACGTCCGAAGGCATGCTGATCGAGACCGCGCCCTATGCGCTCGTCATCATCCTCTTCTCCAGCCTCTTTGCCGGCCTCGTGCTGCGCTACGAAGGACGCCGGGCATGAGCGCGGAGACGAACGTGACACCGCTGCTCTCGGTGCGCGGCCTGACCCGCCGCTTCGGCGAGACGCTCGCCGTCGGCGATGCCAGCTTCGACGTCATGCCCGGCGAGATCCTGGCTCTGATCGGGCCGTCGGGCTGCGGCAAGTCGACGACGCTTCGTCTGCTGGCCGGCTTCGAGGTGGCCGACCGGGGCGAGGTCAGCCTGTCCGGGCGGCGCATCGAGGCGCTGGCCCCCGAGCAGCGGGGCATTGGGATCGTCTTCCAGGACTACGCGCTGTTTCCGCATCTGACGGTCGCCGGCAATGTGGAGTTCGCGCTGAAGGCTTTGCCGCGAGGCGAGCGCGCGGCCGCTGCCCGGACCTATATCGCCATGGTCGGGCTCGAAGGGCTGGAGGAGCGCTATCCGGACCAGCTCTCGGGCGGGCAGCAGCAGCGCGTCGCTCTGGCGCGGACCTTCGCGGCTCAGCCGGCGCTGATCCTCCTGGACGAGCCGTTCTCCAATCTCGACGCCTCGCTGCGCCACGCGACACGGCGAGAGATCCGCATCATGCTGAAACGCAGCGGCATCGGCGCGGTCTTCGTCACGCACGACCAGGAGGAGGCCCTCTCCTTCGCCGACCGCGTGGCCGTGATGCGGGGAGGGCGGATCGAACAGATCGGGCAGCCGTCCGACGTCTATTATCGACCGTGCAACGCCTTCGTCGCCGGCTTCCTCGGGCGCACCAACCTCATGCGCGGCACCGCCAGGGGCGGCCGGGCCGAGACGCCGCTCGGGCCGATCGAGATCGAGGGCGCGAGCGAGGGAAGCGTCCTTCTCTCGATCCGCCCGGAGCATCTGGCGCTGGCACCGGCCGAGGCGGGCGAGGGGCTCCGCGTGATCGACCGGGAGTTCAAGGGCCACGACATGACCTACTGGATCGAGGCGGGGCCGCAGACCTATCAGGTCGACACGGACTTCACCTGCGCCTTCCAGCCGGGCGACCGGGTCCGGCTCGTCGCGCGCGCACCGGCGACCGTCGTCCTGGACTGATTCCCAGGGTCAGTACGCGCCCTCGCTGCGCACGAGGCTGATCGGCGTCATGGCGAGGATGTAGAGGTCGAAGAGGATCGACCAGTTCTCGATATAGTGCAGGTCGTGTTCGAACCGCTTGCGCAGCTTCGCCGGATCGTCGATCTCGCCGCGCCAGCCCTTCACCTGTGCCCAGCCGGTGATGCCGGGCTTCACCCGGTGGCGCCCGAAATAGCCGTCGACGATCTCGACGAAGGCCTCGTTCATCGAGGATTTGGCGTAGATCGCGTGGGGACGCGGGCCGACCAGCGAGAGCTTGCCGGTCAGCACGTCGAGGAGCTGCGGCAGTTCGTCGATGGAGCTGCGCCGGATGAAGCGCCCGACGCGCGTCACCCTCGCGTCGTTCTTGGTCACGATGGACCGCGCCTGCGGATCGGAATGCTCGTGCCTGAGCGAGCGGAACTTCGTCACCTCGATCGTCTCGTTGTTGAAGCCGTGCCGCTTCTGCCGGAAGAAGATCGGGCCCGGACTGTCGAGGCGGATGGCGATCGCGGTCGCCAGCATGATCGGCGACGCGAGCACGAGGGCCAGACTCGCGAAGACGAGATCGAAGGCGCGCTTGGCGATGAGGTCCCAATCGGCCAGCGGCCGGTCGGCGACGTCGATGAAGGGAACCTGCCCCACATAGGAATAGGAGCGCGGCCGGAAGCGCAGGTCGGAGTTCTGCGCCGAAAGGCGGATGTCGAGGGGCAGCACCCACAGATCGTGGAGAAGCGCCTGGATGCGCTGTTCCGCCGAGAGCGGCAGTGTGACGATCAGCATGTCGATGCGGGCGATGCGCGCGAAGCTGACGAGCTGCCGGATCGTTCCGAGCTTGGGATAGCCGGCGACGAGCGGGGGCGAGCGGCTGTCGTCGCGGTCGTCGAAGATACCGCAGATCCGGATATCGCTGTCGCGCTGGCTTTCCAGGTTCCGGATCAGGGTTTCGGCGGCCGTGCCTCCGCCGACGAGGACGGCGCGGCGCTCCATGATGCCGTTGCGCGCCCAACTGCGCAGCTGGGCGGAGAGAACGACCCGGCACACGAACAGGATCGACGTGCCGAGGGCGAACCAGGACACCAGCCAGACCCGCGAGAACACGCCCTGCATCCGCGCCAGGAAGAGGAGCAGCGCCAGGAGGGCGACGGCGCCCAGCATGGCGCCGATCAGCGCCGAGGTCTGCCGGAACCGCATGCGGAGATGCGAGATCCTGTAGCCGCCCAAAAGGCCGATCAGGAGAACGGCCGAGACCGACGCGACGGCGCTGACGAGCCCGTAGAGTGGCAGGAGGGGTGCGCTGTGGCCGACATAGAGGGCGTAGATCGCCATGCCGAGCAGGAAGAGGAGCCAGCCCTCGAAAAGGCGATAGAGGCCGGTCAGCAGACGTTGCGACACGACGGGCTCGCGGAACTGGGCGGCGACACGCAGCGCGGCCGGATCCAGTTCCTCGTCCGGAGCCGAGTTCCCGAACAGCGACAGGACCTCCGCCGATCGGGCGGGAGGACCCTCGACTGCGAGATGAGGGGTCTGCTTGTTGTTGCGCACCCGGAACTGGCCTCGAGGCTTCGATCGACGATGACCGGGCAAGGCTACGCCCGCCTCATTCCTATTCCTTTAAAGGACGGAGCGGGAGAGGCGCGAGAGTCTGCGAGTTCGATCTAGATCAGGCGCTCGCGGATGTAGATCGTATCGCCGGGGACGATCGGATCGGAGGTGACGACGCGCCCGGTGATGACCTGGCCCTGCACCTGCCGCGTGATGTCGACGGTGGTCTGATTGGCGCGCGAGGTGAACCCGCCGGCCGCCGCGATCGCGTTCTGCACCGTCATGCCGGGAACGTAGGAATACTGGCCGCCCGACTGGACCTCTCCCATGATGAAGAAGGGGCGGTACTGCTCCACTTCCACCGAGACGTCGGGATCGCGCAGGAATCCGTCCGACAGGCGCGAGGTGACGGCGGCGCGCACCTCGGACGTTGTCTGACCGCGGGCCGGCAACTGGCCGACGAGCGGCAGCGACAGGAAGCCGGCCTGATCGACGGCGTAGGTGTTGGTCAGCCCGGCCTCGTCGAAGACCGTGATCCGCACGCGGTCTCCCGCGTCGAGATGGTAGGGCCCGTTCAACCCTTCATGGAAGGCGGCCGGCGTCGGCTGGTAGCTGGAGCAACCCGAGACGAGGGCGAGGGCGGCGCAGAGCGCGACGGTCCAGTTCCCCATGATCGTCCGGCTCCATATCCGGAGCGCCTCACGTCCGTTCGGACGCTCGATGGCCGCTCCATCTCGTTGTTTCGGCGCACCGGTCTTTCCGAAGACCGCCATTCGGTTTTCGGGCGATGCTTGAGGATCGACTTCGATCCGGCAACTGGAGATATAGACCTGTTAAGGTTAAATGACCGTAAATCCGCCTCAAGCGACCCCTCATGCGTTCCGCGCGATGGCCCGTGCCTGTAGAGCGGCAGGTGTTGATTCGGACGTTCGATGGTTGCTTTCAGGACCCGTGTTCATGCTTCGGCGCCGCCGCTCAGCCGCGGCCGTTCCCGGCTCGTTTCGGCCGATGCGGCCGTGCCGGGGCGCGAGGACCGCTGATGGGCGTGTTTGCGCGCGAACCGGGACGAGCGAGAGGCGCCGCCGCCTTCGGCATCGCTCGCACGGCGGCGACGAGCGCTCTCGTCTTCGCCGTTGCGGCGCTGTCGGCTCTCTGGGTCGCGGGACCGAGCTTCGAGGCTCGTGCCGTCGTCACGGGGCTTTCCGCCGCCGATCCCCCGTCCGGTGATTCGGTCGAAGACTGGGCGTCGGAACCGTTCGCGGACGCAGTCGCCGCGCGCCTCGGCGAAGCCGGCGCTTTTCTGCGGACGCCGAGCGTCGCGGAGCGGATCGCCTCGCTCCTCCACGGAGCGGTCCCCGTCGCGGCCGAGGAGGTCGGCATCGGCCATATCCGGGAGCGCCTGTCGATCACTCCCGGAACGGACGGCGACGTCGTCGTCTCCGCCCGGAGCGACGACGCGGAGGCGGCGGCGACGCTGGCCGAGGCGGCCGCCGCCGAACTGGTCGAGCGACTCCGGGACGGATCGCCGGAGGGAGAGGCGGCAGTGGTGTCGCGGCGCGACGTGCGGCGGCTGCCTCAGCCCTTCACGACCGTCGGGCTGGTCGCCGCGATGGTCGGAGCGGTGCTGGGGGCGGCCGTCGCCGGACTCGGCCGCAGGGCGACTTCCGCCGGGCCGGACGACCGGAGCGACGAGGCGGAGCCGGACGGACGGGCTGCCGTTTCGTCGTCGGGGCAGGCGGACGATTCCGAAGCGCCCTTCGAAACGGTCTCGATGAGCGAGATCGCAGCGGCTCTGGAAATCGAGCCCGTCTCCTGCGTCTTCGTCGTATCGGCGCCAGGTTCGCACGGAAGGGCGCGACGGCTCGCGCGTCGTCTCGCGGGACCCGATGCGTCCGTCCTTCTTCTCGACTTTTCGTCCGCCTGTTCCGCTCGCGCGGATGGCGGCGGTTCGGACGCTGCCGAAGGCTCGGGCCCCTTCATCGAGATCGTTCCGGTGGAGAGCTTGCCGAGCGCGTTGTCGCAGGAGGACCGGTCCGTTCTCGCGCATGCCGGCGAGGCCTACGATCATGTCATCGTCGATTGCGGTCAGCTCGCCGCGAGCGAGATCGCGCTTCTGGCGGACGAGGACAGCGCCGTGCTCGTCATCGGCGGCGCCTATGCGGCGGGGCGGACGGGGGAGTTCGAAGACGCCGGTCTGGCCACCCTCGTCCTCGCCGGCTGAATTCGGCCTGAACGAGCCGGCGTCAGGCGCCGGGCTCGCGCTCCATCCAGCGGATGAGGATGGCGGCCGGGACCACCCAGAGAAGCCCGGTCGTCAGGAAGTAGACGAGATGGACGAAGCCGCTCGACTCGCCGAGATAGGCGGACGCGAAGGCGGTGGCGAAGACCGCATAGACCAGAATCAGCGCGAGAAGCACGAAGACGCCGATCAGCTTCTTGGTCCGAACCGACATTCCCGCGCTCCCGTTCGTCCGGCGCGTGCGGCAATGGCTTCCTTGCAGAACGCGCCCTTTCGGTTCACATGACGCCCCAAAGCTTCACGTGCAAGCCCTTGGATACGATCGATTTCGACGAGTTGCGCTCCGGCGCCGAGGAAGTCCGCCCATGACCACCGTTCCCCTCATCGGTTTCGCGAGCGAACCCACACTGACGAGCCGTGACATCGAGAACCGCCGCCTGATCCGCCGATGGCTCTATGTCGTCGCCTTCATGGTCTTCGCGCTCGTCGTGGTCGGCGGCGGCACGCGCCTCGCCGAGGCGGGGCTTTCGATCACGGAATGGAAGCCGATCCACGGGATCATCCCGCCGCTGTCCGCGCAGGAATGGCAGGAGGAGTTCGACCTCTACCGCCAGATCCCGCAGTACCAGCTCATCAACCGCGGGATGAGCATGGAGGAATTCCAGGTCATCTTCTGGTGGGAATGGGCGCACCGTTTCCTGGCGCGCGCCGTCGGCTTCGCCTTCGCGCTGCCGCTGGCCTTCTTCTGGTTCACCGGGCGCGTCGAGCGCCGCCTCAAGCCGCGCCTGCTCGGGCTCCTGGCGCTGGGCGGCCTGCAGGGCGCGATCGGCTGGTGGATGGTCGCCTCGGGCCTCGTCGAGCGGACGGAGGTCAGCCAGTACCGGCTCGCGGTGCATCTGACGCTCGCCTGCATCATCTTCGCGTCCATTCTCTGGGTCGCGCGCGGATTGGTGACGCACGAGCGCGAGGCGCCGCCGACGGCGCATTCGGCCAAGGTCGGCGGGCTCATCGTCCTTCTGACGCTGGTCCAGATCTATCTCGGCGGCCTGGTCGCCGGCCTCAACGCCGGCATGACCTTCAACACCTGGCCGCTGATGGACGGGCAGTGGGTCCCGGCGAACCTGCTGACCATGACCCCGGTCTGGCGGAACTTCTTCGAGAACGTCATGACCGTGCAGTTCACGCACCGCATGGGCGCCTATCTGCTGACTGCAGTCGTGGTGATTCATGCGATCGCGGCCTTCGCGATCGCGCCGGGCTCACGCCACGCCAAGGGGGCGCTGGCGGTCGTCCTGCTCGTCCTGTCGCAGGCCGCGATCGGCATCGTCACCCTTCTGACGATGGTTCCGATCCACTGGGCGCTGATCCATCAGGCCTTCGCGGTGGCGGTGCTGGCGGGCGTTGTGATCCACGCCCGCGCGATGAAGGGTTCCTATCCGGCTCCGGCCGCCGCCTGACGAGGCGCAGGCTCGCGGCTCAGGCCGCGAGCATCAGGTCCATGTTCTGGACGGCCGCGCCCGACGCGCCCTTGCCCAGATTGTCGAGCGAGGCGACGAGATTTACGCGGCCGCCCGTCTTCGAGGCGAAGACGTAGAGGCGCATGTCGTCCCGGCCGGCGAGCTCCGTCGGGTCGATCCGCTTCAGGCCGGCGGCCTCCTGCGGGGAGACGACCGTCACGACATCCTGCCCGGCATAATGGGCCGCGAGCGCCCGATACACGTCGTCGCCGCTCCGGCCTTCGTCGAGGACCAGCGGAACCTGCACGAGCATGCCCTGCGGGAAGCGCCCGACGGAGGGCGCGAAGATCGGGTCGCGGGTCAGTTGCCCGTGCTCGCGCATTTCCGGCAGATGCTTGTGGGCCAGATCGAGCCCGTAGAGGAAATGCGGCGCGGAGAGGTGATCCTCCCGGCCGGCATCCTCCATCTGCGCGATCATCTGCTTACCGCCGCCCGTATAGCCCGACACGGCATTCACCGAGACCGGATAGTCGTCGGCGATGATCCCGGCCGCCCGAAGCGGGCGCAGGAGGGCGATCGCGCCGGTCGGATAGCATCCCGGATTGGCGACGAGCCGCGCGTTGCGGATGCGCTCGGCCTGCGCGGCTTCGAGCTCGGCGAAGCCGTAGACCCAGTCCGGGTGGACCCGGTGGGCGGTCGAGGTGTCGATGATGCGCGTCCGGTTCGAGCCGGCGAGCATGGCAACGGCCTCGCGGGAGGCGTCGTCCGGCAGGCAGAGGATGGCGATGTCGGCCTCGTTCAGACGATCCTCGCGCATCGCGGCGTTGCGCCGCTCGGCCTCCGGGATCGAAAGCAGTTCGACGTCGGAACGGCCTTCCATGCGCTGGCGGATCTGCAGCCCGGTCGTGCCGTGTTCGCCGTCGATGAAGATCCGTGGCTTGGCCATCGTCGTTTTCTCCTGCCGGACAACGCGTTAGATCGCGTCGTGAAGATTTCAGATCAAGCGGATACGGGTTCAGCCGCGCGTCCGCTCGATGTGATTGCCGAGGATATACATCGCAACGCTCGCCGCGGCGACCGCCGTCATGTCGGCATGGTCGTAGGGCGGGGAGACCTCGACGACGTCCGCCCCGACAAGTTCGAGGTTCTTCAGGTGCCGCAGGACCGCGAGCATCTTCGCGCTCGACGGTCCGCCGGAGACCGGCGTGCCCGTTCCCGGCGCGAAGGCGACGTCGAGGCAGTCGATGTCGAAGGTCAGATAGACGCCCGTGCCCCCCGTGCGCTCGTAGATGCGCTTGGCGATCTCGACCGAACTCAGATCCTCGACCTCGTCGCCGGGAATGATCTCCAGCCCGCAGGTCTCCGGCGCATGGGTGCGAATGCCGATCTGGATCGAGCGGCCGGGATCGACAAGCCCGGCCTCCACGGCCGCGATCAGGAACGAGCCGTGATCGACGCGGCGCTCGCCCGAGGGCGAGGTCGCGACCGGCCACGTGTCCTGATGGGCGTCGAAGTGGACGAGCGCGAGCGGTCCGTGCTTTTCGGCGTGGGCCTGCAGGAGCGGGAAGGTGATCGAATGATCGCCGCCGAGCGTCAGGAGGAAGCCCGTCTGGCCGAGAAGCGCGGAGGCCTGGGACCGGATCGCTTCGTGCGCCGTCTCGGGCAGCCGGTAGTCGAGGAGGCAGTCGCCGTAATCGACGACGCTGGCTTGCTCGAACAGGTCGAAGCCGAACGGATATTGCGGGTCGTTGTCGAAGATCGCCGAGGCGCGGCGGATCGCCTGCGGCCCGAAGCGCGCGCCGGGCCGGTTGGAGACGGAGGCGTCGAAGGGAACGCCCCAGACCGTAACGTCGGCGCCGTTCGGAATCTTGGTGAAGGGCCGGCGCATGAAGGACAGCGCGCCCGCATAGGTCGGGTCGCTGGCGGCGCCGGTCGGGCCGGCGGTGAAGGCGTGGTCGATGGACTTCGTGCTCATGCCCGCCGCCTTATCACAACCAGCCCTTCCGCCTGAAGATCAGGAAAGGGACGACGGCCACGACCGTCATCAGGACGAGAGCGTAGGGATAGCCGAGGGTCCAGTGCAGTTCGGGCATGATGTCGAAGTTCATGCCGTAGATCGAAGCGACCAGCGTCGCGGGCATGAAGACGACCGAGACGATGGAGAAGATCTTCATCACCCGGTTCTGTTCGAGGTTGATCAGGCCGAGCGTCGCGTCGAGCAGGAAGTTGATCTTGTCGGACAGGAAAATCGCATGTTCGCCGAGGGCGTTGGCGTCGCGCTGGATCATGAAGACTCGCTTGTGCCCGGCCTCGGTGGCGTTCTCGTCCTCCGTCGCGGTCAGGAAGCTCGCCACGCGGCCGATCGAGACCATGCTCTCCTGGATCATGTCGATCGTCTCGCCCTGATGCCCGATGTCGGAGATCAGCGCTTCGAGGTCGCGTCCCTGCGCCTTCTCGCGGCCTTGCCGCGTGCGGAAGATGACGCGCGAAAGATGGTCGATGTCGGCGCCGACCTTCTCCAGGGCGTCCGCGAGGCGGTCCGTGACGGATTCCAGAAGCGAGAGCAGAACCGCGCCGCCGCTCTGGCAGGGGCCGGCCTTCGACCGCGTCGCGCGCGTCGCGTAACCCTCGAAGGTCTTGAGGTCCGCATGGCGGATGGAGACCAGCACGCGGTCCTTCAGCACGAAGGTGACGGGCGTGCGCTCGGGATGCTCGGCGAGATTGACGAGGGCCGTCACGGTCATGAACCGCGCGTCGTCCTCTTCGTAGAGACGCGAGGACAGCTCGATCTCGGCCATCTCCTCCCGCGTCGGCAGATGGACGCCGACGACGGCCTCGACGCGCCGGACCTCTTCCTCGCTCGGCCGGTTCAGGTCGATCCAGACCGCCTGTTCCAAGGCGTCGAGCGACACGGGTTCGAGCCGGTCGTTCCGGCTGGTATAGGCTGTAAGCATCGTCGTCTTCCGGCTCTGCCGGTGCGAGGGCCGGCTGGCACCAAGATGAGCGAGGGCGCTTAAAAGAGAATGCCCGGCGCGAGGGCCGGGCATTTTTCGAATTCGAAGCTCTGGCGAAACGCTTAGCGCTTCGAGAACTGGAAGGACCGGCGGGCCTTGGCCTTGCCGTACTTCTTACGCTCGACCGTACGCGAGTCGCGCGTCAGGAAGCCGCCCTTCTTGAGGACCGAGCGCAGGCCCGGCTCGTAATAGGTGAGGGCGCGGCTGATGCCGTGGCGAACCGCACCGGCCTGACCGGACAGGCCACCGCCGGCGACGGTCGCGACGATGTCGAACTGGCCGTCGCGCGCAGCGGCGACGATCGGCTGACGCAGCACCATCTGAAGGACCGGACGGGCGAAATAGTCCGAGAAGTCCTTGTCGTTGATGACGATCTTGCCGGAGCCCGGCTTGACCCAGACGCGGGCGACCGCGTCCTTGCGCTTGCCGGTGGCATAGGCGCGACCGTACTGGTCGAGCTTCTGCACGTGGACGGGAGCGGCCTCGGTCGTGGAGACGTTGGCGTTGCCAAGGTCCTGCAGCGAATTCAGCTCGGCCATTATGCAGCCCTCGAGTTCTTGGAGTTGAGCGCCTTGACGTCGAGCGTCTCGGGCGTCTGCGCCGTGTGCGGGTGCTCGGCACCGGCGTAGACGCGCAGGTTCTTCAGCTGGCGACGGCCGAGCGGGCCGCGCGGCAGCATGCGCTCGACGGCCTTCTCGACGACGCGCTCCGGGAAGCGGCCCTCGAGGATCTCGCGCGCCTTGCGCTCCTTGATGCCGCCGGCATAGCCGGTGTGCCAGTAGTAGGTCTTGTTCTCGTACTTCTTGCCGGTCAGCACGATCTTGTCGGCGTTGACGATGATGATGTTGTCACCATCGTCGACATGCGGCGTGAAGGTCGGCTTGTGCTTGCCACGGAGGCGAAGCGCGACGAGGGAGGCGAGGCGGCCGACGACGAGCCCTTCGGCGTCGATCAGGATCCACTTCTTCTCCACCGTCTCGGACTTCTGCGAGAAGGTCTTCATGGTCGTTCCTTGGTCGTTTGGGGCGTCGGTCGCGGAAGAACGCCCGCCACCATACGAAAAAGCACGGCACCGGGGCCGCACTTGATGGAGGTCTCTTATCGGGAGGCGAGACGTTTCGCAAGCCGTCCGTAGGCTCTTTCGTACGTCTCGCCCGCGTTCAAGCCGAAACAAAACAATGAGTTGGCTGTTTTGGTAACATAATACCCGTCTTTTTCAAGTCAGACGTGGGTTAGCCGCTGAATGCGAAACGGCCCCCGGACACGCGATGCGTCCGGACGCCGTCATCTTCAGGCGCCGAGGATCGACGACGCCCGTGTTCTCAGTTCGTGGTCGCGCTCTGCAGGAGGCGGCAGAGACCGACCAGTCCGCGATCATAGCGGTTCGGATCCATCATGACCGCGCTGCAACGCTGGACCAGCGCCTGACGCTCGGCCTGATCCATCTGGCTGAACTGGTTCAGTGCTGCCTGCTGGCTCACCGGCGGCCGCCCGATCGGCTGGTTCGGAACCGCCGGTACGTTCGGACGTCCGGGCGTTCCAGGGACGCCGGGCGTGCCCGGCACCGAAGGCGGGTTCACGCCACCCGGAGTGCCCGGTGTGACCGGCCCGCCGGGCGTGCCTGGTCCGCCCGGTCCGCCGGGTGCAAGGCCGCCGATGGAAACCCCGAGACCCACGTCGATGCCGTTGCCGACGCCAGCGCCGACTCCGGCGTTCACGCCCCCCGGGCCTCCGATGGACGCGCCAGCGCCGGCGTCGATGCCGCCGCTGCCCACTCCGGCACCGAGACCGGCATTCACACCGCCCGATCCGCCGACCGAGGCACCTGCGCCCGCGTTCACGCCGCCGCCGCCGCCGATGCCGGCACCGGCGCCCGCGTTGATGCCGCTGCTGCCGCCCACCGAGGCGCCCAGCCCGGCTGTCGTTCCGCCGGAGCCGCCGATGTCGGCGCCCGCGCCGGCATTGACGCCGTTACTGCCGCCTACGGAGGCGCCGACCCCGGCGCCCAGGCCGCTGCCGCTGGTTCCGCCGAGGCCCGCCCCGACATTGGCGCCTTCGCTTCCGCCGACCGATACGCCGAAACCGAGCCCTCCGCTGTCGGTTTCACCCACTCCGACGGAGATGCCGCCGATATCCGCGCCGAGCCCTTGGGCATGGATCGGCTGCGAAGCAAAAGTCGCCGCACTCAGAACAAGTGCACTGGACAGTCTACGAAGATTTTTCATAAAAAGCTCCCGAGACAAGTACATATGACGGGAGTGCGTGCCTTAAATGCGGCAGAAAAAGGGCAACTGTAGAATTGTGAGAATACCTATTTTACATTCTGTACATGAACGGTGATGGAACGAAAAAAGGCCCGGCGGAGCCGGGCCTTCGAACTAACGCTGCTTCAGGTTTAGATGTCGGTCAGCGCTCGATCTCGATGAGGATCTCGTTGCGGCGCATGAAGCCCGGAACCCAGGGCGGGTTGTAGAAGGCGTAGATCGGGTCGCCCTTCTGCTTCAGACCCTCGTCGGCCAGATAGTTGTAGAGCGCCATCAGCTTCTTGCTGGCCAGCGACGCGCTGAACGCCCCGGAGAACTCGACGACGGCCATGCGCCGCGCCGGCACTTCCGAGATCGTGACGTCGGACGAGGACGGGCTGGGAAGGGTGGACTTCGCATAGCGCTTCGGCATGACGAAGCGCACCGCCCAGCCCTTGCCCTGGCCTTCGCCGTCGGACAGCTGCTGGAGCACCGGGATCGTCATCGCGATCTTCTTGTTCGAGGCGTTTCCACCGCGAATGAAGTCGTAGAGCGTTTCGAAGCCGGCCTTGCGCGCCTTCTCGTGGTAACCGCTCTTGATCGTCTCGGCCACCAGCATGGCGTCGTAGTCGCGGATCGAGACCTCGCCGTCACGCCGGACCGTCTCGTATTCCGGCTCTTCCGCGTGGTCGGCGATCTTCTTCGACACGTAGAACGCGGCCCCGAGCGCGACCGCGACGCCGCCGATCGCCAGCGCCGTCGTCAGCTCCGGGCGATGGCGGAAATAGTCGATGCCGCGCTGCGCCTCCATCCCGCGGCGGAAGCTCGTCCGGCGCGGCGCGCGAAGTTCGGGCCAGTTGATGCTCGACAGGGCGGGCAGGTAGCCGCGCGCTTCGTGCGCCCCGTCGCGCAGGGAGCGCTGCGCGCGCTCCAGCGAATGGCGAGCGTCCGAGGCGTCGGGCATCGACCAGCCCGTCAGGAAGCTCGGCAGGTAGCGGGACGCCACGCTCTCCTGCTGGAAGCCCGGCAGATAGGACAATCCGTCGTGGGCCGAGCGGCGGAGACGCTCCCAGCGCGAGGGACGGTAGCCGAGCCGGTCGGCAGCCTGCGCCTCGATGTCGGCGAGCCTCGTGCCGATATCGTCCATGGCTTCTTGAAGCCTGTCGTAGGCGGAAGGCTTGTCGCGGAACATCGTCATCTCCTGAACCTGTGTTCTGAAACCGCATGCCGAACGGCTCGCGGAACGAGCAATCTGCGCTAACGCCCAAGCGGGAGCTTGGTTGCGGTGCCCTGTCGCAGGGGCGGGAGAGATCGATCGGGCGTGGATTGCGCGCAACGAAACGGGCGTACGCGCCCTTATGGGGCATCAGGTTTCGTCATGACCTGATACTCCAGCCAAATTGGGCGGCTTCGGCCGCCCTTTTTTGCGTCCGCGGAGCGGGTGCCCCGCGCAACGGAAAGAAGGGCTTCAAGCCGAAGCCGGGCAAGGAACGTCTGCGAGCGAAGGCAGGGTCGGCCTCAGCCGCCGGTGGACACGTACTGACGGGCCTCGCGGACGACGTTCACGCCGCGCTCGCCCTCACGGCTTCCCGCCCGTGCCGCCGCGCTGAACACGCGCTCGGCGTCGGCGAAGCGCCTGAGCTCGAGATAGGCGTAGCCCCGCAGGACCATCAGATCGAGCCGCTCCGGGGCGAGCGCGGCGCGCGCGTCGAGCGCCATCAGCGTCTCGACCGGGCGCTTGGCCTCGAAGGCTTCCGTGGCCTGATCGGTGAGGAGCGCGATCTCCAGCTCCAGCTGGCGGTCGCGCGTCTGCGGGGCCTTCGTCGCGGCCACCGCCGCCCGATCGGGCTGGCCGGCGCGCAGATAGGCGAGGCTCTGGCCGTAGGCGGCGTCGCGCCGGGTTGCCTCGGACCGCGAGAGCAGCGCCACCTCGAAGGCGGGAGCCGCCTCGCGCGGCCGGTCGATCTCCATGAGGCACCATCCGCGGGCGAGCGCGGTTTCGGGCGTCAGCGTGCGCGGATCGACCGTCGATGCGCAATTCGACGCGGTGGGCGAAGCGGCGGGCGCGCGAACCTGCCGCACGCTCGGCGCGACGGTGACCGGAGCGGCTGCGGGCGGCGCGCTTTGCGCGACGGGGGCCTCGACGACCTGACCGGGTGCGACGCCGGCGGCGATCGTGGTGGACTGGACCGAAGGTGCGACCGGGGACGCCACCTGCTGGACGGGCACGGGAGCGCTCTGAACCTGTCCGGCGACGGGCGGATGAGCCGGCGGGCTCTGCGTCTGCGTCGGCGCGAAGGCCATCGGAGCCGTTGCCGCCGCGATCGGCTGCATCGGCGCTGCCTGCGTCGGAGCCGGCTGGGCGGCCGTCTGCTGGGGAGCGAGCGGCTGCTGAACGATGGGCTGGGGCTGGCCGGCCGCGACCTGCCCGATCTGGGCGATGCGCGACGAACGCTGGCTCCAGTTCGCCTGGATCGCCTGAAGCGCCGCGAGATCGCCGACGCGCTGGCGCACAAGCGCCTGTCCGAAGGCCGCGGGCTCGGTGTCCGAGGCCCAGCCGAGCGCGGTGGAGAACCATTGGTCCGCCGTCGCGAACTGGTTCATCGAATAGGCGTACCAGCCGATCTGCTGCGCGAGATTGGCGTCGCCGATCTCCGCCGTCACGGCGACGATCGTCTGAAGCTGCTCGGCGGAGAGGTCGGGCGGCGGGAGCTGCGAGAGGAGGTTCGCGGCGGCGGCGGCGTAGACCTCGCGGTCGTCCTCGCTCTCGTCCGCATAGGGGCGCGAGACCTCCTCGGCGTCGGCGAAGCGGCGCAGTTCGATCAGAGCGAGCGACAGTCCGCGCGCCGCCTCGGCCGTCTCCTCGATCTCGTAGGCGCCTCGGAACGCGGTCTCGGCGTCCGAGGGATCGGTCTGGCCGAGATGATACCAGCCGAGCAGGAGATGATCGGAGGCGGACCGGGTCTCGTCCGCCACGCGGGTCAGAAGGGCGACGTCCGACGACGCGACCTCCGCGTCCGGGTCCTCTCCGGCGGCCGCGATGGCCGCCCGCGCGAGGTCCGTGCGCACCGTGACGAACTCGCCGACGCCGTCGGACCCCGTCCGCTCCAGCGACAGGAGCTCGTCGACCGCCGAACGGTCGAGGTTCTCGCTCGCCATCTGGACCGTCGCCAGACGCTCGTTCGTGTCGTCGCAATTGTCGAGGACGTAGCGATAGGCATCGAGCGCGCGTGCCGGCCGGTCGGTCTCGGCGAAGGCTCGCGCGACGCGCCACAGGACGTCGACGTCGGCACAGGTGAGCAGGCTTGGCGTCTCCGCCGCCACGCGCACCACGGTCTCGTACTGGTCGAGATCGGAGGCGTTCACGAGGCGCCGGCGCGCTTCGGCCACGGCCAGACGGTCCAGGAGGTCCTGGGGAACCTGCCAGTCGGGTTCGTTGCGCTGGCGTTCGGCGATGGCCTCGCGCACCTGCGGGTAGCGGCCGTTGGCATAGAGCGACCAGAGCGCGTCGAGCTGCGGATCGCCGCCTTGCGGGATCGCGAGCGGATCGGCCGGGGGCTCCCAGCCCGGATAGAGGGAACGCAGGCGGGCGATCTCGGCCTCGAGCCGGGCGGTGTCGCCCTGCTGGGCGAAATAGCGCAGCGCCGTCTCGTCGACCCGAGGCGGCTCCGAGCCTTCCGCGGACGAGGTCTGGGGCGCGGGCGCCGATGGCGCAGTCTGGCCGGCCTGCGCGAAGAGCGGCTCGCCGGCGACGGGCTCGGCTGCGTCCGAAGCCGCCGGTTCCTCCTGCGAGAAGGCGGTGCCGATCGCGGCACGCTCGTTTCCGGCGGGCCGCGACAGGAACAGCGCTTCGCCGACGAGCGCCGTCCCGGCCATGAGGAGAAGCAGAGTATGTCTCATGGCAGACACTCCGGGTGTTCGGCACGCAGGTGGGACAGGGCGAGAAGGTGCAGGGTCGACGGATAGTACAGCGTCGGCTCGAACGTCGCCAAGTCGGCGGGGAGGGGGGGTCCCTCGACGACGCAGGACAGGGCCGCCGGGATCACGCGGTAGCCCGCTTCGCTCAAGGCTTCGCCGTCGCGTCCCGTCTCGAGCGTCACGATCGAGGGCACGCCGGCCTCGCCCAGCATCGAACCGGCGAGCCCGGACAGGAGCGCGTCGTCGCCGAGGCCCGCACGCATGAGGTAAAGCGGAACGCGCACGGCATTGTACCCGAAGACGGCCGGAAAGCCGTCCGCGGGACGGGGGCGACCCGAGACGGACAGCCATTCGGGCGGCAGCCGGCGTGGGCCGATCAGAGCGTCGGGAAGAAGCCCGAGACCTCCGTCGGACACGCTCGGCCATCCGCCGTCCGGATCGAGTTCGGCGAGCACCGGGAACGCCTCGTAGACCCAGTAGGACGGATTGACGATCGGGCCGTCCGGCCGGTCGCCGCGGGCGTAGCCCGTCGCGCCGGGCAGGATGAGGCGGCGGCCGCCCTGCTCGAAGATCAGCGGCGCCATGGCTTTGGAGAGGTCGGTGGCGGCCTGCGTCAGCTCCGCCTCGCCCCAGCCCTTGCCGGCAAGGGCGAGCGCGTAGGCGATCAGGATGTCGCCATCGGTCGCGTTGTTGAGGTCGGTGACGTGCGGCTCGGAACCGGGATTCCAGGTCCAGGCCGTCAGTCCGTCGTCCCGCAGCATCAGCTCGTCGCGGGTGAACGACCAGATGAGCTGGAAGCTGGCGGGATCGCCCGCGAGATAGCTGAGGATCAGGCCGTAGCCCTGGCCCTCGCTGTGGCTGATGCCGCCGTTGCCATCGTCCACCACCCGGCCCGACGCGTCGAGAAAGCGCTCCCGCCACGCCGCCCACTCCGATTCGGTGACGGTGCCGCTTTCGGGCGCGGAGACGGCGGCGGACGGCATGAGGAGGGCGACCGCGAGCGCGAGATGGCGCAGCGCCGAACGGCTCATGAGCGCCGCCCGAGAATTGAGGTCATCGTCGCCGTGGCAGCACCGAGCACCACCGAGACCAGCGCCAGGAGGAGCGCATAGCCGAGCGGCCGTTCGGACAGCCAGTTGGCGGCGACCAGACGCAGATTGCCGAAGCTGGGCTCGACCGACGGAACGAGCGTCGCGCCGGTGGCCGGCAGGGAGGCGTAGGCCGTCTGCGCCTCGTCGTAATAGGTCAGGCGTCCCGACAGCTCGTTCCAGTTCGCCTGCCGCGCGAGGTCCGAGACGCCTTCGAACAGTTGTTCCGCGCTCGGCGCGGTGACGACGGTCCAGCTGTGTTCGCCATCCGTGCTCAGGCCCTGCGCGACGATGAGAGAGCTTTCGGCAGGCGCCTCGAAGGGCTCCGGCCGGCGCTGGATCAGCTGCAGGGCGTCGAGGGAGAGGTCGAAACGCCCTTCCAGCCAGCTCTGGATCGACGTCGTCACCCGTTCCACGGGGCTGCTCACCCGCTGGCTCCAGTCATCGATCGAGATCCGCGACGGAGCGTCGGCGGCGGGCGCGATTTCGGTGCCGCTCCAGCTGCTCCTCAGCGTCTCCGAGACGTTGGCGACCTGGAGCACGCCCACCGGAAGCCGCGCGGCCGCTCCGATGAACAGGGCGTCGCGTTCCGTCGCGGCGGAGGCCGGCAGATTGGTGTCGAAGGGGACGATGCGTCCGGCCGTGCTGGCGATCCGTGCGGCCAGGGTCGCGGCGGCCGACATCGTCTCGGTGGAGTAGTCGCCGAGCAGGAGCGGCGAGGACGCTTCGGCCGTATTGAACGGGAAACCGTTCCCGGACAGGGCGGAAAGGTCCGGTCGCGAGCTGATCCGGGCGAAGTCCTGCATCTGGAACGTCGAGGAATCGAACAGGACGAACCGCGTTTCTCCGCCCGTCGAGGTGCCGGGCAGACAGGCGAGGTCCGCCTCCGCGTCGATGATCGCCTCGATCGCGATCGTGTTCGAGCCGGGACGCAGATTCTGGAGCGAGACGGAGGCGGGGAAGCTGCGAAGCACCTCGCCCGTCCGGCTTCCGATCGGAATCGTCGTCGCGATGTTGTCGTTGACGTAGATGTCAAGCGTGGAACCGGGACGAACCGCGGCCGTGTAGGCGAGGTCGAGCAGAAGCGTCGCCCGGCCGTAGGCTTCGGCATAGAAGTCGGCCGGCACGGCGACGTCGAACTCGGTCCGGTATCGGCGGCCCGAGAACTCTTCGGTGGCAACGCCCAGATCGCGCAGCGGCAGCGAACCGCCCGAATAGAAGAGCGGCGCGCTGGGGCTCGTCCAGCCCGGATTGGCGATGCTGGTGCGACGGACCGAGCTGGGGCGGTCGACGGGCGCGACCAGACGGTCGATGGCCGCCTCGACGGAGCTCCAGTCGGGGCCGGAGAGGAGGAGCACCGGCTCGCCGTCGGCGCCCTCCACGAAATCGGCATAGGCGCCGAGCCGGGCTTGACCGGGGAAGGACGGCAGGAGCGCTTCCAAGGCCCCCGCAGGACCGACAAGGACGGAGAGGGAGCCCGTCTCGGTGGGCGCGGGGCCGCCCTCGGTCACGGTCACGACCTGATTGGGCGTCGCGCCCAGGAGGGCGAGCCCCTGCGACAGGCGCGTAATCGACTGCGACGCCTGAACGCTCGTCTCGGGCGCGATCGCGATGTTGAAGCGGGTGAGACCCTCGGCGTCGAACCCGACCGCCCGAACGTCCTCCAGCGCGCGGGGGCGCGTCTCGGCGGCGTCGCCGAAGGTGATGAAGCTCCGCGCGCCGTCGATCTCCGTCCACAGGTCGTAGGTCGACTGGACCGTGCAGTCGGTCCGATGGCGCATCGACGCTTCGAAGGCGATCGTGTTGAGGCCCGCCTGGAGGACGTTCGGCGGCACCGCGACCGCGATCTCCGAGACCGCCTCCGGCGAGGCGACGGGAGCGTCGATCACGGTCTGTCCGTTGACGATGAAGCGCAGGCTGGAGGCCTCCGGCGCGACCAGGATCGAGCTCTGATAGGCGATCTGCACGCTTTCGGCATTCGCCGCTTCGGCTTCCGTCAGGAAGATGGCCCAGCGGCGATGCGCGACTTCTCCGGACAGCGAAATGGATGCCGCCGGCACGATCTGCCGCTGACCGATGGCCGTCGTGGCGGCCGGGGGCGGCGGTGCGCCGTCGCTCGCCGGTGCGCCGCCCGGCTGGGCGGGGCTGGCCGGCGCGGCGGAAGGGGCGGGAGCCTCCGACGGAGACACGGCGGACGGGCCGACGTCGTCGCTCGCGTCCTGCTCGCTCGCGGGAGGCGTTCCCTCGGACGACATGTCGAACGGCGAGGGCTGCGCGCTCGCCTCGAGGCTGAGTGCGGCGAGCGCCGCGAGAACGATCGCCGACCTCATAGGCGTGCCTCCGAGGCGCTGCGGCCCGTCTTGGCGCGCTTGGCCGTCGATCCGCGCATGAGATAGAAGAAGCCGCGATAGGTCTCGAAGACGCAGAGCCAGTAGAACCAGAGCGTTCCGCGCAGAACGCCGGGATTGCGGCGGCGAGACTTCTGGAACGACTGCCATTGCGACGAGGAGCCGAAGACGAGGTCCGCGATCAGGAAGGCCTGCTTCGGCTCGGTGGTGGCGTATTGAAGACCGAGGGTGAAGCCGTCCGACAGGGGGCCGACGCGGCGCACCGTCATCGGCAGCGTCGCATATTCGTCCGATCCGGTCGGCTTGAACCGCATCTCGGCGCTGCGCGCTTCCGACGGCGGGTCTCCGAAGGCGCGCACGCGCGCCCCGCCGACCGACACGTCCTCGATGTTGGCCGGATAGGTCACGCCGTCGAGGACGACCTCGCCCCGCCGGGCGACCTTCACGCGGCGGAACTGGGACGGCGTGCCGCGCTCGGCGACGACCCCGAGCGCGCAGCCGGCGAGGAGAAGGTTGAGGAGGTTCCAGGCCCCGACGACCAGCGTCAGGTCCGCACGGTAGGGCTCGGCGTAGATGCGCCACGCGGTCGCCGCCACGCCGACGGTCAGCACCGCGAAGATGACGAAGAAGGGCAGGCTCAGCTCCGACAGGCGCGAGTGCAGGATCGACTCGTCCTTCGCGGTCACCTTGAAGGTCGGCTTGCTCGGATTGAGCGCGACGGAGATGACCGCCGGCAGGAGATGGACCGTCTGGATGTACTCGTAGAGTTCGGAAATCCACGGCCAGCGATAGTAGCCGAAGAGATAGTTCTGCATCATCAGGTTCACGACCATGTAGGTCAGCGTGTAGGCGAGGAACTCGCCGCCCGAGGCCGTGAAGATCTGCAGGCCGAAGAAGAGGTAGAACAGCGGGGCGATCAGGAAGATCGCGCGCGGGAACGGGAACAGCCAGAACAGCGTCGAGGACATGTAGCAGAGACGCTGCGGCAGGGAGAGGCCGCGCTTCAGGGGCGGGAAGCGGAAGCGCAGGATCTGCATCATGCCCTGCGCCCAGCGCGAGCGCTGGCCGATGAAGGATGCGAAGGTCGCGGGTTGCAGGCCGGCGATCAGCGGCTTGTCGACATAGATCGAGTTCCAGCCGCGCGAGTGCAGCTCGAGCGCCGTCTCGCAGTCCTCGGTGATGGACAGTCCGGAGAAGCCGTTGGTCTCCGAAAGGGCCTTGCGCGAGAGGACCGCCGCCGAGCCGCAGAAGAAGGACGCGTTCCACTTGTCGAGGCCGCGCTGGATGACGCCGTAGAACATCTCGTTCTCGGACGGCATCTTCTCGAAGGTGCGCAGATTGCGCTCCAGCGGATCGGGATTCAGGAAGAAGTGCGGCGTCTGGACGAGGAAGAGGCGTGGGTCCTCGTCGAAATAGCCGACCGTCTCCAGAAGGAAGTCGCGCGCGGGCGCGTGGTCGGCGTCGAAGACCGCCACGAGTTCGCCGATCGAGTGCTTGAGGCCGTTGTTGAGATTGCCGGCCTTGGCGTGTTCGTTCCGCTCGCGGGTCAGGTAGATGGCGCCGAGCTCGGCGCAGAGCGCCTTCAGCTCGCGATGGCGGAGCTCGGCGTTGCGCGCCTCGCCGGCATCGACGGAGTTTCGCTTCTGGAGCGTCCCCCCGTCGTCGAGCAGCCAGACCTTCAGACGGTCGGACGGGTAGTTCATCTGCAGGGCGGCGGCCAGCGTGTTGGCCAGAAGCGCCGCGTCCTCGTTGTAGGTCGGCACGAAGACGTCGACCGTCGGGAAGCGGTCGGACGGGCCCTGCTGTCGCGGCTGGCGCGGCGGCAGCGGCGCCGCGACAACGAACAGCGACACGAAGAGCATGAACACCGAGTACATCTCGGCGAGATACAGGAGGAAGCCGGGAATGAAGTTCTGGAGCTGGTTCACCGGCGGCAGCGTGCCGGTCGTGCGCCAGTAGACGTAGCGCAGGACGATGGCCGTCCCGAGCGCCAGGGCGACGAGCCGCCAGCCGCTGCTCAGGTTCAGCGTCTTGATGACCACCATCACCGCCAGGACCAGAAGCACGGCGATGAGCTGCGACTGCACGCTGATCGGCAGCGCGATGACGAGGAGGGCGAACGCGGCGGCGCAGGCCCATAGGATGATGGTGAGCGCCTTCAGCATGTGCCGGCCTGCCGGTCTGCGGGCGCGCAGGTCGAGGACGGCGGCGGAACCGCCGCGGCCGACTCAGCGGCGGAGGAGGACGACGCGGCGCTCCCGCCCGCGGCGGGCGCGATCGTCGCCGCTGCGGGGGGCGGCGGGACCAGCGGTCCGATCGGCGCCGGAAGCTGCTGGACCGGCGCCGGCGCGGCGACGGCGGGCTGCACGGCGGGTGCCGCCGCCGGCCGGGCCGGTGCGCTTCGCCGCCTCGGTGGCGCGCTCGCCTGAGCGGGCGCCGGGGCCGCAACCACGCCGGTGACCGGCTCGAAGCCTCTCGCGCCAACCGGAAGGATCGGCTGCCCGACGCCGCCGAAACGCGGATCGGCCATGTTGGGATCGCCGTAAGGGTTCCAGGAGAGGTTGGAGAAGAAGGCCCGGATCGTCAGGCCGTACATGGAATAGAGAAGGCGCTCCTCGCCCGCGGCCCGGTCGCACAGGCGAAGGCGGATCTGGATCGTTCCCCTGTCCCGAAGAAGGAGCGTTCTGCGATCGACGCCGGCGATCCGCTGCCAGGCGTAGACGCAGACGTCGCCGTTCGGCGCGCGCCCGGCCGCATAGCCGAACGGACCGTAGCGATTTTGGACGAAGAGCGGAGACTGGACCATCTGCACGCCGGGAACGGCGGCGCGGATCTCGCTGCGCAGGTCCGCCGTCGCGAGGCGCGAGTTCGCAAGGGGCGTTCGGCCCGTCCCGCTGTTGCCCACCGGGCCGAAATACTGGACCTGCAGATAGTTCGAGCCGCTCTGGAGCGAGCGGTTGGCGAGGAAGATCCGCTGCTCGGTGGCGTTCGGGTACCGCTCCTGAACGACGCTGGTGACCTCCGGCCCGCCCACCGGCGCGGAGACGAAGGCGTCCTCCAGCGGGATGCTGCGGGACCGCGACGGCAGCTCCGGTTGCCCACCCTGAATACAACCCGCGAGCGCGAGCGCGCCGGAGAGGCCGACGAGGGCGCGAAAGCCTCCCGCGAATCGTGCTTGCGTACCCAACGCGGACCTCATCCTACCGTGACCTTCGGTCCGAATTCGCAGCCGACCCTTTCGCCAACCGTACGCCGGGGCGCGGATCGGAAGGGTGCGGCCTTTCGGGCTTCGGGGCACGCGAAAGCAGCGAGACATTCTTTAGACGATCAAAGAATGACGTTTGGGAAGTTTCACGACGGCATGATCGGGGAGTCAACGAGCGGTTGCCCGCTCTCGTCTGAACCGCGCCCATGTGTGTCCCGCGCGTAACAAGGCGGACGCCGGGTCCGGAGGAGGGCGGTCCGATCCGGCCCTTGTGAATCCTTGCCAAGGGGTTTATTAAGCCTATCAGAGATAAAGGACGCGCGGGGCAAAGCGCTTGCCCTGACCGCGTCTTCATGTCATGGGCGGTGTATGGCTTCCAAGACCAACCCTTTCACGTTCCTGCAGCAGGTGCGCACGGAGACCTCGAAGGTCACCTGGCCCACCCGCAAGGAAACCCTGATCTCGACGATCATGGTGCTGGTGATGGTCGCCTTCGCGGCCGCCTTTTTCTTCGTGGCCGATCAGGTTCTCGGCTACGTCGTCGGCCTGGTGATGAACGTCGGCTGACAACGGGAGTTCGCATTCTTTCATGACCGCGCGCTGGTACATCGTCCACGCCTACTCGAACTTCGAGAAGAAGGTGGCCGAATCGATCGAGGAGCAGGCCCGTCAGAAGGGTCTGTCGGACAAGTTCGAGAAGATCCTCGTCCCGACCGAGAAGGTCGTCGAGGTGCGCCGCGGCCGAAAGGTGGACGCCGAGCGCAAGTTCTTCCCGGGCTACGTCCTGGTGAAGGCCGAGCTGACCGACGCCGTGTTCTCGATGATCAAGAACACGCCGAAGGTGACGGGCTTCCTCGGGCCGGACAATCGTCCGGTGCCGATCTCGGAGGCCGAGGCGACGCAGATCCTGACGCAGGTGCAGGACGGCGTCGAGCGGCCGAAGCCGACCGTGTCGTTCGACGTGGGCGAGAGCGTTCGCGTCTCCGATGGTCCGTTCGCCTCGTTCAACGGCATCGTCCAGGAGGTCGATCAGGAGCGCGCGCGTCTCAAGGTCGAGGTTTCCATCTTCGGGCGCGCGACGCCCGTCGATCTCGAATTCGGTCAGGTCGAGAAGGTCTGACGGAAAGGAGCGCCTGGCGCTCCGAACGGCGCGGGAGGCGAGGGAGCTGTAGCCGGCTTCCGGAACCGGACCGCGCCACTGCACCGGGCCCCGAGGGGCTGAATAGGACAAGGCAGAGATATGGCTAAGAAGATTGCAGGCCAGCTCAAGCTGCAGGTGAAGGCCGGTTCGGCGACCCCGTCGCCCCCGATCGGCCCGGCCCTCGGCCAGCGCGGCATCAACATCATGGAGTTCTGCAAGGCGTTCAACGCGCAGACCCAGGAGATGGAGAAGGGGTCCCCGGTCCCCGTCGTCATCACCTACTACCAGGACAAGTCCTTCACCTTCACGATGAAGACGGCTCCCGTGAGCTTCTTCCTCAAGAAGGCGGCCAACCTGACCAGCGGCTCCAAGGAGCCGGGCAAGGTCAAGGCCGGTTCGGTCACCCGCGCCCAGGTGCGCGAGATCGCCGAGGCCAAGCTCAAGGACCTGAACGCGAACGACGTCGATGCGGCGATGCTCATGGTCGAGGGCTCCGCCCGCTCCATGGGCCTGGAAGTGGTGGGCTGAACCGATGGCTAAGATTGGCAAGCGCATTGCGAAGGCCCGCGAGGGTATCGACCGCGAGAAGCTCTACGACCTGAACGAGGCCGTCAGCCTCCTGAAGGATCGTGCGAGCGCCAAGTTCGACGAGACGATCGAGGTCGCGATGAACCTCGGCGTCGATCCGCGCCACGCCGACCAGATGGTCCGCGGCGTCGTCAACCTGCCGAACGGCACGGGCCGCACCGTCCGCGTCGCGGTCTTCGCGCGCGGCGACAAGGCCGACGAGGCTCGCGCCGCCGGTGCCGACATCGTCGGTGCGGAAGATCTCGTCGAGCAGGTCCAGGGTGGCACGATCGACTTCGATCGCGCCATCGCGACGCCGGACATGATGGGCCTCGTCGGCCGTCTGGGCAAGGTGCTCGGCCCGCGCGGCCTGATGCCGAACCCGCGCGTCGGCACGGTCACGCCGGACGTCACCGCCGCCGTCAAGGCGTCCAAGGGTGGCGCCGTCGAGTTCCGCGTCGAGAAGGCGGGCATCGTCCATGCCGGCGTCGGCAAGGCGAGCTTCGAGGTCTCGGCGCTGGTCGAGAACATCAAGGCCTTCGCCGATGCGGTGACCAAGGCCAAGCCGTCGGGCGCCAAGGGCAACTACGTCCAGCGCGTCGCGGTGTCCTCGACCATGGGCCCGGGCATCAAGCTCGACCCTTCGACGGTTCGCGTCGAGGCGTAAGCCCTTCAAATACGAAGGTGCCGCGCCCATATGCGGTGCTTTCGACATGTGTTCCGCGGTTTCGATCGCGGTTCGGGCGGCGGGGCTTAGGCTTCGTCGCTTCTCCTGTCCGAGATTGCGGGCGACAGGTCCGGCTTGCCGGTCCGTCTTAATCGCCAAGCCCGCATGAGACGGGTGAGAACCGGATCCCGGTTCGAACCTCTGAATGCCTTGTGCCAGCCGCCGGTTCCGTCCTTCGGATCCAGTCATGCGCCAAGGGGACAGGATCCTCGTGCTTCCGTCTTTCGGGACGGAAGCGAACGGCAACCGGAGTTCTCCCGCAAGGGTGGGCTCCAACTGGAGAGTGGCAGTGGACAGAGCGGAAAAGCGCGAGTTCGTCACGGAGCTGAACGAGACCTTCAAGGCCTCGGGCGCGATCGTGGTGGCCCGCTACGCCGGTCTCACCGTCGCGCAGATGAATGACCTGCGGGTCAAGATGCGCGATGCTGGTGGGACCGTCAAAGTCGCGAAGAACCGCCTCGCCAAAATCGCTCTTCAAGGCACCGACGCCGAAGGCATCTCGAACCTGTTCGAGGGCCAGACCCTGATCGCCTATTCGGGTGATCCGGTCGCGGCGCCGAAGGTGGCCAACGACTTCGCCAAGGGCAACGACAAGCTCGTGATCCTGGGCGGCGCGATGGGTTCCACCTCGCTCGACGCGGAAGGCGTGAAGGCTTTGGCCTCGCTGCCTTCGCTGGACGAGCTGCGCGGCAAGCTTCTGGGCATGATCCAGACGCCGGCCACCCGCATCGCGGGCGTCGTCGCAGCACCGGCCGCGCAGCTTGCGCGCGTCTTCGCAGCGTATGCCAAGAAGGACGAAGCGGCCTGAGGCTTACGGTTCCTCGCTGCATTCAGAACATTCGAACACGAAGGAAGAACTACAATGGCTGATCTCGCCAAGATCGTTGAAGACCTGTCGAGCCTGACCGTCCTCGAGGCCGCCGAGCTCTCGAAGATGCTCGAAGAGAAGTGGGGCGTCTCCGCCGCCGCTCCGGTCGCCGTCGCCGCTGCCGGCGGTGCGGGCGCCGCGGCTCCGGCCGAGGAAGAGAAGACCGAGTTCGACGTCATCCTCTCGGATGCCGGCGCGCAGAAGATCAACGTCATCAAGGAAGTCCGTGCGATCACGGGCCTGGGCCTCAAGGAAGCCAAGGACCTCGTCGACGGCGCTCCGAAGCCGGTCAAGGAAGGCGTCTCGAAGGACGAGGCTGCCAAGATCAAGGACCAGCTCGAGAAGGCTGGCGCCAAGGTCGACGTCAAGTAATCGTCTCCGGCGCTTCGCCGGAACGACATTCGGCGGGCGGGACGGCAGATCTGCCGTCCCGCCTTCCGTGCTCGCTGGGGACCCGGGTCCCCGGCGGGCATTCCCGTTTCTCCAGAATGCCGCTCGGACGGCCTTCTGGAGACACGGGTCCGACCGGAAGGGAAGGTCGGCCTGACGACCCGCAGACGAAGGCGGGGGCGCTTCTGAAGTCAGGAAGCGCTGGATGAGCCCCCTGGTCCGGGGCGATGTCGAATGAAGGAGCGACGATGTCGAAAGTCACGACGTTCAGCGGTCGCAGGCGGGTACGCAAATATTTCGGGTCGATCCCGGAAGTCGCCGAAATGCCGAATCTGATCGAGGTCCAGAAGGCCTCCTACGATCAGTTCCTGATGGTCGAGGAGCCCGAGGGCGGCCGCGGCGACGAGGGCCTGCAGGCCGTCTTCCGTTCCGTCTTCCCGATCTCCGACTTCTCCGGCCAGTCGATGCTGGAGTTCGTGAAATACGAGTTCGAGGCGCCGAAGTTCGACGTCGACGAGTGCCGGCAGCGCGACCTGACCTTCGCTGCGCCGCTCAAGGTGACGCTGCGCCTCATCGTGTTCGATATCGACGAGGACACCGGCTCCAAGTCCATCAAGGACATCAAGGAGCAGGACGTCTACATGGGCGACATGCCGCTCATGACGTCGAACGGCACCTTCATCGTCAACGGCACCGAGCGCGTCATCGTCTCGCAGATGCACCGTTCGCCGGGCGTCTTCTTCGACCATGACAAGGGCAAGTCGCACTCCAGCGGCAAGCTTCTCTTCGCCGCGCGCGTCATCCCGTATCGCGGCTCCTGGCTCGACATCGAGTTCGACGCCAAGGACATCGTCCACGCGCGTATCGACCGCCGCCGCAAGATCCCCGTGACGAGCCTCCTGATGGCGCTCGGCATGGACGGCGAGGAGATCCTGTCGACCTTCTACGACATCGTGAAGATCGACAAGGACAAGAACGGCTGGCGCATTCCGTTCTCCGTCGAGCGCGTCCGCGGCCAGACGGCCGTCGTCGACATGGTCGACGCGGATTCGGGCGAAGTGCTGGTCGAGGCCGGCAAGAAGGTCACGGCCCGTCAGGCCCGCCAGCTCAAGGAGCGCGGCGTCAAGGCTCTGCGCGCGACCGAGGAGGACCTCTACGGCAACTATCTCGCCGAGGACATCGTCAACTACCAGACGGGCGAGATCTATCTCGAGGCCGGCGACGAGATCGACGAGAAGACGCTGAAGGTCCTGACGGACGCCGGCTACGAGGAGATGTCGGTTCTCGACATCGATCACGTGACGGTGGGCGCCTACATCCGCAACACGCTGGCGGCCGACAAGAACGAGTCCCGCCAGGACGCGCTGTTCGACATCTACCGCGTCATGCGTCCGGGCGAGCCGCCGACGATGGACACCGCCGAGGCGATGTTCCAGTCGCTGTTCTTCGACGCCGAGCGCTACGACCTCTCGGCCGTCGGCCGCGTGAAGATGAACATGCGTCTCGACGTCTCGGCCGAGGACACGGTCCGCGTCCTGCGCCGCGAGGACATCCTGGCCGTCGTCAAGACGCTGGTCGACCTGCGCGACGGCAAGGGCGAGATCGACGACATCGACAATCTCGGCAACCGCCGGGTGCGTTCGGTCGGCGAGCTCATGGAGAACCAGTACCGCGTCGGCCTGCTCCGCATGGAGCGCGCGATCAAGGAGCGCATGTCCTCGGTCGAGATCGACACGGTCATGCCGCAGGACCTGATCAACGCCAAGCCCGCAGCCGCGGCGGTGCGCGAGTTCTTCGGCTCCTCGCAGCTCTCGCAGTTCATGGACCAGACCAATCCGCTCTCGGAGATCACGCACAAGCGCCGTCTCTCCGCGCTCGGCCCCGGCGGTCTGACCCGCGAGCGCGCCGGCTTCGAGGTGCGCGACGTGCACCCGACGCATTACGGCCGCATCTGCCCGATCGAGACGCCGGAAGGCCCGAACATCGGTCTGATCAACTCGCTGGCGACGTTCGCGCGCGTCAACAAGTACGGCTTCATCGAGAGCCCGTACCGGCGCGTCGTCGACGGGAAGGTGACGAACGACGTCGTCTATCTGTCGGCGATGGAGGAATCCAAGCACCACGTCGCGCAGGCGAACGCGGTCCTGACGGAGGCCGGCGAGTTCCAGGAGGAGCTGGTCGTCTGCCGTCATGCCGGCGACGTCTTCATGACGCCGCGCGAGAACGTCGATCTGATGGACGTCTCGCCCAAGCAGCTCGTGTCGGTCGCGGCAGCGCTCATCCCGTTCCTGGAGAACGACGACGCGAACCGCGCTCTCATGGGTTCGAACATGCAGCGCCAGGCGGTGCCGCTGGTTCGCGCCGAGGCGCCGTTCGTCGGCACCGGCATGGAGCCGATCGTCGCCCGTGACTCGGGTGCGGCCATCGGCGCGCGCCGGACCGGCATCGTCGATCAGGTCGATGCGACCCGTATCGTCATCCGCGCGACGGAAGATCTCGAGACCGGGCGTTCCGGCGTCGACATCTACCGTCTGATGAAGTTCCAGCGCTCCAACCAGAACACCTGCATCAACCAGCGTCCGCTGGTCCGCGTGGGTGACCGGGTGCGCAAGGGCGACATCATCGCGGACGGCCCGTCGACCGATCTGGGCGATCTGGCCCTCGGCCGGAACGTGCTCGTCGCGTTCATGCCGTGGAACGGCTACAACTACGAGGACTCGATCCTCCTCTCCGAGCGCATCGTCGCCGATGACGTCTTCACCTCGATCCACATCGAGGAGTTCGAGGTCATGGCCCGCGACACCAAGCTCGGGCCCGAGGAGATCACGCGCGACATTCCGAACGTGTCGGAAGAGGCGCTCAAGAACCTCGACGAGGCCGGCATCGTCTACATCGGTGCCGAGGTGCAGCCGGGCGACATCCTGGTCGGCAAGATCACGCCGAAGGGCGAAAGCCCGATGACGCCGGAGGAGAAGCTCCTGCGCGCCATCTTCGGCGAGAAGGCGTCCGACGTCCGCGACACCTCGAACCGCATGCCTCCCGGCACCTACGGCACGGTCGTGGAAGTGCGCGTCTTCAACCGCCACGGCGTGGAGAAGGACGAGCGCGCGATGGCGATCGAGCGCGAGGAGATCGAGCGTCTCGCCAAGGACCGTGACGACGAGCAGGCGATCCTCGACCGCAACGTCTACGGGCGTCTGGTCGAGATGCTGGACGGCAAGACCGCCATCTCGGGGCCGAAGGGCTTCGCCAAGGGCGGCAAGCTGTCGCCCGAGGTGATGGCCAACCACTCGCGTTCGCAGTGGTGGATGTTCGCCGTCGAGGACGAGCGTCTCCAGGGTGAGATCGAGGCTCTGCGCAGCGTCTACGACGAGGCGAAGAAGACGCTCGAAGCGCGCTTCATGGACAAGGTCGAGAAGGTGCAGCGCGGCGACGAGCTGCCTCCCGGCGTCATGAAGCAGGTCAAGGTCTTCGTCGCGGTCAAGCGCAAGATCCAGCCGGGCGACAAGATGGCGGGCCGCCACGGCAACAAGGGTGTCGTGTCGCGCATCGTTCCGGTCGAGGACATGCCGTTCAACGAGGACGGGACCCATGTCGACATCGTCCTGAACCCGCTCGGCGTGCCGTCGCGCATGAATGTCGGTCAGATCCTCGAGACGCATCTCGGTTGGGCCTGCGCCGGCATGGGCAAGCGCATCGGGGAGATGCTGGAGGCCTACCAGCAGAACCACGACGCGGCTCCACTTCGGAACGAGATCGCCGGTCTTCTCGGCGACAACGACCGCAATGAGAAGGTGAAGGACTACGACGACGAGAGCGTTGTCACGCTGGCCAACCAGATGAAGAAGGGCGTCTCCATCGCGACGCCGGTCTTCGACGGCGCGGTCGAGCAGGACATCGTGCACATGCTGGAGAAGGCCGGGCTGAACGGCTCGGGCCAGGTGACGCTCTATGACGGGCGCACCGGCGAGGCCTTCGACCGGCAGGTGACGGTCGGCTACATCTACATGCTGAAGCTGCACCACCTCGTCGACGACAAGATCCACGCCCGTTCGATCGGCCCGTACTCGCTCGTCACCCAGCAGCCGCTGGGCGGCAAGGCGCAGTTCGGCGGTCAGCGCTTCGGCGAGATGGAGGTCTGGGCGCTCGAAGCCTACGGCGCCGCCTACACGCTGCAGGAAATGCTGACCGTGAAGTCGGACGACGTCGCGGGCCGCACCAAGGTCTACGAGTCGATCGTTCGCGGCGACGACGCGTTCGAGTCGGGCATTCCGGAGAGCTTCAACGTTCTCGTGAAGGAAATGCGCTCGCTCGGCCTCGACGTCGATCTCGCCAACTCGACGCCGGATCTCAGCGCCTCGCTCGAAGGCCTGCCCGACGCGGCCGAGTAAGGCCGACCATCAAAACGTCGCTCTGTGGAGCGACGTTGGCCGGCGCCCGCGAACGGCGCCGGTCCTTGCCAGTTTTGCGGAACCTGTTCGGCGCCGATCCCGCCACGGCGCCATGGGGGCTAGAATGCCCCGGAAGGAGAAAGCACCATGAACCAAGAGGTCATGAATCTCTTCAATCCTCAGGTGCAGGCCCAGACGTTCGATTCCATCCGGATCTCGCTCGCGAGCCCGGAAAAAATCCTGTCCTGGTCCTTCGGTGAGATCAAGAAGCCGGAGACGATCAACTACCGCACGTTCAAGCCCGAGCGCGACGGTCTCTTCTGCGCGCGCATCTTCGGTCCGATCAAGGACTACGAGTGCCTGTGCGGCAAGTACAAGCGCATGAAGTACAAGGGCATTATCTGCGAGAAGTGCGGCGTCGAGGTCACCCTCTCGCGCGTGCGCCGCGAGCGCATGGGCCACATCGAGCTGGCCGCGCCCGTCGCCCACATCTGGTTCCTGAAGTCGCTGCCGAGCCGCATCGGCACGCTGCTCGACATGACCCTCAAGGACATCGAGCGCGTTCTCTACTTCGAGAACTACATCGTCACCGAGCCCGGCCTCACCGCGCTGAAGGAGCACCAGCTCCTCACCGAGGAGGAGTACATCATCGCGACCGAGGAGTACGGTGAGGATTCGTTCACCGCGCTGATCGGCGCCGAGGCGATCCAGGAGCTGCTGCGCTCCATGGACCTGGAACGCATCGCGGGCGACCTTCGCGAAGAGCTTGCGACGACGACGTCCGAGCTCAAGACGAAGAAGCTGATGAAGCGGCTGAAGATCGTCGAGAACTTCCTGGAGTCGGGCAACAAGCCCGAATGGATGATCCTGTCGGTCGTCCCCGTCATCCCGCCGGACCTGCGCCCGCTGGTTCCGCTGGACGGCGGCCGCTTCGCCACGTCGGACCTGAACGACCTCTATCGCCGCGTCATCAACCGCAACAACCGCCTCAAGCGGCTGATCGAGCTGCGCGCGCCGGGCATCATCATCCGCAACGAGAAGCGCATGCTTCAGGAGGCGGTTGACGCGCTGTTCGACAACGGTCGTCGCGGCCGCGTCATCACCGGCGCCAACAAGCGTCCGCTGAAGTCGCTGTCCGACATGCTGAAGGGCAAGCAGGGCCGCTTCCGCCAGAACCTCCTCGGCAAGCGCGTCGACTATTCGGGCCGGTCCGTCATCGTGACGGGTCCGGAGCTGAAGCTGCACCAGTGCGGCCTGCCGAAGAAGATGGCGCTCGAGCTGTTCAAGCCGTTCATCTACGCCCGCCTCGACGCCAAGGGTTACTCCTCGACCGTCAAGCAGGCGAAGAAGCTCGTCGAGAAGGAGCGTCCGGAGGTCTGGGACATCCTGGACGAGGTGATCCGCGAGCATCCGGTTCTGCTGAACCGCGCGCCGACGCTGCACCGTCTGGGCATCCAGGCCTTCGAACCCGTCCTGATCGAAGGCAAGGCAATCCAGCTTCACCCGCTGGTCTGCACGGCCTTCAACGCGGACTTCGACGGCGACCAGATGGCGGTCCACGTGCCGCTCTCGATCGAGGCGCAGCTGGAAGCGCGCGTCCTCATGATGTCGACGAACAACATCCTGCATCCGGCGAACGGCCAGCCGATCATCGTGCCGTCGCAGGACATGGTGCTCGGGCTCTACTACCTCTCGATCATGAACGAGAACGAGCCGGGGCAGGGGATGGCCTTCTCCGACATCGGCGAGATGGAGCACGCGCTCGCCTCCAAGGCGATCACGCTGCACACCAAGATCAAGGGCCGCTTCAAGTCGGTCGACGAGAACGGCAACCCGGTCTCGAAGATCTACGAGACGACCCCGGGGCGCATGCTCATCGGCCAGCTCCTGCCGAAGACGCACAAGATCTCCTTCGACATCGCCAACGAGCTGATGACGAAGAAGAACATCTCGCGCCTCATCGATCAGGTCTATCGTCACTGCGGCCAGAAGGACACGGTGATCTTCTGCGACCGCATCATGCAGCTCGGCTTCCGGCATGCGTGCACGGCGGGCATCTCGTTCGGCAAGGACGACATGCTCATTCCGGACACCAAGCCGCAGCTGATCGGCGAGACGCAGGCGCTCGCGAAGGAATACGAGCAGCAGTACAATGACGGCCTGATCACCCAGGGCGAGAAGTACAACAAGGTCGTCGACGCCTGGGCCAAGTGCACGGACAAGATCGCCGACGAGATGATGGGCCGCATCAAGGCGGTCGAGTTCGACGACAACGGCCGTCAGAAGCCGATGAACTCGATCTACATGATGTCGCACTCGGGCGCCCGCGGCTCGCCGACGCAGATGCGTCAGCTGGCGGCGATGCGCGGTCTCATGACCAAGCCGTCGGGCGAGATCATCGAGACGCCGATCATCTCGAACTTCAAGGAAGGCCTCACCGTTCTGGAGTACTTCAACTCCACGCACGGCGCCCGTAAGGGTCTGGCCGACACCGCCTTGAAGACGGCGAACTCGGGCTACCTGACCCGCCGCCTCGTCGACGTCGCGCAGGACTGCATCATCACGCAGACCGATTGCGGCACGCCGAACGGCCTGACGATGCAGCCCATCGTCGATGCCGGTCAGGTCGTCGCGACCCTCGGCCAGCGCATTCTCGGCCGCACGGCGCTGGAGGACATCCTCCATCCGCAGACGGGCGACGTCCTCGTCGAGGGCGGCCGCACGATCGAGGAGCCGGACGTCGAGGTGATCGAGAAGGCCGGCGTCCAGTCGGTGAAGATCCGCTCGGCGCTGACCTGCGAGGTCCGCACCGGCATCTGCGCCGTCTGCTACGGTCGCGATCTGGCCCGCGGCACGCCCGTCAACATGGGCGAGGCCGTCGGCGTCATCGCGGCGCAGTCGATCGGCGAGCCCGGCACGCAGCTCACCATGCGCACCTTCCACATGGGCGGCACGGCGCAGGTCGTCGACTCGTCCTTCCTGGAAGCCTCCTACGAGGGCACGGTCCAGATCCGGAACCGCAACGTGGTTCGGGATTCGGAAGGGCGCCTCGTCGCGATGGGCCGCAACATGGCGATCCTCATCCTGGACGCCTCGGGCAAGGAGCGCGCCTCGCACCGCGTCACCTACGGCAGCCGCGTCTTCGTCGACGACGGGGACACGGTTCGTCGCGGCCAGCGCATCGCGGAGTGGGATCCGTACACCCGTCCGGTCCTCACCGAGCTCGACGGCATCGTGGAGTTCGAGGATCTGGTCGAGGGCCTGTCGGTCCTGGAGCAGGCGGACGAGTCGACCGGCATCACCAAGCGCCAGGTCATCGACTGGCGGGCGAACCCGCGCGGTTCCGACCTCAAGCCCGCGATCGTCATTCGCGGCGCCGACGGTCAGATCCTCAAGCTCGCGCGCGGTTCGGAAGCTCGCTACCTCCTGTCGGTGGACGCGATCCTCTCGGTCGAGCCGGGATCGAAGGTCTCGGCCGGTGATGTCCTCTCGCGTATTCCGATGGAGTCCGCGAAGACGAAGGACATCACGGGCGGTCTGCCGCGCGTCGCCGAGCTGTTCGAGGCCCGCAAGCCGAAGGACAACGCGGTCATCGCGGAGATCGACGGCACGGTGAAGTTCGGCCGCGACTACAAGAACAAGCGCCGCATCATCATCGAGCCGCACGAGGACGGCGTCGAGCCGGTCGAATACCTGATCCCGAAGGGCAAGCCGTTCCATCTCCAGGAAGGCGACATCGTGGAGAAGGGCGACTACATCCTCGACGGCAACCCGGCACCGCACGACATCCTGGCCATCCGGGGCGTCGAGGCGCTGGCGAGCTACCTCGTGAACGAGATCCAGGAGGTCTATCGTCTCCAGGGCGTTCTCATCAACGACAAGCACATCGAGGTGATCGTTCGCCAGATGCTGCAGAAGGTCGAGATCGAGGAGTCGGGCGACTCGGGCTACATTCCGGGCGACAACGTCGACCGGATCGAGCTGGCGGAGCTGAACGAGAAGCTCGCGGAAGAGGGCAAGAAGCCGGCCTCCGGCGTTCCGGTCCTCCTCGGCATCACCAAGGCGTCGCTGCAGACGCCGTCCTTCATCTCGGCGGCCTCCTTCCAGGAGACCACGCGCGTCCTCACCGAGGCCGCGGTCGCCGGCAAGACGGACACGCTGCAGGGCCTGAAGGAGAACGTCATCGTCGGCCGCCTCATCCCGGCGGGCACGGGCGGCATGATGACCCAGGTGCGCCGCATCGCGACGGGCCGCGACGACCTCATCATCGAGGATCGCCGCAAGCAGTCCAACGCGTCCGAGGCGGACCGCATGCTGACCTCGCTGAACGACGCCGCCGAGTAAGGCTGCGACGACCGAAGAGACGAAAGGGGTCGCCTCCGGGCGGCCCCTTTTTTGCGGGCATCGTGCATTCGCTGCATGGCCGACCTGCGGGCGGCGCCCTATGCGCCGGGGTTGACGCATCCTGCCCTACTCGTTAAAAGCCCCCCTACAGAGCCGATGTGAGGCCGAATCTTCCCCAGGGCGCCACGCCCGGGATGCAGCGGTCTCAAACAAGGTTTCGTTCTACGAGACGCGACATTGCTGGTTGCATGACTGGTCATTCAGTCCTCTGCGTTCGTCCGGGCAGTCCGCTAACAGCGGATCGAATGCCCGGTTTCGTGCATGACCTCCCGGTCGTGGGCGGCGGTGTCGTATCGGTTCGAATTCGATTTGAGGAAAAGGGAAGGCCCTGATGCCGACCATCAACCAGTTGATCCGCAAGCCTCGCGTCCGTCCGGCGGAGCGCAACACGGTTCCGGCACTGCAGGCCAACCCGCAGAAGCGCGGCGTCTGCACCCGCGTCTACACGACCACCCCGAAGAAGCCGAACTCGGCGCTTCGTAAGGTCGCCAAGGTTCGCCTCGTCAATGGCTTCGAGGTCATCGGCTACATTCCGGGCGAGGGGCATAACCTCCAGGAGCACTCCGTGGTCATGATCCGCGGCGGCCGCGTGAAGGACTTGCCTGGCGTTCGCTACCACATCATCCGCGGCGTGCTCGACACGCAGGGCGTCAAGGACCGCAAGCAGCGCCGTTCGAAGTACGGCGCGAAGCGTCCGAAGTAAGCGCCCGTTCCGAGAGACGAAGAAGAGACTGATCGATGTCCCGTCGCCATTCCGCCGAAAAGCGTGAGATCAACCCGGACCCGAAGTTCGGCGATCTCGTCGTGACCAAGTTCATGAACGCCATCATGTACGATGGGAAGAAGTCCACGGCCGAGCGCATCGTCTACGGCGCGTTCGACTCCATGCAGGAGAAGAGCCGTCAGGACGCGGTGGCGATGTTCCACCAGGCGCTCGACAACGTCGCGCCGCACGTCGAGGTTCGTTCGCGCCGCGTCGGTGGTGCGACCTACCAGGTCCCGGTCGATGTCCGTCCGGAGCGCCGTCAGGCGCTGGCAATCCGCTGGCTCATCTCCGCGGCCCGCAACCGCAACGAAACCACCATGGTCGATCGCCTGTCCGGCGAGCTCATGGACGCTGCCAACAACCGCGGCTCTGCCGTGAAGAAGCGCGAAGACACGCACCGCATGGCGGAAGCGAACCGCGCCTTCTCGCACTACCGCTGGTAAACGCAGCCTAAGATCGAAAGGCGACGCCCCATGGCCCGCGAATACAAGATCGAAGACTACCGCAATTTCGGCATCATGGCCCACATCGACGCGGGCAAGACGACGACGACCGAGCGGATTCTCTTCTACACCGGCAAGTCCCACAAGATCGGCGAAGTCCACGACGGCGCCGCGACCATGGACTGGATGGAGCAGGAGCAGGAGCGCGGCATCACGATCACGTCGGCCGCGACGACCACCTTCTGGGAAGGCCGTGACGGCAAGAAGCGGCGCTTCAACATCATCGACACGCCGGGCCACGTCGACTTCACGATCGAGGTCGAGCGCAGCTTGCGCGTTCTCGACGGCGCGATCGCGCTCTTGGACGCCAACGCCGGCGTCGAGCCGCAGACCGAGACCGTCTGGCGCCAGGCCGACAAGTACCGCGTCCCGCGCATGATGTTCGTCAACAAGATGGACAAGACCGGCGCGGACTTCTTCCGCTGCGTGGACATGGTCAAGACGCGCCTCGGCGCCCGTCCGATCGTCGTCCAGCTGCCGATCGGCGCGGAGAACGAGTTCAAGGGCGTCGTCGACCTGATCGAGATGAACGCTCTCGTCTGGCGCGACGAGTCGCTCGGCGCCAAGTGGGACGTCGTCGAGATCCCGGCCGATCTGAAGGATCAGGCCGAGGAGTATCGCGAGAAGATGATCGAGGCCGCCGTCGAGGTCGACGAGGCCGCTATGGAGCGGTATCTCGAAGGCGAGATGCCGTCCAACGACGAGCTGCGCGCGCTGATCCGCAAGGGCACCTGCGACGTCTGGTTCACGCCGATCTTCTGCGGCTCGGCCTTCAAGAACAAGGGCGTCCAGCCGCTGCTCGACGGCGTCGTGGACTTCCTGCCGTCCCCGGTCGACGTGCCGGCGATCAAGGGGATCGACCCGAAGACCGAGACCGAGACGACCCGCGCGTCCTCCGACGACGAGCCGCTCTCGATGCTCGCCTTCAAGATCATGAACGACCCGTTCGTCGGCTCGCTCACCTTCTGCCGCATCTATTCGGGCAAGGTCTCGAAGGGCACCGCGCTGCAGAACACGGTGAAGGAGAAGAAGGAGCGTCTGGGCCGCATGCTCCAGATGCACTCCAACTCCCGCGAGGACATCGAGGAGGCCTATGCCGGCGACATCGTCGCACTGGCGGGCCTGAAGGAAGTCACGACGGGCGACACGCTCTGCGATCCGCTGAAGCCGGTCATCCTGGAGCGCATGGAGTTCCCCGATCCGGTCATCGAGATCGCGATCGAGCCGAAGACCAAAGGCGACCAGGAGAAGATGGGCCTCGCGCTCAACCGTCTGGCCGCCGAGGATCCGTCCTTCCGCGTCAAGACCGACGAGGAGTCGGGGCAGACGATCATCGCGGGCATGGGCGAGCTTCACCTCGACATCCTCGTCGATCGCATGAAGCGCGAGTTCAAGGTCGAGGCGAACATCGGCGCTCCGCAGGTCGCCTATCGCGAGACGATCACCCGTCAGGCCGAAGTGGACTACACCCACAAGAAGCAGACGGGCGGCACGGGCCAGTTCGCCCGCGTCAAGATGGTCTTTGCTCCGGCCGAACTCGGCGAAGGGTTCACCTTCGAGTCGAAGATCATCGGCGGCGCGGTGCCGAAGGAGTACATCCCGGGTGTCCAGAAGGGCATTGCCTCGGTGATGACCTCGGGTCCGCTCGCGGGCTTCCCGATGGTCGATATCAAGGCCGAGCTGATCGACGGCGCGTTCCACGACGTCGACTCCTCGGTCCTGGCCTTCGAGATCGCGGCGCGTGCCGGCTTCCGTGAGGCCATCCAGAAGGCGTCCCCGAAGCTGCTCGAGCCGATCATGAAGGTCGAGGTCGTGACGCCGGAAGACTATGTCGGCGACGTCATCGGCGATCTGAACTCGCGTCGCGGTCAGATCCAGGGGACCGAGGCCCGTGGTATCGCGACCGTGGTCAACGCGATGGTTCCGCTGGCCAACATGTTCGGCTACGTGAACACGCTGCGTTCGATGTCGCAGGGCCGCGCCCAGTACACGATGCAGTTCGACCACTACGAGCAGGTGCCGAACCAGGTCGCCGAGGAAATCCAGAAGAAGTACGCCTGACGCGAGGTCCGCTTCGCGAAGGCTGGAAATTGGATGGCCCCAGGGGCCGAGACGAATTGAGGAATTGAGACATGGCCAAGAGCAAATTCGAGCGCAACAAGCCTCACGTGAACATCGGGACGATCGGTCACGTCGACCACGGCAAGACGTCTCTGACGGCTGCGATCACGAAGTACTTCGGCGAGTTCCGGGCGTATGACCAGATCGACGCCGCTCCGGAGGAGAAGGCGCGCGGCATCACGATCTCGACGGCTCACGTCGAGTACGAGACGGAGAACCGTCACTACGCCCACGTCGACTGCCCGGGCCACGCCGACTACGTGAAGAACATGATCACGGGCGCGGCGCAGATGGACGGCGCGATCCTGGTCTGCTCGGCGGCGGACGGCCCGATGCCGCAGACCCGCGAGCACATCCTTCTAGCGCGCCAGGTCGGCGTTCCGGCGCTGGTCGTGTTCCTGAACAAGGTCGATCAGGTCGACGACGCGGAGCTCCTGGAGCTGGTCGAGCTCGAGGTTCGCGAGCTTCTGTCGTCCTACGACTTCCCGGGCGACGACGTTCCGATCGTGAAGGGTTCGGCGCTGGCCGCTCTCGAGGACTCCAACAAGGAGATCGGCGAGAACGCGGTGCGCGAGCTGATGGCGCAGGTCGACGCCTACATCCCGACGCCGGAGCGTCCGATCAACCAGCCGTTCCTGATGCCGATCGAGGACGTGTTCTCGATCTCGGGCCGCGGCACGGTCGTGACGGGTCGCGTCGAGCGCGGCATCGTGAAGGTCGGCGAGGAAGTCGAGATCGTCGGCATCCGCGATTCGAAGAAGACGACCGTCACGGGTGTCGAGATGTTCCGCAAGCTGCTCGACCAGGGTCAGGCGGGCGACAACATCGGCGCGCTGGTTCGCGGCGTGGACCGCGAGGGCGTCGAGCGCGGCCAGGTCCTGTGCAAGCCGGGTTCGGTGAAGCCGCACACGCGCTTCATGGCCGAGGCCTACATCCTGACCAAGGAGGAGGGCGGCCGCCACACGCCGTTCTTCACCAACTACCGTCCGCAGTTCTACTTCCGCACGACGGACGTGACGGGCGTGGTGACGCTGCCGGAGGGCACCGAGATGGTGATGCCGGGCGACAACGTGACGATGGACGTCAAGCTGATCGTTCCGATCGCGATGGAAGAGAAGCTTCGCTTCGCCATCCGCGAGGGCGGCCGCACCGTCGGTGCCGGTATCGTCTCCTCCATCGTCGAGTAAGCTTTGAAGTCTAAGCGCGGCGGTGATATCGCTGCCGCGCTTACGGCCCCCTCCCGTTTCCCGGGAGAGCCGGTTGGGTCGCCGCAGCGGCGATCTTGTTGAAATGTCCGAAGAACTGACCAGCGCTCGGAAAGCGCCGATGACGGCAGCTCCGACGAGAGGACGAATGCAATGAACGGCCAGAATATCCGCATCCGCTTGAAGGCGTTCGACCACCGGGTCCTGGATGCCTCGACGCGTGAGATCGTCTCCACGGCCAAGCGGACCGGCGCGAACGTTCGCGGGCCGATCCCGCTGCCGACCCGGATCGAGAAGTTCACGGTCAACCGCTCGCCGCACGTCGACAAGAAGTCGCGCGAGCAGTTCGAAATGCGCACCCACAAGCGGCTCCTCGACATCGTCGATCCCACGCCGCAGACGGTGGACGCGCTGATGAAGCTCGACCTCGCCGCAGGCGTCGACGTCGAGATCAAGCTCTAAGGAGCGGCATGAACCGACCGGGCCCGCCAAGGGCTCCTAAGGTTCCTCTGAAGAAAGAACGAGAAATGCGTTCAGGTGTAATCGCACAGAAGGTCGGCATGACCCGCGTCTACAACGACGCCGGGGAGCATGTTCCGGTCACCGTCCTGAAGGTGGAGAACCTCCAGGTCGTCGGTCAGCGCACGCAGGAGAAGAACGGCTACACGGCCGTCCAACTCGGCGTCGGGCTCGCCAAGGTCAAGAACGTCTCGAAGGCGATGCGCGGCGTGTTCGCCCAGGCCTCCGTCGAGCCGAAGAAGAAGGTCGCGGAGTTCCGCGTCTCCGAGGAAAACCTCGTCGAGGTCGGCGCGGAGATCACCGCCGAGCACTTCGTCGCCGGTCAGCTCGTGGACGTGACGGGCACGTCGGTCGGTAAGGGCTTCGCGGGCGCCATGAAGCGCCACAATTTCGGTGGTCTGCGCGCCACCCACGGCGTCTCCGTCTCGCACCGCTCGCACGGTTCGACGGGTCAGCGCCAGGATCCCGGCAAGGTCTTCAAGAACAAGAAGATGGCCGGCCACATGGGCCAGACGCGCGTCACGACCCAGAACCTCGAAGTCGTCCGCACGGACGCCGACAAGGGTCTGATCCTGATCCGCGGCGCGGTCCCGGGTTCGAAGGGCGGCTGGATCTATGTGCGCGACGCCGTGAAGGCGGCGCTGCCGGAGAACGCCCCCAAGCCCGCCGCGCTGCGTCAGGCCGCAGCGAACAACGGTGCCGAAGAGGCCAGCGCTTCCGAGGGAGCCGAGTAAATGGACATCACGATCAAATCCCTCGACGGCAAGGATGCCGGCCAGGTGACGCTCGCGGACGAGATTTTCGGTCTCGAGCCCCGCGAGGACATCCTGCAGCGCATGGTCCGCTACCAGCTGGCCAAGCGTCAGCAGGGCTCGCACCAGACGCTCGGCCGCGCGGACATCGCCCGCACCGGCGCCAAGCTCTACAAGCAGAAGGGCACCGGTCGCGCCCGTCACGGCTCGGCGCGCGCGCCGCAGTTCCGCGGCGGCGGCAAGGCCCACGGTCCGGTCTCGCGCTCCCATGCGCATGACCTGCCGAAGAAGGTCCGCGCTCTGGCCCTGCGCCACGCCCTTTCGGCGAAGGCGAAGTCCGGCGGCCTGATCGTCGTCGACGATCTCGTCTCGCAGGACGGCAAGACCAAGGCCATGCTGCAGCAGTTCGCCGGTCTCGGCGTGACGAACGCGCTGGTCATCGGCGGCGCCGAGCTGAACGAGAACTTCGCGCGCTCGACCCGCAACATCCCGCACGTCGACGTGCTGCCCGTGCAGGGCATCAACGTCTACGACATTCTCCGTCGCCAGACGCTGGTCCTGTCGAAGGCCGCGGTCGAGGCTCTCGAGGAGCGCTTCAAGTGACCGATCTTCGCCACTACGACGTCATCACGAGCCCGGTCGTCACCGAAAAGTCGACCATGGCTTCGGACAACAACCAGGTCGTCTTCAACGTCCCGCAGACCGCGACCAAGCCCGCCATCAAGGCGGCGGTCGAAGCACTCTTCGGCGTGAAGGTGAAGGCGGTCAACACGCTGATCCGCAAGGGCAAGACGCGACGTTTCCGGGGCCGTCCGGGCCGCCAGAGCGACCAGAAGAAGGCGATCGTGACGCTGGCCGAGGGCCAGTCCATCGACGTCTCGACCGGCCTCTGAAGGCAGGGACGAGGATAAGAACATGGCACTGAAGAACTTCAAACCGGTCACGCCGAGCCTTCGCCAGCTCGTCATCGTCGACCGCTCGGGTCTGTGGAAGGGCAAGCCGGTCAAGCAGTTGACCGAGGGCCTGACGCAGAAGGGCGGCCGCAACAACACCGGTCGCATCACGGCCCGCTACCAGGGCGGCGGTCACAAGCGCACCTACCGCGTCATCGACTTCAAGCGTCGCAAGCTCGACGTCGTCGCGACGGTAGAGCGTCTGGAGTACGACCCGAACCGCTCGGCCTTCATCGCGCTCGTCCGCTACGAGGACGGCGAGATGAGCTACATCCTGGCGCCGCAGCGCCTGGCGGCGGGCGACAAGATCGTCTCCTCGGCGAAGAACATCGACGTCAAGCCGGGCAACGCGATGCCGCTGTCGGCGATGCCGGTCGGCACCATCATCCACAATGTGGAGATGAAGCCGGAGAAGGGCGGTCAGATCGCCCGCTCCGCCGGCACCTACGCGCAGCTCGTCGGCCGCGACGCTGGCATGGCGATCCTTCGCCTGAACTCGGGCGAGCAGCGTCTCGTTCCGGGCGCCTGCTTCGCCACCGTCGGCGCCGTGTCGAACCCCGACCACGGCAACATCAACCTCGGCAAGGCGGGTCGCTCCGTCTGGCTCGGCCGTCGCCCGCATGTGCGCGGCGTCGCCATGAACCCGGTCGACCACCCGCACGGCGGTGGTGAAGGCCGCACCTCGGGTGGCCGTCATCCGGTCTCGCCCTGGGGCAAGCCGACCAAGGGCAAGCGCACGCGTCAGAACAAGTCGACCGACAAGTTCATCATGCGCTCGCGCCATCAGCGCAAGAAGTAAGGGTAGTTTGAGATGACACGTTCCGTCTGGAAGGGCCCGTTCGTCGATGGCTACCTTCTCAAGAAGGCCGACAAGGTTCGCTCGGGTGGCCGCAACGAGGTGATCAAGATCTGGAGCCGTCGCTCCACGATCCTGCCGCAGTTCGTCGGGCTCACCTTCGGGGTCTACAACGGCTCCAAGCACGTCCCGGTGTCGGTTTCCGAGGACATGGTCGGACACAAGTTCGGCGAGTTCTCACCGACCCGCACCTATTACGGCCACGGCGCCGACAAGAAGGCGAAGAGGAAGTAATCATGGGCAAGGCCAAGGCCGAGCGCGTGCTGAAGGACAACGAGGCGAAGGCAGTCGCCCGTACGATCCGCGTCAGCCCGCAGAAACTGAACCTCGTCGCTGCGATGATCCGCGGCAAGAAGGTGGACTCGGCCCTGGCCGACCTGACCTTCTCGCGCAAGCGCATCGCCGAGACGGTCAAGAAGACGCTGGAAAGCGCGATCGCGAACGCCGAGAACAACCATGACCTCGATGTCGACGCCCTGTTCGTCGCCGAGGCCTATGTCGGCAAGTCGATCACGATGAAGCGCTTCCACGCCCGTGGGCGTGGCCGCGCGAGCCGCGTCGAGAAGCCGTTCTCGCACCTGACGATCGTGGTCCGCGAGCGGGCCGAAGAGGAGGCCGCGTAATGGGTCAGAAGATCAACCCGACCGGTTTCCGGCTCGGCATCAACCGCACCTGGGATTCGCGCTGGTATGCGAACACCGGCGAGTACGGCAAGCTGCTCCACGAGGACCTTGCGATCCGCAAATACCTCCTGAACGAGCTGAAGCAGGCGGCGGTCTCCAAGGTCGTCATCGAGCGCCCGCACAAGAAGTGCCGCATCACGGTCCACTCGGCTCGTCCGGGCATCGTGATCGGCAAGAAGGGCGCCGACATCGAGAAGCTCCGCAAGAAGCTGACCTCGATGACGGGCGTCGAGACGCACATCAACATCGTCGAGGTGCGCAAGCCCGAGACGGACGCGACGCTCGTCGCGCAGTCGATCGCCCAGCAGCTGGAGCGCCGCGTCGCGTTCCGCCGCGCCATGAAGCGCGCCGTTCAGTCGGCGATGCGTCTGGGCGCCGAGGGCATCCGCATCAACTGTGCGGGTCGTCTGGGCGGTGCGGAGATCGCGCGCATGGAGTGGTACCGCGAGGGCCGCGTGCCCCTGCACACGCTCCGTGCGGACGTCGACTACGGCGTCGCCGAGGCCCACACGGCCTATGGCGTCTGCGGCGTGAAGGTCTGGATCTTCAAGGGCGAGATCCTGGAGCATGATCCGATGGCGTCCGAGCGCCGGGCGGTCGAGGGCGAGGGCTCGAGCAGCGGTGGCGGCCAGCGTCGTCGCGAGCGCGAGCGCGAGCACGCCTGAGCTTGAAGGTTTCGGAGTAAAGACAAATGTTGCAGCCAAAGCGCACGAAATTCCGGAAGGCGTTCAAAGGACGCATTCACGGTGCTTCGAAAGGCGGCTCGCTCCTGAACTTCGGCAATTTCGGCCTGAAGGCTCTGGAGCCCGAGCGTGTCACCGCGCGTCAGATCGAGGCGGCCCGCCGCGCGATCACGCGTCAGATGAAGCGCCAGGGGCGCGTGTGGATCCGGATCTTCCCGGATCTGCCCGTGACCGCCAAGCCGACCGAAGTCCGCATGGGTAAGGGCAAGGGCGCGATCGAATACTGGGCGGCCCGCGTCGCTCCCGGTCGCATCATGTTCGAGATCGACGGCGTCGCCGAGGACGTGGCCCGCGAGGCGCTGCGTCTCGGAGCCGCCAAGCTCCCGATCCGCACCCGCGTCATCCAGCGCATCGCCGAGTAAGGAAGGGTTCGACCATGACGAAGGCTTCCGATTTCCGGACCAAGACGGCCGACGAGCTGAACGATCAGCTCGGCTCGCTGAAGAAAGAGCAGTTTAATCTGCGCTTCCAGCGTGCTACGGGCCAGCTCGAGAACACGGCGCGTGTGAAGGAGATCCGTCGCGACATCGCCCGGATCAAGACCATCGCCCGCCAGAACGCGGCCGAGAACAAGGCCTGAGAGAGTAACGATGCCCAAACGCGTTTTGCAGGGGACCGTGGTCTCCGACAAGAATGACAAGACGGTCGTGGTGCTCGTGGAGCGTCGCTTCACCCATCCGCTGTTCAAGAAGACCGTGCGCCGGTCGAAGAAGTACAAGGCGCACGACGAGACCAACGCCTACAAGGTCGGCGACATCGTCTCCATCGAGGAGACGCGTCCGATCTCGAAGGACAAGACCTGGACGGTCGTCGCGGATGCCGCGGCGTCGAACTGAACTCTAGGACATTCGGGCCGGCGCGGCGCAAGCGCCGCCCGACCGTTGAATGAAGGCGGCCTGACATGATTCAGATGCAGACTAACCTCGATGTCGCGGACAACTCCGGCGCCCGTCGGGTCATGTGCATCAAGGTGCTGGGCGGCTCGAAGCGGAAGTATGCCTCGGTGGGCGACATCATCGTCGTTTCCATCAAGGAGGCCATTCCGCGCGGCCGCGTGAAGAAGGGCGACGTGATGAAGGCCGTGGTGGTTCGTACCGCCAAGGACATCCGTCGCGCGGACGGTTCGGTGATCCGGTTCGACCGGAACGCCGCCGTCCTGATCGACAACAAGAAGGAGCCGGTCGGCACGCGTATCTTCGGCCCGGTTCCCCGCGAGCTTCGTGGCAAGAACCACATGAAGATCATCTCGCTGGCCCCCGAAGTGCTCTGAGGACCGGACGATGCAGAAGATCAAGAAGGGCGACAACGTCGTCGTGCTCGCCGGCAAGGACAAGGGCCGCACCGGTGAGGTCATCCAGGTGATGCCGAAGGACGATCGCGCTCTCGTGCGCGGCGTCAACATGGTGAAGCGTCACCAGAAGCAGACCGCCTCCCAGGAAGCGGGCATCATCAACAAGGAAGCCCCGATCCATCTGTCGAACCTGTCGCTGACCGACAAGAACGGCAAGGCGACGCGCGTCGGCTTCAAGTTCGTGGGCGAGGGCGAGAACGCCAAGAAGGTGCGCTTCGCCAAGACGACCGGAGACCAGATCGATGGCTGAGGCCGCTTACGAACCCCGCCTCAAGGCGGTCTACCGCGACGAGATCCGCAAGCAGCTGCTCGAGAAGTTCTCCTACAAGAACGAGATGCAGGTGCCGCGGCTCGACAAGGTCGTGATCAACATGGGCGTCGGCGAGGCTACCGGCGACTCCAAGAAGCCCTCCGTCGCGGCCGAGGACCTCGCCCGCATCGCCGGCCAGAAGCCAGTGATCACGAAGGCGCGCAACTCGATCGCGGGCTTCAAGGTCCGCGAGAACATGCCGATCGGCGCGAAGGTCACCCTTCGCAAGGACAAGATGTACGAGTTCGTCGACCGGCTCGTTCAGATCGCCCTGCCGCGCGTGCGCGACTTCCGTGGGCTGAACCCCAAGAGCTTCGATGGCCGCGGCAACTTCGCCATGGGCATCAAGGAGCACATCGTGTTCCCCGAGATCAACTACGACAAGGTTGATCAGATGTGGGGCATGGACATCATCGTGTGTACGACGGCGAACACCGACGAGGAAGCGCGCGCCCTTCTGACGGCGCTCAACTTCCCGTTCCGCCAGTAACGGCAGGCGAAAAGGATAAGACGACATGGCCAAGAAAAGCGCCGTCGAGAAGAACAAGCGCCGCGAGAAGCTGGTGGCTCGGTATGCCGCCAAGCGCGAAGCGCTGAAGAAGATCACCACGGACCAGTCCGCCTCCATGGAGGACCGGTTCCGTGCGCAGCTGCAGCTCGCCGAGCTGCCGCGCAATTCGTCGAAGACGCGGATCCGCAACCGCTGCGAGGTGACGGGCCGTCCGCGCGCCTACTACCGCAAGCTCAAGATGAGCCGTATCGCGCTCCGGGACCTCGGCAACAACGGCCAGATCCCCGGCGTCGTGAAGTCGAGCTGGTAAGGAGAGACGATCATGGCTTTGTCCGATCCGCTCGGCGATATGCTGACCCGCATCCGCAACGCGACGATGCGCAACAAGAACTCGGTGGCGACGCCGGCTTCCAAGCTGCGCGCCCGCGTGCTCGACGTCCTGAAGGACGAGGGCTACATCCGGGGCTACACCGAGACGACGTTCGAGAACGGCACGTCCGAGTTCAACATCGAGCTGAAGTACTACGAGGGCCAGCCGGTCATTCGTGAGATCAGCCGCGTGTCGAAGCCGGGCCGTCGGGTCTACGTCTCCTCGAAGACGATCCCGAACGTCGCGAACGGCCTGGGCATTTCGGTGCTCTCCACGCCCAAGGGCGTGATGGCCGACCACAGCGCCCGTGAACAGAATGTCGGCGGCGAGGTCCTCTGCCAGGTCTTCTGACCTGGCTTTGGATCGCAAGCTGACTGAAACCGACAGGTTCTACGATGTCTCGTATTGGTAAGAAGCCCGTAGCGGTTCCGAGTGGCGTGACGGCTTCCGTCGACGGCCAGACCGTCCGCGTGAAGGGCCCGAAGGGCGAGCTCGCCTTCGTCGTCAACGACGAAGTGCTCGTGAAGATGGAAGACGGGGGGGTCAAGGTCGATCCCCGCGACCAGTCGAAGGACGCGCGGTCCAAGTGGGGCATGAGCCGCACGATGATCGCCAACATCCTGACCGGCGTCGACAAGGGTTTCGAGAAGCGTCTCGAGATCAACGGCGTCGGCTACCGTGCCGCGATGCAGGGCAAGAACCTGCAGCTCGCCCTCGGCTTCAGCCACGACGTCGTCTACCAGGTGCCCGAGGGCATCACGGTCGCCGTCCCGAAGCCGACCGAGATCGTCGTCACGGGCATCGACAAGCAGCAGGTCGGTCAGGTCGCCGCTGAAATCCGCGAGTATCGCGGTCCCGAGCCCTACAAGGGCAAGGGCGTGAAGTACGCGGGCGAGAAGATCGTCCGTAAGGAAGGCAAGAAGAAGTAAGGCGCGAACATGGCTACGCAGAAGGATACCCTCCGGCGCCGCGCCGAGCGCGTCCGTCGGACGATCAAGAAGGTTGCGAACGGGCGCCCGCGCCTGTCCGTGCACCGTTCGTCCAAGAACATCTATGTGCAGGTCATCGACGATTCGGAGGGCCGCACGCTGGCGTCCGCTTCGTCTCTCGATCCGAAGCTGCGCGGCGACCTGAAGACGGGCGCCGACACGGCGGCCGCCGCGGCCGTCGGCAAGCTGGTGGCCGAGCGCGCGAAGGAAGCAGGCGTCACCGACGTCGTCTTCGACCGCGGCGCGTTCATCTACCACGGCCGCGTCAAGGCGCTGGCCGACGCCGCTCGCGAGGGTGGCCTGAACTTCTGATCCGACGGGCCGCAGGGCCCGCCGTCAGGAAAATCTGAGATGCACGCCCGGCGCCGCGGTTCCCCCGCGCGCCGGATCGTGCTTTAAGCCGGTCCGTCCGTTTCGGCGGACCATTCCCGAAGACGCCTCCGGAAAAGAACAAGGAACAGGATATGGCGCCTCGCAACGAACGGAACGACCGCAACGAGCGGGATGACGGTTTCGTCGACAAGCTGGTTCACATCAACCGCGTCGCCAAGGTGGTGAAGGGCGGACGTCGCTTCGGCTTCGCCGCGCTCGTCGTCGTCGGCGACCTCAAGGGCCGCGTCGGCTTCGGCCACGGCAAGGCACGCGAAGTGCCCGAGGCCATCCGCAAGGCGACGGAAGCCGCCAAGCGCGACCTGATCTTCGTGCCGCTGCGCGAAGCGCGCACGCTGCATCACGATTCGCACGGCCGTCACGGCGCCGGCAAGGTCATCCTGCGCGCCGCCGAGGCCGGTACCGGCATCATCGCCGGCGGTCCGATGCGCGCCGTCTTCGAGGCCGTCGGCATGCACGACGTCGTCGCGAAGTCGCTCGGCTCGTCGAACCCCTACAACATGGTTCGCGCTACCTTCGACGCTCTGAAGGGTCAGATGCACCCGAAGGACGTCGCGGCCCGTCGGGGCATCAAGTACTCCACCCTGCAGGCGCGTCGCAGCGACCTGGTCGGCACCGAAGACTGATCGCGCCCACGCGCATCGTCTTCAACGCCATTTCTGAAGGAGCCTCACCATGGCCAAGGAAAAGACCGGGGCTACGATCACCGTTCAGCAGATCGGAAGCCCGCTTCGCCGCCCCGCCGACCAGCGCCAGACGCTCGTCGGTCTGGGTCTCAACAAGTTGCACCGCACGCGGACGCTGGAGGACACTCCGGCCGTGCGTGGCATGATCGCCAAGGTCAGCCACCTCGTCCGCGTCGTCGACGGCCAGTAAGCCGGGAGAAGCGAACATGAAACTCAACGAACTCTCCGACGTCCCCGGCGCGACCCACTCGCGCAAGCGCGTTGGCCGCGGCATCGGCTCTGGCTCCGGCAAGACCGGCGGTCGGGGCGTGAAGGGTCAGAAGGCCCGTTCGGGCGTCGCGATCAACGGCTTCGAGGGTGGCCAGATGCCGCTCTACCGTCGCCTGCCGAAGCGCGGCTTCGTGAACATCTTCGCGAAGGACTATAACATCGTGTCGCTCGCCCGCATCCAGCAGGCGATCGAGGCGGGTCGTCTGGACGCGTCGGCCGAGATCGATGCGGCGGCGCTGAAGGCCGCGGGCCTTCTTCGCCGCTCGCGCGACGGCGTCCGTCTCCTTGCCGACGGCGAGGTCTCGGGCAAGCTGACGATCGCCGTCGACGGCGCGTCGAAGGCGGCCATCGAGAAGGTCGAGAAGGCCGGCGGCACCGTGAAGCTGCCGCAGGCGGCCGAAGAAGCCTCCGCCTGACAATGGAATGTGCGAACGGGCGGCCTTGGGTCGCCCGTTTGCTGCCGTTCGGCGCGCGCGCTGCGCTGTTCGCCACGCCGACGTCATTTCTCGTCTGTTGCGGCGGGCACGGACCGCATACATAGACTGAACTCGGCGCGCTCCTGAGGCCATCGACGTCTCGATTCGGCCCCGCGCGCCGCTGGGGACAACCCGGAGAGCATCGACGATGGCATCGGCCGCGGAACAACTTGCCGCAAACCTCAATTTCGCTGCCTTCTCGAAGGCGACGGACCTCAAGAAGCGCATCTGGTTCACGCTGGGCGCTCTGCTCGTGTACCGTCTGGGAACCTACATCCCGATGCCGGGCATCAACCCGGAGGCCATGGCGCAGGCGTTCAGCCAGCAGTCCACCGGCATTCTCGGGCTGTTCAACATGTTCGCCGGCGGCGCTGTCGAGCGCATGGCGATCTTCGCCCTCGGCATCATGCCGTACATCTCCGCCTCCATCATCATCCAGCTGATGACGTCGGTCATTCCGTCGCTCGAGCAGCTGAAGAAGGAAGGCGAGCAGGGCCGCAAGGTCATCAACCAGTACACGCGCTACGGCACGGTCCTGCTGGCGACGATCCAGGCCTACGGCATCGCGCTGGGCCTCCAGTCCTCCGAGAACATCGTCGTCTCGCCGGGCGCCTTCTTCATCCTGTCCGCCGTCATCACGCTGGTCGGCGGCACCATGTTCCTGATGTGGCTCGGCGAGCAGATCACCGCGCGCGGCATCGGCAACGGCATCTCGCTGATCATCTTCGCCGGCATCGTCGCGAACCTTCCGGGCGCGCTGGCGCAGCTCCTCGAGCTCGGCCGCACGGGCGCGCTGTCGCTCGCGGTCCTGTTCCTCGTGATCGTGGCGGCGCTCGGCTGCATCGTCGTCATCGTGTTCTTCGAGCGCGCCCAGCGCCGGCTTCTGATCCAGTATCCGAAGCGCCAGGTCGGCAACCGCATGTTCCAGGGCGACACCTCGCATCTGCCGCTCAAGCTGAACACGGCGGGCGTCATCCCGGCGATCTTCGCGTCCTCGCTGCTGCTCCTGCCGGTGACGGCGGCGAACTTCGCCGACACGACGACGCTGCCGTCCTGGGCGACGGCCGTCGTGGCCGCCCTCGGCCACGGCCAGCCGCTTTACATGATCTTCTACGCCGCGATGATCGCCTTCTTCGCGTTCTTCTACACGGCCATCGTCTTCAATCCGAAGGACACGGCCGACAATCTGAAGAAGCACGGCGGCTTCATTCCGGGCATCCGTCCGGGCGAGCGCACGGCGGAATACATCGACTACGTGCTGACGCGCATCACGGTCGTCGGCGCGATCTATCTGGTCGTGGTCTGTCTCCTGCCGGAGATCCTGATCTCGACCGCCGGCATTCCCTTCTACCTGGGAGGGACGTCGCTCCTGATCGTCGTCTCGGTGACGATGGACACGGTGGCGCAGGTCCAGGGGCATCTGCTGGCGCATCAATATGAAGGCCTCGTCAAGAAGGCGAAGCTGCGTGGAGGAAGGCGGGGTAACCGATAAATGAGACTGATTCTGCTTGGGCCGCCGGGGGCGGGGAAGGGGACACAAGCGCAGCGCCTCATCGATCGGTACGGCACGCCGCAGCTTTCCACCGGCGACATGCTGCGGGCAGCGGTGGCCGCCGGAACGGAGACGGGGAAGAAGGCGCAGGCCGTGATCGACGCCGGCGAACTCGTCTCGGACGAGATCGTCAACGGGATCGTCGCGGAGCGGATCGACGAGCCGGACGCCAGGAACGGGTTCGTCCTCGACGGCTATCCGCGCACGATCCCGCAGGCCGAGGCGCTGGACGCCATGCTCCAGGAGCGCGGCTGGAAGATCGACGCGGTCATCGAGTTCCAGGTCGACGAGAAGGCTCTCGTCGCCCGGATCGAGAAGCGCGCCGCCGAGACCGCCGCCGCCGGCAAGCCGGTCCGCAAGGACGACAAGCCGGAGGTGTTCCATCGCCGGCTCGAGGAGTTCAAGGCCGCGACGGCCGCCGTCGGTCCGTACTACCGGGAACGCGGGCTTCTCCACTCGATCGACGGCATGGCCTCGATCGAGGAGGTCTCGAAGGCGATCGACGCTGTGATCGAGATCGCTGAGGCGTAGTTCGCCAAAGTCAAGAGCCGAAGCGTTGACTCGACGCTTCGGCTCGATTATCTGCCACCTATCCTCATCGAAGAATCGCGATCGGGCCGCCCCAGCGGGCAGCGCCGATCGTTTCGTTGCGGTGCCCCCGCAAGGGCCGGCCTCCACCGGACGCGGGTCTTGTCAACGCGCCGGCTCGCCGGCCCACATGGAGAAATGTCCGATGGCCCGTATTGCAGGCGTCAACATTCCGACCAACAAGCGCGTCGTCATCGCGCTTCAGTACATTCACGGCATCGGCCCGCGCTTCGCGCAGGAGATCGTCGAGAAGGTCAACCTGAGCGCCGAGCGCCGGGTCAACGACCTGACCGACGCCGAGGTTCTGCAGATCCGCGAGATGATCGACCGCGACTACCGCGTCGAGGGCGACCTGCGCCGCGAGACCTCGATGAACATCAAGCGCCTGATGGACCTCGGCTGCTACCGCGGTCTGCGTCATCGCCGCGGCCTGCCGGTCCGTGGCCAGCGCACGCACACCAACGCCCGCACCCGCAAGGGTCCGGCGAAGGCGATCGCCGGCAAGAAGAAGTAATCATCGGTGGGCGGCCTCGCGCCGCCCGCTCGTTCGGCGGGGCCCGTTCGAGGTCCCGCCAGGTGGAGCCGCCGGTATTACGGCGGTGTCGATATCCAAGGATAGAAAATGGCCAAGGAAGCACAGCGCGTTCGTCGTCGCGAGCGTAAGAACATCACGTCGGGCGTCGCTCACGTGAACTCCTCCTTCAACAACACGCTTATCACGATCACCGACGCGCAGGGCAACGCCATCGCGTGGTCCTCGGCGGGCGCCCAGGGCTTCAAGGGCTCGCGCAAGTCGACCCCGTTCGCGGCGCAGATCGCGGCCGAGGATGCGGCCAAGAAGGCGCAGGAGCACGGCATGCGGACCCTCGAGGTCGAGGTCTGCGGTCCGGGTTCGGGTCGTGAGTCGGCGCTGCGCGCGCTGCAGGCCGCGGGCTTCACCATCACCTCGATCCGCGACGTGACCCCGATCCCGCACAACGGCGTTCGCCCGCGCAAGAAGCGCCGCGTCTAAGCGGCTCGCGAAAGCCGAGAGACTGAACCGCAGCGCTCATCCGGCGCTGCGGATTTGCCCGTTCGAGGAGGGGGATCCTTCTCATGAGACGCCCATCGCCACGATTGGATGGTGGCGGGGCAGCTGAAAGGCAAAGACCATGATCGCCAGCAATTGGCAGGACCTCACCAAGCCGAACCAGATCGTGTTCAAGGGCGGCAGCCGGACGAAGGTTTCGCTGACGGCCGAGCCCTTGGAGCGCGGCTTCGGCCTGACGCTCGGCAACGCGCTGCGCCGCGTGCTCCTCTCCTCGCTCCAGGGCGCGGCCGTGACCGCGATCCAGATCGACGGCGTGCTGCACGAGTTCTCCTCGATCGCGGGCGTGCGCGAGGACGTGACGGACATCGTCCTGAACGTGAAGGAAATCTCGATCGGCATGCAGGGCGAGGGCCCGAAGCGCATGGTCCTGCGCAAGCAGGGGCCGGGCGTCGTGACCGCCGGTGACATCCAGACCGTCGGCGACATCGAGATCCTGAACCCGAACCACGAGATCTGCACCCTCGACGAGGGCGCCGAGATCCGGATCGAGTTCACCGTGAACACCGGCAAGGGCTACGTCCCGGCCGACCGGAACCGGGCCGAGGACGCCCCGATCGGCCTCATCCCGGTCGACTCGCTGTTCTCCCCGGTGAAGAAGGTGTCCTACAAGGTCGAGAACACCCGCGAGGGTCAGGACCTGAACAAGGACAAGCTGACCATGGAGATCGAGACCGACGGTTCGATCTCCGGCGAGGACGCGGTGGCCTACGCCGCCCGCATCCTGCAGGACCAGCTGGCCGTCTTCGTCAACTTCGAGGAGCCGCAGCGCGACAGCCGCGGCCACACGGACGAGGCGATCGCGGAGCTCGCCTTCAACCCGGCGCTCCTCAAGAAGGTCGACGAGCTGGAGCTTTCGGTCCGCTCGGCGAACTGCCTGAAGAACGACAACATCGTCTATATCGGCGACCTCATCCAGAAGACCGAGGCGGAGATGCTGCGCACTCCGAACTTCGGCCGCAAGTCGCTGAACGAGATCAAGGAGGTTCTCGCCTCCATGGGTCTCCATCTCGGGATGGAAGTGGCCGCCTGGCCGCCCGAGAACATCGACGATCTGGCCAAGCGCTACGAAGACCAGTACTGACGAAACGTGGACCGCCGGCCCGATCGGGTCGGCGGTCCAGCACTGCCACAATCATTCAAAGGCACATGCGACCCGCTTCAAGGGAACGCGAGGATGCCGACCCCCGGCCGAAGAGCCGGCATTTCGAAGGAAGACCCCCATGCGTCACGGCAATCGCGGCCGCAAGCTCAACCGCACCCACGAGCACCGCAAAGCGATGTTCGCCAATATGGTGGCCTCGCTCATCGAGCATGAGCAGATCGTCACCACGCTGCCCAAGGCGAAGGACCTGCGTCCGATCGTTGAGAAGATGATCACGCTCGGCAAGCGCGGCGACCTGCACGCCCGTCGTCAGGCGATCAGCCAGGTCCGTGACGAGACCGTCATCCGGAAGCTCTTCGACACGCTGGCCCCGCGCTACGCCGACCGCAACGGCGGCTACACGCGCGTCCTGAAGGCCGGCTTCCGCCGTGGCGACAACGCGCCGATGGCCGTCATCGAGTTCGTCGACCGTGACGTCGATGCGCGCGGCTCGGCCGACCGGGCCCGCCTCGAGGCCGAAGGCAACGAGAGCGAAGCCGCCTGATTTCAGGCGCAGATATTTTCGAACGACGAAAGGGCTCCGAAAGGGGCCCTTTTTCGTTTGGGGGTCTGATGCCTGCGAGGGAAGGAACCCGCCGATGACCGCTTCTGCCGATACCGTTCTCCTCACCGGCGCGTCCGGCTTCATCGCCAAGCATGTCGCGCTTCGCCTGCTCCAGTCGGGCTACCGGGTCCGCGCGACGGTGCGCAGCCGGGCCAAGGGAGAGGAGACGCGTCGCACCCTCGGTGCTCGAGGGGCCGACCTCGAGCGGCTGGAGGTCGTCGAGCTCGACCTGACGAGGGACGCGGGCTGGGACGGGGCGGCCGAGGGCTGCCGCTTCGTCCAGCACACCGCTTCGCCGTTCCCGTCCTCCCCGCCGCGCGACAAGTTCGGCCTCGTCCCGGTCGCCAGAGGCGGCACGCTGCGGGTCGTCGAGGCGGCGAAGCGCTCGGGCGTCGAGCGGGTCGTTCTCACCTCGTCGGTGGTCTCGGTCTATCACGGGCACGACGGGAGGCGGGGAAAGCGCTTCGGCGAAGCCGACTTCTCGAATGTGGAGAGCGATTCGATCTCGTCCTACGCCGTGTCGAAGACGCTGGCCGAGCGCGCGGCCTGGGACGCTCTTGCGGGAAGCTCGACGGAGCTCTCCGTCTGCAATCCCGCACTCGTTCTCGGGCCGGGGCTCGATGCCGACGCGGGAACGTCGCTCTCGATCCTGGCGATGATGATGAAGGGGATGATGCCACTGGTGCCGAAGGCCCGATTCGGCATCGTCGACGTGCGCGACGTCGCGGAGGCGCATCTGCGTGCCATGACGGTTCCGGACGCGAGGAACCGGCGATTCGTCCTGTCGGCGGGCGAGCGTTCGCTCTTGGAGATCGGCGCGGCGCTCCGCCGAGCCTATCCGACCCTGCGTCGTCTTCCGGCGGCGACGCTTCCGAACGCGCTCGTCCGGCTCGCCGGTCTCGTCTCGTCGCAGGCCGCCCTCCTGCGCAACGAACTCGACCCGGAGCGAAGCCTGGACGCGACGCCGGCACGCAGCGTTCTGGGAATCGAGTTCCGCTCGCCCGAGACGGCCGTCGCCGACGCGGCCGCGAGCCTCGTCGAACACGGGCTCGTTCCCGAACCGCGTCCGGCGCGATAGGCCGTCGGGACATTAACCATTTGAATCAAAAGCGTGTGTAAGTTGGAGGATGCTGTGGGTGTTGCCGGCGGGCGATAGCGGGCGCCACCTGCGGCATGTCATAAGAGGGTCATTCACGAGACACGATTTTTCCCCTCCACCGGCAACCTTCTCCGCCCGGAAACATTCTGGTGGCAAGTAGGGACGCTCGCGAGCTGGAAAGAGCGCGAAAGTAGACGCGGATCAATATTTGCCATGAGCAACGCTGACCTTGAGATGACCGGTGGAAAGCTGTCCATGCGGCGCACGTTCTTGACGCTCCTCGGGGGCTTTGCCGCGTTTGCGATCCTCACCGCGAGCTACGCGACGGCCGATCTCCCGGACGAGACTGTTCAGGTCGAGACGGTCGCCGTCGCCGACTGAACGCCGACGACAGTCGAAATGCGAAAAGGGCCGGATGGCCCTTTTTTAGTGTCCATGGTCCCGGATATCTCTCGGCCTGCTCGTTGAGTCGGATCCCGGAGACGGTCGTATGAAGAAGTCCAGCGTCGTTGTCCTCGTGGCGCTCGGAGCGTTGGCGGCCGGAGCCTGGGCGGGGGCGAGCGGCCTGCCGCAGCGCATCGCGCAATCGTCGGTCCCGCCGGCCGAAGCACAACAGCCCGAGCGAACCGTTCCGGCCAGCCGGGCGCAGATCGATCTGACCTTCGCCCCGCTGGTGCGCGAGACGGCGCCGGCGGTCGTCAACGTCTATGCCGCCCGGCAGGTGCAGTCCCGCTCGCCCTTCGCGGGCGACCCGTTCTTCGAACAGTTCTTCGGCAACCGCTTCCAGAGCCGGCCGCGCATGGAATCGTCTCTGGGTTCGGGCGTCGTGGTCGAGGAAAGCGGCCTCGTCGTCACCAACAATCACGTGATCGAAGGCGCCGACGAGGTTCGCGTCGCGCTGGCGGACGGGCGTGAGTTCCGCTCCACCATCCTGATCCGCGACGCGCGCATCGACCTCGCGGTCCTGCGCATCGAGGACGCGGACGAGGCCTTCCCGGTCGTTCCGATCGCCGATTCGGATACGGCCGAGATCGGGGATCTGGTCCTTGCCATCGGCAATCCCTTCGGCATCGGCCAGACGGTGACGAGCGGCATCGTCTCGGCGGTGGCGCGAAGCCATGTCGGGGTGAGCGATTTCGGCTTCTTCATCCAGACGGACGCCGCCATCAATCCCGGCAATTCGGGCGGCGCGCTCATCGACATGAGCGGCGAGCTCGTCGGGGTGAACACGGCGATCTTCTCGCGCTCCGGCGGCTCGATGGGGATCGGCTTCGCGATTCCCTCCAACATGGTGCGCGCCTTCGTCGAGGCGGCCGAACGGGGAGGGCGCTTCGAGCGGCCCTATATCGGTGCCAGCTTCGCGCCGGTGACGCCGGACATCGCTGAGGCGCTCGGCATGTCCCGTCCGCGCGGCGCGCTCGTCTCCTCGGTGGCCGAGGGGGCGCCGGCCGAAGCGGCGGGTCTACGTCCCGGTGACGTCGTCACCTCCATGGACGGCTTCGCGCTCGACGGTCCCGATGCGCTCGGCTACCGGCTGGCGACGGCGGGTCTCGGACGGCAGGCGCAGCTGACCGTCCTCAGCCAGGGCGAGGAACGCACGGTGCCGATCGAGCTCGCGCCCGCCCCGGAGGTTCCGGCGCGCGACGAGCGTCGGCTTCGCGGCCAGACCCCCTTCGAGGGCGCGTCGGTCGCCAACCTTTCCCCGCGCCTCGCCGACGAGCGTGAGCTTCCCCAGACGCTTCGGGGCGTCGTCGTGACCGGCGTCGAGCGCGGATCGAACGCCCAGCGCTTCGGCCTTCGCGAGAACGACGTCATCCTGTCGCTGAACGGACAGGAGGTCTCGTCGAGCGCCGATCTGGAGCGCATGCTGGCGCGCGGCGGCCGCGGGTGGCACTACGAGATCGAACGGGACGGCCAACGCCTGTCCCAGACGGTGCGTTGAGCGCCGAGCGAGGCAGGACCATGGCCGATCTCTTCGCAGATTCGCCGCCGCCCGAGCGGCCGACATCCCGCGACCGGCCCGCGCGCGAGGATCCCTCGCGCCCGCTGGCTGACCGGCTCCGGCCGCAGGCGCTGTCCGAGGTCGTCGGCCAGGAGCATCTGACGGGCGAGGAGGGCGTGCTGACGCGCATGCTCGCCTCGGGCACGCTCGGCTCCGTCGTCTTCTGGGGACCGCCCGGCACGGGAAAGACGACCGTCGCGCGGCTTCTGGCCGAGGGCGTCGACTTCGCCTTCGAGCAGATTTCGGCGATCTTCTCGGGCGTCGCGGACCTCAAGAAGGTCTTCGAGGCCGCGCGTCTCAGGCGCTCGAACGGACGGCGCACACTGCTTTTCGTCGACGAGATCCATCGCTTCAACCGTGCGCAGCAGGATTCCTTCCTGCCCGTGATGGAGGACGGGACCGTCGTTCTCGTCGGGGCGACGACCGAGAACCCGTCCTTCGAACTGAACGCCGCGCTTCTGTCGCGCGCCCGCGTGCTCACCTTCCATCCGCACGACGCGTCGAGCCTGTCGCGCCTGCTCGAGCGGGCGGAGGCGACGGAGGGCCGTGCCCTGCCGGTGACGGAGGAGGCGAGGGCGGTTCTCCTGCGCATGGCCGACGGCGACGGGCGGGCGATCCTGACGCTCGCCGAAGAGCTGTGGCGCGCCGCGCGCAACGGCGAGACCTTCGACGCCGAAGGGGTTCAGCGGATCGTCCAGCGCCGGGCGCCGGTCTACGACAAGAGCCAGGACGGCCACTACAATCTGATCTCCGCCCTGCACAAATCCGTGCGCGGGTCGGACCCGGACGCGGCGCTCTACTATCTCTGCCGTATGCTCGACGCCGGCGAGGAGCCGCTCTATCTCGGCCGCCGTCTCGTGCGCATGGCCGTGGAGGACATCGGCTTGGCCGACCCGAACGCCCTCGTCGTCGCCAACGCCGCCAAGGACGCCTACGACTATCTCGGCTCCCCCGAGGGGGAACTCGCGCTGGCGCAGGCGACGATCTATCTGGCCGCCGCGCCGAAATCGAACGCGGGCTACGTCGCCTACAAGGCCGCGATGCGCGCGGCCAAGGAGAACGGCTCGCTCCTGCCGCCCAAGCACATCTTGAACGCGCCGACCAAGCTGATGAAAGGCGAGGGCTACGGGTCGGGCTACGCCTACGATCACGACGCGCCGGACGCCTTCTCCGGGCAGGACTATTTCCCGACCGAGCTCGGCCGCCAGAGCTTCTATCGCCCGACCGACCGGGGCGCGGAAGTCCGCATCGCCGAACGGATGGAGCGCTGGGCGCGGCTTCGGGCGGAGCGCGGTTGACGATGCTGAACGTCCTCATGGTCGCGCTCGGCGGCGCCATCGGCGCGGTCGCGCGGTACGGCGTGACGATGGGCGCGGCGAAGCTCGCCGGCGTCGGCTTTCCGGCCGGAACGCTCTTCGTCAACGTCACCGGCTCCTTCCTGATCGGGCTCGGACTGGAACTCATCGCCCGGCGCTTCGGCGCCTCCGAACCGCTACGCCTGCTTCTCCTCACCGGCCTTCTCGGCGGCTACACGACCTTTTCCGCCTTCTCGCTGGACGCGCTCGCCCTCTACGAGCGCGGCGCATGGGTGCCCGCCGTCGTCTACGTCCTCTCCTCCGTCCTTCTCAGCCTCGCCGCCGTCCTGGCCGGCCTTCTGCTCGGCCGCCATTTCGGCTGACGGTTCCGCGCGTTTCGGCGGTTCCGGTCGAAGCGTTTCCGCTTCGGCCGGAAATGCTCTACGGAGAGCCCGGAACGTGAGAAGGGTGCCGCGATGTCGTCGGTCGAACAGGTCAGGGTCGAGGCGGACGAGGCGGGGCTGCGGCTCGATCGCTGGTTCAAGATCCATTATCCGGGGCTCGGCTTCGGCCATCTGCAGAAGCTTCTGCGCTCCGGTCAGGTCCGCATCGACGGCGGCCGCGCGAAGACCGACACGCGGCTCGAATCCGGCCAGATGATCCGCGTGCCGCCCATGGGCGTGGACAGCGCAAAGATGCGCGTCGCGCCGCTGACGGCCAACACGATCCGCGACCGCCACGACGGCGACGTCCTCTCCCAGATGCTGATCTACGAGGACGAGAAGGTCTTCGTCTTCAACAAGCCGGCCGGGCTCGCCGTTCAGGGCGGCTCGGGCGTCTCGCGCCACGTGGACAAGATGCTGGAGGCGTGGCGCTCCAAGAAGGGCGAAAAGCCCCGCCTCGTCCACCGCCTCGACCGGGACACGTCCGGCATTCTCGTCGTCGCGCGCACGCGCGGCGCGGCCGTCTCGCTGACCAAGGCCTTCCGCGAGCGCGACACCAAGAAGCATTACTGGGCGCTAGTGAAGGGCGTTCCGGCCCCGCACGAGGGGCGCATCTCCACCTATCTCGTCAAGGAGATGACGCCGGACGGCGACCGCATGCGTGTCGCCAGGCACGGGGAGGAGGGCGCCGACCACGCGCTCACGCACTATCGCGTCATCGATCAGGTCGCGCAGAACTTCGCCTGGCTGGAGATGGAGCCCTATACGGGCCGCACCCACCAGCTCCGCGTCCACGCGCTCCATCTCGGGCACCCGATCCTGGGCGACCCGAAATATTTCGAGCACGACACCAACTGGGAGTTTCCCGGCGGCGTGCAGAACCGGCTGCACCTCCACGCGCGCCGGATCGTGATCCCGCATCCCAGCGGACGCGGCGTCATCGATCAGGTCGCGCCATTGCCGCCCCACATGGTCCAGACCTGGAACCTCTTCGGCTTCGACGAAGCGGCGCTCGACGACTGATGCGCGCGATCCTCTTCGATCTCGACGGCACGCTCGCCGACAGCTTCCATCTCATCGTCGGAACGATGCGGCGGGTCTTCGAGCAGGCGGGCCTTCCCCGCCCGGACGACCGCGACGTGGAAGGCGTGATCGGCCTTTCGCTCGCGACCGCCATCCATCGGCTGACGCCTGCCACGGGGGACGACGAGCTGGCGCGGCTGGTCGATCTCTATCGCACGACCTTCCATCAGATCCGCAACGATCCGGCGATGGAGGAGCGGCTGTTTCCCGGGGTCGAGGAGATGTTGCGCACGCTCGCCGCGCGCGAGACGCTTCGTCTCGGCATCGTCACGGGCAAGTCGCGGCGGGGCGTGCGGATCGTCACGCAGAAGCACGGGATCGAGGGCCTGTTCCAGGCCGTCCGCACGGCGGACGACTGCCCGTCCAAGCCGGATCCCTCCATGGTGCTGGAATGCTGCGCCGAGCTGGGCGTGCGACCGGCGGAGGCGATCGTGGTCGGGGATTCCGTCTACGACATGCAGATGGCCGGAGCGGCCGGTGCCGAGGCGCTCGGCGTCGCCTGGGGCGCCGGTTCGCCCGAGGCGCTTCTGGCGGCCGGGGCGGGGCGCGTCGTGCCGAACGTCGCGGCGCTGCTGGAGGCCCTCGTCGCCTTCGCAGAGGGCACGGCCGATCCTTCCTCTCAGGCGATGACGGTCGGGGCATGAGCGACATCCGCACCAACGAACTGCCGAAGAAGTTCTACAGCGCCGCGACGGTCGAACCGGAGGAGGGCGGGCACGGGGTCCGCCTCGACGGACGGCCGCTGCGAACGCCGGGGCGTCGCGCCCTCGTCGTTCCGCACCTGAACGTCGCCTCGTCGATCGCGGCCGAATGGCAGGGCCAGGGCGAGCGCATCGATCCCGCGACCATGCCGGTGACGCGCCTCGTCAACACGGTCATCGACGGCGTCCTGGACGATCCGCCCGCCGTGCGCGCCGAGCTCCGGCAATACGCCGAGACGGATCTCCTGTTCTACCGCGCGGACGCGCCGGACGCGCTGGTGCTCCGCCAGACGGAGCGCTGGGACCCCGTTCTGCGGTGGGCGGAGATGCATGCCGGCGGCCTGTTCCTCACCACCAGCGGCATCATGCACGTCGCCCAGCCGGCCGAGACGCTCGCGGCGATGGGCCGGCGGCTCGACCGCGAGAAGGATGCCTTCGCGCTCGCGGCCCTGCATCAGATGACGACGCTGACCGGGTCGCTCCTTCTCGCCCTGGCCGTTCGCGAGCGCCATCTCGATCCCGCCGAGGCCTGGACGCTCGCCCATCTCGACGAGGACTGGAACATCGAGCAGTGGGGCACGGACGCGGAGGCCGAAGCCCGCCGGACGGCGCGCTGGGCCGATATGCGGGCGGCGGCAGAGCTCGCGACGGCCTAATTCGGCGCGCGAACGTCGCCTGTCCCGATTCGTTCCCTTGTCCGGCTTGAAAGTCGCGCTAACCTCACAGTAACGTTTTGAAGCGAGTGGTGGGGCGGCGAGGGGCTGTCCCCAGGAATTCGTCGACTTGGGGGTAATGGATGAGGGGATGGGCTGGCTCGTCGCGCCGGATGCTGGGCGCGGGTGTCGTGGTCTGTGCGGCCGTCGCGCTCGTGGGCTGCCGCTCCGGTTCCACCGTCGCCGATGCCGAACTCGCCCCTCTCGATGAATCGCCGATCTTCTCGTCGTCCGAATACGGCGTTCCCGTCAGCCCGCGCGTCACCAATCTGAAGCGCGTCCCGCGCGGCGGCGGCCGCGACCAGATCGGCAAGCCCTATCAGGTGCGCGGGAAGTGGTACTACCCGAAGGAGGAGCCCGGCTATGTCGGCCGCGGAACCGCTTCCTGGTACGGCTCGAACTTCCACGGGCGCCTGACGGCGAACGGCGAAGTCTACGACATGTACCATCTGTCGGCCGCGCACCCGACCTTCCCGCTGCCCTCCTATGCCCGCGTCACCAACAAGGCGAACGGCCGCTCGGTGATGGTGCGCGTCAACGATCGCGGCCCCTACGCCCACGGGCGCGTCGTCGACGTCTCGCAGCGGGCGGCCGAAGTGCTCGGCTTCCGCAATGCCGGCGTCACGGACGTCAAGGTCGAGTATCTCGGCCGCGCGCCGCTGGAAGGCGACGACAAGCCGATGCTGATGGCGAGCCTGCGCCAGGGGACGCCCGGTCCCTCGAGCGACGGTCTGCCGACGGGCGTGATGATCGCCTCGAACGAGGCCGCGCCGCAGACGCCGTCTTTGACGAACACGATCTCCTACAGCGGTTCGGCGGTCGTTCCGAACACCCGTCCGCAGGCGACCTCCGCCATCAACGCGGCGGTGCGGGCGACGACGCCTTCGAGCGCTCCGGTGGAGGCTGAGCCGGCACCGGCACAGGCCGTTTCCGCCCCGGCCGGCGTGCCGCTTCCGACCCGCCGCGAGGCGGTCCTGTCCTACGCTCCGAACGCCGTCCAGAGCGGCGCCTTCCGCGCGCTGGCCGACCTCGTGGCAAACGAGCCGGCGGCGATGGAGCGGATCGAGATCGGCGAGATCACGGACGTCGATCTCCTGCTGCGCGTCCATGCGCTCGCGGAGACCGCCGGCGAACTCGTCAGCGACGGAGCGAACGCCTCGCTGGCTCTCCTCGTCGAACCGGGCGCGGACGCGGATGCCGCCCTGCGTTCGCTCTGGGCGGCCGGAGCGACGGACGCCTTCGTCCTGCGTGACTGATTTTCGTCGCCCTTGCCGCTTCGATCGGCGCAAAGCCGATATCGGTTCGCGGATCGATGCTGTAGGTTCGCTCCCGGGACGACGAGAATAAAGTGAGGGACCGCCGATGGCTGTCCGAACCATGATGGCGTGGGGTGTTCTGGCGGTCGCCCTCGTCGCGTTCCCCGCGTCCACCCCCCATGCGCAGACCCCGCCGGCGACCGTGCTGGAGACCCCGGCGCTGCAGGCGATCGTCCTCGACGGCGAGACCGGCGCCGTGCTCTTCGAGAAGAGCGCGGACGAGCCCTTTCCCCCTGCATCTCTCGCCAAGCTCATGACGCTGGAGCTCGCGTTCCGGGCTCTGGAAACCGGGCTCGTGTCGCCCGACACCGCCTACCGCGTGTCCGAGAATGCCTGGCGCACCGGCGGGGCGCCGTCCCGCACCTCCACCATGTTCGCGGAGGTGCGCTCGAACGTTCCGGTGGACGCGCTGGTGCGCGGCGTCGCGATCCAGCAGGCGAACGACGCGGCGATCATTCTCGCGGAGGGGATGGAGGGGACGGAAGGCGCCTTCGTCCAGGCGATGAACGAGCGCGCGGCCGAGCTCGGCCTGGCCTCCAGCCGCTTCGTGAACGCCACCGGCCTGCCCGCCGAAGGCCAGCAGATCACCGCTCGCGATATCGCCCGGCTCGGGCGTCATCTGAACCTCGCCTATCCCGCCTGGTACGCGCTCTTCGCCGAGCCCGAGTTCACCTGGAACGGAATCCGGCAGCGCAACCGCAACCCGCTTCTGGGCCTAAACATCGGCGCGACGGGCGTGGCGACCGGCTTTGCGGAAGGCGCGGGCTACGCGATCCTCGGTTCGGCCGAAAGCGACGGTCGCACGACCTTCGTCGCGCTCGGCGGGCTGGCGGACGAGCGGGTTCGCTCGCGCGAGGCGGCTCGGGTGCTGGACTGGGCCAAGACGACGTTCGACCAGCGCTCGCTCTTCGCGGAGGGCGCAAGCGTCGGGCGGGCGCTCGTTTACGGCGGCACGCGGCCCGACGTCGCGGTGCGGACCGACCGGGAGGTCGTGGCGATGGTGCCGCGCAACGCGCCCCAGCTCGTCAGCGGGGCCGTGGTGTACGACGCGCCGCTGCGCGCGCCGATCGCGGCGGGCGAACGGGTCGGGCAGCTGGAGATCAGGCTGGCGGGACGGCCCAGCATCGTTCAGGACGTGTTCGCCTCGGAGGACGTGCCGGAAGGGACCTTCACCGCGCGCGCGCTCGGCGCGGCGCAGGAACTCGCCTTCGGCTGGATCCGCGCCCTATGACGGCAGGCGAAAGGCCGCTCTTCGTCACCTTCGAGGGCGGCGAGGGAAGCGGCAAGACCACGCAGATCGCGAAGGCCCGTGCCTTCCTCGAGGCGCGCGGGCGGTCCGTCGTCGTCACCCGCGAGCCCGGCGGCTCGCCGAAGGCCGAGGCGCTGCGCGAGGCGCTCCTGTCCGGTGCGGCGCGCGACGGCGGACCGGAACTGGAGGCCGCGATCTTCGCAGCCGCGCGCGCCGACCACGTCGAAACCCTGATCCGACCCGCGCTGGCGCGCGGGAGCGACGTCCTCTGCGACCGCTTTCACGATTCGACCCGCGTCTATCAGGGGCTGGCGGGTGTCGACGCTGCGTTCCTGACGCTCTTGGAGGACGCCGCTCTCGACGATCTGCGCCCGGATCTGACCATCGTGCTCGATCTGCCGGCCGCCGACGGTCTCGCGCGTGCCGCGTCGCGACGCGGCGCGGCGACGGCCGACCGGTTCGAGGGCGAGGCGGTGGAGATCCACGAGACGCGGCGGAGGCGATTCCTGGAGATCGCGGCCGCCGATCCGAAGCGCTGCCGCGTCGTGGACGCGAGCCGTCCGGCGGACGAGGTGGCGCGGGAGGTCGCGCGGATCCTGGGCGACAAGCTCGGCGAGGTCATCGGGCAGCGTTCGTCGGAGCCGGTGGCGTGAGCGCCTTCCAGCGGGTCGCGCTCGAGCGCCACGACGACATCGACGGCGTGCCGTCCCCGGCCGAGACGCGCGCCCTCGTCGGGCACGAAGCGGCGCGGACCGAGCTCGAGGAGGCCGTGCGTTCGCAGCGGCTGCATCACGCCTGGCTTCTTCAGGGGCCGCTGGGCGCCGGCAAGGCGACGCTCGCCTTCGACTTCGCGCGGCGGCTGCTTTCGGCGGCACACGACGGCGAACTGCCGGACGAGCCGCTGGAGAATGTCAGCCGTCAGGTGGAGCAGGGTGGGCATCCCGGCCTCGTCCACATCGCCCGCCCGCCGGCCGAGCGGGGCGGCGGCTTCCGAACCCAGATCACCGTCGAGGAAATCCGCCGCCTCACGCACTTCTTCCAGACGACGGCGGGCGGGCGCTGGCGGATCGCGATCGTCGATCCGGCGGACGACATGAACCGGAGCGCGGCCAACGCGCTTCTGAAGATGCTGGAGGAGCCGCCGCCGCGCTCGGTGTTTCTCCTCACCAACCACCAGCCCGGCCGCCTTCTGCCGACGATCCGGTCGCGCTGCCGCGTCCTGCGGCTCCAGCCGCTGCCGGAGGCCGGCGTCGAGCGGATCCTCGGGCTGCACGTGCCCGATGCCGGTGTGCGCGAGCGCGCGGCGGCGGCTTCGCGGGCCGGCGGCAGCGCACGGCGCGCGCTCCTGATGCTTCTCGGCGGCGGTCTGGAACTCGCGGGCGAGGCCGAACGGCTCTACGCCGCGCCGCCGGCCTGGAGCGCGATCCAGAAGCTCGGCGAACAGCTGGCGATGAAGGGGCGCGAAGCGGCCTTCGAACTCGTGTCCGAGGAGCTCTTCCGTCTTCTGGCGCGCGACGCGCAGGACCGGCAGGCGGCAGGCCATGCGGGCGAGGCCGCGGCGCTCGCCGCCTTCTGGTCGAGCGAGCAGGCGCGCTGGCGCGAGGGACTGGCCTACAATCTCGACAGGAAGCAGCTTCTCGTCACCTTCTTCCACGGTCTGGCGCAGGTGCGCGAGCGCGACGACCGGGCGGCGTGACCGGTTCGGCGTGCGCGCGCATTGAGCGCGGACCCGCCATGCTTTATCTCGCCAGAAGCGACCGATCGGAGCGAGACCATCGGCGCCCTTCGCGGCGCGGCGCTCCGGATGCGACAGACAGGACATCATGCCCGAACGCTTTTATCTGACGACCGCGATCTCGTATCCGAACGGGCGCCCGCATATCGGCCACGCCTACGAGCTGATCGCGACCGACGTGATCGCACGGTTCAAGCGTCTCGACGGCTACGACGTCCTGTTCCTCACGGGCACGGACGAGCACGGCATCAAGATGCTGCAGACGGCGCGGGCACAGGGCATCGAGCCCGCCGAGCTGGCGAAGCGCAATTCCGACGCGTTCGAGGCCATGGGCGCCGCGCTGAACGCCTCAAACGACGATTTCATCCGCACCACGCAGGAGCGCCACAAGCGGACCTCGCAGGAGATCTGGCGCCGCATGGAAGCGGCGGGCGACATCTACAAGGACGCCTATTCCGGCTGGTACTCGGTCCGCGACGAGGCCTACTACGCCGAAGACGAGACGGTGGTGACGGGCGAGGGGACCCGCATCGGGCCGCAGGGCACGCCGGTGGAGTGGGTCGAGGAGGAAAGCTACTTCTTCCGCCTCGCCGCCTTCCAGGAGCGGCTTCTGGCCTTCCACGAGGCGAACCCGGACTTCGTCGCGCCGGCCGAGCGCCGCAACGAGGTGATGTCCTTCCTGCGCTCGGGCCTGCGCGATCTCTCGATCTCCCGCACGACCTTCGACTGGGGCATCAAGGTGCCCGGCGACGAAGCGCATGTGATGTATGTGTGGGTCGATGCGCTGACGAACTATCTGACCGCCACCGAGCATCTGGAGGGCGGCGAGCGCGCCGGCTTCTGGCCGGCGAACCTCCACGTCATCGGCAAGGACATCGTCCGCTTCCATACGATCTACTGGCCCGCCTTCCTGATGTCGGCCGGGCTGCCGCTCCCCAAGCGCGTCTTCGTCCACGGCTTCCTCTTCAACAAGGGGGAGAAGATGTCGAAGTCGGTCGGCAACGTCATCGATCCGATGGCGCTGTCGGAGGTCTACGGGCTCGATCCGCTGCGCTATTTCCTCCTGCGCGAGGTGCCCTTCGGCCAGGACGGCAATTACAGCCACGAGGCGATCGTCAATCGCATCAACTCCGAGCTCGCCAACGATCTCGGCAATCTGGCGCAACGCTCGCTGTCGATGATCGCCAAGAACTGCGACGGTGTGGTGCCGACGCCCGGTGAGATGACCGACGCCGACCGCGCGATTCTCGCCGCCGCCGGCGCGCTGGTGGAGCGCTCGCGCGCGGCCATCGACCGGCAGGAGCTGCACGCCATGCTCGCGGCGATCGTCGCGGTGGTCTCGGAGGCGAACCGCTACTTCGCGGCCCAGGAGCCCTGGGTGCTGCGCAAGACGGACGCCGCGCGCATGGGCACGGTGCTCTACGTGACGGCGGAGGTGCTGCGCCGCGTGGCGATCCTGCTGCAGCCCTTCATGCCCCAGTCGATGGAAAAGCTCCTCGACCTCCTCGCCGTCGGCGGGAACGAGCGGACCTTCGCCGAACTGTCCTCCGGCCGCATGCTGGAGGCCGGTCGCCCGATGCCGGCGCCGCAGGGCATCTTCCCGCGCTTCGTGGAGCCGACGGCCGAGGCCGCGCCGAACGCATGACCTTCATCGTCGACAGCCACTGCCATCTCGACTTTCCCGACTTCGAGGGCGAAACCGGCGCCCTGCTGGAGCGGGCGCGGGCGGAGGGCGTCGGGCTGGTGGTCACCATCTCGACCTTCGTCTCGCGGATCGGGACGTTGCTGGAGATCGCGGGCGCGCACGAAAACGTCTACGCCTCGGTCGGCACCCATCCCCACAATGCGGCGGCCGAGCCGGAGATCGAGGCGGACGAGCTGGTGCGTCTGTCGGAGCACCCGAAGATCGTCGCGATCGGCGAGGCCGGCCTCGACTATCACTACGACAAGTCGCCGCGAGACGTTCAGGCGATCGTGTTCCGCCGCCATATCGAGGCCGCGCGCCGCACGGGCCTTCCGCTCGTCATCCATGCGCGGGACGCGGACGAGGACATGGAGAGAATCCTGAGGGAGGAGACGGGGAAGGGGGCCTTCCCCTTCGTTCTCCACTGCTTCTCCTCGACGCCGCGCCTGGCTGAAGTCGGCCTGGAGCTCGGCGGCACGATCTCCTTCTCCGGCATTCTCGCCTTCAACCGGTCGGAGGAGCTGCGCGAGATCGCGGCCTCCGTCCCGATGGACCGGCTTCTGGTCGAGACCGACGCGCCGTTCCTGGCGCCGCCGCCCCACCGGGGCAAGCGCAACGAGCCGGCCTACACGCGCAAGACTGCCGAGGTGCTGGCCAAGGTGAAGGGCGTGACGCTGGACGAGATCGCGACCGCGACCAGCGACAATTTCTTCCGCCTGTTCGCCAAGGCGCGCGATCCCCGGCCGCTTCGGGACCGGCCGTGACGGACAGGCTGCGGCTCACGATCCTGGGCTGCGGCTCGTCGCCGGGCGTTCCGCGCCCGAACGGCGACTGGGGCGACTGCGACCCGAACGAGCCGAAGAACCGGCGCCGCCGCTGCGCGGCTCTGTTCGAGCGGGTCGGTCCGAACGGAACGACCAGCGTCGTCATCGATTGCGGGCCGGATTTCCGCGAGCAGATGCTGTCGGCGAACGTCACCCGGCTCGACGCGGCCGTCCTGACCCATCCGCACGCCGACCACATCCATGGCATCGACGATCTGCGCACCTTCGTCCTCGGGCAGAAGCGGCTCGTGCCGGTCTATGCGGACGATCCCACGTTCGAACGCGTGAACGAGGCCTTCGGCTACTGTTTCGCGACGCCGCCCGGCAGCAGCTATCCGCCGATCGCGCGCCACGTCCGCGTCGAGGCCGGACGGGACTTTTCGATCGACGGACCCGGCGGGCCGATCCCGTTCCGGCCGTTCGAGCAGGTTCACGGTCGCATCGTCTCGCTGGGCTTTCGCGTCGGCCCGTTCGCCTATTGTTCCGATGTCAGCGACTTTCCGGCCTCGGCCGTCGAGGCCATCGAAGGCGCCAGCCATCTCGTGATCGACGCGCTCCAGCACAAGCCGCACCCGAGCCATCTCTCGCTCGATCAGGCGCTGGACTGGATCGAGCGCCTGCGCGTGCCCAACGCGGTCCTGACCCATATGCACACGCCGCTCGACTACGCCACGCTGTGCGAGAGCCTCCCGGCGCATATCCGTCCGGCCTTCGATGGAATGGTCCTGGAAGCTGGGATCGGCTGAGGCCTCCTGCGAAAGCGGCTCGGGGCAAGGCGCCTCAGTCCGGATCGTCCATCAGCAGAGGTCGGTTCAGTTCGAACCAGCCGGTCGCCATGTTTCGGAGAAGACGGTCCCGCTGCTCTCCATCGGGCCTGAGCGGAGCCGGATCGCCGTTCTTCTTCCCGAGATACGGGATGGCCACGAACTGCGCGATCGAGCCGCCGGAATGCGCCGAGAGGCCGACGTCCCATTCGGTCCACGTATCGGGGTTGTTCGCGTCGGCTGCCGCCAGCGCGATGATCGCGAAACGGTGAAGGCTGCCGTCGATCCGCTTGCCTCTTGTTTCCACCCGGACAACGCCGGCGCCGCTCTCCAGTATGCTCTCGGCAATCCAGATGGCGAATGGCTCCCGGTCGTTCGGTTCGAGGGGCTCAGGCCGGATGACGACACCGCCGAGCAGGCTGCAGTAGCCTTCGTCGGCAGGGTCGAAAACCCTGAACGCGAAGCCGCATCCGTCGTCCAGCGTGATCGTATCCGTGTTCAGATCGCCGGGCCTGAAAACTCGCATCCGGCTTTCGGGGCAGACCGGTTGTTCGACCATGGCGGCGAGCGAACGTTCGATCGCATCGACGTCATCGTGGGCGGCCCGTGAGGCGCTGGAGGCAGCAGCTGCGTGAAGGACGAAACATCCGACGAGGCTCGTCGTCAGCCACGCACGCAGCGACGCCCGGCGAGGCGAACTCCGACGGTGTTCCGGCGTGACGCGGCGCATTCACTTCCTCCAGATGACGGAAGGCGGGAATCAATCTACCGGAAACGCCACCACCCACCACCACTTCATTCGTGTATGTTCCATAATGTATATTATCACACCGAAGCGCTTGCGTGGATTGCGGTCTTGTTCCGCCGAGCGGCCTCGGCCTGCATTCGAGCACGCCGCCTTCCCTTCGCCCGAACGGCGCTCCTCGGCCGCGTCGCTCGGGTTTGACGACCGAGGTCGTGTCGCGTCACAAGCGAGCGCGTCAGCCCTGATCGGAGTTCGAAGCCATGCAGCCGTCCCGTGACATTCAGCGGCTCGTCGAGATCATGCGCGCGCTTCGTGACCCGCAGACCGGTTGTCCGTGGGACGTCGAGCAGAGCTTCGACACGATCGTGCCGTACACGATCGAGGAAACCTTCGAGGTGGTGGACGCCATCGAGCGACGCGACGCGGAGGATCTGCGCGAGGAGCTCGGAGACCTGCTTCTCCAGGTCGTCTATTTCGCGCAGCTCGCCTCCGAGGACGGGCTGTTCGATTTCGCCGACGTGGTCGAGACCGTCACCACCAAGATGATCCGCCGGCATCCGCACGTCTTCGGCGACCGGAGCGCCCGCGACGCGCGCAGCGCCAAGGGCCAGTGGGAGCGGATCAAGGCGGAGGAAAAGGCCGAGCGTTCGGCGCGTCGCGCGGCGCGCGCGGGCCAGCCAAGCCGGTCCGGCGAATGGGATGCCGCCGCGACCGCGCCGTCCAAGGACGGCCTGCTCGACACGGTGCCGGGCGCCCTGCCGGCCATGGCGATGTCTCTGAAACTGCAAATGAAAGCGGCGACCGTCGGGTTCGACTGGACCGAAATCGAGCCCATCGTCGGGAAGCTTCGCGAAGAGACCGATGAGTTCGAGGCGGCGGTGGCGTCGGGCTCGCGGCAGGCGCAGGCCGACGAACTCGGCGACATCCTGTTCTGCGCCGTCAATCTGGCCCGCCGGCTCGAACTCGATCCGGAACAGGCCTTGCGCGGAACCGCGGCGAAGTTCCGCCGCCGGTTCGCGAAGGTCGAGGCAGCGCTCGCGGCCGAGGGCGTTCCCCTGGCGGAGGCTGGCCTCGAGCGCATGGAAGCGCAGTGGCAGGCGGCCAAGCGCGACGTCTGAGACGCCTCGCCGGGCCGCCGATCAGCCGAAGGTCAGGCCGGGATAGCGCTCGCCCATGCGGCGCAGTTCGCCGCTGGCCTGCTCGGTGATGTCGACGCTGAGCGCCACCGCGCCGTTCTCCAAATCCTCTCTCTCGCGCACATTGGCGTTGTCGTAGAGCCAGGAGAGAAGCGTCTGGCCGTCGGCCGGCACTTCCAGGCGCAATTTTTCGACATGGCCGGCGATGCGCGATTCGATGTGATCGAGGAGCGCCGGCAGGCCTTCGCCGGTCAGGGCCGAGACCGGGAAGACGCCCTGCCCGGCCTGCTCGGCCTCCATCAGATGCTCGCGCCGGGTCTCGTCCAGAAGATCGATCTTGTTCCAGACCTCGACGACATGCTCCCGGTCGTCCGCATCGACGTCGAGATCGGCGAGGATCCGCCGCACGTCCGCCGATTGTGCGGGCGAATCCGCGTCCGCGATGTCGCGCACGTGGAGAACGAGATCGGCTTCGATCACCTCCTCCAGCGTCGCGCGGAAGGCGGCGACGAGATGCGTCGGCAGATCGGAAATGAAGCCGACCGTGTCGGAGAAGATCACCTGCGTCCCGCGCGGCAGGGCCACGCGCCGCAGCGTCGGGTCGAGCGTGGCGAACAGGAGATCTTTGGCTAGGACGTCGGCCCCGGTCACCGTGTTGAACAGCGTCGACTTGCCGGCGTTCGTGTAGCCGACGAGCGCGACCACCGGATGCGGCGCCTTCTTGCGCTTGGCGCGGTGGAGCGTGCGGGTGCGGCGGACCGCCTCCAGCTCCTTCTCCAGCCGGATGATCTTGTCCTGCAGCTGGCGCCGGTCGGCCTCGATCTGCGTCTCGCCCGGCCCGCCCATGAAGCCGCCGCCGCCGCGCTGGCGCTCGAGATGCGTCCAGGATCGCACGAGCCGGCCGCGCTGGTAGTTCAGATGGGCGAGATCGACCTGCAGCCGGCCTTCCTTGGTGCGCGCGCGTCGTCCGAAGATCTCCAGGATCAGGCCGGTCCGGTCGATGACCTTGCAGCCCAGCTCCTTCTCCAGATTGCGCTGCTGGACGGGCGTCAGCGCGTGATCGACGACGATCAGGCCGAGCTCCAGCTCTTCGACGAGCGCCTTCAGCTCCTCGACCTTGCCGGCGCCGATCAGCGTCGCGGGCCTCGCCTTGGCGACGGGGATCGTCGCGGAGGCGAGGATGTCGAGATCGATCGCGCCGGCGAGGCCCACGGCCTCGATCAAGCGTTCGTCGCCGCTGCGCCGCGGCAGGACTTCGCCGTCCTCGTCCTCTCGGACGGGAGTCTTGACGACGGGGACGAAGACCCCTGCCCGCTCACGCCTCTGCGAATGCTCGATCGGTCCGCGCGTCTGTTCGTTCAATCGGTGTGCTCCGTGCTCTCGTCCGGTTCGTACATCTGGACGGGCTGTGCCGGCATGATGGTCGAGATCGCGTGCTTGTAGACGAGCTGGGAGTGCCCGTCGCGACGCAGAAGGACGCAGAAATTGTCGAACGACGTGACGATGCCGGTCAGCTTGACGCCGTTGACGAGAAAGATGGTGAGGGAAATTTTCTGCTTGCGAACCGCGTTGAGGAAAACATCCTGAAGGTTCTGCGTCCGTTCGGCCATGAAGGGCTCTCTGTTCTTGGGTGCCATGACGCCCGGGGCACGCTGCCGGCGGGACGTTCAGGGATCGTCCTACAGGTGGTCGAAGAACCGGCGTTGTGCAAGCCGTTTCACCGTCGCGAGGCGAGGGTAGGAGCGCGGGGGCGTCCTGCGATCCGCCGGGATCGCGCTCAGAAGAACTCGAGGCTGACGCGGAACATCTGCTCCACCTGCCGGACGGCGCCCGCCTCGGCGAAGATGACGACGCGGTCGCCGGCCTCGATCTCGGTCGTCGCGCAGGGCTGGATGTAGCGTCCGTCCCGGAACACCGCGCCGAGCCGCACCTCGTGGGAGATGTTGAGATTGGCGAGCGGCTGGCCCACCAGCGGCGAGGTCTCCAAGGCCTCGGCCTCGATGATTTCCGCCAGGCCGTTCTGAATCGAGTGGACGGCGCGAATGCGCCCGCGCCGCACATGCTGCAGGATGCGCGAGATGGTGATCGATTGCGGGCTGATGAAGGCGTCGATGCCGAGCGGGCCGGTCAGGGCCCGGAAGGACGGTTCGTTGACGAGCGTCAGCGTGGAGCGGCAGCCCAGATAGCGCGCCATCACCCCGGCCAGGAGGTTGATCTTGTCGTCGTTCGTCAGCGCCACGAGGAGATCGGCCTCGTCGATGTCCGCCTGCCGCAGGATCGCCTCGTCGAGGGCGCTGCCGTTCAGGACGACGGTTCGTGAAAGCCGCTCGGCGGCCAGCCGCGCCCGGTCGACGTCCGGCTCGATGACGCGCAGGCGCGCGGAGATGTTCCGCTTCTCGATCTGCCGCGCGACGTAGAGGCCGACGGTGCCGCCGCCGGCGATGACGATCCGCCCCGCCTGCGGCTCGGCATGGCCGAAGACCTCCAGCACGCGACGGACCTTCTCGGACTGGACGACCACATAGGCGATGTCGCCTGCGCGCAGCCGCTGCTCGGCGTCGGGAATGACGATCTCTTCGCCGCGCATGATGCCGACCGTCGTCGCGTTTAGTCCCGGATAGCGCTTGCTGATCTCGCGCAGCGGCATGTCCAGGATCGGGCAGGTCGCCTCGCATTCGATGCCGAGCATGACGATGGCGTCGCCCGCGAAATGGACGATGTCCACCGCGCCCGGCAGAGCGATGCGTCGCAGCACCGTCTCGCCGATCTCGATCTCGGGCGAGATGATGAAGTCGATCGGGATCGCGTCGTCGGAGAAGAGGTTCTGCCAGTGCGGCCGCAGATAGGCCTGCGAGCGGATGCGCGCAATCTTGGTCGGCACGGAGAACAAGGTGTGCGCGACCTCGCACGCCACCATGTTCACCTCGTCGTGGAGCGTCGCCGCGATCAGCATGTCCGCGTCCTCGATCCCGGCCTCCGCCAGGATCTCCGGGCTCGCGCCGCTGCCGACGATCGCCCGCGCGTCGATCGCCATGCCGACGGCGTGGATGCGCTCGGAGGAATGGTCGATGACGGAGACGTCGTGCCCCTCTTCGGCGAGGCGCTGCGCGATGCCGAAGCCGACCTGGCCGGCGCCGCAGATGACGATTTTCATGGACGCGCTGCTCTTCCGTTCAGATGCCGAGCGACTTCAGCTTGCGGTGCAGCGCGGAACGCTCCATCCCCACGAACTCGGCCGTGCGGGAGATGTTGCCCCCGAAACGGTTGATCTGGGCGACCAGATACTCCTTCTCGAAGGCCTCGCGCGCGTCGCGCAACGGCAGCGCCATGATGCGTCCGTCGGCCTGGCTCGGCGTGCGCGGCAGCATCTCCGAAACCTCGCTCGGCAGCATGTCGGCGGAGATGACCTCGCCCTCGCCCTGCCGCGAGAGGATCATCAGCCGCTCGATGTTGTTGCGCAGCTGCCGGATGTTGCCCGGCCAGTCGCTGGACTGGAGGACCGCCATCGCCTCGTCGCTGATCTGCTTGGGCCGGATGCCGGTCTGTTCGTAGACCTGCTGCATGAAGGCCTCGATCAGCATCGGAATGTCGGCGCGGCGCTCCGAGAGAGGCGGAACCGCGATCGGCACCACGGCGAGGCGATGGAACAGATCCTCGCGGAACGCGCCCTCCGCCATCAGCGATTCGAGGTTCTGCGAGGTCGAGGAGATGATGCGAACGTCCACCTTCACGCGCTTGGTGCCGCCGACCCGCTCGAAGGTCTGCTCGGTGAGGACGCGCAGGATCTTGTTCTGCGTCTCGCGCGGCATGTCGCCCACCTCGTCGAGGTAGAGGACGCCGCCATGCGCCTGCTCGAAGGCGCCGACCTTGCGCTCCACCCCCGGCGGGGTCTCGGTTCCGAAGAGCTCGATCTCCATGCGCTCGGGCGTGATGCCCGCCGCGTTCAGCGCCACGAAGGGTCCGTTGGCGCGCCCCGAGCCGGCGTGGATCGCGCGCGCCACCATCTCCTTGCCGGAGCCCGAGGGCCCGAGGATCATGACGCGGCTGTTGGTCGGCGCCACGCGCTCGATCGCGCCGCGCAGCTGGTTCATCGGGTGCGACTTGCCGATGAATTCGGGGAAGTCGGACGAGCGGCGGCGCAGCTCCACCACCTCGCGCTTGAGCTTGGAGGTCTCCAGCGCGCGCTCGGCGATGATGACGAGCCGGTCCGCCTTGAAGGGCTTCTCGATATAGTCGTAGGCGCCGCGCCGGATCGCCGAGACGGCGGTCTCGATGTTGCCGTGGCCCGAGATCATCACGACCGGCACCTCCGGGTGCTGCGACTTGATCGCGTCCAGCAGGTCCAGCCCGTCGAGCTTGGAGCCCTGCAGCCAGATGTCGAGGAAGATCAGCCGCGGGAGGCGATCGGCGATCGCCGCCAGCGCGGAGTCGGAGTTCGCCGCCGTGCGCGCCTCGTGGCCCTCGTCCTCGAGGATGCCCGCGACCAGCTCGCGGATGTCGGCTTCGTCATCGACGATCAGGATGTCCGATGCCATCGGTCCTCACATGCGTTCCGTTGTGTACTGCGTCTGTCGTTCGGGCGAACCCGCATCGTCCCTCGCGCCCGCCGGCAGGCGCACGCGCACCAGCGCTCCGCCCTCCTCGCCCGGTGCGTCGTCGAGCTCGATCGACCCGCCGTGTTCCTCGACGATCTTGCGCACGATGGCGAGGCCGAGGCCTGTCCCCTTCTCACGCGTCGTCATGTAGGGCTCCAGCAGGCGTTCTCGATCCTCCGGCGGAAATCCGCGTCCGTTGTCGACGATTTCGATGATGTGCATGCCGTTTTCGGCGCGCGCCTGGACGCGGATGCGGCCGCGGCGGTCGGTCTGCGTCTCGACGGACTCGACGGCGTTCTTCACGAGATTGCCGAAGGCCTGGCTGAGAAGGCGGATGTCGTAGGAGCCTTCGAGCGGCACCGCGTCGAAATCGCTGACGAAGTCGATCCCGTGATCGCCCATCTCGCGCATGAAGACGGCCTCGCGCAACGCTTCGCGCAGGTCGCGCGTCTCCATCTTGGGCTTGGGCATGCGGGCGAAGGTGGAGAACTCGTCCACCATCCGGCCGATGTCGGCCACCTGCCGCACGATGGTATCGACGCAGCGGTCGAAGACCTCGCGGTCGGTCCCGATGACCTTGCCGTAGCGCCGCCGGATGCGCTCGGCCGAAAGCTGGATCGGGGTCAGCGGGTTCTTGATCTCGTGGGCGATGCGCCGGGCGACGTCCGCCCAGGCGCTGGAGCGCTGCGCTTCCACGAGATCGGTGATGTCGTCGAGCGTGACGACGCTCGAATGGGTCGCGTCGTCGCTGCCCTCGGAGGTGACGCGGATGTCGAGCACGCGGTCGCGCTGCTTGATCTGTTCCTGATACTCCGCCTTGCGCGAGAGGCGCGCCGCGCGGTGGATCTCCGCGATGCGCGGATAGAGCTCGCCGAGCTGGCGGCCGACGGCCTGCCGCGAGTCCACCGACAGGATTCGCTCGGCCGAGGGGTTCATCATCGAGATCGTGCCGTCGCTCTTCACGCCGACGACGCCCGCCGTGACGCCCGAGAGCACGGCCTCGGTGAACCGCCGCCGCTCGTCGATCACGTCCTTGGCGTTGACCAGCTCGGTGCGCTGCGATCGGAGCTGGCGGATCATGTTGTTGAAGGTGTCGGAGAGCGAGCCGACGTCGCCGTCCGAGGAGCGCACCGGGACGGACACCGAGAGATTGCCGCCCGACACCTCGTCCGCCGCCCCGATCAGGAGCCGGATCGGGCGCACCAGACGATCGGCTACCCCGATGCCGGTCCAGATCGCGGACAGGAGAACGATGAGCGTGATGCCGAGATAGATGAGCGCGAAGGCCAGCTGCAGGCCGAACCGCCCGGCCTCGAGCGCGGAATATTCGCTGTCGACGTCGAGCATCAGCCGGTAGGTGGCGATGACGTCGGGGTCCACGGCCCGCACGGTGTAGAGATAGACGTCGTCGAAGCGGTCGAGCGGCGTCACGGCGCCGACGAGATTGGTGATGCCCGGCGGAATGAGGACGAAATTGCCCTCGCGGGCGCTGTTCATGGCGTCGGCCGGCGGAACCGGCAGGCCGCGCTCCACGGGCACGTCGGCGCGCAGGAAGGGCGAGCCGTCCTCGCGCAGCAACTGGGCGCCGAGAAGCGAGCGGCCCCTCGCCTGCTCTGTCAGAAGCTGCTGGAAGCCGGTGCGGTCGAGGTCGAACAGGCGGCGCTGCCCGTTCAGGTCCTCCGCCATCTGCTGGGTCGTGCCCTGCAGATTGCGCGCGTTCTCGTTGACATAGGCCTGCGCCACCGAGATCGAGGAATCGACGATGGCGCGCGTGCGCATCTCGAACCAGCGGTCGAGGCCGAGGTCGAGCGTGATGCCGGCGACGATGGCGACGAGAAGCGCCGGCAGCGCGGCGACGACCGAGAAGAGCGCGACGATGCGCACGTGAAGGCGCGAGGCGGCCTTGCCCTGCGCGCGGGCGCGGACCATCCGAACGACCTCGCGCAGGATCAGCGCGCTGAGAAGGAAGACGAAGGCGCCGTTGACCGCGATGGCGGCCGTCACGACCGTCTCCGTCGGGTCGATGGGCGTAAGCCCCATCAGGACGAGGAAGGACAGCGCTCCGGTGACGAGAGCGCCGACGACGGCGAGGATGCCGGGCACGAGCCAGTGCCGCTTCCGCTCCTGCGGAAAGGACATCTCGCCTTCGCTCTGGACAGGGTGAACCGTCATGACCCGCTCATCGCCTGCCGAGACGTGGTGAGGAACCGGCGGGCCTGCCTCCGAAGTCGGGGACTCGGGGCTCTGCCGCCGCATCCCGCCGCTCGACGCCCCTTAGAGACGGTTAGTGGCAGAATTGCAACGGCTGCGGGTCGGGGCCTCGTTTCAGCGGGTCGAGCGGACCACCATCACGTCGAGATCGCGGATCTTCTTGCGCAGCGTGTTGCGGTTCACGCCGAGAAGGTCGGCGGCCTTCACCTGGTTGCCGCGCGTGGCGGCCAGCGCTGCGGCGACGAGCGGATACTCCACCTCGCGCAGGATGCGGCTGTGCAGGCCGGGCGGCGGCAGGTCGTTGCCGAAGGAGTTGAAATAGTCCGCCAGATAGCGCTCCACCGCGGCGGAGAGGTCGATGGGCTTGCCCTCCTCCCCCTCGCCGCCGCTCGGCCGCGCGATGTCGCTCGCGATCTCGTGCTCCACGAGCGCCGCCGAAATCTCCTCCTGCGGATAGAGGGCGGCGAGGCGCCGCACGAGGTTTTCCAGCTCGCGCACGTTGCCCGGCCAGGGGTAGCGGCGCATGACGTCCAGCGCGCCGGGGCTCAGGATCTTGCGCGGCAGGCCCTCGCGCTCCACCGCCGCGAAGAAGTGGCGCGCCAGATCGGGAATGTCCTCGGCGCGCTCGCGCAAGGGCGGCAGGCGCAGCGGCACGACGTTCAGCCGGTAGAACAGGTCCTCGCGGAACAGCCCGCGCTGGATGAGCTGGCGCAGGTCCTTGTTCGTCGCCGCCACGATGCGGACGTCGGTCGCGATCGTCGTGCGCCCGCCGACGACGGTGTATTCGCCCTGCTGGAGGACGCGCAGGAGCCGCGTCTGCGCCTCCATCGGCATGTCGCCGATCTCGTCGAGGAAGAGCGTCCCGCCCTCCGCCTGCTCGAAGCGGCCGCTGGTGCGCGCCTGGGCGCCGGTGAAGGCGCCCTTCTCGTGCCCGAAGAGCTCCGATTCGATCAGGTCGCGCGGGATGGCGGCCATGTTGATCGCGACGAAGGGCCCCTTCCGGCGCCGTCCGTAATCGTGGAGCGCGCGCGCGACGAGCTCCTTGCCGGTGCCCGACTCGCCGGTGATGAGCACCGTCAGGTCGGTCTGCATCATCCGGGCGAGCGCGCGGTAGATGTCCTGCATGGCCGGCGAGCGGCCGACGAGCGGCATCGCGTCGGCCTCGTCGGCGCCGGCCGCGCGCGGCGCCTTCTTCGGCTCGGCGAGCGCGCGGCGCACGATGGAGACGAGGTTCGACAGGTCGAAGGGCTTGGGAACGTAGTCGTAGGCCCCGCCTTCGGACGCGCGCACCGCCGTCATGAAGGTGTTCTGCGCGCTCATCACGACGATCGGCAGATTGGGTCGCGAGTTGCGGAAGCGCGGCAGCATGTCGAAGACGTTGCCGTCGGGCATGAGGACGTCGGTGATGACGAGGTCGCCCTCGCCCGCCGAGATCCAGCGCCACAGCGTCGCGATGTTGGAGGTGACGCGCACCTCGTAGCCGGCGCGCAGCAGCGCCTGCGACAGGACGGTGCGGATGGCCGCGTCGTCGTCGGCGACGAGAATCTGAGAGGACGCCATCGTCAGGAATTCTCCTCTGCGCCGTTCCGCCGTGCGGCTCGGCTCGCTTCGTCCCTGCCGCTCCAGGCCGGCATGAGAATGCGGAACAGCGTCTGTCCGGGTTGGGAATCGCACTCGATGATCCCGCCGTGATCGCCGACGATCTTGGCCACGAGCGCGAGGCCGAGGCCCGAACCGTTGGGCTTGGTGGTCACGAAGGGATCGAAGATGTTCTCGCGGATGTCGGCCGGAACGCCGGGTCCGTTGTCCTCGACCGTGAATTCGAGCGGCAGCGTGATGCGGGACTTCGTTCCGGGCACCGAGAGGCGGACGCCCGGCCGGAAGGCGGTCGTCATGCGGATCTCCGCGTCCGGCCGGTTCGACACCGCCTCCGCCGCGTTCTTCAGGAGGTTCAGGAACACCTGCACCAGCTGGTCGCGGTTGGCGAAGACCGCCGGCAGCGAGGGATCGTAGATCTCCTGGATGCGCACGCCGCGCGCAAAGCCGCTGAGCGCCAGCGTCTTCACATGCTCCAGCACCGAGTGGATGTTGACCGCCGAGCGCTCGACCGGACGCTGGTCGGAGAAGACCTCCATGCGGTCCACGAGCTTCACGATGCGGTCGCTCTCCTCCTGGATCAGGCGCGTGAGCACGCGGTCGTCGTCGCTCGCATCCGTCTCCAGAAGCTGCGCGGCGCCCTTGATGCCGGAGAGCGGATTGCGGATCTCGTGCGCGAGCATCGCCGCCAGACCCGTCACCGAGCGCGCGGCGGAGCGATGCGTCAGCTGACGGTCCATCTTGTCGGCGATGGAGCGCTGCTGGATCATCAGAAGGACCTTCCCGGCCTCCTCCGGCATCACAGACACGTACAGGTCGACGATGCGATCGGGGCCGAGCCGGGGCGAGGAGAGATCGACCCGGTACTCGCTCATGCGGGAGGCGTCGCGGCGCACCTGATCGATCAGCGTGAAGAGCGGGCTGTCGGACGGCACGAAATGGCGGAGGCTGCGACGGCGCAGGACGTCCACGCTGCAGGAGAAGAACTGCTCGGCGTCCGAATTGGCGAAGGCGAAGCGGTCTTCCTCGTCCACGACCACCACGGGGTGCGGCAGGGCGTTGAGTATGCTGGCGAGGTGCGACGGGGTCGGGGAAACAGTGGACATTCGGATCAGGCGGCCTTCCGGTCCGGCATTCGCGGAATTTCGACGTCGAGGGCGGTGAGATCGCCGAGAAGGCTCGCGATCCGCCGATGGAGTTCGGCCGGGTCTTCGAGCCGCATGAGATCGCCGCGCTGGCGCGGGTCGAGCGGCGCGACGCGATCGGCGCGCGCCAGATACCAGCCGACATGCTTGCGCGCCTGCCGCAGGCCCGAGGCGGTGCCGTAGAAGTCGAGCATCGCGTCGAGATGCTCGCGCACCAGATCGGCCAGAAGAACCCTCGAAAGAACCCGCTCGTCGCAGGCGCCCGCCAGAAGGCCCGCCGCCCAGGGGCGGCCGTAGGAGCCTCGCCCGATCATCAGGCCGTCGGCGCCGCTCGCCGCGCGCATCGGCGCCGACTGGTCTTCCTCCGTCAGGTCGCCATTGGCGATGACGGGGATCGAGACGGCCTTCCTGACGCCCGAGATCGCGGCCCAGTCCGCGTGGCCATCGTAGAACTGCATGCGCGTTCGCCCATGGACCGTGACGAGCTTGACGCCGGCCGCCTCGAATTTCGCCGCGAGGTCCGGCGCGTTGATCGAGCCGTGATCCCAGCCGAGACGCATCTTCACGGTGACGGGAACGTCGCCCGCCCCGTCCACCGTCGCCTCGACCAGACGAAGGGCGAGATCGGGCTCGCGCATCAGGGCGGAACCCGAAAGCCCGCCGACGACCTTCTTGGCCGGGCAGCCGAAATTGATGTCGATGATGTCCGCGCCGCGGTCGGCGACGAGGCGCGCGGCTTGCCGCATCGTGTCCGGGTCGCGGCCCGCGAGCTGCACCGCATGGAGCCCCTGCCCGTCCGCCATGGCCCGGCGCAGGCTTTCGGCGCTGTCGCGCAGCAGCTCGCCGCTCGCCACCATTTCCGAATAGACGAGAGAGGCGCCGAAGCGCCGGGCCAGCTGGCGAAACGGCACGTCCGACACGCCGGAGAGCGGTGCGAGGACGACCGAGCCGGGCAGGCGATGCGGGCCGATGCGAAGACCCGTGCTGCCGCGCGCGGAAGCACCCGAACCAGCGGGCGAATCATCTTTTGCAGGCAGGGGCGGCGCGTTGTTGAGCATTGCGCTGGACCATATCGCGTCATGCTCAAATCTCAAGCAACGCTGGCGTGACCTGCCCTGCCGTGCCTGCATAGCAGCCTTGCAGGCGGCCGATGGACGGGGCACCTCCGGCGAGCGCTTGCCGGCCCCTCCTCCATGTGGTCCACCGGCCTAGATTTCGGGGCGGCCCGCCCCGGACGGCGCAGGAAACGAGGATTGCCAGTGACGGACCGGCGCAGGATCGCCATGGTGGTTGTCGCCGCGGGTCGCGGCGAGCGGGCCGGCGCTCCGGAGGACGGCCCCAAGCAGTACCGGACGATCGGCGGCCGCGCCGTCATCGCCCACACGCTGGACGCGCTGCGCGCGAGCGGACGGCTGACCCACACCGTGATCGTGATCCACCCGGACGACCGCAGCCGTCTCGACGCCGCCTGTGGTCCGCTCGCGCGCGATGAAAGCGTCGTCGAAGGCGGCGCCACGCGTCAGCTTTCGGTCCTCGCCGGTCTGCGCGCGCTCGCGCCGCATGCGCCCGACATCGTGCTGATCCACGACGCCGCCCGTCCCTTCGCGGATGCGGCGCTCATTGCCCGCGTCGTCGAAGCGGTCGACGAGAAGACCGGCGGGCTCCCCGTCCTGCCGATCGCCGACACGGTGAAGCGCGGGGCGGACGGCATGGTCCTCGAAACGGTCGAGCGACGCGGGCTCTATGCCGCGCAGACGCCGCAGGGCTTTCCCTTCGCGCCCATTCTCGAAGCGCACGAGGCGGCGGCGCGCTCCGAACTCGATCATTTCACCGACGATTCCTCGATCGCCGAATGGGCCGGTCTGCCGGTGCGGCTCGTCGAGGGCTCCGCCGACAATTTCAAGCTCACCTATGCCCGCGACATGGCGCTCGCGGACGAACGACTGTCGAAAGGCAAGGCGCGGATGGATATCAGGACCGGCAACGGCTACGACGTGCATCGCCTCGTCGAGGGCGACCACGTCACGCTGTGCGGCGTGCGCATACCGCACGATCAGGCGCTCGACGGGCATTCCGACGCGGATGTCGGCCTCCACGCGCTGACCGACGCTCTCCTGGCCACCTGCGGGGCCGGCGACATCGGCGATCATTTTCCGCCGAGCGACCCGCAATGGAAGGGCGCCGCGTCCCACATCTTCGTCCGGCATGCCGCGCGCATCCTGGCCGAGCGGGGCGGACGCGTTCTCAACGCCGACATCAGCCTGATCTGCGAGGCGCCGAAGATCGCGCCTCACCGCCTCGCCATGCGCGAGGCCATCGCCGACATGCTGTCGATCGACCTCGAACGCGTCTCGGTGAAGGCGACGACGAACGAGACGATCGGCTTCGTCGGCCGGCGCGAGGGGATCGCGGCCATCGCCACGGCCAGCGTGCGCTACGGGGCCGGGTCATGAGCCCGTTTTCCGACACGCTGATCGAGGACGCCAGCGGCATCCTCGCGTCGGCGCGGGCGAAGGGCGCGATGATCGCGACCGTCGAATCCTGCACCGGCGGGCTCGTCGCGGCTCTGCTGACCGAGATCGCCGGCTCCTCCGCCGTCGTCGATTGCGGGTTCGTGACCTATTCGAACGAGGCGAAGGCGTCGCTCGTGGGCGTGCCGCAAAACCTGCTCGACGCCCACGGCGCGGTCTCCGAGCCGGTCGCGCGGGCCATGGCCGAAGGCGCGCTGGCCCATTCGCGCGCGACCCTCGCCGTCTCCATCACCGGCGTCGCCGGGCCGGGCGGCGGCTCGGCGGCCAAGCCCGTCGGCCTCGTTCACTTCGCCTGCGCGTCGAAGGGCCGAGAGACTGTCGCGGTCGAGCGCCGCTTCGGCGACATCGGCCGCTCGGCCGTCCGGCTGGAGAGCGTTTCCGTCGCGCTGAAGCTTCTGCGCGAGGCGCTGGACGGTCAGCCGGAGGCCGGCTCGCCGGGTCCGTAGATGACGTCGGCGCGTTCCTCGAAGGCGGTCGCGAAGCGTCGGAAGGCGAAGTCGAACATCGAGCCCATCAGGAGGCCGAGCGTCCGGCTCTTGAACTCGTAGTCGATGAAGAAGCGGACCGCGCAGCCTCTCTCGACCGGCTCGAACGTCCAGCGATTGTCGAGATATTTGAACGGCCCGTCGACGTAGGACACGTCGATCCGCCGCTCCTCCGGCTTCAGGAGCACCTGCGAGGTGAAGGTCTCGCGCACCAGCTTGTAGGCGACGGTCATGTCCGCGATCAGCAGCGTCTTGCCGTCGCGCTCGCGGCGCGAGCGCACGTGCAGCGCCTGGCAGAGCGGCAGGAACTCCGGATAGCGCTCGACGTCGGCCACCAGCTCGAACATCTCGTCCGCGCTGTGCGGGACCGTCCTTACGTTCTCGAACTTGGGCATTTCGTCAGGCGGCGACGCTGGTCTGGCGCGCCAGACGAGCGGCCTTCAGCCGTTCGAAATCCTCGCCCGCATGGTGCGAGGAGCGCGTCAGGGGGCTCGACGAGACGACCAGGAAGCCCTTGGTCTTGGCCACGGTCGCGAAGGATTCGAACTCCTCCGGCGTCACGTAGCGCATCACGGCGTGGTGCTTGCGGGTCGGCTGGAGGTACTGGCCGATGGTGATGAAGTCGACGTCGGCCGAGCGCAGGTCATCCATCAGCTGCAGCACCTCGTTCCGCTCCTCGCCGAGGCCGACCATGATGCCGGACTTGGTGAAGATCGTCGGGTCGAGCTCCTTCACCTGCTGGAGCAGGCGGATCGAGTGGAAGTAGCGCGCGCCGGGTCGCACCTTCAGGTACTTCGACGGCACCGTCTCGAGATTGTGGTTGAAGACGTCCGGCTTGGCCGCAACGACCGTTTCCAGCGCGCCCGGCTTGCGCAGGAAGTCGGGCGTCAGGATCTCGATCGTCGTGCCCGGCGCCGCCGCGCGGATGGCGCGGATCGTGCGCGCGAAATGCTCCGCGCCGCCGTCGGGAAGGTCGTCGCGGTCCACGGAGGTGATGACGACGTGATGGAGGCCCATGGAGGCGACGGCCCGGCCGACGCTCGCCGGCTCCTCGTCGTCGAGGGCGTGCGGAATGCCCGTCGCGACGTTGCAGAAGGCGCAGGCCCGCGTGCAGATGCCGCCCATGATCATGAAGGTCGCGTGCTTCTTTTCCCAGCATCCGCCGATGTTGGGGCAGCCCGCCTCCTCGCAGACCGTCACGAGACGGTTCGACTTCACGATTTCGCGGGTCTCGAAATAGCCCTTGGAGACCGGCGCCTTGACGCGGATCCAGTCGGGCTTGGGCAGCACCTCCGTGTCGGGCCGGTGCGCCTTTTCCGGGTGTCTCGGCCGGGGCGAGGCCCCGGCGGAGATGCGTGTGTCGAGTAGCGTGACCATCGGACCCTATCTAAGCGGGGTCCGCACGCGCTGCAATCGCGTCAGACCCTTCGTCCGCGGAAGGCGCGGAAAATGGCAATCAGGATGCAGGCGCCGATGAAGGCGACGATGAGGTACTGGATCGAGAAGGACGCGCCGGCCTGGAAGTCGATCAGGCCGAAGAGCCCCAGGATCAGGTTGAGGACGATCGCGCCGACGATGCCCAGGATGATGTTCATGAGGAGACCCATGTCGCTCTTCATGAACTGTTCGGCGAGCCATCCCGCGATGCCTCCGACGACGATTGCTGCAAGCCAACTCATGTGACGCTCCTGAAAAGCATTGATGCCCTTCGGAGCAAGATGGCCCAACCTTCGCGTGCGGCAAGGCGCCGCGAGTGGAAATGCGGCGAAGATGTGATTCCGATCGTTCCATCCCGCCGCACCCCTGCCCGCTACATGTGGATGACGCGGCCGTAGGCGTCGAGAACGCTCTCGTGCATGGTCTCCGAGAGGGTCGGATGCGGGAAGACCGCGTGCATCAGCTCCTCCTCCGTCGTCTCCAGCCCCATCGCGACGACGAAGCCCTGGATCAGCTCGGTGACCTCGGCGCCGACCATGTGGGCGCCCAGAAGCTCGCCGGTCTTGGCATCGAAGATCGTCTTCACGAGGCCTTCCGGCTCGCCCAGCGCGATCGCCTTGCCGTTGCCCTGGAACTTGAAGCGGCCGACCTTCACCTCGCGGCCGCCTTCCTTGGCCTTGGCTTCGGTCAGGCCGACGCTGGCGACCTGAGGCTGGCAGTAGGTGCAGCCGGGGATCTGCGTCTTCTTCATCGGGTGCGTCTCGAGGCCCTTGATGGCCTCGACGCAGATCGAGCCCTCGTGCTCGGCCTTGTGCGCCAGCATCGGCGCGCCCGCGACGTCGCCGATGGCGTAGACACCTTCGACATTCGTGCGCCCGGCGCCGTCCACCTTGATCGTGCCGCGCTCCATCGCGACGCCGATCTCCTCCAGGCCCAGGCCTTCCGTGTTGCCCTGGACGCCGACCGCCGAGATCAGCCGCTCGGCGGTGATCGTCTCGGTCTTGCCGCCGACCTCGACGGAGACCTTCACGCCGTCTCCGGTCTTCTCGACCTTGGCGACCTTCGCCTCGGTCAGGAGCTTCATGCCCTGCTTCTCGAACTGCTTGCGGGCGACGGCCGCGACCTCCGCGTCCTCCACCGGCAGGATCTGCGGCAGAAGCTCGACGACGGTCACCTCGGCGCCCATCGTGCGATAGAAGGAGGCGAATTCGATGCCGATCGCGCCCGAGCCCATCACGACGAGGGACTTCGGCATCGTCTTCGGCTTCATCGCCTCGAAATAGGTCCAGATCCGCTCGCCGTCCGGCTCGATGCCCGGCAGCACGCGCGGACGTGCGCCCGTCGCGACGATCACGTGCTTGGCCTTGTAGGTCCCCTCGCCCAGGACGCCCTTCGGCACCGGGTTCTGCGGCTCGACGACGGGCTTGGTCATCTTGCCCACCTGAACCTCGACCGGACCGCCCTTCCCGGCCTTGGCGATCTTCGCCTGCCCCCAGATGACGTCGACCTTGTTCTTCTTCAGGAGGAAGCCGACGCCGCCGTTCAGCTGCGCGGAGACACCGCGCGAGCGCTTGACCACGTCCTCGATCGCGAAGGTCGGCTTCTCGATCTTCAGGCCGTAATCCTTGGCGTGTTCGGCATAGTGGAAGATCTCGGCCGAGCGCAGCAGTGCTTTGGTCGGGATGCAGCCCCAGTTGAGGCAGATGCCGCCCAGATGCTCGCGCTCGACGACGGCCGTCTTGAAGCCCAGCTGCGCGGCGCGGATGGCGGCGACGTAGCCGCCGGGTCCGCCGCCGATGACGATGATGTCGTAGGTATCGGCCATGGTGTGGCTCGCCTTCTCGTTCGGATCAGCGGGTTGCGATCAGACCAGCATGCCCATCGGGGCTTCGATCAGCTGCTTGAAGGCCGAGATCAGCTCGGCCCCGAGCGCGCCGTCCACGGCACGGTGGTCGGTGGAGAGCGTCACGGTCATCACCGTCGCGATCTTCACCTCGCCGCCCTTCACCACGGCTCGGCTCTCGCCCGCGCCGACGGCGAGGATCGTCGCGTGCGGCGGGTTGATGACGGCGGAGAAGTCCTTGATCCCGAACATGCCGAGATTGGAGACCGCCGTCGTGCCGCCCTGGTACTCCTCGGGCTTGAGCTTGCGCGAGCGGGCGCGCTTGGCCAGATCCTTCATCTCGTTGGAGATGGTGGACAGCGTCTTCTCGTCGGCGCGGCGGATGATCGGCGTGATCAGCCCGCCCTCAATGGAGACCGCGACGCCGACGTCGGCGTTTTTGTGCTTCAGCATCGCGCTGTCGGTCCAGGAGACGTTGGCGTCCGGCACGGCCTTCAGCGCCATCGCCATCGCCTTGATGACCATGTCGTTGACCGACAGCTTGTAGGCCGGCTTCTCGCCCGCGTCCGACTTCGTCACCGGCGCGGCGTCGTTCAGCTGTTTGCGAAGCGCCAGCAGCGCGTCGAGCTCGCAATCGACCGTCAGATAGAAGTGCGGGACCGTCTGCTTGGATTCGACGAGGCGCTTGGCGATCGTCTTGCGCATGCCGTCATGCGGGATTTCCTCGAAGGAGCCTTCGGGGAAGAGCTTGCGCACCGCATCGGCGCTCGCGCCCTTCGGCGCGGGAGCCGCGGCTTCGGCCTGCGGCGCGGACGGCGCCTCGCTCCTGGCGGCGCTCGGCTGCGTCTGGCCCGGCTCGGCCTTCTCCACGTCCGCCTTCACGATGCGCCCGTTCGGTCCGGAGCCCTTCACGGCGGAGAGGTCGAGCCCCTTCTCCTTGGCAATGCGGCGCGCCAGCGGCGAGGCGAAGACGCGGTCGCCCGACGAATGGCTCGGCGCGGCGCCGGAGAACGACGAGGACGAACCGCCCTCCTTCGCGCTCGCGGTCTCGGGCGCGCGGGCTTCCGGCTGGCCGGAAGCCTTGTCGGAGGCCACGGCGTCGTCGGCCTTGGCGTTCGAGCCCTGCGGCTGGGAGTCCGAGCCGCCGCCGGCAGCGGCGGCCGAGGCGTCCTCGCCTTCCGCGGCCAGGATCGCGATCACGGCGTTGACCTTCACGCCCTCGGTGCCGGCGGGCACGACGATCTTGGCGACCGTCCCCTCGTCGACCGCCTCGACCTCCATCGTGGCCTTGTCGGTCTCGATCTCGGCGATGATGTCGCCCGAGGAGACCTTGTCGCCCTCCTTCACCAGCCACTTGGCGAGGTTGCCCTCCTCCATGGTCGGCGACAGAGCGGGCATGGTGACGTTGATCGGCATCTATCGATCTCCGATGAAAGGGGCTTGCGGGCTCTCGTTGAACCCGAGCGGCCGGTCGAACGGCCACAGGTTCGCGAGCGGAAACGAAATGGCGTCGAAGGGCGCGGCACGGACGTCGTCGGCGGACGTCCAGGTGCTGTCCAGAATCCAGTTCTTGTCCTGGAGAACGAAGGTCTCCAGCAGTTCTTGCCGGGGGTCGAGATGCCAGAGGTGACGGACCCCTGCTTCTCCGTAGATGCGGCGCTTGACAGTGCGGTCGCGCTTTTCGGTCGACGGCGACAGGACCTCGCAGATCCAGTCCGGCGGCGTTTCGATGAACTCCGCTTCGGGATGAAGGTCGAGCCGTTCTCTACGCCATGCCGCCAAATCCGGAACGACCACCTGCCTTTCCAGATGAAGCTCGGGCTCGGTGGCGAAAATCCAGCCGCCCGGACCGCCGAGGGCGTTCTGGAAAGGACCGATCAGCGCTCCGTTCAGGGCCGACGCTGCGATCGTGTGCCTCGGCGTCGGTCGCGGATGCGTCATGAGCTCCCCGTCGATGATCTCGGCGACGAGGTGCTCGGGCACCGCCTCCAGATCAGCGTAGGTTGCTCGACGCTCCGCGGCCATGGCCTCCGCCTCAGTCCCGGTAGCAGACGGCCTTGACCGCCTCCACGACGTCCTTCGCGCTCGGCAGGGCCAGCTTCTCAAGATTGGCCGCGTAGGGCATCGGTACGTCCTTGCCGCAGACCTTGAGCACCGGCGCGTCGAGGTGGTCGAAGGCGCGGACCATCAGCTCGGAGGCGATGTGCCCGCCGACCGAGCCCTGCGGCCAGCCTTCCTCGACCGTGACGCAGCGGTTGGTCTTCTTCACCGACCGGATGACCGTCTCCATGTCGAGCGGGCGGATCGTGCGCAGATCGATGATCTCCGCGTCGATGCCGTCCTTCGCCAGTTGCTCGGCCGCGGCGATCGCGTAGGTCATGCCGATGCCGAAGGAGACGATCGTCACGTCCTTGCCCTTGCGGTGGATGCGCGCCTTGCCGATCGGCACGGTCCAGTCGTCGAGCTTGGGAACCTCGAAGGTCTGGCCGTAGAGGATCTCGTTCTCCAGGAACACGACCGGGTTCGGGTCGCGGATCGCGGACTTCATCAGTCCCTTCGCGTCCGCCGCCGAATAGGGCATCACGACCTTGAGCCCGGGGATCTGCCCGTACCAGGCCGCGTAGTCCTGGCTGTGCTGCGCCGCGACGCGGGCCGCCGCGCCGTTCGGGCCGCGGAACACGATCGGGCAGCCCATCTGGCCGCCGGCCATGTAGAGCGTCTTGGCCGCCGAGTTGATGATCTGGTCGATCGCCTGCATGGCGAAGTTGAAGGTCATGAACTCGACGATCGGGCGAAGGCCGGCGAAGGCCGCGCCGACGCCGAGGCCGGCGAAGCCGTGCTCGGTGATCGGCGTGTCCACGACACGGCGCGCGCCGAACTCGTCGAGAAGCCCCTGGCTGATCTTGTAGGCGCCCTGATACTCGGCGACCTCCTCGCCCATCAGGAAGACGTTCTCGTCCCGCCGCATCTCCTCGGCCATCGCGTCGCGAAGCGCCTCGCGCACGGTCTGGGAGACCATCTCGGTGCCCTCGGGCACCTCCGGCGTCTCGCCGTCCGCGTCGTCGACCTCCGGATGGCTCAGACCCTGTGCGGGAACCTTGTCGCCCTTCTTGTCGGCCTCCTGCGAGACACCGCTCTCGGTCCGCTTGGCGCTCGGGTCGTTGCCCGTCTCGCCGACCGGCTGCGATGCCTCCTTCGGCTTCGAGGTGTCGATGTCGTCGGCGCTCTCGCCTTCCCCGATCAGGACGGCGATCGGCGTGTTGACCTTCACGCCCTCGGTGCCGGCGGCGATCAGGATCTTGCCGAGCTTGCCCTCGTCGACGGCCTCGACTTCCATCGTGGCCTTGTCGGTCTCGATCTCGGCGATCACGTCACCGGGGGCGACGTCGTCGCCCTCCTGCTTGACCCATTTGGAGAGGGTGCCCTCCTCCATCGTGGGAGAGAGCGCGGGCATCAGAATTTCGATCGGCATGGCGCGCTCCTACTCCGCCGCCTGCGGAATCTCGTCCGCATAGATATCGGTCCACAGCTCCGAGACGTCCGGCTCGGGATCGTTCTGCGCGAACTCCGCGGAATCGGCGACGATCTCGCGAACGTCCTTGTCGACGGCCTTCAGATCGTCCTCCGACATGCCGTGCTCGGCGATCAGGCGTTCCTTGACCTGCTCGATCGGATCGCTCTCCGAGCGCATCTTCTGCACTTCGTCGCGCGAGCGGTACTTGGCCGGATCGGACATGGAATGGCCGCGATAGCGGTAGGTCATCATCTCCAGGATGATCGGCCCCTCGCCCGAGCGGCAGTGCGCCACCGCCATGTCGCCGGCGGCCTTCACCGCGCGCACGTCCATGCCGTCGACCTGGATGCCCGGAATCTTGAAGGAGATGCCGCGGTGGGCGAAGTTCGTCTCGGCGCTGGCGCGCTTCACCGACGTGCCCATGGCGTACTGGTTGTTCTCGATGACGTAGACGACCGGCAGCTTCCACAGCGAGGCCATGTTGAAGCTCTCGTAGACCTGCCCCTGGTTGGCCGCGCCGTCGCCGAAATAGGTGATCGAGACCGAGTCGTTCTGCCGGTAGCGGTTGGCGAAGGCGAGGCCCGTTCCGAGCGAGACCTGCGCGCCGACGATGCCGTGGCCGCCGTAGAAGTTCTTCTCCTTGGAGAACATGTGCATCGAGCCGCCCTTGCCCTTCGAGTAGCCGGAGCGGCGACCCGTGAGCTCGGCCATGACGCCGCGCGCTTCCATGCCGGTCGCCAGCATGTGCCCGTGGTCGCGATAGGCGGTGATGACCTGGTCCCCCTCCTTCATTGACATCTGCATGCCGACGACGACGGCCTCCTGGCCGATATAGAGGTGGCAGAAGCCGCCGATGAAGCCCATGCCGTAGAGCTGGCCGGCCTTCTCCTCGAAGCGGCGGATCAGCAGCATCTCGCGATAGGCGGAGAGGTCCTCCTCCTTGGAGAACTGGGCGGGCGCGGGCGCCTCGTAGTCTTCCAGCGTGCGGACGATCTCGGAAGTTGAGGCCGGGACGGCGGACTTCGGCGAGCCGCTGTCCTGCTTTTTCGACGAAGCCATGCGCGACGGTCCTGTCTTGACGCGACCCGGATCAGGGTCATCTCCTCCCCGACTATACCGCCCGGGAGGGTGCCGACAAGCCGACGCCCAAATCTTGACCATCATGCAGTTAAATGCTGCAGCGCAGCAGGTTTTAACTGCAATGCGGTCAACTTTGGTCGGACTCAGCGCAGGATGACGATCTCGTCGTCCGTGCCCATGTTCAGATAGCGCCGGGCTCGCTCGTCGATCATGTCCCGCTCCAGCGAACCGTCATGAAGCAGGGCCACGCGACGCTCGATGCGCTCGCGCTCGCGCGTCACCTTCGCCAGCTCCTCGGTCCGCCGCTCCAGCTCGGCCGCGAACTCGCCCTTGGCCTCCAGGCCGTACTGGCCGGTGTGGACGTGCAGCGCGAAATAGGTGAGCACGGCCGAGGCGACCAGCGGCACGGCCAGCCCGCCGAGGCGTCTCTTGTGTCGCTGCCGCGTCCTCATCGACGAACTCTCCACCGTCCCGAATGCGCGCAGTAGAACACGAGGCGTTTAAGCGCCGGTTAAGCATGGCGTTCTGTGTCGCCGGCCGGGCTGCGTCGTCGCGTCCCAGGTTGTCGCTCCGCGCCGGGGCGCCTAAGCAGGCGGGGCCCTTTCAGCCGGAGCCTTGCCATGAAGACCCTCGCGATCTCCTCCCGCACCATCTGCGGGATCGAAGAACTGCCGGTTCACAAGGAGGCGGGCGTCACGCACGTCCTGTCGATCATCGACCCCGGACATCCCGACATCCACCATTTCGAGGCCTATTCGAAACATCTGCGCACGACGCTGCGCTTCCACGACATCATCGATCCGGCGCCGGGCCGGATCATGCCGGCCGAGGAGCATATCGGGGCGATCCTCGCCTTCGGGGAATCGCTCGACAGAGGCGCCGTCGAGGGAACGGCCGGTCACCTCCTCGTGCACTGCCATATGGGCGTGTCGCGCTCGACGGCGGCAATGGTCATTCTGATGGCGCAGGGCGACCCGGACGCCGGCGAGGACGAGCTGTTCGAGCGCCTGCGGGCGATTCGCGGCAAGGCGTGGCCGAACTCGGTGATGATCGCCCTCGCCGACGCGAGGCTCGGGCGCGGCGGCAGGCTGACGGCCGCGCTGCGTCGGCACTACGCCCATCAGCTCCGCGTCAAGCCCGAATACGGCACGTGGATCCGCGACCTCGGTCGGGGGCGCGAGGTCGAGATGGCCGCCGACTGACGGTGAGGTAGGGCCTCCTCCCCGGATTCGGGGAGGAGGCGTCCGGGTTCCGCCTCAGCGGCCGCGCAGGATCGAACGGCCGGCGTAGACGGCCTGATCGGCGAGCTCCTCCTCGATGCGGAGAAGCTGGTTGTACTTGGCGAGCCGGTCGGAGCGCGCCAGCGAGCCGGTCTTGATCTGCCCGCAATTGGTCGCCACCGCGAGGTCGGCGATCGTGTAGTCCTCCGTCTCGCCCGAGCGGTGCGACATGACGGCGGTGTAGCCCGAGCGATGGGCGAGGTTCACCGCGTCCAGCGTCTCCGACAGGGTGCCGATCTGGTTGACCTTCACCAGGATCGAGTTGCCGACGCCCTTCTTGATGCCCTCGCGCAGGCGTTCGGAATTGGTGACGAAGAGATCGTCGCCGACGAGCTGCACCCGGTCGCCGATCTTGTTCGTCAGCGTCTTCCAGCCGGCCCAGTCGTCCTCGGCCATGCCGTCCTCGATCGAGATGATCGGGTAGTCCCTGGTCAGGTCCGCGAGATAGCCGGCCATCTCGTCGGCGATCAGCTTGCGGCCCTCGCCGGCCAGATCGTAATGCGCGTCCTTGAAGAACTCGGTCGAGGCGCAGTCGAGCGCCAGATAGACGTCCTCGCCCGGCTTGTAGCCGGCTTTCTCGATCGCCTTCAGCACGAAGTCGAGCGCCTCGCGAGTCGAGCCGATGTTCGGGGCGAAGCCGCCCTCGTCGCCCACATTGGTGTTGTGGCCGGCGTCCTTCAGCGCCTTCTTCAGCGTGTGGAAGATTTCCGCGCCGCAGCGAAGGCCCTTGCGGAAGCTCTCCGCGCCGACCGGCATGATCATGAACTCCTGCACGTCGATCGGGTTGTCGGCGTGGGCGCCGCCATTGATGATGTTCATCATCGGCACCGGCAGGACATGGGCCGAGGCGCCCCCGACATAGCGGTAGAGCGGCAGCCCGGCGGCCTCGGACGCGGCTTTGGCGACGGCGAGCGAGACGCCGAGGATCGCGTTGGCGCCGAGGCGGCTCTTGTTCTTCGTGCCGTCGAGGTCGCGCAGCACCGAATCGATGCGGATCTGGTTCTCGGCCTCGAAGCCGACGATGGCCTCCAGGATTTCGGTGTTCACCGCCTGGACGGCCTGCTCGACGCCCTTGCCGGCATAGCGCTCGTCCTTGTCGCGCAGCTCGACGGCCTCGTGGGCGCCGGTGGAGGCACCGGACGGGACGGCGGCGCGACCCATGGAGCCGTCTTCGAGGACGACGTCCACTTCCACGGTGGGATTGCCGCGGCTGTCGAGGATTTCGCGGCCGACGATGTCGATGATGGCGGTCATGCGGGAATGGCCTCTCTGGTCCGTTCGTTCACGTCGAGAGGCTCATACCGGAGGCGCGCGCGCCGCGCACCCTTCTTATCGATCGAAGGACTTCGCGAGTTCGTCGAGCGCCTTCAGCCGGCGTAGGAGCTCCGGCATCCGGTCCAGTTGCACCATGTTCGGCCCGTCGGACGGCGCGTTGTCCGGGTCCTCGTGCGTCTCGATGAAGAGGCCCGCGACGCCGACCGCGACAGCCGCGCGCGCCAGCGTCTCCACGAAGCGGCGCTCGCCGCCCGAGGAACCGCCCTGCCCGCCCGGCTGCTGCACCGAATGCGTGGCGTCGAAGACGACCGGCGCGCCGAGCCCGGCCATGATCGGCAGCGCCCGGAAGTCGGAGACGAGCGTGTTGTAGCCGAACGACGCGCCGCGCTCGGTCAGGAGAACGTTGGGGTTGCCGCTCTCCGTCACCTTGGAGAGGACGTTCTTCATGTCCCAGGGCGCCAGGAACTGCCCCTTCTTCACGTTCACGACCTTGCCGGTCCGGGCGGCGGCGATGAGGAGGTCCGTCTGCCGGCACAGGAAGGCCGGGATCTGCAGGATGTCGCAGACCGCGCCGGCCTCGCCCGCCTGCGCTTCCGTGTGGATGTCGGTCAGGACGGGCAGGCCGAAGGTCTCGCGAATTTCGGCGAAGACCGGCAGCGCGTCCGAAAGGCCGATGCCGCGTCGGCCCGACAGGCTCGTCCGGTTCGCCTTGTCGAAGCTCGCCTTGAAGACGTAGCCGATGCCGAGATCCTCGGTCACCCGCTTCATCCGCTCGGCGATCATCATCGCGTGGTCGCGGCTCTCCATCTGGCAGGGGCCGGCGATCAGCGCGAAGGGCGCGTCCTGCGAGAAGGTGACCGACCTTGCGGAAACGTTGGCGTTCGCATTCATGCGCTGATCTCCTCGAAGGCGACGAAGGCCTTGTCGCCGATCCAGACGACGAGCCGGCCGGAGCGCTCCTCGGCGTGTAGGCCGCAGGCCTCGGCGAAGGGCCGGACGGCAGCCAGGTCGCGGACCGACAGGACCATGCCCTCGAAGCTGAGGCCTCGCTCCTGCCCGCGCCGAACACCGTAGCGCAACGAGAGAGCCTCGGGGCTGGCGACCTCGATCTGCGACGGGCCGGCCGACAGGCGCATGCCGAAGGAATCGGCCTCGGCCTCGCGGTCGCCGGTCAGCTCCTGAAGGTAGTACTGGAAGTCGGTCGGGTTGGGTTCGCCGAAGACGAGCCGCGCCGTTCCGGTCGCTCCGTTCGGATGAGCGATCAGCGCCGAGCGGTCCGGCTTGTGCGTGTGGGTCGGCTGGCAGGTGAAGAAGGAGACGTCGGGCGCGCGCAGGTCCCGCGCGAAGGCCAAGCGGAAGCCGACGAAGGAGTCCTCGCCCGCCGGCGTCTTGAAGCGGCGCTCGAAGGCGAGCGTCTCCTCGCCGCCGTGACCGGCTTCCCGCAAGTCCGCCGCGTCATGGTCGGCGTTGGTCGAGGCGAAGGCCAGGCTTGAGAAGGACGGCGTGCCGATCCGGAAACGGTGCGCCTGGTCGCGCGCGACGAACACGTTGCCGTCCTTGGCCGCCGCCTCGCAGGTCTCGCGATGGCCGACCGCCAGCGGCTCGACGAAGGAGCCGTCCGCGAGGAAGACGCAGGCGTTCTCGGTGCCGAAGGGATGGCGCGCGTTCGGCGCGACGATGAAACCGAGAGCCTCGAAGACGCGCCTTGCGTCCTCGAGCGAGGGCATGGCGAGGACGGTGTGGTCGATGCGGCGCGTCGCGCGGTTCTCGTTCGGGAACATGGACGTCTCAGACCAGCCGCGAGCGCTCGACGGCGGCTGCGATGAAGGAGGCGAAGAGCGGGTGCGGCTCGAAGGGCCGCGACTTCAGCTCGGGATGGTACTGGACGCCGATGAACCACGGGTGGTCGGCATATTCGACCGTCTCCGGCAGAAGGCCGTCCGGCGACATGCCGGCGAAGGTCAGGCCCGCCTCCTCCAGCCGCTCGCGATAGGAGCGGTTGACCTCGTAGCGGTGGCGATGGCGCTCGTTGATGTCGTTCGAGCCGTAGATCTCCGCGATCTTCGATCCGGCGGCCAGACGGGCCTCGTAGGTGCCGAGGCGCATCGTGCCGCCGAGGTCGCCTTCCGCCGCCCGGCTTTCCAGCTCGTTGCCCCGCAGCCATTCCGTCATCAGGCCGACGACGGGCTCGTCGGTCGGGCCGAATTCGGTGGAGGCCGCGTTGTCGATGCCGGCCAGCGAACGGGCCGCCTCGATGACGGCCATCTGCATGCCGAAGCAGATGCCGAAATACGGCACCTTGTGCTCGCGCGCGAACTTGGCGGCGAGGATCTTGCCCTCCGAGCCGCGCTCGCCGAAGCCGCCCGGCACGAGAATGCCGCTCACGCGGTCGAGATAGGGCGTCGGGTCCTGCTTCTCGAAGACCTCCGATTCGATCCAGTCGAGCTTCACGCGCACCTTGTTGGCGATGCCGCCGTGCTGCAGCGCCTCGATCAGCGATTTGTAGGCGTCCTTCAGGCCGGTGTACTTGCCCACGACCGCGATCGTGACCTCGCCCTCCGGGTTGCGGATGCCGTCCACGACCTCGGTCCAGCGCTGGAGCTGGGGCTTGGGCGCCGGATCGATCCCGAAGGCGGCCAGCACCTCGGTGTCGAGCCCCTCGCGGTGATAGGCGATCGGCACGTCGTAGATCGTCGCCACGTCGAGCGCCTGGATGACCGCCGTCTCCCGCACGTTGCAGAAGAGGCTCATCTTGCGGCGCTCCTCCTTCGGAATCGGCCGGTCGGCGCGCACGAGGAGGATGTCCGGCTGGATGCCGATGGAACGCAGCTCCTTCACCGAATGCTGGGTCGGCTTGGTCTTCAGCTCGCCCGCGGTCGGGATGTAGGGCATCAGCGTCAGGTGGACGTAGACGGCCCCTCCGCGCGGCAGATCGTTGCCGAGCTGGCGGATCGCCTCCATGAAGGGCATCGCCTCGATGTCGCCGACCGTGCCGCCGATCTCGCAGAGAACGAAATCGAACTCCTCGTTGCCGTCGAGCACGAACTCCTTGATGGCGTCCGTCACGTGCGGGATCACCTGGACGGTCGCGCCGAGATAGTCGCCGCGCCGCTCCTTGGCGATGATCTCCTTGTAGATCCGCCCGGTGGTGATGTTGTCCATGCGGTTCGCCGGCCGCCCGGTGAAGCGCTCGTAATGGCCGAGATCGAGATCGGTCTCGGCGCCGTCGTCGGTGACGAAGACCTCGCCGTGCTGGGTCGGGCTCATCGTGCCCGGATCGACGTTGAGATAGGGGTCGAGCTTGCGAAGCCGCACTCGGTAGCCACGGGCCTGGAGCAATGCGCCCAGCGCCGCGGAGGCGATGCCCTTTCCGAGTGAGGAGACCACGCCGCCGGTGATGAAGATATATCGCGCCATGGGCCTTCCCGATAACCGCTCGGATGGAGTCGCGCCAGTGCCTATCTGACGTCGTGAAACGGAACGGGGCGCCGAAGCGCCCCGTCATCGAACTTCAAGAGAGTGGCGTCCTACTGTGCCGGGGCCGGTGCCATTCCCTGCGGACCGACCGGAACGCCGGCGTCCGTGGCGGGCGCCTGCGCGGCGGGCTCCGTGCTCGGAGCCTGCGCCGGAGCGCTCGTGCCCGGCGTCGCGCCGGACGGCACGTCCACCGGAGCGGGCGTCTGTTCGGCCTCCGGCACGCCGCCGAGCTGGTCGAGCAGCGAGCCGCCGTCCGAGGCCGGCGCGCTGGTGCCGGCCGGGGCGCCCGGAATGCGGTCGAGGATGTCGGTCGGCGAGCCACCGTAACGCGCCAGGATCGCGAGCGCCATGGAGGTGATGAAGAAGCCGGCGGCCAGGATGGCCGTCGCGCGGGTCAGCGCGTTGGCCGCGCCGCGCGCGCTCATCATGCCGCCGCCTCCGCCGCCGATGCCGAGCGCGCCGCCCTCGGAGCGCTGAAGCAGCACCACGACGACGAGCGCGAGCACGATCAGGAGATGGATGACGATCAGAACAGTCTGCATGGTGGCGCTTGCCGCGAGGCTCGTCTTCTTGAAAGGATCGCGGGCCTTCTACAGGAGGCTCGCGTTTATTCCAAACGCTTATCTGCCGAGCGCGGAGGATCGGCGCTGCGGGACCGCCTCGCATATCGCGATGAAGTCCGCCGCCTTCAAGCTCGCGCCGCCGACGAGCGCGCCGCCGACCTCCGGCACCGCCAGGAGCTCGGCCGCGTTGGAGGGCTTCACGGATCCGCCGTAGAGGATGAGAATCCCCTGCCCGTCCCCGCCCGGCCGCTCGGCGAGGCGCCGGCGCAGGAAGGCGTGCACCTCCGCGACGTCGTCCGTCGTCGGCGTCTTGCCGGTGCCGATCGCCCAGACCGGCTCGTAGGCGACCACCGTGTTCTGCGCGCTGGCGCCCTCCGGCAGCGAGCCGTCGATCTGGCCGCCGAGAACGTCCAGCGTCGAGCCGTCCTCGCGCTGGGCTTCCGTCTCGCCGACGCAGACGATCGCGACGAGACCGGCGCGCCAGGCGGCCTTCACCTTCTGCGCCACGGCGGCGTCGCTCTCGCCGTGGTCGGCGCGGCGCTCCGAATGGCCGAGGATGACGTGGCTGGCGCCCGCGTCGCGCAGCATCTCGGCGGAGATGTCGCCGGTGTGGGCGCCGTTCTCCTTGGCGTGGCAGTCCTGCCCGCCGAGCATGAGGGCGGTCCGCTCGCTGGCCGCCGCATGAAGGAGCGTGGCCGGCGGGCAGACGAGGATGTCGCAGCGCTCCGACAGATCGGCGGCCGCGTCCGCCATCGTCTTCAGCTCGGCGAGCGAGGCCGAGACCCCGTTCATCTTCCAGTTTCCGGCGATCAGCGGCTTCACGGGCGGTCCTCTCCCAATCTCTGTTCCGGCGCGACGAGTATCGGCTGGCGGGCGCGAAATCAAACCGCGACGCTTGGCCGAACGGCCGATTCCCGTTAAGGCCGGACCCACGCAGCCCGGCGGCGGAATCCGTGCGGGCGGACGACATGCGCGACCGGAGTGGCTTGAGCGATGATGACCTTTCTGCGCGGGATCGTGACGGGCTGGGCCGGCAAGATCTTTCTCGGTCTCCTGCTCGGCATCTTCGCCGTGGCCTGGACCGTGGCCGACGGCTTCTCCGGGCGCCTGTCGCCGTCGACCGTGATGACGGTGGGCGGCACCTCGGTCTCGCTGCAGGACTACCAGATCGCCTACCAGCAGAACCTGGCGCGGGTGTCGCAGCAGATCGGACGCCGCCCGACGCCCGAGGAGATGCAGGCCTTCGGCATCGACCAGTCGACGCTCTCGCAGCTGGCGACCGGCGCCGTCCTCGACGAGCAGGGACGCGTCCTCGGCCTCGGCCTGTCCGAGCAGGGGCTGCTGCGCCTGATCGCCGAGGACCCGAGCTTCCAGGACGCCTCCGGCAACTTCTCGCGCAACGCCTTCCGCACCGTCCTGCAGAACGCGGGCATGACGGAATCGGCCTATATCGACCGTCTGGGCGAGACCGCGCTGCGCACGCAGATCATCGACTCGGTCGCCGAGGGCGTTCCCGCCCCCGAGACCTTCTCCGCCGCGATCGGCCTCTATGCCGGTGAGCGCCGCACCGTCAGCCTCGTCACCGCGACGGCCCGGCCGGCCGACGAGATCGCCGATCCGAGTGACGAGGAGCTCCAGACCTTCTTCACCGCGCAGGAGGCCGACTACGCCGCGCCCGAATACCGCGCCTTCTCCTATGTCGATCTCACGGCCGAGGTTCTCGCCGATCCCGCGAGCGTGACGGACGAGGCGCTCGCCGCCGACTACGAGGCGAACCGCGCGCGCTTCGGCACGCCCGAGCGTCGTCAGGTCCGCCAAATCGTCTTCCCCGATCAGGCCGCCGCCGAAGCCGCGGCTGCCGAGATCGCGGGCGGCGCCAGCTTCGAGGACGTCGCGGCCGCCGCCGGACGCAGCGCCGCCGACACCGATCTCGGCCTTCTCGCGCGCTCCGACATTCCCGACGCCAACATCGCCGACGCCGCCTTCCAGCTTCAGGCGGGCGAAACGAGCGGCGTCGTTCCCGGCCTCTTCGGCCCGACGATCCTGAACGTCCAGGCCATCGAGCCGGAGGGCGTCGAGCCGCTCGAGGCGGTCGAGGCGCAGCTGCGCGAGGAGCTGGCGCTCGATGCCGCGGCCCAGCGGGTCGACGAGGCCTACAATGTGTTCGAGGATGCGCGGGCGGCGGGCGCGACGCTGGAGGAGGCCGCGCAGGAGGCCGGGCTGACCGTCGTTCAGGTCCCCGCGATCGACGCGACCGGCCTCGACGCCGAGGGGCAGCCGGTCGAGAACCTGCCGGCGCAGGGCGAGCTGATCGCCGGCGTCTTCGAGACGCAACCCGATTTCGACAACCCTCCGATCAACTACGCCTCCAACAGCTACGTCTTCTACGACGTCTCCGAGATCACCGAAGCGCGCCAGCGTCCGCTGGACGAGGTGCGCGACGAGGTGGTGGCCGACTGGAAGGCCGAGGAAGCGGGCGAGGAGCTGGAGGAGCGCGTCGAGGCGATGCGCGCCCGTGTCGAGGCCGGCGAGACGCTGGAGGCGGTCGCGGAGGCCGAGGGCCTGACCGTGGAAACGGAGCCGAACCTGACACGCGCCAGCGCGACCCCGCGCCTCGGCGAGGCGGCGGCCAACGCCGCCTTCTCCGGCCCTTCCGGTCTCGTGGCGACCGCGCCGGGCGCGGAGCCGGGAACGTGGATGCTCGTTCGCGTCGACGACGTCACGGCACCGGCCGATCCGCTGGCCGAGATCCAGCCGCAGCAGACCGCGCAGATTTCCGGCGCGCTTCAGAACGACATCCTGCAGGCCTATGTCGCGATGCTGCAGGCGCAGTATCCGGTGCGCTTCAACGAGGCGGCCGTGCAGACCGCCCAGAGCCTGCGTTGACCATGGATCTGAAGCCCTACCTCGCCAAGGTCGCGGACGGCGTGGCGCTGACGCGCGCCGAAGCCGCCGCCGCCTTCGGCGTCATGATGTCAGGAGAGGCGACGCCGAGCCAGATCGGCGGCTTCCTGATGGCCCTTCGCGTGCGCGGCGAGACCGTGGACGAGATCGCGGGCGCGGTCGACGTGATGCGCGCCAACATGGCGCGGGTGGCTGCGCCGAAGGATGCGATCGACATCGTGGGAACCGGCGGGGACCACGCCGGGACGCTGAACATCTCCACCCTGACGGCGCTCGTCGTGGCCGGCTGCGGCGTCACCGTCGCCAAGCACGGCAACCGCGCCCTGTCGTCGAAGTCCGGCGCGGCCGACGTGCTCACCGCCCTCGGCGTGGACGTCGATCTGAAGCCCGCCGAGATCGGCCCGGTGATCGCGGAGGCCGGCATCGGCTTCATGTTCGCGCCCACGCATCATTCGGCCATGCGCTTCGTCGGCCCGAGCCGGGTCGAGCTCGGCACCCGCACGATCTTCAACATTCTCGGCCCGCTCGCCAATCCGGCCGGCGCCGACCGTCTGCTCCTCGGCGTCTTCTCGCCGCAATGGCTGATGCCGATCGCCGAGACGCTGCGCGCGCTCGGCACCCGCAAGGCCTGGGTCGTGCATGGCGACGGGCTGGACGAGATGACCGTCTGCGGGCCGACCGAGATCGTGGCGCTGGACGACGAACGGATCGAGCGCTTCACGGTCGAGCCGGAGACGTTCGGTCTGCCGCGCCGCGACCTGTCCGAGCTGAAGGGTGGCGACGGCGTCGCGAACGCCGAGGCGCTGCGCGCAGTTCTGTCGGGCGAGCGCAACGCCTATCGCGACGTGGTCCTCCTGAACGCTGCGGGCGCGCTGGTCGTCGCGGACCGTGTCGCGGACATCCCCGCCGGCCTGTCGCTCGCCGCCGCCTCCATCGACGAGGGTGCGGCTTCGGCGGCCCTCGCCCGTCTCGTCGAGGCCTCCCAACGCAGCCGGAAGGCAAGCCGATGAGCGACATCCTCGCCCGGATCGAGACCTACAAGCGCCAGGAGATCGCGGCCGCCAGGGCCGCTGTCCCGCTCGCCGAACTGAAGGCGATGATCGCGGATCGCGACCGGCCGCGCGGCTTCACCGCCGCGATCGAGCGGAGCCTTTCGCAGGATCGCACCGCCCTCATCGCCGAGGTGAAGAAGGCCAGCCCGTCCAAGGGCCTGATCCGCGAGGATTTCGATCCCCCGTCCCTCGCCCGCGCCTACGAGCGGGCGGGCGCCGCCTGCCTCAGCGTCCTGACAGACGCGCCGTCCTTCCAGGGCGAGCCGGCCTTCCTGACGGCGGCGCGCGACGCGACCGCCCTGCCCGCGCTGCGCAAGGACTTCCTGTTCGACGCCTATCAGGTCGCGGAAGCCCGCGCCTGGGGCGGCGACGCGATCCTCATCATCATGGCGGCGGTGGACGACGAGACCGCCGCCTCGCTGGAGGACGCGGCCGAGGACCACGGCCTCGACGTTCTCGTCGAGGTTCACGACGAGGCAGAACTCGAACGCGCCCTCAAGCTGCGCTCGCGGCTCGTCGGCATCAACAGCCGCAATCTGCGCACCTTCGAGACGGACCTCGCCGTCGCCGAGCGACTGGCGAAGCTCGTCCCCGCGGACCGCATCGTCGTCGGCGAGAGCGGCATCAACGCGGCGGCCGATTGCGCCCGCCTCGCCCTCTCCGGCATCCGCACGATCCTCGTCGGCGAAAGCCTGATGCGGCAGGCGGATGTCGAGGCGGCGACCCGCGCCCTTCTCGCCCGCGTCGAGGCCGTGGCGTGAGCGAGACCCGGCTGACCCATCTCGACGCGTCCGGCGCGGCCACCATGGTCGATGTCGGCGAGAAGGACGTGACGAGCCGGCAGGCAAGCGCCGAAGGCCTCGTCGTCATGAAGGCCGAGACGCTGGAACTGATCTCCTCCGGTCAGGCCAAGAAGGGCGACGTCGTCGCCATCGCGCGGATCGCCGGCATCATGGCGGCGAAGAAGACCAGCGATCTCATTCCGCTGTGCCATCCGCTGATGCTCGACAAGGTCTCGGTCGACATCACGCTGGAGCCGGAGCTTCCCGGCCTTCGCGTGGTCGCCACGGCGAAGGTCGGCGGGCGCACGGGCGTCGAGATGGAGGCCCTGACGGCGGTCTCCGTCGCCTGCCTGACGATCTACGACATGGCGAAGGCCGTGGACCGCGAGATGGAGATCACCGGCATCCGGCTCGTCGCCAAGTCCGGCGGCCGGTCCGGCGACTATGCGCGGGCGTCGGGCGGGGCCGCATGAGCCTTCGCCCCGTCGAGGACGCGCTGGCCGACCTTCTGGAGGGGGTCGGCGCCCTGACCGGGACGGAGAGCGTGCCTCTTCGGCTCGCCGCCGGGCGGGTTCTGGCGCGCGATGTGATCGCGCTGCGCACCCAGCCCGATTTCGACGCCTCCGCCATGGACGGCTACGCGCTGCGCGCCGAAGACGCCGCCGACGGGCGTCTCCTGACGCTGATCGGGGAAGCGCAGGCGGGCCGTGCCTTCGAAGGCACGGTCGGGTCGGGTCAGGCGGTCCGCATCTTCACCGGCGCACCCGTTCCGGCCGGGGCTGATACGGTGCTGATCCAGGAGAACGCCGAGCGAGTGGAGGGCGATGTCCGCGCGACGGTCGTCCCGTCGAAGGGCGCCAACATCCGGCCGCTCGGCAACGATTTCTCCGCAGGCGAAACCCTGGTTTCGGCAGGTTCGCGCCTGACGGCCGGAATGGTGGCGCTCGCGGCCAGCGGCGGCCATCCGGCCCTCGATGTCCTTCGTCGCCCGCGCGTCGCGATCCTCGCCACCGGCGACGAGCTAGTGGAGCCCGGCCAGCCGGTCGGCCCGTCGCAGATCGTCGCCTCGAACGGCTACGGCGTCGCGGCGCTCGTCGAGGCGAATGGCGGCGACGTCCTCGACCTCGGGATCGCGCCGGACGATCTCGACGCGATCGGCGCCCGGCTCGACGAGGCGGTGGCGGCCGGCGCCGACATCTTCGTCTCGATCGGCGGGGCCTCGGTCGGCGACCACGATCTCGCGGCCAAGGCCTTCGCCTCTCGCGGCGTTTCGCTCGACTTCTGGAAGGTCGCGATGCGGCCGGGCAAGCCGATCATGGCGGGCCGGCTCGGACCCGCCATGATCGTTGGGCTCCCCGGGAACCCCGCCTCCTCCATGGTCGCGGCGACGGTCTTCCTTCGGCCGCTGGTGAGGCGGCTCGCGGGCCTGCCGGACGCGGGCTTCCGCAAGGGCCGCCTCGGGCGGAACGTGCCGGCGAACGACGACCGTGCCGAGTTCGTGCGATCGCGCATCGAGGGCGCCGAAGGCGAAGTCGTCATCGTCCCGCTTTCGCGGCAGGATTCCTCGCTGCTCTCGATCTACGCGCGGGCCGAAGCCCTGCTCCTGCGCCCCGCGAACGCGGCCGCCGCCCGAACGGGTGACGACTGCCTCTATCTGCCGCTGGACTGACTTGCGGAACACAAACGGAACAAGTAGCTTTGTTCAGGTTTTGTTTTGATTCTGTCCCAAGGGTTCGGCGATGCTCACGCGCAAGCAGCACGATCTCCTCCTCTTCATCCACGAGCGGCTGCAGTCGGCCGGCGTGCCGCCCTCCTTCGACGAGATGAAGGATGCGCTGGAGCTGAAGTCGAAGAGCGGCATCCATCGCCTGATCACCGCGCTGGAGGAGCGCGGCTTCATCCGCCGCCTTCCCAACCGCGCGCGGGCGCTGGAGATCCTCAAGCTGCCGGACGTGATCGCCAAGAGCGCGCCCCGGCCCGTCCCGCAAGGGTTCCGGCCGAGCCTCGTCGCCTCGACGCCCGCTATGGGCAAGTCCGAGGTTCGGCCCCTGCCCGTCTCGGCGGCCAACGATTCGATCAGCGTGCCGGTCATGGGGCGGATCGCGGCGGGTGTGCCGATCTCCGCCATCCAGAACAACACGCGCGATCTCGTCCTGCCGCCGGACATGATCGGGCCGGGCGAACATTACGCGCTCGACGTGGCAGGCGATTCGATGATCGAGGCGGGCATTCTCGACGGCGACACCGTCGTCATCCGCCGCGCCGACACGGCCAATCCGGGTGAGATCGTCGTCGCCCTCGTCGACGAGGAGGAGGCGACGCTCAAGCGCTTCCGCCGCAAGGGCGACCGTATCGCGCTGGAGGCCGCGAACCCGGCCTACGAGACGCGCATCTTCGGCGCCGACCAGGTCAAGGTGCAGGGCAAGCTCGTCGGACTGATCCGCCGCTACTGATCGCCCGGCGCGGCGGGCGTTTCCGGCGCCCGCCGGGACGCCGCCGGGGTCGGTTCTCCGCCGGACGAGTCTGGGCCGGAGGCCTCGAGACCGTCATCGGGCGTCGTGGCGCTCCCCGCCGGATCGCGCCAGAACTCCGGCCACGCGGCGTGGCGATGCATGTTCCATTCGCGCGGCTCCGGCGCGATCGAGCGGCGGATCACGATTTCGCCGCTCTTCGGATCGCGCGAAACGGCGAGCGAGCCCGTCCGGCGCAGCGTGCGCAGGGTCACCAGCCGCGCGCCGGAGCGGCACTCCGTCGGCCGGATGGCGCGCGAGACGATCCCGATGTCGGACGTGTCGCAGAGCGCGCCCGTCTTCTCGTAGTCCTCGGTCCAGGCGACGCGCAGCCCCGAGCGGGTTTCCGCGCGGCAGATGTCGTCCTTGCAGACGAAGGTCGGCGTCGGCGGCGCGATCTCGCGACCGGGTGCGTCGTGCGCCTTCGCGCGCCGTGGAAAGGCGCGCTCCCATTGCGTTGCGACGAAGGCGTTCGGGCGCGCTTTCAGAGGGCGGAGCGCACCGGTCTCGTCGATCAACGCCACCTCCTTCCCGTCCTCGAAGATCAGGAGTTCGGGCCGGGTCGGTTCGGGGACCGACAGGGCGATGCCCGCTGCGGCGAAGGGCAAGGCGAGCCAGCGCAGGCGTCCGGCGAAGAAGCAGAGGGCGAGGATGGCGCCGCTGAAGAGGACGAGCGCGGTTCGCGGCATGAGTCCCGTCGCATGGTCGGGAAACCGGGAGCCGATCGCCTCGGCGAGCGCGAAGATGATCGCCAGCCCGTGCCCCATCGTCGTCAGCCAGGGCCCGTCGAGGCCGAACGGCATGGCGAGGACGCCGAGCAGCCCCGCCGGCATGACGACGAACGAGAACAGCGGCATCACGAGGACGTTGGCGATCACCCCGCCGAGCGGCGCCGCGCGCTGGAAGTGATAGGCGCCGAAGGGCGCTGTCGCGCCGCCCGCGATCAGGGATGAGAGCGCGAGACCGGCAAGGGCCGCCAGAACGCCGAGGAAGAGCCCGCGCTCGCGGCGGCGCGTGCCGCGGTCCCGCGCGGTCCACCATCGCATCAGCGCGCCGTAGGCCCCGACGAGCGCTGCGGTGGCGGCGAAGGACATCTGGAAGCTCGCCGTCACCACCGCATGCGGCTTGACGGTCACGACGATGACGGCGGCGATCGCGACGTTGCGCAGCGTCAGCGCCGGGCGGTCGAGAAGGACGGCGCCGAGCATGACGACGAGCATGATCCAGGAGCGCTGCGTCGAAACGCTCTCCCCCGCGATCAGGAGATAGGCGGTCGCCACGATGAGGGCCGCCACGGCGGCGATCTTCTTGGTCGGAAGGCGAAGCGGCAGGCCGGGCACGAGCGAGGCGAGAAGCCGCACCGAAAGCATGGTGAAGCCCGCGACCAGCGCCATGTGAAGGCCCGAGATCGCCAGGATGTGGGCGAGCCCGGTGATCCGCAGCCATTCCTCGATCTCGGCGGGAATGCCGGCGCGCTCCCCGGTGATCAGGGCGGCGGCGACGGCCCCCTGCGGGCCGGGAACGACGGCGCGGATCCGTTCGGCCATCGAGACGCGCAGGCTCGCGACCCGCTCCGCCCAACCGAGTTCCCGCGAGGCGGGCTCCGCGTGCGGCTGCGGGGCGCCCAGCGAGAAGCCGTAGGCGCCGAGGCCCTGGAAGTAGGGCACGAAGGCGAAGTCGTGGGCGCCCGGCAAGGCGGGGCCGGAGGGTGGGCGCAGGCGGACGAGCCCTTTGTAGGTTCCCCCGACCGGGATCGGATCGTGGACGCTGGAGACGAGGATGCGCGCGCGTTCGGGCGGACGCGAAAGGACGGGCCGCGCGGTTTCCTCGATGTCGATCAGGTAGCGGATGCGCCCCCGGTCGTCGAAGTCCCGCCACGCGACCCGCCCGGCGATCCGCACGGTCGCCTCGCCGGAGAAGATCGTCGTGTGCGTCCGCGCCAGCTCCGCCTGCGCCAGCATCTGCCCGGCGAGGGCGCAGGCGAGGACCGTCAGGACGGCGAGGGACGGAATCCGCTCGCGCAGGACGGCGATCAGGCCGGCGAGGACGAGAAAGCCCGCCGCGGCGGCTGCGGGAGGAAGCCGGAGGTCGAGACCGTAAAAGGTCGCGATCCCGGCGACGAGGCCGAGGGGCAGAAGGAAGAAGCCGCCGCGGGCGGCCTGTTCGGCCGCTGTCTCGCGCGCGAGGGCGGCGCGAAGCCCCTCGAGGGAAGGCCGGCGGAACGGCGCTGCGAGCCCCCTGCCGGGCCGTGCGGAGGGCCGCCCGCCCTGCGGGTCGTCATGCGCCTCCTTCCCTGCCTTGAGGACGCTCATGCCGACCGTCGTCTTGTCTGCGCTCCCCCCTATGCTACACAGCGCACGCGAAAAGCCGAGCGGAAAGACGGGCCCGTAAGGCGGGACTCTCGATCGTTCCGCGCCCCCTTCGCCCGGCCGATCCCGACCTCATGGAGCCTCCCCGCATGTCCGACCGCGTCGTCACCCGCTTTGCGCCCTCCCCGACCGGTTACCTGCACATCGGCGGCGCGCGGACCGCGCTCTTCAACTGGCTCTATGCCCGCCATACCGGCGGCACGATGCTCCTGCGGATCGAGGACACCGACCGCGAGCGCTACACGCCGCAGGCCGCGCAGGCGATCATCGACGGCCTGGAATGGCTGGGCCTCTCGCCGGACGAGCCGCCCGTCTCGCAGTTCGAGCGCGCGAGCCGCCATCGCGCGGTGGCCGAGGAGATGGTCGCCAAGGGCGGCGCCTACTACTGCTATGCCAGCCAGGCGGAGCTGGAGGAGATGCGCGAGCGCGCCAAGGCCGAGAAGCGCCCGCCCCGCTACGACGGCCGCTGGCGCGACCGCGACCCGTCCGAGGCGCCGGAGGGCGTGAAGCCCGTGATCCGGCTGAAGGCGCCGCTCGACGGCGAGACCCTCGTCGCGGACCGGGTTCAGGGCGACGTGCGCTTCCCGAACAAGGATCTCGACGACCTCGTGCTCCTGCGCTCGGACGGAACGCCCACCTACATGCTCGCCGTAGTCGTGGACGATCACGACATGGGCGTCACGCACATCATCCGGGGCGACGACCATCTGACCAACGCGGCGCGCCAGACGCTGATCTATCGGGCGATGGGGTGGGACGTGCCGATCATGGCGCACATCCCGCTCATCCACGGGCCGGACGGGGCCAAGCTCTCCAAGCGCCACGGCGCGCTCGGCGTCGAGGCCTATCGGGAGATGGGCTATCTCCCGCAGGGCCTGCGCAACTATCTCTCCCGGCTCGGCTGGAGCCATGGCGACGACGAGATCATGTCGCTGGAGGACATGATCGCCTGGTTCGACATCGCCGACGTCAACAAGGGCGCCGCGCGGTTCGACTTCGCCAAGCTCGAAGCGGTCAACGGCCACTGGATGCGGGCGGCCGACGACGCGGAGCTGGTCGATCGGCTGATGGTCGAGCGCGATCATCTGCCGAACGGCGCCATCCTGAAGGCGAAGGACGACGAGACGGTCCGCCGTCTTCTGACCGAGGCGATGTCCGGCCTGAAGGAGCGCGCCAAGACGCTGGTCGAGCTCGCCGAGAGCGCGGCCTATCTCTTCGCGGAGCGTCCTCTGGCCGTCGAGGAGAAGGCGGAGGCGATCCTGTCGGGCGGCGGGCGCGAGATCGTCGCCGGCCTTCTGCCGCGCCTGTCAGCCGCGCAGGAGTGGAGCGCGGCCTCGCTCGAATCGATCGTGCGGACCTATGCGGAAGAGAACGAACTGAAGCTCGGCAAGGCGGCCCAGCCGCTGCGCGCCGCGCTGACGGGTCGCACCACCTCGCCCGGCGTCTTCGACGTCCTGGCGGTTCTGGGGCGCGACGAGGCGCTTGCCCGGCTGAAAGATCAGGCAGCCTGACGGGCCGCATGGTTGCGCCGCAACAGGATCGCGGCGAAAACTTGTTCGACGGATGCCTTTCGTCTAGGCATTCAGGACCTAATTCCGACGAGTGCGCTGCAGCGGAGTTTCTCCGGGCGGCCGTGATGAAGGGAAAGCCATGAGTGATACGGCCAAGCTTTCGTTCGACAGCAAGGACGCCGATTTCCGCGTGCGGCACGGCACGATCGGGCCGGACGTTGTCGACATCGGCGCGCTCTACAAAGAGACCGGGATGTTCACCTACGACCCCGGTTTCACCTCGACCGCGGCCTGCGAGTCGAAGATCACCTATATCGACGGCGACGAGGGCGTCCTCCTTCATCGCGGCTATCCGATCGAACAGCTGGCCGAAAAGGGCGACTTCCTCGAGACCTGCTATCTCCTCCTCTACGGGGAGCTGCCGACCGCGCGGGAGAAGGAGGACTTCGTCTACCGCGTGACGCGCCACACGATGGTGCACGAGCAGATGAGCCGGTTCTACACGGGCTTCCGCCGCGACGCGCACCCGATGGCGGTGATGGTCGGCTCGGTCGGCGCGCTCTCGGCCTTCTACCACGATTCGACCGACATCTCCGATCCGCACCAGCGGATGGTGGCCTCGATCCGGATGATCGCGAAGATCCCGACGCTCGCGGCGATGGCCTACAAGTACCACATCGGCCAGCCTTTCGTTTATCCGCGCAACGACCTCTCCTACGCCGAGAACTTCCTTCACATGTGCTTCGCCGTTCCGTGCGAGCCCTATGAGGCGAACCCGGTCCTGGCCAAGGCGATGGAGCGGATCTTCATCCTCCACGCCGACCACGAGCAGAACGCCTCCACCTCCACGGTGCGTCTGGCCGGCTCGTCGGGCGCCAATCCCTTCGCCTGCATCGCGGCGGGCGTCGCCTGCCTCTGGGGCCCCGCCCACGGCGGCGCGAACGAAGCGGCGCTGAACATGCTGACGGAGATCGGCACCGCCGATCGCATCCCCGAATACATCCAGAAGGCGAAGGACAAGAACGATCCCTTCCGCCTGATGGGCTTCGGCCACCGGGTCTACAAGAACTACGACCCGCGCGCGAAGATCATGCAGCAGACCTGCCACGAGGTTCTGAACGAGCTCGGCATCAAGGACGATCCGACGCTGGAAGTGGCGATGGAGCTGGAGCGCATTGCGCTGCACGACGAATACTTCGTCGAGAAGAAGCTCTACCCGAACGTCGACTTCTACTCCGGCATCACGCTGCGCGCGCTCGGCTTCCCGACGACCATGTTCACCGTGCTCTTCGCGGTGGCGCGCACGGTCGGCTGGATCGCGCAGTGGAAGGAGATGATCGAGGACCCCGAGCAGCGCATCGGCCGTCCGCGTCAGCTCTACACCGGCGCGCCCAAGCGCGACTACGTGGCGCTCGACCAGCGCTGATCCGGGTCTCCCGAACGAGTGAAAGAGGCGCCCGCGGGCGCCTTTTTCTTTGGCAGTCGCCTGCCTGCGCCGGCGAACTTATCCCCTTCTTGCGAAGCTGAGGCATTCTGTTGCCGACCGGAGGGGTCTTCGGGCGGGCGCGAGCGATCGGCGATTCCGTTTCGAGACCGCCTTCGGGGAGCCCGACGAGGGCGGCATCGCTTCCGGCGCGCGACGGAAGAAGCGCTGTCGTCGTGCCGGCTTCGGTCCGGGATCGCAGACAGCCCAACGCCCCGATAGGGCGACATCGGGCCGAGGTCCCGTCCCCGCCGGGGTTCACCCGGTCTTGCAGGAAGGCGGAGCGCCGGATTTCGACCCCACACTTTCTCTTACTTTTACAGGCGCTCCGCGTTCCTTCACTGACAGGCTGCGGCCGTCATGCCCCCCTCTGCCTGCCGGCATCTCCCCCTCCAGGGGGGAGATCGCAGTTGTGCGCCCCGTGTATTTCTTCGAGCTGTCCAGGATGCGAAGCCGTCGAACGAGTTCGATCTCCCCCCTTTGAGGGGGAGATGGCCGGCAGGCCAGAGGGGGGCGCCGAGGAGCGGGGCGCACGGAGCGTTGCGATGACCGCCCCCTGACTAGCTCCCCCTACCGCCGCCGCTCGATCTCGCGCAGCACGATTTCCGCCGCGGCCTCGCCCGGCGGACGGTCCACCGTCATGCGGCGACGCAGTTCGTCGAAGCCTTTGAGCTGCGCGGAACGCTCCGGCGTGTCGGTGAGCAGGCGCTCCAGCCGCCGGCCCAGAAGGTCGGCCCGCACGAATTCGTGGAAATGCTCGGGGACCAGAGGATGATCGACGATCAGGTTCGGCAGCACCGCCGTCCAGCCGGTGATGATGTGGCGCAGCTGATAGGCGACGGGGTCGAGCCGGTAGGCGATGACGGTCGGAACGTTGGCCAACGCCAGCTCCAGCGCGACGGTTCCCGAGGCCGCGAGCGCCGCGTCGGCGGAGGCGAAGGCCTGCCATTTCGCCTCGTCGCCGAAGACCAGCTCGGGCCGGTGCTCCCAGCCTTTCAGCTTTTCCTCGATCGCCGCCCTCACGCGCGGGATGACGGGCAGGACGGCGGTGAGCTCCGGAATGCGCCGCTTGAGGAAGGCGTAGGTTCGGCCGAAATCGTCCATGAGGCGTGAGACTTCGCCGCGCCGCGATCCGGGCAGGATCAGGAGCCGGGGCGGCGACGAAGGCGCTCCCGGCCTTCCGCCGAGCCCCGACATGATCGCGGCCAGATTCGGCTCGCTCATCAGGGGATGGCCGACATAGGTCGCGGGCGGTCCGCCCTGCGCCCTCAGAAAGTCCGGCTCGAACGGAAACAGGCAGACGGCGTGGTCCACGGCGAGCGTCAGCGCCTCCGTCCGGCCCGGCCGGTAGGCCCACACGGCGGGCGGCACGATGTTGACGATGGGCAGGCTTGGCCGCGCCTTGCGGATGCGGGTGGCGACGCGATTGGTGAAGGTGAAGCTGTCGATCGTCACGACCGCGTCGGGCTCGGCCGCGAGGATCGCGTCGCTCGTCTGCGACAGGCGCCGCATCAGCTGCGGAAGACGCGCCAGGATGCCGCCGATGCCGATGATCGAGAGCTCCTCGATGTCGAAGAGGCTGCGCAGCCCCTCGCGCTCCATGGCCGCGCCGCCGAGGCCGACGAGCTGAAGGTCGTCGCCGACCCGCGCCCGAAGCGCGCGCGCCAGATCGGCGCCGATCCGGTCGGCCGATTCCTCGCCGAGGACGAAGGCGATCTTCATGGGGCCTCTCCTTCGCTCATCCCGTAGAGAAACAGTCCGCCCCGATCCGCGCGCTCCACGACGGCCTGCGCGTCGATGAGGAGCGCGCTGCCGGCGCTGAGCGCGATGCCGGTCAGGCCCGCCTCGGCCGCTTGCGCGACCGTCTCGACGCCGATGCTCGGCAGGTCGAAGCGGTGGTCCTGCTGAGGCTTGGCGCGTTTCACCAGAACGCAGCGCTCGGACTTGCCGATGCGCCCGCGCTTGCGCAGGTCCGCCACGCGCGCCAGCATCTCCCGCGTTCCCTCGATGCCCTCCAGCGCGATGACGCGCTCCGGCGAGGCGACGGCCGCCTGGCCGATATCCTCGGCGCCCAGCCAGTCGGCGGCCCGCGCGGCCCGCGCGATGGCACGGCGGTCGCCCTCCGTCGGGCGGTGACCCGTCAGGCAGCCCGCCGGAGCCAGAAGTTCGGGCAGGAACTCGTGCACCGCGTGCAGCACGAAGCCGCGCCGCTCGAAAGCACCGCCTACGGCCCGCAGCAGACTGTCGTCGCCGCCACGGGTGATGCGCAGGATTTCGGGCAGAAGCGCCAGCGTTCGAAGGCTCGGGATCAGCGAGCGGTAGTCGGGCCGGATCGAGATGGTGCCGCAGAAGGCGACATGCCGGACGCCGCGCGACGTGAAGTGCGGAAAGACGTCGCCCGTCCTGCCCCAGGAAAGAGGGCGCGCCACCGGCCGCGCCCAGTCCTCGCGCTGTCCGTCCGCGACGGTCACGATCACCGGCGTCCAGCCGGCGCGCTCGGCGGCTTCGGCGAGGAGCTGCGGCAGGCGCCCGCCGCCCGCGACGATGCCGAAGCCCTCGCCGGGACGGTCCGGGGCGGGCGGCGCCGGGCTCAGCCCTTCGGGCTGCGCGGGAAGCACAGCGCGCGGTCTCCGCCCGAGCGGATGAAGCCGAGAAGGTCCTGGACGAGCGGATCGTCCGGGAACTCGGCCTCCACCTCGTCCATGTTCTCCTTGAACGTCAGATCGTCGGAGAAGAGGACGCGATAGGCCTTGCGCACGTTGCGCACGGCCTCGCGGCCGAAGCCGGCGCGCTTCATGCCGATGACGTTCAGCCCGGAGAGATAGGCCCGGTTGCCGAGCACCATGCCGAAGGGAATGACGTCGCCTTCGACCGCCGCCAGCCCGCCGATATAGGCGTGGTGGCCGATCCGCGTGAACTGGTGGATGCCCGAACCGCCCGCGATCGTCGCATGGTCGCCGATCACGCAATGGCCGGCGAGCATGACGTTGTTGATGAGCGTCACGTTGTCGCCGATCACGCAGTCATGGGCGACGTGCGCGCTCGTGAAAAAGGAGCAGTTGTCGCCGACCGTCGTCTCGTTGCGGCCCTGGATCGTGCCGGGGTTCATCGTCACGCCTTCGCGGATCAGGCAGTTCCTGCCGATCACCAGACGCGTGTCCTCGCCGCGATACTTCAGATGCTGCGGGGCGTGCCCGATCGAGGCGAAGGGGAAGATGTTCGCGCCCTCCCCGATCGTCGTGTTGCCGAACAGGACGACATGCGAGCGCAGCTTCGCCCCGGCGCCGAGCACGACCTGCGGTCCGATCCGGCAGAAGGGGCCGATCTCGCAGCCCTCGCCGATCACGGCCCCGTCCTCGACGATCGAGGTCGGGTGGATGATGGTTTCGCTCATGCGGTGGATGTTTCGTCCTTTGGAACGAGCATGGCGCTGACGCTGGCCTCGGCGACCTTCGACCCGTCCACCTTGGCGACGCAGTCGAACTTCCAGATGTTGCCGCGCTTCTTGGTCTGCTCGACGTGATACTCGATGCGGTCGCCCGGAACGACCGGCTTGCGGAACTTCGCCCCGTCGATCGTCATGAAGTAGACGAGCGCCGGGGTACCGCTCTTCTGCGCCAGAGTGCAGATGGCCCCTGCCGTCTGCGCCATTCCCTCGATGATCAGAACGCCCGGCATGACCGGGGCCTTGGGGAAGTGACCCTGAAAATGCGGCTCGTTCATGGTCACGTTCTTGATGCCGATCGCGCGCCGGTCGCCGTCGATCTCCACGATCCTGTCGACGAGGAGGAACGGATAGCGGTGCGGAAGCAGCTCCATGATCTTCAGGATGTCGACGCTCTCCAGCGCCCTGCTCGCCTCACTCATCGCTCTTACCCGTTCTCTTGCGTGCTGCCTTCGCGCTGTCGCGCACCCATGTCACTTCGCGGAACCAGTCGCGCACGTCGTGCGCCGGAACGCCCCCCCACCGCGCGCCCGCCGGCACGTCTCCCGCGACCGATGAGACGGCGGCGATCTGCGCGCCGTCGCCCACCGTCACATGGCCGTTGAAGCCCGACTGCCCGCCGACCTGGACGCCGTTCCCGATCGTCACCGAGCCGGAGATGCCGACCTGGCTGACGATGATGCAGTTGCGGCCGATCGACACGTTGTGCGCGATCTGGACCTGATTGTCGATCTTGGTGTTCTCGCCGATCACCGTGTCGCGCAGCGCGCCGCGATCGACCGTGGTGTTGGCGCCGATCTCCACATTGTCCTGGATGACGACGCGCCCGACCTGGACCATCTTCAGGATACCGGTCGGCCCGCTGGCGTAGCCGAATCCGTCCTGCCCGATCTGGACGCCGGGATGGAGGATGACCCGGTCGCCGATCAGCGCATGCTGGATGGTGACGCTCGGGCCGATCCGGCAGTCCCGGCCGACCTTGCAGCCGGCGCCGACGACGCTGCCGGGCGACAGGATCGTGCCGCGACCGATCTCGGCCTCGGGCCCGACGGAGGCGAAGGCCTCGACGATCACGCCCTCTTCCAGACGCGCGGACGGGTGGACGTCCGCCTTGGGCGAGATGCCCTCGCCCGCCCCGAACGGACGAGGCGCGAGGGCTTCGGGGAAGAGTGCACGGCCCGCCAGCGCGAAGGCGCTCTGCGCGTCCTTGACCACGAGGCCCTGAACGCCGCTCGGCAGAAAGCGCGCGTGCTTCTCCGGCAGGATGACGAGCCCCGCCCGCGTGGCATCGAGCTGATCGCGGTAGCGGGAATTGTCGAAGAAGCTGACGTCGCTCGCACCTGCATCGGCGAGCGTCGCGATGCCGGTCATGCGGCGATCGGGATCGCCCTCTCCCCGCAGTTCGCCGGAGCAGAGCTCGGCGAGCTCGTTCGGGGTCAGGCCGCAGCCCGGGGCGAAGAAGGATGAGCTGGACATTGCGCGTGCCGCCTGCGGTTTGCAGAGATGCGGCCGAGGGCTGCCGCCTGCCCGGGCCACCGCCTGCCCATCGGGACGAGGACAGGCCGCTCCGGACCATCGACCCTACGGCATAGGCCCGAAAACCGAACCCGACTCTCGGGCCTGTGCCACGATTCAAGGAGTGCAGCGACCCTTGCGCGTTCGCGTGAACGCTCGGCGCTCCGGGCCGGAACGGCCCGAGGATCGAGCGATCCCCGAGCCTTCGCGTCAGAAGCGGGAGGAGAAGCCGAAGGAGAATTCCTGCGTGCGGTCGAACTCCTCCTCGGCCAGCGGCACCGCGTAGTTCACGCGCAGCGGACCGAAGGGCGAGGCCCAGATGAGGCCGACACCGGCCGAGGCGCGCAGCGCGAACTCGTCGCCGACGACGCCCGGAGCATCCGAATCCTGCACGCCCCAGAGCGAGCCTGCATCCGCGAAGGCCGCACCACGGAAGCCGAAGTCGCGGCTGACCAGCGGCAGCGGGAAGGTGACTTCCGCGCTGGCGTTGACGAAGTTCTCGCCGCCGAGCGCCACGCCGTTCTGGCGCGGGCCGATGCCCTGGTGGCGGAAGCCGCGCACGATGTCCTGGCCGCGGAAGAAGTTGTCGAAGACGCGCAGGTCGCCGCCGAGCGCGGAGACGTTGCCGCCGCCCGCCGAAAGCTGGCTGACGAGATCGTACTCTTCCGACAGGAGCGTGAAGAGCGAACCGCGGCCGGTCGTGCGGATGAACTCCGCGTCGCCGCCCAGACCCGCGAACTCCTGGCCGACCTGCGCGAAGATGCCCTCGCGCGGGTCGTTCTGGTTGTCCAGCGTGTTGTAGCTGAACGCGTAGGCGATCGAGGAGGTCGAGTACGGGCTGTCGCAGATCGCCTGGTTGATGATCGGCGAAAGCGTGAAGGGCGGCGCACCGGCCGTGCCACCTTCGCCGGGCAGACCCGCGAAGGTGGGTACCCCCGCAGCATTCCGCGCGCCCGGATCGCCGCAGGTGCTGGAGATCGGGTTGCCGGCGCCGTCGATGCCGAAGAGCTGGCCCGTCAGCGGGTTGACGGTCAGGCCGAAGCTGTCGCCGAACGTCTCTTCCTTGTAGTTGTAGGCGAGCTGCGCGGTCAGGTTCTCGGTGAGCGGAGCCGCGATGCGGAGCGAACCGCCGATGCGCTCGATGTCGTAGCCGCCGCCGGTGCTCTCGTTGCGGTAGATGTCGAAGCCCGCCGCCAGACGACGGCCGAGGAAGTAGGGCTCGGTGAAGGAGAGCTGGTAGTTGCGCGTGTTCTCGCCGAAGCCCGCCGAGACGCGCACGAACTGGCCGCGGCCGAGGAAGTTGCGCTCGGTGACGCTGACCTCGGCGACCGGGCCGGAATTCTCGCCGCCCGTCGTGTAGCCGCCGCCGATCGAGAACTCGCCCGTCGACTGCTCGGCGACCTGCACGACCACGATGACACGGTCCGGCTGCGAGCCCGGCGCGGTGGAGACGTTGACGCGCTCGAAGAAGCGCAGCGCCTCGAGGCGTTGGCGGGCGCGCTGGATCAGCACCTGGTTGAAGGCGTCGCCTTCCGACACGTCGAACTCGCGGCGGATGACGTAGTCGCGGGTCTTGGAGTTGCCGCGGATCTCGATCCGCTCGACATAGGCGCGCGGGCCCTCGTCGATGACGTAGTCGATGCCGATCGTGTTGGAGTTGAAGTCGCGGTCGCCGCGCGGCGTCACCTGCGCGAAGGCGTAGCCCTGCGCGGCCACGGCGTTCGTCAGATTGACGAGCGTGTCCTCGACGGCCTCGGCGCTGTAGACCTGCCCCGGGCGGGTGTCGAGCTCGCGCTGCAGCGCGGTCGCGTCGATGCCCGACACGGTCGAGTCGATGTTGATCTGGCCGAACGTGTAGCGCTCGCCCTCGTCCACCGTGATGGTGATGAAATACTGGTTCGACGTCGCGTCCAGCTCGGCGACCGAGGAGACGATCCGGAAGTCCGCATAGCCGCGATTGTAGTAGAAGCGCCGCAGCGTCTCCTCGTCGGCGCGCAGGCGGTCCTCGTCATAGATGTCGGAGCGCTGCAGGAAGCCGAGAATGCCGGTCTCGCGGAGCGCGATGACCTCCTTCAGGCGGCCGTCGCGGAAGGCGCTGTTGCCGACGAAGTCGATGCGCGCGATGCGCGTGCGGTCGCCCTCGTTGATCGTGTAGACGACGTTGACGCGGTTGCCGTCGACCGGGACGGTCGAGACGCTGACCGTCGCGTCGCTGCGGCCGACGCGCGTGTAGGCGGCGCGGATCGCCTCGACGTCGGCCTGGGCCGTGGAGGCGTTGTAGGCGGCGCGCGGCGCGGTCTGGACCGTCGCCTGCAGCTGCTCGGTGCGGATGCGGCTGTTGCCCTGGAAGACGACGCCCGCCACGATCAGGTTCTCGTCGACGTCGACGATGAGCGTCCCGCCCGAGCGGCTGATGCGCACGTCGGAGAAGAGGCCGGTGGCGAAGAGGCGGGTGACCGCCGCGTCGATCTCGGCGGCGCTGACGTTCCGGCCGGGCGAGATCTGCGCGAGGCCGCGGATCGTGTCCGCCTCGACGCGCTGGTTGCCGCGCACCTGGACGCTGGACACCGTCTGCGCGGCCGCCGCCGAGACACCGGCGGACTGCACGGCGACGATGGAGACCGCGAAGACGGTCGACGACAACGCCGCTGCCGAGAGGGCGTTGAGAAGCTTCGATCCAGCCTTCATAGGCATAGTCACCCCGTATTCCATAGTCGCAGCGGGACAATCCCCTGACCCATGCGATCCCTTGGACCGGTTGTACCGGCTTCGGGCCCGCATTCAACCAAACTGAACCCGATCCGTTTAGGATTCGGAAAACAGTTGCCGCCGAGCCACGTGCGTCGGGCGGCATGGTTAACCGGTCGTTTCTGTCCTCGCGCGAAGCCCCCAGTCCCGCTAACCCCGATAGAGATTCGCGAGATCGTTCCAGAAGGCGAATAGCATAAGACCGATCACGAAGGCGAGGCCGATCCGGAAGCCGATCTCCTGCGCGCGCTCGCCGAGCGGCTTACCGCGCACCGCCTCGTAGGCGTAGAAAGTGAGGTGCCCCCCGTCGAGCATCGGGATCGGCAGAAGGTTCAGAAGGCCGATCGAGACCGACAGGAGCGCCGCCAGCTGGAGCAGCGAGGCGAAGCCGTAGGTCGCGGCCTGCCCGGAGACCTGGGCGATGCGGATGGGCCCGCCGATCTGGTCCGTGGGCTGGCTGCCGGTGAACATGCCGCCGATGAAGGAGACCGTGCGCTCGGTGACGAACCACGTCTGGTTGGCGCCGTAGCCGAGCGCCTGCGGGATCGAGACCTCCTCGGTGCGGAAGGAGGAGGACTGGTCGTTGGCGACGACGCCGATGACCGGCATCGGGAACTCGTTGCCGAAATTGTCCGTCTGGATGCGCGTCTCGGGCACGACGGTCAGCTCGATCGGCTCGCCGGCGCGCTCGATCCGAAGGTTGATCGGAACCCCCGCGCGGCTGGCGATGTGCTGCTGGAGGTCGGAGAAGTAGGCGATGTCCGTGCCGTCCGCGGTCAGGATCCGGTCGCCGGGCTGCAGCCCGGCCGCCTCGGCGGGCGAGCCTTCCGTCACCTCCGCGATCACCGGATCGCCGACGAAGCGGCCGTTGAAATAGGCGACCGAGGCGAAGATCGCGATGGCGAGGATGAAGTTCGCGATCGGCCCGGCGGCGACCGTCGCCGCGCGCTTCCAGACGGGCTTGGCCGGGAACGCCCCTGCCCGCTCCTCGGCGCTCATCCGGCCGACGGCCTCGTTGTCCGGAACGCTGGCGGCGTTCTCGTCGCCGAGGAACTTCACGTAGCCGCCGAGCGGGATCGCGCAGAGCTTCCAGCGCGTGCCGTGCCGGTCGTTGAAGCCGACGATCTCGGGGCCGAAGCCGACGGCGAAGGCGAGGACGCGGATGCCGCACCAGCGGCCGACGAGATAGTGGCCGAGCTCGTGGAAGAAGACGATGACGGTGAGGACGAAGAGGAAGGGAATGATCGTCCCGACGAAGCCGCCGCCGAGCCAGCCCAGGAATTCCATGTCGGTCAGGTCCTTCTTCGTGGCCGGATCACGGCCCCTAATCGTCGATCTTGGTCGAATTCCGGTTCGCCGCTAGAGCCGGAAGATCGCCCGTGCCGGCTCGTCGAACCCGCGCTCCAGAAGCGCGATCAGCCACAGTGCGGCGGTGGCGACGATCAGGGCGTCGATCCGGTCCATCAGACCGCCGTGGCCGGGAATGAGCCGTCCCGAATCCTTCACGCCGAAACGGCGCTTGATCCAGGATTCGTAGAGATCGCCCGCCTGCCCGAGCGTGGAGAGGATCGCGGAGACGAAGAGCACGTAGGCGGTGACGTTGCCGGAGACGACGAAGCTGTAGAGGCCCCCGAAGACCATTCCGGCGACGAGTCCGCCCAGGGCGCCCGAGATGGTCTTCTTCGGGGAGACGAGCGGCATCAGCTTCGGCCCGCCGATGGAGCGGCCCGCGAAATAGGCGAAGATGTCGGTCGCCCAGACGACGCAGATGACGAGGCCGAGGGAGGCGAGGCCTTCCGGGTCGTTCCCGCGCAGCATGCCGGGGGCGATGCCGGCGAGCGAGGCGTAGAGAAGCCCGCCGCCGACCCAGACGGCCTTCCTCTCGTTGCGATCGACGAAGGCGACGAAGCCCGCCGCGCCGAAGAGGACGGCGAGCGCCAGGAACTCGAAGCCGAAGACGAACAGGAAGAAGCCGAGGAACAGCGCCCGGCGCGCGAAGAGGTAGATCGGCCCGGCGCGCTTGGCGCGCGTCATCCGCGACCACTCGTTGAAGACGATGACGGCCGTGGCGAAGCAGAGGATGCGGAACGGCAGGCCGCCGACGATGGCGACGGCCAGGACCGCCAGACCCAGAACGACGGCGGAGACGAGCCGGGACTTCAGGTCGATCCAGGATTGCCCCGCGGTCAGCCGTCCGAGTCCGAGCCCCATCGGCCGCTCAGGACGCGATGTCGCGCGACAGGCCGCCGAAGCGGCGGTCGCGCGAGGCATAGTCGGCGACCGTGTCTTCGAAGGCCTTGCGGTCGAAATCGGGCCACAGGCACGACAGGAAGGCGAATTCCGAATAGGCGGCCTGCCAGAGCAGGAAGTTCGACAGGCGCAGCTCGCCCGACGTGCGGATGATGAGGTCCGGATCGGGGATGCCGGCGGTGTCGAGATGCTGGTCGAGCGTCTCGACCGAAAGATCGTCGATGGAGACCGCGCCCGACTTCAGCTTCTCGGCGATGCGGCGCATGGCGCGGGCCACCTCGTCGCGCGCGCCGTAATTGAAGGCGATCACGACCGTCATGGCGTCGTTGTCGCGCGTCAGCGTCTCGGCCTCTTCGAGAAGCGAGCGGATGTCGGCGGGCAGGTTGTCGCGCGCGCCGATGACGCGAACGCGCACGCTCTCCTTGTGGAGCTCGGCGAGATCGCGGCGGATGAAATGCTTGAGCAGGCCCATGAGGTCGCTGACCTCGTCCGCCGGGCGGCTCCAGTTCTCGGAGGAGAAGGCGAAGAGCGTCAGATAGGGGATGCGCAAGTCGGCGGCGGTCCGCACGGCCTCGCGCACGGCTTCCACCCCCTTGCGGTGACCGGCCGTGCGCGGCAGGCCACGGGCCTTCGCCCAGCGACCGTTGCCGTCCATGATGATCGCGACGTGTCGAGGGTGCCTCACGGCCGATCGCCTTTCCAACGCTCTTTCACGACTGCCAGAAAGCAGCGTATCGGCCGTAAAGCCTATACCTGCATGATTTCGGCTTCCTTGACAGTCAGAAGACGGTCGATCTCGGCGATCGTGTCGTCGGTCATCTTCTGGACTTTCTCGGAGGCCTGGCGGCTCTCGTCCTGGCCCATGTCGCCGTCCTTTTCCGCCTTCTTCAAGGCGTCCATGCCGTCGCGGCGCACGTGGCGGACCGCGACGCGGGCGCTCTCGCCGTACTGGTGCGCGACCTTCACGAGCTCGCGGCGGCGCTGCTCGTTCAGCTCCGGCAGCGGAATGCGCAGCGTGGTGCCGTCCGTGATCGGGTTCAGGCCGAGGCTCGACTCGCGGATCGCGCGCTCGACCGCGCCGACCATCGACTTGTCCCAGACCGAGACGGCGACCATGCGCGGCTCGGGAACGGTGACGTTGGCGACCTGGTTCAGCGGCATCGACGAGCCGTAGGCGTCGACCGTGATGGGGTCGAGCAGGTTCGCGGAGGCGCGCCCCGTGCGAAGGCCGGCGAGATCGCCCTTGAAGGACGTGACGGCGCCTTCCATGCGGCGCTTCAGCTCGTTGAGATCGGTGGCCGATGTCATGTCGTTTCCTCTCAAACTCTCAATCGGAGACGATCGTCGAGCGTCCCTCGCCCTTCAGGATGCGGGCAAAGCCGCCGGCATCGTGAATGGAGAAGACGACGATCGGAATCTTGTTCTCGCGCGCCAGGGCGACGGCGGCGACGTCCATCACCGCGAGCCCGCGGCCGAGCACCTCGTCGTGCGTCAGGCGGTCGTAGCGGGTGGCGGTCGGGTCGAGCTTGGGGTCGGCCGAATAGATGCCGTCCACCTGCGTGCCCTTCAGAAGCGCGTCCACGCCCATTTCGGCGGCGCGCAGGGCGGCGGCCGAGTCGGTCGTGAAGAACGGGTTGCCCGTGCCGCCCGCGAAGATCACGACCTTGCCCTTGTCGGCATGGGACAGGGCGACGAGCTGCGAGAAGCTCTCGCAGATCTCCGGCATCGGGATCGCCGACAGGACGACCGAATCGACGCCGAGCTTGGACAGCGAGGTCCGCAGCGCGAGCGCGTTGATGACGGTGGCGAGCATGCCCATCTGGTCGCCCGTCACGCGGTCGCCGCCCTTGGAGGCGACGGCCACGCCGCGGAAGATGTTCCCGCCGCCGACGACGATCGAGATCTCCGTGCCGAGCTCGCGCGCTTCCTTGATGTCGGCCGCGATCCGGTCCGCGACCGCCACGTCGATCCCGAAACCCTGGGCGCCCATCAGCGCCTCGCCGGACACCTTCAGGAGCACGCGTTTGAAGCGCATGTCGCTCGTCATGGATTTTCCCGTCAAAATGCCGGACCCGCGATACAGGAAGGGCGCCGGCTTCTCAAGCGAAGCGGCGCCCTTCGGATTGTCGAACCGGCGCGAGCCGGGCTCGCCCCTTGCCGCAGTCTCCGACGCCGAAGCGATTCCGCTTCGGCTGGAAATGCTCTGGCTTACTTCTTGCCGGCGGCCGCGGCGACCTCGGCGGCGAAGTCGCTCTCCTCGCGCTCGATGCCCTCGCCGAGGGCGAAGCGCACGAAGCCGACGATCTTGGCCGGGGCGTCGAAGTCCTTCTCGGCGGCCTTGAGGGCGCCCTCGACCGTCAGGTCGGGGTTGATGACGAAGTTCTGCTTCAGGAGGACGACCTCCTCGTAGAACTTGCGCAGACGGCCCTCGACCATCTTCTCGATGATGTTCTCCGGCTTGCCCGACTGGCGGGCCTGCTCGGAGAAGACGGCCTTCTCGCGCTCGACGACGGTCGGGTCGATCTCGGCATCGGTCAGCGCCAGCGGGTTCGTCGCCGCGACATGCATCGCGACCTGACGGCCGAAGGCGTTGAGCGCGGCCTTGTCGCCGGCCGATTCGATGGCGACGAGGACGCCCATCTTGCCGAGGCCGTCGACGACCGCGTTGTGGATGTAGGTCGCCACGACGCCCTCGGAGACCTGGAGCTGGGCCGAACGGCGCAGGCTCATGTTCTCGCCGATGGTCGCGACCGCGTCCTTGATCGTGTCGGTGACGGTCTTGCCGCTGCCGGCATGCGTCGCGGCGCCGACCGCCTCGACCGAACCGTCGGTCGAGAGAGCGGCGTTGGCGACCTCGCGCACGAGCGCCTGGAAGGCCTCGTTGCGGGCGACGAAGTCGGTCTCGGAGTTCACCTCGACGACGACCGCCTTGTTGTCGGCGGCGGCGACGCCGATCAGACCCTCGGCGGCGGTGCGGCCCGACTTCTTGTCGGCCTTGGCGATGCCCTTGGCGCGCAGCCAGTCGATCGCGGCTTCCATGTCGCCGTTGGTCTCGGCGAGCGCCGTCTTGCAGTCCATCATGCCTGCGCCGGTCTTCTCGCGCAGTTCCTTCACCATGGAGGCGGAGATCGTCATGGGTCAGCCCTCTTGATCATGAAAGGGCGCACCGGTCCCTCTTGGGAGGTGCGCCTGAAATCGGCGGCGCCATAAGGCGCCGCGCTTGTGTCGTCGCGATGAAGACGCCGGATCAGGCGGCCGAGGCGGTCGCCTCGGACTCGGCCGGGGCCTCGCCCTCGGGCGCCGCGTCGAGCGACTCCTCGACCGGAGCCTCCTCCATCGCGCCGATGTCGACGCCCGAGGCGCCGTGCTGGCGGCCGATGCCGTCGACCGCCGCGCGGGCGATCAGGTCGCAGTAGAGCGAGATCGCGCGGGCCGCGTCGTCATTGCCCGGGATCGGGTAGTCGATCGGGGCCGGATCGCAGTTCGAATCGACGACGGCGACGACCGGGATGCCGAGGCGCTTGGCTTCCTCGATCGCGATCGACTCCTTGTTGGTGTCGATGATGAAGATCATGTCCGGCACGCCGCCCATGTCCTTGATGCCGCCGAGCGCGCGGTCGAGCTTGTCGCGCTCGCGCTGCAGGGTCAGGCGCTCCTTCTTGGTGAAGCCCTGGGCTTCGCCGGCCAGGAGATCGTCGAGCTTGCGCAGACGCTGGATCGAGTTCGAGATCGTCTTCCAGTTCGTCAGCATGCCGCCGAGCCAGCGGGCGTTGACGTAGTACTGGGCCGAGCGGTTCGCCGCGTCGGCGACGATCTCGGAGGCCTGGCGCTTGGTGCCCACGAAGAGCACGCGACCGCCGCGGGCGACCGAGTCGGACACGGCCTGCAGCGCGCGATGCAGCATCGGCACCGTCTGCGCGAGGTCGAGGATGTGGATGTTGTTGCGCGCGCCGAAGATGTACGGCGCCATCTTCGGGTTCCAGCGGTGCGTCTGGTGGCCGAAGTGAACGCCGGCCTCGAGCAGCTGGCGCATGGAATAATCAGGAAGAGCCATTGGATAGATGTCCTTGACCGGTTGAGCCTCCACGGAAAAGAGACAGGCCGGATGGCCTGCCACCGGTGGGGCCGGCGCGCGAAGACGCTCGTCGATCCCGAATTCCGTGTGTGGAATAGCGCGGCCCCTACACCAAAAGGGCCGGTCCGGCAAGCCCGGTCAGCCGCAGTCCGAAGGCCCCTCGCCGAGCGTCAGCTCGCTCAGCGAGCCTTCGAGGGCGTAGTCGCCGAAGTCGATGTAGAGGTCGTCGGTGACGCCGTTCTCGAACAGCGTGTAGCGCGTGTGGAAGGTGGGCAGGCCGTCCGCGTCGCTGGAGGAGTTGTAGTAGGACTCGTCCACCCGCCAGCCGTTCAGGCCCTCGATGCCGTCCGGCCGCTCGGCGTTGCCCTGCAGGGGCGTGATGATGGCGGTCGTCGTCAGCACGTCGTCGCCCTCCACGTCGCCGTCGTAGAGCGGGCCCTGGACGATGCGCTCGCCGGCGCGGGCGCGCTCAATGATGCGGCGCGTGTGTCCGAGGGGGAAGAGCGCCGCCGGAATCTCGAAGGTGCGCTCCACCGGCTGGCGCATCTCGACCCGTGTCTGGTCCTCGCGCGTTCGCGCGCTTCCCTCGACCCGGCTCTGCTCGATGCCGTCGACGAGGCTGGTCGCGGTGAAGTCGTAGCTCGTGCCGTCCCGGCCCTCGCTGGCGAGGATGCGCTGGTCGGTCAGCGTCACCTCGTCCTCCTCCCCGAAGCGGGCGACGAAGCGGTAGTCGAGGTCGTAGGCCTCGCAGCTGGGCGCCGACAGATCGATGGCGATGCGCCCTTCGACGCCCGTCAGGCCGAGGGTATGCTCGGCCAGCGAAAGGTCGTAAACGCCTCGGTGTGGGGCGAGTTCGACCGCAAGGGCGGAGCCCGCCGGCAAGAGGCCGGCGAGAAGGCACAGGCTACGCGACAGCATCGAATCATTGTCCCCAATTCTTACGGCACGACGCCGTCCCCGATCCCACCCGTGACGAAGAATGCAGGAGATTTCATGTCCGAAACGATCCAGTCCCGTCTTGAGAAGGCCGGCGTCACGCTTCCGCAGGCTTCCGCCCCGGCCGCGAACTACGTGCCGACCGTGACCTTCGGCAACATCCTGCAGACGTCGGGCCAGCTCCCGATGGAGAACGGCGCGCTGGCGGTGACGGGCCGTCTCGGCTCGGGCGTCTCGCTGGAGGACGGCCAGCGCGCGGCGCGCCTGTGCGCCATCAACGTCCTGGCGCAGGCGCAGGCGGCTCTCGGCGATCTGGACAAGATCGGCCGTCTCCTGAAGCTCACCGTGTTCGTCGCCAGCGACGACGCCTTCACCGACCAGCACAAGGTCGCCAACGGCGCCTCGGACTTCATGGTCGAAATCCTCGGCGACAAGGGCAAGCACGCCCGCTCGGCCGTCGGCGTCTCGCAGCTGCCGATGGGGGCGGCCGTCGAGGTCGAAGCCTTCTTCGAGATCGCCTGAGCGCCATGGCCGTCCATCGCGACATCGGCTGGCTGACGGCTCGGCCGATCGCCCATCGCGGGCTGCACGACGCGGCCCGCGGCATCCACGAGAACTCGATCTCCGCCTTCCGGGCGGCGATCGAGGCGGGCTATGCCATCGAATGCGACATCCGCCTTTCGGCGGATCGCGTGCCGATCGTCTTCCACGACGCCGAGCTGGACCGCATGACGGGCGCGAGCGGGCTCCTGCACCAGGCGCAGGCGTCCGACCTCTCCCGCCTGCGCCTCAAGAGCGGCGTGGACGGCTTGCCGACCGTCGCCGAACTCCTCGAACTGACGGCGGGCCGCGTGCCGCTGGTGGTGGAGATGAAGGGCGTGGACGCGGCAAGCGACGCCGGGTTCGGCGACTTGCTTCGTCCCCTTCTCGAAGCCTATCGCGGCCCCCTCGCCCTCATGTCCTTCGACCACTGGCTGATCGACGAGGCCTCGACCCTGTCCGAGATGGTGCCGGTCGGCCTGACGGCGGAGGGCACCCGCGCGGAGATTCTGGCGGTCCACCGCGAGGCCTTCGGCGAGCGCTGCTCCTTCTCCTCCTACAACGTGCACCACCTCGACAATTCGTTCGTGCGCTGGGTGCGCGAGGAGAAGCATCTGCCGGTCATCAGCTGGACCGTGCGGACGGAAGAGGATGTCGCCGAAAGCGGACGATTCGCCGACCAGATCACCTTCGAAGGCTTTTTGCCGCAGGGTTAGAGCGCCGTGCGTCCGTCCGGACGCACAAAGGTCGCTCTCACTCTTTGAATCTGCGCATCAGGCTTTCCGAAAATCGATTCCGATTTTCGGGCCGATGCTGTGGGCCTTGCGGAAGGGAGCCCTTCGCCCGACATGACCCGCGCATGAGCGAGACATCCGAAGAGAAGACGATCACCGTGCGCGTCGCGGACCGGATCGGCGATCTGGACGCGGCGGCCTGGGACCGGGCCGCCGCGACCGGTGGCGGGGGAACCTCGCTCAACCCCTTCCTGCGCCACGCCTTCCTGTCCTCGCTCGAGGATTCGGGCAGCGTCGGGCAGGCCGCCGGCTGGCTGCCCCAGCATCTGGTGATGGAGGACGAGGACGGGCACGCCCTCGGCTTCGTCCCGGCCTATCTGAAGGGGCACAGCCAGGGCGAATACGTCTTCGACCACGGCTGGGCGGACGCCTTCGAGCGGGCGGGCGGGCGCTACTATCCCAAGCTCCAGGTCTCGGTGCCCTTCACGCCCGCGACCGGCCCGCGCCTTCTCGTCGGCCCGAATTCCGGTTCGGACGGCGCCCGCGCGGCTCTCGCCTCGGCCGTCGCGGGCTATGTGGTGCAGACGAAAATCTCGTCCGCGCACGCGACCTTCCTTCAGCCGGACGACCTCGCCGCCTTCGAGGACGCCGGCTTCCTCCACCGGACCGACCAGCAGTTCCACTTCGTCAATCGCGGCTATTCGAGCTTCGAGGACTTTCTCGGGACGCTCGCCTCGCGCAAGCGAAAAGGGCTGCGCAAGGAGCGGCAGGCGGCGCTGGAGAACGGCATCACGGTCGAGCGCCTGACGGGCCGCGACCTGACCGAAACAGTCTGGGACGCCTTCTTTTCCTTCTACATGGACACGGGCAGCCGCAAATGGGGCCGGCCCTATCTGAAGCGCGCCTTCTTCAGCCTCGTCGGCGAGCGCATGGGCGATTCGATCGTCCTCGTTCTCGCCAGACGGGACGGTCGGGCCATCGCCGGAGCGCTCAATTTCGTCGGCGCGGATCGCATCTACGGCCGCTACTGGGGCTGCGTCGAGGACCACCCCTTCCTGCATTTCGAGCTCTGCTACCATCAGGCCGTGGACTACGCGATCGAGCACGGCCTCTCGGTCGTGGAGGCGGGCGCACAGGGCGAGCACAAGCTGGCGCGCGGCTACGAGCCGGTGACGACGCATTCGGCGCACTACATCGCCCATCCGGGCCTGCGCCGTGCCGTGGCCGATCATCTGGAACGCGAGCGCGCGGACGTGGAGCATGTGCGCGAGGTGCTGTCCGAGCACACGCCTTTCCGCAAGGACGGCGGCGTTCCGGAGTGATAAAGCGGGGCCTTCCGCTGACCGGAGGCTCACCGATGACGAACACGCCCTACGACGACCAGAACATCTTCGCCAAGATCCTGCGCGGGGAGATCCCGTCCGAGACGCTCTTCGAGACCGAGGACGCCGTCGCGATCATGGACGTGATGCCGAAGTCCAAGGGGCACAGCCTCGTCATCCCGAAGGCGCCGTCGCGCAACCTTCTGGACGCGGAGGACGAGACCCTGGCCCGGCTGATGCCGCAGGTGAAGCGGCTCGCGCGCGCCGTGACGAAGGCGTTCGGCGCCGACGGCGTCCAGATCGAGCAGTTCAACGAGGAGCCGGCCGGACAGACGGTGTTCCACCTGCACATCCACGTGGTGCCGCATTATTCGGGCGTGCCGCTGGAGAGGCATGCGACCCGAATGGCCGACCGCGCCGTTCTGGCCGAGCATGCCGAGGCGATCCGCGCGGCGCTTCGGACGCTATAGAAGCCCGGCCTGCCACGCGCCCGCGAGCAGGACCAGCTGCGAGGCGACGATGCCCGCGACGATCGAGCGGCGGGCGAAATAGTAGGTCGCAAAGCCCACCGCGAGCCCGCCGATCCGTGCCCAGGCCGGCACCTCGGCGAGCGAGCCGGTGGGATAGAGGACGAGGCGCGCGATCACGGCGGCGACGAGCGCCGTCGCGATGGCCCGCACGAGCTGCAGGACGGTGGAGTCCTCCGAGATCGAGTTCGCCGAGAGAACGCCGAGATAGCGCCAGACGCCCGTCGGCAGCCAGCCGGCGAGGACGATGAAGAGATAGGGCCACCAGGGCGACGGCAGGCCGAAGAAGGTCAGGTCAGACATTGGCGCCTCCCTTGCGCGCGTCCAGCGAGCGGCCGACCAGGAAGGCGAGCACCCCGCCGACGATCCCCGCGATGAGGATGTCGAAGGCCGGAAACAGCCAGTTGGCCGGCGGGATGAGGGCGATGCCGGTGAAGAGCCCGACGCGGCTTGCCGTCGCCCGCGACGTGCCGAACAGCGAGGTCAGGAAGTAGACCGGCGTCAGGAAGGCGAGCGCGCCCGTGGCGATGGCCGGCAGTTGCCCCATGACGTTGAAGAGCAGCGCGACGAGGACCGTGTTGAGGGCGGTCAGCGTCACCGCGAAGCCGGCGAGGAAGGTCGTGCGCATCTCGCGCGGGACGTCGCCGATTCGCTCCATGGCGAAGACCCAGTTCGTCACCGCCACGAAGTGAGAGAGGAACAGGAGCGTCCGCGTCCGGGTGCCGCCGGCCCGCAGCTCCGGCATCAGCGCGACCACCATCGGCATCAGCCGGACGGAGGAGAGCGCGACGGCGAGCGCCGTCGCCGGAAGGGTCGCGCCGGCGGTGACGGCCCCCAGGATGATGAGCTGGGCGGGCATCGCCCAGACCGTCACCGTCATGAAGGAGGCCTGGAGCCAGTCGAGCCCGGCATCGCGCGCGAGCGCGGCGAATCCCACCATCGAAAGGGTGAGGATCAAGGCCGGCGCGCTGGCGAGGCCCCGGACGCCCCGCAGGAACCATCTGAGCCGGTTCTTGTCGTCCGGCTCCGGGGATAGGGCGTCCATGGTCGTTCCGGCCTCATGCCTTCTGCGGCATCGGCCCAAAGGCCGGATGCGCAGGCTCGAAGAGTGGGAGCGCCGACGTCAAAAGGGCCGCTCACGGGCGGCCCTTTCTCGGTCGGCCGCAGGTTCGGCCACACTCCTACAGATGATCAGGAGGACTTACGAGGCACTTTCGGCACGGTGCCGGAGCGACCGGACTTCTGCGTCGTCTTCGTCTCCGGCTTGGCGAGGGCGAGCGTGCCCTCCCCGTCCGGGTCCTCGTCGAGCGCGGGCTCCGACCGCTCGCTCTCGCTCGCCGCCGCCTTCTGCCGCTTGCGCGGCGCCGCGTCGGACGAGCGCTTCGGGCGGGCCTGCGGCTCGTCGGCGATGGATTCGAGGCTCAGCTTGCGCTCCGCCCCCTCGCCGACCACCGTGACCCTCACGATGCCGCCGCGCTTGAGCTTGCCGAACAGCACCTCGTCCGCCAGCGGCTTCTTGATGTGCTCCTGGATCACGCGGCCCAGCGGACGCGCGCCCATCTGCTCGTCGTAGCCCTTCTCCGCCAGCCAGGCGATCGCCTCCGGCGCGAGGTCGAAGACGACGCCGCGTTCGGAAAGCTGGGCTTCCAGCTGCATGACGAACTTCTGCACCACCTCGTGGATGACCGGCGTCGGCAGCGGCGCGAAGGGGATGATCGCGTCGAGGCGGTTGCGGAACTCCGGCGTGAAGAGGCGGTTGATCGCCTCCACGTCGTCGCCCGTGCGGCGCGACGAGCCGAAGCCGATCGCCGCCTTCGAAGCCTCGGCCGCTCCGGCGTTCGTCGTCATGATGAGGATGACGTTCCGGAAGTCGATCTTCTTGCCGTTGTGGTCCGTAAGCTTCCCGTGGTCCATGACCTGCAGGAGGATGTTGAACAGGTCCGGATGCGCCTTCTCGATCTCGTCGAGGAGGAGGACGCAATGCGGATGCTGGTCGACGCCGTCGGTCAGGAGACCGCCCTGGTCGAAGCCGACATAGCCCGGAGGCGCGCCGATCAGGCGCGAGACCGTGTGCCGCTCCATGTATTCCGACATGTCGAAGCGCAGGAGCTCGACGCCGAGCGAAGAGGCGAGCTGCTTGGCGACCTCGGTCTTGCCGACGCCGGTCGGGCCCGAGAACAGGTAGGAGCCGATCGGCTTCTCCGGTTCGCGCAGGCCCGCGCGGGCGAGCTTGATCGCCGAGGACAGCGCCTCGATGGCGTTGTCCTGCCCGTAGACGACGCGCTTGAGCTGCGCCGACAGGTTCGAGAGAACCTCCTCGTCGTCCTTGGACACCGATTTCGGCGGGATCCGCGCCATCGTGGCGACGGTCGCCTCGATCTCCTTGATGCCGATCTGCTTTTTCCGCCGGCCTTCCGGCAGGAGCATCTGCGAGGCACCGGTCTCGTCGATCACGTCGATCGCCTTGTCCGGCAGCTTGCGGTCGTTGATGTAGCGCGACGACAGCTCGACGGCCGAGCGGATCGCCTCGTTGGTGAACTTCACGCGGTGGAAGTCCTCGAAATAGGGCTTAAGCCCCTTGAGGATCGAGACCGCGTCCTCGACGGAGGGCTCGGCGACGTCGATCTTCTGGAACCGGCGCACCAGCGCGCGGTCCTTCTCGAAGAACTGGCGGTACTCCTTGTAGGTCGTCGAGCCGATGCAGCGGATCGCGCCCGAGGACAAGGCCGGCTTGAGGAGGTTCGAGGCATCCATCGCCCCGCCCGAGGTCGCGCCCGCGCCGATGACGGTATGGATCTCGTCGATGAAGAGGACCGCGCCCGGATACTCCTCCAGCTCCTTCACGACCTGCTTCAAGCGCTCCTCGAAGTCGCCGCGATAGCGCGTGCCGGCGAGAAGCGTGCCCATGTCGAGCGAGAAGATGGTGGAGCCGGCCAGGACCTCTGGAACGTCGCCCTCGACGATCCGCTTGGCGAGGCCTTCGGCGATCGCCGTCTTGCCGACGCCGGGATCGCCCACATAGAGCGGGTTGTTCTTGGAGCGGCGGCACAGGACCTGGATCGTCCGGCTGATCTCGCTCGCGCGGCCGATCAGCGGGTCGATCCGGCCGTTCTTGGCCTTCTCGTTGAGGTTGACGCAGTAGGCGGTGAGCGCGTCCTGCTTCTCCTTGCGACGTCCGTCCTCGTCCTGCCCCATGGTCGACTGCTCGTCCTCCGCTCCGCGAACGGGCCGGCTTTCCGCCGCGCCGGGCCGTTTGGAGATGCCGTGGGAAATGAAGTTCACCGCGTCGTAGCGCGTCATCTCCTGCTCCTGCAGGAAGAACGCGGCGTGGCTCTCGCGCTCGGCGAAGATCGCGACGAGGACGTTGGCCCCGGTCACCTCCTCGCGGCCGGAGGACTGGACGTGGATGACGGCGCGCTGGATCACGCGGTGGAAGCCGGCGGTCGGCTTCGAATCCTCGTCGTGACCCGTCACGAGGTTGGCGAGCTCGGTGTCGATGTACTCGGTCAGCGAGGACCGGAGCAGGTCGATGTCGACGCTGCACCCGCGCATGACGGCCGCCGCGTCCTTGTCTTCGAGCAGGGCGAGCAGGAGGTGTTCGAGCGTCGCGAATTCCTGATGACGCTCATTGGCGAGCGTCAGGGCCTGATGGAGCGACTTCTCCAGGCTTTGCGAGAATGTGGGCAAGCTTCACCTCAACTCTTTTCCATCACGCATTGAAGCGGATGCTGATGCTGGCGGGCGAAATCCATGACCTGCGTGACCTTCGTCTCCGCAACCTCGTAGGTATAGACCCCGCACTCGCCGACACCGTGTTTATGCACATGCAGCATGATCCGGGTGGCGGCCTCGCGGTCCTTCTGGAAGAACCGCTCGAGCACGTGGATGACGAACTCCATCGGAGTGTAATCGTCGTTCAGAAGCAGCACCCTGTAAAGGCTCGGCTTCTTCGTCTTCGGCCGCGTCTTGGTGATCACGGACGTGCCGCGGTCGTTTCCCGCTCCGTCCGGTCCGCCGGCCTGAAGCCGGGTCCCGCCCTGCGCCGATACCGTTCGCCCGATGCGCGCCAATGCCACCACCCTCGTCATGTCCGATATGTATGAATCGTCGGACGCTTTGTAAGACGGTTGGGCGGCCGGTAGAAGAATGTCGCACCCGCAACTTGCCGCTGCGCCGCTTCGAAGCCTGCGAACAGGCGTCCGCACAACGAAAAAGGGGCCCGGCGCGAGCCGGACCCCCTGTCGAAATGTCAGCGTTCCGTCGAGACGGATCAGACAGCCTTCGAGGCGGCCTCGCGGCCGCGGGCGGTCGCGGCGGCGACCGTGTTCTCGAAGGGGCGATAGGCCTCCTTCGCGATGTCGGTGCAGATTTCCGACATCTTGGTCGCCTGAGCGACCCAGCGCTCGTAGGCCGACTTGGCGAACTCGCTCTGCACCTCGAAGGCGCTGTCGAGCGACTTGGTCTGCGAGAGCTTCTCGAAGGCCTGCGTCGACTGCTCGTAGGACTGACGGGTGAAGTCCGTCGTCTCGGCGGCGATCTGCTGGAAGCCCTTGGTCATGACGGAGAACGACTTGAGAGCGTTGTCCATCGCTTCCTTGCTGGCCTTGTTGGCGTCGTCATAGAGATTCATGGCACACTCCCTGTCTCGAATTCGTGTGAGACGACGGGCCCATCCCGACGTCCGGCAGGCTCGATATATTGCACTGCACAAAAATCTTCAAGGCGCCTTGTGCGGTGCGGGATCAACAGGTCTCACATTCCCGTGAGCGCGGGGCGCCGCCGATGATAGGCGCGCTTCCGCCACATCCCGATGACAAGGAAGCCTCAACCATAAACGGATTGGTAAGCCCGTTCGGCCTAATCTTTCCGAGACGAAGGGAACGAGCGCACCGCTCGCCGGACGGAGGCCACCCTCCCCGGCGTCGCGCCTCCCGAACCGACAAACGAGAGAGCGCCTCGTGCCGATTGCAGCGACCTTCCTAAAAGACCTCTCCCGCCGTATCGTTCGCACCGTCGGCATCGCCGCCATCGGAGCCGGCCTGCTCGTCCAGCTCCCGGTCGCGAGCGCGGACGCCAATCCGCGCTACGCCGCCTTCGTGATCGATGCCAACAACGGCAAGGTCCTCTTCAACCGCTACGGCGACGAGACGCGTCATCCCGCTTCGCTGACGAAGATGATGACGCTCTACATGATGTTCGAGGCCCTGGAGACGGGCCGCGCGCAGCTTTCGACGCCGATGAAGGTCTCGGCGCACGCCTCCTCCCGTCCGCCCTCCAAGCTCGGCCTGCGCACCGGCTCCACGATCACGGTCGAGGAGGCGATGTACGCTCTCGTCACGCGCTCGGCGAACGACGCGGCCGCCGTGATCGGCGAGTTCCTGGCCGGCACAGAGGAGAATTTCGGCCGCGTCATGACGCAGAAGGCCCGCACGCTCGGCATGAACGGCACGACCTTCCGCAATGCCAGCGGCCTGCCGAACCCCGAGCAGGTGACGACGGCGCGCGACATGGCGACGCTCGGCATCGCGCTGCGCGAGCACTTCCCGCAGTACTACAAGATCTTCAACACGCGCTCCTACACGTTCCGCGGCCAGACGATCGGCAACCACAACCGGGTTCTCGGCCGCGTGCAGGGCACGGACGGCATCAAGACCGGCTACATCAACGCGTCGGGCTTCAACCTCGTCTCCTCGGTCGTGCGCGGCAACAAGAAGCTCGTCGCCGTCGTCCTCGGCGGCCGCACCGGCCGCTCGCGCGACGACCACATGGTCGAACTGCTCCAGCGCTTCATCCCGCAGGCCAGCGAAGGCCGCGGCGCGCCGCTGGTCGCCTCCTGGTCCCCGTCGCGCGTCGCCTCGAACGCGGTCGCCGCCGCCTCGCTGCCGACCAGCGTGCCGGTGCCGACCCGCCGCTCGAACCCGGCCGAGATCGACACCCGCGTCGCCGCCGCCTACGGCACCAACGCCGCGAGCGCGGTGGACGACGCCATCCGCAGCCCCGAAGGCCGCACCATCATCGGCCGCGACGCGCTTCGCGCGGCTCTCGTGGACCAGAGCGAGCCGGCGCGCATGGACATGCCGACCGCGCACGCCCTCGCCCCGAGCGCGTCCCGCCCGAGCAGCCCGCGGCCCCGCGCGCCCATTCCGTCCGCGCCGATCCCCTCGGTCGGCATCGATCGCGGCACCACGGGCTCGATCGTCGCCGAGGCCGAGGCCAGCGAGATCACCGACGCGCAGTCGACCCGCCAGTTCGCCGCCCTGCAGGAGGCGGCCATGGACACCCTGCCCTCCGCCCCCGAGGCTGCGGCCCGCTCTCCCTGGGTCGTCCAGATCGCCGCGACACCGCTCGAGGCGACGGCCGAGGACATGCTCGCGGAGGCCAAGCGGTCGGCGGGTTCCGCGCTCGCCTCCGCCACCGCCTTCACCGAGGCGGTGAACACCGGATCGCAGACCCTCTACCGGGCGCGCTTCGCCGGCTTCGAGACCAAAAGCGAGGCGAATGCCGCCTGCGAGACGCTGAAGCGCAGCTCCTACGCCTGCTACGCGGTCGCCGCGAACTGATCGACGCATGGACGAGGCGCCCTGACGGGCGTCTCCCCCGACGAGACATGAACGACGCCTCCCACGCGGCGCCGATCGCCCCTTCTCGCCCTCAAGTATTCGCGTATCCAGGGAAATTCAGCGATGACGCTCGACCAGGAAAGCCTTCGCCTCGTTGATGCGGGCAGCCAGAAAGTCGGTGCCCCCGTGGTCGGGATGCACCCGCTTCAGCAGGCGGCGATGCGCCTCTCTGACTTCCGCGAGGGTCGCTCCCGGCTCAAGGCCAAGGATCTCGTAGGCCTGCTGCTCTGTCATGGCGCCCGAGCCTGGCGCTCCTCCCAGCCCGTCGCCCGCCTCCGTCTGCGCGTCGACGCGCCAGCCGGGAATGCGGCGGTCAAGATACGCTTCCAGAAGTCGTAGGCTTTCCGGGTCGCGGCCGAGTTCGGCGCGGAGCGAGACGAGCTCGCTTTGCGTCAGGCCGGACAGGCTCCGGCCTTCGAAAGCCCCCGAGAGAACCGTCCCGTCGAGCTCTCCGGTCTCATGGTCGAGATTCATCTCCAGACCGTCGGAGCGGACCTTCGAACTCTGCGGGGCATTGCCGGTGTCGGGCGGGCCCTTGGAGCGCTGCCGCTGATAGGCGGCGACGCCGAGGCCCAGCAGCGGGACGCCGATAGCGCCCCGGCCGACCAGAATGAGCCCGGCCCCGCCGACGATCAGCGAAATCGGACCCGCCCGCCGAAGGAAGGCCGCCAGTCTTTCCGGCGGCGTCACCAGAAGCATGCGGAGGGTGGCGGCGACGAAGATCAGGACCGCGATGGCGACGAGTGCGCCCATCAGGCCGAGCCGCCTCGCCCGCGCATCTGCTCGATGAGAAGCCGGCTCTCGCGCGAGCCCTGCGATTCGAGCGCGGCCATCCCGCGCGTGGCGAAGGCGGCGACCGCGCGCAGAAGGTTGCGCAGGGCGTCGGCCGAACCCTCGTCGAGCCGAAGATAGGCGCCGCGCGACAGGCGGGCGATCTCGCGGAAGGCCGCTTCGGCGCTCCGCTCGCGGCCCTCCTGGACCATGAAGCACGGAACGCCCAGAACGCCGAGCTCGCCGGCGACGGCGCACAGGGCATCGGCGTCTTCCTCCATCGCGTCTCCGATGAAGACCAGAGCCCGGACCTTCCCCTTGCCCGCCTCCGTTCGCGCGTGGGCGAGGACGCGGCCGATCTGCGTCCGCCCGCCCCGGCAGTCGATGCGCGTCATCAGGTCGCGCAGCCCGTCGGTCCGCGCCACCCATCGGGAGGCGCGGCATTCCCCGAAGCCCCGGAAGTAGACGAGCTGGACGAGGAGCGGTCCGGCCGCGCCCACGGCGCCGAACATCTCGCCCTGCAGACGGCAGGCGCGATCCCAGGTCGGCTGGCGGCTCATCGTGGCGTCGAGAGCGAAGATCAGGCGGCCCGAGCCCTCGGTAGACGGCGTGTCGCGCAGCTGCGTGAGGAAGCGGTCGATCTCGCCGCCGCCCGCGCTTCGTTCGACGTGCTGCCCGCCGGCTACGCTGGGAACCTTGACCATGACGCCTCCTTGCTCCCGCAATCTGGGGTCTCGGCGGGCGTTCGCAATCGGACGGCTCGTCACATCAGGCCGAGCATCGCCAGTTCGCGGCGCAGATGCGGCGGCAGGGCTTCGAGGTCGGCCTCGCCTTCGGACAGATCCTGCGGCGCGTCCTCGGGCTTGAGATAGCGCCAGCCCTGAAACGGGCGGCGCGGCTGCCAGTGGGTGGCGTTGAAGACCGGTTCGAGCACGATGCGGCAGCGGGTGATGCCGTCGGCGCCCTCCACCTCGTCGAGGCGCAGGATGCGCTGGCGGACCTGCACGTTCCCCCGGATCACCCAGTAGAGCGAGCCGCCGGCGAGAATCTCGTTGGCCCGGACGGGCCGCACGCGCGTGACGTGGCCCTGCTCGGCCGGCTCTCCGCGCGCGCGGGCGGCCGCGAGCCGGCCTTCGACATGCGTCTTCAGGTCCTCGACGGTATCGACGCCGACGCAGAGCTTGACGAGGTTCAATGGCATGGCGCGGGACATGCGTCCGGGCCGGTGCGCTCGTCAAGGCCGTCGACAAGCGGAGCCGTCTGCGCGACATGATGCCCCAAGCGCGGACGCCAGCGCAGACGAGAGAGGCGATGTTCTTCGAATCCCTACTGACCCCGGCCAATGTGGCGGCGCTGGCGCTCTTCCTCGCCAGCTGGTTCGGCTACGCCTTCCTGACGGGGAAGAGCCGTTTCGCCCATCGCACGCTCGGGCGGCGCATGGACGTGCAGCGCGAGCGCTGGATGCGCACCATGCTGCGGCGCGATCTGCGCATGATCGACACGCAGATCATGAACGGCCTGCAGCAGGGCACCGGCTTCTTCGCCTCCTCCTGCATCTTCGCCATCGGCGGCTGTTTCGCGCTGATGGGCGCGACCGAGCGGATCGGCGCCGTCGCGGCGGATCTGCCGATCGGCAGCCTCGGCGACCGGGGCCTTCTGGAGGCCAAGCTTCTCGGCCTCGTCGTGATCTTCGCGCACGCCTTCTTCAAGTTCGCCTGGGCGTACCGGCTCTTCAACGACTGCTCCATACTCATCGGCGCGGTGCCGATGCGCACCGAAGCGGAGGCCGATCCGCTGCGCGCCGACGCGGCGGTCAACCGCGCGCTGTCGATGAACCGGATCGCGGCCCGGCACTTCAATTCGGGCCTGCGCGCCATCTTCTTCGGCATCGCCTATCTCGGCTGGTTCCTCGGCCCCTTCGTGCTGATGGCGACGACGACCGGCGTGCTCGCGGTCATCGCGCATCGCCAATTCTGGTCCGACGCGCACGACGCCGTGGTGCGGTGGGAGGAAGAGGAATGACGCGGCGTTCGACGATCCGGGAGACGATCGAGGCCATGGTGGCCGAGCGCGGGGCGGGGAAGACCGTCTGCCCCTCGGAGGTGGCCCGGGCGATCGCCGGGCAGGACGAGAAGGCGTGGCGGCTCCTTATGGCGCCGATCCGGGCCGAGGCGGTGACGATGGCCGGCGAAGGACGCCTGACGATCCGCCGCAAGGGCCGCGTCGTCGATCCGTCCGACTTCAAGGGCATCTACCGGCTGGGGAGCCCCTTGGACGAACCGTCAGGCTGACGGGAAGAGCGCGTCGGTGCGCCCCGTCATCCAGTAGGCCGCGAGCCCGATATATTCGCGGATCGCGAAATGGACCTTCTCGACGTTGCGGATCGTCGCGCTGGACGGCTGCCAGACGGCGGACCCCGCGGGGGTGCGGTAGTCCACCGGGTAAGGCAGGACGTCGAAGCCGGCCTGCCGGAAGCAGCCGACGGAGCGCGGCATGTGGAAGGCGGAGGTGACGAGCAGCCAGGTCTCGCCCGGCTGCGGGGCCGCGAGTTCCAGCGAGTAGACCGCGTTCTCCCATGTGTTGCGGGAGGCCTCCTCCAGGATCAGGCGATCCTCGGAAAGACCCAGCGCCAGAAACATCTCTCGCGCCGGAATGCTTTCGGGGATGTCCTCGGCGAGGATCGCGGCCGACCCGCCGGAGAAGATGACCCGGGCCTCCGGGTAGATGCGCGAGAGCGCGAGCGCGGCGGTGATCCGGTCGGCCGCGTCGTTCAGTTCCGGCTCGTTCCGGGTGCGGGCGATGCGGGTGTCGAAGGCGCCGCCGAGAACCACGATTCCGGCGATCCGCTCCGGGAGTTCGGGACGCGGGACCCGTTCCTCGAGGATGTTCATCATCAAGAGCCCGGCGGGCGTCAGGCTGGCGACCGCAAGGACCGCGAAGCCGATGCCGGCCAGCGCGAGCCCGGTGCGCATGAAGCGGAACGCGACGGCCAGAAGGCCCACCGCGATCGCCAGGAGGACGACGACCAGCGGCTGGACAAGATACCAGGCGACCTTGGACAGAACGAAGAACATGCAGCGTCTCGAAACCGGGCCCGGAGCGCCGGGCGGGAGCGGCGCAGGCTACCCCTCCCGGCTGGGCCGAGGGTTGCCGCCGGAGTTCAGCTGCGGTCCCATTTCGGCGAGAAGCTCGGATTGACGAGCCGGCGGCGCAGCCGCGTCATCCGCCACAGGAGCTCGCGGTCCTCGTCGGTGAGCCTGAAGTCGAAGATGTCGATGTTCTCCGACAGGCGGTCCGGGTTCGACGTGCGCGGGATGGCGCCGACGCCCTCCTGCTCGATCTCCCAGCGCAGGACGATCTGGGCCGGCGTCTTGCCGTGCTCCCTGGCGATCCGCACGATCTCGGCGTTCTGCAGGAGATCGCCGCCCTGCCCGATCGGCGAATAGGCGATCAGCGCCATGTCGTGGCGACGGGCCGCTTCGAGCAGCACCTCCTGCGAAAGCGCGGGGTGATACTCGACCTGATTGCAGACGAGAGGCGCCTCGGAGAGCGACACGGCCTCGTCGAGCAGAGTCTCGGTGAAGTTGGCGACGCCGATATGCCGGGTAAGGCCCTTCTGCTTCGCCTGGTTGAGCGCCTTGATGGACTCGTCGAGCGGAATGTCCGGGTTCGGCCAGTGGATCAGCAGAAGGTCCACCTGCTCCAGCCCGAGCGCGGCCAGAGCCTTGCCGGCGGTCGGAATCAGGTTCGCCTGACCGATGTCGGACCACCAGATCTTGGTCGTCACGAACAGTTCATCGCGGTCGATGCCGCTGTCGCGGATGCCCTGGCCGACGGCCTCCTCGTTGCCGTACATGCGGGCGGTGTCGATGTGGCGGTAGCCCTTCTCGATCGCCTCGCGCACCAGCGTGCGGCAGGTCTCGCCCTCCAGCTTGAACGTCCCGAGCCCGATGGCGGGGATGCGGGCGCCTGCGCGTTCGATGATCTTCATGGGCTCTCCCGAAGCGATTTCGTCTCGACCCGCCCTTGCGCGGGCTCGGCCGGTGACGGCACAAGGCGACCTTTCGAGGGACCGCGTCGTACCGGTTCGAGCCAAGATAGGCGGGAAGACGCCATGTCCAGCATCGAAGCAAGCCCCAAGGGCGACGAACCGGCGAAATCCAGGGGCCGGATCGACCTTCTGGACGCCGCGCGCGGCATCGCGCTCCTGGCCATGCTCGTCTACCATTTCACCTGGGATCTGGAGTTCTTCGGCTATCTGCCGGCGGGCACGGCCTATGAGGGCGGCTGGCGGCTGTTCGCGCGCGGCATCGCCACGAGCTTCCTGTTCCTCGTCGGCATCGGTCTGGTGCTCGCCCATGCGCGGGGCGTGCGCTGGCGGCCCTTCCTCAAGCGTCTGGCGCAGATCGCGGCGGGCGCCGCGGCCGTGACGGTCGCCACGCTCTTTATCTCGCCGGAGAGCTTCGTCTTCTTCGGCATCCTGCACCAGATCGCGCTGGCGAGCCTGATCGGGCTTCTGTTCCTGCGCCTGCCGACGGTTCTCGTCGCGCTCGCCGGGCTCCTCGTCATCGCGTTGCCGAATCTCTGGACGAGCCCGGCGATGGACCCGCGCTGGCTCGCCTGGATCGGCTTTTCGGCCAACGAGCCTTTCTCGAACGATCTGGTGCCGATCTTTCCCTGGACCGGCGTGGTGCTGCTCGGCATGGCGGCGGGCCGCTGGGCGAGCGCCGCGGGGCTCTGGGACCGGCTTCGCCCGATCCGGATCGAGCGGGCGCCCGCCACGGGCCTCACCTGGATCGGGCGGCATTCGCTGGCCTTCTACCTGATCCACCAGCCGGTCTCGATCGCGCTGATCGCGGCTTATGCGCAATTCTTCCCGCCGGACCGCGTCGCGGCCTTCCCGGTCGACTGCCAGCGCTCCTGCGTGGCGCAGGGCTTCGACGAGACCTATTGCGCGTCCTATTGCGGCTGCGTGCAGACGCAGATGACGGAGCGCAACCTCCTGGAGGCCTTCCTCGACGGCTCGCTCGACGAGCAGGGTCAGCGGGACGTCAGCGACACGATCCTCGCCTGCTCGTTCGATCCGAACAACTGAACGCGGATCGAAGGCGAGAGCAGCGTCAGGCCGCCGGCGCGACGCCCAGTTCGGCCATGCGCGTCAGGCAGGCCTCCTCGGCCTGTTCGAGCTCGGCAAGAAGGTCCTCGATGTCGCGGCGCTTCTGCTCCAGCTCCCGGCGCCGGTCGCCGACCTTGCGGATGATGGCGCGCAGCTGACCCGCCTCGCCCGGAGGCGCGCGGTACATGCCCATGATCTCGCGGATCTCGGCGATGGAGAAGCCGAGACGCTTGCCGCGCAGGATGATCTTCAGAAGCTGCCGGTCGGACTGGCGGAACAGACGCGTGCGCCCGCGGCGGATCGGGGCGATGAGCCCCTCGTCCTCGTAGAACCGGATCGTGCGCGTCGAGATGTCGAACTCGCGCGTCAGTTCCGTGATCGTATAGTAGTCGCGCATGCGGAGCGGGCCTTTCGAGCGTCGATCCGTCTCAATCCAGATTTACGTAAAAGTCAATTCCAGATGCCGGGCGCGTGAGGCGCCCCGTCCGCATGGCGGCCGCCTGCGGCGTTCGGGCCGAAGCCCTATCCGAGGCCGAACCACCAGCTCGCGATGCCGAGGAAGGCGAAGAAGCCGACGACATCGGTGATCGCGGTGACGAACACGGCCGAGGCCAGCGCCGGGTCGGCCCCGAAGCGGTTGAGGATCAACGGGATCAGGATGCCGGCGAGCGCCGCCGTCAGCATGTTGATGATCATGGCGCAGGCGATGACGGCGCCGATCTCCGGATCGCCGGTCCAGAACCCCGCGACGATGCCGAGAAGCGTGGCGATGATCGAACCGTTCAGGAGGCCGACCAGCACCTCGCGCCGGATGATGCGGCCCGAATTGTGAATGTTGATGTCGCGCGTGGCGATCGCGCGCACCGTCACGGTCATCGTCTGCGCCGCCGCGTTGCCGCCCATGGAGGCGACGATGGGCATGAGCGCGGCGAGCGCCACCATCTGCTCGATGGTCGCGTCGAACAGGCCGATGACGAGCGCGGCGAGGAAGGCCGTGAAGAGATTGACGAAGAGCCAGGGGAAGCGCGAGCGCGCCGAGACGCGGACCGAGTCGGAGATCTCCTCGTCGCCGACGCCGCCGAGACGCCGGAAATCCTCCTCGGTCTCCTCCTGGATCACGTCCACGATGTCGTCGATGGTCAGGACGCCGACCAGCCGCTCTCCCGAATCGACGACGGCTGCCGAGAGAAGATCGTACTGTTCGAAGATCTGCGCGGCCTCCTCCTGGTCCATCTCGGCCGGGATGGGGTGCCGCGTCGGGTGCATGATCGCCTCGATCGTCGTCGGGCGCTTGGCGCGCAGGACGGCGTGGAGATCGACCGCGCCCAGAAGCCGGAAGCTCGGATCGACGACATAGATCTGCGCGAACCGGTCGGGCAGGTTCTCGTCCTCGCGCATGTAGTCGATCGTCTGGCCGACCGTCCAAAAGGGCGGCACGGCGACGAACTCGGTCTGCATGCGCCGACCGGCCGATTCCTCCGGGTAGTCGAGCGCGCGGCGAAGCCGCAGGCGCTCGAGGAAGGGCAGCTTCTCGAGGATCTCCTGCCGGTCTTCCGGCTCCAGATCCTCCAGGATGTAGACCGCGTCGTCCGAATCGAGCTCCTGGATCGCCTCGGCGATCCGCTCGTTCGGCATGGCGTCGACGATTTCGAGGCGGATGCCCTCGTCGATCTCGGTGAGGGCCGCGTAGTCGAACGCGTCGCCCATCAGGCGCACGAGCCCCTGGCGCTCTTCCGTCTCGAGATTTTCGAGGACTTCGCCGAGCTCGGTCTCGTGCAGCGGCTCGATCCGCTCGCGCAGGGACGGCCCGTCGCCCTCCTCGATGACGTCGCGGACCTCGTTCAGGAACTGACGGTCGAGATTGCCGTCCTCGTCGTAGACGCCCGCGGGAACCTTGCGCGCATCGCTCGCGCCGGGGGTCGCGTCTTCCGCCATGTGCCCACCTTCCGCGTCCAGCGAAGCCGATGCTGTGTCCGGCCCCTAACCTAGTCGTGTGGAGGCGATGCGACAGAAGAAGGCCGCCGGCTCGGTTCCGATCGGAACCCGCTGCCGTCGATCATGCAACGCTGGATGGGAGAGGATCGCCCTGCAAGGCTGGTGCGGTCGAGAAGACTCGAACTTCCACGGGTTGCCCCACAGCGACCTCAACGCTGCGCGTCTACCAATTCCGCCACGACCGCACGCCGTGTTCCGGCCTGGGCCGGCCCGATCTCGTCGACCGGTGGCGGGCGTGTAACAAAGCCCCCGACATGCCGCAAGCCCTTTCGGCCGTAATCGTCGTGCCTTTCTCTCGGCGCCCTTCCGGCGGGCACGGCCAAAGGTTAGATTTCCTCCATGGACGCCCTTTCTCCCCTATCGCCGGCCCCTCGCCTTTCCGCCTCGCCGAACGGGTTCCACCCGCTCGCGGGCGCGCCGCCCGTGGAATGGCGCATCCTCGATTCGCTCGTCGGATACGAAGACGCGGTGGCTGTGATGGAGCAGCGGGTGGCGGCGATCTCCGCCGGCCATGCGCCCGAATGCGTGCTGCTTCTGGAGCATCCGCCGCTCTACACGGCGGGCACCAGCGCCTCGGCCTCAGACCTCGTCGATCCCTCGCGCTTTCCCGTCCACGCCAGCGGGCGCGGCGGCCAGTACACCTATCACGGCCCCGGACAGCGCGTGGCCTACGTCATGCTCGACCTGAAACGCCGCCGGCAGGACGTGCGGGCCTTCGTGGCCGCGCTGGAGGCCTGGATCATCGACACGCTGGGCGATTTCCAGGTGAAGGGCGAACGGCGGGAGGACCGCGTCGGCGTCTGGGTGCGCCGGCCCGAGCGCGCGCCCGGCCCGGACGGAACACCGGCCGAGGACAAGATCGCGGCGATCGGCATCCGCCTGCGCAAATGGGTGTCGTTCCACGGCATCAGCCTGAACGTCGAGCCGGACCTCTCCCATTTCGGCGGCATCGTGCCCTGCGGGGTGCGCGAGCACGGCGTGACCAGCCTCGTCGATCTCGGGCTGCCGGTGACGATGGCGGACGTCGATCTGGCCCTGCGGCGAAATTTCGAGGCCGTCTTCGGCGCGACCGAGAACGGAAACCCCTCGTGACGGTCGTCTATGTCGATGCCGACGCCTGTCCGGTGAAGGACGAGGCGCTGGAGATCGCGTTGAAGCGCGGGGCGGAGATCGTGCTCGTCTCGAATGGCGGCATGCGCCCGTCCCGTTACGAGGGCGCGCGGATCGTCACGGTCTCGGCCGGTGCGGATGCCGCCGACGACTGGATCGCCGAACAGGCGGGCGAGCGCGACGTGGTGGTGACCGCCGACATTCCGCTGGCCGCGCGCTGTCTGGAGAAGGGCTCGGCGGTGCTGGGGCCGACCGGGCAGCCGTTCACGCCGGCCTCGATCGGGCAGGCCCTTTCCTTCCGCGCCTTCAATCAGCACTTACGCGAGACCGGCGAAAGCCGCGGCTTCAACAAGAGCTTCACGCCGGCCGACCGATCGCGCTTCCGGCAGGCGCTGGAACTGGCGCTCCAGCGGATCACCCGAAACTGATGCGGATATCGCCATCGGCGGACATCTTCACGGCGCCTTGTCTCGTAGAATAAGGCAGGCGAACGATCGGGGCCGAGGAGGACGAGGGCGATGGAAGGCAAGGCGAAGGGGCCGCTCGTCTACCGCCAGGCGCTCTCGACGCGCGCGACTCACTGGATCTGGGTGGTCTGCCTCTTCTTCCTCTTGCTCTCGGGCCTGCAGATCTTTCAGGCGCACCCTCGCCTCTACATCGGCCATGAGTCGGGCTTCGCCTACGACAATTCCGTCTTCGCCATCGGCGCGCTGCGCGACGGCGCGGGCGGGCTGTCGGGCTTCACCGAACTCTTGGGGCAGCGCTTCGACACGACGGGCTGGCTCGGCGCGGTGGAACAGAACGGCCAGTGGCAGGCCAAGAGCTTTCCCGGCTGGCTGACGGTCCCGTCCTATCGCGACCTCGCCTCGGGGCGCATCGTCCACTTCTTCTTCGCCTGGATCCTCGTCACCGCCCTCCTCGTCTGGCTCCTGTCGAGCCTCTTCAACCGGCATCTGACGCGTGACCTCCTGCCGCGCGCAGATGACATGCGGGCGCTCGGCGCGGACATCCGCGACCATGCGCGCCTCCGCCCCCACAACCGCCGCCGTTACGGGCCGCTGCAGAAGCTGTCCTACGCGCTGGTGATGCTGGTGCTCCTGCCGCTGATGATCCTTTCGGGCCTCACCATGTCGCCCGGCATGAACGCCTTCGCGCCGTTCCTGGTGGACCTCTTCGGCGGACGGCAGAGCGCGCGCACGGTCCATTTCGTCGTCATGCTGCTGCTGCTCGGCTTCGTCGTCGTCCACGTGCTGATGGTGCTCCTCGCCGGCCCCTTCAACGAGATGCGCTCGATGATCACCGGCTGGTTCCGGGTCGACGCCGACGAGGCGGAGAAGGAGATTTCGCGATGAGCTTCGACCCCGCCCGCCGCCGCTTCCTCACCGGCGCCGCCGTCACGGCGGCGACGCTGCCGCTGTCCGGCTGCTTCGACGGGCTGGTGGACCGCAACGGCGACATCCGCTCGATCCTGATGAGCGCCAACGACCTGACCTACCGCGTCCAGCGATTCATGCTCGGCTCGGACCAGCTGGCGCGCGAGTTCTCCCTGTCCGAGATCCGCCAGCCGATGCGGCCGAACGGCACGAGCAACCCGCAGGACCGGGACTACCGCGCCCATGTGGCCGCCAACTTCGCGGACTACCGCCTGAGCGTCGACGGCATGGTGCAGCGGCCGCTGTCGCTCTCGCTGGACGAGCTGCGCAACATGCCCTCGCGCACGCAGGTGACCCGTCACGACTGCGTGGAGGGCTGGAGCTGCATCGCGCAATGGACCGGCACGCCGCTCGGCTTCGTGCTCGATCAGGCCGGGTTGTTGCCGCAGGCGCGCTACGTCGTCTTCTCCTGCTTCGACACGATGGAGAACACCGCGTCCGGGCCGTTCCGCTACTACGAATCGATCGACCTTCTCGACGCGCGCCACCCGCAGACGATTCTCGCCTACGGCATGAACGGCGATGCGCTGCCGGTCGCCAACGGCGCGCCGCTGCGCGTCCGGGTGGAGCGGCAGCTCGGCTACAAGATGGCGAAATATGTGAGCGCCATCACCGTCACCGACGACTTCACCACCTTCGGCGAAGGCAATGGCGGCTACTGGGAGGACCGGGGCTACGAGTGGTTCGCGGGGATTTGAACCCCTCCGTTCTGGAACCGCTTCGCGCCGATCCTCATATCCGTCGTCCCGAAACGACGAAGGACGCCGCGCGATGAACCACGACGAACGCCAGATGATCGACGGGCTCTTCGGCCGCCTGCAGGACGCCGAGCGCTCGGCCCCGCCGCGCGACCCGGAGGCCGAATCCTTCATCCGCGACCGCGTCGCGAGCCAGCCCGGCGCGCCCTACTACATGGCGCAGACGATTATCGTTCAGGAGCAGGCGCTGCAGGCCGCGCAGGCCCGGATTCAGGAGCTGGAAGCGCAGGGCCAGCGCGCGAACGCGGGCGGCGGCGGGCTGCTCGGCAGCCTCTTCGGCGGCGGCTCGCGCGACGATCGCTCGCAAGGGTCCGGACGTCCGATGGGAGCGCCCGCGGGCTACGGCCGGCAGAACGCCGCCTACGGCGAGCCGCAGGGCGGGTCGCCCTGGGGCGGCCGCGCGGCCGCACAGCCCTCGCGCGGCGGCGGATTCCTGGCCGGCGCGGCCCAGACGGCCGTCGGCGTCGCGGGCGGCATGATGCTCGGCTCGATGCTGGGCGGAATGTTCGCAGGCGGCGAGGCGCAGGCCGGCGAGGCCGATCCCGCCGCCGATGCCGGCGGCGAGGACATGGGCGGTGCCGACGACATGGGCGGGATGGACGACGGCGGCTTCGGCGACTTCGACTTCTGATCCGTCACCGAGAGCGCACTGGAAGGGGTCGGCACCGCGAGGCGCCGGCCCCTTTTTCGTTCAGGCCGGCGGGTCCATCATCGCGACGGTGATCCACTGGGCCACGAGCGCCGGCTTCACCGAGCCCTCGATCTCCACCGTCGCGTCCCAGGAGGACTGGACGGAGACCGCACGCTCCTTGATCGCCGTCAGCTTGAAGCGTCCGCGCACCCTGGCGCCCGAACGCACGGGCGCCAGAAACCGCACCTGGTCGAAGCCGTAATTGATGCCCATCCGCGAGCCCTCGACCGCCGGCAGCGCGCCGTAGGCGAGGCGCGAAAGCAGCGAGAGCGTCAGGAAGCCGTGCGCGATCGTGCCACCGAACGGACCTTCGGCGACGGCTCGCGCCGGATCGACATGGATGAACTGGTGATCGTGCGTCGCGTCCGCGAAGGTGTCGATCATCGTCTGATCGACCGTGAGCCAGGGCGAGAGGAAGTCGTCGCCCCCCACATGGCTCCGATAGGTCTCGATCGGCTCCAGGCGCAGATGAAAGTCCCGTTCGACTTCGTCCAAGGCGTCGCTCCCTTCGGATGTCCGTTTGAAGCCGGCTCTATGACGCCAAACGACTTCGTTGGGAACCATCGCGCGCCACACCCGTCTTGGCGCAGTGCCGGCATGCGCGCGGCAAAAACTGTGCTCCCGCGTCCCGTGCCCCATATCAGCCACGACGGGCGCCGGGACCCGGACGCGATCAAGGATGGAATTGGCCCATGTGCGGAATTTGCGGTGAGATTCGTTTCGATGGACGAGCAGCGTCGCCGGAACGGCTCGATCGCATGGGCAACTGCCTGGCGCGCCGCGGTCCGGACGGCGCGGGACAGGTGGTGCGCGGAAATGTCGGCCTCGGCCATCGACGGCTGAAGATCATCGACCTGTCGGAGAAGGCGCAGCAGCCGATGGTGGACCCCGAGCTGGGTCTGACCCTCGCCTTCAACGGCTGCATCTACAATTACCCGGAGCTGCGCGAGGAGCTGATCGGCAAGGGCTACCGCTTCTTCAGCCACGGCGACACCGAGGTGATCCTCAAGGCCTACCATGCCTGGGGCAAGGACTGCGTGAAGCGGTTCAAGGGCATGTTCGCCTTCGCGATCCACGAGCGCGAGAGCGGCCGCGTGATGCTCGCCCGCGACCGCTTCGGCATCAAGCCGCTGTATCTCTCGCAGAACGACAAGCGCCTGTATCTCGCCTCCTCGCTGCAATCGATCGTCCAGACGGGCGACGTCGACACGTCGATCGACCGCGAGGCGCTGCATCACTACATGACCTTCCACGCGGTCGTGCCCGCGCCGCTGACGATCCTGAAGGGCGTGCGCAAGCTGCCGCCCGCCACCGTCCGCATGATCGAGCCGGACGGCTCCTTCAAGGACGAGGTCTACTGGAACCCCGCCTACGGGCCGCAGGCGAGCGACGAGAGCCGCTCGGCGGACGAATGGCGCGACATGGTGCTGGACTCGCTCCGCGCGGCGGTGAAGCGCCGCATGGTCGCCGACGTGCCGGTCGGCGTGCTCCTGTCCGGCGGCGTCGATTCCTCGCTCATCGTCGGGCTTCTGGCGGAGATGGGCCAGCAGGGGCTGGCGACCTTCTCAATCGGCTTCGAGGACGCCAACGGCGAGGTCGGCAACGAGTTCGTCTACTCCGACCTCATCGCCAAGCACTACGGCACGAACCACCACAAGATCTTCGTGCCCGGCTCGGAGCTGATGGAGAACCTGCCCGGCACCATCGCCGCGCAGTCCGAGCCGATGGTCTCCTACGACAATATCGGCTTCTACCTCCTCTCGCGCGAGGTCTCCAAGCACATCAAGGTCGTGCAGTCCGGCCAGGGCGCCGACGAGATCTTCGCCGGCTACCACTGGTATCCGCCGATGGCGGGCGCGGCCGATCCGGTCTCCGCCTACGCCAAGGCCTTCTTCGACCGCAGCCACGAGACGCTGGCGCGCCACCTCTCGCCCGAATGGGTCTCGAACGAGGACCACAGCCTCGAATTCGTCCGCCGGCACTTCGCGCAGGACGGGGCCGAGGACCCGGTGAACAAGGCGCTGCGGATCGACAGCCGCATCATGCTGGTCGACGATCCCGTCAAGCGCGTCGACAACATGACCATGGCCTGGGGGCTGGAGGCGCGCGTTCCCTTCCTCGACCACGAACTGGCCGAGCTCGCCGCGCGCATCCCCTCCTCCGAAATGCTGAAGCAGGGCGGCAAGGGCGTGTTGAAGGAGGTCGCCCGGCAGGTAATCCCGCACGAGGTCATCGACCGGAAGAAGGGCTACTTCCCCGTTCCGCAGCTGAAATACATCCAGGGGCCCTATCTCGACATGGTCCGCGACACGCTGACCTCGCAGGCGGCGCGCACGCGCGGGCTCTTCCGCGACGACTATCTGCGCGAGCTCTTCGACGATCCGGTCTCGCGCATCACGCCGCTCCAGGGCTCCGAACTCTGGCAGGTCGCCCTGCTCGAGATGTGGCTCCAGGGCCAGGAGCTTTAGCGGTGTCCGATCTCAAGGGACGCGGCGGCGCGGGCTACGGGCACCGGCTGAAGCGCATGCGCGACTACGGCTCCAAGAAGCCGGCGGGTCCCGACCGGGGCGCCGAGCAGCCGCAGAACGCCTCCCTCGATTGCGGGTGGGGCAAGCTCTATTTCGGCCAGACCTTCGATTCGCCCGGCCCGCTCGTGGAGGGTCTCGGGCAGGAGGGGCCGGAGCACCGGGACATCGCCTTCTACATCCGCGATCCGCACGTTCTCATCGGCAACGCGCCGCAGGAGCTCTTCCTCGACCCCTCGCACACCTACCGGCTCGACCTTTCGACCTACCGGCCGAGCCGCAGGCGCCCGCGCGGCTTCTTCGTGCGCCGCCTGTCCTCGGTCCAGGACGCCGGCGCGGTGAACACGATCTACCAGGCGCGCCGCATGGTGCCGGTGGACCCGGACTTCTTCTGGCGCAACCGCGATTCGCGCACCCTCACCTATTTCGTCGCCGAGGACGAGACGACCGGCGCCGTGCTCGGCACCGTCACCGGCGTCCATCACGGCAAGGCGTTCGGCGACCCGGAGAACGGCTCCTCGCTCTGGTGCCTCGCCATCGACGCGCAGACACCTCATCCGGCGGTGGGCGAAGCGCTGGTCCGGCGCCTTGCCGAGCATTTCCAGGCGCGCGGCTGCGCGTTCATGGATCTGTCGGTGATGCACGACAACGAGCACGCCATCGCGCTCTACGAACGGCTCGGCTTCTACCGCGTGCCCTTCTTCGCCGTGAAGCGGCGCAACCAGATCAACGAGCGCCTGTTCACCGGCGGCAGGGGGAGCAACGACGATCTCAACCCCTATGCCCGGCTGATCGTGGACGAGGCGTACCGGCGCGGCATCCATTGCGAGATCATCGACGCGGCCGGCGGCTTCTTCCGCCTGACCCACGGCGGGCGCTCGGTGCGCTGCCGCGAGAGCCTGTCCGAACTGACCTCGGCGGTCGCCATGTCGATCTGCGACGACAAGGCCGCGACGCGACGCCTCGTCTCGGAGGCCGGCGTCGTCGTGCCCGAACAAATCGTCGCGGGGGACGAGGAGGACATGGCCGCCTTCCTCGCCGAGCACGGATCGCTGGTGGTCAAGCCCGCGCGGGGCGAGCAGGGCCGCGGCATCGCTGTGGGCGTCGAGACGCTGGACGATCTGAAGACCGCCGTTTCGGTCGCCCGGGAGCAGTGCGAGAAGGTGCTGATCGAATCCTGCTTCGAAGGCGACGACCTGCGCCTGATCGTCATCGACTTCAAGCTCGTGGCCGCCGCCGTTCGACGTCCGCCGGTCGTCACCGGCGACGGCTCCTCGACCGTGCGCAAGCTCGTCGAGGCTCTGTCGCGCCGCCGATCCGCCGCGACGGGCGGCGAGAGCCGCATCCCGCTCGACGGCGAGACCGAGCGCGCGGTGCGGATCGCCGGCTACGGCATGGACGACGTTCTGCCGAAGGGCGAGAACGTCACGGTGCGCCGGACCGCCAACCTCCACACGGGCGGGACGATCCACGACGTCACCGGCATCGTGCATCCGCGCCTCGTCGAAGCGGCCATCGCGGCGGCGCGCGCGATCGACATCCCCGTCACCGGCATCGATCTGATGATCAAGGACCCGCGAAAGCCCGACTACGTGTTCATCGAGGCCAACGAGCGGCCGGGGCTCGCCAATCACGAGCCGCAGCCGACGGCCGAGCGCTTCGTCGATCTCCTCTTCCCGCTCTCCATGCCCGCCTCGGTGCGGCGCGCGCGCACCCGCTGATCCCTCGCCCCGCGCGCGGCGCTGCGTTATGTGGCGGCGACCGGACCTTTCAAAATCCCAGGAGCATGCCTTGCCCCGGCTCGCCATCGACAGTCACTATCTGACCGACCAGCTCAAGGCGCTGCTGAAGATCCCGAGCCCCACGGGCTACACGGACACGATCGTGCGGCACGTCACGCAGGAGCTGATCCGCCTCGGCCTGACTGTGGAGCTGACGCGCCGGGGCGCCATCCAGGCCGTGCGCCAGGGTTCGCGGCGGGCCTCGGCGCGCGCCATCGTCGGCCATGTCGATACGCTGGGCGCGCAGGTGAAGGCGCTGAAGGCGAACGGCCGGCTGGAGCTTGTGCCGGTCGGCCACTGGTCCGCGCGCTTCGCGGACGGCGCGCGCGCCACGATCTTCTCCGACAAGGGCTCCTATCGCGGCACCATCCTGCCGCTGAAGGCCTCCGGGCACACCTTCAACGAGGAGGTGGACACGCAGCCGGTCGGCTGGCCCTACGTGGAGCTGCGCGTCGACGCTCTGGCGCGCGACCGGGCCGAGCTGGAGCGGCTCGGCATCGAGATCGGCGACATCGTCGCGATCGACCCGCAGTCCGAGTTCCTCGACAACGGCTTCATCGTCTCGCGTCATCTGGACGACAAGGCGGGCGTCGCGGTGATGCTCGCGGCCATCGAGGCGCTGGAGCGCGAGGGCGCGCAGACGCCGGTGGACACGCACTGGCTGTTCAGCATCGCCGAGGAGGTCGGCGTCGGAGCCGCCTCGATCCTGACGCCGGACGTCGCCTCCATGGTCGCCATCGACAACGGCACGACGGCGCCGGGGCAGAACTCGTCGGAGTTCGGCGTGACCATCGCCATGGCCGACCAGTCCGGCCCCTTCGACTACCATCTGACCAAGAAGCTCGCCCGCATCTGCGCGGAAGAGGACATCCGCTACCAGAAGGACGTGTTCCGCTACTACCGCTCCGATTCGGCCTCGGCGCTGGAGGCGGGCCACGACGTGCGCACGGCGCTGATCTGCTTCGGCGTGGACGCCAGCCACGGCTGGGAGCGCATCCACGTCCACGCGCTGCGCTCGCTGGCCGAACTCGTGACCGCCTATGTGACCTCGCCGGTCGAGATCCAGCGCGACCTGAACTTCCATTCCGGCCTCGAAGGCTTCACCCGCCAGCCCCTCGCCGAGGCCGCGCAGGATCTGGCCGACGACAGCGACCCGGCCGAGTAGGCCCCGCGTCAGGCGCCGAGCGCGCCGTCCACCCGCTCCGGACGGGTGAAGATCTCGAACTCGTCGCCGCGCGCGACCGCCACGAGCGTGATGCCCGCGCCCTCGGCCGAGCGGATCGCGAGGGCGGTCGGGGCGGAGACGGCCGCGATGAGCCCCGTGCCCATCACCGCCGCCTTCTGGATCAGCTCCACCGAGACGCGGCTGGTGATCGTGAGGAAGCCTTGCGCGGCTTCGGTGCCGTTGCGCGCCAGATGGCCCGCGACCTTGTCGAGCGCGTTGTGCCGGCCGACATCCTCGCGCGTGACGACGTGCTCGCCCGCCGCCCCGTGAAAGGCGGCGGCATGGACGGCGCGCGTCTCGCGCCCCAGCCTCTGGTGCCGCGACATCGCCTCGATGGCGGCGACGATCGCGTCCGGCGAGACCGTCTTGGCGACCGTGACGAGCGGCAGTTCGCGCTGCGCCAGCTCCAGGCTCTCCACCCCGCAGAGGCCGCAGCCGACCGGCCCGGTCATCTGACGGCGGCGCGCGACATAGGTCGCGGCGCGCTCGGGCGTGAGCCAGAGGCGGGCGTCGAGACCGAGCGCGCTTTCCTCGATCTCGAAGCGCTCGATGTCCGCGACCGAGCCGACGATGCGCTCGTTCAGGGCAAGGCCGAGCGCGAGGTCCTCCACATGGTCGGGCGTCGCCATCATCACCGCATGGGTGGAGCCGTTCACGGAGATCGCGATCGCGGTCTCCTCCGGCACGCGCCGCTCGCCCGGTCGGAAGGCTCCGTCCCGGAAGAGGATCGGCTTCGTCTCGCGGGCGGTGTCGCTCATCGTCGCTCTCATGCGTCCCGAACCCTTCGTGGCCCGTCACGCCTTCTAGCACGCTTGCATTGAGGGCGCCGGGAGGTCACATGCCGGCAAACGAAGGAGCCTGCCGATGACCGACCCGACGCTCAGCCAACTCGGACGCGACGTGCGCCCCGCCGCCAGCCCCGAGGACGCGGTTCTGGAGACGGTGCCCTACACGCGCGGCGACGGTGCGCCGGCCATCGTGCGCTTCACCTGCCCCGAGTTCACCTCGCTCTGCCCGGTGACGGGCCAGCCGGACTTCGCCCATCTGGTGATCGACTATGCGCCGGACGAGCGGCTGGTCGAATCGAAGTCGCTCAAGCTCTTCCTGACCAGCTTCCGCAACCACGGCGCCTTTCACGAGGACTGCACGGTGATGGTCGGACGGCGCATCGCGGAGGCGACGAAGCCGCTGTGGCTGCGCATCGGCGGCTACTGGTATCCGCGCGGCGGCATTCCGATCGACGTGTTCTGGCAGACGGGCGAGCCGCCGGCCGGCGTCTATCTGCCCGACCAGGGCGTGCCGACCTACCGGGGTCGCGGCTGACGATTGATCGGCGCGCGGGCGCGCCGTAAGGATTTGCGGGCAGGCATCGACAGGACGGACCCCATGGAACTCGACAGGATCGAAGACGCGATCGCGGCGATCGCGGCAGGCGAACTCGTCGTCGTCGTGGACGACGCGGACCGCGAGAACGAGGGCGACCTGATCATGGCGGCGTCCAAGGCGACGCCGGAGAAGATGGCCTTCATGATCCGCCACACCAGCGGCATCCTGTGCGTGCCGATGACAGGCGAACACGCCGAGCGCCTGAACCTGCCGCCGATGGTGGCGAACAATCTCGACCCGATGCGCACCGCCTTCACCGTCTCGGTGGACTACAAGGTCGGGATGACGACGGGCATCTCCGGCGAGGAGCGCGCCAACACCGCCCGCGCGCTCGCCAACGACAACGTCGCGGCCTCCGACTTCCTGCGGCCTGGCCACATGTTCCCGCTGATCTCGCGCGAGGGCGGCGTCCTCACCCGCTCCGGCCACACCGAAGCGGGCACCGATCTCGCTCGTCTCGCCGGTCTGCCGGCGCTCGGCGTTCTGGCCGAGATCGTCAACGACGACGGTACGGTGAAGCGCCTGCCCGAGCTGATCCCCTTCGCGCGCGAGCATGGCCTCAAGATCATCTCGATCGAGGATTTGATCTCCTACCGCATCCGTCGCGAGAGCTTCGTCACCTGCGTGCGCGAGGACGAGATGGTGGTCGCCGGCATGCGCGGCCGCGTCCGCATCTACCAGACGCCCTTCGACGACATGCAGCACGTCGTCGCGATCTTCGGCGACGTGAACTATGCCGAGAAGGTGCCGACGCGCATCCACCGCGAGCAGCCCGTGGCGGACCTCTTCGGGCGCACGCGCGACAGCCGGACCTGGGTCGAGATCGCGGTGGAGAAGGTGAAGGAAGCCGGCGGGCTCGGCGTCCTCATGCTGCTGCGCACGCCGGACATCGACGCCTTCGAGACGGTGGCGGACGGTCCGGTGACGGACGGCGAGCGCCATGGAAGCGCGCGGGCGCGCACCGAGCGCTGGCGCGAGGTCGGCATCGGCGCGCAGATCCTGCGCGATCTCGGCGTCCGCTCCATCGCGGAGATCGCCACCCACGAGCGCGCCTATGTCGGCCTGTCGGGCTTCGGCATCGAAGTGGCGGGCACGATTCTCGTCGAGGACTGAGGAAAGCGGCGCGGCCGGATCGGACGCAAGGCGCGCTTCGAAGCATCGGCCCGAAAACCGGGATCGATTCTCGGAAAGCCTGATGCTTCGAATCAAGGAGATGGAGCGACCTTCGTGCGTCCGATCGGACGCACAGCGCTCCGCGAAGCCCTCATCTCGCTGCCGCGACCTTCTCCCGAGACGGGAGAAGGGGGAGGCGTATAGGCCCCGCCCGTACGACGAGCGGCCGGGCGGCTTCGGCGGTCGGACGCTTAGACGGAGCCCTGCGAAGCCCTCATCCCCTGCCGTGACCTTCTCCCGGAACGGGAGAAGGAGGAAGCTTCGGCGGCCTGCCCGTATGAAGAGAGGCCGGGCCGTTCCGGTCAGACCGTCAGGATCGAGACGCCGGTGGTGCGACGGGCTTCCAGATCCTCGTGCGCCTTGCGCGCGTCCGCCAGCGCATAGCGCTGGTTGATGCGGATCTTCACCGCGCCCGAGCGGACGACCTCGAACAGCGCGTTGGCGCTCTCCTGGAACTCCTGCTTCGTCGCCGTGTAGCCGAAGAGGCTGGGGCGGGTCGCAAAGAGCGAACCCTTGGTGTTCAGAAGCCCGAGCTCGAAATTCTCGATCGTGCCGGAGGACTGGCCGAAGGAGACGAAGAGGCCCTGCCGGCGAAGGCAGTCGAGGCTCTTCGGATAGGTGTCGCGGCCGACCGAATCGTAGACGACGTCGCATTTGGCGCCGTTCGTGATCTCCGCGACGCGGGCGACGAAATCCTCCTCGCGGTAGTTGATGGCATGGTCGCAGCCGTGCTGCAGCGCCAGCTCGCACTTCTCCTTCGATCCGGCGGTGCCGATGACGGTCGCGCCCAGATGCTTGGCCCACTGGCAGGCGATGAGGCCGACGCCCCCCGCCGCCGCGTGGAACAGGATCGTCGAGCCGGGGCCGACCTTGTAGGTCCGGCGCAGGAGATACTCGGCGGTCATGCCCTTCAGCATGATGCCGGCGGCCAGCTCCTCGTCGATCCCGTCCGGGAGCTTCGCGGTCTGGTCGGCCTTCACGACGACCTCTTCGGCGTAGGAGCCGGCGGCGTTGTTGTAGGCGACACGGTCGCCGACGGCGACGTCCTCGACGCCCTCCCCGACCGCGACCACGGTGCCCGCGCCTTCCTTGCCGGGCACGAAGGGCAGCGACGGCGCCTTGTAGGTCCCGTTTCGGAAATAGACGTCGATGAAGTTGATCCCCGCCGCCTTCTGACGGACGCGGATTTCGCCCGCGCCCGGCGCGCCCGGATCGCGCTCGGTCCATTCCATCGCGTCGGGTCCACCGACGGCGCGAACCAGCATGGCCTTGGTCAAGATACGTCTCCCTCTGCAGTCGTCGCGCGCCCGCTCATGCGGTCCCACGCCTGGAGCGCGGCGCCGATGAGGAGCAGGTAGAGCGAGGTGACGACAAGTCCCGCCGTCACCAGCCGGTTCGGCTCGAAGGCGACGACGACGGCGGCGAGCGCCAGGATGCCCCAGAGTGTCGTGATCGCGAGGTTCAGCGCACGCCACCGCTTGACCCGCACCGGGTGCAGGAACTTGATCGGCAGAAAGGTGGTGACGGCGCAGAAGAGGATAACCGCGAAGGTGGCGGCCTCCCCGGGCCGGATCGCGAACAGAGCGAAAATCACCATGTTCCACGTCACCGGAAAGCCGCGGAAGAAGTAGTCCTTCGTCTTCATGCGCGTGTCGGCGTAGTAGATCGCGCTCGTGATGACGATGAGCGCGGCCGCCACGAAGGAGAGGCCGCTGCCGACCAGTCCCGACTGATAGAGCGCGAAGGCGGGGATGAGAACGTAGGTCGCGTAGTCGATCACGACGTCGAGCGTGTCACCCGACCAGTTGGGCAGGACGCCCATCACGTCGAACTTGCGGGCCAGCGGCCCGTCGATCCCGTCCACGATCATGGCGAGGCCGAGCCACAGCCACATGGCCACGAACCGCTCCTCGGCGGCGGCCACGATGGCGAGGAAGGCGAGGAAGGCCCCGCTCGCGGTCAGCAGATGGACGCTGAAGGCGCGCCACTCTTCGGTTTTCCTGGTCACGTCGCTCATTCATGTGTTTGCGCCTCACCGATAGTATGGCGTCGATGCAGGCGTTGTCATCCGTCCGCGAACGCGTATCTCCAGGGAATTGAAATGAGATTTCCGCGAGCCGGCCAAGGACGGGGTCGGCGGATGCCGAAGGAGCTTGAAGCGTGAAACGAGAGATCGCCGTCGTGGGAGGCGGACTTGCGGGCTTCGCCGCCGCCCTGGGCTTCGCCGAGCGCGGCTTCGACACGGTGCTGCTCGCGCCGCCCGCCCCGGCCGACGCCCGCTCGACCGCGCTGATCGGGCCGTCCGTCGAGCTGATGGAGCGAATCGGCGTCTGGCCCCTCCTCGCCGCGAAGACGCAGGCGATGACGACCATGCGGATCGTCGACGACACCGGCTCCCTGTTCCGCGCGCCGACGGTGGAGTTCCGCGCGAGCGAGATCGGCCGCGACAGCCTGGGCGTGAACGTCCTGAACGCGGACCTCCTTTCCGCTCTTCGCGAGGCGGCGACGACCGTATCCGACCGGCTCGAGATCGTGGAGGACGGGGCGGCGACTCTCGACATGGACGAGGAGAGCGCCATTCTGACGACGCGCTCGGGGCAGACGATCGAGGCCGCGCTCGTGGTCGCGGCGGATGGCCGCAACTCCCTGATCCGGGCCGCGACGGGCATCGAGATGCGGACATGGGCCTATCCGCAGAGCGCCATCGTCCTGAACTTCGGCCACGAGCGCTCGCATGACGGCGTCTCGACCGAGTTCCACCGCCGGTCGGGTCCCTTCACGCAGGTGCCGATGCAGGGGCGGCGCTCCTCGCTCGTCTGGGTCGAGGAGCCGGAGATCGCCGATCTCGTCCGCGACCTCGACCGCGCCAAGCTGGGCAGCCGGATCGAGGCGAACATGCATTCGATGCTGGGCGCGATCGAGGTCGAGGATGGATTGCAGGTTTTTCCGATCTCCGGCGGCCACGCGACGAGCCTGACGGCGCCGCGCGTCGCCCTGATCGGCGAGGCGGCGCATGTCGTCCCGCCCATCGGCGCGCAGGGACTCAATCTCGGCCTTCGCGATGCGGCGGCGATCGTGGACGCGGCCGAGCGCCGCCGCGACGACCCCGGTGCGGACGAGGTGCTGCGGCGCTACGAGAGCGGCCGGCGCGTGGACATCGCGACGCGCTCGGCCGGGGTCGACCTCCTGAACCGCTCGCTGCTGACGGACTTCGCGCCGACCCGCATCGGCCGGACGCTGGGTCTCGGCGCGCTCGCCGCCTTCGGTCCCCTCCGCCGGCTGGCGATCCGCGAGGGCCTGTCGCCGGGCGGCGGTCTGCGGCACGGAATGCGGGACGCCTGGACGGGCGCGCGCCGCGATGGGGATCGAGCGTCGCACCGCAACCGGACCGCTTGATTTGCAAGGGCGTCGATGGCTATCTCAAGCCTATGGCATCCACGCATAACGTTCAGACCGCACGCTTTTCGATCGGCCAGATCGTCCGCCACCGGATCTTCCCCTTTCGCGGCGTGATCTTCGACGTCGACCCGGAGTTCGACAACACCGAGGAATGGTACATGTCCATTCCCGAGGAGGCGCGGCCGCGCAAGGACCAGCCCTTCTACCATCTCCTCGCCGAGAACGCGGAGAACGAATACGTCGCCTATGTCTCCGAGCAGAACCTCGTTCTCGACGACACCAGCGGCCCGGTTTCGCACCCGCAGGTGTCCGAACTCTTCGAGGGGCCGATCGACGGGGCCTATCGGCTGCGGGAGACCCGGCGCCACTGAAAGGCCGGCGCTCGCGCGGCTTCCGTCCGCCCGCGACACCGGCACGAACCACGCCCCTCCGACATGCGAAAGGCCGCCTCTCGGCGGCCTTTCGCATGTCGGAGGGGCGGGCCGCCTACTGCGCGGGCGCCTCGGCGCCGTCCATCGCCTGGCGCTGCGCCTCCTCGAAGCGCTGCCGGCGCGCCTCGGCCTGGCCCTGCAGCGCCTGATCGAGCTGCTGCTGGCGGGCGGCGAGCGCGTCGGGCTCCTGGCCCGGGCCGTCGAAGGCGGCCGTAAAGCCGGAAAGCGTGACGTTCACCGGGTTCTGCTGACGCTCGAAATTCGTCGTCGTGACGCGCAGCGTGGAGCCGCCCTTCATCGAGGCGACCATCGCATCGGTCAGCTCGATCTCGGCGATGCAGCGGTCCGGGAAGCAGACCGAGTAGCCGAGCGTCTGAGCGGCCTGCTGATCGACCTGCATCTGGACGCCCGCCGGAATCACGCGGCCGATCGGCACCACAGCCTGGAGAATGCGCTGGTTCACCTCGCCGGACACGTCGATGAGGTTCACGGCGGTGATGAGCTGCCGGGTCTCGGCGATCAGCGTGTACTGCGTGTTGCAGATGGTGTTCGGGCCCTGCTCGGCGCACACCTTGAACCATTCGGCGGGCAGAGCCTGCGCCTGCGCCGGGCCGGCGGGAAGCGCGGCGGCGGTCGCAACGATGAATCCGGCGGCCAGGAACGTGCGGTCGACCAATTTCGAGCGGATTGTCACGGCGGCGTTCTTCCTTTGCGCGTCCATGGGTGGGGTTCGTCCCGCTTCCCTTATCGAGCCCCGCCGTCTTGCGCAAATGCGGCTGTTTGAAGGCTCCGCCCCCTGTCCGGGGAGAAGAGACGCGGTAGGCACGCGCCGGATTCTCCGTTAGATTCCGGGCTCAACGCTCGTCGCTCGTTCCCCCGGAGCCAACCCACCATGCGGTTCATCCGTCGCACGGCGTCGCGCCGTCTCGCCGCCCTCCTCCTTCTCGCCCTCGGTGCGGCCTCGCCGGTCTTTGCCGCGCCCATGCACGGCATCGCCATGCAGGGCGAGCCGGCTCTGGCCGAGGGCTTCGATCACTTCCCCTTCGTCGACCCGGACGCGCCGCAGGGCGGGCGGATGGTCTACGGCGTGGCGGGCGACTTCGAGAACGTCAATCCGATCATCGTGCAGGGCGCGGCCTCCACGGCGCGCGGCATGTTCTTCGATCCCGAATTCGGCAACCTGGTCTTCGAGTCGCTGATGTTCCGCTCGCCCGACGAGCCCTTCACGCTCTACGGGCTCCTGGCCGAGAGCGTGGAGACGGACGAGGAGCGGACCTTCGTCGAGTTCACGCTGAACCCCGACGCGCGCTTCTCCGACGGGCGCCCGGTGCGCGTCGAGGACGTGATCTTCACCACCGACATGATGAAGCAGCCGGGCATCGTGCGGCCGCAATACACGGCCTGGCTTGCCCGCGTGGACCGCATCGAGAAGGTCGGCAGCCACGGCGTTCGCTTCACCTTCAACGAGCGCGCGGACCGCGAGACGCCGCTGCTCCTCGCGGGCCTGCCGGTCCTGCCCGAGCACGATTACGACCGCGAGACCTTCGGCCGCACGACGCTGCGTCCGCTCGTCGGCTCGGGCCCCTACGTCATCGCCGAGGTGCAGGCCGGCCAGCGCATCATGTACCGCAAGGACCCGGACTACTGGGCGCGCGACCTGCCCGTGAAGCGCGGGCTCGACAATTACGACGAGATCGTCGTGGAGTATTTCCGCGACACGAACGCCCAGTTCGAGGCTTTCAAGCGCGGGCTCTTCCACATCTACCAGGAGCGGAACCCGACCCAATGGGCGGTCGGCTACGACTTTCCGGCCGCGCAGAACGGCGACGTGATCAAGGAGACGTTCCCGACGGGCCGCTCGGCCAACATGACGGCCTTCTTCTTCAACACGCGCCGGCCGGTCTTTGCGGATGTGCGCGTGCGCGAGGCGGTCGCCAGCCTCTTCGACTTCGAATGGGCGAACGCCAATCTCCACCACGGCACCTATACGCGCACCGTCTCCTTCTTCGACAATTCCGAGCTGTCCTCGGTCGGCCGCCCGGCTTCGGAGGAGGAGCGCGCGTTCCTGGCGCGCTTCCCCGACGCGGTGACGCCGGAGGCGATGGAGGGCGAGCAGCGACCGCCGGTGACGGACGGCTCGGGCAGCGACCGAAACGTGCTCCGCGACGCGGTGGCGACGCTGCGCGACGCCGGCTACTCGCTTCAGGGCCGCACCATGACCGGACCGGACGGGCGCCCGCTCGCCTTCGAGATCGTGGTGCAGACCAACGAGCAGCAGCGGACCGCCCTCGCCTATTCCCGGACGCTGGCCCGGATCGGCATCGACGCCTCCGTGCGCCTCGTCGACGACTCGCAGTATCAGAAGCGCCGATCCGAGTTCGACTACGACATGATCCTCTCGGCGCTGACGGGCTCGCTGTCGCCCGGCGCCGAGCAGGTGAACCGGTGGGGCTCGGCCTCGCGCGACGCCGGGGGGTCCTTCAACTTCGCTGGGACCGCCGACCCGGCCATCGACGCGGCGATCGACTGGATGGTGCGGGCGCGCTCGCGCGAGGAGTTCGTCGCGGCGGTTCGCGCCTACGACCGGATCCTGCTTTCGGGACACTATGTCGTGCCGCTCTACCACGTCGCCGATCTGTGGCTGGCGCGCTGGCACTTCATCCGGCATCCGGAGACCAGCCCGCTGACGGGCTACTACCTGCCGAGCTTCTGGCGACAGGATTGATTGCGATCATTATGTGAACTACAGTTCACAGAGTGATCGAGGTTCGCCAAACCCGGCGGTTCGTGGAATGGCTTTCGGCGCTCCGCGACCTCGAAGCGCGCGCACGGATCGTCGCCCGCATCCGTCGCCTCGAACTCGGCAATCCCGGCGATTCCAAATCGGTCGGTGAAGGCGTCGTCGAGATGCGGATCGCGTACGGCCCCGGCTACCGCGTGTACTTCACCCGGCAGGGCCAGACGGTGGTGATCCTTCTGTGCGGCGGAGACAAATCCTCGCAGCGCCGGGACATCGCGGCCGCGCATCGGATGATGAAGGAGCTTTGAAATGGCGCTTTCGACCAGCAAGTTCGACATCCAGAACCATCTGAAGACACCGGAAGAGCGCGCGGCCTATCTGCAGGCCGCTTTCGAGGAAGGCGACGCGTCCTTCATCACGCACGCATTGAACGATGTGGCCCGCTCCATCGGAATGGCCAAGGTCGCGGAAGCCGCGGGGATCACGCGCGAAGGCCTCTACAGGGCGCTCGGCGAAAAGGGCGATCCGAAGCTTTCCACGCTGGTCGGGGTGATGAAGGCGATCGGCGTGCGGATGACGACCGAGGCGGCAGTCGAGCAACGATCTGCCGAGCAGATTGAATTCGAGGAAGCCGGATGAGGCTTCATCCCTCTCCCCCTCGGGGAGAGGGAGCGGGCGGGTAAGTTAACGCGGCTCGGACACGATCGCGCGCCACTCCGCTTCGTGGCTGCCGTCGAAATTCGCCATGCCCGGCCGGGTCAGCCAGCCTTTCGGCTCCGCGAAGCTGGAGATGCCCTCGCGCGGCCGGTTCTCGCGCCATGTGAGGTTGAAGGCGAAGTATCGCGGGAAGAACTCCATCTGCGAATAGGGCAGATGGTCGTGGACCCACCAGGCGAGCCTCTGCCAGTCGCCCGGCGCCTGGAAGCGGTCCCAGACGCTCGGCACCACCACGCAGGCCGTCGCGCCCATGTTGCCGGCCCCGTCCCGCCGGTCCCAGATGTGACCCGCGTAACTCGCCTCGTTGCGCGCGCAATTGTAGCCAGCGCGGCCCGCCCTCTGCGCCTCGTTGCCGAAGCCGTTCACCTCAGCCGAGCGGAAGGACGAACGGACCGCGATGCGCCCGAAGGTGTCCTGCAGCGGCTCCAGCAGTTCCTCGCAAAGGCGCGTGCCCGCCGCGATGGCGAGGTCCGGGTCGTCGGGAACGTTCAGGAGCCCGTGGACCGTTGCGATCTCCGAATGAAGGAAATCGCGCATGAAGAAGGTCTTCGAGAGCCGCACGCGCCCGAACTCGGTGAGGGTCTGGACGGAGGTCGGCTTTCGCATGGGCTCGGCTCCAAGCGCCCAGCGCGATGGTTGGGGGTGGCGGACGCATCCGAAGAGTACGCCATTCCTCTCCCGGAACGGGAGAGGGTGGCGCGAAGCGCCGGGTGAGGGCCTCACAGAGCGCTACGCATCGGTCTTTCTGGACGAGGCTCCTGTTGGTCCAGGCGACGCCGCCCGTCATGCCCTCATCCGCCTGCCGGCATCTTCTCCCCTCGGGGAGAAGGACGCGGTTTCAACGCTCGCGAATCAGGCCGCTTTCTTCTCCGCCTCTCCGGCGAAGCGGGCGAGCTGCGTCGCGATGGTCGCCGCGCCGTTCAGGCGCGTCTCGGGCTTGGGCCAGTCGCGCATGAAGACGATCGACTGGTCGGGCCGGATCTTCGCCGCCGCGCCCTGTTCCCCGATATAGCGGACGAGCGCCGCCGGGTTGGAGAAGGTCTTCTCGCGGAACTGGACGACGAGGCCCTTCGGCCCGGCATCGAGCTTCTCGATATTGGCCTTGCGGCACAGCGCCTTGATGAAGACGACCTTGAGCAGGTGCTCGACCTCCGGCGGCATGGGGCCGAAGCGGTCGATCAGCTCGGCGCCGAAGGCGTCGATCTCGCGCGCGTCGTCGAGATCGGCGAGGCGCCGGTACAGCGTCATGCGCAGCTGCAGGTCGGGGACGTAGCCTTCGGGGATCATCACGGCGGTGCCGAGCGTGATCTGCGGCGACCACGCGCCGGAGGAATCGGGCTCGGTGCCCTTCATCTCGGCCACGGCCTCCTCCAGCATCTGCTGGTAGAGCTCGAAGCCGACCTCCTTCACGTGACCCGACTGCTCGTCGCCGAGGATGTTGCCGGCGCCGCGCTGGTCGAGATCGTGCGAGGCGAGCTGGAAGCCCGCGCCCAACGTGTCCAGCGACTGCAGAACCTTGAGGCGCCGGTCGGCGCCCGCCGTCGGCGTCTTGTTGGCCGGGATCGTCATCAGCGCGTAGGCGCGCTGCTTGGAGCGGCCGACGCGCCCGCGCAGCTGGTAGAGCTGGGCGAGGCCGAACATGTCCGCCCGGTGGACGATCATCGTGTTGGCCGAAGGGATGTCGAGGCCCGATTCCACGATGGTGGTGGAGAGGAGCACGTCGTACTGGCCCTCGTAGAAGGCGTTCATGATGTCGTCGAGTTCGCCCGCCGGCATCTGGCCGTGCGCGACCGCGACCTTCAGCTCGGGCACCTCGCGGTCGAGGAAGTCCTTGATGCCCGCGAGGTCCGACAGGCGGGGCGCGACGTAGAAGCTCTGCCCGCCGCGATAGCGCTCGCGCAGCAGCGTCTCGCGCACGACCAGGGGGTCGAACGGGGCAACGAAGGTGCGCACGGCCATGCGGTCCACGGGCGCCGTGGTGATGAGCGAGAGCTCCCGCACGCCGGTCAGAGCCAGTTGCAGCGTGCGCGGGATCGGCGTCGCGGACAGGGTCAGGACGTGGATGTCCGACTTCAGCTCCTTCAGCCGCTCCTTGTGCTTGACGCCGAAATGCTGCTCCTCGTCGATGATGAGGAGGCCGAGATTCTTGAAATCGACGCTCTTGCCCAGAAGCGCGTGCGTGCCGACGACGATGTCGACCTGCCCTTCCTTGAGCCCCTTCTTGGTCGCGTTCAGCTCCTTGGCCGTGACCAGCCGGGACGCCTGCGCCAGATTCAGCGGCAGACCGTGGAAGCGCTCGGAGAAGGTCTTGAAGTGCTGGCGCGCCAGAAGCGTGGTCGGCACCACGACGGCGACCTGGAGCCCGTTCATGGCCGCGACGAAGGCCGCGCGCAGCGCCACCTCGGTCTTGCCGAAGCCGACGTCGCCGCAGACGAGCCGGTCCATCGGCTTGCCCTCGCCGAGATCGTCCACCACCGCGTCGATGGCGTTCTGCTGGTCCTCGGTCTCCTCGTAGGGGAAGCGGGCCTGGAACTCGCCCCACAGCCCGTCCGGCGGCAGAAGGCGCGGCGCGCCGCGCATCTCGCGCTCGGCGGCGATGCGGATGAGCTCGCCGGCTATGTCGAGAAGGCGCTTCTTGAGCTTGGCCTTGCGCGCCTGCCAGGCGCCGCCGCCGAGCTTGTCGAGGCTCGCCTCGGTCCCCTCGCCGCCGTAGCGCGACAGAAGCTCGATGTTCTCGACCGGCAGGAACAGGCGGTCGCCGCCCGCATAGGCGAGTTCGAGGCAGTCGTGCGGCGCGCCCGCCGCCTCGATGGTGCGAAGGCCGACGAAGCGCGCGATGCCGTGATCGACGTGGACGACGACGTCGCCCTCGTCGAGACCGGAGACCTCGGCGATGAAGTCCGAGCCCCGGCGCTTGCGCCGCCCGCGCCGCACGAGGCGGTCGCCGAGAATGTCCTGTTCGCCGACGATCGCGACGCGGTCGGTCTCGAAGCCCTGCTCGATGCCGAGAACCGCCATGGCGACGGTGTTGCGCCCGACCTCCAGCGCGCGGGCGTAGGACTCGACATCCTTGATGTTGCCGAGCCCGTGCTCCTCGATCACCTGCCGCAGCCGGTCGCGCGAGCCTTCGGTCCAGGCGGCCAGCACCACCTGCTTGCCGCCGGCCCGCAGGTTCGAGATGTGATCGACGGCGGCCTTGAAGACGTTCACGTCTCCGGCCTGCCGCTCGGCGGCGAAGTCGCGCCCCTTGTGCACGTCGAGATTGATCGTCTCGGTGAGCCCGCCGGCATCCGTCAGCGCGTAGGCCGAAAGGCGGATCGGGTCGGCCGAGGCGAGGAGACCGTTCAGCTCGTCCTCGGAAAGATAGAGGTCGTCCGGCTGGAGCGGGTTGTAGGGCACCGCCTCGGCGCTCTGTTCGGCCGTGTTGCGCCGACGCGCCTCGTAATAGTCGCCGATCAGCTTGCGCCGCTCGCCCACCGCCTCGCTCACCAGATGGTCGAGGACCACCGGGAAGCCGTGCACGTGATCGAAGAGCGTCTCCGTCGTCTCGTAGAAGAGCGGCAGCCAGTGCTCCATGCCGGCGAAGCGGCGCCCCTCGGAGATCGAGACGTAGAGCGCGTCGTTGCGGGACGGGGCGCCGAAGCGCTTCACGTAATTGGTGCGGAAGCGCGAGATCGTCTCGTCCTTCAGCGTCACCTCGGAGACCGGGGTCAGCTCGAAGCTCTTCCGGTTGCCGGTCGTGCGCTGCGTCGCCGGATCGAAGGCGCGGATCGATTCCAGCGTGTCACCGAAGAAGTCGAGCCGCACCGGCTCCTCCTCGCCCGGCGCGAAGAGATCGAGGATGCCGCCGCGAACGGCGTATTCGCCGCGCTCGCGCACCGTCGTCACCCGCTCGAAGCCGCCCCGCGCCAGCACCTGGACGATGTGGTCCATGGAGATGCGGCCGCTTGCCCTGGCCGAGATCGTCTCCTCGGCCAGCACCTGCGCGGGCGGCAGGCGCTGCAGCATGGCGTTGGCCGTGGTGAGGACGATCGCGCGGTGCGGCTCGGCCTTCAGGCTGGCGATGGCGGCGAGCGCCGACAGACGGCGCGCGGCGGCCTCGGAGGACGGTCCGACGCGGTCGTAGGGCAGGCAGTCCCAGGCGGGCAGCGTCAGAACCGGGGTGTCGGGTGCCGCGAAGCGCAGCGCGTCCTCCAGCTCGCCCATGCGGTTGCCGTCGCGCATGACGAAGACGATCGGGCGCTTGGCCCCCCGCTCGCGCGCGATCTCGGCCAGAAGGAACGCCTCGTAGCCCGGCAGGACGTTGCCGATGCGCAGGGAGCCGCCGCGCGACAGCGCCTTCTTCAGATCCCTGCTCAACGGTCCTCTCCGGCGGTCTTCTCGTGGAAGGCCAGAACCTTGCGGAACAGCGGCGTGTCGTAGTTGGCCGGGGTCTCGGCGACGCCCGTCATCCAGGCGAAGACGTCCTTGTCCTGCGCCTCCATCAGGCGCTCGAAGTCGGTCAGCTCCTCGTCGGTGAGGTCCGCGATCTCAGCGTCCGCGAAGCGGCCGAGCAGCAGATCCATCTCCCGCGTGCCGCGATGCCACGAATGGTAGAGCGCCTTACGCCGGCGAGGGTCGAGGTCGGTCGAGGAGCGCGTCAGGCCGCCCATGGGCTCACATCCGGATCGTCGACAAGGGTCCGCAAACGGAAACGCGGCGCGGAGCCCCTTGCCGGCCCCACGCGCGCTTGAGGCCGATATAGTTCGCCGCCGCTCCACTGTCAGCCTTGCGCCGCGCGCCTGTGACGATAAACGCTTCCCAGGGTGCGTCCCCATAAGCAGGAACGAAATGGCGCGAGGTCCGGCGATGGGATGCAAGGAGAACCGCGACGAACGGGCTGATGCCCGGTCGAGCGGTTGGACGCGGCAGGTCGAAGCCGGGACCGCGTCCCTTCGGGATCGGGCGCTCCGGGCCGGCAACTTTGTCGCGAAAGCTCGAAAATGCCCGCATTTCCTTCGCTTTAGCTCCTCGTATCCGGCCCGGATCGTCCCGACCATTCCGGTCCCTGCTTATGGGGACGCACCCTAGATGCGCCCGTCCGTTCTCGATCCTCTCTTCGCGCCGGTGACCGGCCTTCCCGGCGTCGGCCCGAAGGTCGCCGAGCATCTGCAGACGCTGCTCGTGCCGGCGGGTGCGCCGGTGCGCGTGCGCGACCTTCTCTTCCATCTGCCCTCCGGGATCGTCGATCGCCGCCGCCGCGCCGAGATCGCCACCGCCCCGGAGGGCACGCTCGTCACGCTGCAGCTGCGCATCGACCGGCACCAGCCGGGCGCGACGAAGGCGCAGCCGGCGCGCGTCCTCGCCCATGACGAGACGGGCGAGATCGCCCTCACCTATTTCCGGGCGCAGGCGAAATGGCTGGAAAGCCTCCTGCCGGTCGGCGAGGAGATGGTCGTCTCCGGCAAGGTCGAATGGTTCAACGGCCGCCCGCAGATGGTGCATCCCGAATTCGTGGCCAAGCTCGCCGAGGCGGCGGATCTGCCGCTGGTCGAGCCGGTCTATCCGCTGACCGCCGGACTTTCGCCCAAGGTGCTGCGCCGGTCGATCGCGGGCGCTCTCGACGCGCTTCCCCTCCTGCCGGACTGGATGGAGCCGAGCGTCGCGGCGAAGGAGAAGTTCCCATCGGTCGGGGACGCTCTCGCGCGCCTCCACAACCCGGCCGATCCGCTCGACCTCGACTTCAAGAACCCGGCCTATCGGCGTCTGGCCTATGACGAATTCCTGGCCAGCCAGCTGGCGCTCGCCTTGTCGCGGCAGAAGATCAAGAAGGCCGCCGGGCGACCGCTCACGGGCGACGGCTCGCGGACCGAGGCCGTGCGCGCGGCGCTGCCCTTCGCGCTGACCGAGGGTCAGGAGAAGGCCGTCGCCGAAATCCATGCCGACATGGAAGATGCGGATCGGATGCTCCGGCTCCTGCAGGGCGATGTCGGCGCCGGGAAGACCGTGGTGGCGCTGATGGCGATGGCGCGCGCCGCCGAGGCCGGCGCTCAGTCCGCACTTCTCGCACCAACGGAAATTCTCGCGCGCCAACATTGCGCGGGGCTGGAGAAATGGGCGGCGAAAGCAGGGCTTTCCGTCGTTCTTCTCACCGGGCGCGACAACGGGCGGGCGCGCGACGCCAAGCTGGCCGCGATCCGGGACGGAACCGTCGATATCGTCGTCGGAACCCACGCGCTGTTCCAGGAAGACGTCGCCTATCGCAACCTCGGTCTCGTGGTGGTGGACGAGCAGCACCGCTTCGGCGTGCATCAGCGCCTGTCGCTGACGAGGAAGGGCCGCGCGCCCGACCTTCTGGTGATGACCGCGACGCCGATCCCGCGAACGCTCGTGCTCGCCGCCTTCGGCGACATGGACGTCTCGCGCCTGGAGGGAAAACCGGCCGGGCGCAAGCCCATCGCGACCGTCGCCGTGCCGATGGATCGCATGGGCGAGATCGTGGAGCGCGCGCGGCGCGCGATCGAGGCCGGCGACAAGCTCTACTGGGTCTGTCCGCTGGTCGAGGAGTCGGAGAAGAGCGACCTGACGGCGGCCGAGGAGCGCTTCGAGCAGCTGCGGATGTCGCTCGGAAACGTCGTCGGGCTCGTCCACGGCCGGATGAGCGGCGAGGAGAAGGACGCCGCGATGGCGGCCTTCAAGTCGGGCGCGACCCGCCTGATCGTCGCGACCACCGTCATCGAGGTCGGCGTGGACGTGCCGGACGCCTCGATCATCGTGATCGAGCATGCCGAGCGCTTCGGCCTGTCGCAGCTCCACCAGCTTCGCGGACGCGTCGGGCGGGGCTCCAAGGCCTCCTCCTGCGTCCTTCTCTACCGCGCGCCGCTGGGCGAGACCGCGCGGCGCCGCCTGGAGGTCATCCGGGAGACCGAGGACGGCTTCGTGATCGCTGAGGAGGACCTGAAACTGCGCGGCGAAGGCGACCTTCTCGGCACGCGCCAGTCCGGCATGCAGGCCTTCCGGATCGGGCGGCTGGAGGAGCATGCCGACATCATGGAAACGGCGCGCGACGACGCCCGCCTGATCCTGACGCGCGATCCCGAGCTGAAATCCGAGCGCGGGCAGGCGCTGCGCGTTCTCCTCTACCTGTTCGGCAAGGACGAGTCGGTCCGGTTGCTGCGCTCCGGATGACGGCCGAACAGTAAGCCGGACGAACGAATTTTCCTCGGATCCGACGATCGGCGGAACAAGTTCACTGGCCGGCGCCGCAGCATCTGCCTACATCCTGTGCATTCGATCATGCACCGGGCCTCGAACGCCGAGTCCCGGTTTCGCGAGGTTCGCCCCATGTCATCCACGTCTTCCGCCCCGGCCCCGGCGCGCGCGCCGAAGCCGTTCTACACCCAGTTCGGCTTCCAGGTTCTGGTGGCGCTGGTCATCGGCCTGATCCTCGGCTTCGTCGCGCGGGAGATGGGTCCGGCCGAGGGCGGCGGCCCGAACTGGCTCGTCCAGACGCTGTCGACCGTCGGCTCGTCCTTCGTCCAGCTTCTGCGCACCATCGTGCCGGTGCTGATCTTCACCGCCATCGTCGCCTCGATCGCGAACCTGCGCGAACTCAACGACGCCGCGCGGCTGGTGACGCAGACTCTGATCTGGTTCGCGATCACCGCGCTGATCGCCGTCCTGATCGGCATCGCGCTCGGCCTTCTGATCCAGCCCGGCCTTTCGACCTCGGTCTCACAGGCGGCCGCGGCGGCTCCCTCGCGCTCCGGCTCCTGGCTCGACTTCCTCACCGGCCTGATCCCGTCGAACATCCTCGGCCTGCAGGCCTCGACCCGCCTGACGGAGGGCGCGGCGACGACGAGCCTGAACTTCAACGTCCTGCAGATCCTCGTCATCTCGATCGCGGTCGGCGTCGCGGCGCTCAAGGTTGGCGACGCGGCCGAGCCGTTCCTCGCCTTCAACCGCTCCTTCCTGAAGGTCGTGCACAAGGTGCTGTGGTGGATCATCCGCCTGACGCCGATCGCGACCGTCGGCCTCCTCGGCAACGCCGTCGCCGTCTATGGCTGGGAGACGCTCGGCCAGCTCGGCGCCTATGCCGTCGCGATCTATATCGGTCTCGCGCTGGTGCTGTTCGTGGTCTACCCGTCGCTTCTCGCCGTGCACGGCCTGAACCCGATCCGCTACTTCCAGAGCGCCTGGCCGGCGATCCAGTTCGCCTTCGTCTCGCGCTCCTCGCTCGGCACGCTGCCGATCACCGAGCGCGTGACGGAGAAGAGCCTCGGCGTTCCGCGCGAATATTCCAGCTTCGCCGTGCCGCTCGGCGCGACGACCAAGATGGACGGCTGCGCCTCGATCTATCCTGCGATCTCGGCGATCTTCGTCGCGCAGTTCTTCGGGCTGCAGCTCGGCTTCACCGAATATCTGCTGATCGTCTTCGTCGCCGTCATCGGCTCGGCGGCGACGGCCGGACTGACGGGCGCCACCGTCATGCTGACGCTGACGCTCTCCACCCTCGGCCTGCCGCTCGAAGGCGTCGGCCTGCTGCTCGCCATCGACCCGATCCTCGACATGGGCCGCACGGCCGTGAACGTCGCGGGCCAGGCGCTGGTGCCGACCATCGTCGCCAAGCGCGAGGGCATCCTCGACGAGACGGTCTACAACCGGGTCGGCGACATCGAGACGCTGGACACCGAGCCGGTGTATCGAAGCTCGACGGCCGTCCCGGCGGAGTGACGTGTGAATCGTCCTGCCGGCAGGGGGATGAGCAACTATGTCGTTGGGACGGTTTGCGCGGTCCATGGCTGCTGTCTTTGCAGGACCAGATTGGCGGCCTCGATGAGCTTTCGCATGACGGCGACGATGGCGACCTTCGGAGGCTTTGCGGCCTGGATCAGTCTCTCGGCGAAGGCCTTGAAGCCGGGGTCGCAGCGCTTGGCGGCGATGGCGGCGAGATAGAGCATCCGGCGCGGACGGGCCCGGCCGCCGCCGATGACGCTTCGGCCCCTCCATTGCCCCGACTGCCGGTCGAGCGGAGCCACGCCGAGCAGGGCGGCCGGTTGACCGCGCCGCATGGCGCCGAGCTCGGGCATGCGGATCAGCAGGCTGGCGGCCACGATCGGCCCGACGCCCGGCAGGGACAACAGCAGGCGGTAGCGCGTCAGAAGATCGGGGCGGGCCTTGATCCGGGCGAGGATATCGCTCGCCAGCCTGACCTTGAGACGCGAAAGGCTCCCGATTTCCTGGCCCAGCCTTTCGACGAGGTCGGGCAGATCGACATGCTCCATGAAGGTCTTCAGGTCGGCGACCTTGTCGGTGATGTGCTCATAGGCGGTCAGGCGTTGTGCCAACTCGACCAGGAGCGGGTCCCGAGCGGCCCGGACCGTCTCGACCTGAACCGTCGCCGCCGCGATCAGGACCGCGTCCAGCCGATCGGTCTTGGCCTTCCAGCGCTTGAGCCGCGCAAACAGCCGAACCTCCAGCGGCTGATGGACGATCACCTGAACGCCCTCGGCTTCCAGTCTCGAGCGGGCCGCCCGCTCGTAGCCGGCCGTCGCCTCCAGCCCCGCGCGGACCACGCCCTCTTCGGCCAGCCAGACCGCAAGCCCTGTCAGGCCCGCCTCGTCATTGGCAAACCGGCGCGTCCCGTCCCGGCCGTGGATCGCCACGTCCAGCCAGAACTTCCCCACATCGATTCCGGCGACTTTCGTGTTACGCTGTGCCCGTTCCATCGACCCATCCTTGTGGCTTCGGACCCGTTCGTCCCTGCAACCATCCGGGTCATGAAACGTCGGCGGCGGCCCTGCTCATCCTCAGCGCTCGACGCTCAGGGCTTATCGGCCCCTCCGCCAACAGCCCGCTTGGCGTTGGAGCGCCAAGCGGGCGTCCCGGAAGACAGAAACAGCTTACAACATCCAGGCACAGACAAGGGCTTCGGAGGGCGCTGGTTCTGCGCGGAAAGGCTGGCGCCCTACGAGGCCCTCACCCGGCCCTTCGGGCCACCCTCTCCCGTTCCGGGAGAGGAATGGCGCCTCTTATTGAGCCGTCAGTGTCACGGCGGATTTCCGGCGCCTTTCCCGATGGACTGCGGCAGTGAAACTGCCTCCTTCTCCCCTTGGGGAGAAGGTCCCGGCAGGGGGATGAGGGCTTGAAGGGCGCTGGTTCAGCGGGGAAAGGGCGGCGTCCTAAGAGGCCCTCACCCGGCCCTTCGGGCCACCCTCTCCCCAAGGGGAGAGGAATGGCGCCTCCTATTTGAGCCGTCCACGGCTGCCCGTCGCTAGGCGATCGGCCAGGGCGGATCGCGGTGCGCGCGCACGGTGACGTCCTGCCCGACGGCCAGATGGCCGGGACCGCGCGGCACGGCGTTCCAGCCGAAGAGCGCGCCCGGTGCGCGGGGATCGCCGGAGCGGTGGAAGCGCGCCAGCGTCGCGAGCGGCTCCTTGCCCGTCTTCTCGCCGCTCGCCTGATCGATGGTCGTGACGACGCAGCGGGCGCAGGGCTTCACCAGATCGAGGACGATCCCGGCGATTTCGATCGTCGCCCAGCCGTCCTCCGCGAAAGGCCCGGCGCCCTCGATCACGACGTTCGGCCGGAACCGGTCCATCGTCACCGGTTCGGCGCCCGTCGCGGCCAACCGGGCGTTCAGCTCGTCGAGCGACGCGGTGGAGGTGACGAGGATCGGGTAGCCGTCCGCGAAGGCGACCGGCGCCTCCCGGTCGATCCAGTCGCGCGAGACGTGGCGAAAGGCGCGATCGTCGAAATGGACGAGCCGCACCGGCTGGCCGAGGAAGTCCGACAGGGCCGCGTCGGCCTCGCCCTCGACCACGGCGGCGTCGACATCGTCCCGCCAGATCGAGACAGGCAGCCGGTCGTGGCCGTTCGGCCAGGCGACGAACATCTCCGCCCGCCCCGGAATGCCGAGCGCGATCCCGTCCGGCTCCGAGCGGACGGCGAGACGCGCCAGAGAAGCGATCTCGCGCTGCGAGACGAAGCGCCCGCCCGAATCGACGATCATCCAGCGGCGGTCGCCCACCAGCCCCTTCAGGCCGACGCCGATGCTCTCATGCGCGGTGCCGGCCGCGCCCTTCACCGGATAGGTGTGCAACGACCGGATGCGCATCGGAACGGTTCCCTATCGCCTGTGCTACTCGACGGTGACGGACTTGGCGAGATTGCGCGGCTGGTCCACGTCCGTGCCCATCTGCACGGCCGTGTGGTAGGCCAGAAGCTGCAGCGGCACCGAATAGACGATCGGCGTCAGGATTTCAGGCATCGCGGGCAGGACGATCGTCTCCGCCGCGTCCACCGCGCCGGAGGCCGCGCCCTTCTCGTCAGTGACGAGGATGATGCGCCCGCCGCGCGCGGCGACCTCCTGCATGTTCGAAACTGTCTTCTCGAAGACCCGGTCGTGCGGCGCGATCACCACCACCGGCATGTTCTCGTCGATCAGCGCGATCGGCCCGTGCTTCAGTTCACCCGCCGCATAACCTTCCGCGTGGATGTAGCTGATTTCCTTGAGCTTCAGCGCACCTTCGAGCGCCAGCGGGAAGGAGAAGCCGCGCCCCAGGAACAGCGCGTGGCGATAGGTCGCCATCTCGCGCGCCAGCTCCTCGATGCGCGCCTCCAGATGCAGCGCCTCGTTGATGAGGCGCGGCGCCTCGGCGAGGGCCTGCGTGTGGACGAGCTCCTCCTCGGCCGAGATGATCCCGCGATCGACGCCCGCGCGCACGGAAAGCGCGGCCATGGCGATGAGCTGGCAGGTGAAGGCCTTGGTGGAGGCGACGCCGATCTCCGGCCCGGCCAGCGTGGGCAGGACGACGTCGCTCTCGCGGGCGATGGTGGATTCGGCGACGTTCACGACCGAGGCGGTGCGAACGCCCTCGCCCTTGGCGTAGCGCAGCGAGGCCAGCGTATCGGCCGTCTCGCCCGACTGCGTGACGAAGAGCGCCAGATCGACGTCAGACAGCGGGCTCTCGCGGTAGCGGAACTCGGAGGCCACATCGAGATCGCAGGCGATGCGGGCATGGCGCTCGAAATAGTAGCGGCCGACGAGCCCGGCATAGAAGCCGGTGCCACAGGCCGAGATCGCCATGCGCTTGACGTTCGAGAAGTCGAGCGACGTGCCCTGCGGCGCGCGCGTGCGTCCGCTGGTCATGTCCACATAGGCGCCGAGCGTGTGGCCCACGACCTCCGGCTGCTCGTAGATCTCCTTCTGCATGAAGTGGCGGTGATTGCCCTTGTCCACGTAGAAGGCCTTGCCGACCGAGCGGCGGAGCGGACGCACCACCTCCTTGCCGTCCATGTCGTAGATCGTCGCCCGGCCATGGCGCATCTCGACCCAGTCGCCGTCCTCCAGATAGCGGACGGCGTCGGTGAAGGGCGACAGCGCGATGGCGTCGGAGCCGAGGAACATCTCGTCCCGGCCCTCGCCGATGGCGAGCGGCGAGCCCTTGCGCGCCCCGACGATCAGCTCCTCGTCGCCATGGAAGAGGAAGGCGAGCGAGAAGGCGCCTTCAAGGCGCTTCAACGTCGCGTGCACCGCGTCCTTCGGGCTCGCGCCGCGATCCAGCTCGCGCGTGGCGTAGACGGCGACGGCCTCCGTGTCGGTGTCGCTCTCGAACGAATAGCCGTCCGCCGTCAGCTCCGATTTCAGGTCGCGGAAGTTCTCGATGATGCCGTTGTGGACGACCGCCAGACGCTGGGTGGCGTGCGGATGGGCGTTGCGCGTCGACGGCGCGCCGTGCGTCGCCCAGCGGGTGTGGCCGATGCCGATCGTGCCGGGCAGCGGGTTCTCGCGCAGATGGGCCTCGAGATTGACGAGCTTGCCTTCCGCGCGGCGGCGGTCGAGCGAGCCGCCCGACACGGTGGCGATGCCCGCCGAATCGTAGCCGCGATACTCCAGCCGCTTCAGCGAATCGACGAGCCGATCGGCAACGGGCTCACGGCTGACGATTCCGATGATTCCGCACATTCTGACACCTCGTTCGTTCGCGTTCCGCGCGATCTATAGCGGAACGAGCGCGCGGAGGGGTTTAGACGGACGCTCCGGCCGATAGATTTTGATGTCGAAACGTTACGGGCGCTTGGCGCGCGCGGCCTTCTCGGCCGCCAGCCGCTCGCGGATGAGCGTGCCCCGCCCCTCCTTGGTCACCTGCCGCGCGCGCCCGATGGCGAGCGCGCCCGCGGGCACGTCCTCGGTGACGACGGAGCCGGAGCCGACATAGGCGTCCGGCCCCAGCGTGACCGGCGCGACCAGCGAGGAGTTGGAGCCGACGAAGACGCCTGCGCCGATCTCCGTATGATGCTTGGAGAAGCCGTCGTAATTGCAGGTGACGGTGCCGGCCCCGATATTGGCGCCCGCGCCGACGCTCGCGTCGCCGATATAGGTGAGGTGGTTGACCTTCGCCCCGGCCTGGACGTCGGCGTTCTTCACCTCGCAGAAATTGCCGACCTTCGCCTTTTCGCTCAGCCTGGCGCCGGGCCGCAGCCGCGCGAAGGGACCGACGGAGGCCCCGGACGCAACGCGAGCGCCTTCCAGATGGCAGAAGGCGTGGATCGTGGCGCCGGCGGAAACGCTCACGCCCGGGCCGAAGACGACGTTCGGCTCGATCAGCGCATCCGCACCGATCGTCGTGTCGTGGGCGAGAAACACGGTCTCGGGCGCCGTCATTGTCACGCCGTCGAGCATGAGCTCGCGGCGGCGGCGCTCCTGCCAGAGCCGCTCCACCTCGGCCAGCTCGACCCGCGTGTTGACGCCGACGAGATCGTCCGCGCCCGTCTCGACGAAGCGGACGGACGCGCCGTCGCCGCGCGCGATCTCCACGATGTCGGTCAGATAGTACTCGCCCTTGGCGTTGGCGTTGCCGACGCGGGAAAGCAGCGAGAGCGCGAGCGTCCCGTCGATCGCCATGACGCCGCCATTGCACAGATCGATCGCCCGTTCGGCCTCGCTGGCGTCCTTGTGCTCGCGAATGGCGGCGAGCTCGCCGCCCTCGACGATCAGGCGCCCGTAGCCCGTCGGGTTCGGGGTGCGGAAGCCGAGGACGCAGACCGCCGCGCCCCTGGCGATCTCGGCCCGTGCCTGCGCCAGCGTCTCGGCGCGCACCAGCGGCGTGTCCCCGAAGAGGATCAGGACATCGTCGGCACCGGATTCGAGAGCCTCGCGCGCCGCCAGAACGGCGTGGGCCGTGCCGAGCCGCTCGGTCTGCCGATGAACGGAAAGGCCCGGCGCGCGCGCGGCGACGGCGGCCTCGACCTTGTCGGCGTCGCGCCCCGTCACCAGCGCGACTCTCGTCGACCCGGCCGCGACCGCCGCGTCCACCGCGTGGCAGACGAGCGGCAGATGCGCGACCTCGTGCAGCACCTTCGCCTTGTCGGACTTCATGCGGGTGCCCTCGCCCGCGGCGAGAACGATCGACAGACAGGAGCGGGCCATGGAGCGGTTCATCCGTGAGGCGGCGGGTTCAGACGAGCGGGTCAGCCGATGGTCTGGAGCGCCGGAAAGGTTTCGAGAAGGCGGAAGGCCATCCATTGCATGCCGCCGGTCAGGAACAGGATGCCGGTGACGACGAGAAGCCCGCCCATCGTCTTCTCCACGAGGGCGAAGTGGCCGCGTAGGCGCGCCGCCGAGCGCAGGAAGGCGCCGGAGAACATGGCCGCGAGGATGAAGGGAATGCCGAGACCGGCCGAATAGAAAGCCAGCATGATCGCGCCCTCCCCGACCGTCGACTGCGTTCCGGCGAGCCCGAGGATCGCGCCGAGGACCGGCCCGATGCAGGGCGTCCAGCCGAAGGCGAAGGCGAGGCCCATGAGATAGGCGCCGGTCAGGCTGCGCGGCCGGTCGGGCGCCTGCAGGCGCGCCTCGCGCGACAGGACGTCGAAGCGCAGGAGGCCGAGGAAATGCAGCCCCATGCCGATGATGGCGATGCCCGCGACGATGCCCAGCCAGTCGAGATTCTGGCGCAGCAGCTGCCCGATCTGCGAGGCGCCCGCGCCGAGCACGACGAAGACGGTGGAGAAGCCGAGGACGAAGAGAAGCGCCGTCCCGACGAGGCGCGCGTAGCTGCGCGCCGGCATGGCCGATCCGTTCCGCAGATCGTCGGCCGACACGCCGGCCATGTAGCAGAGATAGGGCGGCACCAGCGGCAGGACGCAGGGGCTGAGGAAGGAGAGCGCCCCGGCGAAGACGGCGGTCGGATAGGAGAGTTCGGTGATCATGCCGCCTCCCTTCCTGGTCGGGCGTCGCGTTTCGCAGCGGTCCGAAGGAGCTGCGTCGGAGTTCGCCCGCTTCTAACCCCGACGGCGCACCCTCGCAACGCGCGGCCACCATTGACCGGCCGGAGGGCTGCCAATATGGTCCGCCCGACTCCGACGCGGCCCTCCCGGCCGCGCGAGGAGCGCGTAGCTCAGTTGGTAGAGCAACGGACTTTTAATCTGTAGGTCCTGGGTTCGAGTCCCAGCGCGCTCACCATCTTGTTCTCACCGGCGGGCCGTTTCAGCCGAAAGGCGCGAGGCTCCGCAGCCGTCGTCGAAGGATCTTGGGACCGGTGGAGCGTTGGACGACAAGGGGGCGGTGCCCCGGCGCTCTGGCTCCGATGGAGAGCGGCGACGGTCTTCTGCTCCGGGTCCGGCCTCGCTGTGCCGCGCTTTCGGCCGACGCGCTGACGGCCGTCGCCGAAGTCTCCGAGCGCTTCGGCAACGGCCGGATCGATCTCACGCGCCGGGCCAATCTCCAGATTCGCGGCGTGAGGAACGACACGCTCGATGCCGCGCAGACGCAGCTTGCCGAGGCGGGGCTTCTCGACGGCGATTCCGGTCTCGAGGCCGTGCGCAACGTCCTTCTCTCGCCCCTCGCCGGGCTCGACCCGAAGGCGTCCGCGCAGGCCGCGCCTCTGGCGCAGGCGATCGAGCGCGGCCTTGCCGAGGATGCGACATTCCAGGCCCTGCCCGCCAAGTTCTCCTTCCTGATCGACGCGGGCGGACGCCTGCCGCTCGGCGATGTCGCGGCCGACATCCGGATCGCGCTCGACGGCGGGCAGGCGCGCCTGTCGATCGGCGGCGACGCCGCGCAGGCGGCTCCCGTCGCGGTTCTGCCGGTCGCAAAGGCGGCGGATGCCGCTCTCGACCTTGCCCGCGCCTTCCTGCGCATGCGGGCCGATGCCGCAGCCCGAACCATACGGGACCTTCTGGCCGCCGTCGGCGCGAAGGCGCTGGCCTCGGCCGCCGGTCTGCCGCCCGTCTCCGCGCTCGTTTTCACGGGGCGCTCGACGCTCGCCAAGCGCGCCGACATCTTCGGGCGCCACGCCGGCTATTTCGGTCTCGGAGCCGCCTTCGGCAGCTTCGACGCGGCGCAGCTGCGCGCGCTCGGCGAACTGTCCGGCGACGGGGTTCGGGTCACGCCCTGGCGGGCGCTGCTGGTGCCGAATCCTTCGGCCGGTTTTGAGACCGCGATCGCGCCGCTCGGCTTCGTCACGCGGGCCGACGACCCGCGCCTCGCCGTCGCGGCCTGTCCGGGCCATCCCGCCTGCCTGTCCGGCGAAGTCGCGACGCGTCCGATCGCCGAAGCTCTGGCGGGCGCTCTCGCTCTGCACCCTTACGACGGCATCGCGCTGCATGTCTCCGGCTGCGCCAAGGGCTGCGCGCTGAGCGGCGCCGCGCCCTTCACGCTCGTCGGCCACGAAGGCCGGTTCGATCTCGTCCTCGACGGCCGCGCGCGCGACGCGGCGGTGCTGTCCGGGCTCAACGCGGCGCAGGCGGAAAGCGCCATCGCGCTCGCCATGCGCCAGGCGCTCGCCTCGTGAGCGCAGCCTATCATTACGAGAAGGACGGCGCGGCGATCTACGAGCGCTCCTTCTCCATCATCCGCTCGGAGGCGGAGCTTTCCCGCTTCACTCCGTCGGAGGAGAAGGTCGCGGTCCGCATCATCCACGCCTGCGGCGAGGTGAAGGTCGCGCCCGACATTCTGTTCGCGCAAGGTGCGGTGGATGCGGGCCGCGCGGCCTTGAAGGCGGGCGCGCCGATCCTGTGCGACGTCTCCATGGTCTCGAACGGGGTGACCCGTGCCCGGCTTCCCGCCGGCAACGAGGTCGTGTGCACGCTGAACGACCCGCGCGTTCCCGGCCTCGCCGCCTCGCTCGGCACCACCCGCACGGCCGCGGCGATGGAGCTTTGGGCGGAGCGACTGGAGGGCTCGGTCGTCGCGATCGGCAACGCGCCGACCGCGCTCTTCCGGCTCCTGGAGATGATCGATGCGGGCGCGCCGCGCCCGGCCGCGATCGTCGGCATGCCGGTCGGCTTCGTCGGCGCGGTGGAATCGAAGGAGGCGCTGGCGACCCATCCCGGTGCCCTGCCCTGGCTGGTCGTGCGCGGCCGGATGGGCGGCAGCGCCATGGCCGCGGCCGCCGTGAACGCGCTCGCGAGCGAGGCCGAATGAACGTCTTCAAGCCTTTCCGCCTCGACGGGACCCGCGGGGATTCGGGCGTCGGCACGCTGCACGGCGTCGGCCTCGGCCCCGGCGACCCGGACCTTCTGACGGTGCGCGCCGTGCGCATCATCCAGAGCGCGCCGACCATCGCCTATTTCGCCAAGCGCGGCCGCAAGGGCATCGCGCGCACCATCGTCGAACCCTGGCTCTCGACTCATGCCGAGGAGATCCCGCTCGTCTATCCGATGACGACGGAGCGGCATTTCGCCGATCCGCTCTACGTTGCCGAGCTCGGCGCCTTCTACGCCGAGGCGGCCGAGACGCTGGCGGGGCGTCTGGGCTCGGGGCACGACGTCGCGCTTCTGTGCGAAGGCGACCCGATGTTCTACGGCTCCTTCATGCACCTCTTCGTGCGGCTGAGGGAGCGGTTCCAGGTTTCGATGACGGCGGGCATCAGCGGCATGTCGGGCTGCTGGAACGCCGCCGGGCTGCCGATGACCTGGGGGGACGACATCCTCACCGTCCTGCCGGGCACGCTCGGGCTCGAAGCGCTGACCGAACGGCTGCGGACGAGCGACGCCGCCGTCATCATGAAGCTCGGCACGAATTTTGCGAAGGTCCGCGCGGCCGTGGAAGCGGCGGGGCTCCTGGCGCGCGCCGTCTATGTCGAGCGCGGCACCATGGCGGGCGAGCGGATCGTGCCGCTGGCGGAGATGGCCGAGGACCGCGCGCCCTATTTCTCGATCATCCTCGTGCCCGGCGAGGGGCGCCGCCCGTGAGCGGACGCCTCGCGGTGGTAGGGCTCGGGCCGGGACCCGAGCGCTGGACGACGCCGGAGGTCGCGGATGCGCTCGCCCAGGCGAGCGACCTGATCGGCTATGCGCCCTATCTCGCGCGCTGCCCGGACCGGGCGGGACAGATCAAGCACGGGACCGACAACCGGGTCGAGATCGACCGGGCGCGCCACGCGCTCGACCTCGCGCTCGCCGGTCGGAGGGTCACCGTCGTGTCCGGCGGAGATCCCGGCATCTTCGCCATGGCCTCGGCGATCTTCGAGGCGGTGGAAGCCGACGAGGCCTACCGTTCGGTCGAGATCGAGGTGATGCCCGGCGTCTCGGCCATGCAGGCGGCGGCGGCTCGGCTCGGCGCCCCGCTCGGCCACGATTTCTGCGTCATCTCGCTGTCCGACAATCTGAAGCCCTGGCCGCTCGTCGAGCGCCGGCTGAAGGCGGCGGCGGACGGCGACTTCGCCATCGCGATCTACAATCCGGCGTCCAGGGCGCGGCCGACCCGCATCTTCGAGGCCTTCGAGCTTCTGCGCTCGCGCCTCGCCGGGGCGACGCCGGTCGCCTTCGCCCGCGCCGTCGGACGGCCGGACGAGCGGATGGTGCTGACGACGCTCGGCGAGGCCGATCCGGGGCTCGTGGACATGGCGACCTGCGTCATCGTCGGCTCCTCCACCAGCCGGTTCCTCGAGATGGATGGCGGGCGCCGCCTCTACACGCCCCGCTCGGCCTGACGGGCGTCGATCCAGTCAATCATCGACGCGTCCGTCGCGCGTTCCGGCACGGGCGGAAGCACGGGGCGCTCGATCATGACGACCGGGAGGCCGAGATGTCTCGCGGCCGTCAGCTTGGCCGCCGTGGCAGTGCCGCCGGAATTCTTGGTGACGAGAATGTCGATGCGGGCCTCGCGCATCAGCTCCGTTTCGGCGCCGACATCGTAGGGCGGGCGGTCGCGCAGAATGGTCGCGTCGGGTGGCAGGGCTCCACCCGGCTCGCTGATCGAGCGGACGAGATAGGCATGCTGCGGCGCGCGCGCGAAGGCGTCGAGCCCGCCGAGGCCGATCGTCAGGAACACGCGGCGGGGCGAAGGTCCGAGCGCCTCAACCGCCTCGGCAAAGCCGCCGACGCGCAGCCAATTGTCGCCCGGCTCCGGCGTCCAGGCAGGGCGGACGAGCCGCGCGAGCGGCACGCGCGCGGCGCGGCAGGCGGCGAAGGCGTTGGCCGACATTCGGGCGGCGAAGGGGTGCGTCGCGTCCACCACCGCATCGATCCGCTCGTGGGAAAGGTAGGCGCGCAAGCCCTCGACGCCGCCGAAGCCGCCGATCCGGACGGGAACCGGCTGTTCGGCGGGAATGTCTGTGCGCCCGGCGAAGGAGAGGACGGTCGAGAGATCGGCGCGGAGCGCGAGCCGGGCCGCGAGACGCCTTGCCTCTCCCGTTCCGCCCAATAGAAGGATGCGCAAGCGGGCTCCGGAACGAGGACGAGAATGGCCGTTCACTTTATCGGCGCGGGTCCGGGGGCACCAGACCTACTGACCCTGCGCGGTCGCGACCTCATCGCCGCCTCGCCCGTCTGCCTCTATGCCGGGTCGCTCGTGCCGAAGGCGATCCTCGACCATTGCCCGCCGGGCGCGCGCCTCGTCGACACCGCCTCGATGCATCTGGACGAGATCGTCGCCGAATTCGCGCGGGCTGATGAGGCCGGCGAGGACGTCGCGCGGCTGCACTCCGGCGACCTGTCGGTCTGGAGCGCGATGGGCGAGCAGATCCGCAGGCTCGACGCGCTCAGCATTCCCTACACGGTGACGCCCGGCGTGCCCGCCTTCGCAGCGGCGGCGGCCAGCCTCGGCCGCGAGCTGACGCTGCCGGGCGTCGCGCAATCGCTCGTCCTGACACGAACCTCCGGCCGCGCCTCGGCCATGCCCGAGCGCGAGACGCTGGCCGCCTTCGCGGCGACCGGCACGACGCTGGCGCTCCACCTCTCCGTCCACGTCGCGCGCCGCGTGGCGGAGGAGCTGACGCCCTTCTACGGCGCGGACTGCCCGGCGGTCGTCGTCCTGCGCGCCTCCTGGCCGGACGAACGCATCCTCAGCGGAACGCTCGCGACGCTGGGCGATCTCGTGGAGGCGGAGGGAATCGTCCGCGGCGCGATCATCTTCGTCGGCCCCGCGCTCGGGGCGACGGATTTCGACCGCAGCGCGCTTTACTCCAAGCACCATGTGCGCTGGATGCGCGAGCTTTGACGATTCACCCCTTCGGGCGCGACAGCATGTAGCTGTCCATGATCCAGCCCTTTCGCGCACGGGCCTGCGCGCGGCGCGCGACGATCTCGTCCGCGACCTCGTCCAGCGGGCCCTCGATCAGGATTTCGTCCGCCATCCCGACATAGGCGCCGTAGCGGATGGTCAGTCCCTCGCCGCGATGCGCCAGGAAGGCGTTGCGCGAATCGAGCATGACGAGCGAGGTCTCGGCGTCCGGCAGCGCCTGCGCCAGACGCCGCCCCGTGGTGATCTCGACATGGCCGCCGATCTCGTTCCAGTGCGCCCTGTGCCGCGCCGCCAGCGCCTGCAGGCTCGATATGCCGGGCACGACCTCCGTCTCGAAGGGGAGCGTCCGGTTGATCTCCGCCAGGATGCGCAGCGTCGAATCGTAGAGCGCGGGGTCGCCCCAGACGAGGATCGCGGCCCGTTCGCCGTCCCCCATCGCCTCCTCGATCAGACGCTTCGTCAGCGCGATCTTGCGGGCGTTGAGGTCGTCCACGAGGCCGAGATAGTCCGGCCCCGCGGCCGACCAGCGCGGACTTTCGGCCTCCACGATCCGGTGCGCGCCTTGGCGGGCGTATCGCTGGATCAGGAGCGTCCGAAGCGCCGCCAGATCGCTCTTCTCCTCCCCCTTGTCGAACAGGAAGAAGACGTCGGCGCTCTCGATCGCCCTGACCGCCTGGACGGTGATCTGGTCGGGATCGCCCGGCCCGATGCCCACGACGAGGATCGTCTTCATGAATGGCTCCCGCTCGCGGTCGAGGAACGCCCATGAACCAGCCGGGAGCGCCCGAGACAAGACGCCGCCGCCGTCCGCCCTATCTCGCCTCACCCGACATGCTTTCCCAGGAGTTCCGCGCGTGGCCGATCTGCAGACCGTCGTCGACGAGATCGTCGAGGACATCCGAGCCCTGAAGGAGCACGGCGAAGTCTCGACGACGATCGAAAAGCTCGGCGAGGCCGACCGTGACGCCTTCGGGATCGCCATCGCGACGGCGGACGGCGAGACGATCGTCGGCGGCGATTCGGAGACGCCCTTCTCCATCCAGTCGATCTCGAAGGTCTTCGCGCTGATCCTCGCGCTCGAACATCACGGCGAGACGATCTTCGAGCGCGTCGGGCGCGAGCCCTCCGGCGATCCGTTCAACTCGATCATCGATCTGGAACGGCAGAACGGCATCCCGCGCAACCCCTTCATCAACGCGGGCGCGCTCGTCATCGTGGACATGCTTCTCGGCGGCGGGCTGCGCGAGGGCGTGGACGACAATGTGCGCGACCTTCTCGTGCGCATGATCGGCGAAGAGAACATCGGTATCGACGAGGCGGTCTACAATTCGGAGGCCGGCTCGGCCTATCGCAATCAGGCGCTCGCCAACTTCGCCAAGGCGTCCGGGAACCTCCATCACGAGGTGGACGCGGTCATCGAGCACTACACCAAGCAATGCGCCGTCGCGCTCTGCTGCCGCCAACTCGCCCAGTCCGGCCGCATCCTGATGCACGGCGGCCAGGACCCGGTCTCCGGCCACCGCTTCGAAACCAAGGCGCATGCCCGCCGGGTCCTGTCCCTGATGTTGACCTGCGGCCAGTACGACGGGGCCGGCGACTTCGCCTATCGCGTCGGCCTGCCCGCCAAGAGCGGGATCGCGGGCGGCATCCTCGCCATCGTTCCGGACGTCGCCTCGATCGCGGTCTGGTCTCCCGGCCTCGACCCGGCCGGAAATTCGTTCCGCGGGGTGAAGGCGCTGGAGCTTCTGTCCGAGCGGATGCGCTGGTCGGTCTTCGACTGAGGCGACCGGCCTACTTCGTCGCCTTGCGCTCCGCCTCGCCCCTCGCCCAGCCGGCCTTGGTCTCGGCGACGAAGTCGGCATAGCGCCCGGCTTCGATGGCGGCACGGATGCCGGCCATCAGCGACTGGTAGTAGGCGAGATTGTTCCAGGTGAGCAGCATGCCGCCGAGCGATTCGTCCGCGCGCACCAGATGGTGAAGATAGGCGCGCGAATAGTCGCGCGTCGCCGGGCAGTCGCTCGTTTCGTCGAGCGGCGATGTGTCCTCGGCGTGCCGGGCGTTGCGAAGGTTGACGCGTCCATGGCGCGTGAAGGCCATGCCGTGGCGCCCCGCCCGCGTCGGCATCACGCAGTCGAACATGTCGATGCCGCGCGCGACCGATTCCACGATGTCGTCCGGCGTGCCGACGCCCATCAGATAGCGCGGCTTGTTCGTTGGAAGCGAGGGCAGCGTCTCGGCCAGCGTCTCCAGCATGACCTCCTGCGGCTCGCCGACGGCCAGACCGCCGACCGCGTAGCCCTTGAGGTCCATCGCGGCGAGACGCTCGGCGGAGCGGATGCGCAGGTCCGGCTGGTCGCCGCCCTGCACGATGCCGAACATCGCCTTGCCGGGCTGGTCGCCGAAGGCTTTCGCCGAGCGCTCCGCCCAGCGCAGCGAAAGCTCCATCGCGCGCTCGATCTCAGGGCGCGACGCCGGCAGGCGGATGCATTCGTCGAACTGCATCTGGATGTCCGAATCGAGCAGGCCCTGAATCTCGATCGATCGCTCGGGCGTCAGCCGGTGCGAGGAGCCGTCGATATGCGAACGGAAGGTGACGCCGTCCTCGTCGAGCTTGCGCAGGCTCGACAGCGACATGACCTGGAAGCCGCCGGAATCGGTGAGGATCGGGCCGGGCCAGCGCGCGAATTCGTGCAGCCCGCCGAGCCGTACCACGCGCTCCGCGCCGGGCCGCAGCATCAGATGGTAGACATTGCCGAGGATCACGTCGGAGCCGAGGTCGCGGACCTGATCCATGTACATCGCCTTGACCGTGCCGGCGGTGCCGACCGGCATGAAGGCGGGCGTGCGGATCGTGCCGCGCGGCATGGACACCTCGCCGCGACGGGCCTTGCCGTCGGTCGCGAGGAGCTTGAAGGAGAAGTGGTCGGTCATGTCGGTCCGGCTTGGGTCGCTACCCGTGTTGGGCATATTCGTCAGGCATGTGATGGCCGTGGCGATCAAGGCCCGACCGTCTCTCTGGAAACTTGGCTATGGCATACATCATTCGAGACGCGAACGTGGACGATCTCGCCGCGATCCGTGACGTGCGCACGAGCGTTCGGGAGAACCATCTCTCCGCCGAGCAACTGGACGCACGTGGGATCACCACCGAACTGGTCCGCGACGCGCTTCTGGCCGATCCCTGCCTCTGGGTCGCGGAGGACGACGGCGAGATCGTCGGCTTCTCCATGGCGGGCGTGGAGGATGGCTGCGTGTTCGCGCTTTTCGTCCGGCCGGAGCATGAGGGCCGAGGTCTCGGACGACGGCTGATGAAGCTCGCCGAAGGCTTCCTGTTCGAACGCTTCGACCGGATCTGGCTGGAGACGGATGGGGCGAGCCGCGCTGCCGGATTCTATCGCAGGCACGGCTGGGAGGCGACCGAGACGTTCGACAACGGCGATGTTCGCTTCGAGAAGCGGCGCGGTTCCGATTGAGCAGCCCAGCTCGTCAGGCGTTCCGAATTGAACCGCAGCATGACCTGATGGACAATCGAGCGAACCATTCGAACCTGCGCGCGGAACATGAGCGATCAAGCCGTCGAACTTCCGGAGAACATCCTCTCTGAGGCGCGTGCAGCCGCGCGCGAAGATGGCCTGTCGCTGGGCCAGATGATCGCTTCCCTCGTGAGCGAAGGGCTCGATCACCGCAAGGAACTCGCCGTTCTGCGCGGGCGCGCCGCTCGGGCGGATATCAGAAATGCGATCGATGTCCTCGACCGCGTTCCCGACGTGCCGCCGGAGAAGGGCGACGAACTCCGCCGAGCCTGACGGCGGCAGTTCCCCCTTCTCGATCCCCTCACCCCCGCTCCAACAGACACGCGTCGCCGTAGGAGTAGAAGCGGTATTCGTTCGCGATGGCGTGCTCGTAGGCCGAGCGCATGCGCTCCAGGCCGCAGAAGGCGGAGACGAGCATGAAGAGCGTCGAGCGCGGCAGATGGAAGTTCGTCATCAGCGCGTCCACCGCGCGAAAGCGGTAGCCCGGCGTGATGAAGATGTCGGTCGGCGCCGCGAAGGGACGGATCGTTCCGACCTCGTCCGCCGCGCTTTCCAGAAGCCGCAGCGAGGTGGTGCCGACCGAGACGATGCGCCGGCCCGAGGCCTTCGCCGCGTTCAGCCGGTCCGCCACGTCCTGCGTGACGACGCCGATTTCCGAATGCATCCGGTGCTCGGCCGTGTCGTCCGCCTTCACCGGCAGGAAGGTGCCCGCCCCGACATGCAACGTGACGAAGGCGCGTTCGATGCCGCGCGCGTCGAGCGCGGCCATCAGCTCGGGCGTGAAGTGGAGGCCGGCGGTGGGCGCGGCGACGGCGCCCTCCTCGCGGGCATAGACCGTCTGGTAGTCGGCGCGGTCCTGGTCGTCGATGTCGCGCTTGGAGGCGATGTAGGGCGGCAGCGGAACGGTGCCGACAGCGGCGATGGCCTCGTCGAGAACGGGGCCCGAAAAGGCGAAGCGGAAGGTGGTCTCGCCGCCCTCCCCACGCTCGGCGACTTCGGCGTCCAGTTCCCCGGAGAGGCAGACGCGGCCTTCCGCGCCGAAGCGCACGACATCGCCGACATCCAGCTTGCGCGCGCCGCGCACGAAGGCCTTCCAGCTGGAGCCGTCCATGCGCTGGTGGAGCGTGACGCCGACGGCCGGCTCGGTCGTGCCGCGCCCGATGCGCCGGCCTTCGAGCTGCGCGGGGATGACGCGCGTGTCGTTGAAGACGAGGAGGTCACCGTCGCGCAGGAGCGCCGGCAGGTCGCCGACGGTGCGGTCCGCGAAGTCGCCCGAGGCGGGAACGTGCAGAAGCTTCGCCGATTCGCGCGGAAACGCGGGTCGCAGGGCGATCCGCGTTTCCGGAAGGTCGAAGTCGAAGAGATCGACCCGCAAGATCTACTCGGCGATGTCCGAGGCGACCTTGACGGAGATCATCTTGTCGGGCTCGCGCACGGGCTCGCCGCGCTTGATCTGGTCGACGTTCTCCATGCCCTCGATGACCTTGCCCCAGACCGTGTACTGACGGTTCAGGAAGGGCGCGTCCTCGAAGCAGATGAAGAACTGCGAGTTCGCCGAATCGGGGTTCTGCGCGCGGGCCATGGAGGCGGTGCCGCGCACATGCGGCTCGGAATTGAACTCGGCCTTGAGGTTCGGGTACTGCGAACCGCCGGTGCCGGTGCCCTTCGGGCAGCCGGTCTGGGCCATGAAGCCCTCGATGACGCGGTGGAAGACGATGCCGTCGTAGAAGCCCTCGCGCGCGAGCTTCTTGATGTGCTCGACGTGGCCGGGCGCCAGGTCCGGGCGCATCTCGATGACGACGCGGCCCTTGGTGGTCTCGATGACGAGCGTGTCGTCAGGCTTTGCGAAGGCCATGCCTTCTCCCTTCAAATGCTGCGCCGGCGGAAGGCTGTGCGCCCGCCGCCGGCCGGTTGGTGTTCGTCGCGCCGTTCTGCCGTATCGGCGGGGCGCTTACAAGGTCGCGGGGCTCAGGAGGCCGAGCCGACGCGGACCGACAGCATCGCGTCCGGATCGGAGACTTCGCCGTTGGCCGCCGGATCGCCGCGCTTGATCTGGTCGACCACTTCCATGCCCGAGATCACGTCGCCGACGATCGTGTACTGGCCGTCGAGGAAGTCGCCGTCCGCGAGCATGATGAAGAACTGCGAGTTGGCCGAGTTCGGGTTCTGCGAGCGCGCCATGCCGACCGTGCCGCGATCGAAGGTCTCGTTGGAGAACTCGGCCGCGAGGTCCGGACGGTCCGAACCGCCCATCCCGGTGCCCGTCGGGTCGCCCGTCTGGGCCATGAAGCCCTCGATGACGCGGTGGAAGACGACGCCGTCGTAGAAGCCCTCGGCGGCGAGCGCCTTGATCTGCTCGACATGGTTCGGCGCGAGGTCGGGCCGCAGGCCGATGGTGATCTCGCCCTTGTCGGTGGTGATGACGAGCGTGTTCTCGGGGTCCGCCTCTGGGCCGTCGCCGGAAGGGCGAAGGCGGAGGTGATGAGCGAGATGGCGAAGCCGATACGGGCAAGGAAGGTCAAGGGAGCGTCTCCAGCGGCCGGCGTCCTCGCGCCGGTCAGGCGAATTTCTGTTTCAGGGCGCGGGCCACGGGCTCGGGAACGAACGCCGAGACATCACCCCCCATCTTGGCGATCTGACGAACCAATGTGGCCGTTATGGGCCTCGACGCCGGGCGGGCGGGCAGGAAGACGGTGGCGACGCCCGGCGCCATCGCGCCGTTCATCCCCGCCATCTGCATCTCGTAGTCGAGGTCGGTCCCGTCGCGAAGCCCGCGGACGAGCGCGATCGCGCGCTCGGCCTTCGCCGCCTCCACCACCAGACCGTCGAAGGAGACGACGTGGACCCGCGCACCCACCGGCAGGCTCGCCTCGATCAGCGAGACCCGCTCCTCGAAGGTGAAAAGCCCCGACTTGCCCGGATGGACGCCGATGGCGACGACGAGCTCGTCGAACAGCGGCAGGGCCTGCAGGAGGATGTCGAGATGGCCGTTCGTCATCGGGTCGAACGAGCCGGAGTAGAGCGCCCTGCGCATGGTTCACCTCCCGCTAACGCAGTTCATCGAAATGCCGCGCGATCTTCCATTCCGGCGCGCTCGATCACACATCTGGAAAGGATGCCCGCCATACCATCCGAACGAACGGGCGATCCGTAGCTTCGTCCCTCGGCGGCGCGAAAAGCGCAACTGGAACAAAGACGGATCGGGCTCGTTAGGGCATCGAACAGGAGACACAAGATGCTGATCTTCGCACTCTCCCTCGCCATGGTCGCGACTCTCATCACCGCGACCGCCGTGGCGATCCACAACGAGGCCGAGGGTGCGCGGATCAAGGCGCGCGCGCAGAGCCGCAACATCATGCGTTGAGCCGGACAGGAAGCGCGAGCGCTTCCTCACGGCGAATAGAAAAAGGCCGCTCCCTTCGCCGGGGAGCGGCCTTTCTCGTTTCTACTTGCCCTCGTCCGGCGTGTCGTCGCCGTCCGGCGCGCCATCGCCCTCGGACGTCCCGGCATCGTCGACCGGGCCGAGGTCCACGGGCTCCTCGCCGACCGGACCCTCGGCGATCTCGCCTTCGCCGCTGCCCTGATCGGGGATGCGCTCGACCGAGACGACCTTCTCGCCGGCGGCCGTGGAGAAGATCGTGACGCCCTTCGTCGCGCGGCTCGCCATGCGGATGCCGTCGACGGGAACGCGAATCATCTGGCCGCGATCGGAGATGAGGAGGATCTGATCCTCCGCCTCGACCGGGAAGCCGGCGACGAGCCGCCCGATGTCGTCGAGCTTGGAAAGATCGGTCGCCCGGATGCCCTTGCCGCCGCGCCCGGAGGTGCGGAAGTCGTAGGAGGACGACCGCTTGCCGTAACCGTATTCGGAGACGGTGAGGACGAACTCCTCCGCCGCCGACAGGAAACCGTAGCGCTCCTGGCTGAGCGCGACGTCCTCCACGCCCTCCTCGTCGGCGGGCGTCTCGGAGGCGCCCTCGCCTTCCACGGCGCGGCGCATCTTCAGGTAGGACGCGCGCTCGGCCGGGGTCGCATCGACATGGCGAAGGATCGCCATCGAGATCAGACGGTCGCCCTCGCCGAGCGACATGCCCCGCACGCCGATCGAGTTGCGGCCCGCGAAGACGCGCACGTCCGTCGTGGGGAAGCGGATGGCGAGGCCCGAAGAGGCGACCAGCAGGACGTCGTCGTCCTCCGAGCAGGTGGCGACGGCGAGGATCTCGTCCTCGGCCTCCTCCAGCTTCATGGCGATCTTGCCGTTGCGGTTGACCTGGATGAAGTCCGCCAGCCGGTTGCGGCGGACCGTGCCCCGGGTCGTCGCGAACATCACGTTGAGGTCGGCGGCCTGCTCCTCGTCGTTGGGCAGCGGCAGGATGGAGGTGATGCGCTCCCCCTTCTCCAGCGGCAGCATGTTGACGAGCGCCTTGCCGCGCGACTGCGGATTGGCCAGCGGCAGGCGCCAGACCTTCTCCTTGTAGACGATGCCGCGCGAGGAGAAGAACAGGACCGGCGTATGCGTGTTCGCCACGAACAGCCGCGTGACCGAATCCTCCTCGCCCTTCAGCGCCATGCCGGAGCGGCCCTTGCCGCCGCGACGCTGCGCCCGGTAGGTGCCGAGCGGCACGCGCTTGATGTAGCCACCCGCCGAGACGGTGACGACCATGTCCTCGCGCGGGATCAGGTCCTCGTCGTCCATGTCCGCCGCGCCTTCGGACAGCTCGGTCCGGCGGGGCGTGGCGAACTCGTCGCGCGCGGCGCGAAGCTCGTCCTTGATGATGTCGCGGACCCGGGTCCGCGAGGACAGGATCTCCAGATAGTCCTTGATCTCGATGCCGATGGCGTTGAGCTCGTCGCCGATCTCGTCGCGGCCGAGCGCGGTGAGGCGCTGGAGGCGCAGGTCGAGGATGGCGCGCGCCTGCGCCTCCGACAGGCGGTAGGTGCCGGCCTCGGAAATGCGGTGGCGCGGATCGTCGATGAGGCGGATCAGCGGGGCCACGTCCTTGGCCTCCCACTCGCGCTCCATCAGCTGTTCGCGGGCCGTCGCCGGATCGGGCGCACGGCGGATCAGGTTGATGATCTCGTCGATATTGGCGACGGCGATGGCGAGGCCGACCAGGACATGGGCGCGCTCCCGCGCCTTGCGCAGCAGGAACTTGGTGCGCCGGTTCACCACCTCCTCGCGGAAGGCGATGAAGGCCGACATGATGTCGATCAGCCCCATCTGCTCCGGCTTGCCGCCGTTCAGGGCCACCATGTTGGCGCCGAAGGAGGTCTGGAGCGGCGTGAAGCGGTAGAGCTGGTTCAGGACGACGTCGGACGAGGCGTCGCGCTTCAGCTCGATGACGACGCGATAGCCCTCGCGGTCGCTCTCGTCGCGGATGTCGGAGATGCCCTCGATGCGCTTCTCGCGCACCAGATCGGCCATCTTCTCGATCATCGAGGCCTTGTTCACCTGATAGGGAACCTCGGTGACGACGATGGCCTCGCGGTCGCCGCGCATCGGCTCGATATGCACCTTGCCGCGCATCAGGATCGAGCCGCGGCCGGTCGTGTAGGCCGACTGGATGCCGGCCCGGCCCAGAACCAGCGCGCCGGTCGGGAAGTCCGGCCCCGGAATGATCTCCATGATCTCGGAGAGCGTGATCTCCGGATTGTCGATCATGGCGATGCAGCCGTCGACGACCTCGCCGAGATTGTGCGGCGGAATGTTCGTCGCCATGCCGACGGCGATGCCGCCCGAGCCGTTGACGAGGAGATTCGGCACGCGTGCGGGAAGCACGGTCGGCTCCATCTCGCGCCCGTCGTAATTCTCCTGGAAGTTCACCGTCTCCTTGTCGATGTCCTCCAGAAGCGCCTCGGAGACCTTCTCCAGCCGGCACTCGGTGTAGCGCATGGCCGCCGGGGGATCGCCGTCGATGGAGCCGAAATTGCCCTGCCCGTCCACCAGCGGCGCGCGCATCGACCAGTCCTGCGCCATGCGGACCAGCGCGTCGTAGATCGAAGAGTCGCCGTGCGGGTGGTACTTGCCCATCACCTCGCCGACGACGCCGGCGGACTTGCGGTAGGAGCGGTTCCAGGCGAGGCCCATCTCGCTCATGGCGTAGAGAACACGCCGGTGGACCGGCTTCAGACCGTCGCGCACGTCCGGCAGCGCGCGACTCACGATCACGCTCATGGCGTAATCGAGATAGGAGCGCTGCATTTCCTCGATGATGGAAACCGATTCGACGCCGCGCGGGCGCTCCGGCGGCGTGGGCATGGTGTCGTCTGCCAAGGGGGTTCCTAGAATCTCATCCGAACGAGCCGGAATATAGCGTTTTCGCGCTCGAAGGCGCAACAACGCCGCCGAACGGCCTCCGCCCGGCCGACTGGCGGGTGCCGGCCCGGCGCGGCGCACCCGCTTCGACGCGGACCGGCATGGGGCTCGATCAGAGAGGCGTGAACGGTCTTCACAACCACTGGTCCCTGCATCATTTTGCCGGCGAAGGACGACCGGACGAGGAACGAGAAGCACCGTGAACTATGCCGTCGCCGCGATCGTCCTTGGCGGCTGCGCCGCTCTGCAGACCCCGGCCCTCGCATTCGAACCCCGCCCGCCCCAGGCGCCGGAAGCCGTGTTCGGATTCGGCGGCGTCATCACCGCCGAGGACATGGGGCGCAGCGCCAACCCCTTCACGGTCGACTACGAGCGGCGGATCGTCCTCGGCGGCGGCTATCAGCAGTTCTTCCACGAAAGCCCGCGCGGGCTTCAGTTCGGGATGGAGGTGGGCGCGTCGGTCCGGGCCATCGCCGGCGTGACGGGGGAGCTGTGGGGCGGCCCGGTGATCCGGCATGACGGACTGACGCTCTTCGACACCGTGCGCATCTCGCCCTCCTTCACGGCCGCGCTCAGCGCCGTCTCGAACGCCCATCCGGGACGCGAGCGCGACCTCGAGGAGCGCTCCGACGGCAACGCCCATCTTCTCTTCTATCTCGGACCCGAGATCGGCGTCTCGCGGGCGGACCGGCCGGATGTGGAAGCCTTCTGGCGGCTGCATCACCGTTCGGGCGCCAACCGCACGCTGGGGAACATGCGCGGGGCGAAGAACGCCAACGTTGTCGGACTGCGCTGGCGCTATTGACCTGAACGGCCCGGCGCTTCCATTCGATACCTCGCCGCCCGTCCGATCCGAACGGGCGAGACGCTCGTGCGGACCGCTCGGGAACGCGGATCGCCGGCGGAACTGGAAGAGACGAGGCCGAAATGACCGAACTGCTGCTCAACGGCTTCGTGACCCTCTTCGTCATCATCGACCCGCTGGGGCTGGTGCCGCTCTTCCTGGCGCTCACCCCCGGGGCGAGCGCGGCCGAGCGGCGCGTCATCGCCATCCAGGCGACGCTGATCGCCTCGGGCATCCTTCTGCTCTTCGCGCTGGCGGGCCTCGCCATCCTCGACGCGCTCGGCATCTCCCTCGGCGCCTTCCGCGTGGCCGGCGGCCTGTTCCTCTTCACCATCGCCTTCGAGCTGGTGTTCGACCGCCGCCAGCAGCGCAAGGAGAAGAGCGCGCACGCGCCCGACCACGGCCCCGCGGACGCGGTGAACGTCGCGGCCTTTCCGCTGGCCATTCCGCTGATGGCGGGGCCGGGCGCGATCGCCGCCGTCATCCTCCTCTCCGGCTCCCTGCCCGGCGTCGCGGGCCAGGGCGCGATGGTCGGCGTCCTCGTCGCGGTGATGGTGGTGACGCTCCTGATGCTGCTCGTGGCCGACCGGCTCGACCGCGCCATGGGGCCGACGGGGCGCGTCGTCGTCACGCGGCTTCTCGGCGTCATCCTCGCCGCGCTCGCCGTCCAGTTCGTCGCCGACGGGGTCGCGGAGCTGGTGAGAGACGCCATGGCCTGAACGACGAACGCCGCGCATCCCCTCGGACACGCGGCGCTCTTCTTCAGTTCAAAAAAGCCGGTCTCTCGCGGCGATCAGAACGGGATTTCGTCGTCGAGGTCGCCGCCGCGACCGCCGCCGCCCCCAGCACCGCCGCCGCCGCCATAGCCGCCGCGATCTCCGCCGCCGGAACGGTCGCCGCCGCCATAACCGCCGCCGCCGGAGCGACCGCCGCCGCCACCGCCGCGTTCGTAGCCGCCGCCACCCCCGCCGCCCTCGTAGCTTCCGCCGCCGCCCTCACCGCGACCGCCGAGCATCTGCAGTTCGCCGCGGAAGCGCTGCAGCACCACCTCGGTCGTGTAGCGCTTCTGGCCGGACTGGTCCTCCCAGGACCGGGTCTGGAGCTGGCCCTCGATGTAGACCGTCTGACCCTTCTTCAGATACTGCTCGGCGACCTTCACGAGGTTCTCGTTGAAGATCACGACGTTATGCCACTCGGTGCGCTCCTTGCGCTCGCCCGAATTGCGGTCCCGCCAGCTCTCCGACGTCGCGATGCGCAGATTGACGACCGCGTCCCCCGAGTTCAGCCGGCGCACTTCGGGATCGGCCCCGAGATTGCCGACGAGGATGACCTTGTTGACGCTGCCTGCCATGGTGCTGTCTCCTGCGCCCGTTGAACATTCGCGGCGGAACCTATGGGTCGCGCCCTCGAAGGGGAAGCCGTTGCCGGGCTTTATCCCCTCTTCCTTCTCGCCGGTCTCCCGCGCAGGCCCGCCGCCTTCTCCGCCTCCCCGCCTCCTCGCTATGGCAGTTCGATGCTTCCGTCCGGCGCCGGGATGAAGCTCTCCACGAATGTGATCTCCCAGGGATGGCCGTCCGGGTCGGCGAAATAGGCGACCGTGCCGCCCCACGAGGTCTCGTGCGGCGCCCGCAGCACCGTCGCTCCGGCCGCTTCCGCCTCGCGCAGCCGGAGCTCGACCTCGTCGCGCGAGCGCGTGTTGTAGGCGAGAGTCACGCCGCCGGGCCGGGGTGCATCCTCGCCCTGCAGATCGCGCGACAGCGCCTCCTGACGGTAGAGCGCCAGCGCCGAGCCGCCCATCTGGAAGAACACGACGTCGCCCTGCGACGCGCTCGACGCGCGCCAGCCGAGCGACTCGTAAAAGGCCCTCGCCCTTCCCAAATCCGCCACACCGAGCGTAAGCATCGTCATCCGCTGTTCGAACGCCATCTTGAACTCCCTTGCGGTGCGGCCTTCGTCCACCTAGAACATAGAGAGAACATCGAACGCTTTCCGTCAAGGTTCGTTCGGGATCGGCGTGCCGGCCATCTCGAAGTCCGGTCGCGGGACAGGTTTGGTCTGGCAGGCTCCATGAAGAACACGATCTCCGTTCGCGGCGCGCGCGAGCACAATCTGAAGAACGTCGACCTCGACCTGCCGCGCGATTCGCTGATCGTGATGACGGGCCTGTCGGGCTCGGGCAAATCCTCGCTCGCCTTCGACACGATCTATGCGGAAGGGCAGCGGCGCTACGTCGAGAGCCTTTCGGCCTATGCGCGCCAGTTCCTGGAGATGACGCAGAAGCCGGACGTCGATCAGATCGACGGGCTCTCGCCGGCGATCTCCATCGAGCAGAAGACGACCTCGAAGAATCCGCGCTCGACGGTGGGCACCGTCACCGAGATCTACGACTATCTGCGCCTGCTCTTTGCGCGCGTCGGCGTGCCCTATTCGCCCGCCACCGGTCTGCCGATCGAGTCGCAGACGGTCTCGCAGATGGTGGACCGGGTGCTGGCGCTGGAGGAAGGCACGCGCCTGATGATCCTCGCGCCGGTCGTGCGCGGCCGGAAGGGCGAGTACCGCAAGGAGCTCGCGGAGTTCCAGAAGAAGGGCTTCCAGCGCGTCAAGATCGACGGCGAGCTCTACGAGATCGCCGACGCGCCCACGCTGGACAAGAAGTACAAGCACGACATCGACGTGGTCGTGGACCGCGTCGTGGTGCGCGCCGACATCGGCACGCGCCTGGCCGATTCGATCGAGACGGCGCTGCGCCTCGCCGAAGGGCTGGCGGTCGCCGAATTCGTGGACAAGCCCCTGCCCGCCTCGGCGGTCGCGGGCGGCGGCGGCGCCAACAAATCGGCCAACGACACCCATGAGCGGCTGCTCTTCTCCGAGAAGTTCGCCTGCCCGGTCTCCGGCTTCACGATCCCCGAGATCGAGCCCCGGCTCTTCTCCTTCAACAACCCCTTCGGCGCCTGCCCGACCTGCGACGGCCTCGGCTCGCAGCAGTCCGTGGACCCGAAGCTGATCGTCCCGGACGAGAACCGCACGTTGAAGGGCGGGGCCATCGCGCCCTGGGCGAAGTCCACCTCACCCTATTACGCGCAGACGCTGGAAGCGCTCGGCCGCGAGTACGACTTCAAGCAGACCGACAAATGGTCGGCGCTGCCCGAAGCCGCGCGCACGGCCATCCTCTACGGCACGGGCAAGACCAAGCTCGAATTCCGCTACAATGACGGACTGCGCTCCTACAAGGCGACGAAGCCCTTCGAGGGCATCGTGACCAATCTGGAGCGTCGCTACCGCGAGACGGATTCGGCGTGGTCGCGCGAGGACATCGAGCGCTACATGTCGGCGACGCCCTGCCCGGCCTGCGCCGGCTATCGTCTCAAGCCCGAGGCGCTGGCGGTGAAGATCGACAAGCGCCACATCGGCGAGGTCACGGACCTGTCGATCCGAAACGCGCTCGTCTGGTTCGAGGAACTGCCCGAGCATCTGAGCCAGAAGCAGAACGACATCGCCGTGCGGATCCTCAAGGAGATCCGCGAGCGGCTGCGCTTCCTGAACGACGTCGGGCTCGACTATCTGACCCTGTCGCGCTCCTCGGGAACGCTGTCGGGCGGCGAATCCCAGCGCATCCGCCTCGCCTCGCAGATCGGCTCGGGCCTGACCGGCGTCCTCTACGTGCTGGACGAACCCTCGATCGGCCTGCACCAGCGCGACAACGAGCGGCTTCTGGTGACGCTCAAGCACCTTCGCGACATCGGCAACACGGTGATCGTTGTCGAGCACGACGAGGACGCGATCCTCGCCGCCGACCACGTGGTGGATATCGGCCCCGCCGCCGGCATCCATGGCGGCCGGGTGATCGCCTCGGGCACGCCCGCCGAGATCATGGCCCACCCGGATTCGCTGACGGGCAAGTATCTCTCCGGCGAGATGGGCGTGCCGGTTCCGGCCGAGCGGCGCAAGGCGCAGAAGGGCAAGGCGATCAAGGTCGTCGGCGCGCGCGGCAACAATCTGAAGAACGTCTCGGCCGAAATCCCCATGGGGCTGATGACGTGCGTCACGGGCGTCTCGGGCGGCGGCAAGTCCACCTTCCTGATCGAGACGCTGTTCAAGGCGGCGGCCCGGCGCATCAACAATGCGCGCGAGGTTCCGGCCGAGCACGACCGTGTCGAGGGGCTCGAGCTGCTCGACAAGGTGATCGACATCGACCAGTCGCCGATCGGACGCACGCCGCGCTCCAACCCGGCGACCTATACCGGCGCCTTCACCCCGATCCGCGACTGGTTCGCCGGGCTTCCCGAGGCCAAGGCGCGGGGCTACCAGCCGGGCCGCTTCTCCTTCAACGTGAAGGGCGGGCGCTGCGAGGCCTGCCAGGGCGACGGCGTCATCAAGATCGAGATGCACTTCCTGCCCGACGTCTACGTCACCTGCGACGTGTGCCACGGCAAACGCTACAATCGCGAGACGCTGGAGGTGACCTTCAAGGAGAAGTCGATCGCCGACGTGCTCGACATGACGGTGGAGGAAGGTGTCGACTTCTTCGCGGCCGTGCCGGCCATCCGCGACAAGCTGGCGACCCTGAAGGAAGTGGGGCTCGGCTATGTGAAGGTCGGGCAGCAGGCCACCACGCTGTCGGGCGGCGAGGCGCAGCGCGTGAAGCTCGCCAAGGAGCTGTCGCGCCGCGCGACCGGCCGCACGCTCTACATCCTCGACGAGCCGACGACGGGCCTGCACTTCCACGACGTCGCCAAGCTTCTGGAGGTGCTGCAGTCGCTGGTCGATCAGGGCAATACGGTCGTCATCATCGAGCACAATCTGGAGGTCATCAAGACGGCCGACCACGTGATCGATATCGGGCCGGAGGGTGGCGACGGCGGTGGCGAGATCGTCGCGGTGGGAACGCCCGAGGCCGTCGCGAAGGTCGCGCGCTCGCACACGGGCCGCTTCCTGAAGGAGCTTCTGAGCCGGCGGCCTCAGCCCTCGATCAAGGCGGAGGCGGCGGAATGAGCGGCCGCGGCGTGATCCGGACCGGCATCGGCGGCTGGACCTTCGAGCCGTGGGACGAAAGCTTCTACCCCGAGAAGCTGCCGAAGAAGCGGCAGCTCGAATACGCCTCGCGCCAGCTCTCCACCATCGAGGTGAACGGCACCTATTACCGCACGCAGTCGCCGGAGACCTTCGCCAAATGGGCGGCGGAGGTGCCGGACGGCTTCGTGTTCGCGCTGAAGGCCTCGCGCTATTCCACCAACCGGAAGGTGCTGGCCGAGGCCGGCGAATCGATCGAGCGCTTCGTCGGATCGGGCATCGCCGAGCTCGGCGACAAGCTCGGGCCGATCGTGTGGCAGTTCGCGCCGACGAAGGCCTTCGACCCGGAGGATTTCGGCGCGTTCCTGGCGATGCTGCCGAAGGATTTTGCAGGCGTTGCGCTCCGCCATGCGGTCGAGGTCCGGCATCCGAGCTTCGTTGTGCCCGACTTCGTCGCGCTCTGCCGCAAGCACGGCGCGGCCATCGTCTATGCCGAGCATGAGACCTATCCCGAGATGGCGGATCTGACGGCGGACTTCGTCTATCTGCGCCTGCAGAAGGGGCGCGACGACATCCCGACCGCCTATCCGGCGGAGCAGCTCGACCTCTGGGCCGACAGGCTGAAGGGGCTGGCCGCGGGCGAGATGCCGGGCGACCTGCCGCTGGCGGCGAAGGATTCGCCGGCCCCGAAGGCGTCGCGGGACGTCTTCACCTATTTCATCCACGAGGGAAAAGTGCGCGCGCCGCATGCGGCCATGGCGCTGGCGGAGCGTCTGAAGGACTGATCAGCGGGCGGCGTCGAGCCGCGCCAGCGCGCGCGGCACGAGCGCCGGCAGATCCTCGGCGATGAGGCCGGGCCCGAAGCTCGCCGCGGCCTCCGCATGCAGCCAGACGGCGGCACAGGCGGCTTCGAAGGCGGGCACGCCATTGGCGAACTGCGCGGCGACGAGGCCGGAAAGCACGTCGCCGCTGCCGGCGGTCGCCAGACCGGCCGGGCCGTTGCCGTTGATCGCCGCACTCCCATCGGGCGCCGCGATCACGGTGTCGGAACCTTTCAGGACCACGACGGCGCCCGCGCGGCTCGCCGCTCGTCTCGCGCGGTCGAGCTTGGACGGGCCTTTCGCAAGGTCGGGAAACAGGCGCGCGAACTCGCCCTCATGCGGGGTCAGCGCGACCCGAGCCTCCGTCGCGTCTCGAATGAGGGCGAAGAGCGCGTCCGGATCGTCCGCGAAGGCCGTGATGGCGTCCGCGTCGAGAACGAGCGAGCGACCGGCCCGCAGGATCGCCTCGGCGTAGGCGCGCGCGGCTGGCAGATCGCCGAAGCCGGGTCCGAGCACGAAGGTCGAGAGGCGCTCGTCCTCCAGATGGGTCGCAAGGTCGTCCGCGCCTTCGCAGCGGCGCAGCATGATCGCGGTCAGGTGCGAGGCGTTCACGAGAAGCGCGGACGGCGGCGAGAGGAGGGTCACGAGCCCGGCGCCGCCGCGCAGCGCCGCCATGGCGGACAGCCGTGCGGCCCCCGTCTGCGTCGCGCCGCCCGAAAAGACGACGACGTGCCCCCGATCGTATTTGTGGTGCGTGTCCTCGGGCTTCGGAAACGAGGCCATGAACAGCGCAGGCTCGTTCGCGAAGGCACGGGGCGCGATCTCGTCCAGGACCGAAGCGTCGATGCCGATGTCCGCGACCTCGATCTCGCCGCAGAGCCCGCGGCCGGGCTGGAGGAGATGGCCGGGCTTTCGGCGGAAGAAGGTGACGGTCCGGTCGGCCTTCACGGCGGCGCCCTTCACCTGTCCGTCGTCGCCGGAGACGCCGCTGGGAAGGTCGATGGCCAGGACTCGGCAATCCCCGCCGTTCAGACGCCGGATGGCGGCAGAAGCCGCGCCTTCCACGTCGCGCGACAGACCCGCGCCGAACAGCCCGTCGATGACGAGCGAAAAACCGTCCGGCGCGAAGGCTTCGAGCGAGCCGACCGGTCCCGTCCACTCCTCGGCCATCACGCGCGCATCGCCGGACAGATGCGATCGGGGCGACAGCGCGTAGACCGCCACCTCCCGCCTTTGCTCCTTCAGGATCGCCGCGGCCGCGAACGCGTCCCCGCCATTGTTCCCCGATCCGGCCAGGATGGCGATGGCCCCTTCCGGCGCCAGACCGGCCGCCGCCCGGGCGACCGCCGCAGCGGCGCGGCGCATCAGATCGAGACCCGTCTGGCCTCTTTCGATGGCGCACCGGTCGGCATGCGCCATCTCGTCCGGCGTCAGAAGCGCGCAAGACCCGGCGTTCGAGATAGGACTGCTCATTTCGCGCTCATTCTGCTCACTCTTTATGCACTTGGATTCCGCAAATGGATGCGTGATTGCACAACGCGATGGTGGCGCACCCCTGCCCGACCGGCTAGACAACGCCTCATGCCGTCGTGCGGTTTCGAAAGGGAGACCGCTGACCTATGGTCGGGGTGGCGCGGAGTCCCGCGCCGTGCACCGGTCCGGTTCGAGGAACGACGCCCGGCGCGTCACCCTTCGGGACCGACCGGGCGTCCTCATCCAGGAGGCCAGCGTTGAGAGGAATTCGATGAAAAAGGTCGAGGCGATCATCAAGCCCTTCAAGCTCGACGAAGTGAAGGAAGCGCTTCAGGACGTCGGGCTGCAGGGCATCACGGTCACCGAGGCCAAGGGCTTCGGGCGCCAGAAGGGCCACACGGAGCTGTATCGCGGCGCCGAGTACGTCGTCGACTTCCTCCCCAAGGTGAAGATCGAGATCGTGCTCGCCGACGAATCGGTCGCGCAGGCGGTCGAAGCCATCCGCAAGGCCGCCCAGACGGGGCGGATCGGCGACGGCAAGATCTTCGTCTCCACGATCGAGGAGGCCATCCGCATCCGCACCGGCGAGTCCGGCGTCGACGCGATCTGACCCCCTCGCCCTCACACGCATTCAATCCAGCAGGAAGGACCCCATGACCTCGGCCAACGACATTCTGAAGCAGATCAAGGACAACGACGTTAAGTTCGTCGACCTGCGCTTCACCGACCCGAAGGGCAAGCTGCAGCACGTCACGATGGACGTCGCGATCGTCGACGAGGACATGTTCTCGGAAGGCTCGATGTTCGACGGCTCGTCGATCGCGGGCTGGAAGGCCATCAACGAGTCCGACATGACCCTGATGCCCGACCCGGAGACGGTCCATATGGACCCGTTCTTCGCGCAGTCGACCATGGTCATCTACTGCGACATCCTCGATCCGGTCTCGGGCGAGAGCTACAACCGCGACCCGCGCGGCACCGCCAAGAAGGCCGAGGCCTATCTGCAGCAGTCCGGCGTCGGCGACACCGCCTTCTTCGGCCCCGAGGCCGAGTTCTTCATCTTCGACGACGTGAAGTACAAGGCCGACCCGTACAACACGGGCTTCAAGCTGGACTCCACCGAGCTGCCGTCGAACGACGACGCCGACTACGAGACCGGCAATCTCGGCCACCGTCCGCGCGTCAAGGGCGGCTACTTCCCGGTTCCGCCGATCGACAGCTGCCAGGACATGCGCTCCGAGATGCTGACCGTGATGGCCGAGATGGGCGTCTCGGTCGAGAAGCATCACCATGAGGTGGCCGCGGCCCAGCACGAACTCGGCATCAAGTTCGACACGCTCGTCCGCAACGCCGACAAGATGCAGATCTACAAGTACGTGATCCATCAGGTCGCGAACGCCTACGGCAAGACGGCGACCTTCATGCCGAAGCCGATCTTCGGCGACAACGGCTCGGGCATGCACGTGCACCAGTCGATCTGGAAGGGCGGCAAGCCGACCTTCGCGGGCAACGAATATGCCGGCCTGTCCGAGACCGCGCTGTTCTACATCGGCGGCATCATCAAGCACGCCAAGGCGCTGAACGCCTTCACCAACCCGTCGACGAACTCCTTCAAGCGTCTCGTCCCGGGCTATGAGGCTCCGGTGCTGCTCGCCTATTCGGCGCGCAACCGCTCGGCCTCCTGCCGCATCCCCTTCGGCCAGTCGCCGAAGTCCAAGCGCGTCGAGGTCCGCTTTCCGGATCCGACGGCGAACCCCTACCTCGCCTTCTCGGCCATGCTCATGGCCGGCCTCGACGGCATCAAGAACAAGATCCATCCGGGCTCGGCCATGGACAAGGATCTGTACGACCTGCCGCCCGAGGAGCTGAAGGAAATCCCGACCGTCTGCCGTTCGCTCCGCGAGGCGATGGAGTCGCTCGATGCCGACCGCGACTTCCTGAAGGCCGGCGGGGTGTTCGACGACGACCAGATCGACGCCTTCATCGACCTGAAGATGGCCGAGGTCCTGCGCTTCGAGATGACGCCGCACCCGGTCGAGTTCGACATGTACTACTCGGTCTGATCGACCGACCCTCTCCGGCGGCCCCGCGCCGCCGGAACTCGGGCCGCGTGCGGGACATCCCGTGCGCGGCCTTTTTCGCTTCGGGGCTCTCCTGCCGTCCCCGAAAGGCTTAGAAGCGGTGGAAAACCTCGACTTCGCGAGCCTATCCTCTCATCGCGAACGCCCTGCGGGTTGAAGAACATTTCGTGAAAGTCTAGTCCTTCGGGCATGGAATGGCGGAGCGTGGAAGAGACGCGATCGGACACGGGACGGATGCGGCGATGAGCGACGACCTCTTTTCCGGCTCGGCCGCGCGGAAGACCCGGGCCGCGCCGGCTGCCCCCATGCCCAGCGCGCCCGCGAGCGCGCCCGTTCCCCCGTCCGACTATACGGCGGCCGACATCGAGGTCCTGGAAGGGCTGGAGCCTGTCCGCCGCCGTCCCGGCATGTATGTGGGCGGCACCGACGACAAGGCCCTGCACCACCTCTTCGCCGAGGTGATCGACAATTCGATGGACGAGGCGGTCGCCGGTCATGCGAGCGTCATCGAGGTCTCGCTCGACGCCGACGGCTTCCTGACCGTTTCGGACAACGGACGCGGCATCCCGGTCGATCCGCACCCGAAATACAAGGACAAGTCCGCGCTCGAGGTCATCATGACCACGCTGCACGCGGGCGGAAAGTTCGACTCGAAGGTCTACGAGACCTCGGGCGGCCTGCACGGCGTCGGCGTCTCGGTGGTGAACGCGCTGTCGGAGCGGCTCGAGGTCGAGATCGCGCGGTCGCGAAAGCTCTACCGGCAGGTCTACGAGCGCGGCCACGCCGTGACGAAGGTCGAGGAGCTCGGCGACGTCCAGAACCGGCGCGGCACGAGGGTGCGCTTCAAGCCCGACGAGACGATCTTCGGCCAGGGCGCGCGCTTCGAACCGGCCCGCGTGCTGCAGATGGCGCGCTCGAAGGCCTATCTCTTCGGGGGCGTCGAAATCCGCTGGAGCTGCGATCCCTCGCTTCTGGGTCCCGATTCCAAGACGCCCGCGCGCCAGACCTTCCATTTCCCCGGAGGGCTGAAGGACTATCTCGCCGCCTCCATCGAGGGCGAGCATCGCGTCACCACGCAGATCTTCTCGGGCCGCACGGAAAAGGCCTCCGGCCATGGCGCCGTCGAATGGGCGATCGCCTGGACGGCGGGCGACGGCTTCGTGCGCTCCTACTGCAACACGATCCCGACGCCGGAGGGCGGCACCCACGAGGCGGGTCTGCGCGCCGTGCTTCTGCGCGGCCTGAAGGCGTTCGGCGAAGTCTCCGGAAACAAGAAGGCGGCGTCGATCACGGCCGAGGACGTGATGATCTCGGCCTCCGCCATGCTCTCGGTCTTCATTCGCGAGCCCGAGTTCGTCGGCCAGACCAAGGACCGGCTGGCGACGACCGAGGCCCACCGCATCGTCGAATCCTCGATCCGCGACAGCTTCGACATCTGGCTCGCCTCCTCGCCGCAGGACGCGGCGCGCCTGATCGACTGGGTGGTGGAGCGCGCCGACGAGCGGCTGCGGCGCCGCGCGGAGAAGGAGGTCAGCCGCAAGTCCGCGACGCGCAAGCTGCGCCTGCCCGGCAAGCTGGCGGACTGCTCGCAGACGGGCGCCGCGGGCGCCGAGCTCTTCATCGTGGAAGGCGATTCGGCGGGCGGCTCGGCCAAGCAGGCACGCGACCGTGCGCGCCAGGCGATCCTGCCGCTGCGCGGCAAGATTCTGAACGTCGCCTCGGCGGGACGCGAGAAGCTCGGCGCCAACCAGCAGCTCTCGGACCTGATCCAGGCGCTCGGCTGCGGCACGCGCTCGAAATACCGCGAGGCGGACCTTCGCTACGAGCGCATCATCATCATGACGGACGCCGACGTGGACGGCGCCCATATCGCCTCGCTGCTGATCACCTTCTTCTACCAGGAGATGCCGGAGCTCATCCGCGAGGGTCATCTGTTCCTGGCCGTGCCGCCGCTCTACCGCCTCAGCCAGGGCGGCAAGACGGTCTATGCGCGCGACGACGCGGACCGCGAGCGCATCATCGCGCGCGAGTTCAAGGGACGCGGCAAGATCGAGGTCGGGCGCTTCAAGGGTCTGGGCGAGATGCTGCCGGCGCAGTTGAAGGAAACGACCATGGACCCGAGGAAGCGGACGCTTCTGAAGGTCATGATCGACGATACGGTCGAGGGCGGAACCTCCGGCGCGGTGGACGCGCTGATGGGGAACAAGCCGGAGGCGCGCTTCCGCTTCATTCAGGAGCGCGCGGCCTTCGTCGAGGATCTCGACGTCTGATCGGCGTCATCCGCGGACCCGGCATCACGAGGACGACCATCTTGCTTCCTTTCCGTACCGCTCTCCTCGCCCTTCTCCTGACGAGCGTCGCGCCAGCCTTGGCGCAGGAGCCGGCGGCGTCTCCGCCGACCGGGTCGGAAGCCGGCGCGGCGGCCGAGGCTCCGGCGAGCGAAGGCGCGGACGCGTCCGCACTTGCCGAGCCGGACACGTCCGATGCGGCCGCGCGGATGCTGCGGGAAATGTCGCCGCTCGTCGCCGACGTTCAGATCGTCGGCCCCTGGGTGGACGGGGAGCGCACCGGCATCTGGCGGACGATCACGCTCCAGCCGGAGGGCGAAGGCGCTGGAAACCGCTTCTTCGTCCAGCAGATCGAGGCGGTGGACGGCGCTCCGGCCGTCTCCTCCTCGACCGAAATCACCGAGGTCGGCGAGATCGGCGGCGCCCTGATCTCCTACCGCGCCGATGCGCCGAGCGAGGGCCAGCCCGAGCTTCTGACGCTGTTTCTGGAAATCGTGCCGCTCGACGGGGAGATCGCGGAAACCTACGAGCTCTTCTTCACCGCCGGCGAGCCCTACGTCTTCGGTCCGGCTTCGAACTGAAAGGCCGGCAGCTTCCCCTCCGTCGCTCCGCATGAGAGTGGGGCGTCTTGGGCGGAAGTTCTATCCCGTCGGCGGCGAGGAACAAGCAGGCCCGAGGCAAACGTCGCGACGATCGAAGATTCACGCGCATTCGCAGGGGTTCAGTTCGTTCGCTGTCAACCCTATATCTGGTGCAAAGCTTGACTTGTCGAAGTCATGCTCGTATTCCGCCACCTGATACCGGGTGACAGCGGCACTGCCCTCCCTAACCGGACATCGAGAGAACCGACTCCTTCATGCATTTTTCCGAACTCGGCCTCAGCGCCAAGGTTCTGGCCGCGGTGGAAGCCGCCGGCTACACCACGCCCACCCCGATCCAGGCGCAGGCGATCCCGCACGCGCTGGAGCGCCGGGACGTTCTGGGCATCGCGCAGACCGGCACCGGAAAGACGGCATCCTTCGTTCTCCCGATGCTGACGCATCTGGAAAAGGGCCGCGCCCGTGCGCGCATGCCGCGCACGCTCATCATGGAGCCGACGCGCGAGCTCGCCGCGCAGGTGGAAGAGAGCTTCGTCAAGTACGGCGCGGCGCAGAAGGTTTCAGTCGCGCTCCTCATCGGCGGCGTGTCCTTCGAAGAGCAGAACAAGAAGCTGGAGCGCGGCGTCGACGTCCTGATCGCGACGCCCGGCCGCCTTCTCGACCATTTCGAGCGCGGACGCCTGCTGATGACCGGCGTCGAGACCCTCGTCATCGACGAGGCCGACCGGATGCTCGACATGGGCTTCATTCCGGACATCGAGCGCATCTGCAAGCTCCTGCCCTTCACGCGCCAGACGCTGTTCTTCTCGGCGACCATGCCGCCGGAGATCACGCGCCTGACCGAGCAGTTCCTCCAGAACCCGGTCCGCGTCGAGGTCGCCAAGGCGTCCTCCACCGCCCAGACGGTGGAGCAGAAGCTCGTCGCCACCCGCAAGGAAGACTACGAGAAGCGCGAGACGCTTCGGAAGATCATCCGCGCGCAGGGCGACGATCTGACCAACGCGATCATCTTCTGCAACCGCAAGCGCGACGTCTCGCTGCTGTTCCGGTCGCTCGAGAAGCACGGCTTCTCGGTCGGAGCGCTGCACGGCGACATGGACCAGCGCGCGCGCACGATGACGCTGCAGGCGTTCCGCGACAACAAGCTGACGCTTCTGGTGGCGTCCGACGTCGCGGCGCGCGGCCTCGACATTCCGATGGTCAGCCACGTCTTCAATTTCGACGTGCCGATCCACGCCGAGGACTACGTCCACCGGATCGGCCGCACGGGCCGCGCCGGTCGTTCGGGCAAGGCCTATACCCTCGTCTCCAAGGCCGATTCCAAATATCTCGACGCGATCCAGAAGCTGATCGCGCGGGACATCGAATGGCTGGACGGCGACCTCTCGAACGTCGCGGCCAGTGACGAGGACGAGGATCGCGGCACCAACCGTCGCTCGCCCAAGCGCGGCGCGGCCAAGGACGGCGCGCCGGCGCGCAAGCGCGCCCCTGCCCGCTCGCGCAAGGCGGCGGAAGCCGACGCGTCGGTCGAGGCTGATGCGGTCGAGCCGGTCGAGCAGACCGTTCCCGAGGTCGCCCCGTCCGAGGAGCCCGTGCAGGAGGCGCAGCCGCGCCGCCGTGCTCGCGGCGGTCGCAGCGATGCGGCGCCTCGTCCCGTGGCCGAGCCGGTGCCCGTCCGCTCGCCGCAGCCGGCCCGCAACGGCGGGCGTTCGTCGAACGAGGACCGCAACATGCCGGTCGGCTTCGGTGACGACGTTCCCGCCTTCATGCTGATCGCCACCGGCGCCTGAGCGCCGCAGGACGCGGTTTCGAGAATCACGAAGGCCGCTGGGGCGATCGCTCCAGCGGCCTTCTTCGTTTCGAATATGCGATCCGGCGGGCGGCCGTTGCGTTCCGAGACGCGGGCCATCGAATGTGTCTGGCTTTCGGATGCTCGGACGCGCGGGATGACGCGGCCGGACAAGCGCTCAGCGCGCCTGATCGAGAATGCGCTTCAATTCCAGAAGTTCGAGCAGCACGCGATTGAGCTCGGCCGTCGGTCCGGCCGCCAGACCGCCACCGGCCCTGTCGCGATCGCGCCGCAGCAGATTCGACAGGCCCGACAACGCGCGCGGCGGCGTCGGCTCCTCCACATCGTGCGCGACCGGCTCTTCCTGCGCCACGTCCTCGGGCGCCGACTTGCGGGCCTGGATGGCGCTGAGACCCGACAGGTCCCCCGCCCCGAGCGTGATCACGAAGCGGTTGCCGTTCTCCTTGAGGACGCGCTGGACGCCCCGGATCGTGAAGCCGCGCACGTAGAGAAGGAAGCGGATCCCCTTCAGGAGATCGACGTCGTCCGGCCGGTAGTAGCGGCGGCCGCCGCCGCGCTTCATCGGCTTGATCTGCGGGAAACGCGTTTCCCAGAAGCGCAGGACGTGCTGGGGAAGATCGAGCTCTTCCGCCACCTCGGAGATGGTGCGGAACGCCTCGGCGCCTTTTTCCGACATGACGGGCTGCGGCCTACTCGGCCGCTCTCAGAAGCGGCTCGGCCTCCGGCTCGCGCTCGCCATGAGCCGCGAGAATCCGGTCCTTCATGACGTTGGACGGCTTGAAGACGACGACCTTGCGCGGCAAGATCGGCACTTCCTCGCCCGTCTTCGGGTTGCGCCCGATCCGCTCGTTCTTGTCGCGAACGAGGAAGGAGCCGAAGGACGAAATCTTCACGCCTTCGCCTCGGGCGATGGTCGAGCAGATCTCTTCGAGGACCGATTCCACGAGATAGGCGGATTCGGTGCGCGAGAGACCGATCTTCCGGAAAACAGCCTCTGCGAGGTCGGCGCGCGTGACCGTCCTGTCTCCCATTCCGTACCCCTCGTGAATGGTGCGAGCGTCACGCGGCGACCCCCTGCCGCCTCGCGATCGAACGTCGCCAGAATAGCGAAATGCGATGAGCTTTCAAGCACCTCCGGGCCCGGCGAGCTCGGATCGGTGATGCTGGTGACGCTGTTTCCTACCAGCGCACGAGGACGGCGCCCCAGGTGAAGCCCCCGCCCATCGCCTCCAGGAGGACGAGGTCGCCCTGCTTGATCCGGCCGTCCCGTACCGCCTGATCCACCGCCAGCGGGATGGACGCGGCCGAGGTGTTGCCGTGGTCTCCGACCGTCGCCACCACCTTCTCCGGGGCGATGCCGAGCTTCTTGGCGGAGGCGTCGATGATGCGGCGGTTGGCCTGATGGGGCACGAACCAGTCGATGTCCTGCGGGCCGATGTTCAGCGCGGCGAACGAATCCTCGATGACGTCGGTGATCATGCCGACGGCATGCTTGAAGACCTCGCGGCCCTCCATGCGCAGCTTGCCGACGGTCCCCGTCGTGGACGGCCCGCCATCGACATAGAGCTTTTCGCAGTGGGCGCCGTCCGAGCGGAGCTTGGAGACGAGAACGCCGCGCCCGTTCGCCTCGTCCTCCGGCCGCGCCTCGAGGACGACCGCGCCGGCGCCGTCGCCGAAGAGGACGCAGGTCGTGCGGTCCTCCCAGTCGAGAAGGCGCGAGAAGGTCTCCGAGCCGACGACGAGGGCGCGCCGCGCCATGCCGCCGCGCAAATAGAGGTCGGCCGTGGTGACGGCGTAGACGAAGCCCGAACAGACCGCCTGCAGGTCGAAGGCGAAGCCGTGGCTGATCCCGAGCCGGTTCTGCAGCTGCACGGCCGAGGCGGGAAACGTGTTGTTGGGCGTGGCCGTCGCCAGCACGATGAGGTCGATGTCGGTCGGGTCGATCCCGGCCGCCTCGATCGCGCGCCGGGCCGCGCTCTCGGCCATCGAGACGGTGGTCTCGTCCTTCGCTGCGATGTGGCGGTTGCGGATGCCGGTGCGCTGTTCGATCCAGGCGTCGGACGTCTCGACGATGCCCTCGAACTCGGCGTTCGCCATGCGCCGGGCCGGAAGATAGGAGCCGGTTCCGGTGACGATCGATCTGAGGCCGTTCATGGGGCGCTCTCCTCTGCCAGCGGCTTGGGAACGCTCACCTCGGAGACGCTCGAATAGAAGTCCTGAAGATCCTTCTCGATCTTCTCGCGCAGTTTGGCGGCCGCCATGGCATGCGCCACGTCGATGGCCGCCGCCGTGCCTTCGGCGTCGGAGCCGCCATGGCTCTTGATGACGATGCCGTTGAGGCCGAGGAAGACCCCGCCATTGACCTTGCGCGGGTCCATCTTGTCGCGCAGCTGGTCGAAGGCGGACTTCGCCAGGAGATAGCCGAGGCGCGCCAGCCAGGTTCGGTTCATCGCGGCGCGCAGATAGGAGGCGATCTGGCGCGCCGTGCCCTCCGCCGTCTTCAGCGCGATGTTGCCGGTGAAGCCTTCGGTGACCACGACGTCGACCGTCCCCTTGCCGAGATCCGTGCCCTCGACGAAGCCGTGATAGGCCAGCCCCGCGATGCGGGTCTCGCGCAGGAGCCGGCCCGCCTCGCGGATTTCGTCCTGCCCCTTCACCTCCTCCACGCCGATGTTGAGGAGGCCGACGGTCGGCCGCTCGATGCCGAAGAGGGCGCGCGCCATGGCGGCGCCCATCATCGAGAAATCGACGAGCTGCTGGGAGTCGGCTCCGATCGTGGCACCCACGTCGAGGACGACGCTCTCGCCCTTCACCGTCGGCCAGACGGCCGCGATGGCCGGGCGCTCGATGTTGGGCATGGTGCGAAGGCAGAATTTCGCCATCGCCATCAGGGCGCCGGTGTTGCCCGCCGACAGCGCGACGTCCGCCTCGCCGGACTTCACGGCCTCGAGCGCGTGCCACATGGACGACTTGTTGCGCCCCTGCCGGAGAGCCTGGCTGGGCTTCTCGTCCATGCGGATGGAGAGGGGCGAATGGTGGAAGGTCGACGCGGCCTTGAGGCGCGGCAGACGCTCCAGCACCGGACGCACGGCCTCCTCCTGACCGAAGATCGCAAAGCGCAGGCCAGGGTGCCGTTCCAACGCGAGTTCCGCGCCCGGAAGCACGACCTCCGGGCCGTGGTCTCCGCCCATGGCGTCGAGCGCGATCGTAATGGCCGATGTCAAAGAATGCTCCTCGAACGGTCGCGGATGAGCGCCCGCGAGACGCCGCGCGAACATAATGATTTGCGGCAGCCGGGCAACCGGCGACGGACGATCAGCGGGAGGATCCGTCCGTCTTGAGCGCCGCAAGGGCCGCAAAAGGCGACACTTTCTCGTCCTCGGGCGGCGGCGCCTCGTCCTCGAAGGCTTCGCTGCCGCCGCGCGGATAGGGATCGACGGCGAGCGCCAGCGTTTCGACCAGCACGGCGCCGAGATCGACCGTGTCGCCCGTGAAGGGATCCGGCGAATCCTCCCCCTCGGGGTCGAGCTCCATCTCGCCGGCCTCGTCGATGGTCGGGCGCAGGAGAGAGGACCCTTCCGGCAGGAAGGTCCGCGCGAAGCTCTCGCGGACGATCTGGCGAACCGGCTCCAGGGTCACGATCGATTCCTGGACGATCTCGGCCTCGATCGTGCCGCGGAAGGCCGCGCCGCCCCGGCCGAAGGGCGAAGCGGTGATCTGTGCGGCGAAGCGATCGATGGAGACGACCGCGAGGAAATCCGCGACCGCCTTCCTCTGCCCCTCGTCCCACTCGACCCGTATGCCGTCGCCGCTCTGCGCCAACCGCGAGACGCGCACGTCGTGGCGGACCTGGGAGAGCTCGCCGTCAGGCTGCGTCTTCGTCTGCGCCATCGTTCATCTCCTTGACGTCGAGTTCGCCGCGCAGGATCGCCTGCGCCGGCAGTGCCGAATAGCTCCTGGCCGTCGCGATCATGTGGCGGGCGAGAAAGTCGGGGGCTCCCTCCGGGGCCGGATCGTCGGCGAAGGAGCGTCTGGCGATGGCGGCGGACAGCGCGTCCCCGTCCCGCGCCGCCAGAGCCGGACCGAATTCGGACACGCGCGTGTAAAAGCGGTTGGCGAGCCGGCGCATGCGCCTCGGCACGCCCTGATAGCCGATGCCGATCTCGCGCAGCGAATGATCCATGTCGAGCATGAAGCGATCGACGATGTCCTGCGAGAACGCCTTGAGCGTCGCGTCCTCGCGGCAGCGGTCGAGCAGGAGCAGAACCTCGATGCCCAGCGCCTCGTAGCGCCCCATCACCGTGTCTGGCAGGCCGCCCTCGATATAGAGCGCGGGGTTGCGGGCGCGCGCCACGATCGCGTCGTAGACGCGCTCCACCACCTCCCGGTTCGCGCGCTTGCGGCGCCAGCGTTCGAGCATTCCGCTCCTCGTGTGAGATCAGCTCCCGTTTCCCGGGCGTTCGCATGAAGGGGCCGCGATTGCAACAAAGGCCGGCGTGGATTACCAAGTCGGCTCCGTTCCCACCGACCGGCGTTGCCGCAATTTCGCGACGATGACGTATCAATCGGTCGAGAGCGACATGGCAGGAGGTCCTTTGCGCGTGATCCCGAAGATGAGAGCCGTCCGCCTGCTTGCCGGCGCCGCGATGTTGGGTTCGGCCGTGGCGCTCGCCGGGTGCCAGACCGCCGAGGTGCTGAATCAGGGCTACATCATCGACGAGCAGGCGCTCTCGCTGGTTCCCGTCGGCTCCAGCCGCGAGCAGGTGCTGCTGGCGCTCGGCTCGCCGTCCACCACCGCGACCTTCGACAACGAGATCTTCTACTACATCTCGCAGAAGCGCGTGCGCCCCGTCGCCTTCATGCAGCCGCGCCTCGTCGATCAGCGCGTCCTGGCCGTCTATTTCGGCCCGGACAACCGCGTCCGGCAGATCGCCCATTACGGCCTGCAGGACGGCGTGCTCTTCGACTTCATCACGCGCACGACGCCGACCGCCGGGCGCGATGCGAGCTTCCTCGGTTCGCTCCTCTCCACCGACGGTCCTCCGGGACCGGGCGTGGGCGGCCTCGGCGGAATGATCGGCGGCAACAGCAACACGGGCATCGGCCCGGAGCGCTGACCGGTTCGGGGGAGGCGCTCGACGCGCCTCCTCCGCGGCCCGACCCGAAATTCGTCCCCGTCCGTTTCAGCCCCGGACGGGCGCGTCCTTGCCCCGCCCCTCGCCGCGCGTCGCGCGCGCCACGCGGTCGAGGACCGCGTTGACGAGCCGGGGCTCGTCTTCGGCGTAGAAGGCCTTGGCGACATCGACATATTCGGCGACGATCACGGCGACCGGCACGTCCTTGCGAGCCGTCAGCTCGTAGGTGCCGGCGCGCAGGATGGCGCGCAGCGTCGTGTCGAGGCGCGAGAGCGGCCAATCGGCCGTCAGCGAGGAATGGATCAGCGGATCGACGACCTTCTGGCTGCGCACGACGCCGGAGACGACGTCACGGAACCACGCGGCGTCCGCGTCGCGATAGGTGTCGCCGTCGAGCTCCTGACCGAGGCGCAGGCTCTCATACTCGGCGACGGTCTCGATCAGGCCCGTGCCGCCGACATCCATCTGATAGAGCGCCTGGACGGCGGCGAGGCGCGCGGCGCCGCGCTTATTGGCGGGGCGAACGGTCTTGGCGGGGGTCTCCGACATCGCCGTCAGGCTCCCAGCCGATCGCGCAGCGCGATCATCGTCAGCGCGGCTTCGGCCGCGCCGCCCCCCTTGTTCAGCCGGTCCGGCCTGGCGCGCGCCAGCGCCTGGTCCTCGTTCTCGACCGTCAGGATGCCGTTGCCGATGCAGGCGTTCTCGGCGATCGAGATGTCCATGATCGCGCGGCAGGATTCGTTGGCGACGATGTCGAAATGATAGGTCTCGCCCCGGATGACGCAGCCGAGCGCGACGAAGCCGTCATACTCGGTGCCGCCGTCCTCGGCGCCGGTGAGGGCGAAGCCGATCGCGGCCGGGATCTCCAGCGCGCCCGGCACGGTCACCACATCGAAGGTCCCGCCGGCTTCCGCGATGCGGGCCTTCGCGCCTTCCAGGAGAAAATCGGCGATGTGATCGTAGAAGCGGGCTTCGACGATCAGGAGGTGCGGCCCGGCCATGACGGTCTCTCTCGTGACGAGCAACGCGCCCGAGCGCGTTCTGCGCCTTGCGGCAGACGAGCGGGACGGTCGCGGAATATGGGACGGCCGGGCGTCAATCGCGTCCGGCGAACAGGCGCTCCGCATAGCGCGCTATCGTGTCCACCTCAAGGTTGACGCGCTCGCCCGCGTTCCGCCCGCCCCAGGTCGTCACCTCCATCGAGTGACGGATGAGGAGGACGTCGAATTCGTCGCCCTCCACCGCGTTGACGGTCAGCGAGGTTCCGTCGAGCGCGACCGAGCCCTTGCGCGCGATGTAGCGGGAGAGTTCGGGCGGCGCGCGCAGTCGGAACCGCCTCGCCTCGCCCTCGTCCTCGACCGCGATGATCTCGGCCTGGCCGTCCACATGGCCGGAGACGATGTGGCCGCCGAGCTCGTCGCCGATCTTCAGCGACCGTTCCAGATTGATAGCGGTGCCTTCCGCCCAGGACGCGGCGGTCGTCAGCCGGAGCGCCTCCTCCCAGGCCTCCACGTCGAACCAGCGCGCGTTCGAACCCGGCTCGGGCAGCGCCGTGACCGTGAGGCAGACGCCGGAGCAGGCGATGGACGCGCCGATGTCGATGGTCGCGGGATCGTAGGCGGTCGCGATGCGGACGCGCCGTCCCTCGTCCAGCGCCTCGACTTCCAGAACCTGCCCGATGTCGGTGACGATCCCGGTGAACATCAGTCGGCCTTTCGAATGAACTCGTGCCAGCGGTCCGGCCCGTAGTGCGCCGAACGCAGCGGATCGAACCGTCGCGCCGCCTCGTCGAGGCCGATCGGACCCGGCACGCCGTCCGCGCCGATGGTCGCCGGCCCGACGACGAGGGTCAGCCGATCCACCAGATCGTCCTCCAGGAAGGTCTTCGCAAGGGCGGCCCCGCCTTCGACGAGGAGCGTCGAGATTCCCCGCGCGCCGAGATCGTCGAGAAGCTCGGGCAGCGCCACGCGCCCGTCGGCGTCCGGCTCGGCGGCCAGGATCTCGACGCCCATCTCCCGCAGCGCGCGGCGGCGCTCCGGATCGGCGTCGTTGGAGGCGACGAGGAAGGTCGGAACCTCGCGGGCCTCGGTCGCCAGACGCGAGGTCGCGGGCGTGTCGAGGCGGAAATCGACGACGATGCGGCTCGGCGAGCGCTCGGCAAGACCCGGCAAGCGGCAGGTCAGCGCCGGATCGTCCTCCAGCGCGGTGCCGATACCGACGAGGATCGCGTCGGAGCGTGCCCGCACCAGATGGGTCTGGGCGTTGGCGAGGGCGGAGGTGATCGCCACCTGCCCCCTGCCCTTCAGGCCGATCATGCCGTCGGCCGAAAGCGCCATCTTCAACGTCACTTCCGGGCGATGGCGAAGGTGACGCGTGAGGTAGCCCGAAATCGTCCGCGCGGCCTCCTTCGCCATGACCGCCGGCACAACCTCGATGCCCGCCGCGCGAAGGATGGCGTGCCCCTTGCCGTCGACGCGCGGGTCCGGGTCGGCGGAGGCGGAGACGACGCGCGCGACGCCGGCGGCCACGAGCGCCTCGGCGCAGGGCGGCGTTCGCCCGTGATGGGCGCAGGGCTCCAGCGTCACATAGGCGGTGGCGCCGCGCGCGGCCTCTCCGGCCTCGGCCAGCGCCGCCGTCTCGGCATGCGGGCGGCCGCCGAGCGCGGTGATGCCGCGGCCGACGATCCTCGCAACGCCGCCGTCGCGGCGAACGATCAGCGTGGAGACGGAGGGGTTCGTGCCCGTCAGCCCCACGTGGCGTTCGGCCAGCCGGATCGCGGCCGCCATGAAGCGGAGATCGGTCTCGTCGGGGCCGGTCGGATGCATCACTCGTCGTCCTCCCGGACCGCGACGCTTCCGCCTTCGGCGAGTTCGTCGAGGATCGCGTTGAAATCGCCCGCTTCACGGAAGTCGTGATAGACCGAGGCGAAGCGCACATAGGCGACGTCGTCGAAGCCGCGCAGCGCGTCCATGACGAGAAGGCCGATCTCCTGCGTGGAGACCTCGCCGTCGCCGCGCGATTCCAGCCGCCGGACGATGCCCGACAGCATGCGCTCGACGCGCTCCTCCTCCACCGCGCGCTTGCGCAGCGCCGTCTCGACGGAACGGGCGAGCTTGTCGCGTTCGAAGGGAACGCGCTTGCCGGACTTCTTGACGACCGTCAGGTCGCGAAGCTGGACGCGCTCGAAGGTGGTGAAGCGTCCGGAACAGTCCGGGCAGACGCGGCGGCGGCGAATGGCCGCCCCGTCTTCTGCGGGGCGGCTATCCTTGACCTGGCTGTCCTGCGAGCCGCAATAGGGGCAGCGCAAGGACCGCTCAGCCGAGCGAGGGGTAGATCGGGAAGCGGCTCGTGAGCTCGACCACGCGCTCCTTCACGGACCGCTCGACCGCCTCGTTGCCGTCCTCGGAGTTGGCGGCCTTCAGGCCGTCCAGCACCTCGACGATCATCTGGCCGACCTGACGGAACTCGGCCGGACCGAAGCCCCGCGTCGTCGCCGCCGGGGTGCCGAGGCGGATGCCAGAGGTGATCGTCGGCTTCTGCGGGTCGTTCGGAACGCCGTTCTTGTTGCAGGTGATGCCGGCGCGCTCGAGCGCGGTCTCCGACGCCTTGCCCGTCAGCATCTTCGGCCGCAGATCGACCAGCATGAGATGCGTGTCGGTGCCGCCGGAGACGATGTCGAGCCCGCCCTCGCGCACGGTCTCGGCGAGAACGCGGGCGTTCTCCACCACCGCGCCGATATAGGACTTGAAGTCCGGCGTCAGCGCCTCGCCGAAGGCGACCGCCTTGCCGGCGATGACGTGCATGAGCGGGCCGCCCTGCAGGCCCGGAAAGATCGCCGAATTGATCTTCTTGGCGATGTCCTCGTCATTGGTGACGACGAGGCCGCCGCGCGGGCCGCGCAGCGTCTTGTGCGTCGTGGAGGTCGCGACATGGGCGTGCGGGAACGGGCTCGGGTGATGACCCGAGGCGACGAGACCCGCGAAATGGGCCATGTCCACCCAGAGATAGGCGCCGACCGCATCGGCGATCGCGCGGAAGCGGGCGAAGTCGATCCGGCGCGAATAGGCCGAGCCGCCCGCGACGATGATGACCGGCCGGTGCTCGTGAGCGAGAGCCTCCACGGCGTCGTAGTCGATCAGGCCGGTGTCGAGGTCGAGGCCGTACTGGACGGCGTTGAACCAGCGGCCCGAGAGGTTCGGCTTGGCGCCGTGGGTCAGGTGACCGCCCGCGTCGAGGCTCATGCCGAGAATGGTGTCGCCCGGCTTGGAGAGCGCGAGCAGCACCGCCTGGTTCGCCTGGCTGCCGGAATTCGGCTGCACGTTCGCGAAGCCGCAGGAGAACAGCTCCTTGGCGCGGTCGATCGCGAGCTGCTCGACGACGTCCACGTGCTGGCAGCCGCCATAGTAGCGCTTGCCCGGATAGCCCTCGGCGTATTTGTTGGTCAGGACCGAACCCTGCGCCTCCAGCACCGCCCGCGAGACGATGTTCTCCGAGGCGATCAGCTCGATCTCGTGGCTCTGGCGCGCCAGCTCCTCGCGCATGGCGGCGAAGAGCGCCGGATCGCCCGCCGCGATGCCCTCGGAGAAGAAGCGGTCCGAGCGCGGCTGCGCTTCCATTGAAACGGCCTGCGACATGATGGAACCTCCGCTGGTCGGCGCCCCGCTCCGGCTTCATGGCCGCGTGGGAGCGCATCTTCGGGTTGGCAGCGATCTAGCATGGCCGGGTCGGTTCCGCCAAGCCAAAGGGCTAACGCGGAACGGGCCGGCAGCCAAAGCCACCGACCGTCCTCGATCATAACGAATGCGACGAAGCGCCGTGTCGGCGCGGTTCCCGACCTAGAAGGGCAGGTCCGCGAAGGCCTGCTCGCCCGGCTGATAGGCCGAGGGCGCGACGCTGGACATGGCGAGCTGCTGCGAGCCGTCGCGGTGGTAGATGTCGTCGCGGAACTGCACGGCCGTCGGATCGCTCGCCCAGGCGGTGAAGTAGGACAGATGCACCTTCGGCCGGTTCGTCAGATCGATGTCCACGCGCGAGCGCGCCGCGATGGTCTGCTCGATCCGCGCGCGGTCCCATCCAGGCTCGTCGCGGGCGATCCAGACGATCAGATCGCGAACGTTCTGGATGCGAACGCAGCCCGACGATTCGAACCGGAGCAGCTGCGAGAAGGTCGACTGCTGCGGCGTGTCGTGCAGGAAGACCGAATGCGGGTTCGGGAAGTTGATGCGGACCGACGACATGGCGTTCATCGGCCCCGGCTCCTGCCGGAACAGGTAGCGGACGGCCTCGTCCGTGTTCCAGTCGATCCGCTCGGGCGGGATCACCGAGCCGTCGGACGCGTAGATGTAGATCTCGTTGCGCTGGAGATAGGTCGGGTCCTTGCGCATCAGCGGGATGATGTCCTTGCGGACGATCGAGGCCGGCGCGTGCCAGTACGGGTTCAGGTTGAGATTGATGATCTCGGACTGGAGGATCGGCGTCTGCCGGTCCACCTTGCCGACCACCGCCGTGTGGCGCTGGACGACGCGGCCGTTCTCGACCGCCTCGACGAAGGCGCCCGGAATGTTGACCATGACGAGGCGCGGCGCGTCCGTCAGCTCGGCCTGGATGCGCGACAGATTGGTCTGCAGCTGGCCGAGGCGGATGTTGGCCGGAACGTTCAGTGCCTTGGAGGTGGCCTCGCCGACGTCCCCGTCCGCCGGCAGGCCGTGCCGGGTCTGGAAGCGCTTCACCGCCGCGTCGACATAGGTGTCGAACGCCTGGCCGCCGCCCGCCGAGCGCGGCAGGTCTCCCGACCAGAACAGCCGCTCGCGCAGCGCCTGGACGGCCGGACCCTGGACGCCGAGCCGCATGCCCGCCTGATCGGGGACGTTCGGCCAGCCGCCGGACATGACGAGCTGGTTGTAGGACTGGATCGCCGACTGCATGGCGGCGACGGTGTTCTGCGACAGGATCGGCTGGTACGACAGGACTTCGGCGGTCGAGGCCGAGCGCGTGTCGAACTGGTCGTTCCATTCGCCGCGCGAGGGCGCCGACAGGATTCCGTCGAGCGCGGTCTGCGCGAAGGCCGCGCCGGGAAGCGCGGCGCCCGCAAGGGCCAGCGCGCCCTTCACGAAGCGGCGACGCGAGATCATGGAGCGCGCGTGCGAAGACCGGGCGTTCGACATGAAGTCCCCTTTTCGATCCTGTTCGATCCGATGGTGGCCGGGAGCCTAGCGCCCCATGGTAAACCAAACGGAAACCGGTGCGCCCGGCGTGGCCGGAACGCTCCCCTTCGGGAACAGGTCTCGCCACTCCAATATGGCCAAAAGCGGGACAGCGACGGCCGATCGCCCGGAAGGCGGACGGGGTGTTGCGAGAACGGCTCAGTCGGCGCGTCAGTCGGCGCGGGAGGGACCGGTTCCGATGATCGGATGCTCCAGCCTGTCGCCCTCCGCCGCGCCGAGACGGGCGGCGGCGCCGCCGTTCAGCTCCAGCACGTAGCGGACGGGCTCGCCCGAGGGGATGGGGGTCAGGTCGAAGGGGCGCGCGTTGCGGGCGATCCGCGCGATGGTGCCGTCCTCGCGCAGGAACAGCATGTCGAGCGGAATCAGCGTGTTCTTCATCCACATCGAGACGGGCCGCGTCTCGCCGAAATCGAAGAGCATGCCTTGGTCCTCGGCCATCTCCTCGCGGTGCATCAGCCCCGTCGCGCGGGTCTCGTCCGTGTCGGCGATCTCGACAGAGATGCGGTGCATCCCGCTCTGCGTGAAAAGGGTCGCCGTGGAGCCGATCGAGTTGGAGGTGAAGACGAAGAAGGAGGCGACGGCGAGGACGAGGACGAGCCCCGCCACCCGCCAGTTCGCCCGCAGCGAGTTCGCGACGGACGCCATCAGTGCGCCACCGGATGCAACGGTCCCGATTCGGGATGGATCTCGGCCGCCATCAGCCCCTTCGAGCCGGTTCCGAACCGCACGAGAACGACCTGCCCCGGACGGAGCTCCGTCATTCCGAATTGTCTGAGTGTCTCCATGTGGATGAAGATATCCTCCGTGCCGTCTCCGCGCGAGAGGAAACCGTATCCCTTCGTCCGGTTGAACCATTTGACGGTGACGCGCTCCAGACCGCTGGTGGGCGTGATCTGCACATGCGTCCGAGCTTGAGGCAGGGTGGAGGGATGCACGGCCGTGGAGGTGTCCATCGACAGGACGCGGAACGCCTGCAGCCCCCGCTCTCCGCGCATCACCTCGCAGACGAGCCTCGTCCCCTCTATGGCGCTGGCGAAGCCGTCGCGCCGGAGGCAGGTGACGTGAAGGAGGATGTCCTCGCCCTCGTCGTCGGGCACGACGAAGCCGAACCCTTTCGCGACGTCGAACCACTTGATCCGACCGGAGACGGTCCGCGTGTCGGACACCGCTTCACGCTCCTCACCCTCCCGCGCCGCGGAGTCCGGTCGAACCATTCAAGAATTCCCGTCGCGCTTGGCCTGCGATTCATGCATCTAAATGAATGTTGGGCAAGGTATGGCTTCAGCAAGATGGCCGGAACGCGAAGCTTTGCGGAAGCGGAAACGAACGCCGCGCCACTTAGGGTTGGCACCAGCCTTCTGCCTTCTATCTTGCGTCGCGCGGCGCCAATGAGGCCGATGGAGCGAGCAGCATGAGATATCTTCACACGATGGTTCGGGTCGAGGACCTCGACCGGGCCCTCGATTTCTACTGCGGCAAGTTCGGCCTCGTCGAAATGCGGCGCATCGAGAACGAGAAGGGGCGGTTCACGCTCGTCTTTCTCGCCGCCTCCGGCGACGAGGCGACCGGGCGCGAGAACAAGGCACCGCTCCTGGAGCTGACCTACAACTGGGACCCCGAGACCTATACGGGCGGCCGCAATTTCGGCCATCTCGCCTACGAGGTCGACGACATCTACGCGATCTGCCAGAGGTTGATGGACGCGGGCGTGACGATCAACCGCCCGCCCCGCGACGGCCACATGGCCTTCGTGCGCTCCCCGGACGGGATCTCGATCGAAATTCTGCAGGCCGGACAGGCGAAGGAGCCGCAGGAGCCCTGGGCCTCTATGCAGAACACGGGAACATGGTAAAGTTTCCGTCATCCGGACGCCGCATTCGTCGTCCAGCCTGACGTGGAAACCATGAGTCGATCGTCCCGCAGCCGAGTTCGGCGACCGTCCGGGGACTGACGGGGGACAGATGAACATGCGGCGTGGTGCGCTCGGCGCATCCGCCTTGAGAGGGTGGACGGAACTTGAAAGCCGACACGACGAGTGTGCGCGAGCGATGGCGCGCAAGACGGACATCGCTCGCCGTCCTTTCCTTCGGCCTGCTTCTCTCGGGCTGCATGTCCGCCTCGCAGAGCGACGGCTCGCTCTTCGGCTTCTCCCCCGGAAATCTCGCAGCCGGCACGCGCGCGGCACCCGCCCCGGGCAGCGCGACGCTCGCCAACGCACCGGAGCTGAACGTCGCGGCGGTCGAGGCGCCGAGCGAAGCGCAGGCCGCGGAAGTGGCCGCGATCGCCGAGACGCAGGCACAGGAGCCCGCGCAGGCCGAAGCGGGCGACGACGCCAGAGCGCTCTCGATGGCCGCCTTCGCGGCACCGAACCAGCCCAACCGGCAGGCCGGACGCTCGCTCTACGCCTCCCTCTTCACCGAATCGGAAGCGCGCACGCCGGTGCGCAACGCGGAGAGCGGCCGCAGCGGCCGCGTCCTGATCACGCGGACGGACGGCGTCGGAAAGCCGCAGCGCGACGCCTCGCTCCCCGGCGTCGATCCCTCCTCCATCTTCGAGATCGGCCAGCGCGCCTCGGTCGACGACGAGGACTTCCTCGACGACATCGGCAACACGCAGGTCGCCTCTCTGTCGGGCATGGCGCGTCTGGCGCCGAGCGGCTTCCTCGTCCAGCGCGAGGACATCGAGACGGGCTGCTTCGACAGCGGTCTGCGACAGCTTCTCGGCCAGATCGAGCGCCGCTTCGGCGAACGCGTGGTCATCACCTCCGGCTATCGGTCCCCCTCCCACAATCGCCGCGTCAACGGCGCCAAGGCCTCCATGCACATGGCCTGCAAGGCCGCCGATCTTCACGTCCCGGGCGTCGACGGCCAGACGGTCGCTGCCTTCGTGCGCTCGCTGCCGAACCGGGGCGGCGTCGGAACCTACTGCCACACGGCCGCGATCCATGTGGATGTCGGGCGCAAGCGCGACTGGAACTGGGCCTGCCGCCGACGGGCCGGCTGAGGGCTCGATTCAGGGTTCGAAACGGCCTTCCAAGTCTTGCGCCGTCGAGAGAATCACACTACACGTCCCCTCGCTGCGCCCATCGTCTATCGGTTAGGACGCCACCCTTTCACGGTGGAGAGCGGGGTTCGATTCCCCGTGGGCGTACCACTTCCCCTACATTTCGAAATTCGACTGCGCTTATCGGCCGTTGCAGGTGATTGCTCGATCGTCTGCTGAAGACGGTACGGCGTCGTCTCGACGCGTCGTTCCGGCCATTCCGGGTCCGTGCAGATCGCGGGCGGCGTTCGGGCCGACACGGTCCCCCATGGCCGCAACCGAAGACCGGTGCTCCGGCCTCAGTCGTAGGCGTCCGCCATGTCGCAGATGCGGAACGAGACCTTTTCGGTCCCCCGGAAATGATCGAGCGACAGATGCCCGGCCACATGCACCGGACCGCCGGAACCGCCGAGCAACAGAGGCTCCAGCGGCGTTCCCATCGCGCGAAAGGCGATCGCCGACAGCGTGGCGCCGTCGGGTGACTTCAACGTCGCGCGCACATGTCCGGCCTCGCCGATCGGCTGGGCCGAGACGACGCGGTGCCGTGGCAGGGCGATGACGGGCTGGGCATGGCCCGCACCGTAGGGTCCGGCCTGTTCGATGGTGCGGACGAGATCGCAGGTGAGGCCGCCGGCGCTCGACGCTCCGTCGATCGCCCGTTCGCTCGGGCGGCGAAGCACCGCGAGATCGGCCGCGCTCAGCATCTGGGTCCGCTCGCGGAAGTCGCCGAGCCGCTCCCGTTCGATGGTCAGGCCGGCGGCCATCGCGTGCCCCCCGCCCTTCACCAGAATGCCGTCCTCGACCGCCCCGCGCACCAGGGCGCCGAGGTCGAAGCCCGGAACCGAGCGACCGGAGCCGCTTCCGCGTCCGTCCGTCCCGAAGGCGATCGCGAAGGCGGGCCGCGAGAAGCGCTCCTTCAGCCGCGCGGCGACGAGGCCCGCCAGGCCGGGGTGCCAGTCGTCGCGCGCGGTGACCAGCACCGGCGGGCCCTCGCCCTCCCCGATCTCGCGGCGCATCTCCGCTTCGGCCTCGGCGAGCATCGCCCGCTCCAGCGCCTGGCGCTCTTCGTTCAGGCGATGCAGTTCGGCGGCGATGGCTTCCGCCTCGCCTTCGTCGTCGCCGGCCAGAAGCCGGCTGCCGAGGGAGGAGTCGCCGATCCGCCCGCCCGCATTGATGCGCGGCCCGACGACGAAGCCGAGATGGTAGGCGTCGGCCGGGCCGGAGAGCCTCGCGATCTTCGCGAGAGCCGCGATGCCGGGATTGCGGCGCATGCGGATGAGGTTCAGCCCCTGCACGACCAGCGCACGATTGAAGCCGACCAGCGGAACGACGTCGCAGACGGTGGCGAGCGCCGCCAGATCGACGAGGCCGAGGAGGTCCGGCAGGCCGGTCCGTCCGCGCCGCCGCAACTCGCGCGAGACGGCCGCGAGCGTCAGGAACACGACGCCCGCAGCGCAGAGGTGACCCTGCCCCGACAGATCGTCCTGCCGGTTCGGGTTCACGATGGCCCGCGCGGGCGGCAGCGACGGGCCGGGCTGGTGATGGTCGAGGACGACGACATCCTCGCCGAGGCGCGCGGCCTCCTCCAGCGCCGTGCTTCCGGTGGTGCCGCAGTCCACGGTCACGATCAGCCTCGCGCCGTCCGCGATCAGTTCGCGCATGGCGGTCGGGTTCGGGCCGTAGCCTTCCGTCAGACGGTCGGGAATGCGGATCGCGACATCGAGGCCGAGCGCGCGAAGATAGCGCGCGGCCATGGCGGAGGACGCCGCGCCGTCCACGTCGTAATCTCCGAAGACCGCCACCGTCTCGCGGCGTTCGACGGCATCGGCGATGCGCGCGGCGGCCGCGTCCATGTCCGTCAGCGAGGAGGGATCGGGCATGAGGTCGCGGATCGTCGGCGCGAGGAAGCGCGCCGCCTCCGCCGCCGGAATGTCGCGGGCGGCGAGAAGCCGCGCGACGAGATCGGGAAGGCCGTAGACCTGCGCGATCTGCATCGCCACCGCCTCGCCGCGCGGGGTCAGCGAATGGGTCCAGCGGCAGCCGAGCGCGGAACGCTCGACGCCGAGGAAGGTCCGCTTCTCGTCGAGACGCGTCGCCGTGCGGGCCGGCGCCCCGGTCAGGGCCGGGACCGCCACGGCTCGTAATGGCGCGTGCGGATCTCCCGCACGAGCTTCGCGGTCGAGCTCATGAGGAGCGTGTGCGTCTCGATCCGGTCGCGCCGGAAGCGCACGCCGTCGAGAAGGCTGCCGCCGGTCACGCCCGTCGCCGCGAAGATCACGTCGCCGCGCACCATGTCGTCCAGCGCATAGATGCGGTACGGGTCGGTGACGCCCATCGCCTCGGCGCGCGCGCGCTTCTCGTTCGTGTTGAGCTGCAGCCGGCCTTCCATCTGGCCGCCCGTGCAGCGGAGGGCGGCGGCCGCGAGCACCCCTTCCGGCGCGCCGCCGATGCCCATGTAGATGTCGATTCCCGTTCCGCCCGGGTCGCTGGCGTGGATGACCCCCGCCACGTCGCCGTCGCCGATCAGGCGGATCGCGGCGCCGCAACCGCGGATCTCCTCGATCAGCTTGGCATGGCGCGGACGGTCGAGAATGCAGGCGGTGATCTCTCCGATCGGCACGCCCTTGGCCTTGGCGAGCGCCTCCAGATTCTCCGCCGCGCTCTGGCGAAGGCTGACGATGCCGGCCGGGTAGCCCGGTCCGATCGCGATCTTCTCCATGTAGACGTCGGGCGCGTTGAGAAGGCTGCCGGCCGGGGCCAGCGCCACGACCGTCAGCGAATCGGGAAGGTTCTTGGCGCAGACCGTCGAGCCCTCGAGCGGGTCGAGCGCGATGTCCACGGCCGGTCCGTCGCCGGTCCCCACCTTCTCGCCGATGAAGAGCATGGGCGCTTCGTCACGCTCGCCCTCGCCGATGACGATGGTGCCGTCCACCGGCATGGTGGCGAGCGCGGAGCGCATGGCGTCCACGGCCGCCTGGTCGGCGGCCTTCTCGTCCCCGCGCCCGCGAAGCTGCGCCGCCGCGATGGCGGCCGCCTCCGTCGCGCGGGCGACCTCGCCCGGCAGTCTGCGATCCAGGGATCCGGTATCCTGCATGATCTCACGCGCCTCCCGTTGGCGCTGTCTTATGGCCAGAAACGATGTCGGCGCAATGAAGCCGACGCCGGGTCAGGCCAGCGTTTCGATCCGGATCATGCGCGGCTCGCCGGCCAGATGGCCGTCCTTGGAGACCGCGTCGAGCGCCTTGCGCACCGCCGCTTCCGTGGTCTCGTGCGTGATCAGGACGACGGGACGGGTCGAATCGTCCTGCGATTCATCGCGGCGGCGCTGCACGATCGATTCCAGCGAGATCTGGTTCTCGGCCATGCGCCGCGCGATCGAGGCGAAGGCGCCGACCTTGTCCTGCACGGAAAGGCGAATGTAGTAGCCGCCCTCGTGCGCGCGCATCCGCGCCCGCCTGTAGGGCGCGAGGCGGCTCGCCTCGACGCCGAGCGCCGGCACGTTCGCGCCCTTCGCCGCGTCGATCACGTCCGCCAGCACGGCCGAGGCGGTGGCGTCGCCGCCGGCGCCGGGACCGGCCAGAAGGATCGAGCCGAGAAGGTCGGTGTCGACCGCGACCGCGTTGGTCACGCCGTCGACCTGCGCCAGCGCCGAGGACGCGGGGATCATCGCCGGGTGGACCCGCTGCTCGATCCCCGATTCGGTGCGCTGGGCGACCGCGAGGAGCTTGATGCGGAAGCCAAGCTCGGCCGCCGCGACGATGTCCTCGTTGGAGACCTCGGAGATGCCCTCGATGAAGATCGCTTCGAGGTCGATCTCGCAACCGAAGGCGAGCGAGGTGAGGATCGCCAGCTTGTGGGCGGCGTCGAAGCCGCCGATGTCGAAGGTCGGGTCGGCTTCCGCGTAGCCGAGGCGCTGCGCGTCGGCGAGGCAGGCGTCGAAGGCGATGCCCTCCTTCTCCATGCGCGTCAGCATGTAGTTGCAGGTGCCGTTGAGGATGCCGTAGACGCGCCGCGTCTCGTTGCCGCGAAGGGCCTCGCGCATCGTCTTGATGATCGGGATGCCGCCCGCGACGGCCGCCTCGAAGAGGATCGCGCCGCCCTTCTTCTGGGCGAGCTTGGCGAGCGACACGCCATGATGGGCGAGCAGCGCCTTGTTGGCCGTCACGACGGTGAGGCCCCGGTTCAGCGCGGCCTTCACCGCGTCGAGCGCCTGGCCTTCGGAGCCGCCGACCAGCTCGACGAAGACGTCGATCTCGGCCTCGGACGCCAGCTTCGCCGGCTCGTCGAACCACTGGAAGCCGGCGATGTCGACGCCGCGGTCCTTCGACCGGTCACGCGCGGAGACGGCGACGATCTCGATCCCGCGTCCCGCCCGTTCCGCGTAGGTCTCCTGACGGGTGGCCAGCAGGCGCGCCACCGAGGCGCCGACGGTTCCGAGCCCGGCGATGCCGAGCCTAAACGGGCGATCCATGACGGTCCCCTTCAACGAACAAAAGGAACGGCGGCGGACGCCGCCGAAGGAACGGTCGGCTCAGGCGCCGAGCGCTGCGACGTTCTGCCTGTCTTCCTGGCCGGAGGCAAGGAAGCGCCGGATGTTGCGCGCCGCCTGCCGGATGCGGTGCTCGTTCTCGACCAGCGCGATGCGCACATAGTCGTCACCGTGCTCGCCGAAGCCGATGCCGGGCGCGACCGCCACGTCCGCCTTCTCGATCAGGAGCTTAGAGAATTCGAGCGAGCCCATCTCGCGGTAAGGCTCCGGGATGGGCGCCCAGGCGAACATGGTCGAGGACGGGGGCGGCACCTTCCACCCGGCGCGGCCGAAGGAATCGACCAGGACGTCGCGGCGGTGGCGGTAGATGTCGCGCACCTCGGCCACCGGCCCGTCGCCCGCGTTCAGCGCGGCCGTCGCCGCCACTTGGATCGGCGTGAAGGCGCCGTAGTCGAGATAGGACTTCACCCGCGTGAGCGCCGCGACGAGCCGGGCGTTGCCGACCGCGAAGCCGACGCGCCAGCCGGGCATGGAGAAGGTCTTCGACATGGAGGTGAACTCCACCGTCACGTCCATCGCGCCCGGCACTTCCAGCACCGAGGGCGGCGGGACGCCGTCGAAATAGATCTCCGCATAGGCGAGGTCGGAGAGGATGATGATGTCGTTCGCCTTCGCGAACTTCACGATCTCGGCGTAGAAGTCGAGGCTCGCCTCGTAGGCCGTCGGGTTGGACGGGTAGTTCAGGATGATCGCGATGGGCTTCGGGATCGAATGCCGAACGGCCTTGTCCACCGCGCGCAGGAAGTCTTCGTCCGGCTTGGCGGGAATGGCGCGGATCGTGCCGCCCGTCATCAGGAAGCCGAAGGCGTGGATCGGATAGGTCGGGTTCGGGCACAGCACCACGTCGCCCGGCGCGGTGATGGCCTGCGCCATGTTGGCGAAGCCTTCCTTGGAGCCGAGCGTCGCCACGACCTGGGTGTCCGGGTCGAGCTTCACGCCGAAGCGGCGCGCGTAGTACGCCGCCTGGGCGCGCCGAAGCCCCGGAATGCCCTTTGAGGCCGAATAGCGGTGCGTGCGCGGGTCGCGGATCGCCTCGCACATCTTGTCGACGACGAATTTCGACGTCGGCAGGTCCGGATTGCCCATGCCGAGATCGATGATGTCGACCGAGCGGGCGCGCGCGGCGGCCTTCTTCTTGTTCACCTCCTCGAAGACGTAGGGAGGCAGTCGGCGAACCTTGTGGAACTCTTCCATGGCGAGTGGTCCTTCGCGCAGCTGGCAGCCTCTTACGACGCGGCGGCAGAGCCCGCAATCGCGGGTCGGAGGCCGCCGCCTCGCCGATCGCCGGGCCGCATCCTAAAGGGTTGCCGGGCCGTCCCGCCCGGCGTCTATCGTCAGCGTGCGCGCTGCTGCTCGGCGATGGCGCGCAGTTCCTCGACGGTCTGCTGATACTCGCTGGAACGCGCTGCGGCCGCGCGGCGGGCCGCGAGCCCCTGAAGATCGCGGACGCCGGCGGCCGTCGGAGCCGTGCCGCGCGTCTCGACATTGGCGAAGCGCGCCTGCGTGTTCTCCACCAGCTGCTGACTGGCCTGCGGCGCGGCGGCGCGCGGCATGTGGCCGAGCATGGGGAAGCCGCGCGCGTCCACGCGCTGGCCCGAGGGACCGCGCGGAACCTCGACGGCGAAGGCGGGCGGCAGAACCGGGGTCTCGTCACGCGGCAGATAGGGCTGGATGCCCTGGCAGGCGGAGAGAACCAGCGCACCTGCGGCCAGAACGATACAAGTCGGAATCCGCAGTGCCATCAAAAATCCTCGCTGCCCGCCGTCGCGATCTTGTCGCGGGGCGCAGTCTACAGCATCGGCCCGAAAAATCGGAATCGATTTTCGGAAAGCCTGATGCGTCGAATGAAAGAGTTAGAGCGACCTTTGTGCGTCCGAACGGACGCACGGCGCTCCATCGCGCCGCGCGCGCCGTGGGAATGCGCGGCGGCACACTCGTGCTGCGCTGCCGCGACGAAATCGGCGCCACCGCCGGTAGCAGCCGGGGACCCGGGGGCCATTCTATGGTTTATGGGAAGGACGCGGACGGAGGAGCAGCGATGAACAAGGCGCATTCGGACCATGAAGCCTCGGGCGCGGCCCGCGTCGAGGACTACGCCGTTCGTGACCCGGAAGCCTTCGCGCGCAACATGGCGCATGTCTTCGAACAGCTCGGCAAGGCCGCGTCCGCCTGGGTGGAACCGCGCGAGCGCGGCGACATCCGCGACGAGGGGCCGAGCACCTACGAGGAGATGATCTCCACCCTCTCGCAGGTCAGCCGCTACTGGCTGACGGACCCAGCGCGGGCGATGGAAGCCCAGACGCACCTCTTCGCCGGCTATCTCGACATCTGGAGCCGCTCGATCCGCAAGATGGCGGGCGAACCCGTCACCGACCCCACCTCCTCGCGCGACAAGCGGTTCTCGGACGAGGAGTGGAGCCGCAACCTCTTCTTCGACTTCCTCAAGCAGGTCTACGTCCTGACCTCGCGCTGGGCCGACGACCTCGTGCGCCGGGCCGACGGCCTCGACCCGCACACGCGCCAGAAGGCCGCCTTCTACGTCAAGCAGCTCTCCAACGCCGTCTCGCCCTCGAACTTCGTCCTCACCAATCCCGAGCTCTACCGCGAGACCATGGCGCAGAACGGCGCCAATCTCGTGCGCGGCATGAAGATGTTCGCCGAGGACATGGCGGCGGGCTCGGGCGTCCTGAAGCTGCGCCAGTCCGACGCGCAGGGTTTCGCGGTCGGCAAGAACCTCGCGACCACGCCGGGCTCGGTCATCGCGCAGAACGACATCTGCCAGATCATCCAGTACGCGCCGCGGACCGAGACCGTCTTCAGGCGGCCCATCCTCATCTCGCCGCCCTGGATCAACAAGTTCTACATCCTCGATCTGAACGAGCAGAAGAGCTTCATCGGCTGGCTGGTCGATCAGGGCCACACGGTCTTCGTCGTCTCCTGGGTGAACCCGGACGAACGCCATGCCGGCATGGACTGGCAGGACTACATCGAGGACGGGATCGTCTTCGGTCTCGACACCGTCCACCGCGCCACGGGCGAGTCGGAGGTCAACGCGATCGGCTACTGCGTCGGCGGAACGCTGCTCTCGACGGCGATCGCCTATCTCAAGGCCAAGGGCGACGAGCGCATCCGCACCGCGACGCTGCTGACCACGCAGGTGGATTTCGCCCATGCGGGCGACCTGAAGGTCTTCGTCGACGAGAACCAGCTGCAGATGCTGGAGCGGACCATGTCCGACAAGGGCTATCTGGAAGGCTCGCACATGGCGACGGCCTTCAACCTCCTGCGCTCCTCAGACCTGATCTGGCCCTACTTCATCAACAACTACCTGAAGGGCAAGGAGCCCCTGCCCTTCGACCTTCTCTACTGGAACTCGGACGCGACCCGCATGGCGCGGGCCAACCACCTCTTCTACCTGCGCAACTGCTATCTGGAGAACCGGCTCTCGCGCGGGAGGATGGAGATCGGCGGCGTGACGCTGGACCTCAAGACGGTGGACATCCCGATCTACAATCTGTGCACGCGCGAGGACCATATCGCGCCGGCGAAAAGCGTCTACGAAGGCTCCGTCGCCTTCGGCTCCGACGTCGATCTCGTCATGGCCGGCTCCGGCCACATCGCCGGGGTCGTCAACCCGCCGGACAAGAACAAGTACCAGTACTGGACGGGCGCGACGCCCGGTGGCGGCGCGAGCTTCGAGGACTGGGTCGCGGCGGCGGAGGAGACCAAGGGCTCCTGGTGGCCTCACTGGCAGGCGTGGATCGAAGCGAAGTCGAACGAGCGCGTGCCGGCCCGCAAGCCCGGCGGCGACGCCCTGCCCGAAATCGAGCCGGCGCCCGGAAGCTACGTGAAGAGCTGACCGAAGAGACGCAACGGCAGGTCCGGCACTTGATGGCCGGGCCCATCGATGCGACATCGCCAGGTCAGAGAACATCGCGCATTGCCCGCACGCGCCTTGCGGGCCGATCGAAGTCGTCCATGACCCATTATCTCGTCGCCGAAGACAATCCGACCCGCAACACCGGATCCATCCGCCTCCACGGGCCGGAGGGGTTCGAGGGCATGCGCCGCGCCGCGCGGCTGACCGCGCAGTGCCTGGACGAACTCGCCGAGATGGTGAAGCCGGGCGTGACGACGCAGGCGATCGACCGCTTCGTCTTCGATTTCGCGAAAGAGCACGGCGCGGTGCCCGCGACGCTGAACTACAAGGGCTACAACAAAAGCACCTGCACCTCGATCAACCACGTCGTCTGCCACGGCATCCCGAACGAGAAGCCGCTTCGCGAAGGCGACATCGTCAATATCGACGTGACGCTGGTGGTGGACGGCTGGCACGGCGATTCCTCGCGCATGTACCCGGTCGGCAAGCTCAAGCGCGCCGCCGAGCGGCTTTGCGAGATCACCTATCGCTGCCTGATGCTCGGCATCGAACAGGTGCGGCCGGGCGGCCATGTCGGCGACATCGGCGCTGCGATCCAGGAGTATGCCGAGGGCGAGCGCTGCTCGGTCGTGCGCGACTTCTGCGGCCACGGCGTCGGCAAGCTCTTCCACGACGCGCCGAACATCCTGCACTACGGGCGGCGGGGCGAAGGCCCCGAGATGCGCCCCGGCATGATCTTCACCATCGAGCCGATGATCAATCTCGGCCGTTCCCACGTGAAGGTTCTCGGCGACGGCTGGACGGCGGTGACGCGCGACCGCTCGCTTTCGGCCCAGTACGAGCACACGGTGGGCGTGACGGAGACGGGCGTCGAGATCTTCACGGCGTCGCTGCGCGGCCTCAACATGCCGGGATTCGCGTCCGCCGCCGCATGAGCGACCGGGGCGGCTCCAGACCCGGCGGCATGGCGGAGGCCCAGCACTACGAGGGGCATCGCGAGCGGCTGCGCGAGCGCTTCTCGGCGACCGGCGGCGACGGCCTGGCCGACTACGAGCTTCTGGAGCTCGTGCTCTTCCGCTCCGTGCCCCGGCGCGACGTGAAGCCGCTGGCGAAGGCGCTTCTCGCCCGGTTCGGCTCGCTCTCGCAGGTCCTGAACGCGCCGCCGCACCTTCTGGCGGAGGTCGAGGGGCTCGGCCGCGCCAGCCAGCTCGACTTCCGCATCCTGACGACGCTGCAGCGGCGGGTGATGAAGGAGGAGATCCGGGGCCGCGACCTTCTCTCCTCCTGGCAGGCGCTCCTCGACTACTGCCGCGCGGCCATGGCGCACGAAACGCGCGAGCAGTTCCGCGTCCTGTTCCTCGACAAGCGCAACGCGCTCATCGCCGACGAGGTGCAGCAGACCGGAACGGTGGATCACACGCCGGTCTATCCGCGCGAGGTGGTGCGCCGTGCGCTCGAACTCTCGGCCTCCGCGATCATCCTCGTGCACAACCACCCGTCGGGCGACGTCACCCCGTCGCGGGCCGACATCGACATGACCCGGACCATCGTCGAGACGGCCAAGCCGCTCGGCATCGTGGTCCACGATCACCTCATCATCGGGCGCTCGGGCCACACGAGCTTCAAGGGCCAGCGTCTATTGTAGGAAGCCGGAATCCTTGACGGAGCGGATCTCCTGCGGCGCGATCAGCCCGCGATGCATGACCCGCACCGAATGGATGATCGCCTGCACCTCGCGTTCCCAATGGTCGAGGAAGCGTTTCAGGCGCGGATAGTCGGGCGCGATGTCCTCGAACTGCCACAGGAAGGTCTGGAGGAAGGCCGGATGGTCCGGCATCCAGTAGAGCACCTCGGCGCTGGTGGCGCCGTAACCGGCCATCATCCGGGTGAACTGCGGGTCTGCGATGCGGCTCTGCATGGGCGTCGCTCCTCGTCGCTGCGGCGACGGCAAGCGATCGCCTCGACCGGCAGCCTGCGCCTCGAAAATGAAGCGAAGCTTGCCCAGAGCGAGGAAAGTGCCCGAAAAGTGATGCTGCCTCAGTAGTCGCCATTACTCGGCAGAGCGTCGAGAAACCGCCTGGCGTCGGCGCGGATGGTTCTGGCCCGCGTTTCGCCCATCCGGTCGAGATTGCCGTAGATCCGGGACAGACGGTGGTTCTGCCCGAGCGTATCGCGATGCCGGTCGAGGAAGTCCCAGTAGAGGTAGTTGAAGGGGCAGGCCTCCTCGCCCTCGCGCTTCCTCACGTCGTAATGGCAGCGCCCGCAATAGTCGGACATCTTGTTGATGTAGTTGCCGGACGCGGCATAGGGCTTGGAGGCGAACAGCCCCTTGTCGGCGAACAGGATCATGCCGACGACGTTCGGCATCTCCACCCATTCATAGGCGTCGTGATAGACGACGAGATACCACTCCTGCACCTCTCTGGGGTCGAAGCCGCCGAGCAGGCAGAAATTGCCGAGCACCATCAGCCGCTGGATGTGGTGGGCGTAGGCATAGGCCTTGGTCTCGCCGACGCACTGGGCGAGGCAGTTCATCTTCGTCTCGCCGGTCCAGAAGAGGTCCGGCAGCGGACGCGTCGCCTTCAGGGCGTTCGCCTCCCCATAGTCCGGCATCTGCCGCCAGTAGACCCCGCGCACGAACTCGCGCCAGCCGATGATCTGCCGGATGAAGCCCTCGGCCGCGTTGATCGGCACGTCGCCGGCCTTGTAGGCCGCCTCCGCCGCGTCGCAGACCTCGCGCGCGGTCAAGAGGCCGCAATTCATCAGGGCCGAGAGATGCGAGTGGAAGAGCAGAGGCTCGCCCTGCCGCATCGCGTCCTGATAGGTGCCGAAGCCGGGCAGCGCCTCCTCGACGAACCAGCGCAGCGCGTGCAGCGCCTGGCGCCGCGTGACCGGATAGGAGAAGCCGTCGAGATCTCCGAAATGGTCGGCGAACTCTCTGGCCACGAGGTCGAGAACCTCCTGCGTGATCCCGTCCACGCCCCAGTCCGGCCGCTCGGGCACGTCCACGCGCTTGGGGATGGGCTCGCGGTTCTCGTGGTCGAAGTTCCATCGGCCCTCCACCGGATCGCCCTCGCCCACCATGAGGTAGCCGGTCCGGTCGCGCATCCGGCGATAGAAGCTCTCCATCCGCAGCTGCTTGGTGCCGTCGGCATAGTCCGCGAACTCGCCATGGCTGCAGAGGAAGCGGTCGTCGGTGCGGATCTCGACCGGCAGGCCGGTGCGCTTCTCCAAGCCCTCCAGCATCTCCTGAACGCGGAACTCGCCGGCCTCCGTCACCACGATGCGTGAGGCACCGTGCGTCCTGGCGGCGCGCTCGACCTCTCCGGCGAAGGAATGCGTGTTCCCCTCGTCCGTCAGGCGGACGTAATCGACCGTCGCGCCGCTCCTTCGCACATCCTCCGCGAAATGCCGCATGGCGCTGAAGAGGAAGGCGATCTTGCGCTTGTGGTGTTTGACGTAGGTCGCCTCGTCCCGAAGCTCGGCCATCAGCACGACGTCGCCGTCCTCCATGTCCCGGAGAGAGGCCAGGTCGCGCGTCAGCTGGTCGCCGAGGACGAGGCGGAGGGTCGTCATGCACAGGGTCTCGCGGCGATCATCGGACCGGCGAGGATGGCGCGGGGACGCCGCCTTTCAACTGCGTCGCGGCACCGCATCCGGGGCGATCATGCCGCCCGCCGCGCGCAGAAGGTCGGGCGTATCGACGTCGAGAAGCGCGGCCGGACCGATCTCGACCTCGCGGACCAAAGCTTCGTTGGCCCGGATCAGATCGCGCGCGCCCTTGTCGCCGGTGATGGCGGAGACTTGAGCCGTGAAGCGGGACGAGAGGACGACCGGATTGCCCCGCTTTCCCTCACCGGTGGCGACGACGATCGAGCCGCCGCCCTCCGGCCGGAACGCTTCGATGAGGACGTCGAGATGAGCCGGTTCCAGCGCGGGCTGGTCGGCCAGCATGACGAGCACGCCGTCGCCGTACCCTGCCGCCGCGTCGAAACCGAGCCGCAGCGAGGACGACAATCCCTCGGCATAGGCGGAATTGTCGAGAAGCTCGGCGTCATACGGCCCGAGCGCGTCCCGCAGGCGCTCGCCCTGGTGGCCGAGGACGACGAGCACGCGCGCGGCGCGGCTCGCCAGCGCGGTCTCGACCGAGCGTCGGATCAGCGGAACGCCGTCGAAGGTCGAGAGCAGCTTGTTCGGCCCGCCCATGCGGCTCGAACGCCCGGCGGCCAGAACGAGGATCGCGACGCGTGGGACGCTCACCGGCCGGTCAGATCGCGCTTGCGGAAGGCGGAAATCACGGCGCCGAGCACCGAGACGGCGATCTCGGCCGGCGTCGCCGCGCCGATGTCGAGGCCGATCGGCGCGTCGATCCGATCGAGCGCCTCCTGGCCCACGCCGGCGCCGAGCAGACGTTCGACGCGCTTGGCGTGGGTCTTCCGGCTGCCCAGCGCGCCCACATAGAAGCAGCCCGCATCGAGCGCCGCCTGGATGGGGCCGTCGTCGATCTTCGGATCGTGCGTCACCGCGACCAGCGCGCAATAGAAATCGAGCGGGCGGCGTTGCAGGACCGGCTCCGGCCATTCGGCCACCAGGGAGACGCCGGCGAAACGATCGGCGCTCGCGAAGGCGGTACGCGGATCGATGATCTCGACATCGTAGCCGGCGAGCTGCGCCATGGGCGCCAGCGCCTGGCTGACATGGACGGCGCCGATGACGACGAGGCGCGGCGCCGGCAGATGCACGTTCAGGAAGAAGGTGCCGTCCGCCGTCTCCACCGTCCGGGCCTTGCCGGCGAGCAGCGCGGCCTCGATCTGCTGCCGGCGCGGGTCGCCGGCGAGCGAGGCCTGCGTCACGAGGCGGGGCTCGCCGCCCGCCCCGTCGATGCGGGTCTCGACCACGGCGGCGCGGCGCGCGCGCCGCTCCTCGTTCAGGCCTGCGACGAGGTCCAGCCTCATGGCTCGATCCTGTCGACGAGAACCTTGATCCGGCCCCCGCAGGACAGGCCGACGCGCCATGCGGTCTCGTCGGCGACGCCGAACTCGAGCATGCGCGAGGCGCCGCTCTCGATCACGTCCGCCGCCTCCGCCACGACCGCGCCCTCGACGCAGCCGCCGGACACCGATCCTTCGAAGTTCCCGTCGGAATCGATGACCAGATGGCTGCCGGCCGGTCGCGGCGCCGAGCCCCAGGTCTCGACGACGGTGGCGAGCGCCAGCCGCCGCCCTTCGCGCGCCCACTCCTCGGCGATGTCGAGGACGTCTCTCACATTCGCTTGCGCGCTGTTCATGCGATCTCCTTCTCGTGGGGCGCGAGCCACCGGCGCGGATCCGTCCTCGATGGACGGTCCTCGGAGAGCGTCGCGCACAAATCCGCGATGGCATCGAGGGAATGGACGGGGCGGAACTCGTCCACATTCGCCAGCAAGGCCCGAACGCCCCGCGCCTTGGCCGCGAAATCCTCGTAGGCGAGAAGCGGGCAGAGCCAGATCAGCCGGCGGCACGACCGCCGCAGACGGTCCGCCTCGCGCGCCAGCTCCTCCACTTCGCCGCGCTCCAGCCCGTCGGTGACGAGGAGCACGATGGCGCCCTGCCCGAGCACGCGGCGCGACCAGTCGCGGTTGAAGCGCGTCAGGTTCGAGCCGATGCGCGTGCCGCCGGACCAGTCGGCCGCGGACGCCGAACAGGCCGCCATCGCCTCGTCCGCGTCGCGGTGGCGAAGCGCCCGCGTGACGTTCGAAAGGCGCGTGCCGAAGAGGAAGGTGGACACCCGCCTGCGCCGGTCGGTGAGGGCGTGGGCGAAGCGCAGCACCATGTCGCTGTAGCGGCTCATCGAGCCGGAAATGTCCGCCAGGATCACCACCGGCGGCACGCGTCGGCGCGGCGCGCGGAAGGCCGGCAGGATCAGCTCTCCGCCGGAGCGCATGGCGGCCCGGAGCATCGCGCGCGGATCGGGCCGTCCGCGCCTCGCGGCGCGGAAGCGCCGGGTCGCGACCCGCTCGTCCGGCATCGCCAGCGCCGCGACGGCGCGGCGCGCTTCGTCCAGCTCGCGCGCGCTCATCTGCGCGAAGTCCTTGGCCCGAAGAACCTCGTCGGCGGAGGACGTCATCCGCGCGTCCGCCTCGATGGTCAGGCGTTCGGGGGCCTTGGCCGCGCGCGGGGCGGCCTCCCGCAGCGCATCCTGCGCCCGGCGCTCCCCGGCGCGCGGGGGCTGCGCTCTCGCCTGCGGCGGCGCGGTCGGAGACAGGATCGCGATCAGGCGCTCGTTCAGGCGGCGCGACCGCCAGAAGGCTTGGAAGACCTCCTCGAAGACCGGATCGTCCTCCGGTCGCGTCACCAGCGTCGAGTGCAGGGCCCAGAAGACGTCGTCGCGCCGGTTGAGGCCGACCGCCCGCACGGCTTCGACCGCATCCAGCGAGGCGGCGGGTCCCAGACGCAGCCCCGCCTCGCGCAGCGCCCGCACGAAGCGCACAACGTTCTCGGCCAGCCGGCCGTCCTCGTCCGGCGGCGCGCTCATCGCGGCGCCTCCATCTCTCGCTTCACCTCGGCGAGGATCGCCCGGCCCTCGCCCTTCTCGATCCGGGCGATGTCGTCCTGATATTTCAGGATGACCCCGAGCGTGTCGGAGACGAGATCGGGGTCGAGCGTCACCGCGTTCAGTTCGGTCAGCGCCGTCGCCCAGTCGATGGTCTCCGCCACGCCCGGCGCCTTGAAGAGGTCGGCGGCGCGCAGCCGCTGAACGAAGGCCACGAGTTCGGCCGAGAGCGCGGCGTTCGCGCCCGGCGCCTTCGCCCTCAAAATGGCGAGTTCGCGCGCCGCGTCCGGGTAGCCCACGAAATGATAGAGGCAGCGGCGCTTGAGCGCGTCGTGGATTTCGCGCGTGCGGTTGGTGGTCACGATCACGATCGGCGGCTCGGCGGCGCGCACGGTGCCGAGTTCGGGGATCGTGACCTGGAAGTCGGAGAGGATTTCCAGGAGGAAGGCCTCGAACGCCTCGTCGGCGCGGTCGAGCTCGTCGATGAGCAGGACCGGCGCCCGGCCGGGCTCGCCCTGCAGCGCGCGAAGAATCGGGCGGCGCAGGAGGAAGCGGTCGGAAAAGATCTCGGCGCGAAGGGTTTCCTGAGAGGCCGAACCGGCTTCGCCCAGCCGGATCTCGATCATCTGCGCCGCGTAGTTCCACTCGTAGAGCGCGGATGCGGCGTCGAGCCCCTCGTAGCATTGGAGGCGGATGAGCGGCCGGTCGAGCGCGCTGGCGAGGACCTTGGCGATCTCGGTCTTGCCGACGCCGGCCTCGCCCTCGAGGAACAGCGGCAGCCCCATCTTCAGGGACAGGAACAGGACGGTCGCGAACGCCCGGTCGGCGACGTAGCCCTGACCCTCCAGGAGCGCATGCGTTTCGTCGATCCCGGTCGGCATCATCGGCGGCCTCCTCCCAACGCGCCTCAAGATAGTGCGCGACGCGCCCGGAACGAAGCAGGCCGCGCTTCAGAGCATGCGGTACTGGCGCTCGCGGTAGAGAAGCGAGGCGCCTTCCGGGCCCATACGGATCGCCGCGACCTCGGCCACGATCACATGATGGGTCGCGATGATGCGGCTCTCCACGATCCGGCAGTCGAAGCTCGCCAGCGCGGCGTCGAGCACGGGCGCGCCCGTCTCGAGCCGCGACCAGATGCCCCTGGCGAAGCGCTCGTCGGCCTCGAGCTTCCCCTCGCCGGCAAAGGCGCGCGCCAGCGTCTCGCTCTCGGCGCCGAGCGTGTTGACCGCCAGCACGCCGTTGGCGGCGAAGCGCTCGTTGGAGGCGCTGGAGACGTTCAGGCAGACGAGCAGCGTCGCCGGATCGTCGGAGACCGAGCAGACGGAGGTCGCGGTCACGCCGCGCCGTCCGGCCGGGCCGTCGGTCGTGACGAGATGGACCGACGCCGCGACCCGGCTCATGGCCTGGCGGAATCCGGCGCGGTCGATGATGGAATGCTGGGACAAGACCGATCCTGCGTCGCTTGGGGCCGACGGGGCGAGACCTGCCCCTCTTCCTTCGCCCCTTCGAATGGACTGGCATCTCCGGCGGGGTCGGCCGGCATGCGCCCTTCCGACCTAGTGCGTTTCAGCCCGACACGGAAGCGCCGTGTTCGAGGGATCGGGCTTCGGCGATGTCGGGGCGTTCTCCGCCCCGCTCGCCTTCGCCGCGACCTTCTGTCCGGGAACGGAGCGACGCCTTTCCTGTTCGCCACACGCGAAACCAGGAGAATGGCCATGGCCGAGAAGGACGATCACGAAACCATCTGGAAGGAGTTCCGGGAGAACGTCAACATGACGCCCAAGGAGCTGAAGGACTGGCTGGAGACCGAGGAGTCCAAGTCCGTCGGCCAGAAGGACGGCGATTCGGAATCGGTCGGCCACGATTCCGGTCGCAAGATCATCGAGATCAAGGAAACGAAGAAGGCCGAACTCTCGGACGCTCAGTGGGCGCACATGAAGAAGGTCAACGGCTATGTCGCCCGCCATTCCAAGCAGCGGCCGAAGGGCGACGTGGAGGACACCAAATGGCGCTACTCGCTCATGAACTGGGGGCACGACCCGCTGAAGTAGCGCCCCTCTGCTTGTTCCGGGCGGGCGATGCTTGGTCTATGGTCGGCGCACCATGCGCCCCGCCCTCGCCGCCCTCGCCCTGATCGTTGCTGCCGCGCCGTCCTCCGCCGAGCCTTTGCGGATCGGCGTCGCAGCGGCGTTGTCGGGCTCCCAGCAGCCGCTGGGACTGCAGATCGCGGCGGGCGTCGGCGAAGCGGCGGGCGCGCGGGCCGAGGTCATCGCCTTCGACACCGAATGCAGCGCCGAGGGCGGCGCGGAAGCGGCCCGCACCTTCGTGGAGAGCGAGGTTTCCGTCGTCCTCGGCTTCCTCTGCCGCCAGGAAATCGAGGCCGCGCTCCCGATCCTCTCCGAGGCCGGCATGCCGACGATCTCGGTCGGCGTACGGGCCAATCGGCTGACGGACGCGCGCGAGCGCTCCGGCCACCTCGTCTGGCGGCTCGGTCCGCGCACCGAGGACGAGGCAGATGCGATCGCCGAATTCGTCCGGTCGAACTGGCGGGACGCGCCCTTCGGACTGATCGACGACGGCTCGGTGAACGCGCGCGACCTTTCCGACGAAATCCGCGCGCGGCTCGGACCCGATTCGATCGAGCCCTCGCTCGTCGACGACTACCGCCCGGCGGAGGAGCGGCAGTTCGCCCTCGGCCGGCGCATCCTCCAGAGCGGCGTGACGCGGCTCTTGCTGCTCGGCACGCGCGCCGACGTCGCGATCATCGCGCGCGACACCGCCGAACTCGACCTCGCTCTCGACATCGTGGGAAGCGAGCAGCTTCTCGACGAGCCCGGCGAAGGCCCCGCACTGCCCGCGGGCGTTCGCGCCGTCGCGATCGACCCCGAGGCGGGCACGGACGCCGAGGCGGGGACGCGCGAGGGATATTTCGGACCGGCCTTCGCCGCCGCGCAGATCGCGCTCGCGGCAATCGAAGACGGGACGGACTTCACACAGGCCATCGAGGGCACGGTCTTCGACACGGTGCTCGGACCCGTCGCGTTCGACGAGACCGGAGACGCCGACCGCCCCCGCTTCGAGGTGCTGACCTTCGACGGCGCGCGCTTCGTGCCGGAGCCGCAGTCGTGACGGGCTGGCGCCCCGGTCCGCGCAACCTCCTGACCGACGTCGCGGGCCTCGCCGTCGGGCACGCGCAGGACGACGGGCTGAAGAGCGGGACGACCGCAATCCTCTTCGACCGGCCCACGGTGGCCGGCATCAGCATCCTCGGCGGCGCACCGGGAACGCGCGAGACCGAACTCCTGTCGTCCGACCGGCTCGTTCCGGGCGTGGACGCGCTGGTCCTCTCCGGCGGTTCGGCCTTCGGACTGGACGCGGCGAGCGGCGTCCAGTCCGTCCTGCGCGAGGCCGGACGCGGCTTCGACGTCGCGGGTTTCCGCGTTCCCATCGTGCCCGCCGCGATCCTGTTCGACCTCGCCAATGGCGGCAACAAGGATTGGGGACTGCACTCGCCCTATCGCGAACTCGGAGCGGCCGCGGCCCGAGCGGCCGGGCGAGACTTCGCACTTGGCAGCGTCGGTGCCGGGACGGGCGCGACGACGGCCGTCGTGAAGGGCGGGCTCGGCTCGGCCTCCGTCGTCCTCCCCGGCGGCGTGACCGTCGCCGCCCTCGTCGCCGTCAACGCGGTCGGCTCTCCGCTCCTGGGATCCACACGGCATCTTCGCGCCGCGCCCTTCGAGATCGGCGCCGAGTTCGGCGGGCTCGGCCTGCCGCATCCCATGCCGGCGGACGTGGCCGTGCCGCGATCCAAGCTCGACCCGAAGCCGGGCATGGCGACGACGATCGCGGTGATCGCGACCGACGCCGTTCTCGACAAGCCGGGCGCCAACCGCCTCGCTCTCGCCGCGCAGGACGGGTTCTCGCTGGCGCTCTGGCCCGCGCATACGGACTTCGACGGCGATCTCGTGTTCAGCGCGGCCACGGGCACCAGCGGCATTCGGCCGGACGGAGCGGCACGGGTCGAGCTGGCGGCGGCCGCCTCGAGCGTCATGGCGCGTGCGATCGCCCGCGCCGTCTTCGCGGCCGTGCCGGCGGCGACGGATCGGGTGCCGAGCTGGAAGGATCTGGCGTGAGGGTCGCGCCGCTCCGCTTCGACTGAGCCCCCCTGTACACCCGCCAATCGGTTTCCCCGCCGTTCGCGCCGCCTCACGTTGAGGCTCGCGGAGCGATGCTGTAGACCGCGCCCATCCCCTTCGATCAGCTTTGGACCGTCCCCATGATCCCCCGCTACGCCCGCCCCGAGATGGTGTCCGTCTGGTCGCAGGAGACGAAGTTCCGGATCTGGTTCGAGATCGAGGTACATGCCTGCGACGCGCTGGCCGAGATCGGCGTCATCCCGAAGGAAGCGGCCAAGACCATCTGGGAGAAGGGCGGCGCGGCGACCTTCGACGTGGCGCGGATCGACGAGATCGAGCGCGAGACCAAGCACGACGTCATCGCGTTCCTGACGCATCTGGCCGAGTTCGTCGGACCGGACGCCCGCTTCGTCCATCAGGGCATGACCTCCTCGGACGTGCTCGACACCTGCTTCAACGTCCAGCTGGTGAAGGCCTCCGACCTTCTGCTCGAGGACATGGACGCGCTTCTGGCGGCGCTCAAGCGGCGCGCCTTCGAGCACAAGGACACGGTCACGATCGGCCGCAGCCACGGCATCCACGCCGAGCCGACGACCTTCGGCGTCAAGCTCGCCTTCGCCTATGCCGAGTTCGAGCGCTGCCGGCAGCGCCTTGTCGCGGCGCGCGAGGAGGTGGCGACCTGCGCCATCTCGGGGGCGGTCGGCACCTTCGCCAACATCGACCCGCGCGTCGAGGAGCACGTCGCCAAGGCCATGGGCCTCAAGCCCGAGCCGGTTTCGACGCAGGTGATCCCGCGCGACCGGCACGCCATGTTCTTCGCCACGCTGGCGGTCATCGCCTCCTCGATCGAGCGGCTGGCGACGGAGATCCGCCATCTGCAGCGCACCGAAGTTCTGGAGGCCGAGGAATATTTCTCGCCGGGCCAGAAGGGCTCCTCGGCCATGCCGCACAAGCGCAACCCGGTCCTGACGGAGAATCTGACGGGCCTTGCCCGCATGGTGCGCGCCTACGCCCTGCCCGCGATGGAGAACGTCGCGCTCTGGCACGAGCGGGACATCTCGCACTCCTCCGTCGAGCGCTATATCGGCCCGGACGCGACCATCACGCTCGACTTCGCGCTGGCGCGCCTGACCAACGTCGTGGACAAGCTGCTGGTCTATCCCGAGCGCATGGCGGCCAACATGAACGGGCTCGGCGGTCTCGTGCATTCCCAGCGCATCCTGCTCGCGCTCACGCAGGCGGGCCTCTCGCGCGAGGACAGCTACCGGCTCGTTCAGCGCAACGCGATGAAGGTCTGGGACAGCTACCAGAAGACCGGGTCGGCCCAGGTGGACTTCATGGAGTCGCTGATGGCGGACCCGGAGGTGGTCGCGGCGCTGCCAGAGGCGACGATCCGCGAGAAGTTCGACCTCGGCTACCACACGGCGCAGGTCGAAACGATCTTCGGGCGGGTTTTCAACTAGACGGGCGCCTCTACTTGCTGGGCGACGGTGAACGGCCCGATGGGACATGCGCGAAACGCATTCCCGCCGGGCGCGTTTCATCTCGAAATGTCGCCGGCCTGTCCGTGTTCGGACCGGCCACAGCAAAGGATGTCGCCCATGACCTACACGCCCCCGCCTGCCGGCAGCACGCCTCCCCCGCATGACCCGGTCCCGCCGCGCGACACCCATGTCCGCGAGACCTCGACCCACACCACCACGACGGGCGGCGGCGGAAGCGGCCCGAGCGCCATCTGGTTCATTCTCGGCGGCCTGATCGTCGCCGTTGTCCTCTACTTCCTGTTCTTCACGGGCACGCCCGATCCCGGCACGACGACCACCGGCGCGGGCGCGCCGGCCGTCGAGGAGACCACGCCGCCCGCGGCCGACGCCCCGGCGGCCCCGGCCGCTCCCGAGCCTGCGGCGCCCGCAGCGGAGCCTGCCGCACCGGCCCCGGCGGCGCCCGAGCCGGCCGCTCCGGCCCCGGCCGCACCGGCCAACTGAGCCCCGGACGAACGAGAGAGCCCCGCCGAAAGGTGGGGCTTTTCTTTTGGATCAAGCGGCTTCGACCGCCGTCGGCGCCGCGACGCCCGCTTCGAGATCGACATCAATGCAGAGCATGTCGTGATCGGAGAAGGGCAGCGCGACGAGCTGCAGGGCGCAGCGCTCCGCGATCTGCGTCGAGACGAGGCAGGTGTCGAGATTGGCGCGGTAGGGGCCGAACCGGAAGGTCGGTCCGTGGGCCTCGTTCAGGTGCTTGAAGCGCTTGTCGGCCAGGAGCGGCCGCAGCTCCCGCCCGCCCCGGAAGATGTTGAAGTCGCCGACGACCACCGTCGGCCCGTCGCTCTCGCGGGTCCATTCGGCGAGCTGCTCGAACTGCCGCTCGCGGACGCGGTAGAGAAGCGAGCAATGGGCGACGAGAACGCGAAGCCCGGCCAGGTCGATGTCGTAGACGAGCCGCTTCTTCCCGAAGTCGAGATAGCGCGCGCGGAACTCCAGCGGCGTCGACGCCAGGAAGGCGTTGGACTTGCCGCGCGAGATCGAGAAGCGGCGGAACTTGCGCTCCTGCGCGTATTTCGAATCGATCTGGACCATCGTGTGATGGTCCTCCCGGAGCACCGGGAGCTGGTCGAAGAAGCCGTTGGTCAGCGAGCCGCGGTCGATCTCCACGAAGCAGGACAGGTCCGGCCTCAGGCCCCGAAGCGCTTCCTTGACGAAGTTCAGGCTGCGCAGCTGCGCGTCGCGCGGTGTATAGATGTGGTGGTGCGCGCGCCGGACATGGTGCCCGATCGAACCGTCGATCTCCCGCGAATAGCCGAGATTGGCGTAGACGATACGGGGCATCCAGGCCGGACCTCCGGTTTGCGTTTCGGCGCGCTACCTACAGCATCGGGCCGGGAATCGGAATCGGTTTCGCGGCCGGTCGGTCGATGCGGGGTCCGGCGGACCCGGCATCGACGACGTGACGGCGCGGGCGCAAGCCCGTGCCGAAGGAGCGTGCATGGACTTCTTCAGCGGCCCCTACTGGGCGTATGCCATCGCCATCGCCAATTGGAGCATCATCCTCGGCGCCCTGGTCTACATCCCGTTCCGGCGCTCTCCCGCGGCCGCGCAGGCCTGGATGATCCTCTTCTTCTTCCTGCCCTGGGCGGCGCTGATCGTCTATCTGGCGCTCGGCCATGCCGAGCATCCGCGCTGGCGCAAGAAGCGGCTGCGTCAGGTGCCCGCCATCATCGGCAAGGCGCTGGGGGAGCTGACGCTCGACCAGCGGGGCGGCTGCGACGATCTGCAGCCGCGCCACCGCATGGCCTCCAATCTCGTGCGCACGATCGGCCGCCTGCCGTGTCTGTCCGGAAACTCGATCGAGTTCGACGCGGACTACAACCGCGTGGTGGACCGGATCGTCGCGGATATCGACAAGGCCGAGCACCACGCGCATGTCATGTTCTACATCCTCCAGGCCGACGAGGCGGGGAACAAGGTGCTCAGCGCGCTGGAACGCGCGGCCCGGCGCGGCGTGACCTGCCGGCTTCTGATCGACGCGGTCGGCTCCAGCGCGGACCGCAAGACGATCGCGAAGCGTCTGGCGAAGACCAGCGTGCACCTGCAGGTGATCCTGCCGCTTTCCTTCTGGAACCGGGCGACGCGCGCCGACCTGCGCAACCACCGCAAGATCGTCGTCATCGACGGCAAGACCGGATGGGTCGGCTCGCAGAACATGCACCGCATCGAATACGAGCCGAAGACCTTCTATCGCGAGCTGATGGCGCGGGTGAAAGGGCCGGTCGTGCTGGAGCTCCAGGCGATCTTCATCGGCGACTGGTATCTGGAGACGGAGGAGGACATCGCCTCCCCGGACCTGATGCCGCCCGGCGGCGACGTGCCGGCCGGGACCGCGATGGCGCAGGTTCTGCCGACGGGACCGGACTATCCGGGCGGCGGCGTCGACGTGCTCTTCACCAATCTCATCCACACGGCGCGCGAGCGCGTGGTTCTGGCGACGCCCTACTTCATCCCGAACGAACCGCTGCTCCAGGCGATGCGCACGGCCGTCGCCAAAGGGGTGAAGGTGACGCTCTTCGTGACCTCCACGACCAATTCCGTGCTGATCGACCGGGCTCAGCAGTCCTACTACGAGGAGCTGCTCTTCTCCGGCGTCGAGGTGATGCTCTATCGCGAGCGCTTCCTGCACGCCAAGCACCTGTCGATCGACGACGACATCGCCATCATCGGCTCGGCCAACATGGACCGTCGCTCCTTCGAGCTGAACTCGGAGGTGACGCTCGTCTGCTACGATTCGGAGGTCGTCGCCCGGCTTCGGCGGATCGAGAACGACTATCGCGGCAAGAGCCACCGACTCGACCCGGCCGAGTGGGAGAAGCGCGGCTTCTTCGTGCAACTCGGCGAGAACGTGACGCGTCTGATCAGCCCGCTGCTGTAGAACCGGATCGGGTACCGAACGGGAAAGGGAAAGCGAAATTGCCCAGCGTGCCGAAGGTCGGAGTTTCGCGTCTGCCGCCGCTCTCCATACCGGTGGAACTGAGGCGGGAGGACTTCATGAAAGGCAACGTCCTTGCCATCGGCACCGATCCCGAAGTGGTCGAGCGGCAAGCCCTATTCGGCCTCTTCGCCTGTTCCGTCTTTCTCATAGCGGCGGCCACGCTTTCGATCTGGGCGACGGACCCGCGCGATACGCCGATCGAATGGTCCGCCAGCTTTCCCCTGCTTCTGCTCGTCCTCGCCGCCGGCCTCGGCAGCTGGCTGGCCGCTCGGACGCTCATGCGTTGGCACCGGGGCACGAGCCTTCGTCTGTTGGTCACGCGGGGCGTGCCGGAACGCCTGACGATGACCCATCACATCGCCGAGGACGGGGTGACCACCACGAGCGAGGGACGAGCGCTGCATCAGCCCTGGTCGAGCTTCGTCGGAACCGCCGAGACGGAACGCCTACTCGTCCTTCGGAGCAGCGCGGGACGGGAGCCGGTCATCCTGACGAAGGAGACGCTCGGCGCGGACGAAAAGGCCACGGTCCTGCGCTGGATGGAGGAACGGGCGGGGCGTCCGCATGGCTCCGCGCCGCAGGAGCCGACCGCCGGCGAAGGTTGGGAGCGCCTGGAGTATCTCGTCACGGCCGACGACCACACCGAAGAAGTCCTGCACAACCTTGAGACCGCCTACACCCCCCTCGCCTGGTTTCGCTCGAGCGTGCTGCCGTGGCTGATCCTCTGTCTCGTCGTGCCGGCCGGTCCCCTGCTCCTCTGGTTCGTGGACTTGCGGCGTCCTCACCTGGACGAGGCCCTTTCCGCCTTCGCGCAGACCTTCCCTCTCGGCGGCTGGCTCTGGCTCACCGTCACCGCCTTCGTCGTCATCGGCCTGCAGCTCGCTCGACCGACGATGCTGCGCGTGCACGCCCGAAACTTTCAGCAGACCGTCTATGACGGGTCGGGAAAGCACGGGCCGATGGTTCTGACCTTCGACGACAAGGGGCTGCGGATCGCCCAGGACGGCTACCGCGACGACATCGCTCGCGGAATTATCGTGCGGATCGAGGAGCGCCCGAACCATCTGGTCGCGATTCTGGCCGGCGGTGCCCATTACGCCATCCCCAAACGAGCTTTCGCGCCGGGTCAGGAGGCCGCATTTCGAGCACTGGGCGACGGAAGGACCCGGCCGGCACGTTGACAACGGACGGGCGATCGCCCACCTCGCCGCCCATGCGCGCATCCCAAGCCGACATCCTCATCGTTCCCGGTTACACCGGTTCGTCCGAACAGCACTGGCAGACGCGGTGGGAGCGCAAGCTCTCCAGCGCCCGCCGGGTCGAGCAGGCCGAGTGGTCCAAGCCCGTGCGCGAGGACTGGGTCCGCACGATGGCCCACGCCGTGAACGAGGCCGAGAAGCCGGTCGTCATCGTCGCCCATTCGCTCGGCGTCGCGACGGCGATCCACGCCATACCCGAGTTCCGTCGCCCGGTGGTCGGTGCGTTCCTGGTGGCGCCCCCGGACGTGGCGAGCGAGACGATCCGGCCGCGCCATCTGATGACCTTCGGCCCCTATCCGCGCGACCCGCTGCCCTTTCCCTCGATCGTGGTCGCCAGCCGAAACGACGAGTTCTCCTCCTTCGAGGCGGCGGAGGACATCGCGGGGGCCTGGGGCTCGCTCTTCGTCGACGCGGGGGAATCGGGCCATCTGAACGCGGCTTCCGGCCACGGACCGTGGCCGGAAGGTCTCCTCACATTCGGCAAGTTCCTGTCGGGGCTGAAGCTGCACGACTGAGGCGTCAGCCTCTCAAGGCCGCCGCCCTCGCGGAGGCCGCCGCCGCGTCCGACAAATCGTCCACCTGCGAACAGGCCAGATCGAAGCCCTGCTCCTTCGCCCGGCGCGAGGCGGCCTCGCCCGAGACATAGATGAGGGCGAGCTTGCCGGCCGCTCTGGCCTTTCGCGCGATCTGCGCAGAGGCTTCCGCCGTGGCGGCGCCGTCGGGATCGAGCGTTCCGGTCAGCGCCAGGGAGAGATCCGCCGGGCCGACGAGCACCCCGTCGAGCCCCTCCACCGCCAGAATGTCGTCGAGGTCGCGATAGGCGCCCTTGGTCTCGATCATGGCGATGGCGAGCGTCGCGGCGTTGGCGTCCTCCATGTAGCTGCGCGTGTCCGCGTAGCCGTGGACGCGGACCGCCTGGGACGGGCCGAAGGAGCGCTGGCCGAGCGGCGCGTATTTGGCGACCGAAACGAAGGCCTCTGCGTCCTCCACGCTCTCGATCATCGGCAGGATGATGCCTGCCGCCCCGAAATCGAGCGCGCGCGAGACGGTGCCGAGTTCGCCGAGCGGCACGCGGACGATGACGGGCTTGCGGGCGGCCGTGACCGCGCGGATTCCCTGATGGACGCTCGCGACGTCATGAAGGCCGTGCTGCATGTCGAGGACGACGACGTCGAAGGGGGCCGCGGCGATCGTCTCCAGCATCGCCGGGTCGGTCAGCCCCGACCATGCGGCGACGCGGAAGCCGTCTCCTCGAGGGTTCGGAATGGACACGGCGATCAGGCCTCGTTCACTTGGCGCTCGGCCTCGATGAAGGCGGTCTCCAGCTCGCGGCGAATCCCGTCGGCGGATACGTCGACGCCGGCGGACTGGAAGTCGGCCTCGATCTTCTCGACGATGTCCTCGTCCCCGGGCCGCGAGAAGCTCGCCTTCAGCACGTCCTGGACATAGGCGTCGGCGTCCGGCCCGGACTTCCCGAGCTTGCCGGCCGCCCACTGCCCCACGATACGGTTGCGGCGGGACTCGATCTTGAACTTCTTCTCCTGGTCGTGCGCATAGCGCGCTTCCATCTCGTCCCGGCGGTCCTTCAGCGACATTGCCTGCCTCTCCTCGTTGCTTCGGCTGCTACCGATCTAGGAAAAGCCGCGTCGATTTGAAGGATCGACACGGCGCTCGAACCGGAGCACGCCTGCGTGTCAATCGTCGCGCGACGATTGTTTAGAGCGGCTCGATGGTCTATTCACGCGCCTTGAGGCCCGGGAGCAGATCGAGCGGTTGCGACCGCCCCGGCCGTCCACTCACGATCGAGCGCTCATTGATGACACGTCGCCGCCGCATCTACGAAGGCAAGGGCAAGATCCTGTACGAAGGCCCGGAGCCCGGCACTCTGGTCCAGTTCTTCAAGGACGACGCCACCGCCTTCAACAAGAAGAAGCACGAGATCGTCGACGGCAAGGGCGTCCTGAACAACCGCATCTCGGAATACATCTTCACGCACCTGAACCGCATCGGGATCCCGACGCACTTCATCCGGCGGCTCAACATGCGCGAGCAGCTGATCAAGGAAGTCGAGATCATTCCGCTAGAGGTCGTGGTGCGCAACGTCGCGGCCGGCTCGCTGGCCAAGCGCCTCGGCATCGAGGAGGGCACCGTCCTGCCCCGCTCGATCATCGAGTTCTACTACAAGGCCGACCAGCTCGACGATCCGATGGTCTCCGAGGAGCACATCACGGCCTTCGGCTGGGCGAGCCCGCAGGAGATCGACGACATCATGGCGTTGGCGATCCGCGTCAACGACTTCCTGTCCGGTCTCTTCCTCGGCGTCGGCATCCAGCTCGTCGACTTCAAGATCGAGACGGGCCGGCTCTACGAAGGCGACATGATGCGAATCATCGTCGCCGACGAGATCTCGCCGGACAGCTGCCGCCTCTGGGACGTGTCGACGAACGACAAGCTCGACAAGGACCGGTTCCGCCGGGACATGGGCGGCCTCGTCGAGGCCTACCAGGAAGTGGCCCGCCGGCTCGGCATCATGAACGAGAACGAGCCGCCCCGCCCTACAGGGCCGGTGCTGGTCAAGTGAGGCGGCGGCGCCCGACGGCGCCGCGTCCGGCATCGGGACCCCGACTCGTCTACTCCAGGGACAGGCATATCAAGTGATCAAGGCCCGCATCCTCGTCACGCTCAAGAACGGCGTTCTCGACCCTCAGGGCAAGGCCATCGAGGGCGCCCTCGGCTCGCTCGGCTTCGAGGGCGTCGGGGCGGTCCGCCAGGGCAAGGTCTTCGACGTGACGCTCGAGACGAGCGACCGCGCGGCGGCCGCCGCCGAACTCGAGGCGATGTGCGAAAAGCTCCTCGCCAACACGGTCATCGAGAACTACGCTGTGGAGATCGTTTAGCTTCGAAGGAGCGTGATCGATGGCGGACGTGACGAACGAGCTGATGTTCGAAGTGCTCCGAAACCTCCAGCAGCGCACGATGAATCTCGAACATCTTGCGATCGAGCATTCGCAGAGCATGGCCGCGTTCCGCGGGCATCTTCTGTCGATCCAGACCGACACGAACAACATCTACGGCGTCCTATCCCGGATAGACCAGCGCCTCGACCGGATCGAGCGGCGCCTGGAACTTCGCGAGCTCGCCGAACCCCAGCATCCATTCGAGCCGCATCCATGAAGACCGCCGTCGTTCTCCTTCCCGGCCTCAACCGCGACCGCGACATGATCGCGGCGTTGCGGCACATCACCGGGACCGAGCCCCTCACCGTCTGGCAGACCGAGATGGCGATCCCGGCGGTCGATCTGATCGTGGTGCCCGGCGGCTTCTCCTTCGGCGACTATCTGCGCTGCGGGGCCATCGCCGCGCGCTCGCCGGTCATGCAGGCCGTGGCGGAAGAGGCGAAGAAGGGCGTTCCGGTGCTGGGCGTCTGCAACGGCTTCCAGATCCTGTGCGAGGCGGGCATTCTGCCCGGCGCGCTCATGCGCAACACGAGCCTTCACTTCGTCTGCCGCGAGGTGAAGCTCGAGGTCGCGAACGCCTCGACGCGCTTCACGAGCGCCTACGAGCAGGGCCAGATCATCCGCTGCCCCGTCGCCCACCACGACGGCAACTACTTCGCCGACGAGGAGACGCTGGCGCGGCTCGAAGGCGAGAACCGCGTCGCCTTCCGCTACGCCGAGGGCACCAACCCGAACGGCGCCGTGCGCGACATCGCCGGGATCGTGAACGAGGCCGGCAACGTGCTCGGCCTGATGCCGCACCCCGAAAACCTCGTCGAGCCCGAGCATGGCGGCACCGACGGACGGGGGATCTTCGACAGCGTTCTCGGCCTCGGCTCGAAGGCGCAGGCCGCGTGAACAGGCGGCGTCTGGCCGCCCTGGCGCTTCTGGCGCTCGTGAGCGGCTGCGCGGATCGCACGCCGACGATCGCGCCCTCGACGCCCGCGACCGCCGACACCGGCCTCGACCGCATGGAGCGTCTGGCCGTGACGGCGAACCGCTGCTGGATAAGGTCCGGCGATTCGACCTTCGCGGAGTTCAGCCTCGCGCCCGAACTCTCGTCCTTCTCCGGCCGCCCCCGCTTCCTTCTCGTTCCGCGCGGCCGCATGGAAGCCCGCCCGCTTCTCGTCGTCGAAGGACAGACCGGATCGAGCGCGATCGACACCTACGGGCCGCTGCTGGGCACGCCAGCCGCCGCCCGCATCCGCGCCGACCTCGCACGATGGAGCGCCGGCGCGTCCTCCTGCGAAGCCTGAGATCGCGCCTTCCGCTCCGACGTCGAGCGGGGCTCCCTGATTTCCGGTCCGGCGGTCCGACGTCGATTCCGGCTTCCGGGCCGACGCCGTAGACGGTAAGCACGCCCTATGTTCCGGGTGTCATCTCCGCGTCTTCTGGACGTCATCAACCTGTCGTCGTGCTTGGCCGGGTCGTTCCTGATCGTCGCCTTGTCCGACTGGCACGGCAATTGGTTCATCGAGAACGGCCCCTGGGAGATGCTGCAGCTCGGCGCCCTTCTGGGCGCCTGCATCGTCTTCTCCCGCGCCAGCCTGTCGCTCGACGGCTGGCCTGGGCGGCTGGCGCTCGCGCTGGCGCTCTTCTCGCTGCTCTTTCTCGTGCGCGAGTTGCCGCGTTGCGGCAGTCCCTATTTCGACGCCGGCCCCTGCATGCCGGGGCGGACGAAGACGCTCGGCTACCTTCTGCCGATCCCGCTCTGGATCTGGCTCGTGTGGAGAAATCCGCTTCTGGGGCCGCGCGCCCTGCGCCGGAGCGAGTTCTCGGCCCTGACGCGCTTCGTCTGGCGCTGCCTGCCCCTCCTGTCCGTCGCCGTCCTTCTCGTCGTCGGACAGATCGGCGATCGCCAGAACATGCCGGTCGTCGAGGAACTGGCGGAGCTTTCGGCCTATCTTCTCCTCGCGCTCGCCGCCCTTGCGGCCGGACAGGAAGCCGGGCGTCGGGCGGACGGTCGCGACACGAGGCGACGCTTCCACGTCTGGTCCGGCGCATGAGATCAGCGCTCGTCCTCGCGCTCTCGGCGGTTCTGTCGCTCGGTGCCTGCGCGTCCGTCACCGCCGATCCGGTACTCCTGCCGATGACGCCGGCGGAGGCGACCTATGTCGGCCAGACCGCTGCGGTCGTCTATCGGCGCGCGAGCGTCGACCGGCTGGCCGGGCTCCTCTTCTCCGACGCCCGAGGACACGGCACCTGCGTGCGTTCGCCCTCCGGTGCGGGCGAGGCCGCCGACTACACGCTCCTGATCCTGCAGCGGCGGATCACGGAAGACTTCATCAGCCAGGCCGACGACGACGTCCTGATCCTGCGGACCGCACAGGAGGCGGCGCCCTGCCGAAGCCTCGCGAACGGCCGAAGCCTGTGGGTGCGCGCGAACTGACGAGACAGGCGACGACGGGCCTTCAATCTCGACGCCAGCCGGGCTAGAGGGTTCGGCGTCTCCCTCCCGCGAGCCGAGCCCCCATGACCGACATCGCCATCACGCCCGAACTCGTCGCCAGCCATGGGCTGAAGCCGGACGAGTACGAGCGCATCCTCGGACTGATCGGCCGCGAGCCGACGATCACCGAACTCGGCATCTTCTCGGCCATGTGGAACGAGCATTGCTCGTACAAGTCCTCCAAGCGCTGGCTGCGCACGCTGCCGACCAAGGGTGAGCGCGTCATCCAGGGGCCGGGCGAGAATGCCGGCGTGGTCGATATCGGCGACGGCCTGTGCGTGGTCTTCAAGATGGAGAGCCACAACCACCCCTCCTATATCGAGCCTTACCAGGGCGCGGCGACGGGCGTGGGCGGCATCCTGCGCGACGTCTTCACCATGGGCGCCCGGCCGATCGCGGCCATGAACGCGCTGCGCTTCGGCGCGCCGGACCATCCGAAGACGCGCCATCTGGTGGCGGGCGTCGTCGCGGGCGTCGGCGGCTACGGCAATTCCTTCGGCGTTCCGACCGTCGGCGGCGAGGTCAACTTCCACCCCCGCTACAACGGCAACTGCCTCGTCAACGCCTTCGCCGCCGGCCTCGCGAAGACGGACGCGATCTTCTACTCCAAGGCCGAGGGCGTCGGCCTGCCGGTCGTCTATCTCGGCGCCAAGACGGGCCGCGACGGCGTCGGCGGCGCGACCATGGCCTCGGCCGAATTCGACGACACGATCGAGGAGAAGCGCCCGACCGTGCAGGTCGGCGATCCCTTCACCGAAAAGTGCCTGCTCGAAGCGTGCCTGGAGCTCATGGTGACGGGCGCCGTTATCGCGATCCAGGACATGGGCGCGGCGGGCCTCACCTGCTCGGCCGTCGAGATGGGCGCCAAGGGCGACCTCGGCATCGAGCTGGAGCTCGACAAGGTGCCGGTGCGCGAGGAGCGCATGAGCCCCTACGAGATGATGCTTTCGGAAAGCCAGGAGCGCATGCTCATGGTGCTGCGCCCCGAGAAGCGCGAGGAGGCCGAGGCCATCTTCGTGAAATGGGGTCTGGACTTCGCCATCGTCGGCAAGACGACCGACGATCTGCGCTTCCGCATCCTGTTCGAGGGGCGCGAGGTCGCGAACCTTCCGATCAAGGAGCTCGGCGACGAGGCGCCGGAATACGACCGCCCGTGGGTGGACCCGAAGGTGCTGCCGACGATCGCGGCCGCCGAAGTCCCCCAGCCTGCCGACTACGGCAAGGCGCTCCTGACGATCCTCGGCTCGCCGGACATCGCGTCGCGCCGCTGGGTCTTCGAGCAGTACGACACGCTGATCCAGGGCAACTCGCTGCAGCGTCCCGGCGGCGACGGCGGGCTGGTGCGCGTCGACGGCCATCCGACCAAGGCCCTCGCCTTCTCCTCCGACGTGACGCCGCGCTACTGCGAGGCCGATCCCTATCGCGGCGGGGCCCAGGCGGTTGCCGAATGCTGGCGCAATCTGACGGCCGTCGGCGCCGAGCCGCTGGCCGCGACCGACAATCTGAACTTCGGCAATCCCGAGAAGCCAGAGATCATGGGCCAGTTCGTCAAGGCCATCGAGGGCATCGGCGAGGCCTGCCGCCAGCTCTCCTTCCCGATCGTCTCGGGCAACGTCTCGCTCTACAACGAGACCCATGGCGCCGCGATCCTGCCGACCCCGACGATCGGTGGCGTCGGGCTCGTCGAGGACCGCACGAAGACGGGGCGGACCGACAATCTCGCCGAGGGCGACGTCCTGATCCTCGTCGGCGGCGACGGCACCCATCTCGGCGCCTCGATCTTTCTGCGAGAGATCCACGGCCGCGAGGACGGCCGCGCGCCGGAGGTCGATCTGGCGGCCGAGAAGCGCAACGGCGACTTCGTGCGCGGGCTCATCCGGGCCGGCACCGTGAGGACCTGTCACGATCTGTCCGACGGCGGACTGGCGGTCGCGCTGGCCGAACTCGCCATCGCCTCGAACATCGGCATGACGGTCGCGTCCGTCGGCAGCGAGCCGCATGCCGAGCTCTTCGGCGAGGATCAGGCCCGCTACGTCATCGCGGTGAAGCGCGACGCGGTTGCGCAGACCCTCTCGGCTGCGGCGGAGGCGAGCGTGCCGGTTCGCGAACTCGGCGAGGCGGGCGGCGACAGCTTCGCCTTCGGCGACCTGTTCCGACTCGCCGTCGCGGATCTGACGATCGCGCACGAAAGCTGGTTCCCGAACTACATGAGCGGCCGGGCCGCGTCGGCGGAAGCGGCCTGACGCGCATTGCGGGCCGGCGGTCCTCCGCCTATCTTCGGAGGCGAAGCAGACCGCAGACGGAGAGACAGGCATGCCGATGAACGCCCACGACATCGAGACGATGATCAAGGCGGGGATTCCGGATGCCGAGGTGACGATCCGCGATCTGGCGGGCGACGGCGACCATTACGCGGCCGACGTCGTCTCGGAGAGCTTCCGGGGCAAGACCCGCGTTCAGCAGCATCAGATGGTCTATCAGGCGCTGCAGGGGAACATGGGCGGCGTCCTCCACGCGCTCGCGCTGCAGACCAGCGCGCCGAAGTAGGAGGAGGCGATGTCCGACCTTGTGGATACGAACTCCAACGTCGCCAGCCATACGCTGGCCTACTTTCGTCGGTTGGACCGACGCATGGACGAGCTGACCGATCTCGTCTTACGACAACAGGAACTGATCGGTCGCCTCGACCGCGACATGCGCGAAGGCTTCGGCATCGTCCAGCGCGACGGCTCCAATCTCCGCAGCGATCTGCAGAGCGTGCAACGGGACATCCGTGAAATGCGATCGGACATGGTGCTGATGGAGAACCGCGTCATCACCGCGATCACCAGCGACCACTTCGCAAGCGCACGCATTGACGAGCACGAGGAGCGCCTGACCGCTCTCGAGCAGTCAAATCCACCGGGCGCCTGACGCCCGCTCCCGAACATGCCGCCCCGCGCGGGCATCCCGAACCGAAATGGACATTCCCATGACCGGCATCAACGACTGGATCGACAACGAGGTGAAGACGAACGACGTGATCGTCTTCATGAAGGGCACGCCCGATTTCCCGCAGTGCGGGTTCTCCGGTCAGGTCGTCCAGATCCTCAACTATCTCGGCGTCGACTATAAGGGCGTCAACGTCCTGTCCTCCGACGAGCTGCGCAACGGCATCAAGGAATACGGCTCCTGGCCGACCATTCCGCAGGTCTACGTCAAGGGCGAGTTCGTCGGCGGCTGCGACATCGTGCGCGAGATGTTCCAGGCCGGCGAGCTGCAGGACTTCTTCGTTGAGAAGGGCATCCCGGTGCAGACGCCCGCCGCGACGGCCTGAGTCCATCCATCCCGACCGGTTCCAAAGGCCCGCCCTTCCCGGCGGGCCTTTTCGTTTCACGCTCGCGTCATGCGATCGTCAGTCGGACTTGCTATTTGCCGGCGAGGGGCGTAACCGCCCAAATCGTCATTCTGAAAGCTCGAAGCCATGTGGAACGCGCCTGTCACGCCGCGTCGCCTCCCCCATTGGGAGCTCGTCACCCTCGTCGCCAGCCTGATGGCCCTGAACGCGGCGGCGATCGACATCCTGATCCCGGCGCTGTCCTCCATCGGCCTCGCGCTGAACGTCGCCGACGAGAACTCGCGTCAGTTCGTCATCACCGCCTATGTGCTGGGCTTCGGCGCCGCGCAGATCGTCTACGGCACGCTGTCGGACCGCTTCGGGCGACGCCCGGTGCTTCTGGGAGGGCTCGCGGTCTACACGCTCGCCTCCATCGCGGCGGTCTTCGCGCCGAGCTTCGCGGCGCTCCTCGCGCTGCGGGCCATCCAGGGCATCGGCGCGGCCGCGACCCGCGTCGTTGCGGTCTCCATCGTGCGCGACCAGTTCGACGGGCGCCGCATGGCCAGCGTCATGTCCATCGTCATGATGATCTTCATGGTCATCCCCGTGCTCGCACCGAATATCGGGCAGGCGGTGATGCTGTTCGGGTCCTGGCCGGAGATCTTCATGCTGGTCGCCGCCTTCGGTCTCGCCGTCAGCCTCTGGACGCTGTTGCGCCTGCCGGAAACGCTCGCGCCGGAGGACCGCATTCCGCTGACGGTGGAGCGGGTCTCCGGTGCCTTCCGCACCGTCGTCACCAACCGTCTCGCCTTCGGCTACGCGATCGCGACGGCGCTGATCTTCGGCGTGCTCTTCGCCTTCATCAACCAGGCCGAACAGCTCTACACCATCGTCTACGGCATCGGGCCGGAGTTCACGCTCTACTTCTCGGCCGTGGCGATCCTGATGGCCGGCGTTTCCTTCGTGAACTCGCAGCTGGTCGAGCGCTACGGCATGCGGCGCCTCGCCCATTCCGCGCTGCTCGGCTTCGTCGGCCTGTCGATCCTGCATCTCGGCCTGACCTTCGCCTTCGGGGGCGTCGCGCCCTTCTGGCTGTTCCTGCCGCTGCTCGCGCTGACCTTCTGCATGTTCGGCCTGATCGGCACGAACTTCAACGCGCTCGCCATGGACCCGCTCGGGCACGTCGCGGGAACGGCCTCCTCCGTTCTCGGCTTCACGCAGACACTGGGCGGCGGGCTTCTGGGAGCGGCCGTCGGCTACATGTTCGACGGAACGGCCGTGCCGCTTCTCATGGGCTTCGTCGTCCTGTCGCTTCTGTCGCTCGGCTGCGTCTTCTGGGCGGAGGGCGGCGCGCTGTTCCGTTCGCGCTACGACCGCGAGGCGGGCGTCGGGCGTCCCGCCGAGTAGAGGCCTCAGTCGGCTTTCGGCGTAAGGCCGGCGAAGTCGAAAAGCGCGGGGTCGAGCAGATGGCTCGCCTTCACGTTGCCGAGCGCGCGCGCCATCGTCTCTCGGCGGCCCGGAAAGCGCTCCTCCATCTGCGATAGGAACGCCTTCAGGACGCCGCGCTGCAAGCCCTCCTGACTGCCGCAGAGATCGCAGGGGATGATCGGGAACGCCATGCCTTCGGCGAAGCGCGCGATGTCGGCTTCCGCGCAGCCCATCATCGGGCGCAGCACCAGAAGGTCGCCCTCGTCGTTCAAGAGTTTGGCGGGCATGGCGGACAGTTTTCCGCCGTGCAGGAGGTTCAGGAAGAAGGTCTCCAGACCGTCGTCGCGATGGTGGCCGAGAACCAGAGCCTCGCAGCCCTCCTCGCGCGCGATCCGGTAGAGATTGCCGCGCCGAAGGCGCGAGCAGAGCGCGCAGGTCGTCGCGCCCTCCGGCACCTTCTCCTTCACCACCGAATAGGTGTCGCGATACTCGATCCGGTGCGCGATGCCGTGGCGGGTCAGGAAGTCCGGCAGCACGTGCTTGGGGAAGCCCGGCTGGCCCTGGTCGAGATTGCAGGCCAGAAGATCGACCGGCAGCAGGCCCCGCCATTTCAGATCGAGCAGCAGCGCCAGCAGCGTGTGCGAATCCTTGCCGCCGGAGATGGCGACCAGCCAGCGGGCGCCGGGCCGCACCATGGCGTGGCTCGCCATGGTTTCGCGCATCTGTCGCACGAGGCGCTTGCGCAATTTGTTAAAGCCGACGCTCGTCGGCGCGTCGCGAAAGAGCGGATGGCCGCCCTCGCCCCCCGAATGTTCGATTTCGGCGCTCGCCGTGTCGTCCAGCATGGATCGGCTCCGTGTGTCCGGCCCCTATAACGAAAAAGGCCGCGACGAGCGCGGCCTTTCCCATTCCACAGCGGCAGAACCGTTTAGCGCGAGTAGAACTCGACGACGAGGTTCGGCTCCATGACGACCGGATACGGCACGTCGGCCAGACCCGGAACGCGCGCGTAGGTCGCGACCATCTTGGAGTGATCGGCCTCGATGTAGTCCGGCACGTCGCGCTCGGCGAGCTGGGTCGCCTCGACGACGACGGTCAGCTGCTTCGACTTCTGGCGAACCTCGATCACGTCGCCGGCCTTGCAGCGGTACGAACCGATGTTCGTGCGCACGCCGTTGACGTTCACGTGGCCGTGGTTGACGAACTGACGGGCCGCGAAGATCGTCGAGACGAACTTCGCGCGGTACACGATCGCGTCCAGACGCGACTCGAGCAGGCCGATCAGGTTCTCGGAGGTGTCGCCACGACGACGGGCGGCCTCTTCGTAGATCTTGCGGAACTGCTTCTCGGAGACGTCGCCGTAGTAGCCCTTCAGCTTCTGCTTGGCGCGCAGCTGCGTGCCGAAGTCGGAGAGCTTGGACTTGCGGCGCTGGCCGTGCTGGCCCGGGCCGTACTGGCGGCGGTTCACCGGGGACTTCGGACGCCCCCAGATGTTCTCGCCCATGCGGCGATCGATCTTGTACTTGGATGCTTCGCGCTTGCTCATCGCATTTCCTTGCCACACAACAGCCCGGCCGGATCGCTCCGGCGGGCGAGGAAACGCGCCCTCCTCTGTCCGCGCTTCGGCGGACTGACAGGACGGCGCTGCGGGAGCGGACCGTCCACGGGACACGTAAAAATATCGGCGGAGCACGAGGCCCCGCCGATGTGGCGCTTGGTAAAGGGAGGGGGGCGCGGTGTCAACCGCGAGGCGCTACTTGCGCGCGATCACCCAGATCGCGTGGACGATGCCGGGAATGTAGCCGAGCAGCGTCAGAAGGATGTTGATCCAGAAATGCTTGCCGAACCCGACCTGCAGGAACACGCCGACCGGCGGCAGGATGATGGCGAAGATGACGCGGATCAGGTCCATGGGGCTTCCGTCTGTTGGAACTCCCTGTCGAACGCCGACGGCGCGCGACCGTTCCCTGACAGGATCGGCCGAAGGACCGCAGCCCGCTTTCGCTCGGCCCGATGGCTCGCTTCGCCGAGGCGCGGGCCGATCCTCGAGGGTCCATAGGGACGCCCCGCGCTCAACCCGCCAGACCGAACCCGTAGAGAAGACGCCGTGTCGCGTAGTCCGGCGGACCGGCGGTGAAGACGGCCCGGTCGAACCCTTCGGGAAGCGAGGGCGAGAGGTCCGGCAGGAACTTCGCCGTCTGCCGGGCGATCGCCTCGGCCGGATCGAGCCAATCCACCGGCCAGGGCGCGATCTTGCGGAAGGCATTGGCGAGGAAGGGATAATGGGTGCAGGCCAGCACGACGATGTCGGTGCGCCGCCCGTCCTTCTCCACGAAACAGCCCGCGATCTCCTCCGTCAGTTCGTCGAAGCCGACGCGTTCGCCGCGGATGTGCTGTTCGGCGAGCGCCGCCAGACGGGTCGAGCCGACGAGAGTCACCTCGCAGTCGCGCGCGAAATCGGTGATGAGCCCGCGCGTGTAGCCGCGCTTCACCGTTCCGGGCGTGGCGAGCACCGAGACGAGGCCGGAGCGGGAGCGCTCGGCCGCCGGCTTGATGGCGGGAACGGTGCCGACGAAGGGAATGTCGAAGGCGGCGCGCAGCGGCGTCAGGACCAGGGTCGAAGCCGTGTTGCAGGCGATCACCGCGATCTGCGGCCGGTGCTCCTCGATGAGCCGGGCGAAGAGCGCGACGATGTGCTCGATCAGCGCCTCCTCCTCCCAATTGCCGTAGGGAAAGCCGGCGTCGTCGGCCACGTAGACGAAGCGTCGGTCGGGGATGGCGACACGCAGCTCGCGCAGCACCGTCAGGCCCCCGATGCCCGAATCGAAGACGAGGATCGGAGCCTGGTTCAACTCTCCCCTTGCCTCCGCGTGAGCGAGCGCACGACGCCGTGCAGCGCATGGACCTCCGGCTCGGACAAGGCCGCGCGCGTCAGGAGATTGCGCAGATTGTGGATCATGACGGCGCGCTTGGCCTCCGGGAAGAAGTAGCCGCGCTCGTCGAGCGCGCCCTCCAGCCGTTCGAACAGCCGGAACAGATCCTCTTTTCGCGCGGGAGGCGCCGGCGGCGCTTCGGCGCCCAGACGCGGCCGCCCGGTGCCGAGCCCCGCCTGCCTCGACCACTCGTAGCTCATCAGGAGCACGGCCTGCGCGATGTTCAGCGAGGCGAACTCCGGGTTCACCGGGAAGGTGACGATCTCGTCGGCGAGGTCGATCTCCTCGTTCGACAGGCCGTGCCGCTCGCGCCCGAACAGGATGCCGACGCCCTCGCCCGCCCGCGCGTGGAGCTTCGCCGTCGCCTCCTCCGGGCCCAGCACGGACTTCTCGGAATCGCGCGGGCGCGCGGTGGTCGCGACCACATAGGTCAGATCGGCGAGCGCCTCCTCGGTCGTCGAAAAGACCCGCGCCCCGTCGATCACGGCGTCGGCGCGCGACGCGGCCGCCCTCGCCTTCTCGTTCGGCCAGCCGTCCCGCGGATTGACGATGCGAAGGTCGGACAGGCCGAAATTGGCCATGGCCCGCGCCACCATGCCGATATTCTCGCCGAGCTGGGGTTCGACGAGGACGATCACCGGTCCGCGGCCGTCGGTTGCCGTCTCTGGATGTTCCGCTTCGGCCATGGTCCACGCCCTCCGTTGGCAGGCTGCGCGCGGCTCGAATGCCGTCCCGGCCTTGCTTTGCAGTCGGCGGAGCGGGTGATATACGCGCGCATACAATTTGCAAGGGCCGGCCCGGCAGCGCCGCGGCCGCTCCCGAAGGGACAGCCCGGACCGCCGAGCGGGCAGACGATTCTCAACAGGAAGGAACAGCATGGCTAAGATCAAGGTCGCCAACCCGGTCGTCGAGCTCGACGGCGACGAGATGACCCGGATCATCTGGCAGCTTATCAAGGACAAGCTGATCCACCCCTATCTCGACGTCGATCTCGAATATTACGACCTCTCGGTCCAGAAGCGCGACGAGACGGACGACCAGATCACCGTGGACGCGGCCAACGCCATCAAGCGCCACGGCGTCGGCGTGAAGTGCGCGACGATCACGCCGGACGAGCAGCGGGTCGAGGAGTTCGGCCTGAAGAAGATGTGGCGTTCGCCGAACGGCACGATCCGCAACATCCTCGGCGGCGTGATCTTCCGCGAACCGATCATCATGCAGAACGTGCCGCGCCTCGTTCCGGGCTGGACGCAGCCGATCGTCGTCGGCCGCCACGCCTTCGGCGACCAGTACCGCGCCACCGACTTCAAGTTCCCCGGCAAGGGCAAGCTGACGATCACCTTCGTCGGCGAGGACGGCCAGAAGATCGAGCACGAGGTGTTCGACGCGCCGGGCTCGGGCGTGGCCATGGCGATGTACAATCTCGACGAGTCGATCCGCGACTTCGCCCGCGCCTCGTTCAACTACGGCCTGAACCGCAACTTCCCCGTCTACCTGTCCACGAAGAACACGATCCTGAAGGCCTATGACGGGCGCTTCAAGGACATCTTCCAGGAGGTCTTCGACGCCGAGTTCAAGGCCGAGTTCGACAAGCGCAAGATCACTTACGAGCACCGCCTGATCGACGACATGGTCGCCGCGGCGCTGAAGTGGTCCGGCGGCTACGTCTGGGCCTGCAAGAACTACGACGGCGACGTCCAGTCCGACATCGTGGCTCAGGGCTTCGGCTCGCTCGGCCTGATGACCTCGGTGCTGATGACGCCGGACGGCGAGACGGTGGAGGCCGAGGCCGCGCACGGCACGGTCACGCGCCACTTCCGCCAGCACGAAAAGGGCCAGGAGACCTCCACGAACTCGATCGCCTCGATCTTCGCCTGGACGCGGGGCCTCGCCCACCGCGCCAAGCTCGACGGCAACGACGATCTGAAGATGTTCTCGCACACGCTCGAGCGCGTCTGCATCGACACGGTCGAAGGCGGCCACATGACGAAGGATCTCGCGCTGCTGGTCGGTCCCGATCAGCGCTGGCTGTCGACCACGGGCTTCCTCGACAAGATCGACGAGAACCTCAAGGCGGCGATGGCCAAGGCCTGAGCGCCTTCCGCCAACGAGACGAAGAAGGGGCCGCGCTCGAAAGGGTGCGGCCCCTTTTCTTTGCGCCGACCGCCGGAATTTTTGCCGCCCCGCAGGAACGAGGGCGCCGGAGCGCACATTGGTGAGGCGAAACGCAATCAGACGGAGCCAACTCCTCATGAAACGCACCGCAGCCCTTCTGGCCGCCGCCGCCTTCATCGCAACGCCCGCCCTCGCGCAGTCGAGCCTCACCGAGGTGAACGACGACGTGATGGTCCCGCAGTTCTCCATGGACGTGGACAGCGTCGAGGACATGGACGTCTACGACAGCGCGGGCACCGAGATCGGCGAGGTCGAGGAGGTTCTGGGATCGAACGAGCAGACGCCGACGCATCTGGCGATCGACTTCTCGGACGACGACGGCAGCACCTACCCGGACACGGACAATTCCATCGTCTCGCTGGACGATGTGAGCTTCACGGACGGGCGGATCGTCGTGAACCTCACCCCCGAGGAGGTCTCGGCCCTGCAGAGCTGGGACGACTGATCCTTCCGACAGCTCGAATCGAAGAAGGCCGTCCGCGTCGAACGCGGGCGGCCTTCTTCGTTGGGTGTCACCGCTCGCATCGGGCCGGCGCCGACCGCTTCACGGACCGATGCGCCGAACTGCCCGCAGGGCAAACCCCGATGCGCTGGGGCGAAGCCGGCGGCGCCGTAGGGCCTGGGCCTTCGCCGCCCGGCTGGTTCAGGCGGCTTCGAGCGCCTTTTCGACGGCCGTCAGGGCGGCCTGCGCGTTGGCCGCGTCCGGGCCGCCGGCCTGCGCCATGTCGGGCCGTCCGCCGCCGCCCTTCCCTCCGATCGCCTCGCTGGCCGACCGCACGAGGTCGACCGCGCTGAACCGCTCGGTCAGATCCGGCGTGACGCCGACGACGACGCTGGCCTTGCCGTCCGCGACGGCCACGAAGGCGACGACGCCCGATCCCAGGCCGGACTTGGTCTCGTCGACCAGACCCTTGAGGTCCTTCGCCGAAACGCCCTCCAGAACGCGGCCGACGAAGCTCACGCCGCCGATCTCGCGCGCGGCCGAGCCCTTTTCGCCTGCGCCGTCACCGACGAGCGCGAGCCGCTTTCGGGCCTCGCCCAGCTCCTTCTCCAGGCGGCGGCGCTCTTCGACGAGTGCTTCCAGCCGGTCGGCGACCTCGGACGGCGCGACCTTCAGGGCGGAGGCCATCCGGCGCATGCGCGCATCCTGCTCGCCGAGATGGGCGCGCGCCGCAGCGCCCGTCAGCGCCTCGATCCGGCGAACGCCCGCGCCGACCGCAGATTCCGAGAGAATGTGAACGAGACCGATCTCGCCCGTCGCGCGCGCATGGGTGCCGCCGCACAGCTCGACCGAATAGCGGCGACCGGCCTTCTCGCCCTCCGTCGCGGTGCCCATGGAGACGACGCGGACCTCGTCGCCGTACTTCTCGCCGAAGAGCGCCATCGCGCCCTCCGCGATCGCGTCGTCCACGGCCATCAGCCGCGTCTCGACGGGCGCGTTCTGCAGGACGATGTCGTTGGCGAGACGCTCGACCTCGGCCAACTCGCCCGCGTCCATCGGCTTGGGATGGGAGAAGTCGAAGCGCAGCCGGTCCGGCGCGACCTGCGAACCCTTCTGCGCGACATGCGTGCCAAGGATTTCGCGAAGCCCCTCGTGAAGGAGATGCGTGGCGGAATGGTTCGCGCGGATCTTCGACCGGCGGGCGTGATCGACCACGAGTTCGAGCGCGGCGCCCTTCGCAAGGCGCCCCTCGACCACCCGTCCGCGATGAATGAAAAGACCGTTCGCCACCTTCTGGGTGTCGTCGATCTCGACGCGTACGCCCTCGCCCGTCATCGTTCCCGTGTCGCCGACCTGACCGCCGGACTCGGCGTAGAACGGCGTCTGGTTGAGGACGATCGAGACCGCCTCGCCGGCGGACGCCCCGTCGACCTCCGCTCCGTCGCGAACGAGCGCCAGAACCTGGCCTTCCGCCTCCTCGGTGTCGTAGCCGAGGAACTCCGTCGCCCCGACCCGCTCGCGAACCGCGAACCAGACCGTGTCGGCCGCGGCCTCGCCGGAACCGGCCCAGCTCGCCCGCGCCTCCGCCTTCTGGCGCGCCATAGCGGCATCGAAGGCCGCGACGTCCACGCCGACGCCGCGCGAGCGCAGCGCGTCCTGCGTCAGATCGAGCGGGAAGCCGTAGGTGTCGTAGAGCTTGAAGGCGACCTCGCCGTCGAGGTTGTCGCCTTCGTTCAGTCCGTCCGACGCCTCGTTCAGGAGCGTCAGGCCCCGGTCGAGCGTGGTCAGGAAGCGCTTCTCCTCGAGCTTGAGCGTCTCGGAGATCAGCTGCTCGGCGCGGACCAGCTCGGGATAGGCCCGGCCCATCTCGGAGACGAGCGCGGGCAGGACATTGTGAAGAACGGGCTCGCGGGCGCCCAGAAGCTTCGCGTGCCGCATGGCCCGGCGCATGATCCGGCGCAGCACGTAGCCGCGGCCCTCGTTGGACGGGAGGACGCCGTCCGCAATCAGGAAGGCCGTGGAGCGGATGTGATCGGCGATGACCTTGAAGGAGGGTTCGCCCGCCGGCTCGCGGCCGACCGCTTCGCCCGCCGCCGCGATCAGGCGCTTGAACGTGTCGGTCTCGAAGACGCTGTCGACGCCCTGCAGGACGCTCGCCATGCGCTCGAGCCCCATGCCGGTGTCGATCGAGGGGCGCGGCAGCGCCACGCGGTTGCCCGGCTCGATCTGGTCGAACTGCATGAAGACGAGGTTCCAGAACTCCAGGAACCGGTCGCCGTCCTCGTCCGGGCTCCCCGGAGGTCCGCCGAAGATGTGCTCGCCGCGGTCGATGAAGATTTCCGAGCACGGGCCGCAGGGGCCGGTGTCGCCCATCTGCCAGAAATTGTCCGAGGTCGCGATGCGGATGATGCGATCGTCCGAGAAGCCCGCGATCTTGCGCCAGAGGCCCGCCGCCTGCTCGTCCTCGTGATAGACGGTGACGAGAAGCTTGTCCTTGGGAAGGTCGAACTCCTTGGTGACGAGGTTCCAGGCGAGCTCGATCGCCCGCTCCTTGAAATAGTCGCCGAAGGAGAAGTTGCCGAGCATCTCGAAGAAGGTCAGATGCCGGGCCGTGTAGCCGACATTGTCGAGATCGTTGTGCTTGCCGCCCGCCCGCACGCTCTTCTGCGAGGTGACGGCCCGGTCGTAGGGCCTGCTCTCCAGCCCGGTGAACACGTTCTTGAACTGCACCATGCCGGCGTTCGTGAACATGAGCGTCGGGTCGTTGCGCGGCACCAGCGGCGAAGACGCCACCTTCTCGTGGCCGTTCTTCGCGAAGTAATCGAGGAAGGTCGACCGGATCTCGTTCACGCCGCTCATGGAAAGCCTTCGGACACGCGGGGGGAGCGGAAGGCGATCACCCGCGCCTTCCCTTCGGGCTGGCCTTGTAACCGTGCGCCCAAACCCTGTCCATCACGCCGACCGGCAGCGCCGGTCGCGACGACCTTCGGCGGACGCGTTCGAGCCCGCCGCATCGCCCGTGGGGGGATCTGCAATGAAAAAAGGGCCCGCCGATCGGCGAGCCCTCGAAGACGGTCAGTCTTCCTGCGGGTCCGGCCCGCCCTGCTCCAGCAGCTTCTCGGCGATCAGGCCGGCGTTCTGCCGGATCGCGCTCTCGATCTCGGCGGCGAGATCGGGGTTGTCGCGCAGGAACTGCTTGGCGTTCTCCCGTCCCTGGCCGAGACGCTGCGAGTTGTAGGAGAACCAGGCGCCGGACTTCTCGACGATCCCCGACTTCACGCCGAGATCGACGAGCTCGCCCATCTTGGAGACGCCTTCGCCATACATGATGTCGAACTCGACCTGCTTGAAGGGCGGCGCCATCTTGTTCTTCACGACCTTGACGCGGGTCTGGTTGCCCGTGACCTCGTCGCGGTCCTTGATCGCGCCGATGCGGCGGATGTCGAGGCGCACCGAGGCGTAGAACTTGAGGGCGTTGCCGCCCGTCGTCGTCTCCGGATTGCCGAACATGACGCCGATCTTCATGCGGATCTGGTTGATGAAGATGACCATGCACTTGGAGCGCGAGATCGAGCCGGTGAGCTTGCGCAGCGCCTGGCTCATCAGGCGCGCCTGCATGCCCGGCAGCGAGTCGCCCATCTCGCCCTCGATCTCGGCGCGCGGCGTGAGCGCGGCGACCGAGTCGACGACGAGGACGTCGATCGCGCCGGAGCGGACCAACGTATCGACGATCTCCAGCGCCTGCTCGCCGGTGTCCGGCTGCGAGATCAGGAGGTTCTCCAGATCGACACCGAGCTTGCGGGCGTAGACCGGATCGAGAGCATGCTCGGCATCGACGAAGGCGCAGATGCCGCCGGCCTTCTGGGCCTCGGCCACCGTGTGCAGCGCCAGCGTCGTCTTGCCCGAGCTTTCCGGCCCGTAGACCTCGATGATGCGCCCCTTCGGCAGTCCGCCGATGCCGAGCGCGATGTCGAGGCCGAGCGAGCCGGTGGAGACGGTCTCGATGTCGAGCTTCTCGGTCTGGCCGAGACGCATGATCGAGCCTTTGCCGAAGGCCCGCTCGATCTGCGACAGCGCCGCATCGAGGGCTTTGCTCTTGTCCACGGAATTGTCCTCAACGAGTCGGAGTGCGTTCTGTGCCATGGGAGAAGCCCTTTATCCAGCGGGAACGGGTCGCATAATCGGCGTGTCGTCGGCGATCTATGTACCTGCTTTGTTCTCTCCCATCAAGCGATTTTCCCGATTTGTTCCCATTCCGAATCGCCGATCCGCATGACGTGCGGCGCGATCGAACCCTAAGTAAAGGTAAAGGCGGCGAGGTCGCAGGGGCTACTGGTCGAGTTCCGCCTTCACCGCAACCGCGAGCTCGCGCAGCGAGAAGGGCTTGGCGAGAAAGCCGAACTTCTCGCCCTCCGGCAGGTTCTTGGCGAAGGCGTCTTCCGCATAGCCGGAGACGAAGATGAACTTCAGGTCCGGCCGCGTCCGGCGCATCTCGCGCAGGAGCGTCGGCCCGTCCATCTCCGGCATCACGACGTCGGAGACCACCAGATCGACGCGCCCGCCGATCTCCTCCATCACCTCCAGCGCCTCGACGCCCGACGAGGCCTCGTGGACCTCGTAGCCGCGCATCTTCAGCGCGCGCACATTGCCGGCGCGCACGTGATCCTCGTCCTCCACGAGGAGGATGGAGGCAGTGCCCGAAAGATCGACCTTGGCGGTCGCCGCCTGTGGCGCTCCGCCGGACTCCTTGGGCGCGGCCACCTCGGCCGGGACGTGGCGCGGCAGGAAGATGCGGAGCGTCGTGCCCTCGCCGATCCTCGAATCGACGAAGATGAAGCCGCCGGACTGCTTGACGATGCCGTAGACCATGGAGAGGCCGAGCCCGGTGCCCTTGCCGATCTCCTTGGTGGTGAAGAAGGGCTCGAAGATGCGCTCGGCGACGTCCGCCGGCATCCCCGCACCGGTGTCCGAGACCTCGACGAGGACGTAGTCGCCGCTCGAAAGCTCGGCATAGGGCAGCTTCGCCGCTTCCTCGGCCGCGATGTTGCGCGTCGCGATCGTGATCGTGCCGCCTTCGGGCATCGCGTCGCGCGCGTTCTGCACGAGGTTGGTGATGACCTGCTCGAACTGGCCGATGTCGGCCATGACGGGCCAGAGGTCGCGGCCGTGATGGCGTTCGAGCTTCACGAGATCGCCGACGATCCGCTTGAGCAGGAGATGCATGTCCGCGACGACGTCCGTCAGATTCAGCATCTTCGGGCGCATCGTCTGGCGGCGCGAATAGGCGAGCAGTTGGCGCACCAGCGAGGCCGCGCGGTTGGCGCTCTGCTTGATCAGCAGGAGATCCTGGAAGGCCGGGTCGCCGGAGCGGTGGTTGAGCAGGAGGAAGTCCACCGAGGCGGTGATGATCGTGAGGACGTTGTTGAAGTCGTGCGCGATGCCGCCCGCCAGATTCCCGACGGCCTGCATGCGCTGCGCCTTGGCCACCTGCTCCTCGAGCGCGCGCTGGTCGGTGAAGTCGACGCCGTAGACGATCGTCGCGTCCTTCGATCCTTCCGTCAGATCGGAGACGGCGCTGAAGTAGAAGCGGACCGTGCGGGCCGTCTCGCCGCGCAGATCGACGTCGATCGAGGGGATGCCGGCCTGTCCGCGCCGGGCCGCCGCCAGCGCCTGATCGAAGGCCTCGCGGCTGTCCTCGTGGACCGCGTCCTGCAGCGCGACCGAGCCGCCGGCCGCCGCCTGGCCGAAGAGGCGCGCGAAGGCCGGATTGGCGCGCGTGGCGCGCCCGCGCTCGTCAAGCGCGGCGATCGCCATGGGCGACGAGTTGAAGAAGCGGGTGAAGCGCAGCTCCGCCGCCTCCAGCGTGCGGGCGCCCTCGGTCTCCGTCGAGCGGTTCAGGACGAGCGTGCGCGTCGGCCCCGGAGCGCCGTCCGCCGCGTGCGTGGCCTGTCGAAGGAGCCGAACCGGGAGCCGCTGCCCGCTGGTGCGAACGAGGTCGATGTCGAGGATCTGCGGCGACGACGACGCTGCCTCCCCGACGGCCGTGTCCAGGAAGGTCCGCGCGTCTGGGCCGGCGAAATCGTGGATGGAGAGCGTGCCCGGCCGGAAGGCGGCGAGGTCGATGCCCAGCCAGCTGGCGAGCGTGGCGTTGATATAGGCGATCCGCCCGTCCTCGTCGGAGGCGAAGAAGCCCGCCGGGGCGTGGTCGAGATAGTCGATCGCGTGCTGGAGATCGCGGAAGAACCCCTCCTGCTCGCGCCGCTCGACGGTGATGTCCTTCAGCTGCCAGACGCGCAGAGCCTCCGCATCACCGAGCGGGCGGACGGATGCGCGATACCAGCGCGCGGACGGGTCGGTCGCGCCGGCCAGGCAGCGCGAGAGCCGGAACTCCTCCTCGCCGCTGCCGCCCTCGCGGGCGAGGTTGCCGAGCCGGTAGACGGCCTCGGCGGCCTCGGGCTCGCGCGCGAGCAGCCGCTCCAGCGTGCGCAGCCCCTGCCCCGAACCCGCGCCCGTCACCTCGCCATAGGCCTTGTTGGCGTAGACGATGCGGCCCTTGCGGTCCGTGATGATGGTGCCGGTCGGCAGCGTGTCGATGAAGGTGCGCGAGATCCCCTGGTCGGTCCGCTCCCGGCTGAAGCGCACGAGCCCGAGCGCCAGCGCGAACATGGCCACGATGCCGACGATGGCGAGGAAGCCGAAGAGTGCCAAAAGCGCCAGCGGGCCGTAGGTGTGGCCGAAGAGCGCGAGCGTGGCGGAGAAGACGAGCAGGAAGCCCCCGAGGAACAGGAGGCGGCGCATGCCGTGCGGGGCCGCGCTGCGATCGACCAGGGCCTTCTCGCTCGTCTGGGGCGTCCGGGTCGTCATGGGTCCCAACTGCTTCCGTTGCGCGCCGATGCCGGCCAATCGCCGTGCGGCATCCAAGTCTCCTGCCATCGCATAAACGAATGGAGGAACGGACGCGACGTTTTCATGCGTATACGCGTGCGGCGCGCGGTCCGATCCGGGCGAATGCGGGATCGGGTGCCGGGAAAAGGTGCAAAGCCTTGAAGCGCGCGCCTCAAGGCGTCATCAAGGCGGAAAGACAGCGGCAGGCGAATGGCCGGCGGCGCGAATCGGCGCGTCCCGTGCCGGCCCCACCCGGCGGGAAGGATGAATGATGCAGGACTGGCTCGCAGGGCTCGTCGGAGAGGATTTGGCACCGATCCTCTTCGTCCTTCTGGCCGCGCTCTTCGTCGCCGGCCTCGCCGTCGTCGTCATCCGGCTGCTTCGCGGCGTTCTCACCGGCGGGATCGGCGGACTGCGCAACGTCGAGGGGCCGCGCGTGGAGGTGATGGACGTCACCGCCGTCGATCCCAAGCGCAAGCTGGTGCTCGTGCGCCGCGATCAGGTGGAGCACCTGATCCTGATCGGGGGCGCGAACGATCTGGTCGTCGAATCGCGCATCGGACGCCCCGCCCCGCCGCCGGCCCGCAGGGCCGAGCCGGGTGCCGGCTTCGCGCCCGCTCCGCAAGCACGCCGCGAGCCCCGTCCCGTGGAGCCGATGAATGAGACGCCGGAAGCACCCTTCCGCGCCCCGGCGCAACCGGCGCAACCGGTGAGGAGCGCCGTGGACTCGAGCCGTGCCGAGCCGGTCCCGGCTCCCGCCGTTCGCGCGCCCCAGCCGCAGATGCAGCCGCGCCAGCAGGCTACGGCTCCCGTCGTGCCGGCGCCGCCCGCCCGGATGACGGAGGAGAGCGGCCGCCGCGTCGAGCCGGTTCTGGATGCGCCCGAGGCGCCGCGCGTTCAGCCGGCGGAACCCGCACCCGCCCGGACCGCGTCGCACCAAGGCCCCCGCTCCGATACACGCTCCGGCGAGCGCCCGGGCGCAGTCGAGCGCTCCGGCTCGCCCTCGTCCCAGAACCCGGCGGTTCCCGCCGTCGCGCCGGCCATCGACCCCGCGCCCGTCGGGCCTTCGTCGCCGGTGCCGCCGTCCCGCTCGATCGCCCAGCCGGTCTCGGCACCGCCCGTCGCCGCCGATGCACGGGCCGGCGCGCCCGAACGCCGCCTCTCGCCCGCGCCGCAGCCGAGGGCGTCCGTCGACACGCCGAAGGCGCCCGAGCCGATCGCTTCGCCGAGCTCCGGTCGTCAGCCGCCGGTCGAGTGGCCGGTCCGCGACAAGGTGGACGCTCCGCTCCCCGAACGGCCGAGCGCCACGCAGGGGGCCGCGCCGTCCGCGCCGGCGAAGGTCGGCGCGCCCGCGTCGCCGAACACAGCCTCGGCCGAAGAGCGTCCGCTGGTCGTCCGCAGCTTCGCCTCGACGATCAGCGAGCGCCGGTCGGGCCCGGTCATGCCTGCGCCTCCGATGGTCGCCTCCCCGCCGCCGGCGCCGTCCCAGGAGGCCGGCGATCTCGACCTCGACGACGATCTTCTGGCCGATCTCACCCGGCAGCTCGAGATGCCCGACGAGCCGGACGCGCCGGAGCCGAGCGCTTCGGACCGGAGCGAGGATGCCGCGCCCGGCGTCCCCGCCCGTCGCGAACTGTCCCTGGAGGACGAGATGCAGCGCCTCCTGCGCGACTTTTCCGCCCACGCCGACCGGCGCTGAAACGCCGGCCCGGGACCCGCGGGCGGTTCCCGGAAAGCCTGAAACGCGAAGGGCCCGGAACCGATCGTCGGTTCCGGGCCCTTCCCTTTGGTACGGTGCTCTCCGTCGAGCGGTCTACTCGTCCCGGTAGACCTTCTCACGCCGTTCGTGCCGCTCCTGCGCCTCCAGCGAGAGGGTCGCGATCGGGCGGGCGTCCAGGCGCTTGAGGCTGATCGGCTCGCCGGTCTCCTCGCAATAGCCGTAGGTGCCCTCCTCGATGCGCTCCAGAGCCGCGTCGATCTTGGCGATCAGCTTGCGCTGCCGGTCGCGCGCCCGAAGCTCGATCGCGCGATCGGTCTCGGACGAGGCGCGGTCGGCCACGTCGGCGAGGTTCGAATTTTCGTGGGCCAAGGTCTCGAGCGTCTCGCGCGCCTCGCGCAGGATGTCGCTCTTCCAGGTCAGGAGCTTGCGGCGGAAGTACTCCTTCTGCCGGTCGTTCATGAACGGGCCGTCTTCGGAGAGGACGCTGCCGTGCTGCAGGGTTTCGCTCATCACTGCTTCCTCCAGACCCGAGTGGCGGTGCTTATAGCGATGCTTCCGCCCCCCTACAACCCGCACGAACGGGCATGTTCGGGCTGCAACCGGGGACCGGTCCGCGCCGATTCCCGCATTCGGGCGACCGGAGGGCACGGCGGCGCAACCCCGAGCGGACAGGGCCGCCCGATCGCCGCGAGAAGTCGATTGCCGCGCCTCGCGCCGTCCGCTACTGCGGCCTCTAGATGACCGCGACACGCAGACTTTACCTTTTGCGCCACGCCCAGGCCGCCGCCGCTCCCGTCGGCGGCCGCGACTACGATCGTCTGCTCGACGGACAGGGCGAGGCGGACGCGCGGTCGCTGTCGCGCACGCTTCAGGCCGCCGGAACCTCCTTCGGACTGGTGATCTGCTCGGGCGCTGCGCGAACGCGCGGAACGCTCGCTTGCCTGGACGCTGTCGTGCAGGGCGCCGAGATCCGCTTCGACGACACGCTCTACGAAGGCACGGACGATGCCTATCGCGAAGCGGCGACGGCGAGCGACCGGCTCGACACCCTCATCGTCGGACACAATCCCGCGATCGGGAGTCTGGCCCGCTCGCTGGCGCGGATTTCGGGTATCGCGGCCGCAGACCGGCTCACGCACGGCTTTCCCACCTGCACGCTCGCGACCTTCCGTCTCGACGATCCGTCCGATCTGGGGACGGCGCGACTGGAAGACCTCCTCGTTCCGCCGCACCGGCCGCGGTAGCGGCACGAGGCCCCGAGCCTACCGGCCTCGCCCGCCCGCGCCTATATGGCGGAACCGGACGAAGGAAGCGGCCCGAATGACGAGTTTCGCCGACGAGGCGCGCATCGCGCTCGACAATCTCACCGAGCGCGCCGGCGGCCTGTTCCACCCGACGCTGCGGCTCGGGGTTACGGGCCTGTCCCGCGCCGGCAAGACCGTCTTCATCTCCGCCCTCGTCCACAACCTCCTGCATGGCGGGCGCCTGCCTCTCTTCCAGGCCGCGTCCTCGGGGCGGATCGCGCGCACCTATCTGGAGGAGCAGCCCGACGACGCCGTTCCGCGGTTCCAGTACGAGGACCACATCCGAACGATCGTCGAGGACCGTCTCTGGCCGCAATCGACGCGCGCGATCTCCGAGCTGCGCCTGACGATCGAATACGAATCGGCGTCGGGCTGGTCCCGCTACTTCTCGGCCGGCAAGCTCTCGCTCGACATCGTCGACTATCCCGGCGAATGGCTGCTGGACCTTCCGCTCCTCGACAAGGATTTCGCCCGCTTTTCGGCCGAGGCGGTGGAACGGGCACGACTTCCGTCGCGAGCCGGCATCGCGTCGGACGTTCTCGCAGCCCTCGATGCGGTCGATCCCTCCGCGCCCTACGAGGAGGAAACCGGCCAGAGGCTGGCCGCGACCTTCGCCGACTATCTGCGCCGCGCGCGCCAGGACGCGACGGCGCTCTCGACCCTGCCGCCGGGCCGCTTCCTGATGCCCGGAGACCTCGAAGGTTCGCCCGCCCTCACCTTCTCGCCACTGATCCTCGACGAGGGCATGGTCTACCCGAAGGGTAGTTTCGGGGCGGTCCACGCGAGGCGCTACGAGGCCTACAAGTCGGTCGTCGTCAAACCCTTCTTCCGCGAGCATTTCGCGCGGCTCGACCGGCAGATCCTGCTCGTCGACGTGCTGCAGGCGATCAATGCGGGTCCCGAAGCCGTCGCCGACCTGCGTCAGGCCCTGAGCGACATCCTCACCTGCTTCCGGCCCGGCCGCGCCAGCTGGCTCGGCTCGCTCCTGACGCGCCGGATCGACCGCATCCTCGTCGCCGCGACCAAGGCCGACCACATGCACCGCGAGGGCCACCGGCGGCTGGAGGCGATCGTGCGCGCGCTCGTCGAGGACGCCGTGCGACAGGCCGAGCTCTCGGGCGCCGAGGTCGAGGTCGCGGCCATGGCGGCGGTGCGCGCCACGCGCGAGGCGAGCGTGGCGGATCGCGGCGAGACGCTGCCGGTCATCGTCGGCACTCCGGCGGCGGGCGAGCGCCTTGGAAACGAGACCTTCGACGGGCAGCGCGAGACCGCCATCTTTCCGGGCGACCTGCCCGAAGACCCGAGACGCCTGTTCGGCGCCGGGAGCGCGACGCCGGTCCACCCGATGAACTTCGTGCGGTTCCGCCCGCCGCGACTGGAGCGGACCGAGGAGGGGCTGACGCTCTCCCTGCCCCACATCCGGCTCGACCGGGCGCTGCAATTCCTCGTCGGAGACAGGCTGGCATGAGCGACGTTCCGCCCCGGGGACCGCGGGCGATCCCGGTTCCGCCGAAGCCGAGCGGCACGAGCGTGGAAGAGCCCGCCGCTCGCCTGCCGCGATCGGTTTCCGACCTATCGAACGTCTCGATCGAGCCGGACGACGCCCTGGAGCGGGAGGCGCTGGAAACGCTCGACGCCGCGCCCGCCCAGCGGCGGCGCGAGCGTCGCGGCTTTCCCTTCGGACGGGTGCTCTTCGGCGCGCTCGGCGCCATCGCCTCGCTCGCCTTCGGCCTCGCCATCGACGCGCTGCTGCGCGATCTCTTCGCGCGCGCCGAATGGCTCGGCTGGCTCGGAACGGGTCTCGCCGTCCTCCTTCTCGTCGCGCTCGTCGGCGTCGTCGGGCGCGAGGTCGCGGCGCTGATGCGGCTGAAAGCCGTCGAGGCCGAACGCCGCGAGGTCGTGCGGGTCTACGAGACGAACGCCGATCCTCGATCTGCTCTGGCCGGCCTCGAGACCATCGTCTCGAAGCTGCCGGACACGGCGGCGGGGCGCGCGCGGCTGGCGAGCATCAAGGACGACGTCATCGACGGGCGCGACATGCTGGGTCTTGCCGAGCGCGAGCTTTTGCGCCCGCTCGACGCCAGGGCGCGCGCGCTCGTCATGGCCTCGGCCAAGCGCGTCTCGGTCGTCACCGCCGTCAGCCCGCGCGCGGCCTTCGATCTGATCTTCGTCCTCTTCGAGACCGTCCGCCTCATCCGGCGCATGTCCGAGCTCTACGGCGCGCGGCCGGGCACGGTCGGGCTCGTGCGGCTCGTGCGCGACGTTCTGGCGCATCTCGCCGTCACCGGCTCGATCGCCATCGGCGACGGGCTCATCCAGCAGGTGGTCGGGCATGGGCTGGCCACGCGCCTCTCCGCCAAGCTCGGCGAGGGCGTCGTCAACGGGCTTTTGACCGCGCGCATCGGCCTTGCCGCCATGGACCTCTGCCGCCCCATGCCGTTCCTGACCGTGCGGCGCCCCTCCGTCGGCGACTTCCTCGGCGATCTCGTGCGGACCGCCAGCCCCGACACGCCGTCGAAATAGGATGGACCGCCCTCGGCGTCCGGTCCCGATTCGCGTGGCTTGAGGACCGTTGCAGCCCTGCACTCGACCGGCCCCGCAAGGATCGGTTAACCCTTCCAACGGATAAGATGGGTCGCGCTCCGAGGTGCCTCGTCCCCTGCCGGGCGGCGTGGCACAGGCGCCCGAAATCGCGCGCGGTTTCGCGGGTCCGGTCCGTGAATTTTGGGTTTGAGCGACCATGGTGGGCCCGACCGGGCGCAGGGCGCTTCAGGGAGATGGGTCGATGCTTCGCTCTTTCGCTGCCGGTCTCGCTCTCCTGTCCGCCGGCCTGCTCTTCCCCGCCGCGCCCGCAGCCGCCGATCCGGAGGAATCCTTCCTGCGCACCGTGTCGGGCCAGTGGGTCGGCCCCGGCGAGATCGTGGCCGGCAAGTACAAGGGCACGCGCTTCACCTGCACGCTGGCGGGCGACACGACGCCGGGATCGGATCTCGGCATCGCGCTCGACGGCTCCTGCCGCGTGGGCCTGTTCGCCCAGCCGATGAGCGCGAAGGTCTCGCGCCGCGACGGCCGCTTCTCGGGCTCCTTCCTCGACGGCGCGGAAGGCTCGGGCCTCGACATCACCTCGGGCGTCCTGCAGGGCGACCGGATGGTCTTCGCGCTCGGCCGCAAGCAGCTGAACGGCGCGATGGTCGCGCGGCTCGACGGCTCGGACAGCCTCGCGGTCACCGTTTCGGTCCGCGTGGGCACCGAACTCGTGCCGGTCATCGGCATGAACCTGCAGCGCAGCGGCCCTGCCGTTCGCCGCTCCGCTCTCGCGAACTGATCGGCTCCAGGCTCGATTCCCGTACCGGGGTCCACGGCCCCGGCATGATCCGTGCGAGAGCGCGGTGCGTCCGAGCGGACGCACGAAGACCGCTCCATCTCCTTGAATCGACGCGTCAGGCTTTCCCCGAAAATCGATCCGCATTTTCGGGCCGATGCCGTTCGGCCGAAACGCCTGCGTCCCGTTCGTTGCGCAAACGCATGATCGCGCGACCGGCGACTTCGCCCGTCACGTTCGACAAATCTCGTAAGCGATTGTAATGGTGGGCGCGACAGGGATCGAACCTGTGACCCCCTCGGTGTGAACGAGGTGCTCTCCCGCTGAGCTACGCGCCCTTGCCCGCGACGCGCAGCGCGCCGGGCAGGTCTGCGGTATAGGCTTGCGCGAGCCCGCGCGTCAACTGGCTCCGGCGCGGTTGTGCAGGAGGTTTTCCAGAAGTTCGCGATCGATCTGCGCGTAGGACGAGACGACCCGTCCCGCCGCCGCCCGCGCGCCGGCATCCACCCCATCTCCGAACTCGACGAGGATCGAGCGGACCCCGCTCGCCCAGGCAGCGTCCATGTCGATGCGGCTGTCCCCGATCATCACCGAGGCGCGCGGATCGCCGCCGCAACGCTCGATCGTTCCGAGAAGGTGGATCGGATCGGGCTTTCGGCGCTGGAACGTGTCGGCGCCGCAGACGGCCTTGAAGCGCGGGGCGAGACCCATCGTCTCGCAGAGAAGGCGCGCCAGCCGCTCGGTCTTGTTGGTGCAGACGGCGAGGACGAAGCCGTCGGCCTCCAGCCGGTCCAGCGCCTCCGCGACGCCCGGAAAGATCTGCGAACGATCGGCGATGTGATCTTCGTAGTAGGAGAGGAAGCAGGCGAGCTGCGCGTCCATCTCGGCGTCCGTCAGCGTCAGTCCCGACCTTCCGAAGGCCAGCGTCAGCATCGCCCTCGCGCCGAAACCGGAATGCGGCCGGATCACCGCTTCCGGCACGCCCGGCAGGCCTGCCAACGCGAGGCAGTGATTGACGCTGGCGGCCAGATCGGGCGCCGTGTCGACGAGCGTCCCGTCGAGATCGAACACCGCGACGGCGCGGCCCAAGGGTCCGGGCGCAGCCTGCGGCTCCCGAATCGCTTCACTCGTCGTGATCCGGAGCTCGCTCATCGCCAACGACATGAGGTTTTGCGCCTCGACCGGTCAAGGCGAACGGCCCGCCCGACCTGACGCGGAACTGGCCTTCGCGCCGTTCCGGCGCGCTCTGGCGCAAGCAGGCCACACCGGAAAAGCGCGGGCGCACCGGTTCCCCCCGGCACGCGAAGGTCTACAGACGGCGCCGAGCGACGAGAGGACGATCCATGGCCGACGACAGCGCGAGAATGAAGGAAGAGGCCGCCCGCGCCGCGCTGGGCGACGTCGAGAACGGCATGCGGCTCGGCATCGGCACCGGCTCCACGGCCGAAGCCTTCGTCCGGCAGCTGGCGGAGCGGGTGAAGGACGGGCTCGACATCGTGGGCGTGCCGACCTCCGAGCGCACCGCGGCCCTGTGCCGCGAGCTCGGCGTGCCGCTGACGACTCTCGACGAGACGCCCGAGCTCGACCTGACGATCGACGGCGCGGACGAGGCGGACCATGCGCTTCGTCTCGTGAAGGGCGGCGGCGGCGCGCTTTTGCGCGAGAAGATCGTGGCAGCGGCCTCGCGACGCATGATCGTGATCGCGGACGGCTCCAAGCTGGTCGAAACGCTGGGCGCCTTCCCCCTGCCGATCGAGGTGAACGGCTTCGGGCTGACCGCGACGACGCTCGCCATCCGCAAGGCGGCCGAGCGCCTCGGCGTCGAAGGGGAACTGGCGCTGCGCCGGCGCGGCGACGAGCCCTTCGTGACGGATGGCGGCCACCTCATCGTCGACGCATCATTCGGACAAATTCCCGATCCAGAAGCCCTGTCCGTCGCCCTGCACACGGTGCCGGGCGTCGTGGAGCACGGGCTTTTCGTCGGCCTCGCCACGTCCCTCTTCCTGGCGGGCCGGGACGGCGTGCGGCGGATCGAGCGCCCCTCCTGACGCGGGGTGGACGCGGGATCGGTTGCGGCGCGCGCCCGATCTTCGTAACTGAACGTGACACAAGTCGAAGCCAACGGAGACCGACCTTGACCGCCCTGACGAGATCCCTGCGGAACGGCCTGTTCGCCGCCGCCGCTCTGGTGGCCCTGTCCGCGCCTCCGGTCCTGGCGCAGGAGGAGCCGAGCGCCTCGCATCTGACGGCGGCCCGTCAGGCGATCGCCGCCATCGACGCGACCGACCAGTTCGACTCCGTGCTGATGAACGCGGCGACCCAGATCAAGGGGGAGCTCATCATGAACAACCCCGACCGGACGGACGAGCTGTCCGACATGGTGGACGAGGCGGCGATCGAACTGGCGCCCCGCCGGGCGGTTCTGGAGAACGAGATCGCCCGCATCTACGCCCAGCTCTTCACGGAGGAGGAGCTGACCGCCATCGCGCAGTTCTACGCCTCCCCGGCCGGCCAGAAGTTGATCCAGCAGGGTCCGCTCGCCAACCGCGAGACGGTGGCGGCCGCGGAAATCTGGGCGAACGCGCTGGTGCGGGATCTTCGCGCCGCGGCCGACCAGGGCGCGCGCGAAATCATCCCCGCCGCCTCCGCCACCCCTGCGACACCGCCTGCCCAGTGACGGGCCGCGCATCGACCCTATAAGCCTGAGGGGCGGGCCGCGAGGCGCCGCCCCTTTCTTTTGCCCCGTTTCCCGGGCGGCGTCCCGCCCGGACCTTTCGATTTCCGAGGAGACGACCCCCGTGAGCGACAACGGATACGATTACGACCTCTTCGTCATCGGCGGCGGATCCGGCGGCGTGCGCGCCGCGCGGCGCGCGTCCGCGCTCGGCAAGCGGGTCGCGATCGCGGAGGAATTCCGCTACGGCGGCACCTGCGTCATCCGCGGCTGCGTGCCCAAGAAGCTCCTCGTCTACGCCTCGCAGTTCTCCGAGGCCTTCGAGGACGCCGCCGGCTACGGCTGGTCCGTCGGAACCCGCTCCTTCGACTGGCCGACCCTGATCGCCAACAAGGACAAGGAGATCGACCGGCTCGAGCAGGTCTACCGGCGCAATCTGGAAAAGTCCGGCGCCGAGCTCCTGCAGTCGCGCGCCGTGCTCGAAGGGCCGCACGAGATCCGCCTGACCGAGACGGACAAGGTCGTGACCGCGCGCCACATCCTGATCGCGACGGGCGGTCGCCCGAACCCCTTCGCGACCATGCCCGGCGCCGAGCACTGCATCTCCTCCAACGAGGCGTTCCACCTCAAGCGCCTGCCGAAATCGATCGTCATCCTCGGCGGCGGCTACATCGCGGTGGAATTCGCCAACATCTTCCTCGGCCTCGGCGTCGAGGTGACGCTGGTCTATCGCGGCAAGGAAATCCTCCAGGGCTTCGACGACGATCTGCGCCATACGCTGCATCAGGCGATGGCGAAGAAGGGCATGCGCGTGCGCTGCGAGGACACGCTGACGGAGGTCGTGCAGAAGCCCGACGGACGTTTCCAGGCGCATCTGAAGTCCGGCGACTGCCTCGACGCCGACGAGGTGATGCTGGCGGTCGGCCGGATGCCCAACACGGAGGATCTGGGCTGCGAGAAGGCGGGGGTCGAGCTCGGCCCGCGCGGCGAGATCGTCGTCGACGAATTCTCCCGATCGAGCGTCGATCACATCTACGCCATCGGCGACGTCACCAACCGGGTCCAGCTGACGCCGGTCGCGATCCACGAGGCGATGTGCTTCGTCGAGACGGTCTACAAGGACAATCCGACCAAGCCGGACTTCGAGACGGTGGCGACGGCCGTCTTCTCGCAGCCCGAGATCGGCACGGTCGGCCTGTCCGAGCAGGAGGCGTGCAAGACCTACGAGACGGTCGACATCTACCGCACGAGCTTCCGACCGATGAAGCACACGCTTTCGGGCCGGGACGAGACGATGCTGATGAAGCTCGTCGTGGACGGCGCGTCGCAGACCGTCGTCGGCGCCCACATCCTCGGCCCCGATGCCGGGGAACTGGCCCAGGTGCTGGGGATCTGCGTCAAGGCGGGCCTCACCAAGGCGGATTTCGACCGCACCATGGCGGTGCATCCGACGGCGGCCGAAGAGCTGGTGACGATGTACGAGCCGACCTACCGGCTCCGGAACGGCGAGCGCATGGCGGCCTGACGGCCGCCGCGTCTCCCGGACCGCGCGGCTCTCAGGCCGCCAGGGCCTGCGGACGGCCGATCAGGGCGTCCGCGATCTTCGGCCAGAGCTGCTCGGAGGCCGTCTTGCGGAAGAAGCCGTTGTGGCCGATCGGCCGGTCGCCGTTGTCGTGCGGCGTCAGCCAGGTCTCTTCGACCTTGGCGTTCGGGAAGTGATCGAGAAGAGCGGAGACGGCCTGCGGGGTGCCCCACGCATCGTCGGAGATGCCGACGGAGAGGACCGGGATGCGGACATCCGAGAAGCGGTCGGCCTCCGGCACCTTGGGATCGGAGAAGAAGAACTCCGGATGCCGGCACCATTTGGCCCAGTCGCGGAAGATCGTGCCGGGCAGCTCGGTGCCCAGACCGGCGGATTTCGGCAGCTTGCCGAGAAGCACCGCCATCGGGACGCCGAGAAGGTTCATCCGCGCGTAGACCTTCAGCGGCTCGCGCGTCCGGCCGTAATAGCCGTTCAGCGAAGCGACCATCACATAGCGCTCGAACTCGTCCGACACGCCGCACAGGCCGAGGGCGACGCCACCGAAGGAGTGCCCGATCCCGACGACCGGACGGCCCGGCGCCGCCTTCTTGAGCGCGCACAGGGCCGCGGGCAGGTCGTAGACGCCCCAGTCCTTCATGTGCAGCGCCTTGCGGCAACGCGGCTTGGAGCTGCCGACGCCGCGATAGTCGTAGGTCAGCACAGCGGAGGCGCCCCGTTCGATCAGACCTTCCGCGAAGGCGCGGTAGAAGCGGCGCTCGACGGCGGCCGCCGAGGAAATCAGGACGGCCGGGCCGTCACCCGATCCCTCGAAAAGCGTGCCGACCAGGGTCAGACCGTCCTTCGTGGAGATGCAAACGTTGCGATGATGGTTCATCGAAATGGTCCAAAGCACTGTTATACTTGGGCTTCAGTTCACTGGTGCAGAATGGCTTGCACGCCTTCATGAACTGTTAATCGTCTCGACCTATAAGATACCTGCCCGTCGGAGCTTGCGCGAAAGCGGCTGAACGCTGTCGTCGGCAGGGCGAGCGGCCCATGTGGGCAGCGCGCGTAAGCGTTTCAATTGTCCTGTCTGGAATCAGATGGGCCAGAACGGCCGGTATCACCTCTGATGACGGACGGGGGCGCTTGCGCCACGGCGTCGGTCGAATAAAAACCCGTCATGCAAATCCACGAAGATCATCGCGACCTTGCTCGCCTTGCTTCCGACGGGCAGGTGGTTGCCTACTTCGGATACGGCTCGCTCGTCAACCGGCACACGCTTCGGACACAGTTCCTCGGCATCCGGAAAGCCCAGGTTTCCGGGTGGCGGCGGTTCTGGCTGCCCCGCGGCGAACACATGCCTGCCCTGCTTTCGGTGAAACCCGACGAGACCCATACGACGCAGGGCGTCGTCGTGTACGACCATGCGGACCACCTGCCCTCGGTCGACGAGCGCGAGGCCGGATACCGCCGCCGCGTCGTGATGCCGGGCCATGTCGAGATCGAGGCCATGCCGCTCTGCGACGTCCCGCTCTTCATCTACGAGGCCTCGCGCGCCGAGGAGACGGCGGCCGAGACCGGCGCCTTCGTCTTGCAATCCTATCTCGACGCCGTGATGCAGGGCTTCTTCGCCCTCTATGGCGAGGCGGGCGTCCGTCGCTTCGTCGAGGAGACGGAGGGTTTCGAGACCACCCTCCTCTGCGACCGCGAACGACCCCTCTATCCGCGCTCCGTCACCCTGCACGACGGCGAGCGCGCGCTCTTCGACGAGCTGGTCGCGCAGCGCGGCATGAAGCTTCGGCCGGCCTCGAATCGCGCGGGATGACAAAGCAGGCCCGAGATGGTTAAACGCGCGGGCCGTCGGGCCGCGCGGAAAGGCCGCGCGTGAGCGGGACCGTCCCGCCGCCCGAGCCTGCAACGCCGACCCCGAGGATGAGCTATGCCCGAGAATTGGAGCCCGTCGAGCTGGCGCAACAAGCCGATCGTTCAGGTCCCCGATTATCCCGATCCGCAGGCGCTCGCCGACGCGGAGGCACGGCTCGGCACCTTTCCGCCCCTCGTTTTTGCAGGTGAGGCCCGCAAGCTGAAACGCTCGCTCGCCGAGGTTTCCGAGGGCCGGGGCTTCCTCCTCCAGGGCGGCGACTGCGCCGAGAGCTTCGCCGAGCATGGCGCGGACAACATCCGCGACTTCTTCCGCGCGTTCCTCCAGATGGCGGTCGTCCTGACCTTCGCGGCGTCCTCCCCGGTGGTGAAGGTCGGCCGGATCGCGGGCCAGTTCGCCAAGCCGCGCTCGTCCGGCTCGGAGACGATCGACGGCAAGACGCTGCCCTCCTACCGCGGCGACATCATCAACGGCATCGACTTCGACGAGGCTTCGCGCATTCCGAGCCCGGAGCGCCAGATCGAGGCCTACCGCCAGTCCGCCGCGACGCTGAACCTGCTGCGCGCCTTCGCGCAGGGCGGCTACGCCAATCTGGAGAACGTCCACCAGTGGATGCTCGGCTTCGTCTCCGGCTCGCCGGAAGCGGAGCGCTACGGGCAGGTGGCCGACCGCATCTCCGAAACCATGCGGTTCATGAACGCGATCGGCATCAACGCCGAATCCTACCCGAATCTGCGCGAGACCGACTTCTTCACCAGCCACGAGGCGCTGCTGCTCGGCTACGAGCAGGCGCTGACGCGCGTCGATTCGACGAGCGGCGACTGGTACGCGACCTCCGGCCACATGATCTGGATCGGCGACCGCACGCGCCAGTTCGACCACGCGCATGTCGAGTTCTGCCGCGGCATCAAGAACCCGCTGGGCCTGAAATGCGGCCCGACCACCGAGCCGGACGATCTCCTGCGTCTCGTCGATACGCTCAACCCGAAGAACGAGCCGGGCCGGCTGACCCTCATCACGCGCTTCGGGCACGAGAAGGTGGAGCAGCACCTGCCCCGCCTGATCCGGGCCGTGGAGAAGGAGGGCCGCAAGGTGGTCTGGTCGTGCGATCCCATGCACGGCAACACGATCACGGTGAACAACTACAAGACCCGGCCCTTCGACCGCATCCTGTCGGAAGTCGAGCGCTTCTTCGACGTTCACCGGGCCGAGGGAACGCATGCCGGCGGCATCCACATCGAGATGACCGGCAAGGACGTGACCGAGTGCACGGGCGGCGGACGCCCGGTTCTGGCCGAGGATCTGTCCGACCGGTACCACACGCATTGCGACCCGCGCCTCAACGCCAATCAGGCGTTGGAGCTCGCCTTCCTCGTCGCGGAACTCGTGAAGCGCGAGGACATGGCCCACGCGCCGAAGAAGCAGGCCGCCGGGTTCTGATCTCCCGCAAGACGTAAAAAGGCCGGCGGATCGCTCTGATCCGCCGGCCTTTTTCGTTGCCGTCCCGGCTTGTGCGTTCAGCCCTTCGGGCGCGCCATGAAGGATGCGAAGGCTGTCTGGGCCTCGCGCGACGTCAGACGCTCGGCGAAATGGTCGATCTCGATCCGGATCCGCCTCTCGACCTCTTCGCGATCCCCTCGGATCAGCTCGCGGGACACGCGAAGCGCCTCGGGCGGCTTGGCTGCCAAGGCCTTCGCGGCTTCGAGGCCCGCCGTTTCGACGTCGTCGCAGATCCGCGTCACCAGATTGGCGCTCCGCGCCGCCTCGGCGTCGAGCGTTTCCCCCATCGCCAGAAGCGCGAAGGCGCGCTGATGGCCCATCAGCCGCCGCGCGATGAGGCTGGATGCCGCCTCCGGCACCAGCCCGAGATCGACGAAGGGCGTGCGGAACACCGAACGCTGCGAGGCATGAACGAGGTCGCAGTGCATCAGCATCGTCGTGCCGATGCCGATCGCAAGGCCGTCCACTGCCGCGACCAGCGGCTTGGTCGAGCGGACCAGCGCGAGCAGGAAGTTCTCCACCTCGTTCGGCCGCAGCCCGCCCTGCGCGAAGGCGACGAAGTCCGCGATATCGTTGCCCGCCGTGAAGGCGCCCGGCGAACCGGCCAGGAGAACGGCCCGCACGGCGGAATCCGCCTCGGCCGAGCTTAAGGCATCCGCCATCGCCCCGTACATCGCCCGGTCGAGCGCGTTCTTCTTCTCGGGGCGGTTCATGCGGATCGTCAGCACGCCGTCGGCGCGCCCGACCTCGACCGTCTGGGTCATGCGGCTCTCCTCAAGCCAGCGCGACGCGCGCCGCGTCGAGGCTCGCGGCGCCGGTCAGCACCTGGTCCTTCAGGGCGCCGACCTCGACGAGCAGATTCTCGGCCGCAAAGCGCGCAAGCGCGGTGCGTGCCTCGCCATCGGAATCGGCGATCGCGCCCTTGGCGAGGTAGCTCGCACCGGCCACGAGCGAGAACAGCCGCAGATAGGCCGTCGCGCCCGCCAAAGCCTCGTCCATGCGCTTGGCCCGCAAGGCGTCGAGCAGGAAGTCCGTGGTCTCGCGAAGATCGGACAGGGCGGTGGACAGGCATTCGGCGGTCCGGCCGAGCCCGTCCCGGTTCGAGGCGCGGACGTCCTCCGCGACGGCCGCGAGTTCGTCGATATAGGTCTTCACCGCCGCGCCGTCCGAAAGCGGCAGCTTGCGGGTGACGAGGTCGATCGACTGGATGCCGTTCGTTCCCTCGTAGATTGTCGCGATGCGCGCGTCGCGCAGATAGCGGGCCGCGCCCGTCTCCTCGATATAGCCCATGCCGCCATGAACCTGGATGCCGAGCGAGGCGACCTCGACGCCGACGTCGGTCGGGAAGGCCTTGGCGAGCGGCGTCAGCAGCCCGGCCCGCTCGCTCCACCGCTTCGCATCGTGACCCTCGTGGACGCGCATCATGTCGATGGCGTGCCCGCAGGCATAGGCGATGGCGCGGGCCGAGCCCGTCAGCGCCTTCATGGTCAGGAGCATGCGGGCGACGTCGGCATGCTCGATGATGGGCGACATCTGGTTGGAGGGCTCGGGTTTCTTGGCGAGCAGCGTGGACCGCCCCTGCCGGCGCTCCTTCGCGTAGGCCAGAGCCTTCTGCGTCGCGGCCTCGGCCACGCCCAACCCCTGGATGCCGACATAGAGACGCGCCGAGTTCATCATCGTGAACATGCAGGCGAGGCCCTTGTTCTCCTCGCCGACGAGCCAGCCGACGGCGCCCGCGCCGTCGTCGCCGTAGATCATCGTGCAGGTGGGCGAGCCGTGGATGCCCATCTTGTGCTCGATGGAATGACAGCGCACGTCGTTGCGCTCGCCCAGCGAGCCGTCCTCGTTCACGAGGCGCTTGGGCACGAGGAAGAGCGAGATGCCCTTCACGCCCGCCGGCGCGTCCGGGAGGCGCGCGAGAACGAGATGCACGATGTTCTCGGTCAGATCGTGCTCGCCATAGGTGATGAAGATCTTCTGGCCGAAGATCCGGTAGGTGCCGTCATCGGCGCGCTCCGCGCGGGTGCGCAGCGCCGAGAGGTCCGAGCCGGCCTGCGGCTCGGTGAGGTTCATCGTCCCCATCCACTCGCCCGAGACGAGCTTGTCGAGATAGGTCGCCTTCAGTTGGTCGGAGCCGTGCTTCTCCAGCGCGTCCACCGCGCCGATCGTCAGCGTCGGGCCGATGGCGAAGGCCATGGAGGCGCCGTTCCACATTTCGGTGACGGCGGCGGAAAGGGCGGTCGGGAGCCCCTGCCCGCCATGGCTGTCCGGCCCGGTCAGCGCGTTCCAGCCCGCCTGGCTCCACCGGGCATAGAGATCCTTCCAGCCGGCGGGCATGGTGACGCTGCCGGCGGAGAATTTCGCGCCCTCGCGCTCGCCGCTCTCGCCCAGCGGCGCGATCTCCTCGGCAGCGAACTTGCCGGCTTCCTCGAGGATCGCGTCCACGACATCGTGGCTGAGATCGCCCATCAGCCCCGCGTCGATCGCCGCGTCGAGCCCGGCGACCTTGCCGAGCGCGAAGGAAATGTCCCTTACCGGTGCAACATACATCGCCGAGCCTCCCGTCCTGCCGATGACCTGACCTAGCCGCGCTTGACGTTAACGTCAATGCGACGAGGGCTCGCCCTCCGCGTGCTCGGGGTCGCGTCTCAACGTCGCCCAGCCCTCGTCGGGGCGGAAGCGGGCACCGTGCTTCTCCTCCAGCGCGCGAAGGCGCGACACGATCTCGTCCACGCCGCGCTGGCGGGCGTATTGGATCGGGCCGCCCCGGAAGGGCGCGAAGCCGGTGCCGAAGATCATCGCCCCGTCGGCGATCGTCTCGTCCGCGACGACGCCCTCGCGAAGGCAGGCGACGACGGCGTTCAGCATCGGCAGGAGCATGCGGTCGAGAATGTCGGCATCCGACCCGCCCTTGGCTTTGGCCTCGTCGGACAGCTCGGCCTTCTTCGGCTTTCCGTCCTCATAGGCGTAGAGGCCGGCGCCGGTCTTGCGGCCGAGGCGCTTCTCCTCGACCATCCGCGTCAGCCAGGCCGGCGTGTCCGGGAAGGCCGTGTCCAGCCGCTCGCGCAGGGAGGCGGAAACGTCCACGGCGATGTCGAGACCGACCTGATCGGTCAGCTCGATCGGCCCCATCGGCATGCCGAACTCTTCCGCCACGCGGTCGATCCGCTCCTTCGCGATCCCCTCGTCCACCATCAGCAGAGCCTCGGCCATGTAGGGCGTCAGCGCGCGGTTCACGAGGAAGCCCGGTGCGGAAGTGACCGGCGCGGGAAGCCGCGAAATCTCGACCGTGAAGGCGGTCGCACGACGAAGAGCCTCGGCGCTCGTGCCCGCATGGCGCACGATCTCGACGAGCTGCATGCGCGAGACCGGGTTGAAGAAGTGGAGGCCGAGGAAGCGCGAAGGATCGGTCAGCCCTTCCGTCAGCGTCTCCAGCGGCAGGGCCGAGGTGTTGGTCGCAAGGATCGCGCCGTCCTTCAGCTTCGGTTCGACCTCGGCGTAGATCCGACGCTTCAGTTCGAGCTTCTCGGGCGCGGCCTCGATGACGAGGTCGGCGTGGCGCACCCCCGAACCTTCGAGGTCCGGCACCAGCCGGTCGAGTGCGTCGCGGACCTTGAGCGGGTCCTTGACCGTCTTCTCCAGCATCTTGGCCGCCGCCTTGATGGCGCGGCCGACGGGCTTGGGATCGATGTCGGCGAGCGTGACGGCAAAGCCCTCGCGTGCCGCCCAGGCCGCGATGTCGCCGCCCATCGCGCCCGCGCCGATGACATGGACGTGCCTTATGCCGGACTTGCCCTCGCGCAGCCCGCGCATCGCCTCGCGCAGGAAGAAGACCCGCACGAGGTTCCGCGAGGTCTCGGTTTCGATCAGCTCGGCGAAGCTTTTCTGCTCGGCCCGGCGCATCGCCCTGGGGTCCGCGCCGTGCGCCTCCCAATTGTCGATCAGGCGATAGGGCGCCGGATAGTGGCGCTGCGGGGCCTTCTCCTCGGCGCTCTTGCGCATCTGACGCGCGACGAGCGCACGCGCCGGCTTGAAGGACAGGGCGCGGGACTTCAGACCGGCGGCGCGTCTGTCTCGCGGACCGGAGGCGACGGCCTTCAGGACGTGCCGCTCCTCGACGATCTCGTCGACGAGGCCGATGGACTTCGCACGCTTGGCGCGCGCGGTCTTGCCCGTCAGCATCATCGTCATCGCCTCGACCGGGTCGGCGACTTCCGTGGAGCGGAAGGTGCCACCGAGGCCCGGATGCAGGCCGAGCATCACCTCGGGAAAGCCGAGGCTGGCACTCGGCGTCGCGATGCGCCGACGGCAGGCGAGCGCCAGTTCCAGGCCGCCACCGAGGCAATGGCCGTGAATGACCGCGATCGTCGGAACGGGGCAGTTCGCCAGCCGGTCGAGGACCGCATGGCCTTCGTCGAGCGCGGCCGACACCTCCGCCGTCGTCGCCCCGACGAACTGGTTGATGTCGGCGCCCGCCGCAAAGCCGGCGGGCTTGGCCGAACGGACGATTACGCGGGTCGGTCGCTCGGCGTCGATCCGGTCGAGATGGCCGTTCAGCTCTTCCAGGACGCTGCGGTCGATCGTGTTGACCGAGCGGCCGGGGCGGTCGAGCACGAGCCAGAGCGCGCCCTCCCCGTCCCTGCCGACGCGCCAGTTGCCGACCGCCTCCACATCGCGAACGGGTCCGAGTTCGATCAGGCGATCGGACAGGGTTTCGAGCATTCCGCTCATGGACGTCTCTCCCGTCTGGATTGGATCAGGCCGCTTCGAGGAGCAGGGCGCCGCCGAGGCCGCCGCCGACGCATTGCGTGGCGATGCCGCGCTTGAGACCGCGGTCCTTCAGCTGGCGCGCCAGATGCAGCGTGATGCGGTTGCCGCTGGTCCCGACCGGGTGCCCGAGCGCGATGGCACCGCCGTCGACGTTCAGCTTCTCGCGGTCGATCGTGCCGGCCGCTCCGTCGAGCCCCATCACCTCGCGGCAGACGGTCTCGTCCTCCAGCGCGCGGACGCAGCCGAGCACCTGGACCGCGAAAGCCTCGTTCAGCTCCACGAGGTCGATTGCGTCCAGCGACGTCGAATTGCGCTTGAGCAGCGAGGCGATCGAGAGCGCAGGCCCGAGCCCCATGATCGAAGGGTCGAGCGCGTCCCAGTGCGAATCGACGATCCGCGCGATCGGCGTCAGGCCGTGCTTCTCCACCGCCTCCTCCGAGGCCAGCAGCGTCCAGGACGCGCCGTCGGTGATCTGCGAGGAATTGCCGGCCGTCACGCGCCCGTAGGGTCGCTCGAAGACGGGTTTCAGCTGGCCCAGCTTGGCGGCCGACGAATCCGGCCGCACGCCGTCGTCGTGGTCGAAGACCTGTCCGTCGCGCGCGAAAGCCGGGATCAGTTCGCCCTTCAGGCGACCTTCCGCGTGGGCGGCGGCCAGCCGCCGATGGCTCTCCGCCGCGTAGACGTCGGCCTCCTCCCGCGTGACGCCGAAGAGATGCGCGACCTTCTCCGCCGTCTGGCCCATGTTGAGGTCGGTGATCGGATCGGTCAGCCCGCGCTCCAGCCCGACGATAGGCTTCAGGAACTCCGGCCGCCAGCCGGCCGCCGCCTTCACGCGGTCGCCCGCCGAGCGTGCGCCGTTGAGCTTGGCGAACCAGTCGACGGCGTTGCGCGAGAGGACGAGCGGCGAATGGCTGAGGGCCTCCGCGCCGCCCGCCAGCGCGATCTCCGCCTGTCCGTCGGAGATCTGGCGCAGCGCCGTGTCGATCGACAGCATGCCGGAGCCGCAGTTCACCTGCACCGTATAGGCCGGAACCGTCTCTGGCAGGCCGAGCCGCAGGGTCGCCACGCGCGCCGGGTTCATCTCCTCGGCCACGACGTTGACGCAGCCGAGAACGACGAGGTCGATCGCCGACAGGTCGAACCCCTGCCGCAGCAAAAGCGGCCGCCCGCACTGCACGGCCAGATCGACCGGAGTGAACGGCCCCGGCTTGCCCCGCGCCTTGATGAAGGGCGTGCGGGCGCCGTCGACGATGTAGACGGCGCGGCTCATTCGGCGGCCTCCGCACGGGCCTCGGGCTGGTCGCGTTCGCCGCCCTCCTTGCGACGGTGCTGCTCGAAGAGCGGCGACACGTCCTCGGCCTTGAAGGCGTCGACCGCGACCACCTTGGCGACGGCCTCCTGCGCCTGCGCCAGGAGGTCGGCCTCTTCGGCCGTGATCGTCCCGGCCGACAGCGCGGCGTCCCGGTCGCGGATCTTCGCCTCCCGCATCTTCTTGGCGGCGGGAGCGGCGCGCGTCACCAGTTCGAACGCCGCTTCGAGGTCCGCGATCGGGTGCTCGGCGTGGCGGGTGCCCAGATAGAGGTCCGGCGTCAGGCGGTCGCGCTGCGAGGACGGGCGCATCAGAATGTCCGCGACCTCGCTGATCAGCTCGTCCACCGGCGCGGTCCGCGGCACGCCGAGCGGGAAGGCGATGACCCGCGTCAGGATCGCGGCCCAGCGCGCCGGGAGATTGTCCAGCACGCCGTCGAAGGCCGCGCCGATGCGGTTGTAGCCGCGCTGCATGACATACTCGACGATCGGACGGTCGACCTCGGGGCGCCCCTCGGTCTCGAAGCGCTTCAGCGTCGCGGCCAGGAGGTACATTTCCGACAGGATGTCGCCGAGGCGGCCGGAGATCATCTCGCGGCGCTTGAGCGATCCCCCGAGCGTCAGGAGCGAGAGATCGGACAGGAGCGCGAAGGCCGCCGAGTAGCGCGAGAGCTGCCGCCAATGGCTGGTGAAGGCCGCGTCGCGCGGCGCTGGCGCGGCGAGACCACCCGTCCAGCCGCGCACGAAGGAGCGGCCGGTGTTCTTCAGGGCGTGGCCGACATGGGCCCAGAAATGCTTGTCGAACGCGTCGAGCCCCTTCTGGCGATCGGGCTCGGTCAGCGCCTTCATCTCCTTCAGCATGTAGGGATGGGCGCGGATGGCGCCCTGGCCGAAGATCATCAGGGAGCGCGTCAGGATGTTCGCGCCCTCGACCGTGATGCCGATGGGAACGGATTTGTATTGAGGCCCGAGATAGTTCTTCGGACCGTCGATGATGCCCTTGCCGCCGTGCACGTCCATCGCGAGCTCGATGGTCTCGCGCATGCGCGTCGTGGCGTTGTACTTCATGATGGCCGAGACGACGGACGGGCGGTGCCCCTCGTCGAGGGCGGCGACCGTCAGCCGGCGCGCGGCGTCCACCTGATAGGCGTTGGCCGCGATCTCGGCGAGCGGCTCCTGGATGCCCTCGAACAGGCCGATCGGCATGTTGAACTGGGTGCGGACCCGCGCATAGGCGCCGGTGACGCGCGCGGCCATGGCGCAGGCCGCGGCCGACTGGGACGGAAGCGAGATGCCACGCCCCGCGGCCAGCGCCGTCATCAGCATGGTCCAGCCTTCGCCGATCTGCTTCTCGCCGCCGAGAATCCAGTCCATCGGAATGAAGACGTCGCGGCCGTAGAGCGGGCCGTTCTGGAAATAGGTGCCGAGCGGCACGTGCCGGTCGCCGGTGGTCACGCCCTTGGTGCCGACCGGGATCAGCGCGACGGTGATGCCGAGCTCTTCGCCGCGCCCCAGATGGTTGTCCGGGTCGCGCATCTTGAAGGCGAGGCCCATGACGGTCGCGACCGGCCCGAGCGTGATGTAGCGCTTCTCGAAGTTGAGGCGGATGCCGAGAACCTGGCTGCCCTCGTGCTCGCCGTACTCGACCACGCCGACATCGGTCATCGCCGCCGCGTCGGAGCCCGCCTCGGGCGAGGTCAGGCCGAAGCACGGGATCTCGCGTCCGTCGGCCAGACGCGGCATCCAGTAGTCGCGCTGCTCCTGCGTGCCGAAATGCAGCATCAGTTCGCCCGGGCCGAGCGAGTTCGGCACCATCACGGTGACGCCGGCCACGACGCTGACCGAGGAGACCTTGCGCACCACCTCCGAATGAGCGGTGTTGGAGAAGCCGAGACCGCCATACTCCTTCGGGATGATCATTCCGAAGAACTTCTTCTCCTTCAGGAAGGTCCAGACCTCCGGCGGCAGGTCGTGGTCCACCTGCGCGACCTTCCAGTCGTCGATCATCCCGCAGAGTTCCTCCACGGGGCCGTCCATGAAGGCCTGCTCCTCCGCCGTCAGCTTGGCGGGCGGCATCGCGAGAAGCTTGTCCCAGTCGGGGGAACCGGAAAACAGTTCGCCGTCCCACCAGACCGTGCCGGCGCCGATCGCCTTCTCCTCGGTCTCGGAGATCGACGGCAATACGCCCTTCGCCCAATCGTAGATGGGCTTGGTCAGCTTCTCCTTGCGAAACGACATGATCTGGATCTCCCGGTGGACTGAGACGTTAACGTAAGACGCGTTTCGAAGTTTCCCAGCGCTTTTCGCACGCCGACGCCGTCTGCACCGGCGTGACGCGTGCCTCGGCGCGTCCCGAGGGCACCGCAGACGAGATGCGGGCGGCGACGCGCCGCGCTTGCCTCGGAGCGGTCAGCGGCTCCGCAGAGCGTCCACCGCGCGGCGGGCGATATCGGTGCGGTGGAAGCCGTCGGGCCAGTTCACCTGCCCGACGCCGTCATAGGCTTTCAGGACGGCTGCTTCGAGCGAAGGCGCGCGTGCGGTGATGGCGAGGACGCGACCGCCGATGGCCGTCAGCAGGTTTTCGCGGGCCGCCGTTCCGGCGTGGAAAACGACCGTGTCGGCTGCATCGTCCGGCAGCGCCTCGATGACCGTCCCCTTGCGGTAGGCGCCGGGGTAACCCTTGGCGGCGAGGACGACCGTCACCGCCGCGTCCTCGCTCCAGCGCGGCTCCGCCTGCGAGAGGTCGCCTCTGGCGGCCGCGCGCAGGAGCGGCACGAGATCGCTCTCCAGCCGCATCATCAGAACCTGGCATTCGGGGTCGCCGAAGCGGACATTGTATTCGATGAGCTTCGGGCCGTCCTCGGTCAGCATCAGCCCGGCATAGAGAACGCCCTTGAAGGGCGTTCCGGCCTCCGCCATGCCCTCCAGCGTCGGGCGCACGATCTCCGCCATCGCGCGCTCGACGAGGTCGGGCGTCATCTCGACGGAGGGCGAATAGGCGCCCATGCCGCCGGTGTTCGGGCCCTCGTCGCCGTCATGGGCGCGCTTGTGGTCCTCGGCCGTGCCGAAGAAAGTGGCGGTCCGGCCGTCGCAGAGACAGAAGAGGCTCGCCTCCGGCCCCGTCATGCACTCTTCGACGACGACCGCCGCGCCCGCCTCGGAGAAGCAGGCCTCCAGCGCCTCCAGCGCCTCCTCGACCGTCGCGGCGACGGTGACGCCCTTGCCGGCGGCGAGCCCGTCCGCCTTCACGACGATCGGCGCGCCCTGCGCCTTCACATGGGCCTTCGCCTCGGACAGGGACTGGAAGCGGGCATAGGCGGCGGTCGGGATGTTCTTGCGGGCGCACAGATCCTTGGTGAAGCCCTTGGACCCTTCGAGCTGCGCGGCGGCGGCGCTCGGGCCGAAGACGTCGATGCCGGCCGCCTCGATCGCGTCGGCCAGCCCGGCGACGAGCGGCGCCTCGGGGCCGACGACGACGAACTCCACCGAATGGGCGCGGCAGAACTCGACGACGGCAGCGTGGTCGTCGATGTCGAGCGCGACGATCTCCGCCTCCTTCGCGATGCCCGGATTGCCGGGCGCGGCGAAGAGCCGACCGATCTCGGCCGATCGCTTCAGCTTCCAGGCCAGCGCGTGTTCGCGCCCGCCGCTGCCGATCAGGAGGATGTTGAGCGCCATGACGGGTCCGGACCTTCGCGTTGCGGGAAGAGCGGTTCGAGTTACGGGCGCTGTCCCCACCGGTCAAGGCGGGCGCCTCTCGCCCACGCGTCCGAGCGGAGACGCTTGACCGCGGGCCTGATCCGGCCTTTCTCCTGCCATGATGAAGAACTGGCTCGATTCCGCCACAGTGCCCGGCGAGCGCGTCGCGGACGCGCCCTCCCAGAACTGGGTCTACCGGACGCTTCCCCGCGCGCTCTGGCCCTATGCGCAGCTGGCGCGGTGGGACCGTCCGATCGGCTGGTGGCTTCTGCTCTGGCCCTGCTGGTGGTCGGCGGCGCTGGCCCCGCAATGGGCTTCGCCGACGGCCGTGCACACCGGTCTGCCGAGCCTCTGGCATCTGGCGCTGTTCATGGTCGGCGCCATCGCCATGCGCGGGGCCGGCTGCACCTACAACGACCTCGTCGACGAGAAGATCGACAACATGGTCGCCCGCACGCGCTCGCGCCCCCTGCCCTCCGGCCGGGTCACGCGGCGGCAGGCGAAAATCTTCCTCGTCCTGCAGGCGCTCGTCGGCTTCCTCGTCCTGATTCAGTTCAATCTCTTCGCGATCCTGCTCGGGATTCTGTCCCTCGGCATCGTCGCCGTCTATCCGTTCCTCAAGCGCGTGACCGACTGGCCGCAGCTCGGCCTCGGCTTCGCCTTCTCTTGGGGCGCGCTGATGGGATGGGCGGGCTATTGGGGCGAACTGACCCTCGCGGCGCTCGCGCTCTATGCCGGCTCGATCCTCTGGACGATCGGCTACGACACGATCTACGCCCACCAGGACCGCGAGGACGACGCGCTGGTCGGCGTGCGGTCCACCGCCCGGCTCTTCGGACGACGCACCAAGACGGCGCTCGTGTTCCTCTATGGCGGCGCGCTGATCTGCTTCCTCGCCGCCTGCCTCCTGACGGGCAATGGCGGCGCTGGTCCGGCCTGGCCGGCCTATGTCGGCCTCGCCGTCGGCGCGATCCAGATGGGCTGGCAGATCCGCGTTCTCGACATCGACGATCCGGACCAGTGTCTGTCCCTGTTCAAGTCGAACACGAGCTTCGGCTGGATCGTCTTCTCGGGCCTCGTCGCCTCGGCGCTCTGGACGCTGGCGCTTCCGACCTGAGCCCGTTCGTCCGCATCAGCTGCGGGCGATGATCTCTTCGCCGTCGATGCGCAGGCGCATGCCGAGGCCGCCCGGCTTGCGGCGCGCGAGGAAGCGCGGGCGACGGCCCTTGTGAACCTTGCGGCGGCGCTCGATCGGCTCGCCGGCGCGCACCTTGCCGAGAGACTCCTCCAGCGGCGTCACCGACCCGTCCGCCTCGACCATCAGCATCGGAATGCCGAAGAGGTCCGACCAGCCGCGCCAGTCGGCCGCGACGTCGAAGAGGTCGCAGGCCACGAGCAGAGGCACGCAGAGCTTCGGGTCCGAATGATGCAGTTCGAGCGTCACCGTCACCTTGCCCCCCCGTCCTCCATGGCGCGGGCCGCGACGCCCGCGAAGGCGGCGGCCGGCAGCGCGATGGCGACGGGAAGCCCGCTCTCCTGCAGGCGGCGGCGGACCACCGCCCCGCGGTGATCCACGCGGTAGGAGACGATTTCGCCGCCATCGGTCATTTCGAACTGCTGGCGACGGTCGCTGAACGCCGGATCGACGCGCAGCGGGACGTTCGCCCAGTCGGGACGGTGCGGAGCGGAGCTGGACGCTGAAGTCATGATCGAAGCCTTCCGTACCCTCGGCCTTTCCGGCCAAGTCTGTCTCTTCGTCCGGGAGCGATCCGGACCGGTATGAGAGAGCTATACGTTAGAGCCCGTTGCCCGACGCCTAAGAAGCGCGGTTAAGTCTTTCTGTCTGCTTCGCGGTTACTGACATGGTAACAGTTCGACTTCAGTTAAAGTAGCTTACCGGGGTTCATAATCGAGTAAGGATCGACGGCCTTCTTGATGGCGCGCATCAGCTCCATCTCCGCTTCCGGCTTGGTGCGGGCGAGTTCGCTGCGCTTGAGCATTCCGATGCCGTGCTCGGCCGAGAAGGAGCCACCGAGGCCGGCCACGATCGAATGGACGATCCCGTTCATCTCCGTCCAGCGAGCGAGGAACGCCTTCGCGTCCGCGCCGACCGGCTGGGAGATGTTGTAGTGCACGTTGCCGTCGCCCAGATGGCCGAACGCGACGATCCGCGCGCCGGGCATCGCCGCCGCGACCGCCTCGCCGGCCGTCTCCAGAAACTCCGGGACGAGCGCGACCGGAACCGAGACGTCGTGCTTGATCGAGCCGCCCTCCGGCTTCTGGGCCCAGGACAGCTCCTCGCGCATGCGCCAGAAATCCTCGGCCTCGCGCTGCGACTGCGCGATGGCGGCGTCCGCCACCTCTCCCGCCTCGAAGGCCTCGCCGAGGATCGTCTCCAGGGTCTCGCGCGCGTCCTCCGGCGAGCGGGCGGACGAAATCTCCATCAGGACGTACCAGTCGTGCGGCTCGCCCATGGGATCGCGCGCGCCCTGCGTATGACGAAGGGTGAACTCCATGCCGATGCGCGGCATGAACTCGAAGGCCGTGAGCTGACCGCCGGCGCGGGCCTCGGAACGCTTCAATAGCGCCAGCGCGTCCTTCGGCGAGGCGACGCCCACATAGGCGACCTCGCGGCCGGCGGGCTTGGGAAAGAGCTTGAGGACCGCGCCGGTGATGATGCCGAGCGTTCCCTCGGCGCCGATCAGAAGATGGCGCCAGTCATAGCCGCGATTGTCCTTCTTCAGGCGCCGGAGCCCGTGCAGGATCGCGCCCGACGGCAGGACCGCCTCGATGCCGAGGCAGAGCTCCCGCGCGTTGCCATAGGCGAGAACGCCCGTGCCGCCCGCATTGGAGGACAGGTTGCCCCCGATCTGGCAGGAGCCCTGCGCGCCCAGCGAAAGCGGGAAGTAAAGACCGGCCTCGTCCGCCGCCTCCTGAACGGACGCCAGAACGACCCCTGCATCGACCGTCATCGTGCGGCCGACGACATCGACCTCACGGATCCTGTTCATGCGCGCGGTCGAGACGACGATCTCGGCCTCCGAACGGGGCACCTGCGCCCCGACAAGGCCGGTGTTGCCGCCCTGCGGAACGATGGCGGTCCGCGTCTCGCTGGCGAGCTTCAGGATGGCGGACACCTCCTCGACCGAGGAGGGCCGCAGGACGAGCCGGCTGGCGCCCTGAAAGAGATCGCGCTGCTCGACGAGGTAGGGGGCGATGAGGTCGGGCTCGCGGAGGGCGCCGCCGGGGCCGACGAGCGCCGAGAAGCGGTTCAGGAGTTCGTCCGAGATCGGCTGGCCCGTCTTCGTCATCTCGTCCATGTCGTGTCCTCCTGCGTGTCGCGCGGCGCGGCAGCGCGCGCGAGCCTGTCGTTGATCGCCACGCCCAACCCCTCGTTCGGGATGGAAGCGACGGCGATGCGTTCGATGTCGGGCGCGTCGAAGCTCGACAGCGCGTCGAACAGCGCCGCCGCCGCCTCGCGCAGGTCGCCCGTGTCGCTCAGATTGAGGACCGCCCTCGCCTGTCCCTGCCCGGGCAGCGCCTGCGATCCGAAAGCGATGAGATGCTCGCCGGGCTCGACGCTTCGCGCGTTCAGGCGGATGCGCCCGAAGGGCGCGTAGTGCGAGGCGAGCTGACCGGGGGCCTGAATCTCCGAGCCCGCCTTCAAAACCGGTGTGCCGATCAGCGCGGCGACGTCCTCGGCCGGCAGCGCGCCGGGGCGCAACAGGAAGACCCGCCCGTTCTCGGGCTTGAGGATGGTCGATTCCAGACCGAGCCGGCATGGCCCCCCGTCGAGGATCGCCTCGATGCGCCCGCCGAGCCCGCGCCGCACGTGGTCGGCGCGCGTGGCGCTGACGCGGCCGGACGGATTGGCGCTCGGCGCGGCGAGCGGGCGGTCGATCTTCCGTGCGATGTCGCCGAGCGGGCCGAGAGGCATGCGCAGCGCGACGGTCGGCAGCCCGGCGCGGACCAGGGGATGGATCGTGGACGCCTCGCGCGCAGGCAGCACCAGCGTCATGGGACCGGGCCAGAAGGCCTCGGCCAGCCGCAGGGCGAGATCGTCGAAGGCCGCATGCCGGCGTGCCATGTCCATGTCGGCGACGTGGGTGATCAGCGGGTTGAAGCTCGGGCGTCCCTTGGCCTCGTAGATGCGCGCGACCGCGACGCCGTCGGTCGCGTCCGCCGCGAGCCCGTAGACCGTCTCCGTCGGGACGGCCACAAGGCCACCGCCGGCGAGAGTTCGGCAGGCCGCGTCGAGAGCGCCCGCCTCGGCAAGGGCAAGGATCTGCGTTTCCATCGGCCGAACGCATAGGCCGAAGGCCTCGGCGGGCCAAGTCCGCCTTCGCCCGAATCCTGACGGCTTAGCGCGTGGCGCTGAACGCGCTGGAGACGCGGTCGTCGGAAAGCGCCAGCGAAACGCCGGTTTCGCGCGCGCCGACCGAGGATTGCCGCTCCGGCCCGTCGGCGGACGCGGCAGGAGGCGACGAGTGCTGACGGCGGGCCGAATCACGCAGTTCCGCCGCGATGCGGGAGCGCGCGATGGCGGTCTCGTCCACGGCGCGCGTCAGCTCCTCCTTCGTCACACCCGCAGGTCGCGACTCGGCCGAGCGAAGGATCGAACGCACGCTCTCCATCTCGCCGCCCAGCTGACCGGCGGCATCGAGGAGACCGGCCGACACGTCCTGCGTGCGCATCGGCGCGCGGCGCGGAACGGCGTCGCCGGGAATGTCGGGCTCGACGCGCTTGGCGCTCGTCGTCAACGCTTTCAGGAGCGGGCTCGGCCGCGTCGCCTGGCGCTGCTCCTCCCGGGCCGCCTCCGTCAGGAGCTGCAGCGGGTCGAGCGGCTTTCGGGCGGTCTCGCCCGGACCGTAGGCGGCCAGCGTCGTCAGCTCGTCGGAGGCCGGCTCCGGCGTCACGGCCGTGCCGTCGAGCTCGGCGATCAGCATCTCCGCCTCGGGGCCGACCGACGGCGTCGGCTCGTCGCCCACCAGCTCGTTGAAGGGCCACGCCTCCTTGAGCTCGGCCACCGTCAGCGGCGAGACGTTGACGTCGATGTCCGTCTTGGTGCCATCGACGCGGTAGGGGCAGCGGGTCTCCGAGCAATTGTGCATCGAAGCGAACTGCCAGAGCGCGTATTCCGGCCAGGTCTCTTCGGGGAAGCGCCCGGTGATGTCGTCGCGGTATCGCGCGTACCAGAGCGGCAGGCGCGACAGCAGCGGATACTTGTCGGCGTTGCGGGAGATGTACTCGGCGGTGTTGCCGTTCGTGTAGAGCACGGGATAGCGGCCGAGGCGGATGTTGATCTGCTCGGCGAAGACCTCGGCCTCGGCCAGCGACATCCACTCGTCGGGATCGTTGTCCTCGATGTCGAGCGCGATCAGCTCGTCCGGCTCGGGCTTGGCGAAGTCGATGAAATGGTCGGCCTGCTCGCGCGGATTGCCGGGGCGTCCGAGATGATAGGCGCCCCATTTGAGGCCCAGCATCTTCGCCATCTCGCGGCGGGTGAAGTAAAGCTCCTGCGTGACGGAGTACTTCCACCAGCGGTTCTGGCAGAGGCGCCGGTCGTCGCCGTCGAGCCCCCGGCAGGTCCAGGACGGCGGGAGGCCGTCCGACGCCTTGGAGACGAAGGCCGCGATCCGCTCGTCCGCCGTCATCGCGGCCCAGTTGATCGGATTGAACTCGTAGGCGTCGATGACGAGCGCGCGGCTCTCGTCCTTCCACGGCTGGTTCCACATGGCCGCCGCCGGTGCGGCGCCGGCCACCCAGGCGATCGCGGCGAAACCCAAAGAAAGTCGGCCGGCGGCCGAAACGGCCGCGCTCAGGTTCAGCATTCGGGATGTCCCCTCGTTGCCCACCCGAAAGCCGTCTCTTCCGGCCGACGCCGGTCCAGAGCGAGTTTCGGGCGATCTGCCCCATGCCTTGCAATCCGCCTCGAGACGAAAGCGGCGTTCGAGATGCAAGCCGGAGACCGCGAGGGGCCCTCCGTTGCACTGCGGCAACGGTTGACCATCGATTTCTGGCAGGTTCCGGGCCGCGTCATCACGTTGTCGTGAAAAGACGCGGCCAAAGCATGGCCGGCGCCGCTTCCGACCCGTCCATTACCTGCTCGAATGGTTACGCCACGCTTAACGTGGCGTTGGCGTCACGCGCCCGTGATCTTCGAGAAGTCGGCGACGCGCTCGGTGGCCTGCCGAATTCGCATGAGCAGCGCGAGGCGATTGGCCCGAAGGGTCTCGTCCTCGGCGTTCACGAGAACCTTGTCGAAGAAGGCGTCGGCGGGCTGGCGAAGGCGCGCCAGCGCGGACATGGCGCGCTCGTAGTCCTCGGCGTCCAGCGCCGCTGCGAGGTCGCCTTCCGCCGCCTCGACGGCCGAGAGCAAGGCGAGCTCCTCCGGCTCGACGAGAACGGACTTCGACACCTCGGGCGCGACCGCCGTCCCCTTCTTCTCCTCGGCGGCGAGGATGTTCGCCGCCCGCCTGTAGGCGGCGAGGAGGTTGCGGCCGTCCTCGGATTCCAGCAGCGAGCCCAGCGCCTTCACGCGGGAGGACACGTCGAGGAGGTCGTCCTTGGCCGCGCCGTCCGAACCGCCGGACAGGACGGCGTCCACCAGGTCGTGGCGCGCGCCCTCGTCGCGCAGCTGAACCTTCAGCCGGTCGTGGAAGAAGGAGAGGAGGTCGCCGGACGGGACGAGCGTGCCAAGCTTGAGGCGCAGCCGGTTCTCCAGGACGATGCGGATCACGCCCAGCGCCGCGCGGCGCAGCGCATAGGGGTCCTTGGAGCCGGTCGGCTTCTCGTCGATCGCCCAGAAGCCGACGAGCGTGTCGATCTTGTCGGCCAGCGCGACGGCGACCGCGACGGGGTCGGTCGGCACCCGGTCGCCGGGCCCGAGCGGCTTGTAATGATCCTCGATCGCGGCCTGCACGCTTTCCGCCTCGCCCTGGAGGCCGGCATATTTGCGGCCCATCAGGCCCTGCAGCTCGGGGAACTCGCCGACGGCTTCCGTCGTGAGATCCGCCTTGGCGAGGAGCGCGGCGCGCCGGGCCTCGCCGGCATCGGCGCCGACGAGGGGCGCCAGCGTCTCCGCCAGCGCCGCGATGCGGCGCACGCGCTGCCCCTGCGTGCCGAGCTTGGCATGGAAAGTGACGCCGAGCGCGTCGAGCTTGGCCATGCGCTGGTCGAGCGGCCTGGACGGGTCGAGCCCCAGCTCTGTAGCCACCGATCCGAGAGCGCCGAGATCCGGCAGATCGGCCTGATCCGTGTTCCAGAAATAGAGCGCGTCCGACAGACGGGCGCGCACCACCTTGCCGTTGCCGCGCGCGATCTCGGCACCGCCGTCGCTCGCCTCGATGTTGGAGACGAGCAGGAACCGGTTCGTCAGCCCCTCGCCGCCTTGGGATCGCAGCACGAAACATTTCTGGTTGGCGCGGATCGTCAGACGGATCATCTCGGGCGGGATCGCGAGGAAATCCTCCTCGAACTCACCCATGAGGACGACCGGCCATTCGACGAGGCCGGAGACCTCCTCCAGAAGCCCCTCGTCCTCCACGACCTCCAGCCCCCGGGCGAAGGCGAGGTTCTGCGCGTCGGCGCGGATGATCTCCTTACGGCGCTCGGCGTCGAGGACGACCTTGGCCGCCTCTAGCTTGACGACATAGTCATCGAAACGACGGACGGAGAATTCCTCGGGCGCATGAAAGCGGTGGCCGACCGTGCGGTTGCCCGAGCGGATGCCGTTGACCTCGAAATCGACGACGACCGTCTCGCCCATCTCGGGACCGAAGACGCAGAGGATCGACTGGAGCGGGCGCACCCAGCGCATGGAGCCGGGCTGGGCCGACGCCGGCCCCCAGCGCATCGACTTCGGCCAGGGGAAGTCGCGGATCACCGCCGGAACGATCTCGGCGACGATCTCCTCGGCCGGGCGGCCGGGCCGGGTGGCGACGGCGACGTAGAACTCGCCCTTCTTGTCGGACTGGATCGTCGCCTCGTCGATGGAGGCCAGACCGCTCGCGCGCAGGAAGCCGTCGATGGCGGGCTGCGGCGCGCCGACCTTCGGCCCCTTGCGCTCCTCGCGCGCATCCTTCGATTTCGCGTCGAGGCCGCGAATGTCGAGCGTCAGGCGGCGCGGCGTCCAGTACTCCCGCGCGCCCTCATAGGTGAGCCCTGCCTCCACCAGCGCGTTCGTGACGAGGCTCTTGAGGTCACCCGCCGCCTTGCGCTGCATGCGCGCGGGGATTTCTTCGGAGCGCAGTTCGAGAAGAAGGTCGGGCATCGAATACTCGGGATCACGATCGGTCGGACGCCGGTTCTCCTAGGCGCTCCGCCGTAGCGGGTAAAGGCATCGTCCGATCGACCAGCTCTTCGAAGCGTCTGACCTCGGCCGGCGACGTGAGGCGATGCCGGTTCGCGATCGTCGTGGTTTCGAAGAAGGCCGCCTGCCCCGGGCGGTAATGCTGCGGAAAGGTCCAGGCCCATCGCAGGAACTTTGGATCGAAGCGTTCCGGGCATCCAGCCGCCATGTCGGGGCGTGTTCGTCCGTAGGAGCCGAGAACACGCCGGACGACCCGAGCCATGCAGAGAGCCCGTGGGAGGTCGAGCCAGATGAGAGTGTCCGCGCGCTCGGCGCGCATCGCAAGCGTGCGCGAGTTGTTGCCGTCGAAGACCCATCCGTCACCCTGAATGGATTCTTCGATGTCCCCCGCGACCTCGTCCATCGACCGCGCGACCCAGCCCGGCTGCCAGTACAATTGATCGAAGTGGATGATCCGAAGACCCAACCGGTCCGCGAGACGGCGCGCCAGCGTGGACTTCCCGCTTCCCGGCGCGCCGAGAATCAGGATGTTTCGGCCGACCGGCCGGGCGGCCGGACGTTCATGACCGGCCCTCATGGTCAGAGCAGTTCGGAGAACGTGTCGCAGGATTCGGTGTCGCCGGTCTCGTAGCCGCGCTGGAACCATTCCTGCCGCTGCGCCGACGAGCCGTGGGTGAAACTGTCCGGCACGACCGTTCCCTGGCTCGACCGCTGCAACCGGTCGTCGCCGATCTGCCCCGCCGCGTTCATCGCCTCCTCGACATCGCCGGGCTGGATGTAGCCGGCCTCGTAGACGTCGTGGGCGAAGATGCCGGCATAGCAGTCGGCCTGGAGTTCGGTCGCGACCGAGACGCGGTTCGCCTGCGCCTCCGGCAGGCGGCGCCGCATCTCCTGCGACTGCGACAGGATTCCCGTGACGTTCTGGACGTGATGCCCGACCTCGTGCGCGATGACGTAGGCCTGCGCGAAATCGCCGGGCGCGCCGAGCTGTTCGGACAGCTGACGGAAGAAGGACAGGTCGAGATAGAGGCTGTCGTCCGCCGGGCAGTAGAACGGCCCCGTCGCCATGCCGGCCAGTCCGCAGCCGGACGAGACGCGGTTCTCGAACAGGACCAGCGTCGGCTCGGGATAGGTGGAGCCGGCCGCCTGGAATCGCGCGTTCCAGACGTCCTCGGTGTCGGCCAGGACCACGGCGACGAAGTCGTCCGTCTCGTCCGGCGTTCCCTGGACGCCCGGCCCCTGCGCGGTGCGCGTGGTCTGCGTCTGCTCGTAGCCGTTGTCCGCGAAGCCGAGAAGCGCCAGCGGGTTGATGCCGAAGAAGAGCCAGAGCGCCAGCGCGACCAGGATGATGCCGATGCCACCGCCGCCCCCGGCGCGGATCGGAATGTGCATGCCCCCGCCCCTTCGGCCGAAGCCGCCACCGCCGCCAGCACCGCGCCGGTCGGAGATGTTGGTGCTCTGGCGACGTCCTCTCCACTGCATGGGAGCGCTCCGCTTCGTTTCACGAAAGAGTTAGCGGACGGCGGCCGGATGGCGAGCGGCGATGAGACGGTCGTTCAGAGGGGTTGCAGCGGCGGACGCTTCCCGGGCTCGAGCGTGTCGTAGAGGTCGGAAAGGGAGAGGACGGCTCCGACTTCGGGGAACGGCACGCTGTCATCGAGCGACGCAAACCATTCGGCCGTCCAGCGACCGCCAGCTCGCCGATAGACCTTCACCGACACGACATCCGGCTCGACGAGGACGATCGCTTGTACGCTCGCAAGCGCCTTGTACTCGTCGAGCTTGTCCGTCGCATCGATGGCTGAGGTGCTGCGCGAGGTCACCTCGACGATGATCCGAGGTTCGCTCGCCGCGAGAGCGGACGGGTCGGAAGGACCGCAGTCGATGACGACGTCGGGGTAACGGATGCCATAGGCGCTCGTGCGGACCGCCGTGTCGCTCGCTGTCGTGCGGCAGCCGCTTCGCTTCAATTGCGGCACGAACGAAGCGACGATGTTGGCGACGACGACGCTGTGCGACTGCCGCGCGCCCGTCATGGCGCGCACGATCCGCCCGTCGACGAGTTCGTAGCGCTCCGGCTGGCGCATCGCCCAGGGCAGGAATTCGTCCGCCGTCACCCGGTCAGGCTTGGCAAGCGACATCTCGGCGATCTCCCTCGTTCCAGCTGGACCGAAGGATAGACCGGCTTCGGCCGGACGGCAAAGCGCCGCGGGGATCCCTCCAGCCTCAGGCGGCCGACCGGACCGCCCCGCCCGCATCCGTCTTGAGGAACGCCTCGCCGCAGGCCTTGGCGAGCGTGCGCACGCGCAGGATGTAGCTCTGGCGCTCGGTGACGGAGATCACGCCGCGCGCGTCGAGCAGGTTGAAGGCGTGGCTCGCCTTGATCGCCTGGTCGTAGGCGGGCAGCACGCAGCGATGGAACCCGCCCGTATCGCCCGGATCGCCGGCCTTCAGGATGGCGGCGCACTCGGCTTCCGCGTCGTCGAAATGCTGCAGCAGGAGCCGAGTGTCGGCGATCTCGAAGTTGAAGCGGGAATATTCCTGTTCGGCCTGCAGGAAGACGTCGCCATAGGTGACCTTCTCGGCGCCCTCGCGGCCGTTGAAGTTCAGATCGTAGACGTTGTCGACGTTCTGGACGTACATGGCCAAGCGCTCGAGCCCGTAGGTCAGCTCGCCCGCCACCGGCGCGCATTCGATGCCGCAGACCTGCTGGAAATAGGTGAACTGCGAGACCTCCATCCCGTCGCACCAGCATTCCCAGCCCAGGCCCCAGGCGCCGAGCGTCGGGCTTTCCCAGTCGTCCTCCACGAAGCGCACGTCGTGGAGCGCGGTGTCGATGCCGATCGCCTTGAGCGAACCGAGATAGAGCTCCTGGAGGTTCGACGGGTTCGGCTTCAGGATCACCTGATACTGGTAGTAGTGCTGAAGGCGGTTGGGGTTCTCGCCGTAGCGCCCGTCCTTGGGGCGACGCGACGGCTGGACATAGGCCGCGTTCCACGGCTTGGGGCCAAGCGCGCGCAGCGTCGTCGCCGGATGGAACGTGCCGGCCCCGACCTCCATGTCGTACGGTTGGAGAACCACGCAGCCGTAATCGGCCCAGTAACGGTGCAGCGCCAGGATCAGCCCCTGGAACGAGCGTTCGGGTCGCATGTGGGGGGCGAGTTCGGACATCGGACATTCCAACGGCGTCTGAGGGTTCGGGCGCTCGTTGCCATGACGGCGACGCCGGGGCAAGCGTCGGCCGGCCGTGCGCCCCGCAACGAACACGCGGGGGCGGTGCCTTTAAACGGATCGCCCGGCGCGCCGTCGTCCCTCAGTCCTTCTCGATCCGGTAGACCCCGTCGGCCCCGCGAACGAGCGTTCCGTGGGCGCTGGTGCGCTGTTCGGCCTCGTGGCGACGGCGCCGCTCGACCACCTTCACCGCATCCCGCTTGAACTGCTGGAAGCCGTAATAGGCGGCGGCACCGACGATGCCGAGGAGAACGAGCGGGGGCATGAGTTCGACCATCTGAAACCTTCCCCGTCTTTATCCGGCGGCACCACGGCGAAGTAAAGGCGCGCTCCGCTCTCCCCGAGGCCCGGATCACAGACCGTAGCGGGCGTACAGGGCGCGCTGTTCGGCCATGGCGAAGGCGGTCTCGACGGCCTCGGCCGAGGAGAGGCCGAAGCCGGCCGGCCGCGTGCCGAACAGGCTGCGCTTGGCCTGCATCATCACCGGCTTGACCGTCGGCCCGAACCGTTCGCGCAGGACCGAGCGCAGATCCCCGACCCGGTCGACGAGGCCCAGCTCCGCCGCCTTGGCGCCGGTCCAGAAGAGCCCGGTGAAGAGGTCCGGATCGTCCTTCAGGCGCGCGCCCCGGCTGTCGCGCACGAGTTCGATGAAGGTGGCGTGGATTTCGAGCTGCAGGCGCTTCAGGTGCTCGACGTCCTCCGGACGCTCCGGGCGGAACGGATCGAGGATCGCCTTGTTGGTTCCGGCGGTGTGGACGCGGCGCTCGACGCCGATCTTATCGAGAAGCTCGACGAAGCCGAAGCCGCCCGAGACGACCCCGATCGAGCCCACGATCGAGGACGGATCGGCGACGATCGTGTCGCCCGCGCAGGCGATCATGTAGCCGCCGGAGGCCGCGACGTCCTCGCAGAAGACGATGACCTCCTTGTTCTTCTCGGCCGCCAGATCGCGGATGCGGCGATGGATGAGCCGCGACTGGACCGGCGAGCCGCCGGGCGAGTTGACCTGGATCGCGACGGCCGGAGCCGCCTTGTTGGCGAAGGCCTTTTCGAGGAGCGGCGCGACGACGGCCATCGACACGGTCTGCCGGAGCGGCCCGCCGCCGGCCATGATCGCGCCGTTGATCCGCACGACGGGAACGACCGTTTCCTCTTTCCGGTATCCCTTCGGGAGAAGTCGCTTCAGGGGATTGGGCACGCGGGACCGTCTTTCGCTCTGGAACTCGATATCCTGCCGCATGTAGGCGCGCGCCCCGCCCCCGCAAAGCGGCGAAGGTCAGGGGCGGCGAACGACGATCCCGATGTCGAACGCGCCGTCGGCGATCGCCTTCGAGACCGCCTCCGAGCCGGGGCCGTGGAGGTCGAGCCCGGGAAGGATCGACAGGCCCTCCCGCGAACCGGCCCGCGCGCCGACGAGGATGCGCAGGGCCGCCCCCGGCCGCGTGTGGACGGGAAGCACCGTCAGCGCGCCGAGCCTCCGGTCGAGGGCCTCGATCACCACCGGAAGGTCGGCCGGGCGCGCGACCAGGACGAGCTCTCCCCTGGGAGCCACCAGTGCGGCGCTTGCGCGCAGCCAACGCCGGAGGAAGTCGGGCTCCGGCGCGAACAGGGCCGCATCGCGCGCAGCGTCGGGCGAGCGGCGATGATCGCCCGGGAAGAAGGGCGGGTTGGTCAGGACCAGGGCGAAGCGGCCGTCGTGCAGGCCGGCGGCGTCCCGCGTCCTGCGCCCAGCGAGAATGTCCGTGTGTGCGACCGTCAGCCGCGAGGCCAAGCCCTCGTTGGCCGGATCGCTTACCGAGGCCGTCAGACGCTCGACCGCCGCCGCGTCATTCTCCACCAGCGTGACGGCAAGCTCCGGCGCGCGGACCGCCGCGCCGAAGCCGACGGCACCCGTCCCGGCCCCGATGTCCGCGCATTCGCCTCGCGCGCCGCCCGGAACGCATGCGGCGAGCAGCATGGCGTCGAGACCCGCCCGAAACCCCCGGCCGAAGGGCTGATGCAGATGGAAGCGGCCGCCGAAGAAGCGGTCGATCCGCGACGCGGCCTGGGGCTCGTCAGATGAGTTCATGGCCGAGATCGGCGTCGCGCAGGATCCGCCTTGCCTGCTCGATCCAGCTCTCCTCCACGAGGATTCGGCGCGGCAGGACGCCGATCGATCCGTCGAGGATGCTCATGTGGCTGTCGGCCACCATGTGCGGAACGCCGCCGTCCTTCAGAAGAGCGTCCACGAAGGAGATGAGGACCGGATCGGTGGTTCGCAGGAGCTCGAGCATGGCGCGAGGTGTCGGACAAAAGCCTGCACGCCGCAAGCTCGGCGTTCGCGACTGCATCATCGGACCATCATCGGCGCTTGCCCGCACCTCGCAGCCGGTCTATGCCCGCCGCAACAGTCGGAGTTCGTCTTGAGCCTTGCCAAACCCCAAGCCGAGGGGACCGCGCGGCCTTCCATCGCCGCGATCGTCGACCTCACACGCGACGACATGCAGAGCGTCAACGCGCTCATCCTGTCGATGGCCGGATCGAACGTCGAGCTGATCCCCGAGATCGCCGAGCATCTGATCTCGTCCGGCGGCAAGCGGCTGCGGCCGATGCTGACCATCGCCTCCTCCCTCGCCTACGGCTATTCGGGCGACGGGCACGTGAAGCTCGCGGCCAGCGTCGAGTTCCTGCACACCGCAACGCTCCTTCACGACGACGTGGTGGACGAGAGCGATCTGCGGCGCGGCAAGAGCACCGCCCGGCGCATCTGGGGCAATCAGGCCAGCGTCCTCGTCGGCGACTACCTCCTCGGCCAGGCCTTCAAGATGATGGTGGAGGTCGGGTCCATGCCCGCTCTCGCCATCCTGTCCAACGCCTCCGCCGTCATCGCCGAGGGCGAGGTCTGGCAGCTTTCGGCGGCCAAGCGGCTGACGACGAACGAGGCGGACTATCTGGCCGTCATCGACGCCAAGACGGCCGCCCTCTTCGCCGCGGCCTGCGAGGTCGGCCCCGTGATCGCCGGAGCCGGCGACGCGGAGCGCGAGGCCATGCGGCGCTATGGCCGGGATCTCGGCATCGCCTTCCAGCTGGTCGACGACATCCTGGACTACGGGTCGAGCGCGGACGCCCTCGGCAAGAATGCCGGCGACGATTTCCGCGAGGGCAAGATCACCCTGCCGGTGATCCTCGCCGTCGAGAAGGCCGACGAGGCCGAGCGCGCCTTCTGGAGCCGCGCCTTCGAACATGGCGAGAACGGCGAGGACGCCTTCAAGGAGGCGCTGCGCCTCCTCGACCGGCACGGCGCGCTGGAGACCTCCCGCCAGAAGGCGCTGCGCTACGGCGATTCGGCTCTCGAAGCGGTCCGCACCCTGCCGCCCTCCGAGGCCAGGGACGCGCTCGTCGACGTCGTCGCCTTCTGCATCGACCGCATCAACTGAGCGAGGGACACAGCCTCGACCGCGCAAGATCGCCCCAGGCCGGCCGCAAAACGGCCAAGCTGATTCCCGACGAGTTGGAGCTGCGCTATCATGCGCGTCACCGTTCGAACGCTTCGGGCGGGTCCTGTACGATTTCCTGCGACGCGGCCCTGTGGCCGCCCGTTCGCGAAAGGATGAACCCACCCGTGCCGATCCCGAGCCTCGCCCGTTCCGCGCTCCTGGCCGCGGTTGCCGCTCTGGCGGTCCACGCCTCGCTGCCACAGGCTCTCGCCACGGAGCGCCCCGCCGTGAGCGCCGAGACGGTCGCCGGGGCCTATCTCGCCGCCAAGGCGGCGCAGTCGAGCGGCGCGCTGGACGTGGCGGCGGACTATTTCGAACGGGCGCTGGAGCTCGACCGCACCTCTCAGGTCCTGCGCCAGGAGGCGATGTTCGCCTTCTTCGCCGAAGGACGCTTCGAGGAGGGAATCGAACTCGCCCGCGAGCTCGCCTCCGACATCGACGCCGGCAAGGTGGCCCGCATCGCCCTCGGCCTCGAGGCGATCCGCCAGGACGAGCCGGCCGATGCCGTGGACCAGTTCGACATCTCCGACACGAGCGAGTTCGACAGCCTGCTGGTCGGGCACCTCTCGGCCTGGGCCCTGGCGCAGGACGGCCGCTTCGACGAGGCGCAGGCCCGCATCGACGAGACGACGGGTCCCGCCTGGTTCCCGATCTTCAACCTGTACCAGAAGGGCCTGATCGCGGCGCTCGGCGGTGACGATGCAGAAGCTCGCCGCGTTCTCGGCGCGCTCATTTCCGATCCGGCCTCGGTGCAGAGCTCGCCGGACGCCTATCTCGCCGCCGTGGAAGCGCTCGCCCGCATCCAGGCGCGCGCCGGCGACGTGGACGAGGCGATCGAGACGCTGGACGGCGGCCTCGACCTCGCCCCCACCTACGACCCGCTCGTCCATCTTCGCGCCCGCCTCCAGATCGGCGACGGCTCGCCGGTCGAGGCGCCGATCGAGACGGCCCGCGACGGCGCGGCCGAAGCGCTCTACACGCTTGGACAGGCGATCAATCGCGGCGACGGGCAGGACGTCGCCCTTCTCTACTTCCAGTTCGCGGACGCGGTGTCGCAGACGAGCTCGCCGAAGCTCCTGACGGCCCTGGCGGGCGCTGCCGAGCGCACCTCGCGCATCGACCGGGCCATCGACTACTACCAGCAGATCCCGGAGGATTCGGCCTTCCGCCGGACCGCCGACCTGCAGATGGGTCTCGACCTCTGGTACGCCGACCGCCGGGAGGAGGCGCGCGACCAGCTCGCCAAGGCCGTCGAGGCCTATCCGGACGACCTGCAGACGCATCTCGCCTATGCCGACGTCCTCTCGGCCGACAAGCAGTACGAGGAAGCGGCGGCGATCCTGGACCGCGCTCTGGAAATCGCGCCCGAAGGCGGCGCGAACAACTGGAGCATCTATTACCAGCTCGGCATCGCCTACGAGCGGATGAAGGAGTGGGACAAGGCCGAGCCGAACTTCCGGCGCGCGCTCGAACTCTCGCCGGACCAGCCGCAGGTGCTGAACTATCTCGGCTATTCGCTGGTCGACATGAACCGCAATCTCGACGAAGGGCTGGAGATGATCCGGACCGCCGTCGATCTGCGCCCGAACGAAGGCTACATCATCGATTCGCTGGGCTGGGCCTATTACCGCCTCGAACGGTTCGACGAGGCGGTGGAGCAGTTGGAACGCGCGGTTCTGATCTCGCCGACCGAGCCGACGATCAACGACCATCTGGGCGACGCCTATTGGCGCGTCGGCCGCGAGCGCGAGGCCCGCTTCCAGTGGCAGCGCGCGCTGAACTCGACGCCCGCGCCGGAGCCCGAGGTTGCCGAGAAGATCAAAATCAAGCTGGAAGAGGGGCTGGGTCCGGTCGGCTCCGACCTGGAGGACGAGGACGACGCGTCCGACGTCCGTCAGGAGCGCGCCTCCAACGCCGCCGGGACCGAAGAGCCCGCCGCCCTTCCCAACTGATCCCAACCCGGATGGACGGCGTGCCTGAAAGCGGCTCGGGGACACGACGCGTCCGCGCACCGGCGAAGATCAACCTTTCCCTGCACGTCGTGGGAAAGCGCGAGGACGGCTACCATCTCCTCGACGGGCTGGTCGTCTTCACCGAGCTGGGCGACGAACTGGCGATCTCGCCCGCCGCCGCCGACCGGCTCGTGATCGACGGGCCGATGGCCGAAGGCGTTCCGCTGGCGGGCAACATCGTCGTCCACGCCCTGGCTCTCGCGCGGCAGGTCGCAGTCGAGCACGGGATCGACACTCCTCCGCTGACGATCGCGCTGACGAAGAACCTTCCGTCGGCGGCGGGCATCGGAGGCGGCTCGGCGGACGCGGCAGCCCTCCTGCGCCATCTCGGCGAGACCTATCCCGCGTTGCAGCTCCCGCTCGCGAAGGCCACCGCCCGGCTCGGGGCCGACGTGCCGATGTGCCTGACCGGCGCGCCCTCGCGCATCACCGGGATCGGCGAGGCGATCGAGCCGCTGGCTTCGATGCCGCCGCTCGACATGGTGCTGGTGAACCCGAGGATCGCGGTGCCGACGCCGGCCATCTTCGCGAGGCTGCGGACGGCCGACAATCCGCCGCCGCCCGCCGTCCCGCCTCAGGGCTTCGCGACGCTCTCCTCCCTCGCGGACTTCCTGAAGTCCTGCCGCAACGATCTGTCCGAACCCGCTGAAAGTCTTGCGCCCGTCGTGATCGAGGCCCTCGCCTCGCTGCGCGGTGACGGGGCGCTCCTCGCGCGCATGTCGGGCTCCGGCGCGACCGTCTTCGGCCTCTTCGGATCGGCCGAGGATGCGAAGGCGGCGGCAGCCGCCCTGAAGGACGCGCATCCGCATTGGTGGGTGGAGGCGACGCGCAGCTTCGGGTCGACGAACGCAAGGAATGCCGCATGACCGACACGCAGCGCGAATTCGTGCCGCTCTCGATCGCCGTCCTCACCGTGTCCGACACGCGGACGATGGAAGACGATCGCTCCGGGCAGACGCTCGTCGAGCGGCTGGAGGCTGCCGGCCACAGGCTCGCGGACCGTGCGATCGTGCCGGACGACATCGAGGCCATCCGCAAGACCGTGCTCGCCTGGTGCCGCGACCCCGCGATCGACGTGGTGGTGACGACGGGCGGAACGGGCTTCACCGGGCGGGACGTGACCCCGGAGGCGCTGGAGCCGATCTTCCAGAAGCGGATGGACGGCTTCTCGGCCGTGTTCCACCGCATCTCCTTCGACAAGATCGGCGTCTCCACCATCCAGTCGCGCGCGACCGCCGGGGTGATCGACGCGACCTTCGTCTTCGCCCTGCCCGGCTCTCCCGGCGCCTGCCGGGACGGCTGGGACCATGTCCTGCAGCCGCAGCTCGACTATCGCCACCGGCCCTGCAATTTCGTGGAGATCATGCCGCGCCTCGACGAGCATCTGCGACGCGGCGGCCGCTCGGCCTGATCAGCAGCGCTCCAGGCTCGAGGGCGGCGCGATGCGCGCGCTGAGAACGCTCGTCGATACGGTCGCGGCCAACTCGCCGAGCCGCATCCCGATCCTGTAGCGCTCCGAAAGGACCCGTCGCGGCGCCAGTACGCCGCGCTCCAGACGTTTGCCGCGCGCCAGGACCGGCAGGCCCCAGCGATCGAGCGGGCCGGAGGCGAAGCGCGCCGCCCTGCCGCGCGCGCCGCCGGTGCGCAGGTGGATGGTCGCCGTCTCGATCCATCCTCTCGACAGCGTGCTGCCGGCTTCGAGCAAGAGGAGCCATTCGCTCGACCCGCCCTGGAGAACGTCCCCGACCTCCTGGGCGCCGCGAAGAACGCATCCGGCGTCGTCCGCGATGCGTCGGGCGTTCGGGCCGATGCCGCGATCGAAGACCACGACGTCGCGGATCAGGCCGTCCACCGCCGCAGGCACGAGACAGGCGAGCGTCGCCTGCAAGGCGGCCGCACGGTCGTCGCGCATCTCGATCATGACTGTGATCATCGTCGGCATTGATAGACTGCCGCGGGCGGCACCGCCAGAGCGGTGGCCCCGAAGCGGTTTGTTCTTGTATTGTTCTCGTTCCGGCATTAACTTCGTATTCACACCACGGAGTGAACGAGCCATGCAGGAGATCACGACCGCCGACCGTCTGGCCTTCTCGCGAATCGCGGGATCGGAGATCGCGGCGCAACTCGTCGCCCGCTCGGGCGTGCGCGTCGGCGATACGAGGCGCCGGGGCCGCGGCGCGGGGATCAATCCCTCGGGACGTTTCGAGCCCTTCGCCCGGACCGCGTTCGACGACGGGTGGGACAGCCTGGAGGATTTGCCGCCCTTCCGCACGCAGGTTCAGGTCGAGAAGCCGCGCACCATCGTCACGCGGAACACGTCGCCCGACATCTCCTTCGACCGGTCCATCAACCCGTATCGCGGATGCGAGCACGGCTGCGTCTACTGCTTCGCGCGGCCGAGCCACGCCTATATGGGGCTTTCGCCCGGCCTCGATTTCGAGTCCAAGCTCTTCGCCAAGCCCGACGCGCCGGAGCTTCTGGAGGCGGAACTGTCGAAGCCCGGCTACGAGGTCCGCACGATCGCCATCGGGACCAACACCGATCCCTATCAGCCGATCGAGAAGGAATGGCGGCTGATGCGCCGGATCCTGGAGGTGCTGGAGGCGGCGAACCATCCAGTCGGCATCGTCACGAAGTCGGCGCTCGTGCTGCGCGACATCGACATTCTGGAGCGCATGGCCGCGAAGGGGCTGGTGAAGGTCGCGCTGTCGGTCACGACGCTCGATCGCAAGCTGGCCCGGACGATGGAGCCGCGCGCGGCGACGCCGGCCAAGCGGCTGGAGGCGGTGAAGGCGCTCAGCGCCGCGGGCGTTCCGACCATGGTGATGACGGCGCCGATCATTCCGGGCCTGACCGACAGCGAGATCGAGCGTCTTCTTGAGGGCGCGAAGGAGGCCGGGGCGAAGGAGGCGGGCTACGTTCTCCTGCGGCTTCCGCTGGAGGTCTCGCCGATCTTCAAGGACTGGCTGCTGCAGCATTTCCCGGACCGCTACCGCCACGTTCTCTCGCTCCTGCGCTCCATGCGGGACGGCAAGGACTACGATGCGGAATGGGGAAAGCGCATGCGCGGCAGCGGGCCTTACGCGATGCAGATCCGCCGGCGCTTCGAGCTCGCGGCCCGGCGCCTGGGCCTGAACGAGACCCGCTCGGTGCTTCGCACGGACCTGTTTCGCGCGCCGCGCGGAGCCGGAGTGCAGCTGGCGCTTCTGTAGAAGCGTTTGCGGCGAGCGGTCGCAGAGGATGGGTTGCGCCCTATGATTCAGCTCCTCGTTGCGCCACCCTCGCAGCGACCCTGTCCCCGCGCGCTTCGCGCCCTTCGGAGATTCCGGCCCATGCGTGCCCTTCTGTTGGCTTCCACCGCCGTCCTGACCCTCGGAACGGGGGCCGCCTTCGCGCAGGATTCGCAGCCCGCCGAGTGCGGCACGATCCGCATCGCCTCGATGAACTGGGCCTCGGCCGAGACCATGGCGGCGATCGACCAGTTCATCCTTCAGAACGGTTTCGGCTGCGACGCGCAGCTCGTCCCCGGCGACACGATGCCGACCTTCACCTCCATGACCGAGCGGGGCGAGCCGGACGTCGCGCCCGAGATGTTCGTGAACCAGTTCCGCGAGCAGATCGACGCGGCCGTTTCCGAGGGGCGGATCGAGTACGGCGCGATGGTCCTGTCGGACGGCCCGCAGGAGGGCTTCTGGATTCCGCAGTACATCGCCGACGCGAATCCCGACATCCAGACCGTCGCCGACGCCTTCGCGCGCCCGGACCTCTTCCCCTCGCCGGAGAACCCGGACCAGGGCGCGGTCTACGACTGCCCGGCGGGCTGGGGCTGCCAGATCATGCTGCGCAACTATTTCCGCGCCTATGACGGCGAGGAGAACGGCTTCGTCCTGGTCGACACGGGTTCGTCGGCCGGGCTCGACGGCTCGATCGCCAACGCCTTCGAGAACGAGCGCGGCTGGCTCGGCTACTACTGGTCGCCGACGCCCATCGTCGGCCGCTACCCGATGAAGCTGCTCGACTTCGGCGTGCCCTTCGACCAGGCGGAATGGGAGAACTGCACCACGCAGCCCGACTGCGCCGACCCGCAGCCCAATGCCTGGACGCCCGGAGAGGTCTACACCCTGCTGACGCCGGGCATCGCCGAGCGCGCGCCGCAGGCGGCGGAGTATCTGAACACCCGGGCCTGGCCGAACGACGTCGTGAACGCCGTGCTCGCCTGGAAGGACGAGAACCAGGCGACCGGCGAGGACGCGGCGTTCCACTTCCTGGAGACCCAGCCGGACGTCTGGAAGGCCTGGGTCTCGCCTGAGGTCGCCGAGCGCATCGAAGCCGCGCTCTGACGATCCGCGGCGGGGTGCTCGACATCGGCGCCCCGCCCGGCCTTCCTGCGGCGATCCGCAGGCGGGCCCGCTTAGAGCGCCCGCTCGCCTCGAAGCGGACGGACGTTCGAGGACGACGCCTCGCCGAGCACAGACATGGGCACGAGCCGCGTGGCGCCCATCGTGGGGCCGGGACCTATCGTTTCGCCCGAAAATCGTTAGAACGCCGGTGACGTCCAAGACAGCGCGCCGTTTGAAAGATGCGGTCGCGCACCGATTCACAGGTGTAGCCGGCCCATGAGCGACGATACCTTCATTCGCGAAGTGAACGAGCAGATGCGCCGCGAGCGCATGGAAGGCGTGTGGAAGCGCTTCGGCAAGTTCGTCATCGCCGGTGTCGTCCTCGTCATTCTCGCCACCATCGCCTACGTCGTGTGGGAACGGCAGCAGGCCGCGCGCGCGGCTGCCGACGGCGACCGCTATTTCGCGGCCGTCGATCTCGCCTCCGCCGGCGACACGCAGGGCGCGGTGGCCGCCTTCGAGGATCTCGCCTCGGACGGCGTCGGCGCCTATCCGCACCTCGCGCGCCTGCGCATCGCCGCGACCCTGGCGGCGGACGGCGACCGGTCCGGCGCCGTCGCGGCGCTCGACGAGGTCGCGAACTCGTCCGCGCCCCAGGCGCTGCGGGACGTCGCGGCCGTGCGGGCGGCCTATCTTCTCGTCGACGACGGGACGCCCGACGACGTGCGCGCACGCGTCGAGCGGCTGACCAGCGAGGCGTCCGCCCTGCGCCATCCGGCGCGCGAAGCCATCGGCCTCTCGCTTTGGCGCGCGGGCGACGGCAAGGCGGCCCGCCCCTTCTTCCAGCAGATCAGCGAGGATCTGAGCGCGCCGTCGGGCATCGTCCAGCGTGCCGGCCTGATGCTCGACCTGATCGACGCCGGCACGACGCTGCCGGAGCCGGGTGCGACGCCCGCCGAACCGGACCCGGCCGAGCCGGCGGCGATCGCGCCGGTGCCGGGCGCGGTGGACCCCCTCGTCGAGGCTCCGGCCGAGCCGGAGGCCGGCCCGGTCGATGCTCCCGCCGAGCCGGCGACCGCCGACCCCGCGATGACGACGCCGCTGACCGAGCAGCTGGATCTGCCGCAAGCGGACGAGCCGGCTGACGAAGCCGCGCCCGCCGAGGACCCGGCGGGCGAGGCCGACATCTCGAACGAGCCCTCGCCCGTCGCGCCCGGCGCCGCACCGCCCTCCTGATCGCTCGCACTCCTTCTCGAAGGCGAACACTCCCATGGCCACCATCGCCATCATCGGCCGCCCGAATGTCGGCAAGTCCACGCTCTTCAACCGTCTCGTCGGCAAGCGGCTCGCGCTCGTCGACGACCGGCCGGGCGTCACGCGCGACCGCCGCGAAGGCGAAGCGTCGCTTCTCGACATCGCCTTCACGGTCATCGACACCGCCGGGCTGGAGGATGCGTCCGCCGACAGTCTCGAAGGCCGGATGAAGGCGCAGACGGAGGCCGCCATCGACGCGGCCGACCTCTCGCTCTTCGTCGTCGATTCCAAGATCGGCATCACCGCCGACGACGCGGTCTTCGGCGAGCTCCTGCGCCGTCGCGGGCGCCCCGTGGTGCTCGTCGCCAACAAGGCTGAGGCGCGCGGGTCCGACGAAGGATTCTACGACGCCTTCGCGCTGGGGCTCGGCGAGCCGGTCGCGATCTCGGCCGAGCACGGCGAGGGCATGGGCGACCTTCGCGACGCGATCGTCGGCGCTCTGGGCGAGGCCGTCTTCGAGGACGAGGTCGAGCCCGCCGAGACCGCCGTCGACGTCGTCCTGGACGAGGACGGCGAGCCCGTCGAGACCTACGACGACACCAAGCCGCTGCGCATCGCGATCGTCGGGCGTCCGAACGCCGGCAAGTCGACGCTGGTCAACCGTTTCCTCGGCCAGGACCGGCTGCTGACGGGACCGGAAGCGGGCATCACGCGCGATTCCATTTCCGTCGAATGGGAATGGCGCGGCCGCCGCGTGAAGATGTTCGACACGGCGGGCCTGCGCCGCAAGGCGAAGGTGCAGGAGAAGCTCGAGAAGCTCTCCGTCGCCGATGCGCTGCGCGCCATCAAGTTCGCCGAAGTGGTCGTCGTCGTGCTCGACGCGACGGTGCCCTTCGAGCGCCAGGACCTGCAGATCGCCGACCTCATCGAGCGTGAGGGCCGCGCCCCGGTCATCGCCTTCAACAAATGGGACATGATCGAGGACCGGCAGGCCGTCCTGGCGGACCTGCGCGAGCGCACGGAGCGGCTGCTGCCGCAGATGCGCGGCATCGAGGCCGTGCCGATCTCCGGCGAGACCGGCGCCGGGCTCGACCGGCTGATGCAGTCCATCGCCAAGACCCACGCGACGTGGAACCGGCGAATCTCCACCGCGAAGCTGAACCAGTGGCTGGAGCGGACCGTCTCGCACCACCCGCCCCCGGCCGTCGCCGGGCGCCGCGTGAACGTGAAGTACATGACGCAGGTGAAGACCCGGCCGCCCACTTTCGTGATCTCGACGACCCGGCCCGAAGCGCTGGGAGCGTCCTACACGCGCTATCTGGTCAACGGGCTGCGGCAGGACTTCGCCCTTCCCGGCGTGCCGATTCGCATCCATCTGCGCAAACCGGCCAATCCGTACGCGTCTAGGAAAAAAAGGGCACACTGAGGGAACCATCCGGCGATCGGGCGCGAAACGCCCGGAGATCGCCTCATTTCCGGGTTGTTAACCAAGATACAAGGTTAATGCCCGACGATGTGCTCCTGTTAATAGAATGGGGCGGGCACATCGCATGAGGGACGGTCGATTGGGGGACTTCGTGCGGCGAGACGTTGGATCGATTGCGCGCGGCTGCGCGCGCACTGTTGTTCTGTCCGCTTTCGCGCTGACCCTGACGCCCCTGATGGCGACATCGCTTTCCGACAGCGGCCGCCCGGCCTTCGTGGAGGAGGCGAAAGCCGCCCTTCTCGCTGAATCACTCCTCGAAGAGGCTCGTGCCGTCTGGGAAAGCCGCCCGGCGAGCCAGATGGCGGAGCGCGGCGGGCGCGTCTACGCGCCGCGCGTGGCGCCGGACGCGACCGAGGCCCTGCGGTCCTTCGCCGCCGGTCGGGTCGGAGAGCGCGCCCCGCTCCTCACGCCCGGCCTCGCGAACGGCGACGCCGAAATGCGCACGGCCCTCGCCGGCCCGCAGAACTTCGCCTCCAACATGACCATCGCGGCCAGCCTGCGTTCGAACGACCCCAAGCTCGGCGTCTCCGAGAGCGTTCAGACCGCCTCGCTTCGCCCGACCGACCGGCCGGGTTCCAGCGCGGACGATTCGACGGGAAGCGAGATGGCCTTCGCCCCGTCGAGCGGCCCTTCGGCCTCGTCGCGCTTCAACGACATCCTGCGCCGCGACGAGGGTTTCGTGCCGCCGCTGGGGGAGAAGGACCACGCCTGGGCCGCCACGCCGCTGCCCGCCGCCGCCTTCTCGAAGGAAGAGCAGACCTGCCTTGCCACCGGCATCTATTTCGAGGCGCGCGGCGAGGTCGCCCGCGGCCAGGAGGCCGTGGCGCAGGTGATTCTGAACCGCGTGCGTGCGCCGTCCTATCCGGACACGATCTGCGGCGTCGTCTACCAGAACCAGCACATGCGGAACCGCTGCCAGTTCTCCTTCGCCTGCGACGGCATTCCCGACCGGATCACAAACCGCCGCGCCTACGAGAAGGCCGAGCGCATCGCCCTCGAAGTGACCAAGGGCGAGATCTGGCTCCCGGAGGTCGGTTCCGCGACGCATTATCACGCGACCTATGTCCGGCCGCGCTGGGCCCGCGCCATGGAGCGCGTCGACAAGATCGGCCTTCACATCTTCTACCGCACCTTCGGCGGCGGCTGGAACTGACGCTAGAGGCGGCCGACACCACTTCGTTTCTGTAGGAAGCCTGCCCATGTCCGACGCGCGCCCGCCCGAAGACTGGGAATCACGCCGCGCGCGCCTCGCGGAGCGTCTCGACGAGCGTCGTGCCCGCGAGCGGGCCGAAGAGGCGGACGGAATCACCAAGCGCAGCGGCATGCAGGGCATGGCGCAGGGGCTGAAGATCGCGAGCGAGTTCGTCGCCGGCGTGGCGGTCGGCGCCCTGCTCGGCTACGGCATCGATCACTTCCTCGGGACGCGTCCCTTCGGCCTCATCATCTTCCTGCTGCTCGGTTTCGGCGCGGGCGTGCGCAACGTGATCCGGGGAGCGAACACTTCTCAGGAAAGCGGCCCAAAGCCCTGAATTGTTGCCCCATCGGGTGTTGCGAAGCCGGTTTCGGGACGCTAAGGGAGTGGCGCCCTCGCGGGGTGACAATCATCGAGGACGAGTTTTTTGGCAGCCGACCCGCTTTATCAGTTCGAGATCAACAGGCTCGTCCCTATCCAGGTCGGCGGACTGGATCTGTCCTTCACCAACTCTTCGCTGTTCATGGTGGCGACCGTCGCCGTGACGACCGGTTTCCTTTACTGGTCGACGCGTGGCCGCGGTCTCGTGCCGAGCGGCGCGCAGTCCGTCTCCGAGATCTTCTACGAGTTCATCGCCAAGATGCTCCGGGACGCGACCGGACAGGAGGGGATGCGATTCTTCCCCCTCGTCTTCTCGCTGTTCCTCTTCGTCCTCGTGGCGAACCTCCTGGGCATGTACCCGTACTGGTTCACCGTCACGAGCCATCTGATCGTCACCTTCGCCCTGGCGATGATCGTGATCGGCGTGGTGGTCGGCTACGGCATCTACAAGCACGGCCTGTCCTGGTTCCGGGTCTTCGTCCCTTCGGGCGTTCCCGCCGCGGTCGTGCCCTTCGTGACGCTGATCGAGGTCATCTCGTTCCTCTCGCGTCCCATCTCGCTCTCGATTCGTCTGTTCGCGAACCTTCTGTCGGGTCACATCGCGCTGAAGGTCTTCGCCGGCTTCATCGTCTCGATGGGCGGCGTCGGTGCGGTCGGCGTCGTCGGCGCGATCCTGCCGATGTTCATGACGGTCGCGCTCACGGCCTTCGAGTTCCTGGTCGCCTTCCTGCAGGCCTACGTCTTCGCGATCCTGACCTGCATGTACCTGAACGACGCGGTGCACACGCACCACTGACGTAACAATCGCCTTCGCGGCCCTCGGGGTCGCGGACACCCTCCCGCACGGATCCCATCAAAGGAGTTTGACATGGAAGCGGAAGCTGCTCGTTACATTGGCGCGGGTCTCGCCTGCTTCGGCATGGCCGGCACGGCGCTCGCTCTCGGAAACATCTTCTCGAGCTTTCTGACGGGCGCGCTGCGCAACCCGTCGGCTGCCGACGGCCAGTTCGGCCGTCTGGTCTTCGGCTTCGCCGTGACCGAAGCGCTCGGCATCTTCTCGCTGCTGATCGCGCTCCTCCTCCTCTTCGTCTAATCGACGTTCGTAGGATCGTGCCACCGGCCGCCCGGATGATTCGGGCGGCCGGTCCACTTGCCGGAGTGATAGATGTTCGTCCGTGACGCGCATGCGCAGACTGAGGTAGGGACGACGCACGGTGAAGCGCCGAACCTCACCGACACGCCCCCTCCCCCGACCGCCGAGGCCATTCACGTCGACGAGACGACCGGTGGCTTTCCGCCGTTGGAGCCTGAGTTCTTCGCGTCTCAGATCCTCTGGCTTCTGATTACCTTCGGCGTTCTCTACCTCGTGATGTCGAAGGTCCTGGTGCCCCGTCTGGCCGGGATCATCGAGGGCCGCCGCGACCGGATCGCGCTCGACCTCGACGCGGCCGAGCGGATGCGGGCGGATGCCGACGCGGCCCAGGCCGCGTACGAGCAGGATCTGGCCGAGGCGCGCGAGCGCTCCCACAAGATCGCCCAGGAGGCCCGCGACACGGCCCGGGCCGAGGCGGACGCCGAGCGCAAGTCCAGCGAAGCGGCCCTCGACCGGCGTCTCGACGAAGCGCAGACGCGCATCGCCGAGATCAAGGCCAAGGCGCTCGCCGACGTGGACGCCATCGCCGAAGAGACCACGACGGCGATCGTCTCGACCCTCGCCGGCCTTTCGGTCTCCCGCGAGGACGTCGTCACCGCGGTGAACAACGCCAGCACGAAGGAGGATCGTCATGCTTGAGGATCCCAGTTTCTGGGCCCTCGTCGCCCTTGTCCTCTTCTTCGCGCTCATCATCTATCTCGGTGCGCCGAAGATGGCGGGCCGGGCTCTCGACGACCGCGCCGCCCGCATCAAGCACGAGCTCGAAGAGGCGCGCGAGCTGAAGGAAGAGGCCAAGCAGCAGCTGGCGGAGTACCAGCGCCGCCGCCGCGAGGCCGAGGCCGAGGCGCGAGAGATCGTCGCCAACGCCGAGCGTGAAGCGAAGGCGATCGCCGCCGAGGCCCGTGCGAAGAGCGAAGACTACATCGCACGGCGGACCAAGACGGCCGAGCTGAAGATCGCCCAGGCCGAAAGCGACGCCATCGCCGAGGTCCGGGCATCCGCGGTCAACATCGCGGTGGACGCCGCGGCCCGCATCTTCGCCGAAAAGAACGTCGCCGCGGACGAGACGATGATCCGGCGTTCGATCGAGGAAGTCGACCGGCGCCTGAACTAGGGTTCCGGGGACCTTCCCGCCACGATTTCGAGGGCGTTCCGTGCACCGCATGGGACGCCCTTTTTGATATCGGCTGACGCCTCACTGCCTTCCTGCGGTCGTGGTCTGTTCTCAACGGCCCGTCTGAGCCGCTGTGGCTGCGATCGGGACTGCGAGAGGCCATCGTTCGGACGCAGGGCGCCCATAGGCCTCGTCGCACCCGGCCGCTCCGAGGCACGGCCGCTGAAAACGGAGACTTCATGCGCGTTGCCATGATCGTATGGAACGACCTGCGCAACGACGCTCGGGTTCGCAAGGAGGCCGAAACCCTCCAGGCGGCCGGGCACGCCGTGACGGTGTTCGCGCTGCACAGCCCGGGCCAGACGCAGACCCGCGAGACGATCCTGAACGGCGTGGAGGTGGTTCGCACGCCCAGACGCCTTTTCGAGAAGCCGGCGAAGCGAACCGGCAAGCCCATGCGCCTCGGTCGGGCCGCACTCCTGACGCGTGCCGTGCTGCGCAGCTGGACCCATGCGATGATGCTGGTACGCATCGTCCGAAGCCGTCCCGACATCGTCCATGCCCATGACGTGAACACCCTTCCGACCGGATGGCTCGCGGCTCGGCTGGCGCGTGCGCAACTCGTCTACGACGCCCACGAGATCAGCACCGGCCGGGAGGGTTATCGCAAGCTGCGTGGCCTGGTCTTCGCGATCGAGCGGCGGCTCATGCCGCGCGCCGCGGGGACGATCACGACGACCGACCGGCGCGCCGCCTTCTTCGCGAGAGCCTACGACATTTCGCGTCCGCTCGTTCTGCAGAACCGCCCCGCCCGCACGAGCGTGGAGCGGACGGGCCTCTTGCGAGAGGAGCTCGGCTTGCGACGCGACTGGCCCGTCATCGTCTATCAGGGCGGGCTACAGCAGGGGCGCGGGCTGGAAACGCTGCTCGCGGCCATGGCCGGCGTCCCCGACGCCCATCTGGTCTTCATCGGCTCGGGACGGCTGAGCGAAAGCCTGGCGGACAAAGCCCGTGAGCTCGCTCTGGACGATCGGGTGCGCTTCGTCCCGACCGTGCCGCTGGAGCGGCTGCCCGTCTACACGGCATCGGCCGACATCGGCGTTCAGCCGATCGAGAACACGTGTCTCAACCACTTCACGACCGATTCAAACAAGCTGTTCGAGTATGTCATGGCCGGTTTGCCGGTCGTCGCCTCGAACCTTCCGGAAATCCGAAGGATCGTCACCGAGCACGAACTCGGGCTCCTCGTGCCGGATGGCAACGAAGGCGCGCTTGCCGCAGCCCTCCGGCGGCTGGTCCTCGACGCGGCCGAGCGGGAGCGACTGGCCCGCAACGCACGCGCGGCCGCGCCGCTTCTCTCCTGGGAGAGTCAGGCACCCGCGCTCGTCGAACTCTATCGCAGGCTGGAGGCGGGGACGGACCGCCAAGGTGAGTCCCAATCCCGAAACGAACAAGGGTGATCCGGGAAGATCGTCGTCCTCCCCGATCACCCTTGCAATAAACTCGGGCACCGCCGCTCGCGAAACGCCGGACGCTGCGCCGATGGATCAGCGGGTCGCGGTGGCGCTGAAGAGCACCTTGCCCGAGCCGATCCTTTCGCGAAGGCCCGCGAACTCGTCATGGGCGACCAGCAGGACGAAGATGTCGGCGGTCTCGACGGCTTCGTCGAGCTGAACGAGACGCCGGTCGGCCAAGGCCTCCGGCAGGGTCTCGACATTCGGCTCGACCAGAACCAGACGGTCCCCGAACTCCCGGCCGAGCTGCTCGGCGATGCCCAGCGCCGGGCTCTCGCGCAGATCGTCGATGTTGGGCTTGAAGGTGAGCCCCAGACAGGCGATGCGGACGTCGCCGCTGGTGCGGGTCGGGTTGTCCAGAAGGAAGGTGCCGATCGTCTGACGGATCTTGTCGACCACCCATTGCGGCTTGGCGTCGTTGACCTCGCGCGCCGTGCGAACGATGCGGGCCACGTCCGGCGTGCGGGCGACGATGAACCAGGGATCGACCGCGATGCAGTGCCCGCCGACGCCCGGTCCGGGCTGCAGGATCTGGACGCGCGGATGCCGGTTGGCGAGTTCGATCAGTTCCCAGACATCGATGTCGAGACGGTCGCAGATCAGGGACAGCTCGTTCGCGAAGGCGATGTTGACGTCTCGGAAGCTGTTCTCCGTCAGCTTGCACATCTCGGCCGTGCGGGCGTCGGTGACGATGCACTCGCCTTCGACGAAGATCCGGTAGAGATCGATCGCGGCCTGCGAACAGCGCGGCGTCATGCCGCCGATGATGCGGTCGTTCTCGACGAGTTCGCGCAGCACTTTGCCGGGCAGAACCCGCTCCGGACAATGCGCGATGCGGATGTCGGACTGCTCGCCGGCGTCCTGCGGGAAGGTCAGGTCCGGCCGCGCTTCCGCGAGCCAACGGGCCATGTCCTCGGTGGCCCCGACGGGGGACGTCGATTCCAGAATGACCAGATTGCCCGCGACCAGAACCGGAGCGATCGCCTTGGCGGCCGCCTCGATATAGGAGAGATCGGGCTGATAGCCGTCGCGGAAGGGGGTCGGCACCGCGATGAGGAAGGCGTCCGCCGGTGCGGGCGTCGCGCGCGCGCTCAGCCACCCTTCGGTGACGGCCGCATGCACCAGCATGTCGAGGTCCGGCTCGACGATGTGGATCTCGCCGCGATTGATCGCCGCGACGGCCTTCGGATTGACGTCGACGCCGATCACCGTCTTGCGCCGCGACGCGAAGACCGCGGCCGTCGGAAGCCCGATATAACCGAGCCCGATCACCGAGAGCGTGTCAAACTTCATGCGGGTAGAACCTCGTATGCTGCGAGGGCGGAGACGATGCGCGCGCAGGCCTCCCCGTCGCCGTAGGGGTTGTGCGCGACGCTCATCGCGCGGTAGGCGTCCTCGTCGCGCAGGAGAGCGCTCATTTCGGCGACGATCCGGTCGGCATCGCTACCGACGAGCTTCACCGTGCCGGCCTCAACGGCCTCCGGCCGCTCGGTCGTGTCCCGCATGACGAGAACCGGCTTGCCGAGAGAAGGCGCCTCTTCCTGGATGCCGCCCGAATCCGTGAGGATGATGTGTGCCTGATCCATCAGCCAGACGAAGGGCAGATAGTCCACCGGCTCGATGAGATGGACCCGGTCGCGCCCGGCGAGAAGGCGGTTCACCGGTTCGCGGACATTGGGATTGAGGTGGACGGGGTAGAGGACCTCGACATCGTCGAAATCCTCGACGATCCGCCGCAGCCCCTCGCAGATGCGCTCGAACCCGCCCCCGAAGCTCTCGCGCCGATGACCGGTCACGAGAACGAGACGCTTCGTGCGGTCGAGGAAGCCGAACTGCTCCGCGAACCGCGCCTTGAGCGCCGCATCGGTGCGGACATGCTCCACGACATCGAGCAGCGCGTCCACGACCGTGTTGCCGGTCACATGGATCGCATCGGGCTCGACGCCGTCCTTCAGAAGGTTGTCGCGGGCCTTCGGCGTCGGCGCGAAGTGGAGCCGGGCCAGGGTGCCCGTCAGCTTGCGGTTGGCCTCTTCCGGCCAGGGCGAATAGAGATTGCCGGTGCGCAGCCCGGCCTCGACATGTCCGACGGCGATCCGGTGATAGTATGCGGCAAGAGAAGCGGCGAAGGTGGTCGTCGTATCGCCATGGACCAGCACCATGTCCGGCTTCGCTTGCGCCAGAACGTCCCCCATGCCGGAGAGAATCGCGCCGGTGATGCCCGAGAGGCTCTGGCCCGGACGCATGATGTCGAGGTCGAAATCGGGAACGATGCCGAAGAGATTCAGCACCTGATCGAGCATCTGGCGGTGCTGCGCGGTGACGCAGACATGGACCGTGAAGCGGTCGTCGGACAGCAGCGCCTTGATGAGAGGAGCCATCTTGATCGCTTCGGGGCGCGTGCCCATGACCGCGAGAATGCTGCGGGTTCGTCCGTTCATGCCGGTCTCTTGATTTCGATCCTGTCCATCCAGGCCGCTGGCGACACATCGTGTCGAAAGATGGACAGAGGGGTGGCGGCGGAGCCGTTGATTTCGTATCGCCTCAATTGCGGGTTTCACGTAAGCGATAAATTACGATCAAGCAAGAATCGATGTCTCTCTTTGCGGCAACGCGCGCTCAGGGGCCGAGCGGTACCAAGATTGAGCCGAAAATGAAGCATGTGTGGATACTTAATCACTATGCGCAGCGCCCGACCCAATCTGGCGGCCTTGTCCGCCATTATTCTTTAGCCCGCCATCTTTCTACTTATGGTTGGTCTTCTTCGATCGTCACATCCAGCACGGATCATCCCTCGGGACGCCAGAGGCCGACTCGGGGGCTGGAGATCGTGGACGGCATTCCGTTCCTGGCGCTGAGAACGCCCGAATACTGGGGCAACGGAAGCGACCGCATCCGGAACATGCTCGCCTATGCGCGCCGGGCCGTGACGCCCCGTGCCCTCGCCCCGCTCCCCCGCCCCGACGTGATCATCGGCTCCAGCCCGCATCCGGCCGCCGCCATGGCCGGCCTGATCCTCGCGCGTCGCCATAACGTGCCGTTCGTCTTCGAGATCCGCGATCTGTGGCCCGAGGCGCTCGTCGACATGGGCCGCCTGTCGGACAGGGGATTCACGGCGCGGACGATGCGCGCCTTCGAGCGGCGCCTCTTCGTTTCCGCCAAGCGCTCGATCATGCTCTGGCCGAACATCTCGCGCTACGTCGAAGACAGGAAGATTCCGGTTCCGCCGCCGGTCTGGATTCCGAACGGGGTCGACCTCTCAGCGATCGACGAGCCGGCCCCCCTGCCCGACACGGACGCCTTCACGCTGATGTATTACGGCGCGCATGGCGGGGCGAACGGCCTTGCCAACCTCCTCGATGCAATGCGCATCGTCGGCCAGTCGCCGGACGGTGGACACATCCGTCTGCGGCTCATCGGCAGCGGTCCCGAGAAGCCTGCCTTGCTGCGAAAGGCCGCGCAGATGGGGCTGGCGAACACGTGCTTCGAGGCCGCCGTTCCGAAGCGCCAGGTGGGGCGCCTTGCAGCGGAGGCGGACGCCTTCGTCTTCAACCTGATCGACGCGCCGGTCTTTAGATACGGCATCAGCCCCAACAAGCTCTACGACTACATGGCCGCGGGCCGCCCGGTGATCTTCAGCTGCCGATCCTCCAACGATCCGATCGCCGAATGCGGCGGCGGACTTTCGGTCGAGCCCGGCAAGCCCGAGGCTCTGGCCCAGGCGATCCTGCGCCTGTCGCGCATGCCGCGCGAGACCCGGCAGGCGATGGGGGACGCGGCCCGCCGCTTCGTCGAGACCCGCCACGACTTCCGCGTGCTGGCACGTGATCTTGCCGACGTTCTCGACGAGGCCGTCGCCGACAAAGCGTGAGCGGCGGGAAACTTTTCCCCCTGTTTCCGGCCGTGCCTATCCTTGCGCTCGAACAGGAGCGCGCGACATGGACGAAACGGCAAACCTCTCCCTTCCCTACATTCTGCCCGCACAGGCTCAGAAGCACGTGACGCACAACGAGGCGCTGCGCCGGCTCGACGCCCTCGTCCAGCTCTCCGTGCACGAGGCCGACCGGACGGAACCGCCCTCCGATCCGGCGGAAGGCGAGCGCTACATCGTCCCCGCCGGCGCGACGGGTGCATGGGGCGGCCAGGAGGCGACAATCGCCGCCTTTCAGGACGGGGACTGGTCGTTCCTGCGACCCGCGCAGGGTTGGCTCGCCTGGATCGAGAAGAGCATGAGCCTCGCCGTCTTCCGTGGCGGTCTGTGGCAGCCGGCCACGCTCGCCGCGACGCCGGACAGGCTCGGCGTGAACGCATCCGCCGACGAGGTCAACCGGTTGAGCGTCGCCTCCGCGGCGACCCTCCTCAATCACGATGGCCACGGGCACCAGCTCAAGCTCAACAAGGCGGCATCGGACGAGACGGCGAGCCTCCTGTTTCAAACGGGCTTTTCCGGGCGCGCCGAAATGGGAATGGCGGGCGACGACGATTTCCGGATCAAGATCAGCGCCGACGGGAGCAGCTGGCGGGACGCCATCGTGATCGCCGGGGCGACGGGCGCCGTGAGCCTGCCCAACACGCGCCCGGCGCCCTCGCGCGAACGCCTCGTCGCCGATCGCGTCTACCATGTCCGGGCGGACGGCAGCGACGCCAATGACGGTCTCGCCGATACGCCGGAGCGCGCCTGGCGAAGCGTGCAGCACGCCCTCGACAGCGTCTACGGCACGATCGATCTCGGCCCGCACCACGTCACGATCCAGCTTGGCGACGGGGTCTATAACGGCAGCATCCTCGTTCAGTCCCCGCACGTCGGAGCGGGCACGATCACCCTGGCCGGCAATGCGGCGGCTCCTCAGAACACAATCGTCGCCCGCACGACGGGCGCGGCGGCGGTCATGGTCACGGGGAACGCCGTGCTCGGCTTGCGCGACCTGGAGCTGCGCTCGAACGGGAACACGCTGATCGCGTCGCTCGGCGGCCAGCTCCATCTCGGGTCGGGCCTGCGCTTCGCTGTGAATGGCGGCGGCTCTCACATGCTCGCGCAGGTGAACGGCCTGATCGACGCGCAGAACGCGAGCTACACCGTGCTCGGCAACGCCGCCTTCCACTGGCGCGCCTTGCTGGGCGGGATCGTCAGCGTGTCCGGGGCCCGGCCGGACGTGACGGGGCGCGCCTTCTCGGGGGCCTTCGCCCAGGCCGAGCGGCTGGGGATGGTCAGCGCCCTCGGCGCGTCCTTCACGGGCACTGCCACCGGCAAGCGCTACGTGGCCTCGCTGAACGGACTGGTCTTCACCGGCACCGGCGACGAGGCAGCCCTGCCGGGCTCGGTCGCGGGAACGGTGGAGACCGGCGGGCGGTATGGGTAGACGGGCGAACGGCGACCACTGGGCTTGCTCCAGCCGGACCGAGAGGCAATCCGAACGTCAGGGACGCACGAAGGTGAAAACCTCGTAGAAGCGTCCCAGGTTGGATTTCAATGAGTACGCCTCGCGCGAGAACGTCCATTCCGGGGCGAGTTCCTTGTGCATCCGCTCGTAATCCCAGGAGTACGAGTAAGGGGTCGTGTCGATCATCTCACCACTTGCCGGATGGATGTTCCGAACGACCTTTCCCTCGTAGCCGAGCCACGGCTCCATCAACAGGACCGCCTTACCGGACATTCGCAGCAAATTGCGAAGAGTTGGTCCGGCATCGGGCAGATGGTCGAGAACCGAGACCGTGAACGAGACGTCGAAAGCGCGGTCGGGATAGGTATCGAGGCAACGCTCGTCACCGACCGCCGCCCGCCTTCCGTGGTTCCGCGCGTAGCTGACGGCTCTCGAATTGATGTCCAGGCCGGACACGAAAACGCCGGGAATCCTGTCCTCGATGGAGCGGAGATTTTTGCCGGCGTTGCATCCCAACTCGAAGACGGCAGCTGGCTCGAACCGGGCTATCCTTTCTGCCATGAAAGCCGACCACACTCTCGGCTTCTCATATCCGGCGAAATCGATGGACGACCAGTATGCGCGTGCGCTGTCCGGCTCCTCGTCCTTGAATGCATCAGCCGGAAGGATTTCGAACTCCGGTGTGGACGTCATTCTCTGATCCTCACGTTGATTCCGAACGTAACCCACCGGCGACAACCCTAGGATGCCTGCGATTCTCGCGAAGGACGGCCGTTTCAGCCCCGTGCCATCACCGACGAAATGACCTCATGCATCTTCGATGCCGTCTGCGACCAAGTTCGGTTCTTCTCGACCCAAACCCGCGCGGAGGTCCCGAGATTGGCCCTCAACTTCGGATTGTCGATCAGCATCTGAAGCTTGTCGGCAAGGTCGGCGATGTTGCCCTTTTCGAAGATCAGTCCCGTTTGGCCATCGACGACCATCTCGGCCATCGCTCCGACGCTCGACACGACGACCGCCTTCTCCATGCACATCGCTTCGAGCGGTTTCATGGGCGAGACAATTTCGGTCACCGGCTGCGGCTTCCTCGGGAAAGGCGCGATGTCGATGATCGAATAGTACTCGGGCACCTCATCATGGGGCACCCGGCCGGGCATGATCAACCAGTCGCCGAAGCCGTTCGTCTCCGCTTCTTCGAGGATCGCTTTTGCAATCGGGCCGAGAGATGCGTCTACAACGTTCTCATTTCCCACGATGAGGAGCCGGAATTCGATCCCGCGCTGCTTCAGAACGCCACACGCAGACGCTAAGTTCTCAAGACCTTCATACTGAACGAAGCTACCGACGTATCCAATGACGACCGCCTGTTCTGGGATATCGAGTGCCTCCTTCAAGCGACGGGATTTCGGACGCGCTTCAAACGCAGAGGGGTCACAAGAATTCGGTAGTAGCGAAATCAGACTGTCGGCGACTCCCCGCGAGCCGAGCTCACCTTTCATTCCTGCGGTTAGGGTCAGCACCGCGTCGGCTCGCCGGCAGACCTCAGCCTCCATGTACTCTTGAACTTTGTAAGCGACCGTTTTCGAGAACGCCGGCTCACGCGAAGCTCTGGTAATTTCCCAGAACCCCCGCACCTCGTAAATGAAGGGAATCCCCACTCGACGAGCTGCAATGAGAACGGGAAGACCTGTGTAGTAATTCGACGCAGCCACAGCCAGGGAATACCCGCCTGACCGAAGGTAGTCCTCGACTGCATCAGCAGCTCGCTTGAGATATTCGACGTTCCGGTAAATTCCACGCATTGGATCGAGGATGCGACGATATTCAACCTCATCGATCGTGAAAGTGAGCGGTACTTCTCCCCTTTCGATATCCTTCTTCTGATCGAGTGGGAAACCAGGACGCGTCACAAGGTCGATTTGCACTCCTTGGGATCGGAGACCTTGGGCGAGACCATGGGCTCGTGTCGCGTAGCCGCCAGACGCGTAGGGAAGCGAGTTGTGCAGGAAGTAGGCGATAGAAGGGTTGCCGGTGGTAAGAGCGCTGGTGCTCGGAACCTTCGGGATCAGGTCAAGCAGCGCGATCTCGTCGGGCAGCTTCTTCCTCATTTCCGAAAGTTCAGCGTCCTTCGGGCCGTCCTTGGACCCGCTTATCTCGCCGAACCTGCAATAGGCGGCCGCATACGCCGTGACCTGATCGTTCTTGCGTGCCGTCCAGAACCGCTCCCGGAGAAGTTCGACATCGTCGATTGCGTTGATCTCCGCCAGCACTTCGGAAAGCGGCTTCGATTCCAGGAACGCGCGATCTCCCTCGGGGATCGCATCCTCGGGAGGGCTCACGACGGGTGGGCGGCGCTTGATCGGCGTTGCCGGTGCAGCGACCTTCTTTTCCTGAGGTTTCGGCGACCCGAGCGGTTGGATGATCTTCGGCTTAACTCGTTGCTCGACCTTCGCAACCGGCACTTGTTGCGGCAACATGCCGGCGGGCGCTCGCCGCTCAGCCGCCGTGGCCCCTAGCTGAGGCAGGACGACCGGCCGCGTGGCCGCCTTGAGCGAACGCAGGAGCTGCGGAATGCCCGAGATCCGGGGCCGCTTGGCGAAGACGACCAGTGCGTTGCCCAGTCGGAAGCTGCGCGATGAGCGAGCCTTTTCCTTGTCGAAGGCAAGGCGGCTGTTTGCGGCTTCCAAGGAAGCGATGCGGCGAAGCGAGGATTCGCGTTCGGTTTCGGCGGCCATGACCGCCTCCCTACGAGCGCGTTCGAGCTGAGAGACCTTCGTCTCCAGCTGTTTCAGCTTCGCCTCCCCCGCGTTCGCGCGCGTCTTCTCATCTTTCGAAGCGGCAGCAGCCTTTCGAGCTTCGTCGAGTTGGGCTGCGGTCCTCTTCTTATCCTCCAGCGCCGCGTTCAAACCCGCGTCAAGCGATGAGGCACGTGCGGTAAGCTTCGCGATCCTCTCTTCGAGGCCAGCGCGCTCGGCTTCCAGGCGGGTCCGATCATCGTCCAGCTCGCGTTCACGCTTCTGCGCGGCGGCCATCTGCGCATCGCGCTCGGTCAGCGCAGCATCCAGCGTCTCGGCCCGCTCCTGCGCCTTGCGCACTTCGTCCCGTGACAAGCGCAGAGCCAGAACGAGATCCTGAAGGCGCAGCGCAATCGGGCGCGTCTCGTCCTCCCCTTCGGGAGAACCGGCTGGCCGCGCGATACCGGAAAGGTGGTCCGTCTCGAGCCCCTTGAGGAGGTCCGACACGAAGCCGACGGTCTGCTCGCTCAAGGCGAGCTTGAGCCTAAGCTCCGACGCCTCGCCCCGGATGGCTTCGAGTTCTCCTTCCAGACGCTCGGCCTTGGAGCGGAGGGTCTGCGAGCTCTCTTCCAGCCGCGCGAGATCGGCGGCGCTCGCCTTCGAAGCCTCCGTTGCCGTGCTCGCGTTCTTGCGGGCCTGGCTCAGATCGCGCTGGAGGGTCTGCGCGCTCTCCTTCGCCTTCTCGATCTGCTGCGTGAGGCTGCGGACCCGCTGAAGATAGTTGCGCTCGGCGGCTTCGATCGCGGCTTCCGCGCGCTCCAGAAGCGCGCTGCTCAGCTCCGGCGCCGTCTCGACGGGCTCCGCCCGCACGGTGCCGGTCAGCGCGATCCAGGTCTCGACGATCTCGATCTCGTCGATCTCGAAATGGGCGTGCAGCAGGGAGGCCGCGGAATGAAGGTAGTAGGTCTTCTTGTGATCGAAGAAGTCGTTCACGCCGAAGGGCAACGTCACCACCAGCCGCCCACCCGGGCGCAACGCGGCGGCGGCCACCTCGACCATCGCGCGCGGCTGGAGGAGATGCTCCAGCACCTCGCCCAGGACGACCGTATCGTACGCGCCGGGCTCGAACGGATGGGTCAGCGCGTCCGCCTCGGTGAGCTGGATGCGCTCGCGAACGAGCTCGCTTTCGCCCTCCACGTAGCGGCGCGCCGCCTCGATCGCCTTGGGATCGAAGTCGACGGCGTCCACCCGCTTGCCCTCGCGGGCGAGGAGGATGGCGGTGATGCCCTGGCTCGCCCCGATGTCGAGGATGCGCGTGCCCGCAACGCGCCGGCAGATCCAGTGGATGCGCGCCTGCGTCTTGCGCATGAAGTTGGGGCCGAGGTCTCCCCTATAGGCCTCGGCCACGCGGTCGTGGACGTCCGGAAGACCCGTCTCGTTGTCCATGAAATGCCCTGCCCCCGTCGCCACGCCCGTCAAGATCACGGGCGTGCCTTAGCGGGAGGGGTAGGACCGGTCAACGTCGCCTCGACCGGCGCGCGCGACCTTTGCGAGAAACGCCATGACGCGCTTAAATCGCTAGGGTTGCACTCCAAGTATGTCGTCGAGCCGCGAGAAGATCGTTTTCGACCCGTACTTGGAGACGACCGTCCCTCTATTGTCCCGTCTCCGCGCGCGCCGCTCCTCGGGGTCGAGCGCGGCCCATTCGACGATCCGCCCGGCCGCCGCGTTCAGATCCTCGACCACCCAATCGTCGCGATAGAGCGAACCGGCGCCCTTCCAGGGCCAGACGACCGGCTGGCAGCCCGAGAGCACGCCGTCGGCCAGCGCGTAATGGAAGGATTCGAAGTCGCTGGGCGAGAGGATGTGGTCGACCTGCCTGTACCAGAGCGCGACGTCGTTGCCCCACCCCTCGAAGGAGACGTGGCCGGCCAGGAGCGGGCTCTCCTCGATCCGCCGATAGAGGTCGCGGTAGTATTGCAGCTCGGCCGCCCGGCCCGGCGCGCGCATGAAGTCGAGCGTCTCCGGGCGAGGTCCCTTGATCATGAGCCGCGCCTCGTGACCGTCCGCCCGCAGCTTCTCCAGAAGGTCAAGAGCGCGGTCGAACCGCTTGCGCTGCGGCACGATCCCGACCATCCCCAGGACGAGGCCTGACCGCGCATCCTCCACGGGCGCCCGATACTCGTCCTCGAGCACGAAATTGGGCACGACGACGGTCTTCTCCTCCGGCCAGCCCCACAGTCTCAACGCTTCCTGGCGCACCTCCTCCTGCACGAAGACGACCCGTTCTACCCTGGCGATATCGATGGAGGCCCCGAACCGGCGGGCCCTCTGATCGACCTCCTGAAGATGCATGCGCACGAAGAGCCGCTGGCCGGGCAGACGATTGGCCGAGTGCCATTCGGAATTGGCGAGCCCCCATTCGCAGAAGACGATGTCGGCGCCCTCGCGCAGCCTGCGCGTGCGCTCCATGTCCGCCGGGTCGCCCCACCGCCAGCGATCCCGCAGCACGGCATGTCCGCGCGCCTTCAGGCTGGAGATGTAGGGGTCGATGAACTTGTAGTCGTGACCGGCGAAGACGATCCGCAACGGCTTCGCCGCCCGCTCGCCCGACAGCACGTCGCTTCTGAAGCGCGCGGCGACCGTGGAGAGGCGGTGGCCATCGTGAACGCGCGCGGCAAGACCTTCGGGAAGCGCGCGGGCGGGCTGCGCCAGAAGGCCCCGCGCCTCCTCGATGGTCTGCGCGAAGAAGGGATAGTCGTCGCCCAGAAGAGCGCGGTTGGTGCGGGATGGATAGCAGATGCAGCGCCAGCCGGAGGCGACGCCCTCTACGAGCTTGGTCGAGAGCTCCAGCGTCTCCTCCTCAAAGGAGGCCGGCCGCCAGCACCAGACGAAATCCACCGTCGCCATGAGCGCCATCGAGCGTGCGCGGTCGTAATCGGTGTGGCGCGTGACGCCCATCGCCTCCATGCGCCTGGCGGTCGCGGCTCCGGCCCCCCGGCTCACCTTGTTGGCGACGATTTCGAGATCGATCGCGCCCCCCTCGGCTCGGATCGTCTCCACGAGGTCGAGCAACTCCTCGATCCCCCAGTTCGGCGCGATCTTGCCCGCATAGCCGATGGACAGGCCGGACGACGGAACCGGGGACGGCAGGCGCGCCGCCACGGTGTCCGGCGCGACGGGCGGAAAACGCAGCGTGCGGAAATCGCTGTTGGCGATCTGCCGAAGCCGCTCCTCGATCCGTTCGGTCTGGACCAGCACCCGGCCGGCCTGGACGGCGCAGACCGCGACCATCTTCGACTGCTCCTCGGAGGAGACGACGCCCTCCGGCGTGTGGCTGTAGAAGTCCGTCAGGTAGACGACAGAGCGCTCGCGGAACTGGCGCGTGCCGAGCAGCAGATGGGCCGCTTCGAGACCGCGCACGACGACGCGGCGCACGTCCGGCAGCAGGGCGTCCAGCGCGCGGACGATGCCGATCCCCGCCTCGACCGTCAGCACGTCGTCCCGGAGACCGAGAGCCGCCGGTTCGAGCACGATCAGGTTCTGCCTGTCGGCGACGTTGGCCAGGACGATGTCGCTGCGCACCGCCGAGCGCGACACCAGGATGCAGAGTCCCTCCCCGCACAGGACGGAGGCCATGGAGGACAGCCAGACCGAGGAACCGTCGACGATGTTCAGCTCGATATCGGCATAGAGCACGAAGACTGCCTGCTGGCGCACGGGGTCGGCGGCGATCCAGCGATGGACGGCCCTCTCGTGCCGGTGCTGGAGGTCCTCGGCCAGCACCGGGCGTGCCCCTCGCCTGGAAACCGTCTTGCGGAGCGCACGCGCGCCGCTACGTACGAGCCCAGGAAGGCGGCGCCAGGAGATCCTGCCCGTGAGAAGGCCGGCGAGTGTGGTGGCAATCTTCGTCGCTAACGGCAACTCGCCCTCGCTGGCCCGGTCTACGGGGGCCTTGTACATGCGGCGTCCGGCTGTCTCAACGAAAACCCGACCCGTCCGACGGGCCGGGACGGGTGTGAGACGCGGCGCGAAGAGCGCGACGAATCGCGTCGAGCGTGAAGCGTCCGAGCGGCGGATGTCGAACGAAAAGGGCAGGACGTGCAGCATATCGATACGATCTTCGGCCGCTTCGCGAGCGAGTGCCGCCGCCGGCTCGACCTGACCTACGATTACGAGACGAGCGCCATCTTCTCCTTCTTCGACGTGGCGGCCTTTCTGGAAGCCAGCGTGATCGTCGATGTCGGCGCCAATATCGGCGTCTATTCCGTCTTCTGCCTGGGGGTGCCTTCCGTCACCGAGGTCCACGCCATCGAGCCGGCACCGGGTTCGTTCGAACTCCTGAAGCGCAACGCCGCCCTGCAGGACGGCACGTGGCGGATCACGCTGCATCAGGCCGCGGCTTCGAACATCAACAGCCAGCTGAAGTTCAACATCGTCGATCCGCTGTCAGGCGTGAACGCCATCGCCAAGCCGACCGACAAGGGCGAGACGATCATCGTCGAGGCGCGCAAGGTCGACGAACTCGTCAAGGCGTCCGGCCGGCGGATCGCCATCAAGATCGACGTCGAGGGGCACGAGCTGAACGCCCTGGACGGGATGACGTCCCTCCTGTCGTCCAACGAGTGCTACGTGCAGGTCGAGTGTCTGCGCGAGAGCCGGCTGTCGGATCTGCGCGACTTCATGGCCTTCTACGGCTTCCACTACGTCTTCTCGCTGCGGGACGACCACCTGTTCGTCTCGCAGTCGCTCGGCCCGTTGGTCCCGGACATTCTGGCGATCATCGCCGACGCGGTGTCGAACGATCTGCACGACCTCATGACGCTGCGGCGCCAGAAGCGCGAGATCGCGATCGCGGCCCGCAAGCTTCGCGAGGCGGCCGGCTACAAGCACGATCCCATCAATCTGCGGCGCGGCCAGTCCCCGTTCTGATACGGAGGGCGTTCACTCCGCCGAGGCGGCCAGGGCGACAGGTGCGACCAGCGGGGCGGGCTGCGGAGCCTCGATCGCCCCTGCCCGCTCGGCGCTCTTCAGAATGTCCGGCAGCATCGCGATCGCGGAATGATAGCGCTGGGCGACGAGGAACTTGTCGAAGGCGAAAAGCTGGGCCGACAGGCGCGCCGCGTCGGGTGTGACGGACGCGAGTTCGGGCCGGGACGCTTTCGCCGCATCCAGCGCCGTGTTGAGTGCCGCGAGGTCCTTGGCGTTGGCCGGCCAGCCCCCGCCGACCGGCTCCAGCGTCCAGCGGAACCAGTGGGCGAGCACCGGCTCTCCGCCGGCCCCGATCACGCACGGATCTCCGATGAGGTCGGGGTTGTGGACGGCCACCGGAAGGGCGGAAACGAAGGCCGAAAGAGCACCGAGGCCTTCGGCGAACCGGTCGAGGCTCGCCGCGTGCAACGGCGCGCAGACGGCCTTCAGCCGCTCGACCCGCGCGGCCAGAAGGCGCTTGCCCAGCAATTGGTGCGAGCGCGCATAGCGCACGACGAGTTCCTTCGGGGGCGCGTAGGCGAGGCAGGCGGCGCGCATCTGCACCATGACCCTCGCCTTCTCCGCCCCGACGACCGGCTTTCCCTCCAGCGGCGCGTAGAGGAGCCAGTCGAAGCCCTCCATGCGCCCGCTGGCCAGAAGATCCGGCGCGGGAAGCCGGTGGGCGGAATCGCCGCCCAGAAGCGTCACTTCGCTGGCCGCCCAGACGGCACGCTTTGGGGTGAACAGCTTGAACAGGAACGTCCGCACCTCGCCCGAAAGGGTCTCCGCCCGCACGTCCATGACCAATTCGTCGGCAAGGCCGGTCTGGTGCCAGCGCGTCATCTCGGCATGGCGCACCGGCTCCCCGGTGCCCTCCGCGATCAGGGCCGGCAGCCATTGCTCCGGGCGGTCGCGCGTCACCCATTCCCAGCCGTCCTTTCGCGACGGCGTTTCCGCGACCGACCATGTGTGGCCGGAGTAGAAGAGGGCGTTGATGAGGGGGCGCTGCGGGTAGAGCGCGAGGGCGTTGCCGACGACGCGGGAGAGCTTCTGCAGGATCTCGCGCGACATCATCAGGCTGACGATGGCGAGGAGTACGTGGAAGCTCGCTCCCACGATGAACTCCAGGATGATGACGGCCGTCGCCGCGAGAAAGCCGGTCGAGGCCAGATTGCTGGCGAAGGGGCCGCCATTCTCCTCGATCCAGACGCGGAACCGGGCGCTCGTGCGCCCCGCGACGAGGACGAAGAGCGCGGCTCCGAGGGTCCACACGCAGATGAAGATCGCGATGGCCGGATGGATGTAGGCGATGAGGCCGGTCGCCAGCCCGGCGAAGACCAGCGCGGCCAGCATCTCGGCCAGCCGCCGATAGGCCAGACGGCCGACATCGTTCTGATTGGCGACGAGCACCAGCTTGTTGCCGCGGGCGATCAGCTTGTCCGCGCTGCGCTCAACATAGCGCGTGACGAGACGCTCGCAGAGGAGATGGAGAAGGTAGGCGGCGACGGTCGCCAGACCGAGGACGGCCACGAGGCTTTCCCTCTCCAGAGCCTGGAGGGAGCCGGGAAAGTAGCGTGGAATTCCGCTGGAGCCGATCAGGATGACGATCTTCAGCGGCAGGAAGAACGCCGCGAGCCGGGACACCTGCGAGACGATCGTCAGGACGACCACGGCCAGGATCTCCAGCGGCGCGGTCCTCAGGATCTTCCGATAGACCGAGACGAGCCAGCCCAGGAAGCTGCGGGACTGCGCGACCAGCCAGCCGCGTTCTCCGTTCGTGTCGGAGTCAGACGTCATCTTCGCACCCTTCCCCGTCCCGCGAGGGCCGAGAGCCCGAGCGGTTCGAAGTTCCGTGAGCTCGTCGCTCGAATTTCATGACCTGCCATAAAGGCGTCCGGCTCCCGCCTCAACGCCGGATCGCCGGCGGCGAGAGCCGCACTCCGGTCCGCCGACGACGCGTGGACCATAAAGGCGCTCGATCTATGACGGTCCGCGGATTCGCCTCCTCGCGGCGAGCCGTCGCGCTAGAAGTTCAGCGGCGCGTTCTCCTTGACCTCCTTCATCACGAAGAAGGTCCGCGTCTGGCGGACGCTCGGAAGGGTGATGAGCCTCTGCCCGTGGAGCTTGTTGAAGTCCGCGATGTCGCGGACGCGGATCTTCAGGAGATAGTCGAAATCCCCCGCCACAAGGTTACAGTCCAGGATTTCCTTCATGTCGACGACGGCCTTCTCGAACGCCTCGAAGCTCTCGGCGGTCGAGCGGTCCAGCACGACGCCGACCATGACGAGGACGCCGAGATCGACGGAGGCGGGCGCGATCTCGGCCCGCACGCCCGTCACGTAGCCCTCGTCGAACAGGCGCTGGAGCCTTCGATGACAGGTCGCTGCGCTGACATTCACCCTGGCGGCGATCTCGGCGCTGGCGATCCGCCCTTCCCGCTGCAGGATCCGCAGGATCTTCAAATCCGTACGGTCGAGCCGTCCGGCGAACGATTCTTCCATTCTCGAAGGCCTTTTGGAAACGATTCGCGTCGGAAATAGCCTTCCTCTCATATCAGATCTTCCTCAAGGACCGAAGAACGAAAGGACATCCCTCGGGGCGCTCGGCTATCCTGAAGGCCCTTCCCTCCCAAGGAGCCCCTGCCCCATGTCGCTGCTGGAAAAGTTCGAGCGCTACCCTCTGACCTTCGGCCCCACCCCGATCGAGCATCTGCCCCGGCTGTCCGAGGCGCTCGGCGGCAAGGTCCAGTTCTACGCCAAGCGCGACGACTGCAATTCCGGACTGGCCATGGGCGGCAACAAGCTGCGCAAGCTGGAATACATCGTGCCGGACGCGATCGCTTCGGGCGCCGACACGCTGGTCTCGATCGGCGGCGTGCAGTCCAACCACACGCGCATGGTGGCCGCGACGGCGGCCAAGATCGGCATGAAATGCGTCGTCATCCAGGAGAAGTGGGTGCCGCACTACGACGCGGTCTACGACCGGGTCGGCAACATCATGATGACCCGCCTGATGGGCGCCGACAGCCGCCTCGTCGAGGACGGTTTCGACATCGGCATCCGCAAGAGCTGGGAGGACGCGATCAAGTCGGTCGAGGATTCGGGCGGCAAGCCCTATCCGATCCCGGCCGGCGCGTCCGTCCACAAATACGGCGCGCTCGGCTATATCGGCTTCGCCGAGGAAGTGGCGAAGCAGGAGCAGGAACTCGGCTTCAAGTTCGACTACGTGGTGGTCTGCGTCGTGACGGGCTCCACGCAGGCCGGCATGATCGTCGGCTTCGCGGCCCAGGACCGCGCCCACAGCGTCATCGGGATCGACGCCTCCGGCACGCCCGACCAGACCCGCGCGCAGGTGCGCCAGATCGTCGACAACTCGGCCGAACTGGTCGGGCTCGGCCGGACGGTGCGCGATGACGAGATCGTCATCAACCCGGACTACGCCTACCCCGCCTACGGCGTGCCCTCCGAGGAGACCAACGAGGCCATCCGCCTCGCCGCCCGCACCGAGGCGATGATCACGGACCCGGTCTACGAGGGAAAATCGATGCAGGGCATGATCGACCTGACCCGGAAGGGCTTCTTCCCCGAAGGCTCGAAGGTCCTCTACGCGCATCTCGGCGGCGCGCCCGCGCTCAACGGCTACAGCTACTACTACCGCGAGGGCTGAGCCTTTCGGCCGGCCTCGCCCCGGCAGTTCGCCGAGGGCCGTCGTGGCGCGACCGCGCCGCGGCGGCCGCGCGCCGAGGTCGCGCCCCGGGGGCCCGAAGCGTCTGCGGCTTGCGGGCGAGCGAGCACGGGACAACCCCGCGCCGATCGGCGCCCGTGTCATTCAACGACAGTGTGAGGATTTGGCGCACCCGACAGGATTCGAACCTGTGACCTCTGCCTTCGGAGGGCAGCGCTCTATCCAGCTGAGCTACGGGTGCGTCGAGTGTTGATTAGCCTGTCCGGCCATGAGGGGTCAACGGCTCAACGGCAAAGCGCACGCGAAACTCGCGGGTAGGCCGCCGGCGAGACGCCAGACGGCGGGGGCGGTCCGCGCCGAGGAGCCCGCCTCTCCTTTGAATGGAGGAGCGGGCGCCTCCAACCGGGCGTGCCGCCCTCGCCTCGTCAGGACGTTCGCATCGCCGCGACGATGGCCTCGCCGCAATCGGCCGTGCCGAGCCGTCCGCCGAGATCCCCGGTCCGGCGTTCCGGGTCGCCCAGCGTCTCCTCGACCGCACGCATGATCGTGGCAGCGGCGTTCGTCTCGCCGAGGTGCTCCAGCATCATGGCGACGGCCCAGATCTGCCCGACCGGATTGGCGCTTCCCTTGCCCGCGATGTCGGGCGCCGATCCGTGGACCGGCTCGAACAGCGACGGGAAGCGGCGCTCCGGGTTGATGTTGCCGGAGGGGGCGATGCCGATCGTGCCCGTGCAGGCCGGGCCGAGATCGGACAGGATGTCGCCGAAGAGGTTCGAGCCGACCACCACGTCGAACCGGTCCGGGTTCAGCACGAAATGGGCGGTCAGGATGTCGATGTGGTACTTGTCCCAGCGGATGTCGGGATAGTCCTTCGCCATCGCCTCCACCCGCTCGTCCCAGTAGGGCATGGAGATGGAGATGCCGTTCGACTTCGTCGCCGAGGTCAGGTGCTTCTTCTCGCGGGTCGAGGCGATCTCGAAGGCGAATTTCAGGATCCGGTCGACGCCGTGCCGCGTCATCACCGTTTCCTGCAGCACCAACTCGCGCTCGGTGCCGGGGAACATGCGCCCGCCGATCGAGGAATATTCGCCTTCCGTGTTCTCGCGGACGACGAGGAAGTCGATGTCGCCGGGCTCGCGGCCCGCCAGAGGCGAGCGAACGCCGGGCATCAGCTTCACCGGGCGAAGGTTCACGTACTGGTCGAACTCGCGGCGGAACTGGATCAGCGAACCCCAGAGCGAGACATGGTCGGGCACCGTGTCCGGCCAGCCGACGGCGCCGAAGAGAATGGCGTCGTGGGCGCCGATCCTTTCCTTCCAGTCGTCCGGCATCATCTGGCCGTGCGCCTGGTAATAGTCGCAGGACGCGAAATCGAACGCGTCGAGCCGCACGTCGATGTCGTGAAGCTCGGCGGCACGCTTAAGAACGCGCACGCCCTCCGGCATCACCTCCTTGCCGATGCCGTCTCCCGCGATCACCGCGATTCTCATGGCGTTGCCCATGCCGTCCGGTCCTCCATTCGATGTCCGAATCCCCTCATAGCGTCGCAGCGAGCCGCGCGCACGGCCCATCCGCCCGACATTACCGGTCGAAAGGATATTTGATGGCCTTCGCGCCTCCGTGCGTTCGCCTTCGCCGCCGGAAGCCGCTAAACGGGGACCCAACCATCTCGCCGACCGAGAGCCCGCGCGTATGTCCCATCCCCTGCCCTTCATCGATCTCGCGGCCCAGCGCGACCGAATCCGCGACCGGATCGACTCAGCGATCACCCGTGTCGTCGATCACGGCGCCTTCATCCTCGGCCCGGAGGTCGGCGCGTTCGAAGCCGAGCTTTCCCGCTTCGCGGGGCTCGCCCACACAGTCTCCTGCTCCAGCGGCGCGGACGCGCTTCTGATGCCGCTGATGGTCTGGGAGATCGGGCCCGGCGACGCGGTGTTCGTTCCGACCTTCACCTTCGCCGCGACCGCCGAAATGGTCGCGCTGCGCGGGGCGAGCCCGGTTTTCGTCGACGTGGACGAGGACAGCTTCAACATTTCGGTCGAGAGCCTGCGGGCCGCGATCGAGGACGTGAAGGCGAAGGGCGAGCTGACGCCGCGCGCGGTGATCGCGGTCGATCTCTTCGGCCTTCCGGCAAACTATCCGGCGATCCAGGCGCTTTGCCGCGAACACGGGCTGAAGCTCATCTCGGACGCGGCGCAGGGCTTCGGCGGAACGATCGACGGCCGACAGTCCGGCCATTGGGCCGACGTGGTCTGCACGAGCTTCTTCCCGGCCAAGCCGCTCGGCTGCTACGGCGACGGCGGCGCCATCCTGACCGACGACGCGGAACTGGCGGCGGGGCTTCGCTCGGTGCGCGTCCACGGCCAGGGCGAAGACAAATACGACAATGTCCGGCTGGGCCTCACCGCGCGTCTCGACACGATCCAGGCCGCGATCCTGATCGAGAAGCTCGCGATCTTCCCGGACGAGATCGAGGCGCGCAACAGGGTCGCCGCCCGCTACGGGCGGGCGCTGGAGGGCGTCGTCGGCGTGCCGGCGGTGCCCGCGGGCACGGTGTCGACCTGGGCGCAGTACACGGTGCTTCTGGAGGCGGGCTCGCGCGAACGCGTCGCGGCCGAGCTGAAATCCGCAGGCGTTCCGACCGCGATCTACTACACGCGGCCGCTCCACAAGCAGACGGCCTACCGGGCCTATCCCGTCGCCCCCGGCGGAACGCCCGTGGCCGACGGCATCTGCGATCGGGTCATCAGCCTGCCGATGCACCCCTATCTCGGCGAAGCCGACCAGGACCGGGTGATCGACGCGCTGTCGGCGGCGCTGCGCAGCAAGGCGGCCGCCTGAGGCCGCCTGTCGGGACGGCCGGCTCCGGTTGCTCGGCGCCGGTCGCTCCCCTCACGCTCAGTCGGCGCTGCGCTCCTTGTCGAGGACGAGGTAGTCCAGCGGCATCTGCGTCGTGTACTTGATCTGCTCCATCGCGAAGGAGGAGGAGACGTCGCGGATCTCGATCTTCTGAATCAGGCGCTGATAGACGGCGTCGTAGGCCGCGATGTCGGGCACGACGACGCGCAGGAGATAATCCACGTCGCCGCTCATCCGGTAGAACTCGACGACTTCGGGAAACTCCCGCACCACCTCCGAAAAGCGCTTCAGCCATTCGCCGGAATGCGATGCGACGCGGATCGAGACGAAGACGGTGACGCGCGCGTTGACCTTGGCAGGGTCGAGGATGGCGACGCGCCGCTTGATGACGCCCTCCTCCTCCAGCTTCTGGATGCGGCGCCAGCAGGGTGTCGTCGACAGGCCGACGCGCTTGGCGACGTCGGCCACCGCGAGCGTCGCGTCCTCCTGCAGGAGACGCAAAATCTTTTTATCCAGCCTGTCCATTCGAGGACCCCTGTTCGGCAACACCCCTCTATAGCAGCGCGTCGATTGCGACGTCTGGCTCGCCCGTCCGCCGAAGAGCCGCGCGAGTAGAAAAATCTACCACTTCTCCCGCTCCATCGCCATTCGCCGCGCGGTTCAAGGTGCAGGGACCGCGTTCGGATCGACGGGCCCCACCAGATCGCGGACACGGCGCTTCAATTCCGGAAGCAGCTCCTCCGCGAACCAGGGATTGCGCTTGAGCCAGGAATTGTTGCGCCAGGACGGATGGGGCAGCGGCAGCACCTGCGAATGCCGCCCTTCGCCGGACAGGATGGACCGCCAGTGCAGAACGGTTTCATGAACCGGCACGCGCCCCGCGCGCCGCTCCAGATGCCAGTCCTGCGCATAGAGGCCGATCGCCAGGACCAGCTCCACCTGCGGCATGGCGGCGAAGACGCGCTCGTGCCAGGTCGCCCGGCATTCGCGCCGGGGCGGCCGGTCTCCGCCGTGCCGGTCGTAACCGGGAAAGCAGAAGCCCATCGGGACGACCGCGACGTGGGACGAATCGTAGAAGGTCTCGGGCGTCACCCCCATCCAGTCCCGCAGCCGCACGCCGGAGGGGTCGCTGAACGGGCGCCCCGCTCTGTCCGCCAGATTGCCGGGCGCCTGCCCCGCCACGCAGAGCCGGGCCGTGCGCGACAGCGTCAGGATCGGGTTGGGCTCGATCGGCAGGGGCTCGCCGATCGGCGCCTCGCGGCAGATGCGGCACTGGCGGATCGTCGCCTGGAGATCGAGGGGATCCTCGCTCAAGCGGCCGCGCTCGGCCTCGCCGAAACCTCTTGATGCCAGCGCTTCACATGGTCGAGCCCGTCGGGCACCGCGAGCCGCGCGGGGCGCATGAAGTCGACGGCGACGAGGCCCGTGATGTCGGCGATGGAGAAGCCCTCGCCCGCGGCGAAGCGGTTCTGCGAGAGATGCTCGTCGAAAAGCGCCAGGAAGCTTGCGGCCTTCTCCCGGTTCGCCTCCCCCATTCGGCCACCTGGGGCACCTCCCACCCTTCCATTAAGGGGTGGAGATGCCGGAAGACCGCGGCGACGGCGCCATAGAGGTTCAGCTCCAGACGTCGGTTCCACTCCTCGATCTTGGCTCGCTCGAAGGCGTCGCGGCCGAACAGAGGCGGCTCGGGATGGGTTTCCTCGAAGTAGCGGCAGATCGCGACGCTCTCGGTCAGGGTGCGTCCGTCCTCGAACTGAAGAACCGGAAGGCGGCGAAGCGGGTTGAGCCCGGCGATGGTCTCCGAGCGATGGCCGAGCTTGGCCATGTCGACGGAAACGGTCTCGACCGAAACGCCCTTTTCGGCCAGGAATATCCGGACCCGGCGTGGATTGGGCGCTCGCCCGCCGTCGTAAAGCTTCATGTTCCCCGACCTTTGCGTTCGATTCATCACCCATTCACTCAAGCGGACGATGATCGGTTTCTTAAGGCAAATTCTTAAACTTTCGGCAAGATGATCGGAAGGCCTGCAACGCCGCCCGGAGCCTTCCGCTTTCGCCGATGTCGTCCCTCGCCCCATCCAATTCCAGCCGGGTCGGGCATGATCGCCAGGGCAATCGGCAGGCCGACCTCGGTCGGACAATGCGCGGGGCCCGCGATCGGCTCCTTGCGCGGCGTCCGCTGTCGTCGCGGCTCGAGCGCGAGCTGATCGAGCGGCACGCCGCTTCGGTCCGGCGAGCGGCCCTCGCCTCGCTCGGCGTGGTCGCCACGGCCGGCCTCGGTCTCTGGCTTCTGGCGGGCGCCCTGCCGGCTCTGGCCTGGACGCCCTTCGCGGCGGCCGCGACGCTTCTCGCGCCCTTGCTCGCCCGGCGCATGGCGAAGCAGGTTTCCGTTCGGGCCGACCGCTGGCGGCAGGCGTTCCTCGCCGCCCATGTCGCGGCGGGCCTCGGCTGGGCGGCGCTCGTCCTGCTGCCCTGCCCGGCCTGCCGTCCGCTCCAGTACGAGATCTTCCTCCTCCCCGTTCTCCTCGTCGCCATCGCGGTGGCGGCCGTCGCGGGCGTCCATCTTCGCAACGCCGTGCCGATCGGTCTTTCCTCACTCGTCGCCGCGCTTCTCCTGCGCGCCGGCACCACGGCCCAGCCCGAAGCCTCGGCGATCCTTCTCGTTCTCGTGGCGGCGGTGCCCTTCTTCGCGCTGGTCTCGAACGGTCTGCGCGATTCGAGCGTCGAGCGCTTCCGGCACCGGATCGAGAAGGACGACCTCGTCGCGGCACTGGAAGAGGAGCGCTCGGCTTCCGACGAAGCGCGCCGGCGCGCCGAGGACGCCAACCGCGCCAAGTCCCACTTCCTCGCCACGATGAGCCACGAGCTGCGCACGCCGCTGAACGCGATCCTCGGCTTCTCGGAAGTGGTGAACAAGGAAATCCTGGGGCCGATCGGCAACCCGACCTACCGGGAGTATGTCGGCGACATCCACGCCTCCGGCCGGCACCTGCTCGACCTCATCAACGAGATCCTCGACCTCTCGCGGATCGAGGCGGGCCGCTATTCACTCAACGAGGAGGCGGTCGAGCTCGTCGCCGTCACGGACGACTGCCGCTCCTTCCTGGACCTCAAGGCCGAAGGCAAGCGCGTGAAGCTGACCACGCGCTTCGAGACCGGGCTGCCGCTCCTGTGGGGCGACCGCCGGGCGCTGCGCCAGATCGTCCTCAACCTCCTGTCCAACGCGGTGAAGTTCGCGCCCGCCGACAGCGAAATCGTCCTGAGCGTCGGCTGGACCGCGGGCGGCGGCCAGTATGTCTCGATCCGGGACCAGGGACCGGGCATTCCCGAGCACGAGATTCCGCTCGTCCTGTCGTCCTTCGGCCAGGGTTCGAGCGCGATCAAGAGCGCGGAACAGGGCACGGGCCTCGGCCTGCCCATCGTGCAGGCGCTCATCCACCTGCATGACGGCGAGTTCCGGCTGGAGCGCTCGCTCGGCGGCGGAACGGACGCGATCGCGATCTTCCCGCATTCCCGCGTCCTCGAGATCCTGCCGCAGCTCGGCGAAGGCTTCTAGAGCGCCGAGCGTCCGGTTGGACGCACGAGGGTCGCTCAATCCGCTCGCATCCGCGCATGAGGCTTTCCGAAAATCGATTCCGATTTTCGGGCCGATGCCGTAGCCGCCCTGCCCCATCGCCGCGCTTCGTTGCCGGCGACCAGCCCGTCTCCTATCTCTTCATCATGCGCTGTCCTGTCGTGACCGAAGACCCGATGAAGGTCGAGACGCCCTGCATCCGCCTTTGCCGCCTCACGGCTCTCGGGAGCGCCTGACGATGCGGGGCGGAACCGGCCTGCTGATCGTCCTGCTCGCCATTCTCGGCGGCGGGCTCCTCATCCTCCTGGGGTCCGACGGCGGCGTCTTCGGCATGGCCGACGATCAGTTCGCCAACCTCGTCCGTCTCTCCGCCATCGGGCTGTTCCTCGCCTCCGGCATCCTCTTTGCGGGGCGGATGCAGCTCGGCCCGGCGCTGCGCAACGCCGCGATCTGGGGCGCGATCCTGGTCGCGCTTCTGGCCGTCTACGCCTATGCCGACGAGTTTCGCAGCATCGGCAACCGCATCCAGGCCTCGCTCCTGCCCGGCAGCGTCGTCTCCCTCGGCGGGGACGGGAGTCAGGTCATGGCGACGCGCGGCTCGGGCCGGCACTTCCAGCTCGACGCGGAGCTGAACGGCGTGCGCGTGCCCATGCTCGTCGACACCGGCGCCTCCATCGTCGCCATCGACCGCTCGACGGCGCAGGCGATCGGGATAGACGTCGATCGGCTCCGCTACACCGCGCAGGTCGCGACCGCCAACGGCGTCGCGAACGCCGCCCCGATCCGGATCGACAGCTTGAGCGTCGGCGGCATCGAGCGGCGGAACGTCTCGGCCGTCGTCACCGAAGGCGACGGGATCGGCATCGACCTTCTCGGCATGAGCTTTCTGGGAACACTGTCCTCGGTCGAGTTCCGGGGCGACCGCCTCGTCCTGACGGATTAGGCGGCGGCCAGACCCGGCTGGATCGCCGCATAGGCGTCGAGGATCACGCGGCCGGGCGCGTCGCGGGGGATCGAGCCCTCCGTCAGCAGCTGCCGCCAGCGGCGCGCGCCGGGCTTGCCGGTGAAGAGCCCGGTCATGTGCCGCGTGACGTGCATCAGCCGCCCGCCCGCCGCGATGTGCCGGTCGGCGTATTCGGCCATGGTCGAGAGCAGCGCTTGCAGATCGACCGGCTCGAAATCCTCGCCATAGACGAGCGCATCGACGTTCGAGAGATCGAACGGGTCGTGATAGGCCGCGCGACCCAGCATGACGCCATCGAGCTCGCCGAGGAACGGCAGGCCCGCTGAGACGCTTGAGAGGCCGCCGTTCAGTCCGATGAAGACCTCCGGCAGGCGGCGCTTCAGGGCCAGCACGCGCTCGTAGTCGAGCGGCGGAATCTCGCGGTTCTCCTTCGGCGAAAGCCCCTTGAGCCACGCCTTGCGCGCATGAACCCAGATGCCGGAGGCTCCGGCGGCGACCACGCGATCGGCCAGATCGTCGAGCGCCGGGCCCGGATCCTGATCGTCCACCCCGATCCGGCACTTGACCGTCACAGGCACGCTTACAGCCTCTCGCATCGCGGCGACGCACCGCCCGACGAGGTCGGGCGTCTTCATGAGGCAGGCGCCGAACGTGCCGGACTGGACGCGGTCGGACGGGCAGCCGACGTTCAGATTGATCTCGTCATAGCCGAAGGCCTCCCCGATCCGCGCGGCCTCGGCCAGCTTGTCGGGATCGGACCCGCCGAGCTGCAGGGCGACCGGATGTTCTCGCGCGTCGAAGCCGAGAAGGCGCTCGCGGTCGCCGTGCAGGATCGCCTGATCGACGACCATCTCCGTGAAGAGCAGTGCCCGCTTCGTCAGCTGCCGATGGAAGAACCGGCAGTGCCGGTCCGTCCAATCGATCATCGGCGCGACGGCGAATATCCGCGCGTCGGACCGGGCGGAAAGGCCGGCTTCCTCTGGATTTCTGACGATCATCGGCTCTGCATCGTTCTTCGTCGCCTCCGCCTTTCGGCACGGTTTCGCTACGCCGTAGCAACCGCACTCCCATGTAGCAAATCGCTGGGCCGACGCTCTTCCGTCCGATCTATCCGCTCGGCGTCGGGCAATAGCCGATGCCACGGACGTCGATCGCGGTCCTCGGGCGGTAAGAAACGATTAAGGGTGCGGCCCTTACCGTTCACGGCTCGTGACGGAGAGTTTCAATGCGTGATCAAAACCTGCCCGACGAGCTGATGCTCCTGCTGTTGCTCGCCAACGGCGTGGTGATGGCCTCTCTTGCTGTCGGCATCATGCTTCTCAACGCCGGCTAGTGGCAATTGAGTCACCATTCACCGGCGCGTGAACTGTAGAGGGTCGGCTTTCGAAAGGAGCGGCCCGATGAAGCGCAGCGAGAACGAACGGAGAGACCTCCACCAGGAGGAGCGTCCCCTCGTCGAACTCTACCATCCCTTCGGCAACCCGCTGGACGACGTCCGCAAAAGCCATGTCGACTTCGATACGCACGACTTCGGCTCGCGGCGGCGCACGAACTGAGATCACGATCGACGAGGGATGCGGAGATTAGGCCGCAGCGCGGCGAGCCCCGTATCTCACGCCGGGCGGCGGCCGCCCTCAGCAACCTCGGAGCTGCGCCTCGTAGCGCGCGGCCATCTCCGCCGCACGGCGCGCGCCGCGCAGGGCCTCGGGCCGGTTCCGATAGACGCCGCGCCGGTATCCAGCATGGCCCGAATGGTATGCGAGATAGAGCCGGTGCGCGTCGTTCAGCGCTATGCCGTGACGGCGATGGCTCTCCGAATGATACCAGCCGACGAACTCGATCGCGTTCGCGAAATTGTTGCGCCGGGCCGAATGACGGCCGGTGACCCGCTGGTAGTCGGACCACGTGCCGTCCAGCGCCTGCGCATAGCCGTAGGCGGTCGAGATGGGGCGTCCCGGGATGAAGCCGAAAATGGTCCGGCGCGGCGGACGGGCACGGCCGTCGAAGTTCGATTCGGCCTGGATCGTCGCCATCAGCACCGAGACCGGCACGCCGTAGGTCCGCGACACGCGTTCGGCGTCGCCGCGCCAGCTCGACAGGAAGCCGCTCTTCTGGGCGAAGATCGCGCAGGCGTTCGAGGTCTGCGTCGGAGGCGACGCACAGCCGGCCAGAACGGCGACCGTGACGACCGACAACAGGCGGATCGGATGTGCCATCATCGCGCCAGTGTGGCCCGCGATGGTTTCCGCACCGTTGACGAACAGGCTTAACGGCCGACTTCCAAACCCGAAACCAGGAGGAGCGCCCTTGCTGGCCGATCTGCTTCCCTACATCCTCGTCGGCCTCGCCATCGGCGGCGTCTACGCCGCCTTCAAGCAGTTCGGCGGCTGGAAGTGAGGGCGCGAGCGGAGCGCACGCCGACCGGCCCGACGGAGCGTGCCCTCTCCGCGCCACTATAGAATGCTTCCCAAACAGCGCCCGAGCGCCTATAGCTCGCCGCGATTTTCCAGAACGCACCGCGAACCCCGAGGGACCGCCTTGTCTTCCACCTTCGACCGGGTCGCCGACATCATCGCCGAAACGAGCGAGATCGACCGCGACCAGATCACCCCCGAGAGCCACACGATCGACGACCTCGGCATCGATTCGCTCGACTTCCTCGACATCGTCTTCGCGATCGACAAGGAGTTCGGCATCAAGATCCCGCTGGAGAAGTGGACGCAGCGCGTCAACGAAGGCGAGGCGCAGACCGAGGAATACTTCGTCATGAAGAACCTCGTCGCGAAGATCGACGAACTGCGCGAGGCGAAGTCCGCCTGACGTCAAACGTGGCGGAGGCCCCGATGGCACCCCATCCGATGGCGAACCCACCGGCATCCGAAGTCCTGATCACCGGCATCGGCCTCGTCTCCTCGCTCGGCGAGGGGATCGACGCCCATCTGCGCCGGGACGAGAGCGGCGCTGCGCCCCGGCCCGTGCTGGAAGAGCAGCGTTACGCACCGCGCGCGATCCATCCGCTGCCGGCGATCGACTGGTCGGCGCAGATCCCGAAGAAGGATCAGCGCCAGATGGAGACGTGGCAGCGTCTCGGCGTCTACACGGCCGGTCTCGCCCTGTCCGACGCCGGCGTCGCGGCCGACGAGGAGACCCGCTCGCGCATCGACATGATCGTCTCGGCCGGCGGCGGCGAGCGCGATCCCGCCGTGGACGCCATGGCCATGGCACGGGCGCGCGGGCTCGACGATCCCGAGCCGGTGCTGAACGAGGTCCTGTCGAGCGAGCTGCGCCCGACGCTCTTCCTCGCCCAGCTTTCCAATCTCGTCGCGGGCAACATCTCCATCGTCCACAAGGTGACCGGCTCCTCGCGCACCTTCATGGGCGAGGAGGGCGCGGGCGTTTCGGCGGTTCAGGTCGCCGCCGCGCGCATCCGGGCCGGCCAGAGCGACATCTGCCTCGTCGGCGGCGCCTATTCTGCCGACCGGATCGACCTCCTGGTCAATTACGAGCTGGCGGACCTCCTTCTCGACGGCGACTGGCGTCCGGTCTTCTCGCGGCAGGGCCGCGGCGGACTCGTGCCCGGCAGCGTCGGCGCGTTCCTGGTCCTCGAATCCGAGGCGCATGCCAAGGCGCGCGGCGCCCTCTCCTATGCGCGGATCCGGCATGTGGCCGGCGATCGCGGGGGAGAGGGCGGCATCGCGCAGCGGCTCGGCGCCCTGATCGACACGTCCGGCCCGTCGGACGAGGATCTGCTCGTCCTCTCCGGCGCGAGCGGGCTCGGCGGCCCGACCCAGGCCGAGCGCGCGCTCCTTCAGGAGCGGTTCCCGAACGCCGGCCTTCGCGCCTATGGCAGCCTGATCGGCCATTCCTTCGAAGCGCATTTCACCGCCGGCCTGGCGCTGGCGGCGGCCTGCCTTTCGCGCGGCGAGACCCTTCCCCCGCCCCCGGCGGCGAGGAGCGCGAGGCGGCCTTCGCGCCGAAATCGGCTCTGGTGACGGCGGTCGGCCACGCGCGCGGCGAAGCCGTCGGTCTCCTGGAGAGGAGCGCATGAGCGACATGTCCGTCAATCTCGACGCATTCGGCCGTCCGATCGTCGCGGTGACGGGGCTCGGCCTCGTCTCCTCGCTCGGCCGCGGCCTCGACGACAATTGGGCCGGGCTCCGCGAGGGGCGCTCGGGCATCCATTCGATCACCCGCTTCTCGACCGAGGGCCTTCGCACCACCATCGCCGGGACAGTCGACTTCATGGGCGTCAGCCCGTGGAACGGCAGCGATCTCTCCTATGCGCTGGCGGAGAGCGCGGGCTCGGAAGCGCTCGCCATGGCCGGCTTTTCGCAGCGCGGCTTCGGTGGCCCTCTCTTCCTCGCGGCCCCGCCGATCGAGCTCGAATGGGAAGCGCGGCTGGGCCTCGACCGGCTGGACGGCGACGCCCCCGAGGAGGCCGGCTATCCACGGCTTCTGGAGCTCGCCCGCCAGCATCGCTCGCAGCGCACCTACGACACGACCCTCTTCGGCGGCATTTCCGAGCGCCTGTCCGAGCGGCTCGGCACCACGGGCCTTCCGGTCACGCTGTCGACGGCCTGCGCTTCGGGCGCCACTGCCATCCAGCTCGGCGTCGAGGCGATCCGCCGCGGCGAGACCGAGCGCTGCATCGCCATCGGCACGGACGGGTCCGTGGGCGCCGAAGCCCTGATCCGCTTCTCCCTCCTGTCCGCGCTCTCGACCCAGAACGAGCGGCCCGAAAAGGCGTCGAAGCCCTTCTCCAAGGACCGCGACGGCTTCGTCATGGCCGAGGGCGCGGGCGCGCTGGTTCTGGAGTCGCTGGAATCGGCCAAGGCGCGCGGCGCGACGATCCTCGGCATCGTCCATGGCTGCGGCGAGAAGGCGGACGATTTCCACCGCACCCGCTCCAAGCCGGACGGCTCGCCGATCATCGCGACGATCCGCGCGGGCCTGGAGGACGCGGGTCTGACCCCGGCGGACATCGGCTACATCAACGCCCACGGCACCTCGACGCCCGAGAACGACCGGATGGAGTATCTCGGCCTGTCCTCGGTCTTCGGCGAGGATCTGGCGAAGACCCCGATCTCGTCCAACAAGTCGATGATCGGACACACGCTGACGGCGGCGGGCGCGATCGAGGCGGTGGTCTCGATCAAGGCGATGCGCGAGGGCGTTCTGCCCCCGACGATCAATTACGACAATCCGGACCCGGCCATCCCGCTCGACACCGTCCCGAACGCCTCGCGTTCGGCGGACGTCTCGGCCGTCCTCTCCAACTCCTTCGGCTTCGGTGGCCAGAACGTCAGCCTCGTTCTCGGCCGCGAGCCTCGCGGCTGAACGCCGTCCGTTTCGTGGAAGACTGAGAATGCGCGCACTCCAACTCGTCGGCGACCGCGACCTGAGGCAGGTCGAGATCGAGGACGTCCCCGCTCCGGGTCCCGGCGAGGTCACGCTGAAGATCGCCGCCGTGGCGCTCAACCACATCGACGTCTGGGGCTGGCGCGGCATGGCCTTCGCCAAGCGCAAGATGCCTCTGACGGTCGGCGCGGAAGCCTCGGGCGTCGTGGAGGCCATCGGCCCCGGCGTCTCCTCGCTCCTGCCCGGCCAACTGGTCTCGATCTACGGCGCGCGCACCTGCGGGCTCTGCAAGGCCTGCCGCGAGGGCCGCGACAATCTCTGCGAGCACGTCTCCGGCGTTCACGGCTTCCACCTCGACGGCTTCGCCTGCGAGCGCGTGAACCTTCCCGCGCGGCTGCTCGTGCCCGCCCCTCCGGGCTGCGACGCCATCGGCGCCGCCCTCGCCCCGGTCACCTTCGGGACCGTGGAGCACATGCTGTTCGACAACGCCAGGCTCGAGCCGGGCGAGACGATCCTCGTCCATGCCGGCGGATCGGGCATCGGGACGGCCGCGATCCAGCTCGCCAAGCGCCACGGCGCGACCGTCATCACGACCGTCGGCTCGGACGAGAAGATCGAGCCCGCCAGGGCGCTCGGGGCCGACCACGTGGTGAACTACCGCTCGGACCGCTTCGAAGGCGTCGTGCGCAAGCTGACGAAGAAGAAGGGCGTCGACGTCGTCTTCGAGCATGTCGGCAAGGACACCTTCGCCGGCTCCATGCTCTGCCTCAAGCGCGGCGGACGGCTCGTCACCTGCGGCTCCACCTCCGGCGTCTCGACCGAGGTGAACCTCATGATGCTCTTCCAGCAGCAGCTGCGTCTCATCGGCTCCTTCGGCTGCCGCATGGAGAACATGGCCGACGCGATGCAGAAGATGGCGCGCGGCCTCGCCCGTCCCGTCGTCGACACGATGGTGACGATGGACGGCATCGCCACCGCGCTCGAACGGATGGAAGGCCGGCAGGTCTTCGGAAAGATCGTGCTCGACATGCGGGACGGCGCACAGGCCGCATGAGTCCCGCCAAGCAGCGTCTGGCGCGGTTCCTCAAGCGGGTCGACCGCGCGCGGGACTGGGTGATCGCGCAGGTTCTCTTCGCCCTTTCGGCCGTCCTGCGCCTCGTTCCGGCGCGCACCGGGATCGAGATCGCCGCCGGCATCGCGCGCACGCTCGGTCCCCTGACGCCGCGCCACAGGCTGGCCGTGGACAATCTGCGGCAAGCCTTTCCGGAGCGCGACGAGGGCTTCATCCGGCGGACCGCACGCGAGAACTGGGGCCATATGGGCCGGCTCGCGGCCGAATACATCTATCTCGACTCGATCTTCGACTACGATCCGGAGCGGCCCGCCGGCGAACGCGGCCTCGTCGAAGTGGAGGGCGCCGAACTGTTCCTGGAGCTTCGCGAGCGCAAGGGACCGTTCATCTTCTTCACCGCGCACCAGGGCTGCTTCGAGCTTCTGCCGGTCTGCGCAGCGACCTTCGGGCTGGAGGTCACCGCGCTCTTCCGCCCGCCGAACAACCGCTACATCGCCGAGCGCGTGCTGGGCGCACGGCGCACGGCCGGCGGTCACCTCGTACCCTCGAAGGCGGGTGCCGTCTGGGCGCTGGCTGGCGCGATGGAACGTGGCGGATCGGTGGGCATGCTCGTCGATCAGAAGTTCGCGCGCGGCATTCCCGGCACCTTCTTCGGCCGGCCCGTACGCACCAATCCGCTCGTCCCCAAGCTCGCCAGACAGTTCGGCGCCGAGGTCTATCCGGCGCGCTCCATCCGGCTTCCCGACGGTCGCTACCGTCTGGAGCTGATGCCGCGGCTGGATCTGCCCCGGGGCGCCGACGGCCAGATCGACGTCGCGGCCAGCTGCCAGCGTCTGAACGACACGGTCGAGTCCTGGGTCCGGGAACACCCCGACCAGTGGATGTGGTTCCACCGGCGCTGGCTGGTCGAGGCGCCTCCGCCGCGGAAGAAATAACGCCGCAATCCCCTCTGCTTGGCAGGGTTTGTTTACTTCGCTCGCCTACGTTTCAACGGGGGCTGGGCGAGCGATGCTTGTTTCAACTGTAAGGACTCATTGGCGCACGGTCGCCTGGATCGCGATGATCGCCACGGGTGTGTTCGTCGGCGGTCTGACGCTCGGCACGCGAACGGTCGATCACATGATCGAAACGGGCGCGAGCAGCCGCGCGACCACCTTCGCGCACTTCCTCCTCTCCGATCGGCGCCGGCTGGACGCCTTTCTCCTCGGCGTGACCCGCGACCCCGATCTGGAGACGAAGGTGCGTACGGTCGGCACGCTGTCGCACGTCACCGCGTTCTCGATCTTCGACGCCGAGGGCCAGGAGACCTTCGCGACGCGCTCCGCCGATCACGGATGGCTCCTGCGCAACCGTCCGGGCGGGCTGTCCCTGCAGTCCCATCTCTCCGAGCCGGTCGCCCATCAGGACGGCGACTGGCACGAGGTCATCGAGGGCGACCGGGGGCAGCCCATCGTCGTCATGCCCCTTCGCGAGAACGGGCGCCCGGTCGCCTTCCTTTCCGCCGAAGTGGACCTGACGGCCGAGCGCGAGGCCTATCAGACCACGCTCGCCTGGGCCTTCACCCAGCTTCTGACCATCGTCGCGCTCGTCACCGGCGGCCCCGCCCTCCTCTACATCCGCCGCAAGCGCAGGGTCGAAGAGGCGGACGAGCGCATCTACTTCCTCCACAACCACGACCCGCTGACCAAGCTCCTGAACCGCCGCCGGATGAGTGAGGAGGTCGACCGCATCCTGGCGACGGCCCGCGCCACGCGCGAGCGCGTCGCCCTCTGGTACCTCGACGTCGACGGGCTCGCGGAGGTCAACAACATGCACGGGCAGGCGGCGGGCGACGAGGTGCTTCGCGTCACGGCCGGCCGGCTCGCCGAGGCCGTCGAGCGCACCGACCTTCTGTCGCGCACCGGGTCCGACGACTTCGCCATACTTCAGCGCGGCGTGCGCAGCGAGGATCAGATCCGCTTCCTGGCCCTTCGCATCATCGAGGCGACCAACCGGCCGATCGACGTCAACGGGGCGTCGGTCTCGCCACGCATCACGCTCGGCGTCTGCCTGACGCCGGACGGCGGGCGCACCTATGCCGAACTCGTCAAGCACGCCGAACTCGCCTTCCTGCATCAGAAGAGCACGAAGCGCGAGGACTACACCGTCTACGAGCCGCGGATGGACGAGGAGGCGCACCAGCGTCGCGTCATCGAGCAGATGCTCCGCTCGGCCCTGGCCGAGGGCGCGTTCGAACTCTTCTATCAGCCGATCATAAGCGGCGACGGACGGACCCTCGTCGGCTTCGAGGCGCTCATCCGCATGCCGGACGGGAACGGCGGCTACGTCTCGCCGGCCGACTTCATCCCGATCGCGGAAGCGCGCGGCTACATCAAGGCCATCGGAACCTGGGTTCTGGGCGAGGCCGCGCGGCAGGCCGCCAAATGGCCCGATCACATCTTCGTCTCGGTCAATCTCTCGCCGGTCCAGTTCCGCGACGGCGATCTGGTCGAAGTCGTCCGCAACGCGCTGTCGGCGGCGGGCATCGATGGGCGCCGCCTCGGGATCGAGGTGGTCGAAACCCTCCTGCTCGAACAGTCGGACGAGGTGCTGGAGCAACTCCGCGCCCTGCAGGCCCTCGGCATCTCCATCGACATGGACGATTTCGGAACCGGCTATTCCTCGCTCGGCTATCTGTGGCGCTTCCCCTTCAACAAGCTGAAGATCGACCAGTCCTTCATGCGCGCCTTCGACGAGGCGAAATCCAACGCTCCGAAGATCGTCCAGACGATCGTCTCTCTCGCGCACCATCTGGGGCTGCGGGTCACCGCCGAGGGCGTGGAGACCCGCGAGCAGGCCGAGCTCCTGCGGTCCTTCGGCTGCGATCAGCTCCAGGGCTTCTATTTCGGCCGGCCGACGCCCGCCGACAGGATCCCGGCGGAGCTGTTCACCCGAGGGTCCATCCGCCTCGCGGGGTCCGGGTCGAGCGTCGTCTCCCTGCCGCTCCGCGAAGCCCTACCTATAGGATTGTCCGTCGCGAACTGACGCCAGCGCTGCAGGGCTTCTTCGGGAAAGCGGTGCAGCGGAAGGGCATCACGGCGGCACCGTCCGTCCCCTTGGATGTCGCTCTTCTGAATGAAGGCGTGGACATGAGCGGATTTCGGACACAATGATTGGCGAGACGAGCCAACCCTTCGCGCCGGCGGGACGGCGGGACGGCGGAGAAACCCGGACAAATGAACGCGATGACGAATGTGGACTGGCCGATCGCCGGTGGGCAGACGGGTGAGCTGATTCGCGCTTTCGACTGGTCGAAGACCTCGCTCGGTCCGATCGCGGACTGGCCGGCTCACCTGCGCTTCGAAGTGAACACGATCGTCAACTCGCCGATCCCGAAGGTCCTCATGTGGGGGCCGGACCACGTCATGATCTACAATGACGGGTATGTGGAGATCGCCGGGCAGAACCATCCGCGCGCCCTCGGCGGGACCGTTCCCGAAATCTGGCCCGAAATCTGGGACTGGAACCGGAAGATCCTGGCGGACGGGTTCGCCGGGCGCGTCCAGAGCTTCCGCGACCAGCCGATGCGGCTGATGCGCAACGGGGTCGAGGAGGAGGTGACCTTCGACCTGTTCTACTCGCCGATCCACGACCCGAACGGAGCGGTCGCCGGCGTTCTGTGCGCCGTTCTCGACACGACCGAGAAGGTCTGCGTCACGACCGCCCTCAAGCGAAGCAATCTGCGCTTCCGTGCCGCCGTCGAGGCGCTGAGCGGCGTCCTGTGGACCAACAGCCCGGACGGGCGGATGGTCGGCGAGCAGACGGGCTGGGCGACCCTGACCGGCCAGACCGAGGCCGAATACGAGGGCTTCGGGTGGTCCGCGGCGATCCACCCGGACGACGTGGCCCACACGATCGAGGCCTGGAACGACGCGGTCGCGACCCGCACCACCTTCATCTGCGAGCACCGCGTGCGTCGCCATGACGGCGTGTGGCGCGACTTCGCCGCGCGGGCCGTGCCCGTCATGGAGAACGGCACGCTGCTCGAATGGGTCGGCGTCCACACGGACATGACCGAACAGCGCGCGGCCGAGATCGGGCTGATCGAACACGCGGCCGCGCTGGAGCGGCAGGTCCGCCACCGCCAGCGCGCCGAGGAGCAGCTCCGCCAGCTCAACGAGACGCTGGAGAACCGCGTCGTCTCGGCGCTGGAGGAGCGGCGGCAGGCCCAGGCCGCGCTCGCCCAGTCCCAGAAGATGGAAAGCGTCGGCAAGCTGACCGGGGGCGTCGCTCACGACTTCAACAATCTGCTCCAGGTCGTCTCCGGCAATCTGCAGCTTCTGGCCAAGGACATCGCCGGCAACGAGCGCGCCGAGCGACGCGTCGCCAACGCGATGGCGGGCGTCCAGCGCGGCGCGAAGCTCGCTTCGCAGCTCCTGGCCTTCGGCCGCCGGCAGGCGCTCGAGCCCAAGGTCGTCAACATCTCGCGCTTCGTCCACGGGATGGACGATCTTCTGCGCCGCGCCATCGGCGAAGGCATCGAGGTCGAAACCGTCTTCGGTGGCGGCCTCTGGAACACCTTCATCGACCCGACGCAGATCGAGAACGCGCTTCTGAACCTCGCCATCAACGCGCGCGACGCGATGGACGGCCAGGGCAAGCTGACGATCGAGCTGTCCAACGCCAGTCTCGACGATGCCTATGTGCGCACGCAGCACGACGTGGAGCCGGGCCAGTACGTCATGCTCGCGGTGTCCGACACCGGCTGCGGCATGAGCCCCGAGATCGTGGACAAGGTGTTCGAGCCCTTCTTCTCGACCAAGGCCGAGGGCAAGGGTTCGGGTCTCGGCCTCTCGATGGTCTACGGCTTCGTGAAGCAGTCCGGCGGCCACGTGAAGATCTATTCGGAGGTCGGTCAGGGCACGACGATCAAGCTCTACCTTCCCCGCGCCATGGAAGCGGAAGACATCGAGGTCGTCGTGGACGCCGGCCCGGTCACCGGCGGGAACGAGACGATCCTCGTCGTAGAGGATGACGAGGAGGTCCGCGCGACCGTCGTCGAGATGCTGACCGACCTCGGCTACCGCGTTCTGAAGGCCGTCGATGCGCAGTCGGGCCTCACCGTCGTGGAGAGCGGCATTCCGATCGATCTCCTGTTCACCGACGTGGTGATGCCCGGCACGCTGAAGAGCCCGGAGCTGGCGCGCAAGGCCAAGGAGCGCCTGCCCGATCTCGCGGTGCTCTTCACCTCCGGCTACACCGAGAACTCGATCGTTCACGGCGGCCGGCTGGACGCCGGGGTCGAGCTGCTCTCCAAGCCCTACACGCGGGAGGCGCTGGCCCGGAAGGTCCGCCACGTCATCGCCAACGAGGCGCAGCGTCGGGCCGCACGGGCGCCGGGGGGCTCACGTCCGGCGCAGGCGCCCGCCGCGTCGGAGCGGCCGCGCAGCTTCACCCCCTTCACCGTCCTCCTCGTCGAGGACGATCCGCTGATCCGCATGAACACCTCCGACATGCTCAGCGGCCTCGGCCACGTGGTCGTAGAGGCGGGTTCGGCCGAGGACGCGCTCGTCGCGCTGCAGACGGCGCCGATCGACGTCCTCGTCACGGACGTGAACCTGCCGGGTCTCTCGGGGCCCGAACTGGCCGAGCGGGCGCTTTCGCTTCGCGCCGACATCGGAATCGTGTTCGCGACCGGTGACGCCAGCGTGGCGAGCGAGGCCACGGCGCAGCTTCTTCAGAAGCCCTACGACGAGACGGCGCTGGACAAGGCCGTGGCGCTGGCCGCCGCCACCCGCCAGCGCGAGAAGGTGGAGTCCTGAGCGACACGCCCTGGCATCCCGTCCTTCGAAACCGGGTACGGTCGTTCGAAAGGCCGGGAGCGTGAGGGGAACAAAGAGACCGCCCGTCTGAGTTCGGGGGGTCTTAAGCGCCTCAGCGGGCGACGAATCTGTTCTCGCCCTTGCCCGTCTCCGGTGGGGGACCCTGTTCGTCCTCGATCTCCTGGGCGGCCTTCGCCCAGAACTCGTGTTCCCGGCCGCAAGGCCGTCCACCTGCCTCCCATAGAAGGTAGGCTCGCTCACGCACCATCTCGGCCTTGTCCACTGCCACGCTCCACCCCGCAGCGGCGCCGTCCTTTCGACGCGCCGGATTCTTGGAAAGGATAATGCAGGAGAAGGCGTCTGGATGCGCCCCGTCGAATCCGGCGACGGCTACACATTCCCCAAGCTGGAACCGTCGCCGCCTCTCGGCCGGGCGCGCGTCCCTTTCGCGAACGCCCCGAGGGGTCTACAGCATCGGCCCGGACGATCGGCCCGACCGCCCGAAGGGCACCCCACGCAGCGACGGATCACGATGGCATACTCGACGGCAGGACAAACGCACCTTCCCTCAGGCGCCCGGCTCAACCCGCTGCTCGCCGCCGTTCAGGTGCCGCCGATCGCCGCCGCCAAGCGCTGGCTGACCCGCTATGACGGGACCCTCGGCCCCGCGGTCGATCTCAGCCAGGCCGTCCCCGGCCACGCGCCCTCCCCGAGCTTCCAGACGCGCTTCCTGGAGGCCGCCGCGCTTCCGGCGACCGCAACCTATGGCGACATCCTCGGCGATCCCGCCCTGCGCGCGGCCTATGCCGAGGAGACGAGCGCGGCCTACGGCGCCGATCTCGGCGGGGCCGACGTCGCGATCACCGCCGGCTGCAACCAGGCCTTCCTCGCCGCGATCATGGCGGTGGCCGAGCCCGGAAGCTCGGTCCTTTTGCCGCAGCCCTGGTACTTCAACCATGAGATGACGTGTCGCATGCTGGGGGTCGAGGCGAGAGGGCTGCCGGCTCACGCCGGAGCCGGTTTCGTGCCGGACGTCATGGAGGCCGAGCGGCTTCTCGACGAACGGACGCGGGCGATCGTCCTCGTCACGCCGAACAATCCGACCGGCGCGATCTATCCGCCCGAGACCATCGCGGCCTTCTTCGAACTCGCGGTCTCACGCGGGCTCCACCTCATCCTCGACGAGACCTATCGCGACTTCCGGCCCGAAGCCTCCGCTCCCGCGCACGATCTCTTCGCCCGGCCGGGCTGGCGGGACCATCTGATCTCGCTCTACTCCTTCTCCAAATCCCACGCGATCCCCGGCCACCGCCTGGGGGCGATCGCCGCCGGCCCGGCGATCCTCGACGCCTGCGTGAAGATCCTCGACTGCGTGCAGATCTGCCCGCCGCGTCCGAGCCAGGCCGCGCTCCTCGCCTCAATGGAGGAGAGCCGTCCCTGGCGGCGGGAGCGCGCGGCGGAGATGACGCAGCGCGCGGACGCGTTCCGGGAGGCGCTGGCCGCCCTTCCCGAATGGCGCATCGACAGCCTCGGCGCCTATTTCGCCTACGTCGCGCATCCCTTCCCGCAATCCTCGTCGGTGGAGGTCGCACGCGCCATGGCCGAACGGCTCGGCCTTCTCGTGCTTCCCGGCGCCTTCTTCGGGCCGGGCCAGGACGGGCATGTCCGCGTCGCCTTCGCCAATGTCGCGGAAGACGGCATAAGGCGGTTCGCGGACCGTCTTGCGCTCGGACGCGAACGGTTGACACTCTGACGCTGACGTCGAATGACGCATGAGACGAGAACGCCCTATAATGAGGCGTCCGACCCTGGAGATTGCGACATGTCCCGCTTCCACCTGAACCGCCGTCAGGTTCTCGCCGGCTCGGCCGCCGGCGCCGCGACCCTCTTCATGCCGTCGATCCTGCGCGCTCAGGACCGCACGCTCTCCGTCGGCGTCTATGGCGGCTACTTCAAGGAATCCTTCGACGAGCACATCTTCCCGCGCTTCACCGAGGCGACGGGCATCAACGTCGAGTTGATCGCCGAGCCCACCGGCGAAGCGTGGCTCGTGCAGCTCGAACAGGCGGCGCGGGCGAACGTCGCCCCGGCCGACGTCTCGATGATGAGCCAGGTGGCGATGCGCAAGGGCGTGGCGACCGAACTCTGGGCGCCGATCGACCAGAGCCGCATCCAGGGCTTCGACGCCATCCTGCCGCCCTTCGTCGTCCGCTACCCTGACGAGCGCATCGCGGGCGTCGGCGCGGTCGCGTGGTACATCACGCTCGTCACCAACACCGACGTCTATCCGGAGGCCCCGACCTCCTGGAACGCGCTCTGGGACCCGGCCAACGCCAACCGCCTCGGCCTGCTCGCCCTCGTCTCGAACTCCTTCCTTCTGGAAGTGACGGCCAAGACCCATTTCGGCGGCACCGAGATTCTCGACACCGAGGAAGGCATCCTCCAGGTCATGGAGAAGCTCGCGGAGGTTCGCCCGAACGTGCAGCTCTGGTACCGCGACGAGGCGCAGTTCGAGCAGGCGCTGCGCTCGGGCGAAATCCCCATGGGCCAGTATTATCACGACGTGACGGGACTTGCGGCGGCCGACGGCTTCCCGGTCCGCTCCACCTTCCCGCAGGAGGGCGGCATCTCGGATTCGGGCTGCTGGGCGATCTCGCGCGCCTCGACGAAGTCGGACGAGGCGCACGAGTTCATCAACTTCGCCTCGCAGCCGGAAATCCAGTCGCTGATGTCGCGCCGGATCGGCACGGCGCCGACCATCGAGCGCTCGATGACCGATCTGAGCGACGAGGAGTTCGACGCCGTCGCCTCCGAGATCGACCCGGTCGTTCCCCGCTACGACATGTATGTCGAGAGGGCCGACTGGCTGAACCAGCGCTGGACCGAGCTGATCGCGGGCTGATCGCCCACGCGAAGCGTGCCTACAGCCGAAGGGACTTCATGAGCGGCCTGACCCTCAACTCGATCGTCAAGCGCTTCGGCGATCTGGCGGCCGTCGATCACGTGGACCTGACGGTCGAGCCGGGCAGCTTCGTCTGCCTGCTCGGCCCGTCCGGCTGCGGCAAGACGACGCTTCTGCGCATGATCGCCGGGCTCGACCAGCCCTCCGAGGGCCGCATCCTCTTCGGCGACGAGGACATCACGGACCGGCCGGTCCACAAGCGCGACATCGGCATGGTCTTCCAGTCGCTGGCGCTCTTCCCGCACCTGTCGGTCGGCGACAACATCGCCTATCCGCTGGCGATCCGCGGCGTGGACAAGGCGACGCGGATGCGGCGGGCCGAAGAGCTCTTGGAGCTCGTGCGCCTTCCCGGCGTTGCCGAACGCGCCACCAACCAGCTCTCCGGCGGCCAGCGCCAGCGGGTGGCCATCGCCCGCGCGCTGGCGGTCTCGCCGAAGCTCTTCCTTCTCGACGAGCCGCTGTCGGCGCTCGACGCCAAGCTGCGCGAGGCGATGCAGGTCGAGCTGCGCCAGCTCCAGCAGCGCCTCGGCATCACCACCATCGTCGTGACGCACGACCAGCGCGAGGCCATGACCATGGCCGACCGGATCGTCGTGATGCGCGAGGGCCGCATTCAGCAGGCGGCACCGCCGGTCGAGGTCTACCGGCGCCCGGCCAACGCCTTCGTCGCCGACTTCATCGGCCAGACCAACCTCCTGCCGCTCGGCGCCGGCTCGATCCTGGCGACCGCGATGCCGCAGCTGGCGCAGGAGGGCGGGACCGCCTCCGTGCGGCCAGAGGACATCGCGATCCGCCCGGTCGGCGCGGCGCCGATCGCGGCCGTCGTCGCCTTCGTCCGCGACATCGGCTCGAGCGTCGAGATCCATCTCGACGCGGGCGAGACGCGGCTCGTCGCCCTCGCCCCGGCGGGTACGCGGCCTGCGGTGGGCGACACCGTCTCGCTCGCCGTGGACGAGCGGGCGCTCGTGGCACTGGCCCCGGATCGCGCGGCGTGAGCGCGGCCAGCGGACGCGCCACCGTCGCAAGCCATGCCCACGCGCGCTCCTTCGTCCCGAGCCAGTGGCCGATCCTCTTTCCGGCTCTGATGCTCGGCGCCTTCTTCGTCGTGCCCTTCGGCACGATGATCGCCGTCTCCTTCTTCGAGCGGGTGCAGGGCGCGTTCTACGAGCCCTCCTTCACGACCGAGAACTACGCGCGCTTCTGGAGCCTCTTCTTCGGCCGCGTTCTGCTCTTCTCCCTCGGACTGTCCGCGCTGGTCTCGGCCATCTGCGTCGCCATCGGCGTGCCGTTCACGCGGGCGCTGACGCGGCTGCCGCGCCGCGCTCAGGTGCCCTGGCTCATCGCGCTCCTCTGCGTCCTGTCCCTGTCCGAGGTCATCATCGGCTTCGCGTGGTCGACGCTGCTCTCGCGAACGGCCGGGATCGGCAATCTCTTCGTCGCGCTCGGTCTGGCCGAGACGTCCGAGGCCTATACGCCGAGCTTTCTCGCAGTGCTGCTCGGCATGGTCTACCAGGCCCTGCCCTACGCCATTCTCGTGCTCTACCCGGCCTTCTCGCGGCTCGACCCTTCGCTTGCCGAGGCGAGCCGCACGCTCGGCGCGCCGCCCTGGAGGGCCTTCGCGACGGTCGTCCTGCCGGCACTTCGCCCGGCGATCACCGCGACCTTCATCGTCGTCTTCGTCTTCGCCCTCGGCGCCTACCTGCTGCCGCAGCTTCTCGGCCGCCCGCAGCACTGGACGCTGTCGGTCCTGATCACCGATCAGGCGATCTACCAGTCCAACATGCCCTTCGCCGCCGCGATGGCGGTGTTCCTCGTCATCACGAGCGTGCTTCTGGTGCTCCTGACCGTCGCGCTCGGCCGAAACAGGGTGCCGTCATGAAGACGAGCCTCTTCGACCGCGTGCTCTTCGTTCTGGTCGCCCTGTTCCTGGCCGGGCCGCTCGTCGTCATCGCCGGGGTCTCGATCAACGAACAGAGGGCGCTGACCTTCCCGCCGCAGGGCTTCTCGCTCGACTGGTACGCGCAGATCTTCACCGACGACGGCTGGCGCTCGGCGCTGATCGCATCGGTCAGCGTCGCGGCGCTCGCCTCGCTCCTGTCGCTCGCCATCGCCCTGCCCATCGCCTACGCGCTGTGGAAGCGCGTCACGGCCTTCGGCCGGCTGGTGCAGCTTCTCGGCGTCTCCCCCTTCGTGCTGCCGCCCGTGATCACGGCGCTCGGCGCCCTCTCCTTCTGGGCGACGGCCGGCTTCTACGGCCAGCACTTCACCGTCGTGATCAGCCATGCGGTCTTCTTCACCTCGCTGCCGCTGGTGACGCTCTCGCTCGGCTTCTCCACGGTGGAGCGCGAAATGGTGGAGGCGGCGCGCACCATGGGCGCGAACGAGGCCACGGTGCTGCGCACGATCGTGCTGCCGACGATCCTGCCCTACATGATCTCGGGTTTCGCCTTCGCCTTCGTCCTGTCGCTGAACGAGTACATCGTCGCCTACATGACCGTCGGCTTCACGCTGGAGACGATCCCGATCAAGATCTTCAACTCGCTGCGCTACGGCTACACGCCGACCATGGCGAGCGTCTCGATCCTGTTCGTTCTCGTCGCGGCCGTGCTGTTCTCGATCGTCGCGAAGCTCGGCGACCTGCCGAAGCTGCTCGGCGCATGGGGTGGCGAGCGATGAGGCTTTCGGTCGTCCAGCTCGACGCCGCGCTCGACGGAGCGGAACGCGAACGCGCCATCGAGACGGGCGTCGCGGAGGCCTCTGCGGCCGGCAGCGCGCTCGTCCTCTTCCCCGAACTCGCCTGCGAGGGCTACGGCCGCGCCGCCGACCGGCTGGCGAAGGCCGCGTCCCTGTCCGACCTGCCCGATGCCGCCGGCCAGCGCCTGGCGGATGCGCATGGCATCGCGGTCTGCCTCGGACTGTCGCTGCGCCTGCCGGACGGCACCGTCGGCAACGCGGCCGTCCTGTTCCGCCCCGGCCACCCGCCGAGCCCCTATCTCAAGCGTCACCTCTACGGCGACTACGAGAAGGCGATCTTCGCGCCCGGACAGGAGCGCTCCGCCCTCGTCGAATGGGGCGGGCTGACGATGGGCATGCTCGTCTGCTTCGACGCGGAGTTTCCCGAGCGCGTGCGCGAACTCGCGCTGGCCGGGGCCGATCTCGTCCTCGTGCCCACCGCCCTGCCGAAGCTTGCGGGCGCCGATTTCATCGCCTCCACGATCATCCCGGCGCGCGCTTTCGAGAACGGCATCTTCGTCGCCTATGCCGACCATTGCGGCCGGGACGAGCGCTTCGAATATCAGGGCCTCTCGGTCGTCGCCGATCCGAACGGCACGAAGCTGGCGAGTGCCGACGAGACGAGCCCGGCCCATCTCGTCGCCGATCTCGACCCCGCGCGCTATGCCGAGGTGCGGAAGGCGAACCCCTATCTGGAAACGCTGAGACGCGCCCTGGCGGAGGAGATGCGATGACGGGACCCGTGCGCCTGCGAGAGGTCGGACCGCGCGACGGCCTGCAGATGGTGAAGACCATTCTGCCGGCCGAAGCGAAGATCGAGTGGTGCGAGCGCGCGGCCTCGGCCGGAATCCCCGAGATCGAGGCGACCTCCTTCGTGCCCGCGAAGATCGTGCCTCAGTTCGCGGATGCGGACGCGGTGGCCGAAGGCGTCGCGGCCAGCCGGTCCGCGCAGATGTCGGCGCTGGTTGTCAATCTGAAAGGCGCGATCCGCGCCTTCGAGGCCGGCTTCGGCAAGGTGAACTACGTCGTCTCCGCCAGCGAGGCGCACAGCCAGGCCAACGCCCGCCGGACCACGGACGAGGCGCTGGAGGAGTTCGACCGGATCGTCGCGGAGCGCGCCGCGCGCGGGCTGGCCGAAACGGTGGAGCTTTCGCCGGGCGTCGCCACCGCCTTCGGCTGCACGCTGCAGGGCGAGGTGCCGGAAGCCCGCGTCCACGAGGTCGTCGACCGTCTCGCGGCGAGCGGGGCGGACGAGATCATGGTCGCCGACACGATCGGCTATGCGCATCCCGCGAAGGTGGAACGGCTTCTCGGGCGGATCGTGGAACGGCTGGGCGCCCTGCCCGTCGCCGCGCATTTCCACGACACGCGCGGCCTCGGCCTCGCCAACGTCACCGCCGCCGCGCGGGCCGGCGTGCGCCGCTTCGACGCCTCGCTCGCCGGGCTCGGCGGCTGCCCCTTCGCGCCCGGCGCGACGGGCAACGTCAATCTAGAGGACTGCGTCTACCTCCTCGAAGAACTTGGCTTCTCGACCGGGGTCGATCTCGACGCGCTTCTGCGCCTTCGCGAGACGGTGGAAGGCTGGCTTCCGGGCGAGCGCTTCACCGGCTCGATCGCCCGCGTCGGACTGCCGAAGACGTACCGGGCGGAACACGTCGCCTTATAAGCGGCGCCGCTGCATCGTGCTTTCGCGAAACGAAAACGGCTCGAAGACCTGGACCGGTCCTCGAGCCGTTCGCGTCGGAGGATGAACCGGGCGGCGCGCGCCGCCCGGCCGTCCGCCAGCCTCAAAAAGGGCTGTCGGGGAAGTAGAAGTTCTCGGCGTTCTCGGGCGTGATGCGCTGCGAGCCGATGATGAAGCGGCCGGTGACCGGCGCGTTCGAGGTCAGCGCCAGGGCGGTCAGCTCGATCGCGGTCGAGATCTGGGCCGGCGGATAGGTGACGTTGACCGGCAGCTGCGGGTCGCCGTCCATCATGCGCTGGATGATCTCCTTCATGCCAGCGCCGCCGACGACCCACATCTCGTCCTGGCGGCCCGCCTGCGCGATGGCCTCCAGCGCGCCGATCGACATGTCGTCATCGGCCGCCCAGACGGCGTCGATCTCGGGGAAGCGGGACAGATAGTCCTGCATCACGTTGAAGGCGTCGTCGCGGTTCCAGTTGCCGTGCTGCATGTCGAGCACCTCAATGCCCGAGCCCTCGATGGCGGCCTGGAAGGCCTCGACGCGCTCGTTGTCGAGCGTGGTCGGAATGCCGCGCAGGACGACGATCTTGTCGCCCTCCTCCAGGTTCTCGGCGAAATACTCGCCCGCGACGCGGCCGAAGCCGGTGTTGTCGCCCGCGACGTAGAGATCCTCGATCCCGTCTTCCGAGAGACCGCGATCGACGACCGTCACCCAGATGTCCTGGTCGGCGACCGACTGGACCGGCGCGGTCAGGGGCTCGCTCTCGAAGGGCAGGACGACGAGGGCGTCGATGCCGCGCGTGGCGACCATGTCCTCGATGTCGTTGACCATGGTCGAGGCGTCGCCCGCCGTGGAGAGGACGAACTCGATGTTCGGATAGGTCTCGCCGAGGCGCGAGATCGTGTCCTGCGCGTGCCAGTTCAGGCCGCCCATGAAGCCGTGGGTGGCCGACGGGATGGCGACGCCGATCGTGTAGCTCTCGGCGTCCTCCTGCGCCATGGCGGGCAGGCCTGCGAGGGTGCCCGCCAGCATCGTAGATGCGGCGATGGCGGTCCGGAATGTCTTGCGGGTCATTTCATTTCCTCCCTTGGATTCTACCGCGACGAGGCGGATTTGGAGTCCCGCTGCAGCACCACAGCGAGGATGACGATGACGCCCTGGATCGCGCCGTTCAGATACGGACTGACGATCGAGGCGAGGTTCAGGATGTTGCCGATGAGGCTCAGGATCAGGACGCCGACGACGGTGCCCCAGACCCGGCCGAAGCCGCCCTTCAGCACCGTGCCGCCGATGATGACGGCGGCGATCGCCTCCAGCTCCCACAGGACGCCGGTGCCGCCCGAGGCCGAGCCGAGGCGCGGCACGTACATGATGACGGCGATGCCCACGAGCACGCCGAGCAGGACGAAGGTCGCCATACGGACGCGGTCGACGTTGACGGCCGAGTAGCGGGCGACCTGCTCGTTGGCGCCGAGCGCCGCGCAGTGCCGGCCGAAGGCCGTGCGGCGCATCAGCACCTCGCCCAGGATCGCGACGAGCGCGAAGACGATGATCGGCCAGGTGACGCCGAAGAGACCGTCGTAATAGATCGGCCGGAGCAGCGTGCGCGATGCCGAGTCGAGCGAGAGCGTGCCGCCGTCCGCCAGCCAGGTGACGAGCGAGCGGTAGATGCCCATCGAGCCGAGCGTGACGATGAAGGCCTCGATCCGCACCTTCGCGATCAGCACCCCGTTGATGAGGCCCGCGGCGAAGCCCGTGAGCATTGCCACGCCCATGCCGGCCAGCACCAGCGGCAGGCCGACTCCGAGAACCGGCACGAGCGCGTTCATCGCCAGGATCATCGTTCCCGCGACGAAGGCCGCCATCGAGCCGACCGAGAGGTCGATGCCGCCCGCCGTGATGACGAAGGTCATGCCGACCGCGATGATGCCGATGAAGGCGGAGCGGGCGAGCACGTTGGTGACGTTGCCGTAGGACAGGAAGTTCGGGTTGAGCCAGGCGCCCAGGGCGATCAGCAGAAGCAGCGCCAGGATCGGTCCCAGCACATGCAGGTTGACTCCGCCGCGGCGCGGCTTGGTTCGGGCGGGCAGCGCTGCCTCGCTCATGACGCGATGGCCTCCCTCGGGCCCAATCCCATCGCGAGTTTCACGATGGCGTTCTCGTTGACGTCCGCGCCCTCGACCTCGCCCGCGATCCGGCCCGCCGCCATCACGACGACGCGGCTGGCCAGCCCGATCACCTCGGGGAGCTCGGAAGAGACGACGATGACGCTCTTGCCGCTCTCGGCGAGGCGTCGGATGAATTCGTAGATCTGCTGCTTGGTGCCGATGTCGATGCCGCGCGTCGGCTCGTCGATGATGACGATGTCGGGCCCGGCCTGCATGGTCTTGGCGAGAAGCAGCTTCTGCTGGTTGCCGCCCGACAGGTTGCCGGCGTTCATCGAGCGGTCCCCGGCGCGGATGTCGAACTCGGAGACGGCCTTCGTCAGCGCCTCCTCTTCCGCCTTCATGTCGATCAGCCCGTGCGCGGTGAAGCGGTCGAGGGACAGAAGGGTGAGGTTCTCGCGAAGGTTCTTGCCGAGAAGCAGGCCCTTCTCCTTGCGATCCTCGGTGAGATAGACGAGCCCGGCCTCGCGCGCCGCGAGGACGGAGCCGAGCGCGAGGGGACGGCCCGACACGCGGACTTCGCCCGTCGCCGGACGCAGTCCGACGACGCCTTCCATGAGCTCGGTGCGGCCCGAGCCGACGAGGCCGGCAAAGCCCAGCACCTCGCCTCGGCGCAGTTCGAAGCTCGCGGAGCCGGACAGGCCCTCCACGACGAGATTGCGGACCTTCAGGACCGTTTCCGGGCTCGCGGCCGTCTTCGGCGGGAAGAGGTCGGACAATTCGCGGCCGACCATCGCCTCGGCCATTTCGTTCTCGGAAATGCCCCGCAACGCCTCGTGGACCTTGCGGCCGTCGCGAAGCACGGTGATGCGGTCGGCGATGCGCGCGACCTCGTTGAGCTTGTGCGAGGTGTAGAGGATGGCCGTGCCCTCGGCACGCAGCCGCTCGATGAGGGCCAGCAGCGTGTCGGTCTCGCGCGCGGTCAGGACGGCCGTCGGCTCGTCCATGATGAGGACGCGCGCGTTGCGGCCGAGCGCCTTGGCGATCTCCACCATCTGCCGGTTCGGCACCGAGATGTCGGAAATGCGGGCGCGCGGGTCCACATGGCAGTCGAGACGGGCGAGCAGCGCCTTCGCCTGATCCTCCATCGCCCGGCGCGCCAGGAAGGGTCCGCGCTTCAGCTCGCGACCGAGGAAGACGTTCTCCTCCACTGTCAGCTGAGACGCGAGATTGAACTCCTGATGGATCAGGATGATACCGGCGTTTTCTGCCGCATCGGACGAAGCAAATTCGACCGGGTTCCCGTCGAGCAGGACCTGACCTTCGGAGGGCGCCAGATAACCGCCGAGGATCTTCATGGTCGTGGACTTGCCAGCGCCGTTCTCGCCGATCAGCGCATGGACCTCGCCTGCACGCAGATCGAAATCGACATCGGTCAGCACCTGCACCGGGCCGAAGCGGCGCGAGACCGTCCGGAGCGCGAGGACCGGTGTCGTCACAGCGTCACCCAGGCGGCGTCGGCCTTCGAGGAGCGCACGCAGGCGTCCACGAAGCGCATTCCCGCCAGTCCGGCGGCGATGCCCGGCAGCGTCTCGGCGGCTTCGCGTCCACCGGAGCGATGCGACCGGATCGCCTCGGCCGCGTCGGCATAGATGTTGGCGAAGGCTTCGAGATAGCCCTCGGGGTGCCCGGCCGGGATGCGCGATGCGCCGGCGGACGCCTTGCCCGTTCCGGCGCCGTTGCGCGTCAGGAGGCGTTTCGGCTCGCCGTGAACGGTGTGCCACAGGCGGTTCGGGTCCTCCTGGCTCCATTCCAGCCCGCCGCGCTCGCCGTAGACGCGCAGCACCAGACGGTTCTCGTTGCCGGGCGCGACCTGGGAGCAGGCGAGCGTGCCCTTCACGCCATCCGCATAGCGCAGCATGACATGGGCGTTGTCGTCGAGCCGGCGGCCCGGAACGAAGCTGTCGAGATCGGCCGCGAGCTTCTCCACGGCGAGCCCGGAAACGAAGCAGGCGAGGTTGTGCGCATGGGTTCCGATGTCGCCCGTCGCGCCGCCCGCGCCCGAACGCTCGGGATCGGTGCGCCATTCGGCGCCCTTGGCTCCCGTCGCCTCCACCGCCTCGGTCAGCCAGTCCTGCAGATATTCGACATTGACGAGCCGCAAGGCCCCGAGCGCTCCGCTCGCGACCATGGCGCGCGCTTCGCGCACCATCGGATAGCCGGTGTAATTGTGCGTCAGCACGAACAGGGCGTCGCTCTCTCCCGCGATCGAGGCCAGTTCGTCGGCCTGTTCGAGCGTCGCCGTCAGCGGCTTGTCGCAGAGAACGTGGATGCCGCGCCTGAGGAAGGCCGCAGCGGCGCTGGCATGCAGATGGTTGGGCGTGACGATCGACACCGCCTCGATGCCGTCCTCGCGCTCGGCCTCGGCGGCCGCCATCTCCTCGAAGGAGCCGTAGCTGCGCGCGGGATCGAGCCCGAGTGCCTCGCCGCTGGCGCGCGCCCGTTCCGGCGTGGAGGACAAAGCGCCCGCGACGAGCTCGAAATGTCCGTCCATGCGCGCGGCGATCCGATGGACCGCGCCGATGAAGGCGTCGGCCCCGCCGCCGACCATGCCAAGTCGAATGGGTCCGGTGCGGGTCGAGAAGCGGCTCATGCGGACAGCCCCAGAAGCTTGCGGTTGGCCGCGGCGTCGGTGCCGGCGGCGGCGAAATCGTCGAAAGCCCGTTCGGTGACGCGGATGATGTGGTCCTTCACGAATTGGGCGCCTTCGCGCGCGCCGTCCTCGGGATGTTTCAGAGCGCATTCCCATTCGACGACGGCCCAGCCGTCGAAATCGTTGGCGGTGAGCTTGGAGAAGACGGCGCCGAAATCGACCTGCCCGTCGCCGGGCGAGCGGAAGCGCCCTGCCCGGTTCACCCAGGACTGGTAGCCGCCGTAGACCCCCTGGCGCCCGGTCGGCCGGAACTCGGCGTCCTTGACGTGGAACATGCGGATGCGGTCCGCATAGATGTCGATATTGTCGAGATAGTCGAGCGCCTGCAGCACGTAGTGCGACGGATCGTAGAGCATGTTGCAGCGCTCGTGCCCGCCGACCCGCTCCAGGAACATCTCGAACGTCACCCCGTCGTGCAGATCCTCGCCCGGATGAATCTCGTAGCAGAGATCGACGCCGCACTCTTCGGCGAGATCGAGGATCGGGTGCCAGCGGCGGGCCAATTCGTCGAACGCGGCTTCGACGAGACCGGCGGGGCGCTGCGGCCAAGGGTAGAGATAGGGCCAGGCGAGAGAGCCCGAAAAGGTCGCCATCGCGCCGAGACCGAGGTTGCGCGAGGCGAGAAGGCTCTTGCGCAACTGGTCGGCGGCCCATTCCTGCCGGGCCTTCGGGTCTCCACGAACGTGAGGCGCGGCGAAACCGTCCATCAGCGTGTCGTAGGCCGGGTGGACGGCCATGAGCTGGCCCTGGACATGAGTGGAGAGTTCGGTGACGACGACGCCGTTCTCGGCCGCCTGCCCCACGAACGCGTCGCAATAGTCCTTGGACGTCGAAGCGAGATCGAGGTCGATCAGGCGCGGATCGCCGCTCGGCACCTGAACGCCGGCATAGCCGCAATCGGCGGCCCAGCGCGTGATGGAAGCCCATGAATCGAACGGCGCCGCGTCGCCGGCGAACTGCGCCAGGAACAGGGCCGGACCCTTGATCGTCCGCATCAAATCCTCCCGCCGGCCTCCTGACCGGATGCATCCGATGTAATCGTTTGCAGGCGGACGTTATCCGTGCACTCTTCCGTTTACAAGCCCCCTGCCAGTCGGCATGGTCGCGCGCCGCCGCGAGGAAGAGACGGGTGACGAAACCAGCGACCATTCAGGATATCGCGCGAGAGGCCGGGGTCTCGACCGCGACGGTGAGCCGGACGCTGTCCCATCCCGAGCGGGTGGCCGAGCCGACGCGCGCCGCCGTGATGGACGCCGTCCGCCGCACCGACTTCCGGATCAACCGGACGGCGCGCAATCTGCGGCGCCGACGCAGCGGCAGCGTCCTCGCGCTCGTCCCCAATCTGGCCAATCCCTTCTTCTCCGAGATCCTGTCCGGCCTTTCCGACGTGCTGGCGGAATCGGGCTCCGGCCTGCTCGTCGGCGACACGCAGATCGGCCCGGACCCGGCCACGCGCCTGAACGACTATCTCGTCGGCGGCATGGCGGACGGCGCCGTGATCTTCGACGGCCGGTTGCCGGAGAGCATGCCGTTGGACGGCGTGCGCACGCCGCTGGTTCTCGCCTGCGAATGGTCCGGCCGGCGCCTTCCGAGCGTGCGGGTGGACAATGAGGGCGGCGCGGTCCTGGCCGTCCGCCATCTGCTCGAACACGGGCACCGCGTGATCGGCCATGTCACGGGGCCGGCGGCGAACGTATTGACCCAAAGCCGCCTTTCGGGCGTGCGCCGCGCCCTGGCCGAGGCGGGTCTCGAACTGCGCGACGATCACGTCTTCGCCGGGGATTTCGGCCTTGCCTCCGGCGCGGCGGCGGCCGAGCGCTGGCTGGCGCTTGACGAGCGGCCGACGGCGGTCTTCTGCGCCTCCGACGAGATGGCCTGCGGCTTCATCGGGGGACTGCAGCATTCGGGCGTCGAGGTGCCGAAGGACGTCTCGGTCGTCGGCTTCGACGACATCGAGGTCAGCGCCCATCTGACGCCCGCACTCACGACGATCCGCCAGCCGCGCCGGGTGATCGGCGAGCGGGCCGCCCGAATCGTCCTCGACCTGATCGAAGAGGGCGATGCGTCGGCCGACGGCGAGGTGCTTCCGGTCGAGCTGATCCAGCGCTCCAGCGTCACCAGACTCTAAGCGCGTTCGGACACGCCTGTCAGGGCGCGTCCGGCAGATCCTCGACCCAGCGCACGATCGCGTCGACGACCGGCTCGGTCGTGGACGGCGAGAAGAAGTCCCCCGCCAGCATGTGCTGGAGGCGATCCTCGGCGTTCTCGACGAGGAGCACTTCGCTCGGGCCGCCCCACTCGCGGATCACCTCTTCCGTCGCGGTCGGATCGACCACCTCGTCGCGCGGCGAATAGACGAAGAGCGCGGGCGTGCGGATCGCCGAAACGTCGATGCCGCGCACCGCCTCGACCAGCGCGGCCATCGGCAGCAGCGCGCGCGAGGGGAAAACGGCGGTCTCGTTGCCGTTCGCGTCCGGCTCGGCGAGCGTCAGCTCCACCCCGTCGCCGACGAAGAGCGGCAGGACGCGCTCGGCGAAGGGCAGGCTGACGAGGCGCGCGCGCCAGTCCTGCAGGCGGAAGTTCGGGGAGACCATCACGAAGCCCGCGACGTCGTCGGTCAGCCCTTCCGAGGCCGCCCAGGCCGACAGGGTGCCGCCGGTGGAGGTAGAGATGACGATCACACGCTCGCCGAGCCGGCGACCGATCGCCAGGGCTTCGACGAAATCGTTCAGCCAGTCGTTGGCCGAGGGCTCCGCCAGCGCGGCGAAGTCCAGGCCGTGACCGGACAGGCGCGTCAGAAAGAGGTTGGCACCCAGGCGCTCGGCCACCTCGTCGGGCACGGGACGCAGCTCGCGCTTGTCGCCCGAATAGCCGTGCACATAGACGATGGAGAGCGGCGTGCGGGCGCGCGAGGCCGGGTAAGCCCAGACGATCTCCTTCGCCGTCTCCTCCGTCAGCCCGTCGATGGCCGCCTCCTGCGCCTCGACATAGGCCTGCGGGTCTCCGCCGATGGTGGCGGGGTCGAAGGAAACCGAGGGGTCGACGGTCAGGCGCGGGCCAAAGACCCAGGCGAGCGCACCGGCCACCAGAAGGACGACGAGAATGGCGAGGAGGATGCGGCGCTTCATTCCACAGTCTTAGGCGCCGCGTGCCGAAAGAGAAGGCATGTCAGCGCACGTCACCCCTGCGAAGCACATCTGCGAGCCGGCACCCCGTGGAGCCCTCATCCGCCTGCCGGCACCTTCTCCCCGAGGGGAGAAGGGCTCGGCGCCCAGAGCGCCGTGCGTCCGAACGGAGGCACAAAGGTCGCTCTATCTGCTTGATTCTACGCATCAGGCTTTCCGAAGATCGATTCCGATTTTCGGGCCGATGCTGTAGCGCCATCAGTTCTCCCCGAGAACCACGACTGTCGCCATGCCGTCGGTCCGGTAGAGGTCGCCCTCCCCGTTGCGGCCGTCCTGCGTCGCGCCGATGCCTTCGATCTCGTAGGTGCGCGTCACGAGACCCGTCGCGTCGAGATCCTCGACCAGCGCGTCGCGCGCCGCATCGATGTCGGGCGCGATCCGATGGGTGACGGCGCCGGTGTAATGGCTGAGAGAGACGCCGGCGTCGAAGGTGACGGCGCCGATCCAGAAGGGCTCGCCCTCCCGATCCAGGCGCCAGAGCCGGACGTGCTGTCGCTGGTCCGCGCTCGAACCGACCGGCTTCTCGAAGGCCAGATCCTCGCGGCGCCCCTCGTAATAGAGCGGCGAGACCGGCGCGTCCGGATCGGGCCGGTCGAAGACGACGCTGCCGACGATCCCGACGCTGGTCTCGAAGGTGATCGGGTCCGCCGGCCGCCAGTCGGCCCGGCCGAAGGCGTTCATCAGGCCCGCCGGGGCGGCCTCGATGCCGATGTTGAGGGGATCGCCCGGCCGGCCGTCGCCGGTTCGCGTCACCATCTCGCCGAAGGCGACGGGGTGCCGGTCGTCGTCCGTGCGCCAGAAGGCGGGAAGGAGGAGGTAGGCCGCGGCCGCATAGGCGGCGAGCGTGACGGTGAGGCCGAGCGCGAGGCGCCTTCGCCAGCTTCGCTTCGTCATCGGCCGTCCACCGCCCCCCCGCACCTCTTGCCGCTACCCTCGCCAGAAGCTATCGCAACCTTCAAGCCTTTCCAGAACGAGCCCGCCGATGTCCACCGCAGAGAAGTCCTTCCCCGTCTCCTGGGAGCAGTTCCACCGCGACGCCAAGGCCCTGGCCTGGCGGCTGAACGACCAGGGGCGCGAGTGGAAGGCGATCGTCTGCATCACGCGCGGCGGTCTGGTTCCGGCCGCCATCATCGCCCGCGAGATCGGCATCCGGCAGATCGAGACGGTCTGCATCGCCTCCTATCACGATTACGACAGGCAGGGTGAGCTGCAGGTCCTGAAGGAGATCACCCCGGCGCTGCGCGAGGAGGACGGCGAAGGCATCCTCATCGTCGACGATCTGACCGACACGGGCAAGACCGCCGCCCTCGTCCGCGCCATGCTGCCGAAGGCGCATTTCGCGACCGTCTATGCCAAGCCCAAGGGCCGGCCGCTGGTCGACACCTTCATCACGGAAGTCAGCCAGGACACCTGGATCTACTTCCCCTGGGATCTCGGCCTGTCCTTCCAGGCCCCGATCGGCAAGGGCAAGGGCTAAGCGCCCTCCCCCGACCCGAGACAGTGAGCCGGGCGCTCGCCCGGTTCAGTCGCGAGCGACCGACATAAGCGTCGCCACGCGCCTGAGCGCCAGCCGGTAGCCCTCCGTTCCGCAACCGGCGATCACCCCGTCCGCGCGAAGCGAGACGTAGGACCGGTGGCGGAAGCTCTCCCGCTTGTGGACGTTGGAGATGTGGACCTCGAAGACCGGCCCCTCGAAGGCGTGGAGCGCGTCAAGGATGGCGACCGAGGTGTGCGTGTAGGCGGCCGGGTTGATGACGATCGCCGCCGCCGCCTCCCTCGCCTCCTGAATCCAGGTGACGATCTCGCCCTCGTGATTCGACTGCAGGAAGCGGACGGACAGGCCGAGCTCGTCTCCGAGCGCGGCGCAGTCCCGTTCCACGTCGGCGAGCGTCTCGCTTCCGTAGATCTCCGGCTGGCGCTTTCCCAGAAGGTTCAGATTCGGACCGTTGAGGACGTAGACGAGCTGGGGCATCGGCGCTCTCGCTGAAGGCTTCTTCCATTCCGCCTTACAATATCGGCCTTTCCCAAGTGCGAAGGAACCGCGGCGGGTGCTCGAGCGCCGTTTGCTCCGTCGCGCCCTCGCTCAAAGCCGCGATCCGGCTCCGCGTGGCCCGCAAGCCTCACCCGCCGATTACCCCGTTATCCCCATAGTTCACGCCGGCCCGTTCACAGGCCGTCCTTTTATCCGCCCGGCCGGGCCGTTCACGGCTCCTTCACGTGGAGTGCCCTGCACGGCAGGCGTATCGTGACGCGGACGTCGAAGGGCCGGCTCGATTCGTTCTTGCGCGAGGCTGAATGCAAGAGGCCGGATGGGACGATCCACGAGTCTTTAAGACTCCATCAGGGATATTTTGGCACTATATCTAGTGTCAGTGGCGCCAAGCCGCCCCAGATGATGACAACGAAGCGTGATAGTGCAGCGGACCGGTCGGGGGATCTTCCGTTTTCGGCATGAAGTGCCGGCACTCCGCCATCCGAGGAAGGGACTGGACGATGGGCATGAAGATCGAGCGCCGCAACACGACCGCCGAAGGCGGTGCCTATGGCGGCGTCGAGTTCCGCAAGGCGACCAGCGAGATCCGCAACCCGGACGGCTCCGTCGTCTTCCGGCTCGCCGACATCGACGTCCCGGCCCAGTTCAGCCAGGTCGCGGCCGACATCCTCGCCCAGAAATATTTCCGCAAGGCCGGCGTGCCGGCGCGCCTGAAGCGTATCGAGGAGAACGACGTTCCCTCCTTCCTGTGGCGGTCGGTCGCCGACGAGGCGGCGCTGGAGGCCCTCCCCGAAGGCGAGCGCTACGGTTCGGAGACCGACGCGCGGCAGGTCTTCGACCGGCTCGCCGGCACCTGGACGTACTGGGGCTGGAAGGGCGGCTACTTCGCGTCCGAGGAGGACGCCGCGGCCTTCCGCGACGAGCTCGCCTTCATGCTGGCGACGCAGCGCGTCGCGCCGAACTCGCCGCAATGGTTCAACACGGGCCTGCACTGGGCCTACGGCATCGACGGCCCCGGCCAGGGCCATTTCTACGTCGACTACCGCACGGGCGAGCTGACCCGCTCGACCTCCTCCTACGAGCACCCGCAGCCGCACGCCTGCTTCATCCAGTCCGTGGCCGACGACCTCGTCAACGAGGGCGGCATCATGGATCTGTGGGTGCGCGAGGCGCGCCTGTTCAAATACGGCTCGGGCACGGGCTCCAACTTCTCCGCGCTCCGCGGCGAGGGCGAGAAGCTGTCGGGCGGCGGCAAGTCCTCCGGCCTGATGAGCTTCCTCAAAATCGGCGACCGCGCGGCGGGCGCCATCAAGTCGGGCGGCACGACGCGGCGCGCGGCCAAGATGGTGGTGGTGGACATCGACCATCCCGACATCGAGAACTACGTGATGTGGAAGGTGCGGGAGGAGGAGAAGGTCGCCGCGCTCGTGACCGGCTCCAAGACCGTCTCCAAGCACCTGAAGAGCATCCTGTCGGCCTGCGTGAACTGCGAGGGCTCGGGCGAGGACTGCTTCGATCCGAACCTGAACCCGGCGCTGAAGCGCGCGGTGAAGGACGCTAAGAAGGCGCAGGTGCCGGAGAACTACGTCAAGCGCGTCATCCAGTTCGCGCGGCAGGGCTACACCGACATCGACTTTCCGGTCTACAACACCGACTGGGACTCGGAGGCCTACCTGACGGTGGCCGGCCAGAACTCCAACAATTCGGTCCGCGTCACCGACGACTTCCTCCGGGCGGTCGAGGAGGACGGCACGCATGACCTGATCGCCCGCATCACCGGCAAGGTGACGAAGACGGTCAAGGCGCGCGAGCTGTGGGACCAGATCGGCTACGCCGCCTGGGCCTCCGCCGACCCCGGCATCCAGTTCCACACGACGATCAACGACTGGCACACCTGCGCGGCGGCCGGGGCGATCAACGCCTCGAACCCCTGCTCGGAGTACATGTTCCTCGACGACACGGCCTGCAATCTCGCGTCGCTGAACCTTCTGCAGTTCCGCGACGAGAAGGCGCGCTTCGACATCGAGAGCTTCGAGCACGCCACGCGTCTCTGGACGATCGTCCTCGAGATCTCGGTCCTGATGGCGCAGTTCCCGTCGAAGGAGATCGCCCAGCGTTCCTACGACTACCGCACCCTGGGGCTCGGCTTCGCCAATATCGGCGGCCTGCTGATGACCGCGGGCATCCCCTATTCCTCGGCGGAAGGGCGCGCGATCTGCGGTGCGATCTCGGCCATCATGACCGGCCAGTCCTACCGGACCTCGGCCGAGATGGCGGGCATCCTCGGCGCCTTCCCCGACTACGAGCGCAACGCCGAGGGCATGGCCCGCGTCATGCGCAACCATGCCCGCGCCGCGCAGGGCATCGCCAACGGCTACGAGCAGCTCTCGGTCGATCCGGTGCCGCTCGACCATGCGAACCTGAAGGACAAGCGCCTCTCGGCCCGCGCCAAGGCGGTCTGGCAGGAGGCGGTCGAGCTCGGCCAGAAGAACGGCTACCGCAACGCCCAGGTCTCCGTCATCGCGCCGACCGGCACGATCGGTCTCGTGATGGACTGCGACACGACCGGCATCGAGCCGGACTTCGCGCTGGTGAAGTTCAAGAAGCTCGCCGGCGGCGGCTACTTCAAGATCATCAACCGGGCCGTTCCGGAGGCGCTGCGCACGCTCGGCTATTCGGAGAGCCAGATCGCCGAGATGGAGGCCTATGCGGTCGGCCACGGCAATCTGAACCAGGCGCCGGCCATCAACCCCGGATCCCTGCGCGCCAAGGGCTTCGGCGATGAGCAGATCGAGGCCCTGAACGGGGCGCTCAAGAGCGCCTTCGACATCAAGTTCGCCTTCAACAAGTGGACGCTCGGAGAAGCCTTCGCCAAGGAGACGCTCGGCCTGACCGACGAGCAGCTCAACGACTTCTCCTTCGAGCTCCTGCCCTTCCTGGGCTTCTCCAAGGCCGACATCGAGGCCGCGAACGTCCATGTCTGCGGTGCGATGACGCTGGAGGGCGCGCCCTTCCTGAAAGACGAGCATCTTCCGGTCTTCGACTGCGCCACGCCCTGCGGGCGGATCGGCAAGCGCTCGCTTTCGGTGGAGAGCCATATCCGCATGATGGCGGCGTCCCAGCCCTTCATCTCGGGCGCCATCTCCAAGACGATCAACATGCCGAACGAGGCGACCGTCGAGGATTGCAACGCGGCCTACATGCTGTCCTGGAAGCTCGCGCTGAAGGCGAACGCGCTCTACCGCGACGGCTCCAAGCTCTCCCAGCCGCTGAACGCCTCCCTGGTGGACGACGGCGACGAGGACGAGGATCTGGTCGCGGAGGCGACCGAGGCGCTGATCGCGGCTCCGGCACCGGCCCGCGCGGCGGAGGTCGCCGAGCGGATCGTCGAGCGCATCGTGGAGCGCACGGTCGAGAAGGTGGTGCGCGACCGCGAGAAGCTGCCGAACCGGCGCAAGGGCTACACGCAGAAGGCCATCGTCGGCGGGCACAAGGTCTATCTGCGCACCGGCGAGTTCGACGACGGGCGTCTCGGCGAGATCTTCATCGACATGCACAAGGAGGGCGCCGCCTTCCGCGCGATGATGAACAATTTCGCGATCGCCATCTCGCTGGGCCTGCAGTTCGGCGTGCCGCTCGACGAGTATGTGGAGGCCTTCACCTTCACGCGCTTCGAGCCGGCCGGCATGGTGCAGGGCAACGAGGCGATCAAGAGCGCGACCTCGATCCTCGACTACGTGTTCCGCGAGCTGGCGGTTTCCTATCTCGACCGCCACGACCTCGCCCACGTCCAGCCCGAGGACATCACCGCCTCCACGGTCGGACGGGGCGTGGAGGGCGACAAGCCCGCGCCGCTGCCGATCTCGAGCGGCATGGTGCGCGGCCAGACGCAGAAGTTCCGCCTCGTCTCCTCCGCCGAGCCGCAGGGCTCGGCGGGCGGCCAGGCCACCCCGACGGGCGGAAAGGCGGCCTCCTCGGTCAAGCCGCCGGTGACGGCCTCGGCGCAGGCTCCGTCCGGCGCGCGCGCCGAGGCGAGCGGCGGGTCGACCATCGCGCTCGCCTCCTCGCGAGGCGCCCTGGCGCTGGCGACGGGCACCGCGACGGCCTTCAAGCGGGAGTACGAGAACGCACCCGTCTCCGAACCCGCGCCGACGGCCGACGTCTCGCCGGCGCAGGGCCTCTTCGACAGCCCCCTCGCCTTCCCGGCGTCGGAGCGCGAACGCCGCGAGGCGTCCGAGCCGAGCGCCCGGGCGGTGGCGGCGGAACGCCGGGCCGAGGCGATGATGAAGGGCTATACCGGCGACTCCTGCTCGGAATGCTCGAACTTCACCATGGTGCGCAACGGCACCTGTCTGAAGTGCGACACCTGCGGCTCGACCAGCGGCTGCAGCTGACCGCCGGGGATATTTGACGAGAATGTCCGAGGCACGGTGGTTTGCCTCAGGGCACTTTGAAGACGCCATCGCGGCACGGTAGGTTTGCCGAAGTTTCTCCGAGGCCCAAGCGGGCCTCGGAGCTCTGGCTGACGCAAGAAGCCGCAGGCGATCGCAGATCGGACCGTGATATCGTGCGGCCATGCCCGACGGCGTCCGACCATCGCCTCGTCGCGGGAGAGACGATCCCGCTCGTCGCCTTCGATGCGCCCTGTGCCTTCCAGCGCCGTGCGACCGAAGCGCTCGATGCGGCAGGCCTTCCCTGGCGCCCCGCCTTCGCGACGTCGAGCCTCCTCGGCGTCTGGGCGGCGGTGCGCGCCGGGCTCGGCATCACGCTGCGGACCGCCGACGCGATCCCGCCAAACCTTCGCGAGATGGGACGGTCGGAGATTGGCCTCCCCGATCCGGGATTGGTCGATCTCATTCTCCATCGCGCGCGAACGGCATCCGCCGCCGTCGATGCCTTTGCGGACCTGCTGCTCGATGCTTTGACGACGCCGGAGCGCACAGCCGGTCCTGACGGCTCGAAGACGGTCTTCCGAACCTGAACGTCCTGCTCGCCTACCCTACACCTTCGCTGCGGGAACCTGCCCCGTCGGGCGGCGGCGCCAGCGGGCGAAGACGAGGAGGTTGCCGACGAGGATCGACACGAGCCCGACGCCGGCCAGCGGCGTGACGCGGTAGCCTTCGGCGAAGATCGAGATCGTCAGCGCCACGACGGGGAAGAGGACGGTCATGTAGGCCGCCCGTTCGGGGCCGAGGCGATGGACGACGGTCAGATAGGCCGTGAAGCCGATCACCGATCCGGGGATCGCGAGGTAAAGGAGCGAGCCGACATAAAGGGGTGAGGGATCGAAACGGAACGGCACGCCCTGCGCCAGCGCCGCGAGCGAGATGATGCCGGCGCCGTAGAGCATCGCCCAGGCGTTCACCGAGGCGACCTCCAGCCCTTGGCGCTGGTTGCGGGCCGAGACGAGGTTGCCGGCCGAGAAGAACCATGTGCCGAGAAGTGCGAGACCGAGCCCGTAGGCCGTCTGCGTGCTGAACGCGGTGCCCGTCACCGTCTCGAAGAACAGGCAGCCGATCCCCGCGACGCCGAGCATCGCGCCGCCGAGCACGCGGGGCTCCGGTTTCCTGCGATGGAGGACGAAGGCGTTGCCCATGTTGAAGATCGTGGCCGCCGAGAACACCACGGAGACCAGCCCGCTCGGGACGAACCCCGTCGCCGTGTAGAAGCACAGGAAGTTGCACGAGAACAGGAAGACGCCCTGGAGGAGGACGAAGGGCTGCTGGCGCAGCGGGATCGGCTGGAGGCGCCGTGTCGCGGCGAGCGCGACGAACAGCACCAGCCCGGCCAGCGCGAAGCGGTAGGCGATCGAGGCTTCGACCGGGACGGAACCGAGCTGGTTCGCGATGGCGATCCAGGTCGTGCCCCAAATGAGGACGGTCAGCACATAGAGGAAGGCGGTCAAGGTTCTTGTCCTGCGGGCGTTCGGGCATCGGCAGGAAGCACGGTTTCGCGGGTCCGCGCTTCCACGATCCGGCGGCGCCATTGCACGATCTTGGGTTTTTGTCGGCAAGGCGTTGCGCCGGCTCGGGGCGCCGGGCATGGATGATCGCCCGCCCTCCCGATGGTCCCCGATGGAACAGCCTTCTCCCAGCGTCGCCGTCGCCCTCGCCTGCTCCGGGGCGGAGCTCCAACGGGCAGCGACGATCGGGCGCGGCCTTTCTCTGGCGGAATGGAGCAACCGCGACACGCGGACCCGCTACGACCGCCCCGGTCATCACACGCTGAGCCTCTATCTCGCGGGCGGCGAACGCGTGGTGCGCGAGGACCTTCGCCTGTCGGGCGGCGCGCCGGACAAGCTCTGCCTCCTGCCCGCCGGGCACGAGAGCCGCTGGCGGATCGGCGGCCCCTTGCGCCTCTTCCACCTCTACATCGAGCCCGAGACGCTCGCCTATCGCGCGTTGACGGCCTTCGACATCGACCCGCGGCGCGTCGACCTCTGCGACACGACCTTCACCGACGATCCGGCGATGGCCGCGATCGTGCGCGGCGCCGTCATGCCGCTCGACTGGACGGAGCCCGGCGAGCGGTCGGCGCTCGACGCGGCCTGCCATCTCCTTCTCCACCGGCTCCTGCGCCAGTATGTCGGCCCGAACGCCGCCGTTCGAGGCGGCCTGTCGCCTGCGACGCAGCGCCGGATCGCCGACCTGATCGAAGCGCATCTCGACGAACCGCTGACGCTCGACCGGCTGGCGGAGGAGGCGCGGCTCAGCACCTTCCACTTCGCCAAGATGTTCCGAATCAGCTTCGGCCTGCCGCCCCACCGCTACCTCGCCGCACGCCGGATCGAGCGTGCCAAGCGGCTGCTGAGATCGGGCGGATTGCGGCTCGCCGAGATCGCGCTCGCCTGCGGCTACGCCTCGCAGAGCCACTTTACGAAGAACTTCAAAGCGGCGACCGGGACGACGCCCGGTGAGTGGCGAGAGTTTCCGTGAAAGGACCTCTTGGCGGACCGCCCGGCATCTAACGATCCTTCAATGGCTTTGGAGGCTTCAAGCGTTCACTCGGAAGCGGCCATTCGAACGTTCGGAGAAAGTCTCTTCTCGGGAACGCGGCTTTGCCGATGCCAGCGCTTCAAGCAGGCGATCGTGCCGCCTCCAGGTAGGCGTTGCACATCAGGACGAGTTGCCCACGAACGGCCTGTTCTTCGTGCAGAGGCAGATTGCGCTCGAACACGTTGCGGACCGTGCCGAACACTGTGGAGAGCAGCGTCAGGTTGACGGTCGGCAGATCGGCAAAGGTGGCGTCGGATGCGGTTCGCAGCATCGCGGCGGTCGCGGCATCGACGCGGGAGGCGAAGGCTGCGATCAGCACCTCGTTGTCGATCTCCACGACGGAGCGATAAAGCGCGCGCGTTACTTCCGGCCGCTCTGTCTTGACGTGCCAGTAGGTGGTCACCAAAGCGTCGACCATCTGCGCGATGGCCGCGCCGTGCTGCGCGAGGCACGCCGCCTCTATCCTTGCCGCCAGCGTGTCGAGGTAGCGTTCGTTGAGCGCATAGAACAGCGCCTGCTTGTGCGGGAAATACTGATAGATGGTGCCAACCGAGACGCCCGCGCGCTGCGCGACCCGCGTGGTCGTCAGCCGGTGCGGTCCAGCGCTCACCAGAACCTGAATGGTCGCCTCGAACATGGCGTCCAGCGTCGCCGTCGCCCGTGCCTGACGCGGCGATTTCCGGGGGTTTAGGTGGAGCGGCCGCGCCGAAGCCATAAGCGAATCCTCAAACCGAACCATCCTTCATATCTTGGAGTGCCACCAGAACGAACCTCCAAGGACACCAACATGACCGACCTCAACCGCATCGCGCTTGTCACCGGCGCGAACAAGGGCATCGGACTGGAGATTGCCCGCCAACTCGCTCAGGCTGGCGTCGCCGTCATCATCGGCGCTCGCGACCCCGATCGTGCCGGCGCGGCAGTGGCCGGGTTGTCGGACGCCGGCCTGTCGGTCCGATCCGTCACCCTCGACCTCAACAATCTGCCGAGCATCGCTGCGGCGGCCGAGACGATCCGCGCCGAGCATGGCCGGCTCGATATTCTCGTCAACAACGCCGGCATCGTCGATGCCGAGGATGGCCCGCCGACAACGGGCGCACCGGAGGCAGCTCGGCGCATCATGGACGCCAACTTCGTCGGCACGCTGGCGGTCACGCAGGCGATGTTGCCGCTGCTGCGCCTGTCGTCGGCTGCCCGCATCGTGAACTTGTCCTCATCGCTCGGCTCGCTCGCGCTCAACGGCGATCCGGCGTCGCCCTACTATTCGGCCCGGCTGATCGGTTACAACGCCTCCAAGGCCGCGCTGAACATGCTGACCGTGCAGCTTGCCGAGGAACTGCGCGATACGCCGCACGTCATCAACTCGGTCAGCCCCGGCTATGTGAAGACTGACCTGACCGGGCACAACGGTTTCATGACGGCCGAGGAAGGCGCCAAGCTGCCGGTCGAATACGCGCTGCTCGGGGACGACGCCGTATCCGGCCGCTTCGTGGAGGCGAGCGGCGAGACGCCTTGGTAAGCTCGGGCTGATTGTTGGACAAGAGGTAAAGAGGCCATCCCGAAGCCAGCGGCAGACTGGTTCTGGGGAGGCTGCGCCATTCCCGCTCAACGATCGGATTTGTGAAAACTAGTTGCGGTCGCGAATGGCAGCTTATTACCAACCTCGTTCGGAAGCCGACCGTCGCCTTCCCACCCGTTCCGACCTCCTGGGACGGTGGGGCCCATTCGAGCATCGAATTCCGCTTACGACTGTATCGCTGGACGGAAATCCCGATAGCGTTGCGCAGTGAGGGTGCCGACGTTGCCTATCGAGCGGTGAGACCCAACCCGTCGCGGAACGCTGCTTCGACCGTGTCGACGAGGACGGCGTGGATCGCCGAGCGAGAAGTGCCCGTGCCGTCGGAGCAGATCGGATCCTCGATCTCCGCCTGCAACGCAGCTTGCTCGGCACCGGTCTTGCAGACCCCGAACATGCTGAAGTGGCTCGCGTCCTCGATGACCGAATAGCCGGCGCCCGGAATGGCGGCGGCGATCGTCGATGCGTCGGCGGTCGCCGGGATCGCGTCCAGCCGGCCGAGGTTTACGAGTTCGACCGGAGTGCCGATCGTCGGAAGCGAGGCGGGGTCGAAGACATCGACCGGCGCCGGATCGATCGCCATGGCGAAGCGGATGCGTTCGTCGCGGCGATTCCTATCGGCGCCCTCCATGTTCAGGGCGTGGAGATCGACGCCGCTCTGGCGCATCCACCCGCAAAGGGAGGGATTGCGGGCCGGCACGTCGCAATAGGTCGCCAGGCGCTCTGGATCGAAGCGGGCGCCGGCCACCGCCAGCGCCGTGCCGCCGCCCATTGAAAGTCCGAGAACGCCGACGGCCTCCGGGCGCAGATGGGGTACAAAGCGACGGTCCACCGCCACGGCGTCGAGCGTGCGGGACATGTCGGACGCGCGAAGCCAGAGCTTCATGGTCTCGGCGGCCGATCGGTTCGGGCCGCCGCTGCCCGGATGGGTCGGGGCCGCGACGACGAAGCCGCGCTCAACCAGGGGAGCAGCCATCCAGCTCATCGCCTCAGCCTGCCCGGCGAGACCGGCACCGTGCGATAGAAGGACGAGCGGAAACCGGCCGTCCGCGATCGGCGCATCGAGTTCGGCAGACGTGCCCACGAAGAACGGGCTCTCGCCCAGCACCACTGTCTCGCCCTTGGAAGCGGCCGGGTACCACACGGTGATCGCAAAGGGCCGCTCCTTGGGCGATGACGGGACCTCGATTCGAGCAACGCCGATCTCCGCGGATGCGGGGACCGCGAAGGTGAGACCCGAACCGAAGAACCCCAGAGCCTGCGCAAGACACCGGACCAACTTTCCGACCTTCATCATTTTCCTCCGAACCGGCATGATCACCGCACGGCCCGTTCGCCTGCCGATGGGCCTCGGTTGGATCGATGAAGGGTCGAGCGAGGCGGCGCGCCTTCGAACGCGTTGTCGGACGTCCCAGATCGCGATCGAGGACCACCCCGTATTCCGACCCGATCAGACGTCGAAGCTGCCGTCCGAAGAAGTAACGGACGGTCCATTGGAGGCACGCCGGTAGGCGCTCGGCGTCGTCCCGGTCACCCTCTGGAACTCGCGGTTGAAGTTCGACTTCGTGCCGAATCCGGCCTCCAGCATGATCCGGGTGATCGGCTCTGTCGTCTCGCGCAGAAGTCGGCAGACCCGTTCGACGCGGTGGCCGTTGACGTATTGCGAGACGCTCATGCCATGCGTCCGGTTGATCGCCGTGGACACCTCGCGAGCCGGGCGACCGAGCTTGTGGGCGATCCTGTCGAGGTTCAGGTCGATGTCCCGGTAGAGCTCACGCTCCCGCATCAGATCCTCGACGAGCGTGGCGGTGGCGAGATCGTCGTCCGTGGCGACGTTCGTCGAAGCGGGGTCTTCTTCCCGGTCCGCATCAGTTCTCGATGCGACACCGCTACCGGCGACGGAGGCCGCCGCGCCGAGAACGAAAAGAGCGAGGACGTTGCCGACGGCAACCACGAGCCCGGCGTGCTCACCGCCTCCCCAAGCGACATCGAGACCGATCAGGATGTCGGTCACGGCTGAGGCGAGCAGCGCGATGCCGGTGATCTGCATGGCGCGGTGAGAGCGCACGGCCCCGTCGAGGCGGGAGGCGATGAGCGCGTCGGGGCCGCTCCGGGCCGTCCATAGGAGTGCGACCCCATAGGTCGCGAAGACGGCGATGATGACGGCGCCGACCGGATCGGGCCACAGGTTCGTCAAGACGACGACCGCCGTTGCCGGCAGCAGATGCGGCCAGAGGGTCGCGACCGTCGTCGGCTCTTCTCTCGTCAGGCTTCGAAAGCTCAGCCACCCGAGTGGCGGGATCAACGTCGCCACGCTCGCCATCAGAGGCACGATGCCGCGCCAGTCGTAACCCCAGCGCAGACCGACGAGGATGGACTGCAAGGCGGAGACCGCGATCAGCGCGACGAAGAGCGGGTTGGTCCTAACCCCCTCCCCGTCGCGTCGGAGAGCCTGGGCGAGAACGGTGAGGAGGAAGAGCGCAAGGACGAAGGGGAGCGGAACGAAGATCATGGGTGGTCGGATCGGGCCAGGCGGACGGAGCTTCGTCCTTGCCCTCGATCGTGTTCGGGATCGACCTCTATCGTGTTCGAGGTCGCAGAATGACGGCGCCCACCCATCGGCGATTCTCATTGGTCGCGGACCGCTATGGGCATATGGTCGCGCGATAGGTCGCCGCAACGCGAAAACGGAGCTTCGGGATGTTCGACTCACCGGCATCGTTTTGGTCGCGCTGGGCCTGCGCTTGGTGCTCGGAGGCGACGCGAGACCGGTTCGCACCTAAGCGCTCGGTCGACTAACGCAGCTTTGCTTGGTTCCGCCCCTGTCTCTACTTAGGTCCGGCGCTCCGAGAGCTGTACCGCCGTGGCCTCGCCTTCGATCCAGGTCCGGAACGCCTGCCGCCGTCGCCCCGTATCGCGACCGGACACGGCGAGAACATGGAACGGCGCCATCGCGAGCGGACGCTCGGGAAAGAGCTGGACCAGACGTCCCGCGCCGACATCCGCCTCGACCAGCGCGCTCGGCCCCATGGCGATCCCCACACCGTCGATCGCCGCCTGGAGCGAGTGATACAGCGGCTCGAATCGCAATTGCTTCACGCCCCGCAGATCGACATCGCCCGCCAGCTTGAGCCAGTCCGGCCAAAGATAGGGCACGGATCCGGCATGAAGGAGCGTGTGCACGTCGAGATCGCGGATCGTCTCGACCGGTCGGCGCGCGAGAAGCGCTGGACTCGCCACTGGAACGCACGTCTCTTTCAGGAAGGGTGCGCTGTCGGTGCCGATCGCGCCGCGGCGGATCGCGATGTCGAACGGATCCGCGAGAACTCATAAAATATGTCTTTATAGCGTTTTTGCCGCCTCGAGCGAGATGCGGTGACGCGCGAGACATGGGCGCCAGAGTTCGGACCTAACCTGGAAGTAACAGGGACTTAGATGGAACGGGGTGGGCAGCTTACTTTGCTGTCTACCCCGATTTCGTATCCTCAGCATTCCCGATCGGCCTTACCGGCGTCGAAGGCCAGGCGGACCTGCCCGGTTTCGATGGCCGGATGCTTCCGGTTGGTAGATGCGAGACGTGCTTTCCATTCTCGCTCGATGCCTTTGGCGGGCACCGCCGAACCTATGGTCGCCCTCGTCGGGAACCGCCTTTCGGCAGTCAGGGCGACGGAGGCAGGTGGTTTCGTCGCAATCGTCATAGGAAGGAAATGAGGATCGCGAGAAGGATCTTTCTTCCGCCGAAGCGCGGCACCTCTCCAAGGTTCGGCGAGCCCGCGTCATCGATATGGCATGGATCATCGCCTGCTTTGGCCAACCTCGCGAACCGGAGGCCGGCGAACGGTCCCTCCGGTAACCCGCATAAGACGTACACGTTGTTCCGGCAGGCAATCGGAAGCGGGCATTCGAGGCTCGCATTCCCTTGGTCTACCCGACGACGACGATCCGCCTATTCAGCTTCCGAGCCCGTGAACGACAGCTTCGCTGGTGGCAGGCTGACTGAGGCAGGTGCATCGCGACCCCGCCCCCGATCGGTTGGCATGGGTCGGTCTTCTCGGCCTGCGGCAGCCGTCAGCTGCAACAAAAGGCTCGTGGCGCGGACGAAGAGCGGTCCCGATGGAAGCGATCCGACGGGCGTCTGTCCCGGCGGCGCGCTCGTCGGCTGTGACCTCCGTCACATCCCGGCGTTGACGGCCTCGAGAATGACGTCGGCCGTTTCCTGCGGATGCGACATGTAGACCATGTGGCTCGACCTGATCTCCTTCACCTTCGTCGAGGTGCGGTCATACATCCAGCGCAGGAAGTCGGGGGAGAGAACCTTGTCCTCCGTCGTCACGATGCCGAACGACGGCTTGTCGTGCCATGCGGCGTTCTCGAACCGCATCTGGAACGTGTCCACCCTCATCGGCTTGGCCGACGCCGCCATGAAGTCGGTGACGTCGACGGGAAGGTCGGCGCCGATCATGTCGTGATAGCTCGATCGGTTGGGAACGAACCTCTCGTCGTCGAGCATCCTCGAATCGATGCCCATCGGAAAGCGGCTGCTGATCTCGGCCAGGCTCTCGCCCCTGTCGGGTTGGAGGGCGGCGACGTACACCAGGGCCGTCACGTTGGGCGCGACTCCGGCCTCGGTGATGACGGCGCCGCCGTAGCTGTGGCCGACCAGAACGGTCGGGCCGTCCGACGAGGAGGCGGCCAGCTTCACCGCCGCGATGTCGTCCTGAAGGCTGGTATGCGGCAACTGAGCGATGGTGACCGTCAGACCCTTCGATCGCAGGATTTCGAAGACATCCTTCCATCCCGAGCCATCCGTCGTGCCGCCATGCACCAGCACGACGTGGCTCGCCGGTGCCGAGGCGGATGCGACGACCGCGTTCGGCGCTCCGGCGTCGGTGGATCCCGAGGCAAAGGCAGGTGCCGCGACCGACAGGGCCAGCAGCGCGGCAACCATGGTTCTCTTCATCAGCATCGTATGTCCTTCCTGAAATGGGGGAGCGCATCGAGCGTCGCTCCCTCCGCGTCCTGATGTCCGGCGCCCGCCCGTCAGACCGCCGCGACCCCGCCATCGACGAAGAGCTCGTGGCCCGCGACGAAGCTGCTTTCGCTCGACGCGAGGTACAGCACGGCCGCCGCGACCTCTTCTAGATGCCCCAGGCGCCCGAGCGGAACGCCTCTGACGACCTCCTCCTCGGCCCCCGGAGCGGCGTCGAAGTATCCGCGCATCAGCCGGGTCTCGGTCGCCCCGGGCGAGACGACGTTCACGCGGATGCCGCGGTCCTTCAGCTCGATGGTCCAGCTTCGCGCGAAAGAGCGGACCGCGGCCTTGCTGGCGTTGTAGAGCGACTGTCCGGGATAGGCCTTCGATCCCGCGATCGAGCCGTTGAGGACGATGGCGCCCCCTTGCGGCATCAGGGGCAGCGCCTTCTGCACGGTGAAGAGCAGGCCCTTCACGTTGAGGCCGAACGTCGCGTCGAAATGCGCTTCCTCGATCGCCTTGAGCGGGACGGGCTGGTGAATGCCCGCGTTCGCGAAGACGACGTCGACCCTGTCGTGGTCACGCCCGACGCGCTCGTAGAGCGACGCGAGGTCTGCAAGGTTCGCGGCGTCGCCCCGCACGCCGACGGCGCCGTGTCCGATCCGGTCGACCGCCTCGTCGAGCAGATCCGGCCGCCGTCCGGTGATGTAGACGCGCGCGCCTTCCTGCGCGAAGCGCCGGGCGGACGCCAAACCGATCCCGTCGCTTCCGCCTGTGACCACCACGACCTTGTCTTCGAACCGCTTTGCCATCATATCATCCCAACAAGTGGACTGCTTCTCCACTTACGATATGGAGACATTCTCCACTTTGCAAGCCGAGGAGGAAGCATGAGCGAAAACGGGCTGCGCGCCGATGCGGAACGGAACCGCCGACGCATCCTCGTCGCGGCGGAGGAGCTCTTCCTCGAACGGGGAGCGGGCGTATCGCTCGACGAGGTGGCCAAGCGGGCCAAGGTCGGGGCCGGCACGCTCTACCGCCGTTTCCCGACGCGGGAAGCGCTTCTTGCGGCCACCAGCGACGAGCGCTTCATGTCGGTCGCGGACGCGAGCCGCGGGCGGGATGTGGATCATGCGCCCGAGGAAGCGCTACGCCGCTTCCTCGCAGAGCTTGCGCTGAACACGAGCGTCTACCAAAGCCTCGCCGCTTCGCTCGGCACCGTCATCCAGCACGGAACGCCCGGCTGCAACGCCATCACCGAGGAAGGGCATCGCCTTCTTCGACGCGCGAAGGAGGCCGGCGTCGTGCGCGAAGACGCCAGCTTCGACGACGTGATCTGCGTGGTGAGCGCGATCTCCATCGCGGTCGAGAAGGACAGCGCACCGGCACCCCGCGTCGACCATCTGGTGGACCTGCTTTTCAACGGCATGCGCGTGCGCTGAAAGACTAGATGACGCCGCGGTCCGCGGCAGCGGGTGGCGTGCGCGTCCGCGGTCCGGGGAGCGGTGCCAGCGCCTAAACGCGGTCGCGACGCCTCTCCGGCCGCCTCGAAATTCGTATGGCGCCTTTATGCCGGTCGGGTCCACTTGGCGGGCGATCCCGAAAGGAGGGCTCGCTCGTGTTCGATCTTCTCTACCTGGCCACGGGGCTGGGGTTCTTCGCATTGATGGGCGCCTATGCGCGCTGGGCCGGGCGGGCCTGACGATGTTCGACCTCGTCCTCGGCGGCGCCGTCGCGTGTCTCCTCGCCGGCTATCTGGTCTTCGCCCTCGTGCGCCCAGAGCGGTTCTGAACCCTTTTCCCACCGAAAGGCAGGTGCCATGTCCGTCGTCGGCTGGCTGCAAATCCTCGTCATCCTCGCGGCCGTCGTCGCGTTCGCCGTGCCGCTCGGCGCCTTCCTCTCGAAGGTGTTCTCGGGCGAGCGCCACGTCCTCTCGCCCGTGCTCGGCCCCGTCGAGCTGGGTTTTCACCGCCTCGCGGGCGTCGATCCCGCCAAGGAGCAGGGCTGGCTCGGCTATACGCTGGCCATGCTCGCCTTCAACGCGGGCGGCTTCCTGCTTCTCTATCTGCTTCTGAGGTTCCAGGGCGCGCTGCCGCTGAACCCGCAAGGGTTCGCGGGTCTCGAACCCGATCTCGCCTTCAACACGGCCGTCTCCTTCGTGACCAACACGAACTGGCAGGCCTATGGCGGCGAGACGACGATGAGCCATCTCAGCCAGATGGCCGGGCTGACGGTCCAGAACTTTCTGTCGGCCGCCACCGGCATCGCGCTCGCCGTGGCGCTCGTGCGCGCTTTCGCGCGCTCCGGGGCGCAGACCGTCGGCAACTTCTTCACCGACGTCACGCGGGCGACCCTCTACGTCCTCCTGCCGCTCGCGGTCGTCACGGGTCTCGCGCAGGTCGCGATGGGGACGCCGCAGACGCTCGAGGCCTCGGCCACGGTCCAGACGCTGGAAGGCGGCGAGCAGAGGCTGGCGCTCGGTCCGGTCGCCTCGCAGATCGCCATCAAGCAGATCGGCACGAATGGCGGCGGCTTCTTCAACGTCAACGCGGCGCACCCCTACGAGAACCCCTCGCCGCTCTCGAACGCGCTGACCGTCTGGCAGATGCTGGTGGTCTCGGTCGCGCTCGTCTTCGCCTTCGGGCGCCTGATCGGCGACCGGCGGCAGGCCGTGGCGATCCTCTCGGTGATGGGGCTCCTGCTCGTAACGGGCATCGGCGTCGCCTATTGGGCGGAAGCGGCGGGCACCCCCGTCCTCGCCTCGGCGGGGATCGATCCCGCCGGCGGCAACATGGAGGGCAAGGAAGTCCGCTTCGGCCTCGCCGCCTCCGCCCTGTTCGCGGCCGTCACCACGGGCCTGTCGGACGGCGCGGTCAATTCGATGCACGGCTCCTTCACGCCGATCGGCGGGATGGTGCCGATGGTGCTCATCATGCTCGGCGAAGTGCTGCCGGGCGGCGTCGGCGCCGGCCTCTACGGCATGCTCGTCATCGCCATCGTCACGGTCTTCGTCGCGGGGCTGATGGTCGGGCGCACGCCCGAATATCTCGGCAAGAAGATCGAGGCCAAGGAGATGAAGATGGCGATTCTCGCGATCCTCGTCCTGCCCGCGGCGATCCTCGGCTTCTCGTCCGTCTCCGCCGTTCTGCCGGCGGCGCTGTCGGGGCTCGGAAACGCCGGGCCGCACGGCTTAAGCGAAATCTACTACGCCTACGCCTCGGCGGCGGGGAACAACGGCTCGGCCTTCGGCGGCCTGTCGGCCGACTCGCCCTGGTGGAACACGACGCTCGGCCTCGCCATGCTGCTCGGCCGCTTCGCCTACATCGTGCCGATGATGGCGATCGCCGGCTCGCTCGTCGCCAAGACCAAGCTGGCGCCGTCGGCGGGCACCTTCCCGACGCACGGACCGCTCTTCGTCGGTCTCCTCGCCGGCATCATCCTGATCCTCGGCGGGCTTCAGTTCTTCCCCGCGCTCGCCCTCGGCCCGATCGCCGAACAGGTGCAGATGCTCTCGGGCAAGACCTTCTGACGACCCGGAGGCGGCCCCATGCGCGGGCCGCCTCTCCAACCCGTCTCCATTTCCCGTCGGTCCCATGCGTATCTGACCACAAGGACACACTCCATGGCTGCCAAGGCCACACACTCTACCATCCGGCCCGACCTCGTCGGCCGGGCTTCGGTCGACGCCTTCAAGAAGCTGAACCCCGCCACCCTCCTGCGCAACCCGGTGATCTTCGTCACCGAGATCGTCGCCCTGGTCGTCACCATCCTGTTCGTGCGCGACGTCCTCGCGGGCAACCCGCTCCTCTTCACCGGCCAGATCATGGCCTGGCTCTGGTTCACCGTCCTCTTCGCCAACTTCGCGGAAGCCATCGCAGAAGGGCGAGGCCGGGCGCAGGCCGACAGCCTTCGACAGGCCCGCACCGACACGGTCGCCAGGCGCTTGGCCTCGCCGAGGGACCGCAGCGCCGTGCAGTCGGTCTCGGCGCTCGACCTGAAGGTGGGCGACCATGTGCTGGTCGAGACGGGGGACCTCATTCCGGGTGACGGCGAGATCGTCGAGGGCATCGCGTCCGTCAACGAGGCGGCGGTGACGGGTGAATCCGCGCCGGTCATCCGCGAGGCGGGCGGCGACCGCTCGGCCGTCACCGGCGGCACCACCGTCGTCTCCGACTGGCTTGTGGTCCGCATCACCGCCGCGCCCGGCTCCTCCTTCCTCGACCGGATGATCGCGCTGGTGGAAGGCGCCGAGCGGCAGAAGACGCCGAACGAGCTCGCGCTGACGATCCTCCTCGTCGGCATGACGCTGATCTTCCTGATCGCCGTCGTCACGCTGACGGGCTTGTCGGCCCATGCCGGCGCGGCGGTCTCGGTGCCGATCCTGATCGCGCTTCTCGTCACCCTCATCCCGACGACCATCGGCGGCCTCCTGTCGGCGATCGGCATCGCCGGCATGGACCGGCTGATCCGGCACAACGTCCTCGCCATGTCCGGCAAGGCCGTCGAGGCGTCGGGCGACGTCGACACGCTCCTCCTCGACAAGACGGGCACGATCACCTTCGGCAACCGCATGGCCTCGGAGTTCGTCGCCGTGCAGGGCGTCACCGAAATCGAGGTCGCTGACATCGCCGTCGAGGCCTCGCTCGCCGACGAGACCGCCGAGGGCCGCTCCATCCTGACGCTCGCGCGCGAGCGCTACGGCATCGCCGTGCCCGATGCCCCGCGGGAGGGCTCGACCTTCATTCCATTCTCCGCCGTCACCCGCCTGTCGGGTGTCGATTTCGGCGACACGCGCATCCGTAAAGGCGCCATCGAAGCCGTCCGCCGCTTCGTGCGCGAGACGGCAGGCCGCGACGTGCCCGAGCCCTCCGCCTTCACCGCGGCGGTGGAGCGCATCGCCAAGAGCGGCGGCACGCCGCTCGGCCTTGCCGAGAACGGCCGTTTCATCGGCGTGATCCATCTGAAGGACGTCGTGAAGCCCGACATCAAGGAGCGCTTCGCGGAACTGCGGCGCATGGGCATCCGCACGGTCATGGTGACGGGCGACAACCCGGTCACCGCCGCGGCGATCGCCTCGGAAGCCGGCGTCGACGACTTCATTGCCGAGGCCACCCCGCAAGACAAGCTGAACTACATCCGCAACGAGCAGCGCCAGGGTCGCCTCGTCGCCATGTGCGGCGACGGCACCAACGACGCGCCCGCGCTCGCGCAGGCCGATGTGGGCGTGGCCATGCAGACCGGCACGCAGGCCGCGCGCGAGGCCGGCAACATGGTGGACCTCGACTCCGACCCGACCAAGCTCATCGAGATCGTCGGCATCGGCAAGCAGCTCTTGATGACGCGCGGCAGCCTGACGACCTTCTCGATCGCCAACGACGTCGCGAAGTACTTCGCGATCATCCCGGCGCTGTTCATCGCCGCGATCCCGGAACTCGGCGTCCTGAACGTCATGGGCCTGTCGACGCCGGAAAGCGCGATCCTCTCGGCCGTCATCTTCAACGCGCTGGTGATCGTGGCGCTGATCCCGCTGGCGCTGCGCGGCGTGCCCTATCGCGCGCTCGACGCCGCGACGGTCCTGCGCCGCAACCTCCTGATCTACGGCCTCGGCGGCATCCTCGTGCCGTTCCTCGGCATCAAGCTGATCGACGTCGCGGTCTCCGCGCTCGGCCTCGCCTGACCCCTTCCCAAGGACGACCCCCATGCTCTCGCAACTGCGGCCCGCCGCAACGCTTCTCGGTCTCTTCACCCTTCTCCTCGGGCTCGCCTATCCGCTGGCCATGACCGCCATCGCCGGCCTCGCCTTCCCCGTCCAGGCGTCGGGCAGCCTCGTCATCCGGGACGGGACCGCGATCGGCTCCATCGTGGTCGGCCAGTCCTTCTCGGGAAGCGGCTATCTCCAGCCGCGCCCTTCGGCGGCCGGTGACGGCTACGACGCCTCGGCCTCGTCCGGCACCAATCTCGGACCGACGAGCGCCGAACTCGCCGAACGGCTGAAGGCGGACGGCGAGGCGATGAGCCGGGCCGCCGGCGCAAGCCTCCTTCCGGCGGATGCGATCACCACCTCCGGCAGCGGCCTCGACCCGCACGTCTCGCCGGCCTTCGCCGCGCTCCAGGTGCCCCGCATCGCCGAGGCGCGCGGCGTCCCGGCCGAGGAGGTGCGCCGCGTGATCACCGAGAACACCGCCGGCCGCACCTTCGGAATCCTCGGGGAGCCGCGGGTCTCGGTCCTCGGTGTGAATCTCGGCCTCGACGCGCTGGCGCCCAACCCTTCGGGGAGCTGACGCGATGGGCCGTTCGGCCTCGGGCATCCCGTGGCCGAGGGCCTCGAAAAGGCGGTAGAAGACCTTCCATGAGCGAACACGACGGCCCCCGCGCCTCGCCCGACGCCCTTCTCGGCCAGGCCGAGCGCGAGGGTCGGGGCAAGCTGCGCATGTTCCTCGGCGCAGCGCCCGGCGTCGGCAAGACCTACGCAATGCTCCAGGCGGCGCGGCCCGAGAAGGCGGGCGGCCGCGACGTTCTCGTCGGCATCGTCGAAACGCACGGGCGTGCCGACACGGAGGCGATGATCGCCGATCTGGAGATCCTGCCCCGCCGCCTCATCCCCTACAAGGGACGGCTCGTTCCCGAACTCGACCTCGACGAAGCTCTCAGGCGTCGACCCTCTCTGCTGCTCGTCGATGAATACGCGCATTCCAACGTCGAGGGATCGCGCCACCCCAAGCGCTGGCAGGACGTCGCCGAGTGCCTGAAGGCGGGGATCGACGTCTGGACGACGATGAACGTCCAGCACGTCGAAAGCCTGAACGACGTCGTGCAGCGCATTACGGGAGTTCGGGTTCGCGAGACCGTGCCCGATACGACGCTGACGGTCGCCGACGAGATCGTGCTCGTCGATCTTCCCTCCGACGAGCTCATCCGGCGGCTTGCCGAGGGCAAGGTCTATGTCGAGGACACGGCGACCCGCGCGACGCAGAACTTCTTCAAGCCGTCGAACCTCACCGCGCTGCGCGAACTCGCGTTGCGGCAGGTCGCGGCACAGGTCGATTCCGATCTGGTCGAACGCATGCAGGGCGGCGCCATCGAAGGGCCCTGGGCGGCGGGCGAGCGGCTTCTCGTCTGTGTCGGCCCGGACGCGCAGGCGGAGCGGCTGGTGCGTGAGGGCAAGCGGCTCGCGGACCTCCTCCACGCGCCATGGTTCGCGGTCACGATCGAGCGCCCCGGCGCGACGCTCGAACAGGGCGCCGCCTCGCGGCTCGACGCTTCGCTGCAGCTGGCTAAAAGCCTCGGCGCCGAGACGCACAACCTCGCCGCCGCCGACCTTCCGGCCGAGCTGCTGCGCTTCGCCCGCTTCGAGAACGTCACCCAGATCGTCGTCGGTAAGGCGCGCTCGCGGTGGATCCGGCTCCCCTGGGACGAAGGCAATCTCGCCGACGCCATCGTGCGCGGGGCGCGCGGCGTGTCGGTGCTCGTCCTGACCGAGAGCGACACCCCGCTGGCGCCGAAACTGCGGTGGCCGGAGGCGGGCGGCTGGACCGGCTATCTGGCCGCGATCGCCTTCGTCGTCGCCGCCTCGTTCGCGGGCAACGTCCTGGCGCGCTTCGTCTCGCTGCCCAACGTTTCGATGCTCTATCTGCTCGCGGTGCTGGCGCCGGCGCTGCTCTACGGGGTCTGGCCCGCGGTCCTGGCGTCCTTCCTGTCCTTCGCGGCCTACAACTACCTCTTCTTGGACCCGACCGGGACCTTCACCATCGCGCGCCCGCACGAATTGCTTGCGCTGACGATCTTCCTGATCATCGCCGTCGTGATCTCGGCCGTGGCAGGCCAAGCCCGCGAGCAGATGCGCGCTTCGGCCCGGCGCACCCGCGCGGCGCGGCGGCTTTACGAGTTCACCCGCACGCTCTCGGCCCTGCCCGACGCGCAGACCGTGGCCGAGGCCGCGGCCAGCGAGATCCATGCCGCGACGGGACGAGCCGTCGCGATCCTCAGGCCCGAGGGCGCGGACCTTTCGATCGTCGCCTCCTGGCCGCCGGACGACCGGCTCGACATGCCCGCCCGCACCGCCGCGCGCTGGGCGCACGAACATGGCGAAACGGCCGGCGCGGGCAGCCAGACCCTGCCATCCGCCGGCTGGACCTTTCTGCCGCTCGCCGTGCAGGACGTCCGCATCGGAGTGCTTGGCATCGAACAGGCGCCGAACGACGCCGCGCCCGATCCGGAGCTCCGCGCCCTCCTCTCCGCTCTCGCCGAGCAGACGGCCGTCGCCTTCCAGCGCGCCGTTCTCTCGACGGAGGTTCGCAGCGCGCGGACGGCGGCCGAGACCGAGCGGGTGCGCAATATCCTCCTCGCCTCGATCAGCCACGATTTCCGCACACCCCTCGCCTCCATCCTCGGCGCCTCGACGGCGCTCATCGAGTATCGCGAGCGCCTCGACCCGCCGGCCCGGGACGATCTTCTCGGACAGGTCCGCGACGAGGCGCGCCATCTCGACCAGATGGTTCGCAACCTCCTTTCGATGACACGGCTGGAGGCCGGGGCGCTGGAGATCACGAAGAACTGGGTCGACGTCGGCGAAATGCTGGACCGCATCGTCGATCAGGCCCGCCGCCGGGGCGCACCGCAACGCTTCGTCGTCGATCGCCCGCCCGAGCCGGTCCTCTGCTGGGGGGACGGCACCCTGCTCGACCAGGCGGTCGGCAACGTCGTCGGCAATGCCGTGAAGCACGCCGGGGCGAAGGCGACCGTGACGCTGCAAGCGTGGAGCCGGGCTGATGCCGTCACGATCGACATCGCCGACGACGGCCCCGGCGTCCCGGCCGACATCCGGGACCAGGTGTTCGAGAAGTTCGCGCGCCTGCGGACCTCGGCCGCCGACGGGGGCGACAGCGCCGGGCTCGGCCTCGCCATCACCAAGGGGATCGTCGAGGCGCACGGAGGCAGCGTCGAACTCCTCGAACCCGACGCCGCGCGCCCGCACGGCGCCGCCTTCCGCATCCGCCTCCCGGTGGAACCCGTAGCGAACCCATGATCCAGCCGACCATTCTCGTCGTCGACGACGAACCCGCGATCCATCGTTTCCTGACACCCGTCCTGACGGCCGAAGGATACCTCGTCGTGCAGGCGCTGACGGGCGCCGAGGCCGTCCGGACCGCGACCGAAAGCCCGCCCGATGCCATCGTCCTCGACCTCGGGCTGCCCGATCTCGACGGAAAGGAGGTCATCCGCCGCATCCGCAAGCTCTCGCAGGTTCCGATCGTCGTTCTGTCGGCGCGCGACCGGGAATCGGAGAAGGTCCAGGCCCTCGATCTGGGGGCGGACGACTATGTGGAGAAGCCGTTCGGAGTCGGCGAGCTGATGGCGCGGCTGCGGGCGGGGCTGCGCCATGCCCGACAGACCCTCGGCCACGGCGGCATCATGCGAAGCGGGCCGATCGAGATCGACGTCGAGGCCCATCAGGTCAGGAAGGCCGGGGTCGAGATCCGGCTGACGCGGCGCGAGTTCGACGTTCTCCTCGTTCTGCTGCGTAACGCCGGCAAGGTCGTCACGCACTCTCGATTGCTGCGGGAGGTCTGGGGCTCGGCCAACGAGGGCGACACGCAGTATCTGCGCGTCTATGTCGGCCAGCTTCGACAGAAGCTCGAGGACGATCCGTCGACGCCCCGGCTCATCGTCACCGAACCGGGGATCGGCTATCGGCTCGTAGCATAACGAGCGTGCTTCTCGCCAATCACGGGCCGGTCGTCTCGGCCCCCACGCTGGAAGCGGCGCAGAGCGCCATGGAGGAGCTGGAAGAGACCGCGCGCCTCGTGCTCCTCCTGCATGGTTGGCCCGTGCGCACGCTCGGCGAAGCGGAGATTCAGCCGTTGCGCGAGGCCTTCAAGGCCGTCTGGTAGAAACGACCCGCACCAAGGAACCCGCCATGCCGCGCTTTGCCGCCAACCTCACCATGATGTTCAACGAAGTGCCCTTTTTGGAGCGCTTCGCGCAGGCCGCGACGGCGGGCTTCTCGGGCGTCGAGTTTCTGTTCCCCTACGAATGGGGCGCGTCCGAGATCGCGGACGAACTCAGGCGCCATGGGCTGACGCAGGCGCTCTTCAACCTGCCGCCGGGCGACTGGGCGGGCGGCGAGCGCGGTCTCGCCGGCCTTCCCGGTCGCGAGGCGGAGTTCGCCGAAAGCGTGGAGACGGGCATCGCCTACGCGAAGGCCCTCGGCTGCGAGCGCCTTCATGCCATGGCCGGGCTCGTTCCCGAGGGCGCCGACCGGCGAGAGCATCTCATGGTCTACAAGGCCAATCTCTCCCGCGCGGCGCAGCGGCTGGCAGAAGACGCGCTTACGCTCCTGATCGAGCCGATCAACACGCGCGACATGCCGGGTTATCTCCTGAACCACCAGCGCGAGGCCCACGCGCTTATGAAGGAGATCGGGGCCCCGAACCTGAAGGTCCAGATGGACTTCTATCACGCCCAGATCATGGACGGCGACCTGTGGCGCCTCTTCAAGACCCATCGCAGCGGCGTCGGTCATATCCAGGTCGCCTCCGTGCCCGACCGGCACGAGCCGGACGAGGGCGAGGTGAACTATCCCTGGCTGTTCGATCGGCTCGACGAAGCCGGCTACGATGGCTGGATCGGCTGCGAGTATCGTCCGCGCGCCGACACCCATGCCGGGCTCGCATGGCTGCGCTCGAGGCGATAGACGGCTCCACCCCCTCCGGTCGGGTGAAGTGACGAATCCGGCGGCATCCGTCCTCCGTCATGGGCGTCACGCCCTGGAACGAGGAAGGCCGGCGGATCGCTCCGCCGGCCTTCCTCGTGTTCGTTCGGTCCGGGGTTCAGGCGCGGTGCCGCTTCAGAACTCCTCCCAATTGTCCTCCAGCGTCTTCAGCGCGGCGTTGCCCTGGGACGTCGGGCGCATCTGCACCACCGGGCGCTGGGACGGCGCGGCGCGGTTCGCCGCAGCCGGCTGGCGCTGCGCCGGGGCCGAGGCGGCGCGGCTCTGCGCGCTCGCCAGCTTGAACTCCGCGATCAGCCGGCCCAGCTCGTCCGTCTCCGCCGCCAGAGACTGGGCCGCAGCTGTCGCCTCCTCCACCATCGCCGCGTTCTGCTGCGTGACCTTGTCCATCTGGTCCGCCGCCGTCTGAACCTCCTTCAGCGACACCGCCTGCTCTCTCGCCCGGCGCGCGATCTCCGCCACCGTCCGGCTCATGTCGCCGACCTCGGTGATGATCTGGTCGAGCGAGCGCCCCGAGGCCGAGACCAGCTCGACACCCGCCTCCACCTGCTCGCTGGAGGTCGAGATCAGGTCCTTGATCTCCTTGGCCGCCTCCGCCGAGCGCTGCGCCAGACCCCGCACCTCCTGCGCCACCACCGCAAAGCCCCGGCCCGCCTCGCCCGCGCGCGCCGCCTCCACGCCCGCGTTCAGAGCGAGGAGGTTCGTCTGGAAGGCGATCTCGTCGATCACCCCGATGATCTTGCCGATCTTCTCCGACGACTGCTCGATGCCCCGCATCGCCTCCACCGCCTTGCCGACGATCTCGCCGCCCTTGGCCGCGTTGCGGTTGGCGCTCTCGGCCGATTCCTGCGCCCGGCCCGCATCCTGCGCCGTCTCGTTCACCGCCCGCGTCACCTCCGCCAGCGCCGCCACCGTCTCCTCAAGGCTCGCCGCCTGCTGCTCGGTGCGCTGCGCCAGATCGTTGGAGGCCACGTTGATCTCGCCCAGGCCCGTGCGGATCGAGCCGATCGAGGTCACCACCGAGCCCAGCGTCGATTCCAGCTTCTCGACCGTGTCGTTGAACTGGCCCCGGATCGGCTCGTACTGCGCCGCCACCGCGCGCCCGATGCGCACCGTCATGTCGCCCTGCGACAGACGCGCGAAGCCGCCCTCGATCGAATCCACGAACTCCTGAAGCTCAGCCTGCGTCTGCCGGTCCGCCGCGGCCTTGCGCTCGCGATCGGCTTCCTGGGCCTCGGCCGCCGCGCGCGCCTCGTCTTCCAGACGCATCTGATCGATGACGGCGAGGCGAAGATGCTCCACGGCACGCGCGATGCCGCCGATCTCGTCGCGGCGCTCGGTTGCCGAGACCGTCACGTCGACACGGCGTTCGGCGACGGCCGCGATCGTCGGCACCAGCCGCTGCAGCGGGGCGAGCGTCCGCCGGGCGAACCAGAAGCCAAGAGCCGCGACGATCAGCGTGAGCACGATCGACTGGAGCGCCAGATCGCGCAGCAGTCCGACCGTCTCGGCGAAGAACTCGGCCTGCGGTATGCCGACATAGAGGATGCCGATCGTCCGGCCGCTCGCATCCTTGATCGGATCGTAAGCCGTGAAGAACGGCGTTCCCAGGATCATCGCCTCGCCGCGATAGGGCTGGCCGTCGCGAAGCACCGCGTCGTAGACCGGTCCCGCCGCGAGCTGCGTTCCGACCGCCCGCCCGCCCTGCGGCGCACGCACATTCGTGGCCACCCGGGTGTCGCCCATGAAGATCGTCGCCGTGCCGCCACCGATCTCGGTGATGCGATCGACCGCTTCGTCGAGCCCGTTCAGTCGCGTGCTTCCGTTGTAGATGGCGCCGTCCGCAAGGCGGAAATCGTCGCCGTAGCGTCCGAGCACCTCCCAGGCGATCGCCATGTTGAGAGCCTGACGCTCGGCTGCGGCCTCGCGCGCCTCGCCGTCCAGACGCATGTAGCTCGCGGCCAGATTGAGGCTCGTCAGAACGACAAGGCCGCCGATCAGCATCGCCACGATCTTGGCGGCTAGCGAAAGTTTGGGGATCATGGTTCGACCTCATCGCGAGCAGCGGGGTCGGGCTCACGTCGCCATCCGGTCGCAACCTTGGGTGCGTACGCCCTGCCCCAAGGGGCTCGGCAGGCCCGTTCGCGTCTTCGGTCCGCCGAGATTCTTAGAACGGCTCCATGTGGCGGACGGAATCCTTCCAAGATGTTGACAACCGGCACGCGTGCGTCGCGGCAAAGCAATTTCACGAAAAGTTGAACCCGCGGGGGATACCCGCGGGTTCGTCATGTTCTAGCCCGGTGTGGCGTTCCGCGTCAGAACTCCTCCCAATTGTCCTCCAGCGTCTTCAGCGCGGCGTTGCCCTGGGACGTCGGGCGCATCTGCACCACCGGGCGCTGGGACGGCGCCGTGCGGTTGGCCGCCGTGCGCTGCGCGGGAGCTGCGGCGCGGCTCTGCGCGCTCGCCAGCTTGAACTCCGCGATCAGCCGGCCCAGCTCGTCCGTCTCCGCCGCCAGAGACTGGGCCGCAGCTGTCGCCTCCTCCACCATCGCCGCGTTCTGCTGCGTGACCTTGTCCATCTGGTCCGCCGCCGTCTGAACCTCCTTCAGCGACACCGCCTGCTCTCTCGCCCGGCGCGCGATCTCCGCCACCGTCCGGCTCATGTCGCCGACCTCGGTGATGATCTGGTCGAGCGAGCGGCCCGAGGCCGAGACCAGCTCGACACCCGCCTCCACCTGCTCGCTGGAGGTCGAGATCAGGTCCTTGATCTCCTTGGCCGCCTCCGCCGAGCGCTGCGCCAGACCCCGCACCTCCTGCGCCACCACCGCGAAGCCCCGGCCCGCCTCGCCCGCGCGCGCCGCCTCCACGCCCGCGTTCAGCGCGAGAAGGTTCGTCTGGAAGGCGATCTCGTCGATCACCCCGATGATCTTGCCGATCTTCTCCGACGACTGCTCGATGCCCCGCATCGCCTCCACCGCCTTGCCGACGATCTCGCCGCCCTTGGCCGCGTTGCGGTTGGCGCTCTCGGCCGATTCCTGCGCCCGGCCCGCATCCTGCGCCGTCTCGTTCACCGCCCGCGTCACCTCCGCCAGCGCCGCCACCGTCTCCTCAAGGCTCGCCGCCTGCTGCTCGGTGCGCTGCGCCAGATCGTTGGAGGCCACGTTGATCTCGCCCAGGCCCGTGCGGATCGAGCCGATCGAGGTCACCACCGAGCCCAGCGTCGATTCCAGCTTCTCGACCGTGTCGTTGAACTGGCCCCGGATCGGCTCGTACTGCGCCGCCACCGCGCGCCCGATGCGCACCGTCATGTCGCCCTGCGACAGGCGCGCGAAGCCCCCCTCGATCGAGTCCACGAACTCCTGAAGCTCGGCCTGCGTCTGCCGGTCCGCCGCGGCCTTGCGCTCGCGATCGGCGTTCTGTTCCGCTCGCAGGGCCGTTGCCTCGGCCTCCAGGCGACGGCTTTCCAGCCCGGCGTCCCGGAAGACCTGCACCGCCGACGCCATGCTGCCGACCTCGTCTCCGCGACCGAGACCTTCCACCTCCCCGTCCAGATTGCCCGCAGCCATCTCCTTCATGCGATGGTTCAGGCGAGCGAGCGGACCGGAAATGCCCTTCGAAGCCACGAGAACCGCGCCCAGGATGCCGAAGACCAGCCCGAGCAACGCACCCAGACCCATCATGAGCTGGGCCCGATCCACTTCGGACCGCATCTCTTCCGCTCGCGCGGCGACATCCGCCAGCATCGCGTCGCGCAGGATGCGGTACTGCTCGGTGAACTCCTCTTCCTCCTGCTCGAGCTGAGGAATGATCTGGCGAGCCTGTTCGTCGTTGCCCTGCAGACCGAGTTCGACGATGGCCCCGCTCAATCGTTCGATTCCCTCCAGATGTTGTTCGAGATGCTCGAAATCCTCGACGATCTCCGGGAAGGCGGCCCTGACACGGTCGATCAGCACCCGAGTCGCGTCGAGGGATTCGATCCGCTCGGCGGCGGCCGCCGTGCGATTGGCGGGAACGACGCTGTAAGCCGCCTTGTAGGTTTCGTAGGCGACCACGACGACGTTTCGGCCGGCGCGCGCGATATCGACCACGGCCGGGTCGCGAACTTCGACGAGTTCGCCGTATCCGACCTCCAGCATGTGCATCCGGTAGGCGCCGTATCCGGCGAGCGAAGCCCCGATCGCGCTGACGAACACGACGATGGCGATGATCTTGGTTGAAATCTTGAGATTGGCGAGCATCCGCACGATCCTTCCTTCCGGAGGTTCAATAGTAAGATGCGCCATCTTGAGCTAAACTAATTAATATATATCAAAAAAATGACCCAATTTCATCTTTGTCTTACACGTAGAAGTACATGTAAGGGCGAGCGTTACGCCAAATCGGGCCACTTCATACACGCATCGCAAGTGCACGGCCAATCCGCTCGACTGTACTGCTCTGCGACCCCCGGCAATGTCGCGGTTGGCGGCATGACGATCGGGAACCCTCGTGAACGCCCCACTTAAAGAATGGTTCCGCCATTTGTCGCGGACGAATGGCCGTGCGAAGTTTCACCGAGGGCTCTGCCCGTCGGCCCGACCGGCAAGCGCTCAACGAACGGACGCGCAATGACCTTCGAACTCCTCGTCACCTTCCTGGTCCGGCTGTCCCTGGTCCTCCTGTTCCTGCCCTTCAGCGCGCTCGACAAAATGCTGAACTTCCAGGCGGCGACGGAGCAGGCCGGTGAGGCCACGAGCAACCGGACGCTCGCCAAGGGGCTGATCCTCATCGGTCTGGCGGTCGAGATCGTCATGTCGCTCGGCGTCCTCACCGGCATCGCCGACCGCTTCGCGGCCTTCGTCCTCGCCGGCTACTGCGCGGTCACGGCGCTTCTCTTCAAGCGGTTCTGGCGTGCGCCGGACTTCCGCCTTCTCGGCCCTTCGCAAGGGCGCGAGACGATGTGGGACTTTCTGAAGAACTTCGCGGTCGCCGGCGGGTTTCTCCTCATCACCTTCGGGACGCAGGCCGAGGACGTGTCCGGCTTCTTCGCCGACCCGTTCTCGTCCACGAACCCCTATTCGACGGAATCCAGACCATGACCGAGACGAAGCCGACGGTTCCCTACTGGCATCTCTACACGGACGAGAACGGCATCAGCCGGCAGGTCCGCTGCGTCATGACCGAGTTCGAGCTGAAGAGCATGCAGCCGCCGGCCGCCCCGCAATGGCAGGGCACCAAGCACCATGACGGCATGAGCGTGATGGTGACGGTGCAGCCCGTCGGCTGGGAAGGCGCCTGGCACGAGAACCCGGCGCCGCAGTGGATCATCCCCCTCTCCGGCCGCTGGTTCGTGGAGTCCATGGACGGGACGCGCGTCGAGATGGGGCCGGGCGAAATCTCCTTCGGCGAGGACCAGGGCACGTCGGAGCGCGACGGGCGCAAGGGCCATCTGTCGGGAACCGTCGGCGACGAGCCGGCGGTGCTCATGGTGGTGCAGTTCGACGCCCGGCGGGAGACGACGCCCCCCTGCCGCTTCTCCTGAGGCCTCGGCGATGAGCGACATCGGATTCGAGACCGTCGATCCGCGTTTCGAGCGCTACGTCCTCGGCAACGCGCCGGTGGAGAAGCTGGCGGAGGGCTTCCGCTGGCTCGAAGGCCTCGTCTGGATGGGTGACTGGAACGTGCTTCTGTTCCAGGACATCCCGCGCGACCGGACCCTCGCCTGGAGCGAGGCCGCCGGTCTGTCGGTCTGGCGTTTCCCCTCCGGTCAGGCGAACGGCCAGGCGCGCGACCGGGAGGGGCGCGTGGTCTTCTGCTCGAACCGCGAGCGGGCGCTCTGCCGCATCGAGCACGACGGTCGCGTCACGACCCTCGCCAGCCATCATGCCGGCCGACGGCTGAACTCGCCCAACGACGTCGTGGTGAAGAGCGACGGCTCGGTCTGGTTCACCGACCCCGTCTACGGCATCTCGAACGACTACGAAGGCACGCGGCAGACGTCCGAACTCGCGCCCGGCGTCTATCGCCTGGACCCGGACGGGACGCTCGATCTGGTGTCGGACGCCTTCGACGGGCCGAACGGCCTCGCCTTCTCGCCCGACGAAAGCCGGCTCTACGTGGCCGAGACCGGCGACCAGACGCGACCGGACCCGGCGCAGATCCTTCGCGTCTTCGACCTCGCTTCCGATGGCCGCTCCCTGGAGCGCATGCGCGACTTCGCGAAGGTCTCCCCCGGCTACACGGACGGGATGGCGATCGACGAGGACGGCAATGTCTGGTCGAGCGCGGGGGACGGGGTTCACTGCCTGTCGCCCGAAGGCGAACTCCTCGGCCGCATCCGCCTGCCCGCCGCCGTGTCCAATCTCTGTTTCGGTGGCTCGCCCCATCTCAACCGCCTGTTCATCGGGGCCAGCCACACGCTCTATGCGGTCTATCTCGATCGGCGCGGAGCGCGCTGGCCATGAGCGGCACGCGGATCGCGTCGATCGAACTCCTTTCGCCGGACCCGCTCGCCGCGGCGCGCTTCTACCGCGAGGCCTTCGGCTGCACCCAAGGCGGCGGGCCGGAGGATTTGATGCTCGGCGAGCAACGGCTCACGCTCCGCCGCTCGAGCACGGCCGCAGGACCGGCCGCGCCCTCGAACGCGACCGCCTTCCAGCATTGCGCCATCGTCGTTTCCGACATGGGCGCCGCGATGGAGCGTCTGGCCTCCGTGACCGGCTGGAGCCCCATCTCGCGAAACGGACCCGAACGTCTTCCGGCCTCCTCCGGCGGGGCGACCGCCTTCAAGTTCCGCGATCCCGACGGCCATCCGCTGGAGCTTCTGCAGTTCCCGGCGGCCGACGTTCCGCTTCGCTGGCGCCGTCGCGGTCCATCGACCTTCCTCGGGATCGACCACTCGGCCATCAGCGTCCGCGACACGGATCGCGCGATCGCCTTCTGGAGCGGCCTCGGATTCGACGTCACGGAGCGGCATTCGAACCGGGGGCCGGAGCAGGCGCGGCTCGACGGATTCGAGGGCGGCGACGCTGAGGTCGAGGTCACGACGCTGATCCCGACGGGCGCATCGACGCCCCATCTGGAACTCCTGTGCTACGCGCTGCCCGCCGCCGTCGATGCGGCGGCCGCGGAGGGATCGACGCTCGCGACGGCCCTGGTTCTGCGGGACGCGCCCGCCCTCGATGGCCCCGCGAGCGATCCGGACGGGCATCGCTACAAGCTCCTTCGCTGACGGCGCGGCTCTTCACATCATGCGGGCGTGCAGATTGCCCATGATCCAGATCGTGCCCCCCACCATCAGGAGGATGATGAGCGCGGTGAACAGGATCAGCTGCAGATCGTCGCGGGTGGAGCGCTGCAGGCCGATGTGGAGAAAGAAGCGGAAATGCACGACCACCTGGACGAGCGCCGCGATCGCGATGGTCCAGCCGGTCGCCGCCGGGCTCGCCACGCCCGTGGCGACGAGCGCGAAGGGGACGGCCGTCAGAAGAACGGCGGCCGCGAAGCCGACCAGATAGGAGCGCAGCTCGCGCGCCCGCTCGGCGCGATGGTCGTCCGGTCCCGATGTCATGCGAGGCCTCCGAGGTAGACGACCGAGAAGATGCCGATCCAGACGATGTCGAGGAGGTGCCAGAACAGACCGAGCCGGAGGATCCGCAACTTGACCTCGCTGCGCAGCCCGAAGATGCGGATCTGCACCAGCATCACCGCGATCCAGACGCAGCCGGCGAAAACGTGCAGGCCGTGCGTCGACAGGAGGGCGTAGAAGGCCGACAGCCATCCGCTGCGGGAGGGCACGGCGCCCTCGCCCGCCATGGTGGCGAAGTCACGCAGTTCCAGCCCGAGGAACAGAAGGCCTAGGGCGAGCGTCACGGCGAGCCATAGGATGAGCTTGCGCGGCGCCTTGTCGTATTTCATGGCGAGCGAGGCCATGCCGAAGGTGAGACTGGAGAGGAGAAGCACGCCGGTCTGCATCGCCGCGCTGGCGAGATCGAACACGTCCCTCGGTCCCGGTCCCCCGTCGGTCGCGCCGATCATGGTGACGTAGACGGCGAAGAGCAGAGCGAACAGGACGAGATCGCTCATCAGGAAGACCCAGAAGCCGAAGACGGCCTCCTCGGCGTCCCGGTGCGCTTCGGGGTCCGTCCGCCCGAGATTGAGGCCCGGATGGCGATGGAGACCGAGATCGCTCATACGCCCGCCGGCTCCGCCAGACCCAGATTGCGGCTCGTCGCCTCGTCGTCGCGCGAGACCCTGGGAAGCCGCCGGACCGCGGCGAGCCAGGCCTCGTCCTGCCGCCGCACCTCTTCGGCCGGAATGACGCGCAGCGTGTCGAGGACGAAGGAACGCGCGACGATCGCGCCGAACGCCACGACGCAGCCGAGCGCGGCCAGCCACCAGATCCACCAGACGAGCCCGAAGGCGCAGGCGGCCAGGGACAGGCCGAAGACGATGCCCGTCGCCGAGTTCCGGGGCACGACGATGTCGGAATAGAAGCGGCGGGCGGGATAGGCCGTGCCGTCGAGCTTGGCGGCGTGAAAGGCGTCCCGGCTGGAGACGAGCGGCAGGACCGCGAAATTGTACTCCGGCGCCGGACAGGGGATGCCCCACTCCAGCGTCCGCCCGTTCCAGGGATCGCCGGCCGGCACCGCCAGCGAGGCGCGGCGGCGGATCGAGACGACGAGCTGCACGACGAGGCTCGCGAGCGCGGCGAGGAGGAACAATGCCCCGACGGAGGCCACGATCGTGAACGGCAGATAGTCCGGATCGAAGAACTCCTGCGTGCGGCGCGGCATGCCCATGAGGCCGAGCGGATAGAGCGGCAGGAAGGCGAGGCAGAACCCCGTCACCCAGCAGCCGAAGGAGACGCGCCCCCACCACTCGTCGAGCCGGAAGCCGAACGCCTTCGGGAACCAGTAGGTGTAGGCCGCGAGCATCGCGTAGAGCAGGCCCGGGATCAGCATGTTGTGGAAGTGGGCGACGAGGAAGACGGTGTTGTGCACCTGGAAGTCGATCGCCGGATTGGCGAGGAGGATGCCCGTCAGCCCGCCCAGAACGAACAGCACCATGAAGGCGAGCGAGTAGAGCATCGGCACGGCGAAGCGCACGCGCCCTCGGAACATGGTGAGGATCCAGTCGAAGATCTTCACACCCGTCGGGATGCCGATCGTCATCGTCGCGATCCCGAAGATGGCGTTGAGGTCGGCGCTCTGCCCCATGGTGAAGAAGTGGTGCACCCAGACCGTGAAGGAGAGCACGGCGATGCACATGGTGGCGACGATGAGGGAATCGTAGCCGTACAGGACCTTGGACGAGAAGTTCGAGATGACCTGCGAATAGACGCCGAAGGCCGGAAGGATGAGGATGTAGACCTCCGGGTGGCCGAACAGCCAGAAGAGGTTGGCGAAGTTCATCATGTTGCCTCCACCGTCATTGGTGAAGAAGTGCATGTCCATGTAGCGGTCGAGCGCGAGAAGCCCGGTGGCCACCGTCAGCGGCGGCATGGCGAAGATCATCAGGATCGAGGTGCAGAGCGCCGTCCAGCAGAAGAGCGGCATGCGGAACGGATTCATTCCGCCGCAGCGCTTCTTGTAGATCGTCACCGCCACGTTGATGCCGGTCATGGTGGAGGCGATGGAGCCGAGCGTGATCGCGAAAATCCAGTAGTCCGGCCCGACCCCCGGATTGAAGGTCGCGTCCGTATAGGGCGGATAGCCCGACCATCCGCCGGTCGAGAACTTGCCGATGACGAGCGACACCATCATCAGGCCGGCCCCTCCCGCCGTCAGCCACAGCGAGATGGAGTTCAGGAGCGGGAAGGACACGTCGCGCGCACCGAGCTGGAGCGGCAGGACGAAGTTGATGATTCCCGTGAGGAACGGCATCGCCATGAAGAAGATCATGATCGAGCCGTGAGTGGAGAAGAGCTGGGCGAAATGCTCCGGCGGCAAATAGCCGGGATTGTCGAAGGCGATCGCCTGCTGCGCGCGCATCATCGAGCCCTCGATGAGCCCGCGCGACAGCATGATCATCGACAGGATCACGTACATGATCCCGATCTTCTTGTGGTCGAGGCTGGTGAGCCACTCCCGCCAGAGCCAGCCCCAGCGCCCGAGCCAGGTCAGGAGGACGACCACGGTGAGCGCGCCGATTACGACGAGCGAGGCCGCGGCCGTGGCGATGCCGCTGTAGAAGGGCAGCGCGTCGTAGGACAGACGGCCGAAGAGGAGCGGCCACCATCCCTCAATGGTCGGCATGGGCGTGCTCCCCGTTCGTGTGGGCCGGTGTCTCGTCGCTCGTGTGCCGGTGTGCGGCGTCGGGGCGGTATCGCGCGACGACGCTGGAGAAGAGGTCCGGCTGCACGCTGGAGAAGATCAGCCCCCGGGCCGGATCGAAGGTGTAGCGCGAGCGCAGATCCGCGAGCGTGCCGGTCTGCGACACGACGCCGTAGGCCGCCTCGTCGAGCGGCCGGTCGCCTGCCCTGGCGTCGGCGATCCAGCCGGCGAAACTTTCGGGCGGCATGGCGAGAGCCTGGAACTTCTGCGCCTGGAAGCCGAACCCGTTGAACTGCGTGTTCTGCCCCATGAGCACGGCGGGGCGATCCGCCAGGAGATTGAGCTCGGTCACCATCCCCGCCATGGCGTAAATCTGGCTCCCCAAAGAGGGGATCATGAAGGACTGCATCACCGTGTCGCTCGTCAGCCGGAAGCGCACCGGCCGGTCCACGGGAAGCGCGAGGACGCCGATGCTCGCGACGTTCTCCTCCGGGTAGACGAACAGCCATTTGTAATCGAGGCCGATGACCTCGACCTCGAGCGGAGGCTGGTCGGACACGATCGGGGCGTAAGGGTCGAGCGAGCGCGCCTTTCCGGCGATCAGCATCGCCAGAATGCAGACGAGGATGACCGGAACGACCCAGATGACGATCTCGAGTGGCCAGGAGAACTGCCAGTCCGGCGCGTAGGTCGATCGGGTCGCGCGGCGCCGATAGCGCCACGCGACGAGCGGCACGAGGACCACGGCGGGAATCACCACCACCATCATCCAGGCCGTGACCTGGAAGAAGAGGTCGCGCTGGGTGGCCGCGACGGGTCCGTGCGGATCGAGGAAGCTCGTGCCCGATCCGCAGCCGGCGAGAAGGGCGAGCGGCGCAAGGGCCGTGACGGCGGCGCAGAAACGCAGAGCGGGGCTTCTCGCCCCGCGTCCCAAGCTCGGCATCCTGGTTCCGCCCCTTCTGATCGACCCGCCCCCGAACGAACATGGCGATGGCTTCGCCGCCGCCATCACGACGCTTTCACGGTCGACCGGTCAAGAGGAGCCATCCGTCATTTGCCGACGCGTCGGGCCAGGCCGTGCAGGCCGAGAACGGCGAGCACGGCGGCCAGACCCCAGAAGGCCGTGCGGTGGCGCTCGGTGAACATCTGGACGCTGCGGCGGCTCGACCGCGAATCGAAGCGCCCGTGGGCGGCGTAATCGCCCCTGACCGGCTCGAACAGGTTGCCGGGCGCCTCACCTTGTTTCGGCTCGTCCGTGAGCTGGCCGGAATAGCCGGCTCTGGCGAGATAGCGGTCCAGAAGGCCGGGCGCGATGCGGTTGGCCAGGATCGACTGAACCGTGGGATAGCCGACCCACACGTTCCGCCGGTCGTGTTCGGCCGCGAATCGGATGGCGCGCGCCGGAACTTCGGGCTCGTAGATCGGCGGCACGGGCTGCGCCCGTCGCCCCATCTTGTTCAGCGCCCAGTCGAACTGCGGCGTGTTGACCGCCGGCAGGTCCACCATGGTCAGTCGCACGTTCAGCCTGTCGTGGATGATCTCCGAGCGCAGCGAATCCGTGAACCCGCGGATGGCGGCCTTCGCGCCGCAATAGACCGACTGGAGCGGAACGGAGCGATAGGCCAGGGCCGAGCCGACGTTCACGATGACGCCGCGGTCGCGCGTGCGCATGCGCTTGAGCGCCGACATCATCCCATGGACCTGCCCGAGATAGGTGACCCTGGTTCCGCGCTCGACTTCTTCCGGCGTCAAGGCCGAAACGGGCGAGAAGACCGTCGCCATGGCGACGTTGACCCATATGTCGATGGGTCCGAGTTCGCGCTCGGTGCGCTCGGCCGCCGCTTCCACGGCGCCCGCATCCGCGACGTCCGTCGGGATCGCCAACGCGCGAACGCCCTGTGCCCTGGCATAGGCCTCCGCCCGTTCCAGCCGTTCGGGATCGCGCGACAGGAGGGCGACGTCGTAACCGGCGCGAGCGAACTCGTCCGCCGTTGCCCGCCCGACTCCGGCGCCCGCGCCCGTGATGACGACGATCTTGCTCATGTCAGGAATCCCATCCGTCTGCTTGGCTGACAATCTTGCTCCGCGCCCGGCAGCGGCAATGGGCACCGCCGTCGGAATTCGCGAACGCAGCATGCGAGACCGGCCGCAAGGCCCCGCGCCGGGCCCGAAATGGCTACCGGCCCGGCAGCGAGTCATGTAGGGCTCGGCCGAAAAGAGCTCGGAGCACAGCAGCCGATGACGTTTTTCGGTCTCGCCATCATCTTCGGCGTGGTGGCGCTTCTCATCGCGCGGGTCGTCTCGCCGATCGTCGCACTGGTCCTCGTGCCGGCCGTCGGTGCCCTCGTCGCGGGGTTCTCGCCCGACGAGATCACGGTCTTCTTCAACGACGGCATCCGCCGCGTCATCTCCGTCGCGGTCATGTTCGTCTTCGCGATCACCTTCTTCGGCGTGCTTCAGGATGCGGGACTGTTCCGGCCCATCATCGGAGGGCTCGTCCGGCTGACGCGCGGCAACGTGGTGGCCGTGGCGGTGGGAACCGCGATCGCCGGCTCGCTGGCCCATCTCGACGGCGCAGGCGCGACGACGTTCCTTCTGACCGTCCCCGCCCTTCTTCCGCTCTACAAGCGGCTCGGGATGAACCCGTATCTGATGCTCCTTCTTCTCGCGACCGGTGCGGGCATCGCGAACATGATGCCCTGGGCGGGTCCCCTCGGGCGCGCGGCGGCCGTCACCGGCATCGACGTCACCGAACTCTGGCGACCGCTCCTGGTCGTCCAGGCGGTCGGCATCGTCCTCCTCGTCATCGGGGCGGCGGGTCTCGGCCTGCGCGAGCAGCGCAGGATCGCGGCCGGCACCAACGCGGCCGCGGAACCGGACAGCGTGCTGGCGCTCGACGACACGCCGGGCAAGGCCGAGCAGGAGCTGCTGCGGCCGCGCCTGATGTGGGTCAACGCCGCGCTCTTCGCGGTCGTCATCGTCGCGCTGGTCTCGGGCATCCTGCCGGCCGCCTACATCTTCATGATCGGCCTGTCCGTCGCGCTGATGATCAACTACCCCGGCGTCGACGCGCAGATGCAGCGCATCAGCGCGCATGCGGGCAGCGCGCTGACCATGGGTGCCATCATCCTGGCGGCAGGCTCCTTCCTCGGCGTCCTGGAAGGGTCGGGGATGCTGTCGGCGATCGCGGGCGATCTCGTGAACGTCCTGCCGCAGGGGCTCATCCCCTCGCTGCACATCGTGCTCGGCATCCTCGGTCTGCCGATGGAGCTGGTCCTGAACACGGACGCCTATTATTTCGGGCTGCTGCCCGTGGTGCTGCAGGTCGTCGCCGAGTACGGCGTATCTCCGGAGTCGGCGGTCTACGCGCTGGTGATCGGCAACATCGTCGGCACCTTCATCAGCCCGTTCTCGCCCGCCCTCTGGCTGGCGCTCGGTCTGGCGGGCCTCGATATGGGCCGACACATCCGCTACTCGCTCGTCTTCATGTGGACGATCTCGCTCCTGCTCCTCGCCTTCGCCTGGGCGATCGGGCTTCTCTGACTCAAGCTCGGCGGGGAGCGGCTGTCCGCCCCTCGCCGGCCCGCGACCGGACGCGCCTCGCCCCCACGCGTCCGGTTCGAAGCGGCCGAGCCGCGTCTCCGAGGCGCTATTGAACGCCCATATTCGACGGGCATACGGACCGGCCATCCGAGCGAAGCCGGTCTCGGGGTGCACCCGAACGGACGCTCAATGGTCGCTCCCCCTCTTTGAAGCCTCGCATCAGGCTTTTTGAAATCGATTCCGATTTCGACCCGATGCTGTAGCGTTCCTTTGCCGGCTGCCATTCCCGGCCACCTCGCGCAGCCCGCGAAGACCCCTGCGCTGACGGGTGTTCTTCGAACATCGGTTAGCTGCGAAAAATCTTCCGGCGACCCGATCGGAAACGTTCCGGACGAAGCGGGCCTTGTTCGCCTGTGCCGCCGCCGAGAGCGGTGCGCACCGAGAGATGTCCATTCGAGGAACGCGATATGGCCAAGAGCAAGACTCTGGAAGATGCCTTCTACGAAACCCTGCGCGACGTGTTCTACGCCGAGAAGAAGTCGGTACAGGCCCTGAAGAAGTCCGCGAAGGCGGCGGACGCCGAGGAGCTCCGCCAGGCCTTCGAGACCCATGCCGAGGAAAGCCAGGAGCAGGTCGAGCGTCTGACCCGCGTCTTCGAGATCATCGGCAAGTCCGCGCGCGGCAAGACCTGCGAGGCCATGCAGGGCCTCTCCGCCGAGATGGAGGAAGACCTCGAAGACTTCGAGGGCACGGACGCCGCCGATCAGGTTCTGATCGGCTGCGCGCAGGCGATCGAGCACTACGAGATCGCCCGCTACGGCCTGCTGCGCACCTGGGCCCGCAAGCTCGGCTACGAGGAGGCCGCGCAACTGCTCGAGCAGACGCTCGAGGAGGAGAAGAAGACCGACGCTCTTTTGACCGAGATCGCGGACGGACTGGTTTACGAACGCGCCGAAGCGGCCTGAAGGAAAGCGAACCGATGTTCTACACCGATGGAAAGCTCCAGTTCCCGGTTCGCGTCGAGCGGCCGGACCCTCTCTTCGCCAAGGCGCTCCAGCAGGCGATCGGCGGCGTGGAGGGCGAGATCCGCGTCTGCCTGCAATACATGTTCCAGGCCTTCGGGGCCCGCGGCCCGGCCAAGTACCGCGACATGCTCCTGAACACCGCGACCGAGGAGCTCGGCCACATCGAGATGCTGGCGACGGCCGTCGCCCTCAATCTGGAGGGCGCGCCGCTCTCCATCCAGGAGGACGTCTCGGCCGACGCCGCCGGCGGATCGGTCCTGAACGGCATGGACATGCGCCACGTCCTGTCCACCGGGCTCGCCGCCCTGCCGGCGGACGCCAACGGCGTGCCCTTCGACACAAGCCACGTCTACGCCTCCGGCAACATCGCGGCCGACATGTACGCCAACGTCACGGCCGAGAGCACGGGACGGGCGCTGGCGGTGCGGCTCTACAACATGACGAACGATCCGGGCATGCGGGAGATGCTGTCCTTCCTCATCGCGCGCGACACGATGCACCAGCAGCAGTGGCTCGCGGCGATCGAGGACATGGGCGGAGCGGAGGTCAACCTGCCGATCCCGAACAGCTTCCCGCAGGAGCAGGAGGCGCAGGAGTTCTCCTACAGCTATCTCGGGCACATGGTGGACGGCACCATCCCCGAGGGCCGTTGGAGCGACGGACCTTCGATGGACGGCAAGAGCCGGTTCACCTCGCAGGTGTCGAAGCCGATGGGCGGCAAGCCATCGCTGGCGCCGGCCCGACCCGACGGCGGCGCGCAGAGCGCCCAAAGCTCCAAATCGGGCGCCGAGGGGCTTCTCGGCCGCGTCGAGGGCGCCATCGAGCGCAACCTCTGACGATCTCCATGCCCTGCTTCCGGGAAGGCGCCGTCCCGGCGTCTCCCGGAAGCCTTTCGGCGGGCGCGTCTTCGGATCGCGTCCGCGTCAGAACCTATCGAGTTCGACCGTGAATGGAGCGCCGATGTCTTCCGCCCGGACGACCTACGATCCCCTCGACGTTCCCAAGCCCGTCGCCCCCTATGTCTGGATCGTCGACAGCGGGCCGATGAATGCCATGGGCATCCCCCTGCCCGTCCGCATGACGGTTCTGCGGCTGTCGGACGGCGGCCTCCTCCTCCATTCCCCGACGCGCTTCGATGCAAAGCTCCGCGATGCCCTGCGCGAGTTGGGCCCGATCCGCCATCTCGTCGCTCCCAACATCGCGCACTGGACCTTCCTTGCGAGGTGGCAGGCCCATGAGCCGGAGGCCAGGCTCTGGGCGGCGCCGGGACTGGCCGATCGCGCGCAGGTCCGTCGTTCGAGCCTGCGGATCGACGCGGAACTGGACCCGCTCGGCACGCCCGCTTTCGGCGACGAGATCGAAATGATCGCCGTGGAAGGCGCCGGCGGCTTCTGCGAGGTCGCCTTCTTCCACAAGCCCAGCTCGACCCTGATCCTGACCGACCTCGTCCAGAACCTCGAACCGCGCAAGCTGCCGCTGTGGTTCCGACCCCTGGCCCGCGCGGCCGGCATCACTTCGCCGGACGGCCGGGCCCCGATCTATCTGCGCGCCATCGTCAAGGCGAAGGGCGGCGCTTCGCGGGCGGCGGCCGACCGTCTCGTTGCCCTCGAACCGGAGCGGGTGATCTTCGCGCATGGCCTATGGTTTCGGACGGAAGGCGCGCAGCGACTGGCGACGTCGCTCCGCTGGCTGACGTCCCGATCCGCCTGAACGGACCGTCTGACGCCGGCGCCGCCCAAGCAAGAAGCAGAACTTCCGGCGCGATGCCCATGTCGCGGGCATCGACCGAGTTGACGGCTTTTCGGTCCAATCCTATCCCGGAACCCAGCGTGGCGGGGTTGCGATGGAAAGCGTTCAGCCAGACGACCTGACCATCCTCGTGATCGACGAAACGCTGGCGCGCGGCGCGATCATCGAAGCGGGCCTGCGCGACGCAGGCCACCGGCGCGTTCACGTGGTCAACGACACGAACGGACTGGTGCGCGTCATCGAAGCTTTGGCCCCGGACGTGATCGTGGTGGACTTCGAGAATCCGAACCGCGACCGGCTCGAGGAGTTCTTCGCCGTGTCGCGCTCCGTGCGGCGGCCGATCGCCATGTTCGTCGACCGCTCGGACGCGGCCTCCATCGAGGCGGCGATCGACGCGGGCGTCTCGGCCTATGTGGTGGACGGGTTGAAGAAGGAGCGCGTCAAGTCGATCCTCGACATGGCGATCGCACGCTTCAACGCCTATTCACGCCTGGAGCGCGAGTTGGAGGACGCCCGGACCGAGCTCGCGGATCGCAAAATCATCGAGAAGGCGAAGGGCATTCTAATGAAGCGCCGGGGGCTGGCCGAGGACGAGGCCTACGCGCTCCTGCGGCGCGGCGCCATGGACGAGAAGCGCAAACTCGTCGATGTCGCTCGATCGATCGTCACCGCGGTCCAGCTTCTGGGAGACGAGCAATGACCCTGTCCGCGCCGGGTCCGACCCGCCCCGCCCTCCTCCGAGGCGAGACCCGAACCGTGCGGATGGGCTTCATCCCGCTGGTCGATGCCGCGATCCTGTTCGCGGCGCAGGAGATGGGGTTCGCGCGCGACGAAGGTCTCACGCTCGACCTTCGGCGGGAAGTCTCCTGGTCGAACATTCGCGACCGGCTCGCCTTCCGGCAGTCCGACGCCGCCCACCTTCTCGGCGCGATGGCGGTGGCCGCGCAGGTCGGCATCGGAACGAACCCCTTCCCGATCGTGGCGCCCATGGCGCTCGGGCGGGGTGGCAACGCCATCACGCTCTCCTCCGCCCTCGCCGACGCGATCGACGAAATCGCCTTGCCGGAGGACGGGTCGGTCGAAGCGTTGCGCTCCGCGCGGCGATTGGCCGAGGTCGTGCGCGCGCGGCGCGCGGCAGGACTGCCGCCGCTCGTCTTCGGCGTCGTCTACCCCTTCTCCTCGCACAATTACGAGTTCCGCTTCTGGCTGGCCTGCGGCGGCGTCGATCCAGACCGCGACGTGCGCATGACGGTCGTGCCGCCCCCGATGACCGCGGACGCCCTGCGCGCCGGCGCCATCGACGGATTCTGCGTCAACGCGCCGTGGAACGTGGAGGCGGTTCGCGCGGGCGCGGGCCGCATCGTCGCCGTCAAGGCGGACATCTGGCCCCTGGCGCCGGAAAAGGTGCTGGGCGTGCGGCCGGATTGGGCGGAGGCGAACAGGGAGACGCTCGGCGCGCTGATCCGCGCCTGCGAGAGGGCGGCGCGCTGGTGCGACGATCCCGCCAACCGCTCGGATCTGGCGGCGATCGTCGCCGACCCGCGTTACCTCGACACGCGCGCGGATACGATCCTCGAACTGCTCGAGGGTCGCCTCAACGTCGGGCCGGGCGAGCGCGCACGGACCTTGCCGGACTATCTCGTCTTCCACCGCGACGGGGCGAACCGGCCCGATCCCTCGCAGGCGCTCTGGACCTTCAGCCAGATGGTCCGCTGGGGCCAAGCGGAACTGTCGCCGGAGGCGATCGAGGCCGCATCAAAGGCCTTCCGACCCGAAATCTTCGACGAGGCCACCGGCGCCCCGTCCGTAGCTCCCGCGCGGACCCAGGGACCCCTGCTCGACGGCCGGACCTTCGACGCCGGGGACATTGCCGGCTATCTCGCCGGCTTCGACATTCCGGCCAGCAGCTGGAAAGGCGTCGGCGGATTCGAAGACTGAATTTGCGGCACCCAGCCTCGGTGCCCTGAATATGATCACCTCGTGCAACGCAGCATAGAACGAAGGCAGCTCCACAAGCGGCTGTTCGGAAAGCTCTTTCGCCTATTTAACCGGAGCACGGGCGGGGTCCGCCTGCCGCTTCTTTGGACTTTCCGAACCGCGAATCCCGTGGTTACCTAGAAGCGTTCCGATCAACGACGATCGGCACCGGGGCGAAGACCAAGCGCCCCCTTTCGACCGACAACGACGTCGCCAAACCTTTCGACGATGCATGAGGATGCTCATGCCGACGGCTGGTTTCGCGGCGTTTTTCTTTGCCCCGTGCGGAGCGCTCCTGCGCCGCGCGAACGCCCCTTCCATGCCGTGGAGAATTTGACGATGAGCGTTGGCAAGCCGCCCCTTCTGATGAACCGTCGGCGCTTTCTCCAGTCGAGCGCGGCCAGCGCCGGCACGGCGGCGCTCTTCTCGGCGATCGGCGCGAGCTTTCCCGGCGGCGCCTTCGCGCAAGGAGCCGGGCCGGAGACGCCGAACGCCACGCTCGGCTTCATCGCCCTCACCGACGCCGCGCCGCTGATCGTGGCGCAGGAAAAAGGCTTCTTCGCCGAACACGGCATGACGGGCGTGACGCTTGCCAAACAGTCCTCGTGGGGCACGACGCGCGACAACCTCGTCCTCGGCTCGGCGGGCGCGGGCATCGACGGCGCCCATATCCTGACGCCCATGCCCTATCTCATGCAGAGCGGCGCGATCACGCAAGGCACGCCCCTGCCCATGAGCATCCTGGCGCGCCTGAATCTCGACGCGCAGGGCATCTCCATGGCGAACACCTACACCGATCTCGACATCGGCCTGGATTCGTCTCCGCTCAAAGCCGCCTTCGAAGCCCGGCGCGCGGCCGGCGCCCAGCCGACCGTCGCGGTCACCTTCCCCGGCGGCACGCACGATCTCTGGATGCGGTACTGGCTCGCCGCCGGCGGGATCGATCCGAACACCGACGTCCAGGTCATCACCGTGCCGCCGGCCCAGATGGTGGCCAATCTGCGGGTCGGCTCCATGGATGCGTTCTGCGTCGGCGAGCCCTGGCACGAGCAGATGGTCGGCGAGGGCATCGGCTACACGGCGCTGACGACCGGCGAACTGTGGAACCGTCATCCGGAAAAGGCGCTCGGCATGCGCGCGGACTGGGTGGACCAGAACCCGAACGCCGCCAAGGCCCTGACCATGGCGGTGATGCAGGCCGCGCAATGGTGCGACGCGGCCGAGAACAAGGAGGAGCTTGCCTCCATCATCTCGGCCCGCGCCTACCTGAACGTGCGCGAGGGCGACATCGTCGATCGTTTGCGCGGCGAATACGACTACGGCAACGGACGCCCGGTGGTCGAGGACTCTCCGCACCTCATGAAGTTCTGGCGGGATCACGCCTCCTACCCCTTCAAGAGCCACGACCTCTGGTTCGTCACCGAGGACAGGCGCTGGGGCTTCCTGCCCGCCGACACCGACGGCGCGGCTCTCGTGGAGGCGGTGAACCGCGAGGACATCTGGCGCGAGGCGGCGGCAGACCTCGGCGTCGATGCGGCGGACATTCCCGAAGGCACGTCGCGCGGCGTCGAGACCTTCTTCGACGGCGTCACCTTCGATCCGCAGAACCCGGACGGATATCTCGACGCCCTCGCCATCAAGGCGATCGCCTGATCCACGTCGGCCCAGCAAGGAGAGAGCCCATGGCGAAAAGCGCAGCCAAGCTCGTGACGGTCGCCGCGCCGCCTTCGGCGGTCACGCCGAACGCGACGCCGGCACCGGCCAAGATCGTCCCGCTGCCCCGCAGCGGCCCCTCGCCCCGCCAGCGCATGGCGGGCCGGGCGAAGGCCGTGGCGGAAAGCCTTCTGCCGCCGGTCGTCACCCTCGCAATCCTGCTCGGCGCCTGGGAACTCCTCGCCGGACAGGGTGCGGCGCTGCCGCCGCCCTCGGTCGTCGTCTCCGACACGTGGGACCTGATCGTCTCGCCCTTCTACGTCAACACGGGCAACGACGTCGGGCTCGGATGGCAGCTCTGGGCGAGCCTTCAGCGCGTCGCCATGGGCTACGCCATCGCCGTCGTCGTCGGAATCTCGCTGGGCGTCCTCGTCGGCCAGTCGACGCTCGCCATGCGCGGCCTCGACCCGATCTTCCAGGTGCTGCGGACCGTGCCGCCCCTCGCTTGGCTGCCGCTCGCGCTCGCCGCCTTCCAGAGCGGTCACCCGGCGGCGATCTTCGTCATCTTCATCACCGCCGTGTGGCCGATCATCATCAACACGGCGGTGGGCATCCGCAACATTCCGGAGGACTACCGGAACGTGGCGCGCGTGCTGCGGCTCTCGCCCATCGAGTTCTTCACCAAGATCATGGTGCCGGCGGCCGCGCCCTACATCTTCACCGGTCTTCGCATCGGCGTCGGCCTGTCCTGGCTGGCGATCGTGGCGGCCGAGATGCTGATCGGCGGCGTCGGCATCGGCTTCTTCATCTGGGATGCGTGGAACTCGTCCCTGATCTCCGACATCATCCTGGCGCTCGTCTATGTCGGCCTCGTCGGCTTCGCCCTCGACCGCATCGTGGCGCTGATCGCCCGCTTCGTCACCCGCGGCACCTCGGCCGCCTGAAGGAGACGCGACCCATGAGCACCAAACCGTTCCTGTCCATCGAAGGCGTCGCCAAGAGCTTCACGCGGGGCCACGCCACCACCGAGGTCCTGAAGGACATCGACCTGACCGTCGCCAAGGGCGAATACGTCTCGATCATCGGCCATTCGGGCTGCGGAAAGTCCACGCTTCTCAACATCGTCGCCGGCCTGACCCAGGCGACGCTGGGCGCGGTTCTCCTGGAGAACAAGGAGGTCAACGAGCCGGGGCCGGACCGTGGCGTGGTCTTCCAGAACCATTCGCTGCTGCCCTGGCTGACCGTCTACGAGAACGTCGCCCTGGCGGTCGACAAGGTGTTCGCCGGCCGGAAGAGCGCTGCCGAACGGCGCGAATGGACCATGAAGAACCTGGAACTGGTCCATATGGGCCACGCCAGGGACAAGCGCCCGTCCGAGATTTCGGGCGGCATGAAGCAGCGCGTCGGCATCGCCCGCGCGCTCGCCATGGAGCCGAAGATCCTGCTCCTCGACGAGCCCTTCGGCGCGCTCGACGCCCTGACGCGCGCCCATCTGCAGGATCAGGTGATGCAGATCCAGGCCGAGCTGGGCACGACGGTGATGATGATCACCCACGACGTGGACGAGGCGGTGCTTCTGTCCGACCGCATCGTGATGCTGACCAACGGTCCGTCGGCGCGCATCGGGGAGATCCTCGACGTGCCGCTCGCCCGGCCGCGCCGCCGGCTCGAACTCGTGTCGGACCCGGTCTACACGCGCTGCCGCGCGGAGGTGCTGCGCTTCCTCTACGAGCGCAACCGCTTCGTGGAAGCGGCCTAGGCACCGCCCTCACCGGTCTGCCCGCTCCTGCTCGCATCCACCCTCTCCCCGATGGGGAGAGGAATGGCGCCCCTCTCCGCGCCCGAAGGATCCCTCCGATGACCGAAGCCCAGAAGCAGAAACTCGTGATCGTCGGCAACGGCATGGCGCCGGGCCGCATGCTGGAGCACCTCTTCGAGACCTCCCCCGGCCTCTACGAGGTGACGATCTTCAACGCCGAGCCCCGGGTGAACTACGACCGCATCATGCTCTCCCCCGTCCTGTCGGGCGAGAAGAGCTTCGAGGACATCGTCATCCACGGCGACGGCTGGTACGTCCGCAACGGCGTGACCCTCTACAAGGGCCATCGCGTGGTCTCGATCGACCGGCAGGCCAGGACCGTGACCTCCGATCACGGCGTGACCGCGCCCTACGACAAGCTCGTCATCGCGACGGGCTCGACGCCCTTCATTCCGCCCGTGCCCGGTCACGACCTGCCGGGCGTCCTCGCCTATCGCGATCTCGACGACGTGGACGCAATGATGCTCGCCGCCCAGTCGAAGGCCAAGGCCGTCATCATCGGCGGCGGCCTGCTCGGGCTGGAGGCGGCCGCGGGCCTGAGGGCCCAGGGGCTGGAGGTCACCGTCCTTCACCTGATGCCGACGCTGATGGAGCGCCAGCTCGATCCCGCCGCCGGCTTCATGCTCCAGCGCGCGCTGGAGGCGCGCGGCATCGAGGTGATCACCAAGGCCGACACGGAGGCGATCCTCGGAGAGGGCAAGGTCGAGGGCGTGAAGCTGAAGGACGGCCGCGTCATTCCCGCGACCCTCGTCGTCATGGCCGTCGGCATCCGCCCCTCCACCGCTCTCGCCAAAGAAGCCGGGCTCGCCTGCGGACGCGGCATCCATGTGGACGAGCACATGGTCACCTCCGATCCCGACATCCTCTCGCTCGGCGAATGCGCCGAAGTCGGCGGCCATGTCTACGGGCTCGTCGCGCCGCTCTACCGCATGGCGGAGATCGCGGCCCGCACGCTGAGCGGCATCCGAGAAGCGGGCTTCGCCCATTCCGACACGCCGACGAAGCTCAAGGTCACCGGCATCGACCTCTACTCGGTCGGGGACTTCGCCGACGCGCCGGACCGCGAGGAGATCGTCCTGCGCGATGCCTCGGCCGGCATCTACAAGCGGCTCGTCGTCAAGGACGGCAGGCTCCTCGGCGCCGTCCTCTACGGCGAGACCGCCGATGGCAGCTGGTTCTCCGACCTGATGAAGAAGGGCATCGACATCGCCGAGATGCGCGACACCCTGATCTTCGGCCAGTCCTTCCAGGGGGGCGCCCCCCTGGACCCTATGGCGGCCGTTGCAGCCTTGCCGGATGATGCGGAGATCTGCGGCTGCAACGGCGTCTGCAAGGGCAGGATCACCGGCGCGATTACGGCCAAGGGCCTGACGAGCCTCGACGAGGTCCGGGCTCACACCAAGGCCTCGGCCTCCTGCGGCACCTGCACCGGACTCGTCGAGCAGTTGATGGCGCTGACCCTTGGGGACGCGTTCAACCCGAACGCGGTGAAGCCGATGTGCGGCTGCACCGATCTCGGCCACGGCGACGTGCGCCGCCTCATCAGGGCGAAGGAGCTGAAGAGCATTCCGGCCGTGATGCAGGAGCTCGAATGGAAGACCTCCTGCGGCTGCGCGAAATGCCGCCCGGCGCTGAACTACTATCTCCTCGCCGACTGGCCGGGCGAGTACACCGACGACAAGCAGAGCCGCTTCATCAACGAGCGCGTCCACGCCAACATCCAGAAGGACGGCACCTATTCGGTGGTCCCACGCATGTGGGGCGGCATGACGAGTTCGCAGGAGCTGCGCGCCATCGCCGACGTCGTGGACAAGTTCCGGATTCCGGCCGTCAAATGCACCGGCGGACAGCGCATCGACATGCTGGGCGTGAGGAAGGAGGACCTGCCGGCGGTCTGGGCGGACCTCAACGCCGCCGGCATGGTGTCGGGTGCGGCCTACGCCAAGGGCCTTCGCACGGTGAAGACCTGCGTCGGCACCGACTGGTGCCGCTTCGGCACGCAGGATTCGACGGGCCTCGGCATCCGCATCGAGAAGTTCATGTGGGGTTCCTGGACCCCGGCCAAGGTCAAGATGGCCGTCTCCGGCTGCCCGCGGAACTGCGCCGAGGCGACCTGCAAGGATGTCGGCGTGATCTGCGTGGATTCGGGCTACGACCTCCATTTCGCGGGCGCGGCGGGCCTCGACATCAAGGGCACGGAGGTCCTGTGCCACGTCGAGACGGAGGACGAGGCCCTCGAGGTTATCGTCGCGCTGACGCAGTTCTACCGCGAGACCGGCCATTATCTCGAGCGCATGTACAAATGGCTGAAGCGGCTCGGCATGGAGCCGATCCGGGCGACCGTCGTCGAGGACGGCGAGAAGCGCCGCGCGCTCTTCGACCGCTTCGTCCACTCGCAGCGCTTCGCGCAGGTCGACCCCTGGGCCGAGCGCGCGTCCAGGGGCGTCGCCGCGCACGAGTTCCGGCCGATGGCCGAGATCGATTTCCGGGAGGCCGCGGAATGAACTGGGTCGCGATCGGGAAGCTCACCGACATCCCCCGGCGCGGCGCGCGCTGCGTCGCCTCGCCGCTCGGGCGCATCGCCATCTTCCGCACGGCCGAGGACGAGGTCTTCGCCATCGAGGACCGCTGCCCCCACAAAGGCGGACCGCTCGCTCAGGGCATCGTCCACGGACGCGCGGTCACCTGCCCGCTCCACAATGCGGTGATCGATCTTTCCTCCGGCGAGATGCAGGGGCCGGACGAGGGGCGCGTCCGCACCTTCCGGCTGCGCCTCAACGCCGAGGAGCAGACGATCGAACTCTCGCTCGACCTTTCGACCCTCGTCGAAGCCGCCGAGTAGGCCATGGACGGCGTCATCGACCCGGCGCGGACCCGCACCACCTGCCCCTATTGCGGCGTCGGCTGTGGGGTGATCGCGACGCCGCGACCCGGCGGCTCGGTCGGGATCGCGGGCGATCCGGCGCATCCGGCCAATTTCGGGCGGCTGTGCTCCAAGGGCTCGGCGCTGGGCGAGACGCTCGGGCTGGAGGGGCGCCTCCTTCACCCACGCATCGGCCGATGGCCGGCCGGCTGGGACGAGGCGCTGGACCTCGTGGCCGAGACCTTCGCGGCCGCCATCGCGGAGCACGGGCCGGACAGCGTCGCGATCTACGGGTCGGGCCAGATGCTGACGGAAGACTATTACGTCGCCAACAAGCTGATGAAGGGCTTCATCGGCTCGGCCAACATCGACACGAACTCCCGGCTCTGCATGGCCTCCTCGGTCGCGGGCCACAAACGCGCCTTCGGCTCCGACACGGTGCCGGGCACCTACGAGGATCTGGAGGAGGCGGACCTGATCGTCCTCGTCGGCTCCAATCTCGCCTGGTGCCACCCGGTGCTCTTCCAGCGGATCGCGGCGGCGAAAGCGGCGCGGCCGCAGATGCGGATCGTCACGATCGACCCGCGCCGCACCGCGACCAGCGCGGCGGCGGACCTCCATCTGAACATCGCGCCGGACGGCGACGTCGCGCTCTTCAACCTCCTCCTCGCCCGTCTCGCCGATTGCGGGGCGATCGACGAATCCTACCTGGCACGGCATGTTCGCGGCCTCGACGAGGCGCTGACGGAAGCGCGGCGCACGGACCCGGAGGCCACCGGCCTCTCATCGGACGAGCTTTCCGCCTTCCTCGACCTCTTCGCCCGCACAGAGAAGGTCGTCACGGTCTACAGCCAGGGCGTGAACCAGTCCGCCTCCGGCACCGACAAGGTGAACGCGATCGTCAACTGCCATCTGGCGACCGGCCGGATCGGGCGGCCGGGAATGGGACCGTTCTCGGTGACGGGCCAGCCGAACGCGATGGGCGGGCGGGAGGTGGGCGGCCTGTCGAACATGCTCGCCGCCCATATGGAGCTTGGGAACCCGGCGCATCGGGAGATCGTGTCCCGTTTCTGGGGGAGCGACCGCCTTCCGGCGCGCCCCGGCCTGAAGGCCGTCGAGCTCTTCGACGCCGTCGCGGAGGGGCGGATCAAGGCGCTCTGGATCATCGGCACCAACCCTGCCGTCTCGATGCCGGAAGCGTCCCGCGTGCGCGCCGCGCTGACGGCCTGCCCTTTCCTCGTCGTGTCCGACATCGTGGAGAGCGACACGGCCAGCTTTGCCGATGTCCTCCTGCCGGCGCTCGGCTGGGGCGAGAAGAGCGGCACGGTCACCAATTCCGAGCGCCGCATCTCGCGCCAGCGCGCTTTCCTCGGCGTGCCCGGCGAAGCGCGGCCCGACTGGTGGGCGCTGTGCGAAGTCGCGCGCCGGCTCGGACATGGAGACGCCTTCGCGTACCACGGGCCGGCGGACATCTTCGCCGAACATTCCGCGCTCTCCGCCTTCGAGAACGATGGGACGCGCGACTTCGATCTCTCCGGACTGACCGGGCTGGCGCCGGACGAGTACGAGACGCTGGAGCCCGTCCGCTGGCCGGTGCCCGATCGCGGCACGCAAGGGGGACGGTTCTTCGCCGAGGGCGGCTTCTTCACGCCGGACGGTCGAGCGCGGATGATCGCGGTGGCGGCGCCGGCGCCCGTCTCGGCGCCCTTCGTCCTCAACACCGGCCGCGTGCGCGATCACTGGCACACGATGACGCGCAGCGGCCGTTCCGCCCGCCTGTCGGCGCACATGGCCGAGCCCTTCTGCGAGATCGCGCCCGGCGACGCCGAGCGGCTCGGCATCCGCGCGGCCGACCTCGTGCGCGTCGAGACCGATCACGGCTCGGCGGTCCTGCGCGCCTTGATCACGGAGCGGCAGGCGCCCGGTCGCCTCTTCGCGCCCATGCACTGGACGGCCGAGTTCGCGCCGGCCGGGCGCATCGGGTCCATAGCACAAGGCGTGCGGGACCCTCACTCGGGCCAGCCGGCCTTGAAATCGACGCCGGCTCGGCTTCGCCGCTATCCCGCCCGGTGGCACGGCTTCGCGGTGACGCGACGGCGACCCGATCCGGCGCTGGCGGACTATTCGGCTCTGGCCCGCACCGAAGGCGGCTGGCGCGTCGAATTGGCCGGGCTCGGCGAGCCCGATTCGGCGCGGCTCGCCGCCGCGCTCTTCGGCACCGACGAGACCATCGCGCGCACCGACAGAGGCGCGGGCGCACATGCGCTCGCGAGCTTTTCGCGGGGGCGGCTCGAAGGCGCGCTGTGGATCGCGCCCTCCCCCGTCGGCGTTTCGCGCGCCTTCGCCTGCGGCCTCCTGCGCGAAGAGCGCATCGAGCCGGCCCGGCGCGCCATCCTCCTCGCCGGCCGGCCCGGGCGCGACCGGCCGGATGCGGGTGCGCTCGTCTGCTCCTGCCTCTCGGTCGGGCGGCTGGATGTCGAGCGCGCGGTCCGCGCCGGCGCTCACGACGTCGCCGCCATCGGGCGGGAAACGAAGGCCGGGACCAACTGCGGCTCCTGCCGTTCGGAACTGAAGGAGATCGTCGATGCGGTCCTTGCACGAGACGCCCGCTGACCACACGCCCCGCGTGGCCGATCTGGCGACGCTTCCCGTCTTCTTCGACCTGTCGGGCAAGCGCGCGGTTCTGGCCGGCGGGTCGGAGGCCGCGGCCTGGAAGGCCGAGCTCCTCGCCGCCGCGGGAGCCCATGTCGAGGTCTACGCGCCGTCGGGCGACCTCAGCGGCGAGATGGCCGAGCTGATCGCCGCGCCCCGGACCACCGGGTCGCTCGCGCATCACGACCGGCCCTGGGGCCTCGACGCCTTCGCGGGCGCGGTCGTCGCGGTGGCGGACTGCGGGAGCGAGGCCGAGGCACAGGCCTTCGCCTGCGCCGCGCGCGCCGCGGGCGTGCCCCACAACGTCATCGACAAGCCCGCCTTCTGCGCCTTCCGGTTCGGCACGATCGTCAACCGCTCGCCGCTCGTCGTCGGCATCGCCACCGACGGCGCCGCCCCCATTCTCGGCCAGGCCGTGCGCCGGCGCATCGAGACCCTGCTGCCGCCCGCCCTGAAGGATTGGGCCGGCCTTGCCGCCTCGGTGCGCGCGCAGGCGATCGAGCGCCTCGCCCCCGGCCCCGCACGCCGCGCCTTCTGGGAGCGCTTCTCCGACCTCGCCCTCACCGACCGCCATCCCGAGCGGGCCAAGGCGAACGCCCTTCTGGCGCAGGTCGAGACGGACGCCGCGACGCCCGCCGCCTCGGGCGGGCGCGTCACGCTCGTCGGCGCCGGCCCCGGCGAGGCCGAGCTCCTGACGCTGAAGGCGGTGCGCGCGCTGCAATCGGCCGACGTCATCCTCTTCGACGATCTCGTCTCCGACGAGATCCTGGAGCTCGCCCGCCGTGAGGCCAAGCGCATGCTGGTCGGCAAGCGCGGCGGGCGGGAAAGCTGCCGCCAGGAGGACATCAACGCCACGATGGTGCGGCTCGCCAAGGCGGGCAAGCACGTGGTGCGGCTGAAGTCGGGCGACGTCGCCGTGTTCGGGCGGGCCGGCGAGGAGCTGGCCGAACTGCGCCGCCATTCGATCCCCGTCGCGATCGTGCCCGGCATCACGGCGGCCTCGGCGCTGGCCGCCGCCTTCGGCGTCTCGCTCACCCACCGCGACCATGCGCAGGCGCTGCGCCTCGTCACCGGCCATTCGCGAAAAGGCATCCTGCCTGAAGACCTCGACTGGACCGCGCTGGCCGCGCCGCGCGCCACCACGATCTTCTACATGGGCGGGCGCACGGCCGGCGCCATCGCCGCCCGGCTGATCGCCGAGGGCGCCTCGCCCGTGACGCCCGTCGCGGTCGCCGCCAACCTCTCGCGCGCCGACGAAACGCGCGAGACCGGAACGCTCGCGAACCTCCAAGCCATCGTCGCGCGCATCGGATACGACCGCCCCATCCTCATCGGCGTCGGAGACGTCTTCGGGGAGGTCGCCTGCCGGGACGGCAGCCTGCCGGCTCCCGGGCTTCCGGCGCATGCCGTCGGCTACAGCATAGGCCCGAAAATCGGCGTCGATTTTCGGAAAGCCCGATGCGTAGAGTCAAAGAGATAGAGCGACCTTTGTGCGTCCGAGAGGACGCACGGCGCTCTAAGGGCCCGGCCCGGCATCGATGGTCGCCGGAGGTCAGGCGGCCCGGCGATCCCATTCGGGGAAGGGATCGGCGAGCCCCGCCCAACGCTCGGGCACGAAGCGTTCGTCCGGGACGAGGCACGCGTCGAGGCGCGCGCGAAGGGCGGCTTCGTCCATGGCCGACGTTCCGATGAAGACCAGCTCCTGGCGACGGTCGCCCCAGACCGGATCCATGTAGGGCGCCACGGCGGCGCGCCATTCGGCGTTGTCGGGCCAGCGCACCTCCGGCACGGAGGCCCACCACAGACCGGCCTTCTCGACCCGCACCAGCGCGCCCGCCTGCGAAAGGCTGCCGACATAGCTGGGCCGCGTCGCCAGCCAGAAGAAGCCCTTGGCGCGCACGACGCCCGGCCAGCTCTCGTCGATGAAGGCCTGGAGCCTGCCCGGATCGAAGGGCCGGCGCGCGCGGTAGACGAAGGAGCGGATGCCGTATTCTTCCGTCTCCGGCACATGGTCGGCGAAGCCGTAGAGCTCCTTGTACCAGAGCGGATGCTGATGGGCCTTCTCGAAGTCGAACAGGCCCGTGCCGAGAATGTCGTCGGCCGCGACCCCGGCGAAGTCCGTCTCGATCAGCCGGGCGTCCGGGTTCAACCCCTTGATGATCGTGCGGGCGGCCTGCACGCCCTCCCGCCCGGCCGCCGAGACCTTGTTGAGGACGATCACGTCGGCGAACTCGATCTGATCGACCAGCAGATCGACGATGGTGCGCTCGTCCTCCGCGCCCAGGCTCTCGCCCCGGTCGCGCAGGAAGTCCTGCGAGCCGAAGTCGCGCACGAGGCTGGCGGCGTCCACGACCGTCACCATCGTGTCGAGGCGCGCCACGTCGGACAGGCTCCGCCCCGCCTCGTCGCGGAACTCGAAGGTGGCGGCGACGGGCAGCGGCTCGGATATGCCGGTGGATTCGATCAGCAGATGATCGAAGCGGTCTTCCAAAGCGAGCTTGCGCACCTCCTGCAGCAGGTCGTCGCGAAGCGTGCAGCAGATGCAGCCATTGGTCATCTCGACGAGCCGCTCGTCGGTGCGGGACAGATCGGCCCCGCCGTCGCGCACGAGCGCGGCGTCGATGTTCACCTCGCTCATGTCGTTGACGATCACGGCGACGCGCTTGCCCTCGCGGTTGTTCAGGACGTGGTTGAGAAGCGTCGTCTTGCCGGCACCGAGGAAGCCGGAGAGGACGGTGACGGGCAGACGGCTGTCGGGTTCGAAGCTGGCGGTCATGGCTGATCCGATCTGTCGAAGAGGTCGGGAGACGCCCGGCGGAGGAGCCGGGCGCCTTGTCGGGGGGTGCCTGCCTTCAGTGGGCGAGCATCTCGGCGACGATCCCGTCGGCGCCCAGCGAGGACGGGTAGTAGGTCGGCCAGTTCGTCACCTCCTCGAGGAGCGCGGCGCGGTCGTCGCCCCAGTAGAGGTGGTAGTGGTCGGCCTTGGCCGGGAAGATCCCGTGGTCGCTGAACTGGATGTAGCGGGGCGCGTCCTCGTCCCCGTCCACCTTCTGGAAGATGAAGCGGACGCCGCGATTGCCCTTCGCGTAGGTCAGCACCTCGTAGCCGTCATACTCGTAGCGCCCCTCCAGCGGCTCTCCGTCGCGGTAGAAGGTGACGATGTCGCCCTCGATGGTGATGCGCTCGACATCGGTGCGGTAGCCGATCTCGTAGTATTCGGCATATTCCTCGGCGCTCTTGTCGCCGGTCTCCGCCTTCTGCTCCCAGACGGGATCGAGCGTTCCGTCCTGAAGGTAGGGATAGACCGACTGCCAGTCGCCTTCGTAGTCGGACAGCGGCCGATCGGCGATCTGGCTGTCCTCGAAATAGCCGGCGTAGATCTGCGGATCGCCGTGGCTGTGGGCGTGCCCGGCGTGATCATGGCCGTGATGGTCGTGGCCGTCGCCCTCGTGAACCACGCCGCTGCCGCCGACGACCGCTACGTTGTAGGGCATGCCCTCGACCTCGACGGTCCCCGTCTCTTCGAGCGTGTCCTTCGAGACGAGCCGCACGAGACCCGCATTGGGATCGGTCATCACCACCTCGTCGCCGGCCATCGCGATGCGCGGGCGCGGCTCGCTCCAGTGTCCGTCCATCGAATAGGGCTCGGTCACGCGAGCGCTGTCGGTCAGCTTCGCATCCAGAACGTCGAGCTTGTGGAGCGTTCCGTCCTCGGTCAGCACGTAGCCGAAGCGGGCATTGGCGGGGTCGAGCGCGAAATCGACACGGCGGAACGGCAGTTCCACGTAGCGCAGATGAGGCTCGTCCACCGGATCGATGACCACGATGCCGTTCGCGCCGTAATTGCCGAGGAAGACCTGCATGGACCGCGAGCCGAGCAGCGTTCCGGTCTTCTGGCCGGCCGGCAGCTCCGTCCCGTATTCCAGCATGGCGGTCCGGATGCCGTCCGGCCCGTTCGTCACCGTCAGGATGCCCTCCTCGCAGCCGGCGGCGAGGAAGGCGCCGGAGAAGGCCTCGCCGTGGATGCCGGTGCAGGTCGCGACCTCGCCGACCGGCTCTCCGTCTTCAGTGATTTCCTGCAGGCCGATGCGCGAGGGGGCCGCGTCCCCTTCCACCGGAGCGTCCGACGCGACGCTCGTCACCCAGCGCTCGCCGATCGGCGCCACGAAGCCGTGATGGGCCCGCGCCTGCTCGATGCGCCGGCTCTCGATCTCGCCGTGAGACAGCTCGTGCGCGTCCACGATCTCGGCATAGCCGCCGCGATCGAAATTGATCGCGACCTTGCCGGAATGGTCCACGACGTGGAACGGGCGCGGCCCCGTCAGGGCGCCGTCCACCGCTTGCGGATCGGCGATCGAGATGTCGGAGTGGTCTCCATGGGAGTGGAGCGAGACGCCGCTGGCGATGAACTGCACCGTGTCGTCGTCGGACTGGACCGCGACGACCGCGGCGCCGTCATTGACGCCGTAGAGCTTCGGCTGGCCGGTCGTCTCGAACGTCCAGCGATTGCCCGGTTCGCCCAGATCGAAGGCGGTGACGCGGCCTTCCGCATGATCACCCACGAAGACGCGGTAGAGCGTGACGCTGTCGTGATCGTGGTCATGGCCCTGCGCCATGGCGTTGGCCGACAGGACGAGTGCGATGCCCGTCGAGCAGGCAAGCGTTCGCAACATGAGATGATCCTTCTTGCGATGGAGGAGAGTGAGAAGGGAAGCGCGGGCCGTCGCGGACGGACGCCGCCGGCCGTCGAAGCCGCGCCGAAGATCAGCGGGCGGTCGTTCGCCCGCAGGCCGAGCCGAGGTCGATGCAGGGCGGACGGACGGTGCGCGCCGTGCCGGGTCCCCCAAGGCGAGATCGACCTTCGCAGACGTTCATCGCGGATTCCTGCATCATGATCCCGAAGAGTGACGGCCGAGCGGATCGCGCCGGGTCCGATCCCCGACGTCTGTTATGTTATTACATAACGGCTCCAGCGAACGCAAGCTTGCATGACGGTGCATTTGGAGGCGCCGAGGGGCTGCGACGGACGCCGGTTCTCCGATGGCGCGCACCTTTCGAGCCAGCATCGCTTCCTTTCGGAAGCGGGCTCGGGCCATCGACCGTCCATATGGCGATGCCGGACGCGAGAATTATTCCGATGTCCGAAAGGTTGCGTTCACCCGGGTGAACGCCCTCTTACTCATTCATAAAACTATATGAATTCTTCTTAATGTTTATTGTAGACGGCTAAATAGCGTCGGGACGTCGGGAGTTCGCTTTCATCGTCCTGTGGCCAGATCTCATGATCCCCTATTCGTCGCTTTCCACCCTCTCCCTGCTCCGATCGATCAACAAGGACCTCGCCGTCACGCAGTCGCGTCTGGTGTCGGGTCTCAAGGTCGCCTCCGCCAAGGACGATCCTGCCATCTGGGCAAAGGCCGCACGACTTCGCACCGAGGTCGCGGCGCGCACGGGCGTGCAGTCCGTTCTGACGGAGACGCAGAATGCCATCGAAATCGGCCTCGCGGGTCTCGCCGCGTCGCGGGCGATCCTTTCGGAAATGCGCGCGACCCTTCAAGAGGCCCGGCGAGGCGACACCACCGCCGATCTTTCCGAGCGGCTTCGCCGCCTGCAAGCGGACCTGCGCAGCACGGCGCTGGATGCGTCGCGATCCGCTCTCGGCCTTCTGGCGGCGGATCGCTCCGCGAGCGGATACACACCGGTCCACTCCTTCCTCTCCTCCGTGTCATCCGGCGCCAACGGTTCGACGAGCCTGTCGCGCATGGAACTCGACACGCGCCGCACGCAGCTCTTCGAACTCGGCACGGCACGCGACGGCATCCTGCAGCGAGATTTCGACGTGCCGCTCTCTTCCATCACGACGACGGTCGAAGGCCTGTCCGGCGCGGGAGTGCAGACGCCAGGCACGGACGAACGGCGACCGTCCGTCGCGCCGATCTCCGGCCCCGTCACCCGCACCGACGGAAGCGACGCCAACGCTCCGGCCACGGCGGGCCTGTCCGGGACGCCCAGCGCCATCACCGGGCTCGACGCGCAGGCCACCGCAACGGCCGGGCTCTCCGGAACCGCGAGCACCGTGTCCGGCATCGCGGGGGCTGCCGCGCAACAGGCGCGCGCGGCCGTCGGCACGTTCGATCCGGAAAGCAACGGACTGCGGTCCGGCGACACGATCGCACTCACGATGAAGCTCGACGGCGGCACGGCCCGCACCGTCAGGGTCTATCTCCGTTCCGTCAGCGATGCGGCAACGCTGCAGAGCGAACTGAACCGCGCCCTGGAGGCCGAGTTCGGCGCCAACACGCTCCTCGCGGAGGTGGCATCGAACAACGCCATCACCATTCGCAAGGCAGGCGCGGGTGCCGGAAGCGTCGAGGTGACCGGCGTTCAGGTCGTCGATGGCGACGACGTCACCACGTCACGGCTCGGCCTGGGTCCCCAGACCAACAACAACTGGTACGATTGGGTCAATGTCGGCGCCTTCAGCACGACCGGCATCGACCGGACCGATCGTCTCCGCTTTTCCTATCAGGGCCGCGATTCCCAAGGTAACGGCTTCTCGAACGACGTCACGGTTTCGCTTTCGGGTGTGAGCAGCGGCGCGAATCTCGTGACGGCGATCAACAACGCCATCGCGGCGGACAATCGTCAGGGCCAGAACTGGTCGAGAGCCATTCGGGCCGTCTGGAGCGATGGGCACGTCGTTTTCGAGAAGGGGCAGGACGCGACCGCGATCAAGGTCACCGCCATCGAAGCCGTCAACGGCAACGGCGTCGTCGCGCAGAACGTCGGGCTGGCGACGGGTTCGGGAACGGGCGCTGCGGCCGTTTCCGAGCGCTCGGCGAGCGCGACCACGGGCTCGCCGTTTTCCTCTCCCGTCACGCTCGGCGACGGAGCGACGCTCAGCTTCGACATCGCGGTGAACGACGTCTCGACGCAGATCACTCTGACGCGCGAGACGGTCGATGCGGCCATGAACGGTCAGAGCGGCTATGTCGCCGGAAGCGGCACCATCGAGAACGCGGGAGACCTCGCCCGGGTGGTCCAGCGGGCGCTGAGCGACAGGGGCATCGCCGACGTCGAAGTCCAGGCCGATTCCGACGACCGGCTGGTCTTCACAAAGACCGGCATCGCGGCCGATGGCGACATGCTCGACGTCCGCAACGTCACCAGCACCGCGCGGCAGGAACGCACCGCGTCGCTCGTCACCGGTTCCGACTTCGCAGGTCCCGTCACCATCGCGCCCAATGCGAGGATCGATGTCACGTTGCGGATCGATGGCGCCAGTCGCGCGCTGACGCTGACGAACGCCGACGTGGAAACCGCCCTGACGGGACACGGCGGCTACGCGGCCGGCAGCGGGACCATCGCCGATATTGGCGCGCTGGCCCTCGTCGTCAGGGCCGCGCTCGACCGGCAGGGCGTCGGCGGCGTCACGGTATCGGTCGAGGGAGCGAGGCTGAACCTAGCGAAGTCCCAGGCGGGCGCAGGCAGCATCGACCTGACGGGCGTCGCCGCCTCGGCCGAGGCGGTGGCGGCTCGGGCGAGCCTGAACGTGAGCGGCCCCGTCACGGTGTATGACGGCAGCAGCATCGACTGGCCCTTCAGCGTGAACGGAGACCAGCGGAGCGTCCGGATCGATTTCGCGACCGTGGAAGCCGCCTTGGCGGGATCGGCATCCTATGCGACCGGAAGCGGGCGGATCGCGGATGCAGCCGCTATGGCGCTCGTGCTGCGCCGGGCGTTCGCCCAGAACGGCATCACCGATCTCGCCGTGGAGGTGGATGGAGCCCGGCTGAGCCTCGTCCAACGGACCGCCGGTGCGGGCGGCGTCACGATCGCCGCCCCGACCGCCAACGCCGTGGCTGCGCGGGCGGCCAGCCTCGTCACGGGGTCCGACGTCTCCCGCAGCCTGACGCTCGGGGCGGACGACGTCCTGAAGTTCGAGATCGCGATCGACGGCGGGCCCCCGCGGGCGATCGAGATCCGGAAGGCCGATGTCGACACGGCCCTCGGCGGCACCGCCGGCTATGCCGTCGGCAGCGGAATCATCGCCGATGCGACCGCGCTGGCACGGGTCGTCGACCGGGCGCTTACCGCTGCGGGCATCGGCTCGGTGGACGTGACGAGCGAGGGCAATCGGTTGCGCTTCACCTCGCGGACCGCGGGCGACGGACGCCTGGCGATCGGCGAAGTCTCGCTCGCCGGTTCGCAGGTCTCGCATGGGCGGCTGAACGTGACGTCGCTGGACGTCGCGGCACTGGACATCGGCGCTCGCCCCGAAGCGGACCGCAATGCCCTTCTCGACGCGATGATCCGCGGGATCGACGCGCGCGCCGCCGACGTGTTGCGGGCGGAAGCCTATCTCGGCTCGGTGAGCCGCCGCATCTCTATCCAGCTCTCCTTCGTCGAGGGGCTCCAATCGATCGCCAACAAGACCATCGGACGATTGGTGGATGCCAACATCACCGAGGAAACCGCGCGGCACGCGGCCCTGCTGGCCCGCCGCGAACTGGCGGAACAGGCACTACAGATCGCCAACAGCTCCCGGATCAACGTGCTTACGCTGTTTCGCAGGATCTGAGCCGAAGAGTCTTCATTCTTATGCCGCAAGGGAACTTGATGTTAGATTTTATGCCATAACCTATCATCCAAGTAGAAACCCGACTACTCCTGGTTTATTGGGAGAAGGGGCATGTTGCGCCGCATCAGCACCGAACAGCTCGAAGTCGGAATGTACGTGGCCGGACTCGAGGGTGACTGGTTCGACAATCCGTTCTGGCGGACCCGTTTCCGGCTGACCAGTGCGAGCGATCTCGCCAAGCTGCGGCGCAGCGCGATCCGCAACCTCTGGATCGACGATCTGAAGGGAAAGCCCGTCGCCGTCACGGCAACGAAGAGTCCCGCCCGGACCGGGCCGCGAACCGCCCGGCCCAGTCCGGACGTTCGCCGCGCGATGGAAACGCTGCGACGCACGACCAGCGATCTGAAACGGCTCTTCTCCCAGGCGGACGCCGGGACCGGGCTGGACCTTGACCTCGCCGGCGCGGTGGTGCGCGAGGTGCAGGCTCGGATGCAGGATCGGCCCGACGCGCTCCTGAAGATCACGCGGCTGAAGAGTCGTGACGAATACAGCTACCGCCATAGCGTCGCCGTCTGCGCCCTGGTCGTTCACTTCGGCCGTTATCTGAAGCTCGACGCCGAAACCGTCCAGCTTCTGGGGCTTGCCGCCCTTCTACATGACGTCGGCAAGCTTTCGATCCCCCGCGCGCTCCTTGGCAAGCCCGGCAAACTGACCGACGAGGAAATGGCGCTGATGCGCACCCATCCCGAGCGCGGGATCGAGATCCTCGCCGCGCAGCAGGATCTGCCCGACCTCGTTCGCCGGATCTGCCTTCACCACCACGAGCGGCCGGACGGCAAGGGTTACCCCGCAGGGCTCTCGGGCGAGGAGATCGGCCTGGAACTGCGGCTCGTCTCGATCTGCGACGTGTTCGACGCCGTCACCTCGATCCGGCCTTACAAGGAGGCCTGGCCGACCTCGCTCGCTCTCGATCGCATGTCGAGATGGCACGGCCAGTTCGACCCCGACCTTCTCGCCCGGTTCGCCGAAAGTCTCGGCCACCGGCCCGTTCGCGAAGCGGTCTAGGGTGTGTCCCCATAAGCAGGGACGGAAATGGTCGGGACGATCCGGGCCGGATACGAGGAGCGAGAGCGAAGGAAATGCGGGCATTTTCGAGCTTTCGCGACGAAGTTGCCGCCCCGGAGCGCCCGATCCCGAAGGGACGCGGTCCCGGCTTCGAGCTGCGTCGTCGAACCGCTCGACCGGGCATCGGCCCGCTCGTCGCGCTTCTCCTCGCATCTCATCGCCGGACCTCGCGCCATTTCGTTCCTGTTTATGGGGACACACCCTAGACGGCCATCCGTCACCACGCCTCGACGTCCAGTGCGTCGAGCGGGATCTTGAGATAGCGGCGGCCGTTCCCCTGGAGCTCCGGCAGCCGCCCGCCGCGGATGTTCACCTGCAAGGCGTGCAGGATCAGATTCGGCATGGCGAGTTCGCGGTCGCGCGCCTCGCGCAGGGCGACGAAGGCCTCGCGCGTCGGCGCCCGGACGAGGTGGATGTTGTCTCGGCGCTGCGCCTCGACCGTCGATTCCCAGCGCGGCTCGCGCCCGTCCGGCTGATAGTCGTGCCCGGTGAAGACGCGCGTTCCATCCGGCAGCGCGAGGATGCGCTGGATGCTGTCCCACAAGGCTCCCGCGTCGCCACCGGGAAAATCCGCCCTCGCCGTTCCGCCGTCCGGCATGAACAGGGTGTCGTGCACGAAGACCGCGTCACCGATCCTGTAGGCGACGGAGGCGAGCGTGTGCCCCGGCGTGAAGATCACGTCCGCCTCCAGACCGCCGATGCGAAAGCGCTCGCCGTCCGCGAACAGCCGGCTCCATTGCGAACCGTCGACCGGAAAGTCTTCCGGCAGGTCGTAGAGGTCCTTCCAGAGCGCCTGAACCCCGCGCACCTTCTCGCCGATGCCGGTCGGGACACCCGTGCGGTCGTGGAGGTAGCCGGCGGCGGAGAAGTGGTCGGCATGCGGATGAGTGTCGAGGATCCATTCGAGCCTCAGTCCCTCGCGCTCGATGAACGCGAGAAGCGCGTCGGCGGAGCGCGTCGCGGTCGCGCCGGACTTGGGATCGAAGTCGAGCACCGGATCGATGATGGCACAGGCCCGCGTCTCCGGGTCCGCCACCACGTACTGGATGCTGAAGGTGCGCTTGTCGAAAAAGCCGGTCACCACCGGGCGGCTCTTCGGAGGAACGGGCGATGCCATGCTGTTGTCTCCCGGAAATGGATGGGTCCTCAGCCGAGGAGAGCCGGCAGTCCCCGGACGGTGATGAACAGGCCGACGGTCACGACGAGCCCGGCGAAGGCGATGCCGAGCGCCTGCTTGCGCCCTGCCAGATGCCGGCTCAGACGCGCGCCGATCCACCCGCCCGCAAGGCCGCCGAGGACGAAGAGGCCGGCCACCGGCCAGTCGACGAGACCGGAGGCCGCATAGCTCGCGGCCGTGGCCGCGCCGAAGGCCGCCACGCCGACCAGCGAGGTTCCGATCGCGAAGGCCAGCGGCATGCCCGTCGCCAGGACGAGGCCCGGTACGATCAGGAATCCGCCCCCGATGCCGAAGAAGCCGGAGAACAGCCCGACGACGAGCCCGATACCGATGAGCAGGGGCAGAAGACGGGCGGCGCTTCGCCACGTCAGACGCACCTTCGGGTCGCCCGCGTTCGACCGGCGTTGCATCATGGCGAGACCGACGCCGACCATCACGAGACCGAACAGAGCCAGCAGGCGCTCGCCGTCCATGACCTTGGCGGCGGCCGCGCCGGCGAGCGACCCCGCGACGCCGGCCAGCGCGAACACCGCGGCGCAGCGCCATTTCACGGTTCCCGCGCGCGCATGGGGAACGAGATTGCCCAGCGCGCTGGCCGCCACCGCCACCGCCGCGGTGCCGATCGCCACATGCGGCGACGACATGCCGACCGCATAGACCAGAAGCGGCACGGCCAGGATGGACCCGCCCCCGCCGAAGAGGCCGAGCACGAGACCGACGAGGCTGCCCGATCCGGTGGCGGCCATCAGGGCCGAAGGCGCCGGGGTCACGCTTCGGCCTCCGAAGGCGACGGGGAGGTGCGAGCGCTGCGAGCCGATATCGCCGGAAACAGGACCACACCCGCGAGCATCGCCGCAACGAAGACCAGAACGCCCGCCGGGTCGATGGAGAGCGCCGCCAGCGCGGGACCCGGGCAGAGGCCGACGAGGCCCCAGCCGAGGCCGAACAGGACCGCGCCGACGAGAAGAGGACGGTCGATGTCCCGCCGCACGGGGACCTCGAAACGGGGTGCCGCGAGCGGCCGGTCCATCCGCCCCGCCAGGGCGAAGGCCGGCGCGGCGACGAGGATCGCGCCGAGCATCACGAAGGCGAGGCTCGGGTCCCAGTCGCCGAGCAGGTCGAGGAAGCCGAGAACCTTGGCGGGGTTCACCATCTGCGAGACGACGAGCCCGGCGCCGAACAGGAGACCCGAGAGGAGAGCGAGGAGAAGGCGCGCCATCGCTCAGGCTCCCCACACGTGGCGCACGAGCGCGACGGTGACACCCGCGCTCGCCATGAAGGTCAGCGTCGCGACGATGGAGCGTCGCGAGCCCCGCGCGATTCCGCAGACGCCGTGCCCGCTGGTGCAGCCGGAGCCGAGGCGGCTGCCGAAACCGACCAGAAGCCCGGCGAGGACGACGACCGGGAGCGCCGCGTCGATCTCGACCGGCGGCAGCGCATAGCCGGCCAGGGCCAGCGCCGGAGCGGCTGCGAGAAGTCCGGCCAGGAAGGCGATGCGCCACGCGGCGTCCGACCCGGCCGGGCGGAGCGCGCCGCCCAGAATGCCGCTGATCCCGGCGATGCGCCCGTTGGCCAGGACGAGGATCGCGGCCGAAAGGCCGATCAGCATTCCCCCGGAAAGGGCGGAAAGAGGCGTGAACTGCTCCATGCTCGTCATCCTCGGGATGTCGCGGAATGGTCGGACGGGAGGGCCTCCCCCGTCTCGGCAGGCGGGCAGAACAGACCCTGCAGGCTGGCGAACAGCGCCTCGATCCGGGGATCGGAGATGCGGTACCAGAGCGTCTGGCTTTCCCGGCGGAAGGCGACGATCCGAAGTTCGCGGAGCACCGCCAGATGCTGCGAGAGCGCCGAATGCGAGAGCCCCACGCTGTCGGCCAGCGTGCCCACGCTGGCCTCGCCCATGTCGAGCAGCTTGCACAACAGCATCAGGCGCTTCTCGTTGGCGACCGCCTTGAGAATGGTCGCGACCTCGCTCGCCTTGGCTTCGAATTCCTGCATCCCGTCCATGCCGCGCCCTCTTTTGTAGCGCTTTCTAAATTAGACGACCCTAATATTCAAGCGCGATAACGCGAGGACGCTGATGAAGCTCGAAGGTGACGGAGCCGGGGTTTCAGTTCGCCGCGCGCTGGGTCAGACGGCCTGTTCCAGGGAACTGACGACGTGCTCCGCCAGACGCTCGGCCGCCGGATCGACGGAGCTCGCGAGCATCAAGGCGATCTCCGCCTCCGGCAGCGGCGGCAGGCCTGCCCTGCCGTCCAGCTTGCGGAAGTCCGGCGGCACCATGCCGGCGGGAAGGACCGTCACGCCGAGCCCCGCGCGCACGGCGGCCTGCGCCCCGGCCAGCGAGGTCGAGGTGTAGACCACGTGCCAGCGGCGCCCCGCGGCGTCGAGCGCGCGCAGGGCGCGCCTTCGATAGACGCAAGGATGGGGCGAGACGACGAGCGGCAGGTCGCGCGCGGCGTCCTCGAAGCCTGCCCCCTGCCCCGCCGCGCAGGTCCAGACCAAGGGTTCGCGCCAGACGCGCACGCCCTCGCTCGGGCCGATCGGATCGCGCTTGATGAGAACGATGTCGAACTCGCCGCCCTGGAAGCGATCGACCAGATTGAGGGTCAGGTCGGTCGTCACTTCGAGCGCGACGCCGGGATGAGCCCGCGAGAAAGCCGCCAGAACGCCCGGCAGATGGGTCGTGGCGAAATCCTCCGGCGTTCCGAGCCGAACCCGGCCCGTCATTCTCGCATCGGTCAGACGGCCGATCGCTTCGTCCGCCAGCGCCAGGATCCGGCGCCCGTAGCCGAGCAGGGTCTCGCCCTCGCCCGTCAGATGGAAGCTGCGCGGGCTGCGCTCGATCAGACGGCAGCCGAGCGACTCCTCCAGCCGCTTGAGCTGCAGGCTGATCGTCGGCTGGCTCAGATGCAGCCGTTCGGCCGCGCGGGTGAGGCTGCCGGCGTCGGCGGCCGTAACGAAGGTTCGCAGAAGCGCATGGTCAAGACGCTGAGGCATGGACCTATCATTGCCGAACGCAATGACAAACGCCAGGACTATTCATTTTCCAAAGGATCACGAGATCGGCAAAGAGGCCCGACGCCATCGAAAGGGTCCGCCATGCTCGAACTCGCCGCCTCCAGCCTGCTCACTCCCGCCATCCTGTGCTTCGTGCTCGGGGCCGTCGCGGTCTTCGTGCGATCCGATCTGCGCCTTCCCGAACCGATCGTCGCGGCGCTGTCGATCTACCTGATGCTGGCGCTCGGCCTGAAGGGCGGCGTCGAGCTGGTCGGGCGGTCGCTGGACGAGCTCGCGGCTCCGATCGCTGCGGCCCTCTTCCTCGGCTGCGCGATCCCCCTTTGGTGCTTCGCCCTTCTTCGGCGCTATGCCGGGCTCGGCGTCGCCGATGCAGCGGCGATGGCTGCGCATTATGGCTCCGTCTCGGCCGTCACCTTCGCGGCGGCGACAACGCTGCTGGACCAGAGCGCGATCCCGTTCGAGGGCTACGCGCCGGCCCTTCTCGCCATCATGGAAATCCCTGCGATCGTCGTCGCCATCGCGCTGGCGGGCTTCGCGGCGCTCGCCTCGAGAGCCGAGGTGAACCGGAGCGGCGCGGCCGTGGTCCTCGGCGGGCCGGGACCCGACCTGTCCAACGTCATCGCGGACGCCTTCACGTCGAAGAGCGTCCTTCTGCTGGGCGGCGGACTCGCCATCGGCGCCCTGATCGGGCCGCAGGGCATGACGAGCGTGAAGCCGCTGTTCGTCGATCTCTTTCCGGGTCTCCTCTGCCTGTTCCTCCTGGAACTCGGACGGCTGGCCGCGAGCCGGATCGCGGACTTCCGCCAGGTCGGAATGAAGCTCGGGCTCTTCGCCATCGCCATGCCGGTCGTGCACGCCGCGCTCGGCATCGGCCTCGCCCACGCCAGCGGCCTTTCGCAGGGCGGCGCGATCATCCTCGGCACGCTGGCGGCCAGCGCGTCCTACATCGCGGCCCCGGCGGCCGTGCGCCTGGCGCTGCCCGAAGCCAATCCCGGCTACTATCTGACCTGCTCGCTCGCCATCACCTTCCCCTTCAACATCGTGGTGGGGTTGCCGCTCTACAGCGCGATGGCCGGCTGGCTCTACGGATGAACCCGGTCGCGTCGGAGGGCTTCGGCGCGCGCCCCGCCCGTCAGCGCGCGCCCTCCTCGCCGGCCATGCGCCGGCGGCGGATGCGGCGGATCGCATGGGACCGGCTCAGCAGCGTGCGAACCAGGACGTAGATGACGATGTAGGTCACGATCGCGATCGGGATGGCGCCGACCATCATGGTCTTCCAGACCGGCCAGATCATGCCGATCCCCTCGGAGACCATCGTTCCCATCAGGTCCTCGATCTCGTTGCCGCGCATGATCGCTTCGGCCGCCCGGTCGCTGCCCGGCGTGATCCAGCGGCCGATCTGGTAGGAGGCGGAAAACAGGATCGGGAAGGTCAGCGGGTTGCCGAACACGGTTCCGATCGCGGCGGCGACCATGCTCCCGCGCGTCAGGAACGCCAGCACGAAGCCGAGGATGAAGTGCACACCGATCAGCGGAAAGACGCTGACCGAGGCTCCGGCCGCGACCCCGGCCGCCACCGCATGCGGAGCGGCGGCCATCCGCTCGATCCGGCGAAGCAGGTAACGGCCGTAGCGCCTCGGGCCCATTCGCGGCCAGACGGCGTCCACGATCCGTGCGGGCCAGCGCTTCTTCACGGGAACTCCATTCGCTCGACCCAACTCGCCCGGTCCTTTCCTAGAGCGCCGTGCGTCCGATTGGACGCACAAAGGTCGCTCCATCTCCTTGAACCTGCGCATCAGGCTTTCCGAAAATCGATCCCGATTTTCGGGCCGATGCTGTAGGCCTTCATTCGCGGAAGAAGACATACCCGGATCGTGTGGAAAGGCGATGACCTTCTCATGCCCTTTGCGTTCCCGGCGTCGTCTTTCCCCGCCCGGACCTGCTTCGACCGCTTCTCCCGCAGGTTCACTCGCCCGGATCGGGAATCTTCAGGAGGTGGCCGCACGCCTTGCAATGGACCGCGTCGATGTCGTGCTTCTGCAGATTGCACTGCGGGCACGGATAGGTCGCCCGCGCCGGACGGAAGATCGACTGGCCGAGGCGAACGAACAGGGAGATGCCGCAGATCATCATCACGATCGAGGTCAGCTTGCCCGCCGTACCCGGCAGCGTGATGTCCCCGAAACCGGTCGTCGTCACGGTGGCGACCGTGAAGTAGAGGGCGTCGACATAGCCCTCCAGCCCCGACCCGTTGCGGAAATAGAAGGTGTAGACGAAGCCGGTCGAGACGAAGAGGAAGGTCACGAGGTTCAGCGCGGCGCGGACCGTCTCCTCCCAGCGCCGCAGGGACCCGCCGACGAAGGCGCGCCAGAACACCTCGTTGCGCGAGAGCGTCCAGAGCCGGAGGATGCGCAGGAAACCCCAATTGGAGAAGGTGTAGGGAAAGAGCAGCGTGACGAGGACCACCATGTCCACGATCACCGCCGGTTCGCGGAGCCATCGACCGGGGTCGCGCGAAGCGAGCCCGCGCGCGGACAGTTCGGCGGCGACGACGAAGGCGACCGCGTAGTCGACCCACAGGAAGATCGCCTGATCGCGCAGCACGGGCGTCGCGATGAAGAAGGCGATGATGACGAAATCGACGATCAGCACCCCGCGCTGGTAGCGCAGGGCACCCTTGGTGCGGCCGTGATAGAGATGGCGGAGGCGATGCCTCAGGCTCTCGAACCGGCCCGTCCGTTCGAGGGCGCTCATGGTCGGGACGCGGTGGTCTGCATCAGGCGCTCGTTCGCTCGATGGGCCGCGAACGCGCGTCCCGTCCGGTCATCTTCCCGATCTGCCGTCCAGACGCGCCGAGCGGGCCTCCAGCGATTCCGGCTGGCGGTCGAGGACGTCGACGAGGGCGTCGCCGCCCTTCAGCCCTTCCAGATTGGCGCCCGAAATGTAGGAGGCGCGGCCGAGAAGATGGCCCGCGACCGGAATGGTCAGGAGAAGAAAGAGGACCGCCGCGCCGCCCATCAGCGTCACGTCGAGCCGCTGCAGCTGCAGGATGGCGCCGAGCACGACGAAGCCCGCACCCAGGGTTCCGGCCTTTGTCGCGGCGTGCATCCGCTGGAACGGATCGCGGAAGCGGATGAGGCCGAGCGCCGCCGCGAAGAGGAAGACGACGCCGACGAGCTTGGAGACAAGGCTCAGAACATCGAAGACGATCATTGATTGCGTCCTTTCCGCTCCAGAAACGCGGCGAAGGCGCAGGTCGCGACGAAGGCGATGAGCGCGATCCCGAAGGCCACGTCGAGGAACTCGCGGCGCCCGGTGGTGCCCGCGGTGAGCGCCGCCATCGCGACCGCGATGCCGGTCAGCATGTCGACCGCGATGAAGCGGTCCGCATAGCCCGGTCCGCGGAGCATGCGCCAGAAGGTCATGGCCAGCGGGATCATCAGGACGGCGACGAGCGCGGCGCTGGTCCAGTCGAGAAGAGCCGATACGGTGCCGATCATCCCTCGATCCTCTTCAGGCGGCTTTCGAACGTCCGGCGGATATCGGCGATGATACCGTCGGGGTCCTGCGTGTCGAGCGTGTGGATGTAGAGCGTCCGCTTGTCCTCGCTGACGTGCAGCGAGCAGGTGCCCGGCGTCAGCGTGATCAGATTGGCGAGGACGGCGATCCCGAAATCGGTCCGCAGTTCGATCGGCATGGCGATGATGGCCGAATCCGTGCGCGGCTCGCGGGCGAAGGCGGCCCGGGCCACGGCGACGGAGGACTTCAGGAGCTCGCGCATGAAGACGCCCGCCAGAACGACGCTCTCCGCGATGCGGCTGGTCATGGATGCGCTCATTGCGTCAGCTCCGGCGTGCTCGGGGCCGGGCCGAAGACGGCCTCGATGTAGGAGGTGGGATCGGTGAGCCCCTCGCCCGTCTCGTTGGCGAAGAGGACGAGCGGCTCGGCGAAGAGACCGATCGCGACCGTGATGGCCGACAGAAGCGCGATGGCGATCAGCATGGGCGCGGGGATGGCGCGCGCCTGGCGGCGCGGAAGCACCGGCGACTTCCAGAAGGCCTCGCTCCAGATCTTCGTCATCGAATAGAGCGTCAAGACGCCGGTGAAGAGCGCCACGCCCGCCAGCCACCAGGCCTGCGCCTGCAGCGACGCGTCGATCACCATGAACTTCGCCCAGAAGCCCGACAGGGGCGGGATGCCGCCGAGCGACAGCGCCGGCACGAGGAACAGGAAGGCGAGAAGCGGCGTGCGCTTCAAAAGCCCGCCCGACCGGCGCAGATCGTAGGTCCCGGAGGCGCGGTGGATCGCACCGGCGACGAGGAAGAGGTTCGCCTTCACCACGATGTGGTGGACGATGTAGAAGACGCCGCCCGCCAGCGCCGCTGGCGTCGCCAGTGCGAGGCCGAGGAGCATGTAGCCGATCTGGCTGACGATGTGGAACGCCAGGATTCGCCGCACGTCCCACTGCACCGCCGCGCCGAAGACGCCGAACAGCATGGTGCCCGCGGCGATGATGCCGAGGATCGTCTGCAGCCCGTTCTCCTGAACCGCGAAGACCAGCGTGAAGATGCGGAAGCAGGCGTAGACGCCGACCTTGGTCAGGAGGCCCGCGAAGATGGCCGCCACCGTGATCGAGGCCGTGTGGTAGGAGGCCGGCAGCCAGAAGAAGAGCGGGAAGTAGCCCGCCTTGATGCCGAACCCGGCCAGGAACAGCAGCGCCGAGACGGTGAGCGTCGCCGAAGGCTCGAGCGTCGGCATGATGCGCGCCAGATCGGCCATGTTCAGCGTGCCCGTGGCGCCGTAGAGGAGCGCGACGGCCAGAAGGAAGAGCAGCGTCGAGAAGAGGTTCAGCACGGCGTATTTCAGGACGCCGTCGAGCTGCGCGCGCGTACCGCGAAGGCCGAGCAGGCCCATCGCGGTGATGAGCATGATCTCGAACCAGACATAGAGATTGAAGACGTCGCCGGTCAGGAAGGCGCCGTTCACGCCGGCCAGCATGCCGTGGAAGAGGACGTGGAAGCCCGCCCGCTCCTCGCGCCGCCGGATGTCGGCGATGCCGAAGATCATGGTCGCCAGCGCCATCAGGCCGGTGATGGCCGCCATGGCCGAGCCCAGCCGGTCGGCGACGAAGCTGATGCCGAAGGGCGCGGCCCAGTTGCCGAACTGGATCGACTGGGTGCCGTCGGCGACGACCTGGGCCACCAGGACGAGGCCCACCAGGAAGATCGCGACGGTGCCGATTCCCGAGGCCACGCGCTGCGCGCCGGCGCGGCCCCACAGGGCGGCGCAGATCGAGGCGGTGGCGAGCGGAACCGCCACCGGCCAGAGCACGGCGTTCTGAAGGAACATCTCGATCATGGGCGCGCGCCGTCCTTGTCGAAGGGACTGCCGAGGCGTTCGGCGGCGTTCAGCTCGCGTTCGTCCAGCGTTCCGAACGAGCGCTGGATGCGCAGCGCGAGCGCGGCGACGAAGGCGACGAGCGCGAAACCGATCACGATGGCGGTCAGGACGAGGGCCTGGGGCAAGGGATTGGCGGCCTCCACGGCGAGCGCTGTCTCACCGCCCGGAATGACCGGAGGAAGCGTCGAGACGAGGCGGCCCGCATAGAGGATCGCGAGGTTCACGGCCGCCGACAGGAGCGCGACGCCGAACAGGATGCGCACCACGTGCCGGGACAGGATGAGGAACACGCCGCAGGCGGCGATGATCGATATGGCGGCGGCATAGAGGAGGGACATGGCGTCAGTCCTCCTCGTAGAAGCGAAGGACCAAGGAGAGAATTCCTCCGACGACGACGAAATAGACCCCGATGTCGAAGATCAGGGCGGTGCCGGTGTGGAAGCTGCCGATGTGAAGCCACCAATGGGTCAGGAAGGAGCCGTGCGTGAAGATCCCCGGAATGCCGGAGATCAGCGCCAGGACGAGGCCGACGCCCATGGCCGTGACCGGATGGACGCGGAGCGCGCGCCGCGCGGCGCCGACCCCGTCGGCGAGCGCGAGGATCGCGAAACCGGAGGCGGCGACGAGCCCGCCGACGAAGCCGCCGCCGGGCTCGTTGTGGCCGCGATAGAGGATGTAGAGCGAGACCGCGATCATCAGCCCGAAGAAGAGCCTGGAGAAGGCGGTGAAGACGACCGAGTTCATCGTGCGCTCCTCCCGGCGGGCTGGCGTCGCAGAAGGCTCCAGACGCCGATCGCGGCGAAACAGACGACGGCGATCTCACCGAGCGTATCGATCGCGCGGAAGTCGACGAGGATGACGTTCACCACGTTCCGGCCCCACGCGTCCGGGTAGCTCGCCCGCGCGAAGAACTCCGAAAGACGCGGATCGAAGGGCGTGGCGACCATCGCCGCCAGCGCGACGAAGACGATGATGCCGAAGGAGGCCGACAGAGCGGCGTCGAGCCGCAGCTCCCCTCGCGACCGCGTCGCGACCGGCCGAAGAGGCAGGCGCAGCAGAAGCGCCGTCAGGATCACGACCAGAAGCACCTCGACCGAGAACTGGGTGAGCGCGAGGTCGGGCGCGCCGTTCAGGAGGAAGACGAGGGCGGAGCCGAAGCCGACGATGCCGACCGCCACGAGCGCCGCCAGAAGCGAGCGCAACCGCACGGCGGCGACCGCGCCCACGGCCATGAAGGCGAGAACGATGGCGGGCGCGACGCGCACGTCCGAGACGTCGGGGGCGAAGGCGAAGCCCGGAGACGCGGCCCACAGCCCTCCCGCCAGGATCGCCAGCGTCGCGGCCAGCACGAGCGCGGCGTAGTGCCGGCCGTCACCGTTCTGCAGCCAGCGCGTGGACCGCTCCGCCAGACCGAGGATGCCATCGAAGACGGCGTAGTAGCCGCGGTCTCCCAGAAGCGCGACGAGGAACGGCACCTGCCCGAGACGGAAATGGACCCGCGCCCAGACGAAATAGAGAACGATGCCGAGGACGACGACGGCGACGCTCAGCGCCAGCATGGGCGTGAAGCCGTGCCAGAGGTAGAAGGACGCCTCGACCGGCGCGCCGACGAGCGCGCCCGCCGCCGGCTCGATCAGCGTGGAGGCGACCAGACCGGGGAAGAGGCCGAACAGAAGGCCGAGACCCGCCAGAACGACCGGGCCGACCACCATTCCGGCCGTCTCGCGGTGCTTGATCTTGCTCGGCTGCGAACGCCCCTTCCAGAAGGGGTCGATCGCCGACAGGAGCGCGATCGTGACGAAGGCGGCGTTTCCGATGACGGTCAGGGCGATGACGAAGGCGCCGGCGGCGTCCGCGAGCTGCGCCTCGAAGACCAGCTCCTTGGCGATGAAGGCGACCATGGGCGGCAGACCGGCCATGGAGATCGCCGCCAGGGCGGCGGCCCCGGCGGTCATGGGAAGCGAGCCCGCGAGCCCATGCATCTGGGTGACCTGAGAGGTGCCCGTCGCGTGGATCGCGGTACCCGCGCAGAAGAAGAGCGCGGCCTTGTAGAGCGCATGAGCGAGGATGAAGGAGACGGTCGCGACGGCCGCGACCTCTCCGCCAAGGCCGATGAGAAGGACGAGAAGGCCGAGCGAGCCGACCGTCGACTGGGCCAGCAGCGCCTTGAAGCCGGACTGCATCATCGCCCGCATGCCGCCGACGATCAGCGTCGCCGTGCCGAAGACGACCAGCGTCGTGCCGAAGGCGGGCATGCCGACGAAGGCCTGGTCGAAGCGCGCCAGGATGTAGACGCCGAGCTTCACCATCGTGGCGGAGTGCAGATAGGCCGAGGCGGGCGTCGGCGCCTGCATCGCGTTCGGGAGCCAGAAGTGGAACGGCACCTGCGCCGACTTGGTGAAGGCGCCGAGACACAGGAGAATCAGAATGGCCGGCGCCAGCGGGGACGAGACGAGTTCGTCGCCGCGCGTCGCGATCTCCGACAGGCTGAACGTGCCGACGGCCGATCCCAGAAGCAGGATGGCCGCGAAGAGGCAGAGGCCGCCGCCGGCCGTCACCACGAGCGACTGCAGCGCGGCCTTGCGGGCAGCGACCTGATGGGAATCGAAGCCGATCAGAAGGAAGGAGACGAGGCTCGTCAGCTCCCAGAAGACGAACAGCACGATGAGATTGTCGGACAGGACCGTGCCGAGCATCGCGCCCATGAAGAGAAGGATCAGGGCGATGAAGCTCGCCCCCTTCTCCGGCGGCTTCTCGGCGAAATAGGCTCCGGCATAGAGCGTCACCAGCGTTCCGATGCCGGTGATGAGAAGGCAGAAGAGAAGCGAGAAGCCGTCCAGACGGAAGGTCAGCTCAACGCCGAGCGAGGGCACCCAGGACAGGGTCTCGACGACGGGCGCGCCCGACCCGAGCAGCATAAAGCAGACGAAGAGCGCCGCCGGTATCGCGGCGACGATCCAGGCCCCCACGCGGGGCACGCGAACGAGAAAAGGGCGAGCCAAGGCGCTCGCCACAAAGGTCGTCAAAACCAGAAGGGAAAGGGTCAAACGCAACTCGCCGGGTGGATTCAACAGCCGGATAACAAAGGTAGCCGCACAAGGGAAATCGGAAAGACCCTGACAGTCGATAGAGATTCTCTATAAGAAGGCCACGATGCCTCGCCTCCAGCAACTCCGATATCTCGTCGCCATTGCCGACACGCTGAGCTTCAGTCGGGCGGCCGAGGCTTGCGCGGTGACTCAGCCGACGCTCAGCATGCAGTTGAAGGAGCTGGAGAACAATCTCGGCGCGACGCTGGTGGAGCGCACGCGAACGCGCGTTCTCATGACGCCCGTCGGCTCGGAGGTGGTGCGGCGGGCGCGCGACATTCTCGCGGGCGTCGAGGACATCCGCGAGATCGCGCGCGGCGGCGACGGACCGGCCCTCGACGGCTCGCTTCGCATGGGCGTCGTCCAGACGGTCGGGGCGTACGTCCTGTCGCTGGCGATGCCGACCCTGCGGCGCTCCTATCCCGGGCTCCGCGTTCTCGTTCGCGAGGACCGGATCGAGAATCTGCCGGCCAAGCTCTCGGACGGAACGCATGACGTCCTGCTCATGCCGCAGCCGCTGGAGCAGCACGATTTCACGTCGGTCTGTCTGATGCGCGAGCCGCTCCATCTCGTGCTCCCGGCCGATCACCGCCTCGCCGCCTGCGAGACGATCGACCCGGCGTCGCTGGCCGGCGAAACCGTGCTGACCATGGAGCGCGGACACCGCCTGCACGACCAGATCGCGACGCTCTGCCAGGAGGTCGGGGCGAACCACGCCAGCGACTACGCCGGGACCACGCTCGATACGCTGCGCCTGATGGTCTCGACCGGCATGGGCATCACGCTTTTGCCCGCCCTCTACGTGCGGTCGGACGTTCTGCGCGAGAAGCTCGTCGTGGCAAGGCCGCTCGCCTCACGCGCTCCGGTGCGCGACATCTCCATGGTCTGGCGCAACGCTTCGCCCCGCGCCGCGCGGTTCGAGAGGCTGGCCGACGCCATCCGCTCCTCGCTGAAGCCTTGGGGCCTTCCGGACGGGGACGTCGTCGATCCCGTCGCATGAGGCCTGCGGCATCCGCCCGAAAATCGGAATCGATGTTAGGAAAGCCTGATGCGCCAATCCAGAGAGTTAGAGCGACCTTTGTGCGTCCAATCGCACGCACGGCGCTCCAATCGGAACGGGAGCCCCGTCTCTTTCAGGACAGTTCGACGACCGTCCCTTCGGGCGAATGCGCCTTCCGCCCTTGCGCGAAGGCGGCCATGACCACGTCGAACATCGGCCGCCGGCTCATGCTCCAGTCCGCGAAGGTGCGGCTATCGATCGGGTGGCGCGCCAGTTCCACGACGCCGTCGTGGCGCGGATCGGCCAGGATCCGCTGATAGAGCGTTTCGACCGCCTTCTCCTCCCCTTCCAGAACCTGACAGACACGCCGATCCTCGACCGCGAGGATCCCGGAAATGCCGGCCTCGGCGTTGCGCCGCGCAGCGTGAGCGACGATCGCGTCCAGATCATCGGACCCGACGGAGTCCTGAAGCGTCGAAGCGTAGGTCAGTCTGATCATGGGGCTTTCGAAGAGGTCTGTTGCGCCGTTCGCCAAGGTTCGGACGGCGCTCAAAGTCGGCTTCACATTGTGAGCTGCAATGGACGTTGCAAGCCTCTTGCGTTCGACGAACGCCCACGAAAGCGTGAACGAGCCGATCGAAGGCGATCAGCGGCGGGCCAGCGGAGGCGCCGCGCGGTCGAGGTCGAGCGCACTGCGCGAGAAGCGGATCGGCGTGCGCAGGCCCGGCACGCCCTCCGGCTCGATCCGCAGCGCCCGATGCTCGACCTGCGGATGACGGATGGCGTCGGCCACCGTGTTGATCGGCCCGCCGGGAACGCCGCCGGCCTGCATCGCCGCGATGAGATCCTCACGAGTTCGCGTCGACGTGCGCGCCGCCAGCCGCGGCACGAGATCACCGCGGTTCTCCACCCGTGCCGGATTGGTGGCGTAGCGCAGATCGGAGGCGAGTTCGGCGAGGCCGAGCAGATCAGCGAAGGCCGCGAACTGCCGGTCGTTGCCGCAGGCGACGATCACGTGGCCGTCGGCGCAGGCGAAGACCTGATAGGGAACGATGTTGGGATGCGCGTTGCCCAGACGGCTCGGCGCGACACCCGAGGACATGAAGTTCATCGCCTGATTGGCGAGCGCCGCGACGCCGCAATCGAGCAGCGACAGATCGACATGCTGCCCCCTCCCCGTCCGCTCGCGCTCGGCGAGCGCGGCCTGGATGCCGATGGTGCCGTAGAGGCCCGTCAGAATGTCGATCCAGGCGACGCCGATCTTCTGAGGCTCGCCGGAGGGCTCGCCCGTCAGGTCCATGATGCCGCACAGGCCCTGGATCAGGAAGTCGTATCCCGGCAGATGGGCCATCGGCCCGTCCTGGCCGAAGCCGGTGATCGAGGCATAGACGAGGCGTGGATTCTCCGCCGAGACGCTTTCGTAATCGAGCCCGTACTTCTTCAGGCCCCCGACTTTGAAGTTCTCGATCACGACGTCCGCGCCGGCGATGAGCGACCGGAGCTCGGCGAGATCGTCCTCGTCGCGGAAGTCGCAGGTAACCGAGCGCTTGCCGCGATTGGCGGCGTGGAAATAGGCCGCGGTCCGATCCACGCTCCCGTCGGCAAGGACGCGCTCCACGAAGGGTGGGCCCCAGCTGCGCGTGTCGTCGCCCTCCGGCGCCTCGACCTTCACCACCTGCGCGCCGAGATCGGCCAGGGTCTGGCCGATCCAGGGGCCTGCGAGGATGCGCGCCAGTTCGACCACCTTGAGGCCGGCGAGCGGCGCTCCGGCGGCAGGCCCTTCTATGCTCATCGCTGGTCTCAGACGAAGGCCTGCAGGCCCGTGATCGCCCGCCCGAGGATCAGCGCGTGAACGTCGTGCGTCCCCTCGTAGGTGTTGACCGTCTCCAGGTTCACCATGTGCCGGATGACCTGATACTCCTGCGAGATGCCGTTGCCGCCGTGCATGTCGCGGGCGCGACGGGCGATGTCGAGCGCCTTGCCGCAATTGTTGCGCTTGACGATCGAGATCATCTCCGGCGCGGCGTTGGCGTCGTCGAGAAGGCGGCCGACGCGAAGGCTCGCCTGCAGGCCCAGCGAGATGTCGGTCATCATGTCGGCGAGGCGGAGCTGGAAGAGCTGCGTCTGGGCCAGCGGGCGACCGAACTGCTGGCGGTCGAGCCCATACTGGCGCGCGGCGTGGAAGCAGAACTCGGCCGAGCCCATCACGCCCCAGGAGATGCCGTAGCGCGCCCGGTTGAGGCAGCCGAAAGGCCCCTTCAACCCCTCAACATTGGGAAGCAGCGCCTCCTCCGACACCTCGACGCCGTCCATCACGATCTCGCCGGTGATGGAGGCACGAAGGCTCAGCTTGCCGTCGATCTTCGGAGCCGAAAGGCCCGTCATGCCCTTCTCAAGGACGAAGCCGCGGATCTTGCCGCCATGGGCCTCGGATTTCGCCCAGACCACGAACACGTCGGCGATCGGCGAGTTCGATATCCAGGTCTTGGAACCGTTGAGGACGTAGCCGTTGGCGGTCTTCTTCGCGACGGTCTTCATGCCGGCGGGGTCCGAGCCCGCATCGGGCTCGGTCAGGCCGAAGCAGCCGATGAACTCGCCGCTCGCGAGCTTCGGCAGATACTTCCTGCGCTGCTCCTCCGAGCCGTAGGCGTAGATCGGATACATGACGAGCGAGGACTGCACGCTCATCATCGAGCGGTAGCCCGAATCGACCCGCTCCACCTCGCGCGCGACGAGGCCATAGGCGACGTAGGACGCGCCGAGGCCGCCGTATTCCTCGGGAATCGTGACGCCGAGAAGGCCGGCCTCGCCCATCTCGCGGAAGATGGCCGGATCGGTCTTCTCCTGCGCGTAGGCCTCGACGACGCGCGGCTGGAGAGAGCCCTGCGCGAAGGCGTGCGCGCCGTCGCGCAGCATCCGCTCTTCTTCCGAAAGCTGTTCGTCGAGGCGGAACGGATCCTCCCAGACGAAGCGGCCGAGATCGGGTGCGTCTTTCGGCTTCAGTGGCATGTCACGGCTCCCATCGCATAGCGTCCGGCGGCCCTTGCGGGCCGCGCTCGATCACTCAGCCTCATCGGATAGACCCGATGAGGTCCCAGGTAAAATGAGAAGCGATAGGGGTTCGATGAGTTTTCCTCATCGAACGCGTGCCATGCGCCGCCCCCCAGGACGCATCGCGGCCGGCGAGAGGCGCCCCCGCGACGGACGCGGCCGTCAGGCGTTCCAGTCCGCGTACCAGCGCTGGAACAACGCATACTGCGTCTCGGCATAGCGACGCTGGCTCTCGCTGAGCGCGTCCGTCTCGTTGAAGTGCAGGCGATACGCCTCCTCCCCGTTCAGAACCATCAGATGCTTGTAATAGAGGACGAGGTCCGGCCCCTCGTCGAAGGAGGACAGGACCCCGAGCGCCGCGTCGAGTTCGAGCGCCCTGCGCCGGGCGGCCGCATCGCCCGCGGCGGCCTTTCGCGACAGGTCGACGAGGTGCAGAACCTCCTTCGGCAGCGCGTTGCCGATGCCCGTGATCGCACCCACCGCGCCGCAATTGACGAAGCCGTGGAAGACGTTGGTGTCGACGCCGACCATCAGCATCACGTCGTCGCTGCCCGACGTGATCGTCTCCGCGGCGTAGCGCAGATCGGACGAGCCGCCGAACTCCTTGAAGCCGATGAGGTTCGCGTGGCGCTCGCGCAAGGCGAAGAAGAGATCCGCCCGGGTCGCGAAGCCGTAGTACGGGCTGTTGTAGATGACCGAGGGCAGGCCCGGCGCGGCCGAGAGGACCGCCTCGAAATGGGCCCGCTGCGCGGCGGGGGACGAGCCCCGCGACAGGACGCGCGGAATGACCATCAGACCCGCCGCGCCGGCTTTCGCCGCATGCGCGGCATGCGCGGCCGCCGAGCGCGTGTTGACCGCGCCGGTGCCGACGATCACCGGGATGCCGGCCTTCGTCAGCCGCGCGACGCCTTCCATGCGCTCCTCGTCGGTCAGAAGCGGCCAGTCGCCCATCGATCCGCAGTAGACGACGGCGCTCATTCCGGCCTCGATCAGCGAGCGGCCGGTGGCGACCAGCGCATCGTAGTCCGGTGTGCGATCCGGCCGGCAGGGCGTCATCAGCGCCGGGATGCAGCCCTTGAAGAACGAGGTGTCCATGGAAGGTCCTGTCTGAACGAACATGCGAAGGAGCCGCCCGAAGAGAGATCGGGGCCCCTTCCCGGCAGGCGGAAAAGCCGTCGAAGCGTCGCGCAGATCGGCGAGGAGCATCGCCATGCCGCCGACCCGCTGCGCCCGTCTCGCGGAGCCTCGCATATCGGATCGCCTTCCTGAAGACCCCGCGAAACCGCTCCGGCTGATGCCGCCCGGCGGATCGAGGCCGGACCGCCCGTCAGGTCCCGCAGAAGGTGCGGTAGGCCTCCTCGCGCTCCGGCGGCAGGCCGGCATAGTCGGCGAAGTCCGGGCGGTCCTCGAAAGGTCGCGCCAGAGCCTCGTTCAGCCGCTCGAAGGGCTGGAGGTTGCCGTCATAGGCGGCGGACAGCGCCTCCTCCACGCGATGGTTCCGGGGGATGACCGCAGGGTTCACCGCGTCCATCGCCGCACCGCGCGCACCGTCCGGCATCGGCTCGGCCGACAGGCGCTCGCGCCAGCGCGGCGCCCATTCGTCATAGGCGGAAGGGTCCGCGAAGAGCGCCCGCACGGAGGCATCGGCGCGTGGATCGTCCGCCGCTCGGCCGAGGCCCCGGAAGGTCAGGGTAAAGTCCGCCCGCTGCGCCGCCATGCGGCCCAGCAGCTCGCCGATCAACGTCCGGTCGTCCGGCCGCGTCGTCGAGAGGCCGAGCTTGGCCCGGAAGCCGCCGAGATAGGCTTCCTCGAAGTCGCCCGCGAACCCGGCCAGACGGGTCTGCGCCGTCTCGATGGCCTTGCCCTCTTCGGCGTCGAGGAGCGGCAGGAGGCATTCGGCCAGCCGCGTCAGATTCCACTGCGCGATGCCCGGCTGGTTGGCGTAGGCGTAGCGCCCGCCCCGGTCGATCGAGGAGAAGACGGTGGCGGGGTCGAAAACGTCGAGGAAGGCGCAGGGGCCGTAGTCGATCGTCTCGCCCGCGATCGACATGTTGTCGGTGTTCATCACGCCATGGACGAAGCCGACCTGCATCCAGCGGGCGACGAGAGCGGCCTGACGCGCGATCACGCCGTCCAGAAGCGCCAGGTAGGCGTTGGCCGCCGCGCGCGCTTCCGGGTAGTGCCGTTCGATCACGTGGTCGGCGAGGCGACGGACGGACGCATCGTCGCGGCGCGCGGCGAAGAACTGGAAGGTGCCGACGCGGATATGGCTGCTGGCGACGCGCGTCAGCACGGCCCCGCGAAGCGGCGTCTCGCGATAGACCCATTCGCCCGTGGAGACGGCCGCGAGCGCGCGGGTCGTCGGTATTGCGAGAGCCGCCATGGCCTCGCTGACCAGATATTCCCGAAGCACGGGGCCAAGGGCGGCCCGGCCGTCGCCGCCGCGCGAGAACTCCGTCAGGCCGGCGCCCTTCAGCTGGATGTCGCGTCGCCGGCCCTTCCGGTCGACGATTTCGCCCAGAAGGATGGCGCGCCCGTCCCCCAGTTGCGGGACGAAGTGCCCGAACTGGTGCCCGGCATAGGCGCTGGCGACGGGTTCGGAGCCGTCCGCGATGCGGTTGCCGGACAGGATCGCCGCGCCGTCCGGCCCCGCGAGCGCATCGGCGTCCAGACCGAGCTCGTCCGCCAGCGGACGGTTCAGCTTCAGGAGCAGCGGTGTGGAGACGGCGGTCGGCTTCGTCGGCCGAGCGAACGGCGCGCCGAGCCGGGCATAGCTGTTGTCGAAGGAGAATTGCACGAGCGGCCCTGCCTTTCCCGGCCGTCGCGCGACCGCAGGGGCAAGAGGTGGCGTCCGGTCACCCCGATGTCGAGGGCAAGCGCCCGCCCGATTCCGGACCCGGGAAGCGGCCGAACGGGCCGGTTCCTTCTGTCAGCCCTGTGTCTCCTGGAAGACGAGGACGACGTTGCCGAACCGCTCCGGCTCGGCGAGGACGATGCCCTCCGCCTTCCGGCGATGATCGACACCCGCCGCGTTCAGGAAGGGCGTGACGCGCGCGAGCGACGGCACGTGGAAATGCAGGGCGACGCAGGCCGGCTCGTCCGCCGCCGTCACGTCGGCCGGAAGGGTCCCGAGGTCGCGCTGCGCTCCATCGCGGTCCTTTACCCAGAAGTCCCCCCGTGCCGTGTGACAGCCGAAGCCGTCCGGCGTCTCGAAGAGCGCGTCGTCGCCGAACAGGCCCGCCAGCCGCCCGCGCACCTCGTCGAAGCGCCGACGTTGCGCCAGGATGGTGACGCCGGCATAGCCGGTGCAGCCGTTCGGATGCCGCATCCAGTCCGCCACCTCAAGAAGGTCGCGCCGGTGCTGCTGGCAGGCGAAAGCTGACAGGCGCGGCAGCTCGCGGCTCTCGAAGATCGCGAGCGTCGCGCTGGTACGGTCGCGCTCCCCGTTCGGCAGCGTCACGTCGCGGCCGAAGCGGACGAAGCCCTGGAAGGGCACGCCCCGAGCTCTCAGGCGCTCGGCGTCGGCCTCCGCATCGCGGCTGTTGAGCGCGATCAGGCTGATGCCCTCGCGCTCCTTCAGATGAGCCTCGACCACGCGGCCGAAGCGGAACTCGCCGGCCGCGTAGGTGTCGAGTAGCGTCTCGTCTCCGATCGAGATCAGCTCGATCAGACTGTCCTGGAAGACCGCGAGCGACGTGCTGGTGCCCCAGGGGTGGCGGCCGACCGCCGTCATCCTGAAACCCAGCGCCTCGTAGGCACCGCGCGCGGCCTCGATGTCGCGCACGGCGACCAGCGGATGGTCGATGCCGAGATGTCTCATGCGTCCGCCTCGAACCCCTTGAACGACGTCTCGCGCCGCGCCACCTCGCGCGCGGGCACACCCGCGACGCTGACGCCGGGGGCCACGCTCTTCAGCACGACCGCGCCCGCCGCGACGACGGCACCCTCCCCGATGTCGATGTCTCCGATCAGCAGCGCGCCGGCGCAGATCGTGCAGCCGCGCCGGAGCCTCGGATGGCGCGTCTCGCCCCGGTCCTTCAGGTTGCTGCCGAGCGTCACGCCATGCCAGATCGAGACGTCGTCCTCGATCACCGCCGTCGAGCCGGCGACGAAGCCGATGCCGTGATCGAGCCAGATGCCGACGCCGAGGCGCACGGCCGGGTGGATTTCGCAGCAGAAGGCCTGCGTGAAGAGAACCTTCAGCGCCATCGCCTCCTCGCGCCGCCCGGCGGCCCATGCGCCGTGGGCGACGCGATGACCGACCAGCGCCTGCAGCCCGTTCGCCGACAGGAGAGTCGCCGCCGGCCCGCCGGGCGACACGTCCTTCGTCGAGGTCGCGGCGACGTCGCGAAGGGCGGCGCCGAGCGAAGCGGCGTCGCTCTCGAAGTGCGTCCGGGCCAGCGTCCGGACGAGATCGCCGCGCCGCCCGTCCGGCATCCGCCCGGCGAGGATTGCGGCCAACAGCTCCGCCTCGCCGCCGATCGCGGGTGAGACGCCTGCGAGCGCCAGCGCGGTCGGAGCGCGCGAGGCGAAGTCGCGGAAGCTTTCGATCAGGCTCACCATCCGCCCCTCCCGGTGACCGTCAGCCCTCGCCGACGGTCACGACGGAGAATAGCCGAAGGCGACGGCCGGTTCGCGTGCCGTTTCGACCCAGACGCTCTTCGTCCGCGTATAAGCCATCAGCGCCTCGCGGCCCGAGGAGCGGCCGTAGCCGGAGCGACCGAAGCCGCCGAAGGGCGACATGACGTTGATCGTCTTGTAGCCGTTGATCCAGAAGGTGCCGGCACGAACCGCCGCGGCAACGCGGTGCGCCCGGCCGACATCCTGCGTCCAGACGGCGCCGGCGAGGCCATAGGGGGTGCCATTGGCGAGCGCGACCGCCTCCTCCTCCGTGTCGAAGGGCGTGACGCCGACCACCGGGCCGAACACCTCTTCCCGAGCAATCTCCATGGTGGGCGCGACGTTGTCGAGGATGGTCGGCGCGAAGAAGAAGCCTTCGCCCGAAAGCCCCTGCGGCCGCCCGCCGCCGGCCGCGACGCGCGCGCCCTCGCCGCCCGCCGCCCGCACCATCGCGTCGATCTTCGACCACTGGCGCTCGTTGTTGATCGGGCCGATCTGAACGCTCGGGTCGAGCGGAGAGCCGATCGGGATGCGAGCCGCCGCATCGGCGTAACGCTGCACGAAGCGTTCGTGGACGGAGCGCTGGACCAGAAGACGGGAGCCGGCGACGCAGCTCTGGCCCGCGCCGGAAAAGATCGCGGACTGCGCGCCGAGAAGCGCCCGGTCGAGATCGGCATCCTCGAAGACGATGTTCGCGGACTTGCCGCCCAGTTCCAGAATGCAGGGCACGACGTTCCTCGCGGCATTGGCGGCGATGGAGGCACCGGCCTCCGCCGAACCGACGAAGACGACGAGCTGGGTCTTCGGATGTCCGACCGCGAGCGCGCCGGCCGTCTTGCCGGCGCCGGCCAGCACGTTGACGAGGCCGCGCGGGGCTCCTGCCTCTTCCACGAGGCGCCCGAGGACGAGCGTCGAAAGCGGGGTCAGCTCGGACGGCTTGATGACGACGCCGTTGCCGGCCGCGATGGCCGGGGCGATCTGCCAGCCACCGGTGAAGAGCGGCGCGTTCCAGGGCGTGATCTGAACGACGACGCCGTGCGGCTCGGCGCGCGTGTAGTTCAGGTGGCTGGTCGGAACCGGGATGACCTCCCCGTGCAGCTTGTCGCACCAGCCGGCGTAGTATTCGAACATTTCGGCGACGCGCAGCGCCTCGCCCTTCATGTCGCGCAGGGGCCGGCCGGCGGAACGGCACTCCAGTTCGGCGATGGCGTCGGCGTTCTGGCGCACCAGCCGGCCGATCTCGAACATGATGCGTCCGCGCGCCGAAGCGGTCAGCGCGAACCATTCGGCCTGGGCCCGCTCGGCGGCCTCCATCGCCGCATCGACGGCGCTCGGGCCGGCATCGGCATAGGACGCGAAGACACGGCCCGTCGCGGGGTCCACGAGGTCGAGGTTCTCGCCGTCGCCGGCCACGATCTCTCCGCCGACAAAGCTGCCGATGGTCGCGGTTCCCAGAAGCTGCGCGCGCAGCGCCTCGATGCGCTCGGCCTGGCCGGCATGCAGGGTCATGTCGTTCATCGTCCGGTCTCCTCGCTCGCCTTGAAGGCGCCCATGCGGGTGAAATCCTCGGCGTCCGGAAGGCGCTCGGCGCTTTCCTTCCACAGCTCGCGCACGCGCGAGGACAGCGGCATCTCGACGCCGAAGGCGTCCGCCATCTCGCCGGCCAGCCGCACGTCCTTGCGCATCAGCCCCATGGAGAAGCCGCTGTCGAAGCGGTCCGACATGATCCAGGTCGGGAAGTGCACCTCGGACAGGAAGCTCTTGCCCGACGCCGCGTTCACCGCACGAAGGACGGCCTCCGGATCGACGCCCGCCGCCTCGGCGAGCCGCAGCCCCTCGCCCGTCGTGAGCATGTGCGCGGCGACGAGGAGGTTGTTGACGAGCTTGGCGACGTTGCCCGCGCCGCTCGGTCCCACATGCAGGATCTTCGCGGCCATCGCCTCGATGACGGGCCGCGCGAGGGCGAGATCGCCGTCCGCCCCGCCGATCATCATGGCGAGCTTGCCCGCGGCCGCGCCCGCCGGTCCGCCCGAGACGGGGGCGTCGAGGAAGCCGTGGCCGGCCTCGTCCAGCCGCCGAGCCAGAGCGCGGCTGACCTCGGGCTCGGAGGTGGAGGTGTCGATGACGACGACGCGGCGCTCCGCGCCCAGCCGCCCGATCCGGGGCTCCAGGACGGAGGAGACGTCGGCGGCGGTCGGCAGCGAGAAGACGAGATGGCTCGTGCCGCCGAACACGGCGTCGAGCGTCTCGACCGGCTCGACGCCGGCCTCGCCGGCCTTGGTCCGGCGCTCCGCCGACAGGTCGAAGCCGAAAACGCGGAATCCCTTGGCGGCGAGCGTCGAGGCCATTCCGAGTCCCATCGCACCCAGTCCCACCACGCCGACTACGGGCGATGCGCCGTCACTCATGCTTGCTGCTCTCCGATCTGTCTGGCGTTCGAGAATGGCGCGCGGGGGCATCGGCCGGAAGCGCGCTGGCGAGCGACGAAGGGTTGCGCGTCGCGCAACGCCGATGAAGGCTCAGTCCCTGAAAGCCTGCATCGTCTGCGACAGACAGGTCGCAAGACGCTCCACCGATTTGGGAAGCCGACGGTGCGAGCGCACGATCAGATGGGCGCCGGCCTCCCGCAGCGTGGGATCGGCGAGCTCGCGGGCGCCGACCAGACCGGTCGCGGCCTCCCGCGCCACCGCGAAGGCCGGCAGGAAGGTGACGCCCAGCCCCGCGACGGCGAAGCGGCAGAGCGCCTGGATCGACGATGTTTCGAGCACCGGCGCGAGCGCCAGACTCTCCTGTGCGGCCAGTCCGCCGACGAGCTGGCGGACGCCGTGGCCGGCTGTCAGAAGCGCGAGCGGCCTGTCCAGACAGTCCGCGAGCCGGACCTCCGATCGCTCCAGAAGCGCATCGCCGGGCGGCGCGACAAGGCACAGCGGCTGGCGCCGGATCGCCAGGGCCCGCGCGCGCACGTCGATCGGCGGATTGTAGGCGATGCCGATATCGGCCTCTCCGCCAGTCACCGCGTTCTGGATGGCGTCCGTATTGCCGAGCGTCAGGGAATGGCGGACGTCGGGATAGATCGCGGCGAAGCTCTTCAGTCCGTTCTCGATCAGATCGCCGACGAAGCCCTCGCCGCAGACGATGCGGACATGGCCGCTCCCCTGCCCGCGCAGCCGCACGAACTGCTCCTCGAGAAGCGCCTGTTCCTCGGAGACGTGCCGGCCGTGCTGGAGGAGGAGTTCGCCGGCTTCCGTCAGGACCACGCCGCGCGCGGTCCGCTCGAAGACGGAAAGGCCGAGCCGCTGCTCAAGATCGGTGATCTGGCGGCTGACGACGGACGGCGCGAGGCCGAGCTTGTCGGCCGCGCCCCGGATCGAGCCGAAGCGCACGACCGCGAGAAAGTGGCGGAGCGCCTTGGCCTCGATGAAGTCCATCCGGCCCTCTGGCCTCAGGCCGCCAAAGCTCGGGTGATCGTCTCGTTCCAGAGCCGAACACCGTCCGGGATCACCGCATCGTTGAAGTCGAAGCGGGGCGAATGAAGCCCCGGATTCTCGCCCTCGCGCCCGGCGCCGAGCCAGAGATAGGCGCCCGGCTTCTGCGTCAGCATGAAGGAGAAGTCTTCCGACGCCATGCTCGGATCGCTTTCGACGACGTCGAGCCCGACGCCCGTCGCCGCCCCGCGCAGCAGCGCGGCCGAGGCCGGATCGTTCACCGTCGCCGGATAGAGCCGCTGGTATTCGATCTCGGTCCGGCAGCCGAAACCCTGCGCGAGCGACGAGGCGGTCTCGCGCAGGCGCCTCTCCAGGATGTCGCCGATCTCGGGCTCGAACCAGCGCGCCGTCCCGGCGAGGCGCACGGTCTCGGGAATGACATTGTAGGCGTGGCCGCCCTCGATGCGCGTCACCGACAGGACGGCCGAGCGCAAGGGAGAGACGTTGCGGGCGCAGATGGCCTGGAGCGATGAGATGATCTGGGCGGCGGCGACCATCGGGTCCGCCCCCTCGTGCGGCATCGCCCCATGGGCGCCGCGACCCGTCACCGCGATGTCGAAGATGGCGAAGGCCGCCATCATCGCGCCGTCGCGCGCGACGATCGCTCCCGGCTTCAGCGCCGGCCAGTTGTGGAAGGCATAGACGGAATCGACCCGGTGGTCCCTGAAGAGACCGTCCTCCACCATCTCCTGCGCGCCGCCTTCGACCTCCTCGGCCGGCTGGAAGACGAAGTGGACCGTTCCGTCGATGTCGTCGCGCAGCGCCGCCTGCCGCGCGGCGGCCAGCAGCATGACGGTGTGCCCGTCATGTCCGCAGGCATGCATGATTCCGGGATGGGTCGAGGCGTGCGCGGCCCCGGTCTCCTCGACGATCGGCAGCGCGTCCATGTCCGCCCGCAGAGCGACCGCGCGACGCGAGGTGCCGCGCGAGAGCGTTCCCACGACCCCGGTGCGCCCGAGGCCCTGCCGCACCGTGAGGCCGTACTCGGCCATCTTGCGGGCGACGAAGTCCGCCGTCCGGTGCTCCTGGAAGGCGAGCTCTGGATGGCGGTGGAGATCGAGGCGCCACTGCCTCGCCTCTTCGTAGAACGCGTCCTGCGACATCGGAATGACCCTCAGTTCCCGGAAAGGCGCAGCATCAGATCGGCGATCACGACGGACCCCAGGAAGGTGCCGAACATAACGCAGATCGCGACGATCACGATCTTCCATCCCGAAGACCGCGCGATCGCGAACTCCTTCTGCGTCAGGGCGAGGCCACCATAGGCGAGTGCGGGCGTGGCCAGTGCCAGGAAGTTGAGCGCCGCGACCTGTTCGACCACCCATTCCGCACCCGGAAGACCGGGAATGGTGATCACGATGGCGAGCAGCGACACCCAGGCGACGGCCGGCAGGTTCAGCGGAATCACCTTCGCCAGAACCAGCCCGCCGAGCGAGGCGGCGAAGAGGATCGCCATGCCCGGCAGGGCCGCGAGCGGCGACACGCCGGTGGCCACCCAGTTGGCGACGAGCCCCAGGACACAGGCGATGACGAGCATCGCGGTCTTGTCCGCGAGCGACAGGGCGTTGGCGTCCTCCCCTGCCACGAGGTCGCCGAGTTCGGTCTTGGCGCGATGGGTCTGCGACATGTTCGGGGTCCTCAGGCGGGGTTCGCGGGATCGTTCGGCCGCGCCTTGCGGTACAGCCATTCGGTCAGCGGCAGGGCGACGAAGATGCCGACATAGAGGCCCGTCGCGTAGGTGAGGATGTTGCTGGCGGCGGCCAGCGCCAGGATCAGCTGCTCCTGGTCCGGCGCCACGGCGGCGAGCGCCCCGGTGCAGGCGGCGAGCATCGAGCCGGATCCGACGCCGCAGGACATGGCGATCGCGCGGACGTCGAAGATCCCGAGCGAATGGATCAGCGGCGGCATGATGGCGAAGATGAAGGTGCCGATCAGCGTGCCCGTCGCGTAGACGCCCATCGCGCCGGCGCCCTCGGGGCTGTTGAGGCCGTACTTCTCCGCGATCAGCGCCAGATTCGGCTCCCGGTCAATCGAGTAGGACGCGCCGATCGATTCCCGGCCCATCTTCAGAAGGAAGACGGCCACCGGGAAGGCGATGAGGATCGTTCCCAGATTGCCCAGCTCCTGAAGGATCAGCGCCGGCCCCGCGGCGACGATCGCCTCGATCTGCGGACCGACCGTCGTCCCGAAGCGCGCGATGAAGGGCATGATCGCGATGGCGATCATCGTGCCCGAGATCTGGACCGAGCGATGCGAGAGGATGCTGCGCATCGGCTTCGTCAGCGCGGGGTTCAGGATGATCCCGAGCGCGAAGGCGTAGAGGATCGGCAGGAGGATGATGGTCGCGATGCCGATCGGAATGCGGATCAGGCCGATCGAATCGGCAATGACCACGATGACGAGCGCGACTGCGTGCAGCGCCAACGCATCGCGGGAAAACACCCTGTTCACTTCCACCTCCAGACTGCCTACAAACCGTCCCCAGCCCGTCCCGGACTGAATTTTGGGCAGCCTACCGGCGACCGTGCGTTCATGAAGGGTTCATGGCCGCAACAATGCGTTGCGCTGGGCGCAACACTTCGACCGCGAAGGCGGTCCAAGGCCCGCGCGCGTCAGTGTGCGTCGGCCGGCGCGGCCCCCTTCGGCTTGGCGATGAAGGCGGTGAGCGCGCACAGGGCGACGAACAGCACGGTCAGAAGCAGGAAGACGTCCGCGAAAGCCATCACGCTCGCCTCGCGCCGGACGAGCTGCGTCAGCTGCGCGATGGCGGCCGTCTCGCCGTCGATCCCCGACGCCGACAGATTGGCGGCGATCGAGGCGATGCGGTCCTCGGCGACCTGCGTCCCCCACGTGATCCGCTCGGCCAGCCGGTCGTAATGCAGCGCCGTTCGGTCGTTGATCATCGTGTTGATGACGGCGAGGCCGACCGCGCCACCCAGGTTCCGGGTGAGGTTGTAGAGGCCCGACGCGCCCTTCAGCTTGTCCGGCGGGAGCGTTCCGAGCGCGATGTTGTTGATCGGGACCATCGCCATCATGAGCCCGAAGCCGCGCAGGATCTGCGGAATCAGGAGCTCGTAGAAGTCCCAGTCGTGCGTCAGCCCGGTCATGAGCCATGTGCCGAGACCGAAGGCCGCGAAGCCCGCGAACATCATGACGCGCGGGTCGGCCTTGGCCGACAGACGCCCGGCGATCGGAGCCGTCGCGAACATCGCGAGACCCGAGACGAACATGGTCTCGCCGATCATCAGCGCGTCGTAGCCCCGGATGCGTCCGAGATAGACCGGGTAGAGATAGGTCAGCCCGTAAAGGCCGACGCCCATGATGAAGGAGAAGAGCGACCCGAAGGCGAAGTTGCGGTTCTTGAAGGCGGTCAGATCGACGATCGGCTCCTTCGCGGTGAAGGCCCGGTAGAGAAACAGCAGCGCCCCGCCGGCCATGACGATCGTCATTCCGGTGATGATTTCGCTGTCGTACCAGTCGTCTAGCGGACCTTCTTCGAGAACGTATTCAAGCGAGCCGAGAAAGGCGGCCATGCCCAGAAGGCCGAACCAGTCGAACTTCGAGAACAGCGACAGATCGGGCTTGTCGAAATCGACGAGGTTCCAGACCACGAGCGTGACGACGACGCCGAAGGGCACGTTGATGAGGAAGAGCCAGTGCCAGGACAGGGCATCGCTCAGATAGCCGCCGACCGTCGGGCCGATGGTCGGCGCGAGCGTCGCCACGAGCCCGATCATCGGCGAGACGACCGAGCGCTTCGACGGCGGGAAGATGGTGAAGGCCGCCGCGAAGACGGACGGGATCATGCCGCCGCCGATGAACCCCTGGAGCGCGCGGTAGAAGATCATCTGGTCGATGTTCGTCGCGGTCGCGCACAGGGCCGAAGCGGCCGTGAAGCCGCCGGCGGCGAGGGTGAAGAGAACCCGCGTCGACAGCATCCGGGCGAGGAAGCCGGACAGCGGGATCATGATCACTTCGGCGATGAGATAGGCGGTCTGGACCCAGGCGATCTCGTCGCTCGAAGCGGAAAGGCCGGCCTGGATCTCGGCCAGCGAAGCCGAGACGATCTGGATGTCGAGGATCGCCATGAACATCCCGAACACCATCGCCATGAAGGCGAGGATGCGGCGGGTCGGAATGGCGTCCTCGCCTCCCCCGCCCGAGCGGGCGGCGGCAGGGAGAGGGGCGGCGGCGGTGGCGGACATGGCGGTGTCGTCCGATCTGGAAGATGGCGCGCCGTCGCGTCGCTCGGCGGTCCGAAGCGGCGCGCCCGACGATCAGTTGGCGGCGAGGGTCCGGGACGGGTCCGGCGCTGTCCGCGTATCGACCGAGACCGTCGCGGAAAGGCCCGGCCGCAGGGACCCGGCATGGGCATCGCTCGGGTCGATGGCGATGCGGACCGGAACGCGCTGGACGATCTTGGTGAAGTTGCCGGTCGCATTGTCCGCCGGCAGCAGCGAGAAGACCGAGCCGGAGGCGGGCGCGAGCGAGGCGACCGTGCCACGGATCTCCACGCCCGGCAGCGCGTCGACCTCGATGCGCACCTCCTCGCCGATCGCGATCTCGTGGAGCTGCGTCTCCTTGAAGTTCGCGTCCACATAGACCGCGTCGAGAGGCACGACGGCGGCAAGGCGGCGGCTCGGCGAGACGAGGTCGCCCGGCTGGACCGACATGTTGCCGACGACACCGTCATAGGGCGCGCGCACGGTCGTGAAGTCGAGGTCGCGAGCGGCCTGATCCAGCGCGACCTGCAGGCCGGGCAGCGCGCTTTCCGCTTCCCGGACCTGCGCCTCCAGAACGGTCACGTTGGCGTTGGCGGCCGCGACGGACGCATTGGCGCCGGCCAGCCGCGCATCGGCCTCGGCCTTGGCGGAGCGGGCCTGATCGAGCGGCGCCTGGGCGCTCGTGCCCGAACGCACCAGAGCCGCCACGCGGTCGAGGTCGAGCGCGGCCTGATCGACGGCCGCCTGCGCGACCGCGCGGTTGGCCTCGGCCTCCGACACCTGCTCGGCCGCCGCCGCGCGCTGGGCGCGGATGCGTTCGATGGAGGCGTCCTGCGTGTCGATCTTGGCCTGCGCCGAGCGCAGCGCCAGCTCGTAGTCGCCCGGATCGATGACGACGATGGGATCACCTGCCTTCACCGGCTGGTTGTCCGACACCGGAACGCTCTGGACGTAGCCCGTCACCTTCGGCGACAGCACCGCCATGTCGGCGCCCACATAGGCGTCGTCGGTCGAGACGAGGAAACGCCCGTCCGTCCACCAGGAATGACCGTACCAGGCGGCGCCGCCGAGCGCGGCGGCCGCGACGAGCACGATCAGCAGGCGGCGAAGGCCGCCGCCCCTCTTCCGCTCCTCCTTCGGCGCCCCGGCCTTCACCTCCACCGCGTCCGCCGGGGGCGGAACGGGCGCCTCCGCGCGCGAGACGAGTTCGAGCTTCGGACCCTTCTGGGAAGCGTTGAGCTGGTTTTCGGACGATGCTGACGACATGGTGAACCTCAATCGAACCGAACTGTTCGGTTCGATCTTGACTTACGCCCGTCCAAGCCGCACTTCAACCCCATGGACAGAACCGTCGAAGAAGAATCCACGACGCCCGGCGAATGCTCCGATGGAGGCGTCGGGTCGGAAGCCCGGCCGCCCGAAGACAACGCGAAGCGGCGGCAGATCCTCGAAGGCGCGCGGCGGATCTTCGTGCGCACGGGCTTCGACACAGCGTCGATGAACGACGTGACGCGGGAGGCGGGCGTCTCCAAATCGACGCTGTATGTGTATTTCCGGTCGAAGGAGGAGCTCTTCCAGGCGCTCATCTCCGAAGAACGCGAACGCTATTTCGCGGAGATCGAGGCGCTGTTCGGCGATGCCGATCACCCGGCCGAGACGCTGCGCCGATACGGCACCAAGCTCGCGCAGTTCACCCTCTCCTCGGGTGCCATGCACGCCAAGCGCACTGTGATCGCGGTCGCCAGCCGCATGCCGGAGCTGGGGCGGGACTTCTACCGGCACGGGCCGGCGCGCGGCCACGCGGTTCTCGCACGCTATCTGGAGCGTTCGGTCGCCGCGGGCGCGCTGCGGATCGACGACGTGTCGCTTGCTGCCGCGCAGTTCATCGAGCTATCGACGGCGGGCGTGTTGCGCCGCCGCTTCTTCGACGACGAGGCGCCGCAGCCGGACGAAGCGGAGATCGCCCGCATCGTGGAAGCCGCCGTCGGCCTCTTCATGGCCGGATACGGGCCGAAGCCCTGACGCCTTGTCCGCCGGCTCGCCGATGACGAACCCTTCCGCTGTCGCGGAACAGTGCGTCCGAACGGCCGCACGGCGCCCTAACTCCGGGCTCGGACCGCCTCGATCTGCGCGGAAAGCTGCCGTTGATCGTAGGGCTTCGCCAACCGCGGAAGATCGACCTCCTCGCCTGAGGGAAGGTCCGCGTAACCCGTCGCCAGAATGATGGGCAGGTCGGGCCGCAACGCCCGGGCCGCGCGGGCCAGCTGGGCGCCGTTCATCTTGGGCATCGAAAAGTCGGTGATCATCAGGTCGAACGGTTCGCCGGCTTCCAGATGGCGCAGCGCCGCCTCCCCCGAATTGGCCTCCAGCACCTCGTGGCCGAGATCCTCCAGCATGTCGACGCTGCTCATGGCGATCAGTGCGTCGTCGTCCACCATGAGGATGCGCAGGCCGCCGTTGGCGGGCTGGGGCACTCCTTGCGAGACGGGCTCCATCGCCGCGGCCGTCGCCTTGTCGGTGGCCGGGAACCGCAGCTCGGCCGTGGTGCCGCGGCCGACGACGCTCGACAGCTCGAACTGCCCGCCCAGCTGCTCGACGAGGCCGTCGATCATCGAAAGCCCGAGACCGGTGCCCTTGCCGACACCCTTGGTGGAGAAGAAGGGCTCGGTCGCCTTCTCCAGGGTCGCCGCGTCCATGCCGTGCCCGGTGTCGGTCACGATCAGGCGCACGACGCCCGCCCCCGTCCCGCCCGGCGCGTCGATGCGGTCGACCCGGATCGAGAGCGTCCCGCCCGTCGGCATGGCGTCGCGGGCGTTCACCACGAGATTGAGGAGCGCCAGCTCGACCTGGTTGACGTCGAGCTCGGCCCGCGCGGGGGCGTCGGGCAATTCGAATCTCAGCTCGGCGGAGGTGCCGATCGTGCGCTCGATCAGGGGCGTGATGCCGCGAACGAGGTCGGCGAGATCGGCGACGACAAGGCTGAGGTCCTGCCTTCGCGCGAAGGCGAGAAGCCGCTGCGTCAGCGAAGCGCCACGCTTGGCGCCCTGCTGGGCGCCGTCGATGAGGCGCAGCGCGCGCGGATCGTCGCTCAGATGCTTGCGCAGAAGGTCGAGATTACCGATCACCGCCATCAGGAGATTGTTGAAGTCGTGGGCGACGCCGCCGGTCAGCTGGCCGATCATCTCCATCTTCTGCGCCTGACGCAGCTTGCCCTCCGCCAGCTCGCGCTGCGACATCTGCTCCAGCGTCGCGCGATGCGCGCGCTCCAGCTCCTGCGTGCGGGCGACCACCCGCCCTTCCAGCGTCTCGTTCTGGATCCGCATCTGCTCTTCGGCGCTCTTGCGCGCCGTGATGTCGGACACGACGCCGACCATGCGGACCTCGCCGCGCCGGCGCAGAAGACGCGCCCGAACCTCCACCCAGTGGCTGGACCCGTCCGGCCAGATCGTCCGGTATTCGAGGACGGAATCCTCGCCCGTCTCGATCGTGCGCTTCACGACGGCGCGCGCGCACTCGCGGTCGTCCGGATGGATACTGTCCACGACGTCGGAGTAGGACAGTGTCGCGTCCGGCTTGCGGCCGAAGATCACCCGGCAGGCGGGGGAGGTCGTCAGCTCGCGCCGCTCGAAGTCGAGCTCCCAGGACCCGAGACGCCCGGCGACGAGCGCGGTCTGCAGACGCTCCTCGCTCTCGCGAAGCTGATCGAGCGTCGAGCGGCTCTCGTACTGCCGCCGCCGCCCCTTCAGCGCGGTCTTGGCGACGCTGAGAAAGGTCGTCGGATGGAAGGGTCGCTCGACGAAGGTGACGTTGCCGAGAACCTCCGAGACACGGGCCGCCGCCGGGTTGCGCTCCGGGCCGCCGCCCCTGCGGGTCAGGAGCACGAAGGCGAGGTCCGACCAGGAGGGCTGGGCCTGCACCCAGTCCGAAAGACGTTTCAGGTCGGCGGTCCGCAGAGCCTCTTCGCCCACGACCGCGAACAGGACGTTGTCGGCAAGGCTGCCCGCCAGAGCATCAACGTCGGCGATCGCCCTGCCCTCGATGCCGGCTTCGCTCAGAAGCGCGCGGGCAACGTCCGCGTCGCGTCCCAGCGGCGTTAGGATCAGAGCATGCGGATCGACAACGGAACTCGGCATCGGTCAGACTTTGGCATCGGACATCAAAGTGTCGGCGTCCGGCCCCACGAAACTCGGCACACCGCGAAGCACGCCCTGGAACTGCTGGAGCGGCTCGCCGACCGTCAGCCCCTTCTCGCTGATCCTGTATTCCCGGATCGTGTCCTCGTGCAGGCCCGCCCGCTTCTTGACGACCGAGAGAGCGCGGCGCATCCGCCCCAGCGCCTCGAAATAGCGCAGCAGGATGACCGTATCGGCGAGGTAGGTGACATCGACCGGGGAGTTCATGTCGCCGACCAGACCGTGCTGCGCGACGGTCAGGATCGTCGTCGTTCCCTGCCGGTTGAGGAACTGGAGCAGCTCGTGCATGTGCAGGACGAGCGAGTTCTCCTCCGGCATCGCGGCCTGATAGCCGTTCAGACTGTCGATGACGACGACCTTGGCCTTCGCCTGCGAGGTGCTGTAGCGCACCCGGTGCGCGAATTCCCCGGGGGAGATTTCGGCGGCGTCGATCTGCTCGACATGCAGCATTCCACGATCCATCTCGCGCTGCACGTCGAAGCCGAGCGACAGCATGCGGTCGATCATGAGGCCGAGTTCCTCGTCGAAGACGAAGACGGCCGCCTTTTCGCCGCGCGCGATCGCCGCCATGGCGAACTGCATGCCGACGATCGACTTCCCGGCGCCCGCCGGACCGAGCACGAGCGTGCTCGAACCCTGTTCGACGCCGCCGCCCAGGAGCGCGTCGATCTCCGCGACGCCGCTGGACGCCTGGGTCCGATCGAAACCGGTGCGATGCTCCAGCGCGATCAGCCGGGGATAGACCTCCACGCCGCCGGTCGAGATCCGCATGTCGTGATAGCCGCCGCGATAGGCCACACCGCGATATTTGGTGATGCGCACGCGGCGGCGCTCGGCGCCGTATTCGGGCGCGAGCTCCTGCAAGTGGACGACGCCGTGGACGACGCTGTGAACCGTCTTGTCCGTCTTCTCCGCCGTCAGGTCGTCGAGGAGCAGCACCGTTCCGCCGGCTCGCGCGAAATAGTGCTTCAGCGCCAGGATCTGGCGCCGGTAGCGGAGCGAGCCCTGCGCCAGCAGCCGGATCTCGGAGAGGCTGTCGAGGACGATGCGCTGGGGCTTCACCCGCTCCACCGCCTCCTGAATGATCCGGATCGTCTCGCCGAGTTCGAGGTCCGACGAATAGAGGAGGCTTTGCTCCTGGTCGGCACTGAGCAGGCTCTCGGGCGGGGTGAGTTCGAAGACCGTGATCGCGGGGCCGAGGTCCCAGCCGTGCGAGGCCGCGCCGGCTCGCAGCTCCGACTCGGTTTCCGACAGGGTGATGTAGAGCCCGGTTTCCCCCGTCGCCGCCCCTTCCAGGAGGAAATTGAGCGCGATGGTCGTCTTGCCGGTTCCGGGACTGCCTTCGAGAAGGAAGACCCGCCCCTCGGTCAGCCCACCGGCGAGGATGTCGTCGAGCCCTGCAATGCCTGTCTTCGCCTGCTTCAACTCGACCTTCGTCATCCCGACTGACCTTCCGCTCGCGCCGGCGTCTAGGCGACCGGCAACAGACCGAGATCCGGAATCGTCGGCTTCTCGATTTCTACAACCTCTTTTCGAGCGAATACAGCAGCAGGCCGCGCGTTGCGGAACTCCTGCGGGACGGCAAATCGTTTGCCGACCGAAAGTTCGGCAGGCGATCGAATGCGTCGGCGCGCCCGCACGGGCACCCGGGCCGATGCCGCGCCAAAGGCCGACGCGAGGTGCCGAACGGAACGGAACGGAACGGGCCGGCCGAACGCCTCCCCCTCGTTTCGGCTCAGCCGCGAATCTGCGCCGCGATGCTGGAGAGAAGGTCCACGATGCCTTTCGGCGGATAGGGCTTGGCGAAGAAGACGCCGCGTTCCGGCATCTCCTCCTCGGCCGGACTGACGCGGCCGGAGGTCACGATGATCTCCACCGGCGGCCAGCGATCGCGGACGGCACGGGCGAGCTTCAACCCGTCCATCGATCCCGGCATGTCGATATCGGTGAAAAGCACGCGGATCTCGGAATGGCGTTCGAGCCGGCGGATCGCCTGATCGGCATCGCGGGCCTCGTAGACGGTGAAGCCGGCCTCCTCGCAGAGATCGACCGCCTCGGTTCGAAGCAGGGCATCGTCTTCGACGACGAGAACGGCCCAGGAGGCCGGGTCGAAGGACTGTGCCATGCGCCGAGAATCCCTCTTACGCCTTGCCTCCGGATGGGCCCGAGGTGCCGGTCAACGTGAAGCGGATGCCCGCCGGTTGAAAATCGATGTAGCCTTCGCCCTCGAAATAGGAAGCGACGATCCTCTCGATCAGTCTCGAGCCGAAGCCCTTGCGTTCCGGCTTTGTAACGGGCGGCCCGCCCGTTTCGATCCATTCGAACTGGAAGACTCCGCCCCTCTGCGCCCAGGACATCGTCACCGTCCCCTCGTCTTGCGACAGAGCGCCGTATTTGGCCGCGTTGGTCGCCAGTTCGTGGATGGCCAGCGACAGGCCGAGCGCCTGCTGCGAGGTCAGACGGATGGGGGCCCCGTCGTCGTCGATCGCGATCTGCGGTCCCTGATGCGGCGCGATGGCCGCGTCCACCACCGCGCGCAGGTCGCTGTTCTCGAAATCAGCCCCGGTCAGGATGTCCTGCGCGCGCCCCAGGGCGGCCAGACGCTGCGACATGACCTCGCGCCCCTCCTCCATGGTGCGCGCCTGCCGCATGGTCTGCGTCGCGATGGCCTGGACCATCGCGAGCGAGTTCTTCATGCGGTGGGCCAGTTCCTGGTTGAGGGTCCGCTGCTGCTCCTCCGCATCGAGGCGCGAGAGGGTCGCCTGCGTGCGGTCCGCCACCTGCTGCACGAAGAGGATCTCTTCGGCCGACAGCGTGCGCGGCTGGGAGAAGTGGACGAAGGCGACGAGAACGAACCGGTCCCGATCGATCACGGGAATGTTGAGAAGGACACGGATTCCCAGCGCCTCGAGCGCCGCCGCCCCGCCCTTCGTTCTCGGATCGGTGGCCGGATCCTCCACGATGACCGTGCGGCCGAGCTTCAGATCGTCGATGAACGAGCCGTAGTCCCGGAAATGGAAGACGCCTTCGACCGGCGTCGCGCCGGGCGCGCACCAGTTCGGGTGCATCAGCACGCTTTCGCTCGTTGCGTCCACGGTCCCGACGCCGGCCCGCGTCGCCTGCAGCGCCTCGGCCAGGATCTGCGCCGCCCTGCGGGTCACGTCCTCTGGATGGGCGAGAGCACGCATGTGTTCGCCGAGATCGGCCAGCGCCTGATCGCGACGCGCCTGGAGGACGCGGTCGGTGACGTCGTAGCCGATCGTGAAGATGCCGGCGATCTCGCCGTTCTCGAGCAGCGGCTGGTAGACGAAGTCCAGGAAGCGTTCGACCTGCGGCTTGCCCGGCTCACCGCGTGGCACCCACTTCACCGCCTTCGCCGAATAGGGCTCGCCCGTCCGGTACACCTCGTCGAGGATATCGACGAAGCCTTGCTCGACCGCCTCGGGAAGGACCTCGATGACGGACTTTCCGAGAACGTCCCGCTCGCCGATGATCGTCCGGTAGGCGTCGTTGACCTTCTCGTAGATGTGGTTCGGGCCGCGCTTCAGCGCGATGAAGCTCGGCGCGTTGTCGAAGAGCAGCGAGAAGCGGCGGCGATCCTCCGCCGCCTCGTCCCTCGCCGCGCGCAGATGCTCGACCATATCGTCGCGTTGCGCGAGCAGGCGACGCAGCTCGATCTGCGAGACCGCCTGACGGGCCAGCTGGCGCAGGACGTTCGCCTGCCTGTGGGTCAGCCCGTCGGGGCGCGGCTTGGTGTCGATGACGCACAGCGCGCCCAGATGGTGCCCGTCGGTGGTGATCAGCGGAGCGCCCGCATAGAAGCGGATCCCCTCCGGCCCGGTGACGAGCGGATTTCGCGAGGTCCGGGAATCGGCCGTCAGATCGCAGATCACCAGAATGTCGGAGCGCGGAAGGGTGTGCGCGCAGACCGAGCGGTCCAGCGTCGTCTGGCTCGGCAGGAAGCCGACGCGGGCCTTGAACCACTGGCGGTCGCTGTCGATCAGGCTGACGAGGGCGGTCGGCGCTTCGCACACCTCGCTCGCGACCTCGACGATGCTATCGAAGCTCGGATCGGCCGGCGTGTCGAGAATGTTCAGCGCCCTGAGCGCTGCAAGACGCTCCGGATCGACGACAGCGCTCGCTGCCGCCGCCTCCTGGACGCTCTCGCTCTCCGGCCTGCCGTTTGACAACTTCTGGTTCTTTCAGTGTTCAGCGCACGAGCTGTCGAAACAGGCAGTGCGCCTGTGTCTACAGCATCGGCCCGAAAATCGGAATCGATTTTCGGGAAGCCTGAAGCGCAAATTCAAAGACATACGGCGGCTCGGGAAACCATGGTCCGAGAGGGTCTAGGGACGCGCGGCGCCCGGCGCGACGATCTCGGTCCAGGTCTGCAGGAACCGGTCCCGGCGCAACGGGTCGAGCGAGACGAGGAGAGAGGGGCCGAGCGCGACGGGCTGGACCGCGCCCAGACCGAAGGCCGCGATCCGTTCGCTGGAGAAGGGACCGCTCGTCCCGGGCACGATCGAGCCGAGAGCGGACGTGCCGGCCAACACCGCCTGACCGCCCGGCGAAAGCGTGAAATCGACGAAGGCGCGCGCCAGATCGGCATTCGCCGCGTCCTCGGGAATCAGCATCGTGCGGGTGAGGACCAGCACGTAGTCGTCCGGCACCACGATGCCGATATCCGCCCCCGCGGCCTGCCGGGCAAAGGCATAGGACCCCAGGATGTTGTAGCCGATCGCGAGTTCGCCCTGCTCGATCATGGTCAGCATCTGCGGGCTCGATCCGCTGAGATGGATGCCGGTGCGGCCGAAGGCGGCCGCCAGACGCCAGTTCGTCGAGGAGATCGTCCCGTCCTGCGCCGCCAGAAGATATCCGACGCCGCTCTGCGCGATGTCGTAGGTCGCGACGCGTCCGCGGAAGCGCTCCGGTTCGCTCTCCAGAAGCTCGGCGAGGGCAATGCGCGTTCGCGGCACCTCGCCCGGCGCGAAGGCGGACGGGTCGTAGACGATGACCGCCGGCTCGTAGGTGAAGCCGAACACCTCGTCGCGCCAGCTCGCCCAGGCGGGAAGCGAGCCGAGATAGGCCGACGGATGGCGGAGCGCGTAGCCGTCATTGGCGAGCTTGATCTGAAGGTCGGCCGCCGAGCTCATCAGGATGTCGGGCCTGGGTTCGAGGGTGCCGGCCAGATAGTCCTGATAGATCGGCAGCGTCTCCCCCTCCGCATATTCGACCTCGATGCCCGGATAAGCCTCCTGGAACGCGGCCACCAGAGGCGCCATCAGGGGCGTGTCCGTGGTGCCCACGATCGTCAGGCGCCGAAAGGGCTCCAGCCCTTGAGCGTCGTAAAGCGTGGTGGTCGCGAAGGAGGGACCCGCGCCCAGAAGGAGGCAGGGCAGGACGAGAACGGCGAAGAGGCCGAGCGACCTCGCCGCCTGCACAGATTTCGAAGAGCGGCCGGCGAGCGGAAGCCGCACACGCACGATCAGTCCGCCGCCCGGGCGGTCTTCGAGCGCGAGCGTGCCGCCGAGCGAGCGCGCGATCCGGTCCACGATCGACAGGCCGAGGCCGGAGCCGGGCTTGCCGGCCGAGGAGCTGCCGCGCCGGAAGCGCGCCAGGACGGCCGGCTTCTCGTCGTCGGGGATGCCGGGGCCGCGGTCGGCCACTTCGATGACGACGCCCTCCCCGTCGCGCCGCGCGCCGAGTTCGACGGGGCCGGGGGTGTAGCTCATGGCATTGTCGACGAGATTGCGCAGCATCTCGCGCAGGACCACGGGGTCTCCCATGACGAACCCGTCCTCCAGCGCGGCGTCGAGATCGATGAAGAGCCGGTCTTCCAGATCGGGGTCGAGACGGCTCGCCACGTCCTCCAGAAGGTCGGGCAAGGCGGCGGCCAGGGGTTCGCGGACCTCCAGGCGATGCGAGATCGTCGCGTCCATCAGCAGCTGGGAGACGAGCTGGCTGGCGTGGACGGCGCCGGAATGAATGCGTTCGATCCGCATGCGCAGCGCGTCCGGGTCGGTCTCGTCCCTCGCGATTTCCGCCTGCGCGCGGAGCGAGGCGAGCGGCGTGCGCACCTCGTGCGCCGCTTCGGTGACGAGCGCCTCGAGCCGCTGGCGCGCGGTCCGCAGGCGCTCCATGAAGCCGTTCAGCGCTGCGACGAGGTGCCCCACCTCCACCGGGACCGGAAGATCGACCGGCGCCAGATTCTCCGGCTCGCGGCCGATCAGATGGGCCTCCAACCCTGAAAGCGGCGCGAAGGCGCGTCCGAGCACCACCCAAACGAGCGCGATCGCGAGAAGCGTCAGGGCGATGACCGGCACGATGGCGTTGTTGAAGATCTCGTTGGCCAGCGTCCGGCGCTCGCTCTGCGTCTCGGCGACCCGGACCGTGACCCAGCCCGTTCCGTCGGGCGTGGACAGGAGCCGCCCGACGGTCGAGACGCGGATCACCTCGCCCCGGTAGTCGATGTCGGAGAAGACGGCTTCGCCCTCGTCCGCCGCCGGGAGGGCGTCCGCCAGATCCTCGTAGCCGGTCACGAAGCGGCCATGCGGATCGCTGACGGAGTAGAAGACGCGATCGGCGCCGGAGAACATGGCGAAGGAGGTGATCGGCAGTTCGACCGTCACGGTTCCGCGCTCGGCCTGCACGGCCCCCGCGATCGTCAGCGCCGAAGCGCCGAGCAGTCGGTCGAAGGCGCGGTCGGCCGATCGCTCCGCGTAGTCGCCGATGAACCAGACGAGGACGAGCGACGAGGCGAGGAGCAGGGTGATCGCCGCGAGCAGGATGCGCCGGCGGATCGAGAACCCGCCGGGTCGGACGGGTCGAACCGGGCGGGGAAGAGCCTCGTCCATGCGGCCGGCGGTCCCGTTCAGGCCATGTCCCGCAGCCGGGCTCCATAGCCGACGCCGCGCACGGTCACGATCTCGAGGTCGGACCCGGAGAGCTTGCGGCGCAGGCGCGAGACGTAGAGCTCGAGCGCGTTGGTCAGGACCTCGTCGTCATGGGAGAAGAGCTGCGACATCAGCCGTTCCTTGGGCATCACCGTGCCCAATCTCGTCAGGAAAATTTCCAGAAGCCGGAACTCGCGGCGGCCGAGCTCCACCCGCCGTCCCGCCACGATCACGGTCTGCGCGCCGGTATCGAGCGCCACGTCGCCCGCGACCGTCACGCTCGTCGTCTGGCCGGCCTGCCTGCGCAGGAGCGCGCGAATTCGCGCCTCCATCTCGCGCAGGTCGAACGGCTTCACCAGATAGTCGTCGGCGCCGCGGTCAAGGATGCCGATCTTGTCGTCGATCTCGGAGCGGGCGGTCACGACGAGAATCGGCATGGACACCTTGCTCCGCCGCCATTCCTCTATGATGGAGACCCCGTCCCGGCCGGGAAGCGTCAGATCGACGGCCGCGGCATCGAATCGCTCGCCGGCGGTCGCCTCCAGCGCGAGCTCTCCGGTCCGGACCCATTCGACGGAATGGCCCGAGCGGGAGAGATGGCGCGCCATCGCGTCACCCAGATCTTCGTTGTCTTCCACCAAAAGCAGCCGCATGCGGCCACATTGGCAGAAGAAGGGGCGGACGCAAGCGCCCGCCCCTTCGCATGTCAGTCGCCGTCCATCGCGAAGGAGGTGTTGGCCCCCTTCGGCTGCATCATCCGCCAGACGACCGGACCCAGGATCGAGGCGATCGCGATGGCGTAGATGACGAGGGCGATCCAGGACTGGAACAGGAAGCTCCAGTCGCCCCGGTTGATCATCAGGCCGCGGCGAAGCTGCTCCTCGGCGAGCGGTCCGAGGATCGTCGCGACGAGGACCGGCGCCAGCGGGTAGCCGAAGCGCCGCATCACGAAGCCCATGAGGCCGAAGAGAAGCAGCAGGATCAGCGCGAAGGTCGAGCCGGTCGCTCCGATGATGCCGAGCGTGGCGAAGGTCAGGATGCCCGCGTACAGCCAGTGCCGGGGGATCTCCAGAAGCTTCACCCAGAGCCCGACGAAGGGCAGGTTCAGGACGAGCAGCATGAGGTTGGCGATGAAGAGGCTCGCCACCAGGCCCCAGACGATCGCCGGGTTGTTGGTGAAAAGCAGCGGGCCGGGCTGCAGCCCGTACTGCTGGAAGCCGGCGAGCATCATCGCCGCCGTCGCCGAGGTCGGCAGGCCGAGCGTCAGGAGCGGGATCAGCGTTCCCGCGGCCGACGCGTTGTTGGCCGCCTCCGGCCCGGCGACGCCCTCGATCGCGCCCTTGCCGTTGTCGAACTCCTGCCTGCCGACCCCCTTGGAGGTCCGCTTCTCGTAGGAATAGGACAGGAAGGTCGGGATTTCGGCGCCGCCCGTCGGCAGCGGGCCGAACAGGAAGCCGAGGCCGGAACCGCGCAGATAGGGGCCGAGGACGCGCCGGAAGTCGGCGCGCGACATCCACACCGAGCCCCTCACCTTCTCGACCGTCTCGTCGATGTCGATCTTCTGCGAGGCGACGAAGAGGGTCTCGCCGATCGCGAAGAGACCCACGGCCACGATGGCGATGCCGATCGAATCGCGCAGTTCGGCGAAGCCGAAGGACATGCGCGACTGGCCGGTGAGGCTGTCGATGCCCACGAGGCCGATGGACAGGCCGATGAAGAGCGAGGTCAGACCGCGCACCACCGAGCCGCCGAAGGCCGCCGAGACCGTGAGGAAGGCCAGCGTCATCAGCGCGAAATACTCGGCCGGACCGAAGCGCAGGGCCACCCAGACCATCAGGGGGGCGATCAGCGCGATGCCGATCGTCCCGACGGTGCCGCCGAAGAAGGAGCCGATGGCGGAGGCCGCCAGCGCCTGTCCGCCCCGGCCGGACCGGGCCATGCGGTTGCCCTCGACCGCCGTCATGATCGAGGCGGTTTCGCCGGGCGTGTTCAGGAGGATCGATGAGATCGCCCCGCCATACATGCCGCCATAGTAGATGCCGGCGAACATGATGAGCGAGCCCGTGGCCCCGAAGGACAGCGAAACCGGCAGAAGCAGCGCCACGGTGAGCGCCGGGCCGATGCCCGGCATGACGCCGACCGCCGTTCCCAGAAGCACGCCGACCAGCGCGAAGAAGAGATTGTGCGGCTGCGTGGCGACCAGCAGACCTTCGTAGAGAAGCGAGAAGGTTTCCATCGGGCCCGCCTACCGGAACAGCGCGTTGATGGCGGCCTCGATCGGGCCGGCGGGAAGCGCCAGGCCAAGCAGCCGCTGGAAGAGGATGTAGAGGAAGACCGCGACGCCGATCCCGGCCGGGAAGCTGACGAGGAAGTTGCGGTGGCCGAAGCCGCGGGCGGTCGCCGCGAACAGCGCGGCCGCGGCGAGCACGAAGCCGCCCCCGTAGGCGATCAGCAGGACCTGCGCCAGAAGCCCGCCCGTGATCCAGGCCGGGGCGACGAAGGAGATGACCTCGCGCTCCGGGAAGCCTCCCCTGACCGCCATGACGACGGTGAGACCGCCGAGGATCAGGAGCCCGGCGGCGACGATCATCGGGAAGATGGCCGGGCCGAAATGGGCCGAGGCGCGCCGGACGGGATAGGTCGAGGCGTCGGAGAAGATGAGGAAGGCGAGAAGGACGAGCGAGGCTGCGATGAGGAGCCCGCCGATATCGATCCCGACGCGGTGGTGGAGGCCGTCGGACGAGAGGGGGCGGGCTGCCCCGCCCCCGCTCTCTTCCGTCAGCCGCGTGTCCGGCTGCTCGCTCACTGGGTGATACCGAGCTCGGACAGGATGGCCGTCGTGTTCTCGATCTCCTGGTTCAGGTAGGTCTGGAACTCCTCGCCGTCGAGATAGGTGTCGACCCAGCCGCGGGTCTGGAGTTCCTGCTGCCAGCGCTCGGACTCGGCCATCTGACGGATGGTCGAGGTCAGCGTCTCGCGCTGCTCGTCCGACAGGTTCGGGCCGCCGGCGATCATGCGCCAGTTCTGGATCGTCAGGTCATAGCCCTGGTCGGCGAAGGTCGGGGCGTTCGGAGCGTAGTCCTGGGTCTCGGGCGCGGTGATGCCGATCACCTTGAGGTCGCCCGACTCGATCTGCGCGGCGAACTCGCCATAGCCCGAGACACCGACATCGACCTGGTTGCCGAGAAGAGCCGCCAGGGCCTCGCCGCCGCCCGAATAGGGAATGTAGTTGATCTCGGCCGGATCGGCACCGACGACCTGCGCGAAGCGACCGGCCGCGATGTGATCGACGCCGCCCGCCGAACCGCCGCCCCAGGACACCTGGCCCGGATCCTCCTTCAGAAGCGCGGCGAGTTCCTCGGCGTTGTCGATCTCGGAATCGGCCGGAGCGACCACGACGACATACTCGCCCGTCAGACGGGCGATCGGCGTGACGTCCGCGAGCGTGACCGGGGATTCGTTGGTGATGATGCCGCCGACCATCACGTAGCCGCCGACGATCGCGGCGTTGCCGTCGCCGTCCGTGCGGTTCACGAACTGCTGGAGGCCGATCGTGCCGGCCGCGCCCGCGACGTTCTCGACCTGGATGTTCTGGACGAGGCCGTCGGCCTGAAGCGTCGCCTGGATGGCGCGCGCCGTCTGGTCCCAGCCGCCGCCGGGGGCCGCCGGAGCCATGATCCGCAGCTCGGACATCTGCGCGAACGCGCTGGTCGAGGCGAGGAGCGCTGCGACGAGAATGCTCGATCGTGTGAAGGACATGCGGTTTTTCTCTCCCAAAACATGCAGGGTCTCGGCCCGGTCGGGGCTGCAGACGCGAGGGGAGAGTGAAGCTGAGCCGCCGCCGTGCGCCGATGCGCTTCCCGGCCGTTCGCGGCGTTGCCAGCGCGCATCCTCCCGAAGCGCCGTGCGATCCGGCCCCTGCCCGGCCGGTCGGAGATTTCTAGACGGGTTATGCTGTCACAAACCTGTCAGCCGCCCGGAAAGGCCGTCGCGACGACGCGGACGCCTCCCACGCCTCCCGTCCCGCCGTCTCTCGCCGTCGCGGGACGTGCCTCATGCGACAGCCGCCGCGCGCCCTGTGCAGAGCACGGAGCGGCTCAGCTTACCATGGTTCTAAACTATACTTCTTGTATCCAGTATTCGCCGGCAGTATGGGTCCCGCCGCCCATGACGACCTTCTGGAGACACACGTGAGCCAGTCCCTCCGGCGTATCGCGTCCGCGACCTTCGCTGCGCCCTTCCTTCTCTTGGCGGCGTCCGCGCTCGCCCATGCCGAGCCGCGGACCTTCACCGACGTGATCGGCCGCGAGGTCACCGCCGATCTGCCGGCCAAGCGCGTCGTCCTGGGCTTCTATTTCGAGGACTACATGGCCGTCGGCGGCGAAGACGCCTTCGACGACGTGGTCGGCCTGTCGCGACAGGCCTGGGTCGGAAAGGTCCCCGCCAACTGGGCCATGCACGTCGCCCATCGTCCGTCGATCGCCGACATCGCCGATGTCGGCGAGATCGACGAGCAGACCTTCTCGGTCGAGAAGGTGCTGTCGCTCGAGCCCGACATGGTCGTCCTCGCCGACTGGCAGTACAAGGCGCTCGGCCTCGACGCCGAACGCATCGAACAGGCCGGCATCCCGGTCGCGGTCGTCGACTACAACGCGCAGACGGTCGAGCGCCACGCGGCGTCCACGCGCGTGCTCGGCACGATCACCGGCCAGGAAGAGCGCGGCGAGGAGCTCGCGACCTTCTACGAGGACGCGATGAAGGACATCGACGAGCGCATCGCTTCGAGCGGCCAGCCCAAGCCGAGGGTCTACATGGAGTTCGGCAACAAGGGCCCCTCGGAGCATTCCTTCACCTACGGCAAGAACATGTGGGGCGCGATGGCGACCGCGGCGGGCGGCGACAACATCGCCGCGCCCTTCGTCGAATGGTGGGGCGTCATCAATCCCGAGCAGGTTCTGGCCGCCCAGCCCGAGGCGATCTTCATCTCCGGCCGCGAGGATAACGCCAACCCGACCGCGATGGCGATGGGCCAGGGCGTGAGCTCCGACGAGGCGCACGAGAAGCTGAAGGCGTTCGAGACCCGTGCGGGCTGGGCCGAGCTTCCCGCGATCCGCGACGGGCGTCTCTACGGGGTCTACCAGGGCGCCTCGCGGACCCTGTCGGATTTCGCGATGATCCAGTTCATCGCCAAGCAGCTCTATCCGGACGCCTTCGCGGACGTCGATCCGGTCGCCAACTACTTCGACTACTACGCGAAGTATCTCCCCGTAATGCCCGAGGGAACCTTCGCAATCTCCGTCGACGACTGAGAATCCGAAGGGGCCCGGGACGACGTCTCGGCCCCGCTCCCCGCTCCGTCCGCCGGACCCGCCATGACCGCCGTATCGACCCACGCCGAGGCCATCGCCGAGCACCGCCGCCGCGAGCGTCGGCGCTGGCGCGCCATCGCGATCTTCGGGCTCGTCGCCGCGGGGAGCTTCGTGCTGGACGTCGCGACCGGCCCGTCGCTTCTGCCGCTGACCGAAGTTTTGCGTTCGCTGACGCATCTGGGCGAGCGCGGGGCCATGACCGACACGATCGTCTGGGACCTTCGCCTGCCGATGGCTCTGATGGCGCTCAGCGTCGGCGCCGCGCTCGGGGCCGGCGGAGCGCAGATGCAGACCATTCTCGACAACCCGATGGCCAGTCCCTACACGCTCGGCATGGCGGCCGCCGCAGGCTTCGGCGCCGCGCTCGTCCTGTCGTTCGGCGGCTTCGGGCTCAGCGCCATGATCGCGGTCCCCCTCGGCGCCTTCGTCTTCTCCATGCTGTCGGCCCTGTTCCTGTTCGCGCTCGCCTCCATGCGGCGGATGCGCGGCGACACGATCATCCTCGGCGGCATCGCCCTTCTCTTCCTGTTCCAGTCGCTTCTGTCGCTCGTCCAGTTCCTCTCCTCGCCGGAGCTGTCGCAGCAGATCCTGTTCTGGCTCTTCGGCAGCCTGACCAAGGCCACCTGGCCGACCTTCTGGCTGACGACCGTCGTGACGCTCGGCTGTTCCCTGATCCTGCTCAGCGATTCCTGGAAGCTGGCGGCCCTGCGCATGGGCGAGACGCGGGCGACGAGCCTTGGCGTTGACGTGCGGCTCCTGCGCATGAAGGTTCTGATCCTCGTCGCGATCATGACCGCGACCGCCACGAGCTTCGTCGGCGTGATCGGCTTCGTCGGCCTCGTGGCGCCGCACATGGCCCGCATGAGCGTCGGCGAGGACCAGCGCTTCCTGCTGCCTCTGTCCATGCTGTGCGGCGCGCTCATCCTGTCCGCCGCCTCGGTCCTGTCGAAGTCGATCGTGCCGGGGGCGCTCTTCCCCGTTGGAATCGTGACGGCCATCGTCGGCGTGCCGTTCCTGCTCTGGCTGATCTTCGCGCCGCGCGGGGCCGTGCGATGATCCGGCTCGACGACGTCTGCGTCTCGCGCGGCGACACGATGGTGCTGCGCGACGTGAGCACGGTTCTCGAGCCGGGCCGGATCCACGCGGTGATCGGCCCGAACGGCGCGGGCAAGACGACGCTCCTGCGCGCGCTCTTCGGCGATCTGGCGCTGTGCGCCGGCACGATCGAGCTCGGCGGCCATCGGATGGACACCTTACGGCCGACGCCGAAATTCCGGAAGGCATGGCGGGACGCCCTCGCCTACATGCCGCAGGACAATGCCTCGGATCTGGCGATGACGGTTCTGGAGGTCGTGGTGCTCGGGCGCCTGGGGCGCCTGCAGTTCCACATCGACGACGAAACGCTCGAAGCCGCGATGACGAGGCTGGACGCCGTGGGCATCGCACATCTGGCCAACTGCGCCATCGGCTCGCTCAGCGGCGGCCAGCGGCAGTTGGCGATGTTCGCGCAGGTGCTGATGCGCGACTCCCTCGGCCTGCTCCTCGACGAGCCGGTGAGCGCGCTCGACCTGAAGCATCAGATCGCCCTTCTCGACGTCGTGCGCCGGGAAACCCGCTCGAAGGATCAGGTGACCATCGTGGTGCTGCACGACCTCAACCTCGCCTGCCGGTATGCCGACAATCTTCTCGTCGTCGCAGGCGGAACGCTGCATGCGGCCGGCCCGCCGCGCAGCCTCGTGACCGCCGAGCTGATCGGCTCGGTCTATGGGGTCGAGGTGGAGGTCCTGCACGACAGCCGGGGCGCGCCGGTCGTGCAGCCGGTCGGACGAAGCGTCGCCTTGCCCGTCTCCAGCGAACGGATCGCGGCGGAGTAGGCCCGCCTTCTAGGCCGAATGCGCTTCAGACGCCCGCCGCCGGCGCGCGCCTGCGCCCGAGCTTGATCGCGCCTTTCGGCAGAGCGATGACCGACCCGGCCAGGATGAGGGGCGCGGCCAGAAGGAAGGTCCAGTTCGGGATCTCGGCGAAGAAGACCATTCCGACGACCATCGCCCACAGGATCGACAGATATTCGAAGGGCGCGAGAGCCGCCGCCTCGGCATGGCGGAAGGACAGCGTCATCAGGATATGGGCGGCGCCGCCGGCAAGCCCTGCGCCGACGAGCAGCGCGGCTTGATGCGGATCGGGCAAGACCCAGCCCCAGGGCAGCGTGGACAGGCCGGCCAGAGCGGAGACGACGGCGAACCAGAAGGCGATCGCGCCGGGCTTCTCGCCGGCCAGCGTCAGGCGCCGGACCTGGAGAAGGGCGCCTGCCGTCAGAAGCGCCGTCAGGAGCCCCATGGCGAAGCCGATCAGCATGCCGTCCGTCAGATTGCCGGAAAAGGCCGGCAGGCAGAATGCGGCGCCGCCGCCCAGCCCGAAGGCAACACCGAGAATCCGGCGCCATGTGAGGGTCTCGCCGATCAGCATCCAGCTCAAGAGGACGAGCATGACGGGCGCGAGGTAGGACAGGAGCGTGGCCTCCGCGAGCGGCAGGAACCGGATCGTCGCGAAGGACGTGAACATGGCGCAGGCGCCCATGAGCGAGCGCGCCACATGTCCGAACGGACGGCGCGTCGCGAGCCCCGCCGGGAAGGCGTCCGTCCAGTGCAGGAAGAGGACGAGCGGCAGCAGGGCGACGGCCGATCGGAAGAAGACGATCTCCCCGAGCGGCACGCTGTCCCCCAGCGCCTTGATGCAGCCGCCCATCGCGGCGAAGGCGACCGTCGAGCCGATGCGCAGGGCGACGCCGACCGCCTCTGCCGAGAGAGGCGCCTTCGGCGCGGAATCGCTTTCGGGGGTCGAACCGATCGTCATCGACCGTCGCCATACCCATTCCTGGACCGTGACGGTAGGCCGCCCGGACACGCGCGGGGGCATTTCCATCTCGCCCCCTGCCCGCCCTCGCGGCCGAGCCCGCCTATGCCTATGTCCGGCGCGGCGTCCCTCACCGGACGGAAGAGATGGAGACACCACGATGAAGACGATGGCACTGCGAGCGCCCGGCGGACTGGAGCGGATCGTCAGGGAGGACAGACCCGATCCGGGCCAGCCCGGGGCCGGCGAAATCCGCGTCGCGCTGCATGGAGGATCGCTGAACTACCATGACCTGTCGGTGGCCACCGGCAAGATGAAGGCGGCGGACGGACGCATCCTTCTGGCCGACGGGGCGGGCATCGTCGAAAGCGTCGGCGAGGGCGTGCGCGAATTCGCGCCCGGCGACAGCGTCGTGTCCTGCTTCTTTCCGGACTGGCAGGACGGCGCGCCGACGACAGGAGACTTCGCGCGCACGCCGGGCGACGGCATCGACGGCTTTGCCCGCGAGTTCGCGGTGCTGCCGGCAACGGCCTTCACCCATGCTCCGAAGGGCTATGACGCGGTGGAGGCCGCTGCCATCACGACCGCCGGGCTCACCGCATGGCGCGCACTCGTGGCGGACGGCGGCCTGAAGGCGGGGGACACGGTGCTCCTGCTCGGCACGGGCGGCGTCTCGATCTGGGCCCTCCAGATCGCGAAGATGTTCGGCGCCCGCGTCGCCATCACCTCCTCGTCCGACGAGAAGCTGGAGCGTGCGCGAACGCTCGGCGCGGACTTCACCCTGAACTATCGCGCCGATCCGGAATGGGGACGCGCGGTCCGGGACTGGACCGGAGGATCCGGCGTCGATCACGTCGTGGAAGTCGGGGGACCGGGAACGCTCGCCCAGTCCGTCGAGGCGGTGCGGATCGGCGGCCATATCTCGCTCATCGGCGTGCTGACGGGCTTTTCCGGAGAGGTGCCGACCGCCGTGCTCATGGCCAAGCAGGCGCGCGTCCAGGGGCTGATCGTGGGAAGCCGGCGCCAGCAGCAGGACTTCGTCCGCGCGCTGGGGGCGAACGCGGTGCGCCCCGTGATCGATCGGCGCTTCTCACTGGACGATCTCGCCGACGCCTTCCGGCACGAGGAGGGCGCGAGCCATTTCGGCAAGATCGGCATCGAATGGTAGCGCGGTGAGCGCCGGGTGAACCGTTGCGGGCGGCGGCCATGCGGTCGCCGTCCCTCGCCCGCGCCCGGAGCCCCGTGCGTCCCATCCGACGCACGAAGGCCGCTCCTTCTCTTTGCAACTGCGCATCGGGCCTCCCGAAAATCGCGTCCGATCTTCGGCCCGATGCTGCAACGCCGATCCGATCGGCCACGCCGAAGCCGCGCGCGGCCGAGACCGACGAACGGTTTTGATGCCAGGGCTCGGGTTGGAATGGTGGGCGATGACAGGCTCGAACTGCCGACATCCTCGGTGTAAACGAGGCGCTCTACCAACTGAGCTAATCGCCCGACCGGCGGTTTCCTAGCGATTGCAGGGCCTTCCCGCAAGAGCGCAGGGCACCGACCTCTGCAAGCGGAGCGCTCGTCGCGAGACCGCCCCCTCCCCGCGTTCGGGTTCGTGAGACACGAGCTCCGAATGGAGCCGGACGATCGCCGGGAGCGGCCGGCCAGCGCAGCAAAGACCGTTTCGACCGCACGAATCCCTCGCCGCAACGACTGGCCTGCGCAGGACCAAGAGCCTGATTCCGCGAGGGAAGAACCAGTCATCGTGACCGAAATGACGCTACGGGACCCTTTGCATCGTCAAACATATCTAGAAGGCATTGCTATACATCAATTCTCTGGACTATAGGGGAAGGCGGAAAGAAGGAGGCTCTGTGGCCAAATGAAGATGATCGCGCCGTTCGCCCTGGTCGGCCTGCTCGCACTCGGCCGCGTCGCGTCGGCGGGCGACCTCGTCTACACGCCGGTCAACCCCTCCTTCGGAGGAAACCCGCTCAATTCGGCCCATCTTCTGGGCACGGCCAACGCGCAGCGGACGGCAACGGCGAGCGATTTCGTGCCGCCGGCGACGGCCACGCCCGGATCGCCCGGCACCCCCGGCACCTCGGACGCCGATCTCTTCATCCGCCAGCTCCAGGGGCGGCTGCTTTCGGCCCTCGCCGGACAGGTGACCGACGCGATCTTCGGGGAGAACCCGCAGGATTCCGGCACGGTCCAGTTCGGCGATACGACCGTGACCTTCGAACGCACGGTCGGATCCATCCGCCTGCGGATCACCAACGCCGCCGACGGGACTGTCACGGACATCGTGGTCCCGCAGCTCGTGGTCACTCCGACGACGGCGGCGGCCACCACGGGGGCCTCGTCCCTCGGCGCGCTGAACGGTTCGCCGCTGAGCCCGCTGACGATCAACTGAAGTTCGCTTGAGGCCGGATCCGGGGGGATGCCGGCCCAACGAGGGGAAAACCGATGAAGGCGAAGCGTTCGCTCCGCAGCAACATGGTGCGCGCTCTGGCTCTCGGCGCATGCGCGGCGGCCCTCGCCGGCTGCGTGACGACGGCGTCGGTCCTCGACGCCGCGCCCGTGGTCGCGCCCGTCACGCAACCCAACAACGAGCTGCGCCGCATTCCGCCGCCGAAGGCGAAGACGGTGGTCGCGGTCTACGAGATCGAGGACCTGACCGGCCAGTTCAAGGAGCGCGACAACGTCCAGTCCCTGTCGCGCGCGATCACGCAGGGCGGCTCCGCGATCCTCATCAAGGCGCTGCAGGACGCCGGCGAGCGTCGCTGGTTCACGGTTCTGGAGCGCAAGGAGTTGGAGAACCTCCTGCGCGAGCGCCAGATCCTCACGGAGATGCGCCGCATCTACAACAACGAGAACACGATCGACGCGCGCATCCTGCCGCCGCTGCTCCATGCCAGCATCATCATCGAAGGCGGCATCATCGGCTACGACACCAATATCGCGACGGGCGGCGTGGGCGCTCGCCTGCTCGGCATCGGCGCCGACACGCGGTACATGCACGACGTCGTGACCGTCACGCTGCGGGCGGTTTCCACCAAGACCGGCGAGGTTCTGACCAGCGTCACCACGCGCAAGTCCGTCGCGTCCTACGCCCTGCAGGGCGGCACGTTCCGCTTCGTGCGCCTCGACGAACTGCTCGAGGGCGAGGCCGGCGTTACCTACAACGAGCCGAAGCAGATCGCGGTCCAGTCGGCCTTCGAACAGGCGGTCGCCTCCCTCATCGTCGAGGGCGCGGAGCTGAACCTCTGGAACTTCGCGGACGCGGAGGCCGGGGCACGGTATGTCGCGGCCTACCGCGCCGCCAAATACGGCGATTTCCTCACGAGCGAGGCGGCGTTCCCGCCTCCCCCGCGCACGCGCGACGCGGCAACGATCACCGAGACGGTTCCGGCGGCGCCGCGCCCCGTCACGGTCTCGTCGCGGCTCGCACCGGGCCCGGTGACCGCCAACACGCAACCGGCGCCCCGCGCGGCTCCACAGCCGGCCGGACAGTCGGGCGTGCGCCAGGTGCCCGGCGTCGGCGCGGTGCCGGCCGACGCCGCTCCCCCGCAGCTCCCGCCCGCTCCGGGGCCGGACGAGCCTTCGCTCGGCGCGATCGGCGGCTCGAACTCGGTCGCAAGCCTTTAGGTTGGGGACCCAACCAAGATATTGCCAAGATTGGCAGATTCCATTCGGCATTGGGTTCCTTGGATGGAGGCGATCATGCGCGATCTGTTCTGGCTGTCGGACGAGGCGTGGGCGAAGTTGGAGCCGCACCTGCCGAAGAACCAACCCGGCAAGCCGCGGGTCGATGACCGGCGGGTCATCTCGGGAATCCTTCATATCCTGAAGACCGGCGGCCGCTGGCGAGATGTGCCGCCAGAGTACGGACCGGCCAAGACGATCTACAACCGTTACACCCGCTGGGCACGACGCGGCGTCTGGCAGCGGATCTTCGCCAAGGTCGCAGCCGGAGGTGCTGTCCCCGATGAGCTTTGCCTCGACAGCACGCATGTCAAAGCACACCGCTCAGCATCCGGCGGAAAAGGGGGGAGTTTGCGCAAGCGGTCGGCGTCTCGCGCGGCGGCCGAACGACGAAAATCCATTGTCTGGCCGATGCTGGTGGCCGGATCGTCGCCCTTGCCCTGACGCCCGGCAACATCGCCGACATCTCCATGGCTCTTCCGCTTCTGGAGGCCATGAGACCGATGAAGCGCCTGATCGCAGATAAAGCCTATGATGCCGACAAGCTGCGGACCTGGCTCCTCCAACATGAGATCGAGCCAGTCATTCCGGGGCGGGCTGCCCGCGATATCGCCTATCCGCTGAACCGCAAGGCCTATCGCCGTCGCAACACCATCGAGCGCATGTTCGGCAGGCTGAAGAACTGGAAGCGCATCGCAACCCGATACGACCGCCTCGCCATCAACTATCTGGCCGCCATCGCGCTGATCGCGACGGTCACTCAATGGCTTGGGTGAGTCCCCTACCTAGGAAAGCGACCCCGCCTTACGGCAACTGAAGAATCGGACAAAAGGCCGGCCGCGAAAGCGCCGGCCTTTTCGTTTGGGCATCTCTCCGCGACCTCGCGGAGCCAGCCCGTGGCCTTGGAAAATCGCTCGATTGCACAGGACCGGGCCGCCGGAGCTCCCCACAGGATACGCGACGGGATTCCGCAGCGGAATAGTCCTTCAAGGCAGGCGCTCCGATTCGTTCGTCGCCCTTATTATTGAGCAATCAGAGGACGTGTTAGTTCTACCCCTGCGGGAGAGAAATATCCCGAATGACGAATTTTTATAAGATGCCCTTACGAATTACATTTGCTTCCATTACTATCTCCGTACAAGCAAAACCCGCGTTAATCCTAGTGTTCCGAAATGAACTACATCGCGCAAAACTCGTTGACTGAACGGAAGGCGGAAGAGTAAACCCTTCGTTAAGAGGTTCGAAGAGGCGGGGGTAAAGCCTACGGACTTCTGAGAACGGACCTTCATCCGGCTCAACCAAGGTGCGAAATGCGGAGCGATCTCACGACGGACCCTGTCCGTCGGCCCTAGAGGTCGTGCCGCGCCAGACATCCACATCACCGATCAGCAGGGCAGAACGCGCGTCTTTTGCGTGAACGGCCCTCTGCGCTCGAAATCGACCGCGGTTGCAGTCCGGGGTTCCGTTTCGCGGATCGCGCATTCCAGCGCACCGCCGAAGGCATGCCTGCGCCTCGGTGCGGGACAGGATTCACCAAGTCTTGCCGGCACTCGAAGACGGGGCGGCACAGTACACCCAAGGGGGAAATGACATGACGACTTTCAAGACGGCTCTTCTCGCCGCCACGGCTCTCGCAATGCTGTCCGGCGCGGCCGCCGCTCAGTCGGTCGGCAACATCGCCACCAACATTCAGCGTGGTGGCTCCAATGCAGCGACCGTCGATCAGGCGTCCCACGACTCCACCACGAACGGCAACACGTCGCGGCTGCTTCAGGTCGGCAACAACAACAACGCCGACGTGCGGCAGCGCGGCCGCGGCGCCAACAATGTCGGCCGGGACGGCGAAGCCAATTTCGCGACGCAGACCGGCGATCGGAACGTCCTGACGATCACGCAGGATGGCCGCTTCAATACGACCGGCTACCAGCGCACCGGAATCGACCAGACCGGCGACCGCAACACCGCCAGCATCGACCAAACCGGAACCTCCAACCGTCTCGACACGCTGCAGCAGACCAGCCTTTCCGGCGCGTCGGCAACGACGAACGCTCTGACCGTGGACCAGGACGGCGGCGCCAACGTTGTTCGCGTCGTCCGCCAGAACAACACCGGGGGCGTTGAGAACACCGCCACCATCATCCAGAACGGCTCGAACAACCGCATCGGCGGTGCGCTCAACACCGACATCACGAGTGTCGGGCAGAACGGCACGGCGAACGTCCTGTCCGTCAGCCAGACGGGCAACGACAACATCCTGACCTCCGCCACCCAGGACGGGCTGAGCGGGGCGCCCGGCGTCAACAACCAGCTGACGCTGACGATCGACGGCAACAGGAACGGCCTGCTCGGCGGGTTCGCCCAAACGCAGGCCTTCAGCTCCGCGAATGGTATGGCGCTTTCCACCATCAGCCAACGCGGCAGCCAGAACGGCTTGGCGGTGACCATCACCGGCAACGAGAACGATTTCGGCTTCAGCCAGGAAGGCAGCGGAAACTCGATCCTCGGCACGTTGAACGGAAACTTCAGCGACGTCGCCGGCGTGCAGATCGGTGATCTGAATTCCGCGACGTTCAGCTCGTCCGGCTACGGCAACATCAGCACGTTCCTTCAGAGCGGCGATGGAAACACCGTGGGCTCGACCCAGTCCGGAAACAACAACCGTTCGTCGATCAACCAGACCGCCGACTCCAACAGCGCGACGCTGCTGCAGACCGGCAATTCGAACGTGAGCTCCATCTCGCAGCTCTCGAACTCGAACACGGCGACCGTCACGCAGATCGGCAACGGCAACAACTCGACGGTGACGCAGGGCTCCGTCGCCCTGCCCATGCTCTGATCACGATCGGTCTGGTCGGCCGGGCTTTCCGCCCGGCCGACCGTCTTTCCTCCCCGCCCGCAGGCTCCTCGTCACTCCTGAAGGAGACGACCGATGCTGAAACGCCATTCCACGCTCTGGCCGCTTCTCCTGGGCGCCGGTGTCGCGGCCGGGTCGGCCCATGCCCAGTCCAACGACGTGTTCCTTGGCCAGACCGGTGACACGAACGTCATCACCATCGACCAGACGGGTGCGAACAACCTCGTCGGCGGCGCCAGCGCGGACCTCCGCCTGAACCAGCTCGGCGACCGCAATCAGGTCGAGATCCTGCAGGTCGGCGAAAGCAACGGCATCGGCCGCATTAACATGATCGGTCAGGCCGGCCTTCTGACCGGGGAAAGCGGCGTCGCGACCGGCCTCTTCCAGCGCGGCGACGCCAACGTCCTCCAGATCACGCAAAGAACCGCGCGCGAGGGAGGCGCCAATCTCGTCGGCGCGATCGACCAGAGCGCCGGGTCGGGCCTCCAGGGGCCGACGAACCGCGCCACCATCACCCAGATCGGCGGCTCCTACGCCGAAGGCAGCGAAGGGCCAGCGGTCTCCACCGGTCCCGGCTTCCATTCGATCAGCGAGATCGTCCAGGCCCATTCCGTTCGCGACACGACCGGCGATGAGAACAGGCTCGACGTCACCCAGACGGGCGCGCGGCAGGCGGTCGAACAATTGCGGCAGGTGGGTGCCGGCAACGATATCGTCCTCACTCAGGACGGATCGGAGAACGCGCTGCGCATCGCCGACCAGCAGGGCGCGGCGAACCGGGCGAGGCTTCGTCTCTCCGGCGCCCTGAACGCCGTCGGCAACGTCGTTCAGAGCGGAAGCGTCAACGAGGTCGATCTTCGCATCGACGGCGACGCGAACTTCGTCGATCAGATCGTCCAGGCGGGCCTCGGCGGGCTCGTCGAAGGCGAGGGAAACGTCGCGCGCATCACGATCGCGGGCGACGACAATGGCAGCGAAGGGATCGGCGGCTTCGCCGCCATGAGCGGCGACAGCGTCGCCTTCGCCAGTTTCGCCGCCTCCGTCGAGCAGTTCGGCGACGACAATTCCTTCACTCTGACGATCGGCGCGCAAGCGGACGGCCGGGCGGACGGAAACGGCTTCGCCGCGGCCCAGAGCGGCTTCGGAAACGGAGCCACCGTCACCATGCTCGGCGACGAGAACCGCATGGCGCTGCGTCAGGATGGCGACGGGAACACCGCCGACATCGTCCAGACGAGCAGTGCGCGGCGCGGCGCGGCCGTTTCCGCCGCCGGCAACACCGCGCTCGTCTCCACGATCGGCGACATCAATCGCGTCGCAATCGCCCAGCAGGGTGCCGACAACCGCATGGACGTGCGGATCACGGGCAACAACAACGAGGCCCACCGCCCCCTCTCAGGGAGCGCCCGGACCTTGGGTGCCGGCCTGTCTCAGGCGGGACAGGGGCACCGGGCCGACATCGACGTGCTGGGCGATCTGAACCGGCTTTCCCTCGCCCAGACGGGGCTCGGACATACGGCGTCGATCACCGTGGTCGGAAGTTCCAACCGCTCGTCGATCGACCAGATCGGAACCGGCCATTTCGCGGAATCGATTCAAATTGGCGATGGCAATTACAGCTCGATTCAACAAGACTAGAGATGGAAACCTCCGGTAAGAATTGCGCTAATCTGTCCCTGCGTAACCTCCACTCATCGAAGATGACTGGAGCGTTCCATGCGCAGCCTGCTTGCCCTTCTCGTTCTGTCCGGAGCGATACTTCCACACGCAGTTCACGCCAATCCCACCGGAAACGTCCTCACGCTCCAGACTCTGGACCGTGCGACCAACCTCGCGACGGTGGAGTTCGGCGGGTCCCACAACACGCTTTCGATCGCCCAGGCCTCACCGGCCGTGGCATCGTCGCAAAATACGATCGCGGTCTCGGTCTCGGGCGACCGGAACGGCGGGGGCGCTGCCGGTGCGCTGGTGCCGGCGCCCCTCCTCTCCGGCCTGCCATGGGGGTCGCTCTCCCAATCGGGCGAAGGCAACTCGATGTCCTTCTCGGTGACCGGGTCGGACAATCTCCTCGCCGCGGTGCAGTCCGGCTCGTCCAACAGCGTCAGCGGCTCGGTCGCCGGCAGCCGGAACCAGGCCGCCGTCAGCCAGACCGGCATGAGCAACGTCGCGGCCTTTTCACAGGTCGGGCAAGGCAATATAGTTTCCATTACGCAAAGATCCTGGTAGAGGATCGGCCTCCGTCTGACATGCCGTTACGGGAGATTCCATGATGCGCTTTCTGGTCCCCGCAACCCTCATAGCCGCCGGGCTGACCGTCGGTTCGGCAGCGGCGCAGAGCAACACGCTCTCCATCCAGCAGGGCGATCCGTCGCGTCCGGGAACCGGCAACACAATCACCGTGGATCAGTCGCAGGCCGGCGGAAGCACCGTCGGCGGACTGACGCTCACGCAGCCGACGTCGCGGAGCTTCCTTCAGGTCGAGGAACCGCGCGGGGACGAGGACGCCGTGCAAGCCGTCACGGTCAACACCCTGTCCGCCGTGGCGCAGCCGGGGTCGCCCGCCCGCCAGCGGGGCGACAACAACACCGCATCCGTCACGATCACGGGATGGGACGGGTTCGTCGGGCTGCTCCAGGATTCGGGGACAGGCGGAACCGGAAACGCCGCGACGGTGAACCTGGCCGGCGCGGGTGAGGCGCTGGTCGGCCAGATGGGCAACGGCAATGTCGCGAACCTCACCGTCGCCCCGGCCGCTCTGGGCGGCACGATCCTGCAGGACGGGACCGGAAACAACGCCACGCTCGGCGTCACGGGCGCGGGCGCGACCGGACTGGTCAGTCAGGTCGGATCGGGCCTCACGTCCAATCTGACCGTCGATGGGGCCGGCACGAGCGTCTCGCTGTATCAGGACGGTGTCGGGCAGGCCTTCGTCGGGGGGCCGGGCACGAGCGTGATCTCGAACGGCGCGACGGTCACCATCACGCAGACCGCCATCGGCGGGGCGCAGTAGCATGCGCCGCCTCGTCCCGGTGGCGGCGGTGATCGCCGGCATGAGCCCCTTCGCGGGCATGGCCGCAGACGGACCGCCGGCGGCGATCGCGACGATCGAGGTGGAGCGGGACACGGCGACCGTCAGGCTGACCGGGAAGGCCCTCGCCCTCACGGGGGGCTCTACGAGGCGCAGCTCAAGATCGAGAAGAGCGGCACCTCGGGCCGAAGCTCGACGAGCCAGGGGGGCGCGTTCGAACTCGGCGAAGGCGAGAGCGCGACGGTGGCGACCGTCGGCCTCTCGATCGACCCGCAGGACGTTCTGGCGGCCGAACTCGTCCTCTCGGCCGATGGCCGGGAAGTCGCTCGCAGCCGGCTCTCGGTCGGGCAGTAGTTTCGGGCGGCGGAGGGGTTCGCCGAGCAAATTTGGGGGCAAGCATGACCATCAGGCTATCGATCTGCGCGGCCGTCGCGCTCGTCACGGCGTTGGCCGCACCGGCGGCCGCGCAAAGCGAGGCGGATTTCGTCCGGGCCTTCTCCGGCGACTGGCAGACGCTCGACCCCGCGCTTTCGGCCGGCGGCAGTTGCCGCCTTTCGCTGCGCACCGATCCGGTGGAGAAAGGCTACCGCCTGGAGGCCACGCGCTGCGGCGGCGCCCTCGCCGAGGTCGAGCGTTGGGGCATCGTCGACAATCAGCTGGGTCTCATCGGCGGCGGTGACGACGTGCTCGCGCGGCTGGGCGGCAATCAGAACAGGATGAGCGGAGAGCTCGCCGCCGGCGGAACGGTCGTGTTCGAGCGCCTGCCCGCCGAGGCGGCGCGATCCGCCGCTTCGGCCACGGCAAATGACGGCTGCGTCTACTACGGCTACACCGCCTCCTGCGCCAGCGCGGCCGACAAGGAGGCGCCGCTGCGCAAAGGGGTGGACGAGACCGCGCGGGCGGCGGTTCTGGTCGCCCTGAACGCCCGTGGCGAAGCCCGCCCCGACGCGCCCGTCGTGGCGACGATTCCGGCCAACACCTGCGTCGTCGTGCAGGAGTGCACCACCGCCTCCGACGGCAATTGGTGCCGTGCGACGGTCTCCAACTTCACGGGCTGGATCCGGCAGCAGGCGGTGCGCGCCGATCGCTGGCCCGTCCTCACCTACAAGCCCGGCTGCTCGGAGCGTTGAGACGGCTTCTTTGAGAGCGCCGCCCCTTCCGCGCGCGGGACGGGTGGGCGCCGCGAAGCAGGAGCCCGGTAAGGGGTTCGCGGAGCGCCGGCGCGAGAAGGCCGTTCGTCTTCGCGCATCGGCACGATATGGGCGCGACGCGCGCTCCCATGGCCTTCGTCCCGCGCCTGACGAAGGCCTCCTCCCCTGCCCGGCTTCCCGTCGAACACGAAGGGCGAGGCTTCGACGCCTCGCACTCCGCAAAGCCCGGGGCGATATCGAAGCCTCCAGCATCGGCCCCAAAAATCGGCGTCGATTTTCGGAAAGCCTGATGCGCAGGTTCAAAGAGATGGAGCGACCTTTGTGCGTCCGAACGGACGCACGGCGCTCTATGTGCCGCACGGTCGGCCCCGTGCCTCGAGCTCCGACCGGCGCGGGCGTCAGAGCGAGCGGGCGAGACGGGTCTGGAGATCGTGGACGCCGCCGCCAACAGGCGCGCCGGTCGATGAACTCGCGTTCGCCTGCGGCACCTTGAACTGCGTCAGCAGGCCGTTCAGTGCCCGCGCTTCGCCCGAAAGCTCGTTGCACGCGGCCGTCGTTTCTTCGACGAGAGCGGCGTTGCGCTGGATGCCCTGCTCCAGCGTGCCCACCGCAACGTTGATCTCCTGGATTCCGCTCGCCTGCGACCGCGCCGTCTGGACGATGGAAAGGACGCGGTGATTGGCCTCGGCCACCTTGTCCACGATGCGATGAAGCGCCTGGCCGGCTTCGTCCACCAGTTCCACGCCTTCGCGGACCTGCCCGCGCGAGGTCGAGACGAGGTTCTTGATCTCCTTGGCCGCCTCCGCCGAACGCTGCGCCAGCCCGCGCACCTCCTGCGCCACGACGGCGAAGCCGCGACCCGCGTCGCCCGCCCGCGCCGCCTCGACGCCCGCGTTCAAGGCCAGGAGATTGGTCTGGAAGGCGATCTCGTCGATGACGCCGATGATCTTCCCGATCTGCTCGGAGGAGGCCTGGATCCGCCCCATCGCATCGACCGCTCGCGACACGATGGTCCCTGACACCTCGGCTTCCTGCTTCGTTCCCGCGACGATCTCCCCCGCCTCCTCGGCATGCCGGGTGGATTGCTGCACGTTGCCCGTCAGTTCCGAAAGCGCCGCGGACGTCTGCACGATGGCGGCGGCCTGCTGCTCGCTTCGGGTCGCCAGATCGTTCGAAGCCGTCCGGATCTGGTCGGCGCCCGCCAGAATGTAGTCCGCGTTCACGCGGACCGTCTGCATGGCCGAGCCGAGCCGTTCCGACGAGCGGTTGAAGTCCTGTCGAACCTGGTCGAGGGTCGGAATGAAGGGCTCGGAGATTTCGCTGCAAAGATCGCCGCCCGCGAGCCGCCCCAGCGCGTCTCCGAGCCGGCGCACCGCGTTCACGCGCGCCGTGACGTCGACGGCGAACTTGACGATCTTCAGGACGCGCCCGTCGAAGCCGAAGACCGGGTTGTAGGAGGCCTGGATGTAGACATCCTGCCCATTCTTGGCGATGCGCTTGAACTCGTCAGCCACGAACTCCCCGGCCCTGAGGCGCTTCCACATCTCCTCATAGTCCGGGGACGCGGCGTAGGCGGGATCGACGAAGATGCGATGGTGACGTCCGACGATGTCGCTCAGCTCGTATCCGAGGGCGTTGAGAAAGTTCGGATTGGCGGTCAGGATCGTCCCGTCCACCGAGAACTCGATCGTCGCCTGCGCCCTGTCGATGGCCTCGATCTTCGAAGCGTCCACGAGCTGCGCCTGCTTGGCGGCCGTGATGTCGTTGGCGAATTTGACGATCTTCACGACGTCGCCCCGCCGGTTCAGGATGGGGTTGTAGTTGCCGCGAATGTAGACTTCCCGTCCGCCCTTCGCGATCCGGCGCAGATCGTCGCTGACGAACTGGCCGTCCCGAAGACTGTTCCAGAACGCCTCGTAGTCCGGCGAGGCGGCATAAACGGGATCGAGGAACATCCGGTGCTTCTGGCCGACGATCTCCTCCGGCGTGTAGCCCATGAGGCCGCAGAAGTTCTGATTGGCCCGGATCACGGTCCCGTCGATCTCGAACTCGATGATGGCCGTGGAGGCGTCGAGCGCCGAGAGAATCCGATCGGAACTCGTCGCGAAGAGGCTGCGCATGATGGGTGTTCCCGATGGCGCCAGAGATGGCGTGAAAAAGTCGGCCAGCCATGCGCGGGGCGCGTGAAAATCATATAAATAATATTGCTCACACTTATCTCGGCGTGCCCGGCCGGTGGGCCGGTATTTCCTCGAAACGCTTCGAATGGCCTCCAATTCCGCGTGTTCGGGGGAGCCGACCGGAAGCGCGCGGCAATTCGCCACAGCGCGGGGCGGTCGTATGCAACGCTCGCCGACGCGCGAGCTTGCCTCGATCCGTCCACCGAGATATGAGACGGATCATGCGCGGCGGATGTTTCGCGGCGTCGGCGCGGACGTAGCTCAGGGGTAGAGCTTCTGCCTTCCAAGCAGAATGTCGTGGGTTCGAATCCCATCGTCCGCTCCAGTCCCTTCCGGTCGTGTTCCCGCCCCTTTCGGTTCATTCGACGAGCGTCGACGGCTCTTCGCCGCCATTCGGGCAGACGAAGCCGTCCCGCATCCTCGCTCTGAGGTTTCGGCCTGGGTGACCCGGTTCGGCCGTTCGGCCGACGCGCGCCCGGCGAGCGGAACGGCCGACAGGCCGTCGCGCCGTACAGCATCGGCCCGAAAATCGGAATTGATTTTCGGAAAGCCTGATGCGTCAATTCAAAGAGTTAGAGCGACCTTCGTGCGTCCGAACGGACGCACGGCGCTCTATCCGGTCGCCTTCGGGTCCCCCTCTCCCGGGGCTTCCGGAGGCGGATCGCTCTCGGGGGCATCGCCCGCCGGAGCCTCGGCGCCGCCATCGACCTCCACCCGCCGCTCCTCCACCGGCTTCCGGCCGCCCCGCGCCCCGGACAGCATGCGCCGGACCATGGCGAGCGTCTCGCGACCGTTCAGGAAGATCGGCAGGTTGTAGGGTTCGGGCGTTCCGGGCGTCAGGCCGACGGATGTGATCATGCCGTTTCCGTCCACCTCCCGGACGATCAGGTCGGCGTCGCCGATGGCGACGCGGTCCCCCACCTCCGCGCTGTCGCCCAGGCGGGACAGGATGAAGTCGCGAACCGGCAATGCCCGCTCGGTTCGAGACAATTTCAGCTCGTAGGTCTTCTCCAGGCTTTCCATCCGCTTGGCTGGGTCGATGACGAACTCGCCGAAGAAGTCGTGATCGTTGGCATCGAGCCGCACCGGGCTGGCGAACAGCCGGTCGAGGAGCTTGGTGAAGCGCGGCGGCGTAAGGATGTAGACATAGTCCCCGGCCTGCAGCCGCCCTGCATACTGATAGCGGATGGACTGCCCGTCGCGTACCACGAGCGAGGGACGCGCCCAGCGCGGCAGCCGCTCGCCCTGCAGGACGGCGCTGTCGGGCACGACGCGGTAGACGATCATCTCGTGGCGGCCCGTTCCCGGCAGTTCCAGCTCGATCTTCTCCACCGGCCCGATCGCCTTCGGCACGATCAACCCCAGCCGCCGGGCCACGGGCGCGATGGTGGAGCCCTGGAGAAGCAGCGACACCAGAACCACGATGAAGGCCGTGTTGAACAGGACGTCCCCGTTCGGGAGCCCCTGCGCCAGCGGCAGGATCGCCAGAAGGATCGAGACGGCGCCGCGCAGGCCCACCCAGGACACGAAGGCCGTCTCCGACCGCCGGAAGGAGAAGGGCAGAAGACAGAGCCAGATGGCGAGCGGCCGCGCCAGAAAGATCAGGAACAGCGCCAGCCCGATCGCCGAAAGCGCCACCGACGGGAAGGCGGAGGGCGTCGCCAGAAGGCCGAGCAGGACGAACATCGTGATCTGCGCGAGCCAGGTCAGCGCCGTCTGGAAACGGCGAAGGCTGGCCGCGCCTTGCAGCCGTCGATTTCCGGCATAGAGGCCCGCCGCGTAGACGGCGAGGAAACCGCTGCCGCCCAGAATGCCTGTCAGCGCGAAGATGCAGAGCGAGAAGGCCGTGACGACGATCGGATAGAGCGCGCCTTCGAGCGAGACGCGGTTGACCATCTGCACGGTGAGCCAGCCGCCGATCAGCCCGGCGACGAGGCCGATGCCCATCTGCATGACGAAGCCGACGACGAGATCCATTCCGATGGAGCCGAGCGGGGCGCCCGCCGCCACGACCTCCAGCAGCATGATGGTGAGGAAGATCGCCATCGGGTCGTTGGACCCCGATTCCACCTCCAGCGTGGAGCGCACCCGGTCGCGGATATGCACGCCGCCGACGCGAAGCAGGAAGAAGACGGCCGCCGCGTCCGTCGAGGAGACGAGCGCGCCGAGAAGCAGGCCCTCCGCCAGCGTGAAGCCGAACAGGACGCTCGCCGCGACGCCGACGAGGCCGGTCGTCAGAAGAACGCCGACCGTCGCGAGCGTCAGCGCAGGCGCGGCCGCCTCGCGAAAGGCGCGCAGGCTGGTGCCGAAGCCCGAATCGAACAGGATGATCGCGAGCGCGAGGCTCCCGACCGCATAGGCCGTGCTCGCGTCGCTGAACTGGAGGCCGAGCCCGTCCTCCCCCACCAGAAGGCCGAGGCCGAGCAGAACCAGAAGCACCGGAGCGCCGAAGCGGAAGGCGATCAGGCTGGTGAACACGGACGCGACGACGAGGCCGGATCCGATCAGAATGAGGGGAAACAACCAGTCGAACATCAAGTCTCTTGAAGGAGGCTTCGATTGTGGGGTGCGCACCGGACGATATAGGCCGGAACGCGCCCGTGGCCATCCGCCGCGCGCGCTCTGTCGCGGTGGAGCTCGCTTGGCCCGCCCGCGGAGTTCGCGCCGACCGGACCGCAGCCGAAGGGCTACTTTTGCGCGCGTCCGGCCGGAGGTCCCGCCATCACGATCGGTTCGATCATCGCCAGCGTCTGCTCTTTCGAAGGCGGAGAATGGCCCGACGCCTCGTCGTCATAGTAGATGACGTTGAGCTTCCGGGTTGCGGCGGCGGCATCGAGCGCGCCTTGGAAGCTGGCCACCTCCCCCTCGTCGAAGGTCCCCACGAACGGACGCAGATGCTTGTTCAAATGCAGATGATCGTGGACATTCTGGAAGATGTAGACCGGAGCCCGTCGCTGATCGAGCTCGATATCGACCGATATCCGATCGGGATAATCGGACACCACCGACGCGGCGGAGCGACCCGGATAGCAACTTGCGATCATCTTGTCGTAGAAGGAACGAAAGTAGTTCGCCAGATTGATCTGAGGATTGATCGCGATGGCGGTCGCATCCGGTAGAAATCTCGACAGTTGAAGGGCGGCGAAACCGCCGCCCGACGAGCCGAACAGAACGATCTCCTCGGGACTATAATTCCCCCGCTCCGAAACGCATCGGATCAGACTGGCGAGCGCCGGGAGGCCATACCGCTTCTCCTCGTGCTGAAACCACCCGAGCTTGAGGTCGTTCTCTGCCTTCACGCTGGGGTCGCTGACGGACAGGACATCGTGTTCGGGAAAGTCCCGCGACCATGCGTGACGTTGAAAGTCGATGTGCCCCTTCGCTCGACTGGTCGCTCCGGGCAGAAGGACGATCAACCTGCTTCGTCCCTTTCTGTCCAGAAAGACATCGAAGGGAACATCGTCCACCGTCGTCCTGTAGGTGTTCTTCCCGGGAAGGACGCGCAGGCCGTCGATATCCGGGGCCAGCCAATGCGGGATGCCCGGGAGAATGCCGGCTTCCGCCGCGACCAGCCCTTCCGCATGTGGGACGATGGTATCGTTCTGCCGCGATGCTTCGCTCACAGCCTTTTCCGTGTTCACGCCGTCGACCTGCCAACTCACCCCTACCGCCCCCACCCTATGACGGGACGAATGCTTGCGGAAGCGAGACGAGCCAGACGTCGACGAGCCTTCGACCATCGCCCCGAAGAATCGACGATCGCTCGGAGACTTCGCCGTCCCGTCCATGACCTCGGTCGGGCATCGACCCGCTTCGAGCCGGCGCGGCAGAACTCGAAGGCCTTCGAGGATCGCATTGGCTGGGGCGCCTGGATTCGAACCAGGGAATGGCGGTACCAAAAACCGCTGCCTTACCGCTTGGCTACGCCCCAAGGCCGTGCAGGTGGCCGCTCGTATAGCCGCTCGGCGGCGGGCGTGCAACGCACTGCACCCACCCGCCGAGCCGACGCCTCGGCCGCGGCATGTGCCCGGAACAGACGCCGGCCAGGGCGAACGAGCCCCGCGAACGTTCGCTCGAAGCGGATCCTACGGAATGCGCGCAAAGGCCCTTGCTCCGCCCGAACACTGCCGCTATACGGACCGCGGCTTCGGAGTGTAGCGCAGCCTGGTAGCGCACCTCGTTCGGGACGAGGGGGTCGCAGGTTCGAATCCTGCCACTCCGACCAAGCCCTCCAATCACTTAGCGAACCGGACGCAATATCTGCGCCCGGAAACGCGCCCGGAAACGGGTCAGTCGAGGTCGATTTTCCGGCCGCGCTTGAAGTCGAGCGACGTGCGCCCTCCCCGCGAATCCTCGATCACGACATCGGGCCCGCTGTCGCCTTTCGTCTGCGACTGGACGACGACCGTCGCCCCATCCTCGTCTGCCAGCAGCTTCATGATCGCCAGCGCGGTCGTGTAGCTCATGGTGCGCTCTAGGCGCAGCCAGACGTTCCCGTCCTCGCCTTGGCGCATCTCCATCGGCGACGGGCTGCGCGCCGGCGACACGCCTCGGTTCGGCAAGAGCTCTTCAGCCGTCGTACGAAGGATCTTCGCGATCGTCTCCAGCTTCTCCGGTCGCGGCAGCGAGCGGCCCCGGATGTAGTTGGACACGTCGTAGGCCTGCAGTGCGGCCTTGTCGCTCTCGGCAATCTTCTTCGACCGCTCCACCAGATCGTTCTGGCTCCAGCCCAAAGCTGACAGAGCGGCCTGCAGCTTGCGGGCGAAATCGTTCCGGGCCGCCGCCAGCGTCACGGCCTTGTTCTCGTTCGAAGCCATCGCATTCCTCGCTCGCTTCAGCAGCTATTCGCATCGCTAAAGTGCTACGCGAATATTGCTGTACCGCTAACGAGGATCAACGGCCAGTGGCGCCGTCAGTCGATTCGCCCCATCATCTCGTCATACCAGCGCTCCCAGCATCCTTCTGGATGCTGCCGGATCACGCGGGCGCCGTGCGTCATATAGATTTCGTGCTGGGGAAACTGCTCGGCGCAGAGGACGAAGACCTCGTGCGCAAGCGGCAAATTATAGAGGTAGGCGAGCTCCGCCCGGACCACGTCGCCGGGCCGGATGATGCGGCTGATCTGATAAAAATGCTCGGTCCGCTTCGCCATCGTCTCGCCCCTTTCCGCTTGAGAACAGATAGAGAACGATGAAGAGATTCGGCAAGCGCGGCGAGGTGCGACATGGAAGGCTTCCGCTTCCGCTGGCGACGTCGGCAGAACTGGGGCGTCGAGGTCTATGACGCGTTCGAGGGAGAGTTTCGGGTCGGCCAGATCACGCCGGTGCAGACGCACGGGTCCGGCCTGTCCTATTGGGCCTGGAGGATCCTCCTCGCGCCGATCGCCGGACCCGACTCGGCGGGCGAAGCTCCGTCACCGCGCGACGCTGCCCGCGCGCTGGAAGCGGCCTTTCCCGCCTTCGTCCAGTCGGCGCCTCGCTTCGCCATGCCGACCGATCGGGAGGTGAGCCTCCGGGCCGCCCTGCGGCTGCCGCACACAGTCGAGCTGGACCACGCCCTGGCGGTCGCCCGAGGCGAACATGTCCGTCCGGTCTCGGTCACCGACGCGGCCGGTTGGCGGCGCTGGCTGGCGGAAGAGCGGCGACGCGGGAAACGGCAGTGGGCCAGCCCGGAGGAAATGCGCGAGTGGTTCGGCGATGCGTGGCAGGACCCGCGCGCGGTGAAGGAGGAGACGCCGAACCTTCCGGCGCGGGCGCTCATCGCTCCACGCGATCCAACCGCTCCAGCTTCTTGACGATCGCCTCAAGCGTTCGCGCCTGTCCGCTCTCTTCCGCCTTCGCAAGCGACTGGACGGCGGACTGGATGCCCTCCAGCGCGTCGGCGATCCGGTCGAGCTCGTGCGCGATCTTCGTCCCATCGAGGCCGGCGCCCAGAATCGCCCCCTGAACGCGAACGGACGTATCGACAGGCGGCGGGGCTGCCGTCGCGAGCGCGGCGCGCAGACGGGGCGTCAGGACCGCGAAGACCGCCGCGACGACCGCGAAGACGATCCAGTAGAGGTGCGGCACCCAGGCGGGCGCGTCAGCGGGAATCGTCGGAACCATGCTTTTGGGCCTGCCTGCGGTCATGAGCATCAAGGGAAGCAGTCCAGATGTTCGAAAGCTCGAACATCGCCATAAGCGTCATGAGGGAGGCGAGAACCGAACCCTCGACCGGCGCGGAGTGGAAGCCGATCGCCATCATGGACGCGACCGAGAACGACCATACGCCGAGTACGGCGCGGATCTCTGCCGCCTTGCGGAAGAAGACGCCGTTCAGGATCAGGACGAAGACGCGCACGAGGCCCGTCAGCATCAGGAGCCACGCCCATGTCTCCTCGGAAGCCCAATGCGCGAGGAGACTGTAGGAGGGCGAGCGCTCGAAGGTGTCGGCCGGATCGTGGAGCATGACGCCGATCGAGAACAGGGCCAGCGCCATGAACCATTCGAACCGGCGGACACGGAAGTGGTGGACGAGCTGGACGAAGATCATCCCGAAACCTCCGCCGTGAACCGCTTGTCGCGGGCGCGGTAGGCGCCGATGAAGTTGCCGACCTGCGTGCAGACCCAGCCCGTTGCGATGCCGAAGGCGATCGCCGGCGTCCCCTCCATCCACGCCTCCGGCAGCCAGCCGGCGGACGACATCAGGATGGCGACGACTGCACCCGCCGGCATGGTGACGGCCGAGCCGATCACTGCCCCAGCCACCGGCTTGTTCATTTGCTCGATCGGGGTGAGCGGCTTGTCGGTCATGTCGGGCTCCGGGGTGATGATGGGATCGGCGGCTTCTTCCGCCTCGGGCTTCGCGATCGGCGCGGCCGCGCTTGCCTTCGCAAGCTCCAGCACTTCGTCGAGGATGGCTTCCACACGCTCGGGCGGGACCAGCGCCTTGTTGAGCCCGTCGCCGGCATAGTAGCTCTGGCCGCGCGAGAGCTGCCGGTGCGCGCCCTTCGTCGCGACGAGGACCGGGAACGACGCCCACTCCTGCGCCAGGCGCCTGCCGAACTCCGTCCGGTCGATCTGGCCGGAAACGAACCGCTCGTAGCCGCGCCGCTTCAGAAGGTGGAAGCCGAGGCGATCCTGCAGGTTCGGGTCGAGTATCTGTCGGCCAAGAAGACGGAGCTCGGTCTTCAGCCCGGCGAGCGTCGCCCGCATGAACTGGTAGCCGCCGGTGGCAGACGAGCCGAACCGCTTCGACCACGACGCCTGGCTCCCCAGCACCTCGTCGATCGTCATGGACGTGACGGGCTTCGGGAGGCGATTCTGGTTGAAGCCGAAGATGACGTCGTAGCCGGAGCGGGCCTCGGTCCCCACCTCCGTGTCGCGTATGAAGTCGAGCAGGCGCGCGGCGCCAACCGGAACGGTCGGGTCCATCGGTGTCTCCTGGTGGTGGACATGAAAAAGGCGCCCCGCTGGCGCCTGTGAGCGATCAGGTACGTTGCCGCCTACGCGCAGTAGTTGCGCCCATCCGGATTGCACTTTAGGGATGAAGCGTCAGCTTCGGTTTCCGGGCTGATGGGAGTTCGAAACCCCTTCTGCTGACGACCGGCCGGTCGTACTACATTCAGGCGGCTCCTTCGCGGGAGCCGCCTTTGCCCGTTCGTGTCCGGGAGGCTCTCTGCGTATGTCCAGAGCCCCGGCTTAAAGGCGTGAGCGGTCCCTCAGCAGAAGGACTTTCGAACTCCCGGATATGAACTGGGAGATCGATATGCGATTGCGCGACCTCTTCGCGATCTTGCTCTACTCGCGCCACTCAGATTGGCGCCAGCACGGCAATGACATGCGGATGCATCGCTGGCACGCCGGGGAATGGCAGTCGCGCGAGATGACTACCGAGGAGCGCACGGAAGCTGAGTGGTGGGCCGCGATCCGTTAGTCCGCCGCTCACGCAACCAGAAGGCTCGCGAGGTACTGTTCGACGGTCGTGAGAGCCGCAGCGTTGTCGCTGATGTCGTCGTTCAGCAAGAGAGCGCCGCGCATCCATCCATTCCAAGCAGCACTCACCGTGTCAGACCCGAGGAACGTGATCTCACGCCCGCTGCTCTGCACCTTTGGTGAAGTTGTAGCCGAAGATGTCCCCGGCAGGCCATTCACGCGGATCGTGACGCCATTTCTCACGCTCTGCGAGACGAGGATGCGGTAGAGCTGGGTCCGGATGTCCGGCATCGCCCCGCTCAGCTGTGCCAGAAGGTTCGTCGCGGATGGCCCACCGAAGACGCGGATCGTACCGTCGCCTCTGACGTTCAAAGTGGGGAGGTTTACCCACCCCGTCGAGTTGGCGCGGCCTCCGAACAGGCTCGTGTTTTGACTGGTGGTGATGTCGCCCAAGCGCACCACGGCTGCGACGGTCCAATCAGTCGAACCCTCGCGCACGAAATCGTACCGCCCATAGGCCGTGCGAAGCGCCGGGACACCCTGGATCGTCTCGATCTGATGAACGGCAGGAAAGTTGGGGACGATGTCGGCGCGATCGTACTGACCTTGTGCGATCCCTTTCGCCAGATTGCGGGTGCGATCCATCGCGCTGCTGAAGGCGCTTGCGCGGCCCTCAAACCATGCTTCCACGAGGCTTTTGCCCTGCTTGTTCAGGAGCCCAGCCACCGCCAGAGCGGGCGCGCTGGGGATCTGGATAGCTCCCGAGAGGGCGTCCGAGGCATCGATGTTCTGGATGTGCAGGCGCTTCATCAGGTCAGCTCCTTGAAGGCGGTGGCGGTGTAGGTGGGGAAGGAGACGGGCGAGCCGAGTTCGTCGAGCCCGCCGATCGTCTCGAAATCTGTCGTCATAAGGCCGAGGGGCAGCCGGACCGATCCACTCAAGACGTCCTGCGAATTGGCAAGCGCCAGCCGACGCCGACCCGCCTGATCGAACAAGAACCCGCCGTCGAGGCCATCGACGATACTCGGCGGGGCATAGGCGTAACCGCCTCGCCAGGAGTAGGTCTCGCCAGCGGCCATCTGGTACGGCGCGGTTTCCGCCTTCACGGTCCAGTTATAGAACTTGTAGGATCCACCGTTCTTCGTAGACGGCGTGTCCCCCGGCTGGACCAAGTCCATCCCGGCGCCGTAGTCGCGATCAATCCACGCGGCCGCGTACCCGTGAACAGAGCTCTTCAGGACGCAAGCCCACTGGTCCGGCGCCTGCGTCTTCGTCCCACCGTTCTGGGTCCCGCTATCGCCGGCTACGCTTCCCTTCTGGGTGCCGCCCCAAAAGTGGTAGCTGTCCTGCCAGCCAGCCCCGACCATCTGCGTTCCACCCTCGCGGCGGATTTGGATCGGCTCCAGCGCGGTCACCTTGGACAAAACCTCGACGGCACGAGGAGTGAACCGGGCCGAGACATCCTGTCGCGTGGTGATGCGACGCTCGACAACCGTATTGCCGGCCATCAGCATGTTGCGCCAGCGCACGGTGACGCTCGAAGCCCAGCCAGTGAAATCCGACGTGAGCTTTCGTGCGTCGTCGAGGAAGAAGTCGCAGGCCGCCATCGTGGCCGTCGTCTGACCTTCCGCGCCGACGTGATTGCCTCCGGTCGTCACGACGTTGGGCGTTACAGCGCCGCTGGTCGCCTCGTGTGTGATCGGTGGGATGTAGTCGGTCTGGACTTCCTGAATCGTCGTCCAGACGGCACTTGTCGGGTCCGTCCCAGGTGCCCACGCGATCGAGCGGAAGTTGAACAGCGCGTTGGCGCCGTTGGGGCACCAGAGGGTGCGGAACATGACGTCCGCGGAATGCTGCCAGGACACCCATAGCGATTTCGTAGCAGCTCGGTACTGGACGAAAAGGGTCCCGGTGGATGCGGGAGGAGCAACAATGGTCTCCCCGCCCGAGATGAGCAGGCGCCCATAGCGATCAACGATCTCGTAGGGTGATGCGTCGGAGAAGTTGAGATAAGGGCTGCTGACGAAACGTCCGGCGTCCGCCGCCGAGCTCATCACGTTGCCGACGCGATCCAAGGTCACGTAGTCGTCAATGTCGTAAAAGCCGAGATACGGGCTACTGACGAAGCTACCGACGTTGTCCTTAAGGTCGCTGACATCCTTCTGATTAGCGAGCTGTGGGTTGTCTCGAACCGGCGAGCCGGTCGCGTCCGCGTGCCATGACCCGTTCAGCGCTGCGCTATCACCCCAGACGCGAAAGCGCGTGCCGGGAGCCGACGAGGCTGGGATGTCCGACGCCAGACGGTAGGAGGCAGCACCGGCGTTCGCCCAAGCGTCGGTTGCTGCGTTCCTCGCTTCGACCACATCCGACGCCGCCTGCTGGCGAATCGCGTCCGTTTGCTGGCGAATTGCGTCTGTCTGGAAGGCTGCAAAAACGGCATCATCACGCGCAGCTTGCGCCGCCGGCGTCACATCGCCCGTGTTGCCCTTCGGACCCGGAAGCCCCGAACTCTCGCCACGGTCGATCACCTCCACATCGGTAACGCCGTTGCCACCGAGAAGGCGGATGTAGGGCCGCATGTAGCGAGCCCCAGCCGGCGCCGTGATGTCTGCCGGCTGATCTCGACTGAATGTCGCTTGGAACGCATAGCGCCCGTCCGCGACGATGAGCGCGCGCTTGTCTGCCAGTGCGGTCGAGATGAACGCCTTGTTCGCGTCGAGCCACGCAATCCGAAACTCGACCGCGTCTCCGAACGGGTCGGACGAGTTCTGCGAGCGGGTCACTGCCCACCGTGCGAGATAGACCTGCCCCTCCTCGACGGCGAAGTCTTGCCGACTGGCGATGATGATTGGCTCCGACTGGCTCGGGACCCGCAGAGCTGCGCCGTTTGCGTTCACGACCCGCGATCCGGTTGCGACCGGCGACAGATCTTCCGCCTTACCCGAGAGGGACGTTGTGAAGAGTTCGATCACGTCTCCCGGACGTTCGCGCGCTCCCAGGTAGCCGATGCCATCCCGGCCAGCCCGGCCAGCGGGGCCACGGCTCGACAGTTTAAGGGAATCGGCTTGAGAAAGGAGAGTGAGAGCCATGTCGTTCGCCCATGAAAAAGGCCGCCTCAAAGGGCGGCCGCTGCGGGTGCTCGTGCGATGCGTGAAAGAAGATGATCAGGCGATGCGGCCGGGGTGGATGACGAATGGACCGCGCCATATTTCAGTGAACTGCGTTCGATCGCCGCCGGAGCGCTCCAGAATCAGGAACTGGTCATAGGTTGCCGCCCCGCCGTTTGGCAGAAGAGGGATGGTGGCCAATGCTTCTCGGGTGACGCCGAATTGAAAGAGGCCGTTCGCCTCGTCGGTGACGACGATCCCGCCGGCGCGAGAAAGCTCCAACACCGAAACCTGATGGTCGTATGTGGGGCGGATGAACATACGAAGATCGCAGTCAACCAGACTCAGGGGCGCGCCATCCGAGTCGAGAAGCTGCGGCGCCTCATCGACCCAGTCCTGCGTCCGCGACACGTCAACCCTGACCCGCGTGAAGGGTGCCACTGACTGAAACTGGCTCATGCTTTCCTCATTGCGCTGATCGCCAGGGCGATGGCCTTCGTGGTCCCGAGCGCGAGGGTCGGCACGACGATGCGGATTTCGAGCTGGCCAGCGTTTCTGCAGATCACCTGCGGCAGGCCGTAGCCGACGGGCAGATACTCGTCGGGCAGAGCCCAGAGCCGATCGGTCGGGCGGACCCCGGCGAACGGCACGACCATGCGCTGCGCCCCGGCTGTCGTGACCGCGAGCGTGGAGCCGACCGTGATCGAAACCGTGCCGAGGTCCACCAGCGACGGTCGAGCCGCGACGTCCGCCAGGAGCGCGGCCTGTGCCGCGAGCGACGCGTCGAGATCCTTGCGCATCGCGTCGAGCTTGGCGTCGAACTGCGCCATGAGCCGCGTTTCGGGGCGCGTGTAGTCCCGGAAGTCGCCGATCCTCGTACTCATATCGTCACCGTCTCAGGCCCGGCGGGGGCGGAGCGCGAACCGTCCGACAGTTCGGAGACGGCCCAGTAGCGCCATGTCCCGGTCCCCGGCGCGTCGGTCACGGTCATCGCCTGGTTCGGCCCGCCGAAGACGAGACCGGTGATGTCCGTGGCCGAGGCGAAGGACGACGAAGCGCCCGACGCGCGATAGAGCCGGTTGCCGACGATCCCCTGCACATTCGGATTGCGCCACGTCAGGAGGACGTTGGCCCCGTCGCGGCTGCTGTCGAAGTCCACCGGCCGCGCCGCGGTGTTCTGCGCCGTGACGGTGATCGTGTAGTCCTGCGACCAGCCGCCGACAGCCTGCGGCCCCGCGCTGACGCGGATTTGCACGACATAGCCCTGTCCGCCCGCCAATATGGCCGACGTCGCGCGGTCGCGGGTCGAGGCCACCTCCATCGCGCTCCAGCCCTCGGGCGAGCTGGCGGGGCGGATACGGACCTCGTAGTTGCGATTGAGCGCCAGGCTCGGCGTCCACGTCGCGACGACACGAGGGCCGGCGGCTTCGGAGAGCGTCAAGGGCGGCGGCGTCAGATTGAGGTCCGGCGTCGTGTCCGGCGGGATCGTCGTGGACTGGCCTTCCTCGGCTGGGCTCCACTGGTACGACGCCGCGTTCGCCGATCGCATTTTCAGCCGCGTGACGGTGAAGGCTTCGAACTCCGGCCCGCCCTCCAGCCAGAAGTCCTGATCGATGTCGATCTCCGGGTTGCGGAACCGGATGATGCGCTCGCCGAAGCAGTTCAGGCCGTCGATATCGACCAAAGCTTCGGCCATCCGGTCGCAGTTCTCGCGAGCCATCAGAATCTTCGCCAGCCGGCGCGCCTGGCTGTGGCTCGGGACGTGCGTCAGGTCGAGTTGCTGCGTCTTCAGAACGCCCGTCCGCGCGAAGTCCGCGACATCGACCCAGGGCGTGCCCTCGTTCTCGACATAGCCGAGGGCGGGCTCAAGATACTGGATCGCGAGCTCGTTGTAGCGGCTCATGGCGTCCGGCGGCTCGAAGTTGAACTCCAGCACCTGGCCGGCGTCGGTGTCGATCGTCACGCGCGGCTGCTCATAGCGCCCACCGCGGATCGCAATGCGGCCATCGCGGGTGGCGTAGAGCTGCGCGTCGCAGGCTGCGCGGAGCCGCGCCAGAACCTCGGTCCTCGCCTGCCCGAGCGAGACGGACATCGCCACGCGATAACGGGCCTCGGTCCCGCCGGCAGCGAGCGGTACGCGCTCGTCGCAGAGGTTGGCGAAGGCGCGGAAGCTGTCGAGATCCAGGCGCGCCATCGGGATCGCATAGCCATCCTCGTGCGTGAGGTAGTCGAGGATGGCGAGGCCGGCGTTCTCGCTCCACCGCGTCGCGCCGTCGCGCGGATCGTAGAGGAGCGAGCCTCGCAGCTGGACCGCCACGCTGGGCTCTCCGTTCGGATAGACCTCCTGAAACTTTGCCGCATCAGGCGTGGCGAAACCGGCCACGCAATAGGCATTGCCCGCCAGACGATGGTTCTCAGTCCATTCGGTGAAGATCGAACGGAGATAGGCGTTGGCTGGCTGATCGGGGGTGCCCGGGGCAGCGGAAAAATGACCGAACGAGCTGTTGCCATTGACGAAGGGCGCCGACATGACCGCGCCATCGGAGCGAACCGAGACCATCCGGTTGTCGAGATAGACGTGCTCGATCGCATCGATCTGGCGGCAGGAAAGCAGGACCCCTTTGCAAAGCGCTCCGTTGCGCGCTTCGTAGAAGAAGAGCGGCCCCGAGACCTTCACCCGGCCATAGTGGAACACCCGCGCCGGGATCGCCTGGCGAACTTCCACTTGGCCGTCAGAAGGCTTCGGGGCGCGCGGACGCTCTGCCAGAAGGTACGAGGCGCCAACTGAGAGCGCGAGCGGCGCGACGGTGGACAGAAGGCTCCCGACCAGACCGACGCCGGCAGCCGCGTTCACGAGGCCGAGCGGCGCCCCGAGGTTGAAGAAGACGAGGCCGATTGCGGGCGCCATCAGACCCTCCAGGCCGTCACGATGGGAAGCCGGCGCATGAAGAGCCCGTGCTGCCCGATATTGGCGATGAACTTGCCGGCCACGATTCCCCCGATCAGTCCTTCCGGCGCGCTCACGATGGCGATATCCCCCGCCTGCGGCTCGTCCGTCTCGACGAGGCCCATGGGCTCGATTGCCGCTCGGACGACGCCGCCCATGCTGCCGTGCTGTCGAATGATGCGGAGCGCCCCGCGCGCGGTCCGGTAGCGACGCGTGAAGCGGTCGGCCGGGTTCGTCCCATGACGAACGGCAACCCAGGCGCCGAGCCACGAAAGGCAATCGTGTTCGCCCCATGAAAAAGGCCGCTCGGAAGCGGCCTTGAGGAATGTGGAGAGGTCGTCCGGTGGCATCAGCGAATAGACCGAGGCAGCCCTCGCCGTTCGCTTTCGGCAACAGCCTGATTGACGATGCGCCTCACATCCTCAAGCCGAGACTGCCCGTCCACATGGATCGTCACCTTCACCGGCTCGTCGGGGAAAACACGACGAAGCGTTCGGCCAATAGCGGTTCGCAATCTCAAGAGCATCGTCGTCTCCAATCAGAACGTCGGCCAGAATGAGCGCTTGTTGATGAGAGTCGGCACGAACTCGAAGCCCCGATCGCCGGGGAACCGAGCCTGTTGATCCCGGTCGCTCCACATGGCGAAGGACGCCGAGTTGCGCGCGGTCCAGACGGTCTCGCAGACGAGCTTGATGGACCGATCCGCCGGCCCCTTGGCCGAATAGCCGACGCTGTCCATCAGCATGTGTGTCAGGAACTGTCGGCCGCCGATCGGCTGCAGCGTCTCGGCCGAGAGCGGCAGGCCCCAGACCCAGACGTCACGGCCCCGAACACTCTCCGCCTCTTCCGCCTTGGCGACGATCTCTGGCGTCACGCCGGACAGAGCGAACTCCAGCTTCTTCGCGACGTCGTCCTCGGCGAGCGACATCGGCGAGACCGAGGCCATCTGTCCCGCGCCGGTCCAGCTGACGCCCTCGAAGTCGAGAACGCCGACGCCATCCCAGAGGTGCATCGGCCCTTCGGCGAAGTCGAAGCGCGCCAGCATCGCGTAGTAGGTCGCGTCGAACGCCATCAGAACGCCTCGACGAATTCGAGATCGACGAACCCCCAGCGGCCAAGCTGAAGCTCCAGCTCACCACTGTCATCCGAAGCGAGCCGCATCTCGCAGACGGGAGCGGAGAGGTTCAGGAACCAGCCCTGCCCGGCAGCCTCACGGAGCGGCGGACGGATCGCATAGGCCTCGCCCCCGAGCGCGGCGGTGATGACGTGCAGCCGTCCGTTGAAGGAGAAATACTGACCTGGACGGATCGGACTGCCCTGCAACAGCTCGATCTGAAGCGTCGTGGCTCGCCGAGGCGCAGCCGTCAGCAACCGGGCGCTGATCTGCGTCTGAGCCGGGATGGCAGGATCCGCGAACTGCGTCCCGTCGAGACGGTTGCGGCGGGCCGTCTCTGGCGACACCACGCGGCCAAGCTCATCGCGAGGCCAGTTGGCGCGGCGGTTCTCACCGAAGACCGGTACGAGGCACGTTCCCGCCCTGCCCTGCATTCCGAAGAGGAAGGCGCGGAAAGCGAGGATCTGATCGTTCGTGTAGACCGGGCACTGAATGAGGCGAGCCTTCCAACGCCCGGCATCCGAGGCGACCACGCGCTCCTGCCCGTTGGTGGCGACACCGCCCGACCGGGAGACGTTCTCCAAGTGGAAGGCGATGTCGCGCGGGAAGAACTCCGAAGGGAGCGCAGACGCCATCAGCGGATACCTCGCCCACGCTTGTCCTGCATCGACGCAGCCGCCGCTCGGTCGTACTGGCCGATGCCGGCTTGGGTCGTGCGGGATGCAACATCCCCCGAGACACGCTCGACGAACGCTTGCAGATTGCCGTTCCTATCGACCGACACGCGGACATCGACGGACCCGCCGCCCGAGCCGCGAGCGAGCTGCGCATTGGAGACGACCGAGCCATTCGCGCCGGGGACCATGAGTTCCGGCCCTCGTTCCCCGACGATGTAGGGACGCCCCTTCATCACGGATCCACCGTTCGCGCGGAACCCGAGGGCGGACAGGATGCCGCCGAAAAGACCGCCCCCGCGCCCGCCGCCGCCAAACCCGCCGATCAGGGCCTTGAAGGCTTGGTTCGCCCACATGCTCGCAAGCTGGCTGAGAAGATCGCGCAGCACGTCGCCGACCTTCTTCGTGCCATCGATCAGCCCTTGAAACGAAGACGAGAAGGCGTTGCCGATCGTGTCGCCGACCTTCGACAAGCCATCGGCGGATTTCTCCGCCGACTTGGACGCTCGATCGAACTCCTCCTGCGCCAGCGCAACGGCGCGGCTGTAGGTCTCCTGGTCGATCTTGCCGGCCTTGAGAAGCTCGTTCAGCCGGGCGATCTGCGCCTGATATCGCTCAAGCGGGGTGCGCGTCTGTTCGAACACGCGCCCCCCCTCGGCAGCCATGTCGCTGAGCGCCTTCTGCGCCGCCTTGGCCGCGTCGGAAACGCCACCGCCGCGCCCTCCGCGACCGCCGCCCCCAGACCCGTCGAGAGCGGCCTGAAGGTCGGACGCCGCATCGGCAGCGGTGCGGAGTGAACCGGTCGCCGCATCGCCCCCAGACCCGGCGAAGTAGTCACGCTGGGCAGCAGCAAAAGCGGCCGCAGCAGCTGTGCCTGCCTGCTTAGCTGCTCCCGCATAAGGGTTCGAAATGCCAGACTCGCCCACGACGCGCGTGGGAATCCCAAGATCCGGCAACTGAATTCCGGCCCCAGCAGAACGAAGCGTCCCATTGATGCTGGCGACGATCCCGTTCACAGACGAAACCACATCCCGAGCCATGGTCCGGAATGCGTTATCGACGTTCTTCGCGGCTTGATAAGCCAAGTCGCCGAGGGCGGCAGGAATTTGCGACCACGTTGCAACGATCGCGTCATAAGCGCCAACAAAGGCGCCGATCACCGTGTTGGCCGCGTCCTTCGTGATCTGCACGACGTCAACGCCGATGGCCTGCTTGATCTCGTCCCGAAAGTGGTAGACGGCGGTGATCGCCGCCGCGATGCCGATCGCCAGGGCCGCCATCGGGTTCGCCGCGATCGCGACAGTCAGAGCGCGAACGGCTCCGACCAACGCAACGCCGATGGCCTGCGCGGCCGCATAGATCGCCGCAATGATCTGCGGGCTTACCATCAGGGCGAGAGAGCCACCCGCGACGGTGGCATACTCGATCACGGTCGGGAGGTAGTCCACGAACTGCATGAAGCCGCGAACGGCCGCGACCACCGCGTCCGTGACGGCCACCAGAGCGGGGAGAAGTGCGGACATCAGAGACGTCATCGCGCCCTGCGCCGCATAGCCGAGCCGGGACAGATTGTCGTTGAAGGCTTCGGCCCGCTTGCCGGTCTCCTCGCTGATGACGAGACCGAGGGCGGCCGCCTCGTCCGTCATTTCGCGAAGGGCGGCAGACCCGCCGTTGAGAAGCGGGATCATGTCGGCGCCGGCCTTGCCGAAGAGCTGGACCGCCAATGCCGTCTTCTGCACGCCATCCGGCATGGCCGCGAAGCGATCCGCGATCTGCTCCATGACCTCCGTCGAGGTCTTCAGGGTGCCGTCCGAATTCTTGACCTCGATGCCGAGACGGCGGAAGGCTTCAGCCGCCGGCCCCGTCCCCTTCGTCGCGAAGTCGTTCATGCCCTGAGAGAGCTTCCGAACGCCCGTCTGCAAGCCCTCAAACGAGACCCCCGACATGTCGGCGGCGTAACGGAGCTTGGACAGCTCCTCGATCGGGACGCCGATCTTCGAGGCGGCTTTCGACAGGTCGTCCGCGTCCGAAATGGTCCGCTGCATGGCAACGCCCATGCCTGCGATCGCCGCCGTCGCGGCCGCCGCCGCCGCGACGAACGCCGTCTTGGCGTAGCTGCCGAATTTCCCGAGGGCGTTCTGCGACTTCTTCAGCCCGTCCTCGAACTGCGCAGAGTCGAGCCCAAGGTTAGCTCGGAGTGCTCCGATCACGGCGTTTGCCATGCTTTACCTCAGCCATTCCCGCGCGGTATGCTGCGCGCCATTTCAGGGGGTCACGATGGGTTTCTTCAAACGTGCGGCGAAAGCCGTGGCTGTCACTGCCGGGCTTCTGGTTGGCGGCGTCTTCGTAATCGGTTCGATTTTCAGTGAAACTGGCCGAACCGACGCGGCAACAAGCGTCGCTGCGATTGACAAGTCGGAAGCCGCTCAAACGAGACGGATCGCGTTGATCCGACGCCTGACTGACGAGGGCATCTTCCAGAAGGTAGAAACGCCTGGAAACCTTCCCCGCGTATGGGTTGAGCCCGCTTTCTACGCGCTGGACTTCAGCGACAAGCAGCAATTCACCGAGGTCGTTTACGCCTACTTCTTCGACGGCTCGAACAGTAGCGATCATGTCCGCCTTTTTGATCGCTTCACCGGGAAAGAGATTGGCGGCTATACCGCGCAATCCGGCCTTTCCCTGCGCTAGTTCAAGCTCCGCGCGTACTCAGCCATCGAAATTCCGCGCAGGCCCTTCGTCGCTGCCCGCAGCCGCATGTCGAGGAAGCTGGCAGGCTCACGAACCGCCTTGCCGCCTACGAACTCGCTGTGGCTGGGCGGGCTTTTCACATGCGGCAGGAAGGCGGCTTCCCAGACGAGGGAGCGCTCCCGCCGGATCGCGGCGAGCGCCCCCCTCATCTCCGTGTCATAGAGGCGCGGCGTGAGGTCCCAGAACCGCGCTGGCGGAAGGCCGGCGGCGACGTAGCTTTCGCACAAACGCGCGATGTCTAAGCCGCCGCCTTCTTCTTTCCCGTCGTGCCTTTGGCTTCCTCCAAAGGATCGGGGAACGCCGTGCCGACGAGATCGACGAACGCGTTCTGGTTCTCGGCGATGATGTCGTCCACGAGCCAGCGATCCGCCTCGTTGGCGTGGTAGCGCTGCAGACCCTTGAGGAAGACCGCGTTCACGACCTTCAGGTTCGGCAGCTTGCCGTCTTCCGGCATGGCGAAGACCGTTTCCAGATCGCCAAACTCCTCCTGGAGCTCCGCCATCACGCTCATGCCGAGGTGCAGGCGATATTCCTTGCCACCCGCCGAGACCTTCAGCTCGCCCTTCGGGTTCGTGCCCATTAGCCGTTGTCCCCGAAGACGCGCGCCATGACCTTCCAGTTGGCCGTGACCATCTGCTTTTCGCCGAGCGGCGAGGTCGGGACGTACTCGTTCAGGTAGGCCATGAACGTCCACGTCGCCCCGCCGTTGGGCGTAATCTCCAGAAGGACGATCTCTCGGTCGCCCTGCGCCGTCTTCTCGTCCAGCTCGACGAGCAACGTGTCGGTGTCCGACCCCGGCCAGTACTGCATTTCGAGGGCATAGTCGGCGACGGGCTTCAGCCCGGGGATCGTCTCGCGCGTGCGGCCCGGAGACTGCTGATGCGTGACATCAATGTCTTCGGGCGGCTGGCTCGGGACGGTGACGGTCTCAAGACCGTAGAGCTGCGTCCACTCCGCCGGGGGTGTGCCCCGACCAACGCGAACGACGCTGCCGTAACCGATATCGACCTGGCTGGTTTGCTCAGGCATGGGTCGTCTCCTTGTGATGGACCATGAAGTCGATGGAAACTCGGTGCATCCACACGCCGCCCGAGCCTTCTTCGTAGGATTGGCGCTCGCTATCGACGAAGACGCCGAGGAAGTGCGTGCCGCCCTGAATCGTGCGGAGGCCGCTGAGACGGGCTTTCACGGCTTGGGATACGGCGATAGCGCGACCAAAGCCGCTTCTGGTCTGGCCGCCTTCAGTGTAGTCGCGGGCGTAGCAATCCACCTGCACGCGGCTCTGGACGTATCCAGACGGCCCCTGCGAATGGTAGTTGGTCTGCCTCGACACGTTCGTCAGGACGATCGCCGGCAGCGCGTTTCCCTGCGGGCGGGCGTTCCAGTTCATCCGGTTGCCGACAAGCGCCGTCGTCCCGGCATCTGCCAGGAGGAGCGCTACGAAGCTCTCTTCCATGATCAGCCCCCGCCGGCCCTGCGAAGAAGACGCGCCTGCTTGCGAGCCTGCCGCTCAGCAGCCTTCGTGATCTCCGTACCCAGCTCGGTCTTGATGTGTTCGAGGATGGGACCCTTGTGCGCGTCCCATGCTGCCCGGACGTACCCCTTGGGCGAATTGTTCGGGCCGCCGAACTCTTCAAGCGTCGCCTGCGGGAGAGCGCCAACGCCGACGAACATCTCGACACTCGCGCGATCATCACGGAACATCTTGCGATGCTGCCGAGATTGGTTGCGGCTCAGCCGCGTGCCGACGCCGGCACTGTCGCGAAGCTGTCCACCCCCATCCGGGTCCACTGGCGCGGTCGCGCGAATCTGATCTGCCATCGGCTCAGCGGCGCCGCGAAGAACTCGCCGAAGGACGTTCTTGCCGGTGGACTTCCCTAACTCGCCGAGGGCAGCGTCCAGTTCCTTCAAACCATCGATGCGGACTTTGACGGACATCAGGCGCGCTCGCTTCGTGCTGCGGCGGTAATCTCCAGCCCTTCCCGGCGCCCGATCTCCTTCACGGCATTCACATCGTAACGGCGACCATCGAACAGAATCCGGCCGCGTGGGTCGAAGTCCTTCACGGCTTCCGACCAGCGGATGCGGAAACGGGTCGTGACCTCGGCGCCGACCTCTTGCGCCGAGTAGCGCTCGCTGTCGCGGATGTCCTCCTTCGACGCCCATACCGTGATGTCCAGCGGCGGCCCGAAGACCGGATCGTTGAACGGATCACGCCCGATCTCCACGCCGTCCATCTGGAGCGTGATGCGGCGATCGAGCTTGCCCGCTTCCATCAGACCGACCACACCCGATAGGGGCTCAACAAAGCCTCGACTGCCATCGGCAGTTCGTTCGCGGCCACGTCCGAGACGTTGGCGCGGTAGGCGTACCACTGGCCGACGAGAAGGAGGACCGCCTGCTTGATCGGCGCAGGCGGGGTGTCGTAGCCGGCGATGTAGGTGATCGTAATCGCCTGCTGCGGCCGTGCCGCCCCATCAGGCAGGTTCAGCATGCCGTCGGGCTCGACCGTTACCCCGGCCACCGCCTGCCCGTCCACGGTCACGCTGTCGACGCTCGTCACAGGCCGGAATGGGAGCGACGTTGGCCAGCAGTCGGCACGAAGCTCCAACGTCTGCACGCCGACCGCGCGCCCCAGCCATCCGCCCGGCCCGTCAATCCAGCCCTGCGCCGCAGCAATCAGGCCCTCGACATACGTCTGCTCGTCCTCGGTATCGAGACGCAGATGGGCCTTGGCCTCATCCCACGTCACGATCGGCTCGGGAGTCGTGATGACGACGACGCGCACGGTCAGTCCTTGGCCTTCTCGTCCGCCTTCGGCTTGGGATCGGCCTTCGGCTTGGGCGCCTTCATCTCTTCGACGAGGCCGCGCGCGATGTGTTCCTTGCCGCGCGCGTCGGACATCGTGACTTTCGCGCCGCGCCGAATGTTGGTGTTGCCGAACCGGAAGGTCCGCAATGCAGTCAGGTCCATCGCCTTACCCTCTCAAGAGAAAGGCCGCCCCGCGGTTGGGGCGGCCCATGTCGTCAGTGATCAGCCGCCGACAGCCGTCGTGAACGGACCGGTGACGAACGCCTCGGGACGCTTCACCGCCAGGGCAAGACGCTCCTCGCAGCGGATCGACACGAGGTTGCGTTCGAAGTCGTCGACGTTCTCGGTCGAGACGACGACGTTGGCGTCCTCACGATCGAAAATCTGAGCGGCCGTCTGGAAAGCGCCCGTCAGGAACTCGCCCTCGAACTCGGGGGCTTCGGTCGCGACGACCGGCAGACCCCAGAGGGTCGGGCCGGCGAGGCTCAGCGGGTTGCCGATGATGTAGCGGCCAAGGGTGTCCTTGGTCAGCTCGATCTTCGCCCAGTCGATGAAGTGCAGAACGAATCCGGTCGCCGGGAGGCGGGCCAGCTGCGACTGCAGCATCGCAAGACGAAGGTCGTCGATCGGCGTCTGCGCATCGACCGTAAAGGACGGGTCGAACGCCTGCGCCTGGGGTACGATACCTTCGAGGTGGCCGCCCGTGCCGGTGCCGAACAGGATCTCCTGCTCCTCGACGAACTTCAGGCCGTAGCGCATCTCGGCGTCGATCATCGACTGAAGCTGTGCGAAGTCATCGAGGATCTGCTTCGACGCCTTGAACATGTGCGCGATCGTGGCGACCGGCGTGATCTTGGTGGCGAACTCGATGTCCGAATACGGCTTGGGCGAGCCTTCGGTGGGGATCACGGCCGCGGCGTTGGTGAAGCCCGTCTGCTGCACCCAGAAGATCGCCGGGGACGTGGTGCGGCCCGGCGCGATCAGGTCGCGGATGAACAGGCGCTGCTTCGGCGCGACGTCGATACCCGGCAGACGCTGGGGCTCGACGACGCCTTCGGCGATGTCGGGTGAGGTCGTGACGTTCTTGACCGGGATGCTGACGCGACGGCCGCCCTGGACGGACTGCGCGAAGTCCTTCAGCGCCTGGTTCTCGATCGCCTGGTGGCCGAGCGACTTGGGCCGGTCGTTGCCGTCCCCGCCGCGGCGGGCGCCCTTCTGCTCGACCTCGCCGAGGCGAGCCGTCAGCTCCTCGACCTTGCCGGACAGCGTGTTCTGCGTCGTCGCCATCTTGTCGACTTCGGCCTTGGTCTCTTCCGACAGCTTGCCGGCGTTCTTGACCTCGGTCATGGCCTGCTCGGCCTTGCGGGAGAATTCGTCGCTGACGCGCACGAGTTCGTTGGAGACCTCCGAGAGGAGTTCCTGCGTGGTCTTGCTCATTATGATGGGTCCGTGGAGTTACGCCCGCGCGAGCTTCAGTCGCGCCAGTGCGAGGGTCAGGTCCGTGCTGCCATCGGCAGCGGCTTCGCCAGCGCCCGGCTTGGCGTGATCGAGAGCAGCGCTCGGCATGCCTTCGACAATCTCTTTCATCAGCTTGCGGCGCTCGGAGCGCGGCACAGGCTTACCGGCGGACAGCGCCGCCTCCAATCGGTAGAGCGCCGAAGCCGAGTTGTTGACCTCGGCGGGCTCAACTTCGAACTCTGCCGTGCTGTCGGCAAAGCCCTTGTCAACGGCGCCCTGCCCGGCGAGCCACGTCTCGGCGTCGAGCATAGCCTTCACAGCCTCGACGTCGGCGCCTGTTCGCTCCGCGTACATCTCCGCCGCCGCCTGGTCGAAGACGGCCATGATCTCGCCGGTCTCGTTCATCACATGCCGGTCGCCGGCAGCGACCCACTGCGTGTTGTGGATCATCATGAAGCCGAGCTTGGCGATCTGAATCTCGTCCGCGGCCATGGCGATGACCGAGGTGGCCGAAGCCGCGATCCCGAGGATCTGCACTGTCACCTTCGACGGGTGCGCGCGCAGCATATTGTAGATCGTGACGCCCTCGAAGAAGTCGCCGCCGGGGCTGTTGATCTGAACCGTGACCGGCTTCTCGCCGATGGTGCGAAGCGCGGCAGCCACCCGCTTGGCCGTCACGCCCTCTCCGGTCCACCAGTCGTAGCCGATGACATCGAGGATGGAGATGACGTCCGAGCCGTCTGCGGCAGCCGCGCGCGGCGCCTCGATCGGCGTGAACATCCGGGCGGACTTCTCGGTGATGTGGATCGAGCCCGTCAGCCCGTCCGGGCACCGAAGCTCCGGCAGTTTGCGAAGGCTCATCGATTGGTCTCCGGTTCCGTGCCTGCCTCTGTGATCGGCACGTTCTGCATCTGCATGCGAGGCACGTCGCCGCCCTCGACGCGCGGCAATCCTTCCAGGCGGCGCACCTCGTTGATCGTCATGACGCCGGCGTTGAGAAGCGCGCTGTAGAATGCCGCGCGCGCCGCGCTATCGCCCCGCAGCAGGTCCTCGTAGTTGAAGCGGACCTTGTATTTCTGGCGCTCCTCAGGTGTCATGATGCGCTTGGCGACGGCCTTCTCGATACGCTTCAGCTGCGAGCGCAGGCCGAGGTTCAGCCAGCTCTGCATGATCGCCGAGACGCCCGTGCCCCACATCGTCTGACCGTCGGCGGAGTGCCCGATCACGATCGGCGGCACTCCCAGCCAGCGGCAGATTTCCTCGACGTTGAACTTGCGCGACAGGATCAGCTCTGCGTCGCGCGGCGTGATGTTCACCGCCTTGAAGTCGACGCCCGCCTCCAGAATGCCGACGCCCGGCGCGTCCGGCCCGCTGTAGCGCTCGGCGAAGTTCTTCCGCGCCTGGTCGCGCTGCTCTTCGGTCAACTTGTTCGGGAAGGTGAAGAAGCCTTTGGCGCGAAGGCCCTTTCCGAATGTCTGACCAGCGGCCTTCTCGGACGCAATGGCGATCCCAAGCGTCTGACGAGCGTAGGCCACTGGCGACATGCCGACGTCGCCGTCGCCGAACGCCTTGAGGTGAAAGACCTTCGCCTCCGGCAACTCGACCGTCTTCCCGCGATCGACGAACTTGTACCGCAGCGCACCGCTCTGTAGCCTCTCGACGGAGGTGTCGTAGGGCATCGGGTTCAAGGCGATCAGCCGATTGCCCTGGTAGACCTTCTCGGCGAATCCATTGCCCGACGTGCAGAGCCCCAGAACGCGACCTTCCCAGAACTCGATCGAGGTCTGGTCGGCGTTCGGGCTGTCGTCCAGAAGCTCCTGCAACGGGTGATCGGTGACGCGCACCCGCGCGCCGTCCGACCGCTTCTCCATCACCTCTAGGGAAAGGCTCGCGATCGTCTGGGCGGTGACACGGGTGCAGGCCCAGAACGCGGAGAGGTTCAGCGCGCCTTGCGTCGAGACGTGCTCTCCGGCCCACGACTCCCCGCCACCGAAATACTCGTAGAGCTCACCGTCTCGGGCCGTCAGCTTCTTGCCGAAGAGGCGTTGCCATAGGCCCATCAGACGAACACCGCATTGGTGAGGAAGTCGCTCATGTCCACGCCCTCCCCTCCGGCGTAAGAAGCCGCCGCGCCCAGCGCCATCGCGAGCGCGACCGCGCAGTCGATCTTGTTTGTGGCCCGCTCCTTCGCGAGCCAGTAGTTGCCCCAGCGGTCCTCGTCCGTTACCGCCGACATCATCGCCGAGATCACGACCGGATTACGCTGGATCTTGATACGGCCTTCGAGCATCGCGTCTTCGAGCTCGCGAACCGAGCCGGGCATCCACAACCCTTCCGGCTCGCGATCCTCGATCTCGGCCGCGCGCTTCATCGCGTCGGTCGGCCGCCCCTTCTTCGTGCCGCCCTGCGGATGCTCGACAAACTCGACGCTGATACCGAGCCGATCGCATTCCGGCTCGAACCCGCGCTTGAATGCGTATCGATCGTAGGCCAGGCACTGGACCTGATAGGCGTTCGCGTATTCGGCCACCGCCTGCGCAACGTGGTCGAAGCGGATGCTGACGCCCTTCGGCGCGTGCAGGTGGCCGTTCTTCGCCCACTCCTCGTAGGGCTGCTTGTCGCGCAGCGCGCGAGCCGCGATCGTGTCGCCCGGCGTCCACGCCTCGACCCACGCGGCGTAGGTCGGCTTCTCGACCTCTTGCATCCGTCCGTCGCGTTCGGCCTTCACCGTGACGGTGCCGGTCTTCACGACCGCGGCGAGCGCGGTAATGTCTTTGTTCTGCGACAGGTCGCAGCCGAGCCAGACCGGCTCATCGACGAATTCGCGCGGGTCGAACTCTTCAAGCGCAGGCTCCAGAACTGCCCGCGTCATCCAGGCGGTCTCGGCGTCCGTCCAGGTGCAAAAGTGCAGCCGGAGAATGCCGTTGAGCTTCGAGGGCATCGCCTTCGCCTGCGCCACGACGCCGGCGAGATATTCCTCCGTGATCGTCGTACCGAGCAGCGGATTCGCCTTCACCCAACACGACGGATCGTTGAGCGGGTCGTCATCCGGGTCCAGCGCGCAGACGTAGGAGAACGTCGTGTCGTCGATCCGCTCGCCGAGGTAATGCGCGTCGTCGTCCTTCGCATCGACGTTGCCGGCCGCCACCCGAACCGCGTGCTCGTGCTCGATCCAGCAGACCGAGTTTCGGTCCGAACCGCTGTTCGTGATCATCAGCAGGAGCGGCTGGCGCCGGAACTTGAAGCCGCGCTCCAGGATCTCGATGATCCCGCCGTCTGCATGCTCGTGCAGCTCGTCCACGAGCGCGAAGTGCGGGCGCGGGCCGGAACCCGTCTTCTTCGTCTCGCGCGACACCGGCCGGAAGAACGAGCTCTTCGGCAGGTAGGCGAGATTGAACTCGCGACCCGGCCCACCGCTCGGCGTCAGACGCTTGTCGAGGTCCGGCGACTTCTGGACCATCTTAACGGCGTCGCGGAAAAGGATGCCGGCCTGCTCCTTCGTGGCGCCGGCCGAGTAGATTTCCGCGCCGGCCTCGCCATCAGCCATCAGGCCGTAGAGCCCAATGCCGCCGGCCAGCGGCGACTTGCCGTTGCCCTTCCCCTGCTCGATGTAGGCGCGCCGGAAGCGGCGCGTGCCGTCCAGGCGCTTCCACCCGAACAGCGATCCGATGATGAAGTCCTGCGCCGGCTGCGACGCGAATGGCTTGTTCTCGAACTGGCCTTCGCTGAGCTTCAGCTTCGTCTCGAAGAAGCGGAGCGCGCGCGCCGCAGCCTCCGGGTCGAAGGCGATGTCGTTGCGCTGCAGGTCGTCCAGGTGCCGGCGGCAGGCGTTTCGAACGTGCGGCCCGGCCACAATCTCGCCAGCGAGGACGCGCTCGGCGTAGGCCGTAGCGCGGTCACTCATCGAAGAACTCGTCACCGGCCTTCTCGTCTTGGCTCGACCGGTTGCGCTCGTCCGTCAGCCCGAGCTCGCTCATGTAAGCGCGCAGCTGACCGTGCTTGGCGGCAGGGAACTTGAGCGGCGCCGATCGGAACTCGTCCCACAGTTCGCAGAAGGCGATGGCTGCCGGTTCACGCGACGCGTCCAGCCAGTTGGCTGGCGCGATGTACCGCTTCCAGGCGTCTGCGGCGTGCCCGCGCAGATGCTTGGGCTTCGCCAGCTTGCCGAACGCCTCGATCGCCCCTTCAACAGCCTCACGCGCCTTCTCAGAGCCGCCGTGCCTCGTATTCCGGTGGGTGCCGTCGATCAAACGCAGATGCGCTGATTTCGGCTTTGCGCCGCGTGTCGCCATTTTGACCGCTTTTCCAACATCAATCTGGCTTTGCGAGTTTTTCAGTGGCCGCCGGTGTCCAGAACGGGATGCTCCAGACTTTCGGGCTACCCCCCGGTATCCACCGGCCACCCGTCCGCACCGATCCGCTGCCGAGGCGCCCGCAGACCGAACTGCTCCGCCGTCCGCTTCGCATGGTGATCGGCGCACAGGCACCGGATGTTGTCGTCCGTGTCCGCCCCGCCGTGGGCCAGAGGCACGATGTGGTCGGGCACCGTGGCCGCCGTCACCCTGCCCTCGGCCTGGCAGTCCCGGCAGAGCGGCTCGGCCATCAGCCGGCGTCTGCGCTGCTCCATGCCCTTTCGGCCGCGGGCGCGCTCGGCGATCCGATCCTTGCCGCGCTCTTTCGGGTGCGGTCGGTGGTTGGGCGAGCGAACCGCCATCATCGGCCTTCGAACGAGAGCCCTGCAAGCCGAAGCCTGCAGGGTCCGCACAGCATGCCGCGCGGGCTTCAACGAAAGACCCCGCCGAGCCGAAGCCTGGCGGGGTCTTGGTTTTCCCCGGGAAGGGAACCGCAACTCAGAACGGACTGCTACACCGAATTAGACACCATCCTCGCCGCTTCGGGTTCCCCGAGGGCTGGGTCGTGCCGACGAAAACATCAGGCACACGGTCGTCCGTGACGCTGATCTAGCCCGCCTTCTCCAGCATGTCAATAGCAATGCGAAAAGGGCGATCCTTGCTAAGCTGGTCCAGCAGCACGCTCGCCTCCCGCTTGCCGAAGAGCTTCACGATCAGGCCCTTCTGCTCGGCCGCCAGCCCGTTCAGCACCAGCACCTCGTCGCCGACCGCAAAGCTCGGCGCCGGGGGCACCTCCATCTCGAACTCCTCGGCCGCTTCGAGCCCGAGCATCGTCCCCATCTCGCCCATGCGGAGCGACAACGGCGTCCGATGCCTGGCGCCGACGAAGCAGACGATGTCCTCGCACTGTCGGACGAGGCTCGAGACCTCGATCGCCGGCAGCTGGACGAAGACGTAGCCGGGGGCCAATCGGCGGGCTCGCCACGTGAGCCTCTTCGATCGGTTGTGCTTCTGCAGAACGTAGCTCCAGAGGACGCGCCCCTCGATTCCCGTCCGCTCCAGCCAGTTGAGCGCTTGGGTCTCCCGGCCGGCTCGAACCCGGGCTGCGTACCAGTCGTTTTGGGCCACGGTCACGGTCGATTCTCCTCGTCTGAAATGCAGGCCGGAACCGGAACCGGAACCTCTATAGGGAATCGTTCCGTTCCGTTCCGGTCCTTCTCGCTGGCGAAACGCAGGCTTGCGCTCTTCGAGCGCAGCCGCCCTGCGGTTGCGTTCCGCCCTAGCGAATAAGGAAAGGCGCTCGGAATTTCCGCGGAATATTCCGCAATTTTCCGTTCCGTTCCGGTTCCGGTCTCAGGCGGCAAGGTCTTCGTCCTCCGCATCGAACTCGGAACCCTCGAACGGGACCTCGTAGAACCATTCCTCGCCGTCGCATTCGTGCTTCTTCCAGCCCTGCGGAAGCTTCTTCGTCGCGTTCCCGAACTGCTTGCGGACGGCGTCCGCAGACCGCTGCGTGTCGCCTTCTCCGCCGTAGTGCGCGACGAAGGCACCTCGGACGATCTCCTTCTTGACGGCGCGCACCTTCTGCCCTCCGATCGTCATGCTCTCGCCGGACGCCGCCATTGCTTCCGTCGCCGCTAGGACGAACGCCGCGGCTGCCTTGCTCAAGGCGCGCTTCTGCTTCGCCGGCTTCCGGTCCGTGTCGAACGCCAGCACAAGGCTCGTCACGTTCGAGCCATCCGCCCGCTTGCCGATCTCGACCTGTTCCTTGACGATCGCCCCGATCGGCCCCTCTGGCCCGTTGCGGGTCTTGGGGAGCGACAGGAAGTGGTTCGATGTCTCGCCGGTCAGCTCGTCGCGATCGCAGACTGCGGCCAGGATGAAGTCGGCGCCGGCGCGCGCGTTTGACGAACCACGCAGGCCCGCCGCCGCCGTCTTGCCGTAGTGGTGGACGAGAACGACCGCGATCTGGAAGCGCCGCGCCACGGCCTGGAAGAAGTCGAAGACCTTCTGCCAGGCGGCAGGGTCGTTCTCCTTGTCCTCAGGGATCAGCCCAGCCGCAACGACCGTGTCGATGACGAGGGCGCGCAGCGGGCAGCCCCAGCGCGCCTTCGCGTAGTCGCGGAACTGCGCGACCACCTTGGCGAACGTCTCTCGGTCCTCCTTCGACGACAGCGAGCCGAAGTCCGACAGCATCATGACCGGGAAGTCGGCGTCAGGATCCTCGAGCTTCGAGCGATAGGCCTCGACGCGGCCGGCGAGCGTCCCCTGCCCTTCGAAGGCGACATAGAGCGCCGCGCCCGGGCTCTCGATCTTCCGGCCGGCGAACGGCACGCCGCGCGCGACGGACCCGCAGAAGGTCACGGCGACGAACGTTTTCAGCGCGCCGCTCTGCCCACCGAGAAACCCGACGCCGACGGCCGGGATCGTGTCTCGGACAAGATCCTCGCCGGGCACGAACGGCACGCGCCGGCCGAAGTCCGTCAGCGTTCCGCGAAGAACGGCGCTGGACGGCGGGATGCGGTCGAACTCGTTCTCCGGCAGGCTTCCGCCCCAGGCGCCGGTGGCCGAGCGGTAGGCGCTGGCAACCTTGTCGGCGAGCTGGTCCGTGTCCCATTCGGGAAAGGCCTTCCCGCCGGTCTCCGGGTGGTTCCAGTGCTCGTCGAGCAGGTCGAAGGCGACGGACTCGGACAGTCCGAAGTCTCGGAGCCGGCAAGCGACGCGATAGGTTGTCGTGTCGCCGTTCGCGCCTTGGATGGCCTCCGGCGCGTCCTCCTTCAGATAGCGGACCGCACGCTCGACCGCGGAGGACGTGTCGAGCTCGCCGGCCGGCTCCCGGCTCGGCGCCTCGACGCGACGCTTCGACGCCGACCGGTAAAGGGCGTGAATGTCCTCCGGCACGGGCCGGATGGGCACGTCGTTCAGCCACCGGTACCGGCGGCCGTTCACCACGGAGCCCGGGCCGATCAGCAGGCCGCCGTCCCCGCGCAGGTCGACCGACGGGTAGTCGGGCAGGCCGTCGACGAAATTGTGCAACGGCGGCGCCTCGACCGGGAGCGAATGGATCGCGTGCCGGCCGCCGGTCGCACTCTCGACCGTCAGCGTCGCGCCGATGTCGTAGAGCGAGTCGAGCAGATCGTAGCTGGCGAGCCCGGGGCGTGTGCCGTCCTTGTGGTCGAAATCCCCACCGACGAACCGGCAGGTGCCGTCGCCCGACACGCCCATGATCAGCGCGACGTTCGCGTCCGGCCAGCGCATCCACCAGCGGCGAAGGGTCGCCTCGTCGGTCGTCGCTTCCCGCTTCCACTTCACCAGGCCGCGCTTTCCGCCCGGGACGAGCGGCGCGACCCGTATGCCGAGCGAAGCGGCGTAGAGCGCGTGCTCGATCGGGGGCGCGTCGTCTGCGGGCGCGCTCACTTGCCACCCTTCGGAGGCGAAAACGATTCCTCGATGTCGGTGATCGCCTCGTAGAGTGTGAACGTCGCGACATCGATCCGGTCGACCGTTGTCAGGATGCTACTCCAGTGCGCCGCCGACACCTGCACGTCGCCGTCTTCAGTGGGCGCGATCGCCTTCATCCCGCGGACGTGGATGTCGACGAAGCTGCCGAGGTCCGAGCCGATCTTCCTCGCGCGGGCGATCAGTTCCGCCAGCGAAGGGTCGTGACATTCCGCAGCGTCTGCACTACTATCCCGACTGTTCATCGGTTTTCTCCAGATTTCCGATTGATCTCCGAACCCGTGACGAGGTGGCAGCCTCTCACGGGTTCAGCTTTTCCGAGGCGCCCTCGAGCCCTCGGCGGATCAGTTCCCTGATCGCGGCAGACCGGCTCGGCATCCCTGACGGGACCCCCCAACCGTCGAGCGCGTCGACCTCGGCTTCCGTCATGATGACGACGACCCGACGTTCGCCCCCGTTCTCGCCCTTGTATCCCGGCGCAGGCATGATACCTCCTTGTTGCGCGTCAACGCACAGACCTTTGTGCGTTCGATTAACCTATCATTGACACTTACGGTGTCAATCTGCGTGACAACGATTTGTGCGGAGCGATTGCCATGGTCGATGAAAAGGATGCGATACAGCGACGCGTCTACAACCTGCCGACGTCGCTGGTATCCCGCATCGAGGCATTTCAGAAAAAGCGAAGGCTCGCATCCGAGGTCGAGGCTGTGCGCCAACTCTTGAATGAGGCGCTGATGGGCCGTGAGACGTCGCACGAACTAGCTATTCAGCTGTATTTCGAACTCGCCTCCGACACGGGACAAGTAGTCGACATTCTTAGAAACAATGTTCTTGAGCACCCAATCGTAAAAGCGATTACGAAAGGCAAGGATTCTTGGATCATAGACTGCACTGATGATGCAAGATTTCTGATAAACGAAAGCCGAGAGATCTTCGAATACGACAGCGCTGAGGAGTCTTATACGGAGTTCATCCCGATCTAACGGTAGGGCCTCAACGCCTGCGGATCTGACCGGCTGACGGCCCCGCCCAGGAAATCGTCGGCCGGCCGCTTGCATTTCGTGATTAGCAATACTAGCATTGCTAACATGAGCGAACCGAGCTACTCCCTCCTCGACGACGTCCTCGCCTACTGCCGGCGCACCGGCACGGCGACGTCCACCTTTGGCAAGCTGGCCGCCGGCGATCCGGCGCTCGTCGAGCGGATGGCCGGGAGGCGTCTGCTCGGCAGGCCCCTCGCCCGTCCGAAGCTGGCCGAGAAGGTCAAGCTGAAGCTCGACGAGCTCAAGGTCGCGGAGCGCGCGAAGGCCGAGGCCTCGCTGCGCGAGCTCGACGCGCGGTGAACACGAACCCGGGAAGGTTGAATCGATGAGCACCACCATGGCCTCTGACCTCGCGCGTGAAGCGCTGGAGCCGTGCCCGTTCTGTGGCGAACGCGAAAACCTGAGCGTCTCTTTGAGCGACGTCCAACCAGATGACTATCATGGTGGGCAGGTGCATTGCGGTGAATGCGACTGCATGGGTGCCGACGCGATCTCGCTCAATGGATGGCTTCCGAACGAAGCCGAGGCAGAGACGGCGGCCATCGCCGCCTGGAACCGCCGCGCCCGCACCGCCTACGACGCTATGGGCTCTAGGGTGAAGGCGCTGGAGTGGCGCGATGAAGTGAAAGAGTGGCCTGACGGCCAAAGGCTCGCCTCCGCGGATGCACCGATGGGCGGTCCCTACGTGATCTATCACTCGGAGCGGGATGGCATTCACTGGTGCGGAGACGGCGTTGGCGGTGAACATTTCGCATCGGTTGATCTAGCCAAAGCCGCCGCCCAAGCCGACTTCGAGCACCGCGTTCTCTCCTGCCTCACCCATACGGCTGCAGGAGCCGGGCCGGTGGGCGAGGCAGTGGCGTTCGAGTTCGAGTCATTGCCTTATGGAGAATGGGAGCGTGGCGTCTCGCTGCGCGATCCTCGCGTCTACGTCACGAGCCAACGTTATCGCAACGTCCGCCCTCTCTACGCCGCCCCCGTCGAGGAGCCGGGCGAGGTGGAGCGGCTGACGCGCGAGCGGGATGCGCAATACGACGAGAACGTGAACCGCATCGCTGCGGAGGGTGCTGCAATCCTTCGTGCCGACACCGCCGAAGCCGCTCTTGCCGAGGCGCGGGAGCGCTTAGAGAAGGTGGAGGCGGCGCTGCGGTTCTACGCTTGGGAGAACGAACATCGACTTCCGAGCGAAGGCCCTTGGGGAGCGAACAGCACTGACTTCGGCAAGGTCGCCCGCGCCACTCTCACAGGTGACGCGCAGGAGGCGAGCCGATGATGAACCGCAACCGAGACGCTGACTTCGAGCGCGCGATGGACATCCTCACGCGCATGGCTCTTGAGCGGACGGGCTGGCGCTCATGGTTCTCTCGCTGGCGCTACAGCCAAGAGCCGCTGCGCCACGACGCCGCAAACCTTTGTCGGTCGATGGGCTACATGGGGCCGATCCCGAACGGGACGCGGCTGGTGGGCGACACCTCGGCAGGTGACGCATGACCCCCGCCCCCGAGAAGGCAGCGCCGATCCCGGTGAAGGTGCTGGCGCTGGCGGAAGGTGCGCTCGTTGACATGCACTTCGAAGCTGACGACCCGATCCAAATCATCGCCCGCGCCATCATGCGAGACCGCGCCGACCGAGCCTCACAGGAAGAGCGCATCCGCGAGGACGTGGCTCGCCTCGATTGGCTGGAGGCGAACAGCAACGTTCACGTTCAGTACGAGGGCTGGGAAGAGGACGTGTGGGAGGTCTATCGCGTCAACGGCGGTCGATCTGACCGCGAGTGGAGCAAGATCGCCGAGGGCGCCAACCTGCGGGACGCCATCGATCTGGCCCGCCTGCGGGGAGACGCGTCATGAGGCCGATCAACGATATCGCGAAACGCGGCTCGATCATGATCGACAACGCTGCGACTGCCAGTCAGTGCCGCGCGCTCGTGAACGACGCTGTGGTGCGCGAGGCGATTACCCTCAACATCATCGCGCCGCTTCTCGTCGAGATATCCGAACGGGACGCCCGCATCGCTGCTCTGGAAGCAGAAGCATCCGAGGGAGAGCGGAAGGGGTTGGAGCGGGCAGCGGAGGTGGCGGACGACCACGCGAAAGCGTGGGGCGCGGCGCAGTCCACTCCGGCCATCGTAATCGCCGAGGCGATCCGCGCCCTCATCCCCGCGCCGGCAAGGGAGGGGGAGTAGATGGGCGCCGTCTGCTCCTGCTGCGGCCAGCGTGTCGTCTCCGATGTCGAGGGTGCGATCACTCGGCGACGGATCACCGGCATCGCCGCCCGCATGTTGCGGACCCTGGAGAAGTCCGGGCCGCTCGACGCCGCGGCGCTAGCCGGACGTATCTATGGGCATCGCTCCGACGGCGGACCTGAAAGCGCCCTCACCAGCATGCACGTCTACATATCGCGGCTGCGGAAGACGCTGCGTCCCGAAGGGCTGACCGTGGCTTGGCGCCCCGGCGAAGGCTACCGGATCGAGCTCGTGCCGGCCGAGACGCGGGACCACGCTGCATGAACACGGTCTCCGTCTATCGGCACCCGACCGATGCCGGCGTCGTCGTCCGCATTTTCACGAGCGACGATCGCAGCGAGTTCGTCGAGGCCGTGCTGCAGCCGACGGTCGCCGTCCACCTCTCCGCCGACTTGGCGCGCGAGGCGGGCCGGCTGCTGCAGATCAACCGCGGCGCGTACCCGCCCGGGTAACCGCGACACTTGTCCACAGAGCCGCGCAGCTTCTGGTTTCGAACGCGTCCGCGATTCGACAACCAGGGCGATCTATGTTCCGCTTATGTTCCCATTTGAGGACTTCAGTCCTGTAAGGAAGCCGCCATGTCCCGTCTCGCTCTCGACCTCGGCACAACGACCGGATGGTGCGTCGGCACGGCGGGCGCGCATTTCTCCGGCGTCTGGAAACTGAAGCCGGGCCGCTTCGAAGGCGGTGGCATGCGTTTCGTCAAGTTCCGGGCGAAACTGCTCGAGATCCATTCGGCCTATCCGGTCACTGAGGTGAACTTCGAGGAGGTCCGGCGCCACAAGGGCACGGACGCCGCGCACGTCTACGGCGGGCTGCTGGCGATCCTGACCGAGTGGTGCGAGGCGAACGCGATCCCTTACGAAGGCGTCCCGGTTGGCGAGATCAAGAAGGCGTGGAGCGGCAAGGGAAACGCCGACAAGGCGCTGATGATGGCCGCGGCGCGCGAGCGCGGCTACAGCCCGACCGACGACAACGAGGCCGACGCCATCGCGATCTTCTGCCTGCGCGAAGGGCTCTGCTTCTGATGCCCGCGCTCATGCCCTACCAGGTGGCCGGCGCCGAGTTCCTGTCGCGCAAGGCGTTCGCGCTGCTCGCCGACGAGCCCGGCCTCGGCAAGACGGCCCAGGCGATCGTCGCGGCGGACCTCGTCGCGTCCGGCCGGGTGCTCGTCGTCTGTCCCGCCAGCGTCGTCGAGAACTGGCGGCGCGAGATCGATCGCTGGTCGCTCGGCTTGTTCGACGCCGAGGTCTTCAGCTTCGACACGGCGACGAAGGCCGTCGGGCCGTTCGACACCATCATCATCGACGAGGCCCACTATCTGAAGACGCCGACCGCGAAGCGCACGAAGACAGTGTACGGGGAGAATTGCGACGGGGTAAACGGATTGGTTTCGCAAGCTAAAAGAGTATTCCTACTGAGCGGAACGCCTATGCCTAATCACGCAGGCGAACTTTGGACTCATCTGCGAGCGCTACGTCCTGAACTCATTTGGTCCGCAGCAGGCAGACCCTACGATCTGGAGGCGTTCGAACTTAAGTTCTGTGAGAGAGTAGTTGATGGCTACGGTGATAGAATCGTAGGAACAAAGAATCACGAAGAGATCGCGGCACGGTTCTCGCCAATGATGCTGCGAAGGATGAAGTGCGAAGTCGCCAAAGAAATGCCGGAACTTCGATACGTCGATTTGGCAGTTGAAGGCTGCATACCTTCTCACATTCCCGGCGAGGAAGCCGAGCTCGTGCGCCGAACGCTTGAAGAGCACGGCGTCGACGGGCTGAAACTGATCGCCGGCCACGCGACGACGCTCCGCAGGTTGACGGGCGCGGCCAAGGTCGCCGGCGTCGCCAGCTGGACGCGCGATTGGCTGGCGAACGGCGGCGGGAAGATCGTCCTGTTCGCGCAGCATCGCGCGGTGATCGAAGGGCTGCGCGAAGAGCTCGCACGCTATGTCGGCGTCGCCTCGATCGACGGCTCGACGCGCGACCGGCAGCGCCAAGTGGACGAGTTCCAGAACGGCGACGCGCGCGTCTTCATCGGTCAGATCCAAGCCGCAGGCGCCGGCATCACGCTGACCGCCGCAAGCGACCTCGTCTTCGTGGAATCGAGCTGGGTTCCCGGCGAGAACGAGCAGGCCGCGCAGCGCATCCATCGCGTCGGCCAGAACGAGGCGTGTCTCGTCCGCTTCGCCATGCTCGCCGGCTCGATCGACGAGAACGTGCAGCGCGCCGTCGCGCGCAAGATGAACGACATCGCGAGGGTGATCGGATGACCGGAAGAACCTTGCCCACGATCGGCAACATCGTCGTGACCGAGCGGAGCGACGCGGTCGAGATCCGGCTGCGCTCGAACGACGGCGCGCCGGTGGCGCTCTTCACCTACCGCGAGCTGCCGGCGCTGATCGAGACGCTCCGTGCCGTGCGCCAGCCGGCCGCGGTCGACGACATCGAGGACATGCTCGCGTGACCGCTTACTACAACGAGTTCGACCCCTATGCGGCGCAATGGCTCCGCAACCTGATCGCTGCCGGCCATATCGCGCCCGGCGACGTCGACGAGAGGAGCATCACCGATGTTCGAGCCGATGACCTTCGAGGATATGCTCAGGTGCACTTATTCGCCGGAATCGGAGGCTGGTCGCTCGGCGCCCGCCTCGCCGGCTGGCCCGACGACCGTCCCCTCTGGACCGGCTCCTGCCCCTGCCAGCCCTTCTCCGTCGCCGGCAAGGGCGGCGCGCAAGCGGACGAACGCCACCTCTGGCCGGTCTTCTTCGACCTCATCCGTGCCTGTCGGCCCGATGTCGTCATGGGAGAGCAGGTTGCGGCAGCGGTTGGAAAGGATTGGCTCGACGGAGTGTCGGCTGACCTGGAAAGCATCGGCTACGCCTGCGGGGCGGCCGTTGTCCCGGCTTGTGCCGTCGATGCGCCCCATCGAAGAGATCGACTGTGGTTTGTGGCCGACGTCCACGGTGGAAGACGCCGGGAGAACGGGCAACCCGGCGCATTGGATGAAGTATGCCGATCCGGCGCAGCGATACACGCCGGGATGCCGGCTTCGCAACGAAGCGCAGATGATGTCGCTGTATCCGACGCCGCGCGCGGCGGACGGGGAGAAGAACGTCCGGTCGCTGGACGGGACGCTGCGGGAGATCGAGCGGAAGGGTTCGCCGCAGGACACTTGCCAGGCCGCGCAAATCACACAAGCTGGTCTGACGCTCGCTGGGCCATCGGCGCAGACGGGAAAGCCCGGCGCGTTGGCGCCGACATTCGTCGCATGGTTGATGGGTTTTCCGCCGGAATGGGACGAGTGCGCCCCGACCTCCATGCCGAAACGCTCAAGGAAGTAGAACGCTATGGGCAGGAAGCGTCTACCGGACCCGCCGAAACACTGCGAGCGGTGTCGGAGCGAGTTCTTTCGCAGCCAGCGGCCTACGGGTCGATGGGAGAGCCGACCGGAGTTTGCGGCGCGGAAGTTTTGCTCGCTTACCTGTGCCAATTCGACGGGGGCCGCTGCCAAGGTCACGTTCCACTTTCGGGCTCGGAGGAGTTTAGGGCCGCAGTGCGAAGCGTGCGGCTGGGAGCGGGACACGCAGGCGCACCACGTCGACGGGGATGTCTCGAACAACGATCCGTCGAACATCCAGACACTCTGCAAGCACTGTCATGGGTTCTGGCACAACATGCTGAAGAGGCATGGCAGACCCATCGACAGGAGAATGCCGAAACTCTGGAACTGCTGAAGCGCGATGTTCCCGCCCGAGTGGGAAAGCTGCGCGCCTACGGCAATGCCATCGTCCCGCAGGTCGCGGCCGAGATCATCGGCGCCTATGCCGACGTCACCGACCGGAGACGACACTTGGCTGTGGATGCTGAACTAGCCGCGCTCCGTTCCTAGCATTTTTCGCATTAGCTACTTGCACATTGCTAATTTTCCGTTAACTTGGCTCTCAGCGGTCGACACCGCCAACCGAAGGACCCCAACAATGATCGAACTGAAGGTGACGGCCGAGCAGCCGTCGGATTTGAGCGCACAGATCACGGGCCTCGCGGCCCTGTTCTCCGGCGCTTCGCCTGTGGCGGCTGCCGTGACCGAGACGGCCACCCTGCCCTCCCCGACCGAACCGGAAGCCGGCGCCGTCCGCGAGCGCGGCAAGCCCGCGCCTGCCAGCGGCCGCTCGCGCCGGACGAAGGAGGAGATCGCCGAAGACGAGGCCGCCGAGCGCGCCGAAGCCGAGCAGGCGAACGCCGGCACGACGGCCGAAGAGACCGAGGCCAAGGCCGACGAACAGCCTGCAGAGAGTGCCGCGCCCGAGACGCCGAAGACCGACGCGCCGGCCATGAGCCGCGACGAGATCCGCACGGCGATCGTCGCCGAAGCCGCCAAGCTCGATCAGTCGGAGCGCGGCGCATTCGTCCAGAAGCTGCTGAATCCGTTCGGCGTCACGAAGCTGGGCGACCTGCCGGACGCGAAACTGGGCGAGCTGGCCGCGGCCATCGGCAAGCTGAAGGGCGACGTCGAAAGTGCGCTCGCCTGATCCCGCCTCGGGGCGCGGTCTTACTGCGCCCCGGCCTTAGCACTTTTCGCAGTCGGAGAATGCGAAATGAACCCCTGGACTGTCGCCTTCATCGCAGCCGGCCTGATCGTCGTGGGCTCGGTCGCCAGCGCTTTGCTGATCGTTCTCGCTGATCGCGACGAGCGCCAGAACGGAGGGCGTCGCTGATGTCTCGCACGTGGCTCCGCGACGAGAACTCTGGCGGCTGGAAGTGCGCAATGCCGGACGACGTGACGCTGTTCGCAGTGCCCGAACGCCTGGCACGCCACTCGCTCGCCCCCAAACCTTCCCGCGGCACGAAGTGGCGCGCCGGCGCGACGCATTGGGATGCGCAGACGTCGACGGCATCACGCTTCGAACGTGACGTCTATGGCGAGCTCATGCCCGACGCAAACAGCGCAAAGCGCCTTGCAGAAACGATCTACGAGGAAGCGCGCTGATGTCCGCCACCCCGCACTCCGATCGCGCCCACGCCAAGCTCGCGCCGTCCGCCGCGCATCGCTGGATCGAATGCCCCGGCAGCATCCGCATGTCCGAGGGCATCCCGAACCGGTCGAGCAGCTACGCGAACGAAGGCACGGCAGCGCATGAAGTTGCGTCGCGCTGCCTGGAAGAAGGCAAGGACGCCGACGCCTTCCTCGGCTGGCTGATCAACACGCATCCGGCCGAGGGCAAGTCGCCTTTCTACCTCGGCGGCGACACGCTGGAGCCTGCCGACGGCGAGACGACGTTCGAGGTCGACGAGGACATGGCGGACGCCGTGCAGATCTACCTCGACCACATCTGCGAGATCGCGGCGAGCGACGGCGCGGCCATGGTCTCGGTCGAGCAGCGCCTCGACATGAGCGATCTGCACCCGGGCATCTTCGGCACGGGCGACGCGACGATCTACCTGCAGGGCGCCCGCTGGCTCCACGTCGTCGACTACAAGCACGGCAAGGGTGTCGCGGTCGAAGTCGACCAGAACCCGCAGCTGCTCCTCTACGGCGCGGGCGCGGCGCGGCGCCACCACAACCTGCCGCTGGACGGCGTCACGCTGCACGTCGTCCAGCCGCGCGCGGCGCACCGCGACGGCCCGGTGCGAAGCTTCTCGGTCGATCTGCTCGACCTCCTGGACTTCGAGCAGGACATCCGCGTGGCCGCGGCGAGGACCGACGACCCGGACGCGCCGCTGCACGCCGGCGATCATTGCCGCTTCTGCCCGGCCGCCCCCGTCTGTCCCGCCTATCGCGATCTCGCGATGGAGCGGGCTGGCGCCGAGTTCACCGACGACGGAGATCTGACCTTGCCCGCACCCGAGGACATGACGCCCGAGCACCGCGGGCGCGTGCTGACGCACGCCGACTTCATCGCGAACTGGACGAAGGCCGTCCAGAAGTTCGAGCACGACCAGGCGCTCGCCGGCCAGACGCCGGACGGGTTCAAGCTGGTGGCCAAGCGCGCGACGCGCCGGTGGCGGGATGGCGACGATGTCATCGGTACGCTGCAGGTCGATCTCGGCCTCAGCGACGAGGACATCTTCGAACGGAAGATGCGCTCGCCCGCGCAGCTGGAGCGGCACTTCCCCGGAAAGAACAAGGTCGCTCGCGCCGAGGCGATGGCCGGGCTGATCACGAAGGAATCCAGCGGCACGAACCTCGTGCCCGTGTCGGACCCGCGCCCGGCCGTGAAGGTCGAGGCGTCCGAAGAATTCGGCGAGTAGCCGAAGACGCCGCGCCGGCAGGGCGACCACTGCCGGCATAACCTCCCAACGAAAGAACCTCCCATGAGTGGACTGAAGACGGCCCGTTACCTCGAGAAGACGGGCACCTACATGACCCCCGCCGGTCGCATGATGTATGCGAGCCTCTACCAGAAGAAGCCGACGGCCAAGGGCCAGACCGACACGGACAAGTTCCGCTACCAGGTCACGCTCCTGATCCCGGCCGACGCCGACATCACGGCGCTGAAGCAGGCGGTGGCAGCGGCCCGCGACGAGAAGTGGACGGCGGGCGTCCAGAAGACGACGAAGATCGCGTCGCCGATCCTGAAGACCGAGGACTACCCCCGGTTCGCCGAGCTGGCGGAGGAATACCCGCACTACATCCGCTTCAAGACCAACAACCGGCCGGGCGTCATCAACAAGGCGAACGTCGCGGTGTCGGAAGCGGACGAGGCGGACGAGATCTACGACGGCCGCGAGTGCCGCGTGACCTGCACGGCCTTCGCCTACGACAACTCGGGCAACAAGGGCGTGTCGCTCTCGCTGTCGAACGTCCAGCTGCTCGACCACAAGGACCGGCTCGCCGGCGGCAGCGGCGGCGCGCGGGCGACCGACGAATTCGAGGCCGTCGGGGGTGACGACCTCGACGACATGGTCGGCTGACCATGGCGTCCGCGAAGCTCACAACGACGGTGCGGGACGCGATCACGTCCCGCATCCTCCGGTATCTGTTCGGCGGCGAAGTCGCCCAGCTGATCGCCGATCGCAAAGCCTTCGCCGAAGAATGCTACGAAGCAGTCTACGACGAGAGCACGCGGAAGAAGATCCGGAGCTTGCCGAAGGGATGGCTGCCGGTCGCGGCGGACATGCTTCTGCGCTTCGGCACGGAGACAGACCGCGTCCACTTCAATGGCTTCGGTAATCTCGGCGGCCTCTGGAGCATGATCGACTCGCCGCGCGCGGAGGAGGTTCATCTACCGGTGCTTTCTAAGCACACGCGAAACGCCATGGTGGCCGTCTTCGACGCCGACGCGGCGGTAGCCGCGCGCTACGCGGTCCTCTGTGATCGCAAGGTCGATCTGGCGAGCCGCGTGAAGGAGGCTGAAGGGCAGATCCGATCGGTCGTCAACTCGGTGACGACGACCGGGAAGCTGCGTGAGGTTTGGCCGGAGATCGGCTCGTTTCTGGACGACTTCGAGGACGTGAAGCTGTCGCTGCCGGCTATCCCGGTGAAGAAGCTGAACGCCCTTCTCGATCTCCCGGTCGAAAGCGCGTCCGGTGAGTAGCGCCGCCGGCATCGGCCACAACAGCGACGGCGCCGAGACCGAAGGCAACGTCGCGGTCGAGGAGCTTCGGTCCTTCGTCGAGCGCGTCGAGCGTCTCGAGGAAGAGAAGAAGACCATCTCCGACGACATCAAGGACGTCTACGGAGAGGCCAAGGGCCGGGGCTACAACGTGAAGGTGCTTCGTCGGATCGTAGCCATGCGCAAGCAGGACAAGAACGATCGGGCCGAGCAGGAAGCCATCACCGAGCTCTACCTCCAGGCCCTCGGCATGATCTGAACGACCCTGACGGCGGGCTCTGACGCCCGGAGTCCGCCGTCCTTCTAGCATTTTTCGCCACCGACAATTGCGAGAACGCGATGCCTGCGCCCGATCTCACCGAAGTGTCCACCGCCGATCTGGTCGCCGAGCTGCGCGACCGGAACGAAGAGGACAGCGTCGCCGAACACTGTGCCGACAGCGACCTGAAGGACGAATGCGAACGTCGCGAACTGTGGGTGCCGGACCCCGCGGCGGTCCTGCTTTCCGAAGCGGACGACGATCAGTTCGCTGAGGAGATGAACGTGCGCGACATCCCGAACGTGGACATGGCTGACGTTGATCGTCTGGCCGAGCTGATCGCGGAGCGGCAGACCGACGACGCGCTCGACCTTCTGCGGAAGATGGCGCCGGCCACGATGCATCCCGGCACACTGCGCCGGCTCGTCGCCGATCGCGCGGCCGAGAGCCTGAAGCTGGTGCTCGCATGAGCGCCCGGTTCGCAAGCTGGATCATCGCCGGCCCGAACGTCGGCGAGCGCCTAGCGGCGCTGATCGCGTCCGGCCAGAACGACGCCGCGCTCGACCTGCTGGCGAAGATCGGCGGCCCTGCCCCGGCGCTGGCGCGCGAACTCACGCGGAGGGCGTCGGCATGAGCGCGCTCGTCTACGAGGGGGATTGCCTGTCCGTCATGGCTGGCATGGAGGACGAGTCCGTCGACGCCGTCATCACCGACCCGCCTTACGGCGTCGATTTTCAATCGAACCGCCGAGTGACGATTGAGAAGCATAAGAAGATCGCAGGCGACCAGCGCGCGTTCATCTGGTTCCTGAAGCGCGCCTACGAACTCACGAAGCCGGGCGGCAGCCTCGTCTGCTTCTGCGATTGGAAAACGCAGGAAGAGTTCCGGCTCGCGATCCTTGCGGCAGGTTACGACATCCGCAGCCACTTGGTCTGGGACCGCGACTGGCACGGGATGGGCGACCTGAAGGCGTCCTTCGCTCCGATGCACGACATCGCGTGGTTCGCAACCAAGGGGAAGTTCCAGTTCCCGGGGAAGCGTCCGCGGTCGGTTTTGCGCCACCGCCGGCCTGGGTCGGAAGCGGAGCATCCGACGCAGAAACCGGACGGACTGATGCGGGAAATCTGCGCAGCTGTGACCCCACCCGGCGGACTCGTACTCGACCCTTTCACCGGCTCCGGCAGCACCGGCCGTGGCGCCGTGCTCGAGGGCTTCCGCTTCGTCGGCATCGAACTGAGCGCCGACTACGCGGCCATCGCGCGCCGCCGGATCGCCGCCGCCCAACCCGCCCCCATCACCTTAGAGGACATGCTCGCATGACCCGCGAACGCCTTCCCCTGCGCCGGTACAACGAGAACGAGGAGATCGACTTCAACGGCCTGACGGTGGCCGTCTCATTCGGCTTCACCGACGACGCCCGCATTGGCGAGGTGTTCCTTTCCACCCGCAAGGTTGGGACGGCCTTTGACACGGCCGTGCGCGACCTGGCCGTGATGATGTCGCTCGCGCTGCAGTACGGCGTCACGCCGACGGTCATGGAGCGCACGCTGACGGCCAACGAGGCGGGCGAAGCCGAAGGGCTGGCCGGCCAGGTCGTGGCCATGATGAAGGCGCGGCTCGCCGAGATCGGGCAGGCCGAATGAGCGCGCGCACGAACCCGCCGAACACCGACTTCCCGATCGGCTCGCGCGTTGTCTTCGTGGACGCCTGGGGCGAGCGGCCGGTCGAAGGCCGCGTCACCGCGCACTACGGCGCCGACCAGATCCGCGTCGAAGACGCCGATGGGATCGTCTACACGGGCCTGACGTGGCGGGCGACGGCGGTCCAGGAAGGCAAGCCGTCGCTTTCGCGCGACGAGGCGCTGGCGAAGGCCAAGACCCGTTGCGCGAGCGATCCGGCCGTGGAGGCCGAGGCCAGCGCCGCCTGGGAGCGCGTCTTCGCGCGCATCGCCGACCGCGCCGCGGCCAAGCGTCCGGCGCCGAAGGTGTTCGAGGTCCACCACGAGCAGACGGTCGCCCGGGAAACGCTGCTGCGCGCCATCGGCCTCGGCCAGTCGCCGGCGGAAGGCGAGGCCGCGGCGCTCGCGTCGGTTGGACTGAGCGCCGACCTCAACTTCGAGGACATGCTGTCGTGACCGCGCTCCACATCGATTTCGAGAGCCGCAGCATGGTCGATCTGAAGAAGACGGGCGTCTACGTCTACGCCGCCGATCCGACGACCGACCTCTGGTGCGCCTGCTACGCCTTCGACGACGGCCCGATCCTGACGTGGCGCCCTGGCGAGCCGTGCCCGGACGACATCGCCATGCACGTCCTTGAGAGCGGCACGGTCTGCGCCCACAATGCCTCGTTCGAGGCGACCCTTTGGGCGCGCATCCTCGGCCCGCGCTACGGCTGGCCGGTCCCGGCGGGCGATACGTGGCGCTGCACGATGGTCCAAGCCTACGCCATGGCCATGCCGGGTTCGCTCGAACAGGCCGCGCCGGCCGCCGGTCTCGACATCGAGAAGGACGCCGCCGGCCGTCGGCTGATGCTGCAGATGGCACGGCCGCGCAAAGCCGACCCGCTGACGTGGTGGGACGAGCCGGCGAAAGTCGAGCGGCTGATCGAATACTGCCGCATCGACGTCGCCGTCGAGCGCGAGCTTGAGAAGCGCCTGCGCCCGCTGAAGCCGTCGGAACTCGACCTCTGGCACCTGGACCAGACGATCAACGGCCGCGGCGTGTTCGTCGATCGCGATCTCGCGCACGCCGCGCGCCGCATCGTGAAGACGGCGGCCGAACGGCTCGATCAGCGGATCGCGAAGACCACCGGCCACGCCGTCACCAGCTGCTCGGCCGTGGCGCAGCTCGTCGGTTGGATTCGCTCAAAAGGCCTGCCGGTCGACAGCATCGCGAAGGACCAGATCGAGGAGCTTCTCGGGCGAGACGACCTGCCCGACGACGTCCGCGAGGCGCTGGAGATCCGGCGCGCCGCCGCGCGCGCCAGCGTGGCCAAGATCGACGCGCTGCTGAATGGCACCGACGAAGACGGCCGCGCCCGCGGTTTGCTCCAGTTCCATGCCGCCAGCACCGGACGGTGGGCCGGGCGCCGCTTTCAGCCGCAGAACATCAAGCGGCCCGAGCTCGACGACGTCGACAGCGCGATCGAGATTGTGGCCACCGGCGACATCGACCTGCTCGACGCGCTCTACGAGGATCCGCTGAACGTCGTCGCCGATACGCTCCGCGGCATGATCCGTGCGGCGCCCGGCCGGAAGATCGTCGCGGCCGACTATGCCAACATCGAGGGCCGCGTGCTCGCGTGGCTGGCCGGCGAGGACTGGAAGGTGAAGGCATTCCGTGCCTTCGACGCTGGCACCGGGCCGGATCTCTACAAGGTCGCCTACGGCCGGTCCTACGGCATGAAGCCGGAAGACGTGACGAAGGCGCAGCGCCAGATCGGCAAGGTGATGGAGCTCGCGCTCGGCTACCAGGGCGGCGTTGGCGCCTTCGCCACGATGGGCGTCAACTACGGCGTCCGCCTGCCGGTGCCCGAGGTCGAGAGCATCCGCGACGCCTGGCGCGCGGCGCACCCGCAGATCAAACGGTTCTGGTGGGACATGGAAGAGGCCGCGATCCTCGCGATCGAGCAGCCCGGCAGCGTGCGCAAGGTTGGCGCCCGCATCGCCTTCAAGAAGGTCGGCAGCTTCCTCTTCATGCAGCTGCCGTCGAAACGGTTCCTCGCCTACGCCTATCCCGAGATCCGGCCGAAGCGCATGCCCTGGACCGACGCGAATGGCGATCCGGTCATCAAGGATTCGCTCAGCTACATGGGCGTCAACAGCTACACCCGGAAGTGGGAACGGGGCTTCGCCTACGGCGGGCTGCTGGTCGAGAACGCGACGCAGGCCGTCGCGCGCGACGTGCTCGCCGACGCGATGCCACGGCTCGAGACCGCCGGCTATCCGATCATCCTCACGGTCCACGACGAGATCGTGTGCGAGCCGGCGGCCGACCACGGATCGGCGGCGGAGATGGAGGCGATCATGTGCGAGCTGCCCGAATGGGCGGCGGGCCTGCCGGTCGCGGCGGAAGGGTTCGAGGACGCGAGGTATCGGAAATGAGCCGGCGCGCTTTGCGATCTCGGGATGAACTTGGGCCGGACGCGCTGCTGCGTCTTGCCGACGCCTGCGAGATCCTTCTCAATGGCGCCCTGACGCCGGCCGCTCTCCGTCGAGAGGCCGGCAAAGGCAACTTGATCCTGGAGAGGATCGCCGGGAAGGACTTCGTCACCCCGGCGGCCATTGAGGCTATGCGAAAACGATGCCGCGTCCAAAGCTCCCGCCCCGCCTCGTCTTGCGAGCCGATCGGCAAACCGCAGCCGAGCGAGAAGCCGGCGTCGAACGTCGCGTCTGGGTCATCAAAGACGGCGACCGGTACGTCCGAACGGGATGCGCGCAAGGCGAAGCTGCGGCAGCTGAAAGAAAGCTTTCCGAGTACCTCGGCGAAAAGCACGAGCCGAAGCGGGCCGGCGGCAAAGCTGCTGAACTTTCCGTCGGAGACATTCTGACCGTCTACGGCGTGGACAAGGCGGGCCACACCGCCCGGCCGCGTGAGACCATGGCTGCGATCGAGCGCCTGGAAGACTTCTGGGGCGAGATGAGCGCGGCCGAAATCATCGGCGCCAACTGTCGCGCGTTCACCGAGCATCGGGCGACCGCGTCCGGCGCGCGCCGCGATCTCGAAGTGCTGCGCGCCGCCGTGAAGCACTACAAGGCCGAATACGGGATGGAGTTCGAGCCGGTCATCTCGCTGCCGGCGAAGAGCCAGCCCCGCGAGCGGTGGCTGACGCGCAGCGAAGCGGCGCGTCTGCTGTGGGCTTGCATCGGCTGGCGCTATGACGAACGGAAGAAGACAATGCGCCGGATGGCCGATCCGGCCGCCCGGAAGCTATCGCGCGCCAGGCGCACGCACCTCGCCCGCTTCATCCTGATCGGAATCTACACGGCCACTCGCCACGAGGCGATCCTCGGCATGCAGTGGCATCCGAACACCGTTTCCGGTTGGTTCGATCTGGAAGGCGGCCGAATGCATCGGCGCGCGCCGGGCGCGCGGCAGACGAAGAAGCGCCAGCCCATCGCCGGCGTTCCGGACCGGCTGGCGGCGCACCTGCGCCGCTGGAAGGCGATCGACGGTGATGGCGGGACGCATGTGATCCACTACAACGGGGCTGCGATCGCGCGGCAGAAACGCGCCTTCCGCGAGGCGTGCGCCGACGCCGGCCTCGGTCCTGACGTCGTTCCGCACACGCTGCGCCACACCGCGATCACGTGGCTCATGCAGGCCGCCGTCCCGGTCAACGAGGTCTCAGGCTTCGCCGGCGTGACGGTCGAAGAGCTGGAGCGGACCTACTGGCACCATCACCCGGACTTCCAGCAGAAGGTCCGCGGCACGCGCCTCCGGTAGACGGGCGCTGCGCCCGGTTATCCTCGTTTTCGCCCGCTTTGAACGTGAACAGAACGGAACGCGGCGGCACAAAGAAGCCCGGAAATGCGGGCTTTCGCGTACCGGCCCGGCCGTTCGGGACGAGGGGGTCGCAGGTTCGAATCCTGCCACTCCGACCACGACTTTCCGGTTTCCCGAGACCACCCCCGCACCGATATGAGTACCGGACGGCGCCGCTTCTGTGCGCGCCTCATCGCTCGCGAGGACGCGGCACATCCAGCCCCACGCGTGTGGGCGATGCCTTCCGTTCCTATCAGCGCCGACGCTCCTTGCAGTCTCGGGAGGGCCTGCCGTTCTGCGAGATGGCTCTGTCGTCCCGTCTTCCGATCCGATCGGCGAAGCGGCCCGAAGATCGGAATCGATTTGCGGAAAGCCTGAGGCGCAGCTCCGAAGATTGAGCGACGTTTGTGCGTCCCATCGGACGCAGGGCGCTCTGGGAGAGTATCATGGGGGTGCGCCGCGTGGCGCGTCCTCCTTCGTTTTGCGCCAGGGCTCGCACGCTTCCCGGCGCTCGGCCTCGATCCGGCTCGCTTTCGGCCGACGGGTCAGCCCGTCTCGCCCGGCCGCACGCACCGGCCCTCGCGCGCGGACCGATCGGCCGCCTCGGCAAGGGCCAGCGCCATCAGCCCGTCCTGCCCCGAGGGGGTCATCGGCGCGCCGCTTTCCAGAGCGGTCAGGAAGGCGGCGATCTCGGCGCGGTAGGCGGCGGCGTAGCGCGTCATGAAGAAGTTCTGAAGCGGCGGGTTGAGATAGCCCTCCCCCGTCGCGACCGTCACCGAGGCCTCGTGCTGGTTCTGCGCCGAAACCATGCCCGCCGAGCCGTGCACCTCGATGCGCTGGTCGTAGCCATAGGTCGCGCGCCGCGAATTGGTGATGACCGCCTGACGGCCGCCGGCCGTCCGAAGGATGACGCTGGCCGTATCCACATCGCCGAGTTCGCCGACGCGAGGGTCCACCAGCACCGAGGTGGCGGCGAAGACCGTCTCGACCTCCTCGCCGAGAAGGAAGCGCGCCATGTCGAAATCATGGATCGTCATGTCGCGGAAAAGACCGCCGGAGCGCGGCAGATAATCCAGATGCGGCAGGCCGGGATCGCGGCTGGTGAGCACCACCTGCTCCACGGCGCCGATCCGCCCTTCGTCGATGGCGCGCTTGACCGCCGCGAAATGCGGATCGAAGCGCCGGTTGAAGCCGATCATCAAGGGCGTGCCGGTCTCCTCCACCACCGCGAGGCAAGCGCGCACGCGCTCCAGCGAAAGGTCGATCGGCTTCTCGCAGAAGATCGGCTTGCCCGCCCGCGCGAAGCGCTCGATCAGGTCGGCATGCGTGTCGGTCGGCGTGCAGATCGCGACGGCGTCGACGTCCGCCGATGCCACGATCTCCTCGATGGTGGAGACGCGGCAGCCGTGCCGGGCGCCCAAGTCCTCGGCCGAAGGCGCGTGCGCGTCGGCGACGGCGACGAGCCGTGCCCCAGGCGTCGCGCCGATCGCCTCGGCATGGACCTTGCCGATGCGGCCGGCGCCGAGAACGGCGATGGAAAGGGTCATTGTGGCTCTCCCATGAGATTTCGAAGGGCGGGGACGTTCGTTTCGTCTCGGCCCCGCCCGCCGTCTTGCGGTCGGCCGCTCAGCCGCGAAGGTCCGAGACGGCGACGCGTCTTCCATCCTCGGCCGCCGAACGGGCGATGGCATGCGCGACGCGCTCGATCTCGAGCGCCTGCGCGAAGTCCGGCACCGCCGGCTCGCCGCCGGCCAGCGCGCGAAGGAGCTCGGCAGCCTCGATCACCTTCAGGTCGTTGAAGCCGAGCGAATGGCCGGGCGCGGGGCAGAAGCTGCCATAGGGCGGGTGCTCGCCGGAGGTGAGGATGGTGCGGAAGCCCGCCTCCCCCCTCGCGCCTTCGTTGACGTAGAGCTGCAGCTCGTTCAGCCGCTCCTGGTCGAAGCGGATCATGCCGTTCGTGCCGTGCGCCTCGAAGCCGAGCGAGCCCTTGCGGCCCCAGGCGGCACGCGAGATCGTCATCGTGCCGTGGAAACCGGCCTCGAAGCGCACGAGCGCCGAGGCCAGATCCTCGTTCTCCACTGCGCCCTCGCCGCCCTCGGGCATGGGACGGGTCTCGTAGGCCGCCGCCGCTTCCGCGACCACCGAGACGATCGGCCCGCCGAGCCCTTGCAGCAGCGAGACGAGATGAACCCCGATGTCGCCGAGCGCGCCGAGGCCCGCGTCCGCCGCGCGACATCGCCACGTCCAGGGCAGCGAGCCGTCCGCCTGATAGTCCTCGTCCACCCAGCCGCGCAGGTGGAAGAGCCGGCCGATGCGGCCCTCCGCGATCAGCCGCCGCGCGTGGCTGAAGGCCGGGTTTCGAAGATAGTTGTAGCCGACGAGGGTGGTGCGGTCGCCGGCAGCCGCCGCCATGGCCTCGGCGTCGGCCAGCGTCACGCCCATCGGCTTCTCGCACCAAACATGCTTGCCTGCGGCGAGCGCGGCCTCTGCCATCGGGCGGTGCATGGCATTCGGGGTCGTGATCGAGACGACGTCCACCGCGGGGTCCGCGACCAGGGCCCGCCAGTCGTCGGTGGAGCGCGAAAAGCCGAACTGCCCGGCCATCGCGGAGGCCTTGTCGGCCGGCGTGTCGCAGAGGAGTTCGAGGCGCACGTGCGGCAGCCCGCCCATCACGCGGTTGGCGTTGGCCCAGGCGATGGCATGCGCCTTGCCCATGAAGCCCGTCCCGATCAGGCCGACGCCGATGCTCTGCATGCTCTCTCCCGCCACTTCCGCCGCGTTCCTCCCGCGGCTTGTGAGAATGGAATATTTGTTCCATTCTATGATCCGTCCCCGCTCGTTCTGTCAAGCGAGCGCATGAGAGGAGATGCGATGCCGGCTTCGAGCGCCCCCACCCGGATGGAGTTGTTCCAGCAGCGGCTGGCGGCCGAAAGCGCGGGGCTGCCCAAGCGCCTGCGGCAATGCGCCGAACTCGTCGCAAGGGCGCCCGAGCGCATCGCCGTCTCCACCGTGGCGGAGCTGGCCGAAGCCGCCGACGTTCCCCCTCGGCCGTCGTGCGCTTCTGCCAGCTCTTCGGCTTCTCCGGCTTCTCCGAAATGCAGCGGCTGTTCCGCGAGTCGGTCGCGCCCCGCTGGCCGGACTATCCGACGCGGATCGAGGCGCTGCGGGCGCAGGGGCAGGACTCGCCGGCCGCCCTCCTCGCAGAGTTCGTGGAGGCCGGTCGGCACTCGCTCGGTCATCTGGCCGAAACCGTCGACCCGGGCGCGATGGAGGCGGCGGTCGACATCATGGCCGGTGCCGGAACCCTTCATATCGTGGGCTTTCGGCGCGCCTTCCCGGTGGCGAGCTATATGGCCTACACGCTGGAGAAGATGGAGATCCCGGCCATGCTGCACGGGGCGGTCGGCCAGATCGGCGCGCCCCACGCGATCCGGCCGGGCGACGCGCTCGTCGCCGCGACCTTCGCCCCCTATACGCCCGCGACCATCGAACTCGCGGAGGAGGCGCTGCGGCGGAACGTGCCCGTCGTCGCCATCACCGACACGATGACGAGCCCGCTGCGGCGGCTCGACTGCACCGTCCTGACCGTCAACGAGGTGGATGTCGGCGCCTTCCGCCCGCTCGCCGCCACGCTGTCCCTGGCCACGGCTCTCGTCGTCGCCACCGGCGCGCGACGCTCGCGGCAGGCGGCGTCCGGCGCGTCCTGACGCCGGCGCCTTCAAAGGAGATTGGAACGAAGGGGTTGCGCTGATCTCAAAATGGATGGAATATTCCATTCGTGGCCGGCGCGATGGGAGAGCTGGCTCGTATCCGTGGGAGGATCATCCGCATGAAAACGCTTCTCGCCGGCGCCGCCGCGCTGGGCCTCACCGTCGCCTTCGCCCCCGCAGCCCTCGCGCAGGAGACCGGCGGCGAGCAGTTCGTCCTGATCAGCCACGCGCCGGACTCCGACTCGTGGTGGAACACGATCCGCAACGCCATCGCGCTGGCCGCCGACGAGCTGGACGTGACCGTCGATTACCGCAACCCGCCGACGGGCGACCTTGCCGACATGGCGCGCATCGTCGAGCAGTCGGCCGCCGCGCAGCCGGACGGCATCATCGTCACCATCGCCGATTTCGACGTCCTGTCGGGCCCCATCCGCGCCGCGGTCGATCAGGGCATTCCGGTCATCACCATCAATTCGGGCACCGCCGAGCAGTCCGCCGAGCTGGGCGCCCTGATGCATGTCGGCCAGCCCGAGCGCGAGGCCGGGCGCCTTGCGGGCGAGCGGGCCAAGGAGGAGGGCGCGACCTCCTTCGTGTGCGTGAACCACTACATCACCAACCCGGCCTCGGTGGAACGCTGCCAGGGCTTTGCCGAAGGCCTCGGCGTCGAGCTCGGCTCGTCCATGATCGATGCGGGCCAGGACCCCGCGCAGATCCAGAACACGGTCTCGGCCTATCTGACGGCCAATCAGGACGTCGATGCGATCCTCGCGCTCGGGCCGACCTCCGCCGAGCCGACGATCCGCGCCCTCGCCGACCAGGGCCTGTCGGGCGACGACATCGTCTTCGCGACCTTCGACCTCTCGGCCGAGATCGCGCAGGGCATCCGCAACGAAGTGGTGGATTTCGCGATCGACCAGCAGCCCTTCCTGCAGGGCTATCTGCCGGTGGTGTTCCTGACCAACTACGCCCGCTACGGCGTCATCCCGTCGAACGACGTGAACTCGGGACCGGGCTTCATCACGATCGACAATCTCGATCAGGTCGAGGCGCTCGCGGGCCAGTACCGCTGAGCCGAGCGCGAAGGCGGGTCCGACCCCGCCTTCGCCTCTCCTTCTTCGGAACTCAACGCTGACAGGGAGGGCGCCGCGATGAGCGCAGCCGCCGACGAACGCGTCAAATCCAGATCCAACCTGCGCGCGGCCCTGGTCCGCCCCGAACTCGGCGCGATCTGCGGGGCGATCCTCGTCTTCGTGTTCTTCTTCGCCATCGCCCGCGATTCCGGCATGTTCAACCTGCAGGGCACGATGAACTGGACGGTGGTCTCCGCCCAGTTCGCGATCATCGCGGTCGGCGCCTGCCTCCTGATGATCGCGGGCGAGTTCGACCTGTCGGTCGGCTCCATGATCGGCTTCTCGGGCGTCGTCATCGCCATTCTCTCCGTGCAATGGGGATGGCCGGTGTGGAGCGCCATCCTCGCGGCCTTCCTCGTCGCCGTCGCGATCGGCGCCCTGAACGGCTGGCTGGTCATCCGCACCGGGCTGCCGAGCTTCATCGTCACCCTCGCCTTCCTCTACATCCTGCGCGGCCTCACCATCTGGGTGTCGATCCTGACGACGCGTCAGACCATCATCGGCGGCGTGGCGCCGCTGGCGGAAGGCGACTGGCTCGCCTGGCTCTTCGGCGGCAAGCTCTTCACCGGGCTCTTCGCCTGGTTCGCCGAGAACGGCTGGATCGCGACCTACACGCGCGGCGCGCGCACAGGCGAGCCGATCGTGGACGGCATTCCGATGGTCGTGGTCTGGGCGCTCGGCCTCATCGTCTTCGCCCACATCCTTCTGACGCGCACCCGCTTCGGCAACTGGATCTACGCCAGCGGCGGCGACGCGCAGGCCGCGCGCTATGTCGGCGTGCCGGTGAACCGGGTGAAGATCACCATGTTCATGTTCACCGCCTTCTGCGCCACCGTCTTCGCCACCTGCCAGGTGATGGAGTTCGGCTCGGCCGCCGCCGATCGCGGCCTCCTGAAGGAGTTCGAGGCGATCATCTGCGTCGTCATCGGCGGTGCGCTTCTGACCGGCGGCTACGGGACGATCGTGGGCGCGGCTCTCGGCGCGCTCATCTTCGGCGTCGTCCAGCAGGGCCTGTTCTTCGCGCAGGCGGAAAGCTCGCTCTTCCGCGTCTTCCTCGGCACGATCCTCATCCTGGCGGTCATCTTCAACACCTATGTCCGCCGCCTGATCACGGGAGAGCGCTGATGTCGGCCCCGATCGAGATGCCCCTCATCGAGATGAAAGCCATCGAGAAGCATTTCGGCCCGGTGATCGCGCTGAACGGCGTCTCCTTCGACGTGCGCCCCGGCGAATGCCACTGCCTGCTCGGCGACAACGGAGCCGGCAAGTCCACCTTCATCAAGACCATGGCCGGCGTCCACAAGCCGACGCGGGGCGAGATGCGGGTCGGCGGGGCGCCGGTCGTCTTCCAGTCCCCGCGCGACGCGATGGAGGCGGGCATCGCCACGGTCTATCAGGACCTCGCGATGATCCCCCTGATGAGCGTGACGCGCAATTTCTGGATGGGCCGGGAGCCGGTGCGCCGCTTCGGCCCGTTCAAGTTCATCGACTTCAAGGAGGCCAACCGGGTCACCATGGAGGAGATGCGGCGCATGGGCATCAACCTTCGCGAGCCGGAGCAGGCCGTCGGCACGCTGTCGGGCGGCGAGCGCCAGACCGTCGCCATCGCGCGCGCCGTCCATTTCGGCGCCAAGGTGCTGATCCTCGACGAGCCGACCTCCGCGCTCGGCGTGCGCCAGACCGCCAACGTCCTCTCGACCATCGACAAGGTCCGCAAGACCGGCATCGGCGTCGTCTTCATCACCCACAATGTGCGCCACGCGCTCGCGGTGGGCGACCGCTTCACGGTGCTCAATCGCGGCAAGACGCTCGGCACAGCGAGGCGGGGCGAGATCAAGGCCGACGAATTGCAGGATCTCATGGCCGGCGGTCAGGAGATGGCGCAGCTCGAAGGCTCGCTCGGAGGCACGGTATGAAAAGCCTCGACGTCATCACCATCGGGCGGTCCTCGGTCGATCTCTACGGCACGCAGATCGGCGGCCGGCTGGAGGACATGGGCTCCTTCCAGAAATATGTCGGCGGCTCGCCCACCAACATGGCGACGGGCACCGCGCGCCTCGGCCTGAAATCGGCGCTCATCACCCGCGTCGGCGACGAGCATATGGGCCGCTTCCTGATCGAGGAACTCGCCAGGGAAGGCGTGGACATTCGGGGCGTGAAGACGGACCCGGAGCGCCTGACCGCGCTCGTGATCCTCGGCATCCGCGACGAGGATTCCTTCCCGCTGATCTTCTACCGCGAGAACTGCGCCGACATGGCGCTCTGCGAGGAGGACATCGAGGAGGACTTCGTCGCCGAGGCGCGGGCCGTCGTCGCGACAGGCACGCATCTGTCGAACCCGCGCACCGAAGCCGCCGTCCTGAAGGCGCTGCGTCTCGCCCGCGCGCATGGTGCGCGCACCGCGCTCGACATCGACTACCGGCCCAATCTCTGGGGCCTGTCCGGCCACGGCGACGGCGAGAACCGCTTCATCGAGAGCGCGGCCGTGACCGAGCGCCTGCAGGCGCATCTCCCGCTCTTCGACCTGATCGTCGGCACGGAAGAGGAGTTCCACATCGCCGGCGGCTCGACCGACACGCTTCGCGCCCTGCGGGCCGTGCGGGAGAAGACGGACGCGACGCTGGTCTGCAAGCGCGGCGCGGCGGGTGCGGTGGCTTTCACGGGAGACATCCCGGCCGCGCTGGACGAGGGCGAGAGCGGGCCGGGCTTCCCGATCGAGGTCTTCAACGTTCTCGGCGCGGGCGACGGCTTCATGTCGGGTCTCCTGAAGGGCTGGCTCGACGACGAGCCCTGGCCGCGCACGCTCGAATACGCCAATGCCTGCGGCGCCTTCGCCGTCTCGCGCCACGGCTGCACGCCGGCCTATCCGAGCCTCGAGGAACTGCGCTTCTTCCTGAAGCGCGGCGTCGTGCGCCCCGACCTCCGCAACGATGCGGAGCTGGAGCAGCTCCACTGGTCGACGAACCGAAATGGGCATTGGCCGGCGATGCGGGTCTTCGCCTTCGACCATCGCATGCAGCTGGAGGAGATGGAGGGCGCGGACCCCGCTCGCATCGGCCGCTTCAAGGCGCTGTGCCTGGAAGCGACGCTGACGGTGGCGGACGGCCGTCCCGGCTACGGGCTCCTTTGCGACGACCGGCTGGGGCGCAGCGCATTGCACGCCGCTTCCGGTACCGGACTCTGGGTAGCTCGACCGGCCGAGCTGCCGGGCTCGCGCCCGCTTCAACTGGAAGCGGAACTCGGCCCCGATTGCGGTGGCTTGTCCGAATGGCCGCTGCATCAAGTCGTGAAGGTGCTCTGCTTCTGCCACCCGCAGGACGATGCCGCGATGCGGGAGGCGCAGGAAGAGACCTTGAAGCGGCTCTACACGGCGGCGCGGCGCAACCGGCTGGAGTTCCTTCTGGAGATCATCCCCTCCAAGGTCGGCCCGGTGGACGACGCGACGACGGCGACGCTCATCCGCCGCTTCTACGAGATCGGCATCCATCCCGACTGGTGGAAGCTGGAGCCGCTGACGAGTTCGGCGGCCTGGGAGGCGGCGTGCGAGGCCGTCGCCACGAACGATCCGCATTGCCGGGGGATCGTCGTGCTCGGACTCGACGCGAGTCCGGACAAGCTGACGCAGAGCTTCGGCAAGGCCGCGCGCCACGATCTGGTGAAGGGCTTCGCGGTCGGCCGCACCATCTTCGGCGAGCCGGCGCGCGACTGGTTCGCCGGACGCATCGACGACGCGGTCGCCGTCGCCCGCATGAGCGACAATTTCCGCGCGCTCTGCACCCTCTGGGATGCGGCGCGGGCCGGACAGAACGAGGAGGACGCGGCATGACCGCCACCATCCGCCTGACGGCGGCACAGGCCATGGTCCGCTGGCTGTCGCAGCAGATGACCGAGGAGGGCGAGCCCTTCATCGCGGGATGCTGGGCGATCTTCGGCCATGGCAACGTCGCGGGCATGGGCGAGGCGCTGGAGGGCGCGCGCGAGGCGATGCCGACCTTCCGGGGCCAGAACGAGCAGACGATGGCGCATGCCGCCATCGCCTATTCCAAGCAGCTCGGGCGTCGGCGGGCGATGATGGTGACGTCGTCCATCGGGCCGGGCGCGACCAACATGGTGACGGCGGCAGCGCTCGCCCACGTCAACCGCCTGCCCGTCCTCCTCGTGCCCGGCGACGTCTTCGCCGGACGCGGTCCCGATCCGGTGCTGCAGCAGATCGAGGATTTCGGCGACGGCACGGTCTCGGCGAACGACGCCTTCCGGCCCGTCAGCCGCTATTTCGACCGCATCGTGCGGCCGGAGCAGCTTCTGACCGCCCTGCCCCGCGCCCTGCGGACGATGACGGACCCCGCCGAATGCGGGCCGGTGACGCTCGCCTTCTGCCAGGACGTGCAGGCCGAGGCCTACGACTGGCCGGAAAGCTTCTTCGCACCCCGCGTCTGGCACCGAAGGCGCCCCGCGCCCGATCCGCGCGAGGTGGAGACCGTCGCGGCCATGATCCGCGCCGCCAGGGCGCCGGTGATCGTGGCGGGGGGCGGGGTCCATTATTCCGGCGCACAGGCGGCGCTGGGCGAGTTCGCGGCCCGCTTCGGCATTCCGGTCGTCGAAAGCCAGGCCGGCAAGTCGGCGCTGCCTTTCGACGACGAATGGAATTTCGGTCCCGTCGGCGTGACCGGCGCGACCTCGGCGAACGAGGTCGCCGGCAAGGCCGACCTCGTCATCGGCGTCGGCACGCGCTTCCAGGACTTCACCACCGGCTCCTGGGACCTCTTCCGCGGTTCCGACCGAAGGCTCGTCTCGATCAACGTCGCGGCCTACGACGCGATGAAGCATGGCGCCGAGCCGCTCTGCGCCGATGCGCTGGCGGCCCTCGATGCTCTGAGCGCCGCCCTCGGCGGCCATCGCGCCCCCGCGCCGAAGCCGGGCCTGAAGGCGGACTGGTTCGCGAGCGTCGATCCCCTCACCGCCGCGCCCGAGGAAGGCGGCAACGAACTGCCGACCGACCAACAGGTCATCGGCGCGGTGCAGCGCGCGGGCGGGATCGACACGGTGGTGATGTGCGCGGCGGGCACCATGCCGGGAGAGCTTCACAAGCTCTGGAAGGCGCCCCGGTCGGGGGCCTACCACATGGAATACGGCTATTCCTGCATGGGCTACGAGATCGCCGGAGCGCTCGGCATCAAGATAGCCGAGCCCGAGCGCGACGTCGTCTGCATGGTCGGCGACGGCTCCTACATGATGGCGAATTCGGAGCTGGCCACCGCCGCCATGATGGGCGTCGCCTTCACCGTCGTCGTCACCGACAATCGCGGCTTTGGCTGCATCAACCGGCTGCAGAAGGGCACCGGCGGCGCCGAGTTCAACAATCTCTACGCCTCCTCGAACCTCGCCCACGCGCCGGCCATCGACTTCGCGGCCCACGCCCGCTCCCTGGGCGCCGAAGCCGTGAAGGTCGCAACGATCGGGGAACTGGAGGCGGCGCTCGCCGCCCGGTCCGGCAAGGCCGGCCCCTATGTCGTCGTCATCGACACCGATCCCTATCCCTCGACGCCGCACGGCGGCCATTGGTGGGACGTCGCAGTGCCGGAGGTCTCGGAGCGCGCCGAGGTCAGGGACGCGCGTGGCGCCTACGAAGCCAAACTGAAGGAACGCGGATGATCCTCTACGGCACCAATCCCATCGCCTGGACGAACGACGACGACCGTTCCCTCGGCGCCCACATCTCGCTCGAACAGTGCCTGGACGAGGCCGCAGACATCGGCTTCGACGGCATCGAGAAGGGGCACAAGCTGCCAGACACGCCCGAGGGCATCGAGCGCGAGCTCGGCGGGCGCGGTCTTCGATATGTCTCAGGCTGGCACTCGACCAATCTCCTCGTCAACGATCTGGAGGCCGAGAAGGCCGCGATGCAGCCCTTTCTGGACCTCCTGAAGGCGGTAGGCTCCAGGGTCATCATCGTCTGCGAGACCTCCAACGCGATCCACGGGAGCGACGGGACGCCGGTCAACGACAAGCCGGTCCTTCAGGACGAAGAATGGGCGGCCTTCGGCCGGGGCATCGAGGCGCTGGCCGCCTTCGCCGCAGCGCAGGGCATCACGCTCGTCTACCACCACCACATGGGCACGGTCGTGGAGAGCCCGGAGGAGATCGACCGGCTGATGGCCGAGACCGGCCCGGCGACCCGTCTTCTCTTCGACACCGGCCACTGCTTCTTCGGCGGCGGCGATCCGGCCGAGGTGGCGGCGCGCCACATGGGGCGCGTCTCCCACATTCACGCCAAGAACGTGCGACCCGAAATCATGCGGCAGGTCCGCGAGGAGAGGCTGTCCTTCCTCGAAGGCGTCCGGCGTGGCGTCTTCACGGTGCCGCGCGACCCGGAGGGCGGCGTCGATTTCGCGCCGGTTCTGCGGTCCGCGGCCGAGCACGGCTATTCCGGCTGGCTGGTGATCGAGGCCGAGCAGGACCCGTCCGTCCGCGAGCCGAAGCACTATCAGGCGATGGGGCTGAAGGCGCTGCGGGCGATGGCCCGCGAAGCGGGGCTGGACAAGAGCGAGGCGGCGGCATGACCCTTCTGCGCAAGCCGAAAGGCCGGACCGGCCTCGTCCACGACGTCTCGCCCGCCGACGCCGGCTGGACCTATGTCGGCTTCCAGCTCCACCGCCTGAAGGCGGGAGACACGGCGTCCGGCGCGTTGGGGTCGAACGAGGCCATCTTTGTCATGGTCGAGGGCAAGGCGCGGATCGAGGCGGCGGGGCGCGACTGGGGCCTTCTCGGGGACCGGATGGACGTCTTCGAGAAGACGCCGCCGCACTGCCTCTACGTGCCGGACGGGCAGGACTGGCAGGCGGTCGCCGAGACGGACTGCACGCTCGCCATCTGCCTCGCGCCCGGCAAGAGCGGCCACGAGGCCCGTCGCCTCGGGCCGGACGGCATCACGCTGACGCAGCGCGGCGAAGGCTCGAACGCACGCTTCATCAACAACATCGCGATGGAGAACGAGGACGTCGCCGACAGCCTCCTCGTCACCGAGGTCTTCACGCCCGCCGGCCATTGGTCGAGCTACCCCAGCCACCGCCACGACGAGGACCGGTTCCCCGAGATCACCTATCTGGAGGAGACGTACTATCACCGCCTGAACCCGCCGCAGGGGTTCGGCGTCCAGCGCGTCTACACCGAGGACGGATCGCTCGACGAGACGATGACGGTGAAGAACCACGACCTCGTTCTCGTACCGCGCGGGCACCATCCCTGCGGCGCTCCGCACGGCTACGAGATGTACTATCTCAACGTGATGGCCGGACCGCTGCGCAAATGGCGCTTCATCGCCGACCCTGACCACGAGTGGCTGATGAAACCGTAGAATCGCGGCGTCGGAAGCGTCGGCCCCGGTGGATCGCGTAGGCCGCCATCCCACCGGCGAACAGAAGGCCCCCGATCATGAGCCAAAGGGGCATGAAGTCGACGGTCAGCATCGATCGCTCCAGTCTCTTCGAGTCCGCCCTGAGATAGCACAGCCGGCCGGAAGGGCCTACCGCGCGCAGCACCCCTATTTGGGGAAGCCGTAGGTCACGGTCACGCCGACGACGTCAGAGTAGATGCCGGGCGCGATGGATTGGGGCAGGACGCGGCCGTAGACGGGGATGAGGATGCCGGCGCCGGTGCCGGTCCCGTGCGCGAGCGAGGATTCCGTCGCCCCGAAGGGCCGTGAGCGGGCCTCGTCGAGAAAGAGGCCGTAGACCAGCGTGTTGGGGCCCGAGCGCATCAGGCGGCGCGTCGGATCGCTGCTTCCGCTGAGACCGCCATTGACCGCGACGGAGAAGTCCGCGCCCGGCGTGCACGACAATTCAATCCCGCCAAGCGCGTCGATCGGCTTCGTCAGCAGTCCATGCTGGCCGAAATGGATGTCTTGCGTCGAGATGAGACAGTTCTCGTCGACGCGAGCGCGGACCTGGAAGACCATCGCCTCGACCGCCCCTTCGCGTCGGTTGCAGTCCCCGTCCCGCCCCTCCTGGAAGGTCATGAAGGTATCGATGCCCGAAAAGGCGTTCGAATAGGGTCCGGCGCGGAGCGTTCTCTGTCCTCCCAGGGCGCGCGCATAGAGGACGAGGTCGCCGGAGGCCGAGCCGTCGTGGACCGCGAGCAGCACCGAGCGCGGCGAGCCGAGGGCGGGTTCCTCGACGCTGCCCCACGGAATCTGGCGCGCGGGGTCTGCGAACAGGCGGTAGGCGAGCCGCTCCCCTCCGGCATCCGAACCGGCTAGCGTGCGGTCCCCGCCCCGCGTGGGCGCGCCGCCCGAGCCGAGATGGATGCAGACCAGAAGCTCGCTCGCCTGCGGGGAAATGCCGTCGCAGCCGATCGCGATGCGGCTCGCCGTGTCGGTGGGCGTTCCGGCGAGCGTATCGACGGAGGCGAAATCCACATCCTCCACCGTCGCCGTGCAGCTGGCGGCCCGGGCAGAATCGACCGGACCGAAAAGGGCGGACGCGAAGGCGAGGAGCGCAAGGGCCGGGAGGATGCGAACGGCCGTCCGGGGCGCGGAAGAGTTTGGCATCGCGGAGCCCCTCAAGCCATCGGAACACAGACGACGTCGGGAAGGGCCGCCTGCGCTCCACCCGTCAGATCGGCGAAGGGGAAGCGCGCTTCGCACCGCTCGCCCGTCGGCAGTTCGATCACGGCATGGTTCTGGGCGGTCAGACCGTCCACGTAGCTCTGCCCGTCATAGCCGACCAGAAACGGCTCGTCGCGACCATCCAGTTGCCCGGACGAGCCCAGCGGCAGCACCGCGCCGCGCGCGTCCCGGAAAGTGACGAGCGCGGCGTTCGACGCCCCGGCGCCCTCGAAGCGGACATTGACGCCGACGCGCTGGCCGGGGACGACGATCTCGCGCGTCGCGTTGATGCTCGTGTTGATCGGCAGATTGCTCGGGTCGATCGCGATCCGGTTCTCCTGGAAGGCGCGCAGATCGGAGACGAGAAGCTTGCCGTTGCGGCCCGTCCGCCCGACCGGACGGTTCTCGTGCGTCACGTCGACGTCCGGCGCGCCGACATCGACGATGGCGAAGCTGTCGGTGATGCGGTTGGCGAAGAACAAGCCCTCGCCCGCCAGAACGACCGCGCCGTCCATCTGTGCGTCGGCCCGCGTCGCGCGATCGACGCCGCCGCTCGTGGAGGCGGTGTATTCCGCGCTGGCGGTGCGATGGCGGATCCGGCCGGCGGCCCGCACGGTGTCGTCGACCCCCATTCCCGCCTCGAGCGCCCAGGAGGTAGAGCCGATCTCCCGCCCGCCATTGTGGTTCAAGGACACGGCGCCGCGCGCCCCGTCCGGGCCGCTCCCGGCCAGAGAGGCGGACGTGCCGCCGCCGAAGGCGTGGGTGTAGCCGGCGTAGATGCTCGTCTGCCCGCGCGCCAGATCGGTGAAGCCGGCGGCGTAGAGCGTGCCCGAGCCTTTGAGGACCGGCTGGTTCCAGGTGAAGGAGACGATCTGCGCGCGTTCGCCCCCCGCCGTCTCGGACTGCGCGTAACCGAGGCTCACCGAGCCCCGGCTGCGCGGGACCGGAACCGAAATGGAAGCCTGCGCGCTCATGCGCGGAGGACGCGTCGGGAGCGGGACGGACAGCGGGCCGAAATCCGAGCGGGCCGCCTGATCGATGATCGAGGCGATGTCGTCATATTCGCCGAAGGAGTGCTGCACGCGCCCCCGCAGCCGCGCCGGGCCGATCTGCGTCTCGACGGCCAGATGCGCCGAGGCGCCCTCCCCGTTGTCCGACCGGCTGGCGCTGGCCGCCAGCGAGACGAGCGAGCGCGCGCCGACCGCCTGAACGACGCCGGCCCCGGCGTTGATCAACCCGCCGCCGCCCTCGGCGTGGCCCTCGATGGTCGTGGTCTCGCTGAAGCCGTAGCGGACCGATCCCGAGCCCATGGGCCGCGAGTCGTAGCTGAAGCTTTCCTGCCCGTAGAAGGTTCGGCCGAAGCCGAGTTCGGCCGAATAGTCGAAGAGGCCGGGCGCGAGGAGTTGGTCGGAGGTGTAGAAGGCGCTCTCGCTGACGGTCTCGCGCCCGCTCGCGTCACGCACCACCACGCGCGCCGTTCCGCGCCCCGTCACGATCGGCAGATTGGCGAGGCGGAACGGGCCGGGATCGACGTCGGTGGAATAGGCCTGCGTGCCGTTGATGTAGACGTCCACCGTGGACGGCAGAGCCGCGCTCGACGACAGGCCGGGAATGGGCAAGGTCACCAGATCCGGGCGCAGGCCGAAGTCGCGGCGGATCTGAACGCCGCCGAGGCGCGTCGGGCGCGTCCATGTCAGGCCGCCCGTCACCAGATCGCCGATGCGGTACTGCCGCATGGCTTCGCGGTCGTCGTAGGTGTAGCTGGTGCCGAGCCGGCGCGACCCGTAGACGCCGTCGCTCGAGGTGTTGACGATGAAGCCGGCGTCCACCACCCCGTGCGGCGAGTAGAGATAGGTGTCGAAGGTGCCGGACGCGCCCTCGAAGCCGAAACCGTCCATCGCGCGGTCGGCGCCGCCGGCGGCGAACAGGCTGTAATTGGCGAAGGCGCCCCAGCCGCTCTCGGTCGCGGCGAGGTCGTAGTCGCGGGCCGCGATGGCCGAGCGCGCGCCGCCCGTGTCCAGAACGTCGGCGACGCGCCGGTGATCGGGCGCGGTCAAATGCATCGACTGACCGGCCTCGTCGTAGAGGAAGGTCGTGTCCGGGAGGGTCGACAGGAGAACGCGACCGTCCTCGTCGGTGCTCGCGCCCGTCGCCAGGAGCCCGGCCCTTTCCAGATCCTCTGGATCGACCGAATAGTCTCCGTCGTCCCGAGGGCGGAAGCCGACGATCCCGCGTCTGGCATAGCCGTTTACGAAGATCTCGAGATAGAGGTCGGACGGCAGAAAGCCGGTGGTCTGGTCCACCCCCATGGGATCGGCTGCGAGATCCATCGGATCGAGCGGCAGGTCCATGGGGTCCAAGGGCAGGTCCATCGGGTCCAACGGCTGGTCCATCGGATCGAGGGGAAGATCCATCGGGTCCAGAGGCAGATCCATCGGGTCGAGCGGCTGGTCGTCCGCGTCCGGGGCGACCGTACCGGCGGAATCGGGAACGGCACCGGAGGCATCCCTCAGAAGAGGGGCCGCCAGTGCCAGTCCGAAAGCTGCTGCCAGGAAGATCCGCGTCGCCATCTGCGGCTTGCCCCGCCGTTTTCGGGCTGGGGGACTTGGGTCCCCTCACCGCCCCCCGATGGTGACGGGAATGGAGTGGCGCACGAGCACGTTGACCGTCCCCGCCCGCAGCCGCGAGGGATCGGGAATCTCGTCGACGAGCAGGCGGAACCGCTCGCTGGCGTCGACCGGCATTCCGGGCACGCGAACCACCCGCACGAGGTTTTCGGTGCCCGGACGAAGCTGGGTCATCGGCGGGCTGGCGACGACGCTGCGCGTCGCTTCCAGGCGCTCCTTGCCGTTGACCATGGTCGACTTGAACACGCGCACCTGGACGTTGATCGCCTGCCGATCGTCGTTCCAGACCCGGACCGTCGTCGCCCCGGATCTGGGATCGAGCTTGAGCGCGGTGGGCGAGACGCGGAGCGAGGCGGCATCGGCCGCACCGAGCGTGGCGATCAGCGCTGCGAGGGCGAAGGCGATCTGACGCATGGGATGATGTCCTCTTCGACCGGCGGATCAGTAGGTGACGGTGACGGTCACGGTGTCGGAATAGCTGCCCACCTTCACCGCCTGGCCGCTGGCGACGCGGCCGTAGACCGGGATCGTCTGGGACGCGCCCGTTCCGTTCCGGGCTTCGCCGGAGCTTTCGGGGAAAAGCGTGCTGCGGCCGCTGTCGGAGTAGAGAGAGTAGTTCAGCGTATCCGAGCCGCTGGTCAGCGTGCGCGTTCCCGAACCGCCGCTCGTCGCCGCAAGCGTGACGCTGTAGGACGCGCCGTCGGTGCAGGTGACGTTGATCTCGCCGGCCGCGTCCGAGTTGGCCGTGCCGGTGTAACCGGAGAACGCAACCGCGGTGGTCGTCACCGAGCATTCGGACGCCACCTCCAGCGTGACGCTCAGATCCTCCGAAGCGGTCTGCGCCGAAGCCGTCGAGACGCTCGCTGCGAAAGCCAGAAGGCATACGGAAGTAGAGAGACGCAGGGCCATTGCTGGCTCCTTTCATGAATGTTGGGTTAATTCTCCAACCGGTTCGGGAAGCTTCATGCTGCCTAATGACGATATGTTCATAGGAGTTTGAATATTGTCATAACGATACAGGTTGAAGAATCGTTATACTTGCAAGTTCAGCTGCTTAGTTAACGCACTCTGCAGACGCGGCGGACGGGCAGGCCTCCGTCCACGGCCTCGTCCCGACATCAGGACGCGACAGAAGAGCGATCCCGCGCTCTCGCACGCGCGCTCAGAAGCTGCACAGCCGGAGCGCGATCCGGCGCCATGCCATCGCCGCCCGGACCGGTTCCCCGAACTCGCGCCGCCGAAGAGGGCGCGCTGGCATGCCTTTGTGCGCTGCACGCACAATGTTGAGGCACTCCCGGCGTTGACTCGCTTCGGGAAGGGAGGCAACCATGAGCGAACCAAAGTCGTGAATGGTTCGCTTTCAAAGGTTCAGCTTCGTTGGTCGCATCGGGATCCAACTCCTCGCTCGCTCTGGAGCGCATACGGACGCTGATCCGCGAACATCGCGACGAGCCGAGCTATCGGCTTCCACCAGAACGGGAAATCGCGGACATGCTGTCCGTCGGTCGGCGCGCCGTCCGGCGGGCGATGGAGGTGCTCGAAGCGGAGGGAACGGTCTGGCGTCAGCAGGGCAAGGGGACCTTTGCCGGGCAACGTCCCAGCCAGCGCGGCGCCATCGCCTCCCTCGCCATCGTCACCAACCCCGCCGAAGTCATGGAGACGCGGCTTCTCATCGAGCCGGGGCTCGCCCGCATCGCGGCCTTGAAGGCGAGCCGTGAGGACATCGAGGCCTTGCAGCGTCTGGCGCGCCGCGTCGTCGCCGCCTCCGACGACGACGGCTGGGAGATCTGGGATTCGGCCTTTCACCGGCGGATCGCCGAAGCGTCCGGCAACGTGATGCTCGTCTCGATCCTCGACGCCGTCCAGCAGGTCCGCAAGGAGAGCGAGTGGCGCCACCTGCGCGCCGCCGTCCGCACGCCGGAGCGTCGCGAGCGCGTGTTTCGCCAGCACGACGACATCGTCGCCGCCATCGCGCGGCGGGACGGACCGGCGGCCGAGCGCGCCATGGCGGTTCACATCACCAGCATCGACACGCAGCTCAAGGCGCTGATCATCGGCGGGGACGAGGCGGAGGCGGCGGGGAGCCGCGAACTCCTCGACCGCGCCGACGGCGCGGCATTGAAGGAAACCGCGATTTGACGCCGCCCGGAACCCGGACCGACGCACCGCTTCTCAGCGTGGAGAACTTCTCGCTGTCCTTTTCGGCCGGCGCGCCCGTCAATCTCGTCGACGGCGTGTCCTTCGACGTCCATCGCGGCAAGACACTCTGCATCGTCGGTGAATCCGGCTGCGGAAAGAGCGTCACCTCGCTCGCGCTGATGGGTCTTCTGCCCTCGCCGCCCGCGCGCATCGTTTCCGGCACCGCGACGTTCGAGGGGCGCGATCTCTTCGCCATGAAGGAGCGGGAGCGGGCCGACCTTCGCGGCAACCAGCTCGCGATGATCTTCCAGGAGCCGATGACCTCGCTCAACCCGGCCTTCACCATCGGCCACCAGATCGCCGAGGGCGTGCGCCGCCATTCCAGGGTCTCGAAGGCCGAGGCGCGGGCACAAGCGCTGAAGATGCTGGAGCTGGTCCGCATTCCGGCGCCCGAAAAGCGGCTCGACGCCTTCCCGCATCAGCTTTCGGGCGGCATGCGCCAGCGGGTGATGATCGCCATGGCGCTGGCGAACCGTCCGCGCCTGCTCATCGCCGACGAACCCACCACGGCGCTGGACGTGACCATCCAGGCGCAGATCCTCTCGCTTGTCTCCAAGCTTCAGGAGGAGACGGGAACGGCGATGATCCTCATCACGCACGATCTCGGCGTCGTCGCGGAGGTCGCGGACGAAGTGGCGGTGATGTACGCCGGCAAGATCGTCGAGAAGGGTCCCGTCGCCGCGATCTTCGACGACCCGCAGCATCCTTATACGATCGGCCTGCTCGGCTCGATGCCCTCGCTCGGCAAGCGCTCGGGCCGTCTCGCCACGATCGAGGGCTCCGTCCCGCCCCTCGACGCCATGCCGAAGGGCTGCCGCTTCGTCGATCGCTGCCCCTTCGGGGACGCCCGCTGCGCGGCCGAACCGCCCCCGCTCGCCGAGCTGGGTCCCGACCATCGCGCGGCCTGCTGGTACGCCCCGCTCGAAAAGAGCTTTGGAGTGGCGGCATGAGCGCGTTCGTCGACCCCAACGCGCCGGCCGATCCGATCATCGAAGGCCGCAACCTCCACCGCCGCTTCGGCGGCCGCCGTTCGCTCTTCAAGGTCGAGCCGACCGTTCACGCGGTGAATGACGTTTCCCTGGCCGTGGGACGCGGCGAGACCTTCGCCGTCGTCGGCGAATCGGGCTGCGGCAAGTCCACGCTCGGGCGCCTTCTCCTCCGCCTGATCCAGCCGAGCGAGGGCCGCGTCCTCTACGAGGGCCGCGACATCACCGACATTCCGGTCGGCGAGATGCGCGCTCTGCGGCGCGAGATGCAGATCGTGTTCCAGGACCCGTTCGCCTCTCTGAACCCCCGCATGAGCGTCGGCGCGATCGTGGGCGAGCCGATCCGCCTCCACGGGATCGCGAGCGGGCGCGCGGCGAACGAGCGCGTCGCGGAGCTTCTTCGCACCGTGGGTCTGCGGCCGGAGTTCTCCGAGCGCTATCCGCACGAGTTTTCGGGCGGCCAGCGCCAGCGCATCGGCGTCGCCCGCGCGCTCGCCAGCGAGCCCAAGCTCATCATCGGCGACGAGCCGGTCTCGGCGCTCGACGTCTCGGTCCAGGCGCAGGTCATCAACCTTCTAGAAGAGTTGAAGGATCGCCTCGGCCTGACGCTTCTCGTCGTGGCGCACGATTTGGCCGTGATCCGTCACATGAGCGACCGCGTCGCGGTCATGTATCTCGGCGAAATCGTGGAACTCGCGCCCGTCGACGGGCTCTACGACGCCCCGCTGCACCCCTATACGCAGGCGCTCCTCAAGGCGATCCCGGCCCCCACCGTCGCGGCGCGCGGCCCTCGCACGCTTCTGGAAGGCGACGTGCCGAGCCCCACCGCGCTCCCTTCCGGCTGCCGCTTCCACACGCGCTGCCCGCACGCGCGGCCGCTCTGCTCGGCCGAGCACCCGAAGCTCGAGCCGGTCGAGGGCGGACGCAGCGTCGCATGCCACTTCTGGAAGGAGATCGCGGATGCGGGCGCCAGCGCGCCGCTGGCCGCCGTCGCCGCCGCGACCGCCACGAAGCGCGACACGCGCCTCGAGCTCTATCGGCGCGCCCAGTCCGGCGCGCTTTCAAGACCCGGCCTCGACGCATGAGCGTCCGGCCCCCTATCGGGAGGAATCACATCATGTCGAAAGCAAACGGCCGGGCTGGACGGCTCTCCAGCGTCGGTCTCGCCGCACTCGCCCTGACGATGGGCGCGAGCGCCGCCGGCGCGCAGACGACGCTTTCCATCGGCCTTCAGGACGACCCCGACATCCTCGATCCGCACCGGGCCCGCACCTTCGTCGGGCGCATCGTGTTCCAGTCGCTCTGCGACAAGCTCGTCGACATCACGCCCGACCTCCAGTTCGTGCCCTCGCTCGCGACCGAGTGGAGCCTGAACGAGGATCGCACGGTGCTCACCTTCCAGCTTCGCGAGGACGCCGTCTTCCACGACGGCACGTCGATCGACGCGCAGGCCGTGAAGGCCAATCTGGATCGCGCCCGCGAACTGCCGGACTCGCTCCGCCGCTCCGAGCTCGCCTCGGTGGAGAGCGTCGAGGTGACCGGCCCCTTCGAGGTGGCGCTCAACCTGTCGGCGCCGGACGCCGCGCTCCTGTCGCAGCTCTCGGACCGTGCCGGAATGATGCTGTCGCCCGCGAGCTTCGAGAACACGGCGCCCGACGCGGAACCGGTCTGCTCGGGACCCTACAAGTTCGTCAGCCGGGTCCAGAACGACAACATCACGCTGGAGAAGTTCGCCGACCATTGGGACGCCGAGAACTTTCCGATCGATCGCGTGATCTACCGCTCGATCCCCGACACCACGGTCCGCTTCGCCAACCTCCAGTCCGGCGATCTTCAGCTCATCGAGCGGATCGCGGCGACGGACCTTCCGGCGGCCGAAGGCAACGCCAACCTCACCGTCGTGCCGGTCACCGGCCTCGGCTACCAGGCGCTCGCCTTCAACCTGACCGACCCGGAGAGCCCGCTGTCGGACGCGCGCGTGCGGCGCGCCTTCGATCTCGCCATCGACCGCGACATCATCAATCAGGCCGTCGGCGGGGGAACGTTTCAGCCGGCCTATCAGCCGTTCCCGCCCGCCAGCTTCGCCTATGAGCCGGACCTCGACCGAACGGGCCGCGACGTGGAGGGCGCCAAGGCTCTTCTCACCGAGGCCGGGCACGAGCGCGTCGCCTTCGAGCTGAGCTACGGCAACAACACCACGATGTCGCAGGTGCTGGAGATCGTGCAGGCGATGGGCGCCGAGGCCGGCTTCGACATCTCGCTGCGCCCGACCGAATTCGCCGCGCTGCAGAGCGAACTCCGCGAAGGGCGCTTCGAGGTCGGCCAGTCCGGCTGGTCGGGCCGGGTCGATCCCGACGGCAACATCCACCAGCACGTCACCTGCGAGGGCGGCCTGAACGACGGCAAATACTGCAACGCGGAGGTCGACCGGCTGCTGAACGAGGCCCGCTCGATCGACGACCAGGGCGAGCGGGCGGCGCTCTACGCGCAGGCGCAGGCGATCCTCGGGGAGGATAAGCCGATCGTCTACCTCTACTACCTGCCCTACCCCTTCGCGCACACGAACGCCCTCGAGGGCTTCGTGGGGTACCCGGACGGCATGATCCGGCTGCGCGGCGTGACGCTCGCCGGCTGAGGACGGCGACGAGAGTGATCCACCAACCGGAAACAGGAGAATGCGCATGACGAAGAGAACCGCGATCCTCGCGCTGATGCTCGCCGCCACGACGGCTCTGCCGGCCATGGCACAGCAGTCCACGCTCCGCATCGGGCTTGCGGAGGATCCCGATCTCCTCGATCCGCATCGCTCGCGCACCTTCGTCGGCCGCATCGTCTACGCCTCGATGTGCGACCGGCTGGTGGACATCTCGCCGGAGCTCGAATTCACGCCGGCCCTCGCCACGGACTGGTCGTGGAACGAGGACAACACCGAGCTGACCTTCAACCTTCGCGAGGACGCCGTCTTCCACGACGGCACGCCCTTCAACGCCGAGGCGGTGAAGGCCAACATCGAACGCGCCCTGACGCTGCCCGACAGCCTCGTGCGCACGGACATCTCGGCGATCCAGAGCGTCGAGGTGGACGGCGAATTCACGGTCCGCCTCGTGCTCGACGAGCCGAACGCGCCGCTCCTGGCGCAGATCTCGGATCGCGGCGGCATCATGATGTCGCCCGCCTCCTTCGATCAGGCCGACGGCTGGACGCCGGTCTGCTCGGGCCCCTACAAGTTCGAGAGCCGCACGCAGAACGACCGCATCGTTCTGTCCAAGTTCGAGGACCATTACGCGGCCGACGACTACCATTTCGATCAGGTGATCTTCCTGCCGATCCCGGACGGCACGGTGCGTCTGGCGAACCTCCAGTCGGGCGATCTCGACCTGATCGAGCGCATGACCCCGTCCGACAAGCAGGCGGTCGAGGGCAATTCCAACCTGGAACTCGTGATCGCGCCGACGCTCGGCTATCAGGGCATCCGCATCAACACGAACAACGGTCCGCGCTCGGAGAATCCGCTGGGCCAGGACCCGCGCGTACGGCAGGCGTTCCAGCTCGCCATCGACAAGTCGATCATCGCGCAGATCGTCGGCAACGACATCTGGGAGCCGGCGCAGCAGCCCTTCTCTCCCGCGAGCCCCTATCACGATCCGTCCGTCGAGGTGACGACGCGCGACGTCGAGGCGGCCCGCGCGCTCCTCGACGAAGCCGGGATCGACCGCCTGCCGGTGGAACTGACGATCGCCACCTCCACGCAGGCCGCCCAGCTCGGCGAACTGATCCAGGCGATGGTCGCCGAGGCCGGCTTCGACGTGACGCTGCGCCCGATGGAGTTCGCTTCGCTGCTCGCCGAGATGCAGCAGGGCAATTTCATCGCCACCGCCAGCGGCTGGTCCGGCCGCGTCGATCCGGACGGCAACTCCTATTCGCACCTCGCCTGCGACGGCTCGAACAACGACTCGCGCTGGTGCAACGAGGAGGTCGACCGCCTTCTCAAGGAGGCGCGGACCATCACCGATCAGGCCGAGCGGCAGGAGCTGTACCGGCAGGTGGTGGCGATCCTGCAGGAGGAGCTGCCGATCATCTACACCTACCACCAGAACTCGCCCTTCGTGCTGCGCACCAATGTCGAGGGTTTCGAGACCTATCCCGACAATCTCATCCGCCTGCGGGGCGTGACGAAGTCGAACTGACGCAAGCCGGCGCCGGCCGCCCGGCCGGCGCCGATCCCTCCCCTCCCGACACGAGGTCACCCGATGCGCTTGTCCCGTACCCTTGCCATCGCCGCGCTTCTCGCCGGCACAGCGACCCAGGCCCTCGCCCAGGCGCCGACCCTGCGCATCGGGCTTCAGGAGGACCCCGACGCCCTCGATCCGCACCGGGCACGCACCTTCGTCGGCCGGATGGTGTTCACCTCCCTATGCGACAAGCTGGTGGACGTGGCGCCGGATCTCTCCATCGTGCCGCAGCTCGCCACCGAATGGTCGTGGAACGAGGACTCCACCGTCCTGACCATGGAACTTCGCCAGGACGCGACCTTTCAGGACGGCGAACCGATCGACGCGGCGGCGGTGAAGGCCAATCTCGATCGGGCGATGACGCTGCCGGACTCGCTGCGAAAGAGCGAGCTGTCCTCCGTCCGGAGCGTGGAGGCCGTGGGCGAGCACACCGTGGCCATCACCCTGAGCGAGCCGGACGCGACCCTTCTCGCCCAGCTCTCGGATCGCGCCGGCATGATGCTCGCGCCCTCGGCCTTCGAGGACTTCGCCAACAATCCCGTGTGCTCCGGTCCCTACCGCTTCGTCGAGCGCGTCCAGAACGACCGGATCGTGCTGGAGAAATATGCCGAGCACTGGGACGCCGACGCCTATTCCTTCGAACGCCTGATCTTCCTGCCGATCACCGACACCACCGTTCGCCTCGCCAACCTCCAGTCGGGTGACATCCAGCTTCTGGAGCGGCTGGCGCCGTCCGACATCGCGGCGGTCGAAGCCGATCCCAATCTCGACTTTCTGCAGGCCGCCGGCACCGGCTACGTCGCCCTGCGGATCAACGTCGCGAACGGGGAACGGGCGAACACGCCCTTCGGGCAGGACAAGCGGGTGCGCCAGGCGTTCCAGCTCGCCATCGACCGCGAGGTCATCAATCAGGTCGTCGGCTTCGGCACCTTCGCGCCGGCCCAGCAGCCCTTCCCGCCCACCAGCGAATTCTACGACGAGCGCTTCCCGCCGACGACGCGCGACGTGGAAGCCGCCAAGGCGCTGCTCGCGGAGGCCGGCGTCGAGCGCGTGGCGGTCGAGCTCGTCTACGGCAACTCCACGACGACACAGCAGATATCGGAGCTGATCCAGGCGATGGCGGCCGAGGCCGGCTTCGACGTGACGCTTCGTCCGACGGAGTTCGCCGCCATGCAGCAGGAGATGACCGGCGGCAACTTCCAGGTGTCGCAGCTCGGCTGGTCCGGCCGCATCGATCCGGACGGCAACATCCACCAGTTCGTCGCCTGCGAGGGAAGCCTGAACGACGGCGACTACTGCAACGAGGAGGTCGACCGCCTGCTCGACGAAGCGCGTCGCACGACCGACACGGCCGCCCGCGTCGAACTCTACGGTCAGGCGCAGGCGATCCTTCAGGACGAGCTGCCGCAGATCAACCTGTACTATCAGCCGCGCGCCTTCGGCGTCTCGGCCCGTCTGAGGGGCTTCGAAGCCCATCCGGACGGCATGATCCGGCTGCGCGACGTCACGCTCGAAAACTGATCCAAGCCGTTCGGGCGGGGGCCGTCGTCCTCCGCCCGCTCCTTCCTGACCTCGGAGCCGGGACCTCATGCTCTCCATCATCGCCAAGCGCGTCGCGATCGCCCTGCCGACCCTCGTCCTGGTGTCGATGATCGTGTTCGCCCTCCAGAAGCTCCTGCCCGGCGACCCGATCCTGACGCTGGCGGGCGAGGAGCGCGATCCGGAGGTCCTCGCCTATCTTCGGGAGCAGTACCGGCTGAACGACCCGATCTACGTCCAGTATTTCGTCTGGGTCGGCCAGATCCTGCGCGGCGATTTCGGGGTCTCCCTTCGCACCGGAATTCCGGTGACGACGCTCATCGCGCAGAAGCTTCCGGTCACGCTCCAGCTCGCGACGATGGCCATGTTCTGGTCGATCGTCGTCGGCATTCCCATCGGCATCCTCGCCGCCGTCAAGAAGGGCACCTGGATCGACTATCTCGCCAATGTCGTCGCGCTGTCCGGCCTGTCGATCCCGAACTTCTGGCTCGGCATCCTCCTCATCTTCTTCGTCTCGGTGCAGATGCAATGGCTGCCCGCCTCCGGCTACGTGCCGCCGACGGAGGATCTCTGGCAGTCGCTGCGCACCATGCTGATGCCGTCGATCGTGCTCGGCACGGCGCTGGCGGGCCAGATCATGCGCCACACCCGCTCGGCCATGCTCGGCGTCCTGCAGTCGGACTACATCCGAACCGCCCGCGCCAAGGGGCTGCTGCCGGCGGTGGTCGTCTACAAGCACGCGCTGCGCAACGCGCTCGTTCCGATCGTGACGCTTCTCACCCTCGTCTTCGGCGAGCTCATCGCCGGCGCGGTCCTGACCGAGCAGATCTTCACGATCCCCGGTTTCGGAAAGCTGATCGTGGATGCCGTCTTCACCCGCGACTATGCGGTCGTGCAGGGCGTCGTCCTCGTCACCGCCTTCGGGTTCATCTTCATGAACCTCGTCGCGGACGTCCTCTACGTCCTGATCAATCCTCGCCTGAGGCATGCCTGATGAGCGCCGTCACATCGACCCCGCCGGCCGGCGCGAAGGCCGTCCTCCCGCCGCTTCTGCCGGCCCGCAAGCGCAACCGCTCGCTCGCCAAGTTCATGAAGAACCGGGCAGCGGTGGTCGGCGGGATCATCGTCCTCGTCTTCGCGCTGGCCGCGATCTTCGCCCCCCTCCTCGCCCATCAGGACCCGTTCCAGACGAGCTTCCTGACGATCCGGCAGCCGCCGTCGGGAGAGTTCTGGTTCGGCACCGACGAGCTCGGCCGAGACATCTACTCGCGCATGCTCTACGGCGCCCGCGCCTCGCTGATGGCCGGCGTCGTCTCGGTCGGCATCGCGGTGGCGATCGGCGTGCCGCTGGGGCTCATCGCGGGCTATTTCGGCTCCTACCCGGACATGGTGATCTCGCGCTTCACCGACGCGCTCCTCGCCATTCCGTTCCTGATCCTCGCCATCGCGCTCGCGGCCTTCCTCGGCCCCTCCCTCACCAACGCCATGATCGCGATCGGCCTCTCGGCCGTGCCGATCTTCATCCGCATCACCCGCGCGCAGGCGCTAAGCGTCAAGGCCGAGGACTATGTGGAGGGCGCGCGCGCGATCGGGCTGCCGAACTGGCGCATCATCCTGCGCTACGTCTTCCCGAACACGCTGCCGCCCATCATCGTGCAGGCGAGCCTGACGATCGCCGCCGCGATCATCGCCGAGGCCTCGCTCTCCTTCCTCGGCCTCGGCCAGCAGCCGCCCAACCCCTCCTGGGGCTCGATGCTGAACACGGCGAAGAACTTCATGAGCCAGGCGCCGACGATGTCGCTCTTTCCGGGCGCTGCGATCTTCCTGATCGTGCTCGGCTTCAACCTCCTCGGCGACGGCCTGCGCGACGCGCTCGACCCTCGCGAACACTGACAGACGACCCCACCGCATCGCATCAGGATCGAAAGCGTCCATGTTCACAACGCGTCCCGAACTCCTCGGCACCTTCGGCGCCGTCACCTCCACCCACTGGCTGGCGACGGCGAGCGGCATGTCCATGCTGGAACGGGGCGGCAACGCCTTCGACGCGGCCGTCGCCTCCGCCTTCGTCCTTCAGGTGGTCGAACCGCATCTCGTCGGCCCCGGCGGCGACGCGCCGATCGTCTTCCACGCCGCGAAGACGGGACGGACCGAGGTTCTCTGCGGGCAGGCTCCGGTTCCGGCCGGCGCGACCATCGAACACTACAGAAGCGAAGGCCTGTCGCTCATTCCGGGCAACGGCCTTCTCGCCACCGTCATCCCCGGCTCCTTCGGCGCCTGGATGACGCTTCTGCGCGACCACGGCACGATGAGCGTCCGCGACGTTCTGGAGCCCGCGATCCACTACGCTGAGCACGGCCACCCGATGCTGCCGCGCGTGGCGAACACGATCCGCGACCTGAAGGACTTCTTCGAGCGCGAATGGCCGACCTCGGCCGAGCTCTTCGTGCCCAACGGCGCGCTGCCGGAAGCGCGCAAGCTCTTCCGCAACCGGCCCCTCGCCGAGACCTGGAAGCGCATCCTGAAGGAGGCGGAAAGCGGCGGGGGCAGCCGCGAGGCGCAGGTGGAGCGCGCGCAGGACTGTTTCTACAAGGGCTTCGTCGCCGAGGCGATCGAGCGCTTCGCGACGACCACCGAGGTGATGGACCAGAGCGGCCGGAAGCATCGCGGTGTCATCACGGCGGACGACATGGCCGGCTGGACCCCGCGCTACGAGGCGCCGGTCACGATCGACTATCACGGCCACCGCGTGAACAAGATCGGCCCCTGGGGCCAGGGCCCGGTCTTCCTCCAGACGCTCTCGATCCTGAAGAACTTCGATCTCGGCGCCATGGGGCCGAACTCGGCGCAGTTCGTCCACACGCTGACCGAGGCGATGAAGCTCGCCTTCGCCGACCGCGAAATCTACTATGGCGATCCCGATTTCGTGGACGTGCCGCTGGAGACGCTGCTCTCCGACGCCTATGGCGCCGAGCGCGCCCGGCTGATCGGCGAGAGCGCCTCGCGCGAGCTGACGCCCGGCACGGTCCCCGGATACGAAGATCAGGTCCGCCGCCAGATGGCGGTTCTGGAGCGCCTGTCCAAGGTCGGGTCGGCATCCGCCGCCAACGAGCCGACCACGGCCGAGATGCGCTCGGCGCGGCGCGGCGACACCGTGCATGTCGACGCCGTGGACCGCTTCGGAAACATGATCGCGGCGATGCCGTCCGGCGGCTGGTTCCAGTCCTCGCCCGTCATCCCGGAGCTCGGCTTCATGCTGAACACGCGCGCCCAGATGTTCTGGCTGGAAGAGGGCCTGCCGACCTCGCTCGAACCGGGCAAGCGCCCCCGCACGACCCTGACGCCGACGCTGACGGAGAAGGACGGCAAGCCCTACATGGTCTTCGGCTCGCCCGGCGGCGACCAGCAGGAGCAGTGGCAGCTCGCCTTCTTCCTGCGGCACGTTCATCACGGCATGAACCTGCAGGAGGCGATCGACGCCCCGATGTCCCACACGGGACACTTCCCCTCCTCCTTCTGGCCGCGCGAGCGGCGCCCGGCGAACCTCACCATCGAGGAGAGCTTCGGCGAGGAGGCGCTTTCCGATCTGGCCGCGCGCGGACATGACATCGAGCGGGCGCCGGAATGGACGGTCGGCCGGCTCGTCGCCGCCTCGCGGGACGCGGACGGCCTGATCCATGCCGCCGCGACGCCGCGCCTGATGCAGGCTTACGCGGCCGCGCGCTGAACCGAGACGAAGGAGACGGCCGATGTGCGGAACCTGCGACTACACGATCCACGGCCGATCCTTCCATCACGGCTGGGACAATTCGCTTGCCCCCGCCGAGCGCGTCGCGCCCGGCTCGACGATCCGGTTCGAGTGCCACGACTCCTCCGGCGGCCAGCTGACCGCCGGAAGCACCGCCGACGATCTGAAGAGCCTCGACTTCGGCAAGATCAACCCGGTCTCCGGCCCGATCTTCGTCGACGGCGCCAAGCCGGGCGACGTTCTGAAGGTGACGATCGAGAGCTTCGCACCCTCGGGCTTCGGCTGGACGGCGAACATTCCCGGCTTCGGTCTCCTCGCCGACCAGTTCCCCGACCCGGCGCTCACCCTCTGGTCCTATGACAGGCAGACGCTCGCGCCGGCCGCCTTCGGCCCGCAGGGCCGCGTCCCCTTGAAGCCGTTCGCCGGAACGATCGGCGTGGCGCCGGCCGAGCCCGGCCATCACTCGGTGGTTCCGCCCCGGCGCGTCGGCGGCAATCTCGACATCCGCGATCTGGCCGCCGGCACGGTGCTCTACCTGCCCGTGGACGTGGACGGAGCGCTCTTCTCGGTCGGCGACACGCACGCCGCGCAGGGCGACGGCGAGGTCTGCGGCACGGCGATCGAGAGCCCGATGGACGTCACGCTGACGCTCGATCTGGTGAAGGACACCAGGCTCGCCATGCCGCGCTTCACCACGCCCGGACCGGTGACCCGGCATCTCGACGCGAAGGGCTACGAGGTGACAACCGGGATCGGGCCGGACCTGATGACCGGCGCGCGGCAGGCCGTGGCCGACATGGTCGAGCTTCTCGCGGCGCGCTACGCGATGGATCCGGTCGAAGCCTACATGCTGGTCTCGACCTGCGCGGACCTGCGGATCTCCGAGATCGTCGACATGCCGAACTGGGTCGTGTCCTTCTACTTCCCGCGCTGCGTCTTCGAATAGGGACCGGTCATCCGGCGCTGGCCGCCGGTGCGTCGAGCGCGTCGGCCATCAGTTCGATGATCTGCTGGCCGAGCGGACCGGGCGCCCGGTCGATGGGCCATGTCGCCCCGAGCGCGCGCACGGGATGCAGGCGGTTGTCGGCGCTGCGAAGGCGCTTCACCTGCCCCGTCTCTTCTTCGCGCGCGAAGAAGACCTCGTTGGTGAAGCACCAGCCGAAGCCGCTGGTGACCAGCATGCGGATGTGTTCCAGATCGTTGGAGGTCCAGACGTCCGGGCCGAAGATGCGGCCCATGCGCTCCACGTCCAGATTGGGCTCGCCGATGAAGTAGATCTGCCGGTGGGCCTGGAACGCCTCGATCGGGATCGGCTCGGGGAGCTTCGCCAGCGGATGATGCGCGGCGGCGGTCGGCCACATGGTGACGTTCCGGAACGAACGGGCCGTCATGTCCGACGGCACGTTGGTCAGGAGCGTCAGCGCGAAATCCACCTCCTCGCGCCGGATCGTCTCCCACAGGCTGTTCAGCGAACTCGTGAAGAGCTGGACGCGCACGCGCGGCCGCGTCCGGTCGAAGCGCTCCAGCGCCGCGCGCACGATGGTCAGCGGGAAGAGAACGTCGATGGCGATGCGGATGCGCGTCTCCTCGCCCTTCTCCAGCGCCCGCATGTGCGAGGAGAGCCGGCGCGCGCTTTCGACCAGAAACGTCGCCTCCGCGAAGACCGCCCGTCCGCGCTGCGTCAGCTCCGCCTTGCGCGAGGCCCGGTCGAGCAGCGGGAAGCCGCACTGCTTCTCGATCTGGCCGACCGCGTAGGACACGGAGGAGACGGCGCGGTTCAGCTTGCGCGCCGCCCCCGAAAAGCTGCCCTCCTCCACCACGAGCACGAACACCCGCAGCTGGTCGATCATGTTGTGGTTCATTCGAACGATCCGAACGTTTCGTGCGATCGATTACGTATTCCTGAAACCAGGGCGCTTTGCTAGCGTCCTTCTCGGCGGGCCTTCGGGAGACGGCACCGCGAGACAGACGCATTCACGGGCTCTGGGAGGAGGCAGGTGATGCAGCATCCAACGGCGCTCGCAGGAGTGCCCGTGACCGCACGCGCCGATGATGTGCAGCGGTCCGAAGCCCTCGCCTGCGAGAATGTCAGCCGCTGGTTCGGGGGGCTGCAGGCGCTCAAGAACGTCTCGATCCGCGTCGGCCAGGGCGAGATTTTCGGTCTCGTCGGCCCGAACGGTTCCGGCAAGACCACGCTCGTCAACGCCGTCACCGGCTTCTATCCCCCGCAGGAGGGTGAGATCCGGCTGCATGGCGAGCGGATCGAGGGAACGCGGCCGCACAAGGTGGCCAAGCTCGGCGTCGCCCGCACCTTCCAGAATGTCGCCCTGTTCCGGGGCATGAGCGTTCTCGACAACATCCTGATGGGCCGGCACATCTTCATGCGCCCCTCGGCGCTGGCCGCCTTCTTCTATCCCGTCTGGGCGCGGCGCGAGGAGATCGCCAACCGCCGCACGGTGGAGGACGTGATCGACCTCCTGCAGCTGCAGAGCGTGCGCGACGAGCATGTCGACGTGATCCCGCTCGGACTGCAGAAGCGCGTGGAGCTGGCGCGCGCGCTCGCCGCCGAGCCGCGCCTTCTGGTTCTCGACGAGCCCATGGCCGGCATGAACCAGGAGGAGAAGGAGTACATGGTCCGCTTCATCCTCGATGCGCGCGAGGAGCTGGGCCTCACCGTCCTCCTGATCGAACATCATCTCGACGTCGTCACCGCGATCTGCGACCGCGTCGTCGTCCTCAACAACGGCGCGCGCATCGCCGAAGGGCCCGCGCGCGAGGCGATGAGCGATCCGGCCGTGGTCGCCGCCTATATCGGAGGCGCGCACGATGCTGCATGACGGAGCGGCCATCGCGGCGGGCGCGCGAGCCCTCCACCCGGACTGGCGCGACGGCGACACGCTGATCGCCGCGCTGAACGAGAATGCCGAGAAGCACGGCTCCACCGTCGCCCTTCGCGAGCGCGACCGCGGCATCTGGCAGGAATGGACGTGGAAGGCCTACCGCGACCTCGTGCTCGAGCAGGCCGCGGGGCTGGAGGCGGCGGGCATCCGGGCCGGCGACATCGTGATGGTGATCGGCGACAACCGCGCCAACCTCTATGTCGCGATGCTGGCCGTCATCTGCCTGCGCGCCATTCCCTCGCCGGCCTATTCCGACGTGGCACCGGAGGAGCTGGCCGGTCAGATCCGCCGCGAGGGCATCCGCGCCGCGATCGCGGAGGATCAGGAGCAGGTCGACAAGCTGATGGTGGTGCGCGAAAGCGTGCCCGAGCTCGCCCGCATCTTCTACGACGACCCGCGCGGCCTGAAGGGGCGCGAACCCTCCGGCGTGGTCGCGCTGGAGGAGACGCTCGCAACGGGCCGCGCGCGCCTAGAGCGCGAACCGGACCTGAGGGCCGATCTCCTCGGCCGCGCCAAAGTGCACGACATCGCCGTCCTCCTGCACTCCTCGGGCACGACGGGCGCGCCGAAGGGCATCCCGCTCAAGCACGGCCACGTCCTGTCGGGCGTGCGCAACGCGGCGGCCGCGGGCTATTTCCACGAGGGCGAGGTCCACATGGCCTATCTGCCCATGGCATGGGTCGGCGACTTCATCTTCTCCATCGGGGCGGCCATCACCCTTCGCTTCGTCGTCGCGATCCCCGAGCGTCAGGAGACGGCGCAGCACGATCTGCGCGAGATCGCCCCGACCATCTACTTCTCCTCCCCGCGCGCCTGGTCGAACATGCTGACGCGGGTGCAGGTCGGCATGGAGGAATCCACCGCCGGCAAGCGCTGGCTGTTCCAGCACTTCGTTCCCTTCGCGGTGGAGATGGAGCGTCGCCGCCTCGAAGGCCGCGAGCCTTCGGCGGTGGAGCGTCTGCGCTGGCGGATCGGCCGGCTGCTCGTCTTCGGACCGCTGCTCGACCAGCTCGGCCTCTCCCGCGTGAAGCGGCCCTATACGGCGGGCGAGGCGATCGGCGAGGAGGTCTTCCTCTTCTTCCGCGCGCTCGGCCTCAACCTTCGCCAGTTCTACGGCCAGACGGAGAACTGCGCGCTCGCCATCGCGCAAGGGGCCGGCGATCTGAAGCTCCACACGGTCGGCCGGCCCTTCCCCGGCGTGGAAGTGAAGCTCGACGAGAGCGGCGAGATCCTGATGCGCGGCGACAACGTCTTCGACGGCTATTTCGGAGACGACGCCGCCAGCGCCAAGGCGCTCGACGACGGCTGGCTGCGAACCGGCGACGCGGGCCATGTCGAGGCGGACGGGCAGTATGTCGTCCTCGGCCGCGTCTCCGAGGTCGTCCACACGGCGGCCGGCACGCGCTACATCCCGACCTATATCGAGAACCGGCTGAAGTTCAGCCCCTACATCAAGGACGTCTGCGTCATCGGGCGCGGCCGGGAGCATCTGGCCGCCATCGTCTGCATCGACTTCGACGCGGTCGGCCATTTCGCGCAGGAGAACGCGGTCTCCTACACCTCCTACGCCGACCTCTCGCAGAAGCCGGAGGTGCTCGACCTCGTCGCCCGCACCATCGCCGACCTGAACAAGCTCCTGCCCGACGGGCTCGAAATCCGCCGCTTCGTCGATCTCCACAAGGAGTTCGATCCCGACGACGGCGAGGTGACGCGCACCCGCAAGCTGAAGCGAGACGTCATCGAGCGGCATTACGGGCCGATCGTGGAGGCCCTCTACGACGGGCGCGACCGGATCGAGTTCGAGGCGCGCGTCGCCTACGAGACCGGCGCGGAAGGCGTCCTGAAGCGTGATCTGACGCTGCGCAGCGTCGGCGAAGGGAGGAGCGCATGAGCTATTTCGTCGAGCTTCTCGTCAACGGGGCCCTGACGGGCCTGATGTACAGCCTCGTCGCGCTGGGCATCGTCCTCATCTACAAATCCTCGGGCGTGCCGAATCTGGCGCAGGGCGCGGTGGTGCTGATCGGCGCCTATGTCGTCTGGCTTCTCGTCGGCGCCGGCCTGCCGCTTCTGGCCGCCGTGCCGCTCGCCTGCGCGATCATGTTCGTCTTCGGCCTCGCCGTCGAACGCCTCCTGCTCCGCCGCATGGTCGGCCAGCCGATCATCATGGTCGTGATGCTGACGCTGGGGCTGGAGATCTTCCTGCGCGGCCTCGGGCCGGGCATTCTCGGAGCGGCGCCCAAATCGCTCGATCTGGGCATCTCCCTGACGCCCATCATCGTCGGCGACGTCTTCATCAACCGGGACTATCTCTGGGGCGGCGCCATCGCGCTGGTCCTCATCGGCGTCTCGCTGCTCTTCTTCCGCACCCGGCTCGGCACCAAGCTGCGCGCGGTCTCCGACGACCACGTCTCGTCCTGGGCGGTCGGCATCTCGGTCGAGCGCGCCATCGGCATTTCCTGGGGTCTCGCCGCCGTGGCGGCGGTGGCGGCGGGGGTTCTGTGGGGCTCGGTCCAGGGCGTCGACTGGACGCTGTCGGCGCTGCTCTTCCCGGCGGTCGCCGTGGTGATCCTCGGCGGGGTGGACTCGATTTGGGGCGTCCTCGTCGGCGGTCTCCTCGTCGGCATCCTCGGCTCGGTGATCCCCGGCTATCTCGACTCGGCCGTGGGCGGGGGAACGCGCGACGTCGTCACCTCCCTCATCATCCTCCTCACCATCATGGTCCGGCCCTACGGCATCTTCGGCCGCGAGAACATCGAGAGGATCTGAGGCGATGTTCTACCGGCTCGCAGGCGTCCACCACACCTCCTACACGTCCGCCGCCCGCCTCTGGCCGGTGCCGGCCGACCGCGCCGCGGTCGTCGTCGTCCTCGCCTTGGCGGCGGCCGCGCCGTTCTTCGTCTCGCCGCTCTATCTCGGCTCCTACCTCCTGCCCTGGCTGGTCTGGAGCGCGGCGACGCTGTCTCTGACGCTGCTCATGGGGCTCGCCGGCCAGCTGCATTTCGGCTTCGCGGCGGTGATGGCGATCGGCGCCTACACCTCCATCCACATGACGCGGGCGGGCCTGCCCTTCGAAATCGCGCTGCTCGGCGCCGGCCTCGTCTCGGCGGTGATCGGCTGCATCTTCGGGGCCGCCGCGCTGCGGGTGAAGGGGCTCTATCTCGTGATGGCGACGCTCGCCATGCAGTATCTGGTCGACTGGGTCATCATCAACGTGCCCGCCATCTCGGGCGGCGCGCAGGCGACGCTCCAGACCCCGCGTGTCGCGCTTCTCTTCCTGCCGCTGGACGGGCCCTGGGCGCGCTACTGGGCGGCGCTGGCCTGGGCGGTCGTCGCTGCGCTCTTCATCATGAACGTCAAGCGCAGCGCCTTCGGCCGCGCCCTCGTCGCAATCCGCGAGAAGGACTTCGCCGCCGCCGTCATCGGCGTCGATCCCTTCCGCACCAAGCTCGTCGCCTTCTTCACCTCGTCCTTCATGGGCGGCGTGTCGGGCGCGGTGCTCGCCTTCTGCTACTACCGCGCGGTCACGCCCGAGCAGTTCACCTTCAACGTCTCGATCCAGCTCGTCGCCATGGTGCTCGTCGGCGGGCTCGGCTCGGTCATCGGCGCCTTCCTCGGCGCGGGCTTCGTCCTGCTCGCCCCGATCGTCCTGACCAATCTCTTCATCGCCCTGTCGGTGGCCGGCTGGCTGAACGTCTCGACCAACCTTCTCTCGCACATCCCGATGATGGCCTATGGCGCGCTCATCGTCGGCTTCCTGCTCGTGGAGCCCCTCGGCATGGCGAAGATCTACGACAACATCCGCAATTACTTCCTCGTCTGGCCCTTCCGCCATTCGAGACGGTGATCGACGCAAACGAGAACGAAAGACTAGGGAGGACCATCACATGCAACGCAGTCTCGCATCGATCCTCGGGGGCCTCGCCCTCTCGGTCGCCCTGTCCGGCGCGGTCTTCGCGCAGGACACCATCAAGTTCGCGATGCCGCAGGATTTCACGGCCGTCTACACGTTCGTGACCGGCGAATACAATCAGGGCCAGCGCGACTACCTGACCCTCGTCAACGAGGAAGGCGGCCTCGACGGCCACCGCTTCGAGGCGCTCGTCTCCGACACCGGCAACCAGCCCCAGCGCGGCATCGAGGCCTACAATCGCGGCCGCGACCAGGGCGCGATCCTCTTCGACTTCCTGTCGACGCCGGTCTCTCGCGCCCTCGTGCCGCAGGTGCTGCAGGACGAGGTGGTGATGATCACGCCGGTTCACGGGCGCGGCGACGCGGCGGACGGCGAGACCTTCCCCTACATCTTCCCGATGATGGCGACCTACTGGTCACAGGCCACCGTTCTGGCGAACTGGGTGGAGACCGAGGGCGGCGGCCTTTCGGGCAAGAAGATCGCCCTCGTCCACATCGACAGCCCCTTCGGGCGCGAGCCGATCAACGTCCTGCAGGATCTGGCAGAGGAGAAGGACTTCGAGCTTTCGACCTTCGCCTATGCCAGCCCCGGCAACGAGCAGGGCTCGACCTGGACCGAAGTGCGCCGCTACCGGCCGGACTACGTCTTCATCTGGGGCGCGGGCGGCGGTCAGGCCGTCTCGGTCCGCGAGGCGCTCCGCAACGGCATTCCGGCCGAGAACATCCTCTCGGTCGTCTGGCTGACGGAGGCCGACGCCCGAACCGTCGGGCCTGAGCTGATGACCGGCGTGAAGCGCTTCGAGGCCGTGGCGCCGGGGACCGAGCACCCGATCATCCAGCGCATCCAGGAGAAGGTCATCGACGCGGGCCTCGGCGCGGGCGAAGCCTCGATCGTCGGCTCCTCGGCCTACAATCTCGGCGTCGCCACCATGGCGGTCGCGGTCGAGGCCGCGCGCCTGGCGCTCGAAGAGGGCGAAGGCGAGCTGACCGGCACGCGGCTGAAGGACGGTTTCGAGCGGATCGAGAACTTCGACGCCGAAGGTCTGATGCCGCCGATCACCATCACCGCGCAGGACCACCAGGGCGGCGGCATGGGCCGCGTCTCGCAGTGGGACGGCTCGGCCTGGGTGCCCATCACCGAATGGGGCTCGTTCTACGGCGAGATCGTCCAGAAGGAGATCGACGCCGGCGCCCAGGGCTTCCGCGAGGGGCGCTGAGCGATGAGCCTCCTGTCGCTCTCCAATGTCGAGGTGGTCTACGACCGGGTGTTCCTTGCCATCCGGGGCGTGTCTCTCCGACTTGCGGAGGGCGGCATGGTCGCCCTTCTCGGCGCCAACGGCGCCGGCAAGTCCACCACGCTGAAGGCGATCTCGGGGCTCCTCGGCCCCGAGCGCGGGCAGGTGACGCGCGGCGAGATCGTCTTCGACGGCCGCGACGTGCGGGCGATGGGGCCGCCGGAGCGCGTCGGCTCGGGCATCGTGCACGTCCTGGAGGGGCGGCGCATCTTCGGCCACCTGACGCCGGACGAGAACCTCGTCGCCGCCTTCCCCCTGCGCGGCTCGCGCGGCGAACTCGATGCCCTGCGGGACCGGGTCTACACCTACTTCCCGCGCCTGAAGGAACGGGCGCGGCACAAGAGCGGCTATCTGTCGGGCGGCGAACAGCAGATGCTGGCCATCGGCCGCGCCATGATGACGAGCCCCCGGCTCATCATGCTGGACGAGCCGAGCCTCGGCCTTTCGCCGCTCCTCGTTTCGGAAATCTTCGCCATGATCGGGGAGATCAACCGCGCCGAGAAGCTGTCGGTCCTGCTCGTGGAGCAGAACGCGGCCGCCGCGCTCCGCATCGTCGATCACGCCTACCTCATCGAGAACGGCCATGTCGTCATGGACGGCTCAGCCGAGACGCTGCGGTCCAACCCGGACGTGCAGGAGTTCTATCTCGGGGGCGGCGGCAAGGTCGACTACCACAACGTCAAGCACTACCGGCGCCGCAAGCGCTGGCTCGCCTGACGCCACATTGGCCCGACGGCCGGAACGCCCCGCTTCGACGAACCCGCGACGCTTGGCCGCGCGCGGGAACGGAGCGGACGGGTCCGAGGGGATCGGAAGGACATCTGATGCAGCGCTTCGACCAAGACCTCGCCCGGCGCGCGCCGCAGGCGCGCGAGGCCGAGCACTTCCTCCGCCTCCGTTCGCTCCTGAAGCGGGCTCTGGCCGAAGCGCCCGGCTGGCAGGCGCATCTCGGCGCCGTCGATCCCGAGACGATCACCTCGCGCGAAGCCTTGGCGGGCCTGCCGGTGCTGCGCAAATCCGACCTGCCGCGCCTGCAGGAGGAGCGTCCGCCCTTCGGCGGCCTCGCGCTGACGCCGCCCGGCCGCCTGTCGCGCCTCTTCGTCTCGCCCGGCCCCATCCTCGACCCGGAGGGCTTCGGGGAGGACTGGTGGGGCGCGGCGCGCGCGCTCCACTCGCTCGGCCTGAAAGCCGGCGACGTCCTCCACAACAGCTTCTCCTACCATCTGACGCCTGCGGGCGCGATGTTCGAGACCGGCGCCCACGCGCTCGGCTGCGCGGTCATTCCTGCCGGCACGGCGGGCACGGAGGCTCAGGTCGATGCCCTCGCCCGCTACGGCGCGCGCGCCTATGTCGGCACGCCCGACTTCCTCAAGATCCTGCTCGACAAGGCGGCCGAGCTCGGCCACGACGTCTCGTCCCTGACGCTCGCTCTCGTCTCGGGCGCGGCCCTTCCGGCCTCCCTGAAACGCGAACTGGAGTCGCGCGGCCTGACCGTGCGGCAGGCCTACGGCACCGCCGACCTCGGCATCATCGCCTACGAGACGGGCGATGCGGGGGACGGCATGGCCGTCAGCGAGGAGGCCATCGTCGAGATCGTCGTGCCGGGAACGGGCGACCCGGTGCCGGAGGGCGAGATCGGAGAACTCGTCGTCACCCGGCTGAACGCCGACTATCCGCTCTTTCGCTTCGCCACGGGCGACCTCTCCGCGATCCGCACGGCCGACGCGCCGGACGATGTCACCGCGCCGCGCATCCGGGGTTGGATGGGCCGCGCCGACCAGACGACCAAAGTGCGCGGCATGTTCGTGCGGCCCGAGCAGGTGGCCGCCGTCGCGCGCCGCCATCCCGGGTTCGGCCGCATGCGCCTCGTCGTGACGCGCGAGAACGAGCGCGACGTGATGACCCTCCATGCCGAGGGGGAAGACGAGGCGGCGGCCTCCGCCCTCGCGGAGACGCTCGCGGCGGTGACCAAGCTGAAGGGCGAGTGCCGGATCGTGGCGCCGGGATCGCTGCCGAAGGACGGCAGGATCATCGCGGACGAACGACGCCACGACTGAACCCGTTCTATCTCGGGCGCACCGTCAGGCTCTGCGCCAGGGAGCCGAGCGGCCCGGAGGCGTCGTGCAGGATCGAATGGGTCAGGCCGATGCCGCCGCGATCGAAGGTCACGCTCGTGTCGAGGCCCAGCCAGTCGCCGTCGGGCGCGCGTAAGAGGTGCACGGTCAGATCGACGTTCGGAAACAGCGCCGCCTCGGGGCCGAGGCGCGGCGTCACCCCGTTGGCGAAGTCCAGGAGTCCGAGCGTGCGCGCGGTCGGGCTGACGGTCTCGCCGCCGATGAGCGCCACTGGGGAGCGCAGCCAGCCGCGCGCCCGCCCCTGCCCCAGCTGCTCGCGCCGGGTTTCCAGCGTGCGCACGCACAGCCCCGCCCAGACGCCCTCGAACTCGTGCGGCTCGAAGTCCGAAAGCGGCGGCAGGGGCGAGAAGGCCGTGCCGGCGATGGCCGCCGTGTCGAAGGCCTTCAGGAGCCAGGCGCGGGCGAGAACCACCGGGCGGCCGTCATAGGACAGCCGGGCCTCGACGAGCTCGATCGTGCGGCCCGGCCGCAGGACGCTCGTCTCGACCGTCATCGTGCCGATCGGAATGACGCCGAGGATGTCGTAGGAGACGCGCGAGATGACCAGCGGATCGCTGGCGCGCCGCGCCATCATGTCCGTCTCGATTGCATGGCCGATGAGGCCGAGCGCCGGCGCGATGTGCTGCTCGGCCGGATTCCAGGCGCCCTCGGTGTAGCGGGTGGCGCGGAAGGCGTCGTCGCCCTCGCGCTCGAAGTAGCAGGCGTTCTCGTCGAGGGTCATGCGGCGTCTCCTGCGCGTTCGAGAAGCTTGCGGGCCTGCGTCAGATGGGGCGCGTCGACCATCTTCCCATCCACCTGCAGCGCCCCGGCGCCGGGCGCCGCGGCGAAGGCCTCGACGATGCGCCGGGCGCCAGCGACGGCCTCGGCGGTGGGGGTGAAGGCGTCGTTGATCGGCGCGACCTGCGAGGGGTGGATCGCCATCATACCCGTGAACCCGTCGCGCGCCGCGCGCCGCGCGAAGGCCGACAGACCCTCCAGGTCACGGAAGGCGGGGTAGACGGTCTCGATCGCCGCGACGCCGGCCGCATGGGCGCCGAAGAGGGTCAGCGAACGGGCGAGTTCGTAGGGCGGGGTGAAGCGGCCGTCCTCCTCCCGCCCCGTCGCCGCGCCGACGGCCGCCGGCAGATCCTCCGCGCCCCAGGTGAGGCCGGCGAGGCGCAATCCCGCGCCCGCATAACTGCCGAGCTGGAAGGTCGCGGCGGGCGTCTCGGTCGCGATCGGCAGGATCGGGGCGTCGATGCCGCGCTCGCGAAGCCGATCGGCGCAGGCCGAAACGCTCGACGCGCCTTCCGCCTTCGGCAGCATCACCGCATCGGGCGACAGACCGGCCAGGGCTTCGATGTCCTCGGCAAACAGCGGCGTGTCGAGCGGATTGACGCGCACGAGGATGCGGACGCCGCCGCGATCCGCCCCGAGGCGTTTGGCGACGGCGTCGCGTGCCGCATCCTTGGCGGAGGACGCGACGGCGTCCTCCAGATCGAGGATGAGCGCGTCGGCGCCGCTGGCTTCGGCCTTGGCGAAGCGCTCCGGGCGGTCGCCCGGGACGAAGAGAAGCGAACGCAGTCTCATGATGTCGCCTTCCGTTTCACGAGCGCCGAGCGCAAACACTCGCACACGGTTTCGCCGCGCTGGTTCAGGGCCCGGTGCGCGAAGGTGACGATGCCGGCATCGGGGCGCGACCGGCTCTCCTTCAGCGCATGGACTTCCGTTTCGGCGCGCAGCGTGTCGCCGATGAAGACGGGCTTGGGGTGGACGAGCTTGTCGTAGCCGAGATTGGCGACGAGCGTTCCGAGCGTGGTGTCGCCGACCGAAAGCCCCACCATCAGCGAGAAGGTGAAGGTGCCGTTCACGAGGATCTGGCCGAACTCGCTCGCCTTCGCCGCCTCGGCGTCGAGATGCAGCGGCTGCGGATTGTGGGTCATGGCGGTGAAGAGGAGGTTGTCCGTCTCCGTCACGGTGCGGCGGATGTCGTGGACGAGCTTGTCGCCCACCTGCCACTCGTCGAAATGCCGTCCGGCCATCAGGCCTCCCTGCGTTCGATCCGCGCGAGCAGCGTGCCCTCCGGCACCTGCGAGCCCTGCACGGCCTTCAGTTCGCTCACCGTCCCGTCGAAGGGCGCGACCAGCGCCTGTTCCATCTTCATGGCCTCCAGCACAAGCAGCTTCTCGCCCTTGGCGACGGTCTGCCCCTCGGTCACGTGCACGGCGATGACCGCGCCGGGCATGGGCGAGAGGACCGCGCCGTCGCCATCGCTCTGCGCGCCCTGCCCCTCCGCGCGGGGCGGCCCGAACGGCCAGGCCTCGCCGATCACGAAGACGACACCGTTCCAGACGCCGACTTCCGACGACGAACGCGGCTCGGCGCGATAGGTCTTGCCGGACACCGTCACGGCGATTTCGGTCTCGACCGGGGCGTTCAGCCGGAACCCCGTCAGCTGCGTCCACGGGTCCGCGCCGCGCCTGGGAAGGAGAGCCGCCGCCGCGGCTTCGAGCACCGTCGCGGGCGGCTCGCCTCCCGGCACCAGCGCGTCATGGTGGCGCTCGATGAAGCCGGTGTCGACATGCCCCCCGACGAAGTCGGGATGGGCGGCGGCGCGCGCCAGGAACCCCGCATTGGTCTTGACCGGATAGACCTGCGTCTTTCGCGCGGCTTCCGAGAGCCGGCGCGCGGCCTCGGTCCGCGTCTCGCCATGGACGATGAGCTTGGCGATCATCGGATCGTAGAAGGGCGTGATCGTCCCGCCCTCTTCCACGCCGCTGTCCACGCGCACCCCGTCCGGAAAGCGCAGGCGCTCGATCGGTCCGATGGAGGGCAGGAAGCCCGTCGCCGGATTCTCGGCATAGAGCCGGGCCTCCATGGCCCAGCCCCGGATCGAAAGCGCGTCCTGATCGAGCGGCAGAGGCTCGCCGCCCGCCACGCGAAGCTGCCATTCGACGAGGTCCTGGCCGGTGATCGCCTCCGTCACGGGATGCTCCACCTGCAAACGGGTGTTCATCTCCATGAACCAGATGCGGTCGGCGCGAAGCCCGTCCGAACCGTCGGCGATGAACTCGATCGTGCCGGCGCCGACATAATCGACCGCCTTCGCGGCCCTGACCGCCGCGTCGCAGACGGCCGCGCGCGTCTCCTGATCCATGCCCGGCGCGGGCGCCTCCTCGATCACCTTCTGGTGCCGGCGCTGCAACGAGCAGTCGCGTTCGAAGAGATGGACGACGTTGCCGTGACGGTCGCCGAAGACCTGAACCTCGATGTGGCGCGGCGCGGTGACGTAGCGCTCGAGAAGCACGCGGTCGTCGCCGAAGGAGGACGCCGCCTCGCGCCGGCAGCTCTCCAGCATGGCCTCGAACTCACCCGGGTCGTCCACCCGGCGCATGCCCTTGCCGCCGCCGCCCGCAACCGCCTTGATGAGAAGCGGATAGCCGATCGCCTCCGCCTCGCGTGCGAGGCGCTCGGGGCTTTGGTCCGCGCCGAGATAACCGGGCGTCACCGGCACGCCGGCCTCGATCATCCGCGCCTTGGCCGCGTCCTTCAGGCCCATGGCCCGGATGGATGCGGCCGGCGCGCCGACCCAGACCAGACCGGCCGCGACCACGGCTTCGGCGAACTCGGCGTTCTCCGACAGGAAGCCGTAGCCCGGATGGATCGCGTCGGCGCCCGTGCGCCTCGCCGCGTCGAGGATGCGGTCCTGCCGCAGATAGCTGTCGGACGCCGCGGCTTTGCCGATGCAGACGGCCTCGTCCGCCTCGCGCACGAAGGGCATGGCGGCGTCGACGTCGGAGTGGACCGCCACGGTGCGGATGCCCATCCGCCGCGCGGTGCGGATGATGCGGCGGGCGATCTCGCCGCGATTGGCGATGAGAAGGGTCTTGATCATCGCGCCCTCACATCCGGAACAGGCCGGCGCGCGGACGCTCCGGGATCGGCGCGTTCAGCGTGGCCGACAGAGCGAGGCCGAGGACACCGCGCGTCTGCGCCGGATCGACGATTCCGTCGTCCCACATTCGCGCCGTTGCGTAATAGGGGTTGCCCTCGTCCTCGTATTTCTGGCGGATCGGCGCCTTGAAGGCCTCCGCCTCCTCCGCGCTCCAAGTCTCGGCGTCGCGGTGGACGGTCGCCAGAACGCTGGCCGCCTGCTCGCCGCCCATCACCGAGATGCGCGCGTTCGGCCATGTGAACAGGAAGCGCGGGCTGTAGGCCCGGCCGCACATGCCGTAGTTCCCGGCGCCGAAGCTGCCGCCGATCAGGACGGTGATCTTCGGGACGGTGGCGGTGGCCACGGCCGTCACCAGCTTGGCGCCGTTCTTGGCGATGCCCTCGCCCTCGTACTTGCCGCCGACCATGAAGCCCGAGATGTTCTGCAGGAACAGAAGCGGCACCCGGCGCTGGCAGGCGAGCTCGATGAAGTGAGCGCCCTTCAGCGCGCTTTCGGAAAAGAGCACGCCGTTGTTGGCGAGGATCGCGACCGGCATGCCCCAGATCCGTGCGAAGCCGCAGACGAGCGTCGTGCCGTAGAGCGCCTTGAACTCGTGGAACTCCGAGGCGTCCACCAGACGCGCGATCACCTCGCGAACGTCGTAGGCGGTGCGCAGATCGGTCGGCAGGACGCCGTAGATCTCGTCCGGCGAGAAGCGCGGCGCCTTCGGCTCGGCGATCTCGATGTCCGCGGGTTTCGAGCGGTTGAGCGTCGAGACGATGTCGCGCACGATGTCGAGCGCGTGCTCGTCGTTCTCGGCCACGTGATCGACGACGCCGGAGCGGCGACCGTGCGTCTCCGCCCCGCCAAGCTCCTCGGCCGAGATGATCTCGCCCGTCGCGGCCTTCACCAGCGGCGGCCCGGCGAGGAAGATCGTCCCCTGGTTCCGCACGATCACCGTCTCGTCGCACATGGCGGGGACATAGGCGCCGCCGGCCGTGCAGGAGCCCATCACGCAGGCGATCTGCGGAATGCCCGCCGCCGACATCTGCGCCTGATTGAAGAAGATGCGGCCGAAATGGTCGCGGTCCGGGAAGACCTCGGCCTGATGCGGCAGGTTCGCCCCGCCCGAATCCACGAGATAGATGCAGGGCAGCCGGTTCTCGAAGGCGATCTCCTGCGCTCGAAGGTGCTTCTTCACCGTCATCGGGAAGTAGGCGCCGCCCTTCACCGTGGGGTCGTGCGCGACGATCATGCATTCGCGGCCCGACACGCGGCCGATCCCCGTGATCATGCCCGCTCCGGGCGCGGCGTCTTTGTACATGCCCCCGGCCGCCAGCGCGCCGATCTCCAGGAAGGGCGAGCCGGGGTCGAGGAGGCGCCCCACCCGGTCGCGCGGCAGGAGCTTGCCGCGCGAGACGTGGCGCGCGCGGTGCTCGGCCGAACCGCCGAGCGCCGTCCTGGCGGTCGTCTCGCGCAAGGTCTCGGCGAGCGCGCGATTGTGGTCCGCCCGGGCCGAGAAGCTTTGCGAGCCGGTGTCGATCAGCGAAGAGAGAGGCGTCACGGGAGAAGCCTACTGGACGCGCGGCGCGTCGTGCTTGATCAGCTCGCGCCCGACCAGCATGCGCCGCATCTCGTTGGTGCCCGCTCCGATGTCGAGGAGCTTGGCGTCGCGCCAGTAGCGCTCCACCGGCCAGTCTTTCGTGTAGCCCGAGCCGCCGAGCGCCTGGATCGCCTCGCCCGCAACCCGGACGGCCGCCTCGGAGGCGAACAGGATGCAGCCCGCCGCATCGAAGCGGGTGACCTTTCCGGCGTCGCAGGCCCTCGCGACGGAATAGCAGTAGGAGCGCGAGGCGTTCAGCGCGACATACATGTCCGCGACCTTCGCCTGCATCAGCTGGAATTCGCCGATCGGGCGGCCGAACTGCTTGCGCTCGCGAACATAGGGCAGAACCACGTCGAGGCAGGCCTGCATGATGCCGACCTGGATGCCGGACAGGACGACGCGCTCGTAGTCCAGCCCCGACATGAGCACCCTCACGCCGCCGTCGAGCGGCCCCATCAGTTGGCTCTCGGGCACGAAGCAGTCGTCGAAGACCAGTTCGGCCGTGGGCGAGCCGCGCATTCCCACCTTGTCGATCGTCTGGCCGATCGAGAAGCCGGGGAAGTCCTTCTCGATGAGGAAGGTCGAGATCCCCTTCGAGCCCGCCTCCGGGTTCGTCTTCGCGTAGACGACGAGCGTATCGGCGTAGGTGGCGTTGGTGATCCAGAATTTCGTGCCGTTCAGGCGCCAGCCGCCGTCCACCTTGTCGGCGCGCAGCTTCATCGAGACGACGTCGGAGCCCGCGCCGGACTCCGACATGGCGAGGCTTCCCAGATGCTCGCCGGAGACGAGCTTGGGCAGATATTTCGCCTTCTGCTCCGGCGTCGCCCAGCGGCGGATCTGGTTGATGCAGAGGTTGGAGTGCGCGCCGTAGCTGAGGCCGATGGAGGCGGACGAGCGGCTCACCTCCTCACAGGCGACGAGATGCTCCAGATAGCCGAGGCCGAGCCCGCCGAACTCCTCCTCAACCGTGATTCCGTGAAGCCCGAGCTCGCCCATCTGCGGCCAGAGCTCACGGGGAAAACTGTCCTCGGCGTCGACGCGGGCCGCGATCGGCTCGATGCGATCCACCGAAAAGCGCCGCGTCGTCTCGCGGATCGAATCCGCCATTTCGCCGAGACCGTAATCCAGCTCCGCCATCGCGCCCTCCCGTTCGCTCTAGCGGGCGATGTTAGAGGCTCGGAGGCGATCCGCAAAATTGAAAGAGGCTCAAGCTCGGCATAGAGCGCGTCTATGGTTCCAACGCCTCGTCGAGCGCCTCGGCCACGACGCTGGCGAGGGCGTCGCCCAGATCGTTGGATGCGAGGAGGGATGCGTTGGCATGCGGCGCGAAGACGAGCCCCAGCTCGCGCGTGAAGGCGAAATCCTCCAGGGCCAGACGGGCCACGCCGGCCTCCCTGAAGCCCGCCGGCATGATCGTGATGCCGAGCCCGGCGCGGACATAGGCGAGCGCCTTGTCGTCGCTCGTCGTGCGCGCGGAGAAGAAGGGCCGGATGCCGCGCGCGGTGAAGAAGCGGCTCGTCTCCGACAGGAGTTCGCAGTGGCGTCGCACCAGCATCGGCTCACCCGCCAGATCCTCGGTGCGCAGCACGGCCCTGCCGGCCAGAGGGTGGGTGGCGGACAGCGCGAGTCCATAGGTCTCGGTCGCGATCGCGCGGCCGGTCCGGCGGTCGTCCGCGTCGCGCAGGATCGTCAGCGCCATGTCGATGCGCCCACGCGCGAGCCGGGCGCGCAGGTCGCGCTCGTTGCCCTCGACGATCTCGATCCGCCCCCGCCCGTCCGACGTCCGCCATGCCGCGACCGCTTCCTCGATCCAGCCGCGCGGAATGGTGGAGAGGACCCCGAGCCGCAGCACCGTCAGCGGCTCGGACCGCGCGGCGTCGCGCTCGGCGGCGGCAAAGCCCGCTTCGATCGCCCGCGCATGCGAGAGCAGCCCGACGCCCGCTTCCGTCAGCTCCACGCGGCGGCTGGTGCGGTGGAAGAGCTTGCGCCCGAGACCCTCCTCCAGACGCGAGATGCCGACCGAAAGCGTCGGCTGCGACACGTTGCAGCCGGCTGCGGCGCGCGTGAAGCTGCCCGTGTCGACGACGGCCAGGAAGTAGCGCAGATGGTAGCGGTCGATCATAGACGAAGTCTATGCCGGCCCATGACGCCCCTCAACCGACCGGCGTCGCGGTTTCCGCCTGCAATCCGGCGAGAACCAGCGTGATCGCCTCCGCGCGGCGGACCGCGAGGAACTCCGCCGCGTCGAAATCGAGCCCCAGCAGGGCGGCGGCCGTGTGCTGGTTGGAGATGTGGACGAAGCTCAGGCCCAGGATGCTGAGATACAGATGCTCGGGCGCGACACGGCGCCTGAAGACGCCCTGCTCGATCCCGGCCTCGACCAGACCGGCCAGCCGCGTCATCAAGGGGCGCGAGGCGTCGAAGATCTCCGGCATCGCCCGCACCACCCGGCCTTCGTTCAGATTCTCCACGCGCATCATGCGCGGAAACTCCGGGTGCTCCAGCATGTAGTCGAAGGTGAAGGCGACGAAGCGCGCCAGTCCGTCGCGCGGGTCGCGCTCCTCGAAGCCGAGCATCCGCTCCGCCTGCCGAAGGTCGGCGTAGACCCGCTCGAGCGCCGCCCGGTAGAGGCCCTCCTTGCTCGAATAATAGTGGTAGAGCATCCGCACATTGCAGCCGGCCGCCTCGACGATGCGCGAGGTACTGGCCCCGGCGAAGCCGAGCCGCCCGAACTCGTCGATTCCCGCAGCCAGGATCCGCCCGGCCGTATCGGACGGCGCGTCCCGTTCGCTGCCGGCCGACGCGTCACGCTTCAGCACGCTGGACGCGCCCCTGCCGAACTCGAATCCATTGTATTGCTCATATCGTATGCAGATTTCCCAAGTGTTGAGCAGGTGAGCACTTTCCGCTCGCAAGCGCATTGACGGGCCGGGTAAGTATGCGCTTACCTGCCGAACAAGGGAAGCGGGCCGGACGTATTCATCAGTAAAACTGACGATATATCATCCGACCTTCCTACGGAGCCAAAGTCGAACTGATCAAGGCGCGAGAAACCTCCGGTTCTCGCGAACGACATCACTTGTCCATTCAAGGGAATGCATCGCTCATGACGAAGGTTTTTCTTTCCGGAACCGCCCTTCTTCTCGTCCTCGGATCGGTTTCGCTTGCGCAGGATGCGGAAAGCGTGCTGCGCATCGGCATGACGGCGGCGGACATTCCGCGCACGCTCGGCCAGCCGGATCAGGGCTTCGAAGGCAACCGCTTCACCGGCCTGACCATGTACGACGCGCTCACCGCCTGGGATCTCTCGAAGGAGGACGCGCCTTCGACGCTGATCCCGGGTCTTGCGACCGAATGGGCGGTGGACGAGAGCGACACGACGAAGTGGACCTTCAAGCTGCGCGAGGGCGTGACCTTCCATGACGGCTCGCCCTTCGACGCCGAGGCGGTCGTCTGGAACGTCGACAAGGTGCTGAACGAGGACGCGCCCCAGTTCGACGCGAGCCAGGTGGGCGTGACCGCTTCGCGTATGCCGACCCTGCGCTCGGCGCGCGTCATCGACGATTACACGGTCGAGCTGACGACGTCCGAGCCGGACTCCTTCTTGCCCTTCAACCTCACCAATCTCTTCATGGCGAGCCCGGCCCACTGGCAGAGCTTCTACGACGCGGCGCCCGAGGGCGACAATCGCGGCGCCCAGGCCTGGGAGCGCTTCGCGGCGGACGCGTCGGGCACCGGTCCCTGGAAGATGGACGCCTTCGTGCCGCGCGAGCGCCTGGAGCTCGTCGCCAACGAGGACTACTGGAACGCGGACCGCGTGCCGCAGACCGACCGCATGATCCTCTTGCCGATGCCGGAGGCGAACGCGCGCACGGCCGCCCTCCTCTCCGATCAGGTGGACTGGATCGAAGCACCCGCGCCGGACGCCATCCCGCAGATCGAGGGGCGCGGCTACGTCATCCGCTCGAACGAGCAGCCCCATGTCTGGCCCTGGCAGTTCTCGCGCATCGAAGGCTCGCCCTGGAACGACATCAACGTTCGCAAGGCCGCCAATCTGTGCATCGACCGCGAGGGCATGGCCGAGGGCCTTCTCGGCGGCCTGATGGTGCCGGCGACCGGCACGGTCGAGGAAGGCCATCCGTGGCGCGGCAACCCGGAGTTCCAGATCGCCTTCGATCCCGAGGAGGGACGGCGCCTGATGGAGGAGAGCGGCTTCTCCGAGAGCAACCGCCTGTCGGTGAAGACGCAGACCTCGGCCTCCGGCTCCGGCCAGATGCAGCCGCTGCCGATGAACGAGTACATCCAGCAGGCACTGGGCGAGTGCCATTTCAACGTCGAACTCGACGTCATCGAATGGAACACGCTCTTCACCAACTGGCGGCGCGGCGCCAACGACGCCTCCGCCAACGGCGCCAACGCCATCAACGTGACCTACGCGACCATGGACCCGTTCTTCGCCATGGTCCGCTTCCTCCAGTCCGAGATGGCCCCGCCGACCTCCAACAACTGGGGCTTCATCAACGAGCCCCGCTATGACGAACTGGTGGAGCGGGCCCGGACGACCTTCGATGCGGAGGGTCGCGACGCGGCTCTGGCCGAACTTCACGCCGCCTCGGTGGACGACGCGGCCTTCCTCTGGGTGGCCCACGATGTCGGCCCGCGCGCGATGAGCCCGCGCGTCCAGAACTTCGTCCAGCCGCGCTCGTGGTTCGTGGACTTCTCGCCCGTCTCCATGGGCGAATGAGACGCGGGCGGGGCGGCTGACCGCCGCTCCGCCTCTCCGACCCGACCTTGAACGAAAGGCCGGCCCATGCTCGCCTATGCCCTGAAACGCCTCGTCTCCGTCGTCCCGATCGTCTTCTTCGTCGCGCTGGTCTGCTTCCTCCTGGTCCACATCGCGCCGGGCGATCCGCTGGTCTCGATCCTGCCGCCCGACGCGTCGGTGGCGCTCGAGGCCCAGCTGCGCACCGCCTACGGTTTCGACCGGCCGCTGCCGATCCAGTTCGGCCTCTGGATCATGAACGCGGCGAGCGGCGATCTCGGCATCTCCATCGCCAGCGGCCGACCGGTGCTGGCGGAGGTTCTGCGCGCGGTCGGCAACACGCTGCTGCTCGCCGGCGTCGCGGCCTGTCTCGGCTTTCTGGCCGGTCTCGGGCTCGGGCTTCTCGCCGGCTACTTCCGCGACACCTGGGTCGACAAGCTCGCCACCGGCATCGCCATCGCGGGCGTCTCCGTTCCCCACTACTGGCTCGGCATGGTGCTCGTCATCGTGTTCTCCGTGCAGCTCGGCTGGCTGCCGGCTGTGGGCGCGGGACCGGGGGCGTGGAGCTGGACGTGGACGCATATCCAGTTCCTGATCCTGCCGGCCGTCACCATGGCGGTGATCCCGATGGGCATCGTCACGCGCACCGTGCGCGCTCTCGTCGGCGACATCCTCAGCCAGGACTTCGTCGAGGCGCTGCGCGCCAAGGGGCTCGGAGAGGGGCGCATCTTCGCCCACGTCATCAAGAACGCCGCGCCGACCGCCATCGCCGTCATGGGCCTCCAGCTCGGCTATCTGATGGGCGGATCGATCCTCATCGAGACGGTCTTCTCCTGGCCCGGCACGGGCTTTCTCCTGAACTCGGCGATCTTCCAGCGCGACCTGCCGCTCCTGCAGGGCACGATCCTCGTGCTCGCGCTCTTCTTCGTCTTCCTCAACCTCCTCGTCGATCTCCTCCAGGCGGCCATCGACCCCCGGATCAAGCGGAGCTGAGCGCCATGTCCGTCGCAACGGAAGCGGTCCTGCCCGCGCCCCCGACCGTCGAGAAGACCCGAGGCTACTGGCGCACCGTCGGCCGGCGCCTCGCCCGCGACAAGCTGTCGATGACCTGCCTCGGCATCCTCGCGCTGATCGTCCTCTCGGCGGTCTTCGCACCCCTCCTCGGGCTCGCCGATCCCTATCAGGGCTCGATGATCCGACGCCTGCGCCCGATCGGAACCGAGGGGCACATCCTCGGAACCGACGAGCTCGGCCGCGACATGCTCGCGCGCCTCGTCTATGGCGGGCGCCTGTCGCTGTTGATCGGACTCCTGCCCGTCTTCAACGCCTTCGTGATCGGCTCGGCTCTGGGCATCCTCGCCGGCTATGCGGGCGGGCGGACGAACGCCGCGATCATGCGCACGATCGACGTCTTCTACGCCTTTCCCTCGGTGCTGCTGGCCATCGCCATCTCCGGCGCGCTCGGAGCCGGCATCACCAACTCCATCGTCTCGCTCACGATCGTCTTCATCCCGCCGATCGCGCGCGTGGCCGAAAGCGTCACCACCAGCGTGCGCTCGCTCGACTTCATCGACGCGGCGCGAGCCTCCGGCGCCGGGGCGCTGACGGTCATGCGCGTCCACGTGATGGGCAACGTGCTGGGGCCGATCTTCATCTACGCGACCAGCCTCGTGTCGGTGTCGATGATCCTCGCCGCCGGCCTCTCCTTTCTCGGCCTCGGCACGCGGCCGCCCGAGCCCGAATGGGGGCTGATGCTGAACACGCTGCGCACGGCGATCTATTCGCAGCCGCTGATCGCGGCGCTGCCCGGCGTGATGATCTTCGCCGTCTCCATCTGCTTCAACATGCTGAGCGACGGCCTGCGCTCGGCGATGGACATCAGGAACTGACGATGAGCGACACCGTCCTTCCCCCGCCGAGGACGTCGGCGGGGTCCGGCAGCCTCTTCTGTCGGTGAAGAACCTGACGAAGCACTTCCCGGTCGGCGGCGGCCTCTTCTCCAAGCCGCGCGTGGTGCGCGCCGTCGACGGCGTGTCCTTCGAGATCGGCAAGGGCGAGACCGTGGGCGTCGTCGGGGAGTCCGGCTGCGGCAAGTCCACCACCGCGCGGCTTCTCATGCATCTGATGCCGCCCGACGCGGGCCAGATGATCTATGACGGGCAGGAGGTCGGCGGGTCGCTTTCGCTGCGCGAGCTGCGCCGCCGCATGCAGATGGTGTTCCAGGACTCCTACGCCTCGCTCAACCCGCGCCTGACCATCGAGGATTCCATCGCCTTCGGGCCCAAGGTCCACGGCGTGGCGGACGCGAAGGCGCGCACGCTCGCGCGCGACCTTCTGGCCAAGGTCGGGCTGAACCCCGCGACCTTCGCGGCGCGCTATCCGCACGAGCTTTCGGGCGGCCAGCGCCAGCGCGTGAACATCGCGCGCGCCCTGGCGCTCTCGCCGCGCCTCGTCATCCTCGACGAGGCCGTCTCGGCGCTCGACAAGTCGGTCGAGGCGCAGGTCCTGAACCTCCTGAACGATCTGAAGGCCGAGCTGGGCCTCACCTATCTCTTCATCAGCCACGACCTGAACGTCGTGCGCTTTATCTCCGACCGCGTGCTCGTCATGTATCTCGGAGAGGTGGTGGAGGTCGGGCCGGTCGAGGCGCTCTGGAATGCCCCGCGCCACCCCTATACGCGTGCGCTCTTCGCCGCGATGCCGACGCTCGATCCCGACCGGCGCACGACGGAGGCGCCGATCGCGGGCGATCCACCCAACCCCATCGACCCACCGCCCGGCTGCCGCTTCCACACGCGCTGCCCCTTCGCGGAGGCTGTGTGCTCGGCGAACGCCCCCGCGCTGACGGTGGTCGGACGCGAGCATCAGGCCGCCTGCCACATGGCGATCCCCGGCTCGGGACATTCGAAGACGATCGAGGCGCTCGCGGCATGACCACCCAACTGACGAAAGAGACCGTGGCGGCCATGGCGGAGCTTGCGGGCTACGCGATGGACGAGGCGGACGCGGCCCGCGTCGCCCGCGCGATCGGCCCCGCGCTCGCGGGCTTCTCGAAGGTCGAGGCCACCCTGCCCTTCACGGCCGAGCCCTGCGGCTTCGTCGTCGAACAGACGGAGTCGTTCTCGTGAGCACGCAAGCCGATCCGGCTCTGATGACCCTGACGGACCTCAAGACGGCCGTCGCGTCCCGGTCCGTCTCGTCGCGAGAGGCGACGGAGGCCTATCTGAAGCGCATCTCGGACTGGCAGCCGCATCTGAACGCCTTCATTTCGATCGAGGCCGAGGATGCGCTCGCGGCCGCCGACGAAGCCGATGCCCGGTTGGCGAAGGGCGAAGCCCGAGGCGCGCTCGACGGCGTTCCTTTCGCCCACAAGGACATGTTCTTCGAGCGCGGCCGCGTTTCCACCTGCGGCTCCAGGATCCTCCGCGAAACTCCCGCCGAGACCTCTTCGACCGCTCTGAAACGGTTGACCGAAACGGGCTCGGTGCGGCTCGGAACGCTGCACATGGCCGAGTTCGCCTACGGGCCGACGGGGCACAACACCCATTTCGGCCCGTCCGGAAATCCGTGGAACCCGCTGCACGTCACCGGCGGCTCCTCCTCCGGCTCCGGCGCGGCGGTCGCCGCCCGGCTGACGCCCGCCGCCCTCGGTTCCGACACCGGCGGTTCCGTGCGCATGCCCGCGAATTTCTGCGGGGTGACGGGCCTCAAGACCACCGTCGGTCGCGTCAGCCGCCATGGCGCGATGCCGCTGTCCCACTCGCTCGACACGATCGGCCCCCTGGCGCAGACGGCGGAGGATTGCGCGGCCATCCTGCAACTGATCGCGGGGCCAGACGCACAGGACCCGACCGCGCTCGACCGGCCCGTGCCGGACTATGCGGGGGCCTGCGCCGCACCGGTGAAGGGCCTTCGCCTCGGCGTGCCGGACGCCTTCTATCTCGACGATCTGGACCCCGCGACCGCGCGGGCCTTCGATGCGGCGCTCCAGACCTTCCGCGCGGACGGCGTCGAGATCGTCTCCGTGTCGCTGCCCGACCAGACGAAGCTCTCGGCAGCCGGGCAGATCCTGCTCGCCTGCGAGGCCGCGGCCTTCCACCGCAAATGGCTCGTCGAGCGGCCGCAGGACTACGGCGATCAGGTCCGCGCGCGGCTGGAGAACGGCTTCGCCATTCCCGCGGTCACCTATCTGGAGGCGCTGCGCTGGCGCGGGATCGCGCTGGCCGAGCATCTGAAGGCCGTTTCCGGCGTGGACGCCTTCCTCGCGCCGGTCAGCGCCGAGGCCTCGCCGACGATCCTCGACAGCGACGTCGGCGGAGCGCCGGGCGCGGAGGCCGTGATCCAGACGATCACGCGGCTGATGCGGCCGGTGAACTATCTCGGCCTGCCCGCGCTCGTGGTGCCCGCCGGCTTCAGCGATGCGGGCCTGCCGATCGGGCTGCAGATCGTCGGCCGTCCCTTCGAGGAGGATCGCATTCTGACCCTCGGCGCGGGCTTCCAGCGCGCCAGCGACTTCCACCGCGCCGTGCCTGAGCTTCCCGGAGCCGCCCGATGAACCCTGCCGTCGAAGTCCAGAACCTGAAGGTCCGCTTCTCCGGCGAGCGCACGGTCCATGCCGTCAACGACGTCTCGCTGACGCTCGGACAGGGCGAGGTGCTCGGCCTTCTCGGCGAGTCCGGCTCCGGCAAGAGCGTGACCCTGCGCGCGCTGATGCGCCTTCTGCCGAGGCGCCGGACGACGATCGAGGGCGCGATCCGCGTCGCGGGCGAGGACGTGACCGCCATGGACGAGACGCGGCTGTCCGCCTTTCGCGGCAAGACCGTCTCGATGATCTTCCAGGAGCCGATGCTGGCGCTGGACCCGGTCTACAGGATCGGCGACCAGATCGCCGAAAGCGTCGTGCGGCACGATGGCGTGTCCCGCCGCGAGGGCCGCGCGCGGGCGCTGGAGATGCTGGAGCGGGTGCGCATTCCTTCGGCCAAAAGCCGGCTGGAGGCCTATCCGCACGAAATGTCGGGCGGCATGCGGCAGCGCGCCATGATCGCCCTCGCCCTCGCCTGCCGCCCCAAGGTGCTTCTGGCCGACGAGCCGACGACGGCGCTCGACGCGACGGTGCAGATCCAGATCCTGCTTCTCCTGCGCGAGCTGCAGGCCGAGTTCGGCATGTCGATGATCTTCGTCACGCACGACATCGGCGTCGCGGTCGAGATCTGCGACCGCATCGCCGTCATGTATGCCGGCGAGGTCGTGGAGACCGGCACCCTTCGGGACGTGGTCCGAGACGCGCGCCACCCCTATGCGCAAGGGCTCCTGGCGTCCACCGTCCACGGCAATCCGGGCGGCTCGCGTCTGGAGACGATCCCCGGCGCGCCGCCTTCCCTGTCGCAGCCGCCGGCAGTCTGCTCCTTCGAGCCGCGCTGCAAGCATTCCGTGCCCCGCTGCCGCGAGACCCGCCCGCCCGTCGCCGAACTCGGGCCCCGCCGCATGGCGCGCTGCATCATCCCGGCCGGGCAGGCGCCCGTCCCCGCATGAGGCTTTCGATCGTCAACCCGAACGCGACCGAGTCGATGACGGCGCTGGTGGCGGAAACCGCCCGCGCGCTCGCGGCGCCGGGCACGGTCATTGACGCGCGGACCAATTCGGACGGGCCGCTCTCCATCGAAGGCGCGGTGGACGGCGCCCGCGCGGTGCCGGGGATGCTCGATCGCCTCCAGGCGGCCGAACGCGACGGCGCGGAGGCGCACATCATCGCCTGCTTCGACGACACGGGGCTCGACGCCGCGCGCTCGCTTCTGTCCGCGCCCGTCATCGGCATCGGAGAGGCGGGCGCCAAGGCCGCGAGCTTCCTCGCCCACCGCTTCTGCGTCGTCACCACCCTGTCGGTGTCGGTGCCGATCCTCAAGGACAATCTGCGCCGCTACGGCCTTTCCGAACGGGCGAGCGTGCGCGCGAGCGAGGTGCCGGTGCTCGCCCTCGAAGCCGACCCGGACGCCGCGGTCCGCCGCATCTCCGACGAGATCGCGCGAGCGATCGCGGACGACCGCGCGGAGGCGATCGTGCTTGGCTGCGCCGGCATGACGGCGATGGCCGGCGAACTCTCGCGGCGGCATGGCGTTCCGGTCGTCGACGGCGTCGCGGCCGCGGTGAAGTTCGCGGAAGGGCTCGCCGCCCTCGGCCTCCGCTCGTCGAAGCGCGGGCTCTACGCCTCGCCTCGCAGCGCCGACGAGAAGACGCGGGACATGGGGGAGCAGACGTGAACGAGACCCTGGACGTTTCGGACGGCGGCTACCGGTCGCTGCCCCTCGTGCCGCAGTTCTCGGCGGGCGTCGCCGCCCTGCCCGGCCATGCGCTGCGCCGCGTGCGCTTCGAGCGGCCGGTGGCGCTCGCCGAGGGGTTCGCGCTGATCGAGGCGCATCTGAAGGCGGCGGGTCGTCCGCCGGCCGCCTTCGCGTCCTGCGAACTGCGCTCGCCCGAGCCCTTTACCGAGGCGAGCTTCGAAGCCTTCAACCGTATCTATCTGCGCACGCTGGAGGATTGGGGCGTGATGCGGGACGGGGTGAACCCGGTGGCCCGCACCAATGTGTGCCCGGTCCACCGGCCGCCGCAGACGCCGTCCTTCCACGCCTTCTCCTACACGGTGGAGGAGCGCGAAGCGCCGTTCAGCTTCGTCATCGCCGGCTCCTGCGAGGTGCCGGAGAACCAGCCGGGCGAATACACCTCCCACATCGTGCGCTACGGCGAGACGAGCCCCGACGCGATCCGGGAGAAGGCCCGGTTCGTGCTGGGCGAGCTGGAGCGCCGGCTGGCCCTTCTCGGCGGCTCGTGGGACGGCGTCACGGGAACCCATGCCTACACGGTCCACGACCTCGGGGCCTTCCTCGGCGAGGAGATCGTGTCGCGCGGCGCGGCGCCCCACGGCCTGACCTGGAACACGCACCGCCCGCCTGTCATCGGCCTCGAATTCGAGATGGACTGCCGGCGCGTCTTCTCCGAAGCGGTGCTGCCGGCCTGAAGGCTCAGAAGAGGAAGTAGCGCTGGGCCATCGGCAGGACGGTGGCGGGCTCGCAGGTGAGCAGTTCGCCGTCGGCCCGCACCTCGTAGGTCTCCGGGTTCACCTCGACATGCGGCGTGGCGTCGTTGAGGATCATCGACGCCTTGGAGATGCCGCCGCGCGTGTTCTCCACGGGCAGGAACGCCTTCTCGCAGCCGAGCCTGTCGCGCAGGCCCTCCCCGATCGCGGCCTTCGAGACGAAGGAGACGCCGCTCGCGCCCACCGCCTTGCCGAAGGCGCCGAACATCGGCCGGTAGTGCACCGGCTGCGGCGTCGGGATCGAGGCGTTGGGGTCGCCCATGGGCGCGGCGACGATCGTGCCGCCGAGCAGCACCATCATCGGCTTCACGCCGAAGAAGGCCGGGTCCCAGAGCACGAGGTCGGCGCGCTTGCCGACCTCCACCGAGCCGATCTCGCGCGAAAGCCCCTGCGCGATCGCCGGGTTGATCGTGACCTTGGCGATGTATCGGCGCACCCGCAGATTGTCGTTGTCGCCCGTCTCGCCGGGCAGGCGCCCGCGCTGGCGCTTCATCTTGTCGGCCGTCTGGAAGGTTCGGACGATCACCTCGCCGACGCGGCCCATCGCCTGGCTGTCGGAGGCGACGATCGAGAAGGCTCCGATGTCGTGGAGGATGTCCTCGGCCGCAATGGTCTCGCGCCGGATGCGGCTTTCGGCGAAGGCGATGTCCTCGGGGATTGAGGGGTCGAGGTGGTGGCACACCATGAGCATGTCGAGATGCTCCTCCAGCGTGTTCACCGTGTAGGGCCGGGTCGGGTTGGTCGAGCCGGGCAGGACGTTCGGCAGGCCGCAGACCTTGATGATGTCCGGCGCGTGGCCGCCGCCCGCCCCTTCCGTGTGGAAGGCATGGATGGTGCGGCCCCTGAAGGCGCCGACCGTATCCTCCACGAAGCCGCTCTCGTTGAGCGTGTCGGTGTGGATCATCACCTGCACGTCGTATTCATCGGCGACCGAGAGGCAGCAGTCGATGGCCGCGGGCGTCGTGCCCCAGTCCTCGTGCAGCTTGAGCGCGCCGGCGCCTGCCCGGATCATCTCCTCCAGCGCCTGCGGCTGGGAGGCGTTGCCCTTCCCCGAAAGCACGAAGTTCATCGGGAAGGCGTCGAGCGCCTGCAGCATGCGCGCCATGTGCCACGGCCCCGGCGTGCAGGTGGTGGCGAGCGTGCCGTGCGCCGGGCCGGTGCCGCCGCCGATCATGCAGGTGACGCCCGAGAACAGCGCCTCCTCGATCTGCTGCGGGCAGATGAAGTGGATGTGGCTGTCCACCGCGCCGGCCGTCAGAATCTTGCCCTCGCCCGCGATCGCCTCCGTGCCCGGCCCGACGACGATGGTGACACCCGGCTGCGTGTCCGGGTTGCCCGCCTTGCCGATGGCGGCGATGCGGCCGTCCTTCAGGCCGACATCGGCCTTGTAGATGCCGGTGTGGTCGACGATCAGCGCGTTGGTGATGACGGTGTCGACCGCGCCCTCGGCGCGGCTGCGCTGCGACTGGCCCATGCCGTCGCGGATCACCTTGCCGCCGCCGAACTTCACCTCCTCGCCATAGGTCGTGAAGTCGTGGCTGACCTCGATGAAGAGCTCGGTGTCGGCGAGGCGCACCTTGTCGCCGACCGTCGGGCCGTACATGGCGGCATAGGTGGAGCGGGCGATTGAAGCGGGCATCGTCGTCTCCGGGAAGCGGGTCGTTCGGTGATGCGGGACGACGGCTCAGGCGTCGAGCGGTCCCATGACATGGGCGTTGAAGCCGAAGATGCGGCGCTCGCCGCCGATCGGCACGAGGCGCACGAGGCGCGACTGGCCCGGCTCGAAGCGCACCGCCGTGCCGGCGGCGATATCGAGCCGCAGGCCGCGCGCCGCCGCGCGGTCGAAGGAGAGCGCGGCGTTGACCTCGGCGAAATGGTAGTGCGAGCCGACCTGGATCGGGCGGTCGCCGGTGTTGGCGACCTCCATCTCCGTGGACGGCAGGCCGGCGTTCAGCTCGATCTCGCCGGGCGCGGGGATCACCTCGCCGGGGATCACGGCTGCACCATCAAGACGAGGCCGGCTGCCGCCGTGGCGGCGCCGAGAAGGCGCGTCAGGCGCAGGCTGCCGAGGCCGCCGAGCACCAATCCGAGCCCGACGCCCGCCAGATGCAGCAGCGCCGTGGCGATGGCGAAGCCGGCCATGTAGGCGAAGGCCGTCGCCGAGCCGATCTCCGCGCCGTGCGCATGGCCGTGGAAGAGCGCGAAGAGGCCGACCAGCGCGGCGGAGGCCGCGACCGGGATGCGCACGGCGAGCGCGACGAGCAGACCGATCACGACGACCGAGGCGAGGATGCCCGGCTCGACGAGCGGAAGCGGCACGCCGGCCATGGAAAGGCCGAAGCCGACCATCATGGCGGCGACGAAGGCGGCGGGCACGATCAGGAGCGCCGAGCCGGCCGACATCGAGGCCCACAGGCCGACCGCGACCATGGCGAGCACGTGGTCCGGCCCGAACAGCGGGTGCAGGAATCCCGTGAGGAAGGAGCCGTGCTCGGCGAGATGCACATGGTCGTCGGGGTGCGGATGCGCCAGCGCGACCGCGCTCGTCGCGAAGAGGGCCGCCAGCGTCAGGAGTGCGGTCTTCGAGCTCGTCTTCATGGGCCTGTTCCTCTTCTGCGGCGTGTTCAGCGGATCGGTTGGTGGACGGTCACGAGCTTGGTGCCGTCCGGAAAGGTCGCCTCGACCTGGATGTCGTGGATCATCTCGGCGATCCCCTCCATCACCTGTTCGCGGCCGACGACATGCGCGCCCGCTTCCATGAGGTCGGCGACCGAGCGTCCGTCGCGCGCGCCCTCCACCACGAAGTCGGTGATGAGCGCGATGGCCTCGGGATGGTTCAGCTTCACGCCGCGCTCTAGGCGGCGGCGCGCGACCATCGCGGCCATGGAGACGAGGAGCTTGTCCTTCTCACGGGGGGTCAGCTGCATCCTGTCGAATCCCTCGCTGTCACTACAAGGACCATAGGCGCGGAAGGGGCCCGGAAGCGAGATGCCTCAGCGCCGGAACCAGCCTTTTGCGCAGCGCCATGCCACTGCCCGCCACGAGGCGCGCGACGGTCAGCCCGTCGATCCGGCTCGCGCCGCCGAGCGGGCCGAGCGCCTCGCGCAGCGCCGTCATGTCGGGCTCGATGCCGAAGGCGAGGATCGTCGCGAAGGCGCGGTTGCCGGCAAGCGAGGCCGGAGCGGCCGTTCGGGCGGCGACGTCGCCGTCGAGCCGAAGATCGTCCGCGAAGGCGAGCCGGCCGCCGATGCCCACGCGCCAGCGGTCGCGCAGGCTCGCCTCGCTCAGGCTCTCGCCCATCGCCTCGCGTCCGAGGATCACGCTCTCGCACAGCAGCATCCGGCTCGTCGGCGCGGCATCCACGTGCAGTTCGCGCGACAGCCGCGCCCGATCGAACAGGATCGTCTCCTGCGGCAGCCAGGCGAGCGAGGCGCCCTCGCCCACATCGATCCGGGTCGAGACCTCGGCATCGGCCCCGAGCGAGGCGTAGACGCGCTCGCAGGCCTGCGTGACCACGGAAAGCTCGGCTCCGGCCGCAAGGTCGAAGGACTGCGCCAGCCGGTCGCCGCCGGCCAGACCGCCGGCCGTGTTGACGAGAACGGCGTCCACCGGCCCGGTCACGACGCGCGGGAAGCGCAGGCGCAGGCAGCCGGCCTGACGCAGGCGCAGGAGACGCGAGCGCGCGGCCCCCGAACCGATCTCGGCCCTCGCCTGCCCCCAGGCGCGTTGCATCTTCGGCGCTTCGAATCCGTCGTCCATCAGGGACGAGGCGTACACCGGAGCGGAGCGTTCGCGGAAGGCCGGCGCGGCGTGCATCAGACCGTCAGGTGCTTTCGCACGTCCTCGCGGTCGAGGTCGGCGCCCACGCCCTCGAAGACGACCCGGCCCCGGTCGAGGATGGTGACCCGGTCGGCGAGCTCGCGGCAGAAGTCGAGATACTGCTCCACGAGGAGGATCGCCATTCCGGTCTCGTCGCGAAGCCAGCGGATGGCCCGGCCGATGTCCTTGATGATGGAGGGCTGGATGCCTTCGGTCGGCTCGTCCAGCACGAGGAGCTTCGGCCGCGTCACCAGCGCCCGGCCGATGGCGAGCTGCTGCTGCTGCCCGCCGGACAGGTCGCCGCCGCGCCGGTTCATCATCTCGGCGAGCACCGGAAAGAGGTCGAAGACGTGGGGCGGGATCGTGCGCTCGGCGCGCTTCAGCGGCGCAAAGCCCGTCTGCAGGTTCTCGCGCACGGTGAGCAGCGGAAAGATCTCGCGCCCCTGCGGCACGAAGCCGATGCCGGCCCGCGCCCGATTGTACGGCGCGGAGCGCTTCAGATCGGCCTCGCCGAAGCGGATTTCGCCCCGCCGGATCGGCTGCTGGCCGACGATGGCGCGCATCAGGCTCGTCTTGCCGACGCCGTTGCGGCCGAGGACGCAGGTGATCTCGCCTGCGTTCGCGGTCAGCGAGACCGAGCGCAAAGCCTGCGCCGCGCCGTAGTAGAGATCGACGTTGGAGACGCTCAGCATGGTTGCGGTTCCTCAATGAGCGCAAATGACGGAGCTGCGCCCTTCTCCCGTCCCGGGAGAAGGTCCCGGCAGGGGGATGAGGGCTTCGTCGGGCGCCGGCGCTCCTCGACGCCCTCACCCGGTTCGCTGCCGCGAACCACCCTCTCCCCAAGGGGAGAGGGAAAGGCGCCTCGTTCTTCGCAGCCGCAGCCAACATCCTCACCGCCCCAGATACACTTCGACGACGCGCGGGTTCGCCGAGACGGCATCGAGCGTGCCCTCCGCCAGCACGTTGCCCTCGTGCAGGCAGGTGACCTTCACGCCGAGTTCGCGGACGAAGTGCATGTCGTGCTCGACGACGACGACCGAATGGTCCCGCGCGATGTCCTTGAGGAGCCGCGCCGTCTCCTCGGTCTCGGCGTCGGTCATGCCGGCGACGGGTTCGTCGACGAGGAGGAGTTCGGGATCCTGCGCGAGCAGCATGCCGATCTCCAGCCACTGCTTCTGCCCGTGCGAGAGGCCGGCGGCCTTCTCGTCGCGGCGCTCCCCGAGCCGCGTCAGGTCGAGAATGTCGTCGATCCGGGCCCGCTCCTCGGCAGCGTTGCGATGGAAGAGCGAGGAGAACACCCCTCGCGTGCCGGCGAGCGCGAGCTTGAGATTGTCGCGCACGGTGTGGTTCTCGAAGACGGTCGGCTTCTGGAACTTGCGCCCGATGCCCATGTTGGCGATCTCCGCCTCGTCATGGGCCGTCAGGTCGATGTCGCCGCGGAAGTAGACGTCGCCCTTGTCGGGCCGCGTCTTGCCCGTGACGATGTCCATCATCGTCGTCTTGCCCGCGCCGTTCGGGCCGATGATCGCCCGCATCTCGCCCTTGGCGATGACGAGCGACAGGTCGTTGATCGCCTTGAAGCCGTCGAAGCTCTTCGACACGCCGTCGAGATAGAGCAGCGTCTCGCCCCGGCCGGGCGCGAGGCGGGCCGTCGCCTCGGCCCGCTCGGCCATGGCGGTGGCGTAGGGGTGCGGAGAGACGCGAGGGGCCTTCGTGATCGTGTCCATCGCTCTCACTCCGCCGGATGGGCGCTGGGCTCGGGCGCGGCGGCCGCGCCCGTCTCGGCCGCCTTCGCGCGGCGGTGCTGGCGCAGCGCGTCCCAACCGTGCTCGACCGTGCCGACGATCCCGCGCGGCAGGAACAGGGTGACGGCGACGAAGAGGCCGCCGAGCGCGAAGAGCCAGAGGCCCGGCGCAAAGCCGGTCAGCCAGCTCTTGGCGGCGTTGACGAGGACGGCGCCGAGCGCCGCGCCCCACAGCGTGCCGCGCCCGCCGACGGCGACCCAGATCACCGCCTCGATGGAGTTGGCCGGCGCGAACTCGCCCGGATTGATGATGCCGGTCTGCGGCACGTAGAGCGCGCCCGCGATCCCCGCCATCACTGCCGAGAGGGTGAAGACGAAGAGCTTGAAGCGCTCCACGCGATAGCCGAGGAAGCGCGCCCGGCTTTCGGCGTCGCGCACCGCGATCAGAACGAGGCCGAGCTTGGAGGTGACGACCGCGCGCGCCGTCAGATAGCCGGCGGCGAGCGCCAGCGCGGTCAGGGAGAAGAGCGCGACACGCGTCTCGCGGGCCCGCAGGTCGAAGCCGAGAATGTCGCGGAAGTCGTTCAGGCCGTTGTTGCCGCCAAATCCCATCTCGTTGCGGAAGAAGGCGAGCATCAGCGCGAAGGCCATCGCCTGCGTGATGATCGAGAGATAGACGCCGGTAACCCTGGAGCGGAAGGCGAACCAGCCAAAGACGAAGGCGAGCGTTCCCGGCACCACCATGGTCATAAGCGCGGCGAACCAGAAATTGCCGAAGCCCCACCAGTACCAGGGCAGCTCGGTCCAGTTCAGGAAGACCATGAAGTCCGGCAGCTGCGGATTGCCGTAGACCCCGCGCGGCCCGATCTCGCGCATCATGTGCATGCCGATGGCGTAGCCGCCGAGCGCGAAGAAGGCGCCGTGGCCGAGAGAGAGGATGCCGCAATAGCCCCAGACGAGGTCGAGCGCGAGCGCCAGCAGCGCGAAGGCCAGCCAGCGGCCGAGCAGGACCACCCAGGTCGTCGGCACGTAGAGCGCGTCGCCGGGAGAAAGCAGCGCGTTCGACAGCGGCATGAAGATCGCCGCGAGAACGAGGACGGCGACGAAGACGCGGCCGCCGAGATTGCCGAGCAGACGGTGCGCGATCATGCTTCCACCGCCCTTCCCTTCTGGGCGAAGAGGCCGCGCGGCTTCTTCTGGATGAACAGGATGACGAGGACGAGCACGAAGACCTTGGCGAGGACCGCGCCGGCATAGGGCTCGAGGAACTTGTTGACGACGCCGAGGCTCATCGCCGCCGTGAGCGTGCCCCAGAGCGAGCCGACGCCGCCGAAGACCACCACCAGGAAGCTGTCGATGATGTAGCTCTGGCCGAGATTGGGCGAGACGTTGTCGATCTGCGACAGCGCGACGCCGGCCAGCCCCGCGATCCCGGAGCCGAGTCCGAAGGTCATCGCGTCCGTCCAGGGCGTGCGAATGCCCATGGCGGCGGCCATGCGCCGGTTCTGCGTGACCGCGCGCATCTGCAGGCCGAAGGCGGTCCAGCGCATCAGCGCCATCAGCCCGAAGAGGACGGCCAGCGAGAAGCCGATGATCACGAGGCGGTTGAGCGTCAGCTGCATGCCAAGGACGTCGATCGTGCCGGACATCCAGGACGGGTTGGAGACCTCGCGGTTGGTGGCGCCGAAGGTGGTGCGCGTCGCCTGCTGCAGGATGAGCGCGATGCCCCAGGTGGCGAGCAACGTCTCCAGCGGCCGGCCGTAAAGCCAGCGGATGATCCCGCGCTCGATCGCGACGCCGATCGCGCCGGCGACGAGGAAGGCGGCCGGCAGCGCCATGAGAAGCGAGTAGTCCATCAGTCCCGGCGCGTTGGCCCGCAGGAACTGCTGCACGACGAAGGTCGTGTAGGCGCCGATCATCACCATCTCGCCATGCGCCATGTTGATGACGCCCATGACGCCGAAGGTGACGGCGAGGCCGATGGCCGCGAGCAGGAGCACCGAGCCGAGCGACAGGCCGTAGAAGACGTTCTGGCCCATGTCGATGAAGGCGAGCCGGCTCTGGATGGAGGCGATGCCCGCGCTCGCCGCCTCGCCCAGCTCACCCGGCTCGGCGGCGAGGGCGTTCAGGAGCACCAGCGCCTCGCGGTCGCCGCGCGCCGCGATGGTCTCGACGGCCTCGATCTTCTCGGCCTCGGGCGCATCGGAGTTCAGGATCGCGCTCGCCCGCGCCTGGCGCATCAGGTTCGCGATGGCCGGCACCGGCTCCTCGGCGATCGCCGCGTCCAGCGCCTCGATGGCGGTGGCGTCGCGCGCGGAGAAGATCGCCTGCGCGGCCTGCCGGCGCTGCGCGGGATTGTCGCTCTGCAGCGTCAGCGAGCCCATGGCTGCCGTGACGGCGCGGCGCACGCGGTTGTTGACGCGGATCGCCTCCACCTCGCGCCGGCCCGCCTCGCCCCTCGCCTCGCCGGTCAGGGCGTCGGTCAACGCGTAGTCACGGCCGTCCCGCACGCCGACGAAGACCGTGCCGCCGCGCACGACGAGATTGCCGTCCGAGAGCTGGCGCAGGACGCCGGCCGCGGCCGGGTCGCCGGTCGCGGCGAGATCCGCGATGGCCCCCTCCAGCCCGTCGAAGCCGCTGGCGGTGCCGAGCGCGTCGACCAGCGGGCGGAGGTCGCCTTGCGCGAAGGCCGGCGGTGCGAGGAGAAGCGCCAGGAGAAGCGCGAGGTGCCGAAACAGGCGGGCCATACCCGTGTCTTTCGTCCGGTCTCGCCCAGGGGGCGGGAAGGGCTGGGATCGAGGGAGCCGAACGGCAGACCTTCTTCGAAGCCGGCCGTCCGTCAGGCAAGGATCAGTTGGCCGCGGCCGCTTCCTCTTCCGGCTCCTCGGTCGCCGGGGCGGCTTCCGCCCCCTGGCCGCCGCACTGGCCGGTCACCACGTTGAAGTTTCCGCAGGAGAGCGGGGCGCGCCAGTCGGCGATGAGGTCGCGCGAGCCTTCCAGATACGGCGACCATTCCTGCGCCACGACCGTGCCGGGCGTCTCCCAGACGACCTCGAACTGGCCGTCGTCCTGGATCTCGCCGATCAGCACGGGCTTGGTGATGTGATGGTTCGGCATCATGGCGGAGTAGCCGCCGGTCAGGTTCGGCACGGCGACGCCGATCATCGCGTCGATCACCGCATCCGTGTCGGTCGTGCCGGCCTTCTCGACCGCCTGAACCCACATGTTGAAGCCGATATAGTGCGCTTCCATCGGGTCGTTGGTGACGCGGTCGTCCGAGCCGATGAAGGCCTGCCACTTCTCGATGAAGTCGAGATTCTCGTCGGTGTCGACGCTCATGAAGTAGTTCCAGGCGGCCAGGTGCCCGACGAGCGGCCCGGTGTCGATGCCCGCCAGCTCCTCCTCGCCGACCGAGAAGGCGACGACCGGGATGTCCTCGGCCGAGACGCCCTGGTTGGCGAGCTCGCGGTAGAAGGGCACGTTGGCGTCGCCGTTGATCGTCGAGACGACCGCCGTGCGCTTGCCGGCCGAGCCGAACTGCTGGATTTCCTGGACGATCGACTGCCAGTCGGAATGGCCGAAGGGCGTGTAGTTGATGAGGATGTCTTCCTCGGCGACGCCCAGCTCGTCCTTCAGATAGGCTTCGAGAATGCGGTTGGCCGTGCGCGGGTAGACGTAGTCGGTGCCGGCCAGGACCCAGCGCTCGATGCCCTCCTCCTCAGCCAGATAATCGACCGCCGGAATCGCCTGCTGGTTGGGCGCGGCGCCCGTGTAGAAGATGTTGCGCGAGGATTCCTCGCCCTCGTACTGGACCGGGTAGAAGAGGATGCCGTTCAGCTCCTCGAAGACCGGCAGGACGGACTTGCGCGAGACCGAGGTCCAGGCGCCGAAGACGGCGTCCACCTGATCCTCCGCCAGGAGCTGGCGGGCCTGCTCGGCGAAGCGCGGCCAGTCGGACGCCGGATCGACGACGACGGCCTCGAGCGGACGGCCGAGCAGGCCGCCCTTCTCGTTCTGCTCCTCGATGAGCATCAGCATGACGTCCTTGAGGGTCGTCTCCGAGATCGCCATCGTGCCCGACAGCGAGTGGAGGACGCCGACCTTGATCGGCTCGCCCGAAGGCTCCTGCGCCAGCGCCGTGGTGGACAGAAGCGCGGCTGCGAGCCCGCCCGCGATGGCCATTCCCTTGAACACGCGCATGATCGTCACCCCTGTCGTTGAAATCTCTTGCGGCGACCCATCGCCGGACGTGGGGGAGCTTCGTTTTTGCAGGTGCGAAAGGGTATACGTCGAATGACGTAGAGGGCCGGTTACCGCGCCATGGCAGGACAGGCTTCGGAGACGAGGAGACCGATGGCCGGCCGCCAGCGCATCCTGCCCGTGCGGCGCGACTACAACCGCTTCGTCGCCGACGAGACGCTGGAGGACTACGCGCTGCGCTTCACGGCGCGAAAGGCGCGGCGCTGGTCCCCGCAATGGGTGTCGCAGACCGCCATCGGCGCGATCTCGTTCCTGGCGCTGGAGGCGATCGGCGGGGCGATCACGCTCATGTTCGGCTTCGCGAACGCGGTCGCGGCGATTCTCGTGGTCGGCATCGTCCTGTTCGCCACCGCCCTTCCGATCAGCCGATACGCCTCGCGCTACGGCGTCGACATCGACCTCCTGACGCGCGGCGCGAGCTTCGGCTATATCGGCTCGACCGTGACCTCGCTCATCTATGCGAGCTTCACCTTCATCCTCTTCGCCATCGAAGCGGCGATTATGACGGCGGCTCTGAACATCGCCTTCGCCGTGCCGCTCTGGCTCGGCTACGTCGTCTCGGCCTTCGTCATCATCCCGCTGGTCACGCACGGGGTGACGCGCATCTCGCGCTTCCAGCTCGCAACGCAGCCGCTCTGGATCGGGCTGAACCTCCTGCCGATCGGCTTCATCCTGTGGGCCGAGCCGCAGGCCGTCTCGCAATGGATCGCCTTTCCCGGACTGGAGAACCCCAACGGCGGCGGCTTCGATCTTCTGAAGTTCGGGGCCGCGGCCTCCGTCATCCTCGCTCTGATGCCGCAGATCGGGGAGCAGGTGGACATCCTTCGCTTCCTGCCCGCGCAGGAGCGGCAGAGCCGGTCCTGGCGCTTCGCCATGCTCGCGGCGGGGCCGGGCTGGATCGTCCTCGGCGCGCCGAAGCTCCTCCTCGGCTCCTTCCTCGCCGTGCTGGCGCTCGGCAGCGGCGTGCCGCCCGAGAGCGCGGCGGACCCCGCGCACATGTACGACGTCGCCTTCCGCTACGTCTTCGATTCCCCGACGCTCGCAGCGCTCGTCATGGCGCTCTTCGTCGTCGTCTCCCAGCTCAAGATCAACGTCATGAACGCCTATGCGGGCTCGCTCGCATGGTCGAACTTCTTCTCGCGGCTGACGCACTCGCATCCGGGCCGCGTCGTCTGGCTGGTCTTCAACGTCATGATCGCGCTGCTCCTGATGGAGCTCGGCATCTACGGCGCTCTGGAGGCAACGTTCGGCCTCTTCGCCAACGTCGCCGTCGCCTGGCTCGGCGCGATCGTCGCCGACCTGTCGATCAACAAGCGGCTCGGCCTGTCGCCGGAGGGGATCGAGTTCAAGCGCGCCCATCTCTACGACGTGAACCCCGTCGGGATCGGCGCGATGGGCGCGGCCACGATCGTCTCGCTCGCCGCCTTCGCCGGCTGGCTGGGCGAAATCGCGCAGGCGCTTTCGCCCTTTCTGGCGCTGATCGTCGCGCTCATCGTCTCGCCGCTCATCGCCTGGGCGACGGGCGGGCGCTACTACCTCGCCCGCAAGCCGCGCGCCGCATGGGCGGCCCGGCGCGAGATCGAATGCGTCATCTGCGAGCACGCCTTCGAGCCGGAGGACATGGCGCACTGCCCGGCCTATGCCGCGCCCATCTGCTCGCTCTGCTGCTCGCTGGACGCGCGCTGCGGCGATCTCTGCAAGCCGCATGCGAAATTCTCGGCGCAGGCCGGCGCAGTGGCCGAGACGCTCCTGCCCGAGCCGGTCGCCCGCAAGCTGCGGTCGGGGGTCGCCAGCTTCACCGGCATCTTCGCCACCATGGCCGGGGCGATCGGTCTCGTCCTCCTGCTGATCCACTACCGCACGCTGGTCGTGGAGCCGGACGCCGCCGGCCCCGTCGCTTCCGCGCTTCTGGCCAGCTTCTTCATCCTCGCCATCGTCGCGGGCATCGCCGCGTGGTTCTTCGTGCTTCAGCGCCAGAGCCGGCGCGTCGCACAGGAGGAGAGCGCCCGCCAGACGACCATGCTCCTCGACGAGATCGCCTCGCACCGGCGCACCGACGCGGCGCTGCAGGAGGCGAAGGAAAAGGCGGAGGCCGCGAGCGATGCCAAGAGCCGCTACGTGGTCGGCATGGCCCACGAGCTTCGCACCCCGCTCAACACCGTGCTCGGCTACGCGCAGCTTCTGGAGCGCGACGAGGCGGTGCCGGAGGGAAAGCGCGGCTCGCTTCGCGTCATCCGCTCTTCGGCCGAGCATTTGTCCGGCCTGATCGACGGTCTGCTCGACGTCTCCAAGATCGAGGCCGGTCGCCTGCAGCTGCGGCCGGGCGCCGTGCGGCTGCCGGACTTCCTCGACGCGCTCGCCGACATGTTCGCCATGCAGGCCGACGCCAAGGGGCTCGCCTTCACCGTCGCGCGCGCGCCGAACCTGCCGGCGCTGGTGCGGACCGACGAGAAGCGGCTGCGACAGATCCTCATCAACATCCTCTCCAACGCGATCAAATACACCGAGGCCGGGTCGGTGACGCTGGACGTCGCCTATCGCAGCCAGGTCGCGACCTTCACCGTGACCGACACCGGCCCCGGCATCGCGGCGGGCGAGCTGTCGCGCATCTTCGATCCGTTCGAGCGGGGAACGGCGGCGCTCGGCAAGGCGCCGGGCCTCGGGCTCGGCCTGACGATCACGCGCCTGCTCGCCAATCTGATGGGCGGCGACGTGACGGCCGAGAGCACGGTCGGGCAGGGTTCGCGCTTCACGGTCCGCGTCCTGCTCTCGGCGATCTCCGACGCCAAGGGGACAGTGCCTGCCCCCGCGCCCGAGCCGACCGGCTATCTCGGAGCGCGCCGCACGATCCTCGTCGTCGACGACGAGGAGGCCCATCGCGAGCTGATGGTCGAGATCCTGCGGCCGCTCGGCTTCGTGGTCCTCACCGCCGGGGACGGGCCGGCGGCGCTCGAGCTGGTGCGGGACATCCGGCCGGACCTCTTCCTCCTCGACATCCAGATGCCCGGCCTCGACGGCTGGACGCTCGCCAGGCGCCTGCGCGAACGCGGTCAGACGGGCGCGATCGTGATGCTGTCCGCGACGCTGGCGGAGACGCCCGACCAGGCGCCCGGCGAGATGGCACCGGCCGAGGAGACTCTGGCCAAGCCCTTCGACATCCGCCAGCTCCTGTCGCGTGTGGCCGTGCTGACCGGGCTCGAATGGACGAGCGAGGACGCGCCCTCCCCGCCGCAGCCCTCCCCCTTGCCGGTCTCCGCGCGCCTTGCGCCCGCCGACGCCACCGAACTTCTGGAACTCGCCCGGATCGGCTACAAGCGGGGGATCGAGCGCAAGCTGGAGGCTCTGGAGCGAAACCCGGAGCTGAACCCCCTCACCGACCGACTGCGCCATCACGCCGGGAATTTCGACATGAAGGCCTTCATCGCCCTTCTGGAGACGAGCAGGAGTGAGTGAGGACGGCGCATCGGGCCGCATCGGCGAGGACGGCATCGTTCTCGTCGTGGACGATTCGCCCGATGCGCTGCGCCTTCTCACCGACGCCATCGAGACGACGGGCGCGAGCGTCCTCGTCGCGCTCTCCGGAGAAGAGGCGCTGTCGATCGCGGCACGGCTGACACCCGACATCGTGCTGATGGACGCCGTGATGCCCGGAATGGGCGGCTTCGAAGCGACACGGCGTCTGAAGGCCGATCCGGCGCTGCGCCATGTGCCGGTGATCGTGATGACGGGCCTGACGGAGACCGCCCATGTGGTGGAGGGACTGAAGGCGGGCGCGGTGGACTATCTCGGCAAGCCCGTCGCCCCCGACGAACTCCTCGCCCGAATCCGCGTCCATCTCGCCAACGCCCGGGAGGCCGAGGCCGCCCGTACGGCGCTGGACACGGCCGGACGCTACCTTCTGGCGGTGGACGGGCATGGCCGGCTCCTCTGGGCGACGCCCCAGGCGCGGCGCCTTCTCTCCGCCCAGCCCGGAGCGTCGGGGGACACGATGGGCCTGCCGGCGGCGCTGTTCGACGCGCTCCTCGCCGGCGGGCCGGAAACCTCGCTGCCGCTCCGCGCCGATGCGGCGCAAGCGACGCCCTACCTCTCCTTCATCGGCCGGGCGGGCGAGGACGAGCATCTTCTGCGCATCTCCGCCCAGGAGCCCGGCAACGCGGAGGCCGCGCTTCGGCGGCGCTACCAGCTTACCGCGCGCGAGGCCGAGATCGCGCTGTGGCTGGCGCGCGGCAAGTCGAACCGGGACATCGCCGAAATCCTCTCCTTGAGCCCCCGCACGGTGAACAAGCACCTGGAGGCGGTGTTCGAGAAGCTGGGCGTGGAGAACCGCGCGGCCGCAGCCGTCATGATCGCGCGAACCGGAGAGGCCTGAGCCTTCCCGCGTCGCCCGGCGCGCTCGCCGGACATCTCATCTTGCGCGAAGCGATGCGCGCCGCAAGCCGGCGGCATCAACGGGCGAACCGGTCAGCGTTCCGTGCGGACGTCGTTCATGTGGGGGGAGCGATCGAACTCGCTTTGCGGGGATGGTGGAGGGAGTTGGATTTGAACCAACGTAGGCTAAGCCAACGGATTTACAGTCCGTCCCCTTTAACCACTCGGGCATCCCTCCGGATCCCATTTGAATCGGTCGGCGCCAGTGACGCCCGCGTTCGATCCGGCGGCGTTATGCAGGCCGCTTCGGCGCCTGTCAACATGGCGGACGACGTATCTCTGCGGGCGGAACTGCGATAACAACGCGCCATGACCGAACGCCGCACCCACACCCCCAAGGACACCCACTACGCCAATCTGCGGCGCGCGCACCGCGAGCGCGCGCGCAGCGGCCCGGAAGCCGCGCAGGAGCCGGACGTCGGCGTCCGGCTCTACGGCATCCACACGGTGCAGGCGGCGCTGGCGAATCCGGCGCGTCGCCACCACCGCCTGCTGGCGACCCGCAACGCGCTGAACCGGCTGGAGCTCGACGAAAGCGCCCTGCCCTGTCCGCTGGAAATGGTGGAGCCGCGCGACCTCGATAAGATGCTCGGCGAGGACGCCGTCCATCAGGGCGTCGTCCTCGAATGCGAGCCGCTGCCCGTCCGCCGCCTGTCGGACATCGGCGACGCGCCCCTGATCCTCGTCCTCGATCAGGTGACCGACCCGCACAATGTCGGCGCGATCCTGCGCTCGGCGACCGCCTTCGGGGCCGGAGCCCTGGTGACGACCTCGCGCCATTCGCCACAGGAATCGGGCGTTCTCGCCAAGGCCGCGTCGGGCGCGCTGGAGCACGTTCCCTATGTCCAGATCGGCAATCTGGCGGACGGCCTGAACGAGCTGCACGAGCGCGGCTATCTGACGGTCGGGCTCGATTCGGACGGACCGCTGGAGCTGGAGCCGACGCTTGCCGGCGAGAAGATCGCGCTGGTGCTCGGATCCGAGGGCAAGGGCCTGCGCCAGAAGACGCGCGAGACGGTCTCCGCCCTCGCCCGGCTGGAGATGCCGGGCGCCATCCGCTCGCTCAACGTCTCGAACGCCGCCGCCGTCGCGCTCTACGCGGCGCGCCGGCATCTTCAGCCGAAGGCGTAGGGCACGATCTTTCCGGCCTCCAGCGTGACCGTGCGGTCCATGCGCTGAGCGAGCTCATGGTTGTGCGTGGCGATGAGCGCCGCGACGCCGGACTGGCGCACCAGCGCCGTCAGCGCGTCGAAGACGTGCGCCGAGGTGGACGGGTCGAGATTGCCGGTCGGCTCGTCGGCCAGAAGCACGTGCGGCGAGTTGGCGACCGCCCGCGCGATGGCGACGCGCTGCTGCTCGCCGCCGGAGAGTTCGGCCGGGCGATGGGAGGCGCGTTTGCCGATCCGCATGTAGCCCAGAAGCTCCTCGGCGCGCTTGTTCGCCTCCGCCTGCGACAGGCCGCGGATCATCTGCGGCAGCGCCACGTTCTCCAGCGCCGAGAACTCCGGCAGCAGATGGTGGAACTGGTAGACGAAGCCGATCGAGGTGCGGCGCAGCCTCGTGCGCGCCGCGTCGTCGAAGGTGCCGCAGGGCTGGCCGTCGACATAGACCTCCCCGCCGTCCGGCCGCTCCAGAAGGCCGGCGATGTGAAGGAGCGTGGACTTGCCCGATCCGGACGGGGCGACGAGCGCCACCATCTCGCCCGGCTGCATGGCAAAATCGGCCCGGTCGAGCACCGTCAGGCGGTTCTCGCCCTGCACATAGGTGCGCTCGACGGCGTCGAGGCGAAGCGCGGCTTGCATAGGTGTCGTCATTCGTAGCGCAGCGCCTCGACGGGATCGAGCTTGGACGCCTGCCAGGACGGGAACAGCGTCGCGATGAAGGACAGGCCCAGCGCCATGGCGACGACCATCAGAACCTCGCCCGCGTCGATCTCGGCCGGAAGGCGCGAGAGGAAGTAGAACTGCGGATCGAAGATCACCGTGCCGAGCGCCCAGGAGAAGAACTGGCGGATCGCCTCGATGTTCATCGCGAAGAGGACGCCGAGGACGAGCCCGGCCAGCGTGCCCGAGACGCCGATCGAGGTGCCGGTGATGAAGAACACCCGCATGACGGCGCCCTTGGTTGCGCCCATGGTGCGCAGGATCGCGATGTCGCGGCCCTTGTCCTTCACCAGCATGAAGAGGCCGGAGATGATGTTCAGCGCCGCGACGAGGATGATCAGCGTCAGGATGATGAACATGACGTTCCGCTCCACCTGAAGGGCGGAGAAGAAGCTCTGGTTCTGCTGCTGCCACGTCACCGTGAAGTTCGGCCGCCCGGCCGCCGCCTCGACGGTCGGCTGGATGGTCTGGACCGAATCCGGCTGGTCGACGAAGACCTCGATCGACTGCGCCCGCCCGTCCGAATTGAAGAAGAGCTGGGCCTCCGAGAAGGGCATGTAGATGTAGGCGGCGTCGAACTCCGACAGGCCGATCTCGAAGATGGCCGTGATTTCGTAACCCTTGGAGCGCGGGGCCGAGCCGAAGGGCGTGACGTCGCCGTCCGGCGAGAGGATGTCGATCGTGTCGCCGAGATTGAGCCCGAGATTGCGGGCGAGCCAGGCGCCGACGGCAACGCCCTCCCCCTCGTCGAAGCCTTCGAGCGTGCCCTGGATAATGTTGCCGGAGACCGGCGTCAGCTGCTCCAGATCCTGCTCGCGCACGCCCTTGACCAGCGCGCCCGTGTTGCCGCCGCCGAAGCGGCTGGCGAGGACCTGCCCCTGCACGAGCGGCATGGTGAAGGCAACGCCCGGCACCTGGTCGATGCGGCGCGCCACCTCGTCGAAATCGTCGAACTGGCGGTCGATCGGCTGCATTACGAGATGGCCGTTGACGCCGAGGATGCGCGTCAGCAGCTCGCCGCGAAAGCCGTTCATCACCGACATGACGATGATGAGCGCGGCGACGCCCAGCATGATGCCCACGAAGGAGAAGCCGGCGATGACCGACACGCCCGCGTCGCGGCGGCGCGAGCGCAGGTAGCGGCCCGCGATCATCCATTCGAAGCGCGAGAACGGCCTCGACGAGACCTTGTCCGCGCCCGGTTTCGCGGCGTCGCTCATGCCGTCAGCCTGCCCACCACCTCTGCGATGGGGACAGTCTGCCGGTCGCCGCTGGCGCGCAGCTTGATCTCCGCTTCGCCCGCCTTGGCGCCGCGCGGGCCGACGATCACCTGAACGGGAAGGCCGATCAAGTCCATGGTCGCGAACTTGGCGCCTGCGCGGGTGTCCTCGTCGTCGTACAGGACGTCTTGCCCGGCCGCCGTCAGCTCCGCATAGAGCTTCTCGCAGGCCGCGTCGCATTCGGCGTCGCCCGGCTTCATGTTGACGAGACCGACGTCGAAGGGCGCGACGCCCTTCGGCCAGACGATGCCGTTCTCGTCGTGGCTCGCCTCGATGATCGCGGCGATGAGGCGCGAGGGGCCGATGCCGTAGGAGCCCATGTGGACGGGCACGTTGGTGCCGTCCGGCCCCTGCACCACGGCGCCCATCGGCTCGGAATACTTGGTGCCGAAGTGGAAGATGTGGCCGACCTCGATGCCGCGCGCGGCCAGCTGGTCGCCCTCGGGCACCGCGGCCCAGGCCGCTTCGTCGTGCATCTCCTCGGTCGCCGCGTAGGCGCTCGTCCAGTCCTTCACGATGGCGTCGAGGCCCGCCGCATCGCCGAAATCGACGCCCTCCGACGGGACGGCCTTCTCCAGGAAGGCCTTGTCGCAGAAGACCGCGCTCTCGCCGGTGGAGGCGAGGATGATGAACTCGTGGCTGAGCTCGCCGCCGATGGGGCCGGTGTCGGCGCGCATCGGGATCGCCTTCAGGCCGAGCCGCTCGAAGGTGCGCAGATAGGCCACGAACATGCGGTCGTAGGCGACCTTGGCGGAATCGTAGTCGAGGTCGAAGGAATAGGCGTCCTTCATCAGGAACTCGCGCGAGCGCATCACGCCGAAGCGCGGACGCACCTCGTCTCGGAACTTCCACTGGATGTGGTAGAGGTTGAGCGGCAGGTCCTTGTAGGACTTGACCGACGAACGGAAGATGTCGGTGACCATCTCCTCGTTGGTCGGGCCGAACAGCATGTCGCGGCCGTGCCGGTCCTCGATGCGCAGCATCTCCTTGCCGTAATCGTCGTAGCGCCCGCTCTCGCGCCACAGATCGGCCGACTGGATCGTCGGCATCAGGATCTCGACCGCGCCGGAGCGGTCCTGCTCCTCGCGGATGATCCGGCAGACCTTGTCGAGAACGCGCTTGCCGAGCGGCAGCCAGGTGTAGCTGCCCGCGGCCTGCTGCCGGATCATCCCCGCGCGCAGCATCAGCCGGTGCGAGACGATCTCGGCCTCCTTCGGGGTCTCTTTCAGGATCGGCAGGAAGTATCGCGAAAGGCGCATGGAGAAGCCGTCGTTCGTTCGGGAAAGCCGGATCGCCGGCAGTTTCGGTCTCTTACCGTCTCGCCCCGCGAATGCAAATGCGCGAGGCCTTCTTCGACGGCCCGCCGGGACGTGGCACTCCGCCCTCTTAGAAGCCCCGCCATCTCCCACTCTTGCTGCAGTGCAAGATGGAAAAATTAGCAGTTTGGGCAAAAATGCGCCGCTTTTCCGTTCGCCCCTAGTGACAGGAACGTGACACTTGTAATAGCCTCGAAGGCACAACAAGAGCGCGATCCAGCGCCTTCAAACAACAGGCGGTCTAGTCTTGGGAGGACGTGGTTTCCGGCGCGCATTCGCGCTGCCCCGGCTTTAAGTCCGGCGCGAAACCCAGACCCGGTGGAGCATTGGATGCGGGGCTTCGTGCCTCGCATTCTTTTTTGTGCTCGCAGGTCCCGAGATGCTCCGCTGCGCCAAACACGCGACTTAATGGCGTCTCCGTCACCTCCTCGCGCCGGCTCGCGCATGATTTTCAGAGCGCCGTGCGTCCGTTCGGGCGCGCGAAGGTCGCTCCATCTCTTTGAACCTGCGCATCAGGCTTTCCGAAGATCGAATCCGATCTTCGGGCCGATGCTTTGGACGCGGCGCGGCCGACGGCGAACTCAGGTTCCCGGAATGATCTTCGGAAAGCTGTCGAGGCCGATCCCCAGGATCTGGGTGGACACGTAGTAGAGCGTGAAGACGAGGGCGGAGATCGCCGTCGTCGCGGCGACCTTCACCATCAGATGCGGGACGACCGGCGCGCTGTCGGCGGTGCCGGGGATGGTCTCGCCCGTATCGGCCTGAGCCCGGACGCCGAAGGGCAGGACGGCGAAGAGCACCGTCCACCAGATCACGAAATAGACCGCGATGCCGTTGATGATCCCCATCAGCGGACCTCCTCCAGTTCCACCAGCGCGCCGTTGAAGTCGGACGGATGGAGGAAGAGGACGGGGTTGCCGTGCGCCCCGGTCTTCGGTCGCCCGTCGCCCAGAACCCGCGCTCCCGCCTCCGTCAGCAGGCGGGCCGCCTCTTCGATGTCGGCGACCTCGTAGCAGACATGGTGGATGCCGCCCTTGGGGTTGCGGTCCAGGAACTTGGCGATGGGCGAGTCCTCGCCCAGCGGCTCCATCAGCTCGACCTTGGAGTTGCCGAGGTCCACGAAGACGAGCCGCACGCCCTGCTCGGGCAGTTCGAGGGCGTCCGAAACGGACGCCCCCAGCGTGTTGCGATAGGTTTCGACGGCCGCCGTCAGGTCGGGCACCGCGATGGCGACATGATTGAGCCGTCCGATCAAACCCTTACTCCTTGCCGCTCGCCTTCGACACGAAGACGGTCACGATCGGCTTCTTGCCCCAGGCGTCGTAGGCTTCGGCCCGGACCGAACGGCGGACCGCCTCGCGGACGGTCTCGACATCCTTGCGGCGCTGGCGCGGCATACTCTCCACAGCCCCGGCGGCCGCGTCCACCAGCGCCTCGTGAATCTCCTCGCCCTCGAAATCCTTGTCCGGGATACCGAGAGCGATGACTTCGGGATCGACCTTCAGGTCCAGTTTGGGCGAGAGTTCGACCATGACGGCGATATGGCCCGCGAAGGAGAGCCGGCGGCGCTCGCCGATCCCGAGCTCCTTCTCCGAGCCGATCAGGAGCCCGTCCTTGTAGTAGCGGCCGTGCGGCACCTCGTCGACGATCTGCGCGGGGCCGGGCGCCAGACGCACCATCTTGCCGTTGCGCAGCGAGACGACCTCCTTCACCCCCTGCTCGCGGGCGAGTTGCGCATGGGCCACGAGATGGGCCGCCTCGCCATGCGCGGGCACGGCGATCTTCGGGCGGACCCAATCGTAGAGCTGGCGCATTTCCGACCGGCGCGGATGGCCGGACACGTGGACCAGCCGCTCGCCGTCCTCGATCACGTGGATGCCGCGGTCGATCAGCGCGTTGCGGATGTCGCCGATGGCCTTCTCGTTGCCCGGGATCGAGCGGGAGGAGAAGATCACCGTGTCCTCGGCCGAGAGCGCGACGGAAGGGTGGTCGTCGCGCGAGATGCGGGCGAGAGCGGCGCGCGCCTCGCCCTGGCTGCCGGTGAGGATGATCACCGCCTTATCGCGCGGCACGTAACCGAAATCCTGCTCGGTCAGGAAGGGCTCGATGCCCTCCAGATAGCCGAGCTCGCCCGCCACATCGGTCATGCGGCGCATGGACCGGCCCATCAGGAGAACCTGGCGCCCGGCGTCCTGCGCCGCCTTGGCGACCGAGCGGATGCGCCCGATGTTGGAGGAGAAGGTGGTGACGGCCACCCTGCCCTTCGCCTCCCGGATGATCTCGCCGAGCGACTCGTTGACGTCCCGCTCCGAGGGGCTGACGCCCTCACGGTTGGCGTTGGTGGAGTCCGAGATCAGCGCCAGCACGCCCTCGTCGCCGATCTGGCGCAGCCGCGCCTCGTCGGTCGGCAGGCCGAGAGCCGGCGTCGCGTCGATCTTCCAGTCGCCGGAGTGGACGATGGTGCCGAGCGAGGTGCGGATGGCGAGCGCCACCGGCTCCGGGATCGAGTGGGTGACGTTCACTGCCTCGATCTCGAACGGACCGACCGTGAATCGGTCGCCCGCCTTGAAGACCGTCAGCGGGATTTTCGGCGCGCCCGGCTCGCTCTCGCGCTTGGCCTCGAGGAGCCCGGCCGTGAACGCCGTGCAGTGGACCGGCACGCGCAGGCGTGGCCACAGGTCGAGCAGCGCGCCGTAATGATCCTCGTGAGCGTGGGTGACGATGATCGCCTTCAGGCTCTTGCCGAGCGATTCGACGAAGGAGATGTCGGGCAGGACGAGATCGACGCCCGGATGTTCCGGTCCGGCGAAGGAGACGCCGCAATCCACCACGATCCATTCGCGGCTTTCCGCCGGCCCATAGCCGTAGAGGGCGAAATTCATACCGATTTCGCCGATGCCCCCGAGGGGCACGAATACCAGTTCAGTCAATGTGTCAGTCACTTTCGTTGAGAGCCGGAATGAACCGGCATTTGCATCTGCCCTGACAAGCGGCGGGCCACCGAAACTCGTGGAACGGCGTCTCAGACCGGAACGGGAGACGCCATGTTGGAGAAGAAGAGATCGCCGGCGGAGAACACCTCGCGTGTGCCGCGCGAAGTTTCAAGGACGAGCCGGCCCGAGGCGTCGAGTTCCAGGAAACGTCCGTCCACCAAACGGTCGGATAGGTTGACGCGCACGGCCTCGCCGATGCCCTTGGCGCGCGCGATCCACTCGGCGCGGACGCCCGCGAAGCCGAGGCCCCGATCCCAGCGCCGCAGCGCCGCCTCGACGCCCTCCGCCAGTGCCTCGAAGGCCTCGTCGACCGTGCCCGCAAAGCCGTGTTCGCGCAGGGCGGCGATGGGGTAGGACGCGTCGGTGCGGCCCGGCGCCTGCAGATTGACGCCCGTCCCGATGGCGACGCCGAGCGTTCCGGCCGCCAGACGCTCGCTCTCGATGAGGATCCCGACGCATTTGGCGCCGTCGAGCAGGATGTCGTTCGGCCATTTGATGCGGACGGCGTCCGGATCGACGCCCGGAAGACGGCCGATGCCGTCGGCCACGCCGACCGCCACCACCAGCGGCAGATTGGCCAGATGCTCCATCGGCGCGGGGTCGAGGAGAAGAAGCGTCGCATAGAGCCCGCCGGGCGGCGAGGCCCAGGCGCGGCCGCGCCGGCCCCGCCCCTCGGTCTGGCGACCCGCCGTGATCCAGAGCGGCCCCGGATCGCCCGCACGAGCGGCTTCCAGCGCATGCGCGTTGGTCGAGCCGACGACCTCGAAGGCGAGGCGCCGGCGAGGCGGGTTGGCGAAAGCGCCCCTCCGGCTCAGAAGAAAGTCCTTGCCGCCGTTGCCGCCGCCGCGAAGAGCGGACCGGCGAAGATGATGTAGGCCGGGAAGATGAACAGCGCGGAGGCGCCGAGCACGAGACGGAGCTCGGGCGCCATCGGCTGGAAGCCGCCCGCCGGCTCGTCGAACCACATCACCTTCACGATGCGCAGATAGTAGTAGAGGCCGACCGCCGAGGTGACGACGCCGATGATGGCGAGCGGCACGAGGCCGGCGCCGACGGCGGCCACGAAGACGTAGTACTTGCCCCAGAAGCCGAGAAGCGGCGGCAGGCCGGCGAGCGAGAACATCAGCGCCGTCATGGCGAGCGCCATCACCGGGTTGGTGCGGGCGAGGCCGGACAGCTCGTAGATGTCCTCGACCGCGCCCTCCTTGCGGCGCATGGCGAGGATGACGGCGAAGGTGCCGAGCGTCATCGCCATGTAGGTCGCCATGTAGATCAGGACGCCGGTCACGCCCGCCTCGTCCGCCGCAGCGAGGCCCACGAGCGCGTAGCCCATGTGGCCGATTGACGAATAGGCCATCAGGCGCTTGATGTTCGTCTGCCCGATGGCGGCGAAGGCGCCGAGGATCATCGAGGCGATGGAGATGAAGACGACGATCTGCTGCCAGTCGAGCGCCAGCGGGCCGAAACCGTCCACCGTGAATCGGATCAGCAGCGCCATGGCCGCGACTTTCGGCGCGCCCGCGAAGAAGGCGGTGACCGGGGTCGGCGCGCCCTCGTAGACGTCCGGAGTCCACATATGGAACGGCACGGCGGAGATCTTGAAGGCGAGGCCCGCGATCACGAAGACGAGGCCGACGAGGAGACCGAAGGAACGCCCCTCCTCCGTCAGCGCCAGTGCGATGGCCTGGAACTCGATCTGGCCCGTGAAGCCGTAGACGAGCGAGGCGCCGTAGAGGAGCATGCCCGAGGACAGCGCGCCGAGAACGAAATATTTCAGGCCGGCTTCGGTGGAGCGGACGTTGTCGCGGTTGATCGCCGCGATGACGTAGGCCGCCAGCGACTGCAGCTCCAGGCCCATGTAGAGCGCGATCAGGTCGCCCGCCGAGACCATGACCATCATGCCGATGGTGGCGAGGACGATCAGGACCGGGAACTCGAAGCGGTCGAACCGCTCGAGCTTCGCGAAGCCCACCGTCATCAGGATCGCGGCCAGCGCGCCGATCAGGACCAGCACCTTGGCGAAGCGCGCGAAGGGGTCGAGGATGAAGGAGCCGCCGAAGGCGACGCCGTCCGGGGTCACGAACAGCAGCCAGAAGCCGGCGAAGGCGACGAGGCCGACGGTCAGCCCGGTCACGAGACCCGCGCTCTTCTCCCCCATGAAGGTGCCGATCATCAGAAGGATCATGGCACCGACGGCGAGAACGATCTCGGGCCCGACGATCGGCAGGCTCTGGGCGACGAAGTCGGAGAAGACGAGAGGATCCACGAACCCTGTCCCTTTACTCAGCCTCGGCCACCGCGGAGGCCGCTTCGAGCGCCGCCGTGTAGCCGGACAGGATGTTGTCGACCGACACGGCGGTGACGTTGAAGACGGGCATCGGATAGACGCCGTAGAAGACCACCAGGACCGCCAGCGGATAGAGCAGCACCTTCTCGCGCCGCGTCAGGTCGAGGATGCCCTTCAGGCTCTCCTTCTCCAGCGGGCCGAGAACGACGCGGCGATAGAGCCACAGCGCGTAGGCCGCCGAGAGGATGACGCCGGTCGTCGCGATGATGGCGACCCAGGTGTTCACCCGGAAGGCGCCGAGCAGCGTCATGAACTCGCCGACGAAGCCGGACGTGCCCGGCAGGCCGACATTGGCCATGGTGAAGAGCAGCATCATCGCCGCATAGGCCGGCATGCGGTGGACGAGGCCGCCATAGGCGGCGATCTCGCGGGTGTGCATGCGGTCGTAGACGACGCCGACGCAGAGGAACAGCGCGCCGGAGATGAGCCCGTGGCTGAGCATCTGGAAGATCGCGCCCTGCAGGCCCTGCTCGTTGGCCGCGAAGATGCCCATGGTCACGAAGCCCATGTGCGCGACGGAGGAGTAGGCGATCAGCTTCTTGATGTCCTCCTGCATCAGCGCCACCAGCGAGGTGTAGACGATGGCGATGACGGACAGCGCGAAGACGAGCGGCGCGAACTGGTCGGAGGCCAGCGGGAACATCGGCAGCGAGAAGCGGATGAAGCCGTAGCCGCCGAGCTTCAGGAGGATGCCGGCGAGGATCACCGAGCCCGCCGTCGGCGCCTCGACGTGCGCGTCCGGCAGCCAGGTGTGGACCGGCCACATCGGCATCTTCACCGCGAAGGAGGCGAAGAAGGCGAGCCACAGCCAGGTCTGCATCGAGGCCGGGAAGTCGGTGGCCAGGAGCTGCGGGATCGAGGTCGTGCCCGCGGTCCAGTACATCGCCATGATGGCGACGAGCATCAGGACCGAGCCGAGGAAGGTGTAGAGGAAGAACTTGTAGCTCGCGTAGACGCGCCGCTTGCCGCCCCAGACGCCGATGATCAGGAACATCGGGATCAGCGAGCCTTCGAAGAAGACGTAGAAGAGCACGATGTCCAGCGCGCAGAAGACGCCGATGACGAGCGTTTCCAGCACGAGGAAGGCGATCATGTACTCCTTCGTGCGGACCGTGATCGCCTCCTTGGAGGCGAGGATGCAGATCGGCAGGAGGAAGGTCGTCAGGATGACGAACAGCATCGAGATGCCGTCGACGCCCATGTGATAGGCGATGCCGCCCGGCAGCCACTCGACATACTCGACCATCTGGAAGCCCGACTGCGAATTGTCGAAGCCGATCCAGATTCCGAGCGAGAGGACGAAGGTGAAGACGCTCGTCAGGAGCGCGACGTTGAAGACGTTCTTCCTGGCCAGCTCGTTGTCGTCCCGGATGAACAGGATGATCAGAGCGCCGACGAGCGGCAGGAAGGTGACGGTCGATAGAATCGGCCAGCCCATACGCTCAGCCTCCGAACATCATGAAGGTGACGAGGGCCGCGACGCCGATGAGCATCACGAAGGCGTAGTGGTAGAGATAGCCGGTCTGCAGCGTCACCACCTTCGCCGCGACGTCCGAGACGCGCGCCGAGATGCCGTCCGGCCCCAGCCGGTCGATCACCTGCCCGTCGCCCTGCTTCCAGAGGAAGCGGCCGAGGCGCTTGGACGGGCGCACGAACAGGAAGTCGTACAGCTCGTCGAAGTACCACTTGTTGAGCAGGAACTTGTAGAGCCCCGGATTGCGCGCAGCCATGCCCTGCGGCGCGGTGTTCGGGCGGCGGATGTAGAAATGGTAGGCGGAGACGAAGCCGATCACCATCGCGATCGTCGGCGACCAGACCACCAGCGCGGGCACCTCGTGGTACTCGTGCAGGATATGGTTCTCCGGGCCGTAGAAGAGCGCCGTGCCCCACCAGGCCTCGGGCTCGTAGCCCATGAAGTAGGAGTAGAAGACGAAGCCCCCGAGAAGCGCGCCGACGCCCAGCAGATACAGCGGCACCAGCATGACGTTCGGCGACTCGTGGATGTGGTGCATCACCTCGTGGCTCGCGCGCGGCTTGCCGTGGAAGGTCATGAAGATCAGGCGCCAGGAGTAGAAGCTCGTCAGCGCGGCGGCCGCCACCAGCATGATGTAGCCATACATGGCGAAGGCGTTGTGCCCCGCGAACGCGCTCTCGATGATCACGTCCTTGGAATAGTAGCCCGCCGTGAAGGGGAAGCCCGTCAGCGCCAGCGTGCCGATCACCATCATCCAGTAGGTCTTCGGGATGTGCTTGCGCAGCCCCCCCATGTTGCGCATGTCCTGCTCGTCGGAGACGGCGTGGATCACCGAGCCGGCACCGAGGAACAGAAGCGCCTTGAAGAAGGCGTGCGTGAAGAGATGGAAGATCGCCGCCGAATAGGCGCCGACGCCGAGCGCCACGAACATGTAGCCGAGCTGCGAGCACGTGGAATAGGCGATGACGCGCTTGATGTCGTTCTGCACGAGGCCGACCGTCGCGGCGAAGAACGCCGTCGTCGCGCCGACGAAGGTGACGACGGTCAGAGCCGTCATCGACGTTTCGAACACCGGCGACATGCGCGCCAGCATAAAGACGCCGGCGGTGACCATGGTCGCTGCGTGGATCAGCGCGGAGACCGGCGTCGGGCCTTCCATCGCGTCCGGCAGCCAGGTGTGCAGGCCAAGCTGCGCCGACTTGCCCATCGCGCCCATGAAGAGGAGCAGGCAGATGACCGTCAGAGCGGCGCCGGTCGTCAGGCCGTAGCCGGCGAACTCGAAGACGATCTGGGACGCCGCCTCCTCGCCGCCCTCGAAGACGGCGGTGGAGGCCGCGAAGATCTGGTCGAACTCGACCGCGCCGAACAGCGCGAACAGGCCGAAGATGCCGAGGAGGAAGCCGAAGTCGCCGACGCGGTTGACGACGAAGGCCTTCATCGCGGCCGCGTTGGCCGACGGCTTCTGGTACCAGAAGCCGATCAGGAGATAGGAGGCGAGACCCACGCCCTCCCAGCCGAAGAACATCTGCACGAGGTTGTCGGCCGTCACCAGCATCAGCATGGCGAAGGTGAAGAGCGACAGATAGGCGAAGAAGCGCGACCGCGACGGGTCGTGGTGCATGTAGCCGATCGAGTAGACGTGGACGAGCGCCGACACCGAGTTGACGACGACGAGCATGACGAGCGTCAGCCGGTCGATGCGCAGCATCCAGGGCGCGACGAGATCGCCGGACTGGAGGAACGGCAGGAGCTGCACGCGCAGCACCTCCGCCTCCCCCACCCGAAGGTGATGAAGGCGATCCAGGACAGGACCGCCGAGACGATCAACAGGCCAGACGTGACGTATTCGGACGCCTTGTGGCCGATCGAGGGGCCGAAGAGACCCGCGACGATGAAGCCCAGAAGCGGAAGGAGGACGATCAGCTGATACATCGGAAGAGCGCTCTCAGCCTCTCATCGCATTGACGTCGTCGACCGCGATCGAGCCGCGGTTGCGGAAGAAGACGACGAGGATCGCAAGACCGATCGCCGCCTCCGCCGCCGCCACCGTGAGGATGAACAGCGCGAAGACCTGACCGGCGAGGTCGTTCAGGAAGAAGGAGAAGGCGACGAGGTTGATGTTCACCGCGAGCAGGATGAGCTCGACCGACATCAGGATCGTGATGATGTTGCGCCGGCGCATGAAGATGCCGAAGACGCCCGTCACGAAGAGGATCGCGCCGATGGTGAGGTAGTGTCCGAGCCCGACTTCCATCGTCAGATCCCCTTCCCGCTCTCGACCTTCACGACCTCGATCGCGGTCGCCTTGGTGCGGTTCACCTGGGCGGTGATGTTCTGGCGCTTGAGCCCTTCCTTGTGGCGCAGCGTCAGGACGATCGCGCCGATCATGGCGACGAACAGGATCAGCCCGGCCATCTGGAAGAAGAAGACGTAGCGCGTGTAGATCACGAGGCCGAGCGCCTCGATGTTGGAGACCAGCTCCAGAGGCGGAATCGGCATGACCGTGCCCGTCGAAAGCTGCGGCTCGTAATAGCTGCCCGTCACCGCGATGACGAGCTGAAGCAGGAGCACGCCCGCGATCACCGCGCCGATCGGCGCGTATTCCACGCTCTGCCGCTTCAGCTGGCCGACGTCGAGGTCGATCATCATGACGACGAAGAGGAAAAGGATCGCGACCGCGCCGACATAGACCACGATCAGGATCAGCGCGAGGAACTCCGCTCCCGTCAGGAGGAAGAGCCCCGCCGAGGCGACGAAGGTGAGAATCAGGAAGAGCACCGAATGAACCGGATTGCTCGCGATGACGACCATCAGCGCCGACCCGACCGTGATCAGCGCGAAGACGTAGAAGAAGAATGCCTGAAGGCCCAGCATCGAGGGCTCCCTTCGGTCCCGTGCGGCTAGCGGCGCTGCGGCGGACCCCGGCAGCGCCTTCAGTTCAGTTCGATGTCGGAGCGGACCGCCTGCTGAGGCGTCCGCTGCCGATTAGCGGTAGGGCGCGTCGAGCGCAATGTTGCGCGCGATTTCCCGCTCCCAACGGTCGCCGTTCGCGAGCAGCTTTTCCTTGTCGTAGTAGAGCTCTTCGCGCGTCTCGGTCGAGAATTCGAAATTCGGGCCTTCCACGATCGCATCGACCGGGCAGGCTTCCTGGCAGAAGCCGCAATAGATGCACTTCACCATGTCGATGTCGTAGCGCACCGTGCGGCGGGTGCCGTCGTTGCGGCGCGGACCGGCCTCGATCGTGATCGCCTGCGCGGGGCAGATCGCCTCGCACAGCTTGCACGCGATGCAGCGCTCCTCCCCGTTCGGATAGCGGCGCAGCGCATGCTCGCCGCGGAAGCGCGGGGAGACCGGCCCCTTCTCGAACGGATAGTTCAGCGTCGCCTTCGGCTTGAAGAAGTAGCGCATGGACAGCCCGAAGGCCTTCACGAACTCGATCAGGAACAGCGAACGGATGGACTGGGCGATGGCGCTCATGAGCGGTCTCGGTTCGTCTTGAGGCGGGGGCGAGCGGGCGTCACGCGAACGCGCCGCCCCAGCCGGTGGCCTGAAGGATGAAGGCGACGATGATGACGGCGGCCAGCGAGATCGGCAGGAACACCTTCCAGCCGAGACGCATCAGCTGGTCGTAGCGGTAGCGCGGCACGAACGCCTTCACCATGGCGAAGAGGAAGAAGCAGAAGGCGACCTTCGCCAGGAACCAGATGACGCCCGGCACCCAGGTGAAGGGCGCGAAGTCGAAGGGCGGCAGCCACCCGCCCAGGAACAGGATGGTCATCAGGCAGCACATCAGCGTGATGGCCGCGTACTCGCCGAGCATGAACATCATGTAGGGGGTCGAGCCGTACTCGACCATGAAGCCGGCGACGAGCTCGGACTCGGCTTCCGGCAGATCGAAGGGCGGCCGGTTCGTCTCGGCGAGCGCCGAGATGAAGAAGATCACGAACATCGGGAACAGGACGAGCCAGTGCCAGTCGAGGAACGACCCCGGCAGGCCGACCATGGTCCCGAGACCGGTCTGCTGCGCGAGCACGATCTCCGACAGGTTCAGCGACCCGACGCAGAGCAGGACCGTGACGATGACGAAGCCGATCGAGACCTCGTAGGACACCATCTGCGCCGCGGAGCGAAGCGCGCCGAGGAAGGCGTATTTCGAGTTCGACGCCCAGCCGCCCATGATGACGCCGTAGACTTCGAGCGAGGCGATCGCGAAGACGAAGAGGATGCCGATATTGATGTCGGCGATCACCCAGCCGTCGGCGACCGGCACCACCGCGAAGGTGGCCAGCGCCAGCGTCACCGCGACGAGCGGCGCGAGCAGGAAGACCGGCTTGTCGGCCGAGGCCGGCAGCACCGGCTCCTTCAGGACGAACTTGAGGAGGTCCGCGAAGGACTGGAACAGGCCGAAGGGGCCGACCACGTTCGGGCCGCGGCGAAGCTGCACCGCCGCCCAGACCTTGCGGTCGGCGAGCAGGATGTAGGCGATGAGGACGAGCAGAACCACCAGGAACAGAAGCGACTGTCCCAGGATGATCAGCGCCGGCCAGACATAGAGCGAGAAGAAGTCCATCGGTCCCGTCCGCCCCTACTCGGCCGCTTCGAGATGTTCGGCCCGCGCCAGACGCGAGCACTCCGCCATCACCTTCGAAGCCCGGGCAATGGGGTTGGTCAGGTAGAAGTCGCCGACCGAGGACCGGAAGCCCTCGCCGGACAGCGAACCGGCCCGGTCCGCCAGCGTGCCGATCGCGCTCGCATCGGCGGGCGTGACCCCCTGCGCCAGCATGTGCGGGACGGCGGAATAGATCTCGCGGCGAAGCGCGGCGAGAGAATCGAAGGGCAGCGCCTTGCCGAGGACGGCCGAGAGCGCGCGGATGATCGCCCAGTCCTCGCGGGCCTCGCCCGGAGGGAAGCCGGCGCGCGAGCCGGTCTGGACGCGTCCTTCCAGATTGACCCAGGTGCCCGACTTCTCGGTGTAGGCGGCGCCCGGCAGGATGACGTCGGCGCGGTGCGCGCCCTTGTCCCCGTGCGTGCCGATATAGACGACGAAGCCTCCTGCCCCGACCTCGATCTCGTCCGCGCCGAGATTGAAGAGAAGATCGACGCCGCCCGAGGCCATTTCGGCTGCCGTCTTGCCGCCCTCGCCGGGCACGAAGCCGATGTCGAGACCGCCGACGCGGCTGGCCGCCGTGTGGAGGATGTTGAAGCCGTTCCAGCCCTCGGCGACCGCGCCGATCTCGCGGGCGAGCTTGGCGACCGAGGCGAGCACGTCGGCGCCGTTCGCGCCGGTCAGCGCGCCCTGGCCGAGGATGATCATCGGACGCTTGGCGCCTTTGAGGGCCTCGTGGAACTCGGACGAGGCGCCGGCGATGTCGCCGAGCGTCTGCGGACCCGCGCCGAGATAGGTCGCCGGGTAACGCAGATCGACGTTCTCGCCGATGATGCCGATCGGGAAGCCGCCCATCCGCCAGCGCTTGCGGATGCGGGCGTTGAGGACCGAGGCCTCGAAGCGCGGGTTCGCGCCGATGACGATCAGCGCGTCCGCCTGCTCGATGCCGGCGATGGTGGTGTTGAACAGGTAGGAGGCGCGGCCGTTCGCGGGGTCGAGCCTGGCCCCGTCCTGCCGGCAGTCCATGTTGGTCGAGCCGAGTTCGCCGAGAAGACGCTTGAGCGCCCACATGTCTTCCACGGCCGCCAGATCGCCCGCGATCGCGCCGATGCGCGAGCCGTCGAGACCGGCCGCCTTCGCCTTGATCGCCTCGAAGGCCTCGCCCCAGCTCGCCGGCTGCAGGCGGCCGTCGCGGCGCACATAGGGCCGGTCGAGACGCTGCGTGCGCAGGCCGTCCCAGACGAAGCGGGTCTTGTCGGAGATCCACTCCTCGTTCACCGCGTCGTTGGTGCGCGGCAGGATGCGCATGACCTCTCGGCCGCGCGTATCGACGCGGATGGCCGAGCCGACCGCATCCATCACGTCCACCGTCTCAGTCTTCGTCAGCTCCCACGGCCGCGCCTGGAAGGCGTAGGGCCGCGAAGTGAGCGCGCCGACCGGGCAGAGGTCGATGACGTTGCCCTGGAGCTCGGAGGTCATCGCATGTTCGAGATAGGTCGTGATCTCGGCGTCCTCGCCGCGGCCGGTGAGGCCGAGTTCGGAGATACCGGCGACCTCGGTCGTGAAGCGGACGCAGCGCGTGCAGTGGATGCAGCGCGTCATGATCGTCTTGACGAGCGGGCCGATATACTTGTCTTCGACCGCCCGCTTGTTCTCGGTGTAGCGCGAGCCGGAGACGCCGTAGGCCATCGCCTGGTCCTGCAGGTCGCACTCGCCGCCCTGGTCGCAGATCGGGCAGTCCAGCGGATGGTTGATGAGGAGGAACTCCATCACCCCCTCGCGCGCCTTCTTCACCATCGGCGTGTTGGTGAAGATTTCCGGCGCCTCCCCGTTCGGGCCGGGACGCAGGTCGCGCACGCCCATGGCGCAGGACGCGGCCGGCTTGGGCGGGCCACCCTTCACCTCGATCAGGCACATGCGGCAATTGCCGGCGATCGACAGGCGCTCGTGGAAGCAGAAGCGCGGGATCTCCGCGCCGGCTTCCTCGGCGGCCTGCAGCAGCGTGTAGTGGTCCGGAACCTCGATCTCGGTGCCGTCGACTTTGATCTTCGCCATGGTCGTCAGTGTCCCGCCGTTCCGAGCGAGCCCTCAAGCGCGCCACCGCGACGCTTCAGGGCTTCGAGCTCGGCTTCGATCGCTGTGTTGCGGATGTTGGCATAGGACGCGAGACCGAGGCCGGTCGCGGTCTTCTTCTGCCAATCGTCGAACTTCTTATTGAGGGTCGCCAGCTCGCGGCCGATCAGGCTGGTGCGGTCTTCGCTCATCGCCCTACTCCGCCGCTTCGAGAACGGCCGGGCGCCGGTCGGCGTCCGCATTGCGCGAGAACTCGTCGATGCGGCGCTCGATCTCCTTGCGGAAATGGCGCACGAGGCCCTGGATCGGCCAGGCCGCCGCGTCGCCGAGCGCGCAGATCGTGTGGCCCTCGACCTGCTTGGTCACGTCGAGCAGCACGTCGATCTCGCGCTTCTGCGCGTTGCCGACGACCATGCGCTCCATCACGCGCCACATCCAGCCGGTGCCCTCGCGGCACGGCGTGCACTGGCCGCAGCTCTCGTGCTTGTAGAAATAGGCCAGCCGCGCGATCGCCTTCACGACGTCGGTGGACTTGTCCATCACGATGACGGCGGCCGTCCCGAAGGAGGACTGGATCTCGCGCATGCCGTCGAAATCCATCGGCTGGTCGATGATCGACTCGCCCGGAACGAGCGGGCAGGACGAACCGCCCGGAATGACCGCCAGGAGATTGTCGTAGCCGCCGCGGACGCCGCCGCAATGGCGGTCGATCAGCTCGCGGAACGGGATCGACATCGCCTCCTCGACCGTGCACGGCCGGTTCACGTGGCCGGAGATCGAGAAGAGCTTGGTGCCGGTGTTGTTCTGGCGTCCGAAGCCGGCGAACCAGGCGCCGCCGCGACGCAGGATGGTCGGCGCGACCGCGATCGACTCGACGTTGTTGACCGTCGTCGGGCAGCCGTAGAGGCCCATATTGGCCGGAAAAGGCGGCTTCAGGCGCGGCTGCCCCTTCTTGCCCTCGAGGCTTTCGAGAAGCGCGGTCTCCTCGCCGCAGATATAGGCGCCGGCACCGTGATGGACGTAGACGTCCATGTCCCAGCCGCACTTGTTGTCGCGGCCCAGCAGCCCGGCGTCGTAGCATTCGTCGATGGCGCGCTGCAGCGCCTCGCGTTCGCGGACATACTCACCGCGCACGTAGATGTAGGCGGCGTGCGCGCCCATCGCGAAGCTCGCGATGATGCAGCCCTCGATCAGCGTGAAGGGGTCGTTGCGCAGGATCTCGCGATCCTTGCAGGTGCCCGGCTCCGATTCGTCCGCGTTCACGACGAGGTAGTGCGGGCGCTCGCCCACCTCCTTCGGCATGAAGGACCATTTGAGGCCGGTCGGGAAGCCCGCGCCGCCACGGCCGCGAAGGCCGGAAGCCTTCATCTCGTTGATGATCCAGTCGCGGCCCTTGCCGATGATGTCGGCCGTTCCGTCGAAATGGCCGCGCTTCATCGCGCCCTTCAGGCTCTTGTCCCGAAGGCCGTAGATGTTGGTGAAGATCCGGTCCTGATCCTGCAGCATGGTCTGACCTTACGCGCCCTGCGAGCCGTCGGGCTCGTCAGTCTTCTTCGTCGACTTGCGCCGCCCGACGGGCGCAGCGGCCGTCGGATCGGCCGTTCCGGTGTCCTCGGTCGCGGTCCGCGCGCCTTCCGCACGGCCGCTCGCTCCGGCCGTCCTGGCGCTGCGCCGCTTCTGCGCGCCGCCGCCGTCCTCCGGCTGGAACTTGTCGGCGACCACCGCATCCTCGGCCGCGCCTTCCTCGCTCGGCAGTTCGGCACCCGAGGCGCGCGCCTTGCGCGCGGCGGCGTCGCCGACCGTCGCATCCTCGGCCTGCGCCTCCTTTTCGGCCGCGTCCGTCGCACCCTGGCGCGTTCCGCCCGCGCGACCGGCGCCCGGACCGGCTCCCGCGTCCGGATCAGCGCTCGCCGCCTCTTCGACCGCAGGATCGACGTCGGCGCCGACCTTGTCGGCGGGCGACTTGATCGACGGGTCCGTCTCCGCCGCATGCGTATCGACCCGCGCCGCCTGCGAAGGCGCCGGGGACGCGGCATCCGTTCCCCTGCCCCGAGCGGCGCCGGAACCGGCCGCGGACGTCGCGTCCCGCTCGCCGATATCCTCGTCATCCTCGAAGGAGGTCAGCGTCGTCAGGCCGCCGACCGGAACCGACAGGTGACGGTCGATCTGCGGGCCGGGCTTCACCGCCTCGCCGCGCTCGAAAGCGTCGATGATCTCGGCCAGCCGCTCAGGCGTCAGGTCCTCGTAGGTGTCCTTGAACACCATGACCATCGGCGCATTGACGCAGGCGCCGAGGCACTCGACCTCCTCCCAGGAGAGTGTGCCGGATTCGTTCAGATGCTGCTGCTCGCGATGGATCTTGGAGCGGCAGACGTCCTTCAGCGCCTCGGCGCCCCGCAGCATGCAGGGCGTGGTGCCGCAGACCTGGATATGCGCCTTGGTGCCGACGGGCTTCAGCTGGAACTGGGTGTAGAAGGTCGCGACCTCCAGAACGCGGATCAGCGGCATGGCGAGCCGGTCGGCCACATGCTCGATGGCCGCGCGCGTGACCCAGCCGTCCTGCTCCTGCGCTCGCATGAGAAGGGGAATCACCGCGGACTGCTGGCGGCCGGTCGGGTAACGCCCGATCAGCTTCGCCGCCCAGTTGTCGTTCTCTGCGGTAAAGGCGAAGCTGGTGGGCTGAACGGCTTCGTCGGCAAGACGTCGGACGGACATCGGACCTCAATTCAGAACGGTTCAAACGTTCGCTGTTGCGGCGCGTTCTAACATAGGCGCCTCAAAACGCTAGAGCGCCGGACCACCGTTTGCGCATGGCAGGCCATGCTTCGGCGTCAGGCGGTGAGAAGGTCCTCGACCGTCACGGAAAAACCGGGCGGAGAGAGGTCGATCACGGCCTCGCGGCCGAGGATCATGGTCTCGATCACATCGTCGCCCGAACGGCGCCGATGGTGAAGCACCCGCCCATCCTCGGCGAGCACGATCAGGTAATGAAGCACCGAGGGTACGGCGAAATAGTCGACAAGCTTGCGCTCCAGATCGGTCCGCATGCTCGATGGCGAAACGACCTCGACCACGACCACCGGGTTCGGCGCGAACAGCCTCTCCCCGTCATAAGGCCCGCAATGAACGAGCGCGTCCGGTTCACGGACCGTCCGGTCGTCAACCCTGATGCTGACGCCGTCGATGAAGGCGCGGCAATGGTCGAGGCCGGCGGCCTTCAGGGCGTTCCGCAGGGCGATGGTCGCAGAGAGCTTGCGCTCCGCGTGGCTCACCCGCTCGGACTGCATCAGCACGGGGTGCCCGCCCACGAGTTCGTACCGCCCGCTCGCCTCGACCGATTCCGCCCAGGCGAAGAACTCGTCCGCGGTCATGTCCTGTCTGAGGGCGGGCTCGGCGGTCATGGCGTCAATATAGGACCAAAAGCCCTACCGATCGACCTCGCCGAACACGATGTCGCAGGAGCCGAGGATCGCCGAGACGTCCGCCAGCATGTGGTCCTTGCACAGGAAATCCATCGCCTGGAGATGGGCGAAGCCCGGCGCCTTGATCTTGCAGCGATAGGGCTTGTTGGTGCCGTCGGAGACGACGTAGACGCCGAACTCGCCCTTCGGCGCCTCGACGGCCGTGTAGACCTCGCCCTCGGGAACGCGAAAGCCCTCGGTGTAGAGCTTGAAGTGATGGATGAGCGCTTCCATCGAACGCTTCATCTCGCCACGCTTCGGCGGCACGACCTTGCCCTCGCGCGCCGAAACCGGACCGACCCGCTCGGTGCCGGCCAGCCGCTCGATGCACTGCTTCATGATGGCGGTCGACTGGCGCATCTCCTCCATGCGGATGAGGTAGCGGTCGTAGCAGTCGCCGTTCTTGCCGATCGGAATGTCGAACTGCATCTGGTCGTAGCACTCGTAGGGCTGCGACTTGCGAAGGTCCCACGCCGCGCCCGAACCGCGCACCATGACGCCCGAGAAGCCCAGCGCCCAGCAATCGTCGATGCCGACCACGCCGATATCGACGTTGCGCTGCTTGAAGATGCGGTTCTCCGTCAGGAGCTCGTCGATGTCGTCGACGGCCTTGAGGAACGGGTCGCACCACTCGCCGATGTCGTCCACGAGGTCGGCGGTCATGTCCTGATGGACGCCGCCGGGGCGGAAATAGGCCGCATGCAGACGGGCGCCCGAGGCACGCTCGTAGAAGACCATCAGCTTCTCGCGCTCCTCGAAGCCCCAGAGCGGGGGCGTGAGGGCGCCGACGTCCATCGCCTGCGTGGTGACGTTCAGCAGATGGGAGAGGATCCGGCCGATCTCGGAATAGAGAACGCGGATGAGCTGGCCGCGGATCGGCACCTCGACGCCCGCCAGCTTCTCGATCGCGAGGCAGAAGGCGTGCTCCTGGTTCATCGGCGCGACGTAGTCGAGACGGTCGAAATAGGGGATCGCCTGCAGATAGGTCTTCTGCTCGATCAGCTTCTCGGTGCCGCGATGCAGAAGGCCGATATGGGGATCGACCCGCTCGACATTCTCGCCGTCCAGCTCGAGGACGAGACGCAGAACGCCATGCGCCGCAGGATGTTGCGGCCCGAAATTGATGTTGAAGTTGCGGACGTCGATCTCGGCCATGTCAGGCTTCCTTGCCGGCGAATGCGGCTTCTACTTCCGCTCCGGTCATCTTGTGCGTGTTGCCGGCGAAGGCGTAACCGGACGGCTTCTCGTCGATGTAGATTTCGTGCGTCAGCGGCAGGTCCAGCGGCGGCTCGAACACGGAGAGCGGAACGTTCGCCATCGAGCCGTTCGCCATGCGCCAGGCCAGCCCTCCCCCGCAGGTGCCGCAGGAGACGCGCTCGGCCCATTCCGAAGAGCGGTAGACGAGGAGCGGCGCGCCGTCGGCAAAGCTCAGGTCCGCCACTTCGACCCCGACATAGGGGCCACCGGCCCAGCGCCGGCACATGCCGCAATGGCACGCGTCGGCATGATCCTTGAGCGGACGGGCGGTGAACCTTGTCGCTCCGCACAGGCATCTGCCGCTCAGCGTCTCGCCCATCGCCGCGGCCCTCAGTTCGCCTTGGCCTTCTCGTCGCCAGGCAGGACGTAGTCCGTCCCCTCCCAGGGCGACAGGAAGTCGAAGTTGCGGAACTCCTGGCGAAGCTCCACCGGCTCGTAGACGACGCGCTTCAGATGCTCGTCGTAATGGACCTCGACGAAGCCCGTGAGCGGGAAGTCCTTGCGCAGCGGATGCCCCTCGAAACCGTAGTCCGTGAGGATGCGCCGCAGGTCCGGATGCCCGGTGAAGAGGATGCCGTAGAGGTCGTAGGCCTCGCGCTCGAACCAGTCGGCGGCCGGGAAGACGCCGTGGATCGAGGGGACCGGATTGTCCTCGTGGGTCGACATCTTGACGCGGATGCGCTGGTTCATGCGCGGCGAGAGAAGATGGGTGACGATCTCGAACCGCTCTTCGCGCTCGGGATAATCCACCCCGCACAGATCGACGAAGTTCTTGAACTGGCAGTTCGCGTCGTCGCGCAGATAGGTCATCACCGCGACGATGTCGGACGGCGCGACGGTCAGCGTCAGCTCGCCGAAGGCGATGGACGCGTCCGCGATCCTGGCTCCGATCGCGCCCTCGCGCAGATAGGTGGAGAGTTCGGTCAGCGCTTCGCTCATCATGTTCACCGCTCGATCGTGCCCGTGCGCCGGATCTTCTTCTGGAGAAGCAGGACGCCGTAGAGCAGCGCTTCGGCGGTCGGCGGGCAGCCCGGAACGTAGATATCGACCGGTACGACCCGGTCGCAGCCGCGCACGACCGAGTAGCTGTAGTGGTAGTAGCCGCCGCCATTGGCGCAGGAGCCCATGGAGATGACGTAGCGCGGCTCCGGCATCTGGTCGTAGACCTTACGCAGCGCCGGAGCCATCTTGTTCGTGAGCGTGCCCGCGACGATCATCACGTCCGACTGGCGCGGAGAGGCGCGCGGCGCGAAGCCGAAGCGCTCGGCGTCGTAGCGCGGCATCGACATCTGCATCATCTCGACGGCGCAGCAAGCCAGGCCGAAGGTCATCCACATGAGCGAGCCGGTGCGCGCCCACTGGATCAGATCCTCGGTCGAGGTGACCAGAAAGCCCTTGTCGGCGAGCTCGTTGTCCACGCCCGCGACGAACGGGTCCTGCGCCGGCGCGACGAGTTCGGAGCGGTCGCGAAGGCTCGGGGTGGGGTCGATCAATCCCATTCGAGCGCTCCCTTCTTCCATTCGTAGATGAAGCCGACCGTCAGGACGGCGAGAAACACGGTCATCGAGAGGGTGCCGGCCCAGCCGAGGGGGCCGAAGGCCGCCGCCCAGGGGAAGAGGAACGCGACCTCGAGGTCGAAGATGATGAAGAGGATCGCGACCAGATAGAACCGGACGTCGAACTTCATGCGCGAATCGTCGAAGGCGTTGAAGCCGCACTCGTAGGCCGAGAGCTTCTCGTCGTCCGGCGCCTTGTAGGCCAGGAGGAACGGCGAGACGAGCAGCGCGATGCCGATGAACAGCGCGACGCCGACGAAGATGACGATGGGCAGATAGGAGGCGAGAAGCTCGTTCACTTAAGGTCGTTCCGATCCCGCAAGCGCCGCGAAGCGCCCTCCCGTTTCCGGGCAGCGCGGCTTCTCGTGCTATTCGATTCCGTTGAACGAAAGGTAAGTCCTTCCGCCCGCTGATCAATGCGGCAACCGGGCGCGCCGGCCCGATCGTTCCGCGGCGAGGATTAGACTCTTCCCAAAGTGGACGCAAGCGAGCGAAGGCGGCCCTCCCCCGCCGGCGCGGCCGATGTCGCGTTCCGCGCCTCCCTCGCATCGTCGCGGGCGACGCGAAGCCTTGACAGAATGGCGCCGCGCGCGCTTCGGAAGAGCGCATGAGCATCCCTCTCGACACAAGCTTCGACGCGCGGCCCGGCGAGGCGATCGAGGTGGCGCCCGGCATCGTTCGGATCACCGCCGACAATTCCGGTCCCTTCACCTTCTACGGCACCAACAGCTACCTCGTGGGGACGCGGGCGCTCGTCCTCGTCGACCCGGGTCCTGACGACGACCGTCATCTGGAAGCGCTGCTGCGGGCGATCGGCGGGCGTCCGGTCGAGGCGATCCTCGTCACGCACACCCATCTCGACCATACGGGCCTCACCGCCCGGCTGAAGGCGGCGCTCAGCGCGCCGGTTCTGGCCGAGGGGCCGCACCGCGCCGCACGCCTCCTCCATTTCGGCGAGACGAACGGGCTGGAGGGCGCGGGCGACATGACGTTCCGCCCCGACAGGGCCGTTTCGGACGGAGAGACCCTCGCGTTCGAGGCCGGAACCTTCGAGGCGATCGCGACGCCGGGACATGCGGCCAACCACATGGCCTTCGCGCTTCCTGAACGGGGCGTCCTCTTCTCCGGCGATCACGTCATGGGCTGGTCGACCACCATCGTCGCCCCGCCCGAAGGGTCGATGCGCGACTACATGCGATCGCTGGACAAGCTGATGGGGCGCTCGGAGGGCCTCTACTTCTCAGGCCACGGCGGGCCCATCGCGTCGCCGCAGCCGCTGCTTCGAGGCCTCAAGACCCACCGCCTGATGCGCGAGGCCGCCATCCTCGAGCGCCTGTCGGACGGGGACGAGACGGTGCAGCAGATCGTCGCCGCGATCTATCGCAAGACCGATCCTCGCCTTCACGGCGCCGCCGGCCTTTCGGTCCTGGCGCATCTGGAAGGGCTGGTCGAGGACGGACAGGTCGCCTGCGACAGACCGCCGACGATCGACGCCCGCTTCCGCCGTCTCTGAGCCTCAGCTCTCGGCGGCTTCCGGGCCGCTCTGCAGGAGCGTCACCGCGGCGTCCAGCCGGGTGAAGAAGCCCTCGATGAAGCGGCGGTTCTGACCGAGGTCGCGCGGCAGGTCGCGCGACACTGAGCGCATGTCGACGTAGCTCGTGCCGTCGACTTCCGCGATGCGGATCGTCACGTCGCTCGCAAAGCCGAGCACGGGCGCGAAGGCGACGGCCGTGATGAGATATTCGTCCGAATCGCTGGCCGCGAAGGGATCGACGGCCTCCGCCCCGTCTTCGGTCAGAGCGTCGCGGAAGCGCGGAATCGGCACGATCACCGTCCCGGAGACGCCGAGATCGCCTTCGGCAGGCCGCGGCATCTGGCTCGCCTGCACCTCGACGACCTCCCAGCCGCTCGCTTCGATCGTCGCGCGGGCGGCACTGTAGATGTCGGCGGCGGTCGCCCGGAAATCGCGCCCCAGAAGGATGCTCGTCGACCCGGGCTCGGCGGCCGGCGCCAGCCCTGCCGACGCAGGCTCGATGCCGTCCGTCTGCGCCATGGACGATGTCGGGTATTCGAGCGCGAGCGCGATCCCGAAGGCGAATGGCACGGCGATGAGGCTGGCGAGGAACAGGGCCGCGACGGCCCGGCCGCCGCCCTTGTCGCCGCGTCTCCAGGCCTTCGCGATTCCCCAGAGCGCCATGAGAAGCGCGAGCACGACCAGGGCCGCCACGAAGGCGACGGAGAAGGAGAAGCCGCGCAGATCGAGGACATCGAGGCGCAGGAAGAGGATCGCGACGACGAGCAGCATCGCCGCGAAGCTCGCCAGCGCCCAGGAATAGGTGCCCAGCCACGTCCGCTTTCGGATGTAATGTCCGCTCAAGCCCGTCGTCCGTCCCGCTCGCCGCATTCCTCGAGGGGCCGACCGTACATGCTTGCGATCGCGCCGTCAGCCACGCCCGCGGCCCTTGGCGCCCGAAACGCTCCGCAAGGTGCGGTCGGCGCGGATGGTCGCCTGTGCCGCCGCGAGCCGTGCGATCGGAACACGGAAGGGCGAGCAGGATACGTAGTCGAGCCCGACCTGCTCGAAGAAGGCGATGGAGGTCGGATCGCCGCCCTGCTCGCCGCAGATGCCGAGGGTGATGTGCGGGCTCGTGCGCCGCGCCTTGTCCACGCCGAGCCCGATGAGCTCGCCCACGCCCTCCACGTCCACCGACTGGAACGGATCGCGGTCGATGATCCCGACGCGCTCGTAGGTCGACAGGAAATTCGCCGCGTCGTCGCGCGAGATCCCGTAGACCATCTGGGTCAGGTCGTTGGTGCCGAAGGACAGGAAGTCTGCGATCTCGGCGATCGTGTCCGCCCGCACGATGGCGCGCGGCAGCTCCATCATCGCTCCGACCTTGTAGGAGATCGTGCGTCCGCGCTCGAGCGCCACGAGTTCGGCGACCGCCTCGATCTGGGTGCGCAGGAAGTCCAGTTCCTTGCGCAGGCCGACGAGCGGAACCATGATCTCGGGCACGACGTCCGCACCGGTCTTCTCGCCCGCCTCGATGGCGGCTTCGAAGATCGCGCGGGCCTGCGTCTCGACGATCTCGGGATAGGAGATGGCGAGCCGGCAGCCGCGATGGCCGAGCATCGGATTGAATTCCTGGAGGCCCTCGATCCGCTCCGCCAGGATCTCGCCGGCGATCCCCAGCGCCTCGGCGGTCTCGGCGATCTCCCCCGCCCCCTTGGGCAGAAATTCGTGAAGCGGCGGGTCGAGAAGGCGGATCGTGACCGGCATGCCCGCCATGATCTCGAAGAGCTCGATGAAATCGGAGCGCTGCATCGGCAGGAGCTTGGCGAGCGCCTCGCGGCGCCCCTCCTCGTTTCCGGCCAGGATCATCTCGCGCATCACGCCGATGCGCTCGCCCTCGAAGAACATGTGCTCGGTGCGGCAAAGGCCGATTCCTTCGGCCCCGAAGGCACGGGCCGAGCGCACCTCGGCCGGCGTTTCGGCATTGGTGCGCACGCCCATGCGGCGCGCCCGGTCCGCGAACTCCATCAGCGTCGCGAAATCGCCCGAGAGCATGGGGCGCGTCAGCTTCATCGCGCCGAAGATGATGTCGCCGGTCGTGCCGTCGATGGTGATCTGGTCCCCGGCATGAAGGACGCGGCCGGCGGCCGTCAGCGTCTCCGCGTCGGCCTGGATGCGCAGCGTGCCCGCGCCCGTCACGCAGGGCTTGCCGATGCCGCGCGCGACCACCGCCGCATGGCTGGTCGTGCCGCCGCGAATGGTCACGACGCCCTCGGTGACGTGCATGCCGTGGATGTCGTCGGGGAGCGTCTCCGTGCGCACCAGGATCGTGCGCCGTCCTTCGGCCGCGAGCGCCAGGGCCGCCTCCGCCGAGAAGACGATCTCGCCCGTGGCCGCGCCGGGAGACGCCGGCAGCCCCCGCGCCAGGATCTCGACCGCGCCGCCCCGTTCGATTGTCGGATGCAGGAGGTCGTCGAGAAGCGTCGGATCGATGCGCAGAAGCGCCTCGCGCTCGTCGATCAGGCCGGAGCGGACCATGTCCACCGCGATCCGGATGGCCTCCGCCACGCCGCGCCGGGCCAACCGGCTTTCCAGCAGGAAGAGCTCGCCGTCGCCGACCATGAAGTCGACCTCGCAGGCGTCGCCCATCGCCTCCTCGATCCGGCGGACGTGGTCCGCGAGCGCCTTCAGATCGCCCGGGAACTTGGTCGAGTCCTCGCCCGAGAGGTCGAGAAGCGTTCCGCGCTCGCCGATCTCGGCACCTTCGGCGCGGCCGCGCAGGGCGAACTGGCCTGTCAGGCCGGCGCGGCCCGTCGTCATGTCGCGCGAGACGGCCCGGCCCGTGCCCGAATCATGGTCCTTCTCGTTGAAGATCATCGCGTGCGCGGTGACTGCGAGCCCGGCATTCTCCGAAATGCCGTGCAGCACGCGGAAGGCGCGGGCGACGGGGCTGCGCCAGCTCTCGAACGCGCCTTCGATCGCCAGCACGAGCTGCTCGAACGGCGTCTGCGGCAGAGCGACGCCGTACTCGCTTTCCAGAAAGGCGTGATAGCGCGCGATCAGGCCCCGCCAGCCCTGCACGGTGCAGGGCTCGTCCGCGCCCCAGTCGGCGCTGGCGCGCTCCTCGTCCGCGATCTCCTCGAACCCGCCCTCCGGCACCTTGTAGACGAGGGTGGAGAAGCTTTCGATGAAGCGGCGATAGCTGCGGAAGGCGAAGGAGGCGTCGCCCAGTTCGCCGGCCAACGTCTCGACCGTCCGGTCGTTCATTCCGAGGTCGAGGACGGTCTCCGCCAGTCCGGGCATGCGAAGCCGCGCGCCGGTCCGCAGCGCGAGGAGCAGCGGCCGGGACTTGCCGTCGAAGGTCCGGCCCGTCGCCTTCTCCAGCCATTCGACGGCCGTCAGGAGCTCGGAGCGCAGGCTCTGGGAGAGCTTGCCGTTCGAGGCGGCGCATTCGCGCCACCCTGTCGTCGACACGGTGAAGCCCGGCGGAACCGGCAGGTCGAGCTGGGCGAGCATGGCGAGGTTGGCGCCCTTGAGCCCGAGCGCCTCCGCAGCGTCGGCGGGCCGATCGGCCGCGCCTCTCTCGAAGGTGAAGACCCTCTTAGCCATCGATTCGCCGGACGCCCCCTCTGCCGGGCCAAGGCGCCCGCATGACCGTCATTCTAACGCACGACGGCCGTGAGCCAATCCGGGTCAGCGGTGGCTCTCGATCACCGCCGCCATCTGGTCGGCCGTCATCGCGCCGGAGTAGCGGTCGCCGTTGATGAAGAAGGTGGGCGTCGCCTGGACGCCGAACTCCGACTCGCCGCGCTCGCGCACCGCGGCGACCTGGCCCTGCAGCTCGGTGTTCTCCAGGCAGGAGACGAACTCCTCCTGGCTCATGCCGGACATGCGGGCGATCGAAAGCAGCGCCGCCGAGACGTTCTCGGCCCGCGCCCAGCTCTGCTGCTGCTGGAACAGGACGGAGATCATCGGCTCGCGCCGCTCTTCCGGAACGCAGCGCGCCAGCATGAAGCCGGCCAGCGCGGCGGGGTCGAATGGGAATTCGCGCAGGATCACCTTGGCGATCCCGGTGTCCACGTAGTCGGCCTTGATGTCCGGCAGCGCGGAATTGTGGAAGGTCGCGCAGTGCGGGCAGGTGAGCGACGCATACTCGACGATCGTCACCGGCGCGTCCGGATCGCCGAGCACGACGTCGGGCAGCGCGCCCTCGGCCATCAGCGCTTCGACGTCGACGCTGCCCTGCGACTGCGGAGCGGTCGCGGCGGACGGGTCGGTGCGGCGCTCGGCGGCGGGCGCGGAGGCCCCGTCCCCGGTCGGCGCGGCCTCCTGTGCCTGCGCGATGCCGACGAGGCGCACGTCGCCTTCGTCCGCGCTGATCGCGAGGCCGAGGATCGCGGCGCTCGCGACCATGACGGAGGCGCGGCGGGCGTGGCGCATGAGGGCCTCGGACTTGGCGGCTTCGGTCTTCAGGATGTTCATCTCAAGTCCCCCTTCTTGGGTTCGGCCGGCGGCCGATCGGACGATCGGGCCGCTGCGCACTGCTTTAGGCTTGCAAATCGGGCATTCCAAGGTCGCGCGCCGCGAATAGAGCGTCAGGCGCTTGAACCGTGCCTGAACGACGCCTTCAACCCCGCGTCGCCTTGTTGCGCGCGAGCACGCCTTCTCCGAAGCGCTCCAGCGCCGCCTTCAGCCGCGGGCTCTCGATCCGCGCGGTCGCCTCCCCGATGACCTTGCGGTCCGGCGGTCCCAGTTCCCCGAGCGCGGGTTTGCGCGACGGAGGAGCCGGCGCGGCCGCACGCTGGACGATCTTCAGCCGTCCGACCGCGTGGTAGCCGAAGAAGACGTCGATCCGCTGCAGGAGCTCGCCGGCCTCGTGCTGGAGGCGGAGCGCGAAAGCGCCCTCGCAGGCGACGACCAGCGTCGCCGGCTCGAACGGGTCGAGATCGCTGCGCTGTCCCGACCAGATCAGCTTCTCCGGCCGCGTGCCCTCGGCCAGACGCGGCCCGGCGATCTCCGGCCAGGACGAGACGAGCGCGCTCGACATGCCCGCCTTCCTGGCGAGGATCGGGTCCACGAGCCCGGATACGAGATCGGCGAGCGGGCGGACGGACGACCGGCGTGGGCGGGAATCGTGGGCGGTCACGGGGCCTGTCGCGACGTTGCGTGGAAAGTGACGTTCTCGCGAGGGGTTCCTCATGCTCTTGATGAACGAGGTCGGGGCTCGTATCAAGCGCCTCCTGGAACCCCAGCGCCGACAGGCTGCCGGCATCGCGGCGCGTCCGAAGTCCGGCCTGGACGAAGTTCGGCGAAGCTGCAGCGGTATCAGGCAGTTGGAGACGGCCGTTGCGCTTCTACGTGATCAATCTCGACCGCTCGCCCGAACGCTGGGCGTGGATCGAGCGCGACGCGGCGGAGCATGGCCTCGACATCGAGCGGGTCCCCGGCGTGGACGGGAAGGCCGTCGCGCGCGAGGCCTGGATCGACGTCGATCACCGCGCCTTCCGCCTCCTGCACGGCCGCCTGATCCTGCCGGGAGAGTACGGCTGCTACCGCAGCCACCTCGACGCGCTCGATACGGTCATCCGATCCGGTGACGACATCGCTCTCATCTGCGAGGACGACGTGACGCTCGGGCGGCACATCGTGGAGAAGGTGCGTTCGATCGTGGCCGAGCGTCCCGATCTCGACATGCTCAAGCTTACCAACCACCGCGTGAAGGGCTTCGTGCGGCATGGCGGGCAGGGAGAGACCGAGTTCGGCCGCTGCATCCACGGGCCGCAGGCTTCGGCGGCCTGTTACGCGGTGACGCGCGAGGGCGCGCTTCGGCTTCGCGCCGAGCTGGGAACGATGCGCCTGCCCTACGACGTCGCCTTCGAGCGCGGCTGGGCGATGAAGGCGACGATCTTCACCATGCGCTGGTCCGGCGTCCATTTCCGGTCCGAGGGGCTGCCCTCGACCATCGTTCCGGGCAAGGGCGAGGACGCCTACGCCCGGTCCAAGCCCAATCCGCTTCTCCGCCTTCCGACGGCGGCCTTCCGGGCGGGCGACTATGCGCGCCGCGCCAGGTACGCGCTGCGATGAGGTCCGCCTTCGAAGCCCTCGTCCGCGCCATCCACTGGCCGAACACCGTCCTTCTCTTCGGTCTGGTCTCCGCCGTGTTCGTGGAGTCCGACCTCTATCGATACTGCCTGCCCTTCCTGCTGCTGCAGGGCATCGTCGCCTATTATCTGCGTGAAGACCGCCCCTCGATCGGCCCGATGGGCTTCCTGTGCGCGCTTTGGGGCCTTCACGTCGGCCTGCGGCTCGCCCTCGGCATGCTCGATCACGGCGATCCCTTCCGCGGCTCGGCGGAGGGCATCTATCTCCTGGCCCTCGTCCTGCCGACGCTCGGCTACGCCTTCTATCTTCACCGGTCCGAGTTCCGCATGCTGACCGCCGCGTTCGTCGTGGCGAGCCTTGCGGCGCTCCTCCTCAGCCTCGATCCGGCGGCGATCTTCGCCGGCGAGCGTGCGCATTTCCTCTTCCATGCGAACACGATCCACGCCTCGATCGGGGGCGGGCTGATCGTGCTGGCCATGTCCGCCCTCCTCCTGCACCTTCTCGACGCGCCCGACGAACCCCGCCGTCTGCGCGCGGCGATCGCGATCCTCGCCACCGCGACGATCGCCCTGGCGCTTCTCGGAATCCTCGGCGCGCGGTCGAAGGGTGTCTGGCTGGCCCTCGGGTTGAGCCTTCCGGCGATGCTCGTCACCTTCCTCGCCGTCGCCGGCGGCGGGCGGCGGCTCGTTCCGGTCCTCATCGGGTCCAGCGCCTGCGCCCTCCTGTTCGGCTTCTTCTTCGCCGACCAGATCGCGCACGAACTTCTGCCCAATGTGGACGCGGCCCTGGCGATCGGGTCGCAGGTCGCGAGCCAGGGCGACCTGATCGGCGCCTTCGAGGACGCGATGGCCGCGGGCTACGTGCCGTCCACCTTCGACCAGCGCCTCGCTCTCTGGGTCAACGCGCTCGAGGTCTGGCGGCAGTCGATCGTCCTCGGTTCGGGCACCGAATGGATCGATCTGTGGGCCGCGGCGCCCTACAGCCATCGCTACGCGAACCTGATCCACAACGGCTATCTGGAGATCGCGGTCCGCTACGGGATCGTCGGCCTCGCCTTCTACGCCTTCGGAGCGGGATGGACGCTCTGGCAGGCGGCCGCGGCGCGCCGGGAGGGCATCATCGGCAATGCGGTCTTCGCGCTCGCCGTGGGCGGGATCCTCTTCTTCGCGCTCACCCTCGTCACAAACTCGAACGTGCGGCTGGCCATCGGCGAATCCTTCATGCTCGTCTCGGGCGGTTTCGGCTTCTTTTGCTACTTCCTGCGCAAGGACGCCGAGCGCGCCGCGTCGGCGAACGGTCGTCCGCGTTGAACCCTCAGCTCGCCGTCGCCTCGCCTCTCCTCGCATGGTACGACCGGCATGCGCGCAGCCTGCCCTGGCGCACGTCTCCCGCCGACATCGCCGCCGGCGTGCGGCCCGACCCTTACAGGGTCTGGCTGTCGGAGATCATGCTGCAGCAGACGACGGTCGCGGCCGTGCGCGACTATTTCCATCGTTTCACGACCCGCTGGCCGACCGTCGAGGCCCTGGCCGCGGCCGAGGATGCGGAGGTCATGGGCGCCTGGGCGGGTCTCGGCTACTACGCCCGCGCCCGCAACCTTCTCGCCTGCGCCCGGGCCGTCGTCGCCGAGCACGGCGGACGCTTTCCGCCAACGGCGGCCGGACTGAAGACCCTGCCCGGCATCGGCGATTACACCTGCGCGGCCATCGCCGCGATCGCCTTCGGCGAACGGATCGCGGTCGTGGACGGTAACATCGAACGGGTGACCACGCGGCTCCACGCCATCGAGGCGCCGCTTCCGGGCGCCCGGCCGCTGATCCGCGACCATGTCGACGCCATGACGCCGGCCGACCGGCCGGGCGACTTCGCGCAAGGCTTGATGGATCTTGGCGCGACCGTCTGCACGCCCAAGAGCCCGGCCTGCGTGATCTGCCCCATCGCCGCGCCCTGCACGGCGCGCGCCGAAGGCCGGCAGACCGAGTTTCCGAAGAAGGCGGCCAAGCGGGCCAAGCCCTCGCGGATCGGTGCGGTCTTCGTCGCCGAGCGCAAGGGCGACGGCGCGGTCTGGCTGCGGCAGCGCCCGCCCTCCGGCATGCTCGGCGGCATGGCCGAGCCGCCCTCCACCGGATGGAGCGCACGGACCGACGGCGCGACGGGCGAGGATTCAGCGCCCTTTCCGGCGAACTGGAGGCTGATGGGCGAGGTCGCGCACGGTTTCACCCATTTCGACCTGACGCTGGAGGTCTGGCATGCGGTCGTGGCCGAAACCGCTCCGACGGGCGACGGCTGGTGGGCCAAGCCCGAAACCATCGAGGATCAGGCCCTGCCGACGCTGATGCGCAAGGCGATCGCACGGGCCGGCGGGGAGACCGACCGCCCCGCCCGGCGCTGATCTCAGGCTTCGACGCCCGCCATGCGGCGGCGGACTTCCGCCCGCAGATGGTCGATCGGGATCAGAACGGCTCCGTCGCGCACGTGCCAGAAGGTCCAGCCGTTGCAGGCCTCCTGCCCCTGCACCATCGCGCCGATGCGATGGATCGAGGCGCTCTGCGTTCCGTGGACGAGCGTCCCGTCCGCCTTCACGCGCGCCGAATAGCGGCCCTTGGCGTCGGTCAGTTCGGTGCCCGGTGCGATCAGTCCGGCCTCGACCAGCGTCGAGAAGGCGACGCGCGGCTCGGCGCGCTTGGGCACCGCGAGACGGATCTCGTCCTCGCCCAGCGGCTCGACGGCCATGATGCGGCGCGTCGCGGCCTGGATGTAGTCGTCCTCGCGCTCGATGCCGACGAAGTGGCGGCCGAGGCGCTTGGCGACCGCGCCCGTCGTCCCCGATCCGAAGAAGGGATCGAGCACGAGGTCGCCGGGCTTGGTGGAGGACAGGAGAACCCGGGCGAGCAGCGCCTCCGGCTTCTGCGTCGGATGCGCCTTGCGGCCGTCCTCGTCCTTCAGCCGCTCGCCGCCCGAGCAGATCGGGAAGAGCCAGTCGGAGCGCATCTGGAGGTCGTCGTTGGCCGCCTTCAGGCTCTCGTAGTTGAAGGTGTAGCCCTTCGAATCCTGGGAGCGGGACGCCCAGAGCATGGTCTCGTGGGCGTTCTGGAAGCGGCGTCCCCGGAAGTTCGGCATCGGGTTGGCCTTGCGCCACACGATGTCGTTCAGCATCCAGAACCCGAGGTCCTGCATGATCGCGCCGACCCGGTAGATGTTGTGATAGGAGCCGATGACCCAGATCGTGCCGTTGGGCTTGAGCACCCGCCGCGCGGCGAGCAGCCAGGCGCGCGTGAAGGCGTCGTAGGCCTGGAAGCTCTCGAACTGGTCCCAGGCGTCGTCGACCGCATCGACCTTGGAATGGTCGGGCCGCAGGAGGTCGCCGCCGAGCTGCAGATTGTAGGGCGGGTCGGCGAAGATCGCGTCGACGGACGCCGCCGGCAGCGTCTCCATCTTCGACACGCAATCGCCCTTCAGGATCGTATCGACATACGCCGCGCGTCCCGACGCTCGAACTTCGGACAAGGGCGCGCGGCGTAGATTCGACATTTCGTTCACCCGGTCTGACGCAAGAACAACTGGACCGACGTCATAGTTACCGAACACCGTAAACGATCGGTGAACCCCGGCGGCGACCTCGCGTTTGGTCCATCGCCCGCCCGCATGCTACGGGCCATTCGCGGTCCGAGAGGCCGCGTCCTTCCCGATACGACGAGTTCGACGAATGGCCCTTTCCCTGATCCTGTTCGACTGCGACGGCGTGCTGGTCGATTCCGAGATCGTCTCCGCACAGATCGAGTCGGAGATGTTCGCCGAACTGGGTTACGAGATCTCGGCGGAAGAGCTCGCGGCGCGCTTCGCGGGACTGACGCTCGACCGCATCCTGGCGGCGTTGAGCGAAGAGACCGGCATGGTCTTCCCCGACGACTTCATCGCGCGCGCCAAGGTCGAGACCGACAAGCGGCTGGCCAAGGTCGAGGCGATCGCGGGCGTCCACGAAATGCTCGACCGCCTCGAACTGCCGCGCGCCATCTGCTCCAACTCGCTCGGCGACCGGCTGAAGATCATGCTGTCGCATGTCGGCCTCTGGGACCGCTTCCGCCCCTACGTCTACTCCTCGCGGGAGGTCGGGACGAAGCGCATCAAGCCGGCGCCGGACGTCTATCTGTACGCCTGCAAGGAGTTCGGCGTGGAGCCGAAGGACGCCGTCGTCCTGGAGGATTCCGTCCACGGCATCGCCGCGGCGGTGGCGGCGGGCTGCCGCGTCGTCGGCTTCACCGGCGCGAGCCACACCCATCCCGGCCACGCCGACGCCCTGACGGACGCCGGGGCCGAGACGGTCATCTCGCGCCTGTCGGACTTCCCGTCCGTCGTCGAGGCCTTCTCGGACTGGGAGCGCGACTAAGCTCCCGGCCCCCCGTCAGTTCTGTTCGTCGAAGCCGACCTGGATGTTGACCTGACGGCTCGCAGGCTCGGAGAGGCGGATCGCCCGATCGACATAGGTGAAGGGCTGCGCGCCCGAGCCCTGCGAGATGGGAACGCCGATACGTCCGAGATTGGAGTAGAGCACCTCTGAGCCGCGCACGACCACGACCCGCAGCGGCAGGCCGACCTGTCCCGAGGGCGCGGCGGCGCCCGGCATCACGCGCCCGGCGATGCCGACCTCGATGTGCAGCACGCCGTCGATGACCCGGCAGGATCGCGAGGTCTGGGAGATGGAGGCAACGTATTGGAGGGCGTCGCCCTCCCCGCGCCGCAGAACCGAAGTGCCCTCGCGCTGCACGACGGGCGGGCAGTAGGCCGCCTCCGTCCCCGCCGGCTGGGAAACGGCGGGCGGCTGGCCGCCGCCGGTCGAACAGGCCGAGAGGACCGCGAGGCCCATCGCGAAAGGGGCGATCCTGAAAGCGTGAAGCGGTGCCATCGGCGGTCCTTCCCTTCATATGCGTCGGCGGTCTATACCATTGCCTCCCGCGCGGTGCGACCGCGACGGGTGAACCATCCACGGCGATGCGCGAGCGCGCGGCCGGGAACGGGATGTCGAGAGCCGCGTGTCGGGCGGGCTTGGGAGTTGCCGTGAAGTATGTGAGTTCGCGGGGGCAGGCCCCCGTCCTTGGGTTCAGCGACGTCCTCCTGACCGGCCTCGCCGAAGACGGCGGGCTCTACGTTCCGGAAAGCTGGCCGAGCTTTTCCGAGGCCACCATCCGCTCCTTCGCCGGCCGGCCCTATGCCGAGATCGCGCTCGAAATCCTGACGCCCTTCGTCGGCGATGACATCCCGCAGGCCGATCTGAAGCGCATGGTGGACGAGGCCTACGCCACCTTCCGCCATCCGGCGGTCGCCCCGCTCGTCCAGGTCGGGCCGAACGCCTTCGTGCTGGAGCTCTTCCACGGTCCGACGCTCGCCTTCAAGGACGTGGCCATGCAGCTGCTGGCGCGCCTGATGGACCATGTGCTCGCCGAGCGCGGCAGCCGCGCGACCATCGTCGGCGCGACCTCGGGCGACACCGGCGGCGCGGCGATCTCCGCCTTCGCGGCGTCCACGCGCACGGACGTGTTCATCCTCTTCCCGCGCGGCCGCGTCTCGCCGGTCCAGCAGCGGCAGATGACGACGTCGGGCGCCGCGAACGTCCATCCCATCGCCGTCGAAGGCACCTTCGACGACTGCCAGGCGATGGTGAAGGCGATGTTCAACGATCAGGCTTTCCGCACGCGGACGGCCCTGTCGGGCGTGAACTCGATCAACTGGGCGCGCATCATGGCCCAGATCGTCTACTACTTCACCGCCGCCGCCAGTCTCGGTGCGCCGGAGCGCCGTGTCTCCTTCACCGTGCCGACCGGCAATTTCGGCGACATCTTCGCCGGATACGCGGCCAAGCGCATGGGCCTGCCCGTCGAGCGCCTCGTCATCGCGACGAACGAGAACGACATTCTCGCCCGCGCGCTGGCCTCGGGCCGCTACGAGATGGAGGGCGTGCGCGCCACGACCTCGCCCTCCATGGACATCGAGATCTCCTCCAATTTCGAACGCCTGCTGTTCGAGGCGGGCGGGCGCGACGGCGAGGAGATCCGCCGCCTGATGGACAATCTCAAGCAGTCGAAGAGCTTCACCCTGCCGGGCGGAACGCTGGAGACGATCCGGGACGAGTTCGACGCCGGCCGCGCGAGCGAGGACGATGTGCGCGAGACGATCGCGCAGGTCTTCGCCGACAGCGCCTATCTTCTCGACCCGCACACGGCGGTCGGACTGTCCGTCGCACGCCGGCATCAGGGCGCCGAGCCGATGATCGTCCTCGGCACGGCGCACCCGGCCAAGTTCCCCGCCGCCGTCGCCGCCGCTATCGGCACGGAGCCTTCCCTTCCCCCGACGCATGGCGACCTGATGAAGCGGCCGGAAATCTTCGAGACGGTCGCCAACGACCTGTCCGCCGTCCAGCGCTTCGTCGAGCAGCGCTCGCGCGCGGTCACCCTCGGAGCGGCCGCATGAGCGTCGAGATCACGAAGCTCTCCAACGGGCTGACGATCGCGACGGAAACCATGCCGTCGCTGGAAAGCGCGGCGCTGGGCATCTGGGTGAAGGCCGGCGCCCGCGACGAGGGCCTGCACGAGCACGGCATCGCCCATCTGCTCGAGCACATGGCGTTCAAGGGCACCGCGCGGCGCTCGGCGCGCCGCATCGCCGAGGAGATCGAGGATGTCGGCGGAGAGCTGAACGCCTCGACCAGCGTCGAGACCACCGCCTACTACGCGCGGGTGATGCGCGAGGACGTGCCGCTCGCCCTCGACATCCTGTCCGACATCCTGCTCGATTCGAAGTTCGACGAGGAGGAGCTCGTCCGCGAGCAGCACGTCATCCTGCAGGAGATCGGCGCGGCCGAGGATACGCCCGACGACATCGTCTTCGACCACTTCCAGGCGCAGGCCTTCCGCGATCAGGTGATCGGCCGTCCGATCCTGGGCACGCGCGAGACCGTGCGCTCCTTCACGCCGGAGGGGCTGCGGTCCTATCTCGGCTCGCACTACACGCCGGACAAGCTGGTCGTCTCGGCGGCCGGCGCCGTCTCGCATCAGGACGTGGTCGATCGCGTCACCGCCAATTTCGGACATCTGGCGGCCGGCACGGGCGCCGAGGCGCAAGGCCGCCTGTCGGCCGCCTATACGGGCGGCGAGTTCCGGCAGGACCGCGACCTCGCGGACGCGCAGCTCGTCCTCGGCTTCCAGGGCCGGCCCTATTATCAGCGCGACTTCTACGCCTCGCAGGTCCTGTCCACGATCCTGGGCGGCGGCATGTCCTCGCGTCTCTTCCAGGAGGTCCGCGAGACGCGCGGCCTCTGTTACGCGATCTCCGCCTTCCACTGGAGCTTCTCCGACACGGGGCTCTTCGGCATCCATGCCGCCACGGGCGAGGACGAGCTGTCCGAACTCGCGCCCGTCATCGTGGAGGAGCTGGCGCGTGCCGCCGACGGGATCACGGAGAAGGAGGTCGTGCGCGCCCGCTCGCAGATCCGCTCCAGCCTCCTGATGAGCCAGGAGAGCCCCGCCTCCCGCGCCGGCCAGATCGCACGGCAGCTCCTGTTCAAGGGATCGGTGATCGAGAACACCGAGCTTCTCGACCGCCTCGCGGCGATCTCCGCCGAGCGTCTGGCCGACCTTGCGGGCCGCACCTTTCTCGACGTCAAGCCCACGCTCGCCGCGATCGGGCCGCTGCGTCTCCTGCCCTCGCTCGAGTCGATCGAGCAACGGCTCGGGAGCCCGGCGCTCGCGGCGGGCTGACGCGCGGGCGGACAATTCCGATGTTCCTCCTGGACTGGTTCGCCGGCGCGCCTACTCCGGCGCTCGTCGCCGAGCGGATCACCCTACGGGCGCCCCGCGCCTCGGATTACGAGCAGTGGCGGGCCCTTCGCGCGGCGAGCCGCTCTTTCCTCGTACCCTGGGAACCGGCCTGGGGCGCGGAGGAGCTGTCCCGCGCCTCCTTCGACGCGCGTCTCTCGCGCTACCGGCAGGACGCGCGAGCCCGCCACGGCCACGCCTTCTTCCTGTTCGAAACGGATTCGCAGCGTCTGTGCGGGGGCATCACGCTCGGGAACATTCGCAGGGGCGTCGCCCAGATGGGGACGCTCGGCTACTGGATGGGGGAACGCTTCGCCGGACGGGGCCTGATGGCCGAGGCGGTGCGATCGGTCTCGACCTATGCCTTCGAGGTGGAACGGCTTCATCGGCTCGAGGCCGCCTGCCTGCCGCACAACCGGAGGTCGATCGGACTTCTCCAGAAATGCGGTTTCGCTCAGGAAGGTCATTTGCGTAAGTATCTGATGATTGCGGGGACCTGGCACGACCATCTTCTCTTCTCGCGCCTGGCCGAGGACGGTCCCGTTCCCCGCGTGCGCACGGAAGCCGTGCCGGCCCTGCCAGGAAAGGTCGATCCCGTCCCCCATGCCTGACCTTTCGCTCCTTCGGCGAGCCGTCCTCGGCGTCCTGGCGATGCTGGCCGTGCTCGTCCTCATCCTGCCCGCGCAGGCGCTGGAGCCGGTCGAGGTATCGCGTCAGGACATCGCGATCGACCTTCTTCCGGCGGTCGATCTCTACAGCGGCCAGGGCGAAAGCTTCCAGGTGACGACCGTGCCGGCCGCCGACGGCGTCGTACGCCGCTTCGAGGTCGAGGCCGCGACGGCAAGCGGCTCGGGCAACTGGGCCGTCTTCGCGCTCGCCAACAACACCGACGAGCAGCTCGACCGGCTCGTCGTCGCACCCCATTTCAAACTGCCGGGATCCGGCATCATCTCGCCCGACCTCGGCTCGCGCCGCATCACCGCGATCACGCCCTCCGTCGGCTCCGCCCTCGAACGGCAGGAGAGCACAGAGGCCGACCTCTTCTTCGTAACCATCGATCCGGGCTCGATCGTCACCTTCGTCGCCGAACTCTCCTCCGACCGCCTGCCCGAAATCCGCCTGTGGGAGCCCAACGCCTACAAGGACACGCTGAACTCCTTCACCCTGTATCGCGGCATCGTCCTCGGCATCGCCGGCCTTCTGGCGGTCTTCCTGACGATCCTCTTCGTGGTGAAGGGCTCGCCCATGTTCCCGGCGACGGCGGCCCTCGCCTGGGCCGTGCTCGCCTATGTCTGCATCGATTTCGACTTCTGGCAGCGGCTCGTGCCCACCGATCCCGGACGGGAGACCATCCTCCGGGCGACGACCGAAGTGGCGCTCGCCTTCACGCTGATCGTCTTCCTCTACGCCTATCTGAACCTCAACCGCTGGCATGGCGCGCTTTCGGCCTTCACCGTGCTCTGGCTGGCCGGTCTCTCCGCCCTCGCCTTCATGGCGGTCGTCGATCCGACTCTCGCGGCGGGCTTCGCGCGCCTCTCGCTCGCCGCGACCGCCGCCATCGGGCTCGTCCTCATCCTGACACTCGCCTTCCAGGGCTTCGACCGGGCGGTGATGCTGATCCCGACATGGCTGCTGATCATCGCATGGCTCGGCGCGGGCTGGGCGACGCTGACGGGCGCGATCGACAACGACATCATCCAGCCGGCCCTTGCCGGCGGCCTCGTCCTCATCGTCCTCCTCATCGGCTTCACCGTGATGCAGCACGCCTTCGCGGGCGGAAGCCTTGCGAGCGGCCTCCTGTCGGACATGGAGCGCCGGTCGCTCGCCCTCGCCGGCACGGGCGACGCCGTCTGGGACTGGGACGTCACGCGCGACCGCATCTTCACCGCCTGCGATTCCGACGGGCTGGCGCAGATGCCGCTGCGGGCCATGAACGGGCCGGCGCGCGACTGGCTGCCGATCCTCCACCCCGACGACCGGGACCGCTTCAAGATGATGCTCGACACGATCATCGAGCATCGCAGGGGCCGGATCCTGCAGGACTTCCGCGTCCGCTCCGGCGACGGGCACTATCACTGGATGCATCTGCGCGCCCGCCCGATGCTCGGCTCGGACGGCGAGGTGGTCCGCTGCGTCGGCACGCTGAAGGACGTGACGGACGACAAGAAATCCGAGGAGCGCCTGCTCCACGACGCGCTCCACGACCAGCTCACGGGCCTGCCGAACCGCGAACTCTTCCTCGACCGCCTCGATTCGATCGCCGCCATCGCGACGACCCGCACCGACCTGAGGCCGTCGATCTTCATCATCGACATCGACCGCTTCAAGCAGGTCAACGACGATTTCGGCATCGCGACGGGCGACACGATCCTTCTGACCATCGGGCGCCGCCTGAAGCGGCTTCTGAAGCAGCAGGACTCGCTCGCGCGCCTTTCGGGCGACCAGTTCGGCCTGATCCTGATGTCCCGCACCGACGTCGCGGCGGTGGCGCAGGTCGCAGAGGAGCTGCGCGAGGCGATCCGCGCGCCGATCAACTTCACCGACCGGGAGATCGTGCTGACCGGCTCGATCGGCCTCACCGGCTGGAGCGAGGGCTGCGCGGCCGAGGACCTCCTGAAGGAGGCCGAACTCGCCATGTACCAGGCCAAGCGCCTGGGCGGCGACCGCGTCGAGCCCTTCCGCTCCGCCTACAAGAGCGCCGGTTCGGGACGCCTGGAGCTGGAATCGGACCTTCGCCGCGCCTTCTCGCGACAGGAGCTGTCCCTGGCCTTCCAGCCGATCGTGCGGCTTTCGAACGGCTCGATCGCAGGCTTCGAGGCACTGCTGCGCTGGGAGCATCCCAAGCGCGGCCTCGTCTCGCCCTCCGAGTTCATCCCCATCGCCGAGACCAGCGGGCTCATCGTCCAGCTCGGCCAGTTCGCGCTCGACGAAGCGGTGCGGCGTCTGTCCGACTGGCAGCGCCTGTCGGGACGCTCCGGACTCACCGTCTCGGTCAACATCTCCTCGCGCCAGCTGATCCGCCAGGATCTCGTCACCGACGTGCGCACGGTTCTGGCGCGGCACAAGCTGAGCCCGGAAAGCCTGCGGCTGGAGCTGACCGAATCGCTGGTGATGGACAACCCGGAGCGCTCGGCCCAGCTTCTGGCGCAGCTGCGCGAGATCGGCGTCGGCCTGTCCCTGGACGATTTCGGGACGGGCTACTCCTCGCTGTCCTATCTGATGCGCTTCCCCTTCGACACGCTGAAGATCGACCAGTCCTTCCTGCGAAAGGAGTCGCTGCCGCAGCGCCAGATCATCGTCCAGTCCATCGTGACCATGGCGCACGATCTCGGGCTGGCGGTCGTCGCGGAGGGCGTGGAGACGACCGAGGACGCCGAGAAGCTGAAGGCGCTGAACTGCGAATATGTGCAGAGCTTCATGTTCGCCCCGCCGATGAACGCGGAGGAGACGCGGCGGCTTCTGCAGGAGCGCAAGGCGACCAAGCCCCGCACGGCGCCGGCGGTCGGCGCGACGGCCACGCCCGCTCAGGCGTGACCGGCCTGCGAGGCGAGGAAGGCCGGATCGACGCCGATCGTCTTCAAGGCGCGGCCGTATTTGTCGTCGAGCCGCGTGTCGAAGAGGATGTCGAGGTCGGCGCGGCAGGTCAGCCAGCCATTGGCCGCGATCTCGGCCTCCAGCTGCCCCGCGCCCCAGCCGGCATAGCCGAGCACCATGATGGCCGTGGACGGGCCGAGGCCGCGCGAGATCGACTTGAGAATGTCGAGCGTCGGCGTCAGCGCGACCCGGTCCTCGACCGGAACCGTGGATTCCGAGCCGTAATCGTCGGAATGGAGCACGAAGCCCCGCCCCTTTTCGACCGGCCCGCCCTGGCAGACGGAGATCTCGTGCCCCTTCAGCGGCAGCCGGATTTCGTCCGGCGAGGAGACGATGCCGAGCTGCGTGAGGAGATCGGGAAAGCTCAGCGCCTGCGCCTTGTTGATGACGAAGCCCATCGCGCCGGACGCCGAATGCGCGCAGATGTAGACGACGCTGCGCGCGAAGCGCTCGTCCTCCATCCCCGGCATGGCGATGAGGAAATGCCCCTCCAGCGAAGGATGGTCATTCTGTCCGGATCTGATCGCGTCGACGTCCATGATGCCTAGATAGCTTTCCGAGCCCCGCAATTCATCAAGGGTACCCCACAAGATTTGGTTAGGGTGCCCTGCGTTCGAACGGACGCACAAAGGTCGCTCCATCTTTTTGAATCGACGCGTCAGGCTTTTTCGGGCCGATCCCGTTGTGGGCACGGTGCCGTCCGTGGCGATGCCCGGAAAGGCCGCGTCCGCATCGCACCGCTCGGCTTCCGGGCGCCCCGTTTCGCGCTATCATGGGCCATGATCGCCTTCCTCCATGCCCTGATCCTTCTGGCGTCCGTGATCCCGACCGCCATGGCCGAGACCGCAGTTCAGACCGAAGGCGCGACCATCCGCCTCATCGCCGAAACGCCCGACGAGGCGGGCCGTGTCCGCGGCGCGGTCCTCTTCGATCTGGCTCCCGGCTGGAAGACATACTGGCTCGATCCGGGCGAAAGCGGCCTTGCCCCCCGGCTCGACTTCTCCGCCAGCCAGGGGGTCGAGACGCCGCGCGTCGCCTTCCCCGCGCCGGAGCGGATCGTGAGCGAGGGCGAAAGGCTGAACGGCTACGACCGACCGGTGGCGGTGGCGTTCGAGACCACCGCGCACGCGGACGCTCGCCTCGTCCTGTCTCTCCAGGCCGGCCTATGCCGAACGCTCTGCGTGCCCGTCGCGACCGTTCTCGAACGAGACCTCTCCGAGCCGCTTTCGACAGCCGACGCCATGGCGATCGATCGCGCCTTTCTCGCGCTGCCGCGGAACGCCGGAGCCGCGAAGGGACGGATCGAAGGCGACATTCTGCTCGTCGAGGCACCCTCCGACATCGACGGGGCGGACGACCTCTTCGTCTCCGCACCGTCGCCCTGGCGCTTCGGCGCGCCGACCCGGCAAGGCGCGCTCTGGCAAGTGCCGATCCGCGAACGGCCACGTGACGGCAGCCCTCCCGACGCAGCGCTCGACGCCGTTTTCATCGCCGGCCAACGAGCCTTCTCCTTGACGATCGACCTTCCCTGACACACGAACACGGCAACCCCCGCGGCCTCGAAGGAGAGACCCCCATGAGCATCAAGCCAGGCGACACGATTCCCTCGGCGACCCTTCGCACCCCGTCGCAGGACGGGCCGGCGAACATCACGACCGACGAGATCTTCGCCGGAAAGACCGTCGTCCTCTTCGCCGTTCCCGGCGCCTTCACCCCGACCTGCCAGAACAACCATCTGCCGGGCTATATCGAGCTGAAGGACGAGCTGCGCGCCAAGGGCGCGGAGACGATCGCGGTCGTCGCCGTCAACGACGTCTTCGTCATGGACGCGTGGCGCAAGGCCAATGGCGGCGAGAACGACATCCTCTTCCTCGCCGACGGAAACGCGGAGTTCGCCAAGGCGGTCGGCCTCGACGTCGATCTGAACGCAAAAGGCTTCGGAACGCGGTCGCAGCGCTACTCCATGCTGGTGCGCGACGGCGTCGTGCAGACGGTCAACATTGAGGACGCGCCCGGTCAGGCCGAGAAGTCCTCGGCCCGCGCCATGCTCGAGCAGCTGGACGGCCATCGCGCCTGACGAGGCTTCGGCGCGTCAGGTTCGCCGGGCGCGCCGATCGTGCAGGAAGGTGACCTTGGCCGAGGGCGGCTCGACGTCCTCGCACACGACGCGGTCCCTGCCCTTCTGCTTGGCTTCGTAGAGGCGCGCGTCCGCCTCGGCGAACAGCACGCTGCGCGAGCGCGTGTGATCGGCCCGGGCGATGCCGATGCTGACGCTCAACGGGTGCGCCGCGCCCGGCACCGGTTCGAACTGGATCGCGCCCACGCTGGAACGGATCCGCTCCGCGATGTCCATCGCGTCGGCGAGTTCGGTCTGCGGCAGATAGACCGCGAACTCCTCGCCGCCGATCCGGCCTACGACATCGCGCTCGCGCACCGCGCAGGCGACGCTGGATGCGAGCAGCATGAGCGCGCGGTCGCCGACCAGATGGCCGTAACGGTCGTTGATGCCCTTGAAATGATCGGCATCGACGATGAGAAGCGCGCCCCGGCGCTTGTTGGTTCGCGCGGCCGCCATCTCGTCGAAGAACGGAATGCGGGTCAGCAGCCCCGTCAGATCGTCGCGCGTCGCCTCGCGCGTCAGCGTCTCATGCGCGGTCTTCAGCCGCCCGTACAGGTCGCGAATGCGCGCTTCCTGATGGCAGATGAAGACGGCGAAGGGAAAGGCGGCGATCATCGGCACCGCCGTGGTCAGCGCCAGGGAATAGCCGTCATAGCCGAGCCCGAGCACCGTCCTGACCACCAGCGACACGACGTGGCTGAAGGCCACGATGCCGAGCGTCAGCAGAGCCGACTTCAATAGCACGCGGAGCATCGTTCCCCTCTCGGCAACCTTCATGACGCCGGACCCGACGGGCTGTGGGTCCGCATGCTATGAACCCTGTGGCGGCGCTCCCAAGGTCCCTCTCGGCGTTCGGAGGGCGCGAAGCGCTGGATCAGAAGCCCGTAGCAGCCACGGTCCTGCATTGCGGACCTGCGGCGCTGCAGTTCGGTTGCCTTGTTCAAACCACTCTAGCCGATCGTTGCTTGCACCTTTCGGTCAGAATGGAGCGACATTCCCAATTCCGCATGAGTCCGCCCGACCTTTCCTCCGACAGTATGAATCGAATCTGTCCGCAAGGACCGTCCCCATGTCCGGACCATTCCCGCCCAAAGCGAACACCGGCCATCGGGGTGCGGACCAACGGTTCGCTCGAAGGAGAGTTCCGGCGCGAAGGCTCACCTCAGAATCACGAAGGGCGGAGCCGGGTTCGCATCACGCGAGAAGCCACGCCGCCCTCCTGCCGATCGGCTGGCCGAATCACGCAACGGCACGAACAGACGACGATGCCTGAGCGACTGATTTCAAACCGGAATGTCAGAAAGAGATTGGTACGCCCAAGGGGAATCGAACCCCTGTTTGCGCCGTGAGAGGGCGCCGTCCTAACCGCTAGACGATGGGCGCATCACCGGGGCGCCGCCCCGATCTGGGTTCGATATAGCCAACCGGATCGGGGATGGCAACCCTCTGCGAACAGCTCTTCGTATCAACGAAAAGCGATGGGATGGCGGGAGGAGACGGCACCGCTAGCGCGGTCCATGACAAGGATTTCGCCCTCGCCGTCCGGGCCCTCGACCCGCAGCAGAATCGAGTCGCCGGACAGGTTCGACTCCAGGATCTCGGCTCCCGCCGGCAAGACGAAGGGCACGCTGGCGCCCTGCGGCACGGCGCCGGCCCGCGGCTCGTTCACGCGATAGACAACGGCCGCCAGCACCGCCATAACCCCGATCAGCATGACGCCGATGGAGACCGCCAGGAGGCGCACCATCTTGCGCCGCACGCGTTCGGTGGCGGGGTCCACCGGGATTTCGGCCGGATCGTCGATCCGGTTCTCGGATGGGCTCATCGGGAACATCTTCTTCGGAGGGCAAGTGTCCGGCATCGATACAAGCCAGCGCGAGCGCGAGGCAACCCTCCTCGTCGAGGCCGACGGCGCCGGGCTGCGGCTCGACCGGTTTCTCGCCAACGCCTTCGGCGGCGAGCTGTCGCGCGCCCGCCTGCAGGACCTGATCGCGCAAGGGCATGTGCGCGTCGCCGGGGCGGTCGCGACGAACGCCGCGCGAAAGGTCGCCGCCGGCGACACGATCGAGCTGGCCGTCCCCGAGGCGGCCGAGCCCGATCCGCAGCCGGAGGATATCGCGCTCTCGATCCTCTACGAGGACGAGCATCTCATCGTCGTCGACAAGCCGGCGGGCCTCGTCGTCCATCCCGGTCCCGGCAACTGGACGGGCACGCTGGTCAACGCCCTACTCCATCACTGCGCCGACTCGCTTTCGGGCATCGGCGGCGTGAAGCGGCCCGGCATCGTGCACCGCCTCGACCGGGACACCAGCGGCGTCATGGTCGTCGCCAAGACCGACGCCGCGCACGCAGGGCTCGCAGCGCAGTTCGCGGCCCACGGGCGGGACGGACGCCTGGAGCGCAGCTACGAGGCGCTGGCCTGGGGCGTTCCGGCCCGGCCGCGCGGCACGATCGAGGCGGCGCTCGGGCGTTCCAACAGCGACCGGGTCAAGCGCGCGGTCGTGCCGCAGGGCCGCTCGGACGCGCGCCATGCGGTGACGCATTACGAGGTTCTGGCCAGAGCCGCCGGGGCCGAGCCGCTGGCGAGCCTCCTGCGCTGCCGCCTGGAAACCGGCCGGACGCATCAGATCCGCGTCCATCTCGCCCATATCGGGCACCCCCTGATCGGCGACGACGTCTACGGCGCGGGCTTCCGCTCGCGCATCGCCAAGCTCGACGAGGCGGCGGCGGCGATCGCGACCCGCTTCCGCCGGCAGGCGCTCCACGCCCGCACGCTCGGCTTCGAGCATCCCGCGACCGGCGAGGCGATGCGGTTCGACGCCCCTCCCCCGGTCGATTTTGCGGAACTTCGGGACGCCCTTCTTCATTGAGGGGGCGAAGGTGCCGCTGATGGCGGGCCGATCGATTCCAGCGTTCCCCGGATGGAACAGGCTGTCCCGAGATCGGGCGCGGCCCGGCCATGCAATGGCCCCGAGCGATCACCATATTCAGTCCTGCGGGCGTGGCTTCATGTGCGCCCCGATCCGGCCGGCTTCAAGAAGCGGCCGCAACGAACGGAGACACGATTCATGGCGCAGTCCAATCTTCCGAGCATTGCTTCCGGTGAAGGCGGCCTCAGCCGCTATCTCGAGGAAATCCGTCGCTTCCCGATGCTGGAGCCGCAGGAAGAGTACATGCTCGCCAAACGCTATGCCGAGCATGACGACCGGCAGGCGGCCCACAAGCTCGTCACCAGCCATCTGCGTCTCGTCGCCAAGATCGCGATGGGCTATCGCGGCTACGGCCTGCCGATCGGCGAGGTCGTCTCGGAGGGCAATGTCGGGCTGATGCAGGCGGTCAAGCGCTTCGACGCCGACCGCGGCTTCCGTCTGGCGACCTACGCCATGTGGTGGATCAAGGCCTCGATCCAGGAATACATCCTGCGCTCCTGGAGCCTCGTGAAGATGGGCACGACGGCGAACCAGAAGCGCCTGTTCTTCAATCTGCGCAAGATGAAGAGCCGGATCCAGGCGCTGGACGAGGGCGATCTGCGCCCCGACCAGGTGCAGCAGATCGCGACCTCGCTGGGCGTTTCCGAGGAGGAGGTCGTCTCGATGAACCGCCGCCTTTCGGGCGACGCCTCGCTGAACGCGCCGATCCGCGCGACCGAAGGCGAGTCCGGCGAGTGGCAGGACTGGCTGGTCGACGATTCGGAAAGCCAGGAGGAGCTGCTCGCGCGCCAGGACGAGCTCGACCAGCGTCGCGGCATGTTGCGCGGGGCGATGGACGTCCTGAACGATCGCGAGCGCCGCATCTTCGAGGCGCGCCGGCTCGCCGAGGAGCCTCTGACGCTCGAAGCCCTGTCGGGCGAGTTCGACATCAGCCGCGAGCGCGTGCGCCAGATCGAGGTGCGGGCCTTCGAGAAGGTCCAGAAGGCGGTTCAGGAAAGCGCGGAAGAGCAGCGGCGGGCGCTGCGGGTCGTCGAACCCGCCTGACACGCGGCCCGATCGCGAACATCGAAAAGGGCCGCCGCTCGATGGAGCGGCGGCCCTTTCTCTTGTCGAACGAGGATCGAAAGCGGGCGGCTCAGCCCTGCTGCGCCCAGGCGTCCAGCGCCTCCCGGAACACCTCGTCGCCCGGCGTACCCTTCTCCAGCGAGATCAGCGCGCGCTGTCCAGTGGAGTAGGCCATCGGAATGTCGATCCACTTTTCGTCGGAGAGGAGCGCGAGATTGTTCTCCACCGCCTGATCGAGATCGTTCAGCGCGATGATGAAGAAGCCGTCCGAAATCTTGCCCGCGACGCCGATCAAGGGTTGGCCGCGATCCTGCTCGGTCGGCTTCAGCGCCAGCCGCTGGACGTTCTCGATCTCTCCGCCGGCAAAATCGGTCGGCGTATCGAACAGGAGTTCGATCACGTGGCTGGCCGGCAAGGTCGCATCGGCGTTGCGGCGGATGGTCATGGTCATCCGCAGGTCGTTCTCGGCGATCTCCGCCACGGCCCGGATCGCGGGCTCGGCCGGCTGGCCGGCAGCCGGCGGCTCGTTCACGACGCTCCAAACGACGTTTCCGCCGAGCTGGGTGCCCGGCCTGTCCGCCGAGCGCTCTTCGTAGAAGACTGCCCGCTGGCCGCCCTGGACGGCGGCCGGGTCGCTCGCAGCGGCGGGAGCCTGCGTCTGAACGGGCACGGGCGGGACGGCCGGCTCGGGGTCGATGCGCGATGCGGCCGCGACGTCGGTTCCCTCGTCGAAGGCGTTGGCGGCCGTTTCGGCCGGACCTTCGTCCACCTCGGTGCCGTCCGGCAGGAGCCGCTGCGTGAACTGCCGCGCGGTCGGATCGACCGGGGCCTCGCCGGCCGGCGCCGTCGCCGCCCCGTCTGCCGGCGCGGCGGGATCGGTCTGCGCCGTCTCTGTGGAATCGCCCGGCGCCTCCGCGACCTGCCCGCCCCCGAAGAGGCCCGATAGATCGTCGCGATAGAGATAGCCCGCATAGCCGGCGACGCCGAGAGCGCCGAGGATCGCCAGCGTGGCGACGAGGCCACCCGCCGATTTGCGGCGCGCCTGGCGGGGACGGGCATAGCCCGGAACCGTCATATCCGCCTGCGGGATGGCATCGAGACCGGACGGCGCGGGCGCGCTGTCCACGGCCTCGGTCTCGGCCATGGGCCCGATCTCGCCGACGCGTGGCTCGCTCGGCTCCGACTGAACCTCCGGCTGCACGAGCGGAGGCGGAGCCTTCATCCAGTCAGGGCGACGCGGTTCGGCGGCCGGTTCGACACGAGGCACCTGCGCCGGCTCGACGCGAGGCGCCGGCGCCGGCTCGAACCGGGGCTCGTCACGGACGGGCGGCGGCGGCGGCGTGCGAAGGAAAGGCGGCGGCGCCGGACGTTCGGCCTCGACGCGCGGGCTCGCCGTCTCGGCAGGCAGCCGATCCTCGGCCACGGGCGTGCGCACCGGCTCGGGCGGCGGGGGCGCGGGGCGCGCAGGCTGAACGGGCGCAGCCAGCGGCGATGCCACCGGAGCAGCGGGCGCGGGCGTCGGGGGAGCGGCCGGCGCTGGCGCCGCAGCGGAATCCGACGCCGCCGAATAATGGGCTTCCGTCGACTTGATCGCCTCTTCGAGCGAGCGCAGCCGCGCATCCGCCAGCTCGGGCGCCAGCGGCGGATTGGCCGCCTCGATCTGCCGCCGGACCGCCGCGCGGGCCTTGTCGTAGACCTTGGCTCGAAGCTGCGGCGTGGCCGACGGAAGAGCGTCGATCGTCTTGCGGAGGACCGCGCTCAGATCGGCCATGTCTCTACGAACTCACTGCAAACAGAAGGATGTGCGCCGGACTTTCGAACCTAGTCCTGAAAGGGGTCCCGGACAAGTATGGTGTCGTCGCGCTCGGGAGAGGTCGACAGGAGCGTGACGGGCGCGCCGACCAGCTCCTCGATCTCGCGCACATACTTGACCGCCTGCGCCGGCAGGTCGCTCCACGAACGCGCACCGGCGGTCGTCCCCTTCCACCCCTCGAAGGTGCGGTAGATCGGCTTGAGCCTCGCCTGCGCGTCGGCCGTCGCCGGGAAGTAGTCGATCGTTTCGCCATCGAGTTCGTAGCCGACTGCGATCTTGATCTCGTCGAGCCCGTCGAGGACGTCGAGCTTGGTCAGCGCCAGACCGTCGATGCCGTTCAGCGCCACCGCCTGCCGCACGAGGACCGCGTCGAACCAGCCGCAGCGGCGCTTGCGCCCCGTCACGGTGCCGAACTCGTGGCCCTTCTCGCCCAGGAACTGCCCGATCTCGTTGTCCTGCTCGGTCGGAAACGGCCCCTCGCCGACGCGCGTCGTGTAGGCCTTGGTGATGCCGAGGACGAAGCCGACCGAGGACGGGCCGAGGCCCGAACCCGCCGCCGCCTGTCCTGCGACCGTGTTCGAGGAGGTGACGAACGGATAGGTGCCGTGGTCGATGTCGAGCAGCGTGCCCTGCGCGCCCTCGAAGAGAATGCGCGCGCCCGCCTTGCGCTTCTCGTCCAGGAGCCGCCAGACGCGGTCGATGAAGGGCGTGATCTCGGAGGCGACCGACGTCAGCTCCTCCAGGATCGCGCCCGCGTCGATCTCGGCCTGGCCGAGACCGCGGCGGAGCGGGTTGTGATGGGCCAGAAGGCGCTCGATGCGCTCGCCCAGCTTGTCCGGCTCGGCCAGATCCATGACGCGGATGGCGCGACGTCCGACCTTGTCCTCGTAGGCCGGGCCGATGCCGCGACGCGTGGTGCCGATGCGCGTGCCGGAGTTGGAGTTCTCGCGGATCGCGTCGAGCTCGCGGTGCAGGGAAAGGATGAGAACCGCATTGTCCGCGATGCGCAGCGTCTGCGGCGAGATCGTCACGCCCTGCCCTTCCAGGCGGCGGCGCTCGGCGACGAAGGCATGCGGATCGAAGACGACGCCGTTGCCGATCACCGAAAGCTTGCCCCGGCGCACCACGCCCGAGGGCAGCAGCGAGAGCTTGTAGGACGTTCCGTCGACGACGAGCGTGTGGCCGGCATTGTGGCCGCCCTGAAAGCGGACGACGACGTCCGCGCGCTCCGACAGCCAGTCGACGATCTTGCCTTTTCCTTCGTCACCCCATTGCGAGCCGACGACGACGACGTTTGCCATTCCAACTCCTGCGCGACGCGCGCCATGAATCGGAGGACCGGCGTCGGCCGGCCCCCTGCCCAAATCGGACGGACCATAGCCAAACGGACCCGGCGATGCGAGGGCACGGCGTGCCTTTTTGCCCTTGGCCCCGGCGGGCCTCTGCGAAAGTCGCGGGAGAAGGCGGGCCGGACGCCTTGCCGACGATCGTAACGCAGGCTTATGGAAGGCGAATGGCCCGCCTCCTGTCCCACCCCTACATCCTGCTCGGTCTCACGGCGCTCTTCTGGGGCGGCAACGCGGTGGCGGGCAAGCTCGCCGTCGGGCACGTCTCGCCCATGGCGCTGACCTTCCTGCGCTGGGTGTGCGCGCTCGCCCTCGTCGCTCCCTTGGCATGGCCGCACGTCAAGGCCGACTGGCCGCTCGTGCGCGAGCGCTGGCTGTACCTGTTCCTGCTGGGCGCGGGCGGGATGACGGTCTTCAACTGCGTCTTCTATCTCGCGCTCGTCTACACGAGCGCGGTCCAGGTCACGATCATCCAGTCCGCCATGCCGCTGATCGTCTTTCTCGGCATGTTCCTGTTCTTCCAGGTGCGGGTCCTGCCGGTCCAGATCTTCGGCTTCGGCCTCACCGCGATCGGCGTCGTCCTGACCGCGACGCGGGGCGATCCGGGCGCCCTCCTCTCGCTCGACTTCAATCGCGGCGACGCGCTGATGCTTCTCGCGGTGCTCCTCTACGGCGGTTACACGGTGGCGCTGCGCTCCAAGCCGCGCCTCCACTGGATGACCATGGCCTTCGTTCTGGCGGCGGGCGCCGCCTTCTCCGCCGTTCCCTTCGCGCTTGGCGAGATCTGGCTCGGCGTTCACGACGCGCCGGACGCGCGCGGCTGGGCGATCGTCCTCTACACGGCGATCTTCCCCTCGCTCGTCGCGCAGAGCTTCTACATCCGCGGCGTCGAGGCGATCGGCGCCAACCGGGCCAATCTCTTCATCAATCTCGTGCCGCTGTTCGGCGCGGCCCTCGCGGTCATGATCCTCGGCGAACGGCTCCTGCCCTACCATTTCGTGGCGCTGGCGCTCGTCGTCGGCGGGATCACGCTGGCCGAGCGCGCCCGCAAGACCGTCGCCGCCTGAGCGCACGAAAAGGGGCGCCGAAGCGCCCCTTTCCGTCACGAGGCTCGCTTGCGTCCTCAGACATCGAACTCCAGAAGCTTGGCCTGGCCGATCGCCTTCAGCGAGGCGACTTCCGCGATGAAGGCGTCCGACAGCGGGCCGTCCAGATAGAGCAGCGCGATCGCGTTGCCGCCCTCGACGTCGCGGCCGAGATGGAAGTTGGCGATGTTGATGCCCGCCTTGCCGAAGGTCATGCCGATCTCGCCGATCACGCCCGGCACGTCCTTGTTGGTCGTGTAGAGCATGTGGCGGCCGACATCGGCCTCCATGTTGATGTCCTTGATCTGGATGAAGCGGGGCTTGCCGTCCGAGAAGCAGGTGCCGGCGATCGAACGCTCCATCTTGGCCGTCTTGATCGTGACCTTGATGTAGCCGTCGAAGACGCCCGTCTTGTCGCGGCGGACCTCCGAGACCTGGATGCCGCGCTCCTTGGCCATCAGCGGGGCCGAGACCATGTTGACCGACTGCATCTGCGGCTTGAGCAGCCCGGCGAGGGCCGCCGAGGTCAGGGCGCGGGTGTTCATCTGCGAAGGCTGGCCGTCGAACAGGATCTCGACCGAGAGGATCGGGTCCTCCGTCACCTGTCCCACGAAAGAGCCGAGGATCTCGGCCAGCTTCACGAAGGGCGTTAGGATCGGCGCCTCCTCGGCGGTGATCGAGGGCATGTTGAGCGCATTGGTCACCGCGCCGCGCACCAGATAGTCGGCCATCTGCTCGGCGACCTGAAGCGCGACGTTCTCCTGCGCTTCAGAGGTCGAGGCGCCCAGATGCGGCGTGCAGACGACGTTCGGCAGGCCGAAGAGCGGCGACTCGGTCGCCGGCTCCACCTCGAACACGTCGATGCCGGCGCCCGCTACCTTGCCGGACTTCAGGGCTTCGACGAGATCCGCCTCGTTGATGAGCCCGCCGCGCGCGCAATTGATGATGCGCACGCCGTCCTTCATCGTGGACAGCGCCTTGGCATCGATGATGTTACGCGTCTTGTCGGTCAGCGGCGTGTGCAGCGTGATGAAGTCGGCACGGCGGAAGAGCTCGTCCAGCTCGACCTTCTCGATGCCGAGCTCCTGCGCGCGCTCGGGGCTGAGGAAGGGGTCGAAGCCGATCACCTTCATGCGGAGGCCGACGCCGCGCGAGGCCACGATCGAGCCGATGTTGCCGCAGCCGATCACGCCCAGCGTCTTGCCGGTGATCTCGATGCCCATGAAGCGGTTCTTCTCCCACTTGCCGGCCTGCGTGGAGGCGTCGGCGGCGGGCAGCTCGCGGGCGAGCGCGAACATCAGCGCGATGGCGTGCTCGGCCGTGGTGATGGAATTGCCGAAGGGCGTGTTCATCACGATGATGCCCTTCCGCGAAGCGGCCGGGATATCGACATTGTCGACGCCGATGCCGGCGCGGCCGACGACCTTCAGCTTGGTCGCGGCGTCGATCAGCTTCTCGGTGACCTTGGTCGCCGAGCGGATGGCCAGGCCGTCATACTGGCCGATGACCTCCAGAAGCTTCTCCTTGTCCTTGCCGAGATCGGGCAGATAGTCGACCTCGACGCCCCGATCCTTGAAGATCTGGACGGCGGTGGGGGAAAGCTTGTCGGAAACGAGAACGCGGGGTGCCATGGGAGTGCTCCGTTGAGGAGAAATGGGGAAGCGATTGAAAGAGAAGAGCGCCCTTCCCTCTCCCGCATCGCGGGAGAGGGTGGCCCGACAGGGCCGGGTGAGGGCTTCATAGGGTGCGGCGTCGGGCCGGATCGCGCGGAGGAGAAGTCCGCGGTCTTCAAGCCCTCATCCGCCTGCCGGCACCTTCTCCCGTTCCGGAGAAGGAAGCAGCTTCGCCGCTCGGTCAGACACCCGAAAGCTTCTGCTTCTCGGCCTGATAGGCGTGGGCGATCCAGGGCATGAGCGCCTCGACGTCCCTGGTCTCGACGGTCGCGCCGCACCAGATGCGCAGCCCCGGAGGCGCGTCGCGATAGGCGCCGATATCGAAGGCGACGCCCTCCTTCTCCAGCCGCGTGGCAACCGCCTTGGCGAAGGCCGCCTGGGCGTCCGCATCGAGCGCGGTCACGGCCTCGTCGGTGAAGGTCAGGCAGACGGAGGTGTTGGAGCGCGTCTCGGCCGTCTTCGCCAGGAAGCCGAGCCAGGGATTGGCGTCCACGAAACGCTCGACGACCGCGAGATTGGCGTCGGCGCGGGCGATCAGCCCGTCCAGCCCGCCGAGGCCCTTCGCCCATTGCAGCGCGTCGAGATAGTCCTCGACGCAGAGCATCGAGGGCGTGTTGATCGTCTCGCCCTTGAAGATGCCCTCGATCAGCTTGCCGCCCTTGGTGAGGCGGAAGATTTTCGGCAGCGGCCAGGCCGGCTTGTAGCTCTCCAGACGCTCGACCGCGCGCGGCGAGAGGATCAGCATGCCGTGGGCCGCCTCGCCGCCGAGCACCTTCTGCCAGGAAAAGGTCACGACATCGAGCTTGTCCCAAGGAAGCTCTTGCGCGAAGGCGGCGGAGGTCGCGTCGCAGATCGTCAAGCCCTGACGGTTCGCGGGAATCGCGTCGCCGTTCGGCACGCGCACGCCGGAGGTGGTGCCGTTCCAGGTGAAGACGACGTCCTTGTCGAAATCCACCTCGGCGAAGTCGACGATCTCGCCGTAGCCGACCTCGCGCACGGTCGCGTCGGCGAGCTTGAGCTGCTTGACCGCGTCGGTCACCCAGCCGGAGCCGAAGCTCTCCCAGGCGAGCATTTCGACGCCGCGCTGGCCGAGCAGCGACCACATGGCCATCTCGACCGCGCCCGTGTCGGACGCCGGCACGATGCCGATGCGATAGTCGGCGGGAACGCGGAGCACCTCGCGGGTGCCCTCGATCGCCTGGAGAAGCTTGGTCTTGCCGATCTTGGCCCGATGCGAGCGCCCGAGGGGCGCATCGGAGAGCGCATCCAGCGTCCAACCGGGACGCTTGGCGCAGGGGCCGGACGAGAAGCGGGGGTCGGCCGGACGTAATTCCGGCGTGGTGGCATCAGCCATCTGGTCTATCCTTCCAGATAGTAAGCGCCTCGTTGGGGAGGCGTGTCCCGCCGTCGCGTTTATTCCCGGAAATGTCGCGCGTCAAGCGCGCTCGAAGGCTGGAACGCGCGCCGGTCCTGCATAGTTGGCTGAAGGTGACCAACAGCCAGAAGGAGTTGAAATGGCGACCCGCAGGAAGGACGAGCAGCGCATCCTCGACAAGGACGAGCTGGAGATGGTCGAGAAGACGCGTCGTCCCGCCCTTGCCGAACTCGGCGACACCGATCTGAACCAGCTGATCTCTCGCCTTCGCGAGCGGCGCGATCGCGCGCGCGACATGTCGACCCGCCGGCGCGGGGCGGCGCGACGCGGCGGTGCGGGGATCGACACGAAGGAATCGAGCGGCCTTCGCGAGAAGTCGAGCCTTCTGGCCGAGGCGGTCTCGCGCGCCAACAAGGAGCGCACGCGCCGCCGCAAGGCCTCCGAGAAGACCGAGCTGCAGAAGAACGCGCGCCGCGCTCTGAAGCTCAAGCGCAATGCGCCCTCCCCCGAGCGTCCGTCCGCCGGACGAACGAAGGATCGCGGCATGAACCCGGTGGAGAGCGATCGTCGCGAGAAGATCGGCAGCCCCGCCGAGGCCGGCCGCGTCTCGCAGTTCGTGCGCGACGCGCAGGGCAAGCGCGACAGCTGACGACCGCGCAAGGGGCGGACGGAAGCGTCCGCCCCCGTCGCCTCCGGCCATCGATTCCCGTCTACGCAATCCGTTCTGAACGCTCGAATCCTCTCCACGTTGATGGCGAGGAACGGCAACGGAGGCCAGGATGGGAAACACACCGCAGGACCGTGCCCGCGTGGCGGGCGGGCAGGATCACGAAGTCCGCTACGAAGCCGAGAAGACCGGCGAGAGCAAGGACGCCGTGAGGAAGGCCGTCAAGGAGGTCGGAAACAGCCGACGGAAGGTCGAGGAGAGGCTCGACGCCAAGAACTGAGGGCGCCTCGTGCCCCGAGCGCCGACCGGTCCGCCGCCGCTGCACCGGTGGCGGACCGCTGAAGTCCGGCGCGCAGGCCCGCAACGATCCTACGGCGCGCTCCGATCAGTCCGAAACCGTCGTCCGGGGCTGGCCCAAGTCCGGTTCGGTCTGTATCTCGCCGGACACCAACGGCGGGACAGCGGCATGATCAGAGCTCTCTACGACTGGACCCTTCGGCTGGCCGCGCGCCCGCGCGCGAGCTACGCGCTGGGCGCCGTCTCCTTCGCCGACAGCTCCTTCTTCCCGGTTCCGCCGGACGCGCTCCTCATCCCGATGGTCATCGCGGACCGGCGGCGCGCCTGGCGCCTCGCCTTCATCTGTACGGTGACGTCGGTGCTGGGCGCCGTGGCCGGCTACTTCATCGGCGCGGTGCTCTTCGAGCAGTTGGCCCAGCCGATCCTCGCCTTCTACGGCTATGCCGATCGGTTCGCCGAATTCGCCGTGACCTACAACGAGTACGGCGCCTGGATCGTGCTGATCGCGGGGCTGACGCCGTTCCCCTTCAAAGTCGTGACCATCGCGAGCGGCGCGACCGGGCTCGACTTCCTGAGCTTCGTGCTCCTGTCCGCGCTGGCGCGGGGAACGCGCTTCTACCTGGTGGCCGCGCTCCTGTACGCCTTCGGCCCGCCCATCCGCGAGTTCATCGAGCGCCGGCTCGGCCTCGTCTTCGCCGGCGGACTCGCCCTCCTCATCGGCGGCTTCGTCGCGGTGCGCTACGTCCTCTGACGCGTCGCGACCCGCGTCCGATGCGACGCTGAACGTCCGCCATCCGCCTGCAGCATCGGCCCGAAAATCGGGATCGATCTTCGGAAAGCCTGAAGCGCAGATTCAAAGAGATACAGCGACCTTTGTGCGTCCGTTCGGACGCACGGCACTCTAGAAGCGGCTCGAGATGCCGAGGCGCAGGCCGTTGTCCATGCCGTCCTCGCCGAAGAGGCCGACATAGTCGACATCGAACGAGAGGTTCGGAAGAAGCTGCGTCGAGAAACCGGCTTCCAGAACCGCGGCGTTCTTCGACAGCGATGCGCCCTCCACCGTGAACGGCAGACCTGTCAGGAAGGCGCTCGTGACGCTCGGGGTCGTGTCGCCCGAGGCATGCCGCCATCCTGCCATGCCGCGCAGAAGAAGCTCCCGGCCCGCCACCGTCATGGAATGGTCGACCCGCAGGCCGAGCGTGGTGAAGACCGTTTCCGACGACGCGGCGTTCGTCGTCAGGCGTGCCGCGCCGCCTTGCTCGGTGAAGCCATCGGCATCCAGATGCACATAGGCGATCCCGGCGAACGGTTTGACGCCGACCCCGCCGAGCTCGGTGCGGTAGCCGATCTCGCCGAAGACCTGCGCGACATCCGCGTCGTAGCTCGCCGACAGTGTGTCGGAGAAGCCGGGAAAGGCGACCTCGCGTCGAACGTCCACGCGGTTCCAGGCGTAAGCCGCGCCCGCCAGGATTTCGAACGAACCGAACGCCGCGCCGCCATAGGCACCGGCATGGATCGTGTCCACTTCAGCGCTCGAACCGCGTGTATCCAGCCAGCCGTGGCTGTAGCCCCCGAACAGTCCGAGCGTGGCATCGGACGTGATCGCGGTGTCGCCGCCGAGGAAAATTCCGCCGGCGTCGCGGTCCGCCCGCGCGGCGTTGCCGTTACCGTCTGCCCGGCCGACGGCACCGAACCCATCCGCCCAGAAGCCGGAGGACAGGAACCGGCCCTCCCCGACCGGCCCGTCGCTCCCTTGGGCGACGACGCCGAAGACGCCGTTGAGACGAGAGAGGACGGCGCCGCGGGAAGCTCCGCTGCCGTCCACGAGGGCGCCGCGCACCGAAGCGCTTGCCTCCCCGGACAACTGATCGAACGCGGCCCTGGCATTCGGCGCGTTGGAGAAGAGAATCGCGTTGTAGAGCGCGAGGCTCTGCGAACCGACCGTCTGGTCCAGCCCGTCCAGCGCCCCGGCGGTCGCCGACTGGTTGGGCGTCTCGCTCGCCCGCACGAAGATCGGCGGCGGCGAACCGGGAGGCGTCACGATCCCCGGATCGCGCGAGCGGACGACCAGCGTCGCGCTCCGGTCGTCGTAGTCGATGAACGAGGTCAGGAAGGCGGAATCGGTGGTCAGGGTCGGACGCGCGAATTCCTGCTCCCGCACGCCGGCCTGCAGGATGGTGAAGCGCTGCTCGTTCAGGAAGCTGACCGCGCGATCGAGGTCCACGACGACATCGGCTGCGCCCAGTCGCGCGGTCCCGCCGACAGTCAGCCGCCCGGCCGCCCCGCCCGCGGCGATGCGCAAGGCCGATCCCGCCTCGAAGGACAGGTCGCCGGCAAGCGTCAGGTTCGAACGGCCCAGCGCGACCCGGCCGCCGTTCTCCACGTTGGCCGAGCCGAGCGTCCCGGCGCCCGACAATGTCGCGCCGGACCGTATCGTCACCGGCAGCAGCGGCATGGACCCGTCCACCACCAGCGTGCCGCCTGCGACGAGCGAGGCACCGAAGTTCTCGCTCGCCCCGGTCAGGACGAAGGTGCCGCCCCCGAGCTTTTCGAACCCGCCGGCACCGCCGAAGCTGCCGGAAAAGACGGTCGAGCGACCGTCTCCTCCGAGCCGCAGGATGTTGGCGGCGAGGTCCACGCGGCCGCCGCCCGCCAGCGACCCGATCTCCTGATCGAACCCGCCGAGATCGAGGAGAGCGCCCTCGCTCACGATCACCGCGGAGCGCGGCGCGAAGGCCCCTTCGGACGCGCCGAGAAGCGTGCCTTCCCGGACCGCCGTCGCTCCGGTGTAGCGGTTGGCTCCTTCGAGGCCGAGAACCGAACTCCCGACCTTGACGAGGGACCCTCCGCTTCCGCCGAAGGCGCCGCCGTCGGAGAAGCCGCCGGCCGTTCGTTGCGGCCCGTCGTCGCCGACCGTCAGCGCAGTGCCGCCGAGGAGAATGCTCGCGTTCCCCAGGATGGAGGCGACGCTCGTCGCCCTCGTCGCAAGCCCCGAGAAGTCGATGACCGATCCGGCCTGAAGGCGAATTTCGGACGAGGCGCCCGACGCCTCGTCCACGAAGAAGGTGGTTCCGCCGGTCTGCGTCTCGACCAGCGCCGAGCCCGCCGAGGACCGGCCGGAGAAGCGCAGCGTGCCGGCATGCGAAATCTCGCCAGAGCCGGCGCTCGCATCGTCTCCGAACTCGATCGTTCCCCCGCATTGCCGACGACCCGACCCGCCGCAAGGCCGGACCGGTCCGCAAAGCGAAGCGACCCGCTGTTGGCGATCACGCTTTCACCGGCGTTGGAGGAACCCTCGAAGAGAACGCGCCCGGTCTGGTTGTTCGCGACGAAGCGCGCGTCGGCCGTCGCGGCGTCGGTGAACCGCAAGGTGCCGCTGTTGGTCAGCGCCTGGCCGCCGCCGGCGCTCGACGAGCCGGCGAATGTGACGGTGCCGCTTTCGTTGTTGGTGATCGCCGAATTGGCGGCATCGGACAGGCCCTCGAACGTGAGCCGGCCGTTGTTCTCGATGACGGCCGAGCTGGCGGAGGCCGCACCGGAGAAGCGCGTGACACCCGTGGCATTGGTCACGATCCCGGCCGAGCCGGCATTCGAGCCATCCGAGAAGTCGGCCGTGCCGTTCACCGTCAAGCGCGCCGCTTCGGCCGTGCTGCGTTCCTGGAAGCGGGCCGCGCCGCCCTCGTTCAGAACGATCGTGGAATCGGCCGCCGAACTCGAATCGAGAAAGAAGACCCGCTCGTCGGCATTGCGGGTAATCGCCTCGCCCTCGGCCCGCTCGGAGCCGGAATAGACGATGTCGCTCGCCTCCATTCGAAAGGGGGCCGGCGGCGCGGCGCTCTGGACGCCCGCCGATGCCGTGTCTTCGGCGACCATGAGAAAGGGCTCGGCGGCCTGTGCCGCGGACACGAGCGAGCCGATCGCCACGAGTGAGAGAGGATAGCGGCCGACCAATCTGAACGCTCCAGCCCGACGAGACCAGACGATGGGGCGTTCGCGAAACGCGCGCGTGCGGTGGCCATCGCAATCACCGCCATGTGACCAGAGTGCTTCCTCCCCGTCCAGCGGTTTCGTGTGACGCGACCGCCCCGCGTTCAGCCCCGTTCCACCTTGCCGGCGACCTGCGACCGCGAACGCATGGGCGTCCCGGCCGACGCGTGTTGACGCCGTGATCCGGCGGGCGCTAAAGCCGGAGGGCTGGCCCGTTCGATCGAGGTCCGTCGTCTCGCGGACAGGCGAGCCGAGCCGGAGATGCGGGCGAACGGTGATCCGGAAGGGTGGCCGAGTGGTTTAAGGCAGCGGTCTTGAAAACCGCCGTGCGGGTAACCGTACCGTGGGTTCGAATCCCACCCCTTCCGCCATGCAAGGACGAGCTGCAACAGCCGATCTTCGCTTCCCTGCCGACAGAGGCCTTCGCGGCATCCTCGCAGATTCGAGGCGGAACGCCGCTTGACCCTCACGTGCCGTGAGGCCCCATGGAAGCGTCCTGCGGACAGCGGCAGGAGAAGAGACATGGCGAGCTACAAGGTCAGCGATGTCGCGGCGATGGCGGGCGTTTCCGTGCGCACGCTGCATCACTACCACGAGATCGGCCTCCTCCGGCCAGCCGCTGTCGGCGAGAACGGCTACCGCTATTACGGCCGCGAGGAACTGCTGCGTCTGCAGCAGATCCTGATCCACCGCGAGTTCGGCATTCCATTGGCCGAAATCGGGTCGATCCTCGATGCGCCGGGCTTCGATCGCCTGACGGCCTTAAGGTCCCAGCGCAGGCGCATCGCCGAAGAAGCGGCCCGTTCCGCCGAGATGCTGAGGACGATCGACCGCACGATCGCCGAACTCGAAGGAGATCGAGCCATGACGGATTCCGAACTTTACTCCGGCATCGTCGACCCCAGGACGCAGGCCGAGTACGAGGCCTGGCTGGTGAAGACCCACGGGCCCGAGATGAAGGGCCATATCGAGACGAGCAAAAGGCGGATGGGACGCCTGACCGCGGCCGAGCGGGAGGCCATGATGGCCGAGCTGAGGGAGATCGAAACGGGCCTTGCCGACGAACTCCGCCGGGGAACGCCGCCGGAGGCACAAGCGCTCGATCCGTTGATCGAGCGGCATTTCGCATGGGTGAAGTCGAGTTGGGGGCAGGACGCGCCGGTCGCGGCCTATGCCGGTCTGGCCGACACCTATCTCGGCCATCCCGATTTCGTCGCCCGTTACGAGAGCATCGAGCCCGGCTTCGCCGCGTTTCTGGCGGCGGCCATGCGAAGCTGGGCCGCCCGCCAATGACGAACGGGAGGGCCGCCTTCGGGCCGCCCTCCCCCTCTCCGATCGGCTCGGTGCGAACCCTCAAAGGTGCGCCCCGATGCCGGCATGGCTGCCGGTCCCGCCGCGTGCGGCTCCGGCGACGGCCGAGCCGTCGGACCGGATGCGGTAGGTCAGGCCCTGCCGCTCGGCATAATCGACGGCCGCCCCGAGCGTGGGAAAACGCAGCTCGACCTGGACGAGCGTGTCGCCGCCGCCGGTGTAGCCCATGAGCGGCTCGATGAAGGGCTCGGTGCGCCGTTCGAACCGCAGGCGCCACCCCTTCGTGCGCGCCTTGCCCGACGTCATCACCGAGCGGGACGGCCTGTCGATCACCGCGACCGCATCCTCCGGAAAGATCGGCGGCGCGAGAGCCAGCGGTTCCGTCCGGTCGTGATTGGAGGGCCAGCCTGCCGGGATCGGGGTCCGGTTCGACCGGCCGGGTCGATAAGTCCTTTCGTTCATCTGCACCTCCCTCGGCTAACAGAGCGCCGTGCGTCCGTTCGGACGCACAAAGGTCGGTCCATCTCTTTGAATCTGCGCATCGGGCTTTCCGGAAATCGATTTCGATTTTCGGGCCGATGCCGTAACCGCCGGCGGCGGTGAACTGGATCGCCGCCGGCGGACGGTGCGCATCAGCTGGTGATGGCGATGCGTTTGACCTGCGAGCGCGCCCGTTCGCTCTTGGGCAGGCTGACGGTCAGCACGCCGTTCTTGAACCGCGCGTCGATCGCGTCGTTCTCGACCTCGCAGCCGAGCGGGATGCGGCGCTCGAAGCGCCCGTAGAACCGTTCGGAGAACTGGCGGTCGCGGTCATGCGTCTCGGAGCGCTTCTCGCCCTTCAGGACCAGCGCCCCATCCTGAAGCAGGACCTCGACGTCCTTCTCGTCGAGCCCCGGCATCTCGGCCGTCACCTCGATCTCCGTTTCACGATCGGAGATCTCGATGCTCGGCCATTGGCCGGCGAAGGCCGGCAGGCTTGATCCGAACCCGCGCAGAACGTCGTCGAACAGGCGGTTCACGTCGCGCTGCAGCGACAGGAACGGATCGCGCTCGCCCTCGCGAAAAACCGTCGGAGCCCGGTTCTCGTCGCTTCTGCTCCAGGGGATCAGATCGCGGACACTCATGATTCTTCTCCTTTCCCTCGTTTCGACAAAGCGTTTCCGGTTGGCGCCGGACAGTGTCCGGCGCCATGATCGAAGCTCGTCCGCCCGAACGGTCAGGCGGCCTGCTTGCGGCTTTCGATCTGCTTCTTCTTTTCAGGGCTCGGCAGCGCGGTTCTGGCGCCGATCTCGATCCGGCGCGGCTTCTTCTCTTCGGGAAGCTCGCGCGTAAGGTCGATCGTCAGCATGCCGTTGTGGAGGCGCGCCCCCGTGACCGTGACGTGGTCGGCCAGTTCGAAGCGGCGCTGGAAGTCGCGTCGGGCGAACCCGCCGGCGGGCGGCGCTCCCTCGTCCTCGGCGGCCGTCCGCCCGGTCACAACGAGGACGTTCTGTTCCTGCGTGACGGTCAGATCGTCTTGGCCGAAGCCGGCCACCGCCATGTCGATGCGATAGTCGTCTTCACCCGTTCGGACGATGTCGCAGGGCGGCCAGCTGCGCAGGGGCTCGACGCGGCTCGCGGCTTCGAGCGCGTTCAGCATCCGGTCGAAGCCGATGCTCGACCGGAATAGGGGAGAAAAGTCGAAAGTGGTTCTCATAGCCACATCCTCCTTCGAGCAACATGGATACAAGCGGGTGGGCCGACGGTGATCCGGTCGGCCCGCCGGCCCTTACAGCGACCGGCGATTCACGATTTAATCGAACGGCTTGGCCGTTCAAGAGGCGGCGGTCAGCCCGTGCCGCCCTCGGCGTCGGCGTCCTCGCTCACGTCAGGCAGGCTGCCCGTGCCGGGCGTCGCATCCTCGTTCGTCAGCTCCGGCTTGGCGTGGGGCCCGGCCGGATGCCTGGCGCCGTCCTCGGTCTTCGTCTTATCGAGCTTTTCGGGCTTCTCGGTCATTTCGGTATCCTCGACCGTCAGATGGTCGAGGGCGAAACGCGCGCCGGCCGCATCCGATCCGAGCCGCGCGGAAGTCCTACCAGAGGCTGTAGCGCAGGCCGGCGGTGATCTTGTGGCGGTCGTAGCCGTCGTCCTCGGCGGCGAAATCGATGCCCGGCGCGATCGGGCCGGAGGTCATCGTGCCGCCATCGACGTTGAGGTAGCGATAGCCGACGTCGAGCGCGAGCGAGCGGTTGAAGTTGTAGGCGACGCCCGCCTGGAGATTGTAGGCGAAGCGCCAGGAATCGGCGCCGTCGAAGCCGACGTCCTCGCACTCGAGGCTGCCGGGAAAGCTCACGCAACCTGTGGCGGAGATGTCGCCGTAGTCCACGTTGACCGCACCGAGACCGCCGCCGACATAGGGGGTGAAGCCCGCGACGGTGCCCAGATCCACATAGGCGTTCGCCATCAGGTCCCATGTCCGGGCCTTGGTCGAGAGCGTGCCGACGCATTGCGCCCCGGCGAAGCAGGCCGCGTCGGGCAGGGTCAGGGAACCTTCGACGTCGTGCCGGCCGTAGCGCGCGGTCAGATCGGCGCGCAGATACTCGGTGAAGCGATAGCCGAAACCCGCGCCGCCGGTGAAGGCGTCGTCCATGCGGAGCCTGTCGAAGGGGACGGACGCGCGCTCGAAGGGCGTGGAGGCGGACAGCGACGCGTCGGTGTCGGCGTTCAGCTCGTAGCCGACATCGCCGCGAAGATACCAGCCCGTGCCGATCTCGACCGGACGAAGCTCGGGCGCCGATTCCAGAAGGCCCGAATAGATCGGCCCGTAGTCGGCCGACTGCGCGGCGCTCGCTGCGAGCGTGCCCGTGAGTGCGATCAGGAGCGTCCTGCCGATGGTCATGTCGTCTCGTCCTCGAAGTCTCGTTCCGGCCGGGGCGGGAAGTGTCGAGGCGGACCATGCGCCGTTAACCGTTAAGGTCCGATTAACCCTGTTTGTTAACCCTGCGCGGGGCTGGAGGCGGGTGGCGCCGCGCGCCAACGAAAAGGGGCCGCTCCCGGAGGAACGGCCCCTTCGGCTCGCCGGACTGGAGGTCGAAGCGATCAGAAGAAGGAGTAGCGCAGGCCCGCACGCAGCGCGTGGATGTTGAAGCCGTTGTCCTTGGACTGCACGCCCGTGGCGCCATCGGCGATGTCGGCGGTGTCGAAGCCGAAGGCGTCGCCCGAGAAGACGCGAGTGTAGCGATAGCCGGCGTCCAGCGCGAGGTTCCTGGTGATGTCGATGCTCGCGCCGGCCATGAGGCTGGAGGCGAAGCGCCAGGAGTTCTCGCCCTGATGCTTGTCCTCGAAGAAGGCCTCGCCGGTGTACTTGTTGGTGATGACGTTGCGCATCTCGCCGTAGGAGACGTGCGCCGCGCCGATACCGGCACCGAAATACGGGGTCACCATGCCGAAATAGGGCAGGTCCACATAGGCGTTCGCCATGACGGTCCAGACGTCCGCGCTGGACGTGTCGTTGAGCGTGCAGGCGTCGTTGCCGCCGTAGCCGTAGGCGAAGGACTCGCGGAACGGAACGCGCGGGCAGCGGCTCTCGCCCTTGGTGTCGAACGAGTAGTAGTCGGCGCTCAGATCCGTGCGGAAGTGCGTCGCGACGCGATAGCCGACGCCGGCGCCGGCGGTGAAGCCGCTCTGATGACGGACGCGGTCGAAATGGTAGCGCGAATCGTGTTCGTCGTGGCTGTCCCACATGCGGTAGTTCAGGTCCGTCTTCGACTCGAAGAGGTAGCCGACGTCGCCGCGGATGTACCAACCGGAATAGTCGGGCTTCTCTTCCACGATCACCGGAGGCGGGGTCGGGATGAAGTCCGCCGCCTGGGCGACCTGGAGGCCGAAGGCGCTCGACCCGAGCAGGGCGAGAACGAAAAGCCGATGCATCAAACTTGCTCCGATGTTGCCAGAATGGGCGCGGCTGAACGTCCGCAACATCGGAATGTCTAAAGATTAACTATTAACAGTCGGTTCACGTAGCGCGAACCGGCAATCGAGGGTGGCGTTTTGCCCGGCCTGGATGCAGCGCCCCGCCCTGCCGAGGAATCCCGGCGATCGCGCCCCTCTGCCATTCGGGCGAGCCGGCGGTGGCGGAAGCTGCCACGAGTCGGTCATAAGGGCCGGATAGTCGCTGCGCGAACCTTGACGTTCGAACGGCGCGGGTCTCTGTCGTCGGCGCGGGGGAATCCCGTCCATTCGTCCCCATCGACGAACGCGAGCGCAGCCGGAGATAAGGTCGGTCGGCATGATCACTGTTGCGAGACTTTCGGCGGCGACGCTCTTTTCGGTCCTCGCCCTCGTGGGCTCGGCGGACGCCATGTCCACCGTCGTCGTCGATGTCGCGACCGGCAAGGTGCTGTCGCAGGCCGACGCGAGCGAGCGGCGCTATCCCGCCTCCACCACCAAGCTGATGACGACCTATCTCGCCTTCCGCGCCATCGAGGCCGGCGAGGCAGCGCTCGACACGCCCGTGGTGATGACGCGCGAGGCCGCGGCCGAGGCGCCCTCGAAGATGTGGTACGATCCGGGCTCGGTCATGCGGCTCGACAACGCCCTGCGCATGATCCTGGTGAAGAGCGCCAACGACGTCGCCACCGCCATAGGGCAGACGCTGGCCGGCGGATCGCAGGCGCGCTTCGTCGAGATGATGAACCGCGAGGCCGAGCGCCTCGGCATGGACGACACCCGCTTCATCAACGCCAACGGGCTGCCCGGTCCCGGCCAGCGCTCCAGCGCCAAGGATCTCGCCATTCTCGGAATGACGATCCGCCGCGAATTCCCGCTCTTCGCCGAATTCTTCTCCTCGGAGGCCATCTCGACGGGCACCGAGATCATGCGCAACGGCAACGACCTCATCGGGCAGTTCGAGGGCGCCGACGGCATGAAGACGGGATACATCTGCGCCTCCGGATTCAACGTCGTCGCCTCGGCGACGCGCGACGGGCGCACCCTCGTCGCCGCCGTGCTCGGCGCGCCCTCGGCGATCACCCGCGCGCGCGAGGCGGCGCTGCTTCTGGAAAACGGGTTCAGGACCGATCCGAACAGCGTCGAGACGACCATCGACGAGCTTCCGACCGCGACGGGCGAGCCGCTCGACATCTCGGAGGAGATCTGCTCCTCGACCGGGCGAACGGCGCGGGCCAACGAGCGGGAGCTGGAGGACCAGCGCGAGCTGGCCTTCGGCTCGCCCTACATGACGCGGCTCGAACGGCCGCGCGCGGCCGTTCAGGTCGGCCTCGGCGGCGCCGCGGGCACCGACACGATCGAGGCCGGCATCTCCGTCATCGCCGCCTACAACATCCCGCTTCCGACGCCCCGCCCGGCCCGGCCCGGCGACGTGGCGCAGACCGCCCCCGGAACGGGCGAGCTGCGCCCGGGCACCGGGGAACTGCCGGCCGCGGCCGCAACCGAGGAGGGTTCGGATGCCCGGTAACGGCCAGCCGATCCGCGTCACGCTCCTGACCGGCTTTCTCGGCGCGGGCAAGACGACCCTCCTCAACCGTCTCCTGCGCGACTCACGGCTCACCGACACGGCGGTGATCGTCAACGAGTTCGGCGAGGTCGGCATCGACCATCTGCTCGTCGAGACGTCCGGCGAGGAGGTGATCGAACTCTCGGACGGCTGCGTCTGCTGCTCGGTGCGCGGCGACCTCGTCGACACGCTCGCCGACCTCGTGGACCGCATTCAGACCGGCGGCATCCGCCCGCTCTCGCGCGTCGTGATCGAGACCACCGGGCTGGCCGACCCTGCGCCCATCCTCGCCTCTCTGATGGCCCATCCCGCGCTCGTCCAGTCCTACGCGCTGGGCGCCGTGGTCTGCGTGGTCGATGCGGCAGCGGGGCTGGAGGGCATCGAGGGACGGGTCGAAGCCGAGCGCCAGATCGCCTGCGCCGACCGCATCGTCCTGACCAAGACCGATCTGCCCGACATCGCGCCGAAAGGGGCGCTCGACGGCCTGATCGCGCGCCTGAACCCGTCCGCCCCGATCGTCCGCGCGGCCGAGGCCGACCCGATCGCCATCGTCGAGGCCGGCCTCTACGACCCGGCCACGCGCATGCCGAACGTCGCCCGCTGGCTCGGACAGGCCCGCGTGGAGCCCGCCCGCGACGACGACCACCATCGTCATCATCACGGGCACGGGCACCACGCGCCCCGAGTGAAGAGCTTCTCCTTGGTGGAGGCCAAGCCCATCGCGATGCAGGCGCTGCGCGAGTTTCTCGGGCTCCTCGGCCAGACGCAGGGCCCGCGCCTTCTGCGCATGAAGGCGATCGTGCGAACCTCGGACGATCCCGAACGGCCCCTCGTCCTGCACGGGGTGCGGGGGTACATGCACCCGCCCATGCGGCTGCCCTCGTGGCCCGAAGCCATGGAGCGGGAATCCCGTCTCGTCCTGATCGGCGAAGACCTCGACGAGACCTATGTGCGCGGGCTTTTCGCGGCCTTCGCGGGCCAGCCGCGCGTCGATGCGCCGGATCGCGCGGGCCTGATCGACAACCCGCTCGCCGTGCCCGGAATGAGCTTCCGGTAGAGCGCCCGTGGAAGCGCGAAAGCGAGAAACGCGGCTTTCTCGCCCCTGTAGCGGCTAGTTTCGGCCGAGCGCCGGTGCGTCTGCCCCGCGCTCCACGACGAAGCGTCGCGCGCTCGATCCGTCCTGCGCCACCGCTTCGACGAGCCCCTGCCCTTCCTGGGCGCAGAAGGCGGGCAGATCGAGGCCCGCCAAGGGATCGTCGCACAGGATCGTCACGCGCTCGCCGGGCTGCATCGAGGCGAGCCGCTTGGCGGTCTTGAGCACGGGAAGCGGGCAGCGCAGCCCGCGCAGGTCCAGCGTCTCCGCCAACTGTCCGGCGTCTTTCGAACCCGCGCGGCTCATCCTATCTGTAGCCGGCAAAACCGCTCCTTTCGATGCTCGGGAACCTCACATGAACGCCTATTCCATCGATCCCCAGACCATCGTCGACTTCTGGCGCGAGGCCGGACCCGACAAATGGTTCGCGAAGGACGAAGCGTTCGACGAGACCATCCGCCAGCGCTTCGCCGACATTCACGAGCGGGCGGCGGCCGGCGAACTCGACCATTGGGCGGACGAGCCCAACGGCGCTCTCGCCCTCGTTATCGTGCTCGACCAGTTCTCGCGCAACATCTTCCGCGACACGCCGAAGATGTACGAGAACGACGAGAGGGCGCTGGAGATCGCGCGACGCGCCATCGAGCGCGGCGACCATCATCGCGTCGGCGAGGACCTGAACCAGTTCTTTGCCATGCCGCACATGCACGCCGAGGATTTGAAGGCGCAGGAGGAGTGCGTGACGCTGATGGAGGAGATCGGCGAGGAGAACGTGCCCTACGCGATCGATCACCGGGACATCGTGGCACGGTTCGGCCGGTTTCCCCATCGCAACGCGATCCTAGGCCGCGACACCACGCCCGAGGAGCAGGCGTTCCTGGACGAGGGCGGCTTCTCGGGGTGACCCGTCGCTGCAACCACAACTAATTGTAAGGGCTTCGCGTGCGAGGATGGGGTCGATGCCCTCTCCCTGCTGGTGGAACCGTTCTCGATGGCCGCACCGCGGCGTTCCCTCCCCGACATGGGGCCCTCGCCCGCGTTCTCCCCGCCCGTTCCCGGGCCCGTGGGCGTCGGCTCGCTCGTGAGCCGGCGCCGCTTCGACATCTATGAGCCGCTGGCGGCCTTCGATCTCGTCGAGGAGCTGGAATTCCTGACGCGGCGGGCGATCGAGCCGATCCCGTTTCACGCGCCGCAATTTCTGGTCCCCGCAATGCCGCGTCTGGAGGACCGGCACGTCCGCCTTCTCGTGGCGCGCGACGAGGCGGAGGGGCGCAGCCGTCTGCGCTTCCTGATGCCCTTCTCGGTGGAGACGACCGGCCTCTTCGGCGGTCCGTCCTGCGTGCGGGCCTGGGCGCATCCCTTCGCACCGCGCGGCGGACCGCCGATCGACCACGACGACCCGGCCGGAACGGTCGCCAGCCTCTTCGACACGCTTCGCGATCCGACATCGCGCCTGCCCGGCCTTTTCGTCCTGCCGGATCTGCGGCTCGACGGAGCCGTGGCGGGGGCGCTCATGGCGGAGGCCGAACGCCGCTCGCTGCCCGTGCGGATCGTCGATCGCAGACGCCGCGCCTGCCTCGACGCCACGTCCGCGCCGGATCTCTTTCTCGGCACGGCGCTCTCGCCCCGGCGCCTGCGCGAACACGCGCGCCTCCAACGCCGGCTCGCCGCGCGCGGCCGCGTCGGCTTCTCGGTCGCCGCCAAGCGGGCAGAGGTGCGAGAGGCGGCCGAAATCTTCCTCGAGCTGGAGGCGAGCGGATGGAAGGGCCGCGCGCGCTCCGCGCTCCTGAACGACCGCTACCGCGCCGCCTTCGCCCGCGAAGCGCTCGACGGTCTGGCCGAGCTCGGCCGCGTGCGGGTGTACAATCTGACGCTCGACGGGCGCGCCATCGCGAGCGCGGTCCTGCTCGTGACGGGCGGCGAGGCGGTGCTGTGGAAGATCGCCTACGACGAGACGCAGGCCGACATCTCGCCGGGCTTCCAGCTTCTCGCCGAAGCGTCGCTCGACATGCTGCGCGACCCCGCCATCCGCGTCGTCGATTCCTGCGCGGTGCCGGACCACGGGCTGGTCAACCGGCTCTGGCGCGAGCGCATCGAGATCGGAACCCTCGTCATCGGCCTCGATCCGAAGACCGAGCGGACCGTGGAGCGGGCGAGCGCCGGCCTCATGCGCGTCCGCAAGGCGCAGCAGAGCGTATGGCGGGTGCGCTCGCTGTTCCGGCGGCTGAAGCCGCGGCGCTGACCCTCAACCCGCGAGGATTTCCGGGATCGACCGCCACAGCAGCGAGACCGTCATCCAGACGATGATCGCCAGCACCAGCCGGTCGAAGAGCACCTTGTCGACCCGGCGCGCGATCCAGTTGCCGATGACGAGGCCGAGGGCCACGGCCGGCAGGCACAGGAGGCCGAGCTTGGCCGTCTGCGCGTCGAAGAAGCCGGCGGCGTAGAGAAGCGGCAGTTGGACCGACGTGAAGCCGAGAAACATCAGGCCGGTGCAGAACACGAAGTCGGGCCGAAGCAGCCGCATCGAGTGGAAATAGGTGACGCCCAGCGGCCCCGAGATGCCGGTCGCGCCATGAAGGGCGCCGGACCCGAAGCCGATGACCGGCGCGATCCTCGCGGCGCCGGCGGGCGAAAGCACCATGTCCGGCTGGGCGAAGCGCATCGCCAGATAGGTGAGGAGCAGGCCCCCGAGACCCGCCTCGATCCAGTGGGCCGGAATGTTGGCGAGCAGCCAGACCCCCATTCCGACGCCGAATGCGCCCGAAGCCATGAACAGCCCCATCGGAATCCGCTGGGACCGGCTCTTTCGGAATTGCCAGACCTGCCAGAGGTTCGAGCAGATCATCGGAATGGCGAGGATCGAGAGCGCGGTCGGCAGGCCGACGAGAAGCGTCAGGGTCGGCACCACCACCATGGGAAGGCCGATCCCCAGAACGCCCTTCACCATTCCTCCCGCCACGACCAGTGCGAACGCCGCTGCTGCGATCATGATTCCCCTCTCCCCTTCGCTGCGGGAGATACGGCAGATCGTTCGTCTTCGATACTATCTTGGCGGCTTCACCCGAGCCGAAGCTCCGGCCCGCCGGGGGCGCGGCATGAAAAGCACGTCGCCCGAGCCGACTTGACGGGCGGCCGCGCCGTGCCATTCTCAGGGGCTCCGACGCGCCCAACGACGTCGCGCCGCGCATCTCTTCTGCGCCGCCGCAAGAACATGGTTTGCTATTTGGTGCAAAACCCGCGATGCTGATGCCGGGCAACGACGCCCATACGATTGCGCGATTGGTACTATGGCTACTGGCACTGTAAAGTTCTTCAACGCCGACAAGGGTTTCGGCTTCATCACCCCCGACGGCGGCGGCAAGGACGTTTTCGTTCACATCTCCGATGTGGAGCGGTCCGGAATGTCGACCCTGTCGGACAACCAGAAGGTCTCGTTCGATTCCGAAGCCGATCGCCGCGGCAAGGGCGACAAGGCTGTGAATCTCCGCGCTCTCTAAGCCGGATTGACAGATTCGCGAGGCCCGCGCCGGCAGCCGGCGTGGGCCTCGTTCGTTTTGGGGCGAATATTTCGCCCCACATCGCAGCGTTCCGCCCCGGAACACGCGGCATCGCCCGATCCCGCGTATCCGAACCGTCTTCGATGCGGTTCGCCTGTCCGTCTGCGACGATGCCGCCTCAGAGCGCCATGCGTCCGTTCGGACGCACGAAGGTCGCTCCATCTTTTTGAACCTGCGCATCAGGCTTTCCGAAAAACGATTCCGATCTTCGGACCGATGCTTCAATGGCCGGGCGAGACGGCGCCGCGCGGCCTGCCGCGCTCCTCCCCTCCCGACGGCCCGCACCGGATCGAGACGACGGACGGTTGTCCTTTCGCCCTCGGCCCTCCGCGCTCGGCGAGCATCGCTTCGAGTGCGTCCGCGGCATCGCTGGCGAGGGCCGCGCCGAGGCACAGCCCCCATCCGCCGTCCTCGCGCGCCAGCGCCTCCTCGGCGTTCTCCAGCGCGGCCTGGCGCAGTTCCAGGATCAGATGAAAGACGTGGGTGTAGGACGGGCGTGTGGTCATGACCGGTACATACGAACCGATCCGATCACGGATGCGTGTGATGCGTCCGGGCCTCTGCTGCTGAATCATCAGCCGGCGAACGAAGCCGACCCGACTGCACGAATGACCTGCCCCGGCGAAGCGCGGTGTTCACACCGGCGTCATCGGTTAACGATATCGGAACGGTCGGAATCGGATCGCGTTGACGCTAGAAGGAGATCGCCATGACGCACTGGGCCGCCCCTCAATCGCCTCTTGCCATGAACGCGCCCCGCGCGGTCGTCGCAGCTTCGTGGCTGCAGCGCGGACGTCCGGGCCTCAAGACCGCGCGGCCGGTTCAGCCCGCGCAGTAGACCGGCCAGACGAGGCGGTTCGTCGGAGCGGACCTTCGCGTGAAAGTTTTCCGGTAGGCTGCCTGTATCGAAGCCTCTTGCGACGGACGCTTCTCCGACGAAATCCCGACACGGGTGGAAGGTGGCTGAGCGCTAAGCCGAGCGTCGTCGTCTGACCATGGCGGAGCCATTGGTTCCGATCATGCAACGCTGACGAGCCCGCGGAGTGGCGCAATCCCAGGACGTCCGCCTGGACGTAGGACTCATCGGACGGAACTGAAAAAACGGAAGGTTGGAAACCGGTGTGGCGAACCGGCTGTAAGCCCTTGTTCTCAAGGGTTTGTGGCTCCCCGGGCCGGATTCGAACCAGCGACCGATCGATTAACAGTCGAGTGCTCTACCACTGAGCTACCGGGGAACAGCCTGGAAACCGTCGCTGCGGCGCCAAGCGAGGGTGCCTATAGCAAGGGGTCGCCCGATTGCCAAGCCGGGGCCGCGAGGAAAATCGCCCCCATGCGTCATTCGCGAACGCGACATTGACACTTCCAAGCCTCATATAGCGCCCGACGCAACGCGAGCCCCTTCCATGCCGGACATTCCGGAACCCGAGACACGCGCCGTGACCAAGCCGCGCCGATATTTCCGGCTTCGCGGCAACACGATCGAGGTGTTCGGACGGTCCATCCGCCTGCCCGCCTCGCGAATCGCGCGCGTCGCGCTGGGGGCCTCCTTCGTGGTCGGCGGCATCTTCAGCTTCCTGCCGATCCTCGGTCTGTGGATGCTGCCCGTCGGCCTCATCATCCTGTCGATCGACTTCGCCATCGTGAGGCGCTGGCGTCGGCGGTCCACCGTCTGGTGGGAGAGGCGGCGCGAGCGCCGCATGATGCAGCAGGCGCGGCAGGCCGCCCAGACGCCCGTGCCGACGGCGAAGGGGCGACAGGCCGAACGTTCCCCCAAGTAGAGATCCGCATGGCAGCGCCCTCCCCGATCGTCGTCTGGCTTCGGAACGACCTTCGCCTCGACGACAATCCCGCGCTCGCCCACGCGGCCGAGACCGGCCGCCCGGTCGTCGTTCTCTACGTGCTGGACGAGGAGAGCGACGGCATCCGCGCGCTCGGCGGGGCGCATCATTGGTGGCTGCACCATTCGCTGAAGGCGCTGGGCGTCTCGCTCGAGAAACTCGGCTCGAAGCTGATCCTGCGGCGCGGCAAGGGTGCCGAGATCGTGCCGGAGGTCGTGCGCGAGGCGAAGGCCGGCGGGCTTTATTTCAACCGCCGATACGACCGGGCGGGGCGGAACGTCGACGACGCGGTCCGGGAAGCGCTCGACGATGTCGAGATCGACGTCTTCACGGCGAATATTCTCCACGACCCGGACAAGGTGAAGACGGGGTCGCGGAGCTGGTACAAGGTGTACACACCCTTCCGGCGCAAGCTGGAGGAAGCGGGCGACCCGCGCGACCCGATCGATGCGCCGGACGAGCTGCATTCGCCCGGAACCTTGCCCCGCTCCGACAGGCTGGAGGACTGGGACCTGCTCCCGACCAGGCCCGACTGGTCAGGCGGGATCGCGGAGGCCTGGGAGCCCGGCGAGGCGGCGGGCCGCGAGCGCTTCGCGACGTTCTGCGACGAGCTGCTCCAGGGCTACGAAGCGGGGCGCGAGAACCCGTCCGGCGACGAGACGTCCCGCATGTCGCCCTATTTGAAATTCGGCGAGGTCTCGCCCTACCGGCTCTGGCACGAGGCGGCCGCCGTCGCAGCGCGGCGAAAGTCCATCCCCTCCGGCGCGATCACCACCTTCAAGCGCGAGCTGATCTGGCGCGACTTCAACACCCATCTCCTCTTCCATTTCGAGGCGCTCGGCACGCGCGACTTCAACCCCCGCTTCGAGACATTCGAGTGGCGGAAGGCGAAGAGCGAACTCGAAGCCTGGCAGCGCGGCCGGACCGGCTACCCCATCGTCGATGCCGGCATGCGCCAGCTCTGGCAGACGGGCTGGATGCACAACCGCGTCCGCATGATCGTCGGCTCCTTCCTGACGCGCGATCTCCTCATCGACTGGCGCGAAGGCGAGCGCTGGTTCTGGGACACGCTGGTGGACGGGGATGCGGCCTCCAACACCTCGCAATGGCAGTGGATCGCGGGCACGGGCGCTGACGCCCAGCCCTTCTTCCGCATCTTCAACCCGCTTACCCAGAGCCGGAAGTTCGATGCCGGCGGCGACTATATCCGCCGCTTCGTTCCCGAACTCGCAAAGCTTCCGGACAAGGTCATCCACGCCCCCTGGGAAGCCTCGGAGACGGTTCTGAAGAAGGCGGGCGTGACGCTCGGCGAGACCTACCCGAAGCCCATCGTCGATCACGACGAGGCGCGTCGGCGCGCGCTTCAAGCCTACGAGACCGTGAAGGGGTGACCATCGTGGGCTTTGCGAAGCCCGCACGATCCTTGCCTCCGGGCCTGCGCTTGCCTACCGTCCCCGGAACGTCGTCACCTCGCCTGAAAGTCCCGATGTCCCGCCACACTTCCGTTCTCGATGCGATCGGCAACACGCCGCTCATCCGACTCAATCGCGCGTCGGAGGAGACGGGCTGCGAAATCTACGGCAAGGCCGAGTTCATGAATCCCGGCCAGTCGGTCAAGGACCGCGCCGGCCTCTTCATCGTGCGCGACGCCGAGGAGAAGGGGCTGCTGGAGCCGGGCGGGCTGATCGTGGAGGGCACGGCCGGCAACACCGGCATCGGGCTGGCGCTCGTCGCCAACGCGCTCGGCTACCGCACCGTGATCGTGATCCCCGAGACGCAGTCGGGGGAAAAGAAGGACGCGCTGCGCCTGATGGGCGCGGAGCTGGTCGAAGTGCCGGCCGTCCCCTACCGCAACCCCAACAATTACGTGAAGCTCTCCGGCCGTCTGGCGGAGCAGCTGGCGAAGACCCATCCGCAGGGCGCGATCTGGGCCAACCAGTTCGACAACGTCGCCAATCGCGACGGCCATACGGTGACCACCGCCGAGGAGATCTGGCAGACGACCGGCGGTCAGATCGACGGCTTCATCTGCGCGGTCGGCACGGGCGGCACCCTCGCCGGCACGGCGATGGGCCTCAAGCGCCGCTCCGGCCACGTGAAGATCGGCATCGCCGACCCGATGGGCGCCGCGCTCTACAGCTACTACACGCGCGGCGAGCTCGCCTCGTCCGGGGATTCGATCACCGAAGGCATTGGCCAGGGCCGCATCACGGCCAATCTCGAAGGCTTCACGCCGGATTTCGCCTACCAGATCCCGGACGAGGAGGCGCTGCCGATCATCTTCGGTCTGGTGCGCGAGGAGGGCCTGTGCCTCGGCGGCTCGTCGGGCGTGAACATCGCCGGCGCCATCCGCATGGCGCGCGAGATGGGGCCGGGCCACACGATCGTGACGATCCTCTGCGACTACGGCAATCGCTACCAGTCCAAGCTCTTCAACCCGGACTTCCTGCGCGGGAAGGGTCTGCCGACGCCGGACTGGATCGGCCGCGAGCCGTCCTTCGACATTCCCTTCGAAGCCGCCTGACATGGCCGGCGAGACACGCGAGGCCTTCCGCGACGACGCCTATCTGACGTCGCTGGAAGCGACGCTGGTGCGGATCGAAGGCGGGCGCGGCCTCGTCTTCGACGCGTCCAACTTCTTCGCGGCGGGCGGCGGCCAGCCCGGCGACACGGGCCATGCCGAATTCGCGGACGGATCGCGCGTGCGCATCGTCGATACGGTCCATGGCGAGGACAAGCGCTCGATCCTGCTCATGGCCGAGGAGGGCGCGGCCCTCCCCGCTCCCGGCACGACGGCGACGCTGCGCCTGGATTGGGAGCGGCGCCACCGGCTGATGCGCATGCACACGGCCATGCACCTTCTCACCGTCGTCTGCCGCTTTCCCGTCACCGGCGCTGCCGTCGGCGAAGAGGAGAGCCGCATCGACTTCGACCTGCCGGACATGGAGGCCAACAAGGCCGAAATCTCGGCGCGCCTCATGGATCTCGTCACCGCCGACTATCCGGTCTTCACGCGATGGATCACCGACGAGGAGCTGGACGCCAATCCGGGCCTCGTCAAATCGGCGAACGTCAAGCCGCCGCGTGGGACGGGCCGCGTCCGCCTCGTCTGCATCGGGGAGGACGCAAGCGTCGATTCGCAGCCCTGCGGCGGCACGCATGTCCGCTCCACGGCCGAGATCGGCCCAGTCCATATCGGCAAGATCGAGAAGAAGGGCCGCTCCAACCGGCGCTTCCGGCTGCGCTTCGGCCCCTTGCAAGCCTGACGAGCGGCGGGCGCTGCGCGGCTTCGCCTTCCGTTCGCCCGACCCGCCCTCTATCCTCGGCTTCGAATCCTCGAAAGGCGCCGCCGAACGTGACCGAAAACCCCCATCTCATCAGCCCGGCCGAGCTCTCCGCGCGGCTCGGCGAAAGCGGTCTCTCGATCGTCGATGCCTCCTGGTACCTGCCTGCGCAAAATCGCGACCCCCGCGCCGAGTTCGAGGCGGGGCACGTTCCGGGCGCGGTCTTCCTCGACCAGGACGCGGTGGTCGATCCGTCCTCGACGCTGCCCCACACGCTTCCCTCCGCCGACATCTTCGGCGAGGCGCTCGGCCGGATGGGCGTGTCCAGCGAGGACGAGATCGTGGTCTATGACGGCGCCGGCCTGTTCTCGGCGGCGCGCGGCTGGTGGATGCTTCGCACCTTCGGCGCCCGCAAGGTGCGCGTTCTCGACGGCGGGCTGCCGGCCTGGCGCGCGAACGGGGGCGCGCTGGAGACGGGACCGTCCGAAAAGGCGCCCGCCCGCTTCGACGCCGTTCTGGACGAGAGCGCCGTCGTCCGTCTCGACGAGATGAAGCGGATCGTGAACGAAGCCGGCGCTCAAATCGCGGACGCCCGCTCGGGCGAGCGCTTCCGCGCCGAGGCACCGGAGCCCCGCGCGGGCGTGCGCGGCGGCCATATGCCGGGCGCGCGCTCCCTGCCGATCACCGAGCTGATCGAAAAGGGCCGGCTCAAATCGGCGGACGAACTGGAGAAGGCCTTCGCCGAAGCGGGCGTCGATCCCGACGGCGAGATCGTCACGAGCTGCGGCTCCGGCGTGACCGCCGCAATCATCAACCTCGCCCTCGCCTCCACGGGGCGCGACCAGGGGCGCCTCTATGACGGCTCCTGGACCGAATGGGGCTCGGCGCCCGACACGCCCGTCGAAACGGGACCGGCACGGAATTGAACGCGATGCGCCTCGTCGACACCACCGTCACCCAGCTCGTCATGCATTCGCCGCCGCGCGAGCCGGTCGCCAAGCCGGCGAACGGACGCAGCCTCGACATCCTGAAGGTGCGCAACATCCCGCTCGCCTTCTACCGCTATCTCTACACGGTCGGACGGCCGCACCACTGGACGAGCCGGCACCTGTCCGATGCCGATCTCGCGCGCGAGGTCCACGGCGCGAACACGCGCATCCAGGTCCTGTATTGCGACGGCGCGCCGGCCGGCTGGTTCGAGCTGGAGGCCGGACGGGCTCCCAAGCAGACGCGGCTCGTCCACTTCGCCACCATGCCGGAGTTCCGGGGTCAGGGACTGGCGCGCTATCTTCTGAGCCATGCGATCCTCGCCGGATTCGACGAGCAGCCGAGTGGCCTGACGGTCGAGACGAACACGCTCGACCACCCGGCCGCGCTGCCCCTCTATCGCAAGATGGGCTTCCGCCCGCTCTCCACCCGTGACGTCTCGACCCCGGCGATCGAGGACACGGAGGGCTGAGCGCCCTTCACCTTCGGCACGCTCTCACGCAAAAAGGCACGGCGACGAAAGCTCGTCGCCGTGCCTCTCGATCCGTTCGCGGCAGCGGCTCTCGGGAGAAGGGGCCGTCGCCGCGATCCTGGCTTGAAGCGATCAGTTGACCGCGCTGACCGGAACGGTCGTCGCGTCGAACACCTGGTCCGGCGCGGAGGGCGAGACGCCGATGCGCGGAGCGGGGTTGCCGGTCTGGCCGCGCGTCTCCGACATCTGCACGGTCGTCGCGTTGAATTCGCTGGCCGGAGCGGTCGGGCTCACGCCGATGCGCGGGGCGTCGTGGTCGGACGTCTGTCCCATCTCCGACGCATGCACGGTCGAGGCGTCCTGGTCGGAATCGGGGGCGCTCGGGCTCACTCCATAGGCGGTGGCGGGGCCGGCGGCGACCATCAGCGAGAGGGCGAGAAGGGCGGAGGTCTTGCGGAAAGCGTTCATTTCTTCACCTTTAACATCGCGGCGGGTGCCGAGGTTCGTGCGCCCCGCTCAATTCGATGAGACTGAGATATGAGTTCCCCCTCGGCTGCGTTAGACGCCTCGGCGAGACGTGCTGTGCCATCCATGGAACAGGCCGGCGATCGAGATCTGAACGACTTCTTCTATTTCGCCGCGATCGTCCGCCATCGGGGCTTCAGCGCAGCGAGCCGCGCCACCGGGGTTCCGAAGTCGCGACTCAGCCGCCGTGTGCGTGAACTGGAGGACCGGCTCGGCGCGCGGCTCGTCCAGCGCTCCACCAGCCGTTTCGAGGTCACCGAGATCGGACAGATGTTCTTCGCCCATTGCGAAGCGGCGCTGGCCGAGATCGAGGCGGCGGAGACCGTGACGCAATTCTACGTCGGCGAGCCGCGCGGGCTCCTGCGCGTCTCCTGTCCGCCGGGCGACTGCGCCGACGCCATCAGCAACATGCTGCCCGGCTTCCTGGCGGACTATCCCAACGTGCGCGTCGAGCTTCTGGTCTCCATGCGCCGGGTGGACCTCATCCACGAACAGGTGGACGTCGCGGTGCGCGCGCGCTCCAAGCTCGATACCGAACAGGATCTGATCGTGAAGCAGCTGGCCATGCTGCACGCCGTCCTCGTCGCCGGGCCCGAGCTGATCGAGCGCTTGGGCGAACCCAAGGAGCTGTCGGACCTCTCGCGCTTTCCCACGATCGGCAGCCGGACGGGACCGGCGGGCGAGTGGACGCTTCTCGACGAAACGGGCGCCGTCCATCGCCACCACCACAGCCCCGTCGTCGTCTCCGACGATCTGACGGCCATCGCCCATCTCTGCCGACGCTCGCTCGGGGTCGCGCTGCTCCCCGAGGCGGTGGTGCGCAGCGCCATCGACGACGGGCGGATGCGGCAGGTCCTGCCGCAATACCGCTCGGACACGACGATCCTTCACATGGCCTTCCCGACCCGGCGCGGAATGCTCCCGTCCGTGCGGATCTTCATCGACCGCGCCTCTCAGGCGCTGATCGAGCAGTTCAGGGATCGCCGGGCGATCTGAACCGCCGGTCTCGGGAGCCGGGCTGCGACGGATCGTCCATCGCGGTTCGTGAACGGTGCTTCCAGCGATTGGGGCTCGCGACCTTCGCCCGCTCTGCCCTACCTTCGCGCTCGTTCCCGAACACAGAACGGAGCCTCTGTATGGCCAAGGTCCTCGTCCTCTACTACTCCAGCTACGGTCACGTCGCGAAGATGGCCGAGGCGGTCGCCGAAGGCGCGCGCAGCGCCGGCGCGAGCGTCGACATCAAGCGCGTCCCCGAGACCGCGCCCAAGGAGGTGGTCGAGGCGGCCGGCTTCCAGTCCGACACCGGCCATCCGGAAGCGCAGCCGGACGATCTGGCGAACTACGACGCGATCATCGTCGGCGCGCCGACTCGCTACGGCAACATGAGCTCGCAGATGGGTTCGTTCTGGGATCGCACGGGCGGGCTGTGGGCGAAGGGCGCGCTGGTCGGCAAGGTCGGCGGCGCTTTCACCTCGTCCGCCACGCAGCACGGCGGCAACGAGACCACGCTGTTCGGCATCCACAAGACGCTCCTGCACCACGGCCTCGTCATCGTCGGCCTGCCCTACGCGTTCCAGGGCCAGATGACGCTGAACGAGATCGCCGGCGGCTCGCCCTACGGCGCCACGACGATCGCGGGTGGCGACGGTTCGCGCCAGCCGAGCGCGACCGACCTCGACGGCGCCAGGTTCCAGGGCAAGCACACCGCCGAAATCGCGGCCAAGCTCTCGTCGTAAACAAAGCGAAGGGCGGGCGCCCGGCGCTCGCCCTTCCCATCATTCTCGAATGATCGCTCGGATCGCGAAGACAGGTCCACGCCGTGAAGCGGGCCCGAGCCGCCGGCACGCGACAACTGGCCGCTCGCAGCACAAGGCTCGCGGCCGTGGCGGCTCAGGCCGGCCGACGCGCTTGCGCTTTCAGTCTCCGCAGAACGATAGACCGGTCAGCGGGCCGGCTGGGTCCGCGCCTCGTCGCGCTCCAGCGACGTGCGAAGCCGGTCGAGAGCCACGTTTCCGCGCTTCAGATGGACGAGAATCCTGCGCGCCGCTTCCGCAGCCGTCGCATCGTTCTGCGACGCCTCGGTGCCGGTCACCAGAATGTCCTTATGCGTCACGGTCGGCATGTCGAACACCCTCCCCAACAACGCTTGACCTCTCGATTTCTGCACTCAAACACGTCTGCAGAAGGCCCGCAATGCGTGTTCGTAATTCAATCGTTAAGATCACGGTCCCGCGACCGGAATCCGTTTCGGGTGGCTTCTTGGACGGCGGGCGATGAACCGAAGCTGAACGGGAAAACGGCTGGACCGGGGCCGGCCCGGCCTTGAGCGAGGCGCGGAAATCGCCCAAGAACGGGCAGCCGCCCATGCGGCGAAGCGGGCTTGGCGAAACTGGTAGACGCAGCAGACTTAAAATCTGCCGGGCCTGTCCCTTGCGGGTTCGAGTCCCGCAGCCCGCACCAGCCCATCCTGAGCGCGCGACGCGGTGGCATGGCCTTCGAGGCTTTCCCGCTCCCGCACGCTGATCTATCGAAGGGGGCAGAGACGCACCGAAAACGAGGCCGACCATGACGAGCCCCCTGCCCGCTCCGTTCGAGGCCGTCGCGCCTCAACTCGTCGACGTCGCGATGGGCCGCGCGCCGGCCGATCTCGTCGTGCGGAACTGCCGCTGGGTGAACGTCCATTCCGGCGAGATCGTCGAGGCGACCGACATCGCCGTGAAGGCGGGACGCTTCGCTTTTTGCGGCCCGGACGCCGGCCACGCGATCGGCGAGACGACGCAGGTGATCGACGCGAGGGGCCGATATGTCGTGCCGGGCCTGTGCGACGCGCACATGCATATCGAGAGCGGCATGGTGACGGTGACGGAGTTCGTGCGGGCCGTCGCGCCGCACGGCACCACCTCCATGTTCGTCGATCCGCACGAGATCGCCAACGTGCTGGGCCTTCCGGGCGTGAAGCTCATGCATGACGAGGCGCTGGTCCAGCCCGTCAACGTCTATGTGCAGATGCCCTCCTGCGTGCCCTCCGCGCCGGGCCTGGAGAACGCCGGCGCCAGCGTCACGCCGCAGGACGTGGCGGAGGCGATGGGCTGGCCGCTGATCGTCGGCATCGGCGAGGTGATGAACTTCCCCGGCGTCTCGGCGAACGACCCGACCATGGTCGGCGCCATCGCCGCCGCGCGACGGGCGGGAAAGACGGTGGGAGGCCACTACGCCTCGCCCGACCTCGGCCTGCCCTTCCACGGCTATGTCGCGGGCGGCCCGGAGGACGACCATGAGGGCACCCGGATGGAGGACGCGGTGGCGCGGGTGCGCCAGGGCATGAAGGCGATGCTGCGCCTCGGCAGCGCTTGGTACGACGTCGCGACGCAGATCCGCGCCGTCACCGAACTCGGCCTCGACCCGCGCTCCTTCATCCTGTGCACCGACGACTGCCACTCCGGAACGCTCGTTCATGACGGCCACATGGACCGGGTGGTGCGCCATGCCATCGCCCAAGGGCTGAAGCCGGTCACCGCCATCCAGATGGCGACGCTCAACACGGCCGAGCATTTCGGCCTCGCCCGCGAGATCGGCTCGGTGACGCCGGGACGCCGGGCGGACTTCCTCATCGTCTCCGACCTGCCCTCGCTCGCCATCGACATGGTGTTCGCGCGCGGCGAGAAGCTGGCAGAAGATGGGCGGCTCGTCACCGACATTCCGGCCTACGACTATCCGGCGAGCGCCAAGGGCACGGTGAAGCTCGGCAAGCGCCTCTCCCCGGAGGATTTTTCGGTACCGGCGAAGGACGGCGCCAATTCCGCGACCGTGCGGGTGATCGGCGTCGTGGAGAACCAGGCCCCGACCAGAGCCCTGACGGCGGACCTTCCCGTTCGCGACGGGCTGGTGGAGCCGGATGAGGCGCAGGGCGTCTGCCAGATCGCGCTGGTCGAGCGCCATCGCGGCACGGGCGGCGTCGTCAACGCCTTCGTCTCCGGTTTCGGCTATCGCGGGCGGATGGCGATGGCCTCGACGGTCGCGCACGATTCCCACCACATGATCGTGGTCGGCACGGACCGCGAGGAAATGGCGCGCGCGGCCAACCGTCTCGGCGAGGTCGGCGGGGGCGTGGTCTTCTTCGCGGGGGGCGAGGAGAAGGCGCTGATCGAGCTGCCGGTCGCGGGCCTGATGTCCACGGAGCGCTGCGAAGTGGTGGCGCAAAAGGCGGACCGGCTGATCGAAGCCATGCGGCAGGCGGGCTGCACGCTGAACAACGCCTATATGCAGCATTCGCTGCTGGCGCTCGTCGTCATCCCGAGCCTTCGCATCTCGGACGCCGGGCTCGTCGATGTCGATCGCTTCGAGATCGTCGACCTCTTCGTCTGACCTTTACAAACGGGCTTCCAGGCGCGATAGGCGTACCGAACGGTTCTTGAGCATTCGAGGGACGGCCCGCGAAGGGTCGTCGAGACGATGGGTCCAGTGGCTTCTCTGTCGATTATCGGCGCCGGCGCCCTCTAGGGCGGTCGGTTGCCAGCCGGCATCCGGCCTGCCTTCGGAGCGCGTCCGGCCGCGAGCCGCCCCCGAGGGGCCGCCGCGTCTCGAACCCATGACCGCATCCCCGCGAATGCACGCAGGCGTCCGCCTGCTTCCGAGAAGCCCGATCCCGATGTCCACGACCGATTTCCAGAGCCGCGCCGCACAGGCCGAGGCCGCCCTTCGCGCGCTGTTTCCCGCAACGCCGCTGCAGCTGAACGAGCACCTGTCGAACCGCTACGGCGCGCGCATCTTCCTCAAGCGTGAGGATCTGACGCCGGTGCGGTCCTACAAGATCCGCGGCGCCTTCAACTTCATGCGCAAGCGCATCGCGGCCGGCGAGAGCGCCTCCAGCTTCACCTGCGCCTCGGCCGGCAACCACGCGCAGGGCTTCGCCTTCGCCTGCCGCCATTTCGGCCGCAAGGGCCGCGTGTTCATGCCGGTGACGACGCCGCAGCAGAAGATCGACAAGACCCGCACCTTCGGCAACGGCTCGATCGAGATCGAGCTCGTCGGCGACTTCTTCGACGAGTGCTACGCGGCCGCCAAGGCCTATGCGGCGTCGAGCGGCGCGGCCATGGTGCCGCCCTTCGACCATGAGGACATCGTCGAGGGGCAGGCGAGCGTCGGCGTGGAGGTGACGCGCCAGCTCAACGGCGAGGCGGTGGATCTGATGGTGCTGCCGGTCGGCGGCGGCGGTCTCTCCTCCGGCCTCGTGCGCTATTTCGACGGAGAAAGCGGGCCGGACTTCCGCTTCGTCGAGCCGCTCGGCGCGCCGAGCCTTCGCACCTCGCTGACCGAGGGGCGGCTGGTGAAGCTGCCGCAGCTCGACGGCTTCGTGGACGGCGCCGCGGTGGCGGAGATCGGCACCCTCCCCTTCGAGGCCCTGTCGCGCTTCCCGCCGGAGAAGGTGCTGCTTTCGCCCGAGGGCAGCACCTGCTCGACCATGCTCGAAATGCTGAACGTGGAGGGCATCGTCGTCGAGCCGGCCGGGGCGCTCGCCATCGACGCCCTGAAGCAGCTCGGGCCGACCGTGCGGGGCAAGACCGTCGTGCTCGTCGTCTCGGGCGGCAATTTCGACTTCGAGCGCCTGCCGGACGTGAAGGAGCGCTCGCTGCGCTACGAGGGCCGCAAGAAGTACTTCATCCTTCGCCTCGCCCAGCGCCCCGGCGCGCTCAAGGACTTCCTGACGCTGCTCGGCCCGGACGACGACATCGCCCGCTTCGAGTATCTGAAGAAGTCCTCCCGCGAGGTCGGCTCGATCCTGCTCGGCATCGAGACCAAGGACGCGGCGAACTTCGACGGCCTCCTGCGCCGCTTCGAAGCGGACGGCATCCGCTACCAGGACATCACCGACAACCAGATCATCGCCGACCTGCTGATCTAGAGCCTTTCAGCCCGTTACGGAAACACTCTGCCGGGAAGCATTCGCGTTCAAGGTCGAGGGGCCGGACAAGGTCGTAGCGGGGCTACGGCCGTAGGCCGACCACGACGGGATCGGACCGAATGCACCCGGCCCTTCGGGTTTGCGTTCGCCGGGCGTCCACTTCGTCGGCTCGCTCGACCGTAGCCCGCTACGACCATCGCGACCCTTCTCGCGGAACGCGAGCGGCGAACGGCAAACAGAGTGAGTCCGTAACGGCCTGAAAGGCTCTAAAGGATCGTCGGTGCGAGACACAAGAAGGCCCGGGCGGAGCGATCCGCCCGGGCCTTCTTCGTTGAGACGTGCTTCGAGCGTCAGAAGCGGTACTTCAGCGAGCCGATCACGTTCCGGCCCTCCTCGCGGTAGCAGTAGAAGTCCGTGCAGGTCACCTTCTGCTCGTCGAAGACGTTCTTGGCCGAAATCTGCGCGCTGACGCCCTCGAAGGCGACGTTTCGGGCGCCGAAATCATAGGAGAGCGTCGCGTCGAAGAGCGTGCGCGAGGCGTTCCGCCGGCTGTTCGCCTCGTCCACGAAGCTGGAGCCGATGAAGCGCACGCCGCCGCCGAGTCCCAGCCCCTGGAGCGGCCCGACGGTGACATCGTAGTCCGCCCAGAGCGAGGCCTGGTGCTCGGGAATGCCCGCCGGGAAATTGCCCCGGTTCACCCCCTCACGGTTCTCCATGTCGAGATAGGTGTAGGCCGCCGTCACCGCGAGATGGTCGGTGATGCCCGTCGTCGCCTGGACCTCGAAGCCGCGCGACTGCACCTCTCCCGTCTGCTCCTGGATGAAGGGCGCGGAGGATACGGTCTGCAGGATGCTCGACTGGCGGATGCGGAAGAGCGCCGCCTGGACCGAGAGGTTCAGATCGTCCGGCATGTAGCGCAGGCCGACCTCCTCCTGCCGGCCGGTGGTCGGCTCGAAGGGGTTGCCGAAGCGGTCGGCGCCCGTGGTCGGGGCGAAGGAGGTCGAATAGCTGACATAGGGCGAGAGGCCGTTGTCGAAGAGATAGGCCAACCCCACGCGGCCGGTGAACTTCTCGTCGTCCGCGTTGAGCAGGGAATCGCTGTCGAGATCGCGCGTGTCGGTCGAAAGCCAGTCGTAGCGCCCGCCGGCCGTCAGGACGAAGCCGCCGTACTCCGCCTGATCCTGCAGGTAGAGGCCGAGCTGCTCCTGCTGGGTGTTGGTCTGCCACGGCACGGGGCCGACCGGCGTGATCGGATTGGCGCCGTAGTTCCGGGTCGCGAGATCGAGGTCCGGCGCGGGGAAGCCGCCTGCGTAGCCGTAGTCCCGGTCGAGGGACACGTAGTCGAGCCCGCCGAGGAGCGTATGGGCGATGCCGCCGGTCTGGAAACCCGCCTGGAGCTGGTTGTCGAGCGACAGGTTGGCGGAGCGGTCGACGAGGCGGTTGGCGGTGCGCAGCCCGCGCTGGCCGTCCTCCGAGAGCGAGGTGACCGAGACCCATCTGAGGTCGGCGTCCACCTCCTGGTAGCGCAGGTTCTGACGGAAGGTGAGGCTCTCGTTGAAGGCGTGGCTGAACTCGTAGCCGATGCGCCACTGCTCGTGGTCGTAGTCGCGGTAGCGCGGATCGCCGTACTCGATGTCGGTGATGCGGCCGTCGAACGAGATCCAGCCCGTGGCGCCGCCCGACAGGATGTCGGTGTATTCGCCGAGGATCGTCAGCTGCGTGTTCTGGTCGTCCGAGCGAAGCGTCAGGGCCGGCGCGACCGAGATCCGGTCATCGCGAACGGCCACGAACTCGGTGTCGGCGGACCGCCAGACGCCCGTCAGGCGGTAGAGGAGATTGTCGTTCTCGCCGAGCGGACCCGAGATGTCGGCGTTGCCCTGCACGCGGCGGAAGGAGCCGTACTGGGCCTCGACCTCGCGGAAGGGCGTTTCCGTCGGCCGCTTGGAGATGACGTTGACGAGCCCGCCGGGCGAGCCGGCGCCGTAGAGCACCGAGCTCGGCCCCTTCAGGATCGAGACGCCCTGGAGGAGGTAGGGCTCGTGGCGGAAGACCGCGAAGGAGCCGCCCGCGCTGCGCAAGCCATCGCGGTAGTAGCCGGTCGTCGTGACGTCGAAGCCGCGGATCACGAGCGTGTCGAAGCGCGGGTCGAAGCCGTACTGCCCCGCGCGAACGCCCGCCGTGTAGCGCGTCGCCTCGACCAGCGACTGCACGTTCCGGTCCTCCAGCTCCTCCGCCGACACCGTGCCGATCGACTGCGGGATCTTGCGCACGTCCGTGTCCGTCTTGGTCCCGATGGCCGTGTCGCGCGCGACATAGCCCCTCGTCGTCAGTCCGCCGCCTCCGCCGACGCCGACCGCGCCGGCGGCACCGCCTTCGACGACGACGGTGTCCAGCAGCAGCGATTCCTGCGCGGCCGCCGGGGCGATCAGGCACGAACTGGTGAGAAGCGCGAGCGCGCGCATCGAGGGGCGGACAGACATTGAGGCGACTCCGTGGCCGGAAACTGAAGACCACGGCATTTCAAAGTGGAGTAACCGAGTCAACTTGGTGTATGGACGATCGCAGTCCGGCGGTTCAGCCGCCCCGAAGATGTTGCCCTCGCGCACCATTCGTACAATGGTTCTAAGGTTTTAGCCTGCATGCTCACCGCCCGCTCCAGTGTCCGTCTCGATGATCCGGCGACGATCCTTCGCGAGATCGTGGAACATTACGAGGAACACGGCACCGTCACGCTGGAGGAACGGGCGGGGACGATCGACACCGTCTACGGACGGGCCGAACTGGAAGCGACGGGGAAGACGATCGAGGCGCGCGTCTCGGCGAACGACGAGACCAGCCTCGGCTACATGAAGCTCGGCCTCGTCCACCATCTGCGCGAGTTCGCGGGCGAGGTCCCGCTCGACATCACCTGGACCGGTCATGGCGAGGTCGGCGTCCTGCCGCCCTACTTCCGCGAGATGCGGGTCGTTTCCGCGCAGGACGTGACGCCGGCCATGCGCCGCGTCGTCCTTCGCGGGCCGAATCTGGACCGCTTCGCGCGAGACGGCATCCATGTCCGCCTGCTCTTTCCGCCGAAGGGGCGCACGCCCGCCTGGCCGCTGCTCGGCGACGACGGCTGCCCGCGATGGCCCGAGGGCGAGGACAAGCTCGTCACCCGCGTCTACACGGTGCGCTCTCTCGACCCCGAACGCGGCGAGATGGCGGTCGACATCCTGCGCCACGACGGGGACGCGACGCCCGGCTCGGCCTTTGCCGTCAGCGCCCAGCCCGGCGACATCGTCGGCGTCATCGGCCCGGTCGGCGAGGGCGTTCCCAAGGCCCGCTCGATGATCCTCCTCGGCGACGAGACGGCGATCCCCGCGATCGCCCGCATCCTCTCGGCCATGGACGAGACGGCCACCGCCCGGGCCTATATCGAAGTCGCCGGGCCGCAGGAGAAGCAGCCGCTTCCCGCCGGGCCGAACGTCTCGGTCGAATGGGTGATGCGGGGCGAGACGACGCTGGCCGAGATCGCGCAGCGGCTGACGCCGGACGATCTGGAACCCGGCACCTATCTCTGGGCGGCCTGCGAGTTCGCGGACTTCAAGGCGATCCGCCGGCACTGCCGCGCCGTGCTCGGCCTCAAGCGCGACCGGCACAGCGTGACGGCCTACTGGCGGCGCGGACGATCGGAGGACCAGCGGCGCGAGGACGCGAAGGGCGAGGAATAGGCCCCTATCGCGGGATCACCATCGGCGCGCCCGTCACCGGATCGTCCATCACCAGCGCGTCGAGCCCGAAGGCCGACGCCAGATGCGCCTCGGTCAGAACCTCGCGCGGCGAGCCCGCGGCGACGAGCCCGCACGGCCCGAGCAGCACGAAATGGTCGGAGAAGCGGGCGGCGAGATTGAGATCGTGCAGCACGCTGACGACCGTCGTGCCCGATTCCAGATTGCGCCGCCGCAGGAGGGCGAGCACCTCGATCTGATGCGGAAGGTCGAGCCAGGTCGTCGGCTCGTCGAGGAGCATGATCGGCGTCGCCTGCGCCAGCGCGAGGGCGATCCAGGCCCGCTGGCGCTGGCCGCCCGACAATTCGTTCAAGGGCCGGTCGGCGAGGTCCTGCATTGCGACCCATTCGAGCGCGGCGTCGCAGGCTGCTTCGTCCTCGGCCGTCCACCGCGACAGGAACCCGCGCCAGGGCGCCCTGCCCCGACGCACCAGTTCGGCGACCGCGATGCCGTCGGGCGCGAGCGGCGCCTGCGGCAGGATCGCCATTTGCCGCGCGGTCTCTCGGGTGTTGCACGACGCGATGTCCCGTCCGCCGAGCGTCACGCGCCCGTCCAGCGGCGCGATGAGCCGGGCGAAGGCGCGCAGCAGCGTGGACTTGCCGCAGCCGTTCGGACCGAGGATCGACGTCACGCGCCCGGCCGGAATCTCCAGCGTCAGATCGCTCAGGACGCGGCGGTCGCGATAGCCGAGCGACAGCGTGTCCGCCTTCAGGACCAGGTCGGTCAAAGCTCGCCCCTTTCCATCTCGCGCGACAGGCGCCACAGGAGGTACGGGGCGCCGAGCACCCCCGTCATCACGCCGATCGGGAGCTGGCTCCCCGGAAGCGCGGCACGCGCGGCCAGATCGGCGAAGACGCAGACGATCGCGCCCGCGCCGGCCGCCGCCGCCAGCCGCGCCTCGGGCCGCCGCGCCCCCGTGATGACGGCGCCGAGCGGCGCGGCCATCAGCGCGACGAAGGGCACCGGCCCCGCCACCGCCACCGCCGCCGCCGCGAGAAGCACCGCCGTCGCCATCAGGCCGAGACGGGCCCGCTCGGCGCGCAGGCCGAGGCCGGTCGCCAGATCGTGCCCGAGTTCCAGCAGTTTCAGCGAGCGGATCTGCAGGGCCGTCGCGACGCACAGAACGAACCCCAGCGCTCCGACCTGCCCGACATGGCCCCAGTTGCGCGCGGCGAGCGAGCCCGTCAGCCAGCGCTGCGCCTCGGCCGCCTCGGTGACCGGCAGCGTCAGGAGAAGGAACGAGCCGACGGCGCTCGTGGAGAAGCCGATGCCGAGGCCGACGAGGATCAGCGTCAGCGTCGAGGTCGGATGGCCCGGCCGCCAGGCGAGGAGCACCATCAGAAGGGCCGCCGCGACGCCGCCCCCCGCCGCGAGGAGCGGCGCCGGAACGGCGATGCCGAAGGTGATCCCGCAGACGATGGCGAGACCCGCCCCCGAATTGAAGCCGAGAAGGTCGGGCGCCGCCAACGGATTGCGGAACAGCGCCTGCAGGAGCGCGCCCGACAGGCCGAGCAGCGCGCCCGCCCCCATCGCCGTCGCCACACGCGGTCCCCGGATGATGCGCAGCGTCAGGGCGCCCGGCCCCTCCCCGGTCCACAGTCCCGCCCAGAGATCGGCGGGGCCGACCATGACGTCGCCGATCGCCAGCGAAGCGAGGATGCCGGCGAGAAGCAGCCCCGCCATGATGACGCCGCCTCTCATGCGCGCCGCCCGTTGAGAAGGCCGCGCGCGATCCAGATGAAGACAGGACCGCCGACGAGCGCCGTCATGATTCCGACCCGGACCTCGGCGGGCGCGATGACGAGGCGCCCGAGCGTGTCGGCCAGGAGCAGGATGGACGCGCCGATGACGGCGGAGACGAGAAGCTCGGCGCGCAGCCCGTGCCCGGCGATGCGGCGCGCCAGCGGCGGCACCATCAGACCGAGAAAGGCGATGGGACCGGCGACCGCGACGGCGGCTCCGGTCAGGAGCGTGACGACGAGAAGCGCCGCGCCCTGCGCCCGGACGATCCGCGTGCCGAGGCCGCGCGCCAGCTGCGTGCCGAGCGACAGGGTTTCGATCGCGGGAGCGGCGGCAAGGGCGAAGGCGGCGGTCGCGAGCGTCACGAGGCCCATGACGAGAAGCGGCCGCTCGCCCGCCTGCGCCAGCGAGCCCGTGACCCAGAAGCGGAAGACGTCGAGCGAATCCGCCCTCGTCAGGACGAGGGCCGAGACCAGCGAGAGAAGAAAGGCGTTCAAGGCCGCGCCGGCCAGCGTCAGGCGGACCGGCCCGACATCGCCGCGCAGGCCCCCGCCGAGCGCGAAGACGAGAACGGAAGCCAACGCCGCGCCCGGAAAGGCGAGCATCGCCACGAGCCCGCTGTCCGCGCGCTGCAGAAGGAGCGAGCCGAGCAAGATGGAGAAGGCGCCGCCCGCGCTCACCCCGAGGATGCCGGGGTCGGCCAGGGGATTGCGCGTCAGCGCCTGCATGACCGTGCCCGCCATGCCCAGCGCCGCCCCCGCGATCAGCCCGGCCAGAAGGCGCGGAACCCGGATCGAGGCGATGGTCAGGTGCAGCGGGTCGTTCGGGTCGAAGGCAAGGAGCAGGCGCGCGATGTCGGCCATTCCCGTGGCGCGCACCCCGACGAAGAGGGTGAGGCCGCAGGCGAGAAGGAACAGCGCCGCCAGCCCAGCGCCCTTCATCAGGGCGCAATCCCCGCGTCCACCGAGGAGGCGACGGGCGTCGCCGGGTCGCCGTCGATCGCGGCGGCGATGTCGTCCTCGAGTGCTGCGAGCGCGTAGGGCAGCGAAAGCACGCTTCCGAACGACAGCGCCGCCGCCGGCAGCGATCCGGCGAAGACCTCGCGGCCCTCCCGGTGCGCGTTCAGAAGCCGCCGCATGGGCAACGCCACGAGGTCGGGGACCTCGTCGAAGGAGGAAATCCAGACGAGGAGATCGACGTCGAGCGGGGACAGGTCTTCCGGCGAGAGCGCCGTGTAGAAATTGTCGCCCGCGAGGCGCTCGATCTCCGGGACCGTGGCGAAGCCGAGCTCGCGCAGGAAGGTCCCGCGCGTGTCGGCGCTGGAAAAGGCCCCGGTCTCCCCGGCATAGTGGTAGGCCGCAAGGGCGGTCCGCCCCGCCCAGTCCGGATGCCGCTCGCGCGCGGCCTCGAAGCGGCCCCGCGTGTCGGCGATCAGCTCCTCGGCGAGCGCCTCGCGCCCGACCGCCCGGCCGAGGATGCGGGTCAGCTCGTCCCACGGCATGCTGTAGGTCGTCGCGCCCGGCGGATGCATGATCGTCGGCGCGATGCTCGACAGGATCGCGTATTCGTCCTGCGAGATGCCGGAGCCGATCCCGACGATGAGGTCCGGCTGGAGGGAGGCGACCGTCTCGATCGCGACCTCCCCGGAGATGACGACGGGCTCGGCCGCGCCGAGCTTCTCCCGCGCCCAGGGCCAGACCCCGAAGGGCTGGTCGCCGAACCAGTAGCGGACCGCGACCGGCTGGATTCCGAGCGCCAGAAGCGTGTCATGCGTGGTGAAGCCGAGGGAGACGACCCGCGTCGCGGGACCGGGAAGGACCGCCTCCCCGAAGGCGTGCTCGAACCGGATCTCCTCGGCCGCGCCCGCGTGCGGCATCGCCGCGCCCCCGAGCGCGGCGGCGAGCGCGGCAAGGAGCGTGCGGCGGGTGAGCGATGTCCGGAAAGGCGTGCGCATGATCGTCGACCTCGTTTCTCAACCCTGCCGCCTTCGGCATGCCGTGCGGCCTCGGCTGAAACGCCGCCGCGTGGTGGCTTTGTTGAGCGTGGAAGTCAAGATTGCCTTGAGGCAAGGCCGGTGCCTCATCCTGCCGGCGGCCGAACGCGCGACGGTTCGTTCATGGGCCGGCGCGGAACGACCCGACCTTCGGACGCGCGAAAGAAGATTTACTTTCCATTAACTGTAAATCGAGGCGGCTTCTCTAAGTTTCAAGGTAAATTTTCAGAATACTGCAACTATCGATCGAGCGCCGCATTCCTCAGTCGATGCGGAAGAAGGACGGGAACATGCGTATCCTGATTCTCGAAGACGAACCTCTGATCGCGATGGACCTCGAAGACATCGTCACCGAACGCTGCGGCGCGACCTGCGTGTTCGCGACGACGGCCGAGGCGGGCCTGCGGCATGTGGCCGCCGGCGTGGACTTCGCGCTCCTCGACTTCAACCTCGGCGGCGGCGACCGAACCTCGCTCAAGGTGGCGGCCGACCTGATGGCGCGCAACGTGCCCTTCTGCTTCGTTTCCGGGAGCCTGCCGCAGCTTCCGGCACATCTGAGCGCCGTGCCGCGCATCTCCAAACCCTACCGCGTCAGGGACATCGAAGAAGTCCTGCCGCACTGATCGGCGGCGGGCCCGAGCCTTCATCGTGCCGGGCGCGCGTTTGACACGGGCTCCGCGAGAACCATCCTAGGGCATGCGGCCTCTACGGCCCGCAAGCCGAGCGGTGCCGAGCGCGCCCGATGTGACGCAGGCGATAAGGCCCCTCGATGGACTGGCTCTGGGAATTCCCGCAGATCGAGGGACGCACGCTCCGCGAGATCGCGCGCACGATCGACCAGTCCTATCGAAGCTTCTCGCGCGCCTATGGCGGAACGATCGAAGCCGTCTTCCGCCCGCTCCTCGACTTCCTGCTCTGGCTGGAAAACCTGCTGATCCAGAGCCCGTGGTGGCTTGTCCTCGCCGTCGCCGCGCTCGTCGTCTGGCTGGCCTCGCGCTCGCTCGCCATCACGCTCGGCACGGCGCTGGCGCTCTTCTGCATCGGTCTTCTCGGCATGTGGGAGGACACGATGCGCACACTCGCGATCATCCTCGTCTGCACGGCGCTGGCCATCGCGCTCGGCATTCCGCTCGGCATCGCCCTGTCGCGCTCCGACAGGCTGCAGGCGGTGGTCAACCCGATCCTCGACGTGATGCAGACGATGCCGTCCTTCGTCTATCTGATCCCGATCGTGATGCTGCTCGGCATCGGCATTGTGCCCGGCGTCATCGTCGTCGTCATCTACGCCATGCCGCCGGTGATCCGGCTCACCAATCTCGGCATCCGGCTGGTCGACCGCGACGTTCTGGAGGCCGCCGACGCCTTCGGCACCAGCCGGTGGCGGAAGCTCCGGGAGGTTCAGCTTCCCCTCGCCTTGCCCACGATCATGGCCGGCATCAACCAGACCATCATGATGGCCCTCGCCATGGTCGTCGTCGCCTCGCTCATCGGCGTGCGGGGGCTCGGCCAGCCGGTGCTTCAGGCGATCACCAACCAGTACTTCACGCAGGGGCTGCTGAACGGCCTCGCCATCGTCGCCATCGCGGTCATCTTCGACCGCACCAGCCAGGCCTATGGCCGCCGCCTCCAGCGTCACAGGACCGACGGCCATGGATGACGCCGCGATCACGCTAAAAGGGATCACCAAGCTCTTCGGCCCCAGGGCCGACGCTCTGGCGCGCCGCATGGAGGACCCGGCCCGCCGGGCGGAGCTGATCGAGCGCCACCGCGCCGAACTTGCCCTCGTCGATGTCGATCTCACCGTCGCGCGCGGCACGATCCAGGTCGTCATGGGCCTGTCCGGCTCGGGCAAGTCGACGCTGGTGCGCCACATCAACCGGCTCGTCGAGCCGACGTCGGGCTCCGTCGTGGTGGAGGGACAGGACGTGCTGGCGCTCTCCCCAGGCGCGCTTCTCAAGTTCCGCCGCGACAACATCTCCATGGTGTTCCAGCGCTTCGCGCTCCTGCCCCACCGCACCGTCCTCGAGAACGTCGCCTACGGGCTGAAGATGGCGGACGTGCCGGCCGAGGAGCGGCGGAAGCGGTCGCTCGCCTGGATCGAGCGCGTCGGCCTGTCGGGCAACGAGGACCGCTACCCGACCGAACTGTCCGGCGGGATGCAGCAGCGCGTGGGGCTCGCCCGGGCGCTGGCGACCGATGCGCCGATCCTTCTGATGGACGAGGCCTTCTCGGCCCTCGACCCCCTGATCCGGACGGACATGCAGAGCCTCCTCCTCGACCTTCACAAGGAGATCGGGCGCACCGTCGTCTTCATCACCCACGATCTCGACGAGGCGCTGCGGCTCGGCGACCGGATCGCCATCCTCAAGGACGGGGAACTGGTGCGGGAGGGAACGGGGCAGGAGATCCTGCTCGATCCGGGCAGCGACTACGTCTCGGCATTCGTCGGCGACGTCGATCACGGGCGCTGGGTGGAAGTCGGCTCGCTCGCGGCGACACCGGGTGCGAGCGCCGGTCTGCCGGAGGGCGAAGGGGCGCCCCTGCCCACGAAGACGCGGCTGAGAGACGCGGCGCAGCGTCTTGCCGCAGACGGCCGCCGCTCGGCGACGATCGTTGCGGACGACGGAACGCCGCTCGCTCGCGTGACCCTGGAGGAGATCGTCACAGCGCTCTCTCGTCCGAGCCGGCTCGATCGGGCGACGGCCGCGCGCAACGCGACGGCAACGGCTCGCACGTCCGGATAGGCTTCCGGGCCGCTGCGCGGCCCGCCGACATGCTCTTAAACGAAAGGCCCGGGACCCTTCACGGGAACCCGAGCCTTCCGAAGGATCGAAGTGCCGGCGGTCGCGCGTTCGGCGGACCGCGCGACGTCGACGCTTAGCGGCGCGCCACGTCGTTGACGGCGCCCTGCGTCGCGCTCACCGAATTGCCGAGATCGGCGCCGGCGCCGCGGATGGTGTTCGCGCAGGCGGACAGGGACAGGACGGCGGCCAGGGTCGCGGCGACGATGGCGGCGTTGCGATGAGACATGTTCAGGAACTCCCCCGAAAGGCGGTTTACACGCTGCCTCAATGTCGTCACGGTTCGAAAGGTTCCCAAGAAGGGCGCGCCGCGTTCCGGCATGGCGTCATGCGCCGCCTCAAGTGCCTCATGCGCGCACGCCACTAACAATCGTCCCTCGCCTGCCCCACCTTGTGCCGGCAACACCGCGGCCATCGAAAGGTCCAACCTCATGCCCACCCCGGACAGGCAGCTCGCCAAGGCGAGCGCCGAGATGACCAGCATCGCAATGCTCGCGCCCATGGTGGTGGGCGCCCGGCTGATGCAGTTCTGGGCCCATGCCGCGAGCCCGACGAAGCGCGACCGGCGCGAGGCCGAGCGGATGGTGACGGAAAAGATGCAGGCGATGGGCGAAAGCGTCGTCGCCATGAATCTCGCCGCGACCAACGCCGTGATCGCCGCGTCCCTCGCCGCGATGACGGGCGTGGTCCGCAATGTCGACGATGCCGACGCGATCCTTCACGCCGGCCTCCTGCCCTACTCCAGCCGCGTGCGCGCCAACCGCCGCCGCCTGATGCGCTGACCGGCACGAGCACGCGGCCGGACCCGGCGCGAGGCCGGGCGTCCTTCATTGTTGTGACACGAAGGATTGTCTAAGGAAGTCCGTCTGTTTCCCTCGGACCGGCGGAGGAGAAGGGCCGACGGTCCGCGCGGATTGGCGCGGTACGGCGGTCCTCAAGGGTACGGAATGAAGCTGAAGGACTCCGTCTGGCCGCTCATCGGCCTCGCCGCCGTCGTCTTCTCCTGCTGGCTCCTCTATCACGAGCTGCGCGAGCTTTCGCTCGACGCCGTCCTGTCCAGTTTTCAGTCGATCACCGCATGGCAATGGGCGGGCTCGGTCTCGGCCGCGCTCTGCGCCTACGTGATGCTGGCCTTCTACGACCAGCTCGCGCTGAAGCATCTGCGGCGTTCGATCGGCTTCTTCTATGTCGCGGCGACCTCGTTCACGACCTACGCCCTCTCCCACAATATCGGCGCTTCGGTCTTCTCGGGCGGCGTCGTGCGTTACCGCGCCTATACCTGGAAGGGACTGACGGTCGGCGAGGTCGCGGTCCTCATCGCCTTCTGCTCCTTCACCTTCACGCTCGGCGTCCTCGTCGTCGGGGCGGTGACGCTCCTGATCGAACCCTCGATCCTGTCGCGCTACTTCGAGGTCGGAACGTTCGCCCCCCATCTGATCGCTGTGGGCATCGCCGCCTTCGTCGGGCTCTACCTGACCGGCAGCCTGCTCGGGCTGAAGCCGCTGACGATCGGGCGGTTCCGCCTCGAATATCCCCGGCGCAGCATCATCGGACGACAGATCCTCGTTGCGCCCGCCGAGATCGTCTTCGCCGCCTCGATCATCTATTTCGCGCTGCCGCCCGAGACCAATCCGGGCTTCGTCGTCGTTCTCGCCATCTTCGTCATCTCCTTCTCGCTGGCGCTCATCAGCCATGCGCCCGGCGGCCTTGGGGTTCTGGAGGTCGCATTCCTGTCGGGCCTGCGCGACGTGCCCGAAACGGACGTCCTCGCCGCGCTGATGGTCTTCCGCATCCTCTACCTCCTCGTCCCCTTCGCGATCGCGATCGTCGTCGTTCTCGTCTTCGAACAGGGCGGCGCCCTGAGAGGACGCAAGGCGAAGCCGAAGCTGCCGGGATGAGACGCCCCGGCGCCCGCCCGGTCCGCGACCTCACGCAGCGTTAACCCGGATCGGCGATCTTCCGCCCGCATGTCGTCGACCGCGCGCCGCCCGCGCCCGGCGGCCACGTATCTTGAAGGGCCCGGATGATGACGAGGATCGAGGCGGACGGGCTCGGCGAAAGCGGAACGGCGGGAACGCGCGGCTCGCGCCTTCCCTCTCCGCTCCTGATCCTCGCGCTCGCCGTCGTCACCTGCGTCCTCCTCCTGATGCTGCCGCTGACGCTCCCGGTGGGGGCGATGTACTGGGACCTCGTCGTCTATCTCGACGGAGCGCAGCGCGTGCTCGACGGACAGGTGCCGGCGATCGACTTCTTCGCGCCCGTCGGCCCCATCGGCTACTGGCTGATGGCCGCCGGCCTTACGCTCTTCCCGCAGGGCCAGATGCTGCTCGTCGTCCAGTGGTCGCTGCTGGCCCTGACGGCGCCGCTCATGGCGATGGTCCTGTGGGACGTAGACCGCCGCTCGCGCTCCACCGCGCTGGCGCTTCTCCTGCCGTTCCTGGCGTTCCAGCTGATGCCGATGAACGTGGAGCAGTACTCTGTCTTCCCCTCGGTGGACGGCTACGGCATCTACAACCGCCACGTCGTCAACCTTCTCTACGTGCTGACGGCCGCGCTGGTCTTCGTGCGCTCGCAGGCGATCATGCTGGCGGTGGTCTTCGCCGCCTGCCTGTTCCTCTTTCTCCTGAAGGTCACGGGGTTCCTGTCGGCCGGGCTCCTGTGCCTCTTCGCCCTTCTCGCCGGACGGGTCCGGTTCTCCGCCGCTCTGGCGGCGGCCGCGCTTTTCCTCGCGACGCTTGGTGCCCTGGAGGTGCTGTCCGGCATCGTCTCGGCCTATGTCGCCGACATCCTCGTGCTCGTCGGGCTGAACACGGGCACCCTCGCGCCGCGCTTCCTGCAGGCCGCCTCGATCCATTTCGGCATCTTCGGCTCGGGCTGCCTCCTCGTCCTCGCGCTTCTCGTCCTCGACCGAAAGGCCATGGCCGCGGACCTGCGCGCGATCGGGCGCGGGCCGTTCGCGCAGCGCATGAGCACGGCGCTCGACCGTCCCGTCCTCTGGCTCGGCGTCGGCCTTCTCGCCGGGCTCTTCTTCGAGACGCAGAACACCGGCGGTCAGGCCTTCGTCTTCATCTGGCCGATCCTGCTTCTCGTCGTGTTCGACACGGCGCGCTTCGGTTCGCGCTCCACGATCCTGATCCTGACGCTCGTCGCGGCGACGGCGCTGCCGCCCTTCGTCAACACGACGCACCGCTTCGCGCGGGCGATGATCGGGCAGTTCAACTACGTCGCGCTCGAGCACGAGCATCTGGGCACGCTCGGTTCGGTCTCGCAGCGGCCGGAGGCGATGGAGCGAGGCCGCTGGTCGCTCGACGTCTATGCGGCGCATCCCGAGACGTTCGAGGACTTCTCGGAGAAGCCGATGCTCTCCTCGGTCTCCCTCTACTCCGAGCTCGACTTCCAGATCGCCTGGCTCATGGCGAGTGACGAGGCGGTCGGCGCCATCCTCGACTACGAGGCGGCGAACGGCGTGCGCTTCGACACGATCATGAACCTGAACTTCGGCAATCCCTTCCCCTATCTGCTCGGCCGATCCGGAACGCGGCACATCGCCATCGGGGCCGATCCGTTCCGGGCCGTTCCCGAACCCGACGCGGAAACGCTCGCGGCCGTCGCGGACACCGACCTCATCCTGTACCCGACCTGCCCGATCACGCCGGCCAACAACCGCCTTCGCGAGTTCTACGCCGCCGGCATGGAAGGCCACGAGCCGGTGCGCCTCTCGCGCTGCTGGATCGGCTATGTGAAGCGGTAGAACAACCGCCCGCCCGTCGCTATGTTCGGGGAACGATGACCAAGGGTGCCGCGATGCTGACGCTCGATCTTCCGCAGGATATCCAGAGACGTCTGGAAGAGGCCTCCCGTGAAAGCGGCGAGAGCCTGTCGTCGATCGCCCGGTCCGCCTTCCTCGATTGGCTCGAGGACTACGAGGACGTGATGGAAGCGGAGCGGCGTATGGCCGCTGGCGAAGGCGACCCCGGCGCGCGGATTCCGCTGGAAGAGGTCATTCGGCGACTTGCGCTGGACAATTGATTTCGCGCGCTCGGCTGAGAAGGACCTGAGGCGGATTTCCAAACCCGACCGTGGCAGGATAATCCGCTTTCTACAGGACGGTCTGGCGGCGAGCGACAACCCGCGTGAGGCTGGTGTCGCAATGGTCGGGTCGGCCTTTCGCGGCTATACGCGCTACCGCGTCGGAGACTACCGCATCATCGCAAAGGTAGAGGACGCGACCGTCACCATCTTCATCGTCCGTATCGGCCACCGGCGCGAGGTCTACCGGCCATGACGAAAGGCCCGACGTTGCCGCCGGGCCTTATTCGTTCACGCCGGGCCGTCAGCGCTCAGCTCATCTGGCTTTTGACGAAGTCCTTGACGATCGAGACGATGCCGCGACCCAGAAGATCGTCCAGCGCGTCGCAGAACTGATCGACGTTCTCGCGGCTGCAGATCAGCGGCGGCTCCAGGCGGATGACGTTGCGATTGTATTCGGTGAAGGCCACGAGGCAGTCGTAGTCGCGCAGGAGCAGGGCGCCGACGAAGCCGGAGAGAGAGCCCTTCAGCTTGTCGTCGAGGAGCGCGACCATCGGCCGGAGCGCCAGCGGAAGCGTGCGCGAGAAGTCGTGGAACTCCAGCCCGACCATCAGCCCCTGCCCCCGCACCTCCTTCACGATGGTCGGATATCTGGCGGCGATACCCTGCAGCCGGTCCAGCAGATAGGCGCCGACCTCGGCCGAATTCTCGATCAGCCCCTCGTCATAGAGCGTGTTCATCGCCTCGATGGAGGTGACGCAGCCCTCGCCGATGCCGCCGAAGGTGGCGGCGGCGTGGATCATCGCCGTCTTCGGGGTGCCGTAGGCCTTCATGTAGATATCGCGCCGGGCGATCATGGCGCCCATCGCCGCCTTGCCGCCGCCGAAGCTCTTGGCGAGCGCCGTCACGTCGGGCACGACGCCGTGATGCTCGAAGGCGTAGAAGCGGCCCGAACGGCCGAACCCGCACTGCACCTCGTCGGCGACCCACACGACCTTGTGCTCATCGCAGACCCGGCGCACGCCCTGCCAGTAGGCGGTCGGGGCCGTCACGATCCCGGCGCCGCCCTGGATGGTCTCCAGGACCACGACGCCGATCTCCGGGTCGGAGCGCAGCAGCCGCTCCAGCGAGGCGAGGTCGCCGAAGGGCACCTTGTAGGTGTTGCCGACGAGCTTGAAGTCGCCCTGATAGAGCGTCGAGTCCGTCAGCGACAGAACACCCTTGGTCTTGCCGTGGAAGGAGTTCTCGGCGTGGACGATGCGGCAGTTGGCGCGCCCGCTCGCGCGCTCGGCGACCTTCACTGCCGCTTCCATCGCCTCCGAGCCGGAGGAGCCGAGGAACACCATGTCGAGATCGCCGGGCGAGACGGTCGCCAGATTCTTGGCGAGCGCCGAGGCGTATTGCGACAGGAAGGCGATGGCGATCTCGTGCCGCTTCTCCTCCTGGAAGCGGCGCCGGGCCTCCAGAATGCGCGGGTGGTTGTGGCCGAAGGCGAGCGAGCCGAAGCCGCCGAAGAAGTCGAGGATCCGCCGTCCGTTCTGGTCGATGTAGAACATGCCCTCGGCACGCTCGACCTTCACCTTGTGGAAGCCGAGCAGCTTCATGAAGTGGAACTGGCCGGGGTTGATGTGCGCCTTGAAGAGGTCAGCCATCTCCCCGACGTCCAGGGCCTTGGCGTCCTCGACGCTCAGGAGGCGGGGCTTTTGCGCGGACGGAGCCGTGGCGACAGCGGCAGCGGGGCGATCGAGCATGGGTCCGTTGTCCTTCACTGGGCGGGTTGGGCGAAGGGTGACGCGGCCGATGCGCGGCCCTCCTTCATCGCCCTGTATTCGGAGTAGGCCGCGATCAGCATGTCCTCGTCCCGGTAGCGCGGCACCCAGCCGAGCTCGCGCCGCCCCTTGGAGACGTCGAGGACGCATTCCTCGTCGGCGATGAGATACTGCTCGGGATCCATGATGGGCATGTTGACCCGATCGAGGAGATCGAGTGTGCGCTTCACCGCCCAGGCGGGAGTGGGCAGCAGAATCGATTTCGAGCCGGCATGGCGGATGAGCTCGCCGAGCAGCTGGCGCACCGAGGGCGGATTGAGCGAGCCGAGATTGTAGGCCTCGTTCGGCACGCCCGCCTTCCAGGCGAGGCGCGCGGCCTCCGCGCAGTCGAAGACCGAGATGAACTGGTAGGGGTTGCGTCCCGCGCCGATCATCGGCACCGGCAGGTTGAGGTCGATCAGCCGGAAGAGCTTTTCCAGGATGCCGAGGCGGCCGGGGCCGATGATGAGGCGCGGCCGGAAGAGCGAGACGCGCATGCCGCGCTTGCGCCATTCCTGCGCCAGTATCTCGGTGTCGAGCTTGGAGTGGCCGTACTCGCCGAGCGGCGCCACGGGATGGTTTTCGGTCATCGGCGTCGTCACCGTGTGCCCGTAGACCATGTCCGTCGTGTAGTGGACGAGCCGGGAGGCGCCAACGGCGTCCATGGCCTCCAGGATGTGCTTCGTGCCGTCGTAATTGACCGGGTAGAAGAACGCCCGCCGCTTGGCGCGCACCTGGATCGGCGACAGCATCTTCGCAGACAGATTGTAGACCATGTCGTCGGGGTCGATCGGCACGGTGCGCACGGCGAAGGGGTCCGTCACGTCCACATGCATGTGGCGCGCGGATTCGTAGTGCCCGTGGGGGCCCTTGGCGATGTCGGCGACGACGACCTCCTCACCGTCCGCGACCAGACGCTCGGCCAGATGCCGGCCGACGAAACCGTCGCCTCCGAACAGGATATGCTTCATCTCGGCACCTCATTCTCGGACGGTTCCGCGATCGCCAACGGCCCGACACCCGCTTCCGCACTGCCGCCCCGCGCGATGAGCACGGTGCCGACGCAGATCAGCGCGATGCCGCCGATGCGCCAGGCGTTCAGATCCTCCGACCACAGCACCCAGGCCGCGACGGCGACGACCACATAGGCGAGCGACAGGAAAGGATAGGCGTAGGAGAGCTCCACCTTCGACAGCACGAAGAGATGCGAGGCCATCGAGACGACGAACATCACGAAGCCGAGGAAGATGAAGGGGGTGAAGACGATCTGGAACAGTTTCAGGATCGGGTTGACGCCTGCGAAGCTCAACGAACCGAGCTGCATGACGCCGTATTTCAGCATCACCTGCGCCGCGGCGTTGGTCAGGACCGTGAAGAGAATGAACGGCAGATATTTCGACATGGGTCCGATGACCTTGGTTCGCAGACCCGAAGGTCGGCTCCCGAGCGGGCGTATTCTACTCTAACGAGTAGAGTTTATAGATACGATAAATGACTTAGGACAAATCGTTCCCGCCCTTCGCCGGGTCGCCGAGACAAAGCGCCGTGCGGCGCCAGAAGTCCGAGAGGATCGCCGGGTCGCGCACCGCCTCCACGTCGCGCCACCGTGGGTAGGAGGCGTCGAAGACGGCCGCCGACATGCGTGCGTCCTTGTAGGCGTTGACCGCGCCGCCGGCGGAGACCGCGATCGCGTCGAGATCGTCCAGGAGCCGGGCCGTCGCCTCGCCCCGGTCGGGGAAGTCGAGCGTCAGCGTATAGCCTTCGCGGGCAAAGCCCATGGTCCCCGCGCTGCCGAGCTCGGAGAAGCGCTTGAGAACCGTCAGGAAGGAACCGTGGCCATACCGGGCGGCGCATTCGATCAAGGCCGGCACGGCCCTGCGCGCTTCGCCGAGCGGCACGACGCTCTGGTGCTGGCGCAGGCCGCGCGGACCGTAGAGACGGTTCCAGCCTCCGATCCGGTCGAGCGGATAGAAGAATCCGTCGAAAGGCACGTCCCGGACATGCGTTCCCGCCTTGGCCTTGCGGAAATAGGCCTCGTTGAAGGCCTTCAGCGCCAGCCCGCGCAACGGGCTGACCGGCGGGGTCAGCGGCACGGACGCCAGCGGTGCCCGGGCCTTGCCGTCGAGCGGGCCGCCCGGCGCGTGGTCGCCGCAGATCAGATGGCCGCGCCCCGCATTGCGCCCGGTCGCCAGACTGTCGATCCAGGCCACGGCATATTCGTGACGCTCGTCGGCCGCTTCGGCCAGATCGAAATAGTCCGAAAGGCGGTCGAACCGCGTCGTCGTCTCGCGGATGGTCGTGGAGGAGACCGGCATCAGCTGCAACTCGGCCGTCTCCACGATGCCGGTCATGCCCATGCCGCCGATCGTCGCGGAAAAGAGCGGTTCTTCCGGCGTCAGATCCTGCGGCGGCGCGTCCGAGCGCAGGAGCCGCAGTTCCCGCACCCAGCGGCCGAAGGAGCCGCGCCGGTGATGGTTCTTGCCGTGCACGTCGTTGGCGACGGCCCCGCCGAGCGTGACGAACTGCGTGCCGGGCGTGACGGGCAGGAACCAGCCTTCCGGCGCGACCCGAGCCGTGATCTCGGCCAGAAGCACGCCGGCCTCGGCCCGCAGCACGCCCGTTTCCCGGTCGAAGTCGAGGATGCGGGCGCGGGCGCGCATGTCGACCAGAAGCCCCTCGTCGTTCAGGCAGGAGTCGCCGTAGGAACGGCCGTTGCCGTAGGCGAGAAGTCCGCCGGCCGAGCGGATCGCCGGGAACCCGCCCTCCATCGGGACGGCCGCGCGCCGACGCCCGGCGTTCGGGCTCCCCCAGCTGTCGTAGACGCGATCAGACATAGGCCGCCACGACGAACAACAGCGCTCCGAGCGCGATCATGATCTGCGAGCGCCAGTCGCGCAGGATGAAGACGACCGGATCCTCGTGCATCTCGTTCCGGCGCGCCAGGATCCAGATGCGCACGATGATGTAGAGGACGAGCGGGCAGAGCGGCCACATCAGCCAGGGATGGGCGTAGAGCTGCCTGACATCGGCGGAATCGATGTAGAGCGCCAGGACCAGCACCGAGGCGAAACCGGATGCCATGCCGGCCTGGCTTAGCGTCTCGATGTCGGCATCCACATAGCCGCGCCCGGTCTTGGAGCGATGCGCCCCCGTCCCGAAGTCGACGAGCTCGGTGTAGCGCTTCACCAGCGCCAGCGAGAGGAAGAAGAAGATCGAGAAGGCGAGGAGCCAGAAGGAATCGTCCGCGACGATCGCCGTCGAGCCCGCCACGATCCGGGTCGTGTAGAGGGCCGCGAGGGTCAGGACGTCGATCAGAAGCATGCGCTTGAGGACGACGGAATAGGCCGTCGTGATCGCCAGATAGGCCAGAAGAACGAGCATGAAGGCCGGCGGCAGGAAGAGCGCGGCCAGAAGCGACCCCGCCAGAAGCGCGGCGGCCAGCATGAGCCCGATCGGGATCGGCACCGTGCCGGCCGCGAAGGGCCTTTTGCGCTTTGTCTTGTGTCGCCGGTCGGATTCGAGGTCGAGAAGGTCGTTGACGATGTAGACCGAGGACGCGGCGAAGGAGAAGGACAGGAAGGCGAGAATGGCCGCGGCCGCCATCGAGGCTTCGAGGAACTCTTGGTTCAGCGCGAGCGGGACGAAGACGAGGAGGTTCTTCATCCACTGGTGCGGACGCACGACCTTCAGGCAGCCCCTGGCGAGCGCGTCCTCGGTCTCGATGAGCCGCGCGCCGTGCTCGCGCTGCCACGCCTGAGCGGCCTTGTCGGGGCGCACCACCACCGCCTCGCCGGCCTTTTCGAACAGGCAGACATCGTCTGCCGAATTGCCCCAATAGTCGAAGCCCCCCTCCCCGCAATGCGCGAGGATGGCATCCAGCTTTCGCTCGGCGGAGAGGTTCACGCGCTCGGACGAGGAGAGGACCGCGTCGAAGAGACCGAGATGGTCCGCGATCGTCCGCGCCATGCGTTCGTTCGTCGCGGTGGCCAGCACGATGCGGCGTCCCTTGGCCTTTTCGGCCCGCAGCGCGTCCAGCACCTCGGGCCGGTAGGGCAGCAGAGCCGGATCGAAGCGCACGTTGCGCGCGAGGCAGGCCTTCAACCCCGCCTTTCCCTGTTTCAGCCAGAAGGGCAGCTTCCACAGCGACAGCGGGTCCTGCCGCGCGAGGAGAAACAGCGCCTCCCACAGCATGTCGCTCGCGATCAGCGTGCCGTCGAGGTCGACGTAGATCGGCCTCAGCTTTTCGTCGACGCGAGCGTCCATTCGCAAAGGGCTCCCGGGCGGATCGGAAACGAAGGGCTCCCGTTGCGTCAACCATGCCCGACGCGGGTTAGGCGCAGGTGAATCCTCCATCCGGCACAGCGCCGATCGCTTTCAGCGTTAAGCGTCGCTTACGCCGGGACGTCTCCGCGCGATCGTGCCGGCAAACGAACGGAGACGGGGTCCGCGCTTGATTCCGCGGAGCCCCTCGCGCAAACCTGCGGCCTCAGCGGGAGGACGGACGAACTCATGGCGATCTACTCACTCGACGGCGAACGGCCGGACCTGCCGGAGAGCGGCCGCTACTGGGTCGCCGAAAGCGCGACGGTCGCCGGACGCGTGCGGCTCGGCGAGGATGTCGGGATCTGGTTCGGCGCGGTGATCCGCGGCGACAACGAGTGGATCGAGATCGGCCCGCGCACCAACGTGCAGGACAATTGCACGCTCCACTCCGACAGCGGCTCGCCGCTGACCATCGGCGAGGGCTGCACGCTCGGCCACGGCGCGATCGTCCACGGCTGCACGGTCGCAGACAACGTCCTGATCGGAATGGGCGCGACGGTCCTCAACGGCGCGAAGATCGGCGCCAACTCCATCGTCGGTGCCGGCGCGCTCGTCACCGAGGGCAAGACGTTTCCCGAGAACTCGCTGATCGTCGGCTCGCCCGCCAAGGCCATCCGCACGCTCGACGAGGCGGCCGCCGCCAAGCTGCGGCTTTCGGCGGAGCATTACGCGGCCAACGCCCGGCGCTTCGAAGCCGGTCTGAAGCGCATCGACGACTGAGCAGGTCCCATGATCTTCACGCCGCTCGCCGCCTCGCTGCCGGCCACCGTTCCCTTCGTCGGACCCGAGGCCATCGAGCGGCGGATGGGACGCCCCTTCGCCGCACGGCTGGGGGCCAACGAGAGCGTCTTCGGCCCCTCCCCGCGCGTCGTCGAGGCGATGGCGAAGGCGGCGGCCGAGAGCTGGGCCTATGGCGACCCGGAGCAGGTCGATCTCAAGGCGGCGATCGCGGCCCATCACGGCGTGCGGCCGGAAAACGTCGCCGTCGGGGAAGGCATCGACGGCCTGCTCGGGCTGATCGTCCGGCTGACCATCTCACCGGGCGACAAGGTCGTCACCTCGCTCGGGGCCTATCCGACCTTCAACTTCCATGTCGTCGGCCATGGCGGGACGCTCGACTTCGTGCCCTATCGCGGCGACGACCACGAGGACCCGGACGCGCTTCTGGAGCGCGCGAGGGCTGTGCGGCCGAAGCTCCTCTACTTCGCCAATCCCGACAATCCGACCGGCACCTGGCACGACGCCGCGACCGTGCAAGCCCTGATCGACGGCGTGCCGGACGAGACCCTGCTCGTCCTCGACGAGGCCTATGGCGATCTGGCGCCGCAAGGCACGCTGCCGCCGCTCGATCTCTCGCGGCCGAACGTCCTGCGCTTCCGCACCTTCTCCAAGGCTTACGGCATGGCCGGCGTGCGCGTCGGCTACGCGCTGGGAGCGCCGCAGACGGTGGTCGCCTTCGACAAGGTGCGCAATCATTTCGGCGTCTCGCGCATGGCGCAGGCCGGCGCGATCGCGGCTCTGGCCGACCGCGACCATTTCGTGCGGACCATCGCGGCGATCGAGGAGGCGCGCGAGGCACTCCATGCCATCGCCCGCGACACCGGCCTTCGGCCCGTCCCTTCGGCCACCAACTTCGTCGCGATGGACTGCGGCGGCGACGGGGCCCGTGCGCGGGCCATCCTCGAGGGCGTCCTGTCGCGCGGCGTCTTCATCCGCATGCCGGGCGTTGCGCCGCTCGACCGCATGATCCGGGTGACGGTGGGCCGACCGGCCGATCTCGCTCTCTTCGCCGAGGCGTTGAAGGGGGCGCTGGCGGAGGCCTGAGCCCCGCCGGAGCGCGTCCTTCGGACCATATTGCCAGCTTTCGAGCCGCAGTTTACGTTTACGGCAGTCGGATCGTGGAGGAGACCGGTGCGCATCGCATCGGCGCGACCCGGCTCGGTCTGGGAGGACCCATCACGATGAAATCACTCGTCGCCGCGACGTTGCTGTCCCTTGCCGCCATGACCGGCGCCGCCCTGGCCGACCCGATCGAAGGACAGTGGCGGATGCCGTCCGGCGCGAACGCGACGATCGCCTCCTGCGGCGCCCAGTTCTGCCTGACCTATGTCGACGGCCCGAACGCGGGGCGCACCTTCGGACGCATGACCCCGACGGGCGCGAACCGCTACGAGGGGACCGTCACCGACTACACCCGCGGCGGACGCGAGTTCTCCGGCCGAGGCACGCTGCAGGGCAACACGCTGAACGTTCAGGGCTGCGTGCTCGGCGGACTGATCTGCCGCTCGCAGCAGCTCACACGCAGCTGAAGGCCGGCGCGGAGCGCCGTTTCGCAAGGTCCGGCCATCGGCCGATCAGGGGAGGAAGACAATGATGCTGAAAACCGTCGTCGGCGCCGCGCTGGGCGTCCTCATGCTCGCCGGCTCGGCGAGCGCCGCGGAGCCGATCGCCGGCCAGTGGCGCACGCAGGAAGGCTCGATCGCCGAGATCGCGCCTTGCTCGGCGGGCTTCTGCGTCACCCTTCGCTCCGGGCAGCATCAGGGCAAGCAGATCGGTCAGATGCAGGGCTCGGGCGCGAACTATTCCGGCACCGTGACCGATCCGGCCTCCGGCCGCACCTATCAGGGCCGCGCGACGGTGCAGGGTTCGCAGCTCAGCCTGACCGGCTGCGCCCTTCGCGTCTTCTGCCGCACCCAGACCTGGACGCGCGGCTGAACCGCGCGTCCCCGCCTCGGCCCTATCGGCCGAGGCGGTCGATCGCGTAGACGGCGGTCGTGCCGGACACTTCGTTGCCGACGAGGAGAAGCGGGCGCCCTTCGGCGTCCGGGGACTCGCCCTCGGGGACGAAGGCGAGCCCCTCGGCGCCGAGATCGGTGCGGGTCTGCGCCGCGTCGTCGTCGCCCACCGTGAAGTCGCGGCTGTTCACATAGGTGACGAAGGAGGCCTCGGCCGGCTCGGTGATGTCGTAGACCATCACGCCGCCGACGCGCTCCAGGCCGATGAAGGCGTAGGTGCGCCCGTCGATCTCGCCGAGCGCCACGCCCTCGGGCTCCGGTCCCTTGTTCACCGAGCGCCGCTTGAGCTGGACCTCGCGATGGCGATGGTCGGCGTTGAAGTGCTCGGGGAAGAGTTCGGCGGTGATCTCCTCGAAGTCCGAGCCGGAATCGAAGACCTTCTCCAGCCCGTCCTCGCCGACGCGGAAGAGCGAGAAGGACCGCCCGCCGAAGGTGTAGAGCGCGTCGTAGACGCATTCGGCGGCGACATAGCCGGCGATGTCGTCGTAGCCCGCTTCCTTCGCCTGCGCGGTCGTCAGCGAGGGATCGCAATCGTTGGCGACGCCGAGCGTGGAGGTGACCAGAAGCCCGCCGAGCGCGCCCTTGTCCTGCAGCTCCTCCGCGTTCGGGAAGGCGTCCGGGTCGAGCCGCAGGTCGGAGACCTTGAACTCCTCCAGCCACCAGCCGTCCTCGTCGTAGGCACGGGCATCGCCCTCGTTGGCGGTGACGATGTAGGTCTCGCCGCCCGTCTCGAAGAGGCGGATCGTGTCGGGCATGTGAATGCCGAAGACCGGCCAGTGGCGGATGTCGATCGCGCCTTCGCGCGAGGCGTCGAAGCCCGCGCCCGACCATTCGCCCTCCTCGCGCCAGTCCTTGAAGCCGAGCGGCCAGACATGGCGCACGGTCGCGGAGGGAATGTCGATCACGGCGATCGCGTTGTTTTCCTGCAGCGAGGCGTAGGCGGTGACGTTGTCGGAGGCGACCTCCACCCATTCGGGCTCGAAGTCCTGCGCCGCGCTCGCGCCGGGGCCGAAGATGCGCACGCCCTGCGCCCGCAGCTCGTCCTCGCGGCCGTTGAAGGCGCGGAAGTCGGCCGTGCGCACGTCGTCCTGAACGAGCGAATCGGCGCCGCCCGACACGTCGATGATCGAGATCGAGCCCTCGGGATCGACGGCGTAATCCTCGCGCGGCTCGCCTTCGTTGACGACGAGGACATGGCGGCCGTCCGGCGAGAAGGTCAGAGCGTCGGGCAGCGCCCCGACCTCGACCGAGGAGAGGAAGTTGCCGTCCACGTCGTAGAAGGCGGCGCGGCCGTTGTCGGTCGCGTTCTCCGGCTGGACCGCCACGGCGACGAGCCCGTCATGGACCGCGACGCTGTTCACCTCGGCGCCCAGACCGGCGACCGAGATCGTCGACAGGCGCTGGGGAGAGATCGGGTCGGAAAGGTCGAGCACGTCGACCTCGCCGGAGGCGGCGTTCACCACGAAGGCGCGCTGCGAGGCCGCGTCGAAGGCCACGATCTCGGCGGCCGATTGCTGGAAGACTCCCGTCTCGTGACGTCCGGCGAGAACGAGCTCGATCGCGGAGTCCTCGGCGCTGTGGGCATGGAACTCGGCCCATGCGGGCGTCCCGGCGGACAAGGCGAGAGCGGCGCCGGCGGCGAGACGGGCGGCGAGAACCTTCAGCGTCATGAGATCTCCTCGGATCGACGATGGAAGGCGTCTCCCGGCGCCGGCTTGAAGCGGGCGACGCGGAACCTTCCGGGGCGCCCGGGTCGCTACAGCGATCGCTTATCGGTTTGATGACAGTGGCGCGCGGCTCGCATATCCCCCGTCATCATTAGGACGCGAGGCAAGCGCATGGCGCGTCGGATCGTCCCCTTCGGAGCGTTTTCCCATGCGCCTGCCCCTTCTCGCCCTGCTCGCCGTCCTCGCCTCGACGCCCCTGGCGCAGGCCGAAGGGATCGAAGGCACGTGGACGGTGCAGAACGGGGAGACGGTGACGTTCCGGCCCTGCTCGCAGGGCTTCTGCTCGGTCATCGACACGGGGGAGTATGCGGGCGGCTCCGTTGGCTGGATGGCGCCGGCGGACGGGCGCTACGAGGGCCAGGTCATCGATCCGACGAGCGGCACGGCCTATGAGGGCCATGCCGTCGTGGACGGAAACCGGCTGACGCTGACGGGCTGCGTCGCCAAGATCTTCTGCCGCTCCCAGCACTGGACGCGCTGAGAGCGGCTTTCCTTCGGGCGCGAGACGGACGGTCCGCCGCGCAGCTTCGGTCAGCGCGAGCGCTGGTTGAACAGCACCTTCTGCGCGTCCTTGTCCTTGGCGATGTTCTTGCGGTGCTCGCGGCCGAGCGCGACGCCGCGCTCCACCGCCGGACGGGCGCCGATCGCCTCGAACCAGCGCTTCAGGTTCGGGAAGTCCTCCAGATCCTGTCCCTGGTTCTTGTGCGGAATCACCCAGCCGTAGGAGGCGATGTCGGCGATCGAATACTCGCCCGCCAGATAGTCGCGTCCCTCCAGCCGCTTGTTCATCACTCCGTAGAGGCGGTTCACCTCGTTGGTGTAGCGGTCGATCCCGTATTGGATCTTTTCCGGCGCGTATTGGCGGAAATGGTGCGCCTGACCGGCCATCGGGCCGAGCCCGCCGACCTGCCAGAACAGCCATTCGTCCACGGCCACGCGCGCCCGTTCGTCGCTCGGGTAGAAGCGCCCGAACTTGCGGCCGAGATATTGAAGGATCGCGCCCGACTCGAAGACCGAGATCGGCTCGCCGCCCGGCCCCTCGGGATCGACGATCGCCGGCATCCGGTTGTTCGGCGAGATCGCCAGGAATTCCGGCTTGAACTGCTCGCCGGCGCCGATGTTCACGAAATGCGTCTCGTAGGGAACGCCCAGCTCTTCCAGAAGGATCGAGACCTTCCATCCGTTCGGCGTCGGCCAGTAATGGAGTTCGATCGGCTTGGTCTGGTCGGTCATCGCTGCGGTCCTTCGAGGGTTCGGGCACCCAAGGTAGGGAGCGGGCAGGCCGCCGCCAAGCGAACACGAGTTCGTCATCGCACCGTACATGTGGTAGGGTCCCCCGTGCCCGACGTGGGGAATGATGGCAGCTTCGGGGCAGTTCAGCTTCGGTTCACCTTCGCGTCCTCAGATTCGAACGACAGGAAAAGGGGTCCTTCTCATGTTCGTACGGCTGGCGGTTCTCTCCACACTTTTCGCGCTGTTCGCGGTCAGCTTCTCCGCGATCGTGGAATATGAGGGGCGCAACGCCAACGCCTGGAGCCCGCAGCCGGTTGCGGGCTGCTACGACCAGGGCGCGGTCTGCGCCCCCTCCCCGCGCGGCTGAGAGCCTGGCGGGCAGGCTGTCACGATCCGGCGAATCGGCGCGCGAAGGCCGCGCCGGTCTCTTCCCGCCCCCAGCGCCCATCCTGTATGGGAAGGCATGAACAGCCGCACCTCCCGTACCGCCCATCTCGAACCCATCACACCGCCGCAAGGCGAGCCGCGCGTCTTCGACGACGCGCAAGGCGCGGTGGACGAACTGCGCCGGCTGTACTCGGAGGCCGTGAGCTTCCTGATGGAGCGCTTCGACGAGGTGCTGATCGCGGGCACCTCGCGCTCGCGCTTCCGGGCCTTCTATCCGCAGGTCTCGCTGACGACGCGCGGCCACGCCCGCATCGACAGCCGCACCTCCTACGGTTTCGTGCCCGGCCCCGGCTCCTACGCGACGACCGTGACGCGGCCGGACCTCTTCAGCGACTACCTTCTCCAGCAGATCGACCATCTGATCCGCAATCACGGCCAGCCGATCGAGATCGGCGTCTCGCAGACGCCCATTCCGCTGCACTTCGCCTTCCCGGACGGCTCCTATATCGACGGCGCCATGGCGGAGAAGCTCGACCGCCCGCTGCGCGACATCTTCGACGTGCCGGACCTCGCCGCGACGGACGACCGGATCGTCAACGGCAATTTCGAGCCGCAGCCCGGCGAGCCGCTGCCCCTCGCGCCCTTCACCGCCCAGCGCGTCGACTACTCGCTGCATCGCCTGTCGCACTACACGGCGACGAGCCCGCAGCACTTCCAGAACTTCGTCCTCTTCACGAACTACCAGTTCTACGTGGACGAGTTCTGCATGCTGGCGCACGACTTCATGGAGGATGGCGGGCGCGGCTATACGAGCTTCGTCGAACCCGGCAATCTGACGACGCTGCCCGGCCGAAGCGAACCCGAGCGCGGCATCGCGCCCTCGCGCCTGCCGCAGATGCCGGCCTACCACCTGACGCGCGAGGACCGCTCCGGCATCACGCTGGTCAACATCGGCGTCGGCCCCTCCAACGCCAAGACGATCACCGACCACATCGCGGTGCTGCGCCCCCACGCCTGGCTGATGCTCGGGCACTGCGCGGGCCTTCGCAACACGCAGGCGCTCGGCGACTACGTGCTCGCCCACGCCTATGTGCGCGAGGACCACGTGCTGGACGCCGATCTGCCGGTCTGGGTCCCGATCCCTCCGCTGGCCGAAGTGCAGGTGGCGCTCGAACAGGCCGTGGCGGACGTCACGGGGCTGGAGGGCTACGACCTGAAGCGCATCATGCGCACCGGCACCGTCGCCACCATCGACAACCGCAACTGGGAGCTCCGCGACCAGCGCGAGCCGGTGGAGCGCCTGTCGAAGTCGCGCGCCATCGCACTCGACATGGAATCGGCGACCATCGCGGCCAACGGCTACCGCTTCCGCGTGCCCTATGGCACGCTGCTGTGCGTCTCCGACAAGCCGCTGCACGGCGAGCTCAAGCTGCCGGGCATGGCGACGGAGTTCTACAAGCGGCAGGTCTCGCAGCATCTGGAGATCGGCATGCGCGCCATGCAGAGCCTCGCCGACATGCCGAACGAGAAGCTGCATTCGCGCAAGCTGCGGTCCTTCTTCGAGCCGGCCTTCCAGTAGGCTTCATGACCGAGTCCGACCGTCCGCGCCCGAGCCGTCGGCGCCGCCTGCTGACGCTGGCCGGCATCGGCCTCGTCGCGGCCGTTGCGCTCGGCTTCCTCGGGGCGATCGCGCGGCCCCTCGACAGCTTCTCGCACTTCCGGGCGCATTTCGGCGTCCTCGCGCTTCTTCTGGCGCTGGTTTGCGCGCTTTCTCGACGCCTGCTCCTCGCCGCCGCGCTGGCGGCCGCGAGCGTCGCCGCTCTCGCCTTCTCACTTCCCTGGATGCTGCCCCGGCCGGAGGCCGAGATCGAGGGGCCGCGCTACACCCTCCTCCAGATGAACCTTCGCTGGAACGCCGGCGAGCCGGTGGAGGCGCTGCGGCGCATCGCCGAGACCGACCCCGACATCGTGACGCTGCAGGAGATGACGCCGCAATGGGTGGCGCTCTTCGCGCCGCTGTCCGAGCGCTACCCCCATCAGGTCCATTGCGACGGGGCCGACGGCTTCCACGGTGATTCCGCGCTTCTGTCGAAGCGCCCCTTCGTGCCCGGCGCCCCGACGATCTGCGACGAGCGCAATTCGCTGGCCGCCGCCCGGATCGACCTCAACGGCGTTCCGCTGACCGTCGCTTCGCATCATCAGCTCTGGCCCTGGCCGCGCGGCCAGTGGCAACGGCTCGACCGGCTGCGCGACACGCTGGAGGATCTGCCGCGCCCGATCCTGATGGCCGGAGACTTCAACGCCGTGCCGTGGAGCGCCTTCCTTGCCGAATACGCCGCCGCGACGGGCACCCGCGTCGTGGAGGGCGTCGGCCCGGTCTGGTTCCTGCATCCCCTGCCGCCGGCCTTTGCGCGCTTCGCCGGCCTGCCGCTCGGCAACGTCCTCGCCGCGCCGGCCGTCTCGGTGATCGCGGTGGAGCGGCTGGCCGCCACCACCTCCGATCATCTGCCCGTCCTCGTCACCTTCACCGTAAAAGCGACCGGACGGGACGAGCCGCGGGTCCAGCTCGTGGAGCACTGAGGCACCCCCGATCCGCCGCCCGCCCCTTCGGCCTACCAGAGGTCGGTGCGGTGGCGCGGCGCCGGCCGCTCCTCCCTCACCTCGAAGATCACGACCTCGCGGTACTCCTCGCCGTGCCGGTCGGTGGAGACCACCTCCATGCGGTGGACGCCGAGCGGCAGATCCGCCGGGAGCTCGGCCTGCCAGATGTGCATCGAACGATCCGCGACCATGCCCTGCGGCTGCGGCGCGCCGAAGGTGGAGCGGCCCCGGAAACTCTCATACCCTCGATCGCGCGGCCGGCTTTCGGTGCCCTGATAGGCCGCGCGGCCGACGGTCGCCTGCCGCTTGACCGCGAAGGGGTCCGCGAACTCGGCGCCCGTCCGCACATCCTCGCCCTCTCCCTGCTGCGTGCGCGCGAGCGTCAGGCTCGGCCCGTTCGCGATGCGTGCCTCGACCTCGCTCTCGGCCGAGCCGTGCCAGAAGTTCACCGTCAGGAACACGCCCTCCTCCAGATCGCCGGGGGTCAGGATGCGGGTGTCGGGCAGGTCGTTGACCGTCACCGGCGGCATCGGGTTGCGGCTCGCGGCATCTTCGGCGCGCCACGCCGCGATCTTGTCGAACCAGTCGCGGAAGGCCGGCGTGTTGAAGTCCACCCACTGCGCGCGCTCGCCCAGGCGCGAGCCGAAATAGCGCTCGCGGTAGCCGGTGCCGTCGAACTCCAGCGAGAGCCAGCCCTTCGGCGCGCCGTCGCGCTGGATCGACTGCGCGTCGCCGTCCAGATTGTAGTCGCCCTGCCACCAATTGCCGGAGGTCGCGCCGGCGACGATGTGGCGGAAGGGCAGTTCGGAAACGCCGACGATCTCCCAGGCCGCGAAGTGCTGGCCCGGCGAATGGTTCTCGGTCGAATGGGTGTGGCCGGAGAGCGAAAGCGCCTCGCGCCCGTCCAGCAGCGCGTGAAGTTCGGCCGCGTTGCCGGTCTGGTGGATGCCGCTCGCCGCGTCCGCGAAGGAGACGATCGGCGCATGATGAGCGAGGACCACGAGCTTGTCCTCGTCGGTCTCGGCCAGGAGATGGCCGAGCCACTCGATCTGCGTGTCGGTGATGTGGGCGGTGTAGGCGGGGCGTTCGGATTCGACGCAAGCCTCGCGTCCCTCGTGGCCCTCCGCGTCGTCCGGCCCACAGGGATAGACGATGTTGTCGAGCCCGACGAACAGGACGTCGCCGATCTCGAAGGCGAAATAGGCCGGACCCCAGCGGTTGCGCCAGGAATCCAGCGAATGCGCGTCGTCCGTCGCGTCGAAGTCGAAATCGTGGTTGCCGGCGACCGCCCATTGCGGCAGCCCGGCCGCCGCGCCGACCTCCAGCAGCCGGTCGAGAAGGTCGAGGTCGTCGCCCACGACGTCGCCCAGATAGAGGATGCAGTCCGCCTTGCCCCATTCGCGCGCCGCGATGTCCGCGACCGCGCTGTCGCGATACTGGCTCGTCTCGTGGCCCGAATAGGACTGGCTGTCGCCGAGGACGGCGCAGGCGAAGCTTGTCGCCGCATCAAGCCGGCGCAGCGGGAAATTGACGGCTTCCGGCGCCGCGCCCTTATCCTGCAGGCCGCCGAAGCGAAGGCTCTCGGGCGTTCCGCCCTCCTTGTGGACGTAGGAGAACTGCGGAACGAGCCTTTCGTCGGTCGGCACGCGCCAGCCGGAGGGCTGGACGACGGACAGGTCCATGTCCGGCCGCATCGCGATCTCGTAGCGCCCGTCGGCATCGGTGCGCACGACTTCGAGACCGTTGGAGACGAGCACGCCCTCGATACCGGCCTCCCCTTCCCCGTGCCGGCCGTCGCCGTCCGTGTCGTCGAAGACGACGCCCCGGATCGTGTCGCCGCCACCTTCGCCGCGTACGATCTCCGGCGCCGCGAACCAGGGCTCGGGGGCGGCGAAGGCGGGAGCGGCGGCCAGCATGGCAGCGGCGAGGCCGAGCGGGGAGGAGGAAACGAGAAGCGTAGGCATGGATGGCATCTCCGTTGGAACGGTGGATGCCACCCGGCTACCGGCCGCACGCTACATTCGCGCGAAGCGGGCGTGACGCTTTCGCGACGCCTTTCTTTCGCCGATCAGCCGCCCATCGCGCGCCGGAAGGCCGGTCGCTCCATGTGCGAAGCGAGATAGGACTGGATCGCGGCGCTTTCCTTGATGCGCGGCGCGCCGAACATCCCGCCCCAGGAGAGGCTGGACACCATGTAGAGGTCGGCCGCCGTGAACCCGTCGCCGACGAGGGTCTTGCGGCCGCCCAGCGCGCCTTCGATCGTGTCCAGAACGTCGTCGTAGGAGCCCCAGCCGGGCGCGGTCTTGTCCAGCGGCGGTGCGTCGCGGCGCATCATGCGCTCCACGAGCGCCGGTTCGTAGGCCGAGCCGAGGAAGAACAGCCAGCGATAGTAGGAGCCGCGCTCCGGGGTGCCCGGCGCGGGGGCGAGGCCGGCCTCGGGATACAGGTCTGCGAGATGAGCGAGGATCGCGGGCGTCTCGGTCACGAGCGTGCCGTCGTCGAGAACCAGCGCGGGGATCTTCCCCATGGGGTTCACCGCCAGGATCGTGGGATCGCGCTGCCCGTCCTTCGGGAACTCGACCTGCACGAGCTCGTAGGGCGCGCCGACTTCCTCCAGCATCCAGTGGGCGGTCACCGCGCGGCTGCGCGGGTTGTGGTAGAGTTTCATCGTGGTCGGTCTCCCCTCGTGGCTTCGAAGAAGCGACGAGAGGATGCACTCGTCGCGCGCCCGCGTCGAGGCTCGCAAGGACGTGCCCAACCGTCCGCCCGGCCGGTCCCCGCGATGATCGACGCGACCTTCCATCCTTGCTAGACGCGAATTTTGCCGCACTTACAGGAGTCGCAAGACTCCGGATGTGGAGGGGAGACATGTTCGCGCTCGTCGACGCCGTCAATTACTACGTCTGGGAATTCGTCCTCGTCTACGGGCTCGTCGGCGTCGGGCTCTACTTCACCATCCGCCTGCGCGCGCTCCAGTTCCTCCATTTCGGGGAGATGATCCGCTGCATCCGCGGCGCGCGGGGCACGGACGCGGCCGGTATCTCGCCCTTCCAGGCGATGTGCACCACGCTGGCCTCGCGCGTCGGCACCGGCAACATCGCGGGCGTGGCCGTCGCGCTCTATCTCGGCGGGCCGGGCGCGATCTTCTGGATGTGGGTGGTGGCGCTGGTCGGCATGGCGACGGCCTTCGCCGAATCGACGCTTGCCCAGCTCTACAAGACGGTGAACGAGGACGGGCAGTATCGCGGCGGCCCCGCCTTCTACATCTCCAAGGGGCTCGGCCTGCCCTGGCTCGGCGCGATCTTCTGCGTCTTCCTGATCTTCGCCTTCGGCCTTGTCTTCAACGCCGTTCAGGCGAACTCGATCGCCGAGGCCTTCGAAGGCGCCTACGGCCTGCCTCGCGTGGGGGTCGGCCTTGTCCTGGCGGCCCTGGCGGGGATCGTGATCTTCGGCGGCATCCGCCAGATCGCGCGGGTGGCCGAGCTGACGGTACCCTTCATGGCCGCCGCCTACGTCCTTCTCGCCCTCTTCATCGTGGTCACCAACATCTCGGCCGTGCCGGGCGTCCTGTCCGACATCGTCCTCAGCGCCTTCGGGCTGCGCGAGGCGGCGGGCGGCATCACCGGCGGCGTCATGGCCGCGCTCCTGAACGGGGTGAAGCGCGGCCTCTTCTCCAACGAGGCGGGCATGGGCTCGGCGCCGAACGCGGCCGCCAACGCGACGCCCCATCCGCATCACCCCGCGAGCCAGGGCTTCGTGCAGTCCTTCGCCGTCTTCGTCGACACGATCGTCATTTGCACCGCGACGGCGCTGATGATCCTCCTCGCCGGCATCCTGGAGCCCGGCTCCGGTCTGACGGGAACGCCGCTCACGCAAGCGGCGATGGCCGTCCACATCGGCGACTGGGGCAACGACTTCATCGCCATCGCCATCCTGTTCTTCGCCTACACGTCCATCATCGCGAACTACGCCTATGCGGAGAACGCGATGAACTTCCTGCGGCTCGGCAACCGGCTCGGCCTCACCGCGATCCGCTCGCTCGTGCTCGTCATGGTCGTGTGGGGCTCGGTCCAGCCGGCCGTCACGGTGTTCGAGGTTGCGGACGCCTCGATGGGCCTGATGGCCTCGATCAACCTCGTCGCCATCGTGCTCCTGTCGGGCACGGTCGCGATGCTGACGCGCGACTATCTGCGCCAGCGCGCCAGCGGTCTGGAGCCGCAGTTCGACGTGGCGGACCATCCCGAGCTCGCGAAGAAGGTCAACACGACGATCTGGCAGCGCCGCAACGTCCCGCCCCGGATCGAGGACATCCGCCCTCAGGGCAAGCAAACGGCGTTCTGAGGGGCGTCGGAGGTCCGCGCCCGTCAGGCCCTCATCCCCCTGCCGGGACCTTCTCCCCAAGGGGAGAAGGCGAAGCTTCGACGTGTTGCCGTCAGTTGGAGCGGTTCAGGCAAAGGCGCCCTTCCTCTCCCCTCCGGGGAGAGGGTGGATGCGAGCGCCAGCGAGCAGCCGGGTGAGGGTTTCGTAGGGCTCGAGCATTCCGCCGAAACGCTCGTCAGGCCCTCATCGCCTCCCGGCACTTCTCCCAAGGGGAGAAGGCGGCCGCTCGATCACATCGTCTGGTAGACCGGCCCTTCGCCGCCCTGGGGCGTGACCCAGGTGATGTTGCCGTTCGGGTCCTTGATGTCGCACGTCTTGCAGTGGACGCAGTTCTGCGCGTTGATCTGGTAGCGCGGCTCGGAGCCGCCCTCGCCCTCCAGCCACTCGTAGACGCCTGCCGGGCAGTAGCGCTGCGAGAGGCCGGCGAAGACGTCGTGCTCGGAGCGCTTCTGCAGTTCCATGTCCTTCACCTGAAGGTGGATCGGCTGATCCTCCTCGTGATTGGTGTTGGAGAGGAAGACCGACGCCGTCTTGTCGAAGGTCAGGACGCCGTCGGGCTTCGGATACTCGATCGGCGAGTGCTTGGCCGCCGGCTCGGTCGATTCGGCGTCGGACTTGCCGTGGCCCATCGTCCCGAAGGGCGACCAGCCGGTCAGCTGGTTCAGCCACATGTCGATGCCGCCGAGCGCGACGCCCAGCACCGTGCCGAACTTCGACCAGAGCGGCTTGACGTTGCGGACGCGGAAGAGGTCGCGCCCGATCGGCGAGGAGCGCCAGCCCGCCTCGTAGGCGTCCAGCGTGTCGTGCGCCCGGCCCGCCTTCAGCGCCTCGACGGCGGCTTCCGCAGCCTGCATTCCCGAGGAGATGGCGTTGTGGACGCCCTTGATGCGCGGCACGTTGACGAGCCCCGCCGAGCAGCCGATCAGCGCGCCGCCGGGGAAGGCCAGACGGGGAACCGACTGGTAGCCGCCCTCGGTGATGGCGCGCGCGCCGTAGGCGATCCGCTTGCCGCCCTCGAGCAGCTCGGCGACGTCGGGATGCGTCTTGAACCTCTGGAACTCGCCGAAGGGCGAGAGATAAGGGTTCTTGTAGTTCAGGTGGACGACGAAGCCGACGTAAACCTGATTGTCGGGCAGGTGATAGACGAAGGAGCCGCCGCCCGTCTTCATGTCGAGCGGCCAGCCGAAGGAATGGGTGATCAGGCCCGGCTGGTGCTTTTCGGGCGAGACCTCCCACAGCTCCTTGATGCCGATGCCGAATTTCGGATGGTCGCGCCCCTCCGAGAGGCCGAACCTCTTCGTCACCTGCTTGGCCAGCGAGCCGCGCACCCCCTCGCCGATGAAGGTGTACTTGCCCAGGAGCTCCATGCCGCGCTGGTAGTTCGCGGTGGGCTCGCCATCGCGGCCGATGCCCATGTCGCCGGTCGCGACGCCGATCAGATTGCCGGTCTCGTCGAAGAGAAGCTCCTGCGCGGCGAAGCCCGGATAGATCTCGACGCCCAGCGCCTCGGCCTTCTCGGCCAGCCACTTGGTCACGAGACCGAGCGAGACGACGAAATTGCCGTGATTGTCCATGAGCTTGGGCATCATGACATTCGGCAGGCGGATCTGGCCCTGCGGGCCGTAGAGATAGAAGCGGTCCGCCGTCACGGGCTGCTTGATCGGCGTTTCCTCCGAACGCCATTCGGGCAGGAGCCTGTCGAGCGAGGAGGGGTCGAGCACGCAGCCGGAGAGGATGTGCGCGCCGACCTCGGCGCCCTTCTCCAGGACCACGACGGAGAGGTCCGCGTCGAGCTGCTTCAGCCGGATCGCCGCCGCAAGGCCCGCCGGCCCCGCCCCGACGATCACGACGTCGAACTCCATGCTCTCGCGCGCCGTCTCGCTCATCGCCCTGGCTCCTTCCCGAACTCGCTGTCCCGCCTCTTTAGATGCGTTCCACCGTCCCACGCAAACCCTCGATATAGGCAGGGCGGACGATGCGGCGAACCGCCCCTCAGGCGATCGGAACGCGCTTGGGCCGATAGAGCAGCCCGATGGCGAGCCCCGCCATGACGAGGAAGGCCGCGAGCAGCTTCCAGCTCTCCAGCGGCTCGCCGAGGAAGAGGAAGGACGCGCCCATGCCGAAGACGGGCACGAGCAGCGCGGTCGGGGTGATCGTCGCCGCCGGATAGCGCGACAGGAGGAACGACCACGCGCCGTAGCCGATCAGCGCGTTGCCGAGCGCCTGCCAGACCACCGTCGCCCAGGTGACGAGGTCCGCCGCCCGCAGACCGGCGAGGATCGCGTCCGGCCCCTCGAAGAAGAGCGAGAGCGCCAGGAGCGGCGGCACCGCGAAGGCGCTGGACCAGACGACATAGGCCAGCATGTCGGTCGCGCCGCTGCGCTTGGAGACGATGTTGCCGCAGGCCCAGGAGAAGCCGGCGCACAGGACGAGCACGAGGCCGAGCCCGGTGGCGCTGCCGCCGGTGTTGGCGGCGATCACGCCGACGCCCGCGATGCCGAGGGCGAGCGAGACGAGGTGGCGGCAGCGCACCGGCTCGCCCTGCAGCACCAGGGCCAGCCCGATGGTGAAGAGCACCTGGCTCTGGACGATCAGCGAGGCGAGGCCCGGCGAGATCCAGCCGTTCATGGCGATGAAGAGGACGCCGAACTGGCCGACGCCGATGAAGAGGCCGAAGGCGGCCAGATTGCCGAGCGCGACGCGCGGCAGGCGCACGACAAGCATGGCCGGGAAGAAGGCGAAGAGGAAGCGCAGCGCGGCGAAGAGGAGCGGCGGCAGATGCTCCAGCCCTACATGGATGACGACGAAGTTCGTGCCCCAGATGCCGACGACGAGGAGCGCCAGCAGGAAATGCCGGAGGGAAAGGGACTGGTCCATGGCGAAACGCTCGCTCCCATACGCAGCGCGGGGCTGCCGGGCGATTCGCCGCCCATCGCGATTGTCGCATGTCCGGCCGGCCTCTGCTAACAGACGGGACATGGACGAAACCCCGCTCGACACGTCACGCGCCGCGCCCGCGGTCGCCGCGCTGCTCGCCTGGCTCGGCGAGGCGGGGGTCGGCGACATGGTCCAGGACACGCCGCGAGACCGGTTCGCCGAAACGAAGGCCGAGGCCGAGGCGCGCGCGAAGGCGCGCGGCGCGGACCGACCGCCGGTGGAGGCCGGACCGGCCGCGGCCCCTGCGCTGTCGCGAGCCCCCGCGCCGAGCGTCGAGGCGCCGCCCGCGCCCGCGCCGCAGTCCGGCGCCCTGCCCGCCTATGCCTCGACGCAGAGCGAGGCGGAGGCGATCGACGACGCGCGAGCACGAGCCCGCACGGCGGCCACGCTCGACGAGCTGCAGGCGGCGTTCGAGAGCTTTCAGGGCTGCAATCTGCGCCTGACCGCGCGTTCGCTGGTCTTCGGCAACGGAGCGGTCGATGCCGATCTGATGATCGTCGGCGAGGCGCCGGGTCGCGAGGAGGACGAGGCGGGCGTTCCCTTCGTCGGGCGCTCGGGCCGCCTTCTGGACCGAATGCTCGCCGCCATCGGCCTCGAGCGTGAGGCGGTGCGCGTGACGAACACCGTGCCCTGGCGCCCGCCCGGCAACCGCTCCCCGACCCCGGCCGAGACCGAGATGTGCCTGCCCTTCACGCTGCGCCAGATCGAGCTGGTCCGGCCGAAGGTGCTGGTCTGCCTCGGCTCGCCCGCCGCCAAGGCGCTCCTGTCGAGCGAGGAGGGCATCATGCGCCTTCGCGGCAAATGGACGGAGATGAAGCGCGGCGACGATCTGACGATCGCGGCGACCGCCATGCTTCACCCGGCCTATCTCCTGCGCCAGCCGGCGCAGAAGCGGCTGGCGTGGCGCGATCTTCTGGCCGTGAAGGCGCGGCTCGGCTGACCTCGGGCCTTTGGCGCCCTATGTCCGAAAGACGTCACTTTCCGTCGCTATCGGGCTCGTGTCGCGACCCGGCCCGCGGCTAGAATCGCCCGATCGGACGCGTCCGACATCTTCAGACCCCTGTCGTTCGAGCCAGTCCCATGCGTGCGCAGTTCGTGCCGATCCTCTCGCTCCTGATCTCGACCTTCTTCCTGATGGCGGGCGCGGGTCTGGCCGGCATCCTCCTGCCCGTGCGCGGCGCGATCGAGGGCTGGTCGGCCTACCAGATCGGCTTCCTCGGCACCGCCTATGCGATCGCCTTCACGCTCGGCTCGGTGGCCGTCCCGCGTTTCGTGCGCCGCGCGGGCCACGTGCGCGCCTTCGCCAGCCTCGCGGCGCTGCTCGCGATCGCGATCCTGCTCCACGCCATTCTCGTCCACCCGATCGCCTGGATGCTGATCCGCATGATCACGGGCTTCGCGCTGGCGGGCAGCTACATGGTCATCGAGAGCTGGCTGAACGAGCGCGTCACCAACGAGACGCGCGGCTCGATCTTCTCGACCTACATGATCGTCTCCATGGGCGCGATGATGAGCGGGCAGTACCTCCTGCCCCTCACCGAGCCCGCCACCACGATCGCCTTCATGGTCTGCGCGATCTTCTTCGCCGCCGCCGTGATCCCGACCGCCATGTCGCGGCAGGCCTCGCCCAAGCCCCTGACGCAGGTCTCGCTCGATCTGCCGGCGCTCTACCGCAACTCGCCCGCCGCGCTCGCCGGCGTCTTCGTCGGCGGCGTGACGGCCGGCGCGTGGTCGAACATGGCGCCGCTCTTCGCCGAGCGCGTGGGCCTTTCGACCACGCAGATCGCGACCCTTCTCGTCGCCACCATGGCGGGCGGGGTCGTCGCGCAATATCCGCTCGGGCGCCTGTCCGACATCGTCGACCGCCGGCTCGTCCTCGCCGGCGCCGCGCTCGCCGGGGCGCTGGCCTCCACGATCGCGCTGATGCTGGGCTCGGCCGATCCGGTGACGCTCTTCGTCATCGGCTTCTCGCTCGGCGGCGTGATCTACCCGACCTATTCGCTCTCGGTCGCCCATGCGAACGACTTCGCCGACGCCGCCGACTTCGTGAAGGTCTCGGGCGGCCTCCTCATCGTCTACGGCTTCGGCACGATGATCGGCCCGCTTCTGTCCGCCGCTCTGATGGACGCGCGCGGCCCGACCGGCATCTTCTTCGCCATCGCCGTGCCGCTGGCGCTCCTGTGCGCCTACACGCTGAACCGCTGCCGGCAGCGCCCGGCCGTGCCGGCCGAGGAGCGCGAGGACTTCCGCAACCTGCCGCTGGCGCGCACGCAGACGCCGGCGACGCTCGCCCTCGACCCGCGCGCCGAAGCCGGCGGAGAGGACGCGCCGGAGCTGCCCTGGGGCCACGCCTCGCCGCAGCCCTGAGGCCTCGCCTCGCCTCGGACGGGCGCCCGTTCAGCTCTGCGGCGGCGTGACCTTGCGGGCCTTGCGCCGCTCGATGCCGAGCTGGTGCTCGCGGAAGATGATGAAGATCCCGGCCGAGATCACGATGGCCGCGCCGACCAGGGTCGAGACACCGACCGCCTCGTCGAAGACGATGTAGCCGATCGTCACCGCCAGGATCAGCGAGGTGTATTCGAAGGGCGCGATGGTGGAGGTGTCAGCATAGCGGTAGCAGGCCGTCAGCAGGAGCTGGCCGATTCCGCCGCAAAGGCCGGCGCCGACGAGGAACGCCCACTGGCTCGGCGTCGGCGAGGTCCACCCGAAGGGAAGCGTGGAGAGCGCGATCAGGCTGCAGGAGATCGAGAAGTAGACGACGATCGTCGGCGTCTTCTCGCGCCGCACGAGCCGGCGCACCTGGATCATCGCCACGGCCGCGAAGAGCGCTCCGCCGAGAGCCGCGGCGATGCCCACCGCGCTCGCTTCGCCCCCGCTCGTGAAGCCGGGCACGGCCACGACCAGGATGCCGGACAGGCCGACGAGGACCGCGCCCCAGCGATAGGCGCGCACCGTCTCGCGCAGGAAGATGACCGCGAAGACGACGGTCAGGAGAGGCGCGGCATAGGAGATCGCGATCCATTCCGGATAGGGCAGCCGCGTCAGCGCGAAGAAGCCGAGCCCCATGGAGGTGACGCCGACGACGCCGCGCAGGAGATGGCCGAACGGATCGGAGGTCCTGAAGGCGGTGCGCAGATCGCCGAGCCAGGCGAGATAGAGCATCACCGGGATCAGCGCGAAGAAGGAGCGGAAGAACACCATCTGGCCCGCGGGCACGTCCTCGCCGGAGGCCTTCAGGAAGGACTGCATCGCGACGAAGACGAGAACCGAGAGGACCTTCAACCCGATGCCGAACAGCGGCCGCGCGGCGGTTTGGTCCGAAACTGGCTTCATCGGCGCGCATCCGGCGTGAGACCGCCGAAGACACCCGTGGACGAGGCGTTTGGCCGAACGGCCAGTCGCGGCAGAAGCTGAAGATGAATGCGTTCTAGGCACCAAAGCGGGAGGGGTCGAGAGGCGCCGCCAAAAAACTTCTCCCTCCTTACGATCCACCCGTTTGGCAAGCGTCCCGCGCCAAGCTATCCCGGTGGACGACGGATCGACATTCCCCGAGCCGGCGGCGCGACGGTCGCGTGCGGGCTCCGGGCCGAGGGGACGACGGCATGCGCAGCGAAGACGGTCAGATGGTGCGGCTGGAGGACTACCGTCCGGCCGGGTTCGAGATCCCGAACGTCGAACTCGACATTTCGCTCTTCGAGGGTCATGCGGACATCCATGCGCGCCTGTCGATGCAGCGCCGCGAGGGCGCGACCGGCGACCTCCTCCTCGACGGCGAGGAGCTCGAACTCCTCTCGATCGCGCTGAACGGCGAGGCGATGGCGCGGGGTGCCTTCGACGCGACCGAGGACGGCCTGACCGTGCGGGGCCTTCCCGAACGCGGGGCCTTCACGCTCGACATCCGCACGCGGGTCCATCCCGAGACGAACTCCAAGCTGATGGGCCTCTACCGCTCCAAGGGCGTCTGGGCGACGCAGTGCGAGGCCGAGGGCTTCCGGCGCATCACCTACTTCCTCGATCGGCCGGACGTCCTCTCGCGCTACCGCGTGCGCGTCGAGGCCGACCGGGGCGCCGCCCCGATCCTCCTTTCGAACGGCAACCCGGCGGAGGCGGGCGATCTGCCGGACGGACGGCACTTCGCGGTGTGGGACGACCCGCATCCCAAGCCCTCCTACCTCTTCGCGCTCGTGGCCGGCGATCTGGAGGCGCTGCGAGACGCCTTCACCACGGCGAGCGGCCGGGCGGTCGAACTCGCGATCTACACCGAGAAGGGCCTGTCGAGGCGCGCGACCTACGCGATGGACGCGCTGAAGCGCTCGATGCGCTGGGACGAGGTGCGCTTCGGCCGCGAATACGACCTCGACATCTTCAACATCGTCGCCGTGTCCGACTTCAACATGGGCGCGATGGAGAACAAGGGTCTCAACATCTTCAACCACAAATACATTCTGCTCGACCCCGACACGGCGACGGACGGCGACTATGCCGGCGTCGAGACGGTCGTCGCGCATGAGTATTTCCACAACTGGACCGGCAACCGGATCACCTGCCGCGACTGGTTCCAGCTGTGCCTGAAGGAAGGGCTGACGGTCTATCGCGACCAGGAGTTCACCAGCGACGAGCGCTCGGCGACGGTCAAGCGCGTCGCCTCAGTCCGCGCGCTCAAGGCCCAGCAATTCCCGGAGGATCAAGGGCCGCTGCAGCATCCGGTGCGTCCGAGCGCCTACCGGGCGATCGACAATTTCTACACCGCGACCGTCTACGACAAGGGCTCGGAACTGGTCCGCATGATCGCGACCATCCTCGGGCGGGACGGCTTCCGCGCCGGCATGGATCTCTATTTCGAGCGCCACGACGGCGAGGCGACGACCATCGAGGCCTTCCTCGCCTGCTTCGAGGAGGCGACCGGCCGCGACCTGACGCAGTTCGCGCTCTGGTATGCACAGGCCGGCACGCCGGAGCTCAAGGTCTCCGAGACCTTCGAGGACGGGCGGCTGACGCTCACCCTCGAGCAGTCGCTGCGGAAGGGCACGGCGGGCACCGGAACGGAGCCGATGCACATGCCCGTCCGCTTCGCGCTCGTCTCGCGCGACGGCACCGAGCTTGCGGTCGATCCGACGGCGGGCGAGATGCTCGTGTCGGACGGCGTGATCCATCTGACGAGCGCCGGCGCGACGATCGTCTTCGAGGGCCTGACCGAGCGCCCGCTGGTCTCGATCCTGCGGGACTTCTCCGCGCCCGTCGTCCTGCGCTTCGATCAGTCCCACGAGGACCGCCTCGCCCTCGCCCTCATCGACCCCGACCCCTATGGGCGCTGGAGCGCGCTGTCCGATCTCGTCGGCGACATGCTGGCCGAGGCCGGACGCGGAAGCTTCGACGCAGGGCAAGCGGCGCCCGTTCTGGACGCGATGGCGGACGCGGCGCTCGACCGGCGGCTCGACCCGGCGCTGCGCGCGCTTATGGCCGCGATCCCGAGCGAAGGCGAAATCGCGCGCCTCATCGCGCAGGACGTCGATCCCGAACGCGTCCACGCGGCGCGGCACGCGGCGCTGGTCGAGTTCGGCCGCATCGGGGCGGCGCGGTTCGAGGCGGCGCGCGCCGAACTCGCCTCCCCGCGCTTCTCGCCGGACGCCGCGAGCGCGGGCGCGCGGGCGCTTCGCAATGCGCTTCTCGCGCCGCTCTGCCTCGCCCGGGCGTCTGCCGATGACGCGGCCGCGCAGTTCGATACGGCGACCAACATGACGGACCGCTTCGAGGCGCTCGTCGTTCTCGCCCACCATTTCCCGGACGAGCCCGCGACCCGGCGCGCGCTCGACGCGTTCTTCGAGCGCTTCCGCGACGACGAGCTGGTTCTCGACAAATGGTTCACGGTGCAGGCGGGCGCGCCGCACGAAGGCGCGATCGACGACGCGGAACGCCTGTCCCGCCATCCCGCCTTCCGCATGTCGAACCCGAACCGCGCCCGGGCCCTCATCGGCGGGCTGGCGAGCTCCAACCCGCGCGCCTTCAACCGGGCGGACGGCGCCGGCTACCGCTTCGCGGCGGACAAGCTCGCCGAGCTCGACGCTCTGAACCCGCAGACCGCGGCCCGGCTCGCCAATGCCTTCCGTTCCTTCCGCATGATGGAGTCCGGCCGGCGGGCGCAGGCCGCTGCGGCATTGGAGTCACTACGCTCCAAGCAACTGTCGAAAGATCTACAGGATATCGTAGTTCGAACCTTGCAATGAGGTGACGGGGCGCTAGTCGCCCCATTTCCGCCGCCCGACCTGACCGACGAAGAACTTCTTCGCCCGTATGGTTAACAAATCTTTACTGCCGTGGCCCAAGATCGCTGGACAGGCCCCCAACCCTCTGATTCATTGAGGACGATTCGGATGTGCGGCGTGCCGGATCATTGGGGCGACAGCGAGGGGGTCGTAGGCCATGGGTGCGGACGCGAGAAGCGTGCCGGCGACGAAGGATTCCGGGCGTATCGAACCCGTTCTTCGCGCCCTGCCGGGACGGTGTAAGGCCGCTCTGGCGACCTTCGTCCGCTCGCTCCAGCTTCCGGCGTTCGAGCCGCCCCTGCGCCGTGCGGTGCCGCTTCTCGTCGTCCTCTTCCTGTCGGTGCTGGCCTTCGCGCAGCTGGTCTCGCTTCTGGACCAGCGCGCGGTGATCGAAGGCATCGCGGCCGACAAGCTCGCCGTGGGCGCGAGCCTCATCCGCGCCGAGGACGCGGCGCGCGACGACAAGCTCGCCGACCCGCGCGCCTATGCGCAGTCCCTCCTGACCAGCGTCCTGCCGCGCGCCGTGCGCGACATCAGCGTCGAGGCCCTCGTCGCCGACACGTCCGGGCGCATCATCGCGACGACCCCCGGGCGCGACCTCCTGATCGGCGAGGACGCGGGCGCCGCGCTTCTCGGCGGCCAGCCCCTGCTCGTCTTCGGCGAGCGCGCCGGGGTGATGGACATCTCCTTCCAGCGGCGTCCCGCCTTCGCGTCCGCCGCCGTCCTCGACGATCAGCTGGGCACCGTCATCCTCGTCCTCGACAAGCGCAACCTGTTCGCCGACTGGCGTCGGATCGCGGCGGTGAACGTCACGCTCTTCGCGCTCACCTCCATGGTCCTGATGACCATCATGCTGGCCTATTTCCGGCAGGCGACGCTGACCGCCCAGGCCGACGGACAGGCCCAGGTCGCCCATGCGCGCGTCGAGACGGCCCTCTCGCGCGGGCGCTGCGGGCTCTGGGACTGGGACCTCGGACGCGGCCGGATGTACTGGTCGCGCTCCATGTACGAAATCCTCGGCATGAAGCCGCGCGACGGCGTCCTCTCCTTCGGCGAGGTCGCCGGGCTGATGCATCCCGACGACGGCTCCTTCTTCGAGGTGGCGCGGCAGATCGCCTCCGGCCGCGTCGGCTCGATCGAGCGCACCTTCCGCATGCGCCGGGTCGACGGGCAGTTCACGTGGCTGCGGGCGCGCGCCGAGATCGTGCGCAGCGCCGAGAACGACATCCACCTCATCGGCGTCGCGGTGGACGTGTCGGAGAACCACGCGCTGGCGCGGCTGACCAACGAGGCCAACGCCCGGCTCCAGAACGCCATCGAGAACATCTCCGAGACCTTCGTCCTCTGGGACCCGGACAACCGGCTGGTGCTCTGCAATTCCAAGTATCAGGAGGTCTTCGGCCTCTCCCCCGAGCATGTGCGCCCCGGAACGCCCATCGCGGCCGTGCGCCGCGCCGCGCGCCGCCTGATCGACGAGCGCAAGCTGACGAGCCCGAGCTTCGTGGCCGGCGAGCGCGCCTCCGAGGCGCTGCTGGCAGACGGCCGCTGGCTGCAGATCTCCGAGCGCACCACCTCCGACGGCGGCCACGTCTCCATCGGCACCGACATCACCCAGCTGAAGGTCCATCAGGAGCGCCTGTCGGATTCCGAGCGCCGGCTTCTGGCGACGATCAACGACCTCTCGGCCTCCCGCCGCGACGCGGAGGCCAAGGCCCGGCAGCTCGCCGAGCTCAACGACAGCTATCTGCGCGAGAAGGACCGGGCCGAGAGCGCCAACCGCGCCAAGACCACCTTCCTCGCCAATATGAGCCACGAACTGCGCACGCCGCTGAACGCGATCATCGGCTTCTCCGAGATCATGCGCGAGGAGAGCTTCGGCCCGATCGGCTCCCCGAAATATTGCGAATACGCGACCGACATCCACCAGAGCGGCCACTGGCTGCTCAAGCTCATCAACGACATCCTCGACATGTCCAAGATCGAGGCGGGCCGGATGGCGCTGTCGCGCGAGGAGATCGATGTCGGCGAGATCGTCGGCGAGGCGATCCGCATCGTCGAGGGCCAGGCGCACGGCAAGAATCTGGAGCTCGGCGCGGACGTCTGCGAGGCGGTGAGCCTCACCGCCGACCGGCGGGCGACCAAGCAGATTCTGCTCAACCTTCTGGCCAACGCCGTGAAGTTCACCGGACCCGGCGGACGGGTGCGGGTGCGGGCTCGCGCCGTGTGCGGGCACGCGGTCGTGACCATCGCGGACGACGGCATCGGCATTCCGCCCTCCGCGCTCGCCAATCTCGGGCGGCCCTTCGAGCAGGTCGAGAACGAGCTGACGCGCACCAACAAGGGCACCGGCCTCGGCCTTGCGATCGCCCGCTCGCTGGTGGAGCTGCAGGACGGCACGCTGCGGATCGCGAGCCGCACCGGCGAGGGCACGATCGTGTCCTTCCGTCTGCCGCTCGATCGCAAGAGCCGCGTGGAGCTGGCGGACGAGGTTCGGACGGCCGCCTGACGCATCGCGGCATCCCGGCCGCTGCGCGAAAAACGCAAAGCTCCCCTGATGGAACCAGCGGAGGCGTCCGCTCGCTTCCCGTTTCCGAACTTGCGACGCCCACACGTCCGGGACGGCATGGAGAAGGACCGCCAGCGCATGCAAAATCCCCTCGTCCGCAAACTGTCGGTCGCCTCCCAGCTGACCGCGGACGACGTCGCGGTCCTGGAACGGCTCGACACCCGCGCCTTCCGCCTGCAACGCCGCGCGGACGTCATCGAGGAGGGCGAGCGGCCGGAGGACGTCCATCTGGTCCTCGAAGGCTTCGCCTATCGCTACAAGATGCTGGAGAACGGTCGCCGGCAGATCCTCGCGGTCCTGCTGCCGGGCGATCTCTGCGACGTGCACGTCTCGCTCCTGAAGGAGATGGACCATTCCATCGCGACTTTCACAGACTGCACCATCGCGCGCCTCTCCCGCGCCGTGGTCGACGACCTGATCGAGAACCATCCGCGCATCGCGCGCTCGCTGTGGTGGTCGACGCTCGTCGACGAGGGCATCCTGCGCGAGAACATCGCCGGCCTCGGCCAGCGCGAGACGATGCGGCAGATGGCGCATGTCTTCTGCGAGATGTACCGGCGGCTGGACGCGGTCGGCCTCGTGGAGGACGGCGCCTACGACTTCCCGCTGACCCAGGAGGAGCTGGGCGATCTGCTCGGCGTTTCGGGGGTGCACACCAACCACACGGTGACGGCGCTCCGCGAGCGCGAGCTGGCGCATTTCGTTCGGGGCCGGGTCCATGTTCCGGACTTCGAGAAGCTCGCCGCCTTCGCCGGCTTCCGCGACAACTATCTCCACTTCACCGGCATCGACCGGGCCTACGACCGCTCGCGGGACTTCGGCGGGGAGATCCGGCTCCATTCGGACGACGCGTCCGACGAACGGCCGAAGGGAGGCGGCGCCCCCGGCGCCCCCGCCCTGACCGAGGACGACCTGCCGGCCCAGGTGCCGCGGTCCATGCTCTCCACCGACCTTCTGAAGCTCGCCGGGCGACAGGTTCTCGTCGTCGAGGACGACTATTCCATCGCGGCCGAGCTGGCCGACGCGGTCGAGCGCGTCGGGGGAACCGTCGTCGGTCCGGCGGCGGGCGTGAAGGACGCGCTGGAGCTGCTTCAGGGCGATCAGGCGATCGACGCGGCCATCCTCGACATCAATCTGGGCGGTCGGCAGGTCTATCCGGTCGCGCGGGCGCTGCGGGAGAAGGAGATCCCGATCGTCTTCGTGACGGGCTACGACGACTGGATGATCCCGCAGGAATACGAGGACGTCCCGATCTTCCGCAAGCCGACCGATCCGGAGAACGTCATCCGGGCGCTGTTCGGCCGGTAGGCGGAACGGGAGGTGGGCGTATGGGGCAGTCGCGCCCTGCGATGCCCTCACCCGGCCGCTTCGCGGCCACCCTCTCCCCAAGGGGAGAGGAACGGCGCCTCGTTCTGGGACGCCGAACCGTATCCAGCAGCATCGAAACTTCGCCTTCTCCCCTCCGGGGAGAAGGTGCCGGCAGGCGGATGAGGGCCTGAAGAGCGCTGAGGTCGGCGAACGACGGCCACCGACGCCCGACTGCTCAGTCGTCGGTCTCCGGCAGCGGAAACAGCGCCTCGAACCGCGCCCGGACCTTCGTCGCCCATTCCGCGATCGTGTCCTCGACCGCGTCCGGCCCGTCCGCTCCGATCGCGTCGGCCAGCCGTTCGGCCAGCCCGCGCGGCAGGTCGCCGACGCTTCGCGCGCCGTCCGCGCCGAGCCGCAGCACCTGGACGGCTCGCGAGAAGGCGATCATGGCCGGCGCCAGCACGGGCTCCTCTCCTCCCTCCCCGCGCGCTTCGAGCGCGTCCAGCACCTCGGCCGTCGGCCGGCCAACGAGGTCGGGCGGCACCGTGCCCGACAGGATCGAGGCCTGCGCGATGAACTCCAGATCGACCAGCCCGCCGGGCCGCAGCTTGATGTCGAGCGGCCCGCGCCCCGGCTTGTCGCGCTCGATGCGTGCCCGCATGGAGGCGACGTCGTCCCCAAGGCCCGCCGCGTCGCGCGAGCGCTCGACGACGGCGCGCACGACGGTCTCGACGTCCGCGCAGAGCGCGGCGTCGCCGGCGATCGCATGGGAGCGCGTCAGCGCCATGTGCTCCCAGGTCCAGGCTTCCGTCTCCTGGTAGCGCCGGAACGCGTTCAGCTCCGTCGCCAGCGGCCCCTTGTTGCCCGACGGGCGCAGGCGGAAGTCGACCGGATAGAGCACGCCGTCGGCCATGGGCGAGGCGAGGCCCGCGATCAGCCGCTGGGTCAGCCGGGCATAGTAGGTCGAGACCGGCAGCGGCCGATCGCCGTCCGATTCCTCCGCGCCTTCGCGATGGTCGTAGACGAGGATGAGATCGACATCCGAGGTAGAGGTCAGTTCGCGGCTGCCGAGCCGGCCGAGGCCGATCAGCGCGATCCGCCCGCCCTCGACGCGGCCGTGGGCGCGCTCGAACTCCTGGACGACGGAGGCGAGCAGCGCCTCGATCACCATCGCGGCGACGTCGGAGAAGGCGATGCCGGCCTCCTCGCCCTCCATGGCGCCGGAGAGAAGGCGCACGCCGATGAGGAAGCGCTGCTCGGCGGCGAAGATGCGCAGCGCCGACAGCCGCTCCTCGTGGCCCGGCGCGTCGTCGAGCGCGGCCGAGAGCCGCTCGCGCATGGCTTCGGCGTCCGGCCTCTCGCCATAGAAAGCCGGATCGAGCAGCGCGTCGAAGACGTGCGGACGCTCGCCGATGGTGGCGGCCAGGCCCGGCGCGGCGGTCAGGATCAGCGCGAGAAGGTCCAGCAGCTTGGGGTTCGACTGGATGAGCGCGAAGAACTGGATGCCGGCCGGCAGGCGCGCGAGGAACCGGTCGAAGGCGACGATCGCAGCGTCCGGGTCCGGCGCGTCGCCGAAGGCGCCGAGGATGGCGGGAAGCGCCAGCGTCATGCGCTCGCGCGCGCCCTTGGAGCGCAGCGCCCGGTAGCGGCCCGCGCCCCAGGCGGCCAGGACCCGCGCGACATCCTGCGGGCGCCGGTAGCCCTCGGCGGACAGCCATGCGAGCGCCGCCTCGTCCTCCGCATCGCCGAGCGCGCCGAGGACGGGATGGCTCTCTTCCGCGTGGCCGTCCGCGAAGAGCCCGGCGTAACGGCGCTCCACGGTCCGCAGCTCGGCCAGGAGCCGGTCCGAGAAGGAGGCGACCGTTTCGAAGCCGGCGAGGCGCGCGACCCGCAGAAGCTCCTCCTCGCCTTCGGGCAACGTGTGCGTCTGCTCGTCCGCGACCATCTGGACGACATGCTCGATGCGGCGCAGGAACCAGTAGGCCCGCGTCAGCTCTTCGGCCGCATCGGCCCCGATCCAGCCGCCGTCCGCGAGCTGACGAAGCGTCTCGTCGGTGCGCCGCAAACGCAGCTCGGGCGCGCGCCCCGCCGCGACGAGCTGCTGGGTCTGGACGAAGAACTCCACTTCGCGGATGCCGCCCCGCCCCAGCTTGACGTTGTGGCCGGGGATGCGGATGGGCCCGCCGAGCCCGCGATGCGCGTCCATCCGGTCCTTCATGGCACGGATGTCGCGGATGGCGGCGAAGTCGAGATAGCGGCGCCAGACGAAGGGGCCGATCGCCTCGATGAACTCCTCGCCCACCGCCCGGTCGCCCGCGATCGCACGCGCCTTGATCATGGCGGCGCGCTCCCAGTCGCGACCCGCGCTCTCGTAATAGACGATGGCGGTCGGCAGCGGGATCGCCAGCGGCATGGCCGAGGGGTCGGGGCGCAGGCGCAGATCGGTGCGGAAGACGTAGCCGTCCTTCGTGCGCTCGCCGATGAGGCGCACGAGGCGCCGTGCGAGGCGCGAGAAGGTCTCCACGCTCTCGGCCCGATCGACGATGGACGGCACGTCGGGATCGAAGAACAGGATCAGGTCGACGTCGCTCGAATAGTTCAGCTCGCGCCCGCCGAGCTTGCCCATGCCGAGGACGACGAGGCCGCAACCCCTCTCGGGATCGGCCTCGTCGGGCAGCGCCAGCTGGCCCCGCCTGTGAAGGTCGAGGAGGCAGAAGCGCAACGCGTGGCCGATCGCGGCCTGCGCCAGATCGGAGAGGTCGGCCGTCGTGCGCTTCTCGTCGGCGGCGCCCAGGAGATCGCGCAGGCCGATGAGGAGCGAGGCCTCGGCCTTCGCCTCGCGCAGGCGCATCATCGTCGCGCTTTCTGAGACGCCGGGCTCGAGAGGCGCGCTCAGATCCGTCAGGAGATCGGCGATCCGCGCACCGGCGTCCTCGTCGAACAGCCGCTCGATCCAGTCCGGCCGGCGAAGCATCGTTCCGCCGAGATAGGGCGACAGGTCCATGATCGCGGCGAGCGACCGCGCGAGATCCGTGTCGCTTCGCATGAAGCGCGCCAGACGCGGCGCCTCCGTCTGCTCCGCGGCGGACGAAAGATCGCTCGCCCAAGCCCGCGCGCGCGCTTCGTCGAGCGGCGACAACGAGCGGGCGACGTCGCCGATGCGCAATGGCTGTTCCACGAACCCTCCCCCGTCAGTGCGCCTGAGGGTCGGGCGATTCGGCCGGAATGTCGAGGGCGACGCGAAGGCCGGGTCCGGCATCCTCCAGGACGAGCTCGCCGCCGTGAACGCGCGCGATCGCCTGGACCAGCGACAGGCCGAGGCCGGAGCCCGGCTTGGTCCGGCTCTCGTCGAGGCGGTAGAAGCGCTCCAGCACGCGGCCGCGCTTCTCGGCCGGCACGCCCGGCCCGTTGTCGGAGACCGACAGGCGCCAGTCCTGTCCCTTGCGCTCCAGCCGGACCACGATCCGGGCCTCGCCTTCCGAGGGCCGTCCGTATTTCAGGGCGTTGTCCACGAGGTTGGAAAGCGCCTGCGCGACGAGCTCGCGGCTGACGAGAGCCGGTGCCGCGTCGGGAACCTCGACCTGGAGCGAGGCGCCCGCATCCTCGGCCAGGGGCTCGTAGAGCTCGGCGATCTCGCGCAGGACGGCCGAAAGATCGATCTCGGCCTTCTCGATCGGGTGGAAGCCGGATTCCACCCGGCTGATCATCAGAAGCGCGTCGAAGGTGCGGATCATCCCGTCGGCCTCCGCGACCGCGCCTTCGAGGGCGGCGCGCGGATCGGCGTCGCAGGAGCGGTCCGCGAGCGCGGCCTCCGCGCGGTTGCGCAGCCGGGTCAGCGGCGTCTTCAGATCGTGCGCGATGTTGTCGGACACCTGCCGGAGCCCCGCCTGGAGGAGCGCGATGCGGCCGAGGAGCCGGTTCAGATTGTCGGACATGCGGTCGAATTCGTCACCCGCCCCGGTGACGGGAAGGCGCTCGGTCAGATCGCCGGAGAGAATGCGGTCGGAGGAGGCCGACATGCGGTCGATCCGCTGGAGCGCGGTGCGCCCGACGAAGAACCAGGCGAGAAGCGCGCCCGCCCCCATGAGGCCGAGGGCGAGGATCAGCGCGTTGCGCACGATCAGGCGGAAGCGCTCCTGGTCGGTCTGGTCGCGCCCGACGAGGATGCGCATGCCGTTCGGCAGCTGCACGACCTCCGCGAGCGCCAGATGCGGGCCGGACTCGGCGCCGTCGCCGAAGCGGCGATAGGCGAAGAGTCCGTCCGTGAAGCCGGCGCGGTCGAGCACGCCCACCTCCAGGCTTTCGACGTTGCCGGCGAGGATCCGGCCCGTCGCGTCCGTCATGAGATAGAGCGAGGCGCCGGGCCGGCGCGAGCGCTGGTCGATGGAGCGCACGAGGCCGACGATGCCGGCCCGTTGATAGGTGCGGTCCAGCTGACCGAGCTCCTCGCGGATCGCCTCCTCGCTCTGCCCCTGCAGGATCGAGGAGGCCGTCGCCGTGACATAGACCACGAGCACGACCGCGAAGAGCGCGAAGAGAGCGAGGTAGACGGCCGAAAGACGCACGGCCGTCATGCGCATCAGGGCGCGCAGCCGTCCCAAAGGTCAGGCCTCGAGGCGCATGATGTAGCCGGAGCCGCGGACGGTGTGCAGGATCGGCTTGTCGAAGTCGCGCTCGATCTTGGCCCGCAGGCGCGAGATGTGGACGTCGATGACGTTGGTCTGGGGGTCGAAATGATAGTCCCAGACATTCTCCAGAAGCATGGTGCGCGTCACCACCTGCCCGGCATGCTTCATCAGATATTCGAGCAGGCGGAATTCGCGCGGCTGGAGCACGATGGAGCGGCCGGCGCGCTTCACCTCGTGGGAGAGGCGGTCGAGTTCGAGGTCGCCCACCTTGTAGACGGTCTCGACGTCCTTGCCGCCCCGGCGGCGGCCGAGGACCTCGACGCGGGCCAGAAGCTCGGAGAAGGCGAAGGGCTTGGACAGATAGTCGTCGCCGCCGGCCCGAAGGCCCGTCACGCGGTCGTCCACCTGTCCGAGGGCCGAGAGGATGAGAGCCGGCGTCTGGTCGCCCTTCTCGCGCAGCCCCGAAATGACCGAGAGCCCGTCGCGCTGTGGGAGCATGCGGTCCACGACGAGGACGTCGTAGTTCTGCGTCTCGGCCATGTGGAAGCCGCTGGCCCCGTCGGCCGCGTGGTCGGCGACGTGGCCCGCCTCTCGCAGCGCCTTCAGGAGATAGGACGCGGCCTCGCGGTCGTCCTCGATGACAAGGATCCTCATGGGCTCGGATGTAGCATGGACCCCGGCTGAATCGATGCCGGACTCGGAGATATGCGTCCCGGCGAATTGCGTCATCGTCTGAGGCTCCCGATACGGAAGGGGCGAGGCGGCGTGTCGCCGCCCCGCCCCCGTTGAAGCATGGACCGAATGGCGGACCGCTCAGCCCTCGGCGATCGGCAGGGCGATGAAGCGGTTGCCCTCGCCGGAGCGGATCTGCAGGAGCGCGGCGCGGCGCCCGGCCTCGGAGGCCTCCTGGAGAGCCGCCTCGACGCTCGCCTGGTCGGTGACCTCGACGCCGTTCACCGCCACGATCACGTCGCCGGCCGAGATGCCGCGGGTCGCGGCCTCGGAGTCGGGATCGACGTCGGTCACCACCACGCCCTCGCCGTCCTCGGACGGGGTCAGGGTCAGGCCGTAGCCCGGCAGCGAGGACGGGTCGGTCGGGATCGAGCGCGAGCCCGGAGCCGCCGGCGCGCCGCCGCCGTCGATCGAGGCCAGATCGCCGAGCGTGACGGCGATGGTCTGCTCCTCGCCGTTGCGCCAGATGCCGATCTCGACCTCGCTTCCCGGCCGGAAGCCGGCGATGGTGCGCGACAGGTCGCGCGGGGTCTCGACCGCCTGTCCGTTCACCGCGGTGATGACGTCGCCGTCGCGGATGCCGGCCTGCGAGGCGGGCGTCTCCTCCTCGGGGAGGGTGACGAGGGCGCCCGCGTCGTTCTCCAGGCCCACCGCCTCTGCGATCTCCTCGCTGACGGGCTGGATGGAGACGCCGAGCCAGCCGCGCTGGACGCTGCCGCGCTCGCGCAGCGATTCCACCACGTTCTTCACGGTCGAGGCGGGAATGGCGAAGGCGATGCCGACATTGCCGCCGGACGGCGAGAAGATCGCCGTGTTCACGCCGATCACTCGGCCTTCCAGGTCGAAGGCCGGGCCACCGGAATTGCCGCGGTTCACCGCCGCGTCGATCTGGATGAAGTCGTAGTCGGGACCCGCGCCGATGTCGCGGCCGCGCGCCGAGACGATGCCGGCCGTCACCGAGCCGCCGAGGCCGAACGGATTGCCGACGGCGACCACCCATTCGCCGACGCGCACGGCGTTGTCGTCCGCGAACTCGACATAGGTGAATTCGCGCGTGTCGGAATCGACCTTCAGAAGCGCCAGATCCGTGCGCGGGTCGGTGCCGACCAGCTCGGCCTCGAACTCGGTGCCGTCGTCGAGAATGATCGTGTAGGCCTCGCCGTTCTCGACCACGTGGTTGTTGGTGACGAGATAGCCGTCGGCCGAGACGAAGAAGCCCGAACCCTGCGCCATGGACGGACGCGGCTGGCGCTCGCGGCGCGGACCGCCCTGGCCGAAGGGCGAGCCCTCCGGATTGCCGAAGTCGAAGAAGCGGCGCAGCGGATGGTCCGGCGGCAGATTGTCGAAGGGGCTCTCGGCGCCCGGCCCGCCACGGCCGCCCGGCCGACCGGCCGGACCGCCCTCGGCGCCGCGCACGCGCACCGAGACGACGGCCGGGGAGACCCGCTCGACGACGTCGGCGAAGCCGAAATTCTGCTGCGGCGCCTCGACGGCGACCGGCTGGGCGTAGCTGGGGCCGACCTGCGTCATGGTTCCGCCGGCGAAGGCGACGCCGGCGAGACCCGCCGCGAACACCGCGGCCGTCAGACGCTTGCCTCGGGTCTTGAGAAGATTGCGCATCGAGATCCTCACTGGAAATTCGCTCGGCGGGCGTCGGCCCGTAGTGCCCGGAACGCCCGCCGTCGACAGGCAAGATAGGAAGCCGCAGCTTACGGCAGCTTTGCGGGCGGGTGAAATCTTCGTAAGGTAGGCCGACCTTTTCAGGTGGCCGGCGGTTCGCGAGCCGCAACCGCCGCGACGCCTATTCATCCGTCCATGGGAGAGAGACGATGAGCACGCTACGCAAGCCCATGCCCGCGAACGACCACCCGATCGCCCTGAAGGACCGCTCGCTTCTGGAAAGCCGTGCGCTCGTGGCGGGCGAATGGGTGGAAGGCGACAAGACCTTCGACGTCACCGACCCTTACGACGGCTCGCTCGTCGCCTCCGTGCCGGACCTGACGGTTCAGGACGCGCGCCGCGCGATCGAGGCCGCCGCCAAGGCGCAGAAGGACTGGGCGAAGAGAAGCGCCAAGGAGCGGGCCGGCGTCCTGATGGCCTGGTTCCGCCTGATCCACGAGAACGTCGACGATCTGGCCGCCATCCTCACCGCCGAGCAGGGCAAGCCGCTGGCGGAGGCCAAGGCCGAGATCGTCTCGAACGCGGCCTATCTCGAATGGTTCGCCGAAGAGGCCAAGCGCATCGACGGCGACATCATCCCCGGCCCGAACGTTGGCCAGCGCATCCTCGTCATGAAGCAGCCGGTCGGGGTCTGCGCGGCGGTGACGCCCTGGAACTTCCCGAACGGGATGATCACCCGCAAGGTCGGGCCGGCGCTCGCCGCAGGCTGCTCGATGGTCTTGAAGCCCGCCGCGCAGACGCCGCTCTCGGCGCTCTCGCTCGCCGTCCTGGCCGAGCGCGCCGGCGTACCGAAGGGCCTCTTCTCGGTGATCACCACCAAGGACGCCAAGGCCTTCGGCACGGAGATCTGCAAGAACCCGACGGTCGCCAAGATCACCTTCACCGGCTCCACCGGGGTCGGCAAATGGCTGATGCGCGAGGGCGCCGACAAGATCGCGCGGCTTTCGCTGGAGCTCGGCGGCAACGCGCCCTTCATCGTCTTCGACGACGCGGACCTCGACGCGGCGGCCGACGGCGCGCTCGCCTCGAAGTTCCGCAACGCCGGCCAGACCTGCGTGTGCGCCAACCGCATCTACGTGCAGGAGAGCGTCGTCGAGGCCTTCACGCAGAAGCTTCTGGAGCGCGTGGCGACCCTTAAGCTCGGGCGCGGCACGGAGGGCGGCGTCACGATGGGTCCGCTCATCGACGAGAACGCGGTGAAGAAGATGGAGGAGCATCTGGCCGATGCCAGGGCCAAGGGCGCCAAGGTCGAGACCGGCGGCAAGCGCTCCGATCTCGGCTCCACCTTCTTCGAGCCGACCATCGTCTCGGGCGCGACGCAGGAGATGCTGGTGGCGCGCGAGGAGACCTTCGCGCCGCTCGCGCCGATCATCGCCTTCAAGGACGAGGAGGAGGTGCTCGCCATGGCCAACGCCTCGGAGTTCGGCCTCGCCTCCTATTTCTACGCCCGCGACGTCAGCCGCATTTTCAAGGTGGCGGAGGGGCTGGAATCGGGCATGGTCGGCGTCAACACGGCGGCGCTCGCCAACGAGATGGCGCCCTTCGGCGGCGTCAAGCAGTCCGGCCTCGGCCGCGAGGGATCGAAATACGGGATCGAGGGGTATCTGGAGATCAAGTACATCGCGCTCGCCGGGCTTTGAGCGGCACGGTCTCGACGGTGCCGTAACGGTGGCATCGATCGAGACCTTGTCCGAACGAGGCGCCATCCCTCTCCCGCCTGTGGGAGAGGGTGGCCGCGAAGCGGCCGGGTGAGGGCATCGAAGGGCGCGCCGGTCCGACACCGACCGGCTTCGCCGCCCATCATCCGCCTGCCGGCACCTCATCCCGCCAGCGAGAAGAAGGCTGACCACAAGACGTTTGCACGCGTCACGCCCTCATCCGCCTGCCGGCACCTTCTCCCGCAGGCGGGAGAAGGGAGCGGCGTCTACGCTTTCGTGCCCCTCGCATGGGGAATAATTTTGCGCGAAAGCGGGAGCGGGACGATCCGCGGTCCTTGCGCCCCTCCTCCCCTCGGCCCATTCTCCGCCAACATCCGAGCCGGCAGCCAGCATTCCCATGACCGAACCGACCAGCCTGCCCCCGAGGGCGATCGAGCGCACGCCCCGCGTCGCCGATCTGGCGACGCTTCCCGTCTTCTTCGACCTGTCGGGCAAGCGCGCGGTTCTGGCCGGCGGGTCGGAGGCCGCGGCCTGGAAGGCCGAGCTCCTCGCCGCCGCGGGGGCCCATGTCGAGGTCTACGCGCCGTCGGACGACCTCAGCGGCGAGATGGCCGAGCTGATCGCCGCGCCCCGGACCACCGGGTCGCTCGCGCATCACGACCGGCCCTGGGGCCTCGACGCCTTCGCGGGCGCGGTCGTCGCGGTGGCGGACTGCGGGAGCGAGGCCGAGGCACAGGCCTTCGCCTGCGCCGCGCGCGCCGCGGGCGTGCCCCACAACGTCATCGACAAGCCCGCCTTCTGCGCCTTCCGGTTCGGCACGATCGTCAACCGCTCGCCGCTCGTCGTCGGCATCGCCACCGACGGCGCCGCCCCCATTCTCGGCCAGGCCGTGCGCCGGCGCATCGAGACCCTGCTGCCGCCCGCCCTGAAGGATTGGGCCGGCCTTGCCGCCTCGGTGCGCGCGCAGGCGATCGAGCGCCTCGCCCCCGGCCCCGCACGCCGCGCCTTCTGGGAGCGCTTCTCCGACCTCGCCCTCACCGACCGCCATCCCGAGCGGGCCAAGGCGAACGCCCTTCTGGCGCAGGTCGAGACGGACGCCGCGACGCCCGCCGCCTCGGGCGGCCGCGTCACGCTCGTCGGCGCCGGCCCCGGCGAGGCCGAGCTCCTGACGCTGAAGGCGGTGCGCGCGCTGCAGTCGGCCGACGTCATCCTCTTCGACGACCTCGTCTCCGACGAGATCCTGGAGCTCGCCCGGCGCGAGGCCAAGCGCATGCTGGTCGGCAAGCGCGGCGGGCGGGAAAGCTGCCGGCAGGAGGACATCAACGCCACGATGGTGCGGCTCGCCAAGGCGGGCAAGCACGTGGTGCGGCTGAAGTCGGGCGACGTCGCCGTGTTCGGGCGGGCCGGCGAGGAGCTGGCCGAGCTGCGCCGCCATTCGATCCCCGTCGCGATCGTGCCCGGCATCACGGCGGCCTCGGCGCTGGCGGCCGCCTTCGGCGTCTCGCTCACCCACCGCGACCATGCGCAGGCGCTGCGCCTCGTCACCGGCCATTCGCGAAAAGGCATCCTGCCCGAAGACCTCGACTGGACGGCGCTGGCCGCGCCGCGCGCCACCACGATCTTCTACATGGGCGGGCGCACGGCCGGCGCCATCGCCGCGCGGCTGATCGCCGAGGGCGCCTCGCCCGCGACGCCCGTCGCGGTCGCCGCCAACCTCTCGCGCGCCGACGAAACGCGCGAGACCGGAACGCTCGCGAACCTCCAAGCCATCGTCGCGCGCATCGGATACGACCGCCCCATCCTCATCGGCGTCGGTGACGTCTTCGGGGAGGTCGAGGAAGGCGTGCTGACCGGCGATCCACTCCGCGTTTCAGCGGCGGTCTAGGAGCTCGGCGATCCGCCGCTCTTCGTCGGGGCTGAGGCTGACGGGCGCGGGCCGGTTGCGGCCGCGCGCCGACAGGAGAAGGAAGACGAGGCCGGCCAGGAGGATCGCCGCCGGCGCCGCCCAGAGCGCGATCGTCTGCCACGTCACACGCGGGCGCAGGAGCACGAACTCGCCGTAGCGCGAGACGAGATAGGTCTCGACTTGCTCGTCGCTGTCGCCCGCCACCAGCCGCTCGCGAACCAGCAGTCGCAGATCGCGCGCCAAGGGCGCGGAGGACGCGTCGATCGACTCGTTCTGGCAGACCATGCAGCGAAGGCCCGCCGAGAGATCGCGCGCCCGGCTCTCCAGGACGGGATCGGCCAGCACCTCGTCGGGCTGAACCGCCATAGCGGGGACGGCGAACGCCATCGCCAGCGCGACGAGGGCGAGCCGCAGCCCCCTCACGCGGGCACCTCGCGGCCCCTCGCCCGCTCGGCCTTCACGCGACGGCTCGGCGCGCCGACCCGCAGGCGCCGGTCGCAGAGCGAGACGACGCCGCCGAGCGACATCAGGACGGTGCCGTACCAGATCAGCGTCACCAGCGGCTTGGTCCAGACGCGCACGACCGTCCGGCCGTCGTTCGCCACCGGATCGCCGAGCGCGACATAGACCTGGGTGAAGATTTCCGTGTGGATGCCGGCTTCCGTCGTCGGCACCTGCCGGGCCGGATAGAAGCGGCGGCCGCTGTCGATCCGGCCGCGTTCGCGCCCGTCGTGAAGGACGGTGAACGTGCCCGCCTCCTCGACATAGTTCGGCCCCTCGCGCGGCGCGATGCCCTCGAAGCGCACGGCGTATCCGCCCGCCTCCACCGTCTGGCCGGGCTCCATGACGAGAACGGTCTCGGTCTCGAAGCTCGACACGGCGACGATGCCGAGCACCGTCACGCCCAGCCCGAAATGGGCGAGCGCCGTGCCGAAGGCCGACCGCGGCAGGCCGGCGAGGCGCTTGAACCCCGTGGCGAGCCCGACCTTGGCGAAGGCCGCCCTGCCCCAGAGATCGACGAGGCTGCCGGCGAGGAGCCAGACCGCAAGGCCGAAGCCGAAGGCGGCGAGGATGCGCGTTCCCTCCACGACCGCGAGCGTCGCCAGCATGACGGACAGAGCGAGCCCGACCGCGAAGTAGAGGCGCTGCGCCGCCGCCAGGAGGTCGCCGCGCTTCCAGGCGAGCAGCGGCCCGAAGGGCACGGCCAGGAGCAGCGGGACCATCAGGGGGCCGAAGGTCATGTCGAAGAAGGGCGGGCCGACGGAGATCTTGGTTCCCGTCAGCGTCTCCAGGACCAGCGGGTAGAGCGTGCCGATCAGGACGGTGGCGGTGGCCGTCGTCAGGAAGAGGTTGTTGAAGACCAGCGAGCCTTCCTTCGAGATCGGCGCGAAGAGCCCGCCGGGCTCCAGTTCGCTGGACCGCCACGCGAAGAGCGCGAGCGAACCGCCGATGAAGACGCATAGAATGGCGAGGATGAAGACGCCGCGCTCGGGATCGACCGCGAAGGAGTGGACCGAGGTGAGGACGCCGGAGCGCACCAGGAAGGTGCCGAGCAGCGACAGCGAGAAGGTCAGGATCGCCAGAAGCACGGTCCAGATCTTCAGGGCCGAGCGCTTCTCCATGACGAGGGCGGAGTGCAGCAGCGCGGTGCCCGTCAGCCACGGCATGAAGGAGGCGTTCTCCACCGGGTCCCAGAACCACCAGCCGCCCCAGCCGAGCTCGTAATAGGCCCAGTAGGAGCCCATGGAGATGCCCGCCGTCAGGAACACCCAGGCCGCCAGCGTCCAGGGCCGGACCCAGCGCGCCCAGGCCGCGTCGATGCGCCCGTCGATCAGCGCCGCGACGGCGAAGGAGAACGAGATCGAGAAGCCGACATAGCCGAGATAGAGGAGCGGCGGATGGATCGCGAGCCCGATGTCCTGAAGGATCGGGTTGAGGTCCTGCCCCTCCAGCGGCGGCACGTCCACCCGCAGGAACGGGTTGGACGTGAAGATGATGAAGAGGAGGAACGCCCCGGTGATCCAGGCTTGCACGGACAGGACGTTGGCGCGCAGGCTCGCCGGAAGGTCCTTTCCGAACAGGGCGACGGTCGCGCCGAACAGCGCCAGGATCAGCACCCAGAGGAGCATGGACCCCTCGTGGTTCCCCCAGACGCCGGTGATCTTGTAGATCATGGGTTTGAGCGAATGGGAGTTCTGGACGACGTTCGCGACCGAGAAGTCCGAGGTCACATAGGCCGTCGTCAGCGCCGCGAAGGACAGCGAGAGCAGCGCCAGCGTCGCCACCGCCGTCGCGGGCCCCGTGTCCATCAGGCGCAGCGAACCGGTGCGCGCGCCGACGATCGGCAGGACCGACTGGACGAGCGACATCGCCAGCGCCAGAACCAGCGCGAAATGGCCGAGCTCGACGGTCACGAGCCGCTCTCCGGCAGGGCTTCGCCCGGCGGCTGCGAGAGCGCCTGCGGCGCGAGCCCCTCGCCCTCCTGCCAAAGGCCCCGCGCCTTCAGGTCGTCCACCACCTCGCGCGGCATGTAGGTCTCGTCGTGCTTGGCGAGCACGGTGTCGGCGGCGAACACGCGGTCCGGCCCGAGCATGCCCTCCGTCACGACGCCCTGCCCTTCCCGGAAGAGATCGGGCAGAAGTCCGGTGTAGACGACGGGCACGCTCTCGATCGAATCCGTCACGCGGAACCGCACCGTCTCCCCGGCTCCGCGTTCCACCGAACCGGCTTCCACGATGCCGCCGAGCCGCACGCGCTGCTGCGTCGCGGCCTCCGCCGCCATCAGGTCGGTCGGCGAGTTGAAGAAGGCGACGGAATCCGACAGAGCGGTCAGCACGAGCCCGGCGGCGATGCCGATGACCGCGACCATGGCGCCGATGCCGGCGAGGCGCTTCTGCTTGCGCGTCATGGGCGCGCCTCCGAGCTGACGACGAAGCCGGCGCGCGCGCCCACATCGGCGATGCGGGCCCACTCCTCCGTCTGCGTTCCGAAGACGGCGCGGGCCCGCTCCAGCGCCGCCTGTCCCGCCGCCTCGTCGCCGAGGACGCCGTAGGCCTGAACCAGCCGCGCCCAGCCCTCGGCGTCGTTCGGCTGCGCCTCCAGCCGGCTCGCGAGCCCGGCGACCATGCCCTCGATCATTTCGTCCTGAGCCTCGGCCGGCACGGCGGCGGCGCGCTCGACGATCTCCGCCGGAGAGGGACCGGAGGAATCCGGCGCGCGACCTTCGGCCTGAGCCAGCGCGGCCTCGGCCATTCCCCGCCAGGGCGCGTCCTGCGGCGCCTCGGCCAGGAGCGCGGTCCAACCGGCCGCCGCCTCGTCCATGCGTCCTTCCTGCGTCGCGTCGAGGGCGAGGAAGAGCCGCGGTACGAGACGATCCGGGTCGAGTTCGTTGGCGCGTGCGAAGGCCGCCCGCGCTCCGTCCGTCACCTCGCCGCCGGCCCGGCGCACCTGCACCTCGCCATAGCCGGTCAGGCGGTGCGCGCTTTCGCCAAGGAGCGCCAGCGCATTGCGGTAGGCGGTTTCGGCGCGCTCCAGATCGCCGCTCTGAGCGTAGATCGGCGCCAGAACGTCCCAGCCGCGCCCGTCCTGCGGGTTTTCCGCCAGCCGCGCTTCGGCGGCCGCCACCATCGAGGACAGGCTTCCGCCGTCCGCGACGGCGATGTTGCGCTCGCCCGACTGGCGGGCGGCGAGCGGCATGTCGGGCCGCTGCGGCGAGCCCGTGTGGGCGTAGAGCGCGAGCGCCGAGGCGGGCAGGCCGAGCACGGCCAAGACGCCGAGGGCGACGGCCCACCGGCGCTCGCCGCCCTTGACCCGTCCGGGGGTGGCGGACGCGGCCCGAAGGAGCCGGCGGCCGATCTCGGCCCGCGCCGTCCCGGCGTCCTCCGGCGCGATCGCGCCCCGCTTCACGTCCGCGTCGAGCTCGGCGAGCTGCGCCGCATAGACGTCGACGTCCCGTCCGGCGGCGACCCTGTCCTCCCCGCGCTGCAGCAGCGGCCAGAGCACGAAGGCCGTCACGAGCGCGGTCAGGAGAAGGGCAAGGATCCAGAACATCGGCACCGGGTCGTCGAGGCGACGATCTCAATGACCGCCGCGTCCGCAGAAGGCATGGCTCGGCGACCGGCTTTCGCCCGCGCTTGTCGCGACGACACGAGGACGGTCTTCGAGGGGATTACGCCCCGAACGCCCTGTCATGCAAGAAAGGCGACAGCGCGGCGGTTCAGACGGGCGTCCACAAGGAGCCGCTGCGGCAGGCGCTGCCCACCTCCTGCGTCGAGCCCGACTGGCCGGAGATGCGGTGCGTGTAGCCGCGGCAGTCCTGGGAGCCGATGCGGTAGAGCTGCGTCGGGATGACCTCGCCGCGATAGCCGCCCGCTTCCCAGGATGTGGGAACGCCGACGCGGCCGAACTGCAACGCCTGATACTCGGCCTCCAGAGCCTGCCGCAGCGCCGCCTCGGGAAGGCTCACGCGCGTCGATTGGCCGACGAGCCCGCCGCGCAGCGCCGCGACGCTTTCGGAGGCCGGCGTCAGGGCGGGCGCGGTCGAAAGGCAGCCCGTCAGGCCGAGAAGGAGGAAGGGCAGAAGGCTGCGAAGCACGATCGACATGGCGTTTCCGGACGTTGGACGCTTACGAGATTGTCTCGCCCGCCGCTTGCGGCAAGTCCAGTTCGGCCTTTAGTCCGCCCAAAGCCGAGCGGTCCAGTCGAAATGTGCCCCGGTATTGCAGGACGGTATCGGAGACGATCGACAGGCCGAGGCCGCTGCCCGCCTTCGCCTCGTCGAAGCGCCGGCCGCGCTTGGTCGCCTCGGCCATCTTCTCCGGACCGAGACCCGGCCCGTCATCCTCCACGACGAGCCGGAAACGCTCGGGCCCGGCCGCGGCGAGCGTCACGAGAATGCGCCCGTTGCTCCATTTGGCGGCGTTCTCGAACAGATTGCCGACCATCTCCTCCAGATCCTCGCGCTCCCCTCCGAAGACGATTCGCCGGCTCGCCTTCGGTAAAGCGAGTTCCAGATCGAGGGCGGGGTTCAGCCGCCGGATCACCTTGGCGAGCCGCTCCAGCGAGGGGACGACGGGCGTCCGCGCGACCGTGCCTTCGCTCGATGCGGCCATGCGCGCGCGGTCGAGATAATGCTGCACCTGCACGCGCATGCCTTCGGCCTGCTCGGCCACGAGACGCCCCTTCTCGCCGCCGATCGCGTCCGCCTCGTTGGTAAGGACGGCGATCGGGGTCTTCAGGGAATGGGCGAGATTGCCGACCTGCGTGCGGGCGCGCTCCACCACCCGCCGGTTGTTCTCGATCAGCGCGTTCATCTCGCCCGCCAGCGGCGCGATCTCGGCCGGGAACGGCCCGTTCAGCCGTTCGGCGCGGCCGGAGCGGACGTCGAAGAGCGCCCGCCGCACCCGTGTCAGCGGCCGAAGCCCGTAAAGAATGGCGAGCGCGTTCAACAGGATGGAGCCGAGACCGAAGAGGCCGAAATAGAGCGCCAGCTGGCGGTTGAAGGCCGAGACGCCCGCATCCACCGCGCTGGCGTTGCCCATGGCACGGAACCGCGCGACGTGGTCGGCCGGGTCGAGCGCGACCTCCATCTCCTCGACATGCACGATCTCGCCGTCCAGCCCTTCCGCCCGGTAGGAGCGGCGGTACTGCACGTCGAACGGCACCTCCTCGACGGAGGGCGCCTCGATCCGTCCGCTGCCGAGGGAAACCGAGGTCAGGCGCCCCAGCGTCGCGCCGTTCACCGGCACGACCTCCCAGTACCAGCCGGAGAGCGGGCGCGAGAAGGCGAGATTGCCGAGGTTCGGCGAGCCCGTCAGGAACCCCGCCTCGTTCACGCCGACCGAATTGACGAGGTTGAAGAGCTGCGCGTCCACCAGCGCCTCGAAGCTGGTCGTGACGGCGCGCTCGTAGAGGGTCGAGATCAGTCCGCCGACGACGAGGAAGGCCGTCAGGGCCCAGACGCTCGACAAGGCGACGACCCGGACCGCGAGGCTCTGCGTCCAGCGGCGCCAGCCCTTTCGCGCGGCGTCCATGGGTCTTGCGGCCGCGCCCTCGTCCAAGATCTCAGCCGTCCGTCTTCATGCGGTAGCCGAGCCCGCGCACCGTCTCGATCATGTCGTTGCCGATCTTGCGGCGCAGCCGCCCGACGAAGACCTCGATCGTGTTGGAGTCGCGGTCGAAATCCTGGTCGTACATGTGCTCGATCAGCTCCGAGCGCGAGACGATCTCGCCGGCATGGTGCATCAGATAGGAGAGCAGCCGGAACTCGTGCGAGGTCAGCTTCAGCGGCGCACCGTCGAGGCTGGCGCGCGAGGCCTTGGTGTCCAGCCGCAGCGGCCCGCAATTGATCTCGGACGAGGCATGCCCGGCTGCCCGGCGGATCAGCGCGCGGATACGGGCCAGGACCTCCTCGATGTGGAAGGGCTTGGCGACGTAGTCGTCCGCGCCGGCATCGATCCCGGCCACCTTGTCGCTCCAGCGGTCGCGCGCGGTCAGGATGAGCACGGGCATCGCCCGCCCGTCGCGGCGCCAGCGCTCCAGGACGCTGATCCCGTCCATCTCCGGCAGGCCGACATCGAGAATGACCGCGTCGTAGGGCTCGGTGTCGCCGAGGAAGTGTCCCTCCTCGCCGTCGAAGGCCTTGTCCACGACGTAGCCGGCGCCGGTCAGCGCCTCGTCGAGCTGGCGGTTCAGATTGCGGTCGTCTTCGACGATCAGAATGCGCATGCAGGCCGTCCCTTGCCGATCACTCGTCCCTCTGGCCCGCGATCAGCCCGGCAGGGTGATCGTGGTGCGGCGCGGGCGCTCGCCGCCCTGTCCGGGGATGAGCACGGTGACGACGCAGACCGTCTGCCCGCCCTGGTTCGAGGCGGAGACGGAGAGCACCTGTCCGCCCGTCTGCGCGGCGGCCTGCGCGGCGGCGGCGCTGCAATCGGCCTGAGCGAGCTGCATGGGCTCGGCCGTCGCCGCCTCCTCCGCTTCTTCGTATCCGGGCTGAGCCATGGACGTCAGGAACGCCTCTCCCCCGCCGAAGCGGCGGCGGAGGTCGCGCCTGCGGCCAGAAGAGCGCAAGTCAGGAGCGTTCGAAAGTGGAGGAGAGCGGTCATGGCGGGCCCGTTCGTCGATTGCCCTCATCTAGTAGCGCTCGGCCGCTGAATGTCGAATGAATGGCGCCGCCCTCGGCCGGTCGGAGGGGCGGCGCCGAAGCCTCTTCTTAGCGGATCGGGGCGTTCGCCTGGAAGCGGCCGAGGATCGCGACGAGAGCGCCCACTGCCGCGGCGAGGTTGGTCAGAGCCGAGACCATCGCCTCGCTCGCCTCCGCGCTCGTCTCGATCCCGAACAGCCCCGCGACCGCCGCGGCCAGCGCGACGCTCGCGCCCCAGATCGTCTTCGACCGGTACCATTCCTTCGTCATCGTCTTCTCCTTCTGCTGTTGATCAGGGGCCGCGCGAGAGGCGCAGGCGTCGCGGCGTTCCGGCCCCGACGGCGAGCGACATCTGCGCGACGGCGATGTCGAGAACCGCCGGCTCGGCGCCGAAGGCTGCGTCGAGGCGCTCGGGCGACAGCGTCGCGGCCGGCTCCGCCGTCTCGATCCCGATCCTTCGCCCCGTCCCGTCCGCGATCTCGACGCGGTAGCGCTCGATCTCCTCGCCGAGCGGGATCTCGATGCCCTCCCAGCGATCCGCGTTCAGGCGCGAGCGCCGGATCCAGTCGAGGACGAGCGCCCCGGTCGGATCGAAGCGGCCGCGCAGATGCACGGGCGAAAGCGGCAGGAGCGCCCGTTCGCCGAGCGCCTGCGTCACGTCGATCGCGGCCTCGTCGTCGAGCGCGCGACCGGCGGGCGTGACCCGCCAGCGGAGCGGCTGGCCGATCTCGGAGGGCGAGACGCCCGCCGGGATCACCGCTTCGTCGAGGAGGACGAAGGGCGAGCCGACCGGCGCGCCGGCGGCGGCTGCGTCCTCCGTGCCGGCCTGCGCCCGCATGAGCCCCGTCAGGCGGAAGCGCCGGGGCGCGACCTCCTCGGCGGTCTCGAACTGCACGACCTCCCACGCACCGCCGCGCGAGCGGATCGCCGCCGCGTTCCCGCCGGCCAGAAGCGCCGGCCGTCCGATGGAAGCGAGGGCGCCCGACGAAAGATCGACGAGAATGGCGTTCGCCCGGTCGATCCGGCCTTCGGGGCCGGGCCGAAGCTCTGCCGCCAGCCGTCCGACGCGCGCGGGGCGGTCGAGAAGCGCGCGCGTCGTCAGTTCGCCGCCCTCGGCCGTTGCGAAGGCGGCAAAGGGCACGAAGGGCCTCGCGAAGAGCGCGATCGCCGGCCCGCCCGCGTCGTCGCCGAGGAGCGGCAGGTCCATCAGATGCACCGCCGGGCGGGAGGCGACCAGCGGCGCACGCGGCGCGGGCCGAGCATCGTCTCCGCCGCGGGAGGGCTCCAGCCCAGGCCGGGCGAGGATGCGCGCCTCGATCCGGCGAACCGCTCCGTCCTCGATCCGCTCCACGCGCCAGCGTCCTGGAATGTCGGGGAGCGTCACGACGTCGCCGGGCTCCAGCGCGAGTTCGGCCGGAGACAGGGCGAAGCCCGCCGTCTCCCGCCCGCCCGAGCTGTCGGCCAGAAGGCCGGAGGCGAAGCGTCGCGCCTCGGCCTCGTCCAGCGTCACCGGCAGGTCCAGCGACACGCGGCGGGAGGAGCGCCCCGCCAGCGTTCCGCCGGCCGAGGCCGTGCCGCTCTGATAGGCGCGCGCGGGATCGGAGAAGCGCAAGACCGCCTCGTCGACGCCCTCGCTCGCCTCGGCGCGGCGAAGCGACACGGGCGCGCCTTCCTCCTCTTCGGCGAGCACCGTCAGGGCATGCGCGGTCGTCGCCCGCCGCGTGGAGGCGAAGGTCAGCCTCCCGTCCCTCGAATGCGCGGTCAATCCGCCGAGCCGCATCAGCGCTTCGATCTCGCCGCGTGCCGAGCCGGGCCCGGCCAGGACGAAGCCGCCGACCTCGCCGTCGACGGCGGCCACATCCGCGTCCTCGATGCCGTGGTCCTTCAGGATCGCCACGATCAGCCGGTCCAGCGGCGCCTTGCCGAGGCGTCCGGTCAGCCAGTGGCCGAGCTGCCAGTTGCCGCCGTCGCTCCACACGTCGCGGCGCTCCGGAAAGGCGGGATAGGGCCGCGCGTCCCAGGTCCAGAGATGCAACGCGCCCGGATCCACCATCGGCCCGTCATAGACCGGGGAGACCGGGTTCGCGGCGCTCGCCCAATGCTGCAGATGCGCCTCCAGGAAGCGCCGCTGCTGATGGTCGTCGCGCGCGCCGGTCGAAAAATGCGGCACGAAGCTTTCCGAGCTTTTGGGATCGACGAAGACGTTCGGCTGGTTCGCCCCCTTGTCGATCGCCGGGCAGCCGAGCTCGGTCAGCCAGATCGGCTTGGAGCGCGGCACCCAGGGGCTCGGGCTTCCCACCTCCACCCCGCCGCGCCGCTCGCGGTGCTCGTTCCCCCACCAGGAGCGCAGATCCTTGGCGCGGTAGACCCACGGCTTGCCGGCCGACCCGTCGGTGATCGGCGTGCGCCGCCGCGCCCTGCGATCCTCCTCGCCCGCATAGTACCAGTCGTAGTGCTCGCCGCTTTCGATGCCCGCGCCTAGACCGGCACGATCATAGGGGCTGGCGAGGCCGTCGGGCCCGCCGTCCTCGCGGTCCCCGGCCCGCCAGTCCGTCAGCGGCAGGTAGGAGTCGATCCCGACGACGCCGATCGCTTCGTCGGCCCAGAGGGGATCGAGATTGAAGAAGACGTCGCCCGAGCCGTCCGCCGGCTGGTAGCCGAAATACTCGCTCCAGTCGGCGGCATAGGTGATCGTCGCGCCGGGCAGGATCGTCTTCACCTCACGCGCCAGGGCGATCAGCGCCTCGACGAAGGGGAAGCGTCCCTCCCCGTCGCGCAGCCGCGTCAGCCCGCGCATTTCCGAACCGATGACGAAGGCGTCCACTCCGCCGGCCGCCGCGCAGAGCCGCGCCTGATGCAGCACCATCCGCCGATAGGACCATTCCTGTCCGGAGACGAAGCGCTCGATGTCGACGCGTGCTCGAGCCGTTCCATCGACGGTCCCGGAGCGGTTCTCCGCGATGTCGAGGCTCATGCGGCCACGCCAGGGGTAGGCCGCCTGGCTCCCGTCCGAGTGCGGGTCGGGCAGGCCGTTCCCGGCCGGCACGTCCATCAGCAGGAACGGGTAGTGCGTCACCTTCAGCCCGCGTGCCTTCAGCGCGCGGATCGACCGGATCACCCCGTCGTCGGACGGCGTGCCGCCATAGGCCGGTCCGCCGTCCGAGCGGCTGACGAGGCGTGCCTCCCCGCGCCCGATCCCGTCGACGCTCCAGCCTTCCGTCTCCTCGCGCCGCGCCACCTCCACGCCCGGCCGCACGCTCGCATGGCCGCAGCGCAGATCGTCCGCGAACCAGGCGACGATCAGCGCCGCGCGCTCCAGCTTCGGGCAGAGAGCCGTCAGCTCGTCGAGCGAGGCGGCGACGTCGTTGCCCGCATGGGAAACGTTGCGGTTGGCGACCCGGTCGACGCCCGGCTCCAGCCGTTCGCGCACCGTCAGCGGGTCCAGCCCATGCTCGGAGGCGCCGGGAATGATGGTGACGGCGCGCATCTCCTCCTCGAGCTCGCCGATCGGGCGGATCACCTCGCAGGCGATCTGCGGCAGCCGGTTTCCCCAGCGCTCCAGCGCCAATCGCTCGAAGACGACATAGGCGAGCCCGCGATAGGCCGGCGCGTTGCCGGCGCCCTGCCGCGCCTCGATCAGCGGGTCCGGCATCTGGTCCTCGGTGCCGCGATGCACGCGCATCTCGACGCCGGTCAGGTCCAGTTCCTCGCCGTCCGCCCAGACGCGGCGGACATGGGCGATCGGCCCCTCGCAAAGGCCGATCGCGACATTGCCGTGATAGGAATAGGTCGTCACCTTCGCTCCGGCCGGCCGCCCCTTGCCGCCCTGCCGCTCGGTGGTGCGGGTTTCCTCGAAGCGGGTCGTCCAGATCACCTGTCCGGCGATCCGCGCCGTGCCGTAGAGGCGCGCGATCCCGGCACCCTCGTCGGCATCCAGAACGCGGCCGCCGCGCAGGCGCGCGCCCTCTATGGAGCGCGTGCGCGAGAACAGGCGCTGGTCCACGACACCGCCCGCCAGCGCGCCGAGCCCGCGCCCGATCATAGCGCCCGCCGGGCCGCCGACGAGGCCGCCGAGCGCCCCGCCGGCCGCCTGCAGAAGGATGGTCGCCATGGTCTACTCCGGGAAGCGATGGGTGCTGGAGATGCGCCGGGCCCAGCCCGGCGTCAGCGGCGAGGAGACGACGCACGCGCCCTCATAGGCGTGGATCACGCGCCCGCCCTCGTCGAGAATGCCGCAATGCTTGGCGGGGCGCCCATCCCGCCAGCGGAAGAGGACGAGGTCGCCGGGGCGGGCGTCCGCCGGATCGATCCCGACGAAATGCCGGCGCGCCGCGAGCGTCATCTCGTCTCGTCCGCCGGTCTCCGCCCAGTTGGGCGAATAGGGTCCGGGCGCCTCCGGTTCGGCTCCGTAGAGCGCTCGCCAGACACCGCGCACGAGCCCGAGGCAGTCGCAGCCGACGCCGAGCCGCGTCCCCTGATGGCGATAGGGCGTGCCGATCCACCGTCGCGCCTCGTCCAGCACGCGCTCGCGCATCACGGCACCAGCGGCGCGCCGTCGTGCAGATCGTCGCGCTTGGCAACGGCGAGCACGGCGTCGAGCCCCGGCAGGTGCGGAAAGCCGCGAAAGTTCGCGGCGTTGGCGAAGCGCGCCTTGCAGGTCGAAAAGCTCTTGTCGCAGCCGGCCCGCAGCCGCACCCGGCTTCCCGCTTCGGGCGCGAAGGGCAGCGTCTCGGCCAACGCCACGCGAAGGGCGTCGCCACCGGCGGTCTCCAGCCCGGCGACCTCGCGTGAGAGACCTGCGTTGCGGCCGTCCAGCATCGTCAGACGGCCGCGCTCGTAGAGCGCCGTCTCGATGTCCGCCAGCGATCCGAGGACGATCGCATCGGCGTCGCCCGACAGGACCGCGCCCTCCCGCACGAGCCCGCGGCCCGCCAGATCGACGCCGCAGCGCGCATCGCCCAGATCGGCGTCGCAGCGCCTGCGATAGGTCCGCCCGCGCTCGGCGTCGAGCGCGGCTTCCGGTCCACGGAGTTCGGCGGTGAAGGCCTCGCCCGATCGGCGGATTTCGCCGATCGTCGCGACCGAAAGGCGCGTGAAGCGCTCCGGCCGCATCCAGTCGACGACGAAGCTTTCGACCGTCGCGCCGTCATAGAGGCCGGCCGACACGTCCTCAGCCGAGATCGCGTCGGCCGACAGCGCGCCCTCGATCTCCTGCGTCCCGGCGGCGAGGCCGAGCGAAGCCTCCGCCTCCCCGGCCGCGAGCCCCGTCGCGGCCTCGAAGCGCGTTCCCTCCAGCGTCAGGGCTTCGTCATGATCGGTGAAGCCGAAGACGCGGCCGTCGCGCCGCGTCAGCCGCCAGGCGCGCGCCAGCGTCGTCGCGGGGCCGGCAAAGCTCGCCTGCAGCTCTTCCGGCAGCGCCCTCACGGCCTCACCTCGACGAGTGGAATGGTCGGGATGTCGCCGGCCTGGAAGGTCGCCAGATTCACCGACAGATGGTCGATGTCGAAGCGCACCGGCACGTCGAACTCGAAGCCCGCGGTCACGCGTGCGCCCGGCGGCGGAGCGCTCGCCAGCGTCGCGACGCCGGTCGCAGCGTCCAGCTCGAAGGGAGCTTCCTGCCCGCCGACGGCGACGCGGACGGTGCCTGCGACGGGCTTTTCGATGGGCCGAACATAGGCGTCCTCCCCGGTCCCGTAGGTCTTCGTCAGCGCGAAGTCGCGACGCGCCCCATCCCCGAAGCCGATGAACTGGTCGAGCGGCGTCGGCGGCGTATCCGGCGCCCCGGAGCGGCAGTCGAGCGGGTCGCGGAACCGGAAGGCGACCAGCCGGCCGCGCCGCGCCTCGAAGAAGGCGACGACGGCCGCCAGGTCGCGGAGACTCTTGACGCCCGACCCGGCATCGTAGCGGCGCGCCGAGTGGCGTCGGCGCTGGTTGCGGCTCTCATGGCCGTTGGTCAGGCGGACGATCTCCGTCACGCGCTCCGGCCCGCCGCTCGTGCCGAAGCCGACGGCCAGCGGAAAGCGCTCCTCGCTGAAGGCCCTCATCGCTCACAACCCTCTCTGTCCGCGCGCGGCGGCCCGCGCCAGCATCGCCTGGATCTGCACCTCGGAGCGGCGGAAGCTCGCAGCGTCCGGGCTGGTGACGTTGAAGACGATGGAGGGCGCCGGCCGGCCGCCCCCGCATTGGCGGCGACGCCGAGTTCGCCGCCCGGTCCGCGTTTCAGGGGCAGTATCGCCTCGGCGCCCGCCTCTCCCATCAGCCCCATCTGCCGGCCGGTCGGGAAGAAGGTCGGCGCGCGCACCACCCCGCCCTTGGCGAAGGGCACGACGCGCTGCGTCTGCGCTCCGCCGCCGAGCGCACCGATGCCGCCGAGCGCGGTCGAGACCCAGTTGCCCGCCAGCTGGCCCAGCGGCTTGAGCGCGGCATTGAGCGCGATGGAGGAGATGCGGAGCGCCAGTCCCCGCAACACGCCGTCGAGCGAACGTCCGCCGAGCGTCGCGCTCTTCAACGCGCCCGTCATCGCGGTGCCGAAGGCGTTCGCCTTCGTCGTCAGCTCGCCGAGCGAGCGGTCGAGCGCGCTCGTGTCCGCGTCGACGCTAAAGCGGAGCGTCTCGTCCATGTCTCAACCTCGTCAAGGATCGGGAAAGCGGGTCATGAGCGCGTCGAGATCGGCGCGCCGGGGAGCTCCGCCATGGGCGGGAAGAAGCGGCGCGATCGCGCGGGCGAACTCGCGCGGGCTCATCGCCCAGAAGGCGGCGGGGTGGAGGCCGAGCCGCCCGAGCCCGAGCGTCATCGCCTCGTCCCAGGGAAAGGCCGCCGCGCCGCCGGCCTCCTGCGGCGCGGCGGCGTTCAAGGGTTTGCGGTCGCCTCGCCCTCCCCGAAGGCGGCCGAAAGCAGTTCGGTCGCGATGCGCGCGGCGCCCGCCGCGCCCCCGTCGATGGCCATCCCCGCCACGGCCTCGTCCCCGATGTCGGCGCCCCCGCCGCGAAGCCCGGCCCCGATCACCCGCGTCAGGTCGCGGGCCGAAAGGGCGCCGCCGGAAAAGCGCCGGGCGAGCGCGCTCAGATCCTCGACGGCGAAGGCGTCTTCCAGTTCCGCGAGCGCGCCGAGCGTCAGGCAGAGCCTACGCTCCTCGCCGCCGATCACGCCCGAGACTTCGCCCCGCCTGCGGTTCACGGCCATGGTCAGAGCGCCTCGAAGGCGAGCGCGCCGGCCGATTCCAGCGTCATCTCGAAGGAGACTTCGCCGTCGTGCTCGCCGGCGTATTCCAGCGCCGTCACCTGAAACGGACCGCCGACCGTGCCAAAGTCCGGGATCACGGCCTGGAACGCGGCAATCCTCCCCTGGAAGAAGAGCTGGCGGACGGCCGCGTCGGATTCGGCGTCCTTGAAGATGCCGGAGCCGGACAGCGAGGCCCGCTGCACGCCCGCCCCGCCCAGGAGCTCGCGCCAGCGCCCCGCGCTCTCGGAATCGGTCACGTCCACCGTCTCCGCATTGAACGCGATCCGGCGCGAGCGCAGGCCCGCCACCGTTCGGAAGGCGGTTCCGCCCGCCGGATCGACCTTGAGGAGAAGGTCCTTGCCGCGCTGCGCGCCCATCTCGTGTCTCCTGTGCCTGAAACGGGAAAGGGCGGCCCGCCGGGCCGCCCTTTCGCGAATGCGATGTCGAAGGTGGAAGGGTTCAGGACGCCAGCGGCTCCGTCACGGCGCGGAACCGCAGGATGCCGTGATAGACCGGCTCGCCCGGCTCCCGGCGGGCCTCGGCGAACTGCAGCTGCAGGTTCACCAGCCGGTGGCTTTCCAGGTTCAGCGTCTCGCCCTGCAGGCGCGTCGAGACCTTGTCCATGATCTCGTAGGCCTCGGCCTTCGAGCCGCCGCGCGACCAAACATGCAGCGTCAGCACGTGCTCGTCGCCGTCCTCGGTGCCCGTCGACCAGTCGATGACGGCCGAGCGTCCCAGCGTGAGATAGGGGAACCCGACGCGGTCGGGCGCGTGGTCGAAGATCTTCGGACCGCCCAGAAGGCTCACCAGCCCGGCGTCCGTCTGCAACGCCCGGACGATGCCGGTCTGAAGGTCCGCGCTCGAATGGGGCATTGCGTCGATCCTCGCTTCAACTCTTCACGGACGATATGGGATTGAAATGTGGCGTGAGGACACGGCGCAGTCGAGAGCCGTTCCTTAAGTTTTCGTCATCCTGTCGAAGATCGTCCGTGCCGCCCGCCGCCCAGGCGCGGTCCAGCCGCCGCTGCAGCTTCGCCAGCGCCGCCTCGCGCAGCCGGACGGCGAGGCGCGCGACCTCCCTCGTCACTGCTCCTCCTCGCAGCGGCAGATCAGGTAGCGCCGCCGCTCGTCCGGGTCGCGCACCTCGCGGATGAGGAGGCGGCGCTGGCCGAAGCGCAGCGCCATGCCGTGCCGCACGCCGTCGCGGTGCCGGATCGTCACGCGGTGCGTCAGGCGCATCTCGCGCCGCTCGAAGCGCTCGCCCGCATCGGCGCGCACCGGCTCCAGATGCGCCGACAGATCGGCGACTTCGCGCCAGTGGAGGTCCCGCCCTCCCATCGCGTCTACGTCGCCGGCCGGCTCCTCCAGCACCGCCCGGCGATCCAGAAGCCCGGGATCGAGGAAGGTGACGCCGCTCACAGCGCCACCCGCCGGAAGGGCGCGAGAAGCGCGTCCGCGAAAGGCGGCACGATGGCCGGCTGCAAGGCGCCCGAGACGAGCCCGCGCGTATCAAAGGAGGCGGCCGCGATCCGCAGGATCGCCTGACGCACCGCCTCGGGAACCCTGTCGTCCCCCGCGCGGAACTCGATCTCGACGCCGCCCTCCGCCCGCGTGTCCATGTCGAGAACGAGACGCTCCCCGCCGATCCGGACCGTCCCGGCGTCGTGGATCGTCTCGTTCCCCTGCTCGTCGTAGGTCCGCACGCCCGTCACTTGCGTCACCGGCCGTTTCGGGACGACCACCGTCCTGCCGGCCGGCATCTCCGCCAGCACCATGCGGAACGGCCGGTCGCCGAGCACCAGCCCCGTCCGCTGCTCCACGCATTCGCGCGCCGCCGAGACCAGGGCGGCGACGATGTCGTCCTCGTCCTCGCGCTCGATCCGCGCCCAGGCCTTCGCCTCGGCCACCGAGACCGGCTCGGCGGCGGGCTTTTCCAGTTCGATCAGAATCATGGATGCGCTTCCTGAATTCGGAACAAGAACAGGCGACGGCCGTTCGAGCGCCGGCGCCGAGGCCGCGTCCTTCTCCCCGAAAGGGGAGAAGGTGCCGGCAGGCGTATGAGGGCTTTCAGCAGCCTTGCCCTCCTTCCATCACACCTCGAAGGTCAGGAACTTCGCCGCGTCGAAGTCCTGCACCCCGCCGCCAACGCGCTTGGTGGTGTAGAAGAGGACGTAGGGCTTGGCGGAATAGGGATCGCGCAGGACACGCACGCCCTGACGGTCGACGACGAGGTAGAAGCGCTGGAAGTCGCCGAAGGCGATGGCGTTCGCGCCCGGCCCGATGTCCGGCATCTCCTCAGCCTCGACGACCGGGAACCCCATCAGCGTCGCGCGCCCGCCGGTGGCGGCCGGCGGCGCCCAGATGTAGTTGCCGTCCGCATCCTTGAGCTTGCGGATGGCGCTCTGGGTGCGCCGGTTCATCACGAAGGAAGCGTTCTGCCGGTAGCCGGCCTTCAGGGCGTAGACGAGGTCGATAAGGCAGTCGCTCGCCTCCGCCCCCTGGCGGAAGCCGCCCGAGGCGCCGGTCGGCACGGTGCCGATGCGACCCCAGCTCCAGTCCGCCTCGTGAACGGTCGGGTAGGTCATGAAGCCGCGCGGCTTGGCGACCCCGTCGCCGTTCACGAAGGCCGCGCCCTCCTGCGCGGAGAAGGCCTGCTCGACCTCCTCCCCGATCCAGCGGTCGATGTCGACGGCCGCATCGTCCAGAAGCGCGGCGGAGGCCGCCGGCATGGCGTAGAGCTCCATTGTGGGGAAGGAGAGCTCGGCCAGCACCGGCGCGTCGGTCTTCGGCCGCGCCGCGATCTCCGAGACCCAGCCGGTCTGCGCGCCGCCCGTCGCGAAGGGCTTCTTCAGCACCGCCGAGGAGACGGTGCGAACGCTCGCCACCGAGCGGATCGGCGAGATGGAGGCGAGGCGCCGGCCGATCTCGGTTTCGGTCTCGGCCGGCACGAGGAAGCCCCCGTCGGCGCCGGTCAGTCCGTTCATCGCCTTCTCTTCCAGGCGGCGCAGGCGCTGCTCGTCGCCGCCGCGCACATAGGCCTCGAAGGCCGAGCGGTGCTCGCTCGGTCGCTCGTCGGCGCGCTCCGAGCCGCCGCCGAGCGGCGGGCGGGACTGCCTGAGCGTCAGCCGCTCGAGCCGCTTCTCCTGCTCCTCCAGAGCGCGGCCGAGCGTTTCCAGGCGGTCTTCGCCGCCCTCCCCGCCCATGCGCTTCTCGATGGCGGCCAGGCGCTCGTCGCTGCGCTCGCGAAAGCCCTCGAAGGCTTCCACGAACTCGCCGATGGCCGCGAAATCGGTCGTCTCGGCGCGCGTCTCCGGCGCCGACGGATGGTTGGCGTGCATGTCGTCTCCTTGGGCTTTCGGTGGAAGGGTCAGGCGGTCGGCCGCGGCCGGGGCGCCGACATGGAGCGCGCGGCGGCCTGCAGCCGTTCGCGCAGGGTCTGGGCGACGGCGCGCCCGCTCCGGGTCGCGAGCCGCGCCAGCGACTGCATGGGGAAGGTCACGATCGAGACCTCCCAGAGATCGATGTCGAGCACGCGCCGGGCCCCGCCCGCCTCGCGCCGCGCCTTGCGGGTGCGGAAGCCGATCGACAGGCCGTCGATCGCCCCGGCCCGCACGAGTTCGAAGGCCTCGCGGCCGCGTGTCGAGTGGAGCGCCAGCCGGCCCTCGACGAGAAGGCCGCGCTCGTCCTCGACGATCCGCGTCCAGGTCCCGATGGGCACCGCCGGGTCGTGCTGCCAGAGCATGCGGATGCCCGCCGCGCCCTTTTCGCGCAGCGTCCTAGCGAAGGCGCCCCGCTCCACGATGTCCCCGGAGCGGTCGAGGCGGCCGAAGAGGCTGGCATAGCCGCGCACAGTCCCCTCGGCGGCGACCGCGACCGGGCTTGGCACCGCGACGCTCATCGACGCGTCTCCGGCTTGGCGAACAGCCCGTCGGCGAAGCGCGTGAGGACCCCGAGCGCGCCCCAGGCGCAGAGGCTCGCCGCCGCCGAGCCGATGACGGTCAGCTCCACCAGCGAGAGCCGCGTGTCGAGGTCGAGATGCTGGGCGATGACCAGTCCGGCCGGGCCGCCGAAGACGAGGCCGGTGACGATGCCGGCGAGGAAGCGCACCGCCGCCTCGCGCCGCCCGGTCGGCAGCAGATAGGCGACCGAGATCGCCGAACCGGCGACGGCGCCGGCGAGCTTGAAGCCGAGAAGCCCAAGCGGAGAGATCGGATCGGCGCTCATCGCCATCCCCTTCCATGATCTGGTGTTTCAGGAGCGATGGCCCGTCCGGCCGCGCGGACCGTATCCCACCGCCTCGCGCTTCTCGTCGTCGGTCAGGAAGCCGGCCGCGCCGACGCGGGACCACAGCGCCTCGCGCTCGGCCGACAGTCCCTCGATCCGGTCCGCGTCGAAGCCGAGCCGCAGCCGGCCGGGCTCCCCATGAAGGTCGCCCAGCCAGTCGCCGATCGTGCGCGTCAGCCTGTTCAGGAGCGGCAGCACGGTCAGGCGGAACAGCGCCCGGTTCGCCTCGGCGTAGTTGGCGTAAGTGTTGTCGCCCGGAATGCCGAGCAGCATGGGCGGCACGCCGAAGGCCACCGCGATGTCGCGCGCGGCCTGATTGCGCGCCTCGATGAAGTCCATCTCGCGAGGGCTGAGCGCCATCGCCTTCCAGTCGAGCCCGCCTTCCAGAAGCATCGGCCGTCCGGCGCGCGCTGCGCCGGTATAGCCGCTTTCCAGCTCCGCCTTCAGGCGGTCGAACTGGTCGGGCGAGAGGTTCCCGCCGTCGCCCGGCTGATAGACGAGCGCGCCGGACGGCCGTGCCGAATTCTCCAGAAGCGCCTGGTTCCAGCGCCCCGCCGCGTTGTGAAGGTCGAGCGCGCCTTGCGCCGCGGCCAGCGGCGCGAAGCCGTCCGTGTCGGCCAGCGGGTGGAACAGGCGGATGTGCAGCAGCCGTCCCGCTCGCCCGTCCTCGCCTTCGGCCGCGATCCGCCGTACCGTTCCGCCGACGCGGTGCTCGTAGGCCTCGGGCCAGCCGTCGCGTCCCTCGACGACGCGAACCCTGTCCGGCCGCAGCGCGTAGAGCGCGCGCGGCCCGCCCTCGCCGCCCGCTTCCAGAAACGCGTTGCCGGACAGGAGCAGATGCCCGCACAGCGCCTCCACCAGCGCCGCCCCGTCCTCGAAGCCGTTCGGCCGGCGAAGAAGGTCGAGGATCGGATGGGCCTCCACCTCCCGCGTGTTCTCATAGAGGAGCAGCGGCACGGCGGCGGCGTTCTCCGCGATCAGCCGCACCGAGCGGTAGACCACCGGGTTGCCCATGAACCCGGCCCGCGCCAGACCGCCGTAGCTGCGTTCCGTGCCGGGCCCCGGTCCCGTTCCCGAGAAGACCAGCGTCCCGCCCGCATATCCGATCTGCCTCGTCTCCAACGGCGCATCCGCGCGCATGCCGACGAGGGCCTTGAGCCTTTGCCCGAGCCCCATCCCGTTCTCTCCGATGGTTTGATGGTTAAAGGCCGCGAACCCGCGGTTCGGCCGCCGGCTGGACCAGCGCGGTGACGGCCCAGACGAGGGCGTCGAGCCGGTCCGGCGAGCGTCCGCCCGAAAGCCCGTCCGGGCCGAAATCGGTCATTTCGTCTTCCAGCGCGGGGAAGGTCCCCGCGTGCCTGACCCGGCCCTGCTCGTAGAGCGCGGCCACCGGCTCGGCGCGAATCCATTTGCCCCGGCTCGCCCGCACCGAGCGCACCGGAACGTTCGGCGCCACCGCGCGGATCACCGCCTCGACCATTTCGCCGCCCTGGTTCACCTCGGCGACGATCCGGTCCGCCTCCAACCGCTCGTAGAGCGCGACCGCCGCCCGCGCCCATTCGGGGGGCTTGGCGCCCTGCCGGCTGGCGTCGGCGAGAACGTAGATCGTCCCGTCCGCCGCCGCGCCCGCCGCGACGATCCCGCAGGCGTCGGAGCGTGCCTCGGACGAAGCCGGCGGATCGACCGCGACGACCACCCGGCGCAGCTCCGGCGCCGCCCTCACACGATTGGCGTCGATCGCGGAGCGGTCGAACAGCGCGTCCTCCCGCGCCTCCAGCATCTCGCCGTCGAGCTCCTGGCGTCCCAGCCGCGAGCCGCCGTAGCGCGCCTCCATGGCGGCGACGAAGCTCGGCGCGAGGTTCGCCGCGTTCTCCGCCGTGCGCATATGGGTCACCACCGTCCCCTCCTCGGCCATCAGCCGCTTGAGAAGGGGCATGGCGCGCGGCGTCGTCGTGAACAGCGCCCGGGGCTGCCGGCCGAGCCGCAGCCCCAGCTGCAGATTGTCGAAGCAGGCCTCGCCATGCTTCCACTTGGCGAACTCGTCGCCCCAGGCCGCCTCGAACTGATAGCCCCGCAGCGCCTCCGGGTCCTCGGAGGAAAAGATCTGCGCCACCGCGCCGTTCGGGAAGACCAGCCGTCGCCGCGTCGCCTCGAAGACGGGCTTGGCCGTCCAGTCCAGCGAGCGCAGTCCGCTCTCGCCCTCGACCATCACCTCGCGCGCGTCGCCCAGCGTCTCGGCCACGAGCGCGATCCGCCCGTGCGCCCGCGCCGCGATCGGGGCCTCGCCCAGCGCCATCGCGCGAACCCATTCGGCGCCGGCCCGCGTCTTGCCCGAGCCGCGGCCGCCGATCATCACCCATTGCCGCCAGCCGCCCGGCGGCGGCAGTTGCTGCACCCGCGCAAAACGCGTCCAGCCCGGCATCGCCGCACGAATGGCCCGGCGTCCGCTCGCCGCGATCTCTGCCGAGACGGCGTTCCAGAAGGCCTCGCCGTCGAGGCTTCGCGCCGCCGTCACGCGCCCTCCTCTGCGAACAGCCCGGCCCCTTCGATCCGACGCGCGTCCACCGCCCGCAGTCGGCGCATCAATTCGTCGCGCAGCCTCTGCGTCTCCGCCTCGTCCTCCGCGCTTGCCTCTTCGAGCGTCAGCGCCTCCAGGCGTCGGAGCTCCAGAAGCTTCTCGAGCGTCCGCGTGATCTGCGAGACGGCCTCCACGCGGCCCTTGATCGCGGTTGCCGCGACCGGCGCCTCGTCAGGACCATTTTCCTGAAAATGACGTTCCAGCGCCGACAGGTCGCTCTGCAGGAGCATGGCCAGCCGGTCGGCCATCAGCTTGTCCGCTTTCGTACGCGCCGCTTTCACCATTGCCGTTCCCCAACGAAAAAGGGCGCCCCTTTCGGAAGCGCCCTTTTTCTCGCAATTCTTCGACTGTGCCTGAACCCTACCCGACCACCGTCACGGTGTCAATGACTATTTTCCTATTTTCGACGGATCGATGTCCGGCGTCTCTCCCGGCCAGGCGACGAGGTGGTCCTCGTAATCTTCCGGCTCCAGACCCTCGTCGCTGATCGTGCGGCCCTTCGCCGAGATCCCGGCCTGATGAACCGTCTCGCGGTCGCCGGAGACGAGGTGATGCCACCAGTAGAGGTCGCGCCCTTCCGCCACGAGCCGGTAGGCGCAGGTCGGCGGCAGCCAGTCGATCTCGCGCACGGTCTCGGGCGTCAGCTGCACGCAGTCGGGCACGTAGTCGCGACGCCGCTCGTAGTTCGAGCAGGCGCAGGACTGGCCGTCGAGCAGACGGCACGCGACGTTCGTCCAGTGGATTTCCCCGGTGTCCCAGTCCTCCAGCTTGTTCAGGCAGCAGCGCCCGCAGCCGTCGCACAGGGCCTCCCATTCGGCCGGATCGAGCGCCTCCAGCGGCTTGTCGCGCCAGAAGGCGTTGCCGAAATCACGCATGTCCGGCCCTGTTGTCGTTCGATCTCGGTCCACGCACTTGTCCTGCAACGCGAAATTGACACCTAGAGCGCCGTGCGTCCCTTCGGACGCGCAAAGGTCGCTCTATCTCCTTGAATCTACGCATCGGGCTTTCCGAAAATCGATTCTGATTTTCGGGCCGATGCTGTAGAAGGTCGCAAGGGGCATATAGTATGACATCGTGGGCGACCGCATCCCGGTGCGTGCCCGCGACGTCGTCCGCGCGTGAAGGAAGGTCCTCAGGTCTTGCGCTTCTGGAAGCTCCTGCCGGCACGCCGAACGATCCGCCGGCGCCCCACCTTTCTGATCGAGCTCGACGCCTGGCTCGATTCGACTCTGTACCGTCTCTTCCGCGGCTTCAGCGCGGCCTGGGAGACGACGACGATCTTCTCGCGCCGCTTGCGGGTGAAGGGCTTCAACCGCGCCGTGGTCGAGCTGTCCTGCGAGGGGCTGACCCTCGGCCTCGCCGGTTTCATCGTCCTTCTGGCGCTCGCCCAGCCCGCCATGCGCCACACGGCCGGCGGCCTGCCGGAGCAGACCGACTATTCCGTCCTGTTCCTCGACCGGCACGGCAACGAGATCGGCCGGCGCGGCGTGCTGCGCTCCGACGCCGTCCCGATCGACGAGATGCCCGACCACCTGATCAAGGCGGTTCTCGCCACCGAGGACCGGCGCTTCTTCGAGCATTGGGGCATCGACTTCATCGGCCTCGGCCGCGCGCTCGGCCAGAACGCGCGGGCCGGCGGCGTCGTGCAGGGCGGCTCCACCCTCACCCAGCAGCTCGCCAAGAACCTCTACCTTTCGAACGAGCGCTCGATCGACCGGAAGATCAACGAGGCCTTCATCGCGCTCTGGCTGGAGACGAACCTCTCCAAGCGCCAGATTCTCGCGATGTATCTCGACCGCGCCTATATGGGCGGCGGCACGTTCGGGGCGGCGGCGGCGGCCGAGTTCTATTTCGGCAAGAACCTGCGGCAGGTGACGATCGCCGAGGCGGCCATGCTGGCCGGCCTCTTCAAGGCGCCCGCCAACTACGCCCCGCACATCAACCTGCCGGCCGCGCGCGCCCGGGCCAACGTCGTCCTCTCGGCCATGGTCGATTCGGGCTTCATGACGGAGGGGCAGGTCGTCGCGGCGCGCCGCGCGCCGGCCACTGCGGTCGACCGCTCCTCCATCCGCTCGCCCGACTACTTCCTCGACTTCGCCTTCGAGGACGTGCAGCGCCTCACCTCCTCCATGGACCGGCGCAACTTCATCGCCCAGACCACGATCGACATGGGCCTCCAGGCGCTGGCCGACGAATCGATCGATTTCCACCTTCGCCAGTTCGGCCGCGCCTACAATGTCGAGGAGAGCGCGATGGTCGTCCTCGACGACGATGGCGGCGTGCGCGCCCTCGTCGGCGGGCGGGACTACGGCCTGTCGCAGTTCAACCGGGCGACGCGGGCGCTCCGCCAGCCGGGCTCCTCCTTCAAGCCGTACATCTACGCGGCCTATCTGGAGGAAGGTCACCGGCCCGACGAGGTCGTCTCGGACGCGCCCATCACCGTGGCGGGCTGGTCGCCGCGCAATTACGGCCGCTCCTTCGCCGGCCGCGTCAGCCTGACGGACGCGCTCGCGCGCTCCTACAACACCGTTCCGGTCCGCCTCAGCCAGTCGATCGGCATGGGCAAGGTCGTCGATCTCGCCCATGCGATGGGCATCGCGAGCCCGCTTCGCGGCGACAAGACGATGGCGCTCGGCACGAGCGAGGTCACCGTCATGGATCAGGCGACCGCCATCGCGGTCTTCCCCGCCGAGGGCATGGAATCGAACCGCCACTCGATCCTGACGCTGCAGGACACGAACGGCGAGGTTCTGTGGACCGCCGCGCGGGACCTGCCGCCCCGCAAGCGCGTCCTCAGCCGGCAGGCGGCGCTGGACATGAACCGGATGATGGCCGAGATCCCGGTGCGCGGCACCGCGCGCCGCGCCGCCCTCTCCATGACGCGCGCCGCCGGCAAGACGGGCACGACCCAGGGCTACCGCGACGCCTGGTTCGTCGGCTACACGGGCAATTTCTCCGCCGCCGTCTGGTACGGCAACGACAGCTTCCAGCCGACTAAGGATCTGACCGGCGGCTCGCTTCCGGCCATGACGTGGCAGCGCTTCATGGAGGCCGCCCATCAGGGGATCGAGCTCCTGCCCATCCCCGGCGTCGACAACGCCCTGCCCCAGGGCGGCGCGGCGCAGGTCGCCGCGGCGGAGGACGAGGAGGGGCGCCCGCGCATCTCGCGTCCGGTCAGCATCAATTCCGATACGCAGAAGGTCCTCTCCGACATCGCCGAGCGGATGAGCCGCCAGCTTCCCGCCGCGCCCGAGGAGTTCGCCGCCGCGCGTGCCGAAGGCGCCGGGTCGCGGACGGCCCGCTGAGGGCTCCGCCTCCGGAATGCGCTTCGTCATCCTGACCATCCTGGCGCTCGGCATCGCCATTTCCGGCGGCGCCTGGTCGGCCTCCGTCATGCTCGACCGCTATGAGGGCACCGGCACGCTCGATGTCGGCCCGTGGCAGGCCGACCGGCTCGCCGGCTCGCCCACGGCCGATCCCTATTCGCGCGCCCAGGCCGCACGCGACGGTAACCTCACCCTCGGGCTTGCGGAAGGCATGGCGTTCCGCGCCAGGGTGGACGGCGCGGGCCGGCCGCTGCGCCGCGAATGCACCTACCGGATCGCCGGCAGTCTGCCGCCCGCACGGGTCTGGACCCTGTCGGCCTTCGACGAGGCCGGCCGTTCGATCCGCCCCCTTTCGGGCCGACCGGCCTGGCTGGTCTCCTCCAGCCTCATGCGCGACGACGACAACGTGGCGGTGGTCGCGGTCTCCTCGCGGGCGCAGCCCGGCAACTGGCTGGCCATGTCCGGCCGCGGCGGCTTCGTCCTGGCGCTGACGCTCTACGACACGCCCGCCTCCACGGCCGGCGGGGCGACCGACGTCGCCATGCCCGCCATCGAGCGGACGGGATGTGCGATCGATGGGTAGACTGCTTCTCGCCCTCCTGATCGGGATCGTCGGCGCCCTGATCGTCCATATCGGCGTGATCTTCGCCATGCCCCGCCTGTCGGAAGACAATGCCTGGGCGCGGCTCGTCGCCATCATGCCGAGCTTCCAGCCGACCATCGTGGCGGGCAACGGCCCCTCGCTGGACGTCGAGCCCGCCGTGACCGAGCGCTTCGGCTTCATGGACCCAGCCTTCGTCACCGCCGCCTGCCGGTTCTCCATCTCGCAGGCCCCGGTCCGCCTGTCGGCCGAGCGCGCCGACGCGTTCTGGTCGGCCTCGATCGTCGCCCGCTCGGGCGACAATCTCTATTCGATCAACGAGCGGCTCGCCCCCGAGACGAGCCTGGATCTTCTCGTCGGCACCGCCGACCAGCTGGACGAGGCCCGTCTTGCCGGCCTTCTCGGCGAAGAGGATTCGATCCCGGTCGTCGTCGGGCAGAGCGATCTCTATCTGACCTTCCGCGCCCTCGTCGAAGCGGAGAGCCTGCGACCGTCCGTCGAGGCTCTGGTGCGCTCGCTCGCCTGCGAAGCGGTGCCCCTCCCCGCCGACGCCGCGGCCGCCGAACCGGCGACCATCGACGGCTGACCGTTCCCGGCCCGGCGGCAGGAGGGATCGGAGCGACCGTCCGCCATCGTCGTTTTCGGGTTCGCACGGGCAACGGCGTTCCGGGCGAGGAACCTCTCCGCACCCCGCCAAAAGGTCATGAAGGGACACTTCGCCGCATCGGCGAGAGCCGTCGAAGGCCCTCCGGAAGGGCCGGAGCGAGCGCTGTCCGGGCCCTTACAACGCCTCGGCCCGCGCGGCCTCCGCATCGCCGATCCGCTCGTAGCGGATGCACGGCAGGATCACGATCTCCGCCGTTCCTTCCCGCCGTCGCGGCGGCAGCCCCCGGCTCTTGATCTGCGGGATGGCCAGATACGTCACTTGCGTTGCCAAAGACATGAACGCTTCGCCCCTCCGGGCCCGATGCGCGCAAGGCGCACAAACGGGCCGAGCTTCCAACTTGGGGTCAGAGAAGCACCGCCAAGGTTAACAGCTTGCTAAGATTTGAGGCGTAATTTGCGAAAAGATCACCGTTTCGTCGCGTAGAGTTCGAAGGATCCCATGAAGGACGTCGCCCCTCGGATCTTCCGGTCTCTCGAAAGCCCCAAGGGCCGCGCGGAGTTCGACGTCATCGTCACGGCGGCCGTCGCCGCCTACGGTTCGCTTCGCGCGCCGACCGAGACCCAGGCGATCGAGTTCGGGCGGCTGGTGGCCCCGCTCTTCGAGCGCACCCGTCCCGAGACCCGCCGCGCCTTGGCGGCCTCCCTGTCCCATTCCACGCGCGTTCCGGCCGAGCTGGTCGATCTGATCGTCGATTCGCCCGTCGAGATCGCGGCCCCCTTCCTCGTCTCCACGCCGGGCCTGTCCCCCGCCCATCGGGAGCGCCTTGCCGCCCGCGGCGACGAGCGGATCGAGAAGATCCTCGCCGGGCGCCGGTCGCGGGGGCTCGACGGTCCTGCGGCTCGTCCGATGCGGACGCAGGTCGAGCCGCCGCCGCTGGCGCCCGAGCATCTGGCCGAGCGCGCGCCCCGCGAACCCGTCGTCGATGCGGCGTCCGCCGCCGACGCGGCGGCCTTCGTTCGCGACACGCTGCGCCAGATCGCCAGCGCCGGCCGCGGCGATTCGCGCTCGGTCGGCTCGGCGCTTCTTCGCGCCGCCCGTCGCGGCAGCACGGTCTTCTTCGACGTCGCCGAGGCGCGTCTCGGCCTCTCCCCGGACCAGCGCCGGCACGCGGAGGAGGACGAGGGCGGCGCGACGCTCGCGCAGGCCCTGAAGGACGCCGGAGTCGATACGGGTCAGGCGCTCGCGATCCTGATGCTCGTGCGCCCGAAGATCGGCCTCGACGTGCAAGCCTTCCGGGAGATGGCCGAGCGCTACCGCACGCTGCCCGCCGCGCCGCTGCGAGCGTCCGACACGAACCGGGAAACCGGTGAGCGCGACCGCGACCCGCGCTCCACCTCCGTCTTCGGCCAGCGCTCCCAGGCGCCGGCGCAGCCCCGCCGGACCTCCAACGGCTGAGCGACGAGGCACCCGCCCCGCTCAGTCGCGCGGCTCGTCCTCCACGAGATCGAACAGATCGCCGACCTCGTCCCGTTCGAGTTCCACCACCCAGAAGTCCGGATCGAACCGCGCTTCCCTCTCGAAGCGCGTCTGAAGGTCCGCCTCGTCCTCGACCGCCTCGCGGATGAAGCGGCGGCCGCCCTCCTCGTCCGCGAAGATTTGCGGCGCGGGACCGTAGAGCGTCAGCGTGCCGTCCCGAGCCCGCGTCAGGACGAAGACGGCGCCGGCCATGTCCGAGCCGCGACGAACGACGGCCGCGAAGCCGCCCTCGACGAAGACGCGTCGTGTGAGCTGGGAGACGAAGAGTTCGCTGGTGATCCGCATTCCTGCCCCTAACCGATCGATCCGAAAACCGGAACGGCTTTCGGATCGATCGGCGGGCGTCGAGGAAACGGCTATCGCGTCATCGCGTCGAGATGAGCCAGAAGCGACTCGCTCGGCATCCCGGTGACCTCGAGGCCCGCCAGCTCCTGGAAAGTGCGGATCGCGGCGCGCGTCGCCGAACCGGCGATGCCGTCGGCCTTCAGTTCGGCCACCGAGGCGCTGGTGAGCCCCGCCTGGATGCGCTTCACGAGCTCCGGGTCGGCCGGCTCCTCGTCGAGGATGGGAATGTCCGAACCGTCCGCCGGAAGGTTGTTCAGGAGATCGTCGAGACCGGCATATTCGCGGCCCTCCGGCGCGCCGGAGGGGGTGGGCACGTCGCCGGTCAGCTGCCGGATCTGCGTCAGCAGGAGCGGCGTCGTCATGCCGTCGACGCGAAGGCCCCGCTCGGCCTGGAAACGGCGGATCGCGCGGTCGGTCGCCTGCCCGGGGCGTCCGTCGATCTCGGCCTGATAGTAGCCGGCCTTCTGCAGGAGCTCCTGCGCCTCGCGCACCATCGGCACCGGCTCGATGCGCGGGTCGTTGGTCGGGCGCCAGGGCTGGGCGACGGCCGGCTCGGTGCGCGGGCCGGCGCTCGCGGTCTCGACCCGGTCGAGCGTGCGCGTCACGAGCATCGGATGCGGGTGGACCGAATTCTGGTGGAACAGCGCGTTGGCGCTCACCGTCGCGCCGAGCGCCAGGAACGCGGCCGTTCCGCCGTAGAGGATCGGACGCGCCCCGACGGCGCGGCCACCGACGAGCGCCAGCCGCCCGAGGCCAAGCGCGGCGGCTCCGGCGATCAAGCCCGCCATGGCGGCGATCCGGCGCGTGCGGCTAGGCCGTGCGGCGGCCGGCCGGCGACGAGGGGAGGATGACGGTCTTCTTTCGGGCATCGGTCAGGCTTACGATCTTTTCCTTGAAATTGTCTTGGCCAATGGCCGCGCACTCGTCCGGGATCGAGACGATCACGATCGTTCCGTGTCCCGGCCGGCTTTCCAGCGTCAGCGTCCCGCCGTGCAGCTCGCACAGGCCCTTGGCGAGCGACAGGCCGAGCCCGGTTCCGGGCCGGTCCTGCAACGCGCCGACACGGGCGAAGGGCTGGGCCACCAGCGCCAGATCGTAGGCGGCGATGCCGATGCCCGAATCCTCGACCTCGACGATCTGCAGATGACCCTCGCGGCGGGCGGAGATGCGCACGCAGCCCTCGTCGGTGAACTTCACCGCATTGGAGAGGAGGTTGAGGAGGATCTGGTGGAAGGCCCGGCGGTCGGCGCGGAACGGCAGCTCGTCCTCCGGCTCCTGCACGATGAGGACGAGCCGTTTGGCCTCCGCCTCGCCGCGCACCATCGCCGCCGCGTTCTCCATCGCCTCGCGCGGCGCGAAGGTCTCGGGCGCGATCTCGTAGTGTCCCGCCTCGATCTTGGAGAGGTCGAGCAGGCCGTTGACGACCTGGAGCAGATGGTCGCCCGAGCGGCCGATCAGCCCGACATATTCCTTCTGGCGCGGGCTTTCGAAGCCGCCGAAATACTCCTGCTCCAGAATGTCGGCGAAGCCGATGATGGCGTTCAGCGGCGTCCGCAGCTCGTGGCTGATGGCGGCCAGGAACCGGCTCTTGGCCTCCGAGGCGCCCTGCGCGTGGGTCAGCGTGCGGGTCAGCTCGTGCGTCGCCTCGCGCTCCTCGGTCAGGTCGCGCGCCAGCCCCAGCACCTCGGTCACCTCGCCGTCCGGTCCCGTCACGGCCGCGAGGCGCAGCGCCAGCTGGCGCTGCCCGGCCGGCGTCGAAACGCGCAGCTCCAGCTCCGCCGTCGGGGCTCCGCGCCGAAGATCGGCGAAGGCTTCCAGGAAGGCGACCCGGTCGAGCACGTGGATGCGGTCGACGATCACCGCGCCGTTCGGGCCGGGCAGGCCGAAGGGCTGGTCCGCATCCTCCGGTGCGTCCGTCAGCCGCCCGGTGGCGTCGAAGCGCAGGAGCGGGCCGGTCAGGAGGCGTTCGGCGCGCTGGCCGGCGCTCTCAGGCATCGCCGCCTTTGTCCGCGCGGCACGTCCGCGTCCCAGCCGGCGCCCCAGAAGGAGCGAGCCGGCGGCCGAGGCGAGGAGCCCGGCTCCGCCGAGGATGGAGAAGGCGCCGCCCGCGAGGATCGCCGCGCCGGCCGAGCCGGCCAGCGTCGCGAGGAGCGCGGCCAGGGTCGTGTTCAGCCGTGCCGTCGCCGAGACGAAGGCGGCCGAGGCCAGCAGCGCGCCGCCGGTCAGGGTCGCGGCCAGCACGCCGGCCGGGCCGAGGCCAAGGATGAAGGCGAGCGGCGAGGCTCCGGCGGCGACGATCCCGCCGGCCACGAGTCCGCCGATCGCGACGGCCTGCGCGCGCCGCTCGTCCGGGCTCTCGACGTCCCGGCAGACATAGCTGTCGAAGAGGTCGCCGAGCGGCGGCAGGGCGGGACCGGTCCCCCCTTCCGCTCGTTCTTCGCTCTGCCTCTTGGCTCGCAGCATCGGATCCTGGTCGCTCGCGCAAAAGGCCGGACTGGGCCATTCGGGTTCGGTTCGGATGTTGCGGGGGAAGCGTTTAAGGAAGGCATAAACGGCCGTTAACCGGAGGCTAAGTCTCGGGGCGAGCCTGTGGCAAAACGGCCTCCTGCGAGCCCTTTGGCGGGTCCGGCCGATCCGATTTGAGTTTATGTTTAACGAAAGCGCTCCGGCGCCAAACGCCTGATCTGGCGGGGGTTCCGACGCGGCGCGGAGGTGTCGGCCGGGCGCCGGGGCGCGATCGTGAGAATTTGAATCGAATTCCGCCGCGGCGTACAAGGCAGCCTTACCGCGCCCGCTCGCATTCCTTCCTCCAAGCCGGGCGAAACGACCGGCGGAGTTCGACGGGTTCGGCCGAGGGCGACATGCGCTTTCTTCTCAAGATGGGCTTCTGGATCGCGCTCATCGCGTTCTTCCTTCCCTCCTTCGGAGGCGAGGACACCGAGCGCGAGGGCGTGAACTATTTCGGCGCCTTCGTCGGGGCCCAGGCCGCGCTGTCGGACATGGGCGGCTTCTGCGAGCGGGCGCCCGCCGCCTGCGAAGCCGGGCGCGACGTGGGCTCCTATGTGGCGGCGCGCGTCGGCGACGGCCTCGCCTTCGGGTATGCCGCGATCCACGGCCGCGCCTTCCCCGGCGATGAGACCCGGGTCGCGGGGACGCCCCCGGCCGCATCCACCGCGCCGAGCGCCGCCGCCCCGGCCGGGCCTTCGCCCTACACCCCGCCGCGCCGGACGGCGTCCCCTCCGGCCGCGCCGTCGTCTCCGGCGGCCGATCCCATGCAGACCGCCGCCATCGCCGCCGAGCGCGTGCGTCGCACGGTCGCCGCCGACGCGCCCTTCGCCATGCCCGTCCGTCAAAGCACCTCGGAGAGCGCGGCCGCGCCGCGCCCCCAGGGCTCGATCCCCATTCAGGCGGCCCTCCCCGCCCGCCCGGCCGTCCCGACCCCGGCCCCGCGCTCCTGAACCGCCTTATCCACCGGCGCGCCTTGCCAGAGCCGGGCGTCTCCTCTATGGAGACCCCGTCAACGCCGTCGTCCCGGCCGGGGGCTGAACGGAAGCGCGCGATTCCAACTCGCGCGAGAGACGCCCGAAACGGCGCCCCTTCCCGTGTCCCCGCTCTCGACTGTCTCACTGACGCGCCTTTCCCGACGGCCCCTCCAGGGGCTTCTTCGGAGAGTCGCAGAGGCTTGCCGCCGGGGCGAAGGGCGACGCGAAGACGAAGGTCAGATAAGGAAGGCGAGAACGCTCATGGCGCTCTACGAACACGTTTTCCTTGCACGGCAGGACGTCGGCGCCCAGCAGGTCGAGCAGCTCGTTGAGAGCCTGCGCGGCATTCTGGAGGCCAATGGCGGCAAGGTCGGCAAGGTCGAGAACTGGGGTCTGAAGACCCTCACCTACCGGATCAAGAAGAACCGGAAGGCGCACTACACCCTCATGAACATCGACGCTCCGGCGGCGGCTGTCCAGGAGATGGAGCGCCAGATGCGCTTCAACGAGGACATCCTGCGCTACATGACCATCAAGGTCGAGGAGCACGACGAGGGCCAGTCGGCCATGATGCAGAAGCGCGACGACCGTCCGCGCCGCGGCCGCGATGGCGACCGTCCGGGCGGCGACCGTCCGCGCCGTGACGACGACCGTCCGCGTCGCGACGACGATCGCCCGCGCCGTGACCGCTCCGAGGAGGCCGCGTAAATGGTCGACATCGCACAGCTCCCGACCCGCCGGCCGTTCCACCGCCGTCGCAAGTCCGACCCGTTCGGCACCGGCGATTCGCCGAAGATCGACTACAAGGACGTCCGTCTCCTGCAGCGCTACATCTCCGAGCGCGGCAAGATCGTTCCGTCCCGCATCACGGCGGTCTCCCAGAAGAACCAGCGCGAGCTCGCCAAGGCGATCAAGCGCGCGCGCTTCCTGGGCCTCCTGCCCTATATCCTCAAGTAGGATCGACTTCGCACGCGGCGCATCTCCTGCGCCGCGTGCCTTCCGGCGCCGCTCGGCGCCCGCCGGAAGCCTTCTTCAGCCGAGTTGGGGCCGAGCGCTCGTATCGAGCCGCCCCTAACTGCGACACCCGCAGGACAGCGAAACAGTAGACGATGACACCCCAAGGCCTCTTCGTCGGCGTCGCCGCCGGCCTCGCAAGCGCACTTCTCTTCGCCGGTCTGGTCACCCAGTCCCCGATGGCGCTCGGCCTGTCTCTCGCCGCCCCCATTCCCATCCTGATCGCCTCGCTCGGCTGGGGCAGCGTTCCCGGCTTCGTCGCGGCCGCCGCGAGCGCGCTTCTCATCGGCCTCATTTCCGAGACGCCGGCCACCGCGCTCGTCCTTCTCGCCTCCGTCGCCGTGCCCGCGGCGGTCGTCGGTCATCTCTGCGGCCTCGCCCGCCCGCGCGAGGAGCGCACGGGCCGCGCCATCGAGCCGGCCAACGACGGCGGGCAGATCCCGCTCGACTGGTATCCGGTCGAGCGCATCCTCTTCGCCATCGCGCTCCTGGCCGCCGGCGGAACCATCGTCATCGGCTGGCTGGTCGGCTTCGACCAGGAGACCATGGCGCCGATCCTGCGCGAGGCGCTGACCGCGCCCGGCGGCCCGGCCATCGACGCCACGCCCGAGCAGCTGGAGGACCTTGCCCAGCTCGTCGTCGGCATCGTGCCCTTCGTGCAGCCCGCCGTCTTCGTCATGAACCTCGTGGCGACGCTGTATCTCGCCGCCGCCGTCACGCGCATGTCGGGCCGCCTCCAGCGCCCGCGCGACGACGTGCCCTCGCAGACGAGCCTGCCGCGCGTCGCCCTGCCGGTCTTCGCGATCTCGCTGGCGGCCTCCTTCCTGGGCGGCACGCTCGGGCTTCTGGGAGCGGTCGTGGCGGGCGCGCTTGGCATGGCCTTCACGCTCGTCGGGCTCGCCGCCTTCCACCAGCGGTCGCGCGGTCGCGCCGCGCGCGGGCTCCTGCTCTTCACCGTCTATTTCGCGATCGTCGTCCTGACGTTCCCGCTCTTCGTCTTCCTCCTCTACGGCGTCTTCGCCACCGCGCGCCCGGCTCCCGGCGCCGGCGGGACCCGCTAGTCCGACTGCCAACCAGACCTTTCCATCCATCAAGGAACCATCGACATGGACGTCATCCTTCTCGAACGCATCGCCCGCCTCGGCGCCCTCGGCGACACCGTGCGCGTGCGCGACGGCTACGCCCGCAACTACCTCCTGCCGACGGGCCGCGCCCTTCGCGCCAACGAGGCCAACCGCTCCAAGTTCGAGTCGCAGAAGGCCGAGCTCGTCGCCCGCAACGAGGAGCGCAAGAAGGAGGCCGGCGCGATCGGCGAGACGCTCGACGGCAAGAGCTTCGTCGTCGTCCGCTCCGCGGGCGAGACGGGCCAGCTCTACGGCTCGGTCTCGGCGCGCGACATCTCCGACCTCCTGAAGGCCGAGGGCTTCCAGGTCGGCCGCAACCAGGTCGAGCTGAACCAGCCGATCAAGACCATCGGCCTGCACAAGGTCACGATCGCGCTCCACGCCGAGGTCTCGATCCAGATCGAGCTGAACATCGCCCGTTCGCAGGACGAGGCCGAGCGCCAGGCGCAGGGCGAGACCCTGACCTCGGCCGACGCCATCTACGGCTATGACGAGGACGCGCTGCGCGCCGAGGATCTGGGCGGCGCCATGTACGACGAGGACGAGGGCGAGGACCGCCCGGCCCGCGCCGACGACGAGGGCACCGAGGGCGCCGACGAGGGTCGCTGATCCCCGTCCACAGGCTCTCCACAGTCTGTCCCCATGCGAAGGGTCCGGCCGCTCGGCGGCCGGGCCCTTCTTCGTCGGCGACGCCGCATCTCGACCGTTGTCCCGTCCCGGCTGTGGACGCGCACCCCGCCTGGCGGTAAGACCTCCGCACGCTCACGGAGATGGCATCGAGGCCCGGACGGGCTAGAACGGTGCATTCGGCGCCCGCCCGGCGCGCCGCTCCCTTTGCCTGCGAATGTTCGGAGATTGGCGCCATGGCCGAGGCGGCCCGCAAGTTTGAGGACGACTCCCCGATCAGCCGCGAGGCCCCCGGCAATGTCGAGGCCGAGCAGGCTCTTCTCGGCGCGATCCTCGTCAACAACGACGCCTATTACGTCGTCCACGACTTCCTGAAGCCGGACCATTTCTTCGAGCCGCTGCACCGGGAAATCTTCGCCAAGACCTCCGAGATGATCCGGATGGGGCGCATCGCCAATCCGGTGACGATCAAGACGTTCCTGGCCGCCAACGACCGCGTCGGCGACATGAACGTCGCGCAGTATCTCGCCCGCCTCGCGGCCGAGGCGACGACCATCATCAACGCCGCCGACTACGGCCGGGCGATCTACGATCTGGCCCTGCGCCGCTCGCTGATCCGCATCGGCGAGGACATGGTCAACGTCGCCTACGACGCGCCGCTGGATTCCGGGCCCAAGCAGCAGATCGAGGACGCCGAGCGACGCCTGTTCGAGCTGGCCGAGACCGGCCGCTACGACGGCGGCTTCCAGTCCTTCACCGACGCCATGGCGCTGGCGATCGAGATGGCGGGCGCGGCCAAGGACCGGGACGGCGGCCTGTCGGGCATCTCCTCCGGCATCCGCGAGCTGGACCGCCGGCTCGGCGGCCTCCAGCATTCCGACCTCATCATCCTCGCGGGCCGCCCGGCCATGGGCAAGACGTCGCTCGCCACCAACATCGCCTTCAACATCGCCGCCGCCTACGAGCCGGCGGAGCAGGCCGACGGCACCTTCAAGGCCAAGAACGGCGGCGTCGTCGGCTTCTTCTCGCTCGAAATGAGCGCCGAGCAGCTCGCCACCCGCATCATCTCCGAGCAGTCGGAGGTCTCCTCCTCCAAGATCCGGCGCGGCAACATCACGGACGCGGAATATTCCAAGCTCGTCGCCTGCACCGAGATGATGCAGCGCGCGCCGCTCTACATCGACCAGACGGGCGGCATCTCCATCGCGCAGCTCGCCGCACGCGCCCGGCGCCTCAAGCGCCAGCGCGGGCTCGACGTCATGGTCATCGACTACGTCCAGCTGATGCAGGGCTCGGCCAAGAACGCGCAGAACCGCGTGCAGGAGATCACCGAGATCACGACGGGTCTGAAGGCGCTGGCCAAGGAGCTTCAGGTCCCGATCATCGCGCTCTCCCAGCTCTCGCGTCAGGTCGAGAACCGCGACGACAAGCGCCCCCAGCTCGCCGACCTTCGCGAGTCCGGCTCGATCGAGCAGGACGCGGACGTCGTCATGTTCGTGTATCGTGACGAATACTATCTGCAGTCCAAGGAGCCGAAGGCCGGCACCGACGAGCATCTGAAATGGCAGCAGGCCATGAACGAGGCGCGCGGCAAGGCCGAGGTCATCATCGCCAAGCAGCGCCACGGCCCCACGGGCACCGTCCCCCTCGCCTTCCAGGCCGAGTTCACGCGCTTCACCGACCTCGCCGAAGACAGCCATCTGCCGGAGCGTTTCGAGTAGCCATCATGAGCGTGCCCGCCGTCTTCGCCGAACCCGCCACCGGCCGGCGCCCCTTCGTCACGATCGACGCATGGGCGTTGAAGTCGAACTGGCGCTCGCTCGCCACCGTCGCCGAGCGCGCCCGCACCGGCGCCGCCGTCAAGGCGGACGGCTACGGGCTCGGCGCCGTCACCACCGCCAAGGCGCTCTTCGGCGCCGGCTGCCGCGACTTCTTCGTCGCCTGGGCCGAGGAGGGCGCCGTCGTCCGGGAGGCCATGGCCGGCAAGAACGCCCGCATCTTCGTGCTCCAGGGTCTCGACGGTGAAGCCGCGCGGCTGGCACGCGAGCACAGGCTGGTCCCCGTCCTCTCCACGCCCGACGACATCGCGATCTGGCGCGAAAGCGCCAAGGGCCACCTGCCCGGCCCCTGCGCGCTGCAGTTCGAGACCGGCATGCACCGGCTCGGCCTCGACGAGGCGGAGGCCAAGAAGGCCGCGCGCCTGTCGAAGGAAGGCCAGCTCGACATCGCTCTGGTGATGAGCCACCTCGCCAGCGCCGACATCCTCTATTCCGGGCAGAGCGACGAGCAGCTCGAGCGCTTCCATCAGGTGACCAAGCCCTTCGCCTATGTCGGGCGCTCGCTCGCCAATTCCGCCGCCATCTTCCGGGGCGCCAAATATCATTTCGACCTGACGCGGCCGGGCATCGCGCTCTATGGCGGGCGGGACGGCATCGAGGACGGCGGCGCGATCCGCCCCGTCGTCACCCTCAACGCCCACGTTCTCCAGATCGCCAAGGTGAAGAAGGGCGAGCCCGTCGGCTACGCCGCCACCCAGCGCATGGAGAAGGCCGGGCGCGTCGCCACGATCGGCATCGGATATGCCGACGGCTACATCCGCTCGGCCTCCGGCTCGACGGCCGCGCGGGGCGCGGGCAAGCCGCCCGAGATGTTCGCCGCCGGCCGCCGGGCTCCCGTCATCGGCCGCGTGTCGATGGACATGACCATGATCGACGTCTCCGGCCTGCCGGAGGACGCGCTGAAGCCGGGCGACACGGTGGAGGTCTTCGGCGCCAACGTGCCCGTCGACGAGGTCGCCCAGCGCTCGGGCACCATCGCCTACGAGCTTCTCACCTCGCTCGGATCGCGCGTCCAGCGCCGCTGGGTCTGATGGCGCGCGCCAAGGCCACCTTCGTCTGCCAGAACTGCGGCGCGGTCACCAACCGCTGGCAGGGCCGCTGCGACGCCTGCGGCGAGTGGAACACCATCGTCGAGGAGAACGAGTCGGGCGGCATCGGCGGCGGTCCGGCGGCGCCCTCGCGCGGGCGCCGGAAAGGGCGTGTCGCGACGCTCGTCCCCCTTTCCGGCGAAACCGAGGAAGCGCCGCGCATCGTCTCCGGCCTGTCCGAGCTCGACCGGGTGACGGGCGGCGGCTTCGTGCGCGGCTCGGCGCTCCTCGTCGGCGGCGATCCGGGCATCGGCAAGTCGACTCTCCTGATGCAGGCCGCCGCCGCGCTGGCCCGCAGGGGCAACAAGGTCGTCTACGTCTCGGGCGAGGAGGCGGTCGCGCAGGTCCGCCTTCGAGCGCAACGGCTCAAGGCCTCCGACACCGACGTGCAGCTCATGGCCGAGACCAATGTCGAGGACATCCTCGCCACGCTCGCCTCGGAGCGCCGGCCCGACCTCGTCATCATCGATTCCATCCAGACGGTCTGGACCGACATCGCCGAATCGGCGCCGGGCACCGTCACGCAGGTCCGCGCGGGCGCGCAGGCGCTGATCCGCTACGCCAAATCCTCGGGCGCGGCCGTCATCCTCGTCGGCCACGTGACGAAGGAGGGGCAGATCGCCGGCCCGCGCGTGGTCGAGCACATGGTCGACGCGGTGCTCTATTTCGAGGGCGAAGGCGGGCACCACTACCGCATCCTCAGGACGGTCAAGAACCGCTTCGGAGCGACCGACGAGATCGGCGTGTTCGAGATGGGCGATTCGGGCCTTCGCGAGGTGCAGAACCCGTCCGAGCTCTTCCTCGGCGAGCGCAACGAGACGGCGCCCGGTGCCGCCGTCTTCGCCGGCATGGAGGGCACGCGCCCGGTTCTCGTCGAGATCCAGGCGCTCGTCGCCCCCTCCGCGCTCGGCACCCCGCGCCGCTCGGTCCTGGGATGGGACGCTCCGCGCCTCGCCATGGTGCTGGCCGTCCTGGAGGCTCATTGCGGGGTCCGCCTCGGCCAGCACGACGTCTATCTGAACGTCGCGGGAGGCTACCGCATCTCCGAGCCCGCCGCCGACCTCGCCGTCGCCGCCGCCCTCGTCTCGTCGCTCTCGGGCAAGGCTCTGCCGGCGGACGGGGTCTATTTCGGCGAAATCTCGCTCTCCGGCGCCGTCAGGCCGGTCGCCCATGCCGGCCAGCGGCTGAAGGAGGCCGAAAAGCTCGGCTTCGGACAGGCGGTCCTGCCGGCCGCGAGCGGCGACGTTCCGGCGGCCAAGACCCTGTCCAGCGCCGAGATCGAGACGCTTGCGGACCTCGTGGCGCGGGTCGCGGGGCGGATGGAAGCATCCGATGCTTGATTTTCGCCGCATCCGCGAGTGTAAGACAGTTCCATCGCATCACAGCCAGACGCGCGCCGCCGTTCGAACGAGCCAAGGACCGGAATGACCGTCACCCTCCTCGACCTGATTCTGATCGGGATCATGCTGGTCTCGGCCATCCTGGCGATGGTCCGGGGCTTCTCCCGCGAGATCCTGTCGATCGTCTCCTGGGTCGCCGCGGCCTTGGCCGCCTACGCCTTCTACCCCTTCGTCGCCCCCTACGCGCAGAACTACATCGCGTCCGAAACCGCCGCGATGGCCGCCGCCGCCCTCGCCGTCTTCCTGGTCGCGCTGATCATCGTCTCCTTCATCACGCTGCGCATCGCGGATTTCATCATCGACAGCCGCATCGGGCCGATCGACCGGACCTTCGGTTTCCTATTCGGCGCCGCGCGCGGTCTCCTCCTCGTCGTCGTCGCCATCGTCTTCTTCAACTGGCTGACGCCGGAGAACCAGCCGGCCTGGGTCGCGGGCGCTCAGTCCAAGCCCATGCTCGACGATCTCGGCAACCGCCTCCTCGCCGCCCTGCCGGACGACCCGGAGCGCACCATCATGGAGCGCATCGGACGCGGCGACGACGCGGCCCCGGCCGGGACCGCGGCCGGCACGCCCGGCGCGCCGCAGAGCGTGGAGGATGCGATCGAGGCGGCCGACGAGCCCCCGGCGGGCTCGCCCGCCAACTGACCGGACGCGCTCCGGTCCGAAATCTGACAGCCGCGGGCGCTCCGCGTCTGGTATGCTTCTTCTAGGATGCACATCTGTCCGGTTCCGACCGGAACCCGATCTCCATCTGGCGCCCCTTTCGTGAAGAGGGGCTGAGCGAGCGACCCATGGACGACGCGTCTTTCAGCCTCGACGACGACACGCTCCACGAGGAGTGCGGCGTCTTCGGTATCCTCGGCCATCCCGACGCGACGACGCTGACGGCGCTGGGGCTCCACGCCCTTCAGCATCGCGGGCAGGAGGCGGCGGGCATCGTCTGCTTCGACGGCTCGCAGTTCCATTCTGAACGCCGCATGGGCCTCGTCGGCGACCACTACACCGATCCGGCCACCCTCGCCCGCCTGCCCGGCCACATGGCGATCGGCCACGTGCGCTACTCGACGACGGGCGAGACGATCCTGCGCAACGTCCAGCCGCTCTTCGCGGAGCTGAACGAGGGCGGCATCGCGATCGCCCACAACGGCAACTTCACCAACGGGCTGACGCTGCGGCGCAACCTCATCGCGTCGGGCGCCATCTGCCAGTCGACCTCCGACACCGAGGTCGTGCTCCATCTCATCGCCCGCTCCAAGCTCGGCTCCTCCGGCGAGCGCTTCGCCGACGCGGTCGCGCAGGTGGAAGGCGGCTACGCCATGCTGGCGCTGACGCGCACCAAGCTCATCGCCGCGCGCGACCCCAACGGCGTGCGCCCGCTCGTCATGGGCGAGCTCGACGGCAAGCCGATCTTTTGCTCGGAGACCTGCGCGCTCGACATCATCGGCGCCAAATTCGTGCGCGACGTCGAGAACGGCGAGGTCGTGATCTGCGAGCTCCAGCCCGACGGTTCGGTGACGATCGACGCGCGCAAGGCGCAGGTGAAGCGGCCCGAGCGCATCTGCCTGTTCGAGTACGTCTATTTCGCCCGGCCGGATTCCGTCGTGGGCGGCCGCTCGGTCTATGTCGCGCGCAAGAACATGGGCCGGAACCTCGCCCAGGAGGCTCCGGTGGAGGCCGACGTCGTCGTGCCCGTGCCGGACGGCGGCACGCCCGCCGCGATAGGCTTCGCGCAGGAGAGCGGCATTCCGTTCGAGCTCGGCATCATCCGCAACCATTATGTCGGGCGCACCTTCATCGAGCCGACGCAGCAGATCCGCGCCTTCGGCGTGAAGCTCAAGCACTCGGCCAATCGCGCCATGATCGAGGGCAAGCGCGTCGTCCTCATCGACGATTCGATCGTGCGCGGCACGACCTCGCTCAAGATCGTGCGGATGATCCGCGACGCGGGGGCAAGCGAGGTGCACATCCGCGTCGCCTCGCCCATGATCTACCATCCGGACTTCTACGGCATCGACACGCCGGAGGCGGAGAACCTCCTCGCCAACCAGCACGAGGACCTCGCCTCCATGTGCCGGTTCATCGGCGCCGATTCCCTGCAGTTCCTGTCGATCGACGGGCTCTACACGGCGGTCGGCGGCAAGCCGCGCGACCCGGCCCGTCCGCAGTTCACCGACCACTACTTCACCGGCGACTACCCGACGCGCCTCACCGACCGCGAGGCGACGACGCATCACAATGTCCGCCGCCTCGCCCTCATGGCCGGCAACGGCTAGGCATCTCCAGCCGAAGCGGATCGGTTCGGCTGCAGGACGATGCTGCATGAGAGAAGCTGAACCGTTTTCGGTGTTCGCAAGACCATCGGAAACGGTCTAAGGGCTTTGCGAACGGTCCCGAGCGGCCGAAAGGAAACACCGGCCGAGAGTTCGTGGGAATGGCAGGGGAATTTTCGGGGCGCGTCGCGCTCGTCAGCGGCGCATCGCGCGGCATCGGCTACCAGCTCGCCAAGGCCCTCGGGGCGGGCGGCGCGCATGTCGTCGCCGTGGCGCGCACCGTCGGCGGGCTGGAGGAGCTCGACGACGAGATCAAGGCCGCGGGCGGCTCGGCGACGCTGGTCCCGCTCGACCTTCTCGACATGGAGGGCATCGACCGGCTGGGCGGCGCCATCCACGAGCGCTGGGGCAAGCTCGACATTCTCGTCGCCAATGCCGGCGCGCTCGGCGTGCTCGCGCCCATCGGGCACATCCAGGCGAAGGTCTTCGACAAGACCATGCGCCTCAACGTCGATTCCACCTGGCGGCTGATCCGCACGACCGACCCGCTGCTGCGCGCCTCGGACGCCGGTCGCGCCGTCGTCCTCTCCTCGGGCGCGGCCCATTCGGCCAAGGCCTATTGGAGCCTCTACGCGGCCACCAAGGCGGCCTGCGAGGCGCTGGTGAAGTCCTGGGCGAACGAGACGCAGACCCTGCCGCTTCGCGTCAACTCGGTGAACCCCGGCGGCACCCGCACGGCCATGCGCGCGCTCGCCATGCCGGGCGAGGACCCGTCCACCCTGCCCTCGGCGGAAAGCGTCGCGGCGCGGATCCTGCCGCTCCTGTCGGCGAGCTGCACGCAGACCGGCCGCCTCTTCGACGTGCGCCAGAACCGCTTCCTCACCTACCGCGACCCCGAGTAGGCTCTACAACGGCTCGAGAAAGAACTCGGCATCGCAGCTGCATTCTTCTCCCGCTCGCGGGAGAAGGTCCCGGCAGGGGGATGAGGGCTTCGAAAGCCCGGCGTTCGCTGTGTTCCGAAGCGTCGCGGCTGCACGCCCTCACCCGGCCCTTCGGGCCACCCTCTCCCCAAGGGGAGAGGAATGGAGCCTCTTTCGGCACCGATCCACCAGCGATGAGCTCGTGGGAGCACGGCCTCGCAACCGCATTCTTCTCCCCCGTGGGGAGAAGGTGCCGGCAGGCGGATGAGGGGGACAGGCGCGCACCTTATCGCATGGCGCGCTTCGGGCCCTCACCCGGCCGTCGCTTCGCGCCGTCCACCCTCTCCCCAGGGGGAGAGGAATGGAGCCTCTTTCGGCACCGATCCACCGGCTATGAGCTCGTGGAAGCACGGCCTCGCAGCTGCATTCTTCTCCCGCTCGCGGGAGAAGGTCCCGGCAGGGGGATGAGGGCATCATCAGGCTCGGCGTTCGGGCCTCGCAACGCTCCGGCTGAAGGCCCTCACCCGGCCCTTCGGGCCACCCTCTCCCCAAGGGGAGAGGAATGGCGCCTGCCTCTGCTACGCCGGAAGCGCGATCTTACCCCTCCACCCGCGCCCGGTGCTTCGCCTGCCTGTACGAGCGGATCGAGAGCGGGATGGTGGCGAAATAGGCGAGGACCGAAAGCGTCAGCGTCTGCCACGGGAAGGCCAGCAGCATGGCGATGTAGAACACCACCAGAAGCATGATCGGCACCACCCATTCGCGGCGCAGCGGAATGGTGACCGTCTTGCCGGAATAGGTGGGAATGCGGCTCGCCATCAGGAGGCCGACGACGACGAGATAGACCGCCGCCACGGCCGCCGTGAGCTGGGGGAAGCCCGTCTGGTCACCGGTCAGCCCCAGATAGATCGGCAGCAGCGAGAGAGCGGCGCCGGCCGGCGCCGGCACGCCGACGAAATAGGCGCTCTTCCAGGCCGGCTTGTTCGGCTCGTCCAGCATGGTGTTGAAGCGCGCCAGGCGCAGCGCCGAGCCGGCCGCATAGAGCAGCGCCGCCGTCCAGCCGATCGCGCCCGCGTCGTGGAGCGTGAAGGCGTAGAGCAGAAGGGCCGGGGCGACGCCGAAATTGACGATGTCGGCAAGCGAATCCATCTCCGCCCCGAAGCGGCTCTGCCCGTTGACGAGGCGGGCGATGCGCCCGTCGATCCCGTCGAGGAAGGCCGCGCCGAGGACGAGGATCACCGCCAGCTCGATCCGGCCCTCGAAGGCGAAGCGGATGCCGGTCATCCCGGCGCAGATCGACAGGATGGTGATGAGGTTCGGCACGATCTGCCGGATGGGAATGCGCCCGCGCGGGGCTGGCGATGCGGGCTCGCCCTGGTCCTTGCGGCCGTCCTCCACGTCGAACGCCCCCATCAGTCCCTCCGATAGGTCCAGGCCGACAGGCCCTCGCCGAATTCGGCGATGACCGTCTCGCCCGCATAGGCGGTCTGCCCTTCCGCGACGCGCGGCGCGGCGCCCTCGGGCAGATAGACGTCGAGCCGCGAGCCGAAGCGGATGAGGCCGAAGCGCTCGCCGGCCTTCAGATGGTCGCCGGCCTGCGCGAAGGGCACGATGCGGCGCGCGACCGCGCCCGCGATCTGCACGACGCCGACCTCTCCGTGCGGGCTCGCCAGCACCATGGAGGAGCGCTCGTTCTCCTCGCTCGCCTTGTCGAGCTCGGCGTTCAGGAACTTGCCCTCGCGATAGACGATCCGCTCCACGCGCCCCTGAACGGGCGCGCGATTGATGTGGCAGTCGAAGACGTTCATAAAGATCGAGATGCGCAGGCGTGGGCCGTCGCCGAGCAGAAGCTCGGCCGGCGGCACGACGGGGCCGACCAGCGAGACGCGGCCGTCGGCGGGGCTCACCACGACATGGTCGGCCTGCGGCGTCACGCGCTCGGGGTCGCGGAAGAAATAGGCGCACCAGAGCGTCAGGATCAGACCGAGCCAGAACAGCGGTTCCCACAGGAGGCCGAGCAGCACCGCGGCGACGAGGAAGGCCAGAACGAAGGGCCAGCCCTGCCGGTGGACCGGCACGAGCACGTTGCGGATCGACTGGATCATGTCCATCGGAGGGTGTCGCCTTTCAAAAGATCGTCGCTTCGAGCGCCGCCGGGCCTTTCGGTCGCCCGACGGCACGATGCCATTTCGATGCTGGAGCGCCGTGCGTCCTTTCGGACGCACGAAGGTCGCTGCATCTCTTTGATTCTACGCATCAGGCTTTCCGAAAATCGACTCCGATTTTCGGAAAGCCTGATGCTACAGGCGACCTACGCGCCAATGGGGCCGGCTTCAAGGCGTCGGCGGCTCGGGTTCCTCCGCGGCCGCTCCGTCCGCCGCCGCTTCGCCCTTCGGATGGCCGGGATCGTTGACGCGCCGCCGCTCCACGACGCCCGCCGCGTCCTGCCGGCGAACGCGCGCCAGCGCCTCCTCCGCCTCGGTCGCCTCGCGCTGCATGGCCCACATCTCGGCATAGAGCCCGCCCGCCGCCATCAGTTCCCGGTGCGAGCCGCGCTCGACGATCTCGCCGGCCTTCAGAACCAGGATCTCGTCCGCATCAACGATGGTCGAAAGCCGGTGCGCGATGGTCAGCGTCGTGCGGTCCTTCGAGACCAGATCGAGCGCCGACTGGATCTCCTGCTCGGTGTGGGTGTCGAGCGCAGAGGTCGCCTCGTCGAGGATCAGGATCGGCGGCGCCTTCAGGAGCGTTCGCGCGATGGCCACGCGCTGCTTCTCGCCGCCCGAAAGCTTGAGGCCGCGCTCGCCGACCATGGTGGAATAGCCCTGCGGCAGGCTCTCGATGAAGGGGCCGACCTGCGCCAGCGTCGCGGCGCGCCGCACCTCCTCCTCGCTCGCTCCCGTCCGCCCGTAGCGGATGTTGTAGGCGATGGTGTCGTTGAAGAGGACCGTGTCCTGCGGGACGATGCCGATCGCCGCGCGCAAGCTCTCCTGGCGCACCGCCGAGATGTCCTGCCCGTCGATCGTGATGCGCCCGCCCTGCGGCTCGTAGAAGCGGAAGAGCAGCCGCGAGATGGTCGACTTGCCCGCCCCCGAGGGCCCGACGATCGCGACGGTTCGGCCCGGCGGCACCTCGAAGGAGATGCCCTTCAGGATCTGCCGGTCCGGGTCGTAGGCGAAGCGCACGTCCTCGAAGCGGATCGCCCCGGACGGCACATTCAAATCCGGCGCGTCCGGCGCGTCCACGATCTCCCGGCGCACGTCGAGGAGCCTGAACATGGTCTCCATGTCGGTCAGGCCCTGCCGGATCTCGCGATAGACGAAACCGATGAAGTTCAAGGGGATCGAGAGCTGCATCATGATGGCGTTGATGAAGACGAAGTCGCCGAGCGTCTGCGTGCCCGCCTGCACCTCCAGCGCGCTCATCACCATCACCGCGCCCATGCCGGCCGAGAAGATCACGCCCTGCCCGAAGTTCAGCCAGCCGAGCGAGGTCCAGGTGCGGGTGGCGGCGCTCTCGTAGCGCGCCATGGAGGCGTCGAAGCGCCTGGCCTCCATCTCCTCGTTGCCGAAATACTTGACCGTCTCGAAATTGAGCAGCGAGTCGATCGCCTTGGTGTTCGCTTCGGTGTCGGAATCGTTCATCTCGCGCCGGATGCCGATGCGCCAGTCGGAGGCCTTCACCGTGAACCAGGCGTAGAGGAAGACCGTCGCCGCGATCACCGCGACGTAGGAGAGGCCGTAGGCGACAGCGAAGATCGCCGCCGTCAGCGCGAATTCGAGCAGCGTCGGCACCGTGTTGAGCACGGCGAAGCGCACGATCGTCTCGATGCCCTTGGTGCCGCGCTCGATGATGCGCGACAGGCCGCCCGTGCGGCGCTCCAGATGGAAGCGCAGCGACAGCTCGTGCATGTGCCGGAAGGTGCGCAGCGCGAGCCGCCGCACCGCATATTGCCCGACCGAGGCGAAGAGCGCGTCGCGCAGCTGGTTGAAGCCGACCGAGACGACCCGCACCACATTGTAGGCGACGACGAGCGTGACGGCGCCCGTCAGCGCCAGCGGCAGCCAGCCGGGCAGAGGCCCGGCCGAGACGTCGAGCGAGTCGGTCGCCCATTTGTAGAAATAGGGGATCGCGACGGTCAGGAGCTTGGCGACGACGAGATAGAAGCTCGCCCAGAGGACGCGCGCCTTCAGATCGGGCCGCCCCTCCGGCCACATGTAGGGCCACAGGTTCTTCAGCGTGCGGAAGGTCGCGCCGGATTCGGCGGAGACGGTCGGAGCGGTGTCGGACAAGGGGTCGGGGCTCGATGCGCGAAGGGTGCGGCGTCGCCGCTTGGAACCCTTCTAAAGCATCCGCAACCGCCGGTCATCGTCGCGGTTCGACGCGCCCTCGACCCTCATGAGGTCGCCCGCGCGATCAGCGCAGTTCGGACGTCTCCCCGTCCGTCTCCTCCGGCAGGCGGAACACCTGTCCGGGATAGATCAGGTCGGGGTCGCGGATCTGGTCGCCATTGGCGAGGTAGATGACGGTGTAGCGCCGGCCGAGCCCGTAGGTGTCGCGCGAGATGCGCCACAGCGTGTCGCCGCGCCGGATGATGACGCGACCGTCCACGGGCTCCAGGGCCGCCTGCGTACGAAGACCTTCGACCGGGCCCGCGCCCTCGTCGACCGCCCCGCGCGACGGCGCTTCCGGCACCGGTTCGGATGCGGCGACGGCGGCCTCCGCCGGCCGTGCCGCGTCCGGCTGCACGGGCGCGACATCGACGGCCGGCGCCTCCGCGTTGCCGGAGGCGGCAGCGGGCTCCGGCGCGTCCGGGGTTTCGGACGCGACGTTCGCCGTCGAAGGCGCGGTCGGGGCCGGTTCTGTGACAGATGTCGAAGGCGCCTCGGTCGTCGGTTCGGGATCGGCGGGCGGTTGCGCCACGACCGCCTCCTCGGCCTCGACTGCGGGCGCCTCGCGCTCCTGCGCCGGTTCCGCGCCGCGAATGCCGGGCGCCAGCGCGGCCATGCTCTCGCCCTCCGGCCGGTCGAACGGCACCTCGACGCGGGCCACCACGGAGCCGTCCGGGCCGATCTCGTCGGCGCGCACGCGGTGCGACCCGACGCTCACCTCCGCCCGTCCCTCGGCGATGAACTCCTTGCCGGTCTCCTGCCCTTCGGCCAGGAACTCGTCGTCCACATAGACGCGGACGCGCCCGCCGGGGCGCGTCGTTCCGGCGACATAGATGCGGTCGCGCTCGATCTCGACGGCGGCGATGGACAGGGCGCTGCCGACCGTCCGGTCGATTTCCTGCGCTGCCGTCGCCGCGGCCTCGGCGGCGGGGGCCTCGGGCCCGGCCTCGTTCGCGTCCGGCGCTGCGGCAGGCTCGCTCGACGGTGCGGCCGCCTCGGCCAGAGCCGGGCGCTGCAGGATGCGCGTCGGCTCGTTGGGTGCGCCGAGCGCCACCAGAAGCTCCTCCTCGCGGCCGGTGTCGGGAACGCTGACGATGGCGGCCTCGGCCGATTCCGTCGCCTCGCCCGCCTCGTCCTCGGTCTGCAAGGTCAGCTCGTGCTCGCCGACGACCAGCGGGTCCGTCAGCGCCATGGCGAAATCGCCCGCTTCGGAGGCGCGCTCGCTCGCGATCACCTCGCCGCCGCTCAGAAGCTTCACCTCGCTGCCGGGCGCCGCGCGGCCCGCGATCACGGCCGAGCCGTCCGGCTCGACGCGCAGGAGCTCGAAGCTCGGGGCATCGGCCGTCGCGGGAGCGTCCGGCGCCGGTGAGCCGGCGTCCGGCTCGTCCGGCGCGGCTTCGGCGGTCTCGGGCGCGGGCGGCGCCTCGACTTCGAATGCCACAGACGGCCCGGGCTCGGGCTGCGCGGTCTCTTCTGGCGCGGAGCCTTCCGCGAAGACCTGTCGTTCGGGCAGCAGGCCGGCGAAGTGCCAGTAGCCGGCAAGAACACCCACGACCACGACTCCCGCCGCCACCCCGGAACCGACGATCAGCTTCTTCATGGACAGGCCCAAACCGGCGGGAGGGCGCCCGTCGCCATCCCCTTCCGTGTCTTAGCGAAGCGTGCGGGCCTCAACAAGCAAGCCCCTTGCCGCTCCGGCCCGTCGCCCTATCGACGGCCGCCGAGCGCGCGAAAATGCTTGGAGAGCTTGAGGCCCTGCGCCTGATAGTTGGACGACCGGTCGAGCCCGTACAGCCGCTCCGGCCGCGCCGCCATGCGCTCATAGGCCAGGCGCCCGACGATCTGCCCGTCCTCTAGGATGAAGGGCACCTCGTGGCTGCGCACTTCCAGAACGGCCCGCGCGCCGCTGCCGCCGGCCTCGCTGTGGCCGAAGCCCGGATCGAAGAACCCGGCGTAATGGACGCGGAACTCGCCCACCAGCGGGTCGAAGGGCGTCATCTCCGCGGCGAAGTCCGGCGGAACGTGGACCTCTTCCTTGGAGACGAGGATGTAGAACTCGTCCGGGTCGAGCACGAGCTCGCCGGTCGCTGTCCGGTGCAGCGGCTCCCAGAAGTCCGCGACGCTATGGGCGTCGCGCCGATCGACGTCCACGACACCGGTGTGGCGCTTGCCGCGATAGCCGACGAGGCCGTTCTCGTCGCCCGCCAGATCGACCGAGAGCGCGATGCCGCTGTCGGTGATGTTGGCGCCGCTGGCGTTGGTCAGGCGCTCGGCCTCGTTGATGGCCGAAAGCTCCGCTCCGGCGATCCCCGCATGGCCTTCGCGAAGCCGGAGCTGGGAAAGCCGCGAGCCGGCCCGCACCAGGATCGGGAAGGTGCGCGGGCTGATCTCGATGAAGAGCGGGCCGTTGTAACCGGCTGGTATCTTGTCGAATTCCTGCGCGTGGTCGGCGATGATCCGGGTGAAGATGTCGAGCCGGCCGGTGGAGGATTTCGGGTTGGCGGCCGCCGACAGGCCCTCGGGCAGCGCCAGCCCTTCCATCAGCGGCACGATGTAGACGCAGCCCATTTCCAGCACCGCGCCCTGGGACAGGTCGAAGGCGTGCAGCGAGAAGCGCTCCAGCGACGAGGCGACGGTGCGCGACGGCCCCGGCAGGAAGCTCGCGCGGACGCGATAGGCCGTGCGCCCGAGGCGCAGGTCGAGGCTGGCCGGCTGGATCTGGTCCTCGTCGAGCGGACGCTCGGTGGTGAGCGCCCCCGTCTGGAACAGACGCGCGATGTCCCGATCCGGGAGGATACCTGCTGCCATCGTCCCCTCGACGCCGGTGCCAAAGGGCTTCCTGTAGAGCATTTGCCTGCGCAGCGGCAACTCGACACGGCCCGCCCGTCGTGGGGCCCGAAGCCATGTCCGCGCATCCTGACTTGCAAAGTGCCCGCGCCGGTTCGCGATGCGTAGCTGTCAGCCGGGTTTGACGAAGCGCATGAACCAGTCAGCGAGTTGGGCCTCCGTGATGACGTCAGCCACCATCGCGAGGATCGCCTCCTCGAAAAGATCGTCGGGGGCGGTCAGGGTGAAGTCGTTCGCTGCGAGAAACGTTTCGGCCGCAAGTGCCGCGGTGCGCTTGTTGGCATCGTTGAACCCGTGGTTCTTGGCGATCCCGTAGCAGAGTTTGGCGGCGAGCACGCAGGGATCGTCCTCGTCATCGTATAAGTGGGCGTTCTGCGGACGAGAGAGGGCGGACAAGACGCTGTTCCGATCGAAGACGCCCGGCCTGCCCTTCTCCCCGATTTCGAGGGCGATCTCATGGAGTGCCATGATGACCTCCTCGCCCAGGAACTGCATCAGGCGTCCGCGAGAGACCGCATCAGGGCCGCGCGCTTCTCGGCAATTCGCCGGCCGAGATCGATTGCGGCGTCCTTCGGAGCGAACTGGATCGTTCTCGAAGGCCCGCCCCGATCAACCGGCTCTTTTAGCGCGGAAGGCTTCTTTTCCGAATTGGCCGCATTCTGTCGCGGCCGACCCGCGATTGCGGCTGTATCGATCTGAACCCGAACGAGTTGATCGGTCGCTTCGATCAACCGGGATCCGTAGATCACCCCGTTCTCGTCCTCGATTTGAACCTTCGGCATTCGTCGCGCGATCTTTCGCTGCCTCATACGCCCCGACGGCGATATGCCGAATGTCCGTCGTGCTTTACGGCTTACCTGCCTCGAAGACGAGGAGCGTCTCTTGAGAGTCATTCTCGCCCTCCGTGGCTCAGAGTTCGGATCGGAACCCATCATATAGGATGCAGACAGGCGGCGCCACGCGAGCGCGGAACCGGCTGGCGGTTCTACTGAACCCTCCGGACGTCGTGTGATTTCAGCGCGGACGCTCCCGGCGCCGTGAACGCGTCCGTTGACCCCGATCCGGCGCGGGAGTAGATATCTCGCCCGATGACGTGGTGATTTGGCCGGCCGGCTTGCAGCCACGAAAAACAAGTCGCTAAAGGGCCGTGCCTCCGAGACCTCGCGTCACGAGACCGGCCTTGCGGCGAAGCGCCCGGCCGGCTTTTCTGTGATGCCCGCTCCGCGCGGGCCAAAGGAGGGACGAGAATGGCGATCCGCGAAGGGCGAAAGATCCGGCCGGCCACCCAGCTGGTGCACGCGGGAACCATGCGCTCCCAGTTCGGCGAACTGTCCGAGGCGCTCTTCCTGACCCAGGGCTTCGTCTACGACACCGCCGCCGCCGCCGAAGCCCGCTTCAAGGGCGAGGAGCCCGGCTTCATCTATTCGCGCTACGCCAACCCCACCGTCCGCATGTTCGAGGAGCGCATGATGGCGCTCGAGGGCGCCGGAGACGCGCGCGCCACGGCCTCCGGCATGGCGGCGGTGGCGAGCGCGCTCGTCTGCTCGGTCAAGGCCGGGGACCACGTCGTGGCGGCGCGCGCGCTTTTCGGTTCCTGCCGCTACGTGATCGAGACCGTCCTCGGCCGCGCGGGCGTCACCTGCACCTTCGTCGACGGGCGCGATCTTTCCGCCTGGCGCGCCGCCGTGCGGCCCGAGACCCGGCTCTTCTTCCTGGAGAGCCCGACCAATCCGACGCTCGAGGTCGTGGACATCGCGGCGGTCGCCGGGATCGCCCACGAGGCCGGCGCGATCCTCGTCGTCGACAACGTCTTCGCCACGCCCCTGCAGCAGAAGCCGCTGGAGCTCGGCGCGGACGTCGTCGTCTACTCCACCACCAAGCATATCGACGGCCAGGGCCGGTGTCTCGGCGGCGTCGTCCTCGCCTCGGCCGAATGGATCGAGGCCAACCTCCACGACTATTTCCGCCACACGGGCCCCTGCATGTCGCCCTTCAACGCCTGGGTCATGCTGAAGGGGCTGGAGACGCTGGCGCTGCGGGTCGAGCGGCAGACGGCGACCGCCGGGCGCATCGCGGACCGGCTCGCCGGCGACGCCAAGGTGAAGCGCGTCCTCTATCCCGGGCGCGCCGACCATCCGGACGCGGCGGTGATCGCGCGGCAGATGTCGGGCGGCTCGACGCTGGTCGCCTTCGAGCTGGCCGGCGGCAAGGAGGCCGCCTTCCGCTTCGCCGACGCTCTGGAGATCGTCACGATCTCCAACAATCTCGGCGACGCCAAGAGCCTCATCACCCATCCGGCGACCACCACGCACAAGAACCTGACGCCCGAGGTGCGCGGCGAACTCGGCATCACGGACGGCATTCTTCGTTTCTCGGCGGGGCTGGAAGACGTCGAAGATCTGCTAGATGATTTCTCCGCCGCCCTGTCGGCGGCCTGACAACGGACGGTCGGCGGCGGCAAGGACAGACGAAAGCACGCAGGACGCATCCTATGGGTCGAAAGTCGTGTGATGAAGGGTTCGGGTGCTTCGGGAGAAGCCTTTACGAGGCGATGACCGAAGGGATCGCCGTCCGGGTCCGTCCGGCCTTCCTGAAGGAGCGCTCCTCGCCGCAGGAGGGGCGCTGGCTCTTCGCCTACACGATCGAGATCGAGAACGCCTCGGACGAGACCGTCCAGCTCCGCTCTCGCCACTGGCGCATCACCGACGCGGCGGGCCGGGTGGAAGAGGTCCATGGCCCCGGCGTCGTCGGGGAGGAGCCGATCCTCGATCCCGGCGACAGCTTCACCTACACGTCGGGCTGCCCGCTCACCACGCCCTCGGGGATCATGTGCGGCAGCTACGAGATGGAGCGGCCGGACGGCAGCCGCTTCCAGGTCGCCATCCCGGCCTTCTCGCTCGACGCCCCGACCTCGGCGCCGATGCGCCTGAACTGAGGCCGGCGGCGCACCGCCGGAGCTTTCAGCGCTCCGGCGAACGGGTGGCGAGAGGCGGCGGGGCGTAGCCGGTCTCGAAGTGGCACGTCTCGTCCCCGTAGCGCGGCTCCAGATCGGCGCAGAGTTCGGCGACGCGCGCGGCCGTCGGGCGCCGCCCGTCCTCGATCCAGTCGACGAGCGCTTCCAGAAGGGCCGGATATTGCGGAGCCGAAAGGCGCGAATGCTCGCCTTCGCGAACGAAGGTCTGCACCAGGAGATCGGCATTCCCGGCCGCGGCGACCGTTCGGCGATACTCGTCCTCCAGTTCCACGAAGGCCGTCGGATCGTCGATCGCGTGCACCGTCAGGGTCGGCAGGACGATCTGCCCCGTCAGGCCCGAATCGTAGGTCAGCCGTCGCAGGCCGTCCGGGTCGGCACGGAACCGTTCGACCCCTTCGTTCAGCGCCTCGTCGTCGTGCGAGCCCTCGTAGCGAACGCCCTCGTTGGTGAAGGGGTTCAGCCCGTCCAGCCGCTCGCCGACGATGTCGGCGAAGGTGTTGGTCGCAAAGTTCAGATGCGCGACCAGCGTGCGCTCCGGCACGCGGGTGACGGCCAGAATGTCGGCGAGGTTGCGGGCTTCCTCCTCGCTGCGCTCCTCGGGCGCCTTCGAAAGGCCCGTGCACTCCTCGACCCGCGCCTCGATGTCCGCGCGCGCGATCGGCTCCGAGCCCTCGGCACGGCCGCGCCAGAGCGGATACTGCTCCTCGTCCGCGCGCGGGTGGTTCCGGCAGTAGAACTGGTAGACGGCCCGCAGATCGGCGCGGAAGTCGTAGGGACGCGGCCCGCCGGCGAGCAGGCCGTTGGTCAGAAGGACACCGTCGAAGCGTCGGGCTCCGTCGCCGCCGATGGCGTAGAGTTCGGCCGTCTTGGCCGCGACATTGCCGCCCCAGCTCTGGCCGTGGAGGATCGTCACCTCCGGCTCGCCCACCGCCTCGACGGCGATCGGCACCAGATTGAGCATGTCCTCGGCCGCCATCCGCACGCCGAACCCTTCGCGCCGGTAGTTCGAGCCGGCCCAGGCATAACCCTCCTCCACCATCATGGCGAAGCGGGCGAGGTCCTCGTCGGCGTCCTCGCGCGCGGGCGGCGAAAGGCGCGGCCCGCCGTGGGCGTGGAGAACGAGCACGCCGTTCCAGTCCTGCGGCTTGGCGATCAGATACCAGGCGCCGTTCTCGTCCTGGCCCCGGAAGCATTCCGTCCCGGCGGGAACGCTGTCCGGGCAGTCGGCCGTCTCCTGCGCCAGCGCAGGGCAGGCCGACAGGGCGGCGGCTGCGAGCCCCGCGAACGCGATGGAACGTGTGTGGAACGGCATCTGACGATCTCCCCTTCGTCGAAGGGGTCGATGCTAAGGGGGGCCTTGCGATTCGCCAAGCCGAGCGCCGTCAGCCCTTGGCGAACTCGCTCGGCGAGAATTCGTAGGTCTCGTTGCAGAACTCGCAGGTGACCTGGATGCGGCCGTCCTCGACCGAATCCTCGATCTCCTCGGCCGAGAAGCCGTCGAGCACCGCCTTGATCTTGTCGCGCGAGCAGGAGCAGTCGTCCTCGACGGGCGTCGCCGGGAACACCCTCACGCCGCGCTCGTGGAAGAGGCGGAAGAGCAGGCGTTCGACCCCGACATCCGGGTCCGCGAGCTCGGAGGCTTCGATCGTGTCGACGAGCGCGCGCGCCTCGGTCCAGGCGTCGTCCGGCTCGAAGTCGAACGCGTCCTCCACGCCCTCCGGCAGGTCGCCGCCGGGAAGGTCGGGCATGCGCATGCGCTCGGGCGCGGCGGGCAGGAACTGCGCCACGAGCCCGCCGGCACGCCAGCTTTCGGCGAAGCCGCCGCCCTCCTGGCGCCGCGCGATGCGCGCGACGGCCAGCCGCACGGCCGTCGGGATCTGTTCGGACTGCCGGAAATAGCCTTCCGCCACCGCTTCGAGCGTCGCGCCGTCGAGCGCGACGATGCCCTGATAGCGCTGCATCTCCGGGCCCTGATCGACGGTCAGCGCCAGCGTTCCCGTGCCGAGCAGACGTTCGGGCTCGGTCTGACCGGCGGCGATCGCTTCCGCCAGCCGCTCGGCGTCGAAGCGCGCATAGGCCCGCACCGAGGAAGGCGTGCCGAAATCGACGACGAGAAGATCGACCGGACCGTCGGTCTGAGTCTGCGTGGTGAAGCGGCCGTCGAACTTCAGCGAGGTGCCGAGGAGGACGGTGAGGACGATCATTTCGCCCAGGAGCCGCGCGACCGGCTCGGGATAATCGTGGCGCGAGAGGATCGAATCCACCATCGCGCCGAGCTGGACGGCGCGTCCGCGCGTATCCAGCGCCTCGACCTGGAAGGGAACGACCGCGTCGTCGCCCGCATAGCCGAACTCGCCGAGTTCGTGACCCTCGGTCTCGCTCATGCCCGAACCTCGCCGAACATCCAGGCGAGCACCGACTTCTGCGCGTGCAGGCGGTTCTCCGCCTCGTCGAAGACCACCGATTGCGGCCCGTCGATCACCTCGTCGGTCACCTCCTCCCCGCGATGGGCGGGCAGGCAGTGCATGAAGAGCGCCTTCGGGTCGGCATGCGCCATCAGCGCCGCGTTCACCTGATAGGGCTGGAAGACGTTGTGGCCGCGCGCCGCCTCCTCGCGTCCCATCGAGACCCAGGTGTCGGTGACGACGCAATCGGCGCCCGTCACCGCCTCGACGGGGTCGTAGGTGGTGAGGATGTCCGCGCCGCGCCGCTTGGCCGCCTCGATGAAGAGGCCGGAGGGCTCCGAGCCTTCCGGCGTCGCGATCCGCAGCTTGAAGCGCAGGGCCGCCGAGGCCTCGATCAGCGAGTTCAGGACGTTGTTGCCGTCGCCGGTCCAGGCGAAGGTCTTGCCCTCCACCGGGCCGCGATGCTCCTCGAAGGTGAGGATGTCGGCCATCAGCTGGCAGGGATGGGTGTCGTCGGTCAGCGCGTTGACGACCGGCACGGTCGCCGCTTCCGCGAGCTCCAGAAGCCGCGAATGCTCGGTCGTGCGGATCATGATCGCATCGACGTAGCGCGACAGGACGCGCGCGGTGTCGGCGATCGTCTCGGAGCGGCCGAGCTGCATCTCGGTGCCGGAGAGGAACAGCGTCTCGCCGCCCAGCTGGCGCATCGCCACGTCGAAGGAGACGCGCGTTCGGGTGGAGGGCTTTTCGAAGATCATGGCGAGCATGCGCCCTTCGAGCGGGCGCGGACCGCCCCGCCCCTGCGCCTTGCGCGCCTTGGCGTCCTCCAGGATCGCGCGAAGCTCGCTCGGCTCGACGACGGCCAGGTCGAGGAAGTGCCGCGTTCCGGCCCTCACGCTGCGGTCTCCGTCCGGACGGACTGGAGCGCGCCCAGCGCGCTTTCCATCCGCGACAGACCCTCGCGGATCTCCTCGGCGGTGACGATGAGCGGCGGCAGGAGGCGCACCACGTTGTCGCCCGCCGGCACGCTGAGAAGGCCCGCCTCGCGGAAGGCGCCGACGATCTCGCCGTTCGGAACGCGGCCCTTCAGGCCGACCAGCAGCCCCTCGCCGCGCGCCTCCTCCACGACGTCGGGGAAGCGGTCGGCCAGGGAGGCGAGCCCTTGCTTGAACAAGAGCCCCATGTCGCGGACGTGCTCCAGGAAGCCTTCGGACAGGACGACGTCGAGAACGGCGTTGCCGACGGCCATCGCCAGCGGGTTGCCGCCATAGGTCGTGCCGTGGGTGCCGGCGGTCATGCCCGCGCTCGCGGTTTCGGTCGCAAGGCACGCGCCCATCGGGAAGCCGCCGCCGATGCCCTTGGCTGAGGCGAGGATGTCCGGCGTCACGCCGATCCCCTGATAGGCGTAGAGATGCCCGGTGCGGCCGATTCCCGTCTGCACCTCGTCGAAGAGGAGCAGGAGGCCGTGCTCGTCGCACAGGTCGCGCAGCCCCTGCAGGAAGGCGCGCGGGGCGCGGCGCACGCCGCCCTCGCCCTGGATGGGCTCGATCAGCATGGCGGCCGTCTGCGGGCCGATCGCGGCCTTCACCGCCTCCAGATCGCCGAAGGGCAGCTGGCGGAAGCCTTCGGATTTCGGGCCGAAGCCTTCCAGATACTTCGCCTGCCCGCCGGCGGCGAGCGTGGCGAGCGTGCGGCCGTGGAAGGCGCCCTCGAAGGTCAGGATCTCGATGCGCTCGGGCGCGCCGTTGACGTAGTGGTAGCGGCGCGCCGTCTTGATCGCGCATTCCAGCGCCTCGGCCCCGGAATTGCCGAAGAAGACGCGGTCGGCGAAGGTCGCCTCGACCAGACGTTCGGCCAGGCGCGCCTGACCGGGAATCTCGTAGAGGTTGGAGACGTGCCAGAGCTTTGCCGCCTGCTCCGTCAGCGCGCCGACGAGGTGCGGATGGGCATGGCCGAGCGCGTTGACCGCGATGCCGGCGCCGAAATCGAGGAAGGTCCGGCCGTCGTCGGTCGTCACCCACACGCCCTCGCCTCGCTCGAACTTGAGGTTCGCTCTCGCATAGGTGGCGTAGAGGGCGGACCTTGCTGCGTTCGCGGCGACCATGGCGGGACTTCCGGCAGATGAAGGGTACGGCGGTCTCTTCAGAAACGAACGAAGCCTGCGGGAGGCAGGCTTCCGGACCATCTTATGATCGTCGAGGCATCGTTTCAGGCCGCTGTATACCATGGGCGCGACGCGCATTGTCAACGCGGCGGGCCCCGCCGGCCCGGCGCGGGACCGCCGTTCGGAACGCGGCAAGCTGGGGATAAGCCGATTTTCGATTCGTGCGGCGGGTTGCTCGCCTTGTCAGCGAGTCCGGCCATACGTTAATGTTTGAGCACATACCATATATCGCGCGGCGGACTTCAGTATCACATAGATATAGACGACCTCCCGGGGCCTTCAGACCCTCGGGTCGAGGACGGATTCCGCAAGACGCGCGTAAGAGACGAGGACTTTTCCCGATGAGCTGGACGGACGAACGCATCGAGCTCCTGAAGAAGCGGTGGACCGAGGGCAACAGCGCCAGCCAGATCGCGGCCGAGCTCGGCGGCGTCACGCGCAACGCGGTGATCGGCAAGGTGCACCGCCTCAAGCTGGAAAGCCGGATCAAGGCCGTCCCTTCGGAAACCGAGACCGTTGCGGCCGCCGCTCCGCGTCCCGTGATCGTCGAGACCCCGGTCGTCGAGGAGAAGGCACCGCGCCTCGTCGTTGCGGCGCCGGCGTCCATCTCGCGCCCCGCGCCCCAGCCGACCGCGCGCTCGGTGGGCTCGGCCGCGCTCAAGGTCGAGGAAGTGGTCGATCTCATCGCCCAGCCGGCGGTGGAGAGCGAGCCGCGCCGCAGCGCCGAGATCGTGCCGATCTCGCGCAACCTCACCCTGGTCCAGCTTTCCGAGCGCACCTGCAAATGGCCGCTGGGCGACCCGCTCTCGCCGGACTTCCGCTTCTGCGGCAATCATTCCGGCGACGCCTCGCCCTACTGCCAGTACCATGCGCGGATCGCCTTCCAGCCGGTCGCCGACCGCCGCCGGGCGCGCTGATCGATGGCGGACGCGACGAACCTGCCCGACCGCCTGTCGAACGACCCCGACAGCCCCTTCCATGACGAGGCGCTGCTCCAGCGCGGCATCGGCATCCGCTTCAAGGGCGTCGAGAAGACCAATGTCGAGGAGTATTGCGTCTCCGAGGGCTGGATCCGCGTGGCGGCCGGCAAGACGCTCGATCGCAAGGGCAAGCCTCTGACGATCAAGCTGAAGGGCGAGGTCGAGCCCTATCTGCGCGACGACGCGCCGGCGGAGGGCTGAGCGCGCCGAGCGCTTCCGATCCTGCGCATCGGGCTTTCGGGAACCGGGTACGGGTCTCGGGCCGGTGCGGCAGCCGATGATACGGGCCGGCGCCTCGGCGTCCGGTCCGCGCGTTCCCCTTCGCCGCCCTTCGTCCAGGACGGCGAAGGGGAACGGTCTTTCGTCTTCCGCTCGTGGGCCGACCGTCGGCGCCCTGCCACGCTCTCATCCGCCTGCCGGGACTTGTCTCCCCAAGGGGAGAAGGGGAGGCTTCGCCGCCCTGCCCGTCCGCCGTGTCGACCGTTCGAATGCTTGGGTGAGCGCACCGAAAGAGGCGCCATTCCTCTCCCGGAACGGGAGAGGGTGGATGCGAGCGCGAGCGAGCAGCCGGGTGAGGGCCTCGTCGGGCTCGGCCGCTGAAGACGGTTCTTCCTTCGCCACGCTCATCCCGTGACCGCACCCAGGACGATCATCGAGCGCCGGCGCCCTGCGATGCCCTCATCCGCCTGCCGGCACCTTCTCCCCAAGGGGAGAAGGAGAAGCTTCGCCGCGATGTCGACCGTTCGAATGCTTGCGTGAGCGCATCGAAAGAGGCGCCATTCCTCTCCCCTCGGGGAGAGGGTGGATGCGAGCGCGAGCGAGCAGCTGGGTGAGGGCCTCGTCGGGCTCGCCGCTGAACACAGTCTTCAGCTTCGAGGCCCCGTCCCCAGCGTTAGCCATCCCGCGTTGCGTCTTCGGACCGCAACAAGACTCCAAGTGACTTCACGGAAGTCTGGCGGTAGAAGAATGGGGCCGCAATGTGGCGGCGAGGCATCCGCCTGTGGGATGCCGTCAACGGAGCCTCTCCCATGCGGAGCCTTCTCGCCGCGCTCATCAGCGCTTCCGTCATCCTCTCGGCCACGGCCGCTTCGGCGCTGGACCGCCGCGTCGTCATCCACAACGGCGCCAAGGAGCCGATCTTCTACCTTCACGGGTCCAACACCGGCACCACCGACTGGGAGGAGGACATCCTCGGCAACGACGTCCTGATGCCCGGCGCGGAAGTGCGGGTGAACTTCGACGACGGCACCGGCTTCTGCGTCTTCGACTTCAAGGCGACGTTCGAGAGCGGGCGCGAGGAAACCGAATACGGGGTGAACGTCTGCGAGGTCTCGCGCTTCACCTTCCGCTGAGGCGGCCGCAGACGCAAAGCCGCGGCGCTTACGCTTCGCCTTCTCCCGCTGCGCGGGAGAAGGTCCCGGCAGGGGGATGAGGGCATGACGCCCGCAACGTCAGAAAAGAGGACGTCCGCGCAACGCCGAGCTCGACGACGCCCCTGTCTGTGCCTGGATGTTGTAGGCTGTTGATCCGCCAGCGGCGTTGCGTCCGCCGGGGCGAGCCACTCGTCTCGCCCGTCCTTCGGACCCCTCTCCCTTTGAGGGAGAGGAGTGCGCGTCGTCCTGCTTCCGCGCATCCACGTGCCCGAGGGGCGTCCGCGGTCCCTCAGGCCGATTTCGCCGCGAAGGTCTCGTCGAGCGAGTAGCCGGCGCCACGCACGGTGCGGATCGGGTCGCGCAAGCGGCCGCGATTGATCGCCTTGCGCAGGCGCCCGACATGGACGTCGACGGTGCGCTCGTCGACATAAATCCCCTGCCCCCAGACGCCGTCGAGCAGCTGCTCGCGCGAGAACACGCGGCCGGGCGCCTGCATGAGGAATTCCAGCAGCTTGAACTCCGTCGGGCCGAGGCGCACCTCGCGGCCCGCCCGGCGCACGCGGCGCGTCTCGCGGTCGAGGTCGAGGTCGCCGGCCGTCAGCTGCGTCGCGACGCGCTCGGGGCTCGCCCGGCGTAGCATGGCGCGGATGCGCGCCATCAGCTCCAGCGTCGAGAAGGGCTTCACGACATAGTCGTCCGCGCCGACGGACAGGCCGCGCACGCGCTCGTCCTCTTCGCCGCGCGCCGTCAGCATCAGGATGGGCAGGCGCTGCGTCTCGGAGCGAAGGCGCAGGCGCCGGCAGAGCTCGACGCCGGACAGGCCCGGCAGCATCCAGTCGAGGATCAGGAGGTCCGGCACCTTCTCGCGCAGCCGGAGATCGGCTTCGTCGCCGCGCGCGATCACCTCCGCGCTGTAGCCTTCGGCCTCCAGATTGTAGCGGAGAAGAACGCCCAGCGCCTCGTCGTCCTCGACGACGGCGATGTGGGGCCCCGTCGTCACAGGACCGTCCCCACGGTCCCGCCCGGCTCGGCGACGATGGCATGGGTGCGGTCGTCCTTCGGACGCTCGCCTTCGACCTGTTCGCCGGTCTTGATGTAGTAGATCGTCTCGGCGATGTTCGTCGCGTGGTCGCCGATGCGCTCGATGTTCTTGGCCGAGAACAGGAGATGCGTGCAGGCGGTGATGTTGCGCGGGTCCTCCATCATGTAGGTCAGGAGTTCGCGGAAGATCGAGGTGTACATCGCGTCGATCTCTTCGTCGCGCGCCCGCACCATCTCGGCGCGGTCCTCGTCGCGCCGCGCATAGGCGTCGAGCACTTCCTTCAGCTGTTCGAGCGCGAGCCCCGACAGATGCTCCAGGCCCCGCACGAGCTTGACCGGCTGGCCGTGCTCGTGCACGGCGATCACGCGCTTGGCGATGTTCTTGCCCATGTCGCCGATGCGCTCGATGTCGTTCGAGATGCGGATCGCGCCGACGATCTCGCGCAGGTCCTGCGCCATCGGCTGGCGCTTGGCGATGGTGCGGATCGCGTGCTCGTCGAGCTCGCGCTGCGCCTCGTCGAGAAGCCGGTCGTCGGCGATCACGCGCTGGGCGAGCTGGATGTCGCTCTTGATGAGCGCGGTGACCGATTGCTCGACCATCCGCTCGGCCTGCCCGCCCATCTCGGAGATGCGGCGCAGGATGGCTTTCAGCTCGTCGTCGTAGGACGAAACGATGTGTCCGGGCATGCTCTTCTCCCCGTGAGCGGTGCGTGGCTCCGCACGCGATGGTCGCTCAAACTCTTCGGTTCTCGCGCATCGGGCCGTCGAGGGCCCGCTACCCTGTCCGGTCAGCCGAAGCGGCCGGTGATGTAGTCGCGCGTGCGCTTGTCGTCCGGGTTCTGGAACATCTTCTCGGTCGGCCCGACCTCGACGATGCGGCCCAGATGGAACATGGCCGTGCGCTGCGAGACGCGCGCGGCCTGCTGCATGGAGTGGGTCACGATGACGATGGTGAAGTTCTGCTTCAACTCGTCGATCAGCGCCTCGATGGTGGCGGTCGCGATCGGGTCGAGCGCCGAGCAGGGCTCGTCCATCAGGATCACCTCGGGCGAGACCGCGATGGCGCGCGCGATGCACAGGCGCTGCTGCTGGCCGCCCGACAGGCCCGTGCCCTGCTCGTGCAGGCGGTCCTTCACCTCCTCGAACAGACCCGCCTTCTTCAGGGAGGTGACGACGATCTCCTCCAGATCGGCCTTGCTCTTGGCGAGGCCGTGGATCTTCGGGCCGTAGCCGACATTCTCGAAGATCGACTTCGGGAAGGGGTTCGGCTTCTGGAACACCATGCCGACGCGGGCGCGAAGCTCCACGACGTCGAGGCTCTTGTCGTAGATGTCCTCGCCGTCGAGCGTGATCTTTCCGACGACGCGCGCGCCCTCGATCGTGTCGTTCATGCGGTTCAGGCAGCGCAGGAAGGTCGACTTGCCGCAGCCCGAGGGGCCGATCAGCGCCGTCACCTGGCGCTCGGGAATGTCGATGCCGACCTCGTAGAGCGCCTGCTTGGCGCCGTAGAAGACGTCGACCTTCTCGCCCTTCATCTTGATCGGGGTCTTGGGGGCCGGAACCGTCATCGGCTCGGAGACGAGCTTGTGCATGGGAGTATCCATCTGATCGGCTACCAGCGGCGCTCGAAGCGGCGGCGCAGGAGGATGGCGGCGATGTTCATGACCGCCAGGAAGAGGAGGAGGACGATGATGGCGCCGGAGGTGCGCTCCACGAAGGCGCGGTCCGCCTCGTTCGCCCACATGAAGATCTGGACCGGCAGCGCGGTGGCCGCGTCCATCGGGCCGCTCGGATAGTCGGCGACGAAGGCGACCATGCCGATGAGGAGCAGCGGCGCCGTCTCGCCCAGCGCCTGGGCGAGACCGATGATCGTGCCCGTCAGGATGCCGGGCGCGGCCAGCGGCAGCACGTGGTGGAACACCATCTGGTTGCGCGAGGCGCCGAGGCCCAGCGCCGCCGAGCGGATCGAGGGCGGCACGGCGCGGAGCGCGGCGCGCGTCGCGATGATGATCGTCGGCAGCGTCATCAGCGTAAGCACGAGCCCGCCGACGAGCGCGGCCGAACGAGGCAGGCCGAAATAGTTGATGAAGACCGCCAGACCCAGGAGGCCGAACACGATGGAGGGCACGGCGGCCAGATTGTTGATGTTCACCTCGATGAGGTCGGTGAACCTGTTCTTGGGCGCGAACTCCTCCAGGTAGATCGAGGCCGCGACGCCGATCGGCAGCGCCAGAGCGAGCACGATCAGCATCATCATGAAGGAGCCGACGATCGCGACGCCCACGCCCGCCGTCTCGGCGCGCGAGGAGGCGCCGAAGGTGAAGAGCCCGGTGTTGAAGCGCTGCGACAGGTCGCCCGCCTCCTGCAGTTCGTCCATCCAGCGCAGCTGGAGGTCGCTGACCGGACGGCGGCTCTCCTCGACGTTGAGGTTGAACTGGCCCTTGAGCGCGGAATCGATGGTCGAGTTCGCGGGGAGCCAGACCTCCTGCGTCGTGCCGATCACGGAAGGGTCGTCGAGAACGACGTTGCGCAGGATGGTGCGCACGCCCTGGCTGACCATGGCGCCGGCCTGGGTCATCTCCTGGCGGTTTTCCGGGTCGATGCCGAGGCGCTCGGCGATCGCCGCCTGCGCCAGCGCCGGATAGTTCGCCCGCATCAGGACCGCCGGGTCCGGCTGCCCCGTGCCGTCCGGGTCGAGAACCTCGGCCGAGAAGGTGATCGGCAGGCGCAGCTCGGTCTGCCAGAAGGCGGTGTAGCCCTGGCTGATCACCGTCCACAGAAGCCAGACGAGGAAGAACAGGCCGACCGCGATCGCGGAGATGCCGTAGGCCTTGAAGCGGCGCTCGGCGGCATAGCGGCGCTTGATCCCGATGTCGCGGCGCGGCGGCGCCTTCGAAAGGGTCTCGCTCATTACTCGTACTGCTCCCGATAGCGGCGCACGATCTGCAGCGCGACGATGTTGAGCCCCAGCGTGATGACGAAGAGCGTCAGGCCGAGCGCGAAGGCGACGAGGCTCTGCGGCGAGGTGAAGTCGATGTCGCCGGTGAGCTGGGAGACGATCTTGACGGTGACCGTCGTCATCGCCTCGAAGGGGTTGATGGTGATGTTGGCCGCGATGCCGGCCGCGAGGACCACGATCATGGTCTCGCCGATGGCGCGCGACATGGTGAGGAGGAGCGCCGAGACGACGCCCGGAAGGGCGGCGGGCAGGACCACCTTCTTGATCGTCTCCGAGCGCGTGGCGCCGAGGCCGAGCGAGCCGTCGCGAAGCGAGCGCGGCACCGCCGTGATGACGTCGTCGGACAGCGAGGAGACGAAGGGGATCAGCATGATGCCCATCACGAGGCCGGCGGTCAGCACCGACTGCGCCTGAATGAAGGGCACGAAGCCGCCGCCCGCGATCGCGGAGAGCTGCGCGGAGAGATCGCGCAGGAAGGGGCCGACGGTGATGAGCGCGAAGAAGCCGTAGACGATGGTGGGGATGCCGGCCAGCACCTCCAGCAGCGGCTTGACGACCGAGCGCGTCCGGTTGCTGGCGTATTCGGCCATGTAGATGGCGGCGAAGAGCCCGGTCGGCACGGCGAAGAGCATGGCGACGAAGGCGATGTAGAGCGTGCCCGCCAGGAGCGGCACGAGGCCGAACTGTCCCGCCTGCGTCGTGCCGGCCGCCGCGAAGCGCGGCTCCCAGACGGTGCCGAACAGGAACTCGTGGATCGGGACGTAGGAGAAGAACTCGCGCGCCTCGAAGAGCATCGACAGGACGATGCCGACCGTCGTCAGGATCGCGATCGAGGAGGCGATGATGAGGAAGGCCCGCACGATCGCCTCGACGCGGTCGCGCACCCGCTGGCGAAGCGACTGGCGCCAGATCGCGAAGGCGGCACCCGCGAGCGAGAGCGCGATGACGGCGCCCGTCATCAGCGGACGGCTGACGCTCTGCATCTCGATCTGCAGGAGCGCGGCGGGGATCATGAAGTCCTGCGCCACGGCGGCGATGGGGAAGCCGCGGGACTGCAGGATGGGTCGAAGCTCGTCGAGCGTCATCGTCGCGGCGGCGGCGCGCTCGTGCTCGGGAAGCGAGCGCAGCCCCTGCGCCAGCGCGTCGATGATGCCGCCGACGAGCGTCGGGAAGGCGCGCAGCTGCGGCCCCAGATCGTCCGGCAGCGAGGCGGTGACGGCGGCGGAGATGACGCTCGGGGCGACGATCGACCAGATGGCGAGGAGCACCAGGGCCGGGATCGTGGCGAGGCAGAAGGCGTAGGCGCCGTGATAGATCGGGCGCGAGTGGAGCCGCGCCCCCGCCTTCTCCGCGATGGAGAGGCTGCGGCGCTGCGCCAGGACGAAGGCCGCCACGGCGATCGCCAGAACGATGAGAATGATCGTCGTCGTCGACATGAGGACCCGTCGAAGGGAGATGCGGGAGGACAGCGCGGCGGCGGATCGCTCCGCCGCCGCCGAGCCAGGCTCGATTACATCTCGATCGTGGTGCCGTCCGCGAACTTGGTGCGGAACGCCTCACGCTCGGCCTCGGGCGCCGGGACGAGGCCGTACTGCGCCAGCGGGCCGTCCGGGCCGATCATCTGCTCGTCGAGGAAGAACTCGACGAACTCCGAGAGACCCGGGATGACGCCGACATGGGCCGTCTTCACGTAGAAGAACAGCGGACGCGACACCGGATACTCGCCCGTCGAGATCGTCTCGACCGACGGCGTCACGCCGTCGATGGTCGCGACCTGAAGGCGGTCCTGGTTCTGCTCGTAGAAGGCGAGGCCGAAGACGCCGACGCCGTCCGGGTTCGCGCCGATGCGCGAGAGCGTCTCGGTGTAGTCGCCCGAGATGTCTGTGACGAAGTTGCCGCCGCGCAGCTGGAGGCAGGCGTCCTTGTCCTCGCCGGCCGCCTCGAAGGCCGCCAGCGCGCCCGAGGCCTCGCAGCCCGGCTTGATCAGCGCGACTTCGAAGACTTCGCGGGTGCCGTGATTCTCGGCCGGGATGAAGGTCGCGATCGGCTGGTTCGGCAGCGAGGCGTCGACGTCCGACCAGTTCTGGTGCGGGTTGTCGACCAGCTCGCCGTCGACGACGACGCGCGCGGCCAGGGCGTTGTAGACGATCTCCGGCGTCAGCGCGAAGCTGTCGCGGTCGGCGGCCGAGGCGAAGACGATGCCGTCATAGCCGAACTGGACTTCCTGGATGTCGGTCACGCCGTTGGCGGCGCAAGCCTGCTTCTCGTTGGCCGTGATCGGACGCGAGGCGTTCGCGATGTCGATCGTGTTCGAGCCGACGCCCGAGCAGAACTGGGTGAAGCCGCCGCCCGTGCCGCCCGATTCGATGACGGGGGTCGGGAAGTCGGGATAGACCTCGGAGAAGTTCTCCGAGACGATCTGCGAGTAGGGCAGAACCGTCGAGGAACCGGCGACCTGGACGGGCTCAGCGGACTGGGCGAAGGCCGGGCCGGCCAGAACGGTGGCGCCGAGAAGGATGCCGGCGAACTTGCGAGTCATCACGGGGGGATGCTCCTGAATGAGGTTTCGTTGCGAGCGCGGACCTCTCGTCCAATCGGCTCGCGAACCGTCTATCGATCGGACGCGAACCGTATATGTCGTTTGGACGACACAAACATGACAGCGCAGACCCTTGTTCTGGCTGCGCTATTTCGCCTTCGCAGGATTCCGGCGGCGGAACCGCGCGCTGAATGTGGAACCCTCGCCCTCCTTCGAGCGGATGACGAGCCGAGTCCCGTGCCGCAGAAGGATGTTGCGAACGATCGACAGGCCGAGGCCGGTGCCGCCCGGAAAGGCGTCCGCCTTGGCGCGGTAGAAGCGCTCGGTCAGACGCGGGATGTGGCGCTCCTCGATGCCCGGCCCGAAATCCTGCACGAAGGCCTCGATGCTGTCGCCTACGGGCCGCAGGCCGATGACGACCCGGCGCCCCTCGGCCGCGTAGCGGCAGGCGTTCTCGACCAGATTGGCGAAGACGCGGGTCAGCTCGTCCCGGTCGCCGGTGATCTCGCACGGGCCGACATCCCCGATCTCGACGACGAGCTCGACATCGACCTCCTGCGCCAGCGCCTTCATCTCCGAGCGCACCGCCTCCACCACCTCGGCGAGATCGGCGCGGTCTTCGGCGGTCAGCCGCCGCTTGGTCTCGATGCGCGAGAGCGAGAGGAGATCGTCGATGAGGCGCGCCATGCGCCCGGCCTGCCGGTGCATGATCTCCAGGAACTGCTTCTGCGCGGCGCGGTCCCCGCGCGCCGGCCCTTGCAGCGTCTCGATGAAGCCCATCAGCGAGGCGAGCGGCGTGCGCAGCTCGTGGCTGGCATTGGCGACGAAATCGATGCGCATGCGCTCGATCCGCCGTTCGGCGGTGCGGTCGCGAAAGCGCATCAGAAGGAACGTCTCCCCTCCCCCCGCGCGATCCTCGCCCACCCGGATCGGCAGCAGATCGACCGAGAAGGAGCGATCGTCGGGCGCGCGCTCCAGATAGTCGGCCTCGCGCCCTTCGGAGGAGGCCAGCGCCTCCTCGGCCGCCGCCAGAACGTCCGGCGCGCGGAACCGCAGCGCGACCGGATCGCCCTCTTCCAAGCTTCCGAACGCATCCTGCGCGGCCGCGTTGGAAAAGCGCAGATAGAGCGAGCGATCGACGAGAAGGGCCGGCTCGGGCATCGCCGAGACGGCGGCGCCGAGGATGTCGACGCTGGAACCGGCGGGCGAGGCCACCGGACGGTGCGGTCGCTTCGCGGCGGGGCGCGCCCGAGCGAGCATCGCGGCCGTCGCGACGACGGTCAGGCTCGCCGCCGCGCCGGCTAGAAGACGTGCGTCCGGCACCATGAGCCCGACCGCCCCGAAGCCGAGAAGGGCCGTGCCGACCGCGACATGCGCCGGGCCGATCAGGGCCGGAGCCCGGGCGTCCTCGCCGGACGCGGCTTCGCCTTCGGGCTCCTGCGCCATGGCCGTCACCGCCGTCCGGTCTAGAGGATTCGCATGCGCACCGAGTAGAGATCGAAATCGGGCCCGTCGTCGGAGAGGCCCGGTCCGAGAGCGAGGCTGGCCGGCGTCGAGACGCCCGCCGGGATCTCCACGTCGAAGATGAAGGCCTCTTCCGGCATGGAGGTCGCGAAGCGCTGGCGTTCGCACACGCTCTCCTGTGCGAACAGGCAGCGCACCGAGAACTCGCGCAGGTTTCCGTCCGGCGAACCGGCGACGAGTTCGACGCGCACGTTCGAGCCGGCGATCTCGCCGACGAGACCGGGGCCGAGATCGAGAAGGATTTCGCCCTCCGCGCCTTCGGGTCCCGCGAGGCGCAGGGCCGGCCGCTCCGGCGAGCCGACCGCGCTGACGCGACCGCCCGACGGCGTCGAGACGCGCTCTAGATCGGCGCCCGCGAAGACGTCGATCCAGTTCGGCGCCGTCCCCGCCGCGGGCTCGGCGAGGCCTGCCTCCGGGGAGGCGGAGGTCGCGGCCGAATCGGTCGCAGGACCCGAGCGCAGGAACATCCAGGCGACGATCACCAGGACGACCAGAAAGACGAGCGCCAGGATCGTGCCCTTGCCGGGCGCGCGGCGCCCCGCGGCACGCGGCGCGCTGCGGCCCGCACCCGGCGTCCAGCCCGGCGCCGCCCCCGGCGCTTCGGATGGCTCCGCGGCCGCCCGGTTCGGCTCGAAGGCGGCCGGCGCCGCACGCGCGGGGACAGGCTCGAACGGCGGCCGATCCTCGTGCGGCGCAGCCGCCGCCTCCATCGGCTCCTCGACGGGGGACGCATCGCCCCCGACGCCGTCCCCGCCGTAATAGGCGAAATACTCGGCCTCGACGCGATCCACGATGTCGGCCAGGCGCGCGCGCTCCGCCTCGGCCTCCTCGGGGCCGAGCCCGCGCGAGGCGATCGTGCGCTCCACCGCGCGGGTCGACGCGGCGTAGATGCTCCGGCGGAAGGACTGCTCGGCCGGCCGGCCGCCCTCCAAGGCCCGGCGCACGCTCTCCTCGATCGGATCCATCCGCTCACCCATCCGTTTTGCCGGGCCTTCGCCGTCGAGGCGAAACCCCGTCTCGTCCCAGGGGACAGGCGTGAGGCCGTTCCACAGCATCGCCCGAACCGTACGTGATTCCGCGATAGCACGTCGGCCGCCTGCGCCGAAATACCGCTTTACATCGCCCCCGCCCGCTCAATCTTCCCGCGACCAGACACGCGAGCCCCAGCGATCCATGTCCGCAGCCAAAGCCTCCCTGCCGAACGCGATCAGCGACCACGGCGTCATCGGTGACATGCGCACCGTGGCGCTGGTCGCTCCGGATGGACGGATCGATTTTTTCTGCCATCCCGAGTTCGGCTCTCCGAGCCTGTTCGCCGGTCTGCTCGACCCCGAGCGCGGCGGCGAGTTCCGCGTCTGGGTCGAGGACGGCGACGTGCGCCACCGGCAGATCTACCTGCCCGACACCAACATCCTCCTGTCGCGCTTCCTGACCGAGGAAAGCATCGGCGAGGTCACCGATTTCATGCCGGTGGACGGCACGGGCCGGATCATCCGCCGCGCCAAGGCGGTGATGGGGACGGTGGACCTCCGTGTCTCGATCGCTCCCCGGCCGGACTACGGCCGCGCGGAGCCGAGGATCGTCGCGGTCGAAGGCGGCGTCGAGGTCTCCTGGGGCGAGGACGGCGAGAGCGTCACCTTCCAGGCCACGATGCCGCTGGAGATCGAGGACGGCCGCGTCACCGGCCAATGGACGCTAGAGGAAGGCGAGAGCTGCCACGTCGTCTTCTGCCCCGGCCGCGAGTGCGCGCCGCCCATCGACGAATCCTACGTCGCCAAGGCCTTCGACGACACGAGCGCTTTCTGGCACTCCTGGGTGAAGAAGGGCTCCTATCCCGACGATTGGCGCGAGCTGGTCGTGCGGTCGGCGCTGACGCTCAAGCTTCTCACCTCCGCCGAGCACGGCTCCATCGCGGCCGCCGCCACCTTCGGCCTGCCCGAGACGATCGGCGGCGAGCGCAACTGGGACTACCGGTTCTGCTGGGTGCGCGACGCCGCCTTCTCCCTCTATGCGCTGTCGCGCCTCAACTATTTCGACGAGGCCGAGGCCTTCATCCACTTCCTGATGGAGCGGACGGTCGAGACGGCGCCGCATCTCCAGATCATGTACGGAATGGACGGGGCGAAGACGCTCGAGGAAATGGAGCTGCCGCATCTTCGCGGCTACGCCGACTCACAGCCCGTGCGCATCGGCAACGCGGCCTTCGAACAGCGCCAGATGGACATCTACGGCGAGCTGATGGACGCGATCTACATCGCGACCAAGGCCCGCGGGAAACCGTCCTTCCACGTCTGGGGCAAGCTCGCCGGCATGCTCGACTGGCTCTGCGAGAACTGGTGGCTGCCGGACAAGGGCATCTGGGAGAGCCGGGGCGAGCCGCAGCAATATCTCTCCTCCGTCCTCATGTCCTGGGTCGCGCTCGACCGGGGCATCCGCCTTGCCGTCCGCCATTCGCTCAAGGGCGACATCAACCGCTGGCGGGACATCCGCTCCGAGATCCAGGACACGATCCTCAACGAGTTCTGGAACGAGGAGATCGGCGCCTTCACGCAGGTGAAGGGCGGCAAGGGGCTCGACGCCGTCGTCCTCCTGATGCCGCTGGTGCGCTTCATCAATCCGCGCGACCCGCTCTGGACCTCGACCCTGCAGGCGGTGCGCGAGCGCCTCGTCCACGACTGCCTCGTCATGCGCTACATCAACGACGAGGAGAACCCGGACGGGCTGGAGGGCAAGGAGGGCGCCTTCACGATCTGCTCCTTCTGGTATGTCGAGGCCCTGGCGCGCACCGGCCACGTGGCGGAAGCCCGCCTTCTGTTCGAGAAGCTGCACTCCTACGCCAACCATCTCGGGCTCTACGCCGAGGAACTGTCCGGGCGGGGCGACCATCTCGGCAACTTCCCGCAGGCGCTCACGCATCTGTCGCTGATCTCGGCCGCGATCTGGCTCGACCGGGCGCTCTCCGACGGCGCCGGACACCCCGAAACGTCCATGTTCCAGATGCTGGAGGACCCCGATGGCATCCACTGATCCGCTTTCCCTCGCCGGCCAGACGGCGCTCGTCACCGGCGCGTCCTCCGGCATCGGCCAGGGCGTGGCGATCGAGCTGGCGCGCGCCGGCGCCGACGTGGCGGTCAACTATCACGGCAGTGCGGACGGGGCGCGGGAGACCAAGGCCCGCGTCGAGGCGCTCGGGCGCCGCGCCGTCATCGTGAAGGCCGACGTCTCGAAGGAAGACGACGTCGTCGCGATGTTCAACCAGACCGAGCGCGAGCTCGGCCCCATCGACATCGTCGTGTCGAACGCCGGGCGGCAGAAGGACGCCGGCATCGCCGACATGTCGCTCGACGACTGGAACGCGGTGATCTCGCTGAACCTCACCGGCGCCTTTCTCGTCGCGCGCGAGGCGGTGCGCCGCTTCCGCGCCAAGGGCCGGCGCGACGAGATCAGCCGCTCGCTCGGCAAGATCGTCTTCAACTCCTCCGTCCACGAGCGCATTCCCTGGGCGTTCCGCGTGAACTACGCCGCCTCCAAGGGCGGCATGAAGCTCCTGATGGAATCGCTGGCGCAGGAGGTCTCGCGCGAGGGCATCCGCGTGAACTCGGTCGCGCCGGGCGCCATCGCGACGGCCATCAACGCGGACGAGCGCAAGGGCGACGGGGAGAAGGAGATGCTGAAGCTCATTCCCTCGGGGCGCATCGGGGAGCCGGCGGATATCGGCCGCTGCGTGGCCTGGCTGGCGTCCGACGCGGCGGAGTACATCGTCGGCCAGTCGATCTTCATCGACGGCGGCATGACGCTCTATCCGGAATTTCGCGGCGGCGGTTGAGAACTAGCCGCCCCGATCCGCAAGGGTCTCCATCACGAAGTCGGCGCGCTCGGGCGTCGGCCTTCGCGGAAGCTCGACCACCGCATAGCCGAGGTCGGGATAGTCGCGCGCCAGCCGCTCGTACTCGGCGACCGCCTCGTCGTAGCCGTGCCGCCGCTCGGGATCGGTCGCGTAGATCTCCGGCCAGGGCGGCGCCAGAAACACCATCGGGTCGTAGCGGTGCCGGTCGGCGCGTTCGCGAAGGACGGGCTCCCCCGTCAGCGCCTGCAAGGCGGAGGCGGCGTCGATCAGCCCGCGATCGAAGAAGACGAAACCCGTTTCGCTCGCCGCGCTCTCGTGATCGGCGATCGACATCTCGATCGCGCGGCGCAGGAACGCTTCCAGGTCCAGCCAGGGCAGAGCCCGCCCGCCCGCCGCCGTCTCCCGCGCCACGATACGGCGTCCGGGCTCCTCCACGGTGCGGTGGCCGCGGCGGACGAGTTCGGACAGGAGCGTGGACTTGCCGCCGCCCGAACATCCCGAGATCACGATACGATTCGGGCCGGAACCGCCCATGGTCTGGCGATCCCGGCCCGCGAATGCGGTCACGAGGGAGGGCGCGTCAGCGCGCTTCGTTCTCGGCGTTCTCGTCCTCGTCGTTCTCCGTGCGGCGCATGGAGGTGAGCTTGGCGAAGACGGCGGCCGCATCCAGCTCCTCGTCCTCGCGGCGCTCGGCGCTGCGATAGTTCTGCGTCTGCGCGGCCGAGAGCAGGCGCTCCTCCTCGGCGGCCTCCTCCTCCGGCCGGGGCATGCCGCGCGAGGCCTTCTCGACTTCGAGGTCGAGATCGATCTGCGAGCAGAGACCCAGCGTCACCGGGTCGAGCGGCTGGAGGTTGGCGGAGTTCCAGTGCGTGCGCTCGCGGATCTGCTCGATCGTCGACTTGGTCGTGCCGACGAGCTTGGAGATCTGCGGGTCCTTCAGCTCGGGATGGTTGCGCACCAGCCAGAGGATTGCGTTCGGACGGTCCTGGCGCTTGGAGACCGGCGTGTAGCGCGGCCCCTTGCGCTTGGCCTCGGGCACGCGGACCTTGGGCGGCGCGAGCTTGAGGCGGTAGTTCTCGTCCCCTTCCGCGCGCACGATCTCGTCGCGCGTCAGCTGGCCGGTGATGATCGGATCCATGCCCTTGATGCCCTGCGCGGACTCGCCGTCGGCGATCGCCTTCACCTCCAGCGGGTGGAGCGTGCAGAACTCGGCGATCTGATCGAAGGACAACGAGGTGTTGTCGACCAGCCAGACTGCCGTGGCCTTCGGCATCAGAAGCTGCTGAGCCATGGATAATAGTCTCCTGTTCGCCTGCCCCGGAGAGGCAGGCCGTGGACGAGCGCCACATGTCCGGATGTTGCGCACGAGTATAGGTAAGGCGTTCTGGCTTCGCAAGGAACGCGCCGAACGCGAACGGGCCGAACCGTCGATGACGAAGGGTCGAATCGCGATCCGTCCTGTTCGTCGAATCGGCCTCGCCTCGTCAAGGCTTGGTTAAGCATTCCGCGATAAAGTCGAACCGTCCAACCTTTGGTGGACAAGCACCCTCCTCCCGGGGTGATCGACGCCTCCCTGTCAGACTTCGGGCCGCCCTTGCAAGGCGGCTCTCTTTTGCGCCGCAGGGGTTCGGCAGCAGGGCGTCCGCCGTTAACCACGGGGCGCGCGGGACGCTTGCGAAAACCGCGCCGACGGCTCAAAGCTTGCCCAGGACATTTGGCCCCGGCTCGTCCGTGCCGGGCGCTTGCAACCATGCGCCTGGAAACCGGTTCACAGCTCCATGACGACCACTTCACTCGATCATGTCCCGGAAGCCCAGACGATTCGGCTGGCCGAGCGCATCGCCTTCTCGCGATCCTTCCAGCCGATCTTCAACGAGGGCATGACGCTCGTGGACGAGACCGCGAGCTATCTCGACGGCGCGGGCCGCGAGGAGGCGCGCGCCCTCTCCCGCGCCGGCGCGACGCTCTACGCCGCCGAGTCGATGCGCCTGACGACGCGCCTGATGCAGGTCGCCTCCTGGCTGCTCCTGCAGCGCGCCGCGAACCAGGGCGACATGTCCCGCGCGCAGGTCGAGGCCGAGAAGGCCAAGGTGCGGCTGGAAGCCACCGGTTCGGGCCGCGAGATGCCGGCCTTCGCCGAATTGCCCGAGACCTTCCGCGACCTCGTGGAGCGCGCGCTTAAGCTGGAAACGCGCATCGCCCTCCTCGACCGCCAGATCTACGGCGAGGTCGACATCGAGACCAGCCACGACCCGGTCGGCGAACAGCTCAAGCTGCTGCGGACCGCCTTCTCCGCCTGAAGCGCCGTGCGTCCGATGGGACGCACGAAGGTCACTCTATCTCTTTGAATCGGCGCATTCAGGCTTTCCAAAAAGCCACTCCGATTTTCGGGCCGATGCCTTGATCCTTCGGGTCGAGGCGCTTCTCGCGCCCTCACCCCTTACGAACGCCCGTGTCCGGTCGCCGGAGGCGGGCGTCTTCGTCTCCGACGGGCCCGGGCCGGCCGTCGCCCTTCGGCACCCGGAGCGCTCACGGATGCCAAACGCGAAAAGGCCCGCGCGAGGCGGGCCCTTTCCAGCACCGTCGCGTGACGGGACCTAGAGCCTTTCCGCCCGTTACGGACTCACTCTGTTTGCCGTTCGCCGCTCGCGCTCCGCGAGAAGGGTCGCGATGGTCGTAGCGGACTACGGCCGAGCGAGCCGACGAAGTGGACGCCCGGCGAACGCAAACCCGAAGGGCCGGGTGCATTCGGTCCGATCCCGTCGTGGTCGGCCTACGGCCGTAGCCCCGCTACGACCTTGTCCGGCCCCTCGACCTCGAACGCGAATGCTTCCCGGCAGAGTGTTTCCGTAACGGGCTGAAAGGCTCTAGATGCCGAAGCCGGCGTACTTCTTGTTGAAGCGCGAGACGCGGCCGCCGCGGTCCAGCAGCTGCTGGTTGCCGCCGGTCCAGGCCGGGTGGCTGGTCGGGTCGATGTCGAGGTTCATCTTGTCGCCTTCCGAGCCCCAGGTGGAGCGCGTCTGGTACTCGGTCCCGTTCGTCATCACGACCGTGATCGTGTGGTACTTCGGGTGGATGTCTTTCTTCATGGTACTGCCCTCGGGTGCTGCCGACCTCTCGGTGGCCCGGCCCTTCCGCCAGCCCACACGCCGCCGCGGCGGCTCCTTCGATCGCTTCCAAATTCGAGGGTGAGCCTATACATCAGGCCCGAAACAGGCACAAGGGCGGCTCCGGCCGCAAGGAACCGTTGCAAGACAGCCCCGTCCGTCCCGGACAGCAAGACCGACGCAGGCTCGGGCCCCTCAGCCGCCTCCTGCCGCTTCTCAAGCGCCATCGCGGCCTCGTCGCGGGCGCGGCGGTCGCGCTCCTCGTCGCCTCCGCCACCACGCTGTCGCTGCCGCTCGCGGTGCGCCGCGTCGTCGATCACGGTTTCGACGCGCCCGACACGGCCTTCGTCGACACCTATTTCGCGATGCTGGTCGTCCTCTCGATCGTTCTCGCGATCGCCAGCGGCGCGCGCTACTATTTCGTCATCACGCTCGGCGAGCGCATCGTCGCCGATCTGCGCATGCGGATCTTCGACCATGTCGCGCGCCTCTCGCCGGCCTTCTACGACCGCACGCTGTCGGGCGAGATCGTCTCGCGGCTGACCGCCGACACGGCGCAGATCAAGTCCGCCGTCGGCTCCACCCTGTCGCTGGCGCTGCGCAACGGCATCCTGCTCGTCGGCGCCGTGGCCATGATGGTCGCGACCGCGCCCGGCCTCTCCTTCATCGTGGTGGCCGCGATTCCCTTCGTCGTCGTGCCTCTGGTCGGCTTCGGGCGCTCGGTGCGCCGCCGGGCCCGCCGCGCGCAGGACCGGCTCGCGGAGGCGAACGCCTATGCCGGCGAGACCATCGCCAGCCTTCGCACCGTGCAGGCCTTCACCGGCGAGGACGAGGCCAGCCGGCGCTACGCCTCGGCGGTGTCCGATGCCTTCCAGGCGGCGCGGCGCTCCACCATCGCAAGGGCCTTCCTGACGGCCTTCGCGATCTTCGCCATCTTCACCTCCATCGTCCTCGTCCTTTGGGCCGGCGCCGAACAGGTGATCCGGGGCGACATGACGGCCGGCACGCTCGGCCAGTTCCTGCTCTACGCGGTCTTCGCGGCCGGCGCGCTCGGGCAGCTCTCGGAGGTCTATGGCGAGCTGGCGCAGGCCGCCGGCGCGACGGAGCGGCTGACCGAGCTTCTGGAGGAGCGCTCGGCGGTCGAGGCGCCCGAAAGCCCGCGGGCGCTCCCCTTCCCGCCGCTTGGTTCGGTGCGTTTCGAGAACGTCTCCTTCTCCTATGCCGGCAATCCCTCCCACGCGGTGCTGAACGGCCTCGACTTCGAGGTCCGGCCCGGCGAGACGGTGGCGATCGTCGGCCTCTCGGGCGCGGGCAAATCGACGCTCTTCTCGCTGATCGAGCGATTCTACGATGCGAGCGCCGGAGCGGTCCTCGTGGACGGCGTGGACGTGCGCCGTCTCGACCCGTCCGAGCTTCGCCGGCGCCTGGCCTATGTCTCGCAGGACGTGGCGATCTTCGCCGCGAGCGTCTCGGACAACATCGCCTTCGGCGCGAAGGGCGCGAGCCGCGAGGCGATCGAGAGCGCCGCCCGCACGGCGCTCGTCGACGATTTCGTGCGCCGCCTGCCGGACGGCTACGAGACCTCCATCGGCGAGCGCGGCGTGACGCTGTCCGGCGGCCAGCGCCAACGTCTGGCGATCGCCCGCGCGATCCTTCGCGACGCGCCCATCCTCCTTCTCGACGAGGCGACCTCCGCGCTCGACGCGCAGAGCGAGCGGCTGGTGCAGACCGCGCTCGACCGGCTGACCGAGGGGCGCACGACCATCGTCGTCGCTCACCGGCTGGCGACCATCCTGAAGGCCGACCGCATCCTGGTTCTGGAGAACGGACGGATCGTGGAGGAAGGCACCCACGCCTCGCTGATCGCCAAGGGCGGCGCCTATGCGCGCCTCGCCCGCCTGCAGTTCGACACCGACCTGTCGGCCGCGGCGGAGTAAGCATCCCGACGACGACGACGCTTCCTTCTCCCCCTCGGGGAGAAGGTGGCGGCAGCGGGATGAGCAACTATGTCGTTGGGACGGTTTGCGCGGTCCATGGCTGCTGTCTTTGCAGGACCAGATTGGCGGCCTCGATGAGCTTTCGCATGACGGCGACGATGGCGACCTTCGGAGGCTTTGCGGCCTGGATCAGTCTCTCGGCGAAGGCCTTGAAGCCGGGGTCGCAGCGCTTGGCGGCGATGGCGGCGAGATAGAGCATCCGGCGCGGACGGGCCCGGCCGCCGCCGATGACGCTTCGGCCCCTCCATTGCCCCGACTGCCGGTCGAGCGGAGCCACGCCGAGCAGGGCGGCCGGTTGACCGCGCCGCATGGCGCCGAGCTCGGGCATGCGGATCAGCAGGCTGGCGGCCACGATCGGCCCGACGCCCGGCAGGGACAACAGCAGGCGGTAGCGCGTCAGAAGATCGGGGCGGGCCTTGATCCGGGCGAGGATATCGCTCGCCAGCCTGACCTTGAGACGCGAAAGGCTCCCGATTTCCTGGCCCAGCCTTTCGACGAGGTCGGGCAGATCGACATGCTCCATGAAGGTCTTCAGGTCGGCGACCTTGTCGGTGATGTGCTCATAGGCGGTCAGGCGTTGTGCCAACTCGACCAGGAGCGGGTCCCGAGCGGCCCGGACCGTCTCGACCTGAACCGTCGCCGCCGCGATCAGGACCGCGTCCAGCCGATCGGTCTTGGCCTTCCAGCGCTTGAGCCGCGCAAACAGCCGAACCTCCAGCGGCTGATGGACGATCACCTGAACGCCCTCGGCTTCCAGTCTCGAGCGGGCCGCCCGCTCGTAGCCGGCCGTCGCCTCCAGCCCCGCGCGGACCACGCCCTCTTCGGCCAGCCAGACCGCAAGCCCTGTCAGGCCCGCCTCGTCATTGGCAAACCGGCGCGTCCCGTCCCGGCCGTGGATCGCCACGTCCAGCCAGAACTTCCCCACATCGATTCCGGCGACTTTCGTGTTACGCTGTGCCCGTTCCATCGACCCATCCTTGTGGCTTCGGACCCGTTCGTCCCTGCAACCATCCGGGTCATGAAACGTCGGCGGCGGCCCTGCTCATCCTCAGCGCTCGACGCTCAGGGCTTATCGGCCCCTCCGCCAACAGCCCGCTTGGCGTTGGAGCGCCAAGCGGGCGTCCCGGAAGACAGAAACAGCTTACAACATCCAGGCACAGACAAGGGCCTCGTAGGGCGCTGCGGTACCCCGTCCTGCAACGCTGCGGCTGCACGCCCTCACCCGGCTGCTCGCTGACGCTCGCATCCATCCTCTCCCCAAGGGGAGAGGAATGGCGCCCCGTTCGGGTTCGAAAGCGCCCGCCGCTGAACATTGAACAATCCGCAGAGCGCCCAAGCCGTGTCCTTCTCCCCCGTGGGGAGAAGGTCCCGGCAGGGGGATGAGGGGGAGAGGCGCTAAGGGCGACGCGTGCGTGCTGGCGGCGCGACTTCGCGCGCCCGAGTAGACGCCGGCCAACTCACGGATGAGGCAGGGGAAAACCATGCCGAGCCGAAAGCGCGGCCAGAATGGCGTCCTTGTCGTTCACGAACCCGCCTTCGGCGAAAACGAGCACCGGCAGGGACTGGTTTTCCTCACCGAGGAGTTCCACGACTTCCGAACGCGGTCGCGGCCAGGCGATGCGGATGACCTCGAGCCGCTCGGCAAGCTCGGGAAAGGAGGCGAGCACCCCTTCCATCAGGGCGCAGTGCCAGCAGTAGAAGACGGTGTTCGGATAGTCAGGGTCTTCGAAGCCGGGACGCAGCAGAAACAGTCGATCCCGGCTCATCGGCTCACCGCTCCGTCAGCTTCAGTTCGATCCGCCGGTTGCGCGCGCGCGCCTCGGGGCTGTCGCCGGGATCGAGCGGCTGGAACTCGCCGAAGCCCGTCGCCGCCAGCCGGTTCGTCGGCACGCCCTGGCTGACGAGATAGCGCACCACCGCCGCGGCGCGGTCGGTGGAGAGCTGCCAGTTGTCGACGAACTGGCCGGTGCCGGAGAGCGGCACGTTGTCGGTGTGGCCGTCGACGCGGATGATCCAGTTGATGTCCGACGGGATCTCGCGGTTCAGCTCCAGGATCGCCTGCGCCAACCCGTCCATCTGCTCGCGGCCCTCCGGCTGGAGCACGTCGGACCCGGAGGCGAACAGCACCTCGGACTGGAAGACGAAGCGGTCGCCGACGACGCGGATGTTCTCGCGGTCCGACAGGATCTCCCGCAGGCGGCCGAAGAAGTCGGAGCGGTAGCGCGCCAGCTCCTGAACGCGCTGGGCGAGCGCCACGTTCAGACGGCGGCCGAGTTCGGCGATCTGCACCCGGCTCTCGCGGTCGCGGCTCTCCGAAACGTCGAGCGCGCCTTCCAGCGCCTGGATCTGCTGGCGGAGCGCGGCGAGCTGCAGATTCAGGAGATCGACCTGCCCGCGCGCCTGCGCGGATATCTCCCGCTCGGCCTCCACCTCTCCGCGAAGCGCGCCCAGCGCCGCCTCGCCGCCGGCGCCCGCCGCCTGCCCGGCGTCCAGCGCGGCCTGGAGGCGCGAGCGGTCCTCCTGCGCGCTGGCGAGGGAGGCGCGAAGCGCGGCGAGCTCGTCGGTCAGGTCCGAGCCGCTCGCCCGCTCCAGCGCCAGGAGCTCGTTCAGCTCCGCGATCTGGGCGTTCAGCCGGTTCAGCACCGTGTCCTGGCCGCTGATCTCGCGGCTGAGCAGGAACTGCGCGATCACGAAGACCGACAGAAGGAAGATGATGGCCAGAAGCAGGGTCGAAAGCGCGTCGACATAGCCGGGCCAGTAGCTGACCTCCCGCGTGCGGCTCCGCTTCGACAGCGCCATCGCTTAAGGTTTCCTCGAAGCGTCGCCGATCGAGGCGGAGAGGCGGTCGAGCGTTCCGCGCATGGCGCGCTGCTCGTTCGCCTGGCTTTCCACGAAGTCGCGCAGCATCTGCTGCTCGGAGCGCATGTGCGCGACGAGGCCCTGAATGCTTTCGGCAAGGCTCGCCATGGCCGCGCTGGTGCGCTGGCCGGCGCCCTGCTCCTGAACGAGACGGTTCAGCCGCTCCGACAGGAGCCGCATCTCCTCCAGCCCGCCCGCGCCCATCGCGGCGCCGGCCGGCACCGCCATGTCCGCGCCGACATCCGTGACGGAGGACAGCCAGTCCTCGATCTCGGTGTAGAAGCGGTTCTGCGCGCGGCCGACCTGCAGATCGAGGAAGCCGAGCACCATGGAGCCGGCGAGACCGAAGAGCGAGGACGAGAAGGCCGTGCCCATGCCGGCGAGCGGCGCCGAGAGGCCCTGCTGCACGGAGTTCAGGATGCTCGCCGCGTCGCTCGCGCCCGGATCCAGCGTCTGGATCGTCGTGGAGATGGAGCCGATCGTCGCCAGAAGGCCCCAGAAGGTGCCGAGCAGGCCGAGGAAGACGAGAAGCCCGATCAGATAGCGCGCCACGTCCCGGTTCTCGTCGAGCCGGGTCGCGATGGATTCCAGGATCGAGCGCGAGGACGAGGTGTTCAGCATCAGCCCGGCGCGGCGTCCGCCGATCATCGCGCTGAAGGGAGCGAGCAGGATCGGCGGCTTCACGCGGTCGGCCTCGGCGGCGCTCTCGCGGAAGGCGTTGACCCAGCGGACCTCGCGGCGCAGCACCAGCACCTGCCGGAAGGCCAGAACGGTGCCGACGGCCAGAACGCCGACAATGAGGCCGTTGAGGCCCGGATTGGTGGTGAAGGCGGCGATGACCTGCCGGCCGAGGATCAGCGCGACGAAGGCCGCCAGCGCCAGGAACACGAGCATCGACCAGAGATAGACGAGCGGGCTCGACAGCCGGTCGGCGCCGACGCCCGTCGCGCGGCGCTCCTGGGTCTCGTCCCTGGGGGAATTCAAGAGCTGCATCGACCCCCTGCCCGTTCCGTTCGACGTCCGAAGGCGTCGAAGCCTCTTTAGCGGACGCGGTGCGCCCGCTCCAGTGCGGGGGCGCCGGCCCTCATTCGGCCGCCGCCGCGCGGTCCTGGCTGCGCACCGTGTTGGCGCGCTTGATGAGCTCGGCGAGCTGCTTGTGGGCGAACTCGTTGCCGCACAGGATGTCGCCCTTCATCGCGTCGAAAGGCCGGCCCTCGACATCGGTGACGAAGCCGCCCGCCTCGCGAACGAGGATCGAACCGGCCGCAAGGTCCCAGGGGCCGAGCGCGCGCTCCCAGAAGCCGTCGAAGCGGCCCGCCGCGACATAGCCGAGGTCCAGCGAGGCCGCGCCGATGCGGCGGATGCCCGAGCATTCGGCCATGACGTGGCGCATCTCGTAGAGGAAGCGCGCATGGTCGCCCTTGCCGAGGAAGGGCATGCCCGTGCCGAACACCATCTCGTTGATGCGCTGGCGCGCGGCGACGCGGATGCGGCGGTCGTTCAGGAAGGCGCCGCCGCCCTTCTCGGCCGTGTAGAGCTCGTCGAGGGCCGGGTTCAGGATCACGCCCGCCACGATCTGCCCGTCCCGCTCCAGCGCGATGGAGACCGCGAAATGCGGGATGCCGTGCAGGAAGTTGGTCGTCCCGTCGAGCGGGTCGACCAGCCAGCGGTGCTGGCTGTCCTTGCCCTCGACCGCGCCGCGCTCCTCCATGAGGAAGCCCCAGTCGGGACGGGCGCGCGACAGCTCCTGGAAGACGATCTCCTCGGCCTTGCGGTCGGCGTTGGAGACGAAGTCCGCGGGGCCCTTCATCGAGACCTGGAGGTTCTGCACCTCGCCGAAGTCGCGCACCAGGGAGCGGCCGGCCTTCATCGCGGCCTGCACCATCACGTTCAGAAGGGCCGAACGGGCCATGTCTCGTCTTTCAGATCAGGGACGACGCGTCAGTCGGCGCGGCGAACATAGGTGATTTCGTTGGTGTCGACGACGATGCGCTCGCCCGTCTCGATGAAGGGCGGCACCATCACGCGGATGCCGTTCTCCATGCGAGCCGGCTTGTAGGACGAAGCGGCGGTCTGCCCCTTCACCACCGGGTCGGCCTCGACGATCTGCAGCGTCACGTAGTCGGGCAGGGAGATGCCGATCGGGCGGTCCTCGTGGCTCTCGACCGTCACCTTCATGCCGTCCTGCAGGAAGGCGGCGCGGTCGCCGACGAAGTCCTTCTGCAGCTCGAGCTGCTCGTAGGTCTCGTTGTCCATGAAGACCAGCATCTCGCCCTCGGCGTAGAGGAACTGGTAGTCCTTCTGCTCCAGGCGGATCCGCTCGACCGTCTCGGAGGCGCGGAAGCGCTCGTTCAGCTTGGTGCCGTCGATCAGATTCTTCAGCTCGACCTGCGCGAAGGCGCCGCCCTTGCCCGGCTTCACATGGGCCGTCTTCACCGCGGCCCAGAGCCCGCCATTGTGCTCGATGACGTTGCCGGGCTTAATTTCGTTGCCGTTGATCTTCATGGGGTCGGGAGTCCGAAAGGGGTTTTCGGGAGCGATCTAGCGCCGCGCCCGGCTGAAGGCTCCGGGTCAAAACCACAAAGAGCCTGTCTTTTCAACCGCGACGCGCCGCCGGGCGCACGATCAGCCGGCCTGGAAGCGGTTCGCGGCCTCCAGCGCGCGGCGCTGCTGATCCTCCGGCAGGCTGCGCAGGAAGCTGTCGAGCGCGGCGTCGGAATTGCCCGCCCGCCGGGCGATCACGGTCCATTTCGCGGCCTCGTCGGCATTGCGCGGCGTGCCGATCCCGTCGCGGTAGAGATGGGCGAGCCGGTTGACGGCGATGGGGTTGCCGCGTTCGGCCGCGCCCTTCAGCCAGCGGAAGCCCGCCGGCGCGTCGGTCGGCCCGCCACGCCCGTTCAGCAGCCAGATGCCGAGCTCGATCTGCGCGGTGTCGTGGCCGCGCACGGCCGCCGCGTGCAGCCAGCGCCGGGCGGTCACGTCGTCGGCCTGATCGACGCCCTGCCCGTAGGCGTAGAGCTGCGACAGCGCATACTGCCCGTCCGGCACACCCGCGTCGGCCGCCTGCTTGAAGTAGCGGTAGGCCTCCTGGAACCCGCCCGTGGGCGAGGCGCGGATGAGCATCTGCCCGTAATTGAAGGCCGCCAGCGGATTGCCCGCGTCGGCCGAGCGGCGCATCAGATCGCGCGCCGCTTCCGGGTCGGCGCTCACGCCTTCCCCGTCGATCAGCATCATGGCGTAGCGGAACTGCGCCTGCGCGTCGCCCGCGTCGGAGGCGACGCGGAACCAGCGGGCCGCCCCCTCCTCGTCCTGCGGCACGCCGAGCCCGCGCAGATAGATTTCGCCGAGCAGCGTCTGCGCGGCGGAATCGCCCATATTGGCGAGCGGCTCCGCGATGCGCAGCGCCGAGAGATACTGCCCGCGCTGGAAGGCGCCGAGCGCAGCGTTGCTGGTCGCGGGGAAGCTGGTGTCGCCGGCCGGCGGCTCGATGGGGGTCGGCAGAAGCCGCGCCGGACGGCGAATCTGCGGCTGGGCGCGCGGCGGCGGCGGGTCGCCCAGACGCTCGCCGAGCGTCGCTCCGCCGCCGAAGGGGGGTGTCGGCGGGGCCGCATCCTGCGCCGCCGACGGACCGGCGCACAGGAGCGCCGCCAGCGCGCAGCCGAAAAGCCGCCCTCTCATGCGGCGCGCCTTGCGTGCACGTCGTCGAGCACGGCGTTGGCCCGGGCCACGCGCTCGCCCTCCTCGCCCTCGACAGCGAAGATCGCGCTCGACAGGGCGATGAACTCGGCGCCCGTCTCGGCCGCCTCGGGGAAGGTTTCGATGTCGCCGCCGCCCATGACGACGCAGGGCAGCTCCACGATCGAGGCCCACCAGGCCGCGAGCTCCAGGTCTTCCGGTTCGGCTAAGGGCGCGGGCGCGCCGGAGAGGCGGCCGAAGAAGAGATAGTCGGGTAGCGCCTCGCCGGCCTCCATCGCGCCGTGGCGCGTGCGGAAGCCCGAGGCCCCGACGATGAGCTTGGGCGAGAAGCGCGCGATGGCGTCGCGCAGCTCCTCCAGCGCGCCGCCCGAGACGTGGATGCCGTCCGCCTTCGCGCGGCCGGCGCAGCGCGTGTCGTCGGCGACGATCGCGGCGGCGCCCGCCTCCTGGATCAGCGGCACCACCTCCTCGGCGAAGTCCTGGAACGCGGTGGCCGAGCGGCCCGCCGCGGCCAGGAGGACGGTCGCGACGTCACCCCCGGCGAGCGCCCGGGAGAGTGCGGCACCGGTCACTTCGGGCGAGGCGAGGACGAGGGCGAGGCGGGAGCGGACGAAATCGGTCGACATGAATACGGTGAATGGCTCGGGGACGGTCATGAAAGCGGGATCGCGCGCGAGCATGGCAGCCTTCGGGCGCGTTTTGAAGGGCGGATCGCCGCCTACGGCGTCAGGCGCGGACCGCCCCAACGGAAAAGGGGACCGGCACGACGCCGGTCCCCTCCCTCATGTCTCGTATCGTCCCTTCAGCCTTGGCTGCGAAGCCGCTCGATCTCGTCCTTCAGGACGAGCTTCTTGCGCTTCAGTTCCTGGATGGCGGCATCGCTCATCGCGGGCTTCGTGCGAAGCGTCGCGATTTCGCTGTCGAGTGCGTGGTGGCGCTTTTCCAGCGTTGCGAGGTGGGTATCCAAGGACATTCCAAGCTCCTCTTCATGGGGTCCGCTGCCCGCGTTTCGGGAGGGCCCGACGCTCGCGGACAGACATGAGACTGTCATAGAAGGTGGGGCCGGACCATGGCGTTCGAAGAGGTCGATTGGATATTTTCACGGGGGCTGGTATCCGTGCGCGGACGGCCCATGCGAAGCCGCTTTCGGGAAACGGGATTTTCTCGAAGGACGACGTCGCGAGGATCGATCGAGGGGGTGGCCCCCGCGCGGGACGACAGGGCGCCGCCCTCCCCGCCGGGACGATCGGGGAACGGCATGGCGGATCAGGAGCAGGCGGCCATGAGGCTGCAGGTCGCGCGGCTGCGGCAGGAACATGCCGATTTCGACGCGGCGATCGAGGCCATGGAGACGGTCGGCTGCGACCGGCTCCAGATCCAGCGCATGAAGAAGAAGAAGCTGGCGGTGAAGGATCGCCTCCAGGACCTCGAGGACCAGGTCCTCCCGGACATCATCGCATGAGCGCCGCGACCCCGCCCGTCGCCATCATCATGGGCAGCCAGAGCGACTGGGCGACCATGCGCCACGCCGCCCAGACGCTCGACGCGCTCGGGATCGCCTTCGACGCCCGCATCGTGTCGGCCCACCGCACCCCGGACCGGCTCGTCGCCTTCGCCAAGGGCGCGCGGGACGAGGGCTTCAAGGTCGTGATCGCGGGGGCGGGCGGCGCCGCCCATCTGCCCGGCATGGCCGCTTCGATGACCCCGCTGCCGGTCTTCGGCGTGCCGGTGGAATCCAAGGCTCTGTCCGGGCAGGACAGCCTCCTTTCCATCGTCCAGATGCCCGCCGGCATCCCGGTCGGAACGCTGGCCATCGGCCGGGCCGGCGCGGTGAACGCCGCACTCCTGGCCGCCGCCGTCCTCGCCCTCACCGATGCGGCGCTCGCCGCCCGTCTCGACGAATGGCGCGCCGCGCAGGCCGAGAGCGTCGCCGAACGGCCCGTCGACGAGCCGGGCGAAAGCCGGTGAGCGCTTCGTCTCCTCTGCCCTTCGGCGCCGCGATCGGCATCGTCGGCGGCGGCCAGCTCGGCCGCATGCTGGCCTCGGCCGCCGCGCGCCTGGGCTTCCGCACCCTCGTCCTCGATCCCGATCCAGACTGCCCGGCCGCGCAGACGGCGAACGGGGTCGTCGTCGGCGCTTATGACGACCGCGCGGCGCTGGCCGAGCTCGCCCGCAAGACGAGCGTCATCACCTACGAGTTCGAGAACGTGCCCGTCGGCCCCATCTCGGCCCTGGCCGGGCTCATCGCGGTGCGCCCCTGCGTCGAGGCGCTGGAGGTCGCGCAGGATCGCGTGACCGAGAAGGCCTTCCTGAACGGAATCGGCATCGCGACCGCGCCCTGGCGCGCCGTGGACGACGAGGCCGAACTCGCGCACGCGCTTCTCGACCTCGGCGGCGACTGCATCCTGAAGACGCGCCGCCTCGGCTACGACGGCAAGGGACAGGCGACGCTGAAGGCGGGCGCGCCGCTCGACGGCGTCTTCGCCAGCCTCGGCGGCGTCCCTTGCGTCCTGGAAAAGCGTATCGCCTTCGAGCGCGAGGTCTCGGTCGTCGCCGCGCGCGCGCTGGACGGGCGGGTCGAGGCCTTCGACGTCGCCGAGAACGTCCACTCCGCCGGCATCCTGCGCCGCTCCAGCGTGCCGGCGCGGATCGACGAGGCCGTGGCCGCACAGGCGCGCGGGACGGCCGGGCGCATCCTCGAACGGCTCGGCTATGTCGGTGTCATCGGGGTCGAGTTCTTCGTCGGGGCGGGCGGGCTTCTCGTGAACGAGATCGCGCCGCGCGTTCACAATTCCGGGCACTGGACGGATTCGGCCTGCGCCGTCTCGCAGTTCGAGCAGCACATCCGCGCCGTTGCGGGCCTTCCGCTCGGCGACCCGGCCCGGCACTCCGACACGGTCATGGAGAATCTGATCGGCGACGACATCGAGCGCGTGCCGGCCATCCTCGCCGAACCGCAGGCCGTCCTGACCCTCTATGGCAAGGCCGAGGCCCGGCCGGGCCGCAAGATGGGCCATGTCACGCGTCTCGCCCCTCGGAATCGTTGACAGGACAGAGCGCTCCGGTTATCTCCCACCCCATTCCGGCGGACCGGCGACGGCCCGCTCCTTTCTGCGGCGTCTTGGAAGAAGGACCGTCGCGTAAAAACCGAACGGTCGGACCCATGAAGATCAAGAACTCGCTGAAGGCTCTGAAGGGCCGCCATCGCGCCAACCGCATGGTGCGCCGCAAGGGCCGCATCTACATCATCAACAAGGAGGCCCCGCGCTTCAAGGCGCGCCAGGGCTGACCTGCCGCTCCGCCCGGCGTTCGACGCGGGCGGAACCGGACCGGCGCGAAACGCGCCCCGACATCCAAGGCCGGGAACATAGGCGTTCGATCGAACGCAGGTGTTTCCGGCCTTTCTGCGTCGATGCGCACGTCGAAAGCCGATTTCGGGGCAAGCGCCGATGCTGTATCGTGACCTTATGCGTGCCCTCCCTCTCTGCCTGAGCGCCGCCGCGCTCCTCGCCCTCGCGGCGCCGGCATCGACCCAAACCACCCTGCCCGACAGCGCGGCCGAGGCGCTCGACCGCCTTCTGGGCGAGCCGCGCGGCTCCGTGGGCATGGAAGCCGAACCGCAGGCGCCCTCCCCCGTCCCGCCGGCGGCGATGTCGGGTCCGACGTCGATCGACACGCTCTTCGAACGGCTTCGAAAGGAGGCCTCGCCCGAAGGCGCCGAGCGCATCGCGAGCGAGATCCAGGCGAGATGGGCGGGCGGCGACGGCGCCACGATCGAGCTTCTGATGGGATGGGCGAGCGCGGCGGTGGCGGGCCGGGACCACGGCGCGGCCTTCGACCTCTACGAGCAGGTCATGCTGCTCGAACCGGACTATGCCGAGGCCTACAACGCCCGCGCGACGCTGAACTTCCAGCTCGACCAGTACGGGCGCTCGCTCGCCGACATCGAGCAGACGCTGGCGCGCGAGCCGCGCCATTTCGGCGCCCTTCTCGGGCTCGGCGCGATCCTGGAGGAGATGGGCCGGGACGAGGCCGCGCTCGACGCCTACCGGCGCGTCCTCGCCGTCTATCCGGCCCTGCGCCCGGCGCAGGAGGCCGCGACCCGCCTGACGGCCAAGGTCCGCGGCCGCAGCCTTTGATCGCCGCGACCTAGAGGTAACGTCGAGCCGTATCGCGAATGCGGTCGGTGTAGTCGTAGATGTGATCCAACGATTCGATCTGAACGCGTTCCTCCCGCTCACCGTCGAACAGGCTCAGATACTTGACCGATCGGTTGAGCCAGAGGCGAGCCAACGGGCGGCGGTTGTTGTTGTCGATCAAGATGCCGCAATAGGTCTGTTGGTCGCGCAGGAAAATGCGACTCGCCGGAATCGTTTCGCGGGCGATCGCGCGAACGATGAGAAAGCCTTCGCGCTCCTCTTCGGTCGTCACGATCTTGTCCGGCTCTGCCTCTGGGGTGGGGGCAGCAGGTTCCGGCTCGGTCGCCTCGAATGCGGAGGTGATCCGGTTCTGGATCGCCTGCAGGACGAGTTCGCGAAAGGCGCTCTTGACCAACGGCGTGTACTGCTCCCGAGCAGCAGCCGTGAACCGTCCTTCATGAATATCCGCGACGACCATTCTGACGAAATCCTCCGGCGGATCGTCCATGATCGAAGTGATCTTCTGCTTTATGGCAGACGTGTACTTCAGTCGCGTGGCAGACTGCAAAACTCCATCAACGTCGAACCCATTCCGCGCGAATTTCTTCAATTCGTTCAGAACCGACGCGTTGAGCTCGGAGAAGTCGAACGTCAGGAAAGGGAGGGTGTCGAGCCGGTTCGGAGCGTCCAAGTCCGTGTGGAAGTGGAATGTCCGTCCATTCGTGAGAATGGCGAACTTGGCTTCGGTAACGGAGAAGTAGCGGTAAAGCTGCGCAAGGTGGACACGTTCCAGCTTGCAGGTGATCGGCTTGCACTCGATCAGAATCCGCAGCTGCCCTTCGATGCAGATCGCGTAATCAACCCGCTCTCCCTTCTTGCCAACGGCGTCGGCAGTGAACTCCGGGATGCTTTCGGATGGGTTGAAGACCTCGTAGCCGAGGGCGCTCAGGAACGGCAATATAACTGCCGTCTTGACCGCCTCCTCGGTGGCCATCGAACTTGAATGGTGCCTCACGCGCTCCGCGATGTCGCGGAGCCTATCTTCCATCGTCATGTCGTCCCCCACGCTCAGAGCGAAAGTTAGACACGGGCTCAACCTTTTGGCGAGCGGAATTTTGGAGTCTCGACGCCTCCGCTTCAGGCGGCGGTCTGGCCGTCCGAGCCGATATAGGCGATGCGCAGCATGTTGGTGGCGCCGGGCGTGCGCAGCGGCACGCCGGCGGTGATGATGATGCGCTCGCCCGGCCGGGCCTGGCCCTCGCCCACCGCCACGCGGCAGGCCTTGTCGACCATCTCGTCGAGATCGCTCGCGTCTTCGGTCACCACGCTGTGCAGGCCCCAGACGAGGCTGAGGCGGCGCGCGGTCGCCAGCACCGGCGAGAGGGCCACGATCGGCAGGAGCGGGCGTTCGCGCGAGGTGCGAAGGCCGGTCGTGCCGGTCGAGGTGTAGGTGACGATGGCCGCGACCGAGAGCGTCTCGGCCATCTGCCGGGCGGCGAGCGAGACCGCGTCCGCGCCGGTCGATTCGGCGACCGGCCGCTGCGCCGAGATGATGCCCGGATAGAGCGGGTCCTTCTCCACCTGCACGGCGATGCGGTTCATCGTCTCGACCGCCTCGACCGGATAGGCGCCCGCCGCCGATTCCGCCGAGAGCATGACTGCGTCCGCGCCCTCGAAGACGGCGATGGAGACGTCGGAAACCTCGGCGCGGGTCGGCACCGGCGCCGAGATCATCGATTCCAGCATCTGCGTGGCGACGACCACCGGCTTGCCGGCGGCGCGCGCCATGCGCGTCATGCGCTTCTGAATACCGGGAACGGCCTCCAGCGGCATCTCCACGCCGAGATCGCCGCGCGCCACCATGATGGCGTCGGAGAGCTCGATGATCTCCTCCAGCCGCTCCACAGCCTGCGGCTTCTCGATCTTGGAGAGGATGGCCGCCCGGCCGCGCGCGAGCTTGCGCGCCTCGGCCAGATCCTCCGGCCGCTGGATGAAGGAGAGCGCCAGCCAGTCGACGTCGGCCTCGAGCACCGCGTCGAGGTCGCGCCGGTCCTTGTCGGTCAGGGCGCCGGAGGTCAGCAGCGTGTCGGGCAAGGAGACGCCCTTGCGGTCGGAAATGGTGGTGCCCGCCACGACGCGCGTCTTCACCGTGCGCCCGTCCGTCTCCGTCACGACGAGCTGCAGGCGCCCGTCGTCGATCAGCAGGCGGTGGCCCGGCTCGACGGTCTGCAGGATCTCGGGATGGGGCAGGTGGACGCGGGTGGCGTCGCCCGGCGTCTCGTCGCCGTCGAGCGTGAAGTCCTGCCCGACGGTCAGCTCGACCTTCGTCTCGGCGAACTTGCCGACGCGCAGCTTCGGCCCCTGAAGATCGGCGAGGATGCCGATGGGCCGGCCCAGCGAGGCCTCGACCGCGCGGATGCGGCGCACAAGCTCGCGCATCGTGTCGTGGTCGGTGTGGCTCATGTTGATGCGGAAGCAGTCCGCACCCGCCTCGTGAAGCCGGGCGATCATCCCCTCGTCGGAGGAGGCCGGCCCGAGGGTCGCGAGGATCTTGACGCGTCGATTGCGTTTCATTGGGCCGATGGTTCTCCGTCGGATTCGGTTTCGGCCGGCAGCGCGCCGTCCGGCTCTTCGTCGGTTCCCTCGTCGGGGGCTGCCGTGGGCGCGGCTTGCGCCGGCGCGCTCTCGCGGGGCGCCTCGGTGAGGTTCACCATCCAGCTCGCCTGCGCGCCGGTGTCGTATTCGCGAAAGCCCATCTCCTGGAAGCCGCGCGTGAAGCAGTCCTCGACGCCGACGACGCGGAATTCGTTCTCCGCGATGCAGAAATTTACCTCGCCGGCCCATCGGCCGACGCCCTCGGCATCCTCGGCGTAGAGATAGTAGTAGCGCGAGTTCAGCTGCCCCTCGACGACCGAGCGGCACTGGGTCGCGGGGATGCGCCACCAGCCCTCGCTGATCCAGCCCTCCTCCCCGCGATAGCCGATCGCCACGCCGACCAGCGACTGGGTGCCGTTGCACACGCGAAGATCGGCCGCCGCGTCCGAGACGCCCAGGGCGAGGAAGCCCGCGCCGGTGCAGGCGGCGACCAGAAGGGGCCGTGCGAGCGGAACGAGGGGCGAAAGGGGGCTGCGCATGCGGTGTCGGGTGAACGAGGTCCGGACGGTTCCGGCGCTGTCTGTCACGGCGGTCTCCCAGTCGAAGCGGCGCAGCCTCGCTTTTGGAACGATTGAAACCCGAGCGCAAGCGGCGCTCGGGTGCGGGACGCGACTTGAAGCGCGGCCGCGTCCTGGCGATATGCCCAGACAAGCACGACGGAACGGAGGCAGGAATGAGCGAAGACGCCCGCACGATCGAATGGGAGGCTGCGGCCTTCCGCCGCCTCCGCGACCATCTGCGCGAGCGGAGCGACGTCCAGAACATCGACATGATGAATCTGGCCGGCTTCTGCCGGAACTGCCTGTCCAACTGGTATCGCGAGGCGGCCGAGGCGGACGGCGAGCAGATGTCGAAGGAGCGCTCGCGCGAGATCGTCTACGGCATGCCCTATGCCGAATGGCAGGCGAAGAACCAGCGCGAGGCGAGCGCCGACCAGCTGGCCGCCTTCGAGACCAGCCGGCCGAAGGAGTAGAAGCCGGCGCCCTCCGATTTCGTGGTGGTCGGTCGCACGATCCGTGCGAGGCTGCCGTTTTACGTCGAGAGGATCGAACGATGGGTGAGAAGAACAGGGGCGGCAAGGAATCCCGCAAGCCGAAGAAGGTCGTCGAGAAGACGATCGCGGCGGCGCCGAGCCTGAAGGGAAGCCTCACGCCGAAGAAGTAGCGTCGAGGACAGGGCCGGACGTGATCGAAAACGACGGGCGCGACGATCGCGCCCGTTTCCGCATCCGCGTTCCGCCGCTTCCATTGCGGCGGTGAAATCTGCTATCGGCGACGCCCTGAGGCGATCGGGTCCCGTCCCCGTGCGAGAGCGGCATGCTCGCCTCGCAAGCCCTCGAAGGACGAGTGCCGCCGAGCGGGTCCGCCCGCGCCCGGCCGCCAGAGATTAAGGAACGACACGATGTCCGAGACGATGGAGGCTTCGGCCGAGACCAACGTGGCCGCCGAAGAGCTGCGCTCCTTCATCGAGCGCGTCGAGCGCCTGGAGGAGGAGAAGAAGACGATCTCCGACGACATCAAGGACGTCTACGGCGAGGCCAAGGGCCGGGGCTACGACGTGAAGGTGCTGCGCAAGATCGTCTCGCTGCGCAAGCAGGACCGCAACGAGCGCGCCGAGCAGGAGGCGATCCTCGACCTCTACATGCAGGCGCTCGGCATGAACTGAAGGCCCGACCGGCCACACGCGGACCGGGCGCGCCGACGCGTCCGCCCGGTCCCTCGCCCCATCTGACGCGTCATCAAACTTCAGCGTTCGCTCGAGCGTCTCCGTTCCCGCCATCCGGTTCCGCCTTATCTGTTCGGCCGACCAGCCCATTCCGGGCGGGCGGCATCGGGCGGTTTTTCGCCCGGACTCGAAAAGGCATGCTCGTGACGACGCCTCTCCTCTCGCGACGCGCCTTCCTGGCCGCCTCGGCCGCCGCGTCCCTCTCCGGCGCGCTCGGCGCGCGGGCTCAGATCGTCGATCCCGAGCGCGACGGCAGCGCGATCGCGGACGAGGTGCGCGAGCGCGCCAGGCGCCTCAGCCTGAAACCCTTCGTCGAGAAGCCGATCGTCGCCGGCAACCTCACCTACGACCAGTATCGCGCGATCCGCTTCGATCCCCGCCGCATGCTCTGGGCGGCGGAGGACGACCTCGCCTTCCAGGCGGACTTCTTCCATGTCGGCGGGCTCTACAAGCGCGGGGTCGACCTCTTCGAGGTCGCGGACGGCGCGACGCGCCCCATCGCCTACGACCGCGAGATGTTCGACTTCGGCGCGGAGGCCGAGGCCGTGGAGGAGGTGGCGGGCCCGGCCTTCGCCGGGCTGCGGCTGCATTATCCGCTGAACGGGCTGAACATGTCCGAATTCGCGGTCTTCCTCGGGGCGAGCTATTTTCGCGCCATCGGGCTCGACGGGCGCTACGGCCTCTCGGCGCGCGGCCTCGCCATCCGCTCGGGCCTTCACGAAGAGGAGTTTCCGCGCTTCGAGGCCTTCTGGCTGGAGCGCCCCGCGCCCGGCGACAGCCATGTGACCCTCCACGCGCTGCTCGACAGCGAAAGCGTCTCCGGCGCGTTCCGCTTCGTCCTTTCGCCCGGTGAATCGACCGTCATGGACGTCTCCGCCTCTCTCTTTCCCCGACGCGAGATCGAGCATCTCGGCCTCGCGCCGATCACCTCCATGTTCATGCGCGGCGAGGCCGACCGGGGCGACTTCTCGGATTTCCGCCCGCAGGTCCACGATTCGGAGGCCCTGTCGATCCGCAGCGGCGCGAACGACTGGATCTGGCGTCCTCTCCGCAATCCGGACGTCGTCGAGATCAGCGCCTACGCGGACGGCAACGTTCAGGGCTTCGGCCTCATCCAGCGCGACCGCGACTTCAACCATTATCTCGATCTCGAGGCGCGCTACGACCTGCGCCCCGGCCTCTGGGTCGAGCCCGTCGGCGACTGGGGCCCGGGCGAGGTCCGCCTTGTCGAGTTGCCGACGCCCGACGAGACGCAGGACAACATCGTCGCTTTCTGGACGCCCGAGACGCCGCCCGCACCGGGCGAGGAGTTCGTCTTTCGCTACCGGCTGCACTGGGGCCCGAACCCGCCGGTCGCGACGGTCCTGGCGCGGGTCGTCGGCACCTATTCGGGCGTCGGCGGCATCGCGTCGAGCCCCGACCCGACCTTGCGCAAGTTCGTCATCGACTTTTCCGGCGGACCGCTCGGCCAGCTCGCGGCCGACGTCGATCTGATCGTGGATGCGAAGGCGACGAACGCCGAGATCGTCGCCTCGACGGTGCTGCCGAACGAGCCCATGGCCGGCTGGCGGGTCTTCCTCGACGTGCGCGCAGAGCCGGGAAGCGATCCCGAGATCGAATGCGTCCTGCGGCTGGACGGCCGCGCCCTGTCGGAGTTCTGGACGGCGCGCTGGCACGCCAGGGCCGGTTGAGGGGCTCAGGAAGCCGTGGTGTGTGAGCGGCGTTTGCGCTCTAGATTGGCCGGAGCCAGAAGCGGGACGCCTCATGACCAGCCACACGATCATCCTGAACGCCGAGACCTTCGACCTCGAGCGCACGCATGAAAGCCTGAAGACGCTGAACGAGAAGATCGAGGCGTTCCAGGCCGAGCGGCCGAGCCCCTGGTCCTTTCCGCTCGACGCCGTCCGGCAGGCGCGGCGCGAGGGCAAGGGCGTCTTTCCGGGGCTGGCGCCGGACCCCAAGGGCGAGGACATCGTCATCGAGGGTCGCGGCGGGCACGCGATCGGCGCGCGGATCATCCGCCCGGAGGGCCGCGAGGCGCGCGGCACCTATCTCCACTTCCACGGCGGCGGCTGGGTGTTCGGCGAACCGGCCGAGAACGACGCGCGGCTGCGCAGGCTCGCCGAGGCGACCGGTCTCGCCACGCTTTCCGTCGATTACCGTCTGGCGCCCGAACACCCCTTCCCCGCCGGCCCGGACGATTGCGAGGACGTGGCGCTCGCTCTCTCGCGCGGGGAGATCGACGGCCTGCCGACCGGCTTCCTCGCCGTCGGCGGCGAATCGGCCGGCGCGCATCTCTCGGTGCTGACGCTCCTGCGCCTTCGCGACAAGCACGGTCTGGTGCCCTTCCGGGCCGCCAATCTCGTCGCCGGCTGCTACGATCTCTCGCTCACGCCCAGCGTGCGCAATTTCGGAGAGAAGCGTCTCGTTCTCAACACGGACGACGTGAAGGAGTTCGTCCTGCGCTTCGTGCCGGACTCCCAGCCGCTGATGGATGCCGCCGTCTCGCCGCTCTACGCCGATCTGCGGGACATGCCGCCGGCCCTCTTCACGGTCGGCACGCGCGATCTGCTTCTGGACGACACGCTCTTCATGGCGGCGCGCTGGATGGCGGCCGGCAACGCCGCGACTCTCTCCACCTGGACGGGCGGCGCGCATGTCTTCCAGGCCTTCGACATCGCCTCCGCCCATGCCTCGAACGCCGAGATGGCGGACTTCCTGGCGCGCGCGCTGGGAGACCCGGCCGCGGTCGCCGCTTGACGGAACGCCGGCGTTGCGGCACCGCAAGGCCATGACGACCATCTACAAGATCGTGCCGCGCAGCCTCTGGGACGAGGCCGTGGCGAAGGGCCGGTTCGACGGCGCGCCGGTGGATCTGGCCGACGGCTACATCCACTTCTCGACCGCCGAACAGGCGCGCGAGACGGCCGCCAAGCACTTTGACGGCCAGCACGACCTTCTGCTCGTGGCCGTTTCAGGCGAGGCGCTGGGCGAAGCGCTTCGCTACGAGCCCTCGCGCGGCGGCGACCTCTTTCCCCATCTCTACGGCCCGCTCGACACCGCGCAAGCGCTCTTTGTCGAGCCTCTGCCGCTCGGCGAGGACGGCACCCACCGCTTCCCGGAGCGCCTGCGATGAGCCTCTACGATCTGGCAAGGCCCGCGCTCTTCCGGCTCGACGCCGAGAAGGCCCACGGCCTCTCGATCAGGGCGCTGAAGAGCGGCCTCGTGCCCCGACGCAACCAGATCGTCGATCCGCGCCTGCGGGTCGAGGTGGCCGGCATCCACTTTCCCAATCCGCTCGGCCTCGCCGCCGGCTACGACAAGAACGCCGAGGCGCCCGACGCGCTGCTGCGTCTCGGCTTCGGCTTCGTGGAGGTCGGCACCGTCACGCCGCTGCCGCAGGAGGGAAACTCGAAGCCCCGCATCTTCCGCCTGCCCGAGCAGGGCGCGGTCATCAACCGGCTCGGCTTCAACAATGACGGCCATGCGGACGCCGCGAGCCGCCTCGACCGGCGGCGCCGCAAGGCGGGGATCGTCGGGGTCAATATCGGGGCCAACAAGGATTCGGACGACCGCATCAACGACTACGTGATGGGCATCCACCGCTTCGAGTGCATGGTGGACTATCTCGTCGTCAACGTCTCCTCCCCCAACACGCCCGGTCTGCGCAAGCTGCAGGGCTCGGAGGAACTGGAGCGGCTGCTGCCGAGCGTCATCGCGGCGCGCAACGGCGCGGCGGCGATCTCGGCCTCCCGCCCCTGCCCGGTCTTCCTGAAGGTCGCGCCCGATCTGACCGCCGCCGACATCGGCGCCATCGCCGACGCCGCCAAGCGCCATCGGATCGACGGGCTGATCGTCTCCAACACCACGATCTCGCGCGCCGAGATTTCGGGCTTTCCGGCCGCCGCAGAACAGGGCGGGCTCTCGGGCCGGCCTCTGATGAACCGCTCCACCTACGTGCTCGCCGCCTTTCGCCGGGCGCTCGGGCCGGAGATGCCGCTGATCGGCGTCGGCGGCGTGGACAGCGCCGAGACCGCGCTCGCCAAGATCGAGGCGGGCGCCGACCTCGTCCAGCTCTACACCGCGCTCGTCTATGGCGGGCCGGGCCTGCCCAAGCGCATCCTCAAAGGTCTTTGCGAGATCATGGACCGCACGAACGCGCGCTCGATCCAGGAGATGCGCGACCGCACGGTGAGCGAGGTGCTCGACCGGGGTCCGCCGCCCGGCATGGAAGCGGTCGGCTGAGCACTGAATTGGCGCTGCCGCTCGTCCATCACCCCGCCTTCGACGCGAGGTTCGATCCGGCGCACCGCTTCCCGATGGGCAAGTTCACGCGCCTTGCCCAGATCCTCGTGGAGGACGGGCTCGTCGCCCCCGGCGGCTGGCACGTTCCCGAGCCCGCAGACGCCGAACTCCTGTCGCGCGCGCATGACGAGGCTTACGTCGCGGCCGTCCTGAACCAGGCCGTTCCGCCGGAGCTGGAGAAGGCGATCGGCTTTCCGGTCGACCGGCGCGTCGCGATGCGCTCCGCCTGCGCCTGCGGCGGCACGCTCCTCACCGCAAGGCTGGCGATGGAGCACGGCATCGCCTGCAACACGGCGGGCGGCAGCCACCACGCCTCGCGCTCCGGCGGCGCCGGCTTCTCGGTCTTCAACGACGTGGCGGTGGCAGCAAGCCAGCTTCTCCACGAGCGCAGCGTGAAGCGCATCCTCGTCTTCGACTGCGACGTCCATCAGGGCGACGGCACGGCGCGCATCTTCGAGGACGAGCCGGACGTCGTCACCGTCTCGATCCACGCGGAGAAGAACTACCCGGACCGCAAGGCGCGATCGAACTTCGACGTGCCCCTGCCGGACGGGATGGAGGACGAGGCCTATCTTCAGGTTCTGGAAGAGACGCTGGAGCGCACGGCCTGGCTCGGCGCCTTCGACATCGTCTTCTACAATGCCGGGGTCGATCCGCACCGCGACGACCGCCTGGGCCGCCTGTCGCTCTCCGACGAGGGCCTGAGGGCGCGGGACCTGCGCGTCATCGGCTTCTATCGCGATCTCGGCCTGCCGGTCGCCTGCGTCATCGGCGGCGGCTATTCGCGCGACATCGAGGCGGTCTCGCGCCGCCACACGATCGTCCATCGCGCGGCGGCACGTTTCTTCTGATCGGGGATCAGCCGCCCCGGCCGGACTTCATCAGGCGCGAGATCAGGAACACCGGCACCACGATGATGGCGCCGAGCAGGAAATATTCGGTGGCGCGGCCGAGCGAGCCGAAGACCATGCGCCAGGCGTCGCGGAAGAGGTCCACCACCCAATCGACGAGATCGAAGGGGTGGATGTTGAACCAGGACAGGAGGATGCCGACCGCGAGCGAGATCAGCGCCAGCTTCAGCAGCACCGACAGCGGCGACCCGCCGAGGAATCTCGTTACGCTTCCGGACATCCACGGTACCTTGCCAGAGCGCCGTGCGTCCGATCGGACGCACAAAGGCCGCTCTACCTCTCATCTTGCGCATCAGGCTTTCCGGAAAGCCGGAACCGGCTTCCCGGGCCGATGCTTTCTCGTCCCGGCCGCAGAGGTAGTCGCCCGATTGCGGCATCGCAAGCGCGGGCGCTCAGGACACACCCTAGGCGGGCAGCATCGCCTGCAGCGTCTCCAGCCGGTCGGCCTCGGCCGAGGGCTTGTCCCAGCGCAGGCGGTTGACGCGCGGGAAGCGCATCGCGACCCCCGATTTGTGGCGCGTGGAGCGCGCCAGCCCCTCGAAGGCGACCTCCAGCACCAGCCCGTGGTCGCGCGTGGCCCGCACCGAGCGGACCGGGCCGAAGCGCTCGATCGTGTTGTCGCGAACGAACTTATCGATGCGCTTCAGCTCCTCGTCGGTGAAGCCGAAATAGGCCTTGCCGACCGGCACGAGCTCCGGCGCCTCCTCCGGCCCCGTCCAGACGCCGAACGTGTAGTCCGAATAGAAGCTCGACCGCTTGCCGTGCCCGCGCTGGGCGTACATCAGAACCGCGTCGATGAGATGGGGGTCCTGCTTCCACTTGAACCAGGGACCCTTCGGGCGGCCGGGCACGTAGGCGCTGTCCCAGCGCTTGAGCATCACCCCTTCGATCACCGAATGGGGCGGATCGGCGCGCAGCCGCCCCAGCGCCTCGAAATCCTCGAAGGGCAGGAAGGGCGAGACGTCGAAGCGCGTCGGCTCCAGATGGCGCACGAAGGCGTCCAGCCGCTCGCGGCGTTCCCGGTAGGGCAGCGCGCGAAGATCGTCCGGCCCGTCCTGCAGGAGGTCGTAGGCGCGCAGGAAGACCGGGTGCTTCTTCATGATCGCGGCGGACACGCTCTTTCGGTTCAGCCGCTGCTGGAGGTCGGAAAAGGTACCGACGACGATGTCGTCCTCAGCCCTGCCCTTCTGAGGATCGAGCGCGGGCCTGCCGGGCTTGCCCGGCCGGGCGACCAGGAGTTCGCCGTCGAGGGAGCCCTCGAAGGTCATGAAGTCCAGAAGGTCGGGGAATGAGCCGGAGATGTCGTCGCCGGTGCGCGAATAAAGTCGCTTCACACCGCGCTCCACCGTCGCCTGGACGCGGATGCCGTCCCATTTCCATTCGGCGGCGTAGTCCTGCGGCGTGATGCGCTCGTGGTCCGGCTCCTCCAGCGGCTGGGAGAGCATGACCGGCCGGAAGGGCGAGGCGGCGGCCGAGACGGGCTTCTCCGCCCGCCCGTCGAGCCAGGCGAACAGCGCCTCGTAAGGCGGCTCCAGCCCGTGCCAGAGCTCTTCGATCTCGGTGACGTCCTTCCCGCCGTAATTCGCCAGCGCCTGCTTGGCGAGGCGGGAGGAGACGCCGATGCGAAGCGCTCCGGTCACGAGCTTCAGGAGCGCGTAGCGCCCGGAGGAATCCAGCCGGTCGAGCCAGTCCTCCACGAGCCTCGGGCCCTCGGCGCGGCTCGCGGCGTCGAGCGCGTGAATCACTTCGGCCAGTGTCGGCACGTCATTGCGCCCGCGCACCCCGTCATGCGGCGCGGGCCAGACGAGGGCGATGGTCTCGGCCAGATCGCCGACATAGTCGTAGGAGTAGCCGAACAGCACCTCGTCCATGCGGCTCGCCATCAGGGCGCGCAGCATGGCGGGCTTGACCGAGCGGATGTCCAGCCCGCCCGTCAGCACGGCCAGCGCAAGCCCGCGCTCGGGGTCGGGCACGGAGCGGAAATGGTCCTCCATCAGGCGCAGCTTGCCGTTGCGCGAGGGGGTCAGGACCAGCCGGTCGAGGAGTTCGGCGAAGCGCTTCAAGGATCAACGGGCCATAGCGGACATGCCGGACCCTAGATAGGTCGCGCGCGCCGTCCGTCAGGCCGCGGCGGGACCGCGCGCGAAGCGGGCGAGCGCGGCCTGGCGCCGCGCCCGGACATGATGGCGCACGGTGAACAGGACGTCGGCATCCATGTTCGGCTGGCGGCCGAGCCAGTCGAGATAGTCGTCGGGCAACTCGCGCATGGCGACGCCCTTGTGCTTGCCGAAGCGCAGCCGCGCCAAAAGCGCCGGCTCGGCCGAGACCCTCTCGGCGCGGTCGAGGAAGTCCGCCACATCCGCGCAGCGCGGCATCAGGACGGCGGCGATGGAGCGCAGGAGCACCGCGGTGCAGACCGCATCGTAGAGCGCGCGGTGCGGATGGAGCCCCGCCAGCATCGGCTCGACGCCCGACAGATCGAGCGGCACGTATTTCACCAGGCTCTGCAGGCCGTGGGAGCGCACCTGCGGGAAGGCGCGCAGCGCCAGCTTGTGGGTGCAGAGCCAGCGCCCGGTCATCCTCAGGCGCGGCCGGTCGAAATTGGCCCGCTGCGCGGCGTAGGACGGGGCACCGGCGAAGGGCGCGCTGGCTTCCGCGAAGCTCGGCGCGCCTAGAAGCATCTCGTCGGTGATCCGGTGCACCTTGCGCGCATGCGGATTGATCGGGACGCCGCCGGGGTCGGCCAGCGACTGCATCGGATTGAAGATTTCGCCGGTCGTCAGATCGAGGTCGACCGAGCCGATCTCGATGACCGCGTCCTCGGCCAAGCGCTGGCCGGCGGTCTCGGTGTCGATGACGCGCACGACCGGAGACACCGGCTCGGCGAACAGCGACGGCGTCGTCGCGAGGGTCGGAAACAGCTCGATCATGGCCTTCGACTGCCAAGATCGGCGTTCCGGCCCTCCCATGCAAGCGTTCAGGCGGGATCGAGCGCCAGAACCCAGAAGAAACTGTCGGAGGCATCGAAGCGGCGGCGCTGCGAGGAGACGAGCATCAGCTGCCCGTCGACCTCGGTCGCGAAGCCCACCGTGTTGCCGAACTCGTCGGAGCCCGCCTCGCTCGGGTTCTCGCGATCGTAGCCACCGCCCTCGCCCGAGGGGAAGGTGCGGCCGACGAAGGCCGAGACCGGGCCGGCGAGCGGGCGCAGATCCGCGCGAAGGCGCTCGCCGCTGGTCTTCTCGACGAGAAGCCCGCCGCCCTCACTTTCGCTGATGCGGCATTGATGCGTGCCGACCGTGCGCGCGGCCTCGCCGGAGAAGCCGAAATAATAGAGCGTGCAGGACGCGCTGCCGGCCAGCGCGGCGCCGGGGAGCGCGATCTCGGCCTCCCCGCCCTTCACCGCGCGGGCCGCAGCCTCAGCCGCATCGCGCGCCGCCTGCGGCCCCGCGCCCAGCGAGGCCTCGGCGTTGGCCGCCACCGTGCGCTCGATCTGGTCGGCGAGCCCGACGAGCTCGGCCCGGTCGTCCTCGGTCAGTTCGCCGAGCGTGACGGCGCAGGCCGCATCGCAGGCGAAGGGCGCGGCGGCGCCCGGCGTTCCGCCTTGGCCCGGCGCCTGCAGTGCTGCGATCTCGGGCGATTGCGACAAGGCCGACGGGGAGAGAAGGCGCTCGGCGACGCCGCTCGCGGGCGGAACGGCGGCTCCGGCGGGCGCGGCCGCGGCGATGGCGGCCTGCTGCGCCGTGCCCATGGCCGGGACCGCCCGCTCCAGCGCCATTTCGCCGCCGATTTCGACCGAGCGGGCGACCTTGTCGTAGATGCAGACGACCGAGCGGGGCATCCCGTCCTCGGTCGAGGTCCCGCTGAGGAAGGCCAGACCGTAGCTCTGCAGCCCGAAGGGATCGACGACGATCTGGGCGTCGGTGAGCTGCGCGGCCGAGGCGTCGCGGCAGGCGGTCTCGACGTCGCGGCGGAACTCCTCCCAGGCCGAGGGAGAGGAGGCGAAGGCCGGCTGCGCGGCGACGAGGAGCCCCAGGCAGGCGCTCGGGATCAGGGACCAGCGGGAGAGCATCCGATCTTCCTTCCAGTTCAAACCTACGGCCCCCGCCGAGCCGGACAGCCTCGTTCCCACGAAAAATCGGACTCATTGAGGCGGGCGCGCAACAGATCCCTCCTGCCCTATCGTCCGAAGATGGGCTCTGCTATCCACTTTCGAGTGACGTTTACGTCAAAGGAGGAGACGACATGACGCTGCCGACCATTCTGAAGGATCGCCTTCGCCTGCCGATGATCGCGGCGCCGCTCTTCATCATCTCCCACCCTCCGCTGGTCGCGGCCCAGTGCAAGGCCGGCATCGTCGGCTCCTTCCCGGCCCTGAACGCGCGCCCCGCCGAGCAGTTGGACGACTGGCTGAGCGAGTTGACGGAGACGCTCACGGCGCACGACCGCGAGCACCCGGAGCGGCCTTCCGCGCCCTTCGCCGTCAACCAGATCGTCCACAAGTCGAACACGCGGCTGGAGCAGGACCTCGCCGTCTGCGTGAAGCACAAGGTGCCGATCGTCATCACCTCGCTCGGCGCGGTGCCGGAGGTGAACGAGGCGGTCCACTCCTATGGCGGCATCGTGCTCCACGACGTCATCCACGACCGCTTCGCCAAAAGCGCCATCCGCAAGGGCGCGGACGGGCTGATCGCGGTCGCGGCCGGCGCTGGCGGGCATGCCGGCACGCTCTCGCCCTTCGCGCTGATCTCCGAGATCCGCGAATGGTTCGACGGCCCGCTCTTCCTGTCGGGCGCGATCGGCACCGGCGCCGGCATCCTCGCCGCGCAGGCGATGGGCGCGGACGGCGCCTATGTCGGCTCGGCCTTCATCGCCACCGACGAGGCCCGCGCGAGCGAGGACTACAAGCGGGGAATCGTCGAGGGCTCGGCCGCCGACATCGTCTACTCCAACCTCTTCACCGGCATTCACGGCAATTATCTGCGCGCTTCGATCGAGAAGGCCGGGCTCGACCCGGACCATCTGCCGAGCGCCGACCCGTCCAAGATGGATTTCGGCAAGCGCGAATCGTCGGACGGCCATCAGGCCAAGGCCTGGAAGGACATCTGGGGCTCCGGACAGGGAATCGGCGCGGTGAAGTCGGTCGGCCCGACCGCCGATCTGGTCGATCGGCTGAAGCGCGAATACGACGCGGCGCGAGCCCGGCTTCTCGGCTGAAGGAGCGGATCGCCCGCTCCGTCGATTGCAGCTTGAACGCGCGCCGGTTTGGCGCTATCAGAGCCGCGTTCCCGGCGCTTCGCCGCCGGGCGGGCCGCTTTAGCTCAGTTGGTAGAGCAACGCATTCGTAATGCGTAGGTCGCGTGTTCGAGTCACGCAAGCGGCACCACTTTCCAGCCTCCCCGACATGACATTTCAGAGCGGCCGATCGAGACCGTCCCAGAACCGTCTCGCCGCCGCGCTCGCGCCCGAGGCGAGGTAAAGGCGGATGTCGATTGCGATGTCCTCGCGCTCTCCGGCCACGCGCACGAGCCTCCCGCTCGAAAGATCGCCCGACACGAGCGTCATGGGCAGCCATGCCGTGCCCTCCCCGTCCATGGCGAGGGAGCGCAGCGCGGCGGCCAGATGCGAGGTGAAGCGCGCGGTGCGCGGTGCGCGTCCGATCGCGACCGGCTCGCAGGCCGCGAGGATGCGGCCGAGCGCGGAGGACGGCTCGTAGCTTAAGTGCGGCGTCGGCGCCCCCTCCGTCCCCGGCCATGGCAGACCCGGCGAGCGGACGCAGACGAGGCGATCGCGGCCGATCGTGCGATGCGGCAGCTGCGCGTCGAACGGATCGGACGCCGCCTCGTGCCAGTGGCAGACGAGGAAGTCCGCCTCGCCCCGCGTCACCATCTCCTCGCAGAGCGCCATGTTCGCCGCGCTGATCTGGACGAGGCCGAGATCGAAGCGGCCGGCGGACCGGATCCAGTCCGGGAAAAAGGTGAAGGACAGGGTCTGCGTGGCGGCAAAGCGCAGGATTCCCGTCGCGTTCTCGCCCGCCTCCCGTGTGCGGGCGCGAAGAGCGTTCGCCTGTGCCAGAAGGTCGGGCGCGCCTCGCGCGAAGACCTCGCCCGCCGCCGTCAGCATCGCGCCCTGCGATCCGCGTTCGAAGAGCCGCGCGCCCGCCCAGTGCTCCAGCGCGCGCACGCGGCGGCTGAAGGCGGGCTGCGTCACGTTCCGCGTCCGCGCCGCCCTGGAGAAGCTGCGCTCCTTCTGAAGCGCGACGAAGTCCTGAAGCCAGGCGAGTTCCATTCGTCCCATGCCCGATGCGCATGGCGCCAGGCCCCGACGGCATTGGCGCGAGCACCCAGCTTAGGCGTATTGCGGGACGTCCGCCACATGAGGCCATGCCAGATGCGTATCACCGACATCCGAGAGAAGACCGTCTCGATCGCCTCGCCGATCGCCAACGCCTATATCGACTTCTCCAAGATGACCTGCTCCGTCGTCGCCGTCGTCACCGACGTCGTGCGGGACGGCAAGCCGGTCGTCGGCTACGGCTTCAACTCCAACGGCCGCTACGGACAGGGCGCGCTGATGCGCGACCGCTTCCTCGCCCGCGTGCTCGAGGCCGATCCCGCGACGCTGGTCGACGAGGCGAACGACAATCTCGACCCCTTCGCCATCTGGCGCACGCTGATGACGAACGAGAAGCCGGGCGGGCACGGCGAGCGCTCGGTCGCCGTCGGCACGATCGACATGGCGGTGTGGGACGCCGTCGCCAAAATCGCGGGCGTGCCGCTGTGGAGGCTCCTCGCGGACCGCTATCGCGGGGGCGTGGCGGACGAAAAGGTCTGGGTCTATGCGGCGGGCGGCTACTACTATCCGGGCAAGGACGACGAGAAGCTGAAGGCCGAGATGCGGTCCTATCTCGACCGCGGCTACGACGTGGTGAAGATGAAGATCGGCGCCGTTCCGCTGGAGGAGGATCTCCGCCGCATCGAATCGGTGCTCTCGGTCGTCGGCGAGGGCCGGCGCCTCGCCGTGGACGCCAACGGCCGCTTCGATTCGGCGACGGCGGTCGCCTACGCCAAAGCGCTGAAGCCCTACGGCCTCTTCTGGTACGAGGAGGCGGGCGATCCGCTCGACTACGCGATCCAGGCCGAGCTCGCCGAGCATTACGAGGGTGCGATGGCGACGGGCGAGAACCTCTTCAGCCATCAGGACGCGCGGAACCTGCTGCGCTACGGCGGGATGCGGCCGGACCGCGACTTTCTCCAGTTCGACTGCGCGCTCTCCTACGGCCTCGTGGAATATCTGCGCACGCTGGCGGTGATGGAAGAGATGGGCTGGTCGAGCCGGCGCGTCGTGCCCCATGGTGGGCACCAGATGTCGCTGAACATCGCCGCCGGCCTGCATCTGGGCGGCAACGAATCCTATCCGGACGTCTTCCAGCCCTTCGGCGGCTTCGCGGACGGGATCGCCGTGGAGAACTCGCTCGTCGCCCTGCCGCAGATTCCGGGCGTCGGCTTCGAGGCGAAATCGGCGCTTTACGCCGTCATGCGCGAACTCGCCTGAGCGAAGAGGGGAGAGCCCGATGGAAGACGATACGCCGGAGACGTCGGACGGCTTCGTCCCGATGGAGGACGACGGCTTCATCGCCCTCGTCGGCCCGCTCTATGCCGGCCCCATGGCCGGGGGGACGGGGCGCTTCCGGTTCAAGGCGCAGGACAAGCACCGGAACCTGCGTGGCGTCGTCCAGGGCGGAATGCTGATGACCTTCGCGGACCGCGCGATGGGGATGACGGCGCGCCAGGGCGACCGGCGCATGCGCAGCGCCACCGTCCAGCTGGACGTTCACTTCGTCGACGCGGTGCGGATCGGGGACCTCGTCGAGATCGAGTGCCGGGTCCTGCGGCGAACCCGGTCGCTCATCTTCATGGACGGCGCGATGACCGTCGGCGGGCGGCTGGTGGCGACCGCCCGCGGCACCTGGAAGCTGCTGAGGCCCCTGCCCGAGGACGGACAGGAGCCATAGGTCAGCGCCGGACCATCAATGCCGGACGCGGTTGCCGCGAACGGCCCGCGCGATGGCGATCAGGATGCAGGCGCCGATGAAACCGGCGATGAGATAGCCGATCCAGCCGCCGAACTGGATGCCGAGCAGGCCGAACAGGAAGCTGGCGACCGACGCGCCGACGATGCCGAGAATGATGTTCAGCAGGACGCCCGTATCGCTCTTCATGAACATCGTGGCGAGCCAGCCGGCCAGGCCGCCGATGATGATCGCCGCAATCCAACCCGTTTCCATTTCCAACTCCTTCAGACCGGGACACGATCGCCCGCTGAAAGGGGAAGTTGCCCGCCATCGCGAGACGTCAAGACCAGCGGGGAGCCTCCCTTCGTCCCTTTCGAACGGCGGACGTCGGCTCCCGGCTTCGCCCGTCGCTGCGAGCGCCCGGGAACGCGCGGTGAACGCTTTTTCAGAAGGGCGGGGGACCCCGCCCTTCTCAATGCCGACGCCGCCTCTTGCGCAAAGCGAAGCGCGCCAGTAGGTAGGCGCGCATCGGGGCCTCGTGGCGGAGTGGTTACGCAGAGGACTGCAAAGCCGCCGATCCTTCTTCAAAAACCGACCCTATTCTGAAAACGGTATGAAAACTCGCCGAGTTCGGCGCGTTCTCGACCGTTGTAAACGCTCGCCTTTTCAGCATTTTCAGAATGACGCAGTCACGCTGCTGCGCGTCCAGCAGTGCCCGGATACGCGACCTCGGTCATGTTGCTGAAATGTCTGTCGCCGTCATTCTGGAACGAAAGCGGAGCCATCCGTGAAGCGCGCAGAAACTTAACATTATCGAAATGAGAGCGTTTGACATTGTGCCTCGACCGGACTGCCCCTCATCTGTACGGTCGTCGCTCTTCCTGCCCTGGGGCTCCGAAGCGTGACGTGCGCTACGCCAGGGGGCACGGAGCGGCGAAGCGGTAATGGGCAATGGTGGATGGGACGTTATGGCCAAAGCTAGCAAAGCACAGGCTCCCGAGCCAAAAGCTAATTCGTTTTTCGATATCAAAGACCTTCTGCTCGACATTCAGAACCCTCGATTTGGCTCATCGTTCGGATCGTCAGTAGATCAGTCCGAGGCCTTAGACTTCATAGTCGAGCGGTTCGGTGTCGATGACGTTTTGAGCTCTATTGCTGTCAATGGATATTTTGACGCAGAGCCGCTAGTCTGCAGATCCCACCCGTCTGAACCAGGGAAAGCAATCGTTGCGGAGGGAAATCGCCGTCTCGCCGCATGCTTAATCCTTGCCTCCGACCCCCGCGCTAAGCGTCATAAGAAACGTAGCGCTGACTTTTCTGCGATTTGGTCACGACACGGGAAAAAGTCGTTCAATCCTGTTCCGGTAATCTTATTCCCCTCAGGACAGTCGAAGTCCCTACTTTCGTACTTGGGGGTACGCCATATCGCAGCATCACAACCGTGGGATTCATATGCTAAAGCCGCATGGGTCGCTAAAGTAGTACAAGAGGAAGATCTTTCGATTACTGACGTATCTCAGATGATCGGCGATCAACACCGCACTATTGCTCGTCTTCTGGAGGGGTTCAACTTCATGCGGCAAACGATCAACGCAGGCCAATTCCACCCAACAGACAGCGTTCGACGCGGGCGGGGAAGCGTGACCGAGTACCCTTTTTCTTGGGTTTATACAATCTTGGGCTACACCACAGTGAGAAGCTTTCTCGACTTGGGCGATGACCCTAGGAACAAAGACCCAGTTCCGAAGAAGAACCTGCCAAAAGCAGGTGTACTAGTCAAATCGATGTTCGGCGATCGCGCCAAGGGGCGAAACTCAGCGATTACTGATTCTCGACAGCTTGGCGACTTAGCCTCTATCTTCTCGGATCCAGATAAGGTCACGCTCCTGGAAAGCGGAAAATCCGTCGTGGAGATTGAGCGCTCTTCCCTGCCAATTGGAGACAGGCTTCGAAAAGGACTGAATGCTGCGCGTGAGATACAAGCTGACCTCATAAAAGGCATGTCCGAAAATACCGTTTCGGACGAGACGGCAGAATCTGTTCTTGAGTCGGCACTGCGGAATCGCCGAAGCGCTATCGAAGTACATACCCGCCTCCGTAACATAGCTCACGGTGACTCTGATGAGCTTAACTAACCCATACGTTGAGAGGCATATGGATCAACGGGCATCAGCGAACGCTGATCAAGCCGAGTTCTCAGCTATTATTCGAGAATCGGCGGTCGTTGACGCAGGAACATTTGACGAGAGAATAGCCGGGGAACTTCAGGATCACGACCCAGACGTAGAGCTCGGTGAGCTAACCCTTTGGAACGCTGACGATCTCATCACGGAGAGCCTAGTAGGTGACGTTCAAGAGGAAATTGAACGACGCCACGAATTTCTAGGCGATGCGTACCCTTTCGTAATTGACAATAACAATTTGACTTACCGACCAAGCCAAACCGGTTATTACGAATTCTGTTTAGCGATTACTCAATCTCAATCGATTACCGAAGGGGAATTTGTTCAACTCCCTCGTCAGTTTGAACGTACAGCCGCAAATTTGGTTAGGCAGTACCTTGGATGGGAAAGCTACGCGGTCCATACTGGATGGCCCCGCGATGAAGAAGTTGGCTCTCGTTTCAAGCAAGCCATGGCAGTTCTCAACGCACAATCAGGGGAGTGGATTTGGTCACCTGAAGCCGATCTACCCGACGATCCATCGACTACGCACGTAAAAGACGAAGGTGTCGACTTCGTTGTCTGGAAGCGCGCCCTCGACCGACGGTCTGGTCATCTTTTCTTACTGTGTCAGTGCGCGTGCGGAAATGATTGGCCAACCAAACTCGACGAGCTCTCATCCGCACGATTCTTGAAGTGGTTTAATCCTGGTTCAAAAATTCCTTTTGTACGATCTTTCGCCACTCCGTTCGTACTGTCGGACGGCAACACCAGCGAAGCTCATCGCCGAGCAGGCCTCGTCTTCGACCGAATCCGCTTGACTCTAATCGCAGAAGGTCATGCGGCCGTTGAGCCGATTGTGACCTTTCCAACCCTGATAAACCCGCTCGCTGGCCTTGTTCTGCGACCGGTCTGAGCGACGACGCGCGAGGGTGGCCGTCCCTACAAAGGTCTGCTAAAAGCGTTTCCTCGAATTGATTGCGAGCGGACCTCAAATGCCTACAGCTGTTTCGCTTTTTACAGGATGTGGCGGCAGTGATGCCGGACTGCTCCAAGCGGGTTTTGATGTCGTCATGGCGAACGACGTGATCGCCTACGCGCGGGACGTCTACCGAGCAAACCTTCCCGAGACGGATTACATTCTTCGAAATATTGAGGACGTGAAGATCTTTCCAAAGGTCGACCTACTCGCCGGCTGCTACCCCTGCCAGGGGTTCAGCGTAGGTGGCGTTCGTGACTCTAGCAGGAAGATAAACTATCTTTACAGAGAGTTTGACCGAGCACTCCGCGAAATAAAGCCGAAGGCCTTTATTGTCGAAAACGTGTCCGGGATGACGCGCTCTAATAACCGGCACTTAGCTAGAAACCAGCTTACGAGGTTTCGACTTGCGGGTTACAGGGTAGAATGTGCCGTCCTAAATGCTTTAGATTTTGGCGTACCGCAAGAGCGATCGAGAATGTTCTTCGTCGGCATTCGTTCAGATCTAGGCGTGAAATACGCATTTCCAGCTCCGACACATCGGAGCAGAACCTGTACGGTGAACCTCGACGCGCCGGCATGTCCTACGATCAGAGATGCGATCGGTGATTTACCGCTGTGGCCAGATGATGAATGTGACGTGCAGCCGTTTCATTGGTATTACATGTCGCGTGATCGCTGGCGGTCATGGGACGATGTCAGCAAGACTATCGTCGCTAACAGTCGCCATGTTCCGCTTCATCCCGTGAGCCCAAAGCCTATCAAGGTCGGTGTTGACGAATGGCGCTTTGCGACCGATGCGCCTGCTCGACGGCTATCATACAGAGAGGCTGCCCGCTTACAGGGCTTCAATCGAACGATGAATTTTCCCGATACGTTCGGCATCAAATTGAAGTACAAAGTTGTCGGCAACGCTGTTCCGCCTCCTCTATTTAATGCGGTGGCATCCGCTCTTCCCGATATTTGGTAAGCAGAACAAGTCGGAAGTATGGGTGTCAGAAACTATAGAGCGGTGACCCTTATTCTCGATTCGTCTCGCATATCCAAAGCTTCTGGTAGGCCTGCCGGGCCCACCATACGCCTTTGGCACAACGCGCTTGCGACCACGTTAGCCAAGAGCGTTAGCCATCAAGGTTAGCCAGTCGAGATCCCGCCTCTGGCGAAGCCCGTAATCCATGCTAGACGCCAGCAGATGGCCAGACGCTCCCGGCGCCGACGCGCACCTCGCAATCGATCCTTCAAGCAGTGGGCCGGCATCGTCGCTATCGTGGCAGTGGCTGCGGTCGTCGGCGGGCCGGAGCTTGCGACGCGCGTCTACGATGCGATCGACGGCGCCCTGCCCGGCCAGACGCAGACGACACCGACGCAGACCAGCGGCGGGATGCTTCGCGGCCAAGTCACTCGCGTGGCCGATGGCGATACGTTCACGATCGGCAACCAGCGGGTCCGCATCTGCGGCATCAACAGCCCGGAGCGCGGCGAGCGCGGCTATGCAGAGGCCGGCGCCAACCTCGAGCGGATGACGGCGGGCCAAAGCGTCGAATGTCGCCAGGTCGGAAATGGGACGCCATGCGATGGCCGGTCCTCTCCGGCCTCCTATGACCGGATCGTCGCTCAGTGCTTCGTCGGCGGCCGGGACATCGCGGCGGAGCAGGTGCGCGCCGGCCATGCTGTGGATTGGACGCGCTATTCGGGCGGCTACTACGCCCGTTAAAGCCGATCCTCGCGCCAGACCGGGACGTGACGCACCCTGACGAGCCGCCGGATCAGCGTTCCGGTTCGCTCAAGCTCGGCCAGCCGGCGCTTGCCGACGTCGAGATAGTCCACCTTCTCGCAGACCTCGCATTTCAGACGGCCCCGGAGCTTGTCGAGCTCGACATCGCCCAGGACCACCGCGAGGTCGCACGGGTCGTAGAACCGCTGTGCCCCACGGCAGAAGTTGCAGCGCATCCAGACCACGAGCCCGAGGTCATGGCACTCGGAGAGGTGCAGACCTCGATTTCCACGCGGCGGGCTCATATGGAACGGATAGAGAACACAGCCGACGATTCGCAACCGGCAGGACGCCATGTCGCACGACCAGAAGGATGTAGACCGTTACCTTGTAACACGTGACGCTGGTGAGTTTCGGGAGGAGGACAGCGCACATGGACAGGTACGTTTCGCTCACGCTCATAGCGGCTCTGGCAGGGACCTTGGAGAAGAAGGACCCCGAGGTGGCGAAGGCATTGAAAGAGCTTTGCCAGCGGTTCGCGATCAAGGCTCCAGTGCAGTAGCAGAGTTCCGCTTCCGCTGGCGTCGGCGAGGGAACTGGGGCACCGAAGCCTACGACGCGTGGATAGGAGAGTTCCGGGTCGGCCAGATCACGCCGGTGCAGACGCACGGGTCCGGCCTGTCCTATTGGACCTGGAGGATCTTTCTGGCGCCAATTGCCGGACCGGGGTCAGCGGGCGAAGCTTCGTCGCCGCGCAACGCAGCCCGCGCGCTGGAAGCGGCCTTTCCCGCCTTCGTCCAGTCGGCGCCTCGCTTCGCCATGCAGACCGAGCGGGAGGTGATCTTCCGAGCCGCCCTGCAGCTGCCGCACACGGTCGAGCTTGACCACGCTCTGGCCGCTGCCCGAGGTGAGCATGTTCGTCCGGTCTCGGTCACCGACGCGGCCGGGTGGGATCGATGGCTTAAGGAGGAGCGCCGGCTGGGGAACCGGCAGTGGGTCAGCCCGGAGGACATGCGCGAGTGGTTCGGCGATGCGTGGCAGGACCCACGAGCGGCGAAGGAGGAGACGAACGTCCCGGTTCGCGCGCTACAAGCTCTGAGCGCTCCGCGCTTCGCGGGCAAACCGATGGCAACCTACGATCGGCGCTTAACTCGACCTTGAATTATCAGTAGTAGAATCTGTGAATGAGATCGGATCAGTAGGCGCTCCGCGAACATGGCAACCGAGGTCGATCGCCTCCTATCCGGCCGGACACGGGACATCCGTCTCGGACCCGACCTGGACGATCGCTTCCGACGGAGGATTTGGGCATCGGCCGCCTCGGTTATCCGCTCTTGGATGGCATGGATGGCCGGCCTCAGCGTCGTCACTCGACTGCTCAACATTGCAATGATTGAGCCTGCCGACTGGCGTCCGATGATCGTTCCGACGCTAGCGATTTTGGCTGGATCGATTGCCGTCTTGCTGTTCTGGCGAAACCAAAATTCCGAGGCCGTGAGCGGCGTCGTTCTGCTGTCCGGGATGTTCACGATCCTGCTTGCCGTGTCCCTGGTTGGCGTGAACGCGGGGGACGAGTTCTACGACCGCCACCTACACGTCATGCTGCTCGTTGCGCTGACTGCCGTCATCATGTTCGCGGTGCCGCTTTCATGGACCGTCGCGATCGCGTCAATGGCCCTTGGGATCTACCTCTTCTTCCAGCTTCGCAATCCTGGCTTGTCGCCAACGAGCGCCTTGGCCGGAATCGCCTACATCGCGTGCGGGTTCGGCGCGACCATCGCCGCTCGGCGAACGATGACCCTCGTCGCACAAAAGCACTTCCTACTGGAGCTACAGCGCGAAGCGCATGTCGAGGAGCTGGCGGCTGCGAACGAACGGCTTTTGCATCTTGCTCGGAACGACCCCCTCACCGGCGTCGCGAACCGTCGGCAGATGACCGAAACCCTCGCCACCTGCTGGTCGAGTAGGGACGGGATCGATGGCACCGCGATCCTCATGTGCGACATCGACGACTTCAAGAAGCTGAACGACAAGCTCGGCCATGCCGAAGGCGATCGCTGCTTGATCGAAGTCGCGCGGATCATCCACGACAATCTCAGGCGCGACGGCTCCCAGGTCGCTCGGTACGGAGGCGAAGAGTTCTTGGTTCTTTTGCCCCGGATCGGAGAGCAGAGCGCCCTTCTGGTTGCCGAGCGAATTCGCGGAGCTGTGGAGGACGCGGGCTTGCCAAACCCGGACTCTACTGTCGGCCCGCACGTTACGATCAGCGTCGGTGTCGCGATCTTGCGTGATGAGGTGCAGCGCACCGAGGCTGAACAGCTACAGCGAATGGCAGACGCGGCCCTTTACGCTGCGAAGCGCGCAGGGAGAAATCAGGTCTCGTTACATCAAGCTGATCTCACGACGCTGAGTTGAGATGCCGGAGAACGGTCTAGCCTTCTCCATCCCGCTTCTCGCCGCGCGCGACGATCGTCAAGACGCTGTTCGGCAAGGGCCGCTGCAGCGTCTTGGCCTCGCTCCAGTCGGCGCGCATCCAGACGTCGAGCTCGTCCGGCTGCGTGAGGATCACCGGCATCGCCTTTGGATGGATCGGACCGACGACATCGTTCGGCTCGGTCGTCAGGAAGCCGTAGGCATCGACCGTGACCTCGCCCTCGGCCTTCTTCCGCACGCTGGTCCAGGTCGTCCAGATGCCGGCGAAGAAGGCGAGCGGCCTTGCCTCGTCGAAGGCGAACCAAGCCGGCACCTTCTTCCCGTCCGGCAGCGTCTCGTACTCACTGAACGAGGTGAACGGTACGAGACAGCGGTTGGCGGGTCCTAGCCAGCGGCGCCAGTGCGGCGAGGTCGTGTTGCGGATGTTCGTAACGCCGGGATCCGTTGTCCGGCCCTTCAACGCGAAGACAGGCGAAGGCATGCCCCAGCGCGCCAGGACGAGTTCGCGACCGTCGGCGCCGTTCCTGACGATCGGCGCCGGCATATCAGGGAAAATGCCGGGCATCGGCGGCAGGTTGCCGGTCCGATCGATCATGGCGCGGGTCGCTTCGAGGATGGCCGCTTGGCCCTTCGTATGGGAGTAGAGGTTGCACATGAGGGCAGCCTACTCCCCGTCCGCCAATTCGATCCAGACTGGCGCGTGATCGCTTGCGCCCTCTTCCCCGCGAACGTCGCAATCAACGCCGCCGGCCACGAGGCGCGGAGCGATCTGCGGGCTAAGGAGAAGGTGATCGAGCCGTAGCCCTTTGCCCTGCGGCCAGCGTTGACGCTTGTAGTCCCAGAACGAGAACATCGGCTCGGTCGGGTGAAGCGTGCGGATCGCGTCCGTCCATCCCGCATTGATCAAGGCGCGGAATGCCGACCGCGGCTCCGGTTGCGTCAGGGCGTCATCGTCCCAGGACTTCGTCGGGTAGATGTCGAGATCGGTCGGCACGACGTTGTAATCGCCAGCGAGGACGACAGGCACGTTTGCTTCCATCAGCTCACGAGCGTGGCGGACGAGCCGATCAAACCAGGCGAGCTTGTAGTCGAACTTCGGGCCGGGTCGCGGATTGCCATTCGGCAGGTAGATCGAGGCGACGAGGACGCCGTGATAGGCTGCCTCGATGTATCGGCTCTGCGTGTCGCCGTCATCGCCGGGGAGTTCGTCGCGCGTCAGAATCGGAGCCCTGCCGCGCCCAAGGATCGCCACCCCGTTCCACTGCCGCTGGCCCTTCCAGACGGCCTCGTAGCCTGCATTCGATAGAGCTTCTTGCGGAAAGGCGTCCTGCGCTGCCTTCAGCTCCTGAAGGCAGACGACATCCGGCTCGGCTGCCTCAAGCCACGCCAAAAGGTTCGGCAGCCGACGGTTCACGTTGTTGATGTTGAACGTCGCGATCTTCAAGGCGGCTCTCGCTTTGTCGGCTATGGTAGCGCCGAAACGTCCGGAGACCACGAATGCCCGCAAAGACCCTCTACATCGTCCAGCAGTTCGACCGCGTCGGGAAGAAGCTCGTTGCCGGTCGCCAGATGGAGCAGCCCTCAGCGGATGCCGCTGCTGCCCGCGCCGAGCGGGATGCGACTAGGTGTGCGGGCGTCGTCGCGATCCAGCAGACGATCGACACCGAGACGGGCGAGGTGCTGGAGGATCCGGCGGTGCTGGCGAAGTTCGGTGAGCTGCCGGCAGGGATGTTCGGGGAGGAATGAGGCTGCTTTCAGCCCATGGCAGTTTATCGCGAGTTTGACATCCGTTCCGAAAGCCGACGTATTCTTTAGCATGGGCAGTGACGTTGGGATCCGGGAGCGTAGATGAGCAAAATTCAGGCCGTGGGCCGTTTCAGGATCAAGCCCGGCAAGACAGATGAATTCAAACGGCTGTCCGAGAACTGCATGCGCCTCGCGCGTGAAAAAGACCCAGGAACGATCCGCTACGACATCTTCCTGAACGACGATGAGACGGAAGCTGTGGTCTACGAGGAGTACGAGAGTCCCGAGGCCCACATCGCCCATTTCGAGAACATGGGCGACAACGCAGCCGCGATCTTCGCAATCGTGGAGATGGAGGGGGAGTTATGGGGGAACCCTAGCCCCGAACTCCGCGCTGGTGTCGAAGCGCATGGCGTGAAAGTCTACACGCCCTTCATGCGGCTGACGGACTGATCCTTCAATCCCGGATAAGAATGTCAGCTTTCCCCCGTTCGATGCAGGATGCGGACCGTCTCTTTCCCGACGGCCCGGACGCTACCCGCCGTGCTTCATCGGCAGCAGCCACCCCGGCCTTGCCGTGATCTCGAACCCAATCGGCGGCGCCTGGACCTCGATCGGCCAGCCGAACGCCTGTTGTATCACGTTGCAGGCGTAGCGGAGCGTGACCTGATAGGTGGCCGGCCCGACCGCAGCGCTGGCCGGGATCGTGATCTCCCGCTCGTACCGCTCCCGTCCCAGATCGTTCGGGAAGCCGACGGTATATGTGGGGATGGTGTGTCGGGTGCCGGCACTATCGACGAGGATCCGGCGCACCGTCATGTCGCAGCGCCGGTCGCGCACCACCTCGAACTCGACCTTGATCGTGCCACCCTGGACGACGGTCGGCTCCTTCGCCCGCGCCAGCTCGTAGGTGATCGGCGGATGATCATCGACGATCATGGCCGCGAGATTGAAGGATCCGAAGGCCGCCAGCCCGAAGCCGACGATTCCGAACATGCGCCAAAGGACGGGGATCATTTTGGGAGCCCTCCTTGCGTGTAGCGCCAGAAGTCGACGGCGCGCTCGTAGAGCAGTAGCGTAGCCATGAAGATCGCGATGGCGGTCAGGACGATCCAGCGCGTCCACTTCCCGAAGGCGCGCAGCTCGCGCACCAGCCTGAAGCCGTCGCGAACATCGTCGGCTGGCAGCTTCACGATCTCCTTCAAGGTAGCGAGTTCGTCCGGCCGAAGGTCGCCGAGGAAGTCGCGGACGGCAGGAGCGAGCTCGGCCATCCGGTTCGGGGTCTGGTCTGGCATGGCGATCACCTTCGGCCGGGCCTGTCAGTTGCCGATCGGCTTCTTCGCGGCCCACCGCCCGTAGAGGGTGAAGCCGAGGCCGAAGAGCTGGCCGCCTGCCGCCAGCGCGGAGACGATCTCCTGCGTCTGGCCTTCGTCGAGGAGCGTGCCGGTGATCGGCCGCAGCATCGTGCAGATCAGAGCCACAAGGACGCCCCACGTCACGCGGCTCTGATACCAGGGCTCCGCGTTCGTCAGATGCTCCAGCTGCGGCGCCAGCTCGTTCGCCACGCTCTCGGCGACGGGGCCAACGGCCGAGCGCTCGATCGCGATGTTCGGCGAGGCGGCGGCGGTCTGCGCGCCGGCAACGGCGGCCGCGAGCACGGCCTTGCGGATAGCGTTGTTCATGGTCGTTCTCCTCAGTCCAGGGCGATGAAGTTGAGAGCGGCGAAGCCGGGATGGCCGTTCGGCGTGATGACCTCGGCCCAGCCTCGATCGTGATCGATGATCGTCAGCGGCGTGCCGGCGGGCATGCCACCGATGATCTCGCCGTCCGGCTTCCGTCGCAGGCGCAGCCAGGACGCGGTTACGACGCCGCGCAGCGCCATGGGCGGGATGGCCCCGACCGGCGCCGAAATCGGCTCCTGGATCGGCCGCTCCGGCCGCTTGCCGGCGAGGACAGCGCGGACTTCGTTGCGCAGCCGGTCGCCGACGACCTCGGCGCCGAAGACGGACGGCTCGAAGGCTAGGCGCGCGATGTCCCATTTGCCGCGCTGCGCGATGCCGAGCGCCTTCTGCACCTCCGCATGGGTCAGCACGGTCACCGGTGACACGTCGATGTCATAGGTCCGGCAAAGTTCAGCGATGACGCGAACGCCCGCCTCCCACTGCTCGCGGTTGATCGGATGGCCACCCGGCCGCCAGGGGCTCTCCTGCGCGCCGGCCATGCCTGCAAGCGAGACGCCGATCGCGTCGGTGTTGGCACGCAGCGTGTGAGCCGCGTAGTTGCCCCGGATCGGGCTCGCGTTGGCCGAGATGGGGAGATCGCCGCGCACGAGGTTCGTGTCGCCCTCGACGATCAGGTGATAGTGCTTGCGGTCGAGCGAAGAGGCGACGGACGCGCCGCCGGTCCAGTGCAGATGGACGCGCTTCATCCGCGCGGCGGGCAGCCACGATTTGGGGATCATCGGTTTTCTCCGGACATGAAAAAGGCGCCTCGCGGGCGCCGTGGTCGGTCAGTGATGGTCGGTTCGGATCAGGCCGCGCTTGTGGACGGAGGCGCCAGGAGTTCGGCCTTGCGCGCGGGCGTCGTTCCGATCGAGTCGAGGTGCTTTACGAGCAGCTCCCACATCGCCGTGCGCTCTTCGAAGACGGCGGCGGCCGCCCAGCCGCGATAGACGCGGGCCGTCTCGCCGGCCCGAACGCTGGCGTCGAGGTCGTCGTATTCGTCGTCCGTCATCCGGTCGAAGAACAGCGCCTCGGCCGAGATGACAATGGGAGGAGCTGGCGGGGGCGGGTCAGCATCTTCGATCGAGCCTTCCCACGCCAACACCGCCGCCCAAACTGCCGGGGCGTTGCCCCACGTGTCATCAGGGCTCGATGTGAACGGGATCCAACCGAACTCTGGATGGTTCAGTTCGAGGTCTACGCCCCCGAAGGCGTTATGCTTGAGGTTTCGGATTTCGGGAGGGCTCACCACCGATGACGGGCTCTCCTCGACGGGATCGACCACCTCGGTCGGATTGCTGGTCTCGGACATCAAGCGATCCTCATGTAGATCGTGGTTGAGTTGGGGGCGTCTCCTCCGAGGCTGGAGCCCATAGCTCGCCACGTGCCGGAGGGGACGAAGCCCTCGAAGGTTCCGGCGACGCTCGCGTAGCGGAGGCTTGCACCAGCGGCGCTGATCCCTGCGTTGACCAACGCGTTGTTGACGTGCCGCATCAGCGCGTAAGTCCCCACAATGCCGGTCCCGAGTTGCACGTTACCCGCCGAGACGATGCCAGGAGCATCAACGGCGTGGTCATGCCCGTCCGCCCGGACCGTGTTTGTGGTGGTGGCCGTCAAAGTTCCCGGCGAAGCGAGAGCAAGTGCGCGATCCGTCGAAAGAGCGCCGCCCCCCGTCAGACCGTTGCCGGCTGTGATTGCCCGGGTGTCGGGGACCCTTGTGTTCAGCTCGCTCCGGATCTGGATTGGAAGCGTGTTGGCGATCGGGCTCGTGAGTTGCGTATAGCCCGACAGGTTCGTGACGACCTCCGTCGTCCAGCCCTTGCTGAACTCCAGGAGATTCGCGCGTGACTGCTGCGAGAACATCGCCGAGACGGAGAGGTTGATGTAGGCCCACTGCGTGCCGACGTCGCCGAGGATCAGCGCCATGCGGCCGTCCGGCGTGAGCGCGAAGCGAACGTCGATATCCTGCGTCCCGAGCATCAGCTTGCGCAGGCTGCTGAAGGCTCCGCTCGTCCGATAGGCCGTCGCATTGATCGTGAAGACGTGGTCGCCGCTCCAGTTGTGGCCCTCCACGATGAGGCGCGCCATGACGGTCGAGAGGGTCGAAGGCGCCTTGAAGACGATCGCCCCGTTCGCCCCGTTCGCAGAGCCGTTGCGGAAGCCCGCGAGCTGCGCCGCAAAGACGCCTGCGTCGCTGATCGAACCAGCGCTCGGCGTCGAAACAAGCGAAGCACCCTGCGAAAGGACCGCGCCGTCCTTTCGCAGCATGTTGTCGCGCGTGTTCTCGACGGAGGCTTGCGCCAGCTGCGCCGCCGTGGCCGAGGCGGCCGCCTTCATCGCGTAGTGGAAGGCGGAGAACAGCCCGCCCGAGACGACCTGATCCTCGCCCCGTGACGCCCAGGCCTGCGCGAGCGCTCGGGCCGAGTTCGTCGCCGTGAGATTGGTGGCGACGGCCGTCGCGGCGTCCTTCACCTCCTGCGAGGTCGCAGCCATGTAGGCGGCGACCGAGGCGCTGTCGTTCAGCGAAGCAGGGAAGTTGACCCGGTGGCCGCCGATCGCCATGCCGAGAGGATTCGTCTGCGCGTCGTAGCGCGCGCCGTTGTAGCCGGCGAGACGGTTGACCGCAGCCGTGGGAAAGTCCGCCATCAGCGAAGCTCCTTGAGTTCGAAGGCCATTGAGTTCGCCGAGCCGCCGTTCATCCACGTCGTCTGCTCGAGCGGCGACGGCTGGCGAAGGCGGCCCATGAAGTTGCGGCGGATGCCGTTCGCCATATCGGTGGGGTCCTGGATGACCATGATCTCTGAATGGACGCCGCCGCGCCGGACGATCTCGAGGAAGGTCCCGTAGGCCTCGTCATCGGCCATGTATTGAAGCACGCACCGGAAGACGCGCACGCCCTCGCGAACGTCGAAGAACTCGGCGCCGCTGAGCGAGGTCTCGACGACCGTCCCGAATTCGTATCCGAGGCTCGCGCCCCAGGCGTAGTTGATCCGGGCCTGTGCGGCCGAGCCGATGAAGACGCGGCCCGCTTCCACATAGCCGCTTGGATTGTCCGGATCCTCGATCGTGACGCGCCAGTACCGCGCGACAACCTCGCCCGGCAGGACCTGCTGCGACACGGCGGTGAACCCTTCGATCTGCTCGCTTGTATAGGTCCCGAGCCAGTAGTTGTCGGACTCCCATTCGAGCTGCGCGATGTTCCAGGCCGCGTTCGCAGCCGAGCCCCAAGCGTCGAACGTCTCGTCGTAGACCGTCGTCGCGAAGTCCGGCGCGTCGGCCGCCTCCAGCCGAATTCGAGCGGTGACGCTGAGATTGTGCGCCACGAGCGCGAACAGCCGGATCGGCTGCGGCTGGCCCATGTCGAGCGTGAACGTCGCCTGCGACAGCGCCAGCCCGGTCGAGCGGGCAACACGGCTGAACAGCCGGTTCTTCAGGTTCGCGAGCGGCAGCGTCTCCACCCACGAGCCGCCCGTGATGGAGCACTGGTCGATCCGGTTCGGAAAGCCCAGCATGATGTTGTGCGCGTTCATCGGCTATCCGTAGAGGTCGAGGACGATCTTGCCGGTCGCAAGCGTGACCTCCTCGCCGATGACGACGAAGGTCTTGCCGGCGCCGAGGCCGAAGCGGTCGATGGCGAGGGTCCGCGTGTCGCCAAGCGTGACGCCGGACGCTTCCTCGGCCTTCATCGGCACGCGGTAGCGGTCGCGGCGCTGGCCGTAGATCGCCAGCCGGCGGGTCGCCTCGGCCTGCGCGTCGGCAAGGAAGGCGAAGGCCGTGTCGAAGGTCAGATCCTTTGCGAGCAGATGGACCGTCCGCACCGCAGCGTTCTCCGCCACCGCGTTGCGATACTCCTCTACGGCGAACGCCCGCACCGCCGGCGTCGAGTTCGTGGCATTGAGCGTGGCCTTCGTCTGGACCGTCCAGTTCCGAGCGTAGCGCACCGTCACCTTGGCGGATGGGACGCCCTTGCCATCGTCGCCGGTCGCGAGGCGCGCCAGCCCGTCGCCGCCGTCGAGGATCACGACCTCGTCGAGGATCGGGGCGGCTGGGTCGAAGCTCGGGGCATCAAGACGGCGCACTCGGAACCGGCCCAGCGCGTCCGGCGAGATCCACGCGCCGACGCTGCCGAGGAGCGCGGAGAGGACGGACGCGACGTCCGCCTTCTCCGTGCCAGTCCACCACCCGACCTCGGCTGGGTTGGCCGCATGAAGCGCGGTGAAGTCCGAGGCGAGGAAGTCGGTGCCGGCGACGAACCCGGCGAACTCTAGAACGCGGCGCGCTGTCATGGCAGCCGAGCGCTGGCCGTTCGCACCCTCGCGCACGTCCACCGTCAGATCGCCCGCCGGCTCGCGCTGCGTGCGGATGAGACCAGCGGCAAGACAGGTCGCATAGCGGCCGGTCGGGATCGTCGCAGCGCGCAATGCCGTGAGGGTCGGGTAGTCGACGTCAGCGGTCAGCGCCACGCCATTGTCGCGGACCGCATCGACCGCGCTCAAGGGCCGGCTGGACACCTGCCAGATCAGCGAGAACCGGTTCGCGAGGACCGGCGAGACGTTGAAAAGCCGCCCCCAGGCGAGCGGCTTCGGCTTGTCCTTCAGGTCGTCTTCGCCCTCGGCCTCGTTCAGCCCGCCGGAGATCGTCGTGCCCGCGTAGTCCTTCGGCTGCAGCGGCTCGGAGAACTCGGCCGAGCGGTCACGGAGGCGGATCGAGACCTTGCGCCATTCGAGCTCGATCTGATCCATCGTGCCCGTCAGGACGACTTTGCGCGCGGACCACGGCGAACGGGGATCGGGAAGCGACAGGATCGTCAGCCGGCGCCCGTCCACTGCGAAGCTCGCCATGCGGTCGAGCCCGCCATCGGCGTTCACGAGCTCGATCAGCCCGTAGCCGATCGACGACGGGCCGGACGTCCGCCCTTGCTCGAAGACCGATCGCTGGTAGTTGCCAGGATCGGCGATACGGCTCTCGAAGTGGACGTTCGCCGGAACGTCCGTCGGCCGGGTCGTGTAGCCGTGCGTCGCGAAGCGCTCGACGACGGGAGCCGAAGCCACCGTGTCGAACGCTTCCATCTCGATCAGGTAGATCATGCAGCCGCCCTCTGGCGCTTGGCTTCCATGGCCCGCTCCTGCGCGACGCGTGTGCCGCGCTCGACGGCGCCCACGGTCTCGACGGCGCCGAGGCCGACGGCTTGGCGGACGCGATCCAGCCCCGCTTCCAACCGTCGCACTGCGGCCACCAGCTCGCGGTTGTCCTGACCTCGGATCGATGGTGCCGATGGCATCGCAATCCGAGGCATGCGCAGTTCAGGCAGGCGATGCTCGCGATTGATGAAGTCGAGTACCGGTCGCGTTTCTGGTGTGACGCCGCGCGCGGTGGTGACGAACTCGCCACCGGCCAGCATCACGGCTCCACCGTCACGGTGGCGGGCGAAGACGCTATCGACGTCCCAAATGCCGTTCGCGACGACGCCGCCGGCCTGGTGGCCGAGCCCGCTGAAACCACGACCGATCTCGCCGCCGAGGCGGCGCGTGTCGTAGTTGAACTGCGGGCCGGTCGTGCCGGCGTTCGGGTCGCGCATCAGCCCGTGGAGGATGTTCCAACGGTATGCGTCCGCTGGCGCCATCCCTTCGGGGATGAAGATGTGAGCCCCGTTGTGGGCGCCGTAGGCACCCGTCACGGTCTCCAAGCGCCCGCTGTTGTAGATCTGAACGCTCGGCTTCGGCGCTGCTGTCACAGGGGGCAGAGCCGGAGCAGGGTTGCCCGTCACCGGACCGGGCGCCTGGTAACTCGGGATGGCTGCCTGCGGGTTCAGTGCCTGGACATAGGCCTGCAACGCCTGCCCCTGCGCCAGATCGCGAGCCGCCTGCGCTGCGTCCATCGCCGCCAGCGCCTGCGGGATCGTCAAGACGCTCTCGTTCAACGACAGGAGCGCGCCGTACTGCGACTTGGCGAGGTCGAGTTCGGCAACGGCCTTCGCCTCGGTCGACTTCAACGTGCCGTCGACCTCGCGGAAGATCGCGTAGTAGGCCTCGCTCGTCGTGTAGAAGGCCTTCGCCTCGTCGAGGTAGGATCGCGACAGGCCGATCAGTTCGCCTTGCGCCTCCGCGTCCCCGGCCGCCGCCTTCTCCGCGACCGTGCGGAACTGCTTCTGGGCTTCGAGCAGCCGCTCTTCCGGTCCGAGGGTCGAGAGGTTGCGGTCGAGCTTGATGTCGTCGCGGAACGAGGCGAGCTGATCGGCGAACTGACGGACACGCTGGTAGGCGGTCCGCAGGTCGTTCTCTGCGTCGGCGAGCGAGCGCTCGATCTTCGCGGACGCATCGCCGAGGACGTTGGCGAGATCAGGGAACGCAGCCACCAGCGGCGCGATCTCCTTGTCGAGGAGCCCGGCCTGATCGAGGATGTTGCGCGCCTGGACGCCGAACCACCGGTCGATCAGCGCCGGGTCGGCGCCAAGCGAGGTCGCGTCCGCCCGCATCGTCTCGCGGCGCTCCATGAGCGCCCGCAGCTGCGGCAGGTAGCCGAGTCCCATGCCCTCCGCTGTCTCGTCCGCGATCCCGCGCACGAACTCGTCGCGAAGCCGCTGAATGCCACGGCCGAGGTGATCGGAGATCGCCCGGCCCGCATCCTCGGCCGACATGCCGAGCTTCTGGAGCTCGGCGGACAGCTGCGACGCCGTGCCCGTCAGTGCGTCGAGCTTCGTCCAGATCTCGGTGACTTCCTCGGCGCCCGACAGTGCGCGCAGGAGCTGCTCACGGCCTGCCGCCGTGGCCGCCTGCACCTCGGCCGAGCCGGCGCCGGCAGCCGCCGTGAGGTCGGCCAGGTAGTTGCGGATCGACAGGCTCTGCTCGCGCACCGCCGACACCGACTTGGCGAACTCGGGCTCAAGACCGCGGCCTGCGAGCATCGACTGAACGACGCTGCCTGCCGTCAGCCGGAGCTGGTCGTAGAGCCGCTCCATGTAGTCATCGAGGTTCGCCTGCATCGACGTCAGGCGGTCGATCTCCGCTTGGTTCTTCGCCGTTGCAGCGAGCGTCTGGTACTGCTTCAGCTGGCTCTCGATCCGGGCCTTCTCCTTCGTCAGAGTGCCCGAGGCGCGATCGAGAAGCGTGTCCTGCAGTTCGAGGATGGCCGGCAGCTGCTGGTCGAGCTGTTGCTGCGCCTGGAGGCGCTGCTGCCGCTCCTGCTCCTCACGCTGCCGGCGTTCCTCCTTCTTGCGGCGAGAGCGGCCGAAGATGCCGCCAAGAAGTCCGCCCGCGACGCCCGCGGCAATCCCGACCGGCCCGAGCCCCATCCCGATCGCGCCGAGACCACCGGACAGGCCGCCCGAGATCGGCGAGCCCGACGACATGCCTGCGCCGAAAGCCGAGAAGGCGTTCATCCCGCCCATGCCGAGCGGCGACTGCATGAACTGTTGCGCGCGACCGAGCATGCCGAGCTGAGCGTTGCCTTGCCCCGGGGTCGGGCCGAAGCCGCCCCATCCGCCAGCCATCGCCTGCGACGCCGCGCCGGACATGGATGGCCCGGACGCGACGATCCCGGCCTGCCCGGTCGCCATGGCGCGCTGCGCGTCGATGACGCCGCCAGCGACCGCGGTGCGGAAGGATCGAACCTCGCTCGCGGCGAAGGTGCGCGTGTTCGCAGCGTTCGACTGATTGCCGCCGAAGACGCGGACGTTGCCGCGATCGTCGAAGCCGTCGAAGAACCCGACATGGCCCGACGCGCCCCGCGCCTGCGGACGCAACACGACGATGTCGCCTGGCTTGGGAGCGTTCGTTCCCTGTCCCCAGCCCATGAAGGACGAGGCGAGATTCGACCCGGTGCCCCGCTGGCCGCTCTCGACGAGGGCCGCGTTCGCAAAGGCCGCGCACCAGGCGGTGTCGCGGGCCGACAGGTTTTGCCACGTGCCGGACGCCTGCATGAACGAGTCCAACACGCGGCTGTCGGCGCGCTCGTTCAATCCATCGAACTGCTTGGCAACATCCATCGCCGACTGCGAGGACTGGCGCAGGTTGTCGTTCAGCGCCGTGACGGCACCCACGCTGATGCCGGCAGGCGAGTTCTGGTTCGCCGCAAGGGGAACGCCGATCGGCGCGACCGTGCGCTGGCCCGGCGCCGGGAAGCCGGACGTATAACCGACCGACCCGCCCGTGATCATGTCGAGAAGGCGCTCCTTGCCGAGGTCGGCGAACTGGCGGCTGATATCGCCGAGGCCCTTCAGGATGCGATCGAAGAACGAGTCCGAGGAGGTGTCGGTGAAGATGTCGAGGAAGGTCGAGGCGACGTTCTCGACGAGCTCGCGCTGCTTCTCCAACGCCGCGTTCTGTTCGTCCATCTGGACGCGCACCGCCGCCATGACCTGCGCGTTCCGGACGTAAGCCTGCCCCCACGCCTCGGTCACCGAAATGTTCTGACGGCGAAGCTCCGCCTCGGCCTGAAGGCCGGCCATCGCAACCTTGCGCGCGCCCTCGCTGACGCCGATCAGCTCGATTTCGGAAGCGAGCTGCCGAATGGCCTCCCCCTGCCCCCGATCAAGGTTCATGCGCGCGAGCTGATCGGTCAGCCCGCCGACCGACGCGGCGGCGGTATCGATTGCCGCGAGCGTCTCGGCCGGGATCGCCTTCAATCCTGCCTCGCGGGCGATGTCCCATGCTCGGGCGAACTCACGCGCTCGCAGCTCGGCCGCCGCTGTTGCGCCGGCAGTCGCGTCGAACATGTCGATCTGGCGCTGCAACGCGTCGGTGTTCTGTTCGAGCGTCCGGATCTGCGAAGCGAAGGCTTTGTTGGCACGCTCCATTCCGTTCGAGATGGTCTCGCCGACGGCCCGCGCCGAGCCCGCCGTATCAGCAAGCGTATCGCTCAACAGGGCGGCCGACTCTGCCGTCTCTACAACGACCTCGTCGAGGGTAACGTGGAAACCGGTCGCGTCACCCACTGCCGAGCCGACCCCGTTGATCAGCTCGACGAAGCGTTGCTGCTCGGCGGCGAAGGTCTCCGCGAACCCGTTCCCGAGAATGCCCTCGCGCAGGGCATGGCCCATCGCGGGCACGGTCGCCATCGTCCGAACGACGTTCTGGACGCCTGTCGAGACAATTTCGTGCAGCTGCCGCATCGCGTCTTCCCATCCTTCAGGAAGAAGACGAGCCGCTTCGCTCGATGCGGAAGGGATCAGGTCCAGCCATCCGACCACGTCGTCGACGAAATCGTTGATGGACGACGACATATCGCCGAACCAGTCGCGGATGGCTCCGACCTCGGCTTGAAGAGCGCCGTAGGTGCCGAGGACATCGTCGGCAAGCGAGCGGAACGTTGCGATGCTCATCGCGACGTCGTTCCCCATCGCCGATGCGAGGTGGCGGTTTTCGTCCAGCCAGACGCTGATCCGAACCAGCTGATCCGCAAGGTTCGACGAAGCCCCACCCGTCTGATCCGCCGCCCCGACGAACTGGAGAAGCGAATTGCGAATGCGGATCATGCCATCGGAGATCGTCGCACTCATCGCGTCAGCCTCGAGGCGAGTGGCCTCGAGCTGGCTCGATACACCGACGAGCTTGTCCGCGGTCAGCGTCCCCGACGTCGCCATCGCACGAAGGCCGTTCGTGTTCGTGTTCAGGCTCGCCGCAAGAGCTTCGGCAAGACGAGGGGAATTGCTGAGAATGGTGTTTAGGCCATCCAACCGAAGCACGCCCGTTGCCATCGCGTTTGACCAAGCCCGCTGAACGCTCTCAGCGCGCTGGCCGCGAGTCGCATTGATGACGAGGCTGTTGTTCAACGTCTCCATCAGATCGAGCTGCCGCGACGTGGAGATGCCAAGCTCATCCAGTGCGAGCTTTTGGCTCAGCCAGCTTTCGGTCGTCTGGGTGAGCGGCGAGTAGGTCCGCGCAGACATCTCCCCGAGCCGTTCCAGCGTCGCCCTTCCGGCCTCCAGACTGCCGGTCGCGTTCGCCACGCGTGATTGGAGATCCGACCACTCATCCGCCATGCCTCCGATCGCGCGAACCGTCGCAAATGTCGCGTACGCACCCACGAGGCTGACGACCGCAGTTCGCAGATGGGTCACGGCCTGCTGGACAACCCCGATCCGCTGTGGACCCCGATCGAGGGATGCGGAGAATTCAGCGAAGCCGCGGCGGGCGCGCGCATTGGCTGCGGTCAGTTCGTCCTGGCTGATGAGGCCCTTTCGAGCCATATCGGCGTAGTCGGCCTGATCCTTGGCAAGCTTCGCATAGGCTGCTCCGAGAGGGTTCAGATCGGCGCGGAGCTTGGCGGCACTTTCCGCGAGCATGCGGTCGGCTCGCGCGATCTCTTCCGCCGCCGCGGCCTGCTTCCGCGCCTCTTCCTCGAAGACGGAAGCGCTCGCCTTCGCTGATCCCGAGGCCAGCGGCCGGATGCCGAGGGCGTTGCCGAAAGCGGATTGGTTCTGATCGGCCACGAAGCGAGCGTTCGCCTCGGCCTGAGCTTGTCGGGCGTTCTGCAGAAAAGCGGACTGTGCGTCGGTGGCGCGCCGTGCGGCCTGCGCAGTCTCATCGTACTTGAGGACGATCCCCTCCAGGGCGGCTTCATAACCGCCATGGATCGCGATACCGGCGCGCTCCAGACGCGCCAGCTCGTCGATCTCCGCCGACATCCGCTGTGTCGCGGCGTAGGTGGGGTCCAGCTTGGCGCGCAGCGCTTCGATCTCCGCGCCATAGCGCGCCGTCTCGCGCGCAAGCGCCTCTTGGCCTCGCGCGGCCTCCGCGTCGGCCCTCTGCTGCGCCAGCGACGTGCGAAGGATCGAGTTCGCCGCCTCGCGCTGCGCCGCGCTGACCTGTTCGCTTTTCCCCAGAAGCGCCGACAGGCCGGACGTCGAAACGTCCATGTCCAGGCGAGGCGCGACGACGCGTTGCAGCTCACGCTGGATGCGCTGGACGGACTGCGCATAGTCCTCCGCGCTCAGCTGGCCAGCCTTCATGCCAGCGTTCACCGCGCGCATCGAGGATTCGTAGCGGTTCCAAGCTGAAGGTGCGCCGGCCAGGCGCTTATTGACGCTTTCGACCGAGCGCTCGATGCCTTCGATCGACTTCGCCACCGTCTGCGACGTTTTGACGTTCTCGCTCTGGGCTTGCGAGACGTCCTTCAGAGCGGAGCCAAGGCCTCGAACGGCAGCCTCGGTCTTGGCGACGCCGCGCTCTTCCGCTTCGAATACTGCGCGGACGACCGTTTCGGTCATGAGACCCCCAGCGATGAAAGGGCTCCGCGTCGGAAGCCTTGGAGAGAGCGCGCAACATGGCTATGTCCGACGAGGGGACCGCTATGGAGGCGCATATGCGAGTGCTAGTTCTGGCGGCAGCGACGCTGCTCGCTGTTCTGGGGTCGGCGACAGCGCAGGTGACGCGCGGCGACCTTTTCGACATGGACGCCGCAGAAGGCGTTCACCGGTGTGCTCGACAGTTTCTCGGCAAACCCAATGAGGGGCCAGATCATGAAATCTGGATCATGTGCCTTCAGGCAGCATCGGGCAGCGAGAACCGCGACCCCATGAAGGTGTCGAAGCATGTGATCCGTCGGCAAGGCTCGAACGTTTTCGACGCCGCCGGTGCGCCGATGTCCCCGGAACTCGAAGCCCGAATTCGGTCCGGGCTGTAGGGGCGGGCACGGGAAGGCGGATCACTCCGCCTTCCTGAACAATGCCATGGTGGCCCTCAGCTGATCGTTGAAGGCCTCGTCGCTGGCCGGTTCCGGCACCGGATCGTCGATCTTGAAGCCGCCGATCCGGTATCGCTGCCGCCAGTCGCTGTCGGTCCGCTCGCGTGCCGCGTCGATTGCGACGTGAAGGCGGACAAGATCGCACCTCATGATCGCGCCGTCGCTCCATCCGGGAAGCAGTTTCACTGCCGCCCGGTAGAGATCGACGAGAGCGTCCTCCGGCGTCAGACCTCGCCGTTTCCCTCTTCACGCTCGCCGGCTTCCTCGGCGTCGGTCTCGTCCGGGTCCTTGCCGCCGTTCGCGAGGCGCGTGACGTAGCGCATGATGTCCGCCATCAGGTTCCGCGTGCCAGCCTCGTAGACGGCTTCCGACAGGTCGTCGGTCGAGATCGTCTTCACCGTCACGCCCTGGCGGACGATGTAGGTGACGGCGGCGAGGTCGTTGTTGGCGACGGCCTGAAGGGCGCCGTTGAAGCCGCCGAAGCGTTGCGAAACGGCAGTGGCCGCCTTCAGGCTGGGCTTGAGCTCATACTCGGTGTCGCCGAGCGAGATGCGGACATGAGACGTGAGGGACATGGCGTCGGGTTCCTATAGCCGGGATCGAAAGAGTTGCCGGGGAAAGGTCGGGTAGAGCGGCGGCGCCCCGACAGCACCGCCGCCCAGCTCTCGCGCGAGAGGTCGGATCAGGCCGCGGGGACCTCGATCGGCGCTTCCTGCGGCTGGCAGGTGAAGGTGCGGGTCTGCGTGTCGTTCGGGCCGCCGGCGCCAACGTTCGCGGACTGGACGAGCACCGAGTTGTAGAACACGTCGAACGTGCCGTCCGGGTTCGCCAGCTCGATCTTCAGATTGAAGGACTCGTAGCTCTTCGCCGCCGCGATCATGGCGATCTGGCCGGGGTCCTTATCCTTGCGGGTGCAGACGATCTCCATCGTCGCCCCGTTCGCCGTACCCTTGGCGTGACGGACGCGCGGGTCGTCGACCTCCTCGACGGTGACATCCTGGAACGTGTCGCCGAAGCCGGGCACGGAGCGGATGTGCTTGATCTGAACGTAGGTGTCCGCCGAAAGGGCGGCCTCGGTGTAAGCTGCGGTGGGGGAGCCGATCGAGATCTTCGAGCGGGCGACCGGCGCGGGGTTGTTGGCCATGGGGGCCTCCTTCGTTTGGACATGAAAAAGGCCGCTCGCGGCGGCCGACGTCTCGCTCGCGCGAGGGGTGGAGCGGCGAAGCCGCTATTCGGTGGCAGGCGTCTCCGCCGGCGGAACGAGCGCCTTCTCACGCGCCGTCCTCGAAGCCTGTGACGGAGTGCCGCCGACCTCGATCAGCTTGGCGTTCACGTGAGCCACGATGCGCGGATCGCTCTTATCGACATCGACCGGCTTCGCCTCGGCGGGCGCGATCTCGATGACCTTCCCGGCCTTGTCGCGGAAAAGCACGGCGGCGTTCGAGATGTTGGCAATGTTCGGCATGATCGTCATCCTTCGATCGTGGTGCGGTAGGGAACGGTGATCTCGAGGCGCCAGTAGCCGCCGGCGTCGTTCTGGTCGCCGCTGGCGGGCGACTGCGGAGCGAAGAACTGGACGCCGCAGACGGCCCGGCCGCGGAACAGCGCAGCGATCTCCTCCAGCCATTCCCGGCCGACGTGGGCGCCAACGGCGGGCTGCAGCGCGAGGATGGCGCGGAAGGCCCCCTCCTCCTCGAACTCGTCCGCCGTGATCCACGACGAGCGGCACCATGGGAAGTCGATCAGCAGCCACTCGCTGGCGTCATCCGGCGTGCCGACGACCTCGTTCTCGACAAAGACCGGGCAGTGCGCGAAGCCCGCCTTCAGGTGCGCCTCGACGATCTGGACGACGGAAGGGTGCGCCATCAGCGGGGCTCGACTTCGATGGACGGGTGCGAGTAGCCGGTCGCCTGGTTGAAGCGGTCGAGCCGGTAGCGGATCTTGGCGATGTTGCCGAAGCGGGTGGCAGCCACCGCTGAAACCGCGGCGTACACCCCGTCCAGGCTTTGCGACGACTGACCGGGCGCGGTCGTTGCCATCTGGCGGCGTCGGCCCCGCAGCCGCGAGGCTTCGCGCACGGAGGCGCCCGGCTCGATCTTCCGAGCGTACGGCATGATGTTCGTGAACTCGTAGCGGCTGGCTTGCGGGATGCTGCCGTCCGGGTCGACGAGGCGACCATCGGCACGCAACTCGTGACTCCGCTGATAGCGTCCGGTCAGGCGGGGTGATTCCAGAAGCAGAGCCTCCCCGATCCATTCGAGTACGCTCGTGACGAGATCGAATTCGGCGACGATCCGACCATCAGGCTTCACATTCTCCAATGCGCCGCCCTTGCGGCCGTCCACGAACACCGTCGGGGCCGGATCGGAGCCCGTCGCGCCACGGTTCTGCGAGCGGATGTCGGCGATGCCTTCCCGAGCCACCTGCGCCAGCCGGGCGGATCGGGCCTTTGGGCTCTTCAGATCGTCCAGGAAAACCTGAACCTGTCGATTGAAGGGTTCGAGCTTCATCGTCATGCGCCCACGAGGACGCCGTCGATCGCGAGCAGCGTCTCGCCGGAACGATGCGTCTGGTCGTCGGGCCGCCGGTCGAAGCGCAGCGTCAGGCCGTCCACGAGGACGCGATCGATCTGCGCGCGAAGTGGAAGGAAGGACGCCGGCACGTCTTCCGCCAGGATCAGCACCTTGCGGCTCGTGGAATTGATCCCGCCGGCAATTTCCTCCTGCGTCAGCCCGCGGACACGCGCCCGAACGTTCTCGACCCTGATCGAAGGCTGGTTCGCAACGACCCGTTCGATGGTGACGCGTCTGCCGCGCCGGGTGAGAAGGCGCCGGTAAGTCGCAGGCGTCGTCATGCCGGCCTCCACCGCGCTTTCGCGAGCAGCTGTTTCACATGAGCGGTCGTCGCGTTCTGCATGATCTCCGGGCCGAAGTAGCCTTGGCTGGACGCCCCTTCGATCGTCTCGACGCGCAGCGTCGCCTCCGCCGAAAGCATCCGGTAGGTGCCCTGCACGATCATGCAGATCGCCTCGCGCACGGCAGCGTCCACGTCGTCCGGGCGCTCGCCATAACCGGCGACATACTCGACAGCACCCCGCCCAGAAGGCCACGCGTGACGGCGTCGCGGGAGGACGTACCAGCCGATGAAGTCCCGCTGCAGATCGACGTTCTCGATCGGATCGAGCATGTCGTCTCCGGCGGCGTCGATCCGGAAGATTTGGGCCGAAGAGACGTCCGGCAGCTTGAGCCGTATCTTCGGCTCCATCGGATGTGGGAAGGCGGCGAACTCCTGGCGCCATCTCGAATTGATGATGGCCCGGCCGAGCTGGCCCGAGTAGCCGTCGAGGCGCGCGACCGCTGACGCGGCGAGGCGCTTGAGGAGATCGTCGTCCCCGGCGCCATCGACGCGGCAGAAGGACCGCAACTCCTCGATCGTCACCGGCAGGGACGCCGGTTCCTCGATCCTGATGGCCGGGCCGATCATCAGCCCTTCGCCTCGTCGTCAGCGGCCGACGCTTCGCTGGCCTGCGCCTTCAGGTTCCGCTCGACGGCCTTCGCGCCCGAGATCGTCGGGTCGTTGAAGTCGATGCGGTTCTGATCGGCGGTCGTTTCCGCACGCGGATCATTGTCCACGGCCGGGTGCGACGGATCGACATCCGAGACGATCTGCGCCGGCGCGCCGGACGCTTCGAACTCGGTGGCCGGCGCGGCGCCTTTGTCGGCGGTCTGCGTAGCGGGCTTCTTTTCGGCCATGGTGGCCTCCTGTGCTGGTGAGAACGGAAAAGGCGGGCCGGAGCCCGCCTCATTCGCCGTCGCGGTCGCGCGCCTTACGCGGCGACGCCGATCTTCAGCGCGCGCATGGGCTCGACATTGTGGACGCCGCCGCCGACACGCTTGCGCGTGTAGAAGCCGACGAACGGCTTGTTCGTCAGCGCGTCACGCAGGACCGTGATGCCGATGCGATCGACCACCGTGTAGGTCGCGGCCATGTTGCCGTAGAGCGCAGCCACGTTGCCCGCGGCCACCGCCGGCATGTCGGGCACCTCGACGATGGCCTCGCCGGCGAGCGTCGCGGGCTGGCCGGCGACGAAGGAAGGCTGCCAGAGATAGTTGTTCTGGCCGTCCTTCAGCTTCCGCATGTCCCGCTGCGCGAGACGGCTCGTGTAGAGCTTGGCTCCGAGGCGGAACGCCGCCGGGATGTCGTAGAACAGGTTGATGATACCGTCCGACGTCAGCCCGGCGGCCGCACCGCTGTCCACCGCCTTGATCGCGCCCCAGGGGTGCTTTGCGGCGTTCGCCGCGCCCTCGACATAGGTCAGCAGGCCGAACGGCTTGTTGACGCCGTCGCCGGAGAGAAACGCGATGTTCTCCTGCCGGGAGAACTCTGTCTCGACCTCACCCGAGAGCCACTGCTCGATGTTCACCTCCGAGTCCTCGAGCAGCTGCTGCGACGCGAAGGGGAAGGCGTAAAGCTCGCCGACATTGAAATCGAGCGGCGACACCTGCGGCGTGGAAGTCGCGGGCCGCGACGCGGTCTCGCCGACCCAGCCCGAACCGACGTTGCGGTCGGAATAGAGCTTGCGAAAGCCCGGGCCCGAAATCGACTGCACCGTCGCGTTCTGCCGGATCGGAGAGATCTCCTTCAGGCGGTCGGTGATGGTGCGGTCCCACTCGACCGGTGCCAGATAGCCGCCGTCCGGATTGGACCCGACCGTCATCGCGGCACGCGGGCCGTCCTTCTGGTGCGCCTTGATCTGGCTCTCGTTGTCGCCCTCGCGGAAGAACATCGCCCAGGTCTTGGAGTATTCGGGGTCGGCGAACTGATCGACCTCCGCCCCTCCGCCGCCGAGGGCGCCGGCAGCGAACTTCGCGCTCATCTCGTCGATCGCCTTCTGGGCATTCGCCTGAAACTCGTCGACCTTGCCCTGCATCGTGCCGACCGCTGCGTTGATCTTCTCGACCTTCTCGTCGAGGACCACGTCGGCCTTGCCCTTCCTCAGGTCGTCGAGCTGCTTCGAATGCTCGGCCTTGAATGCCTCGAAGCCGCGGTTCACGGCTTCGATCGCCGTCTTGATGTCCGTCGGCGGGGTTTCCGCGCGCACGGCAACGAGGCCCCGGCGACCGGGGATGAAATGCTGGGTCATCGGACCCTCCTTAGGAGTTGGGTGCATTCACGGTGGAAGCGAGCTGCTGAAGGCTCGCAAGAACGCCAGCGTCCTGCATGGCGGTTGCGGCAGCGTCCTGCGTGCCGCGAAGATCGTTGAAGAGCTGGCGGCGTTCGGCCTTCGTCATGCGACCGCCCTCTGCCAGCTTGCGATCCCATTCACGCAACGAGTGCGGGAGATCGTCGTCGGAATTCGCATAGACCGGGGCCTCGGCGCGGACGTCGAGCAGCGCGTCGGCGAGGCCGATGTCGATGGCCTGCTGCCCTCTGAAATAGGTCCCGGCGCCACTGTCCTTGCTCATGAGGCTCAACATCTCGGCAGGCTCGCGGCCTCCGCGCTTCGCGTAGGTCTCGGCCATGGCCTGATCGAGGTGCTTCAGCGTCGTGATGGTGGAGGCGTGCTGTTGCGCGTTGCCCACCGTGATGCCCCAGGCGTTGTGGATCATGATCTCCCCATTCGAGGGGATCAGGATCGTATCGGCCGCCATGGCGACGAGGGACGCGGCCGAAGCCGCGATTCCCATGATCTTCGCAGTTACCTTCCCACGGTGCTGGGCGAGCATGTTGAACATGGCGACGCCTTGAAAGTAGTCGCCCCCAGGCGAGTTGATCTCGATGACGAGGTCGGTGTCCGCGCCGATGGTTCGAAGAGCTGCGGCCATTCGAGCATCCGCGAACCCGCCGTCCCCGATGAAGTCGAAGAGACTGATCGTGGGGGCATCGCCGGTCTGGACACCCGACCGTGCTGTGAATGAGGAAGCCAACGGCTGCTCGGGCTCGTAGCGAAAGCCCTGCGGCCTCTCGATCGTCTGATCGATCACGGGCAGCTTGGCGAAGAAGCGGGCGGTGCGGTCCATCATCATTCCCCTGAACGCAGCGGCGGGCCGCCGTTGTGGCCCGCCATAGGGTTTGGCGGGACATCTCTTTCGGGCAGGTCCAGCACGTCACGGACCTCTGGGACGCTCATCCAAGGCTGATGGCCGCCTGAGCCGAGCGCTCTCGCGAGATACTCGCCCTGATCTTTCAAGGACCCGCGCAGGAGGGCGGCCGGATTGAAGCGGACCACGAAGCGGTCCTTGTCGGCGCCTTCAAGGAGCGAACGGCTGATGGCCTGCTGCCATGCCTCGAACCAAGGATTCAGGCCGTACTGGACGAAGAACTGGCCGAGAGCGTCGATGCCGGACCCCCAGCTGGTCTCGTCCATCATCAGAAGCGGACGCGGCACACCGGAGACGCGGGCGATTTCCTCGATCTGTCGGCCGCGCAATTCATGCGACTGCGCGTCTTTGGCCGACGTGCCCTGAATGACGAACTTCGTCCCGCCCTCAAGTAGCGGCGTCTTCCCGGCGTTGCGCGCCCCGGCATACTGCTCGTTCCAAGACGCGACGAGGCGGTCGTAGGCCTCCTGCGTCAGCTCCCCCGGCGACTCCAGCGTCGCGCCGACGAACGAGCCGTTCTGAAACAGTCGGCGCACGGCGAGGTCCGCGTCCATCGCCAACCGGATCGCGTCTCGGGCTTGACGGATCAGCGAGACGCCCACGACGCCGTCGGTGGAGAAGCCGCGAAGATGAAGGACGTCGCTGGCAGCCAGTCGCCGCTTGGCGCCTTGTGGCGGCTGGTAATCGTAGACGATCTCCCAAGAGTCCGTGAGCTTCGGCGTGACGCGATCAGGGTCGAGCGGAAGAAGTCGGATCGGCTTGCGCACTCCGCGCGCCGTGTCGCGTGACCAGACGATTAGCGCGTAGGCATTGCCTTTCGTCAGCACTCGCATCTGCATCAGCGAGCGAAACTCGTAAGCCGTCTGCCAGGCGTTCGGCTCGCTATGAAGGAGCCGGAACAGAGGATGGTCGGTCGCCTTCTCCTTCGTCCCCTTCTCGATCAGATGCAGCGGCAGCATGCCGATCGTTGAGGAGATCAGGCTCACGCACCGGAACAGCGTCGGGTTGCGAAGCGCCTGATCGACATTGACCTCGCCGTCGCCGAACAGCCATCCGCCACCCCGCAGCGTTTCGAGAACGACCGGATCGACGACGAGCGGACCGACCTCCGCCTTCGGATGCAGGGCGCCACGCGGAATGTTCGGCACAATACCCATCAAACCATCCGTATTCCGCGAGCCTCATAGGGCGACGCTGCAGCTGGCCTCGGGTTCGTGATCATCACGATCACCGCGTCGAAAAGTGCCATCACGGGGTCGATCTTGGCGTCGCCGGCATTTTGCTTCGTCGCCCGGATCGCAGTCGCTGTCGGCTCGATCCGCAGATTGCCAACGCACCAGTCCATCAGACCGGACGGGGCATGCAGAAGCGTGCCGTTCGCGAGCTTTCGCTCGGCCGTCTTGATCGCGTTCATCATGCCAAAGCCCTGCGGAGCGCCGAGCAGCATCTTGTTCTCGACCGTCACGCCGATCGCCGCGAGAGCGTCGGCGAACTCGCCGAGCCCGGCGGGATCGACTGCGACGGCCGCAAGCTTTCGGGCGGCCTTCACCTTCTCGATGATCCGAACGATGCCGGTGACGTCGGCGAGCTGGTCATCGACGATCGTCAGTTCCTTCGCCTTCTGGAAGTCCTGAAGGCGCGACGCGATCTTGGGCCGCCGGTCGAGAACGCCCTTGTGGCACCAGGCATGCGACCAGGAGAGCCAGCGCTTGGCCTTCTGAATCGACTTCACGCCGTCGATCTCGACCTCCTCCTCGATCTCGACGGGCTCGCGTCCGACGATCGTCAGTCCGAAGAGGTCATCGAGACCGCCGCCATCGATGCCGACGACCGCAACCTCCGAGCGGTCGAGGAGGTCGTCGAGCGACAGATCGATCGCCCGCTTCATCCAGAACTCCGCACCGGCCCAGCGGTCCGTCCGCAGGCCCATGTCGATCTCGACGTTCAGGTGCTTGGCCAGAAAGGTGTTCCGGGTCTCCGGACCCTTCGCCATCTCCTTGCGCAGCTCGTCTTCGAGCCAGTCCGCGCTGACAGACCGACCGAGGTTCGGGTTCGTCACGAAGAAGTTGGCCGGGTCGAGATGCCCCTCGGCCTTCAGCATGGCCTCCGGGAACTCGTAGATGACCGGCAGGAACTTCGGATCGACGATCTTTCCGTCGCGCACCCCGCGCGCGTAGTCGAGCTTTGCCTTGAACACGCCCGCCGGCGGCTCGTCCGACTGCGTCGTGATATTGATGACGAAGCCCTCGGGCCGCGACACGAGACCGCCGGTCGCTTCACGCAGCATCGAGTCGGCGCGGGGGCGCTTTCCGAGTTCCCAGAGCTCGTCCACGAGGACGAAAGCCCCCTTCTTCCCGACGACCGTGCCGCTGTCGGCGGCGAGTACCTTGAGCTTCGCTTTCGTCGTCAGGTGCGTGATCGTCCGAAGATGATCCTGCACCTGAAGGAAGCCCCGACTGCCTTCCGCCGCCCAGAGATCCGGGTCCGCCCGCACCATGTCGGCAGCCGGGTTGTAGGAGTTATCGGCTGCCTCGATCGTCGGCGCGAGGATCAGGAGCTCGTTCGACATCCGCCAGTTGCGGATGAGCGCAGTCAGCATGATCCCGGCGGCGATCGTCGATTTTGCGTTCTTCTTCGAGACGCAGAGGAAGAACTCGCGGATCAGCCGCTTGCCGCTCACCGGGTCCTGCGCACCGAAGATCGCGGCGACGAAGTCGAAGATCCAGTCGTCGCCGATCTCGCCGAAGGTCGGAGAGCCGGCGACGTCCACGACCCGCAACGCCTTGAAGACGTCGAGCGCCGCGTCAGCCTCGGACTGGAAGAGCGGCCGCGACGCGATCAATGGCTCGCGATCGACGATGCGCCTCTGCCAGTCGGGGCATGCCGTCGTCCATTCCATCGCCTACTGCACCAGGCGCGGCGCGGTCGGGACAGCGAAGCGTCCGGAACTGGCCTGCGCCTCCGCCGCCTCCTGCCGAAGGATCTTCTTTCCCTTCTTCTCGGCCTTCTCACCCTGCGCGGCCGCTCGATCCTCGAACCTGCTCTGCGACGCCATCCGGTCGTTCGCTTCGAGCGCTTTCCTGAACTCGCGGATCGCGCCGACATTGCCGTCGTTCACGCCGGCCATGAGCTTTTCGAGCACGCGGGCGTCCAGCCGGTCGCGCATCAGAAACCGAGCGCGCAACTCCGCCTTATAGCTTTTCCGAAGCGTCGGCTGGCTGATCACCAGCGCGTTCGCGATCCGCTCGTTGCTCCACCCGAGGGCGAGGAGAAGGCTGACCTTCTCGCGGTTCGCCTGTGTCGGGATATGCGCGGGACGGCCCCGGCCCCCGAAGTTGGCGGGGACCGGATCGCCGAACAGATCGACGTTGTCGGTCATGGGATACCTGAAAACTAATCGCCGATCTGACATCGGACGGGCATCTGAAACCCATGCATCGCAGGGCTTTCAGCGCTTCTCTGGTCGCTCCCCAGCTTGGAATTTCGCGACCGCCGAAATTTAATCTCTCCGTGCCGCCCCCTGTGACGGTGGAGCGTCCCCCGGCCCAGACTTTTGATACCCCCAGGGGTCAGGCTGCCTTGGGCGGCACCGGGCCGACGAAGACGAGGCTGGGCGGATGACCGGTGCCGAGGATGCGAAGGTTCACCGCAGCGCCCGCGTTCAGCGCGGCCAGTTCGTCCGGCGTCGGCTCCCAGGCCGTCACCATGGCAGGCGTCTCCGGGCCGTTCACCGCGCACTCGATCAGCTCGTCACGGATCGGGAGACCGAGGTAGCCCTGCGACTTGCCGATGACGCGCGTCGCGCCCTCGATCATCTTGATGATCATCGTACTGCCCTCTCCGCCTTCGCCTTCGCCGTCTTCTTCGCATGGCACGAGGCGCACAGCCCTTGAAGATTGCTCCGGTCGAGCGGCGCGCCGCCGTCCTTCATCTCGACGATGTGATCGACGTAGATCCGCGTGTCCGTCTTGCCGCAGCCTTGGCAGGTCCGCTTGCACTCGCGCTGCACCTGAAGCCGCAGCGCCTTCCATGCAGCCGAACCGTAGAAGTCGAGCGTCGGCTTGAGCGAGCGTGCTGGCGCGTCACTGCGAGCGACAGGCGCGATGCGGGTCGAGACGACGCCCATCCGGCCCGTCTTCATCGTGGGGATACGCGCCATGCCCTGCCCCATGCAAAAGCCCCGCCGAACTCGCGTTCGACGGGGCTGAACTATTTCCACGATTTTCATGGTTTCGGCTTGCGCCACCACGGTTTTCGTGGAATAACACTCTTACCGAAGCAATTCCGCTTCGGCAGGACTAGGAGCCAACCATGAGCGTCAAGCTCAGCTTCCAAGTCCGGATTGGCCGGTGGAGACTGACCCTCTCCATCAGCCGGTAACTCCGGGGGCCGGGGGAGCTAGCACTCCCTCGGTTCCCGGAAGATAGCAAAGCCCGGAGACCCCTTCAATGATCCTTGCCGCCGACGTCGACCCGAGAACGATCCTGCGCCAGTGGCGCGAAAGCGCCGACCTGTCGCAAGCCAAGTTCGCCGAGGCGATGGGCGTCCCGGTCCGAACCTACGAGGACATCGAGACCGGGCGCTCGAAGGTGCGGCCGGTCCATATCAACGCCGCCGCCATGGCGATGCTGGAGATCGCCGCGAACGGCGCCGGCTCCGTCATCCTGCCCGAGGAGCTTCGCCAGCTCGCTGAGCGCGCCGTCAGCGCGGACCCTACCTCTTGAAACGACAAAGGGCCCGCTTGCGCGAGCCCATAGGTATCCATGGCGCCGGGTGACGATCCCCCGACTATTGCCCCGGCGAGTCACGTGGCCGCTCAGAACAGGCATTCTCCGTCTGGGCGAGGAAGCTAGGCGAGTTCATGCGAACCGTCAACAGGCACGTCTACCGCTGTCATGCGGCCGAAGATGGAAATCAACAGGCGAATGGCGGCGCGGCTCGACGCATCCACCACCTGACCGACGAAGCCGGAGAACGGACCGGAGCCGATCCGCACGTCCTGCCCGACCGTGAACGAGTGCGGCGACATGTTCCGGCGACGGCGCACCGTCTCGAAGCGCAGGCGCTCCTCCGCCTCGGCCAGACGCAGCGCCTCGACCTCGCGGCCCGGCAGCGAGACCGGCGCGCCATCGACGCCGAGGACACCGGCCACGCCGTGGCAGGTGCGAACGAGGCCCCAGTGCCGGAGGGTCGGATCGGCGGGCATCGCGAGGAAGAGGTAGCCGACGAGAAGCGGGAAGCTCCGCTCGATCTCCTTCTTCGTCCGATGATGCACGATCACCTTGCGGCCTTTCGGCAGGAAGGCGTCGAAGCCGGCGCCGCCGAGCGTCATCATCGCGCGGTCCTCGCAACGCGGGTTCGTCCGCACCGCGTACCACTCGACCCCGTCGCCGTAATGGACATCGACAGGCCGCCGAACCGGCGCCGTCCAGGCCCCTTTTCCCGTCAACCAGTCGTTTTGGGCAGCTAGGGACGGTAGCTCGGCCTTCATCGTGCTTCCTGCCCAATCCGTCATTTCCGTAACCCTCTGTGATCGTTCGATATTCATTCAAGTTGGGCAGCTAGGGAGGCTGGGGAGGCAAGGTCTCGCCCTACGTATGAGAGAAGCCCCCTTCTCTCTCGTCGTCAGGTCTCAAGGGTCATGCGCGCGCATACATGACGCGCGGGCTTGCCGCCCTAGCCGCCCTAGCGCCCCAAACCCCTGTCCCGCAGGCCCTCCCGCACCCTCCGAAGATGGGCAGCAAGCGAAACCGGGCGGCTCTAGCGTCCCTAGCCGCCCAATTCCGGGGGCCGGGCATGGCTGCGCGACCATCGGCGAGCCGGTCTGAAGAGGTGCGGAGAGGCGCGTCATCGCGGCGCGAACTCGCGTTCGTCCGGGTCGGTCTGCGAAGGTCCGGAAGGAATGCCGCCCGAGAAGGCGGGCTTGATGCGGATGCCGGCGTAGATCGTCCCGCCGGACTTCAGGCGCACGAACTGGCGCATCTTCCCGTCCGGGCTCTTCCAGGCCATCTTCGCCTTGTCGGGAAGCCTTCGGTTGAAGGTCGAGGCGCCGAAGGGCGTCAGGCCCTCACGCTTGCAGAACAGGACATAGCCCTCGTAGAGCTCGCCCGGCCCGCACCGGTCGCCGTTCTCGCCCGTCACCTCGCAGCCGCCGCGAATGAAGGCGCCCACGGGATCGCTTTCCTCGCGATGCTCCTGAACGGCGGTCAGAACCTCCTCCGGCGGGTGCAGCCCGCCGAGGGTGAGGTATTCGAGCGCGCCGGCCACCATCCAGGCGAGGATGCCGTCCCGCTCGGCGAGGAGCTTCTCCGGCAGGTGCCGGTCTCGCTCGGCCGCCGGAATCTGGACCGGCCACTCGAAGAGGTGGACGCGCCGCCAGATGCCGTCGTCGTCGCCCCGGATGATCGGCTTGTGGTTGCCGGTGATGACGAACTTCGCCTTGATGGCGATCTCGACGAAGTCCTGATGCAGCTTGCGCACGGCGATCTTGTCGTCGCCCGTCAGAAGCTTGATCAAGCCCTCCTTCAGCCGGGCCGTCTCGTCGCCTTCGGAGGCGAAGCACGCGTATGCGCCGTTCAGCCGCGCGAGGTCCGGAGTGGCGTCGGCGCCGCCCCGGCGCACGTCGCCGGTGAAGCTCTCGATCCCGAGCGTCACCGCATAGTCGGCAAGGATCTTGCCGAGGACGTCGGTGAAGGTGGATTTGCCGTTCGCGCCGATGCCGAAGAAGAAGGCGATGATCTGCTCGCCCGTCAGCCCGGTCAGCATGTAGCCGGCCAGCCGGCGCAGATAGGCCCGCATGCGGATGTCCGGCTGAACGCGGTGCAGGAACTCGATGAAGACCGGCGCGCTCGCATGCGCGATCGTGTCGAAGTGGTGCTCGTCGAACAGCGTCTCCGCCGGGCTCGCCTCCGCCGGCTTCGCCCCTTCCTCGTCCGAAGGTGCGGAAGTCAGGATCGAGGCCTCGCAGAGCTTCGTGATCAGATCCTCGCGCCGATGCGGGTCGAGCCGGGCGCGCCACAGGAAGCGCGGCTCCTCCGGGTCGGACTCCTCGTCTTCCACGCGGGCGAAGCGCAGCGTCCCGTTCCGGCAGTTCAGCGCCAGCGGGTCCCGGTTCATGTCGTCGACGGTGCAGGCGCGGTAGGGCGCCGCCTCCTTCAACATGTTGTCGAGCTTGGCGGAGTTGCAGGAGGACTTGGCGAAGCGCGCCCGGCTGGCCTTGCGGTCGTCGAGCTTGGAAACGACGCGGTCGCGCTCCTTCACGGCGGCTTCCAGCTTCGCCCACGCGCGTTTGGCGTCGGCCGAGGCGTCGCTCTTCGGCTTCTCACGCCCTTCCATCTCCTCCGCCGCGCCGTCGCCGTCCGCGATCAGGAGAGCCTCGCCCTCCTCCGGCACGATCTCGGCGCACTCGAAGCGGATGTGCTCGGCCGTGCGATGCGCGAGCGGGCGAACGACCGAGCCACCCGAATCCTCGCGGAACCGCTTGCCGTTGAACGCATGCCAGCCGATGCCCTCGACATGGCGGAGGTCCTCGCCGTAGCGGTGGCGCAGCCGGTTGCCGTTGCCGATATCGGTCTCGGGCTGCGCCGCGCAAAGCGTGAGCAGCGAGACGCCCTCTTTAGGTTCGTCGTTCATTCCGCGACCTCGGTGAACTTGTCGGCTTCGTTGCCGAAGGCGTCCCAACCGGGGCGGCGCTGGCGACTGAAGATGTCGGCGCGGCGCCCGTAGGGGACGAGGGTCTCGACGAGCCGATAGAACTCGTCAGGCTTGCGGGAATGCTCGCGGGCGAGGCCGTCGAGCGAAGCGTCAGCCAGCGTCTCGATCAGGTTCGGCACCTTGCCGCGCGCCATGGTGGAGGTCGCTGAGCGACCGATCAGGAAGGGCTCGCAGACCGAGCGCAGCACGTGCCCGGTGCCCCAGCGCAGCTTCCCGTTGACGGTGCGCTTCGCCCAGACGCCGCCGGTGATGGGCCGAACGCCCCAACCACGCAGGATCGCCTCCTGACGCCCAATGAGCGGCCATGTGCCCCACATGATGACGGCGCCGGACGGGGTGAGGAGGTCGCCCACGCGCAGCGCAGCGATATCCTCCATCGACATCGTCGCGTATTGCGCCTCCGGGCTCTTCTCCAGCCCCTTGCTCGAATAGGCCTCCCACGGCCACGGCGGATCGATGACGACGACCTCGTAGGCGAAGAGCGGCAGTCCAAGATCAAGGCTCATGACAGCCGCGCTTGCCTGCGGCATGCTTGGCCGTCATCGGGAGGATTACGGAATTGAACGGAAGGTGGGACCGAGCCGAATGGCTGACCAGAGTTGGCTGGTTCGTCTTGACTGCATCTAGCCTGCTCTTCGCTCTGATTGTCGGCGAAGCGATCGCTCAGGATTACCCCCTCGACAGCCAAGAGGTGCGTGAATGGGTTAGCGCTCTGTCGGGGTGGGCGGCAGCGCTCGCAGCAGGCTTCACGCTCCGCTATCTCGAAAGGCAGACGCGTCTGGCCGAGCGTTTGCGGGATGAAGAATCGCGACGTTCCGCTGCACGCCGCCTTCGCGTTCTCAATGGATTGACGTCCGATGTATTCGAAATTCGACATCAAGCGACGGCAGCGCGATACATTGCGCCACAAGATGGACGTATCGGCACCTATCGGCGGCTCATTCCTATCTCGTCCAGCACAGTAGACAGTGAGCACCTCGCGGAAGAACTCTCCGAGATGGCGCGCGTCTTCAATACTCTCATTCGCGAATACAATGCAGTTTTGGACAACAGTGGGCGCCTTCATGATCTCGATACAGCTGCCGCTAAGCTGAGTGGATGCTCGACGGCGATCATTAACCGATGCACCGAAGAGTTCGGCATCCTGAGAACTGCGATGAACTAACGTCACGCCGCGCGCTCCATCGCCAGTTCGGCGAAATCGGTTCCCGGCGGCGCCATGTCGACGCGCACGGTTCGGCCGTCGCGCTCGTGGCGGCGCGCGCCCCGGTTCATCGCCGCGCGCGTCGCGACCGCATCGGAGTCGCCGTCGCCGAGGAGGACGAGCTCGTCCACATGGTCGGGCACCGGTAGGGCGAGACTGTCGAGGTCGGGCTCCTGTCCCTGCACCCAGACCGCGCGCTTGGCGCCGCGCCGATCGACGGAGACGGCGGTCGGATGCCGGAACCGGCTGTCTTTCGTCGCCTTGCCACAGAGGTTCCCGAGGTCGCCGGCGGCGCAGTAGAATGTGCCGTCCGGAAAGCCCTCGCGCTGGCCGTAGGCGAGAACCGTCTCGATCCCCTCGCCGGCCACCATGCGGCGCGCCTGGCTGAGGCGCCCGACGAGCGGGATCATCCCGCCGGCCTTCGACCCACGCATCTTCTTCGACGGCAGGAACGCGCCCTCGCTCAAGGGGTCGGCGATGCGCGGCCGGAACTTCGTCTCGTGCGCCTCGACGTCGATCCACGTCTGATGGATGCCGATAATCTTCGCCGAGCCGGCCTGCGGGACCACGAAGACGGCGAGCATCGCCGGGCCGCGATGCAGCGGCACGTTCTGGTCGGATGCGTCGCGCCCCCAGAAGGTCGCGTTGGGATGGCAGCGCACATAGGCCGGATCGATGCGCGCCGCGTCGAGGCCGCGCCGCGCGAGATAGGTTTCGACGAGCGAGCCGCGATGCGGTGCCGCCTCGTTCCAGAGGTCGAGGCAGCGCGCCAGCTCCCGGCGGCGAAAGTCCGCGCTGTCGGCGTCCCGCCGCTCGGCGGCAGCGGCCGAGGCGGCAAGCTGCGCATCCCGGCGCGCGGCGGCCTCGCGGCGAACGCGGGCGCTCTCGCGCAGCTCTTCGTCCGTCTTCGCCGGGCCGGGCCGGTCGCGGCCCGTCAGCGTCTCGCAGGCGTCGAGGAAGCTCTCGCCCGTCAGATACTGGACGAGCGCGATCGCGTCGCCCTGCTCGCCTTGGCGGCAGAGGAAGACGTTCTTGTGCGCGTTCAGTTGGAAGCGGTCGCGCCCGCCGCAACGCGGGCACGGACCCACATACTCGGCCCCCGCGCGGCGCAGCGAGGAAAGCGGATAGCCGCTGCGCTCGAAGGCGGAGACGATCGAGACCGACCGCGCCTCTTCGATGAAGGCATCCATGTCTGGCGAGCGGATGGTCATCGACGACGCTCCAGCCATGCCTCGCCGAGCGCGGAAACAAGCGCGAAAAGGACCAGCCCGACCAGCCCGACGGTCCAAGCTTCGCGCGCGAAGAAGAGAGCGGCGACAGTGCAACCGAAGAGGTCCAGTCGGTTGAACCGCCGTGCGAAGCAAAAGCGCAGGAAAGCGACGCTCACGCGGCACCCCCGAGCACCCGCTCGACGGTGCGGTAGGGAACCCGTAGCGTCGCAGCGATGGCAGACCTGGCGAACCGGCGCTGCGCGAGATCACGGATGCGGTCTTCGACCGACATGACCTCCGGCTCGACGATCGGGGCAGGCTCGGCCGCCGGCTTCGACGCCCGGCGCGGCCTGGCCACCGAAGGCGCGACGACCTCAACCGGAGACGGCGCAACGGTCTCGACCGGTGTCTCGGACGGGATCGGCGCGGGCTTCGCCTTCGCCGCTGCCTTGAGGGGTGCGCGACGGACCTCCTTCGGCCGCTCGACCATGCGATAGCCCTTGCCTTCCCGCACGATGACAGGCCCGAAGGTCGCCGCCGCCGGCTGGATGCGCTTCACGATGTCCGCGACGAGGGAAGGCGTCCCGCCCTTCTGCGGCTGATAGGCGTTCAGGATGGCCGCGTTCGTCAGCCGGTTCGGGCGATAGAGCGCAAGGGCGAGAAGAACCCGCGTCTCGGCCGGGCCGAGCCCTTTCCAGACGGGATGCACGAAGGCGAAGTCGGGCCGGTTCATTCCCCCTCCTCCAGCGCTTCGCGCAGATCGGCGAGAAGCCCTTCCAGCTCGCGGATTTCCTTCACCGCCTTAGCGCGGTCGTTCGGGCTCGGGCAGGTGCCGGGCGTGGCGAAGAGCGCCGCATAGGCGACCTTGGCCTCGGCGCCCTCCTTCACCCACGTCGCGAGATCGCTGATGCAGGCGCGGCGGCGCGGCCGGTCTGGGTCGGCCTTCGCGCGCTCGGTCATCCAGGCGGAGACGATGGGCCGTCCGGCCGTGCGCTCCAGCGCGACGACGTCGTCCAGCGGCATGAACCGGTCGGGCACGTTCTGATTGCCGTAGGAGCGGATCAGCGATGCGCTTTTCTTGAGGACCTCGGCGCAGGCCTCGGACCCGCCGCAGGCATCGACGAGCGCCTTCGTGGTCGCCTTGAGCGCGAGAAGGTCGGGATGAAGCCGCGTCATCGTGCATCCCCCTTGCGGAGCAGATGCAGGAATGCGGTCATCACCGCGACGAACAGGAGAGACCGATGAAGTATCCGCTGGAACTGGGCGAGGCCGACGCTGCGGCGTTGATCGCTCTCGGCGCCATGAGCGCGACCTTGGCCGACATGGCCGTCGCCCTCGACCGAATGGGCGGCGACACGGAAGCTTTCATCGCGTCCCTCGAACGCGACCTCGTCGCCCATATGCAGAGGCATCTGGCGGAAACCGGCGTCGCGAAGAGCCCGGTCCACGTCGAGGCCGTGCGACATGTCGCGAACGCGATCGAGGTCGCGCGTGTACGCGTCCAGGAGAGCCGCGGGGCTCGGGAGTGAGACGCTCCCGTCCACGCCGGATGCAATGAAGTCGGCCACGGGATCGCGCGTCATCGTGCGGCCTCGTGTTCCGCGCTCGCGGAAGACGGCACAGGACAGCCCGCCGCAGGTGCGACATCTTCGCTCTCGTCGACGGGGCAAGTGGAGCTTTGGAGAAAGGCGGAGCGGGCTGCCGCCAAATCAGCAGGACCGACAAACCCAGAGGTGAGGTCTTGGATCCTCAACGCAAGATCGAGCGGACAGGCGCGGGCGCCGGTCTCATACCGCTGCAGCGTGCGGCCAGGATTTGCGCCTTCGATCCCGAGACCCTCCGCAACTTCGCGAAGACTTTTCCCGGTTTCCTGACGCCACAAAAAGAGGGAGCGCGTTTCCATGGCGTTGAATGTAGCCATATCGGCTACCTGCCTGTCAAGCGTAGGTAGCCATTCCGGCTCTTTCGGACGTAGCCGCATTGGCTACGGTCGATCCATGATGAACCGTCTTTCCGAACTCATGCGCCAAAAAGGGATAACTCGCGAGAAGCTCGCGGAGATGCTCGACGTTCACCCGGTAACGATTTCCAAGCTGTCGTCGGGAAAAATGCAGATGACGACGACTTGGATGGAAAAGCTGGGGAATGCATTCGGCGTACCTCCTATCGAAATCCTCGTCCCCCCGATGCGTACGCGCACGGCGACTGTACGCGGCGCCGTCCAAGCCGGAGCTTTCGTCGAAAGCCTCGATTGGGCGGATCGTGACGATTGGTATGAGGTCGCAGTGCCCGACGATCCGGAGTTCCGAGGTATCCCGCTCTATGCCCGAGAGGCGCGCGGAACCTCCATGAACAAAAGATACCCCGAAGGAACTGTGCTGATCTTCACTGCGCCCTGGGACGATCACGCGTCACCCGAGCCAGGCGCTCGGTACGTGGTCGAAAGACAGCGCCCGGATGGGACTATCGAAGGGACCGTGAAGACCCTGCACCGGGACCCTGAGGGTGGGCTGTGGTTGGTTGCAGAGTCCGACGATCCACGTTGGCAAAAGCCGATCTCGCTCGACGGCGAGTGCGAGGAGGAGGTCGTTCGGATCGTGGGCAGAGTTCGCTACGCCGTCACGAGAGAGCGATAGTAGCCAATACGGCTACATACCCTTGACAGACAGGTAGCCGTTCTGGCTACTATGCTCCCATCCCTGACGGATGCGGAGCTTTTCGGTGCTTCATCTCCTCTCCCCTTTCCCGATCCGGCGCGACCCACCTCCCGCGTCGGTCAGCACGTCCCCGGCAGACGCCCTCCTCCAGTCGTCGCCGGGGGCGTGCGCCCATGACAGCGGGCTCGGCGTCCTGCCGAAGTTCGACTGGCCGTTCGACGACATGGTCGCGCAGGACGATCCGCCCCTTTGGGTCTGGGTTCTCATCCTCGGGACCCTGTTCGCGATCGTCTTCTTCATCCTCGGCTACTGCGCTTCGACCCTCGTCGCGCATCTGAGGGCGGGCTGATGGCCGCCCTGCGCGCAGACCTGCGCGAAGCCGCCCGCATCGGCGCGCACTATGCGCCGCGCTTCGCGGACGAGGCCGCACGGCTCCTCGCGGCGGCGCTCGTCGTCATCGTCGTCGTCGGCGCCGCCATCGGAATCGTCTCGTGAGCGCGCTTCCGAACCCGCTGACGGCGGAGGAGAAGGCGCTCGCCCGCGAAGCGCTCGGCCTCTTCGGCGCCGAGACGATGTCGCGGCAGAATCATTTCATGATCCGCGATGGCCAGCCGGACCACGAGGTCTGGCTCGGCCTCGCAGAACGCCACCTCGCCCGGCACGCGCCCAAGGCCTTTGGCGTCATGGACGTTTTCGTCCTCACCCGTGCCGGCGCCGAACGCGCCCTGGAGCCGGGCGAGAGCCTCAACCCCACCGACTTTCCGACGATCGGCCAGGACTGACGGCCGACCCCCACACCCCCACGATCGGGAGAACCACCGATGCAGCTACGTGCCCAAGACATCATCGCCCGCGCCAGATTCTGGAAGGGCCTCCACACTCTGCCGCCGACGTCCCGCTGCGTCGCCTCGCCGGGTCCGACGCGGACGCCCGAGGACGCCGTCCGCCGGATCGCCGACGACATGATCGACCTCGCTGGCGGCCACGGCGCGGCCGAGGAGATCGACCTCCTCCACCGCGGCTGGAGCCCGGAAGCCCTGCGCAAGTACGGCGCCGCCGCTCGCGATCTCGCGAACCGTGCGGTGGTGCGGAGGTCGCAGTGAGCGGGATCGCGTCCAAGGCGGACCGGGACCGCATCCGTCAGAAGACGGCGGCGCGGCGCGCAGCGGAAGAGGCCGCGCTCAAAGCGGCCCGCGCGCTCTCCGAGGCCGTCATGTTCGACGATTCGGGCGTGAACGGACGCGGCGGCAGCGGCGGCCTCCTGAGCCGCGAAACCATCCGGAAGAACGACGAACTGAAGCTCGCGCTCTCGCGCGTCCAGGACTTTTGCCCGGAAGTCCGAAGCCGCAGCTGAGGTTCATTATGGCTGACGGACTGACGATCACCCCTCAGATGCTCGCCGATTTGCGTGTCCTGCATCGCTCCAAGCCGTTCGGCTGCGCCCGGTTCAAGAACGACTGGCGCAGTCCGCAGGGGACGGTGAAGTCCGACGACGCCGCCATGCTGACGGCGCCCGGCCTCGCGCGCCGGGACTATTCGCGGCGGGCCCCTCGCCTCGTGATCACCGGCGCCGGCACGCGCCTCCTCTCCCAGCATTCGCCGAGGTCCATGTGAACAAGCCTTCGACCATTCCGGTCGGCAGTTGGCCGATCCGCATGTCCGCCCCAATGGCGGCCGGGTTCGTCGGCGAGGATTCTGTTGAGGGCTTCCTTCGGCGCGTTGGAACCGAATATCCTAAGCCGGTCGTCGACGAAGGGGTCGGCAAGGGTCGGCGTCGCCTATGGCTGAAAGCACACCTGGAGCGGGCCGTCCTGACCGCCGAGGACGAAGACGAGGCGGAAGTCGCGTGACCGTCGAACTCGTCATGCCGCGCTACGTGCTGCCGAAGACACTCTCCGGAGGGCGGACCGGCTTCTACTGGACGTGCCCGAGCGCCTACCGGAAGGCGGGCTTCCCGATCAAGGCGAAGCCGCTCGGTGTGAACCTCTCGCAAGCGGAGCTCGATCGGGGGGCGGCAGCGGTCAACGCGATGCTCGACGAATGGCGCGCCCAGCGCAACGGCGATCAGCCTCTTCGCCCTATCGCCGAGTTCGGAACGGTAGCTTGGCTGTTTCGGACCTATCAGCGCGAGGACTGCTTCCTCCAGCGCGTCGATGAGCCGAACCGCCCGGACTACGAGCGGACCTACCACCGCCTCGCGCAGTTGCAGATGAAGAGCGGGAAAACATTCGGAGAGACCGCCGTGTCGGCGGTGACCGTGAAGACGGCGGCAGGGATCTACAAGAAGCTGGCCGACACCGGCGCGCTTCGGAGCGCGGAGAAGGCGCTCATGTATCTCAGCACCGCCTGGAAGCGGATGATCCCCCTCCACCCGTCAGTCTTCCGCGACCGCGAGAACCCGTGGGAAGGCGTGACGAAGCGCCGCCGCGAGAAGGCCGTTAAGTCTGCCGTCACGCGAGACCAGGTCTATCAGTTCGCGAAAGGCGCTATCGCCCTAGGCCGTCCCCAATGCGCTGCAGCGGCCGTCCTTTGCTTCGAGTGGTTGATGCGCCCTCGGAACGTCTCGGCCGGGCTGGCGACGTGGGCCGACTACCGCGGGCTGATCGATGCGACGGGCATCCGCATTCGACACAAGAAGAACCGGCAGACGCGTATCCACCCGCTCGAATTCATGGACCCTGCGAGTAACGAGCCGGTCCTGCTTTATGCCGAGGCGGAGGCCGTTCTCGCTCAGATCCCCCGCTGGGGCCTTTCGATCGTCGCGAAGCCGGACGGCACCCTCTACGGCGAGAGCTCTAGCCGGCTTACCCAGATCGTTGCGGAGACCGCCGGCAAGCTGGAGATGAAGGGGTTCACCCTTGATGCCTGCCGGCACGGCGGCATGACGGAGCTGGAGGAGGCCGCTCTGACGGACGGCCAGGGCCGCGCACTTTCTGCACATCAGACACGCAGCTCCTACGCGGGATACGCCAAGGAAACCCGCGAGCGCATGCTCGCCGCGACGCTGAAGCGACGCGAGGCCCGCCTCGCCATCCTGCGCGAGGACGGAGAGGACCGCCCGAGCAATCTCGATCGTGCCCGCGCCTAGGAACGCAGCGAGAACTCTTTTTCAGAATGAGCCGGGGACGGTTTTTCAGAATGACGAGAGAGCCCCTTGCGCAAACCCATATGGCTCAGTAGGTAGGCGCGCATCGGGGCCTCGTGGCGGAGTGGTTACGCAGAGGACTGCAAATCCTTGCACGCCGGTTCGATTCCGGCCGAGGCCTCCATACCCCTTCCTCGACGCACCATTGCGCTGACGAGACCCGCGCGCCCGGCAAGGGCCCGGCTCGGACGAGGGAGATGTTCCACAATGCCGCGCCATAGACCCGTTCTCCTCGCGATCCTCGATGGCTGGGGATGGCGCGAGGACCCTGCCGACAATGCCGTCGCGCAGGGGCGCACGCCGAATTTCGACCGGCTGATGCGCGATTTCCCGCACGCCTTCCTGACCGCGCACGGAGCCGCGGTCGGCCTGCCGGACGGGCAGATGGGCAATTCGGAGGTCGGGCACCTGAACATCGGCGCCGGGCGGATCGTCATGCAGGATCTGCCCCGGATCGGCCGGGCGGCCGCCAGCGGCGAGCTGGAGGCCCGCGTGAAGGACAGCGGCCTTCTCGACGCGTTGAAATCCTCCGGCGGCGCCTGTCACATCATGGGCCTCATGTCGCCGGGCGGGGTCCACGCGCATCAGGACCACGCGCTGGCGCTGGCGAGAATCGTCACCGCCGCCGGGATCGAGGTGAGGCTGCACGCCTTCACCGACGGGCGGGACTGCGCGCCGGACGCCGCCCGCCGCGACCTCGCCCGTCTCGAAGCCGCCCTGCCGCAAGGCGCCCGCATCGCGACGGTCTGCGGCCGCTTCTACGCCATGGACCGCGACCATCGCTGGGAGCGCGTCTCGCGCGCCTACGATCTGATCGTCTCGGGCGAAGGCGCGCGCTTCGAAAGCGTCGATGCCGCACTTCAAGCCGCAGCGGACGCGGGAACGACCGACGAGTTCGTCGAGCCGGCCGCGATCGGCGACTATTCGGGCGCCCGGGACGGCGACGCCCTCCTCGTCACCAATTATCGCTCGGACCGCATCCGGGAGATCCTCGACGCGCTTCTGGAACCGGAGTTTTCCGGCTTTGAGCGCCAGCGGACCGTCCGCTTCGAAACGGCGGTCGGCATGGTCGCCTATTCGGAGCCGCTGAGCGCCCGCATGAAGCGGCTGTTCGAGCCGCAGAGCCTGTCGGACGGGCTGGGAGAGACGCTGTCGCGCGCGGGGCTGAAGCAGATCCACCTCGCCGAGACCGAGAAGTACCCGCACGTCACCTATTTCCTGAACGGCGGCGTGGAGCATCGCTGGCCGGGCGAGGAATGGGTGACGGTGCCCTCGCCCAAGGTCGCGACCTACGACCTGCAGCCGCAGATGTCGGCGCCCGAACTGGGCGCGAAGGTGCGCGCGGCGATCGAGAGCGAGACCTTCGACGCCGTCATCGTCAACTTCGCCAATCCGGACATGGTCGGCCACACCGGGAGCCTGGCCGCCGCCATCGCGGCCGTGGAGGCGGTGGACCGTGAGCTCGGGCCGGTCGTCGACGCCGTGCTCGCGCGCGGCGGAGCGGCGATCGTCACCGCCGACCACGGCAATTGCGAGATGATGAAGGACTCCGCGACGGGCGGACCGCATACCGCCCACACGTTGAATCCTGTACCGATCGTGGTTGCGGCCAGCGACGCCGCGTCGGTCGAGGACGGCATCCTCGCCGACATCGCCCCGACCTTCCTCGCGCTGGCCGGCGTGGATCAGCCCGCCGCGATGACGGGACGCTCGCTCGTGCGGTTCCGATAGAGCAGGCCACCGCCCCGCCGAACGGAACGGCGGTCGCTTTTCTATTTCCGAATCAGGGATTTGCCGGTCGATCCCATCCGGGATCGGCCGGCTCCGCTTCTCAAGGGAAGAGGATCTTGACGACGAGCAGGGCGGCCGCGCCGAACAGCGCGAAGCCCGCGGCATTCACGATCAGCGTCACGACGGTTTCGACACGCACCTGATGCTCTCCCCTGGATCGACACCTGCGAACATAGCGCCCGGAGGTTGAGATTCGATGTCGAAGATACGGTCGTTTCTCCTCTCCGGATGATGCGCGGGGAACAAGAGAAGCGAAAGCGATTTTTCCAACAGGCCGGATGCTGTAGACCCTTACCGGTGACCCCTCATCGCCCATCGCAGCGAGGTTGACGCATCTCCTCCTTCGCCATCCTCGCAAGCACGGCGCCGGACGCACAGGCAGCGGCCCGGCGGCTCGAAGAGCTCTACGGCCGGACCGACCCGGAGGCGGCGGAGAGGATCGTCGCCCTCGGCGGCGACGGCTTCATGCTCCACGTGCTCCACCGCTTCATGAACAGCGGCAAGGCGATCTACGGCATGAACCGGGGAACCGTCGGGTTCCTGATGAACGAGTACCGGGAGGAGGATCTGGAGGGCCGGCTCGACCGGGCGACGCGCACCGCCGTCCATCCGCTGACCATGGACGCGGTGGACGCCGAAGGGGTTCACCACACCGCGCTCGCGATCAACGAGGTCGCCCTCTTCCGCCAGTCCTATCAGGTGGCGCGGCTGCGCATTTCGGTCGACGGCCGCACGCGGCTGGAGGAACTGGCCTGCGACGGCGTGATGGTGGCGACGCCCACGGGCTCAACCGCCTACAATCTCTCCGCCCAGGGCCCGATCATTCCGATCGACGCGCCGCTCCTGGCGCTGACGCCGGTCAGCCCGTTCCGGCCGCGTCGCTGGCGCGGCGCGCTCCTCTCCGACCGCCAGTCGGTGGATTTCGAGGTGCTGGAGCCGGAGAAGCGCCCCGTCAACGCGGTGGCGGACCATCAGGAGATCAAGTCGGTGCGCCGGGTCTCGGTGCGCCGGGCGGGCGACGCCGAAGGGCTGCTCCTCTTCGACCCCGACCATTCCTGGGACGACCGGATCCTGGCCGAGCAGTTCCGCTACTAGATTCGCCCTCTCAAGCCGCCAGGCGCGCGGGCCGCGCCGCGTCGCGCACCGCGTCCGCCGAAAGGCGGGCCAGAAGGTCCGGCAGCGGATCGGCGGCGGGAATGTCGCCGGCGCGCACCTGTCGCGCCAGCCTGTCCAGGATCGCGATCCGCGCCTCGCCGTCCATCGCCTCACCGGCCCGCGCGTGATCGCGCCACAGGCGGATGGCCGAGAGAAGCAGCGGGCGCAGCTCGTGCGGGAGCCGCGCCGCCGCACAAAGCGCCGAGAAGGCCGGCTCCCTGGCGTCGACGAGGATCGCCCGCACCCGCGCGAAGCCGAGACCGCTCAGGCTGGACAGCGCGGCGGCGAAGAACTCGATGCGTCCCGCGCAGGCCGCCCGCGCCAGAAGGGCGGGCGTGACCTCGCCCTCGGCGCGCAGATGGCGCAGGAACTCGTCCACCGCCGCCCCGTCGAGATTCTCGGCGATGATCGAGACGCCGTTCTCGCAGGCCTGCGACGCGATGCGGCGGGCCGCCCCCTCGCCGAGGACCCCGCGCACCAGATCCATGCCGGCCAGAACGTCGCTCGTGCGCAGGAGAAGCTGTCGCCGCACGTCGGCCGGCAGCGTCGGGCGTCGCAGCATGAGGTCGCGCACGCAAGGATCGTCAGCGCCGAAGCGCCCGTAGAGCGCCCGTAGCGTCGAGGCGGTGATCTGCGCCTCGCGGTTGGAAAGAAGCTCCAGAACCACGACCCGCTCGCCGCAGGTCGCCAGCGCGGCCGCGAGCGACGCGCAGACGCGATCGCGGCGGGCGAGCGCGCAGCGCAGGCGCGGCGAGCCGGACAAAGCGAGTTCGACGAGGTCTTCATCGCCAAGGACAGCCGTCGCGGAGACGAGCGGCACGGCGATGGAATCGATGTCCTGACACAGGAGAAGGACGAGCCGGCGCGGCGCGTTCCGCGCCCGCACGAGACGCTCGGCGATGATCGCGCGAACGGTCGGCGACGGATCCGTGGCGAGGATCAGAAGGGCCTCGAGGCAGAAGCGGTGCTCGTGGCACGCCTCGGGCGCGCCGAGAAGCGTCTCGACGAGGAGCCCCGCGGCCTCGCGGCGTTCGCTCGCCTTCGCCACGGCGCACCACTGATGAAACTCGCCGACCATCCGCGCCCCGCCTCGATCCTTCTGGCCGCGACTATTCCCCGATCATGCTTAACGAAGCGTTCACCATGATCGGGAGAGGCAAGGTTTTAGGCGTCGGATGCGTCCGGCTGGCGCGGGCGCCGCATCTCGAAGAGCTCGCTCGAGACGGAATAGTCGAGATAGCCGAGGCGGGAGACCGGCGGCGCGGCGGCCATGTCGAAGCGCCCGTCCTTGATGAAGGCATCGTCGATATGAACGCCGACGACCTCGCCGACGACGACCACCCAGCCCGACTCCCGTCCCTCCAGCCCCTTCGGGTGGAACCAGTCGGAGACGCGGCACTCCAGCGCGGCCGGCGCCTGCGCCACGCGCGGTGCGGAGACGAGCCGCGAGGGCGCCTCGTCCACGCCGGAGAAGGCGAATTCGGACGCGCCGCGCGGGGCGTCGGCCGAGGAGCGGTTCATCGCGGCCGCGAGATCCCGTGAGACGAAGTTCGCGACGAACTCGCCGCTCTCGATCGCGAAGGCGGCGGAGTCCTTCACCGAGGAGGAGGAGAACATCACCAGCATGGGGTCGGTGGAGATGGCGTTGAAGAAGGAGTAGGGCGCGAGATTCACCGCGCCGTCCTTCGAACGGGTGGAGATCCATCCGATCGGGCGCGGCGAGACGATCGCCTTGAAGGGATCGTGCGCGAGCCCGTGCCTGTTGCCTGCCGCTTCGTAGAACATGATGGATCGATCTTTCTCGTTCGAGCTTGAAGTTCAGCGGGCGGGCGCGGCGTGCGTGACGACGTCTGCCAGAGCCGGGCGCGGCCGCTCGACCGGGGGCTCGGAGGGCGTGCCGACATAGATGAAGCCGGCGACCTTCTCCTCCGGCGCGATGCCGAGCGCGGCCTTCGCCTCCTCGTCATAGGTCACCCATTCGGTGATCCAGTTGGTGGCGAAGCCTTCCGCGTAGCAGGCGTGGATGAGGTTCATCGTCACCGCGCCGACCGACAGATGCTGCTCCCATTCCGGGATCTTGAAGTGCGGGCGGGCGGTCGAGACGACGGCGACGACGAGCGGGGCGCGCGTGAAGCGATCTTCCTCGAAACGCCGCCGGGCCTCGCTGAGCGGACCTTCCTTCGCCTCCGCGATCTCGGCCATGCGAAGGCCCAGATCGCGCGCCGCCTCGTCGCGGATGACGATGAAGCGCCAGGGGGCGAGCTTGCCGTGGTCCGGCACGCGCACGGTCATGGTGAGGATGCGGTCGAGCTGCTCGGGGGTCGGCCCCGGTTCGTTCAGGGCCGGGATCGCGATCGAGCGCCGCGTGGCGAGATGGTCTTTGAGATCGGTCATGGGTGGGCCTTCGACATGGCGTGCTGAGGCACAGCTACGGTCCCCTCGCCCCGATGCCAAGCACCTCCTGGTCGCGGCGCACGCGCTTCGCCTTGAAATCGTCGCCGAAATGCGGTCCAAGCCTTCCCTCTACGAATGCGGATTGCGGGGGACAGAGACGGGGTGCGCGCGCTCAACGACCTTGCCGCCGTCGCCCTTCTCGCGGCCTTCGTCGCGGCTCTGCCGCACGGCGCCTCGGCGCAGTCGGCCGCGACCACGCGCAGCGCAGGCCCGGCCGGAGAGGATGGGCCGCCCGCCGGCTACGCCTCGCCCTCGGCCATTCCCGAGCCCCCGACCGACGAACGCTTCGGCATTCCGCGCCAGGGGCGCATCACGATCGACCCGATCGCCCTGCCGGACGGCGTCGGCCGCCTGCTGGAGCCGGACGCGGTCCTGCCCTCTATCCCAGCCTTCGCCCCGCAGATGCTGCCGAACCCGACGGTGGTGCGGCCGGAGCACGCGCTCGTCCTCACCGCCCAGCTGGAGGACGGCACGAAGATTCCGGACGGGCTGGTCTGGCGGCTCTTCGACCCGACCCTCAACCGCGAGGGACAGATGCAGCTGATCGGCGTGGTGCGCGGCGGCGAGGCGACGTTCGACGTGCCGGCCGGCTCCTATCTTCTGCATGTCGGCTACGGGCGAGCCGGCATCGCCAAGCGCATCGAGTTCTCCGGGCTGCGCACCACCGAGACGGTGACGCTGGAGGCGGGCGGCCTTCGCCTCAGCGCCTCGGCCGCCAACGGCGAAGGGCCGATCCGCTCGGACCGGCTGACCTTCGACGTCTACAGCCAGGAAACGCCCGAGAGCGAACGGCGGCTCGTCGCCTCCAAGGTCCCCTCCGACGTCGTCCTGCGCCTCAACGCCGGCACCTATCACGTCGTCTCCTCCTACGGCTCCGCCAACAAGGTCGCGGCGGACGTGCGCGTGGAAGCGGGACGCATCACCGGGGCGAGCTTCCAGCACCACGCGGCCGAACTGACCATGAAGCTCGTCCGCGAGGCCGGCGGCGAGGCGATCGCCGACACGGCCTGGTCCATCGCCTCCTCGCAGGGCGACATCATTCCCGCCAGCACCGGCCCTTATTCGACCATCGTCCTGCCCGAAGGCGACTATGTCGTCATCGCCCGGAACCGCGACCGGACCTATCAGCGCGAACTCACCGTGCGTGCCGGGCAGAACGCCGAGATCGAACTTGAGGTCAGCGAGGCGGTCGTGCCGGACGGCCCCATGCCGGACGGCGCGATCCTCGGCTCCGGCGACTGAACCCCGAAAAGACGAAAGGCCCGGACACCGAGGCGGTGTCCGGGCCTTTGTCTGGTTCAAGAACCGCGAAGGCTCACGCCTGCGCGGCGCGGGCGCGCTTGAGATCCGGCGGAACGGCCTCGTCGGCGAGCGCCGAGACGGCCTCGGACAGGCTCATCGACTGCTGGTCCCGCGAGCCGAAGCGGCGGATGTTGACGGTGCGCTCCTCCGCCTCGCGCTTGCCGCAGACGAGGATGACCGGAACCTTGGCCAGCGAGTGCTCGCGGACCTTGTAGTTGATCTTCTCGTTGCGAAGATCGGTCTCGACGTGGAGCCCCGCCGCGCGAAGCTCCTCCGCCACCTCCTGCGCATAGCCGTCCGCCTCAGTCGTGATCGTGGCGACGACGATCTGGAGCGGAGAGAGCCAGAGCGGGAAGTGGCCCGCGAAGTTCTCGATCAGGATGCCGAGGAAGCGCTCCATCGAGCCGCAGATGGCGCGGTGGATCATCACCGGCACCTTCTTCTCGCTCGTCTGGTCGATGTAGAAGGCGCCGAAGCGCTCGGGCAGGTTGAAATCGACTTGCGTCGTTCCGCACTGCCACTCGCGGCCGATCGCGTCCTTCAGCGTGTATTCGAACTTCGGACCGTAGAAGGCGCCCTCGCCCGGATTGATGCCGGTCTTGATGCGCCCGCCCGACTGCTCCTCGATCGTCTTCAGGACGCGCGTCATCACCTCTTCGGCGTGATCCCACAACTCGTCCGTGCCGACACGCTTCTCGGGACGCGTCGACAGCTTGACCATCACCTCCTCGAAGCCGAAGTCGCGATAGACCGACAGGATCAAATCGTTGATGCGCAGGCACTCGGCCGCCATCTGCTCCTCGGTGCAGAAGACGTGGGCGTCGTCCTGGGTGAAGCCGCGCACGCGCATCAGCCCGTGCATGGCGCCCGACGGCTCGTAGCGGTGCACGAGGCCGAACTCGGCATAGCGGATCGGCAGCTCGCGATAGGACTTCAGCCCGTGCTTGAAGATCATCACGTGGCCGGGGCAGTTCATCGGCTTGAGGGCGAAGACGCGCTTGTCGTCCGCCTCGTCGCCCGCCGATTCCACCTGGAACATGTTCTCGCGGTACCAGCCCCAGTGGCCGGACGTCTCCCACAGCGAGGTGTCGAGCACCTGAGGCGCGTTCACCTCGTCATAGGCGCCCGCCAGGCGCCGGCGCATGTAGGCGACGATCGACTGGAACATGCGCCAGCCATGGGCGTGCCAGAAGACCACGCCCGGCCCTTCCTCCTGGAAGTGGAAGAGGTCCATCTCGCGCCCGAGGCGGCGATGGTCGCGCTTCTCGGCCTCCTCCAGCATGTGGAGATAGGTCTGCAGCTGCTCGGCGCTCGCCCAGGCCGTGCCGTAGATGCGGCTGAGCATCGGGTTGTTCGAATCGCCGCGCCAGTAGGCGCCGGCCACCCGCATCAGCTTGAAGTGCTCGCCCACCTGCCCGGTGGAGGCCATGTGCGGGCCGCGGCAGAGGTCGAACCAGACGCCCTGGCTGTAGATCTTGACGTCGTCGCCTTCGGGAATCGCGTCCAGAAGCTCGACCTTGTAGGCCTCGCCCTTCTCCTCGAAGACGGTCCGCGCCTTCTCGCGGCTCCAGACCTCCTTCCTGAAGGGCGCATTGCGGCGGATGATCTCCGCCATCTTCTTCTCGATGACCGGCAGGTCGTCGGGCGTGAAGGGCGTCTCCTTGGCGAAGTCGTAGTAGAAGCCGTTCTCGATGACGGGGCCGATCGTCACCTGCGTGCCAGGCCACAGCTCCTGCACCGCCTCGGCCATCACATGCGCGGCGTCATGGCGGATGAGCTCCAGCGCGCGCGGGTCGTCGCGCGTCAGGATCTCCAGCCGCCCGCCCCGGCCGACGGGATCGGCGAGGTCGCGCACCTCGCCGTCGAGCGCATAGGCGACGGCCTTCTTGGCGAGCGACTTGGAGATACCCGCGGCGATCTCGGCGCCCGTGGCGCTCGGCTCGGACTGGCGGACGGAATCGTCGGGAAAGACGAGGTCGATCATCGAAAAATCCTTGTTCGCTCACTCCCGCCTACGAGCGCGGGAAAGCCTGATCGAAAATGCGCACATCAGTGTGCGAAGGGGACCGCCTCTTATGTCAGGACGGCGAGGCGGTGCAAGTCAGGCGGAGCAAGCCGGCGGGCGAGTCAGGCCGGCGGAACGGGATCGTGCCCGCCCTTGCCGAAGGGGCCGCAGCGCGCGACGCGCTTGGCCGCGAGCCACGAGCCCCTGAAGAGGCCGTGCAGCGCCACGGCCTCGTAGGCATATTCGGAACAGGTCGGAATGTGCCGGCAATGACCGCCGACGAGCGGCGAGAAGGTCAACTGGTAGAGGCGCACCAGCGCCGTCCCGAGCACACGGCCGGGCGTGCGCCGCCACGGGCTGGAATAGTTACGGCCGATCGGCATCGAGGTCCGCGAGCCATTGCCGGGCCTTGGCGGTCAAAGCGGGAGCGAGGTCTTCGAGGAGATAACGGTCCCTGGTCGTGCGCGCCATCAGATCGGCCTCAGGTCGGGACGGACGTGCTCAAGGAACCGGGAACCCGGCTTACCGGCCGGATACACATCGACCTTGCGGCCGAGGACGGATGACAAGGCATCCTCGATCCGGAAGATCTGATGAAAGGGGACGCCTTCCGGCAGATCGACGAGAATGTCGAAATCGCTTTCGGCATGGTCGTCGCCTCGGGCGACCGAGCCGAATATACGAGGATTGTCCGCGCCGTGTTCGCGGACGATCGATCGGATCCGCTCGCGATTGTCGTCCAGGATCTCCGACGGTCGCACGCTTCTCGCTCCTCTCCTCAGGCCGCCTTCTCGGCTCCGCCCTCGATCCGGTCGAGCGCGTCGACCACGGCGTCGAATGTGAGCATGGTGGAGGCGTGGCGCGCCTTGTAGTCGCGCACCGGTTCCAGGAACTTCAGGTCCGCGAAGCGCCCGGTCGGGGCCTCGCCGTTCTCCTTCAGCATCGCCAGCATCTGCGCGCGCACGGCCCGCAGCTCGTCCACGCTCGCGCCCACGACGTTCGCGGCCATGATCGAGGACGAGGCTTGCCCGAGCGCGCAGGCGCGGACCTCGTGCGCGAAGTCGGACACCACGCCGTCGCGCACCGAAAGGTCGATGGTCACGGTGGAGCCGCAGAGCTTGGAGTGCGCGGTCGCGCTCGCGTCCGGCGCGTCGAGCCGGCCGATCCGGGGAATGTTGCCGGCGAGCTCAATGATGCGGGCGTTGTAGACGTCGTCAATCATGGCGGCTTTGCTTTCAAATCCGGCGCGGGCGTCCTACACACCGGCCCGCCCCGTCCGTATATAGGCGGGCGATGGGGCGGCCGAAAGCGTGGGCACGGCCCTTTCCGGAAGGGCATGTCCCGAGAGGTTTCAGATGGACGCCACCGTCGCACGATTTCCCGACAAGACCGAAGAGCAGCGCCGCCCGACCCGCGCCGAGGCGGAGGCCGCGGTCGAGGTCCTTCTGCGCTGGATCGGAGAGGATCCCGACCGCGAAGGCCTGCGCGAGACGCCGGCGCGCGTCGTGCGGGCCTACGAGGAGATGTTCGCCGGCTATTCCGGTGACCCCGAAGCGCTGCTCGCGCGCACCTTCCGCGAGGTGTCCGGCTACAATCAGCTCGTGCTGGTGCGCGACATTCCCTTCTCCTCGCACTGCGAGCACCACATGGTGCCGGTGATCGGGAAGGCGCATGTCGCCTATCTCCCGGACGGGCACGTGGTCGGCCTCTCGAAGATCCCGCGCGTGGTCGATCTCTTCGCCAAGCGCCTGCAGACGCAGGAGGCGATGACGCAGGAGATCGCCGACGCGATCGATGCGGGCCTGAGCCCCAAGGGCGTCGCGATCCTCGTCGAGGCCGAGCATCTGTGCATGTCCATGCGCGGCGTGCACAAGCATGGGGCGCTGACTTCGACCATGGCCTTCACCGGCGTCTATGCCGACGATCCGGCGGAGCGCGACCGCTTCCTCGCCCTCGTTCGCAAGGGCTGAGAATGAGCGAGCGCTTCCCCGCCCCCCGGCGTCCAAGGCGGCGCTGGAGGAGGGCGAGACGCTGAGCCCGCGCTTCGACGCGGCCGGCCTCGTCACCGCCATCGTCACCGACGCCGCCTCGGGCGAGGTCATCATGCTCGCCCACATGAACGAGGAGGCGCTCGATCTGACGATCTCGACCGGCACGGCGCATTATTACAGCCGATCCCGCAAGGGTCTCTGGAAGAAGGGCGAGACCTCCGGCGCTCTGCAGAGCGTCGTCGAGATGCGGATCGACTGCGACCAGGACGCCGTCTGGCTGAAGGTCGAGGTCGCCAAGCCCGAAGACACGTGCCACACCGGCCGGCGCACCTGCTTCTATCGCCGGGTGGAAATGGGCGCCTCGCCACGGCTCGTCGTCGATCTTTAGGCTCCGTTCAGCGGGCACGCGCTATCGTCGCTTCCGGAGGGAACGATGACGATGCTCGACACGATCTTCCGGCGCAACGAACAGCCCCTCGAACGCCCCTCGGCGGAAGGGACCGGCGTCGCGGCGCCCAAGCGCACCGAAGGCATCGCCCTGGCGCTGGGCGGCGGGGCGGCGCGAGGCTGGGCGCATATCGGCGTCCTTCGCGCGCTGGAGGAGGCCGAGATTCCGGTCTCGATGGTGGCGGGCACCTCGATCGGCGCTCTCGTCGGCGGCTGCTATCTGGCGGGCCGGCTCGACGAGCTGGAGGAGTTCGCCCTCTCCCTCACCCGGCGCGGTCTCCTGCGCTTCCTCGACTTCTCCATCGGCGGCGCCGGCCTTCTGGGCGGCATGCGGCTGAACCGGCGGCTGGTCCATGCGCTGGAGGACACCCGTATCGAGAAGCTCGACCGGCGCTATGTGTGCGTCGCGACGGAGGCTCGAAACGGCCACGAGGTCTGGCTGGATTCGGGCTCGCTCGTTCTGGCGATGCGGGCCTCCTACGCCCTGCCCGGCGTCTTCATGCCCGTGCAGTGCGGAGGCAGGCGGCTGATCGACGGGGCGCTCGTCAATCCCGTCCCGGTCTCCGTGTGCCGCGCCTACGAGGAGCCCCTCGTCGTGGCGGTGAACCTCAACTACGACCTCTTCGGCCGGGCCGCCGTCCTGCGCATGCGCGCCAGCGAGACGGATGACGGCATCGGGACGGACGGGCGGTCCGACCCCGACGGCGCCGACGGCGAGCGCCGCGAGCGGGTCGGCATCGCGCGCTCCATGGTGGACGCCTTCAACATCATCCAGGACCGCACGTCCCGCTCGCGCCTGGCCGGCGACCCGCCGGATCTGTCGATCTATCCGCGCGTGCGGGAGATCGGGCTGTCGGAGTTCTTCCGGGCGCGCGAGGCGATCGATCTCGGCTATGACGAGACCCTTCGCCAGCTTCCGGAGATCGAACGCCTGCTCCAGAGCCTGAGATCCTGAACGTTCAGGCGGTGTGGATGTAGGACCGCATCTCCTCCGCCTCCTGGACGGCCTGCTCAAGCCGGTGTTTCACCGCGTCACCGATCGAGATGATGCCGACGAGGCGACCCTCGTCGCAGATCGGCAGATGGCGGAAGCGTCCCCGGGTCATCAGCCCCATCGCCTCGTCGAGGCTCATCGATTCGTGCCCCGTCACGATGTCGGCGGTCATGGTGTCGCCGACCGTGCGCTCCAGCGCGGCGGCGCCGAAGCGCACGACGAGCCGCACCACGTCGCGCTCGGAGAGAATGCCGAGGACGCTCTCGCCCTCACCCACGACGACCATGGCGCCGATCTTCTTTTCGCTCAGCCGCGCCGCTGCGTCCGCGATGGTCACGCCCGCCTCGACGGTCACGACCTCGCGTCCCTTCGCCTCCAGAATCTGCCTGACCGACATCGACCTCTCCCTGCCGCGTGGTTCGCTGAGGAAGGATGGTGCGTCAGGCGCGCGCGCCGGGCAAGAGGGTTCGGCGGGTCAGAGAACCGGTCCGCCCCGCCGGCGATCGAAGGCCGCGAAGGCCAGGAAGCCGAAGGCGAAGCCGCCGAGATGGGCCTCCCAGGCGATCTGCAGATCGGCTCCGAATGCGGAGCCGAGACCCGATCCGATCAGGATGTTGGTGGCGAAGAACACCGCGACGAAGAAGAGGATCGTGCGATTGGTCAGGCTTTCGACGATCCCGAGGCGGCGCGCATGGACCACGTCCCGCGAGGTGAAGCGGCCGACGGAGCCGAGGGCGAAGCGGGAGGCCCCGCCCATCACGGCGGAGACGACGCCGGAGGCACCGATCATCGGCGCCAGGAGATGAGGGTTCAGAACGTAGAAGAGCGCCGCGCCGGACGCGGCTCCGAGAAGGGAGAAGAGAAGGAAGCGCATCGTCCCGATCCGGCGTGCCACCGGCGTTCCGAAGGCGAGCAGCCAGAGCGCGTTGGCGCCCAGATGCGTCCAGTCCCCGTGCAGGAGCGCATGGCTGAACGGCGACCAGAGATCGGCGCCCTCGGCCCGGAACCCGCAGATGTCGACCGGCCCTTCGTAGCAGCCGGCAATGAAGGACAGATCGAGAAGCGTCTGCACGCCGGCCAGTTCGTCGAGGAACTGCGTCCGCACAACGTGGACGAGGACGAGCACGGCGAGCATCGCGAGGATCACGGCCGGCACGTTGAAGGCGGGCGGGTTGGTCGCCGGCCGGCGAACCGGCTCGGGCCATCTTTCGTCTCTGGATTCCATCGGCCCCGCCAACCCGTTCGCGCTGCCATGTAAGGCTCGCCACGAAAAGCGCCAGCGGTCGGACGACCTCGCTCCACGGATCGTTAACGTTCCCCGCTTACCGTTTGTCCACGCTCACCGACCGCAACGACCCCGGCCCATGCAGACACAGGCGCACCATCAGGCACCCGCTCCGCGTGAAGAGATGCGCTTCTCGCGCGTGGAGATCGACGTGCTCGGCCGCTTCATGCTGGAGGACTACGCCGAATATCCGTGCCGGGTGGAGCGGATGTCGCCGGGCGACCTCGCGGTGACGACGCCAGTCGTCCCGCAGCTCGGCGAGCGCGTCATCCTCTATATCGACCATCTCGGCCGCATCGAGGGCAATGTCGAGCAGATCCTGCCCGGCGGCTTCGCCTCCTCCATCAAGGCGTCGGACCGCAAGCGCGAGAAGCTCGCCGCGCAGCTCACCTGGCTCGCCAACCGCCGCGAACTGAACCTGCCGGAAGACCGGCGGCACGAGCGCGTCACCCCGCGCGACCCGTCCGTCGAGATCGTCGTACCGGACGGCCGCCGCTACAAGGGCCGCATCATCGACCTGTCGCTGTCGGGCGCGGCGCTCTCCAGCGAAGTGAAGCCCGCGATCGGAACGCGGGTCCAGATGGGCTCCACCGCCGGGCGGGTCGTGCGCCACCTGGAAGACGGGATCGCGGTCGAATTCGTCCACGTCCAGGACGCCGACACGCTGGAAAAGCGTCTCCGCTGATCGCCCCTCGCGCGCCCGACGCAAGAAAAGCGCAGAAAAATTTCGAAGATTTTTCGCAGCGGACCGGCCGCTGCGGCCTCGCCGTTAACCGGTTTTTGGCGCGGCGTTAACCTGTGTGGCGAGGGTTCGACTCCGGCCGGGAATCCCATGGACCGGACGTGGTTAACCGACGAGGCGTCGGACGGCGCGCTCGCGTTAAGACTTGGCGCACCGCCTTCGGGGACAGCGCCTTCCCGTTGGAAACGATCGTAAATTCGCGCTCCGCCATGGTAAACGAACGGTTGAGGCGACCGGGACAATCGTTCGCATTCGCGCACGCTCGCCGCAAGGATGAAGCCTGAACGACCGGTCCCGAATTCGATGCAAATTGCGACGTCGAACTTGGAGCGGGCGTAAAACGAGGCCGGCATTGTGATCCCAAGCGAAGGGATCAACGGCCATGAGCAGCTTCTTCCAGACCTGTGCGATCATCGGTGCCAGCCTGACCGGACTGGCCTTCGGCGCATCCTCGGCACAGGCCGCCATGACCGTCCAGGGCCCGACCTCGCAGCCGATCGGCCACTACGAGTTCTGCAAGACCTACTCCGAGCAGTGCACCCGCAACGCCTCGGTCGGCATCGCCCGGCTCTCGGAGGCGAACTGGCACATGATCGTCGAGATCAACTCGGCGGTGAACGAGGCGATCTTCCCGCGCACCGACATGGAGATGCACGGCGTGCCCGAGCTCTGGTCCTATCCGACGACGGAAGGCGACTGCGAGGACTACGCGCTGCTCAAGCAGTACATGCTGGAGAAGGAAGGCTTCCCGCGCTCCGCCCTGCTCATCACCGTCGTGCGTCAGCCGAACGGCGAGGGCCATGCGGTCCTGACCGTGCGCACGGACGGCGGCGACTTCATTCTCGACAATCTCGACGACCGCGTCCTGAACTGGCGCGACACGCCCTATCGCTACCTCAAGCGCCAGTCCGAGGCCCATGCGGGCCAGTGGCTCGGCATCTCCGACGACCGCGACATGATGCTGGTCGGCAGCGTGCGCTGACGTCTCCCGGCGGGCCCGAAAAGGGTCGGCCAAGGCCGGAAACGAGGAAGGGGCGGATGGCCGGTGGCCCCGCCCCTTCCTTCTTTGATCAAGCCGAGGCTTCGGCTCTATTCGAGGTCGATGTCGAGGATCGTCATCGTGAAGTGGTAGGACAGCTCGCCCTCGTCGGTGTCCTTGGAAATCAGACCCGCGAACTCGCCGCCGAGAAAGACCTCCGCCGTGTCGCTCTTGCGCGGCATCGCGCGCACTTCCACGTCCGAGCCCTTCATCACGCGTTTCAGATAGGCCTCGACCTTGCGGATCTCGTCGCCCTTCACGAGACTCTCCTTTCCGTTTCGTCGGCGCCGTAGCTAGGACGAACCGACGCAAAGGGGAAGGCCGGAAGCGACATCGCGTCGCCGATCAGTCCTCGAAGGCGTGATCCATGGCCCGCGCCGGCTCCTCGCAGCCCGAGGTTCCGACGATCTTCGCCGGAATGCCCGCGACCGTCGAATTGGCCGGAACCTCCTTGAGCACGACCGAGCCGGAGGCAATGCGCGAGCAGCGGCCGACATGGATGTTGCCGAGCACCTTCGCGCCGGCGCCGATCAGGACGCCGTCGCCGATCTTCGGATGTCGGTCCCCGAACTCCTTGCCCGTGCCGCCGAGCGTCACGTCCTGCAGGATGGAGACGTTGTTGCCGATCTTCGCGGTGAAGCCGACGACGAGACCGGTCGCGTGGTCGAGGAAGATGCCCCGGCCCATATGCGATGCGGGATGGATGTCGGTCTGGAAGACGGACGAGGACTGCGACTGAAGATAGAGTGCGAAGTCGTGGCGCCCGGCCTCCCACAGCCAATGCGCCAGACGGTGCGTCTGGATGGCGTGAAAGCCCTTGAAGTAGAGGAGCGGCTCCAGGAAGCGCTCGCAGGCCGGGTCGCGGTCGAAGACCGCCTGCAGATCGGTGCGCAGGATGTCCGCCCATTCGGGGAAGTCGAGGCGCATCTGCGCGAAGGCCTGTTCGATGGCCGCCGCCGGCAGGTCGGTGTGGTCGAGGCGCTTGGCGACGCGCTGCGAGACCGCCTCTTCCAGGCTCGAATGATTGAGGACGCTGGAGTGCAGGAAGCCGCCGAGCAGCGGTTCGCTCTCGACGGCCGCGCTCGCCTCCTCCCGCACCTTGGCCCAGATCGGGTCGCAGCTTTCCACCCGCTCGGAAGAGGGTCGCTCGGAGCCGGATCGGTGCAGGGTGGTCATCGTCATCGTCTCGGACCTTGGAAGCGTTCGAACCCTCTACATAGGCCGTCGAGGCTGAACGCGAAAGCGGACGGTTCAGCCGGCCTTCAATCCGGCCTCCTGCGACAGGAACCGCAGCACCTCGGCCTTGAAGGTCCGGTCGCCGACGGCGAGCATGTGGTCGCGCCCCTCGATCGCGAAGGCGCGGCCGTTCGGGAAGAGCTTCGCCAGATCCTCCGGCGCCCCGCCGATCTCGTCCTTCGTGCCGACGCCGACGAGAACGGGCATCGCGATCCGCGCCACCTCCTCTTCGGTCAGTTCCTTGCGCGAGGTCTGGATGCAGGCGGCCAGCGCATGGCGATCGGAGCGCGTGCGGTCGGCGAAGGCGCGGAACATGCGCCCCTGCGGATGCGACACGTCGTCCAGCGAGGGCGCCAGAAGCGCCTCGGCGACCGGGTCCCAGTCCCCGACGCCGCGCACGAGCCCGATGCCGAGCCCGCCGAGGACGAGCGCCGTCACCCGATCCGGATGGGCGAGCGCCGCGAAGGCGCTGACCCGCGCGCCCATGGAATAGCCGAAGAACACGGCCTCCTCGACGCCGGCATGGTCGAGCAGCGCCAGCGCGTCGCCCGCCATGGCTTCCGGCGTGTAGAGCGCGGCGTCGTGCGGCTTGTCGGAGGCCCCGTGGCCGCGATGGTCGAAGGCGAGGACGCGGTAGCCCGCGCCGGTCAGCGTCGAGACCCAGCCCGGATCCACCCAGTTCACGAGCATCGAGGAGGCGAAACCGTGGACGAGCAGGATGGCGGGCCCGTCCCGCGGCCCCTCGTCGCGGTAGGCCAGCGAGAGGCCCTCATGGGTGAAATGGTCCGTCATGCCGTTCCTCGATCGTCCGGGTCGCCGCGTCGTTCGGCAGGGGAAGTAGCCCGCGATGGGCGTTGCGACCACCTGTTCTTTTCGCCGTTCTTGACCTAGAAGCTCCACGCGATCGGCGAGAGATTCAAGGAGCCCGCGCATGGCCGGCCATTCGACCCCTCATTTCCAGAACGACGCCGGCCACGCCGTGATCGAGATCGGGGTGACGGAGTTCATGTGCGTCGGGGCCAATCCGCCCTTCGATCACCCGCACGTCTTCCTCGACATGGGCGACGACGGCGAGAAGGTCTGCGGCTACTGCTCGACGCTCTACAAGTTCAATCCGGCGCTCGGCCGCGAGGAGACGCTGCCCGCCGGCTGCGTCTTCCACGACAAGGCCGCCTGAGGCGCAGACCATTCCGGACGCGCAAGCCACGGCCCGACCGGTCGCCATCGTCGGGGCCGGCATCGCCGGCCTGACGGCCGCCCTTGCGCTGGCGAAGGCCGGCATCCCCGTGCGGGTTCTGGAGCGCGCGCCGCGCATCGAGCCGGTCGGCGCCGGCATCCAGCTATCGGCCAACGCCCTTCGCGTGCTCGACAGGCTGGGCCTCCTTCCGGCGCTCGCGCCGCGCGGCGTCGAGGCCGGTTCGGTGATCCTGCGCAGCGCCCGCAACGGGCGCGTGCTGGCGACGGTGCCGGTCTCGGCCTCCGACGGGATCGGCTATCTCGCCGTCCACCGCGCCGACCTCCAGGACTGCCTCCTTTCGGCGGCGGAGCGCGAGCCGCTGATCGACATCGCACTGGCGACGACGCTGGAGCGTTTCACCGCAACCCCCGACGGCGTCGAACTCGCGGTGCGCGAGGCGTCCGGCGAGCTGCGGACGGAAACCGCCCCGATCCTGATCGGCGCCGACGGCGTCCGCTCGGCGGTCGCGGCCCATCTCGGCCTGCCGGCCCCCACCGATACCGGCCTCGTCGCCGCGCGCTTCGTCGCGCCGAACGTTTCGGGGGCGGACCGGATCGAAGCCTGGCTCGGCCCCAAGCGCCACGCGGTCGCCTATTCGATGAGCGGCGGCCGTTCGGTCAACATCGTCCTGATCGCGCCGGGCAAGGCCCCCGTCCTGCCGGGCTTCGAGCGATGGGACCCTCGACTGCGGACACATCTGGAGAAGGCCGAGCCCGTCGGCGCCTGGCCGCTCCTCGTCACCGAGCCCGAACGTCGGCTGGACCAAAGCGAGCGGGTCTGCCTGATCGGCGACGCCGCCCACGCCATGCTGCCCTTCGCCGCGCAGGGCGCAGCCATGGCGATCGAGGACGGCTTCGTCCTCGCACGTCATCTCACCGGCGGGATCGCGAGGGAGGATGTCTCCGGCGCGCTTTCGCGCTTCCAGTCGGCCCGCGAGGCCCGGCTGGCGCGCGTTCGCTCGCGCGTCGCCTTCCACCGCTTCGTCTACCATCTGCCCTTCCCGCTCAGCCTCGGACGGGATGCGGCGATGGCGATGCGCTCGCCCGAGAAGCTGCGCGCCGACCTCGCCTGGCTCTACGATTGGAGCCCGGACGAGCAGGCCGGCAACTGAACGCCGCCGCGCGACGCCCCTTTGACCGCCGCATTTGCCGCCTAGTTAGAAGCCGACCGAAAGGGCCTGACGGCCCCACCGATACGCCGCGCCGCGAGAGCGGGCGGTCGAGCCGGCTCGGATCTGCAAGGGACAGATTTAGAAGGTCGAGACATGTCGAAGATCGCCCGTTCGGGCCAATTCTTGTCCGTCGCCGCGCTTGCCGCGTCGACGGCGCTGAGCGTTCCGCTCTCCGCCTATGCGCAGGACACCGCGAAAATTCGCGTCGCGCAGGCGAGCCCGGAGCTGATTCCGCCGCCCGAAGGCGGAGCCGCCGTGCCCGCGCCGGAGGAGACTGAGCCCGCGCCGGACGCCGCCGAGGGCGATCCCGCCGAGCTGCCCGCCGACGAGGGAACGCAGAGCGACGTTCCGCCGGAGCCCGAGCCGGCACCTGCACCCGAGCCTGAGCCTGCACCCGAGCCGGAGCCCGAGCCCGCACCGGAACCGGAGCCTGAGCCGGCCCCGGAGCCCGAGGCGCCTGCGGCCGAAGAGCCGGCGCCCGTCGAGGAAGCTCCTGCCGAGGAGCCCGCGGCCGAAGAGGCTCCTGCGGAGGAGCCTGCGGCCGAAGAGGCTCCTGCGGAAGAGCCTGCGGTCGAGGAACCCGCGGCCGAAGAGCCGGTAGCCGAGGAGCCCGCAGCGGACGAACCCGCCGCGGAGGAACCGGCAGCCGAAGAGGCCCCGGCTGAAGAGCCTGCCGCCGAGGAACCGGCTGCGGAAGCCCCTGCGGAAGAAGCCCCTGCCGAGGAGCCTGCCGCCGAGACGCCGGTCGAGGAGGCTCCCGCCGACGAAGCCCCGTCGGAAGCGCCCGCCGATCCTGCCGAAGGCCCTGCGCCGGCCGCCGGCGAAGGCGTCGCCGTGCCCGATCCCGACCCGAGCGCGCCCGAGGATGCGCCCGAACTGCCGGCCGAGGCAGAGACCCTGCCCGCCCCTGCCGAGGCTCCCGCCGAGACGCTGGAAGCCCCGGTCGAGGGTGCGCCGGTCGACGGCCAGCCTACGGAGGCTCCTGCCGAAATCCAGTCGCTGGTCGCGCCCGAGGAACCGGTCGAGGCCCCTCAGCCGGTCGCCGAAGACATCCAGCTGCGCGCCGTCGAGCCCGGCAACATCGCCGCGAGCGACGCGCAGGTGCAGAACATCCAGCAGAACATCACGATCAACTCGGTGACCAACATCGAGGGCAACATCATCGAGCAGGCCCCTGCCCCGGTGCTGCCGCCCCAGGTGGAGGTCGTCGAGCGCGTCGGCAACCGCGACATCCTGACCTTCGCCGGTGCGGCGCTGGCGGGGGCCGTGGCCGGCGCGGCGACCAGCTACTTCATCCGCTCCAACGACACCGAGCGCCTGCGTGTGGCGTCCGAGGAGTTCTACGTGGAGGAGCTGCCGCGCGGTCTCTCGCGCGAGACCATCGTGCGCGACAACGGCGTGCAGGTCGTGACGATCTACAACCGCTACGGCGACGTCGTGCAGCGCTCGCGCATCCTGCCGGACGGCCGCGAGGTGGTGCTGTTCTACGATCCGGTGCTGGAGGAGGCCGAGCCCGTCTACTACTACGACGTCGGCGCCACCCTGCCGCCGCTGCAGCTCACGATCCCGCGCGAGCGCTACATCGTGGACGTCTACGAACCGGACGAGCGCCTCTACTACGAGACGATCGTCGCCCCGCCAGTGGAGACCGTGGAGCGCATCTACTCGGTCGACGAAGTGCGTCGTTCGGAGCGCATCCGCGACAAGGTCCGCCGCATCGACCTCAACACGATCACCTTCGCCACCGGCTCGGCGGAGATCGAGCGCGCACAGCTCGTCAATCTGGAAGCGCTCGCCAACGCGATCAGCCAGGTGATCGACGAGAACCCGGACGAGACCTTCCTTCTGGAAGGCCACACGGACGCGGTCGGCTCCAACGCGATGAACCTCGCTCTGTCCGACCGGCGCGCCGAGGCCGTCGCGATCGCTCTGACCGAGTATTACGACATCCCGCCGGAGAACCTCGTCACGCAGGGTTACGGCGAGGAGTTCCTGAAGATCGACACGCAGGAGGCCAACCGTGAGAACCGCCGCGTCACGCTGCGGCGCATCACGCCGCTGGTCCGCCCGATCGTGACGGCACAGGCCAACTAGGGCATCGGCCCGAAAGTCGAACTCGATTTTCGGAAAGCCTGATGCTCAAACTCTCAGAGGTCCTTGACCCGGAAGAACGAAGGGCCGGCGGTGCGAACCGCCGGCCCTTTCTGTTTGGGAGAGGTCGGCCTGGCGGCCGGTTCCGCGAAGGATCTGAATGTTTCCCGGCTCCCGCTCGCCCGCCACGACAGCTCCCCGGTGGCCGCGCTCTCGGAGCCAAGTTCGGCGGGACGCTCGCCGGAAGGGTGCGGCCGCCTCGGCCGTCGTACCCTTCCGGATCCCTACTCCTTGGAGTCCTCCGGCACCGTGCTGCGGTCAGAGGACAGGAAGTTGCCGAAGGTGGAGAGCCCCTCGACATAGTTCGACAGGATCTTCACGCCGACCATGATGGGAACGGCGAGGAACATGCCGATCACGCCCCAGATCCAGCCCCAGAAGGCGACGGACAGGAAGATGGCGGCCGCGTTCATCTCCAGCCGCCGCCCGACGACCGTCGGGGTGATCAGCTGCCCTTCGATCGAGTTGATGACGAAGTACAGGAGCACCGGAACGAGCGCCTGTCCGAGCGTTCCGAACTCGGCGAGCGCGATGATCCCGACGATCGCGATGCCGATGATCGCGCCGATATAGGGGATGAAGTTCAGGAGGAAGGCGAGCGCGCCGAAGACGGCGGGCGATGGCATTCCGATCCACCAGAGCATCGTTCCCACCGCCGTCCCGAGGCAGGCGTTGATGATCGTGATGGTGAAGAGGTAGCGCGACAGCTCCCGCTCGATCTCGTGCGCGACGGAAAGCGCGCGCTTCTTGTCCGAGAAGGTCGGCATCGCCTCGATGAGCTTCTGGTGGAACAGGCTCCCGGAGGACAACAGGAAGAACAGGAAGACCAGCGAGAAGACGATGGAGGCCAGAAGCTGCGGGGCGGTCGTGGCGGCGTTGTCGATGAGGCTCGGGCTGCGCACGACCACCTCCTGCATGTCCTGCTCGGTGGCGGCCGGAACCGGGGTGTCCGCGACCACGCCGCTCGACTCCACCCGTTCGCCGACGCTCTGCAACCGGGAGAGGCGCGAGCGCACGGCCGAAAGCTGCTCCTCCACCGCGTCGACATATTGCGGGGCGTTCATGACGATGCGCGTGAGCGGACCGCTCATCATGTAGAAGGACATGGTGAGGGTGAAGACGAGGCCGACGACCAGCGCGGCGGCCGTCAGCGGCTCCCAGATGCGCAGGCGCCGGCGCGCGAACCGCACCACCGGCGACAGCACCAGGGCGAAGAGGAATGCGAAGACCACCGGCAGGGTGAAGCTGGCGGTGAGATAGAGCGCGCCGCCCAGAAGGATGAGGAAGATCCCGATGACGGCCCAACGCGGGCCGACCTGCAGCGTCTGCCGGTTGACCAGGCCGATATTGGGCGCGACGACGGTCGTCCCCTCCGCCGCCTCGTCGATGTCCTTCTTCGACAATGCCTGTTCCCCGACGCAAACCCACCACGCGCAACGACGCGGCCGAACCGTTCGTTCCTCGCTCTTTCGTGAGGCGTCCACATGCGTTCGCCGAGCCCGCCGGAGCGTCGCCGACCCGGCTCGGGAGGAGGCTCGACGCGACGCCGGATACGAAATGAAGTTGGAACCTTGCGACTCCTCACGGGTTGCCCTGCCAACCTCGAACACGGGAGTACCCCATGAGAAACCTTCTTCTCGCAACCATGCTGACCTCGGTCGCCTTCGCCGGTGCGGCGCACGCCCAGACGGACCCCGCCGCGGCTCCTGCCACGACGGCGCCCGCGACGACGGAGCCCGCGACCGAGGGCGCGATGGCGACCGACGGCGCCATGACCGGTGCCATGGCCAACGAGGGCGGCTTCATCACCTACCAGGAAGGCAGCCAGATGCTCGCCTCCGGCCTGATGGGCGCGGATGTGCGCGGCGCCGACGGCGAAAGCATCGGCTCGGTCGACGATCTGCTGCTCGACACGGACGGCCAGATCCAGGCGGTCATCGTCGGCATCGGCGGCTTCCTCGGCGTCGGTCAGCGTGACGTCGCCATCGCCAACGATCAGCTGGAGTTCGTGATGGCGCAGGACGCCGCCGCGGCGGACGGCGCGATGGCCCCGGCCGGCACGGCGACCACGGGCACCGCGACGACGGGCACGGCCGCGACCGACACGACCGCTGCCGGCACCTCGCCGGCGACGGGTGCCACGGGCGGCACCATGGCTCCGGCCGAGCCGGCGACCGGCACGGGCATGGCGGCCGGCACGGGCGCCGATGCGAATGCGCGCATGGAGAACGACGGCTGGGGCTGGTCGGGCGCCGGTATCGACCACATCATGGTCAACTACACGCGCGAGCAGCTCGAGAACGCGCCGGAGTTCGAATCGGCCGAGTAATCGAGGCCGATCGCAGGATCGTTTCGGAAAAGGGGGCTTTCGGGCCCCCTTTTTCATGAGCGCTCCCTCGTTCCCGGCCGACCCTTGCCGGTCCGGCTCTACAGCATCGGCCCGAAGATCGGGATCGATCTTCGGACAGCTTGATGCGCAGGTTCGAAGAGACAAAGCGGCCTTTGCGCGTCCGATCGGACGGACGGCGCTCTGGGGCCGGCCCCTTGTCGCCTCCAGCCTGACATTTACGTGTTCACCCGGTGGTGTTGGTGGCAGCTTCGACGGTCATCCAACCCCGTCCATCGATCGATCTTCCGCCGGCGATCTCGCGGGCGCTCAAACGCAGGCCCTTACATGACATTCGGCAACCGCCCGGGACGCAGCCGACGGCTGGCATCGGAAGGCCTCTACGTCTTTCTCGGAACGGCGGTGGCCAGCATCGCGACGATGACGCTCGTCTCGGCCGCCAACCGCCGGGAATGGGCCGAACTGGAGCGCGCTCGGCGCCGCTCGGTCGGCGACGCCTCGCGCGCGCCGGGCGATGCGGCGGCGAAGGGCGAGGCGGCAGCCGCCCCCGAGGCGCCCTCCTCCGCCTCGCCGGTCGGCCATGCGGCGGACGGCCCTTCTCAGATGCCCCCGCGCGGCTGGAAGGAAATCCTCCTGCGCACCTACCAGGAGTTCAGCGACGACCGGCTGATGCTCGTCTCCGCCGGCCTTACCTTCTACGTTCTTCTGGCGATTTTTCCCGCCCTGTCCGCGCTCGTCTCGATCTACGGTCTCTTCGCCGATCCGGCGACGGTTGCCGAGCATCTGGACGCCCTGAGCGGGATCGTTCCGGCCGGCGGCATGGAAATCCTGTCCGAGACGCTGGGGCGTCTGGTCAGCCAGGAAACGTCGACGCTCGGCTTCGGCCTGTTCATCGGCCTCGGCGTCGCCCTCTGGAGCGCCAATTCGGGGATGAAGTCCTTCTTCGACGCGTTGAACATCGTCTACGAGGAGGAGGAGAAGCGCAGCTTCGTTCATCTGACGCTGGTGACGCTCGGCTTCACCCTGGCGGTCATCCTCTTCCTGATCCTGGCGCTCGGCGTGGTGATCGCCCTGCCCGTCGTGTTGCGCTTCCTGCAGCTCGGGCCGCTGGAGGACTGGCTGCTGCTTCTGCGCTGGCCGGCCCTTCTGGTCGTCGTCTCGGTCGGCATCTCCATCATCTTCCGCTACGGGCCGAGCCGCGAGCGGGCCCGCTGGCGCTGGGTGACGTGGGGCTCGGCCCTGGCGGCCGTCCTGTGGGTTCTCGTCTCCCTTCTCTTCTCCTGGTACACGGAGAACTTCGGCAGCTACGACGAGACCTACGGATCGCTCGGCGCGGCGGTCGGCTTCATGACGTGGATCTGGGTGTCCTCGATGGTGATGCTGCTCGGCGCCGAACTGAACGCCGAGCTCGAACACCAGACCGCCGTCGACACGACGACGCCGCCGGAGCGCCCGAGCGGTCGGCGCGGCGCGCAGATGGCCGACGAGGTCGCTTAGAGCGCCGTGCGTTCGAACGGACGCAACAAAGGTCGCTCTAACTCTTTGAATCGACGCATCAGGCGCGCGAGCGCGACCCGGATGGGTGCGCCGCAGCATCGATCGGCGGTTGCATCGCGGGCGCGCCGTAGTACCATCCCCGGTGCGGAGGAGGTCGCTCGTTCGCGGGAGGAACTGGAATCGCGGCCTTCGGCCTGTCTTCGCGCCACGGAGCGCGGGCGCTCGAAGCCGAGCCCTCGCCAAGGGAGGTCGCGATGTCCATGTTGTCCGACGTTTTCTCCAATGCCGGCCCGATGTTCTACGCCTCCGTCGCGATCGCGACGCTGCTGGCGATCTTCGGCGGCGACTGACGCGAGGCTCTCTCGCCGACCTTCGTCTTGGACGCCGAGGGGCCCGGCGTTTCGTGCGATCGAGGGCCGTCGTCGAGGCTGGGAGGAACAGGGCGCGTGTCCCGGCCGGCTCTGCGAGGCGGCTCGTCGTCCCTGCCCCCTGACCGGCGATCGCATCCGTCGGTGGCCGCGACCCGTTCGCCGGCTTTCGCTGCGCCGCGACAATCGGCGAAGCGACGCTAGATCGCCTTCTGCGGAGCGTTTCGCTCCGGTGACCGGAGCGAAGGGGTCGGCCATGATCGAGGGTCTCGTCGGCGGGCTCACGCACTGGACGACGCTCGGCCTCGAAGCGGCCGGCATTCTCGTCATCGTCTTCGGATCGATCCTCGCCTCGCTGCACTATCTGAAGGACCGATGGCGGGGCGCGGACCGCCTCGCCTCGTTTCAGACCCTGCGCTCGAGCCTCGGACGGTACATCCTCCTCGGGCTCGAGTTCCTCGTGGCCGCGGACATCATCAACACGGTCGCCGTCGAACCGTCGCTTCAGAGCCTGACGGTCCTGGCGGGCATCGTCCTCATCCGGACGTTCCTCAGCTTCTCGCTGGAGGTGGAGATCGAAGGCCGCTGGCCCTGGCAGCGGCGCTACCGCACCGCCGCCTGAAACGCCGTGCGTCCGGCCGGACGCATGAAGCCCGCGCGTGTCGATCCGATGCGCGGCCACGCCAGCTTCCGGTCAGCCGCGCCATATGCTCGCCACATCGCCGCGAGAGCCCCTGTCGATCGCATGGGGGCCTGATGAACGATCTCGACCGAACCCTTTTCCTGCTTCTGAACGCGCCGTCGGACGAATGGGGCGTCCTCGCCTATGCCGCCTTCGTCTGGGCGAAGTTCGTCATCTTCCTCATCCCGCTCCATCTCGCCCTTCTGTGGATCGCGGGAGACCGTTCGGTTCGGCGGCAGTCCCTCATCCTCCTGACCGCGCTTCTCGTGGCGATCGGCATCAGCTATGGCCTCGGGGTCGCCTACCCGACGGACCGGCCGTTCGTCACGCCGCTCGGCCACGCACTCATGAGCCATCGGGCGAGCCCGTCCTTCCCGAGCAATCACGGCCTGATCTTCTTCACCTATGCCGCGACCATGGGGATGCTCCGGCACTGGCGCTACGCCTTCGCGATCGGCGCGGGCGGACTGGTCGTCGCATGGTCGCGAATCTATCTCGGCGTCCACTTCCCGCTCGACATGGTCGGCGCGGCCGTGGTCGCGGTCCTCGCCGCGCTGGTCGCGATGCGCCTCGACCGGCGCTTCGGCCGCGACGCCACGAACCTGGCCGAAGACCTCTACGAGGCTTTCGCCCTGCGCCCGCTCAGAAGGGCGATCTCCCGCCTGCGGTGACGAGGGAGCGGGTCGGCGGACGGTTCGAGACTCGCGGGCGCTTGGCGACGAGTGGGCTTTAGGGCAGAAGACGCGGCGGCCAGCACACTCGGGATCACAGGCTTTGACGAGAACCGGTTACAGGTACGATATCGACGGCCTTCGAGCCATCGCCGTTCTCCTAGTGGTGATCTTTCACATCAACGAAGCCCTCATCCCGGGCGGCTTCGTCGGCGTCGATATGTTCTTCGTCATCTCCGGGTTTCTCATTACCGGAAACATCGTCCACGAGCATAAGGCGGGTACGTTCTCGTACCGGGAGTTCTACCGCAGGCGCATCCGCCGGATCCTTCCGGCCATGTTCCTGGTGACGCTCGCCACCGTCGTTGCGGGAACGCTCCTGCTCCTACCCGAAGACGTCGAAACGCTTGCGTGGTCGGCGATCGCGACCGCGGCTTCGGGTGCGAACGTCTATTTCACCTACTTCCAGGACACGAGCTACTTCGCCGCCGACAGCGCCACGATCCCGCTCCTGCACATGTGGTCGCTGGGCGTCGAGGAGCAGTTCTACCTGATCTGGCCGATCACGCTCCTGCTTCTGCTTCGCCGCGGCACGACTGTCGCGCTTCTGGGTATTGCCGCCATCATCGCCGCGAGCATCGCGATCGGCGAATGGCAGATCCGGGCGGAATTGACCCAGTGGGCGTACTACATGCTGCCCTCGCGCGCATTCCAGCTCGCCGCCGGCGGCGCTCTCGTCTTTCTTCCCCAGCTCGGCCGTCTGGCCTCAGCCATTCTTGCGCCCGCCGGTCTCGTGGCTGTCGCCTGGAGCGCGTACGCTCTCGAAGGAAGTTCGAGCTTTCCGGGTCTGAACGCCGTTCCGGTGACCGCGGGAACGGCAGCGCTCCTCATCGCCGGGACGCAGAGAAACGCGGTGTCGTCGGCAATCTCCCTCGCGCCTTTGAGAGCGATCGGCCTGATATCCTATTCCCTCTACCTGTGGCACTGGCCCGTGCTCGCTTTTCAGCGATACTTCTACGGTGAGCTCTCGCCCGTTCAGCAGATGGTTTCGTTCGCCGTCATGCTGGGCCTCGCCGTGCTGAGCTATCGGTTCGTCGAGCTGCCGTTCCGCTCGTCACCCGCGCCCTTCCCGCAGGTGCTGGCGAAATTCGCGCTGGCGCCGACGGCTCTGGTTGCGGCCCTGTGCTTTGGCCTCATCGTGACAAATGGATACGGCCCCTATCGCTGGACGGACTACCCGGAACGCCTCGCCGCGATCCCCTCCGCCGCGGCACCGTACACCCTCCCCTATGTCTGCCAACGATCGAGGCTGCAGCCGAAAGACATTTCTGACCCCGAATGTGTGATTGGCGATGGTGCTCCAAGAATCCTTCTCTACGGCGACTCGAACGCTGCTCACTACGTCGGTGTCCTTGGAACGCTTTCGGAGGAGGCTGGCGTCTCGTTTCGAAACTATGCCCACTCCGCATGCATTCCCTTGGACGGCGATCCTGAGACCTATGTCGTTGCCAGCAGGCTGGCCGCATGCCGTACCTCGCATTCCGTGGCCGCTGCAGATGAGAATGAGTACGATATCGTCTTCCTAGGCGCCTCGTGGGACAATTACGCCTCCAACGGTAAGTCCAATGGCGCCGATCTCAGTATCGATCTGCGTTCCTTCGTGCAGCAGCTTGCCGATGATGGGACGAAAATCGTGCTTCTCGATACCGTCCCCTTACAGAACGGAATCGACGCGCGCTGTGGCCAAAAGGCTCTGAAGCTCCCTGTGCGCGATTGCGCTTCGGAAGGGTCGAAGCCTCAGGAGGGCGGCTTCACCGCAGAACTACGGCGGATCGCGAACGAAACGCCGAATACCACTTTTCTGAGTGTGCGAAACGTTATCTGCGATAAGAAGAATTGTCCGGCACATGACGCGGACGGAACCTCCCTGTACTTCGACCGAAGCCACCTAAGCGCGGATGGCACCTGGCGCATCGGAAAGCGGCTTCTAAACACTGACGAAGGACAAGAAATTATCAGCTTGCTTCGATCAACGAGGGGTTAGAGAGCATCATTCCCTTAGAAATGACGCGCCTCGCAGTACGATGCGCTCGAAGGTGAATGGGGACGTTTTCGGGTGCTTGGCGACCCCGGCAGGATCGCCAACATTCATCAGATACAGTGGGTTAACCGACCGAGTTCGCCACGTCCGTTCCGAGTTCGTTCGCATTGGGTTGGCGAACCCTGCCGATCGTTCGACGTTTCGTGTGGACAACGATCGATCGGCAGTTCATTCCTTCCCTGGGTCATTTGAGCATGAGGGCGGACGTCGGATATGGGACCTTCGGAAACTAGCGCTGACACCACGCTGAGCGGAACCACGCAACCGAAGCCGAGCCAAACTGAGGTAGCTCGACTGAATACACCAGTTTTCTACGCCAGCGACCTTCAGCTTCTAACAGGCTCCAATAGTTTTACGTTGGTTGCGGGCCTTCCGCATCCCGCGCTCGTGAATGGCGATGGCAACCAGAGCTTCGCTTTCGCGATAGAGCCGGTAATCACTCTTCATCTGAGTCCGCAGTCCGCCAAAGATTTAATGATTCTACTTCGCGAAAACTTGCAGGATTTTGAGAGCAAGTTTGGGGAGATTAGAACTTCTTTGACGGAGTCGCGGAAAGGCGGAAATGAGTAATAGTTCGCCTTGGGCAACTGGCGGTCAACTAAGCGAAGGCAGTTCGAATCGAGCTTTTTACTTTAAGCGGGATCGTTCGCAACCGGTAACGAACTTTATCATATCACCTCAGATTGAACGCACGCCTGGCACTCAAACGCTTGATAAGGCTGATCGCCTCCCCCAGGTTAGCGAAGCGTTCGCGAACTTTAAGCGCAATGCGGAGCGGCTTAAGCGAGAACGGGACCGGGAACGGGCACGGCAGCAAGCCGTAAACGTAGATTCGCCTACGGGCTCCCCGGAAACTAAGGTCGATACGATGAGCGAACAGCGGCTGACATCGTTGGAGACGCATTTTCAATATGTTCGTCGTGATCTTGACGCCTTGAAAGCTTCTCAGGACCAGACCAATGAGAAATTGGACAGGTTGATCGAGCGAACGAACCAGCTACCCACGCAAGCTGGGCTTTGGGGCATGATCGCTACAGTCATTGGCGTCGCCTTGACGATGATAGCCATTGTCGTTGCGATATTCGCATATGTTGCGACTGCGAACGGCGATGTCATTTCGACGCCCGCAGCAGCAGCAGCTCAGCAGCAGACGATCAATCGGGATGCAAACGCTGAGTAAGGCTGGCGCTCGGTCTTTGGTTCGCCATGGACGTTCACGGTAAAGGATCAAGTCCTGACGGGCCCACCATACGCCCTTTGCGGCAAGGCGCTTGCGACCACGTTAGCCAGGAGCGTTAGCCATCAAGGTTAGCCAGTCGCGATCCCGTCTCTGGCGGAGCCCGTAATCCATGTTAGACGCCAGCGAATGGCCAGACGCTCCCGGCGCCGACGCGCACCTCGCAATCGATCCTACCAGCAGTGGGCCGGCATCGTCGCTATCGTGGCAGTGGCTGCGGTCGTTGGCGGGCCGGAGCTTGCGACGCGCGTCTACGATGCGATCGACGGCGCCCTGCCCGGCCAGACGCAGACGACACCGACGCAGACCAGCGGCGGGATGCTTCGCGGCCAAGTCACCCGCGTAGCCGATGGCGATACGTTCACGATCGGCAGCCAGCGGGTCCGCATCTGCGGCATTAACAGTCCGGAGCGCGGCGAGCGCGGCTATGCGGAGGCCGGCGCCAACCTCGAGCGAATGACGGCGGGCCAGACGGTCGAGTGTCGCCAGGTCGGCAACGGGACGCCATGCGACGGCAGGTCCTCCCCGGCCTCCTATGACCGGATCGTCGCGCAGTGCTTCGTCGGCGGCCGGGACATCGCGGCGGAGCAGGTCCGCGCCGGCCATGCCACGGACTGGACGCGCTACTCGGGCGGCTACTACGCCCGCTAAAGCCGATCCTCGCGCCAGACCGGGACCTGACGCACCCTGACGAGCCGCCGGATCAGCGTGCCGGTTCGCTCCAGTTCGGCCAGCCGGCGCTTGCCAACGTCGAGATAGTCGACCTTCTCGCAGACCTCGCACTTCAGGCGGCCCCGGAGCTTGTCGAGTTCGACGTCACCCAGGACCACCGCGAGGTCACGCGGGTCGTAGAAGCGTTGGGCACCGCGGCAGAAGGCGCAGCGCATCCAAACCACGAGACCCAGGTCATGGCACTCGGAGAGGTGCAGACCTCGATTTCCACGCGGCGGGCTCATATGGAACGGATAGAGAACAACCATCCCGATTCTCAAGTGCCGGAGGGTGCGACATGGATGGCTTCCGCTTCCGCTGGCGACGTCGGCCCAACTGGGGCACCGAGGCCTACGATGCATGGATGGGAGAGTTCCGGGTGGGCCAGATCACGCCGGTGCAGACGCACGGGTCCGGCCTGTCCTATTGGGCCTGGAGGATTCTTCTCGCGCCGATCGCCGGACCGGGCTCGGCGGGCAAAGCTCCCTCACCGCGCGACGCTGCCCGCGCGCTGGAAGCGGCTTTCCCGACCTTCGTCCAGTCGGCGCCTCGTTTCGCCATGCAGGCCGAGCGTGAGGTGATCCTCCGAGCGGCGCTGCAGCTGCCGCACACGGTCGAGCTGGACCACGCCCTGGCGGTCGCCCGAGGCGAGCATGTCCGGCCGGTCTCGGTCACCGACGCGGCCGGTTGGAGTCGCTGGCTGGCGGAAGAGCGTCGGCTGGGGAACCGGCAATGGATCAGCCCGGAGGAGATGCGCGAGTGGTTCGGCGATGCGTGGCAGGACCCGCGAGCGAAGAAGGAGGAGACGGCGAACCTTCCGGCGCGGGCGCTGATCACCCCCTCCGCGCCAGCTCCATCGCCGTCCGGTTAACCGAATTGAGCAGAGGAGCCGGCCGAGATTAGCCTTGCAGAACCGCGATGCCTCTTCAGACGGACCGAGCGGGCGAAGCGCTGTAGTTCTTTCAGGACGAAGCACTCACGCTCGATGGAGGTAAATCGGGGTCTTCGTTTGAAGACGGGGCCGCAACTCTGCCAGACTGGAGAAGAGAGGGGTTTCGCTTTTCCTCAACCAATCTCTTCAGCATCGTAGCAGCTATCCGAGCCCGGCTCGCCATCTGGAGGGCGTCGCATTCAATCGTACCTAAACTTTCAGCGACGCTTTCTGCGAAGCCGAGCTCATCAGCGTCCATGGAATGATCCCTTGATCACGCTAGCGGAATGCGTCTTAAACTAGTTTAATATCATAATGTTTCGATTGTAGCTCGCTTATGGACGATGCCTCCCGCCTCTGCGCTCATCGCTCGGCCCGATCTAACCGCTCCAGCTTCTTGACGATCGCCTCAAGCGTTCGCGCCTGTCCGCTCTCCTCCGCCTTGGCAAGCGACTGGACGGCGGACTGAATGCCCTCCAGCGCGTCGGCGATCCGGTCGAGCTCGTGCGCGATCTTCGTCCCGTCGAGGCCGGCGCCCAGAATCGCCCCCTGAACGCGAACGGACGTATCGACAGGCGGCGGGGCTGCGGTGGCGAGCGCGGCACGCAGACGGGGCGTCAGAACCGCGAAGACCGCCGCGACGACCGCGAAGACGATCCAATAGAGGTGCGGCACCCAGGCGGGCGCGTCAGCGGGGATCGTCGGAACCATGCTTTTGGGCCTGCCTGCGGTCATGAGCATCAAGGGAAGCAGTCCAGATGTTCGAAAGCTCGAACATCGCCATAAGCGTCATGAGGGAGGCGAGAACCGAACCCTCGACCGGCGCGGAGTGGAAGCCGATCGCCATCATGGACGCGACCGAGAACGACCATACGCCGAGGACGGCGCGAATCTCTGCCGCCTTGCGGAAGAAGACGCCGTTCAGGATCAGGACGAAGACGCGCACGAGGCCCGTCAGCATCAGGAGCCACGCCCACGTTTCCTCGGAGGCCCAGTGCGCGAGGAGACTGTAGGAGGGCGAGCGCTCGAAGGTGTCGGCCGGATCGTGAAGCATGACGCCGATCGAGAACAGCGCCAGCGCCATGAACCATTCGAACCGGCGAACACGAAAGTGGTGGACGAGCTGGACGAAGATCATCCCGAGACCTCCGTCTGATACCGCTTGTCGCGAGCGCGGTAGGCGCCGATCCACGCCCCGGCCGTCGCGAAGGCGGTGGTCGTCAGGCCGGCGATGACGATGAGCGCCTGCGGGTCGTTCGCCCACTCCTGCGGAAAGGACGGCAGAAGCGACCAGAGGTAGATCAGGCCGATGCCGGGCCCGCCGGACGCGGCCGCCGTGGCGAGGGCGCCCATGTTCGCCTTGTTCGTCTGCTCGACCGGTGTCAGCGGCTTGTCAGGCATGGCAGGCTCCGGGATGGTGATGGGATCGGGACGCGACGGCGGGATCGGGACCACCGGCTTCGGCTTGATGGCCTCGGCCAGAGCGGTGAGCGTCAGCGGCCCGGCATAGCCATCGTCTTTCAGCCCGGCCGTCCGCTGGAAGGCCATGACCGCCGCCTCGGTGCCCGGCCCGAAGATGCCGTCGAGCGTCCCGTCGGTGTAGAAGCCGGCGGACTGAAGGTCGGACTGAAGACGACGCACCGCCTCGCCGCGCTCGCCGCGAACGAGCATGCCGTCCGCCATCGGATCGGCGGCGGCCGCGCGTGGGCGGCCGATCGTGTAATCCCCAAGCTCGATCAGCTCGGCTTCGTCCAGGCGCCGGGAGACGAGGCCGGCGAGGCGACGCCCGCGCGCCGTCACCCTCGTCGTCTTCAGAAGCTCGGCAGCGCCGCGCCAGTCGCCGCGCTTGGCGGCCTGCGCCCACCGATCGCCGAGCGTCGCCTCGCCCGCGTTGAAGACGACGGACGAGGCACCGTCGAACTCGTGCTGGCGCAGCTGCGCCCCGAAGGCCCGAGAGACCGCGGCGCCGTATTCCTCGCGCATCAGGTAGACCAGGGCTTCTTCGGCCTCGGCGCGCGTCATCGTGGCACCAGGGCCGAAGGACTGCCCCGGCCGGTTCCGCGACCACCAGTCGCGAAAGGAGCCCGACTGCCAGGTGAAGCCGATGCCGATCGTGCCGACGCCGACCGGGTCGAGATAGTAGCGGGGGACGAACCCCTCGTGATGGCGCACGAAGGCAGCCCCGGCGGCGCTGAGGTTCATCGGTGTCTCCTGGTGCTGGACATGTGGAATAAGAAAAGGCGCCTCGCGGGCGCCTGATGAGCGAAAGGCTTGGCTGACAGCGTGCCGGGTGCGACTGTCTCGACAGCGAATTCAGGAGAACGGCGCCCCGCGATGGATTGCTCGCTAATTCCGCTTAGACCCGAATGGCTATCTGCGATTGCTGCGATCGGATCGGCCGTGGCAGCGTTCATGGCATATTGGATTGCACTAGCTTCTGACCGAACAGCTACTAGATCGTCATTGAATTCACTGGTGGAACTTCACCTAAGAACGATCATCGATTTCCGACAATCCAAAATTCAGTCTGACCCGCCGGAAATCACGCAGTCAAAGCAAAGGCACGCGATTGCAAGCCTTATACTTTTGACGAACGCATGTTATGCGGCAGAACAAAATCAAGAAGGTGATGTCTGGGGGCGAACATTCCCCGCTTTTGACATGCTAATCAGGGGTAGCAACCCCTCTTACAACCCAGCCCTTGCCTCTCCAAAAACTCGTAAGCGGATCATTTCCGCAATGAAGGAGGCCGGAAAGATTAGCGTACTCGACGATTGACGCTTTGGGTCTTTCAGCGATCTATTCTACGGCGCTCTGAACGCTTGCAGAACTCGTGGCCGGTGACGTCAGCAGCTGGTCCGCTCGCGCCTCGCCGTAGAGCTCGATGATCGCAGCGCGCAGTGTCGTCCACAGCTCTCCGTTCGATGAGAAGACGACGCTCGGGTCCATCCACTGGCGGCGCAGGCGAAGCGTCTGGCCCATCATGATCTCGCCTCCGCCTCCGCCTCCTCGTCCGAGCAACGGGCGAAGAAGACATGCGCGGGCACATGGACGACGATGGGCGCCGGGGCCTCGTAGAGGGCGAGCCGCGACCAATCGACGGTGATGGCCGGCGCGGTCGGGACCGGCTCACTCGCCCCTGTCGGCAGCGCGATCGGCCCGTCAGCGGTGACGATGATCGGCGCCGGGAAGCGGACCGCTTCGTCGGCTTCGTCGGCATAGGGCAGAAGGACCGTGACCTGCAGCACGCCCTCGACCCTCGTGACCGCACCGACGATCCATTCGGACGCGATGGCTTCGGCCGGAAGCGTTGCGCGCTCCTCCACCTGCGAAAGGTCGAGCGGCGCCCCGTTGATGACGAGGATATCGCCCTGGCGCGAAAGGGTGAGCGTTTCGGAGCGACCGGCCTGCGGCGAGAGAACGATGCGCATGATCAGTACCACCTTCCGATTGCTTGGCCTGTCATTGCGACCGCCGTTGAGCTGGACGCCCCGCTCCACTCGCGAAGATTGACGGCCGTCGTGTTCGGGTTTGCGCTGCCAGCCAGGCGAGCCGAATTGGCCGACGATTGGTTGACCAACGGAGGTGCGGAGAATGCGACCGGGAACGTCCAGGGCGTCAACGGGCCGAGAAACAGGGATCCGACCGCAGTCGTCGGACCGGTCGAAGGGGTGACGGGAACCCCGATGCAGATCTGCGTACCATCGGCAAATCGAATCCAATCGCCATTAGCATTCGATCCGCGCTGCGGAATGACGGGCAACCATCGTCCGATCGTTCCGTCGTTCGAGAACTCGCGATACCACATGCCCCCGCTCGGTGCGCCGCTGGACACATAACTCCAGGCGATCTGCACCTTGGAAGACAGGTACGTCAGTTGGGTTTCGATGAACCAGAAGCCGGGGCCGGGGAATGTTCCGCCGTTTGTGGAGCTGTACAGGCCCCGGTCGCCCGGCGCGGCCGTATCCACGTTCGCGGTGTTGGCGTTGAAGTAGGTGCCTCGACTTGCTCGGATCATCGACGCCAGCGTGTCCGGCGACAGGGGCGCGACATCGCCCGCGCCGGCGGCCGAGCGCCCCAGCACGGCAGGGCCCGTGAGCCGGCTCGACACGGCGCCTAGAACGGCTCGCATCGCTTCAGGCGTTGCGACGCTCGTCAGCTCCGCGCCGAGGGCAGAGACCGTGTCCAGTTTCCCGAGCATATCCGCCAGGCGGCGGTTCGCGATGATGGCGCTCGCAGCATCGGCCCGCGCGAGATCGATCGCATAGGCACCGGTGCCGCTCGTGCCGGGCCACGGCAGCGAGAGCGTCATGCTGGTGTCGCTTTCGACGGACGCGATGACCATCGACGAGTTGCGCGTGTAGAGCGTGCCGCCCGCGACGAGGCCGAGGAGCCAGCCGGTCCCGGTTCCGGTCACGGTTCGGCTACCGGCCGTCACCTGCGCGGTGCCGGTCGTGTACGGAGGTGCTACGGGCATGAATGACCTCAGGAGGAGCGCGGGCGTCCCGCGAAGATAAAGAGATGGCCCGACATGGACGGGCTCTGCGTCGGGACGGGCTTCGGCGCCGCGGCGCCGGCGGGCTTCGTGGTTCGGTCCGCCGTCTTCACGGCGACGCCCGACAGGACGTTCAGAAGGCCGGAGAGAAGCCCGCCCTTGCCCGTCTGCACCTCGGGATAGGTGTCGATGTAGCCGTGGTCGTGCGCCGGCAGCTGGTCGAGCGTCAGCGTCGTTTCCTTCGCGCCGAAGATGACCCCGGACCGGTTGTCGAAGCCGCTGGCGACGAGGCTCGTCCCGTACGGGACCTTCTTCATCTTGAAGGTCGAGGTCTTCGAGCCGGCGAGAACCATGTCCCGTCCGTCCTCGTCCGCCAGCATGAGCGCGAGGAAGTCGGGATAGTCCGAGCGGCTGTGCTCGGTCGCGCCGTCCATGGGCAGCCAGCCCGGCCCCATGCTGCGGAGCGCGCCATGGCGGAAGACGCCGCGCGGCAGCGCGATCTGGGGCGGCGGAACGATCACGGTAGCCAAAACGCATCCTCCGTAACGTCGATGATCCGCTCGCCCGCCGCGATACGATCCTTGAGCTTGCGCGCGGACCGCTGGCTCATTTCGAGGAAGGCGGCGGCGACCTGCTGCAGCTCGACCATCCCCGGCGCGTCGAGCGGGAGCATTGAGTTGTCGGCGGTGATCCACGCGAAGTCGCGCTCGGTGTCCGCCCAGCGCAGGTCACCGGATGCCGTGCCGCTGTCGGCCGAGACCTTCGCGCGCTGGCCGTTGATGACCATCGCCGACTGGCTCATCATGTCCGCTTGGATCGTCTTGCCCCTAAAGGGGAAGCCACGGACGAGACGACGGTCGCGCTCCGCGTTCACGTCGGCCGAGGTCGCCGCCGGCAGGAAGTCGTCGAGATAGACCGCGCCGCTCATGCCGCCTCCACCTCGACGGACCACGGGAGGTAGGGGAAGGCCTCGGCCGCGATCGTCACTCTGGCCGGTCGCCGCGACAGGATCGTCATCGTGCCCGCCTTCCGCTCGACCGGCTGCCCGGCGATCGTCAGCGTGCAGGGCGTCGGCAGGTTGGAGATCACCGCCTTGTCGGCGCCGTCCGCCCTGATATGCGTCTTGTCGATGGTGCCGGGGAAGGCCGGACGGGGCCGGACCTCGCCGCCGTCCACGTAGCTGCCGGTGATGATCGCGAAGGCGTCCGGCTCGCCCTCGATGATGGCGAAGGCGATGCCGCGCTCTCGAAGGACGTCGAGATAGGCCGGGTCGATCGGCTCGTTCACCGTCTGGGTGATGCGGCCGGTGTCGTCGTGCAGGCAGAGCATCATGACGAGCGGTTCCTGTAGATCATGTAGCCGACATGCGAGGGCGTGCCCGATCGGCTTGAGAAGATCAGGTTCGCGGCGGCAGCGTCGTAGAAGATCTGCACGACGCCGTTGGCAAAGCCGGTTTGCGCAAGATCTGGCCGGACATCCCATATCCACACGACCGGGATACCCGACCCTGGAGGCAGCGGGACAGTTCTCGTTACCGGCTGAAACGTGTTGGACGGTCCGCCCAACGGACTGGCTTCGAAGACGAGCTCGCCTGTCGAGCTTCCGCCGAGCGCGGCGGTGTCCGACGAAAACATGAGACCTTCGCGCGGCGCCGTCGCTGCGTCCCAGCCGGGATGGCTCACACGCAGGACGCCGGGCGCGAGATAGACGCGCCGAGCCATGTCAGGGCCTCGCAACGTTCAGGACGGTGATGCGGTGGATCGGGTTGGCCGAATAATCGACCTCGCCGACCGTGCCCTCGGTGATGAACACGGTGACGCCCGTCGAGGTGCTCTCGTATTCGACGAGGTTGGACTGGTCCTGCGCGCAGTTGACGTCGAAGCTGCGCACCGTCCCGTTGATGTTGGTCGTGTAGCCTATGACGCAGACCGGCGCCCATGGAAGCGGCGTCGGGAACGTCCAGCTGCTGGTGTGCCGGAAGACCGTCGTCCGCGTTCCTTCCAGACCATAGGGCGGTGTGACCTGCAGAACCTGCCGCGTGTAGCCGACCGAGATGGCGGTCTTCATCAGCGCGGCCGCGAGCGGCGTGTTCGTATCGAAGAGCAACCGGGCGTTGGGGTTGCCGACGTCGTGACCGGGCGCCGAGACGCGAAGGCCGAACGCCCCGTCCGCGGACAGGCGACCGAGTTCGAGACGCTTCATCCTGCGATCACCAGATAGGAGCGAGGCGTTGGCCACCTCTCCCAACCCTGCGCAGTGATCGCGCCCGAACTCGATCGAAACTCACGGTACTTTCGTGGAACGGAGATCGTCGCCCCGTCCAGGATCGTGCCTCGCCAGATACGCTGGCGAACGACGCGGGCGCCGCTCATCTCGAAGAAGAGGACGAGCAGATGGCTGTAGCCCGAGCGCAAACCCCGCGCCGGGATGGTACGGGTTGAAGCGCCGTCAGTCAGTCCGGTGGTGCGGCCGTCAGAGTGCGGCGGAGCCGGATCGGAATACACGCCTCGCCCGAGAACGAGCCCGGCGAAGGGCCATGTGCTGTCGAAAGCCAGCCCTTCCACCGGCGGGTTCGGTGCGTCGTAGCCGGGCAGGCTGATGACGAGCCGCCCGGCTGACATGTGAACACGCCGCGCCATCAGTCGTAGACCTCGATGACGCCGGACTGACCGTCGATGATGAGCTTGCCGCTCATCGAAACGAGCGTCTGAAAGCGCGCGAGAGCGAGCTTCACGACGCCCTGTTCGACGACGAAGGGCGCGATCCCGACACCTCCAGCGGCAACGATGAGCCGGTCGGTCGAGATCAGAACCGTGGATCCGGTCGGCGTGGCATCGAGGAAGAGCCCGGTTTCCTTGAAACTCTGATCGGACCGCGCCCGAGCGAGGATCGCGAGGCGCGCGAACGATCCGTTGGCCTGGCTCGACGACACCTGGAACGAGATCAGCCCGGATGCGTCGAGATTGCCGACGCGGGCGGACACGCCACTGACCGATTCAGCCGTCGCGGTCACCCGCCCATCGACCCGCTCCACCTCCGAGTTCAGATAGGACAGTCCCTGCGCATGGCCGGCGACCGTGTTCTGCGTTGCCTCAAGGCTCGATTGCGTCGAAGTGATCGCGCTCGAATTCGCGGTCACCCGATTGCCGACGTTCGTGACCTCAGAATTGAGGGCAGAGATCGACTGGCCTTGAGCCGCGACGGTATCCTGCGTTCCCTTGAGGCTGGCCTGCGTCACGGTGATGGCCGAGGCGTTCGACGCCACCTTGCCGTCGATGGTGGTGACCTCGCCTCGCAGCTGCTGCAATGCGGTCGCCTGCGCCGGAAGTCCCGTCGTCGGATCGCGAAGCTCCGCCACCACGCCGTCGGTCCGCTCGGCCAGCGCCCGGTCCGCCTCGATCCGGGTCCGCTCCTCCCGATAGATGCCCGTCTTCATGTCCCGGCGGCCCGTGGCAGCTTCCGCCAGCATCACCGAGACGGTGTTCGAGATCTCCTCGATCGTCGCCTCGAAGCGCTGCTGCGCCTCGTTGCCGCGCTGGATGATGTCGGTGACGTCCTTGTTCAGCTGCGCCAGCTGGAAGGCGAGGTCTTCCTCCAGCGTCACGACTGTGTGCGAACCGGACCAGAACGTCGCGCGCGGCGGGTTCGTGTTGACCGTCGCCTGCAGGACGTAGCGCGTGCGCGGCAACAGGCCTTCGACGATCTGGACGCGCGTCGGCCGCACGGTCCCGCCGCCGAGCTGGACCGTCTTGCGGATGCGGTTGGCCGGGTCGCTCTCCTTCCAGTATTCGACGGTCACCGAATCGACCGTCACGTCGTCGATCGCGTCCCACTGCGCGATGATCGCCGGATAGGTCCGGCCGTTCTCGGCCTGCGCCACCGAGGCGAAGGCGAGGAAGCCGTTCACCGTGGACTGGAACACCGGCCCGGCGAGGGGAACGCGCGCCGGACCTTCGGGGATCACGACGGACTGGTCATAGATGCCCGGTCCGACTTCCTGCAGGCTGAGCGTCACGTTGCGCGCGCCGTTCTCCCCGAGGGGCGCGAGCGAACGGCCGACGACGCGCCAGATGCGGTCGCCCTGGCCTTTCAGGTTCCAGCGGATCCAGTCGCCGATTTCGAGAACGATCCAGCGCGGGCGGACGACCGCCGTGGCGCTCGCCTGATAGCGGTTCTCTCGCAGCGCCTGCAGGGCCAGCGTGGTCCCCTGGCGCTCGATGTAGACCGCCCCGAAGTCGATCTGCACCGCATGGCGCTCGCGGTCCACCGCCAGCGCCGTCGCGTCGCGCTGCGCCGGATAGGCGGTCGAGGCCCACAGATCCTTCGGGCTGTTGTAGGCGCCATGGACGGCGTTGATCAGGGTCGAGCGCGAGCGCTTCGCCTGGAACGTCAGCGTCTCCCCGACGATCAGGTCATCATCCGTCAGGGTCGCGACGACGGGCTGATTTGCGCCGACGATGGGGAGATCACCATCGACGCGCTCGACCAACGCCGCACCGGCCGCGTTCAGGACCGGCTCGAGATTGTCGCGGTGCGTCGTCCCGTCCGCCGCTGTGAAGATGACGCCGGAGCGATAGCGCGCCTCGCCGCCGGCCACCGCCTCGTCGCAGACGTTCATCGCGGCCATCCACGGGCCGAGCGGAAGGTCGCCGGTCGGCATGCCCTTGCCGATGATCAGCTCACCGTTGATGAAGAAGCCGCGCTCGTAGGTGTAGGCCTGGACGATCGGGTTCTCGCTGTAGGCCCAGGTCGCGATGTTCCCGAAGCGCTGCGTCCCCGAGCCTCCGACCGTCGTGTCACGGCGCGGGTCGTAGGAGAGGCCCCGACACTCGAAGAGCAGCGTCGGGAAGCTCGACATGCGCTCGTCGTCGTAGCGCGCGAGGACGATCGCCTTGGCGACGCCCACGCCACGGTGATCGCTCGTCCAGCGCCCCGGCGGGTTCGATGTCTCGATCAGGTGCGGGTCCGCCGCCTCTCCGGGCAGGCCGCGATAGATCTTGATCCAGAGGTCACCGACATAGCCTTCGACTGCGCGGCCGCGATGGTCCTCCGCACCCGTCAGGGTCCGCCAATCGCCGTTCACCGCGACACGAGAGAGCCCCGCGATCGGGAAATCCGAGAGCTCGAAGACCTTCGTGATGAAGACGTTCGCCTTGCCGAAGGTGTTCGTATAGACGTCCTGCCCCGCCGTGGCGAAGAGGCCGACGCCGATCTGTCGCGGCTGCGATCCGCCGTACTGGACTTCCAGCTGCGTCCCGCGCGGCTCGTTCGACGTCTTCTGCTGCTTCTTCGCGATGGCGTTCGCCGCGAGCTGCAGGCCGATGCCGATGACGGCTTTCCCGACGAAGCCGAGACCGCCGATGAAGGACGCGGCTGCGCCCACGGCCCCAGCGATGGCGCCGATGACAGGTGCGAGGAAGGGCATGGATCAGACCTTGAAGGCGCGCGCGACCGCCGTCAGCGGCTCGTAGAGGACGCCATGCTCCGCCTTTACGGCTAAGCCGAAAGAGGTGAAGACGCCGGCAGCAATCTGCCCCTCGCGCTCGATCACGCCGAGGGCGCCGCGCTGCGCCAGAGCGGGCGCGACGGGTTCGAGGTGAAGGGCGAAGAGCGAACCGACGTCCTCGACGCCAGCCCGGCGCATGACGCGCGCCGCACCCGTCTCCGTCGTGTAGCGGCGATACTCGGCAAGGACCGGCGATCCGGTCGCGGCCGAGGCCGCATCCGTCGCCATCACGAAGCAGTCCGAGACGCCCCAATCGAACGGCAGCGCGGCGTGACGCTCGATCGCGTCGGCAAGCGCCTGTTCCCAGCCGTCAGGTCGCATGACAATGTCCGGTTGCGCGGCTACTCATCCCGAGAAGCCGAGACAAGGAGGCTCGAATGCCATTGGCTCTAACCAACCTCACCGTCGATTTGATGGGAGATACGGCGAGCATTTCGTTCAACGGCGATATGGGTGACGGAAGACACGGGCACGTGAACATCCACGTGCCAATTAAGACTCCCGGCAATAAGCCCGAGAACGAACTCAAGAAGATCGCTCGGGAAGCCGCGAAAGACGCGCTTCAAGAAGCGCTACGCGCGCTTTAAGCTCGCTAATTTCACGCTGCGACCCCGCTTGGTGCTGGCTCAAGCTCGTTTGCAGAGCCAGCACCTGCGCCTGAAGATGTTCATTCATCGCGTTTTTTCCCTTCCCCAGAAGACTTCGGTTTTCCCCGCCACCTCGGCATGCTCGAAGAAGCGGTCCCCGGCAGAGATGAGGGCCTGGTCCGCCGTCGAGCGGATGCGGTAGCCCTCGCGATTGTTGTCGAGGGCGCGGCTTTCGCAGTTCACCACGAGGCGACCGTTCGGCCCGTCCTCGTGAACAATCGTGTCCACGAACCCGCGATAGACCGGCTCGATGAAGAGGACGGCGCCGGTGTCGGGATGCAGATAGGCGTCCGACGCGGTCACCGGCCGCTGGTGGTAATCCTCGGCCTCGATCGTCGCCAGGACCGCAGGCGTCAGCCCGTCGTCAGGTGCGGCCGCGAGGCTGATCTCCAGCCCCTCCGCGTTCATGCCCCACGAGCCGGGGATCGCGGCAACTTCGATCACGCCGCCCGGCAGGTAGGTCAGGCCGCCGAACGTGAGCGCCTCCGCTCCGGTCCAGAACGCATAGGTTCCGCTGCCGAAGTCAAAGCGCATCATCCCGCGGATGTTCGCGCGCCCGGCGTCCAGTAGCGCCAGGGTCTCGGCGTTGAGCGACCTCATGCCCGGCTCTCCATGAGCTGGAACGATCCGCGCCATGCCGCGTCCTGAACGCGGGTTTTCGACCACGACCCTGGCACCTGGCGCATCACGAGCTCGGCGCGATCGAACCGTGCGACCGCCCCGGCCACGAAGCTCCGCGGCAGGGCAGGCTCAACGGTCACGGTTCGCACGGTGCCTGTGCCGGTCGCCTCGACGATGCGGCCGAGCGCGCGGGAGGCGCCTTGCTCGAACGTCACGAAATCACCGGCCGACAGGACGAGCGCCGTGTGGACGCCGGTGATCCTGACGACATTTCCGCTCGTGATGGTCGAGACCGTTCCCGCCTGCGCCGGAGGGACCGGCGTCGAGGCATGAGCGCGCGGTCCTGTATAACCCGAGTGCCGGTAGAGGACCGGTCGCAGCGCCCCGCGCAACGCGTCGCGCCACGCCTCGAACGCGCGGAAGTCCGCCTCGTGCATCGCGACCGTCGAGAGATCGGCCGTCCAAACAGGATCGGCGAACTCGACCACGTTCGTCAGGCGCGCGCCGGAGCGGGATGACGATTCTGAACGCGCGATGGCGAGGTCGGCCCAATATCCGACATTCGGGAGCGGCGAGGCCATCAGAAACCGCTCCGGTTCATGCCTCGGGCGCTCGCCATCTTTTCGCCTATGGTACGACCGGGGCCCAGCTGCCGGTCATAGGCGCCGACAGTGTTCGCCGCGACGCCGCTGCTGATCCGCTCGACTGCCGCCTGCCAGTTTCCGTCCTGATCGACGAACACCCGCACGTCGGCGATGCCGCCCGCCGCGCCATGGCGCTGACCCGGCTTCGTGATGGCCACATGCTCGTTCGGGCTGGCGCGGAAGGCGACAACCTGACTGTCGATGCCGCCGGCACCGCCCACCTTGAACTCGCCGCCGTTCGCGAAGCCCGGCAGCTTGAACCCGCCGAAGAGAGACGCGAGAAAGCCGCCACCTCCGGACCCGCGCGAGCCGCCGCCGAAGATGGCCTGGAAAGCGTCGCTGATGAACATGTTCGCCAGCTGGCTCATCGCGTCGCCGAGGACGTCGGAGAACCGCTTCGTGCCGTCGATGAGACCCTGAAACGCGCTGGCGAACATGCTGCCCATGCGGTCGCCCGCCTTCGAGAGCGTGTCTGTCGACTTCTCTGCCTGCTTGGTCGCCTTGTCGAAATCGACCTGCGCCTGAAGGACCGCCCGGTTGTAGGTATCCTGGTCGATCTTCCCGATGCGCAGAAGTTCGTTCAGCCGGGCAATCTGCGCCTGGTAGCGTTCGAGCGGCGTGCGGGTTTGCTCGAAGATCCGCGCAGCGTCCTGCGCATCCTTGGAGAGCCCGGTCCGTCCGCTGCCCGATCCTGATGCGCTGCCACCAGCGCCGCCAAGCGCTTGGTCCGCAAGATCGCCGAATGCGCGAACCGCGTTTCCGGTCTCAGTCAGCTCTCGCCGCGTGCCCGCCAGATCGAGGGCGTTGCCACGCCAGCTTTCGAGCGCGCCGTTGAGGCTGGAGGCGATACCCGACTGCGCTTTCGCGAAGGTGTCGGTGAAGACGGCGGCGACATCCGCCGCGGCGGTGCCGGCTTCCTGCGTCCAGCCGCTCAGGTCTGGCGTACTGAATCCGTCGAGCGGATCGTACCCTCCAAGCGAACGCCCTGCGTTGATCACAGACAGAGCCGCGTTCAACCCGGTCGTCACTTTCTCCAGCGCCCATTCGACGACCTCAAGAAAGCCATTCATGGCACGAGCGGCCACGTCCTTCATCAGGTCGGGGAAGTTGCTGAACGCGGCCACGAAGGCCTGCTTCGTCGCCTCCCCTGCCGCGCCGAGGAACGCGATCTCCCGGATCGTCTCATCAATACCCCAGCCCCACTTGCGCACGGTCTCGTCCGCCGCCTGCGAATTGGCGTCGGCGACCTCGTTCGCGCCGATCGTCCAGAGTCCCGTCCACTGCCCGATCATCGCGGCAGTCTGACGCGTCGCCTCCCACCAGCGATCGAAGGCGCCGCGCGCGGCGGACTGGATCGACTGACCGGCTGCTTGGACATGCGGGATGACGCCGGCCCACGCGGCAGCCATGTAATCACCGAGCGATGCGGCCTCGCCGGCAATGGGCTGGATATCGTGACGGAACAGAGTCAGGGCGGTCGCAGCCGCCGTGATGCCGACCGCCAGAGCACCCATCGGGTTGCGGGCGATCGCAACGTTCAGACGGTTCATCGCCACCACGAGTTGCGTGTCGATCGCGACGGCGATGGCGCGAACCTGCCCGAGCAGCTGCGGGGAGAAGGCCGCCGCCATTGTGATGCCCGCCGTCGCGGCCACCTTGGTCAGCGTGCCGATATGCTGCGTCACGTAGAGAAGTCCGGCGGTCACCGCATCGAGCCCGCGGGCGAGAATGTCGGTCATCCCCCCACCGGTGACGAAGCCTTCGAAGAACTCCTCAAGCGCCTTCTGCGCGTTGGCGAGAGACTTCGTCAGACCGGAAAACCCGGCCTCCGCTGCACCCTTCACCTGACTTTCCAGCTCGTCCATCAGGACGGCGGCAGCTTCGGCGTTCCTGCCCATCTTCGCCAGTTCGACGGCCATCTTCCGGCCTTCGGCAGTGAAGGTGATGCCTCGGGCCGAGAGCATGGCGAGACCCTTTTCCGGGTTCTCCAGCGCGCGGGCGAGGCCGTCGAGGTTCTGGCGGAGGTCGCCGCCCCACGCGGCGGACATGTCGTCGGCGAGTTCGATCGCGCGGAAGAAGATGTCTTCGCCGAACCCGTAGGAGGCGAGGTTCGCGGCAACCGCCATCACCTCTTCCCCGGCCCGCCCGGTCCGCATCTCCAGTTCGTCGGCCCACTCCGCAATCTCGGCGGCCGAAGTGTTCGCGGCGTTGCCCGTGTTCGCCAAGACCTGATCGACCTTCCGGCTCGCGACCTCCATCTGCTCCATGCGGTAGATGGCGGCGGTCACCCCGGCGGTGAAGCCGGCGGCGATGACCGCAAGGCCGGCGGCCAGTGTGCGCCCGAGCGCCGCGATGTCGTCCTCGACCTTCTGGAGGCCGTCTTCCCATGCTGCCGTCTCGAGTCCCAGATCGACGCGCAGCGCACCGATCACAGCGTTGCCGGACATGACTTACCCTTTCGAGTTGCAGCGGCTATCGTTCGCTTTCGCGAGACGAAGGAGTAAAAATGCGACGGTATATTGCGATATGCGCTGCTGCGGTGATGCCCACCGCAGCGCTTGCCCAAGCAACTCAACAAGGATGGAGCGTCGTTTACCGGCAGGATACTTTCTCGGGTGAAGTCTATGCGGTCGGCGCAGTTTCCGAGGGCGGCGATGGCTTCATGAAGTCGAACCTATTGGCTGCTTGCAGCAACGCTGGCGGGCTTCGATTTGTATTTTTGCCCGGAAACATTTCCGGCGGCGGACCAACCACGGTTCAATTTCGGGCTGGGGAAGAGACCCGCGATGTTCTGTTCTCTGACACCGATATGCAGAACGTCGGGGCTCAACGAGCGAGCAATCCTGCCGATAGCGAAGCTCTTGCCGAAGCATTCATGAGTGCAAACAACGATCCCATCCCCTTTCGCTCGTCCAACAAACAGGGTTCATTCCCATCGATTGGCGCGAGTAAAGTGTTTGAGATCATTGAGGCGAACTGCCCACAGAGGTGAGTGCTGCCGTCCACTGCAGAGCAATGGCGAGATGATCTTCCCACCCCTGCGCTTTTGGCCGCGCCCGCTTCTCTCCGTGCAGGAGCGTCTTCAGCTTCGGTAGCTTCTTCGTTCTCGCCAGCGCCTCGACGTGCCAGGCGAGCCAGGCGCGCTCGTTATGCTCGCGTCGGAGGCGTCCCGCGACGCCGTCCATGACGACGCCGACCTCTCGAAGGGTCAGGCGCCAGAAGAGATCTGGCGCCTGACCGCATTCAACCCATGTCCGCAGCAGCGCGAGCCAGTCTAGCCCTTCGCCGCTGCCTTCCGAGGGCGGGCGGTTCCCTCCGCCTCCTCTGACGGGAAGGCCAGCGTGAAGGCCCGCCCGATCGCGGGAAGCGCGGCGTTCACACCGACCTTGGAAAGGACATCCCCGGCACTCTCCAGCGAGATGCCCGGATGATGGTCGAGGAGCGCGGCCCACACGATCTTGCGGATCATGCTGATCCGCAGATTGTCGCGATCCTGCAGCTTCGCGACGACCTGCATCATCGGCAGGTCGACCGCATCTTCGAGTTCGCACATGGCGTTCGTCGAGAAGGAGAAGGTGAACTCCTCCTCCCCAACCTTGACGGCGGTCCCGCCGCGGTTCGGGTTCGGCATCGTCAGGCTGCAGTGCCGGTGACGTAGGAGCCGGTCACTTTGAACGTGACGGTCGCCGTCATTTTGTCGTCGGTCGGAGCCGCCGGCTCGTAGCCGGTCAGGATGCCCGAGAAGGTCCAGGTGACATCGTTGGGAAAGGTGATGCGGCACTGGACGCGCTCACGCGCCGCGCGGACTGCCTGGATCTTCGTATCCGCCGGGCTGCCGGGAATGAAGTTCATTTCGAACGAGCATTCGCCTGGATCGTTCAGGCCGGTAATGAACTCGCGCGTCGCGTTCGGCGACTGCGAGTGGGTCGCGTCGATGACATCGACGCTGTCCGAGGGCGGGGTGATGTCGTACACCTCCGCGATCTCGACGAAGTCCGCATCCGCAGCAGCCTTCAGCTCCAAGCGGGAGCCGTGGCCGATCATTGCACCCGTTTCAGCCATCGTCCTGAACCTTTCGATGATGGATCGTGAAATCGAGACTGACCCGGCGCACCTGCGCCCCGCCCGTCCCCTCTTCGAAGGACTGCCGCTCGTTCTCCAGAAAGCAGCCCTGAAAGCTCGTTTGCGCGACCTGAGTCCGCAGGCCGGAAAGGGATGCCTCGACCGCGCGCGCAGCTTCAAGGGCTCCGAGGAACGTCACCGCCCAGGCGTCCACTTGGACGCGCGAGACGACGAGGCCGGATGGCCCGGCGTTGTGATAGTCACGCACGCCCGAGACGCCGGTCAGCGTCACGGCGGGCAACGCGGATGTCTGCGGACGGACGAGCCAGTCCACGCGATTGCCGACGAGCGCCGCCAGCCCGGCATCGGCCAGGAGGTGCGCGACGAGCGCCTCTTCCATTGGTCAGACTTCCTTGTGCCGGAAGGCGAGCCGCCTCGTGTTCCGCGCGACGGCGGCGTCGATCTCGGCCCACAGCGAATCGCGGATGATGCCGAGCGCGTTCATCTTCTCCGCATCCCAGGCCGGGCGCATGAAGGGCTGCGCGGGCTCCTTGAAAGTGCCGAACTCCTGCGTGATCGCCTGCGGGTTCGGGCCTGGGCCGACATACATGGCGACGCTCGACTTGGCCGCGCGACGCCAGCCCTTCGACGTCTTGACCGAGCCACTGCTGCCGCGTTGCGAGCGCGACAGCGTCGGGCTGACGTCGATCGATTCATGGAGCTTCCACGTATCGCGCGGCGCGTTCTGCCGGGCCGCGCGCGCGATCGGCTCGCCTCCCTCGCGCAGCACCTTGCGCATGGCGGCGCGCCCGGTCGCTTTCGGCAGCTGACGCAAGGCGTCTTGGACTTCGCGGAGCCCCTTGATGTGAACGACCCCGCGCCTCAAGCGACAAGCTCCGCGCGCGCTGTCGCCTCGATCCGCAGACCCTCTCGGCGACCGATCTCGAAGACGCCGGTCACCTGATAGGTCCGACCCTCGTAGACGAGACGCCAGGTCGGATCGATTTCCTTCGTGCGTGATGACCAGCGGACCTCGAACACCGAGGAAACCTCTGCCCCCACCTCCTGCGACGCGACACGCTCTCGCGCCGTTGCGCGGCGGTATGAAGCCGAGACAGTCAGCTTAACGGGCGGGCCGGGCACGAGCTCGTTCAGCGCGTTCCGCGTCGGCGCCCCGTCTCGCTCCAGCGTGACGCGCCGATCGAGATCGCCGGCACGCATCAGGCCACCCGAAGGTGATAGGGCCAGAGCAAAGTTTCCACGGCCATCGGAATCTCAGTCGCTATGGTTCCAGTGACCACCGCTTCGCGGTTCGCGAACCAATGGCCAACCATCAGAAGTATCGCCTGCTTGAGTGGCGCAGGGGCAACCGTCACCAGTTCGCGCCCATCCCCCTCTCCGCGCCACTGGCCATAGCCCGCGCGGTAGCGAATACGGATACTGCCCGGAGCATTGCAGGGCGGCCCCCTGACCAGTCCGTCCGGTTCAACGATGACGCCGGCGATTTCTTCGCCCTCGATGGTCGCGCTGATGACTTCGATGACGGGCCGGCAGGGCAAACGACGCGGCCATGCGTCTGCAAGGAGCTCCAGGGTCTGGACGCCCACCGCACGACCCAACCGCCCGGCGGGGCCATCGATGTGCCCCTGCGCGGCAGCGATCAGCGCCTCGACGTAAGAATCGTCCTCGCTTGGCAGGGGCGCGCCGTCGCCATCGGTCTCGAAGATGCGCAGGTGGCGTTTTGCCTCTTCGAGGCTCACAGCCGGCGCCGGCCCATCGATGACGACGACGCGCACCGATCAGCTCGCCGACTTGTTCGACGGCTTGGGCGCCGCCTTGTTGTCGGGCTTGGGTGCCGCCTTGTTGTCCGGAGCCTGCGCTCCCTTCTCGGCTGCAGCCATGGGTTCGGTCTCCGTTGCCAGGGGTTCAGATGCGCCAGACGAAGGCGGCGAGTCGGACGAAACCGCAGCCGGGTCGTCCTTCGGGGCGGTGACGGTCGCGGCTGCGGGCGGTGTGGCCTCGGCCGCGATGGCCGCAGCAATCTCGTCAGCCGTACTGCGCGAGGCGTAGCCGGACGGGGGATAGTTGGACGCCTTGTAGCCAGCAGCGACGAACTCGCCGACGGTCGGACCGTCGGACTTCAGAGCCGTGCTCGCGCGCAGCGTCCCGTTGCGGATCAGGTGGAGGACATCGGCCTCCTTCGCGGTCCGGGTTTCGCCCTCACGATAGAAGCGATCTCCGCGGTGGGTGCGCAGAACGTCGAAATCGGTGACGGCGGGTTCTCTGGGCTCGTTGGGCATGGTTGCCTCCTTCGGTTCATGAGAAGGGCGGGCAGGAGCCCGCCCCTCGGTATGAGCCGAAGGTTCAGCTGCCGGGGGCCTGAGCCGCCGGAAGAATGCTGCCGTAGATGAAGCATTCGCGCCGGTAGACCGCGAGAGCGAGCCGCTCCTCGCCGAGGATCGTCACCTTGTTGCGGGTGAAGTCGTCGTTCTGGAAACCCACCTCGATCCGGCTCGTCCACTGATCGAAGATCTGCGCGCCGAGCTGGAAGGCGCCGGTGAGGAATTTGCCCACAGCCATCTTCGGCGTCTCGACCACCGGCAGGTTCCAGAGGGTCTTCGCGATGGAGCCCTGCGGATTGCCGATCAGGTAGCGGCCGACCTCGTCCTTGATGGTCTCGATCGACGCCCAGTCGATCGGGTGCAGGACATGACCGGTCGCCGGATACTCCGCCAGCACCGCCTGAAGCATGGCGATGCGCAGCGTATCGATACCCGTGTGCGGAGACGGCGCCTCGTAACCCGCCGGCAGGGCGAACGCCGTCGCCTGCGGAATGATGCCGTGGAGGTTCTCGCCGGTGCCGTCACCGAACAGGAGCTGTTCTTCTTCCTCGAGTGCGAGACCGAAGGTCAGGCGACCGTCGATCATCGAGCGGATCTGCGGAAAATCCGAGAGCATCTGCTTGGAGACGCGGAACCAGTGCGCGATGACCTTGGTCGAAACGTCCTTGTCCGTAAGCTTGATGCTGGACTGCGGCTTGAGTTCACCCTCCGCGACCGGCGCGGCGGCGTTCGCGAAGCCAGTCTCCTGAATGTACTGGATCAGGGGACCGCTCGTGGTGCCGGGCGTCAGAAGATCGCGAACGACAAGGCGACGGCGGGGCAGCTCCTGAATGCCGGGCAGGCGAACCGGAGCGACGGCAGCGCCGACCGAGCCATCGGCGTTCGTCGTCGCGCTCGTCAGGTCCGCCTTGACCGACATGCTGGCCGAGGCCCCCGAACGCGGCGCCCCGGCGAGCGCCTTGAACTCTTCGGTTTCGACGAACTGCTCACCGAAGGACTTGCCGCCTTCACCCCCACCGAGGTTCGCGCGCGAGAGCTTCTGCTGCAGCTCGGCCAGCTCCTCGGAGAAGCCGTTCATCTTCATGAGCGCCTCGTCGGCCTTCTCCTTGATGGAGGAGCCGAGCGTCTCGCCCGCCTTGGCCTTGCCGAGGGCATCCTCGGCGATGCCCTTCACTTCGGCGATGGCCCGCTCGTGCGCCGCCTTGATCTCTCCGGCCAGCTCGGCGGCGGTCTTGGTGCCGCCGCCACTTCCACCGCCGCTGGCCTCGAAGCAGACGCGGGGGCCGAAGTGCATCGAACCGAGATGGCCGACGCCGAAGATGGCTGCGGTCACGGGAGCGATGGAATGAAGGCCGACCTGCATGGCCGGATCGGCCAGGGCGGGCGTGCCGGCAGCCATCAGGCCGATGGCAGCGACGAGCGCGAAGGCGAGGAAGCCCACGCAGAACTTGGACTTGACCATGATGGTCTCCGTTAAAGTTGGGGGTTTGGCCTACCGGCCGGTCATGGCTCGCAGGAACGCGAGACCGTCATCCGCTTCGGCAGGTTCCCCCTGCCCCTTCAGGTGGATGCGCGCGGCACGCTCCGCCTGCGAGTTCGAGAAGCCCAATCCCTTGAGCCACAGCTCGAACTCCCGCTCGGTCAGCCGGTCCCCGGCCTTGAGCTTGTCCGTCAGCTCCTGCGCGGCCTTCGCGGCCTTCACGCTGGAGATCGTCGCGTTGTCGTTCGCGCCGATGGATACGATCGAGACCTCGTGAAGGCTGAGCTTCTCCAGCGTCCAGACGTTCGTCTCCGTGTCGACCGAGTATTCGCGGATGCGATAGCCGATCGACAGGCCGTCGATGTCGCCTTCCTTCAGAAGCTCGTAGGCTTCGCGGGCGCGCTGCACGCCCATGTTCAGACGGCCCTTCATCAGGAGGCCCTTGGCGTCCTCGCTGGCCTCCAGCCACTTGCCGATCGGCTGGCTCGGGTCGTGCTGCCAGAACATCTTCGGCATGGTGCCGGCGGCCTTGTGAGCCGCCAGCGATTCGGTGAAGGCGCCGGGCGCGATGACGTCGCCGTAGCTGTCGGGCTCACCGCCGAAGGTTGAACCATACCCCTCGAACTCGCCTGACTTCTCCAGCGCCTTGATGCTGAGGAGAGGCGCAGCCTTGAACAGCCCGCCGCCGAGATCGACGCGAGGGAGGAACCCGGAAGTGTTCATGATCAGCTATCCCGCTGTTCGGCGATCAGGGCGCGGACCGCGTCTTCGTCGATGTCGGTGATGGGGCGGTTCTGCATCTGCATCCGCGGCACGTCTCCGCCCTCGACCGGCGGCAGGTTCTCCAGGGCACGGACTTCGTTGATCGTCATGGCGCCGATCGAGGTCATCTCGCGGTAGAAGCGCGAGCGCCCCGCACTGTCGGCACGCAGGAGCCCCTCGATGTTGAACTCGATCGAGATGCCAGCCGTACGATCGGCGGGCGTGAGAAGCTGTTTCTCCAGCGCCTGTTCGATCCGCTTCAGCCGCCGGCGAAGGGTGAACCGCTGAAAGCCGAGCGTCTGTTGCTCGATCCCGGTCCCCCAACTGGTGGACTTCTCGGTGTGACCGATCATGTGCGGAGGCATCTGGAAGAGCTGGCAGACCTGCTCGACCGAGAGACCCATGATCTCCAGAAGCTGCGCGTCGATCGGGTTGATCGACAACGCTTTCAGCTCGGCGCCGCCCTCTGCGATGTATGGCTTGCCGGCGTTCATCGCGCCGGCATAGCGCTCGGTCAGCTTCTCCTCGGCGACGTCGCGCTGCTCCGGCGTCAGCCATTCCTTGAAGGCCAGCTGGACGCTTGGCCGTAGACCGTTCCGGAACGTCGCAGAAGCCGCGCGCTGGGCGGCGCGCGAAAGGCCGAATGTCTGGATCCCGAAATGCAGCGTCGACATGCCGCCGAGAGGGTTTCCGCCGAAGCCGCGAATATGCAGCATCGTCGCGTCCGTCTCGACGAAGTAGCGACCGTCCTGCGTCCACCGATACTCGATCGAGCCGTTCGCCAGGCGCCGCACGGACACCCCCGCCGGCATGACCGGATGCAGCCCTGTAACCTTGGATCCGCTGCGCTCCACGCGCGCGTAAGCATTTCCCCACAGCTCGAGGCTCGCCGACATAAACTCCCAGAAATCGACAGACGTCTGATCGTAGTTCGGGCTGTCGTGAAGCACCCTGTAGAGCGGATGATCGCGGGCGACGGCCCGGTCGCCCTTCGAGTCGCGACGGTAGACCACAAGGGGCAGCGTCGCGACGGTGCCTGCAAGAAGGTTCACACACGCCCAGACGGCCGGAATGCCGAGCGCCGCGTTGTCGGTGATCGTCTCCCCGGTGTCCGCGCTCGACCGCTTCCACTCGACGCTATCGGGCTCGCGCACCGCGAGGTTCCGCACGACGGAGGTGGCGAGCGCGATGGCCGTCTTGCGAAGTAGGTTCATGCGGCGCCTGCAAGGCTGGCGAAGAAGCCGTCCATCGTTCCGCCCTTTCGCGCCTCGGGATTGCGGCTCATCAGTTGCACCGCGTTGAACATCGCGATCAGCGGATCGATCTTGGCCTTGCCGGCTGCCTGCTTGGTGATCAGCACCGCGCTACCGCGCTGCTCAACCTTCGCGTTCGAAACGACCCAGGCGCCCAGGCCCGAGCCATCGTGCCAGAGCGTCCCGTCCTTCAGCTTCCGCTCGGCGCCGAGGATGGCGCCGTTCAGCCGGAAGCCCTGAGCCACGGCGGCGATACGGTCGCCCTCGATCCCGATCTCGGCGAGAGCATCGACGAGCGCGGCAACGCCGACAGGGTCGAGGCCGATGGCCCATTTCTCGGCAAGTATGCCGGCCTTATCGAGCCGCTCGACGATCTCGCAGAACTCGCGCAAGTCTTGCCCTGGATCGGCCTCGCAGATCGTCAGCGACCCCTCTTCCACGAAGTCACCCAGCTTCGAGACGATCTCCTTGCGGCGCTGCAGGACATCGTCCTGCGCCCACGCGCGGAGCACGGCGAGCCACTCGCGGGTCACCCGGTCGCGGCCGAGGAAGCATGCGCCGAACAGGTCGTCGAGGCCGCCGCCGTCCGCACCGACGACCACGACGTCGCAGCGCTCGATCAGCGTCTCGATCGTCAGGCTCTTGTCCCCGGCGCCGATCCAGTACGGGGCACCGGCCCAACTGTCCGACCGGTGACGCAGGCCGATCTCAACGTTGAAGTGCTGGCTGGCGAGAAGCGCGAGCGCCTCGGCCCCCTCCTCCTCCGCCTTGATCAGAGCGTCGATCAGGAACTGTTCCTGAACCGACTTGTGGAGGTTCGGGTTGACCATCGCCCAGGTGCGGCGATCCTTCCATCCGTCGTCGGCCGCGACCTCTTCGGGAAGCTCGTAGAGGACCGGCAGCATCGGCAGGATGAGTTCGCCATCCCGGACCTTGCGGGCCGTCGCGAGCTCGGACTTGAACACGCCCGTCGGCGGCTCCTTCGACTGCGTCGTCACCTGAATCAGGAAGCCGTCCGGCCGGGCCGCGAGGGCGCCGCGGATCTCGGTGAAGATGTCCGCTGCGTTCGACTTCTTCGCGAAGACGTGCGTCTCGTCGATCAGCGTGTACGTCTGCTTGCCGCCGGTGATGACGTCGGTATCGGCCGCCTTGACCTGCAGTTCCGCACCGCTGCGCCGATGGACGATCAGGCGGCTGTGATGCGAACAGCGGAAGATCTTGTCGAGCTCTGGGTCCGCCCGGACGATCCCCATCGCCTGCTTGTAGGCGATGTCCGCGATCTTCTTCGTCGGCGCCACGAACAGCCCCTCGGCGCCCGGACGGCGGTTCACGATCATGGCCGTGACCATGATCGCGCCGGCACCGGAGGATTTCGAGTTCTTCTTCGGCATCAGCACGAAGTACTCTTGGATCATCCGGCGATTGGTCTCCGGATCGTAGGAGCCGAAGATTGCCCGCACGAGCGGGTCGAGCCAGACGCTTCCCGCCTCCGCCATTGTCGGCTGGCCGATGACGTCGGGAAGACGCAGGCGATTGAAGACGCGGTGGCCGAGTGCCGCCTCCTCCTCGAAGAGAGGCAGGTCCGGCACAAGCGTTCGACCCGCTACGATTCGCTCCTTCCAATCGAGGCAGGCGGTCGACCAGTTCATCAGTTCCGCCGGGCGATGACGCGGGTGAGGTCGGAGCCCCATTCCGTGCCGAGGCCGGCGCTCTCGGCCGCGAGCTGCGCGGCCTCCTTCTTGCCGAGCTTCTCGGCCTTCTCCTCTTTCGCGGCGGGCTCCTTGCGCATGAAGGAGCGCTGCGCCTCCATCTGATCGTTCTCGGCGAGCAACTTCCGGAACTCGCGCATGGCGCCGACATTGCCGGCGTTGACCTGCTCGAACAGCTTCTCGGCCAGGCGGGCGTCCAACCGGTCGCGGGCGAGAAGGCGGACCTTCAGCTCGTTCTTGTAGGCCCTGCGAAGCGTCGGCAGGCTGATGACCAGCGCTCTCGCAATCCGCTCATTGCTCCAGCCGAAGGCGAGGAGCATCGCGACCTTGTCGCGGTTGGCCTGCGTCGCGACATGGGCCGGGCGGCCCCGCCGCCCGTGGTTCGGGTGGACCGGATCGCCGAAGAGGTCGAACACCTGAGACACGACGGCCTCCTGAAAACAAAACGGGCCGACCGCTTGGCCGACCCGATCAAACCCCTGTCTGACAGGGGTTCCAGCAATGACGAGGCGACCGAACGCTCCGAAAACTCGGCCCCGCAGAAATAAAATCTCCGCGTGAGAGAGACGCCGGTTCCCAGAGGGTCGAGCCCTCCGAACTTTCAGACGCCCCCCGGCCTCCGGATCGAGCCCTCGCCCGCTTCGCCTTCGCCGTCTTCCCGTTGTGGCAGGGCAGGCAGAGCAGGCGGATGTTCGCCGGGTCGAGCTTCGCCCCGCCGTCCTTGATCTCTTTGACGTGGTCGCCGATCACGCGGCCGGGCGTCCCGCACTCCTGACAGACGCTCCCGCGCTCCCGCTTGATCGTCGCCATGAGCCCGCGCCACTCGGGCGAGAGGTAGAAGCTATCGGCTTCCTTCGGGGGCTGGCGAACGCGGGAGGGAGGGGAACCGATCCGCCCCGGCATCTGCGACAGTCGAGCCATAGCCGAGCTTCCCGTAACGCGCCGGGCGATCCTTCGAGAACAGCGGACCGTCTTCCGGCAGAACGCAGTCGGCGAAGCGAGAGAGGTCCATCGAGCGCCCTGCCCCATGCGAAAGCCCCGCCGAACTTGCGCTCGACGGGGCCAAAGTAATTCCACGGTTTCCGTGGTATTCGCTTGCGTCACCACGGTTTTCGTGGGATAACGCTCTTACCGAAGCAATCCCGCTTCGGCAGGACTAGGAGGCACCCATGAGCGTCAAGCTCACCTTCCAAGTCCGGATTGGCCGGTGGAGACTGACCCTCTCCATCAGCCGGTAACTCCGGGGGCCGGGGGAGCTAGCACTCCCTCGGTTCCCGGAAGATAGCAAAGCTCGGAGACCCCTTCAATGATCCTTGCCGATGACGCCGACCCCCGAGCGACCCTGCGCCAGTGGCGCGAAAGCGCCGACCTCTCGCAAGCCAAGTTCGCCGAGGCGATGGGCGTCCCGGTCCGAACCTACGAGGACATCGAGACCGGGCGCTCGAAGGTGCGGCCGATCCATATCAACGCCGCCGCGATGGCGATGCTTGAGCTGGCCGCGAACGGCGCCGGCTCCGGCATCCTGCCCGAGCGGCTTCGCCGGCTCGCCGAGCGCGCCGTCAGCGCGAACCCTACCTCTTGAACGACGAAGGGCCCGCTTGCGCGAGCCCATGGTTCTCCATCCTGGAAGATCGGCTATCCCGTCTTCAGGGCCACCCGGCGCTCGGCTACGAAGGCTGCGACACGGATCGGTGGTTCGTCCGGTTGCGATGTAGGCAGACGCCGGGCGCGATTGCAATCCCCTCACAGCGCCGCGGAGAGGGCCGCTGGTTCGATTTCCACAGGTCGGAGCGCTCCGAAGACCTCGATCAGCACCCGCGCGGACTGGCGCTCCGTATAGCCGTCGAACTCGACGACTGTCCCCGCATAGGGTCCGTCCTTCACGACGAGGCTCTGTCCGGCGGTATAGACTTCCTCCGAGGTCCGCAGGCCGCGCCGCCAATGCGCCTTCGCCCGCCGCTCGTCGAAGACGCCCGTCGCGCTGAAAGCCTGATACTGCGCGACCTCCTCGGCGGGCAGCGGCCTCACTCCGCCCCGACGATCGCCGAGGCCGATCGCCTGCCGAACCCCATCGATCCGCCGGAGCGTGTCCCAGGCCTCGTCGCGCAGCGGCACCTTGGCGAACAGGTATCCGGTCAGGATCGGATGCAGCACGGTCCGCCGGCTCTTCGTGTAGCGGCGGCGCACATGCCTGCGGCCGAGCGGCATCCACGGCTCGAAGCCCATGCGCTCCAGCCCGTCGAAGGCCTGCATTTCGCAGCGCGGGTTCACGCGGATGATGAACCATCCCCGCTCGTCGGAGGCCTTCGTCCGCCCCGAGAGGACGGTGACGCGGTCGTTGAACTCGGCCTCGCTCCAGATCTTCATCGCCGCGCCCCTCATGCCTCGGCCCGCACGGCCGCCTCGAATGCGTTCAGCCCCTCCGGTCCGCCGGCAGGCAGGTGGATCACCGGCTGGTCGCCGGGGTCCGGCATCCAAGGCCAGCCGCGCCGCTCGAACTCGGCTTGCCATGCGGCGAACACGGGGGAGCCGACCGGCACGGGCTCCAGCGCCTCGGCGCCGAACTCGTGCCAGCGCCGGGCGAAGTTCGCCCCCTGCCGCAGCCGGGCGCGCCCGAACAGCGCGCTCACCTTCGGCCAGCCCTTGCCGGGCTCGGGCTCGGTCGTCAGGAGGTGCGCGACGATCCACGCGCCCCACGCCTTCGAGAAGGGCGTCGCGAACTCGTTGAACGGGATTTCGGCCGGGGGCGGCAGCTTCTCCCAGCGCTTTTCCGAGAGGTAGACCGCGAAGGTGCAGACGACGGTTCGCCCGCCCACCTTGGCCGCCGCCTGGTAGTCCGCCATCCGCTCGGCCGCCGCCTCGCGCTCGGCCTCGGTCAGCGTCAGCGCGGCGGCCAGAGCCTTGGGGGCGCTGTCGCTGACGTAGCTCGGCCACTGCGGGTGGACCCGCTTCACCCAGCGTTCGATGGCCTTGCGATTTTCGGCCTCGCGCTCCCGCGCTCTTTCTCGAAGTTCAGGAGGGGTCGTTAAAGAGGGGTCGTTAATAGGTGCCGGTCCAGAGCCGGCAGGGGGTGCCGGTCTAGGACCGGCAGGGGGTGCCGATATACCGGCAGGGGTGCCGATATACCGGCACGGGTCTGTCCCCAGGTTCTCCACAGCTTGTCCATCGTCTTCGTCCACGATGGGAATATGGTCAGGCGAGGGATGCACCGGGTCGAGAATGACGCGGTAGGAGTGCGCGCTGTCGCGCCCGCTTTCGGTCTCGTGGACGAGGCGGTCCAGATAGCCGGCCTTGATCAGCCGCTCCACGGCCTCGAACACGGTCGAGCGGGAACAGTCCATTTCCGCCGCCATGCGCTTCTGGCTGCGCCGGCACCAGCCGAGCTCGTCCGTGTGGCGGCCGAGAACGCACAGCACCTGCAGGTCGCGCGGCTTGAGCTTCCGGTCCGTCGCGGCCCGCGCGGGAATGATGGAGAGGCGTGGGTTGCTCATGCGGCTTCCAGGATGGCGCGGACGGTCGCGTACGGCGCCCGAAGGCGCGCGGCGATTTGGTTGGCGGGGACGCCTCGTGAGGCGAGGACGAGGATCTCGGCGACGGGCGCCGCCGCATCGCGGGGCGGCGGGGCGATCTCCGGCGCCGCCACGGCCTTCCGCCGGGCGGGGCCGCGCCGAGGGCGGTTAGCTCGAACGGGCTTCGGCTTCGCGGCCTCGGTCGCCTCGATCAGGGACGCGCGCGCATGATCCTCACAGATGGCGAGGACGGCCTCGACGCAGCGGACGTGGAAGCGCGCCGCCCAGGCGCCCTCCCCGCCATATCGGCGCGCTCTGACGAGGCCGAACTGTCCGCGCCCGCAAACGGGCAGGCCACACCATCGGCAGGATGAATTGCCGGCGGCGCTCATTCCGCCGCCTCGAGCGCAGGCTCGACCGCCAGATGTGCGCAGTTCGCCGAGACGAGCGCGGCGGCGAGCGGCGGGCAGACGGAGTTGCCACAGCACGAGCCTTGAACGGTCGCCGAGAGCGCAGAGCCGTCAGGGCGGCGGTCGATCACGTAGCTGTCGGGGAAGCCCTGCGCCCGGAACCGCTCGCGCGGCGTCAGCATCCGCATGCCGATATCGGCGATGGCGAAGGTCTCGCCGTCGATCTCGACGGTGACAAAGCCGAACCGGTCCTTCGTCGTGTCCGTGTGCATCGGATCGTCGATCCGGGCGCCGTCGCCGGTCCCGTAGTATTTCGTCAGGAAGCCGGAGATCAGCGCAGCGTGATTCCCGCCGGCGCAGAACGTCTTCGTCGGACGATCGAGCGCACCTTCGCCGCCGCGAGTGTTCGAGGTATAGGACCAGTTGAGATGTGCCGCGACGACCGCTTGCTGCGCCCCGGCGACGGTGATGGTCGCGAGCGGTTCGTCGGCCGCTCGGCCGGGGTTCACGCCGCCGATGCGGCGCGCATCGTTGTTGTGCTGCGCGAGGAACGCCGATACGACCGCATGCTTGGCCGCGCCGCCGACCTGCGTCCCAATCGGCGCGTCGATGTCGAGGCACCGGGGCGCCTGCCCCTCTCGCTCGCCGTAGCCGGTCTGGACCATCGTGGCCGCGACAACGCACCCGTCCGCCTTCGCCGTCAGGGTGCCAAGCGGCTCGTCACCGCCGCGAGGGGCGCTCTGCCCGGCCCGTCCGCCGCAGCCGACGAGCGTCGGCACGATCACCGCGTTCTGGTCCTTCGGGCTGGCGGTGATGGTGTGGATCGGCTCGTCGGCCGCGCGCACCGAGCCGCCATGCTGCGCGGCGGTGACGACGGGCGCGAGCAGCGCGTGATTGTTTCCGCCTGCATGGACCGTGCCGAGGGGCTCGTCGATCCCGTACTCGCGACGCCCGCCCGAATAGCCGTGAGCCAGACCGACGACGGACGGCACGACGATCCCGAGCGGAGCGGCCCCGCCGGGGCGCTTCACGAAACTGTTGGCCGTCACGGTCGCGAGCGGCTCGTCGAGCGGATGGCCGGTCGCGCCGGACTGGAACTTCACGATGTAGGGCTTCGCCGCGTCCAGCACGTAGCGCGTCACACCGCGCGCGATCCGCCGCATGGTGGCGTCGGCCAGCGGGCGCACCGCGCGCACCCCGTGCTTCGCCATGATCTCGGCGGAGGTCGCGAAGATCGAGGGGCACGGCAGGGACCAGTCGATGATCTCGGCCGCCGTGCGCCAGGGCAGGAGCTTGCCCCTGGCGATCAGCTTGGCGTCGGCCGCGTCCTTCGGATTGCCGTGCGTGCGCTTCGGCCAGACGATCCGCTGCCCGTCGCGTCGCGCGATCATGAAGAAGCGCTTGCGGATCGTCGGCGCGCCGTAGTCGCAGGCGCGCAACTCGCGCCATTCGCAGCGATAGCCGGCCCCGCGCAGCCGCTTCATCCAGTCTTCGAAGATGAGCCCCCGAAGCTCGGGGATGGCGCGCCCCTCGTTGTCGAGCGGCCCCCACGTGCGGAACTCTTCGACGTTCTCGAGGATGATGACCTCGGGCTTCGCTTCCTCGGCCCAGCGCACCACGACCCATGCGAGGTCGCGGATGTTGCGGTCGAGCGGCTTGCCGCCCTTGGCCTTGGAGAAGTGCTTGCAGTCGGGCGAGGCCCAGAACAGGCCGAGCCGCCGGCCCTTCGTCACCTCCAGCGGCGACACATCCCAGATGTTCGAATCGAGATGTAGCGTGTCGGGATGGTTTACCTCGTGCATGGCGAGCGCGTCCGCCGAGTGGTTGATCGCCACGTCCGGCGAGCGGCCGAGCGCCATCTCGATTCCGGTCGAGGCTCCGCCGCCCCCGGCGAAGCTGTCCACGATCATCGGGCGCGTGAGGTCGTGCGGGTGCGCGGTCATGCCCCGGCCTCCACGCTGTCGATCATGTCGAGGAGGACTGACGCGGCCTCGCGCAGTTCACGCGCCACGGCTCGCCGATCGGCCTCGCAGAAATGGTTGTCCGCCCAGGCAGCGGCCTTGGCCGCGACGACGTCGGACAGCTCCTTGCCGACGCGCGCGATGTCGGCGGGCTCCGGCTGGCGCCGGACGCGCGACGGGCTGTTGGCCGCGCGCCGCGAACCGCTGTCGGAGACGATGGCCCGTCCGCAGAACCGCTCGAGCCGCCAGATGTCGTCGAGCGGCATAAATCGGTCGGGCCGGTTCGGGTTCGCGTAGCTGTCGATCAGCGACCGGCTCTTGCCGTCGAGCAGGGCGGAGCAGGCGTCCGACCCGCCGCAGGCGTCGATCAGGGCGCGTGTCGCGGCTTTCGGCGCGGCGACGTCGGGATGAACCAGCGTCATCGCGCCGCCTCCTGTGCCGGGATGACCGACGACGGCACAGGACAGGATGCCGCGGCGGGCGCATGTTCCCTCAGGACAGAACAGGAGGACCCGTCATGATCGGTAGTATGAGCGTCCAGAAGAGCATCGGCGGTCACGCCGCCGATGCCTTTTTCGGCCGCCAGCCGGATCAGGGCCTTCCAGTACCGGGGCGGGATGGAGCCGCGCCGCTTCATCTCAGAGATCGCCGACGGCTTCACATCGCCGAGGGACCGAGAGACGGCAGCGTTACCTCCAAGATCGTCGATGAGAGAACTGACATTGATCATGTTGGACAAACAACACGTCAACACGATGCATGTCAACATTATTCGTGTCGGACGTTCGGCTATGAACATGTCATGAACACGCAAGCCGACAGACTTCGAGAAGCCCGCATAGCGTCGGGGTTCAGCAGCGCCGCGAAAGCGGCCGAAGCGCTAGGGGTAGCGCCGTCCACCTACCGGGCGCATGAGAACGGTCAGAACGACTTCGATCTCGATCAGGCGCGAGTGTACGCCAAGCGCCTTGGCTGCGATCCCTTCTGGCTGATGGCCGGCGTTGCACAAGGCGACACGCGCAAGACGGGCACCCGATCGAGAAGTCACGATCCAGCGGCGCCAGACGACGACCTTTCGGGTCTCGATCAGATCGACGGCCTCTCGATCCCTGAAGTTGACATTCGTGCCGGCGCAGGCGCGGGCGGGTTCGAGGTCTCGCAGTCCAGCGCTATGCAGCACGGCGTCTCGGTTTCTGCCGACGCCATTCGCGATCGCTGGCGGCTTCCGGACAGTTTCACTCGCGGTGAACTGCGAATGGAGCCCAGCGGCGCATTCATTATCGAGGTCTACGGGGACTCGGGATACGATCCGAACAATCCCTATGCGCCTGGCTCGGTCCACGCCGGAGATCGCGTCATCGTCGATTCGCACGATCGACGCCCCTCCCCGCCGGGCCTCTTCGCGGTGCATGACGGGATGGGCGTCGTCGTGAAGCTTGTTGAATTCATGCCTCGCTCTGATCCGCCGCGCATTCGGCTCCTCAGCCGCAACCCGCTCTACGAATCGTATGAAGTCGTCGAGGGCGAAGCCGTCATCATCGGCCGCGTTCGGGGGCGCATCAGCGCCATCTGACACGCTGCGTGTCGATATCGACACGATTGGTGTTGACATAAATCATGTTGCATGCGCTTATGCTCCCATCCTTCTCGGATGCGGAGCTTTTCGGTGCTGCACCATCCCCATTCCTCCCGTCTCGCTGGCATCGTCCCCGCCAGCGACCTCGCGGCCTCCCCTGTGGCCGCGAGCACGGCGTCCGCGTGCCCACCTCCCCACGCGGACGCCTACCCCTCTCTCCCCCGCGAACGGCGCCTCGCTGACGAGCGCCCCGTCGCCGCGCAGGTCCCGCCGCGCTGGACCAATGCCGATCTGGAGGCGCTCAACCGCGAGCTGAGCGGCCCGGAGGCGGTCGAGGCGAACGGTCTCGGCCTGTCCGACCCCTTCCCCACGACGGGCGGCGAAGGTTTTCGCGCGCTCGGCGGTCGCGAATGGGCGGCGGCGACCTTCGCTGACGACGCGCCGACCCCGTCGCGGGCGATGGACGCCTTCCTCGGCGGACTCGCCGGGCTCGCCATCGGCGTTCCGGTCGGCATCGCCTTCGCCGAGTTCGCACGGGCGGTGATTTCGTGAGCGGCCGGGACGTGGAGGGCGCGACCCTCGCCGAACACGCCGCCGCCTTGGCGCACGAGGTCCTCGCGCTCGGCGCCATCATCCTCTTCGTCGCGGCGTTCTGCGCCTTCGCCATGGGAGCGGCGTGATGCACGACCTCGACGTCTGCGCGCACCTCGTGCGTATCGCCCACCTTTTCACCGGCAAGGAAGAGACCCGGTATTATCTGACCGGCGTCTACATTGAGCCCTGCCCGACGGGCGGGGTGAACATCGCCGCCTCCGATGGTCACGCCGCCATCGTCCTGCACGATCCGACCGGCGTGGCCGCGAAGGGGCGGATTGTCCGCCTCGACAAGCGCGTTCGCCGCTCCTACCCGCGCATGGGAAACTACCGCCTCGTGGCGGGCACCGAGCCGGGTCGCAATATTCTGAGTGCGGTCTCGATCGTGAAGAACCCGGCCATAGAGGCTGGAACATTGAGGGAAGGCTTTGAGCATCGCGGCTGGACCGTCGCGATGCAGCCCGAACCCGAAATCGAGGCGACCTTTCCGGACCTGCGACGGATCATCGGGCTTGCCGTCCCGAAGTCCAAGCGAACGATGCGTCGCCAAGACATTGCGGGAAAGGCCTTGTTGCCCTTCGCGCGCGCCGCGATTGCCTTGGCGGAACTGAAGGCTGGAGAACGGGGCGCATCCACCGCCCTTCGCATCCAGCCCGCCGACTACGGCGACGCCATAATCGTCAACTTCGCCAAGCCGCTCCGTGCCTTCGGGCTCATCATGCCGCTCCGCTTCGATCCCGATGGATTGAACGGCGTTCCGGACTGGTACGGGCTCGACCGACCCGCCGAGGCCGCGACATGAGCGCGCTCGCGAACCCGATGACGGCGGAGGAGAAGGCCCTCGCCCGTCATGCCCTCGGCCTGACGAATGGCGCCACGGTCACCTCCCGCAACTTCTACGTCATCCAACCGGGCACGGACGAACACGTGATCTGGATGCGCATGGTCGAGCGCCACATGGCGCGGCACCGCAAGGCGTGGTCGCGCTCGCTCGACCTCTTCCTCCTCACCCGTGCCGGCGCCGATCGCGCGCTGGAGCCGGGCGAGACCCTCGACACCTCGGACTTCCCCAACCTCGGCCAGGACTAGGCCGGCGGCGCAACCGCGCCTGAACGAAAGGAACGACACCATGAGCTTCGGTCCGCAGATCGTCGCCCGCGCCAACGCCCTGCGGGAGGCCAACGCCGCCCGGCTGGCGACCCGCGCGCCTACGAGCGAGCGCGTCGACGCGCCCGGCCCGGTCACGAGTGAGGACCGCCTCGTTCGCGCCATGGCGGAGCGCATGCGCGACCACGCCGCCGCCAACGGCAGCGTGTCGGAGGATGACCTCCGCACCTTCGGCTACAGCGACGAGGCCATCGCCCGCTTCGGCGGCAAGGCCCGCGCCCTCGCCAACGCCAGCGCCGTGCGGGTGTCGTGATGGACGCGGCCTTTCAGGAACGAACCGGCGCCTGGATGCTCGACTGCTTCGGCGAAGCCATCGCGGCCGACAAGGTCGAGCGGGCCGACCGCTTCGTCGAGGAGGCCCTCGAACTGGCGCAGGCGAGCGGCTGGACGAAGGATCGCGCCATCGCCCTGGCGGACTACGTCTTCGCCCGGCCCGCTGGCGAGATCGGCCAAGAGGTCGGCGGCGTCGCCGTCACCCTCGCCGCCTTCTGCAACACGTTCGGCGTCTCGATCGCCGACGCGGCACAGGCCGAACTCTCGCGCATCACGACGCCGGAAGTGGTCGCAAAGATCCGCGCCAAGCAGGCCGGCAAGCCAACCGGATCGGCGCTGCCCGTAGCGGTCGGATGGGCGCCGGTCCTCGACTATCGTTGGTACTACGCCGACGCCGAGGATGCGGAATGGTATCCGGGCAGCGCCAGCACGCGCGATGCTGCCTTCGATGAAGCGAAGGAGCACTTCGCTGGTGATGCGTTCCTGCATGAGGAAAGCGGGCGCTGGAAATACTCTTTCACGCTTATCGAGGGCGCCGTTCCTCCCCTTCGCCTCGGCAGCTACCTGCGGGTCGACAATCTCATCGGCCTTGCCAACGACGCGATCCTCGAAGGCGATCAGGTGACGGAGGTCGACGAAGGCCAGTTCTTCGAGCCGACGTATGCGCAGATGCGCGATCTCGAGCGACGCATCCGTATCGCCTGCGACGAATGGCAGATCGAGAACGGGATTATGCCGAAAACGCGGTGCGTGTCCGAGGTCCGCACCTACGAAGACATCGAGATCGACGTGACCGAGGAACGCACGGCGGCCGAGACGGCAAAGGCCGCGGCGTCGTGAGCGCGTCCGAGACCGCCGCACTCGTTGCGGCCGCTCGCGCCCTGTCGGAGGCCGTCATGTTCGACGACTCCGGCGTCCATGGGCGCGGCGGCAACGGTGGCCTCCTGAGCCGCGAGACCATCCACAAGAACGACGAACTGAAGCTCGCTCTGTCCCGCTTCGACGCGGCGACGGCCTACTGAGAAATCAAGATGGGCGATTCCGGCACCAACTCCGTCGCGGCCGACGAGCTCCGCTCCTTCATCGAGCGCGTCGAGCGGCTGGAGGAAGAGAAGAAGACAACCTCCGACGACATCAAGGATGTCTACGGCGAGGCCAAAGGTCGGGGCTACGACGTCAAGGCGCTGCGCAAGATCGTCCAGATGCGCAAGCAGGACCCGCACGAGCGCGCCGAACAGGAGGCCGTCCTCGACCTCTACATGCAGGCGCTCGGCATGACCGCCGCGACGCCGGACCTGCCGATGCAGATGGAGCGCGTCCGGTCGAAGGACCGTCCGAAGACCGGCATTGAAAAGGCCGAGGCCGAGCGCCAGGCCGAACAGCGCGCCGCCGTCCGGATTGACGTGATGGTCGCCGAGAGCGCGCGGAAGCGCGGCAAATCCTCCAACAAGCCGAAGGATGCGGACGAGGCGCGCGAACGCCTCGCCGCCCTCGGCCCGACCTTCGAGTGACGCGAGGCGCCCGATGAACGCGAACCCGACAATTGACCGCTACCTCCGCGACGAAGCGATGGACCACATCGACCACGCGCTCGGTCGCCCGATCTTTCCGCTTCGCGAGACGTACCGGAACTATTTCGCGATCGACACGCGATCCGACCTCGCGATGGAGTTCGCCTTCTCGCCGCATTGGGAGCGCCTCGGCACCCGAGGCGACATGGACTTCTTCGGCGTCACCGACGCGGGTCGGCGCGCGCTGGCCGCGCATCTGCAGACGCTCGAAAAGCCTTGGCGAGCCTACGCCGTCACGTTCGAGGGCGAGACCAGCATCGTCCCGGCGCATTCGCGAGCCGGGGCGAAATACAAGCTGTTCCTGCAGGTGTCCGACTGTTGGCCCGACCTGACCTTCGGCCAGCTCTGCCGCTGCGCTTCGGTTCGGGTGTCGTCATGACCATCGCCTTCTCCTGCCCGCCCGAGACCCTCCGCCGCCTCGCCGAGCGCGCGGCCAAGCCCGTGGACGGCAAGTCGAAGATGCCGATCCTCGCCAACGTGAAGCTCGCCTCGACCGAAGACGGACGGCTGGAGCTGACCGGAACGGACATGGACCTGACGGCCGTCGCGATCTCGCGGCCCGGAGAGGTCGAGATCGCCCGTGTCGGCACGACGACGATCCCGAGCCAGATCCTGCGCGACTTCCTTAAGAAGCTCGGCAAGGTCGAGACGCTGGACATCGCAGCCGACGACCGGACGGCGACGATCCACGCCGGCAGGACCACCTTCCAGCTCCTGACGCTGCCGGCAGCGGACTTCCCCGAGACCAAGGCGCCGGCAGCAGTCGCGCGCCTTGCGCTCGACGGCGCGCAGCTGCGCCGCATCGCCGCCGCCTGCCAGTTCGCCATCTGCACCGACGAGGCGCGCTACAATCTGTGCGGCATCCTCTTCCATCGGGCCGAGGCGCACCTCGACGCCCTCACGACCGTCGCGACGGACGGGCGCAAGCTCGCCCTTCTCCGCCAGAGCGTAGAGGGGGACCTGTCGGCGATCCCGGCCAATGTCGTCGTCCCGCGGAAGGCGACGACCCTCTTCGAGACGATCGCGGAGGCGGCGGGCGAGCGGAAGGTCGAGATCGCGATCGGCGAGAGTGCCATCGCCTTCGAGGCCGACGAGCTGCGCATCGTCTCCCGCCTCGTGGAGGGGACCTATCCAGACTATCAGCGCGTCATTCCGGCAGGCCAGACGCACCGCGTGGAGGTCGTGCGCGAGAAGCTGCGCGACGCCATCGGCCGCGTCGCGACCGTGCGCGCAGAGAAGGGCGCCGGGATGAAGTTCGAGTTCGCGCGCGGCGCGCTCGCTCTGTCGATGACCTCGGCCGAAGCGAACGCCGGCCACGACGAGATCGAGATCGAGAGCACCGAGGATCTCGCGATCGGCTTCAACTCGACCTTCGCGCTGGCGGCGCTGGAGAGCTTCGACACGCACGGCTTGGAGATCGCCCTCGGCGATCCCGGCTCCCCGGCCCTCCTCCGGGCGCCCGGCGACGATTCCCGCCTCGTCGTCCTCATGCCGATGCGAGTGTCGTGATGGCCCGAGATCGCGACGCCCTCTCCTACCCGCCGCGTGGCATGGACCGGATCGAATCAGCGCGATACGTCGGCGTCGGCGCGACGCTGTTCGACGAGATGGTCGCGGACGGTCGGATGCCGAAGCCGAAGCGGGTGAACTCCCGCGCCGTCTGGGACCGCATCGCGCTCGACGCCGCCTTCACCGACCTCCCGTCAAGCGAGAACCGCAGCCGCCTGGATAGCATCTTGGCAAGAGCAGGCCGCGCGGCGTAGCGTCCGCCGATGAACGAGTATCCCGGCGCTTCACCCTACAACGATCGTCACGGCAAGGAGCGCTGGCGCTACCGGCGCAAGGGCAAGAGCGTCAGCCTGCCCGGCGCACCGGGCGATCCCGACTTCGAGGAAGCCTACAACGCGGCGGTCGAAGGCCGCGAGCGCCGCTCGGCCGAGGTGCGGCCGCATCCGAACGCCGCCCTGCCCCGCACATTCGGCGCAGCCTGGCGCCTCGTGAAACGTTCGCCCGAGTGGCTGCGTCTCGATCCGGCGACGCGGCACAACAACACCAGGTGGACCGAGGCATTCCTACAGACGCCGGTCGCGGATGGCTTCCCCGACCTTTGGCGCGACATTCCCATCCACGAATTCAAGCGCCGGCACATGAAGGGCCTTCTCGCGGCGAAGGCCGAGACCCCTCATGCGGCCCGCAATCAGATGGTCGCCATCCGACGGATGCTGAACGTCGCGCTTGACGAGGAATGGATCGAGGCGGACCCGACCCATGCCATGAAGTGGCGGCCCGAGTACGGCGGGCGCCGGGCCTGGACCGATGGAGAGATGAATCAGTTCGAGGCCCGCTGGCCGATCGGCTCCAATCCCCGGCTGGTCTACGCCATCGCTCTGTGGCTAGGGAACCGGCGAAGCGATGTCACGCGGTTGCGCTGGGACCAGCGGCGCACGCTCTCGTTTCGCCACAACGGTGAGAACGTCGAGATCGACGCCTTCGTCCTGAGGCAGAAGAAGACCGGGCGCGAGATGACGATCCCGATCGTCCCGATGCTGGCGGAGGTCTTGGACGGGTCTCCCCGCCGCGGTGAAACGGTCATCGTGACGGAGTATGGGAACCCGTTCACAGACAAGTCGATCACCGGCAGGATGCGCGCGTGGACGAAGTCCGCAGGCCTTCCCCAGGGATGCACCCTTCATGGCCTGCGCAAGACGCTGGGCCGCATCCTCGCCGAGAGCGATGCCTCGACGCGTCAGATCATGGACGTCTTAGGACACGAGGACATCGAACACGCCGAGCTCTACTCGCGCGAGGCCGCGCAGATCCGCTTGGCGATGGAAGGGATGAACAAGGTCGTCGCCCTGCGAAAGCGGGCTGGCTAACCGGATGGCGAACCACCTTGGCGAACCACCCTTCAAGGCCTTGTAATCAGGGCACTCTGGCGACCCCGGCAGGATTCGAACCTGCGACCATCGGCTTAGAAGGCCGGTGCTCTATCCACTGAGCTACGGGGCCGGCTGGCAGAGACGCGATGCGTCAATGCGTCCAGGGCTGGACGCGGTCGTAGCGAAAATTGTCCGAATAGGAAAGCTGGGGCCGCTTGCGCTCCGGCGCGTCCTCCTCCAGCCGGTAGGCGATGCCCTCGCGCTCGCAATAGGCGACCGCCTGCTCGCGGCTCTCGAAGGAGAGGCGAACCTGCGAGCGCATGTCGCTCGACGAGGTATAGCCCATCAGCGGCTCGACGCGCTTGGGATCGCTCGCCTCGAACTCCAGCACCCATTGATGCGTCTTGGCCTTGCCGGACTGCATGGCGCTGCGGCTCGGGCGGAAGATGCGTGCGACCATCGGCGTCTCTTTCTAGCTCGCGGGCCCGGGCGCTATGGTCGGAGCGGCAGGATTCGAACCTGCGACCCTCTGGTCCCAAACCAGATGCGCTACCAGACTGCGCTACGCTCCGGACATATCGCGGGCGGGCCACGATGCGACCCCCGCTCCCTAGCTTTTCGCCCGCCGTTCGGCAAGCGGCTTGAGACCCGCGTGCCCGGCCTTCTGGTCGAGGCACGCGCCGGCCCTATCGTTGGCCGCGCGGGACCGGTCGTCCTCGCCACGTTTTCGAACGGAGGATGACAGCTTGGCGCAGCAGCACGATCCGGCGCGGGCGTCGCACGCGGACGCAGCACCCGGCGAACTCCCGGATCTCGACGACAGCGATCCGCTCGGGCGCCTGCGCTCCATCGGCCGCGTCCTTTCTAGGCCCGCGATCGAGCCGGGCTCGATCCTCTCGGCGCCGATGGCGACGATCGCGATCGCGGGGATCCTCCTGGCGGCGGCCGCCTTCGCCTTCGGCTTCGACGCCGACGTCGCGCGGGCCGTGCGGAACGAGCCGGAGGGCGTTCGGGCCTTCCTCGACATCGTCACGGATGCCGCCCTCATCGCCTGGTACTTCTATCCCGCGCTTCTCCTTTCCCTCGTCCTCCTCTTCGTGCGGCCGGGAAGCCTCGACCCCGGCACGCACGCGCGGCTCTTCGTCATGAGCGCGTGGTTCGTCGCAAGCCTCGGCACCGCATCCGCCCTCACCCACGCGATCAAATATCTGCTGGGACGAGCGCGGCCGGAACTTCTCGACAGCCACGGGATCGCGAGCTTCGAGATCCTGCGCCTCGGCAGCGCCTATGAAAGCTTCCCCTCCGGCCATTCCACCAATGCCGGCGTCGTCGCCATCGCGCTCGCGATCTGGTTTCCGGCGATGCGCTGGCCCATCCTCCTCGCCGGCGCGTGCCTGGCGCTCACGCGCATCGTCGTGGAGCGGCATTACTTGAGCGACGTCATCGCCGGCTTCGCGATCGGCACGCTCACCGCCCTCGCCCTCGCCCGCTTCCTCGCCCTCCGCCAAATCGTCTACCGGGTGTCGGCAGGCGGCCGCGGCTGGTCCGGCCTCCTGCCCTATCGCGGCGGCGCCCGTTTGTAGCGGCGCCGGTTTGCCGGTTTCAGGCGCCCGTCCGCAGCGTCTCGAGCGCGCGGAAGCCGCGTTCGAGGTCGGCCTTGAGGTCCGCGATGTCCTCCAGCCCGACCTGGAAGCGCAGGACCGGGCCTTCCTGGGGAGCCTTGGCGACGGTGCGATCGCGCAGATCGGGCTGCACGGCGAGGCTTTCGAACCCGCCCCAGGAATAGCCGAGCCCGAAGAGCCGCAGCGCATCGAGAAAGGCCGCGGCCTCGCGGTCGCCGCCGCCCTCGAGCACGATGGAAAAGAGGCCGCTCGACCCCTTGAACTGGCGCTTGTAGAGCGCGTGCCCCGCGAAGGAGGGGAGCGCCGGATGCAGGACGCGCGCGACCTCCGGCCGCGTCTCCAGCCATTCGGCCAGACGCAGCGCCGCTTCCTGGTGACGCTCCAGCCGCACCGCCATCGTCTTCAGCCCGCGGAAGACGAGATAGGCGTCGTCGGGCGCGGCGTTCACGCCCAGTTGCATCTGCGCGTCGCGCAGCCGGCCGAACGTCGCCTCGTTGGCCGAGACCGAGCCGAGCATGACGTCGGAATGGCCGCCGGGATACTTCGTCAGCGCATGGATCGAGAGATCGACGCCGTGGTCGAGCGGGCGGAAATAGAGCGGCGTCGCCCAGGTGTTGTCCATCATCGTCACGGCGCCCGCTGCGCGCGCCGCCGCCGCCATCGGTGCGACGTCCAGCATCTCGAAGGTGTTGGAGCCGGGCGCCTCCAGGAACAGGGCGCGCGTGTTCGGGCGGATCAGGGTCGAGATGCCGGCACCGACGGCCGGGTCGAAATACTCGACCTCCACGCCCATGCGGCGCAGCATCGTGTCGCAGAAGATGCGTGTCGGCCCGTAGACGGAATCGACCACGAGCAGATGGTCGCCGCTGGACAGGAAGGCCAGAAGCGGGATCGAGACGGCCGCCAGCCCCGAGGGCACGAGAATCGTTCCCTTCGAGCCCTCCAGCTCGTCGAGCTGTTCCTCCAGCGCCTCGGTCGTCGGCGTGCCTCGTAACGCATAAGTGTAGCGTTGCCCGCGGCGGCGCATGGTCTCCGTATCCGGAAACAGGACCGTCGAGGCGTGGACGACGGGCGGGTTGACGAAGCCATGATAGCTGCGCGGCTCGTGGCCGGCGCGCAGAAGGCGGGTGGCTGAACCCTCGAAAGGCGATTTGCTGCTCAAACTCTATTCTTTCGCTGATCGATGCGGCAGGGCGGCAGGGTACAAGCTTCTCCGGTTGAAAAATTCCGGCAAAAGCTTGACCTCACAATCTTTATCGCATGTGATCCAGCTTCGGACAAAGTCCGCTGCCGCAAAAGCCGCCGCGCTCATGGGAGGGCCGGCTGCGATACTTTGCGGTCATAAGGTCAAATCGGGAAGGTGAACTGATGAAACTGAAGCTTCTGACCGCCGCGCTCGGTCTCTCCGTGGCGGGCGGCACGGTCGGCGTCGCCTCCGCTCAGACGTTGCAGGAAACGCAGGATCGCGGAAGCGTGCGCTGCGGCGTGAACACCGGCCTGGCGGGCTTCTCCTCGCAGGACGACGCCGGCGAGTGGACGGGCCTCGACGTCGACTACTGCCGCGCGGTCGCCGCCGCGATCTTCGACGACCCGGCCGCCGTCACCTTCTCGCCGCTCTCCGCCGTCCAGCGCTTCCCCGCGCTGCAGAACAGCGAAGTCGACATCCTGTCGCGCAACACCACCTGGACGATGGACCGCGACACCAATCTCGGCATGGTCTTCGCCGGCGTGAACTACTACGACGGCCAGGGCTTCATGGTCCGCGAGGACCTCGGCGTCACCTCGGCGCTGGAGCTCTCGGGCGCCACCGTCTGCGTTCAGAGCGGCACGACGACCGAGCTTAACCTCGCCGACTACTTCGCCTCGAACAACCTGGAGTACAATCCGGTCGTCATCGAGCAGCAGGCGGACGCGCTCGCGGCCTACGATTCGCAGCGCTGCGACGCCTTCACGACGGACGCCTCGGGCCTCGCCGCCTCGCGTCTGGAGCTCGGCGAGCCGGACGCCCACATCATCCTGCCGGAGATCATCTCCAAGGAGCCGCTCGGCCCGTCCGTGCGCCAGGGCGACTTCGAGTGGTTCGGCATCGCCAAGTGGGTCCACTTCGCCATGCTGAACGCCGAGGAGCTCGGCATCAACCAGGGCAATCTGGACGAGATGCTGGAGTCGGAGAACCCGGACGTGCGCCGCCTGCTCGGCCTCGACGGTGACTTCGGCGCGGCGATCGGCCTGCCGAACGACTGGGCGGTCCGCATCATCCGTCACGTCGGCAATTACGGCGAGAGCTTCGAGCGCAACGTCGGCTCCGAGACTCCGCTCGGCATCGCGCGCGGCCAGAACGCGCTGTGGACCGACGGCGGCCTGCAGTACGCGCCGCCGGTCCGCTAAGCGAGCCTTCGCGACGCCATAGCCACTTGCGGGCGCCGTGGATCCCTCGATCCGCGGCGCCCGTTCCGCAAATGCTCAACGATCGGGCCGCGATGACCGCCGAGACCGCTCCCTACAACCGAGGCGAAAGCCGCACCTCGTTCCTCAACGACCCGAAGGTGAGGAGCATCCTCATCCAGGTCGTCGTCGTTCTGGCCCTCTTCGCCTTCGGATGGTGGCTGTTCGAGAACATCCAGCGCAATCTGCGCGCCGCCAACATCGCTTCCGGCTACGGCTTCCTGGGCGCGCGCGCCGGCTTCGACATCGGCCAGCTTCCGATCGAGTACACGAGCAACGCCACCTACGGCCGGGCGCTCCTCGTCGGCATCGTCAACACCATCATCGTCGCCTCCAGCGGCATCGTGCTCGCCACGATCCTGGGCTTCCTCGTCGGCATCGGTCGCCTGTCGCACAACCTTCTGGTGCGCGGCGTCTGCACCTTCTACGTCGAGACCTTCCGCAACCTGCCGCCGCTGCTGGTCATCCTCTTCTGGTATTTCGGCGTCCTGACCGTGCTGCCGCTGCCGCGCGACGCGGTCGAGCTGCCTCTCTCCTCCTACATCTCGAACCGCGGTCTCCAGACCCCGATGGCGATCTTCGAATCCGGGGCGTGGGTCGCGGGCGTCTTCGTTCTGATCGGCATCGTCGCGGCCATCGTCCTGTCGCGCGTCAACGCGCGGCATCAGATGGCGACGGGTCAGCGCCGCCCGACGCTTCTGCCGGCGCTCGGGCTCATCGTCCTCCTGCCGCTGGTCGTCTTCGCGCTCATGGGCTGGCCGATGTCGATCGAAGTGCCCGAGCAGGGCCGCTTCAACCTCACCGGCGGCTTCAACATCCGTCCGGAGTTCCTGGCGCTCTTCCTCGCGCTGTCCTTCTACACGGCCTCCTTCATCGCCGAGATCGTCCGCGCGGGCATCCTCTCGGTCTCCAAGGGGCAGAACGAGGCGGCCGCCGCGCTGGGCCTGAAGCGCTCCCATGCGCTGCGCCTCGTCGTCGTGCCGCAGGCCTTCCGCGTCATCATCCCGCCGCTGACGAGCCAGTATCTGAACCTGACGAAGAACTCCTCGCTCGGACTCGCCATCGGCTATCCGGAGGTCGTGGCGATCGGCAACACGGTGCTCAACCAGACCGGCCAGTCAGTGGAGGTCGTGGCCTTCTGGATGATGACCTATCTCGGCCTCAGCCTCACGGTGGCCCTCCTCATGAACTGGTTCAATGCCCGGATGCGGCTGGTCGAGCGCTGAGGCGCTCCCGGTCCTCGCCCGAGCCTTGAAGACAAGCGGATACGTCACCCATGGAAGAACAGGTCGCACGCTACGTCTCTCCGGGGAACAAGGAGCCCCTGCCGCCGCCCGCCAATGAGGCGGGGATGGTCGCGCGCCTTCGCAAGAGCTTCTTCGCGACGCCGATGGACGCCGTCCTCACCATCGTGATCGGCCTGATCGCCGCCTGGGCGGTCATGCAGATCCTGCAATGGGCCGTGATCGATGCGGTCTGGTCTGGCACGGACCGCACGGCCTGCCTCGCGACCGACGGCGGCGCGGTCGGCGCCTGCTGGGCCTTCGTGCGGGCGCGCTTCTCGCAGTTCATGTACGGCTTGTACCCGGTGGCGCAGCGCTGGCGGGTCGACACGGTCTTCGTGATCTTCCTGGCTCTCATCGCCGCCCTGGTCATCCCCCGGGTGCCCTACAAGAAGCTCACCGGCTTTCTTCTGGCGGCGGTCTTCCCGCTCGTCGCCTTCGTCCTCCTCACCGGCGGCCGCGTGTCGCTGGCACCGGGCGCGGCCGCCTTCTTCTTCCTCGTCGCGGCCGCCGTCGCCCTGTTCCTCGCCATGAGTCGCAGCGCGACGGTGCGCTCCAGCAAGGCGATGAAGGTCGCGCCCTATCTCGTTGCGATCGCGGGCGTTCTCTGGGCGCTGCAACTGGTCGTCGGCGCCACGCGCCTCGACGTTCTGGGCATGCGCCTGACGATCCTGGCCGCCGGCTCGGTGCTGTTGTCCACGCTCGCCATCCTGTTGAGCGCCTTCGCCGTCTACCGCACCGCCGAGTTCAAGTCCGGCGCGCTCGTACCACTCCTGCCGCTCGTCATGGCGGTCGCCCTCGTCGTCGCGCTGACGGGCAATTTCGGCCTCCCCTTCGTGCCGACGAATCTGTGGGGCGGGCTGATGCTCACCTTCGTGGTCGCGGTCACGGGCATCGCGGTCTCGCTGCCGCTCGGCATCCTGCTGGCTCTCGGGCGTCAGTCCAAGATGCCGGCCGTGAAGCTGATCTGCGTGATCTTCATCGAGTTCTGGCGGGGCGTCCCGCTGATCACGATCCTCTTCATGGCGACCTTCATGCTGCCGCTGTTCCTGCCGAGCGGCGTGTCCTTCAACCAGCTTCTGCGTGTGCTCGTCGGCGTCTCGCTCTTCGCCTCGGCCTACATGGCGGAGGTCGTTCGCGGCGGCCTGCAGGCCATCCCGCGCGGCCAGTACGAAGGCGCCGACGCCATGGCGCTGACCTACTGGCAGAAGATGCGGATGATCATCCTGCCGCAGGCGCTGACGCTCGTCATTCCCGGCATCGTCAACACCTTCATCGGCCTCGCGAAGGATACGAGCCTCGTCTACATCGTCGGCCTGGCCGACCTGACCGGCACGGTGCGGCGCGGCTTCAACGACCCGACCTGGATCACGCCCACGACGGCGGCCACCGGCCTCGTCTTCGCCGGCCTGATCTACTGGATCATCTGCTTCGGCATGTCGCGCTACTCCATCTCCATGGAGCGGCGGCTGGCGCGCGGGCACAAGAACTGACGCGGACGTTCCGGGCACCGGGCGCCGAGCCCCGCCCGGAACACGCAAGACACCAACACGAGGCCGAAGCTCGCCTCGAAAGACCCAACGGGTTCGGCTCTTCGAGCGAACGACCGACAGGAGCATTCACCGCATGAGCAACGTCGAGACCCGAAACGCCGAACGCGTCCCCTCGCAGTCGAAGATGTCGGACGAGGTCGCGATCGAACTCGTCGACGTCAACAAGTGGTACGGCGAGTTCCACGTGCTGCGCGACATCAACCTGAAGGTCCGGCGCGGCGAGCGCATCGTCGTCTGCGGCCCCTCGGGCTCCGGCAAGTCGACCATGATCCGCTGCATCAACCGGCTGGAGGAGCACCAGAAGGGCCGCATCATCGTCGATGGCACCGAGCTGACGGGCGATCTGAAGAAGGTGGACGTCGTGCGCCGCGAGGTCGGCATGGTGTTCCAGCACTTCAACCTCTTCCCGCACCTCTCGATCCTCGAGAACTGCACGCTCGCCCCGATCTGGGTGCGCAAGATGCCGAAGAAGAAGGCGGAGGAGATCGCGATGCACTTCCTCACGCGCGTGAAGATCCCCGAGCAGGCGCACAAATATCCGGGCCAGCTGTCCGGCGGTCAGCAGCAGCGCGTGGCGATCGCCCGTTCGCTCTGCATGAACCCGAAGGTGATGCTCTTCGACGAGCCGACCTCCGCGCTCGACCCGGAGATGATCAAGGAAGTGCTCGACGTCATGGTGGGTCTGGCCGAGGAAGGCATGACCATGATCTGCGTCACCCACGAGATGGGCTTCGCCCGGCAGGTGGCCAACCGCGTCATCTTCATGGATGCCGGCCAGATCGTCGAGCAGAACGTGCCGGAGGAGTTCTTCTCCAACCCGCAGCACGAGCGCACCAAGCTCTTCCTGTCGCAGATCCTGCACTAGACCGCGACGGTTCCGACGCCCTTCCCAGGGCGTCCGGGACGCGCGTCGCGCTCGCGACGTGAAAGGGATGGGACGCGGCCGCCGGGTTTTGCTGGTGCCCGGTTCCGCGGACCTACAGATAGGTCTCGATCAGCTCCTTGACGCGTGCGTCGCGCTCGCGCCCGGTCGTCCCCCCATGACGACGACGATGATCGACCGCCCGCCCCGGCTGGCGGTCGCGATCAGATGGAAGCCGCTCGCCCGCGTATAGCCGGTCTTCAGCCCGTCCACGCCCGGCACCTCGCCCAGAAGCTTGTTGGTCGCCTCGAAGCGGCGCCCGCCGTAATGGAACTCGCGCGCCGCGAAGGCCGGAGCGTAGGCGGGGAAGCGGGCGCGGACCAGCTGCGCCAGCCGTGCCATGTCGCGCGCGCTCGTCGCATGCGCCGGATCGGGAAGGCCCGAGGCGTTGGCAAAGCGCGTCGAGTTAAGCCCCAGCGCCTTCGCGCGCTGCGTCATCTGCACGGCGAAGGCCGGCTCCGAGCCGGCCAGACGCTCCGCGATCACGACCGCGACGTCGTTGGCTGAGCGGATGGCCAGCGCCCGGATCGCCTCGCGGACGGGGATCGTCGTGCCCGCCTGGACGCCGATCTTGGCCGGCGGGCGCGAGGCGGCGTCCGCCGAGACGGGCAGTTCCTCGTCGATCGACAGCCGGCCGGTCTCGATCGCCTCGAAGACGAGATAGAGCGTCATCAGCTTGGTCAGCGAGGCGGGAAAGCGCAGTCCGTCCGGGTCCTCCTGGTAGAGAACGCGGCCCGACACCGCATCGACGACGAGCGTCGAGGCCGCCCGTTCGACCGGGACGCCGAGAAAGGGCGTCGCGGCCTCGGGGACCGCGATCCGCTCGCCCGTCGTCGGCGAGAGGACCGTCGCCGTCTGGCAGCCCGCGAGGGCGATGGCGAGCGACAGGGCGCCAAGGAGGCGCATGGGCGAGCGCCCGGGCCGGGATCTGGTCCGAAGGACCGCTGGTTTCGTCATGCTCTTCCGGTCGCAGGCCGCACGTCGGGCACGGCCTGCCCTTCGCGATCGAGGGAGAAGTCCCGCTCTACCCTACCGTGCACGCGTGTCGCGAGCCTTGCGAACGGGAACGGCCGGAACGAATGCGTCATCGAGCCGTTGTGGAGGGGACCAGCGCCATCGGCGCAACCGTTTTTCTCGCACAGGAGAATTCCATGAAGTCCATGCTTCTCGCGCTCGTCGCCTCCACCGCGATCGCCGGCGCCGCCGTCGCGCAGACGCCGGCTCCGGTGTCGCCGACCGAGACGGAAACCCAGACGGACGCGACCACCGTTCCGGCTCAGGAAGCCGCTCCGGTGACGACGACCGACGCTCCGGCCGCCGGCGACAATCCGACCGCGACCGAGAGCGAGCAGGATGCAACCACGGCTCAGCCCGTGATCGTGCCGCAGACCGGCACCACGGCGGAGCCCTCCGGCGTCGATCCGACGGCTCCCGAGCAGGAGCAGGACGCGACGACCGTCCAGCCGGACGGCACGACGATCGCGACCGAGCCGCGCTCGTAAGGAGCGAGTTTCCAATGAAAGGGGCGGCGGACGATGTCCGCCGCCCCTTTTTTCGTTTCCGTCCTCCTCATGCCGGCGGACGCCCGGTCCGGCCCTGACGCGGCGAGGCTCGATCCTCAGGCCGCGTTCAGCGCACCTTCGCTTTTCAGATAGTCATGGGTTTCGCCCAGCGCCCGCTCGAAGCGCGCGATCATGTCGCGGACCTCGTCCGGCGTGATGATCATCGGCGGACAGAAGGCGATCTGGTCGCCCATGGCGCGCACGATCACGCCGTGCTCGTGGCCCTTGGCGAAAAGGTAGGCGCCCGCCTTGCCGACCGGATCGAAGCGTCGCTTCGACGGCTTGTCGGCCACGAGCTCGACCGCCGCGATGAGGCCGACGCCGCGAACCTCGCCGACGAGCGGATGATCGGCGAAGCGCGCCAGCTCCTCCTGCAGGACCGCGCCGGACCGCGCCGCGTTCTCCACCAGTCCGCGCTCCTCGATGATCTTGAGGTTCTCCAGGCCGACGGCGCAGGAGACCGGGTGCGCGGAGGCCGTATAGCCGTGCCCGAACGTGCCGATCTTTGCCGTGTTGTCCGCCACGCCCTGATAGATCTCGTCGGAGAACAGGACGGCGGCGAGCGGCGCGTAGGACGAGGTCAGCTGCTTCGACACGACCATGATGTCCGGGTCGATGCCGTAATGGTCGCTGGCGAACATGGTGCCGAGGCGACCGAAGCCGTTGATGACCTCGTCGGCGACGATCAGAACGTCGTACTTGCGGCAGACGGCCTGCACCTTCTCCCAGTATCCCGCCGGGGGCGGCAGCACGCCGCCGGCTCCCATCAGCGGCTCGCCGATGAAGGCGGCGACGGTCTCGGGATCGGCGTCGAGGATGGTCTGCTCCAGTTCGTCCGCGAGGCGCTGCGCGAAGGCCTCCTCGCTCTCGCCGTCGCGCGCGAAGCGATAGTGATGCGGGCAGGTCAGATGCTTGACCGGCAGGATCGGCAGATCGAAGTCGCGATGGTTGACCGGCAGGCCCGTGAGCGAGCCCGAGGCCATGGTGATGCCGTGATAGGCGTTCTGGCGGGCCAGGAAGGTCTTCTTGCGCGGCTTGCCGCGCGCGTTGTTCCAGTACCAGACGAGCTTGACGACGGTGTCGTTCGCTTCCGATCCCGAATTGGTGAAGAAGACGCGCGACAGACGCGCGGGCGACATCTGCACCAGCTTCTCGGCCAGGTCGATCGCCGGCTCGTTCGATTTGTGGCTGAACGAGTGGTAGTAGGGCAGCTTCTGAAGCTGCCTGTGGGCGGCGTCCGCCAGCCGCTTCTCGCCGAAGCCGACGCCGACGCTCCACAGCCCCGCCATCGCCTCGACATAGCGCCGGCCTTCGTCGTCGTAGACGTAGATCCCCTCGCCCCGGTCGATGACGATCGGCCCGCTCTCCTCGTGCTTGCGCGCGTTCGTCACCGGATGGAGCAGATACTCCACATCGCGGGCGTGGAGGGAGTTCGGCAGGGCGACGGACATGGCATGCGATCCTTCGGGGAGGAAAAGGCGAACGCTTCGATCCTAGAGGCTGACGATCTCTCCTGCCACCCCGCCCCGGCGTCGCATCGGTTTAGGGGGACGCACCCTAGGGTGTGTCCCCATAAGCAGGGACGGAAATGGTCGGGACGATCCGGGCCGGATACGAGGAGCGAGAGCGAAGGAAATGCGGGCATTTTCGAGCTCTCGCGACGAAGTTGCCGCCCCGGATCGTCCGATCCCGAAGGGACGCGGTCCCGGCTTCGAGCTGCGTCGTCGAACCGCTCGACCGGGCATCGACCCGCTCGTCGCGCTTCTCCTCGCATCTCATCGCCGGACCTCGCGCCATTTCGTTCCTGTTTATGGGGACACACCCTAGCCGAGGGCCGGCTTGGAGAAAGCGCGCAGGAAGCGCTCGCGGAACTTGTCCATCCCCATCACCGGCGCATCGGCATCCGGGATCATGCCCGGCGTCCAGCTCCAATCGTCGATCGCCTCCAGCACGTCCGGGTCCGCCGCGATGAGGTGGACCGGCACGTCCCAGGACGCGCCCGGTCCCGTCACGATGGAGGCCGGCTGGTGGTCGCCGAGAACGACGAGCACCAGATCGTCCGTGCCGAAGGTCTCGATGTAGGACCCGATCGTCTCGAGCGCGTAGTCGATCGAAAGCGCGTACTGGTCGCGGACGCGCTCATGGTCGCGCCAGACGACGTCCGGCGGATCGCCGGAATTGGCGTGAGGGTTGAAGACCGTGCCGTCGCCGATGGCGTTCCAGGGCAGGAGGGGCGGGATCGGCGTCCAGGGCGCGTGGCTGGAGATGAGCGACACCTCCGCCATCACCGGCGCGCGGTTGCCGGCGTCCAGTTCGAAGCGCTGCATGGCCTTCAGCGTGAACTGATCGGGCATCGTCACCCAGTTGAAGGGATCGCCGCGATAGCCGAGATTGTCCCTGACATAGGTCGTGTCGTAGCCGTACCAGCGCGCCTCCGGCCAATCCATGGTGATGGCCGGCATCACGCCGACCGTGCGCCAGCCGGCTTCCTTGAAGATCCGGTTCAGGCTCGGGCGCTCGCTCACCATCAGCCGCTCGTAGCGCTGCTGCTTGTCGACCCAGAGCCCCGAGAGCAACGCGGCATGGGCGAGCCAGCTCTGGCCGCCGACGGTCGGCGCCGTCAGCCAGCCGCTGCGCGCGGCAAAGCCGGCGTCCCCGATGCCCGCCTCGATCCCGGCGAGCCTGTCGCGGACCGCGTCGGCGTAGCGCTCGCCCTCCACGGCGCTGCGGCCGTAGGATTCCACGAACAGGAACAGGACGTCCTTGCCTTCGAGGCGCTGCAGCAGCCCCGGCCCCGACAGGGCGCGCGCCGGGTCGTCGTCGAGCAGGGTCTCGAACTCGGCGAGATCGCGGAAGCCGCGCTGCAGGATGTCGGCGCGCTCCACGGCAAAGCGCGTCGCCTGAGCGTTGGCGAAGGGCGCGTGGCCGCGATGGACGAGCACGGCGCCGATGGCGGCGAGAAGGAGCAGGGCGAAACCGGGCGCGCGCCGGCTGGCGGACGGCCATTTCTCCAGCCCGCGCAGACCCCAGCCGAGCGCCAGGAGCGCTGCAAAGAAGACGAGGAGCGCCAGACCGATCGCGAGCACGGCCTGTCCGACGCCGACCGAGCCAGAAAGGAGGTGCCAGCCCGACACGAACAGATGCAGGTCGAGGATCGGATTGAAGGGCCGCGCGAAGGCGACGCCCGTGCCCATGTCGGCGAGCTTGATGAAGAGCAGCGCGCCCGCGACCGCGACGACCAGCGCGCAGGCGATGCCCGCCGCCCGCCGGGGCAAGACGAGCAGCAGGCCGAGCGCGGCCACCCATTCCAGCGGGAGCGACGGGTCCGGCCGAGCGATGACGCGGCCCCAGTCGTTCGGCAGAACGACGATCGCCAGAAGCAGGAGCGCGCCCAGCGCGACGCGCAGCACCGTACCGGCGGCTGCGACACCCCGTCGCTGCGATGTCGTCCCGTGCGCTTGGCTCATTTCCCACCTGTCGTCCGACGAACTGCAACCTCTCGTGCGCCGCCGTCGTAATTATGTCATCCAGCCTCCGGCCGGGAAGTCGAACACCCCCGCAAGGCTCCTGGAATCGGAGCCTTCGGGCCGGGCGATGGCGGCAAGCTGTGAACGAGGAACACGGGATGAGATCGAAGCCGAGGTGGCAACGCCTCTTCCTGCCGGCCTTGCGCATCGTCGTGCCGATCGGCGTCCTCGTGCTGACCTTCCGCGCCATCGATGCCGATGCCGCGCTCTCGGCCCTGCGCCGCGCCGACTGGCGCTGGATCGCGGCGGGCCTTCTCCTGATGCAGGTGCAGATCCTCCTGTCGGCCGAGCGCTGGCGCTTCACCGCCGGGCGCCTCGGGCAGGAGCTGCCGCGCCCCCTCGCCTACCGGGAGTATTATCTCACGACGCTGGTCAACCAGATCGTGCCGGGCGGCATGGCCGGGGACGCGGTGCGCGCGGCGCGCAACCGCATCCGCGATGCCGAAGGTCGCGCCCGCTGGGGCGTTGCGGTCCGCGCCATCGTCCTGGAGCGGGCGGCCGGCCAGATCGCCTTCTTCGCGGTGACGGGCGCCGGGCTTCTGGCCTGGCCGATCCTCGTCGGGCGGGGGGCGCCGGAGGAATCCACCGACCTCCTCCTCGGCGGAGCCGGAACGGTCGCGGCGATCGTCGGGCTGGTCGTCCTCGTCGCGGTCTTCGGCCCCACCCGCGTCCGCGGCTTCCTGAAGAGCTTCGGGCCGGACATGCGCCGCGTCTATCTGGAGCGTGGCGCGTGGGCGATCCAGGGCGTCGTCAGCGTGGCGCTCGTCTTCACCTATGTCGGCATCTTCGCCTTCGCGGCGCTGGCCGTCGGCTCTCCCGTGCCCTGGGTCGCGCTCGTCACCGTCATGCCGCTGGCGCTGCTCACGATGCTGATCCCGGTCTCGATCGGCGGCTGGGGCCTTCGCGAGGCGGCGGCAGCCGCCCTCTGGCCACTGATCGGCCTCGCCGCCTCGGCGGGCGTCGCCTCGGCCATCCTCTACGGCATCGTCAGCCTTGCGGGCGCCCTGCCGGGCATCTTCGCTCTGGTCGGCACGGCGCGGCCGAGCGAGGTGCATTCCGGGCAGGAGCGCGAGGCGGCGGGCCGAGCCGTCTAAGCTTCGGGCTCAGCCTCGGCCGCGTCAGGTGGCGAGGCGTGCGTAGACGTCCCCCTGCCCGCGCCGCAGCGTCGCCGCCAGGATCGACGGCCCGTCCGTCCATTCCTCGAAGACGAGCTCCGAGCCTTCGCCGGCCACGAAATTGAAGCGGTAGTCCCCGAGCTCGCCGAGCCGGTCGAGGCAGGCGCGCGTCACGTCGGGGGCCTCGGGCAGCGCCTCGAAGGCGATCATGCGGATCGGCTGCGAGAGCCCCGCGAGGATGTCCGCCTCCAGCCCCTCGACGTCGATCTTGCAGAAGGAGGGGCGGCCGAACTCGGCGATCAGCGCATCGAGCGTCGTCACCTCCACCTCGGCCTCGCGGTCCCAGGCGACGGCGCCGAAGCCGTCCGTCTTGCCGACCGTCTCGATCCAGCGGGTGGACAGCGTCGAGACCGTCGGGTGCCGGCTGGAGATGCGCAGGGTCGCGGTCCCCGGCTCGCGCCCGACGGCCTTCTCGACCAAAGTCGCGCGGGTCTTCGGCAGCGTCCTGCGCAGCGTGCCGATCAGGAGCGGCTGGGGCTCGACGGCGACGATCTCGCATCCGAGCGAATGCAGAGTGCGCGTCCGGTTGCCGACATGGGCGCCGATGTCGAAGACGAGGTCGCCGGGCTTCACCAGCTCGCCGTAGAGCTTCGCCAGCCCGCGGCGCCGCCAGGGCATGCCGTAATAGGTGACGAGGGAGCGGGCGACCCCGAGATAGGGCGCGATGGGGCCGGTCACGCTGGCGGGGCCGTGCGGTTGCGGCGAAGCCAGAGGATGTCGACCGCGAAGGACCATGCCAGGAAGGACACGGTGACGAGCGCGGCGACATTCGACAGCGGCGGCTCGACGACCGGCGTGATGATCGCGCCTAGAACCGCCGCCTGAAGAACGCAGACCGCCTTGCGCCGCATGGAGTGCGGCAGGTCGGCGGACAGCCAGGGCAGGACGTATTGCGCGGCGAGGAAGGCGTATCGCATCAGCCCGATCGCGAGGACGAAAGCGCCGGCCTTGCCCAGCGCGAAGGCGAGAACCGACAGGAGAAGGATCAGCAGCGCATCGACTTCCATGTCGTAGCGCGCGCCGAAATCCGACTGCAGGTTCAGCCGCCGGGCGAGATAGCCGTCCACCCCGTCGAGCAGGAGCGCGACAAGCGCGATGCCGGCGAAGGTCCAGGCCCAGGCCTCGCGCGGGGCGCCGACGATCTGGTCCGCGTCGAGGACGAGGCCGGCGAAGAGCGCGGTCGCCACGGCCCGAAGGGTGGTGACGACGTTCGGCGCGCCGAAGCGGGCGTGCGGGTGATGATCGAGCCCGGCATGGGCGAAGGCCGCGATCACGCCGTAGACGAGAAGCGCGGGCGGCAGGAAGCGCCAGTCCAGCCCCCCGGCCCAGACGATTCCGCCGCCGATCAGAAGGAGAAGCGCGAAACCTGTGCCGAGCGTCAGCGCCGCATCGGCCTTCAGGCCGGACCGGCCGGCATCGTCGGCCGCCGGAAGGCTGACGCGTTTCAGGGCCGCGCTGGGAACGAGCGAGCCCGCCAGCGCCCGGACCGGCGCCCTACTTGGTTCCGAGAGCGTCGACATCGATCATGTGTCCGGCCCGCGCCGCCTTGGTGCGCAGATAGTTGCGGTTCTGCTCCGTCACCTCGCCGGGAGCCGGCGTGCGACCGACGACCTCGATCCCGCCGGCGCGAAGATGCGCGATCTTGGTCGGGTTGTTGGTCATCAGGTCGATGCGGGTGTAGCCGAGGGCGAGCAGCATCGCGACGGCGGCCTCGTAGCGGCGCTCATCCGTCCCGAAGCCGAGTTCGGCGTCGGCGTCCACCGTGTCGAGCCCCTCGCACTGGAAGCCGTAGGCGCGCATCTTGGCAGCGATGCCGGTCCCGCGCCCCTCCTGGTCGAGATAGATGAGCACGCCGCCGCCGGCCGCCTCCATCGCCGCGAGCCCGCGGCGCAGCTGATCGCCGCAGTCGCATTTCAGCGAGCCGAAGAGGTCGCCCGTCAGGCAGGAGGAGTGCACGCGAACGGGCACCGGCTGATGCGGATCAGGATCGCCGACGACGATGGCGATCTGGTCGCGCTGGGCGAAGCCGCCCCGGAAGACGACGAACTCCGCCGCCTCGATCCCGCGAAGGGGAACGACGGTGCGCGCGACGATCTCGAACTCCTGCGCCTTCGTGCCATAGGCCTCGACGATGTCTCCCGTCCGCACCCGCAGCGCGCCCTGCAGCTCGCTCGCGTTCGCGGCCTGACGCGAGACGACCATGGCGGGCAGGAGAAGCGCCAGCCGCGCGAGCGCGGCGGCTTCACGCTCCAGCCAGCTCGCCGCCGTGAAGGCGGCCGGGGCTTCGGCGCCCCGCGTGTAGGCCAGGCGGCAGGCGTCGTCGTAGTTCAGCTCGGCCAGCGGAACGAGCAGGCCCTCGTCGGTCTCGACGCCGAGAGCGCGGGCGCGCGGCGCGGTGAGGAACAACGCCTGGTCGTTTCCGGCGATCGCCGCGAAGACGCGGTAGACGTCCGGCGAGGCCGCGTCGAGCGCCAGGACCGCGATGCGCTCGCCATCGCCCTCCAGGATCACCGGGCGCCCGGCGCGCAGCTCGGCGCTGGCGCGCTCGCAGCGCACGGCGGGACCGCCAAGAGCCGTTTCGGCGTCAGACGGGGTGGGACGTTCGATTCTGTCCATGCGATTCAAGATACTTCCCCCCGCCCGGCCTTTCAGCGGATCGACTGATTGAGCAGCATATGCCCTGTTCGACTGCATATGGTGTCGGATTTTCCGTCGCCTATCCGTCATGTTCGTGAATCGAGGGCGTTCGGACGCGGTGGAAACTGCGTTTATTTGCCGCGACCCGATCGGCCGCCCGGCACGGCGAGGATGTCGCGATGACCGACCACAACGTGTGCCGGGCTCGATATCCGGTTCGCGAGCCAGTCCTGCAGACGGCCCGGCTCGACCCGCTCCGTCTCGGCGACGGCCTGCGCGACTCCCTCCAGGAACTGCGTGCGCAATGGGCCCGGTCCGAGCCGCCAGGGGCTGTCGGCGTCCTCGACCTCGAAGCCCTCGGCTTCGAAGGCTTCGCGCAATGCGCCCGGAGATTCAGGCCCCAGCGCGGGTCCGAAGCCCTTGTCGCCGACTTGATGGGCGTTGAAGGCCGCCTCGACCGCATCGTCCGCGACGTGACGATCATCGAACCGGATGCGCCCGTCATAGCTGAGGGCGGCATAGAGGCCGACGCCCTGCGCCGCGAGCGCTTCGGCGAACCGGCTGAGCCACCCGCGCGAGACGAGATCGAAGAGCGCGGAGGCGGTGACGAGGTCCGCGCCGCCGAGCGGCAGCGTCTCGATCGCCATCAGATCCGCCTCGACGGTCTCGACATCGTGATCGGAAAGCCGGTTCCGCGCCGCCGCCAGAAGCAGGGGATCGTTGTCGACGAGGCACCAGGACGGGCGTGAGGACAGGTCGGGAAGGAGCGCGCGCACGGTCGAGCCGGTGCCGGAGCCGAGATCAACGACCCGCCCGCCCCCGGCCGCTTCGAGACGCGCGCGGGCCGCACGAAGCAGCCCGGCGTCGCGCGCCTCATGGTCGGCGGGCTCGCGCAGGGTCAGCCAGTCGACGTCGAAACCGCTCATGCGTTGATCTCCTCCAGAGCGGCCGACAGTCGGCGCGCCGATCGGCTCCAATCGGGCAGGTCGGCGCCGGCCGCCTTCGCGCCGTCCGCCTTCGAGCGCAGCAGCGCCTCGTCGGACAAAAGCCGTCGCAGCGCATCCGCGAAGGCCCGCGCATCGCCCGGCGGAACCAGAATGCCGGCTTCGTCCGGCACGACCTCCGGCACCGCCCCGGCGGCGCAGGACACGATGGGAAGACCCTGCGTCATCGCCTCCGCGAAGACCATGCCATAGCCCTCGTGACGCGTGGCGAGCGCGAAGAGGTCCGCGCGCGCCATTTCGGCGCGCGGATCGACCGCCTCGCCGAGAAGCGTGATGCGGCCGGACAGGCCGCGCCGCTCGATCGTCGCGGTGACGGCGGCGGCGAAAACCGGGTTCCGATCCGGGCTTCCGACGATCCGGCACCGCCAGTCGAGATCGGCGATCTCGGTCAGCGCGTCGACGAGGACGTCGTAGCCCTTGCGCGGCGTAAGCGAGCCGACGGCGAGAACGACCGGGGGCCGCCCCCCGCCGGGCGCGAGAGGAGCCCGCTCCGTGCCGGGCGGGACGACCCGCAGGCGGCGCTCGGGAACGGCGAAGTCGGCGATCAGCTCGCGGCCCGTCGTCTCGCTGGTGGCGACGACGAGGCGGGCGAAGGCGAGCGCGGCGGTCTCGCTCTCCCGAAGACGCGCCGACGTCGCCGCGTCGAGGCCCGTCTCCAAAGCGAGCGGGTGATGAACCAGCGCGGCCAGCCGCAGCCGTTCCGCTTCCGCCTCCGCGATCTCCGGCATGGCGCCGAAGGCGAGGCCATCGATCAGGACGAGCGTTCCGTCCGCCAGCTCGGAGAAGGCCAAACGCGTGGCATCCAGATCGCCTTCGCTCGGCGCGGGGAAGCTCGCCGGCAGAGCCAGCACCTCCACGTCCCAGCCGAGCGCGGACAGCTCCGCGATCATCCGCCGGTCGTAGGCGTAGCCGCCCGTCGCCGTCTCGATGTCTCCGGGGATCGCGAAGACGAGACGCTTGTTCAAAGAGCGGCCTCGTACCAGGCGCGCGCGACGTGCGACTCGTGAAGCTGGACGCGCAGGCGCTTCACGCGGGCGCCGCCCTCGCCGAGCTTGCCCTCCCCGATCGCCGCCTTCAGCCGGTCGAAGATGTGGCGTGAGAGGAACTCCGTCGTCGTCGTCTTGCCCTTGAACTCGTCGACCTCGTCGAGATTGGCGTAGTTCAGGGGCTTGAGGATCGCCGACAGCGCCGTGCTCGCCAGACCGATGTCGACGACCAGACCGTCGGAATCGAGCTCGTCCGCGTAGAAGGCCGCATCGACGACGAAGGTCGCGCCATGCAGCCCTTGCGCCGGCCCGAAGACCTCTCCGGGCAGCGAATGGGCGATCATGATGTGGTCGCGGACTTCGACGGCGTACATGGGCGTTCCTCGTTCAGGTGTAGCGTATACGGTGGCAGAGCGTTTCGGATGCGGCGAGGATGTCGCCATAGGCGTCCGCGAGCCGGCCGAAGTGCGTTTCGCCCGAGATGAGGATGTCGAGCCGGTCGTCCGCAAGAAGCGAGAGCGCGGTCTCCATGCGTCGCCGGGTCGTCCAGCGGGCGCGGCGCGCGGGCGGCACAGAGCCGACCTGCGAGGCGACGATCGACAGGCGCTGCGAATGGAAGGCGCCGCCGAGCGCGACCGGCACCTCGCCCTCCCCGTACCAGCTGGCCTCGACGATCCGCGCCTCGAACCCGGCCATGGGAAGCGCGGTGGCCAGCCCTTCGCCGCGCCCCGACAGATGCAGCACGACGTCGCAATCCGTCAGGGCCTCGCCGGGCGGCGAGAAGCCGATCCCCAGCGCCTCGGCAACGGGCCGGCGGGTCTCGTCCGGATCGACGAGGCAGGTCTCGACGCCCGCGATCCGCGAGGCGAGCCAGCCCGCGAGGAGCCCGACCAGCCCGCCACCGACGATGCCGACGCGGTCGCCGGGTGCGATGCCGCCGTCCCAGACGACGTTCAGCGCCGTTTCCATGTTCGCGGCCAGAACCGCGCGCTGCGGCGGGATGCCGGCCGGCACGCGTGTGACCTCTCCCGCGCCGAGAACGACGCGATCCTGATGCGGATGGAGGGCGAAGACCGTCTCGCCCCGCCATTCCGCCGGACCCTGCGCGACCTTCGCCACGAGCGCGTAGCCGTATTTGACCGGAAAGGGAAAATCGCCCGCCTGATGCGGTCCGCGCATCCGCTCGCGTTCGCTCAGCGGAACGCGCCCCTCGAAGATCAGGCGCTCGGTGCCCCGGCTGATCGCGCCATAAAAGCTCTCGAGAACGAGGTCCGCCTCGCCGGCGGTGGGCAGCATCTCGCGCCGCAACTCGCATCGGCCGGCGCTTGTGATCCAGAGCGCGCTCGCCGCCTCGTTTCTCTCCGGTTCAGACAAGGGCGGTGCTCGGATGGATGCGTGACAGGGGTGCGGGAGATGGGGCGGGCCGGCGCGAGGGAAAGGCGGGAGCCGCAACCCTCCGTCCCGAAGATGCCCCTCGGCTCAGGCGAGACGGGCGTCCGCGACGGGCCGCGCGCGGTCTTCCGAAAGGTCGTGGACGAGGCGCTCGTCCCGCGCCAGGTCGCGCAGGATCGACTGCAGACCCGGCTCCAGCACCATGCGGGAGGCGATCTTCAGGGGAACCCAGGCCCGGTCGCGCTCGCCCTTCTCCTTCCAGGTCGCCCGTTCGGCGGTCACCAGAAGCGGGAAGACGTCCACACGGCAAAGCTCGAACCAGAGCGAACGGCGCTTCCAGTAGTCGTAGGTGCCGAGCGGCTCCTTGCGCACCGAACCCTCGACGCCGGCCTCCTCCGCCGCCTCTATGGCGGCGGCCTTGGCGTCGCTCTTGCCCTTCATCAGATTGCCCTTGGGCAGCACCCAGCGATGGGTGCGGCGCGAGGTGACGAGCAGCGCCTCGGTCTGGCCGGAGGGCGAGACGCGCAGCGGCAGAGCGGCGACCTGCCGCTGAACCCTCCTGCTCTTCTGTCCCGCCATGTCCGCATCTCCTCGCACAGCCGATTCCGGCCGGCGTCGACCTGTCTTTCAAGTTGCAAGATTGGGCTTTCCGCCGTCGTAAGCAAGGGTGACGAACGGCATGCAGATTGTAGACGGAAACCTCTGCGCAAGCTTCGCATGCAGGTGATTTGACCGCACCGGCCATCTTGGCCACGATCCCGCGCGAAGGACGAACGGCCGGCGTGATTCGCCGACCGCGAAAGGACGATGCCATGCGGATGAGGACGAACGCCCAAAGGTCCGCCGTCGGCGCAGCCATGCTCGCCAGCCTCCTGTTCCTCTCGGCCTCCCCGTCAGCGATCGCGCAGACCTTCGACACGAGCGCGCCGACCGCGATCCTGATCGACTTCAACACCGACACGATCCTGTTCGAGAAGGATTCGGACCGCGAGGTGCCGCCGGCCAGCCTCGTGAAGCTGATGACCATCGCCGTCATCTTCCACGAGCTGGAGGAAGGGCGGCTGTCGCCGAACGACATGTTCCCCGTCTCCGAATATGCGTGGCGCACCGGCGGCGCGGCCTCGGGCGGCTCCACCATGTTCCTGCCGCTGAACTCGACGGTCAGCGTCGAGGATCTGATCAAGGGCATCGCGATCCAGTCGGGCAACGACGCGACGATCGTCGCGGCCGAGGGCATCGCCGGCTCGGTCGAGGCCTTCGCGCAGCTGATGAACCAGCGCGCGGCGGAGATCGGGCTGACGGGATCGCGCTTCACCAACCCGCACGGGCTGCCCGATCCGGGACAGCACGTCACCATGCGCGATCTGGCCGTGCTCGCCGAGCATCTGATCCGCGAGTACCCCGAACGCTACCCGCTCTTCAGCGAGACCGAGTTCACCTTCAACGGCATCACCCAGCGCTCGCGCAATCCGCTGCTGGCGCTCGGCGCGGACGGGTTGAAGACCGGTCACACCTCGGAGGCCGGATACGGCCTCGTCGCCTCGGCGCAGGAGGGCGGCCGCCGCATCGTCATGGCGATGACCGGCATGCAGTCGGTCGGCGAGCGCGCCGAGGAGGCGCGCAAGATGATGACCTGGGGCCTGCGCTCCTTCCAAGACCGCGTCGTGCTGGCCGCCGGGACGGCGGCGGCGGAGGCGAACGTGCGCGGCGGCGTTGCGCCGACGGTCGCGCTCGCGCCCGCCGAGGATCTGACGGTCCTCGCCGCGCGGGGCACCGAGAGCGAGTTCGAAATCGTCGTCGACGAGACGCCTTCGGTCGAAGCGCCCGTGGCGGCGGGCCAGGAGATCGGGCGGGTGCGCGTGGTGCGCGCCGGCGAGACCGTGCGCGAGGCGCCGCTGCTGGCGCAGGCCGCCGTCGAGCAGGCGCCCTTCATGGAGCGCGCCTGGGGCATGGCCCTCGGCTACGCCTCGGATGCCGGCCGGGCCATCGTCTCCTACGCGCGGGAGGCCGGGAACATCGCCTACGGCTATGTCGCGGGCCTGATCCAGTAGCTTCCAAAGGTCCGGCAGCGCCGGTCTTCGTCGAGGCTTCGCCGCCCGAGGGACGGGCCGCCATACCGGTCTGATTTTCTCGGAAACACGGAGGGCGAGCCATGAAACAGGGCTCGCCTTCCATGTTTCGATCGACGCGGCGACGGCGCTCCGCCTCGCCCTTATGCCGCCCGCGCAGACCGCGCGCCTCACAGCTCGATCAGCGGCCGTAGAGGACCGAGGGCAGCCAGGAGCCCATCGCCGGGAAGACGTAGTAGAGCACCATGGTGAAAACGACGATCACCAGGAAGGGCAACATTCCCCAGAAGATGTCCACCAGCTCGATGCCCTTGGGCGCGACGCCCTTCAGATAGAAGGCGGACATGGCCATGGGCGGCGACATGAAGGCCGTCTGCACGTTCAGCGCCACAAGGATGCCGAAGAACAGCGGGTCGATGTCGTAGATCGCCAGGAGCGGCAGGAAGATCGGCACGAAGATGACGATGATCTCCGTCCACTCCAGCGGCCAGCCGAGCAGGAAGATGATGAGCTGGGCCAGAAGCAGGAACTGCAGCGGCGTCAGGCTCATGGATTCGAACCATCCCGCGATGACCGCCTGCCCGCCGAGCAGCGCGAAGACCGAGGCGAAGATCCACGACCCGACGAAGAGCCAGCATACCATGGCCGAGGAGCGGGCGGTCAGGAAGACCGATTCCTTGAACTTTTCGAAGGTCAGCGCCCGGTAGAGGAGCGCGAGCAGGATCGCCCCGAGCGCGCCGATGCCGGCCGCCTCGTGCGGCGTGGCGAGGCCGAAGAGGATCGCCCCGAGAACCGAGAAGATCAGCGTGGCCAGCGGCACGAAGGAGACGAGGACGTTCCACGCGATCTCGCGCCGCGAGACGTTGTAGGCCTCGTCCGGCAGCCTGGGCGCGAGGCTCGGGTTCAGATAGGCGCGCACGATCACGTAGACGATGTAGAAGGTCGCCAGCACGAGGCCGGGGATGAGCGCCGCCGCGTAGAGCCGCACCACCGAGACACCTGCCGTCGCGCCGTAGAGGATCAGCATGATCGAGGGCGGGATGAGGATGCCGAGCGTGCCGCCGGCACAGATCGCGCCGGTCGCCAGACGCTTGTCGTAGCCCGCGTTCAGCATGGCCGGCAGCGCGAGCAGGCCCATCAGCGTGATGACCGCGCCCACGATGCCGGTCGCGGTGGCGAAGAGCGTGCAGGTCAAAAGGCTCGCGACCGCGAGCGAGCCCGGCATGCCGCGCGCGGCGAGCTGCAGCGAGTGGAACAATCGCCCCAGGATGTTGGAGCGCTCGATCATGTAGCCCATGAACAAAAAGAGCGGGATCGAGATGAGGACGTCGTTCGACATCACGCCGTAGGTGCGCTGCACCAGAAGCGCGAAGATCGTGTCGCCGATGGCGATGTAGCCGAAGAAGACCGAGAGGGCGACGAGGGTGAAGGCGATGGGAAAGCCGAGCAGGATGGCGAAGATGAACACCACCAGCATCAGGATGCCGATTTCGGGATTGGTCACAGCTTGTTCCTCAGATCGGCGCCTTGAACCAGGGTGCCGTCCTCGACCTGCGCGGCGAGCTTGGCGTCGAGTTCCTCCACGTCGTGGCGCCGTGGCGGCCAGACGCCGGTGCGAAGGGCGGTGAAGGCGCGGATCGTCTCGGCGACCCCCTGAAGGAGAAGGAAGACCCCGGCGATCGGGATCAGCGCCTTGAAGTGGTAGAGCGGCGGGCCGTTGGGGCTGGCCACGGACCGCTCGCCGATCATCCAGGAGAAGGCCGCGAAGCCGTAGCCGGAATAGACGAAGGCGATGACGCCGGGAAAGAAGAAGAGGATGTAGAGGACGAGGTCGAGCCCGCCCTGCCAGCGCACCGGCAGGAGCCGGTAGACGATGTCGGCCCGCACCTGGCTGTTGCGCGACAGGGCGTAGGCGCCCGCCATCATGAACAGCGTGCCGTAGAAGATGTAGCTCATGTCGTAGGCCCAGGTCGTGGGCCGCCCGAGCACGTAGCGCACGAACACCTCGTAGCAGACGGTGCCCGTGAGGAGGACGATGGACCAGGAGAAGAGCTTGCCGACAAGCTCGCTCAACCGGTCGATCGCGAAGAGGAATTTCTGCATCTGGGCTTATGGATCCCGCGGCACGTCCGTGCGGACGCGCGACCCCTCGACGAGGCGCGACCCGTCCGGCCTCGAACGGAGCACGCCCGGCTCATCGGATTTCGCGATCGGACCGCGAAGGAGCGCCGTTCCGGCCGCCGCGCCTGGCACACGCGGCGGCCGGCCGGGACCCCGAGGACCGCTCAGGCCTGGAAGAAGTGCTCGTAGGCGGCCCGGCGGGGCACCTCCCACTCCATCTCGAAGCCGACGACGCGGTTCACCCAGGCTTTCTGGCTCTCGATGACCTTGGCGAAGAAGGGATCGCCCGACAGGCTCTCGACGACCTGGCTCCAGGACGCGAGCTGCGCTTCCAGGACCTCGTCCGGCGTCTGGACGACCGTCACGCCGGCATCGCGGATCTTCTGGAGGTCGGCCGAATAGCGGTCCATGGCCTTCCAGGCCATGTCGGCGGAGGCGGCGTCCGCGGCATAGCGCAGGATCTGGACCACCTCATCGCCCAGCGCGTCGTGCTTGGCCTTGTTGAAGATGATCTCGAAGCATTCGCAGGGCTGATGGTGCGAGCGCACCATGTAGATCTTCGAGACGTCGGGAAAGCCGAGCGTGAGGTCGGAGGACGGGTTGTTGAACTCCGCTCCGTCGAGGAGCCCGCGATCCATGGCCGGCACGATGTCGGCCGCGCCCATGATCGTCACCGCCACGCCCATGTTCTGATACATGTCGGCGGCAAGGCCGTTGGTGCGGTATTTGAGGCCCTGCAGTTGTTCGGGCGAGGTGATCTCGCTCTCGAACCAGCCCATGGGCTGGCTGGGCATCGGCCCGGAGAGATAGCCGACCAGATTGAGCCCGAGGACGTCCTGCACCAGCTCGTCGTAGAGCTGCTGCCCGCCGCCATAGCGCACCCAGCCGAGCATCTGGTTGGCGTTCCAACCGAAGGAGGGCGGCGTGGCGAAGAGCGAGAACGCCTTGTTCTTCCCGTACCAGTAGCCCGCCACACCATGGCCGCCGTCGAGCGCGCCCGCCGTGATCGCGTCCTGGAGCTGCAAGGCGTTGACCACCGACCCGGCCGGAAGAAGCTGCAGGTCCACCCGGCCGCCGGCCAGCGTGTTCACCCGCGTGACGAAGTCGCGCGCGAACTCGTGGAAGATGTCCTGTTCGGGCCAGGTGCTCTGGAAGCGCAAGGTCTGCGTCTGCGCGCGGGAGACGTTGGGCATGGCCACCGTCGCGGCCGCCGCGACGCCCGCCCCGGCGGCTCCCGTCAAGAATTTTCGGCGCGAGTGTTTGCTCTCCGGATGCGATCCGGAGCCGTCGATCGTGTCGGCCATTGTTCCTCCCCTCGCCTTTGCGGCGACTTGCGGAGCGAGGCTTGCATGCGGCCAGCCGAAAGGTCAAGCGGTCGATCAACTGTCTTTCGAGCCAAATTCTCTTCGGCTCTTCGCAGTTGCGAACGGTTTCGACTGAAGCTTCGACTTGGGACGACGGAAGGGAAGCTTACGACCGGGCCGATCCGGCGAGCGGACGATGCGCTCTCCCCTGATCGTTCAAGGACTTCCGTATCGCCGCCGATCGCGACGGGGGACCGCAAACCCGTGGACCCGCTCGCCCCGTTCACGGCCGCAATGCAAAAATGATCGTGTGCGAAGGCGCCCGAACGGCCTTCGGGCTCTTGGCAAGCGCCGTGGATGACGCATTCTACTGACTGCCAGGGGTTCGACGAAGGAGCGTTGCGCAACATGCCATTCGACGAGATGCTTTCGGCGCCCGATGGGGTGCGCGAACCCTATCGGCGCTTCCAGTCCTGGTTCGACCGACAGGAGCCCTCGTCCCTCGTCACCAAGGCCGGCGAAGCCGAGGGCTTCTTCCGCCGGACCGGCATCACCTTCAACGTCTACGGCGACAAGGAGGCGGCCGAGCGCCTCATCCCCTTCGACCTCGTGCCGAGGATCATCTCGGGCCGCGAATGGGACGCGCTCGCCGAAGGCATCGAGCAGCGCGTGCGCGGGCTGAACGCGTTCCTGGAGGACGTCTACCACAAGCAGGAGATCGTGAAGGCCGGCATCGTCCCGGCCCGCCTGATCGAGGGCAACGAGGCCTTCCTGCCGCAGATGGTGGGCTTCCGTCCGCCGGGCGGGGTCTACACTCACATCATCGGCGTCGACATCGTGAGAACCGGCGAGGACGAGTTCTACGTTCTCGAGGACAACGCCCGCACGCCCTCCGGCGTCTCGTACATGATCGAGAACCGCGAGACGATGATGCAGATGTTCCCCGAGCTGTTCGCGCAGAACCGCGTGCGGCCGGTGGAGACCTATCCGCGCCATCTGCGGCGCTCGCTCTCGGCGGTGGCGCCGGCGGCCTGCGAAGGCACGCCGCGCGTCGCCATCCTGACGCCGGGCATCCACAACTCGGCCTATTACGAGCATGCCTTCCTGGCGGACCAGATGGGCGTCCAGCTCGTGGAGGGCGACGATCTGAAGCTCGTCGACGGGCGCATCCAGATGCGCACGACGCAGGGCTTCGTGCCGATCGACGTGCTCTACCGCCGGGTGGACGACGCCTATCTCGATCCGCACGCCTTCAAGCCGGATTCGCTGCTCGGCGTGCCGGGCATCATGGAGGTCTACCGCAACGGCGGGATCACCATCGCCAACGCGCCGGGCACGGGCATCTCCGACGACAAGGCGATCTACTCCTACATGCCGGAGATCGTGGAGTTCTACACGGGCAAGCCGGCGATCCTGAAGAACGTGCCGACGCATCGCTGCGCGGAGGACGACCAGCTCGCCTACGTCCTGGAGAACCTGCACGAGCTCGTCGTGAAGGAGGTGCACGGGTCGGGCGGCTACGGCATGCTGGTCGGACCGGCGGCTTCGAAGGCCGAGCGCGAGGCCTTCGCCGAGAAGCTCAAGGCCCGGCCGGGCAACTACATCGCCCAGCCGACGCTGGCGCTCTCAACCGTTCCGATCCTGGTCGAAAAGGGCCTTGCGCCCCGCCACGTCGATCTGCGCCCGTTCGTTCTCGTCTCCGACACGGTGAAGATCATTCCGGGCGGGCTGACGCGGGTGGCGCTCAAGGAAGGCTCGCTCGTGGTCAATTCCAGCCAGGGCGGCGGAACGAAGGACACCTGGGTGCTCGACGAATGAGGTCCGCCACCGCCGCCGCCCTCCTGCAAACTTTGGAACTCTGAGCCGATGCCGCTTCTCGGACGAACCGCCAGTGGACTGTTCTGGATGCAGCGCTACATCGAGCGCGCCGAGAACATGGCCCGCCTGATCGACGCGGGTCTTCGCCTTTCGATGACGAACCTCTCCTCCGAGCCCGACGAATGGAGTTCAGTCCTCGTCTCGGCGGGCGTCGAGGCCGCCTACAGCGCCAAATATCCGAGCCTGGAGCCGGACTCCATCATCGACTTCCTGCTGCGCGACCTCGACAACCCGTCGAGCGTCATGTCCTCCATTGCGGTGGCGCGCACCAACGGGCGCATGGTCCGCACGGCGCTGACGCGCGAGACATGGGAGTCGCTCAACGAAAGCTGGATGCTGCTGCGGCGCCAGCTCGCCCGTCCCGTCGACGACCTACCCGCCACGCTGGAGCTGGTGAAGCGGTGCTGCGCGCTCATTCGCGGCTCGTTCCACGGAACGATGCTGCGCAACGAGATCCTGCACTTCTGCAATCTCGGCACCTTCGTGGAGCGGGCCGATTCCACCGCGCGCATCCTCGACGTGAAGTACTGGGTGCTCCTGCCGGAACACTCCTCGGTCGGCTCGCCGCTCGACAATTACCAATGGGGCACGATCCTGCGCTCGGTCTCGGCGCAGCGCTCCTACGCCTGGGAGTACGATGCCGAGCCGCGGGGCCACGACATCATGGACTTCCTGATCCTGAACCGGCGGATGCCGCGATCCCTCGCCTACTCCTACCACAGCATCGAGGAGGCGCTGCGCTGGCTGGAGCAGCATTACGGCGAGCGCCATTCCTGCCACGACACCGCGCGCGAGATCACCGCGCGGCTCGAGAACACCGACATCCGCTCCATCATCGACTACGGGCTTCACGAGTTCCTGGAGCGGCTGATCCTCGACAACAACCGCCTCTCCAACGAGATCGCTAAGGTCTACCGCTTCCACGCCTAGAGCCTTTCAGCCCGTTACGGACTCACTCTGTTTGCCGTTCGCCGCTCGCGTTCCGCGAGAAGGGTCGCGATGGTCGTAGCGGGCTACGGCCGAGCGAGCCGACGAAGTGGACGCCCGGCGAACGCAAACCCGAAGGGCCGGGTGCATTCGGTCCGATCCCGTCGTGGCCGGCCTACGGCCGTAGCCCCGCTACGACCTTGTCCGGCCCCTCGACCTCGAACACGAATGCTTCCCGGCAGAGTGTTTCCGTAACGGGCTGAAAGGCTCTAAGCGGAAGGGCCGCTTCGGACCAGCCTTTGGCCGGACTCTTCGTCCACGCGCGCCCCGTTGCGGCATTCGTGCCGCAGCCTGCCGAAAATTCGTTCACCACGCTTGCAAGGGGGCGGCGCCTGTCGGAACTTCCCCTGTCGGCTCGCAGTGGCAGACCGGGATGAATGGAAGAGGCTGCTCGAAGCCATGACGTATTGCGTCGGCCTGCTCGTCGATCAGGGATTGGTGTTCATGTCCGACACCCGCACCAATGCGGGCGTCGACAACATCTCGACCGTGTCGAAGATGAAGACCTTCGAGGTGCCGGGCGACCGGTTCCTGTGCCTGCTGTCGGCCGGCAATCTGGCGACGACTCAGTCCGCGATCTCGCTTCTGGAGGAGCGCTTCGCAGCGCCCGACGACCGGAACCCGGCGATCCTGCGTCAGCCCTCCATGTTCCAGACGGCCAAGCTCGTGGGCGAGACGCTGCGCGAGGCGATCGGCTACGCCTCCATGAACGGCGGCAACGATCCGATCTTCGCCGGCAGCTTCATCCTGGGCGGGCAGATCCGGGGCGGACGCCCGCGGCTCTTCCTGATCTACCCGGAGGGCAATTTCATCGAGGCCGGCGCGGACACGCCCTTCTTCCAGATCGGCGAGCACAAATACGGCCGCCCGATCATCGTGCGCACCTACGATCCGGCGATGAGCCTGAACGAGGCCGCCAAGCTGCTTCTCGTCTCCTTCGATTCCACGCTGAAGTCGAATCTCTCGGTCGGACTGCCGCTCGATCTGCAGATGTACGGCGCCGACAGCTTCACCGCCGGCCACCGCCAGCGCTTCGATATGGACGATCCCTATTACGCGCAGATCTCCGGCGGCTGGTCGTCCGCGCTGCGCTCGGCCTTCGACCGGCTCCCGCCCTATGTGCCGCAGGGCGCGATCAAGCTCGTCGAGGCGGCGGGGTGACCACGGCCGGGACCCTCGAGCCGCCGGCGGACCATGTCCTTCGAACGCTCAACGATCTGGCGCGCCACTACGGCGAGGCGAATCCGCGCTCGCTGACCAAGGAGATCGCCTATGTCAACGCGCCCTATCGCGCGCTGATCGAGGCCTCGTCCTTCGTCATCCTCGCGACCGCCGGCCCGGACGGGCTCGACGCCTCTCCGCGCGGCGACCCGCCGGGCTTCGTGAAGGTGGACGAGGCGGGACGAACGCTCTTCCTTCCCGACCGCCCGGGCAACAACCGGGTGGATTCGCTGCGCAACATCGTGAGCGACCCTCGGGTCGGTCTCCTCTTCCTCGTCCCCGGCCTCGGCGAGACGCTGCGGGTCAACGGCCGCGCGACGATCTCGGTCGATCCGGACCTGCTGTCGCGCTTCGCCATGAACGGGAAGCAGCCTCGCTCGGTGATCCGCATCGAGGTCGAGAGCGTCTACTTCCAGTGCCAGAAAGCCATCGTGCGCTCCAGGCTCTGGAGCGCGGACGCACAAGCGGCCAAGGGCGCCCTGCCCTCGGCCGGGACCATGCTGGCGGCGACCGACGCGGCGATCGACGCGCGGACATACGACCGAGAGGCACCGGCCCGCGTCGCGCAGACGATCTACTGAGCTTACGCCTCGCGCGACAGGCCCTTCTCGTTCACCTCGGAAAGATAGCGGGCCCACAAGGCGTCATGCTCGCGCGCCAGCTCGTCCAGATAGCTCCACGTGAACAGCCCCGAATCGTGGCCGTCGTCGAAGACGATGCGGATCGCGTAGTGGCCGACCGGCACGAGATTGGCGATCGACACGTTTCGTTTGCCGCCGATCGTCTTTCTTTCGTCGGGCCCGTGCCCCTGCACCTCGGCCGACGGCGAGTGAACGCGCAGGAACTCGGCGGAATAGACCTGCTCCGGCGCGCCGTCCCGCCGCAGCTTCAGCGTCCGCCGGTCGGTCGAGACCCGCAGTTCGCTCGGCGCTTCAACCTGTTGCATGGGCACCCTTTCGTCGAGATCGCGGGACACGTTCGGCTTGACCGGAGAGCGGGCCGCTTCCACATTCCGCTCTCGTTCGATCCCGAACATTCGGAAAGCTTGCTTGTGAGCAGTCAGATCATCGATATCAAGCCGCGGCCGGTCGATGCCGCTTCGATGATCGATCCGTTCGGTCGCCGGATCACCTATCTGCGCGTCTCCGTCACCGACCGCTGCGACTTCCGCTGCACCTACTGCATGGCCGAGAACATGCAGTTCCTGCCCAAGCGCGACCTCCTGACGCTGGAGGAACTGGACCGGCTTTCGAGCGCCTTCATCGAGAAGGGCGTCAAGCGCCTGCGCCTCACGGGGGGCGAGCCGCTGGTCCGCAAGAACCTCATGAGCCTCGTCCGCTCGCTCTCGCGCCATCTCGTCTCGGGCGCGCTGGACGAGCTGACGATGACGACCAACGGCTCGCAGCTCCGGCAGTTCGCGGACGAGCTGTCCGGTTGCGGCGTTCGCCGCCTCAACGTGTCGCTCGACACGCTGGACCCGGACAAGTTCCGCCAGATCACGCGGCGCGGCGATCTGGCGACGGTCCTCGCGGGGATCGACGCGGCGCAGCGCGCCGGCCTGTCGCTGAAAATCAACGCCGTCGCGCTGAAGGGCTTCAACGAGGACGAACTCGCGCCGATGATGGAATGGGCGCATGGCCGGGGCATGGACTTCACGGTCATCGAGACCATGCCGCTGGGCGAGATCGACGAGGACAGGACCGACCGGTACCTCCCCCTCTCGCTCGTCCGCCAGCGCCTGTCCGAGCGCTACACGATGGTGGAAAGCGCCCACCGCACCGGCGGGCCGGCCCGCTACATGCAGGTGGCCGAAACCGGCGGCCGGCTCGGCTTCATCACGCCCATGACGCACAATTTCTGCGAGAGCTGCAATCGCGTCCGTATCACCTGCACCGGCACGCTCTTCATGTGCCTGGGACAGGAGGACGCGGTCGATCTGCGTGCGCCGATGCGCGCCTCCGAGGGCGACGAGCTGCTCAAGGACGCGATCGATCGCGCGATCGCCAGGAAGCCGAAGGGGCACGACTTCATCATCGACCGCGAGACCCGCCGCCCGGCCGTCTCGCGCCATATGAGCATGACCGGCGGATAAGGCGAACGCGGAGATTTCGGCGCGCTTCCGGCCAGCGGCGGACCTTGCTTCGATGACGCCGCTCCGTCGTTCCCTTTTTTTTGACCACATTCTTGGGCAGACTCGGGAACGGCGTCAGGCGGTCGACCGTTTGGCGGACAGGGACGTCCCCACCAAAATCTCTCCGAGAGGAAATCAATGTCGAAGTCGCTGAAGTCCGTTCTGGGCATGTCCGCCGCCCTCCTCATTGCCACCGGCTGCACGCAGACCGAGCGCACGCTCGCCGGTGCCGGCATCGGCGGCGCGGGTGGTGCGGTCGTCGGTAACGCCATCGGCGGCAGCGGCGGCGCGGTCGGCGGTGCGCTTCTCGGCGGCACGGCCGGCGCGCTGGTCGGTCGCGGCACGCGCTGACCTGACACCCGACAGCATCGGCCCGGATATCGAAATCGATCTTCGGAAAGCCCGATGCGCGGGTTCAAAGAGATAGAGCGACGCCATGCGTCCAATCGGACGCACGGCGCCCAGGCGAGCTGAAAGGCCGTCGCGACGTGTTCGCGGCGGCCTTTTTCGTTGCCGCATCAGACGCGCGGGAGCCGCGCTCCCGTGACGCTCGCGGGGCTCGCGGAAAGCTCGGACCCGCCCGGATCGATCACGGCGGAATCCGGTGCGAATTCGCCGCTTTCACCCGTCTCGATGGTTCCGCTCGCTGGCGCGACGCATTAAGGTAGACTGACGATCGTTCGGGATCGTCGTTCCGCTCCTCCAGCTTCCAGCACATCCCTTGTCACGTCTGCAGATCGCCCGCCCCGCCGCTCTTTCCGCGAATGCGAAGGGCAGCCTGCTGATGCTCGCCGCGATGGCGGCCTTCTCGGTGAACGACGCGCTGGTGAAATTCGCCACCTCGGAAATTCCGCCGGCGCAGATCATGGCGGTCCGCGGCGCGATGGCGGGCGCGGCGCTCTATCTCGTCGCGACGTTTCGCGCGCAGGGGCAGCGGCCGAAGCTGATCGCCTCGCTGCGCGGTCCGATCGGCATCCGCGCCCTCGCCGACGGTGCCGCGACGATCAGCTTCATCACGGCGCTCGTCTACATGCCGCTCGCCAACGCCACGGCCATCCTGCAGGCGCTGCCGCTGGTCGTCACGCTCGGCGCGGTCCTCTTCTTCGGCGAACGGCCCGGCTGGCGGCGGTGGACCGCCATCGCGGTCGGCCTCGCCGGGGTGCTCGTCATTCTCCGGCCCGGAACCGAAGGGTTCACGATCCACTCGGTGGCGGTGCTCGCCTGCGTGCTCGCCTGCGCCGTCCGCGACCTCGTGGTGCGCGCCATCCCACAGACGACGCCCTCGGTTTCGGTGGCCGCCGTCACCGCCTTCACCGTCATGGTGCTGGGTCTGGCGCTCCTTCCCTTCGTCGGCTGGCAACCGATGAGCCTGACGACCTTCGGCGCCATGGCGCTCGCGGCCGGCTTCATCGCCTGCGCCTATGTGGCGCTGGCGACCGCGACGCGCACCGGGGAGATCGGGGTCGTCGCGCCCTTCCGCTACGCCGTTCTCGTCTTCGCCTTCATTCTCAGCACGGTCGCCTTCGGCGAGCCGCCGCTGCTGCTCGACCTCGTCGGCTCGGCCATCGTGGTGGCGAGCGGCATCTACGTCATCTACCGCGAGCGGACGGTCGCGAAGATCCCGCCCGTCGCCCCCGGAGCCCCGTGATGCTCGACCGCACGACGACCGAACGCGAGACCTTCGAGGAAGCTCCCGCGCCGGACACCGCCTACACCGCCGCTCCCGCACCCCGGCGGCCCATGCTCCTGACGCTGATCGTCGCCTCGGCCCTCTCGCCGCTCGCGATCAACATCTTCCTGCCGTCGATGACCTCGATCGCGAACGATCTCGACGCCGGCACGGCGGCGGTCGGGCTCGGCCTGTCGCTCTATCTCGGGGCCATGGCGGTCCTGCAGCTCGTCGCCGGCCCGCTGTCCGACCGCTACGGACGCCGGCCGGTGATGCTGTGGGGCATCGCCCTGTTCCTGATCGGCACGCTGATCTGCCTCCTGGCCGAAAGCGTCGAGATCTTCCTCGTCGGGCGCGTCATCCAGTCGGCGAGCGCGGCCGGCATCGTCCTGTCGCGCGCCATCGTGCGCGACCTCTACGACCGCGACCGCTCCGCCGCCATGCTCGGCTACGTCACGATGGGGCTGGCCGTCGCGCCGATGATCGGCCCGGCGATCGGAGGGCTGATCGACACCGCCTTCGGCTGGCGCTGGGTCTTCATCCTGCTCGGCGGGGTCGGGATCGTCACCTTCCTGCTTCTCCTGTTCGATCTGTCGGAGACGAACCGGACGCGCGGCGGGTCGATGGCCGCGCAGTTCTCGGCCTATCGCGCGCTCCTGGCGCGGGGCCCCTTCTGGGGCTACGCGGGCGCCTCCGCCTTCACCTCGGCGGTGTTCTTCGCCTTCCTCGGCTCGGCGCCCTTCATCGCCGTGCAGGTCCTGAACATGACGCCCGCCGCCTACGGCCTGTGGTTCATGCTCTGCTCGGTCGGCTACATCGCCGGCAACTTCTCCACGGCACGGCTTTCGCAGCGGCTGGGCCTGCGCAAACTGATCCTGACGGGAACGCTCGTGAGCCTCGGCGCCAGCGTCGCGACGCTCGCCTTCTTCGCCCTCGGGCAGGTCTCCGCGCTCACGCTCTTCGCGCCGATGATGATGGTCGGCTTCGGCAACGGGCTGACGATCCCTTCGGCGACGGCGGGCGCGGTCAGCGTTCGGCCGGATGCGGCGGGCGCGGCGGCGGGCCTCTCCGGCGCGCTGCAGATCGGCACGGGCGCGCTCGTCTCCGTCATGGCGGCGACCGTCTCCGGCCATCCCGTCCTCGTCGGTCTCGTGATGAGCGCGGTCGCGCTGATCGGCGTCGCCTTCGCGGCCTCGCTCGATCGCCCGCGGGGGATCGGATGAGGATCGCCGGCCTCGTCATCGCAGGCGGCGCGGGCACGCGCATGGGCGGGGAGACGCCCAAGCCCCTGATCGAGATCGGCGGCCGCTCCTGTCTCGACCGGGCGCTGGGCGTTCTGGGGACCGGCTGCGACATCCTCCTCGTCGGCGCATCCGACCCGACCTTCGCCCGGCCCGGCGTCATACTCGTGGCCGATCGCCGGCCCGAGCGGCTCGGTCCGCTCGCAGCGATCGAGGCGGCCCATCGTCACCTCGAAGGCACGGGCGCGACCCATCTCGTGACCGTGCCGGGCGACACGCCCTTCCTGCCGCGCGCTCTCGTTCGCAGGCTCACCGAAGGCGAGCCGGGCGTCGCTCGCGTCGCGCGCTTCGGCGACCGCCTGCACCCGACCGTGGCGCTGTGGCCGCTGGAAAGGCTCTCGGTGCTGGAGAGCCGCCTCGACGATCCCGCGAGCCGGCGCTCGATCATGGCGCTTCTGGACGAGATCGGGTTCGAGCCGGTCGATTTTCCGCCGAGCCCCGACGCGCCGGACGGCGATCCGTTCTTCAATTTGAACACGCAGGAGGATCTGGCGACGGCGCGAGGTCTCTGACCGGCGCTACCGTGCGCCGCTACCGTGCACCCGTGTTCACCCGGTCGCCACGCCCGCCCCCGACGACGGTGCGCAGGATCAGCTCCAGATCGCCGAGGAAGCTGCGCTCGCGCGCATAGTCGGCGTCGAGCCGGGCGAGGCGCTGTGGCTCCGACATGTCGACGCCCATCACCTGCGCCTTGCCCGTGATTCCCGGGCGGATGTCGAAGACGCCCAGCGCGCGGCGGGCCTCCACGAGTTCGGTCTGCATCGGCAGGCAGGGGCGTGGGCCGACGAAGCTCATCTCGCCCTTCAGCACGTTCCAGAGCTGCGGCAGTTCGTCGAGCTTCAGGCGGCGAAGCCATCGACCGAGCGTCGTGACGGCGGCAACGGAGGTGTGGTGCGAGGCGGCGGCACGCGTCTCGCGATACATGGTCCGCAGCTTGTAGCAGGTGAAGACGCGCCCGTGCCGCCCGACACGCGCCTGCGCGAAGATGCCGGGGCCGGGCGAGCCCAGCCGAACGGCGAGCGCGAGGATCAGGATCAGCCAGCCGAGCGCGACGAGCCCGAGGGCCGCGAAGACGATGTCGAAAATGCGCTTTGCCATGTTCGCTCGATCCGGTTCGCGCGAACGGACATGATGGGCCGGCTCGCCGGACCTCGCCTACATCAGGCGCGATCGGAACGGAACATGCGGCCGGTCCGGCGTCAGCCCTTCGCGGCCTGCAGGATGTCGTCCGGGATCGTCAGCCCGTCGCGCATGGCCTTCGCGCGCGCCTCCCATCGGCGCGCACCGGGCAGGCGAGCGCCCTCCTGTGCCGTGATCGCCTGCGCCAGAACCGCGAACCGCTCCGGCGAGACTCCGAAGGCCGCCGGATCGAGGGCGAGGAGCAGCTGACCGGTGCCGGGCGGGTCGCCTTCGGGATCGAGGAAGGACGAGGCCTCGCCGGCATAGTTCGCGCCGGTAAGACCGCCGGCCAGCAGCTCCACCATCAGAGCCAGCGCGACACCCTTCGCGCCGCCGAGCGGGGCCATCGTGCCCTTCAGCGCGGCCTTGGCATCCGTCGTCGCGCGACCGTCCGCATCGAAGGCCCAGTCGTCCGGGATCGCCTCCCCGCTTTTGGCGGCCGCGACGATGTTGCCGCGCGCGACCCTGGAGAGCGCCATGTCGACGACCACGGGCTCGCCGCCCTCGACCGGACAGGCGAAGGCGATGGGGTTGGTGCCCAACACCGCCTTGGCCCCGCCCCAGGGCGCCATGGCCGCGGGCGTGTTGGCAAAGAGCAGCGCGACGAGCCCTTCGCGCGCCAATGCCTCGCAGAAGAGCCCGGCCGAGCCGCAATGATGCGAACGGCGCACGGCGGCGCAGGCGATTCCTTGCGCGCGCGCCATCTCGGGCAGGCGCTCCACCGCCAGATCGAGCGCGGGATAGGCGAAGCCGAAGGCGGCATCGATCAGGAGGAGCCCCGGTCGGGCCAAGCTGGCGCTCGGGATCGCCTCGCCCTTGACCTTGCCCGCGCGGACCTGCGCCGCGTAGCTGGAGAAGCGCGACAGGCCGTGGCCCTTGAAGCCGTCCGCCTCGGCCAGCACCAGCGCCTTCGCCACGCTGCGCGCCGCCGCCTCGCCCGTTCCGGCATTCCGGAGAGCCGCGGCCAGCGTTGCGATGGCCTCTTCGATCGTCGCCATGGTCACTCTCCCGTCAGATGCCGGCGCACCGAATCGACGGTGACCTGCGAGACGCGGACATTGGCTTCGGCGCTGAGGCCCGCGATATGCGGCGTCAGGATCAGGTTCGGAGCGCCTGCGAAGCGCGAGGCCTCCTCCGCCTTCAGTGGCTCGGTCTCGAAGACGTCGAGCGCGGCGCCGCCGATGCGTCCGGCCTTCAAGGCCTCGGCGAGCGCGGCCTCGTCCACGACGCCGCCGCGCGCCGCGTTGATCAGGATCGCGTGCGGCTGCATCGAGCCGAGCGCGGACGCATCGATCATGCGGCGCGTGTCGGCCGTCAGCGGAACGTGCAGGGACACGACGTCGCTCGTTCGAAGAAGCGTCTCCAGCGGCACCTTCGCCACGCGGCCGAAGGGCTGGTCCCAGGCAGGAGAACCCTCGTCGAGCATCGGATCGAAGGCCTGGATCGTCATGCCCATGGCGCTCGCCCGCCGGGCCGTCTCCCGCGCGATGGAGCCGAAGCCGACGAGGCCGAGCGTCGCGCCCATCATCTCGCGACCGTTCGACAGCGCGTTGCGCGGCCACTCCCCCGCCGCCATCCGCGCCGTCGCGCCATAGGCGCCGCGCAGGAGCAACATGGCGGTCGCGATCACATATTCGGCGACCGAGACGTCGTTGGCGCCGCTCGCGGGGAACACCGCGACGCCGCGCGCCTTGCAGGCCTCCATGTCGATGTTGTCGAGGCCGACGCCGAGCCGGCCGACGGCCTTGAGGTTCGGCGCGGCATCGAGAAGCGCGGCCGTCACCCTCGTGCGGTTGCGCACGATGATGCCTCGAGCGTCGGCCGCTTCGCGGGCCAGCCGGTCCGGATCGTCCACCAGCGCCGGATCGTAGAGGATGTCGAAGCCGGCGAGGCCGGCGCGGAGGATGTCCTCCTCCATGAACTCCGAGACGACGACCTTGCGCATGGGTTCTTCCTCCCCGGCCCTTCCGGCATGTGTCGGTCCGGTGGCCGCCGTCGAGGGGCGGCCACCGGATGCGCGGATCAGGCGCTGCGGTAGAGCTTGGTCAGCACGAACTCGCGATGGCCGAGGGATTCGGCCGCCGTCAGACGCCCGTTGGCCGTGCGCACCACCATGTCGATGAGCGCGTCGCCGGCGTCGGAGATCGTCATGTCGCGGCGAAGGACGCCCGACACGTCGACGTCGATATGCTCGCCCATCGTGCGGACCGTGCGCGGATTGCCGGTGATCTTGATGACCGGCACGATCGGGTTGCCGATGACGTTGCCCTGCCCCGTCGGGAAGGTGTGGACGACGTAGCCGGCCGCCGCCATCAGCGTCACGCATTCGGCCGCGGCCGAGGACGTGTCCATGAAGTAGAGGCCGGGTCCCTTGGCCGGCGCCTCGGCCGGTTCCAGCGCGTCGATATAGCGGCAGTCGTGGCCGATCTTCTCCAGATTGCCGAGAGCCTTCTCCTCGATCGTCGTCAGACCGCCGGCGATGTTGCCCTTGGTCGGCTGGGAATCGGACAGGTCGTCGGTCTTGTGCGCCTCGATCACGTCGTCCTGGTAGGCCTTCCACATGGCGTACCACTTCTCCGCGATCTCGGGAGACGCCGCGCGCTCCTTGCACAGATGCTCGGCCCCGGTAATCTCGGACGTCTCGCCGAAGACGCCGTAGATGCCGTGCGGGATCAGCTTGTCGTACATGTTGCCGACGGTCGGGCAGGAGGAGAGCCCGGTCGTCGTGTCGGACTCGCCGCATTTGGTCGAGACCCAGAGATCGGAGATCGGGCACTCCTCGCGGGAGAGCTCGCTCGCCCACTGCATGAAGCGCTTGGCCGCGTAGGACGCCTTGGCGACGGTGGCGATGTCGCCATGCCCCTCGATGCCGAAGCCCACGACCGGCTTGCCGGTCCTGGCGATGCCCTCGACGACGCGGTTGGTCCACTGGTCCTCGATGCCGATGACGACGACGGCCGCGACGTTGGGGTTCGAGCCGATTCCGATGAGGGTGCGGAAGAAGAGCTCCAGATCCTCGCCGAACTGCAGCCGGCCATAGGCGTGCGGCAGGGCCATCGTGCCCTTCACCTGATGCGCGACGGTCTCGCAGGCCGAGTTCGACAGATCGTCGAGCGGCAGGATGACGACGTGGTTGCGCACGCCGACCCGGCCGTTCTCGCGGCGCCAGCCCATGAAGGTGGCGTTGGCGGCGTCCGCCGAGGCGCGCGCGGTGGAAAGCGCGGCGGTCGAGAACTGGTCGGGCGCGCCGCCCGGAAAGCCGTCGGCGTTTGCGGAAGTCGAATTGGAAAGATGGGACATGACGGGCCTACCAGCGCTTGGTCTTGGCGTTGTGGACGTGGACGTGTTCGCCCTTGGCGACGTCCTGGACGATCTTTCCGATGTCCTGCCCGTATTTGATCGCCGTATCGCCGGCCTTCAGGTCGGTCAGCGCCACTTTGTGGCCGATCGGAATGTCGTGCTTCACATCGACCTCGAAGGTCGTGTCGTTCTCGGTCACGACCCCGAAGGCCTTCGTGCCGGCCGAAAGCCCCTCGATCACCGCGACGGCGACGTTGTCCTTCGGACTGTGGGCGAGGACGTGCGGGTTCCGTCCGCCCGCCCCGTACTGCACCGATCCACCTGCGCTCATGGCGAAGCTCCTCCCAGCATTCGTGATGGTCTTATATAAGACACCTCACTTTGGAAGCGTCAAGGCGCGGTCCCGACAGGCGTCATCGCAGCTCGGACCGATAGTGGACGTGCTCGGTCGAGCAGACGCTGCGGCGCCATTCCACCGGCGTCCGGTCGAGCGAGAAGGCCACGCGCGCGATCTGAAGCGCCGGCGCACCGGGGCGAAGCCCCAGCAGTTCGGCATCCTCGGGCGAGGCCGCGACCGCCTTCAGCCGCTCCTGCGAATGGGAGATCGTGATGCCGAAATGCAGCGTGTAGAGGCCGTAGAGATTGTTCGGTAGCTCCATCAGCTCGATCTCGGGAAACAGACGGGCGGGCACCGCGATCGTCTCGACGATCGCCGGGTGGCCCGCGACCGAACGCGAGCGACGCATGCGCACCACCTCGTCCGCAGGTTCCAGGCTCAGCCCCTCTCGCTCCTCGTCGCTCGGATCGGCGCGGGCGACGGACAGGATGCGGCTCAGCGGGAACGCGCGATCGCCCTCGTCCGGGACAAGCTTGAAGAACTGGAACATGATGCGTTCGTCGTCGTGGCGGGAGACGAACGTGCCCCGCCCCTGCTGGCGGACGACGAGGTTCTCCGCCGCCATGGCGTCCAGCGCCTTGCGCACCGTTCCCTGACTGACGCGGAGTTCGGCGGCGAGTTGCATCTCGCTGGGCAACGGATCGCCGGGCGCCCAGACCCCGTCCACGAGCCGGCGGATCAGCATGTCGCGAACCTGTCGGTAGAGAGGGCGGAAACCGAACCCGCCCTCCCCGTCCGACGCCTCCGGCCGACGATCGTCCATTCCCGCCTCCCGCGCTGCAACGCGTGTCACCCGTCGTCGAACAGGCACGGGGCACCGGCCGACCAGGTCTTATATCTTATAGCACCCTCTCGACAGCGCGACGAGGCTGTGCGTAGCTAAGGCTCCCGAACGACCGCCCGGCGCCGGACAGACCAAATTCGATGCCAGAACAGCCCGTCCCTCCAACAGCCACGGGGCTTCGCGCCCGGATCGAAGGCGCGCGGCAATTGCTGCCCGGTGTCCTTCTCGCGGTCGTGATCGGCCTTGCCGCGACGTTTCTCTCGGATCATTACGGCGGGCCGGTGATCCTGTTCGCGCTGCTTCTCGGCATCGCCTTCAACTTCATGTCGGCCGAGGGGCCCGCCAAGCCGGGCATCGAGTTCACCGCACGCTCCGTCCTGCGGCTCGGGGTCGCGCTGCTGGGCGTGCGCATCACGGTCGGCGACGCGATGGAGCTCGGTCCCTCGCCGATCCTTCTCGCCATCCTCGGCGTCGCGACGACGATCGGGATCGGCATCCTTCTGGCGCGCCTTCTCGGCTTCGACCGCAATTTCGGCCTCCTGACCGGCGGAGCGGTCGGGATCTGCGGCGCCTCCGCCGCGCTCGCCATCGCCTCGGTGCTGCCCAAGCGCGAGGGCAGCGAAGGGGAGACCGACACGATCTTCACCGTCGTGGCGGTGACCACGCTCTCCACGGTCGCGATGGTCGTCTATCCGGTCCTGCTTCAGCAGAGCGCCTTCGGCGACGTCCAGTCCGGCATCTTCCTCGGCGCGACCATCCACGACGTGGCTCAGGTCGTCGGCGCCGGCTACAGCATCTCGACGCAGTCCGGCGACGCGGCGACGCTGACCAAGCTCTTGCGCGTCGCCATGCTGGTGCCCGTCGTGCTGTCCATCTCCTTCGTGCTGGCGCGGGGCAGCGGCAAGGGCCGGATCGGCCTGCCGCCCTTCCTCATCGCCTTCGTCCTCCTCGTCGTCGTCAACAGCGCCGGGTTGGTGCCTCCCACGCTCGCCCTCTTCCTGACCGATCTCTCCCGCTGGGCTCTGGTCTCGGCCATCGCCGCTCTGGGCATGAAGACCATGCTCGGCCAGGTCCTGACGATCGGCCCCAAGGCTCTCTTCCTCGTCGTCGCGGAGACGGCGTGGATCGCTTTTCTAGCGATCGTCGTCCTGACGATCGTCTGATTGCTGCCATCGGGGCAGCATCCCCCGGTAAGCTTGCCGTCAGTCGCGGGCACGGGCTCCATGGGAGGAAAAGCATGCATCGGAGAAGCACGTCCGGAATCTGGGCCTGTACGGCGGCCCTGCTTGCCCTGTCGGGCGGAGCGAAGGCGCAGGAAGCCTATCCCACCCAGCCGATCGTCCTGATCGTTCCCTTCTCGGCCGGCGGTCCTTCGGACACGGTCGCCCGCGTCATCGCGCAGTCCATGAGCGGCGAACTCGGCCAGCAGGTGCTGGTGGAGAATGTCGGCGGTGCGGGCGGCACGGTGGGCGCGGGGCGCGTGGCGGCGGCCGAGCCCGACGGCTACACCCTGCTCCTCGGCCACATCGCGCAGGCGATCGGCCCGGCGATTTACGCCAATCTGCCTTTCGACCCCGTCGAGGATTTCGCGCCGATCGGCCTCGCGACCGACGCCGCCATGACGATCATCGCCCGGCGCGACTTCCCGGCCGACGACGTGCCATCGCTCCTGCAGGAGATCCGCACGCAGGGAGAGAACCTGACCTACGCCCATGGCGGCATCGGCGGGGCGTCGCATCTGTGCGGGATCATCTTCCAGGAGGCGACGGGCGCGGCGATGACGACGGTGCCCTATCAGGGGACGGGTCCGGCCATGACGGACCTTCTCGGCGGACAGGTCGATCTCATGTGCGACCAGACCACCAACACGGTCCCGCAGATCCTGTCGGGCGACGTGAAGGGCTACGCTGTCACCTCGAGGGAGCGGGTCGCCAACCTCCCCGATCTTCCGACCACGGCCGAAAGCGGGCTGGAGGGTGTGGAGATCAGCGTCTGGCACGGGCTCTTCGGACCGGCCGGGATGGACCCCGTTGTGGTCGAGCGGCTGCAGGCGGCCCTGGTTTCGGCGCTCGGCGACGAAGCGGTGCTGCAGCGGCTCGCCGCGATCAGCACGACTGCGGTGACGCCCGAAGAGGCGACCCCGGAGGCCCTGGCCGAACGGCTCTCCTCCCAGATCGACTTCTGGGGCCCGGTCATCCAGCGCGCGGGCGTCTACGCGAACTGACGGTGCGAGGGCTCGGGACGGGCGGCGATGCTCCCCGCCCCGGGCGCTCCGTTCAATGGGCCGGGGCCGCGACCTTCTCGCGGTCCTCGCCCGCGATCTCGTCGAGGATCGGGCAGTCCGGCCCGTCCCCGCCCGCGCAGCGCTCAACGAGGACCGCGAGCGCGCGGCGCAGAGAGTGCAGTTCCTCGACCTTGCGGTCGATCTCGGCGATCCGGCGCTTGGCCATGCGCCGCACGTCCTCGGAGTGGCGCAGGTCGTCGCTGTAGAGCGACAGGAGCTTGCGCGCCTCCTCGATGGAGAAGCCCAGCGAACGCGAGCGCTGCAGGAAGCGGAGAAGGTGAACGTCGCGCTCGGCATAGTCGCGATATCCGTTCGACGCACGGGCCGGGCGGACCAGCCCGACCTCCTCGTAGTAACGGATGGTCTTGGCCGGCAGGCCCGAACGCCTCGATGCTTCACCGATGTTCATCGAAAGACCCCGATCGCCGAAATGTCGCGTCCCGGCAACGAGATGTCGCGCATGGCACGGACGTCAACTGTGCTCCTGCCGACACAAGCTTCCCTCAACCCTCATGTCGTATACGCTCTATCGTTGCGCCCGGGACGACCGCGGACATAGACAGGGCACAGCGAGGCCGACGCTGCCGGCCGGCGCTTTCGTCAGCAGCTTGCCGGACCGATCCATGAGCGTTTCCTCGCCTTCCCTGATCTTCGCCCTTCTGGCCTCCGTCGCCCTTGCCGGATGCACCGCGCAGACCCGCGAGCAGGCCAATCTGACCAGCGTTCCCGGGGTCACGAGCTTTGCGGCCGACCCGGTGAACACGCTCGGCGGCGGCCCGCTCGGCGCGGTCCAGCCTTCGGCCTACGCCGCCGTGACGGACGCGTCCTTCCAGCTTCCGGCGATCCCGACGGAGCGAATCGACCCGCGCTTCCTGCGCCAGCGCGTCGCCTACAACGGCCAGGGCTTTCCGGCCGGCACCGTCGTCGTGGATACGGGCAACCACTTCCTCTACGTGATCGAAGCCAACGGCACGGCGATGCGCTACGGCATCGGCATCGGCAAGGCCGGCTTCGAATGGTCGGGCGAGGCCTATGTGCGCGACAAGCAGCACTGGCCGCGCTGGTTCCCGCCGGCCGAGATGATCCAGCGCCGCCCCGAACTCGCGCCCTACGGCAACGAGGTCGGCATGGACGCCGGACTGATGAACCCGCTCGGCAGCCGCGCGCTCTATCTGTGGCAGGGCAACAAGGACACGCTGTACCGCCTTCACGGCACCCCGGAATGGTGGTCGATCGGCAAGTCGGTCTCGTCCGGCTGCATCCGCCTGATCAATCAGGACGTGATCGACCTCTACGAGCGCGTTCCGCTGAACGCCCGCGTCGTCGTTCTCAACCCCGGCGAGACGCTGGCGTCCAAGCGCGTCGCCTAAGACATTCGAACACGAAGGCGGGGGACCCGCCGGGCGGGACGCTTCGGGGGAAGCGTCCCGCCCTTTCGTTTGAGGCCTCCGGCATCGAGATCACGGATTTGTTGGTCGCTTACAGCGTCGGCCCGAAGATCGGATTCGATTTTCGGAAAGCCTGAAGCGTAGATTCGATGAGATAGAGCGACCTTCGTGCGTCCGAAAAGACGCACGGCGCTCTCACGTGTCTGGCGCGGGCAAATTCGCCCCCTGGTGTCTGGACGTGTCGCAAAAAGCAGCCGACCAGCGGGCGACACGCCGCAGGCGAATGGAGGACAGGACAGATGAGCGAGAAGACCTCGGACCGCGATCGTTTCCCGTTCAAGCCGATCCCGATCCTGATCGGCGCGGCGATCTTCCTCGTCCTCTCCCTTCTTCCCGCGCCCGAAGGGCTGGAGCCGCAGGCCTGGACCGTGGTGGCCGTCGCGGCGCTGATGATCTCATGGTGGATCACCGAAGCGATCCCGGTGCCCGCCACGGCGCTGATCCCGATCGCCCTCTTTCCGGCGCTCGGCGCCACATCGGCCGGTCAGGCGACCTCGCCCTACGGCGACCCGATCATCTTCCTGTTCCTCGGCGGCTTCGTCCTCGCGCTCGCCATGGAGCGCTGGAGCCTGCATCGGCGCGTCGCCCTCAACATCGTCTCGCGCACGGGATCGCAGCAGCACCGGATCGTCGGCGGCTTCATGCTCGCGACGGCCTTCGTCTCCATGTGGGTCTCGAACACCGCGACGGCGGTGATGATGCTGCCGGTCGCCGTCTCGGTCGCCGGGCTGATGACCCATCAGGAGGGCTCGGCGAAGTTCTCGCTCTCGCTCATGCTGGGCATCGCCTACGGCGCCTCCATCGGCGGCGTCGCCACCTTGATCGGCACTCCGCCGAACGCGCTTCTGGCCGGCGCGCTGAACCAGACCTATGGCTACGATCTCGGCTTCGGCCGCTGGATGATCGTCGGCGTTCCCATCGCGCTCGTCATGCTGGTCGGGGCATGGCTGCTCCTGACGCGGGTCACCATCCGGCTCGACCGTGGCGAGATCGCCAACGCCTCGGACCTGTTCGCCCGCGAGCTGACCGCGCTCGGCTCCTGGTCGCCGGCCGAGATCCGGGTCGGCATCGTGTTCGTCGTCACCGCGCTCGCCTGGACCTTCCGCACGGTTCTCGACGATTTCATTCCGGGCTTGAACGACACCTCCATCGCGATCCTCGCGGCGCTCGCCCTCTTCGTGATCCCGTCCGGCGACCGGGACGGCGGCGCGCTGATCGACTGGGAGACGGCCAAGCGCCTGCCCTGGGGCGTTCTCATCCTCTTCGGGGGCGGCCTCAGCCTCGCCTCCGCCGTCACCCAGACCGGTCTCGACGTGTGGATCGGCGCGCAGCTCGGCTCCGTGGCGACGGGCCTCCCGCTGATCGGGATCGTCATCCTCGTGGCCGCCGTCGTCTTGATCCTGACGGAGTTCACGTCCAACACCGCGACGGCCGCGGCCTTCATCCCGCTTCTGGCCGCGCTCGCGGTGAATCTCGGCGAGAATCCGCTGCTCCTGACGGTTCCGGCGGCGCTCGCGGCTTCCATGGCCTTCATGCTGCCCGTCGCGACGCCGCCCAACGCGCTGGTGTTCGGCTCGGGCTTCGTGACGATCCCGCAGATGGCGCGTCAGGGTCTCGGCCTGAACCTTCTCAGCGTGGTCGTGATCTCCTCGCTCGGCTACTGGCTGATGATCACCTTCTTCGGCGTCACGATCGGCCAGCTGCCGACCTGGGCGACCGGGGCCAACTGACGAACGGCTTGAGCCGGCGCGAGTCCCTCCCGCGCCGGTTCAAGGTGCGTCACCGCTCCCACCGACTTCCCGCCCTCAGGCGGGGGCGGAAATCTTCTGGATCGACTCGAATCCCTCGAACTGCGGCCCGCCGAGATAGAGCGACTTGGACGGCCGCGCATTGGCATGGGCCGCGCGGAACGAGTCCGACCGCGTCCAGGCCTCGAAATCCTCCTTCGAGCGCCAGACCGTGTGCGAGGCGTAGAGGCGGTGGTCCTCGTTCTCCGGGCCCTTGAGCATGTGGAACTCCACGAAGCCGGGTAGCTTGTGCAGATGCGATTCGCGCTTCAGCCACATCTCCTCGAACTCGGCCTCCGCACCCTTGATGACCCGGAAGCGGTTCATGGCGATAAACATGAATTGAATACTCCTCTTTGATACGGCTTCGCTTCTGTCATAGATCGCGGCCCGCGACACCTGCCGCAAGCGGGAAACGCCTGAGATTCTTCGGCGCGCCCCGCGCCTCTGCCACGGCGCTTTCGCAAAAGAGTGATCGTTCGCCCGCCATATCATTTGCGGCCTGTCGCCTTGCGGCACTACGAAAACCTTTTGGTGTCGATTATCGACGATAGTCGCCGCAACTGAAGACGCATCCGTCGCGAGGCGCTGTTCGCGCGCGCCCTCGACCCGCTTTCAAGGAGCGAACCCCGTGAAGCCGAAACTTGCCGCCTCCGTCCGCCGCGCCCTCTTCGCCGCCGGCGCGCTGATGCTCTCCGCCGCCCCTGCCCTCGCCCAGAGCTGCGGCGACACGGGCGCCGGTTTCGACCGCTGGCTGCAGAGCTTCCGCCAGACCGCCGCCCAGGCCGGCATCTCGCAGGGCACCCTCCAGAGCGCGCTGAACGTGACCTACAACCCGGAGGTCATCCGGCTCGACCGCAACCAGCGCTCCTTCCGCCTGTCGCTGGACGAGTTCATGCAGCGCCGCGCGCCGGCCTCCTTCGTGCAGCGCGGCAAACGCATCATGGCGGAGAACGCGCAGCTGCTCGACCGCGTCGAGCGCCAGTACGGCGTGCCGCGCGAGATTCTCGTCGCGATCTGGGGCATGGAGACCGGCTTCGGCGCCAACTCCGGCAACATGAACATCTTCCGTTCGCTCGCCACCCTCGCCTACGACTGCCGCCGCTCGGACTTCTTCACCAACGAGCTCTTCGCCGCGCTGCAGATCGTCGATCGCGGCGACAAGCGCGCGCAGGACATGGTGGGCGCCTGGGCCGGCGAGATCGGCCAGACGCAGTTCCTCGCCTCCAACTATCTGCGCTACGCGGTGGACGGCGACGGCGACGGCCGCCGCGACCTCATCCGCTCGCGCGCCGACGTTCTGGCCTCCACCGCCAACTTCCTGCGCCAGCACGGCTGGCAGCCGGGCGCCGGCTACATGGAAGGCCAGCCGAACTTCGCGCGCCTGCGCGACTGGAACCGCGCGGGCGTGTACCAGCAGGCCCTCGCCCTTTTCGCCTCGCGGCTGGCGCAGTAGCCATCGGGCGCGGCGGAATGTGACCGCCGCACAACACTCCAACCCTTTGAAATCGCGAAGGCCGGGGTTCATCTTGCATTAACCCCGGCATCCGCATCATCCTTCATGCCGGTCCGATGATCGGATCGGCTTTGGGAGGAGCCTCGCTATGATTCCGTCCTACTATCTCGTCCACAATCCCGACGGTTCGACCACGCTGTTCTACGGCGCGGCACCGGCGACGCGTCGCTAAACTTCGACTCGGCATCCCGGAGCCGCGTCATCGAACGGTGCGGGCGGCGCTCTCATTTGCCGCGTCCGTCCGCACAGCGTTCACCAGAACGGGTCGGGCGCGCCGTTCGTCGCCAGCTCGTCGAGCCGTTGCCGCGTCGCATCCGTGACGCCCTCCGGCAGCGCATCGAGCGCGAAGAAGCCGCATTCGGCAATCTCGCGGTCGGGCTTGCGCTCGCGGGTCTGACGCACGCCGTCGATGCGGTAGAAGAGGACGTGGTCGCGCCGCGAGGCCGACCGGTTGAGGTGCACCGATCGAAGCGCGGGTGCTCCGTCGAAGGTCAGGTGCCCCTCCTCGGCCAGCTCGCGCGCGAGCGCGGTCTCGGCCGTCTCACCCGGCGAGACGCCGCCGCCGGGCAGATACCAGCCGCGCACATAGGTGTGGCGGACGAGGAAGACGCGCCCCTGCGCGTCGAAGGCCGCGCCGCGAACGCCCAGCGTCAGCGGCCGGCTCGCCAGATGGGCCAGATGCAGCCCGCGAAGATAAAGCCTGCCGATCATCGCTTTGCGCCGCTCCCGCCCTTCCCTCGCGCGCCCCGGCGCTTAGAATGGACCCAATGTTCCGGCTCGCGCATCTTTCCGACATCCATCTCGGCCCCCTTCCGGAACTGTCGCTCCGCGAACTCGCGACCAAGCGCATCACCGGCTACATCAACTGGCAGCGCAACCGGAAGAAGGCGATGTTCGGCGACACGCTGATCCGCCTCGTCGACGACATGAAGAGCCAGAGCCCCGACCATGTCGCGGTGACGGGCGATCTCGTCAACCTCGCGACCAAGAAGGAGGTCGAGGGCGCCAAGGAGTGGCTCGCCGATCTCGGAACGCCCGACTGGGTGTCGGTCGTTCCCGGCAATCACGACGCCTACGTTCCCGGCGCGCTGAACCGGGCCTATCGCGAGTGGCACCCCTATCTGATCGGCGACCGCTACCGCCGGGGGATGCGCAAGTTCCCCTATCTGCGGGTGCGCGGCAACGTCGCCATCGTCGGCGTCTCCAGCGCCGAGGCCACCGCGCCCTTCTTCGCCACCGGCTCCTTCAAGCGCAGCCAGGCGCTGGCCACCGCCCGGCTCCTGCGGCAGGCGCGCGAGAAGGGCCTGTTCCGCATCGTCCTCATCCATCATCCGCCGATCTCGGGCGCGGCGGCGTGGTCCAAGCGCCTCGTCGGCAAGCAGCTCTTCTCGAAGGTGATCCGCGACCTCGGCGCCGAGCTCGTCCTGCACGGCCACACCCATCTCGACACGCTCTACTGGCTCACCGGCCCGCTCGGCGAGAAGGTGCCGGTCGTCGGCGTGCCGAGCGCCAGCCAGTCGCATGGCGGCGAGAAGCCGGCCTCGCGCTACAATCTCTTCGAGATCGACGGCGAGCCGGGGCACTGGACGCTGACGCAGCGCGAGCGCGGCCATCGCGCCGACGGCGCGGGGATCGACTGGATCCGCGAGCGCGAGCTCTTGTCGGACGGCCGCGCGGTCGACGCCCGGCCGCGCGAGGACCTTCCCATGGCCGGGACGGGCTGAGGCCGGGGCCGCTCCCGTTCGCCGAGAAGGTTTATCCGGCGATGCGATCCGAAGTCCGCCACCCCTCGCCTTCCGGCCCGATCCCGTCTTGAACGCGCGCTCCCTCCTGGCTCCCGCGACCGCCGGCTTCCTGGCCGCCTTCGTCGCCTATTCCTCCACCTTCTCCGTCATCCTGCAGGGGCTGGTCGCGGTCGGCGCGAGCCCCGAGCAGGCGGCGTCGGGCCTGCTCGTCATCTCGCTGGTCATGGGTTTGGGCGGCATCGTCTACAGCCTCGTCTCGCGCATTCCGATGAACATCGCCTGGTCCTCGCCGGGTGCCGCCTTCCTCGCGGCGGCAGGCGTCCCCGAGGGCGGTTTCGCCGGGGCCGTCGGCGCCTTCATCGTGGCGGGCGCGCTGACCCTGATCGCCGGGCTCGTCAGTCCGCTGGCGCGCGCCATCGCCAGCATTCCCACCACGCTGACGAACGGGGTGCTCGCGGGCATCCTCCTGCCGCTCTGCCTCATGCCCGTTCGCGCGCTCGCCGAGATGCCGGTCGAGGCCGGCGTCATCATCGCAACGTTCCTGGTCGTCTCGGCCCTCGCGCCCTTCTTCGCGATTCCCGTTGCGGCGGCCGTCACCGCTTTCTTCATGGTCGCGAACGTGCCGGAGGGTTTCGCGATCCCCGCGTCGCTCGTGGCCGCGCCGGTCTTCGTCATGCCGGAGTTCCATCTTTCGGCGATGGTCGGCCTTGGCGTCCCGCTCTTCCTCATCTCCATGGCCTCGCAGAACGTGCCGGGGCTGACGATCCTGAAGGCGAACGGCTTCGACGCCGCGCCGCGCCCTCTCTTCGCGACGCTCGGCGGGCTGGGCATCCTGTCAGCGCCCTTCGGCGCGCATTCGGTGATCCTGGCGGCCATGACGGCGGCCCTGTGCGCGGGCGACATCGCGGGGCCGGACCGGCGCCTGCGCTGGGTCTCCGGCGTGTCCTGCGGCCTGTTCTACGTTCTCTTCGGCTTCTCGGCGACGCTCATCGTCGCCTTCGCGGCGGGCTCTCCGCTCCTCGTCGGCACGATCGCGGGGCTGGCGCTTCTGGGCGTCTTCTCGTCCTGCGTGAAGGTCGCGATGGAGCGAGAGGCCGAGCGCGAGGCGGCGGCGGTCGCCTTCGTCGTCACGGCGTCGGGCGTCGCCTTCTTCGGGGTCAGCGCGGCGGTCTGGGGCCTGATCGCGGGCGGCGGCGTGTTCCTGCTGCGCGCGGGCATTGCCCTTCGGTCCTGAACGGAGCCTCAGATCAGGGGAACGCCGCGCAGGGCGGCCAGCCCGATCAGGGCCAGAACGCCGATCAGAACGCCGATCATCAGCCAGAGCACCGCGAAGGGCGCCAGCGAAGGCCGCCGAGCGGGCGACGCGGCCAGCGGCGCGGTCTCCTCACCACTGCGGGCTCCCGCGCGGGCGGACAGGCGCCCGCCCATGTCGTCCATCATCGCATAGGCACGGTCGCGTTCGACGATCCGCTCGGCGACGTAGTCGGTCACGCGATCGACGATCTCGCCGACCTCGGCCGACTCCGCCAGGGTGACCCGTCCCAGCCGGGTCTCGCGCAACAGGCGGTAGGTGCGCCGGTCGCGCGCCATCATCACATGGGCGGTGCCGTCCACCCAGTAGCGCGGCTGCGAGCCGGTCGCCAAGGTGAAGTCGAAGAGGTCGTCCTCGGCCGGAACGGCGTCGGCGATGGGCTGGAGCTGTTCGGCGAAGATTTCGAGGCGCGCGCGATCGGCCTCGCGGATATCGACCACGACGTCGCTGCGACGGGCGGCCGCGAACTTCGCGGCGCGCACGGCTTCCGCGAGCCGCCTCGTGCCGTTCGCCGCCATCTTCTGCCCGCTCGCCTCGCCCATCGCGCTCTCGTCTCAGAACCTTCGCCCGGAAAGAGGGTTAACACGCCGGGCGGGCCGTTCACCATCTAACGCGCAAGGCTGGTGCCGGGCCGAACAGATCGGCCCGGCGGAGCGCGGCGGCAAGCCGCCCGAGCGATCCGTCAGCGAAGGATGCGGTTCGCGGCCGAGACGATGGCCCGCAGCGACGAGGCCACCGCGTTCTGGTCGATCCCCGCGCCGAAGACGCGCCCGCCCGAATGCTCGATCTCCATATAGGTGATCGCCGTCGCGTCCGAGCCCTTGCCGAGCGAGTGCTCCGAATAGTCGACGACGCTCATGTCGAGGCCGAGATGCCGGTTGAGCGCGTCGACGAAGCCCTCGATCGCGCCCGAGCCGCGCCCTTCGATCGTCACCTCGCGCCCGCCGTCGCGGATCGTCGCCTCCAGGACGCGACCCTTCCCGCCGTCGCCGAGACGCGTCATGTGCTCCCCGTAGTCCAGCCGCGCGCCTGGCTGCTCGACATAGGCCTCCAGGAACCGCTCGTGTATGCGCTTGGAGGACAGCTCCTTGCCTTCCTCGTCGGTGATGCGCTGGATGTCCTCGCGGAACTCGATCTGCAGCCCGCGCGGCAGGTTCAGCCCGTAATCGGCCTGCAGGATGTAGGCGATGCCGCCCTTGCCAGACTGCGAGTTGATGCGGATGATCGCCTCGTAGGACCGTCCGACATCCTTCGGGTCGATCGGCAGATAGGGCACCTCCCAGAGCGGCTTGTTGGCCGTCTCCTTGGCCTTCAGACCCTTGTTGATCGCATCCTGATGCGAGCCGGAGAAGGCCGTGTAGACGAGCTCGCCCACATAGGGATGCCGCTCGGGGATCGAGAGCTGGTTGCAGTGCTCGTAGACGTCCTTCATCCGGTTGACGTCGAAGACGTCGAGCTCCGGGTCGACGCCCTGCGTGAACATGTTCAGCGCCAGGGTCACGATATCGACGTTGCCGGTGCGCTCGCCATTGCCGAAGAGCGTGCCCTCCACCCGGTCGGCGCCGGCCAGCAGGCCCAGCTCGGTCGCCGCGACAGCAGTGCCCCTGTCGTTGTGCGGATGCAGCGAGAGCAGCACGCAGTCACGGTTGTCGATGTTGCGGCTCATCCACTCGAACTGGTCGGCGTGGACGTTCGGCGTCGACATCTCGACCGTCGCGGGCAGGTTCAGGATCAGCCTGTTCTGCGGCGTCGGCTTCACCACCTCGGCGACGGCGTTGCAGATCTCGAGCGCGAAATCCATCTCGGTGCCGGTGAAGCTTTCCGGCGAATATTCGAAGCGGAAGTCGCCGCCGGCCTTGGCCGCCTCCTCCATGATCATCTTCGCCGCGTCCACCGCGATCTGGCGGATGCCGGCGCGGTCCTTCTGGAAGACGACGCGGCGCTGCAGCTCGGAGGTCGAGTTGTAGAAGTGGATGATCGGATGCTTGGCGCCCTCGACGCTCTCGAAGGTGCGGCTGATCAGCTCCGGCCGGCACTGGACCAGCACCTGCAGCGACACGTCGTCCGGCACGTTGCCGTGCTCGATCGCCCAGCGGGTGAAGTCGAAATCGGTCTGCGAGGCGGAGGGGAAACCGATCTCGATCTCCTTGAAGCGCATGTCGAGGAGCAGCGCCAGCATGCGCGACTTCTTCTCGTGGCCCATCGGATCGACCAGCGCCTGATTGCCGTCGCGCAGATCGACCGAGCACCAGATAGGCGCCTTCTCGATGCGCTTGGAGGGCCACTGGCGATCCGGCAGGTCCACCGTCTGGTAGGGCTGGTACTTGCCGCTCGGCCGCTGGGATACGGGCGTGGTGCTCATCTGAGTTCTCGTCCTTGTCGGCGATGACGACGTGCCGCTCTCGGCGTTGCCGCGTCATCCTTCATTTCGGTCTGGAAGTGAAGCCGAAGGGACTTGGACGTCTTCTCTGGAGAAGCGCCGGCTCGACCGCCGGACGCCCCTTCTAACGGGCCCGGCGGTCGCCGCTAAGGAGAAGAAGGCCGAGCGCAAGCCGCACCGCGTGAAAAGCGGGGCTGTGGACCGAAAAGGAGGTCGCGGCGGCGTTCATGGCGCGAACATGCCGCGACCGGGGACGAAAGGCAACAGGCGATGGCATCGACCCGACCATCGGGATCGGTTCCGGGAGAGCCGGATGCGTGGATTCGAGAAGGCGGAGCGACCGTGGTGCGTGCGATGGGCCGGATGGCGCAGCAGACGGGCGCGCCGTCCGGCCCCGCCGGAGCGTCAGAGCGCGATCTCGCCCTCGTCCGTGCCGTCCCAATAGTGGATCCGGTCGGCATGGACCTTGATGAGGACGAGGTTCGGGGTGTCGATCCCGTCCTTGAACCAGTATTCGAGCTCGGAGACCCAGTGCTTCTCGAACTCGGCCCTGTCGCGGATCAGCTCGGCCTTGCCCTCGACCGCGAGGAAGAGCGGTGGCTTGCCGAGAAGGCCCTTCTTGCCCTGGAAGGACAGGCCGACATTGGCGTCGCGCTCAATGTCTGAGATCGACCGCGCCTCCTCGTAGGAGAAGAAGTAGCTGTCGCCCTCGTACTCCACCTGCCCGTTGTTGCTCATCGGGCGGGCGGCGATCTGTCCGCCCTCGGTGCGCGTGGACAGCATGCAGAAATCGATATCGGCCATCGCCTTGGCGATGTCCTTCAAGGTCATGTCGCTCATGAGAGAACTCCCGTTTCAGCGGGGGAACGCGCGATGGGCGACGACGCTCCATGCGAGCGGCCGACTTTCGGCCCTCAGAGGACCGGCACCCCGACCTGCTTGGCCTCGTCGTCCGGCTCGACGTGGATGATGACCTGCGCGCCCTCGAACTCGGCCTCGAGCGCGGCCTCGATGCGGTCGCAGATGGCGTGGGAGGCGCCGACGGTCATCTCGCCGGGCACGACCAGATGGAACTCGATGAAGACGGCGCTCGCCGCGCAGCGCGTCTTGAGGTCGTGGACCTCGATGGCGCCGTCCGCCTGGGCCGAGACGATGGCGCGCACGCGCGCCTCGTCCGCCGGGTCGAGCGCCTGATCGAGGAGCCCGGACAGCGACTTCGTCACCACCTTGAAGCCTTCGCGCAGGATGTTGACGGCGACGAGCGCGGCGAGCGCCGGATCGAGGATCGTCCAGCCGGTCGCGACGGCGAGGAGAAGGCCGACGAGGACGCCGCCCGAGGTGACGACATCCGTCATGATGTGGCGGCCGTCGGCGTCGAGCGCGGGTGAGCGCAGCTCTCGTCCCTTGCGGATCAGGAACGTCGCCCAGAACAGATTGATGGCCGTCGCCCCGGCGTTGATCGCCATGCCGAGAAAGGGCGTCTCCAGCGGCCGGGGGTCGCGATAGGCGCCCCAGGCCTCGTTCAGGATGAGAAGCGCGGCGAGGACGATGAGGACGCCCTCGACCACGGCGGAGAAATACTCCGCCTTGTGGTGGCCGAAGGGATGGTCCGTGTCCGCCGGCCGGTTGGCGACCGACACGGCCCAGAGCGCGACGAGGCCCGCGACCACGTTGACGATCGATTCCAGCGCGTCGGAGAACAGCGCTACCGAGCCGGTGACGGCATAGGCGGCGTATTTCAGGCCGAGGACGACGAGCGCCACGAGGACGCTCGCCGCCGCCAGCCGCAATGCCGCCTGCTGGCGCGCGGTCGCGGACGTCTCGGTCACCGGATCAGCTCGCCTTCGCCGCCGCTCGGCGCGGCAGATGCTTCACGACGTTCTCGATCATCCGCATGCCGGCGTCGCCGCCGAGCGTCATGATCGATTCGGGATGAAACTGGACCGCCGCCACGGGCTCGGACTTGTGCTCGAAGGCCATGACGACGCCGTCCTCGGTCTCGGCCGTCACCTCGAAGTCGGAGGACAGGCGCACCGGATCGGCGAAGATCGAGTGGTAGCGCCCGACCGTCACCTCGCCCGCCAGCCCCTCGAAGATGCGGCCGGGCCTGGAGACACGGATGCGGGACGGCTTGCCATGGACAGGCACGTGGAGCGTGCGGAGCTGGCCGCCATAGGCCTCGGCCAGGGCCTGGAGGCCCAGACACACGCCGAAGATCGGCGCCTGCGCCTCGCGCGCGAGCCGGATGGTCGTGCGGCAGTCGAAATCGTCCGGATTGCCCGGCCCGGGCGAGAGGACGACGAGGTCGGGCGCGACGCGCTCGAAGATCTCCCGCGGCACCGGGGTGCGGACCGTCGTCACCTCCGCGCCGGTCTGGCGGAAGTAGTTCGCCAGCGTATGAACGAAGGAATCCTCGTGATCGACGAGGAGGATACGCACCCCCTCGCCCACCTTCGGCTTGGCCTTGGCGACAGACGCCTCGTCCACCTTGCCCGCCTCGCGGATGGCGGTCAGGAGCGCGGACGCCTTCAGCTCGGTCTCGGCCTCCTCCTCCTCCGGATTGGAATCGTAGAGGAGCGTCGCGCCGGCCCGCACCTCAGCGATGCCGTCCTTCAGACGGATGGTCCGCAGCGTCAGGCCGGTGTTCATGTCGCCGTTGAAGTGCATCATGCCGACCGCGCCGCCGTACCAGGAGCGCGGGCTCTTCTCGTTGGCCTCCAGGAAGCGCATCGCCCAGAGCTTCGGCGCGCCCGTCACGGTGACGGCCCAGGCGTGGGAGAGGAACGCGTCCATCGCGTCGAGGCCTTCGCGCAGCCGGCCCTCGATATGATCCACCGTGTGGATCAGCCGCGAATACATCTCGATCTGGCGCCGGCCGATGACGCGCACCGAGCCAGGCTCGCAGACGCGGGACTTGTCGTTGCGGTCCACGTCCGAGCACATGGTCAGCTCGGACTCGTCCTTCTTGGAGTTCAGGAGCTTCAGGATCTGCTCGGAATCGGAGATCGCGTCCGTCCCGCGCTTGATGGTGCCGGAGATCGGGCAGGTCTCGACTCTCCGGCCGGAGACCCGCACGAACATCTCGGGGCTCGCGCCGATCAGGAACTCGTTCTCGCCGAGATTGATCAGGAAGGAATAGGGCGAGGGGTTGATGGCCTTCAGCCGCCGCGAGACGGCAGAGGGCTGGCTGAGGCACGGCTCGAAGAAGGTCTGCCCCGGCACGACCTCGAAGAGGTCGCCGCGCATGAACTTCTCCTTGGCGCGCCGGACCAGCGCCGCGTACTCGCCGGGGCTGTGGTCGCCGCGCGGCGGAATGGCGTTGGCCGGCACGAAGGGCGCGTCCGGCCCGCCGCCTTCGAGGCCGTCCGTCGAGCGGCCGTCCTTCTCGAAGGTGAAGCGGTCGATCCAGGCGGCGGCCGAGTAATGATCGATCGTGCGGATCTCGTCCGGCAAGAAGAGCACGAGGTCGCGCCCGTCGTCGCGGCGCTCCAGCGCCTCGTCCACCCGGTCGAACTGGAAGGCGAGGTCGTAGCCGAAGGCGCCGTAGAGGCCGAGATCGGCGTTCACCGGCGACTTGAAGAGCGCGACGATGGCGCGCAGCACCGAGAACACGGTCGGCGCGCGCGAACGCTCCTCCTCGGTGAAGGGGCGGTCCGGCGTCTTGACGGTCAGATCGATGCGGCGCGCGCCGGCCTTGAAGTCGGCGATGTCCTCATGGCCGTCGAGCGCGGCCCGCACGAAACCGAGAAGCACCTCGCCGCGCTCGTTCAACGCCTCGATGCGCATCGTGCGGCGCTGCGCGGTGACGGCGAGCGGCGGATCGACGATGCCCGTGTCCCAGCGCGTGTAGCGGCCCGGATATTCGTAGTTCGAGGAGAAGACCGCGCCGCGCCGCGTGTCGAGCCGGTCGATGACCGCCTCCATCGCGCCGGCATAGGCGATAAGCTCGCGCCGACGCGTGATCGTCACGCCGCCTTCGGTCACATAGCGCTCGGGAGCGTCGTTCAGGGCTTCCATGGGTCGTCGATCCTCGTCGATGCCGGAGGCGGCCTGACAAGCAAAAAGGCCGCCGGATGGGTCCGGTGCGGCCTTTGTTTGAACTCTCGCGCGTCTCGCGCATGCGTTCGCGGGGGCCGCCTGTCAGCCGCCCTGCCACCAATTCATGCGCGTCGTCGTGCTCGTCATGGTCAAAGCGATAGCGGGCTACGGAACGCGCCGCAACGACGAATCGTCCGGGAGGCGAAAATGCCAAAGCGTCGCAAGAGCGATAGGAGAGAGCGAGCTGCTCCGGCATGGCGATCGAAGGCCGACGACGACGCCCTCCCCTCGTCATCCTCGGGTCAAGCCCGAGGATGACGACAGTCGGCGCCTCTCGAGGGGCGAATCGATGAGGGTTTGAGGAGAACTTCCAAGCGGAACCGGCACGGACGTCCGGCGTGGGATTCCAGCGGATCAGTGGTCGGCCGGTCCGGCGATCGCGGTACGAGGACACCGCGTGTGATCGCGAACCGACCGACCGCCCCACGGTACCCAGGAGATGCGGCGGACCTGAGCATTCCATGGGGAACTTGCGGACCGCCCGTCATGCCGGGCGATCGATCCCACGAGGCATCAACTTGCCGATCCCGCCGCGAAAAGCAACGGGGACGCGAGCGAGCCCGCCCGCGATCTTCACGAATGGTTAAGGATGCCGGCGAACGGCCGCTGAAGCGCGCTTCAGGGTTGACGCGCGTCGCCCAGGAACGACTTGATCGTGTCCATGAACCGGGTGACCGAGATGGGTTTGGAGATGTAGGCCTCGCAGCCCCCCTCGCGGATTCGCTCCTCGTCGCCCTTCATGGCGAAGGCGGTGACGGCGATGACCGGAATGGACTTCAGCTCGCTGTCGGCTTTCAGCTTGCGCGTCACGTCGAGCCCGGAGATCTCCGGCAGCTGGATGTCCATCAGGATCAGGTCCGGCCGGTGCTCGCGGGCGATCTCCATGGCGGACAGGCCGCTGCGGGTCTGTACCGTGCGATATCCGTGAGCTTCGATCAGGTCGCGGAAGAGCTTCATGTTGAGCTCGTTGTCCTCGACGATCATCACAGTCTTGGCCATCTCGCGAAACTCCAACGCCTCGACTTGCACCCTTCGCGGAAGACGGGACACGTGAACGCGGCTCAAGTCGTATCGCGATTTGATTTAAGAATTTGGAATCGTCGCCGGGAGATGCGGACATGGTGGATGCCGATGCTTGATGGAAGGGCCCGGCGCGGGCACGGACCGGGACGGGAGGAGGCCACGGCCCTGGCGATCGATGCGCTGGGCTTTCTGGCGGGCGACCCGGACCGGCTCTCGCGGTTCCTGGCGCTGACGGGCCTCGAAGCGCACGAGCTGCGGGCGGCCGCCAGCGAACCGTCCTTCTTCGTCGCCCTCCTCGACTTCATCCTGGCGGACGAGGCGACGGTCCTCGACTTCGCCGCATCGAGCTCGATCCGGCCCGAGCGCATCGGCGAGGCGCGCCGCGCGCTCGCCGGCTGCGACTTCGACGGCGCCTGATGGGCCGGTCCCGCGCGACGGAAGGCCCGGCGATCGACGATCTGCCCCAGCGCCGCGATGCCCTGCTCGTTCTCGACGTGGACGAGGTGGTGCTGCATTTCGTGCAGCCCTTCCGCGACATTCTCGCTGAGCACGGCGCCCGCTTGCGGTTCGAGAGCTTCGCCCTCACCGGCAACGTGCGCTCGCTCTCGACGGGCGCGGCCATCACCGGACACGAGATCAGCGGCATCACCGAAGCGCTCTATGCCGAGCAGGAGGCGCGCCAGAGCGTCGTCGAGGGCGCGCACGAGGCCCTGGCGGCGCTCTCGGACATCGCCGACATCGTGTTCCTGACCGCGATGACGCCGGTCCACCACGCGGCGCGCCGCCGCCTGCTCGACCGCGAGGGGCTGACCTTTCCGATGATCGCGACCGAACGCTCCAAGGGCGCGGTCGTCGCGGAGCTCGGCCAGCGCTGGACCGGACCGGTCGTCTTCGTGGACGATCTGCCGCAGAACCTGGACGGCGTGCGGCGGTCGCTGGAGCGGACGCGTCTCGTCCACATGATGGCGGACGAGGAGTTGCGGCCGCATCTGCCGCGCCTGCCGCGCGGCGCCCATTCGGCGCGGGACTGGAAGGAGGCGGCTCCCCTCCTCGCCTCCCTTCTGGGAAGCGGCGAAACGCCCGCCTGAGGACGTATCCGCTTGAGGACTCGGGGACGGTCGGCCAGAATGGCGTGGCCCACCCACCGACCATGGAACGAGCGCGTTGCCGACGCCGGCCTTCTGCCGAGACTGCCTTGCGGCGCAGCCGTCCGAGGACCGACGCTGCGTCGCCTGCGGCTCGCCGCGTCTCGTGCGCCACGCCGAGCTCCATGAGCTCTCCATTGCCCATATCGACTGCGACGCCTTCTACGCGGCGGTCGAGAAGCGCGACCGGCCCGATCTGGCAAGCGTTCCGCTGATCATCGGCGGCGGGAAGCGCGGCGTCGTGCTGACCGCCTGCTACAACGCGCGCATCAAGGGCGTGCGCTCGGCCATGCCGATGTTCAAGGCGCTCGCGCTCTGTCCCGAGGCGACGATCATCCGGCCGGACATGGGCAAATATGCCGAGGTCGGGCGCTCGATCCGCGAGCGCATGCGCGCGGTCACTCCGCTGGTCGAGCCGCTGTCGATCGACGAGGCCTTTCTCGACCTTTCGGGCACCCAGCGCCTGCACAGGGCGCCCCCCGCCCTCATCCTGGCGCGCCTGTCGAAGGAGATCGAGGCGCAGGAGCGCGTCAGCGTCTCCATCGGGCTCTCCCACAACAAGTTTCTCGCCAAGATCGCCTCGGACCTCAACAAGCCGCGCGGCTTCTCGGTGATCGGCCGGGCCGACACGCTGGCGTTCCTGGCGCAACGTCCGATCTCGGCCATCTGGGGCGTCGGCGAGGCGACGCGCCAGCGCCTGGAGCGCGACGGGCTGCGCACCATCGCGCAGTTGCAGACGATGGACGAAGGCGAGCTGATGAAGCGCCACGGCACGATGGGCCAGAAGCTCTGGCGCCTGTCGCGCGGGATCGACAACCGCGCCGTGAAGTCGCGCGGCGAGGCCAAGAGCATCTCCGCCGAGACCACCTTCGAGACCGATCTTTCGACGCGGGCCGAGCTTCTGCCAGTCCTGCGCGCGCTGTGCGAGAAGGTCGCGCTGCGCCTGAAGGCGACCGACCTCTCCGCCTCCACCGTCGTGTTGAAGCTGAAGGATCAGAGCTTCCGCATCCGCACGCGCAACCGCAAGCTGGCGAACCCCACGCGGCTCGCCGACCGGCTCTTCGAAACGGCGCGCGCGCTTCTGGAGAAGGAGCTCGACGGCACGCGCTTCCGGCTTCTCGGCGTCGGCTGCAACGATTTCGAACCCATGGCCGCGGCCGATCCGGCCGACCTCCTGGACCCCAATGCGGGCCGGCGCGCCAAGGCGGAGGGCGCGCTCGACGCGCTGCGCCAGAAGTTCGGCGCGAACGCGATCGAGACGGGCTACACCTTCCGCCCCGCCGCCGACCGTCAGGCCGAGGCGGAGCGCCGCGCGGCCCGCCCGCGCGAGATCAGGCCGAACGAACGCGGCTGAGCCGCCCGGCGCCGAGCGTCAGGAGAACTCGACCTCGACGACGCCGGGCGTCGCACGGATGGCGCTCGCCATTTGCGGCGAGACGCGGAACCGCTCGGGCAGCGCGATCTCGACCTCGCGCTCGCCGTTCTCCTGCAACAGCACGATCGAGACCTGGCTTTCGCCCTGTTTCAACTGCGGGCGCAGGGCCTGGAAGGGCGCGGCGTCGCGCAGGAAGATGCGCATGGACTGCTGCATGCGCTCGGCTTCCGCCTCCAGCGACTGCACGCCCTGCACGCGCAGCGAGATGCCCTCCGGGCGCTCCTCGGCCGAGACCGTGACGATGACCGAGGCGCCCGGCTCCAGCTGCTCGCGATACTGGATCAGCGTCTCGGTGAAGAGCACGACCTCGTACTGACCGGAGGAATCGGACAGGGTCACGATGCCAATCTTGCCGCCCGTGCGCGTCTTGCGCTCCTGGCGACCGGTCACCGTGCCGGCGAGGCGCCCGGCCGTCGCGCCCTTGCGCACCGAAGCGCTCAGCTCGGCGTGGGACTGCACGTTCAGGCGCTTCAACGCCTTCTTGTACTCGTCGAGCGGATGAGCCGAGAGGTAGAAGCCGATCGACTGGAACTCGCGCATCAGCTTTTCTGCGCTGGTCCAGACGGTCTGCTTCTGCAGGCGCAGCGGCTCGGGACCGGCATCGGCGCCGCCGAACATGTCGTGCTGGCTGGACGTGCGGCTTTCGTGCGCGCTCGCGGCGTAGCTCGCGATCTCGTCGACATTGGCGCAGAGGCGCGCCCGCTCGTGGCCGAAACAGTCCAGCGCCCCGGCGCAGATCAGATGCTCCAGCGTGCGCTTGTTGAGGATCTTCGGATCGATCCGCGAACAGAAATCCTCCAGCGAGCGGAACTTGCCGCCGGCCTCGCGAAGCGCGACGATGTGCTCGACCGCCTGCTCGCCGACGCCCTTGATCGCCGCGAGCGAGTACAGGATCCTGCCCTCCTCCACCTCGAACGGCTTGTAGGAGGTCTGAACGGAGGGCGGCACGACCTCGATGCCGAGCCTTTTCGCGTCCATCCGGAAGTCGTTGAGCTTGTCGGTGTTGCCGCAGTCGAGCGTCATCGAGGCGGCGAGGAACTCGGTCGGGTGGTTCGCCTTCAGATAGGCCGTCTGGTAGGCGACGAGCGCATAGGCCGCCGCGTGACTCTTATTGAAGCCGTAGTCGGCGAACTTCGCCAGAAGGTCGAAGATCGTGTTCGCCTGCGCCTTCTCGATGCCGCGCTCCACGCAGCCGTCGACGAAGCGCACGCGCTGCTTGTCCATCTCGGCGCGGATCTTCTTGCCCATCGCGCGCCGCAGCAGGTCCGCCTCGCCGAGCGAATAGCCCGACAGGACCTGCGCGATCTGCATCACCTGTTCCTGGTAGACGATGACGCCTTGCGTCTCGCGCAGGATCGGCTCGATGAGCGGGTGGATGACCTCCACCTCCTCCTCGCCGTGCTTTCGGGCGTTGTAGACCGGGATGTTCTCCATCGGTCCCGGCCGGTAGAGCGCGACGAGGGCGATGATGTCCTCGAAGCAGTCCGGCCGCATGCCGATCAGCGCCTTGCGCATGCCGACCGATTCCACCTGGAAGACGCCGACGGTCTCGCCGCGCGTCATCATCTGGTAGCTCGGCGCGTCGTCGAGCGGCAGCGCGGAGAGGTCGATCGCCACGCCCTTGCGCTCGATCAGCGCGACGGCGGTCTGCAGCGTCGTCAGCGTCTTGAGGCCGAGGAAGTCGAACTTCACCAGCCCGGCCTGCTCGACCCATTTCATGTTGTACTGCGTGACCGGCATGTCGGAGCGCGGATCGCGGTACATCGGAACGAGCTTGGACAGCGGCCGGTCGCCGATGACGATGCCGGCGGCGTGGGTCGAGGCGTGGCGGTAGAGGCCCTCGAGCTTGAGCGCGATGGTGATGAGGCGATCGACGATCTCCTCCTTCTCGCGCGCCTCGGCCAGACGCGGCTCCTCCTCCAGAGCCTGGGCGAGCGTCACCGGATTGGCGGGATTGGCCGGCACCAGCTTGCAGAGCTTGTCGACATGGCCGTAGCTCATTTCGAGCACGCGACCGACGTCGCGAAGGACCGCCCTCGCCTGCATCGACCCGAAGGTGATGATCTGCGCCACCTGCTCGCGGCCGTACTTGGCCTGCACGTAGCGGATCACCTCCTCGCGCCGGTCCTGGCAGAAGTCGATGTCGAAGTCCGGCATCGAGACGCGGTCGGGGTTGAGGAAGCGCTCGAACAGGAGCGAGAAGCGAAGCGGGTCGAGGTCCGTGATGGTCAGCGACCAGGCGACGAGCGAGCCCGCGCCCGAGCCGCGGCCCGGTCCGACCGGAATCCCTTGCGCCTTCGCCCATTTGATGAAGTCGGCGACGATCAGGAAGTAGCCGGGAAAGCCCATGCGCTCGATGACGCCGAGCTCGAACTCCAGCCGATCGCGATAGGCCGCCTCGTCCTGCCCCGGCGCGGTGCCGTGGAAGGCGAGGCGCGCGTCCAGCCCTTCGACCGCCTGCCGGCGCAGCTCGGCGGCCTCCGCGCGCAGGGCCTCCGCCGCGTCCTCGGCGTCGGCGCCGGTAAAGCGCGGCAGGATCGGCTTGCGGGTGCGCGGGCGGTAGGAGCAGCGCCGCGCGATCTCGACCGTGTTCTCCAGCGCCTCCGGCAGGTCCGCGAAGAGCTTGCCCATGTCGGCCTGGCTCTTCAGGCAGTGATCGCGCGTCAGGCGCCGCCGGTCCTCGTGGCTGACGAGCCGGTTGGAGGCGACCGCGATCAGCGCGTCATGCGCGTCGAAATCCTCGGCGCAGAAGAAGAAGGCCTCGTTGGTGGCCACGAGCGGCAGCTCCAGCTCGTAGGCCAGATCCACCGTGTCGGCCTCGGTTCGCTCGTAGCGGCCCACATGGCGCTGCAATTCGACATAGAGGCGGTCGCCGAAGATCGCCTTCAACCGCTCCAGCCGCTCGCGGGCGAGCGGCGTGCGTCCCGCTTCGATGGCAAGGCCGAGGGGCCCGAGCGGGCCGCCCGTCAGCGCGATGACGCCGCCGGCATGGCGCTCCACCCATTCCAGCGTCACATGCGTGCGCTGATCCTCGCCATGGCCGAGATAGGCGAGCGAGACGAGTTCGGTGAGGTTGGCGTAGCCCTCCTCCGTCGCGGCGATGAAGACCATCGGCGCCGAGCCGGGCAGCCGGTTGCGGTCCCGCCCCGAGCCCTCGGCCGTCGCGTCGCCGAACTCCACGTCCAGCTGGCAGCCGACGATCGGCTGGATGCCGGCCTTGGCGGCCTTCTCGGAGAATTCGAGCGCGCCGAAGAGATTGTTGGTGTCGGCGATGCCGATGGCCGGCGCCTTGTCGCCCTTGGCATGCTTGACGATCTGGTCGATCCGCAGCGCGCCTTCCAGAAGCGAGAAGGCGCTGTGGACGCGCAGATGGATGAAGTCGGGACCTTGCGTGACGTCCGTCGTCATGGGCGTTCCATCCTTCATGCCGTGCGATGCGCGATGCCGGAGACCGGAATCGAAGCCTCGATCCTACGCCCGATCGCCCCCGCGCGGGGGCGATCGACGCGGCCATCCACAAGAGATGGGATCGAGGAAGCCTGGTTGCAGGAGTCCTCTAGACGGGGACCGCCGGCCCCTTCCCCTTGGTCTTGTAGGGCGCCATTCCGGCCCGCGCGAGTTCGTCGGCCCGCTCGTTCAGATCGTGCCCGGCGTGGCCCTTCACCCAGTGGAAGGTGACGTCGTGGCGAAGCCGCTCCTCGTCGAGGCGCTGCCAGAGCTCGGCGTTCTTGACCGGCTTCCTGTCCGCCGTCTTCCAGCCGTTCCGCTTCCAGCCATGGATCCACTTGGTGATGCCGTTGCGCACATATTGCGAGTCGGTGTGGAGATCGACCGCGCAGGGACGCTTGAGGGCGCCCAGCGCCTCGATCGCCGCCAGAAGCTCCATGCGGTTGTTGGTCGTCATGGCCTCGCCGCCCGACATCTCGCGGGTCGTCTCCCCATGGGTCAGGATCGCGCCCCATCCGCCGGGGCCGGGATTGCCCGAACAGGCGCCGTCCGTGTGGATCTCGACCCTCGTCTTCTCGCTCATGCCGCCGCAATGTTCCCCGTGATTCCGAATTCGCGCACGCTCCCGATCCCACGCAGGAAGCGCGACTTGCGAAGATACTCCTTCGGGTCCTTCTTGGTGACGAAGGAGCCTTCGGGCGTGTTGATCCAGTCGTAGAGCCGCGTCAGCATGAAGCGCATCGCCGCCCCGCGCGCCAGCGTGGGCAGCGCGTCCAGCTCGGCGTCGGACAGGGGCCGGACCGCGGAATAGCCCTCGATCATCGCCCGCGCCTTGGTGACGTTGAAGGCGCCGTCGAACTCGAAGACCCAGGCGCAGAGCCCGATGGCGAGATCGTAGGCGAGGACGTCGTTGCAGGCGAAGTAGAAGTCGATGAGACCCGACAGCTCGCCGCGCAGGAAGAAGACGTTGTCGGGGAAGAGGTCGGCGTGGATGACGCCCTCCGGCAAGGCGCGCGGCCAGGCGCGCTCCAGCTCGGTCAGCTCCGCCTCGATCTCGGCGGCGAGACCGTCCGCCACCTGGTTCGTCGCCTGCCGGTCGCAGGCTTGGAAGAGCGGGCGCCATGCCGGAAGGGCCAGAGCGTTCGGCCGGCGGCCGGAGAAGCCCTCGCCGGCCAGATGCATGCGCGCCATCGCCTCGCCGACGCGACGGCAGTGGTCCACGGTCGGGCGGCGCGTCCACATGCCTTCCAGGAAGGTGAAGAGCGCGGCAGGGCGCCCGGCGAGCTCGCCCAGCGTCTCACCGTCCCGCGCTTCGACCGGCAACGGGCAGGACAGGCCGCGATCGGCCAGATGGCGCATCAGATCGACGAAGAAGGGCAGGTCGGCGCGCTCCACCCGCTTCTCGTAGAGCGTCAGGATGAAGGTGCCGCCCTCCGCCCGCAGGAGGAAGTTGGAGTTCTCCACCCCTTCCGCGATGCCCTTGTAGGACAGGAGGCCGCCCACCTCGTAGCGCTCCAGGAAGGCCGCGACCTCCGGCTCGGTGACGTCCGTGTAGACGGCCATCAGGCCGCCTCGCCGTTGACGAAGGCCATGTCGGCCGGGGTCAGCGGCACGTCGCGCAGCGAGCGCATGACGGGGAAGTTCTCGTTCTCGATGGCGGTCTGCACCAGCTCGATGCGCACGTCGTAGCGCTCGCGCAGCGCCGCCAGAACGTCGTCGGTGAGGATTTCCGGCGCCGAGGCGCCCGCCGACATGCCGAGCGTGCCGCCGCCCGCCGGAATCGCGTCCCAGGGGATGTCCTGCCGGCCCTGCACGAGGGCGCCGCGACGGGCACCGGCCCGCTCCGCGACCTCCACGAGGCGCCTGGAGTTGGACGAGTTCGGCGCGCCGACGATCAGGAAGGCGTCCGCGCCGGGCGCCGCGACCTTCACCGCGTCCTGACGGTTGGTGGTGGCATAGCAGATCGATTCCGACGACGGCGCCTGCATCTGGGGAAACTTCGTCTCGAGCGCGGCGATGACGCCCGCCGTATCCTCCACCGAAAGCGTCGTCTGCGTGACGAAGCCGAGCGCGGCGGGATCGGCCGGATCGAAGGCCGCGACGTCCTCCTCCGTCTCGATCAGCGTCACGGCGCCTTCGGGCAACTGCCCCATCGTGCCGACGACCTCCGGGTGCCCGGCATGGCCGATCAGAAGCACGTGGCGGCCGAGGCGCATGTGGCGCATCGCCTGCTTGTGGACCTTGGAGACCAGCGGGCAGGTCGCGTCGAGATAGAGCATTTCGCGACGCTCGGCCTCGGCGGGTACCGATTTCGGCACGCCGTGCGCGGAGAAGACCACCGGCCGCCCGTCGTCGGGAATGTCGGAGAGCTCCTTCACGAAGACCGCGCCCATCTCGCGCAGCCCGTCCACGACGTATTTGTTGTGGACGATCTCGTGCCGGACATAGACCGGCGCGCCGAACTTCTTCAGCGCCAGCACCACGATCTGGATGGCGCGGTCGACGCCGGCGCAGAAGCCGCGCGGCTCGCACAGGCGGACGATCAGCTGCGGCTTGGAGGGCGCAAGGGACAAGGCGGAGGCTCCGGCGGGGTTCGGGGCGAATGAAGGGATCGCGCCCCGCCCTGTCAACCCGCGGCGGGCCGTCTGCGGCGACGCGCCTGCGAGACGACGAGGATCACCAGCATGCCGAGCATCAGCGCGGCGAGCGAGAACCATGTGATCGCGTATTGCAGATGGTTGTTCGGCACGTCGATCACCGTCGTGCCGCCGATCGGGTGGCCGCCGGGCGCGGCGCCCGGTCCGGCATCGACCGTGAAGGGCAGAAGGCGCGTGCCCTCCGGCAGATCGAGCCCCGCCGCCATGTCGTCCAGCGAGCGCCAGAAGAAGGCGTTGCCATCGAGATCGTTGTCGGGCGTGAACCCGCCGGGCTTTTCCGCCGACGCGTTGCGCGCCAGCCCCGTGACGGTCGCCACGCCCTCGATCTGCCCCTCCGGCCGGGTTGCCGGATCGCGCAGCGCATAGGGCACGAAGCCGCGATTGACGAAGATCGCGTCGCTCGTTCCCTCGATCAGAAGCGGCGTGTGGACGTTCCACCCCGCCTGCCCCGCCGAGGTGGAGAGGAAGTAGCGCTCGCCCGAATGGAGGAAGGTGCCGGACACGGTGAGGGGGACATATTCGACGTCGCCCGTCTCGTTCGCCAGAGCTTCGACCTCGGCGACCGACGCCGGTTCGGAATGGATGCGCTGCTCGATCGTCTCGACGATCGCCTGCTTCCACTGCAGCCGATCGACCTGCCAGAGGCCGAGATTGAGAAGGATGCCGATGCCGACGACGCAGAGGACGACAGCCGTCCAGTAGCGGCCTCGCGGCATCGGGCCGGGACGGCGGGGTTCGCGCTCCGGCACCGCGTCCGTCGTCACCTCACTCGTCATCGCCGCGCACCAGACGACCTTCCTCGGCCCGGTTGCGGAACTGCAGGCCGACCATCAGCCCCTTCGACCAGCGCAGGAGCGGCAGGCTGAGCACGGCGGCGACGAGCGGCCAGAGAACGATGTGCAGCCAGACCGGCGGCTCGTGGACGAATTCCACGTAGAGGGCGAGCCCGACGATCACGAAGCCGACCAGCGACATCACGAAGAAGGCCGGCCCGTCCGCCGAATCGAACACCGAATAGTCGAGACCGCAGACTTCGCAGGAGGGACGCAGGCTCAGGACGCCGGCGAAGAGCCGCCCCTCCCCGCAGCGCGGGCAGCAACCCTTCGCGCCCGCCTTGGCGGAATCGACGTTGGCGTATCGGTTCAGATCCTGGCTCACGTCCCATCCTTGCCAAAGGAAAGGGGCGGCCGGAAGACCGACCGCCCCGAAAAACCGCGTCGCGGCTCCGTTGAAGCGAGCCCGCGTCAGCCGCCGTAGACCGGCGCGCCCCAGCTTCCCCAGACATAGATGGCGAAGAACAGGAACAGCCAGACGACGTCGACGAAGTGCCAGTACCAGGCGGCGGCCTCGAAGCCGAAATGCTTGGCCGGGGTCATCTGTCCGGCCATCGCCCGCAGGAGGCAGACCGTCAGGAAGATGATGCCGACGATCACGTGGAAGCCGTGGAAGCCGGTCGCCATGTAGAAGGTGGCGCCGTAGATCGAACCCGCGAACTCGAACGGCGCGTGGGCGTATTCGACGTACTGCACGAAGGAGAAGATCACGCCGAGGACGACGGTGAGCGCCAGACCCGTGATCAGGCTCTTGCGGTCGTTCTCCAGCATCGCGTGGTGCGCCCAGGTCACCGTCGTGCCCGAGAGAAGCAGCGTGATCGTGTTGAACAGCGGCAGGTGCAGCGGATCGAGCACCTCGATCCCGACCGGGGGCCACTGGCCGCCCGTCGCCTGCAGGCGGGCCACCTGCTGCGCTTCGTCGTAGAAGAAGCTGGCGTCGAAGAAGGCCCAGAACCAGGCGACGAAGAACATCACCTCGGAGGCGATGAACATGATCATGCCGTAGCGAAGGTGCATCGACACGACGGGGGTGTGATGGCCCTCCTGGCCTTCCCTGATGGCGTCCGACCACCAGGCGAACATCACGTAGAGGACGAGGGCCAGACCGATCGCGAAAATGTAGGGATTGGCCCAGTTCATCCCGAGGAAGTTGAACGGCGCGTCGTTGATCCAGCGAAACAGCGAGACCGAGCCGAACATCAGGATGAAGGCGCCGAGCGAGGCGAGAGCCGGCCAGGGGCTCGGATCTATGATGTGATAGTCGTGATGCTTGGCGTGCGTGTCGGCCATTCTCTCGCGCCCCGTTTCCCCCGGTTCGAACGCTTCTATCGCGTCCCCGGACCGATTCCAATCAAACTACGGCATCGGCCCGAAAGTCGGGACCGACTTTCGGAAAGCCGGATGCGCAGATTCAAAGCAATAGAGCGATCTTTGTGCGTCCTAACGGACGCACGGCGCTCTAGAGCCCGTTCATGCCGGGCGTCGCCGCCCGTTCTCCCGTCTCTTCGGCAGTCCCGCCCGCACCTCTTCTGCAAGAGAAGGGTGCAGGTTTCGTTCCATCCCACCTGCCTCGCGGCCGATGTCAGCCTCCCGCCGACCCCGCCCCGGCCCTCGCCACAGGCGTGCGCGGAGCATCGACCGGGAAGAAGGTGTAGGACAGGGTGATCGGCGGCGCGTTCGCCAGTTCCTCGCGCTCCAGGAGCGCGGGATCGACGAAGAAGACGATCGGCATGTCGACCTCTTCGCCGGGCTGCAGCGTCTGCTCGTCGAAGCAGAAGCAGTACAGCTTGTTGAAATAGACGCCTGCGGCCTGCGGCGTGACGTTGAAGGTCGCCATCGCGGTGACCGGGCGATCCGAATCGTTGCGCACGCGATAGGCGGTCTGGCGGGTCTCGCCGAGCTTAACGCTCACCTGCCGCTCGGTCGGGCGGAACGTCCAGGGCACGCCCGGCGAAGCGTTCGAATCGAAGCGCACGGTGATCGAGCGATCGCTCACCGCCAGTTCGTTGGCCTCCACGCGCTGCGTGGTGCCGCCGTAGCCGGTCACCTGGCAGAAGAGCTCGTAGAGCGGAACGGACGCGTAGGCCGCGCCGAGCATCCCCATGGAGAAGGCGAGGCAGCCGACGGCAATGCGGCGGGCCCGCTTCTGGTCGAAGGACCGGTTCGCGCCGGCAGTACTGTTCTCTCCGCTCATGTCACGAACTCATTCGGATGACGGTGACGACGTAGAAGATCACGATCAGCGCCACGAGAACGAGGGCGATCGCCACCGAACGGCGGCGCTGGGCCTGCTTCTCCTGCGGCGTCAGCGTGACGCGCTCCTCCTCCATCACAGCACCCCGATGGCGGAGAGCCGCGCGACGGTGCCCTCCCCCAGAAGCAGGGCGAAGAGCGCGAAGAGATAGAGGATCGAGAAGCCGAAGAGCTTCTTGGCCGGGACCATCGCCTTGTCGCCGTCGGGCATCTTCAGGACCTTCCAGGCCCCGTAGAGGAAGACGACCCCCAGAACCGCCGAGACGATCCCGTAGACCGGCCCGGCGAAGCCGAGGGCGTAGGGCGCGACGCCGAGCGGCGCGAGGACGAGGCTGTAGGCGAAGATGTGCCGGCGCGTCGTCGCCTCGCCGGAGACGTTCGGCAGCATGGGAACGCCGGCGGCTCCGTAGTCGCGCATCTTGAAGAGCGCCAGGGCCCAGAAATGCGGCGGCGTCCAGAGGAAGATGATGAGGAAGAGGACGATGGATTCGAGACTCACCCCGCCCGTGACGGCGGCCCAGCCGATCATCGGCGGGAAGGAGCCCGCCGCGCCGCCGATGACGATGTTCTGCGCGGTCGTGCGCTTCAGACCCATCGTGTAGATCACGGCGTAGAAGAAGATGGTGAAGGCGAGGAAGCCGGCGGCGAACCAGTTGGCCGCCAGCCCGAGCAGCATCACCGACAGGACCGACAGCGACAGGCCGAAGGCCAGCGCCTGGCCCGGCGTGACGCGCCCGCTCGGGATCGGCCGGGCGGCGGTGCGCGTCATCAGGACATCGATGTCCCGGTCGTACCACATGTTCAGAGCGCCGGAGGCGCCCGCGCCGACGGCGATGGCGAGGATCGAGATCAGGGCGAGCGCGGGATGCAGTTCGCCGGGCGCCAGCACGAGGCCGGTGACCGCCGTCAGCACGACGAGCGACATCACCCTCGGCTTCAGCAGGCTCAGGAAGTCGCCCGGCTCCGCCAGGCTGATCGCGGGCCTCGAAAGGCCGGAGCCGATGTCGGTTGCGGTCAAGAGATCACCTCACCTTCATGTCCGGCGATCCGCCGGCTGCCGCTTCCCCTGAGGAGAGAAGACGGCTTCGGGCCGGCACCGGGCCGGCCCGTCGAATGGTCGTCGCCTCAGCGAACCCGCGGGAGCTGCTCCCACTGGTGGTAGGGCGGCGGCGAGGACAGGTGCCATTCCAGCGTCGTCGCGCCTTCGCCCCACGGATTGGCGCCGGCGATCCGCTTCTTCGAGAACGCCTCCCAGACGCCGAAGAGGAAGACGAGGACGGCGATCGAGGACAGATAGGACCCCATCGAGGAGACGAAGTTCCAGCCCGCGAAGGCGTCCGGATAGTCGACGTAGCGGCGCGGCATGCCGGCGGCGCCGAGGAAGTGCTGCGGGAAGAAGATGATGTTCACCGCGATGAACGTCATCCAGAAGTGAATCTTCCCGATCGTCTCGTTGTACATATAGCCGGACATCTTCGGGAACCAGTAGTACCAGCCCGCGAAGATGGCGAAGACGGCGCCGAGCGACAGCACGTAATGGAAGTGCGCCACGACGTAGTAGGTGTCGTGCAGCACGCGGTCCATGCCCGCATTGGCGAGCTTGACGCCCGTCACGCCGCCGACGGTGAAGAGGAAGATGAAGCCGATCGCCCAGAGCATCGGCGTCGTGAAGCGCAACGACCCGCCCCACATGGTCGCGATCCAGGAGAAGATCTTGATGCCGGTCGGCACCGCGATGACCATGGTGGCGAAGACGAAGTAGCGCTGCGTGTTGAGCGAGATGCCCGTCGTGTACATGTGGTGCGCCCACACGACGAAGCCGACGACGCCGATCGCGACCATGGCGTAGGCCATGCCGAGATAGCCGAAGACGGGCTTCCTGGAGAAGGTCGACACGATGTGGCTGACGATGCCGAAGGCCGGCAGGATCAGGATGTACACTTCCGGGTGGCCGAAGAACCAGAACAGGTGCTGGTAGAGGATCGGGTCGCCGCCGCCCTCCGGCGCGAAGAAGGTCGTGCCGAAATTGCGGTCCGTCAGGAGCATGGTGATCGCGCCGGCCAGGACCGGGAGCGACAGGAGCAGGAGGAACGCCGTCACCAGCACCGACCAGGCGAAGAGCGGCATCTTGTGCAGCGTCATGCCCGGAGCGCGCATGTTCAGGATGGTGGTGATGAAGTTGATGGCGCCGAGGATCGAGGACGCGCCCGCGATGTGCAGCGCGAAGATCGCCAGATCGACGGCCGGGCCCGGATGGCCGGAGGTCGAGAGCGGCGGATACATGGTCCAGCCCGCGCCGACGCCGGCCGAGCCCGGAGCGCCCTCCACGAACATCGACATGATGAGCAGGAGCAGCGCGGGCGGCAGCAGCCAGAACGAGATGTTGTTCAGGCGCGGGAAGGCCATGTCCGGCGCGCCGATCATGATCGGCACCATCCAGTTGGCGAAACCGCCGATCAGCGCCGGCATGACCATGAAGAAGATCATGATCAGGCCGTGGGCCGTCGTGAACACGTTGAAGAGCTGTGGATCGGAGAAGATCTGCAGGCCGGGCTCCTGGAGCTCCATGCGGATCCCGACCGACAGCGCGCCGCCCAGGATGCCCGAGAAGATCGCGAAGATCAGGTAGAGCGTCCCGATGTCCTTGTGATTGGTCGAGTAGACCCAGCGCACCCAGCCGGTCGGCTTGTGATCGTGGTGGGCGTCGTGTTCGGCGGCGTGAGCCATTGCGGTCTCCGTGGGACGCGTAAGGACAGACAGGCTCAGCGCGAGGCGACGACCGCGCCGGCGGCCTCGATCTCTGCGGTCAGCTGGGCGTTGGCGTTCTCGATGTTCTCGCCGGCAGCGATGTACCAGTTGTCGAACTGCTCCTGGCTGACGACGCGCACCGCGATGGGCATGAAGGCGTGGTCGCGGCCGCAGAGCTCGGAGCACTGGCCGTAGAAGATGCCTTCGCGGTTCGCTTCGAACCAGTATTCGTTGATGCGGCCCGGAACCGAGTCCACCTTCACGCCGAGCGAGGGCATCGCGAAGGCGTGGATGACGTCGCCGGCCGTCGTCAGGAGGCGCACGACGGTGTTCACCGGGACGACCATCTCGTTGTCGACGGCCAGAAGGCGCGGATAGACGTTGCGGTCTTCCTTCCCGGCCGCAGCACGGTCGTCGTCGTTCAGCATGTAGGAGAGGAAGGAGACCGGCTGCGCCTCGGCGCCCGCCTCTTCGGCCAGCGCGCCGTCGGCGGCGGCGTCCGTCTCGTTCGGCTGGTACTCGTAGCCCCAGTACCACTGGTAGCCCGTCGCCTTGACGGTGAGCTCCGGCTCGCGCGGCGGATTGTACTGCGCCGTCAGGAGCTGGAAGGAGGGAATCGCGAGCGCCACGAGAATCAGCACCGGCGCGATGGTCCACACCACCTCGATGGCCGTGTTGTGGCTCGTGCGCGACGGGCTCGGGTTCTTCGCGGCCCGGTAGCGGAAGGCCACCCAGGCGAGCAGCGCCGCCACGAAGATGGTGATCGGGATCATGAACCAGAGCGTATAGTTCGAGAACCAGTCGATCTGGGCCTTCATTCCGCCCATCGCTTCCTGCAGACCCATCTGCCAGGGATGCGGCTGTCCGGGGAGAAGCTCACCCGCCTCTTGCGCGACGGCGGCCGACAGGGTCGCCAGGAACGTCGCGGCGGCCAGGATCGATCGTTTCACGAATGCTCTCCCGTAAAGGACTTGTTTGTCCGACCGAAACCCGCTTCGGCCATCGTGTCGCCACGCTCCTCCGCAGTTTCGAATGCAGCCAATGTGCATCTGGCGTCGCATCAACCACGAAACCCACGGCTTCGCAACACGATGCGGCCACCTCTCCAACGTCATTCATAACCCCGGCGAAGCGTCAGCGGAAGCGTCCGCGTCCGTCATCTTGTCGCGGCGCGGCGAACGAAAACGGCCCTCGTCCGCGCTCCGGCGGCGTGCGGTAACGAATTCTTTCCCATGTTCGTCGGAAGATCGCCACGATTCTGAGACGGATTACCTGCCGATGAGCATGCCCTTTCGAAGCACCGTCGCCGCCCTCGCCTTGGCGGCGCTCGCCGCCGCGCCGGCCCTCGCCCAGGGGCAGACGGGCGCGGTGCGCTCGCAGCACGGCTCCTGGTCCATCGTCTGCGACCAGCCGGCCGGCGCGGCGGGCGAGCAGTGCGCCCTCCTGCAGAACGTGATCGCCGAGGACCGGCCGGAGATCGGCCTTTCGGTCCTGGCGCTGAAGACCGCGGACGGCCAGGCGCAGATCCTGCGCATCCTGGCGCCGCTCGGCATTCTCCTGCCCAACGGCCTGGGCCTTTACGTGGACGGGACCGACATCGGCCGCGCGCAGTTCGTGCGCTGCTTCGAGGACGGCTGCTACGCCGAGGTGATCCTTGAGGAAACGCTGCGGCGCACCCTTTCGGAAGGCGAGTCGGCGACCTTCATCGTGTTCCAGACGCCGGAGCAGGGAATCGGCATTCCGGTGGACCTGAACGGGTTCGACGAAGGCTTCGCCGCCCTCCCCTGATCGGCCGCTCCCCTGACAGGGGCCGCGCGAGCGCCTATGTCGGGGAGCGCAGGCGAGGACCCTTCATCAATGACCATTTCCCTGATCGACCGTTTCGACGTTTCCGCCGAGGCCGTGCGGTCCGTGCTCGGCGAGGCGCTTGCGGGCGCGGACGACGGCGAGCTCTTCCTGGAGCATCGGGAGCAGGAATCGCTCGTCTTCGACAACGGCCGGCTGAAGGCCGGCAACTTCTCGGTCGATTCGGGTTTCGGCCTGCGCGCGGTCTCGGGCGAGGCGACGGGCTTCGCCCATTCCGGCGAGTTCACTCAGACGGCCCTGTCGCGGGCCGCAGGCGCGGTGACGGCGGTCCGGGCCGGCCGGTCGGGAACGATGGCCGCCGCCCCGTCGGGCACGAACGCGCGGCTCTACACCGAGGAAAACCCCATTCCGTCTCCGGCCTTCGAGGAGAAGGTGAAACTGCTGCAGGAGATCGACGCCTATCTGCGCGGCCGCGACGATGCCGTCCGTCAGGTCTCGGTCTCGCTCGCCGCGCAATGGCAGGTCGTCGAGATCCTGCACGCCGACGGCCGGCTCATTCGCGACGTGCGGCCTTTGACGCGGCTGAACGTCTCGGTCGTCGCCGCGAACGGCGAACGGCAGGAGACCGGCTCCTCCGGCGGCGGCGGACGGCGCGGCCTGGCCGACGTCATGGTCGAGGACCATTGGCGGCGGATCGCCGACGAGGCCCTGCGCCAGGCGCATGTCAATCTCTCCGCCGTCCCGGCGCCGGCCGGCACCTTCGACGTGGTGCTCGGTTCGGGCTGGCCCGGCGTCATGCTGCACGAGGCGGTCGGCCACGGGCTCGAGGGCGACTTCAACCGGAAGGGCACCTCGGTCTTCTCGGGCCGGGTCGGCGAGCAGGTCGCCGCGCGCGGCGTGACCGTCGTCGACGACGGCACCGTGCCGGAGCGCCGGGGCTCCCTCAGCGTCGACGACGAGGGAACGCCGACGGCCTCCAACGTCCTGATCGAGGACGGGCGGCTCGTCGGCTACATGCAGGACCGCCTCAACGCGCGGCTGATGGGCGTTCGGCCCACGGGCAACGGACGGCGCGAATCCTACGCCCACGCCCCCATGCCGCGCATGACCAACACCTCCATGCTCTCCGGCTCCGCCACGCCGGAGGAGATCATCGCCTCGCTCGACGACGGCATCTACGCCGTCTCCTTCGGCGGCGGACAGGTGGACATCACCAGCGGCAAGTTCGTCTTCTCCTGCACCGAGGCCTACAGGGTTCGCGGCGGGGTGATCCAGGAGCCCATCCGGGGCGCGATGCTCATCGGAAACGGGCCGGAGGCCATGCAGCGCGTCACCATGGTCGGCAACGATTCCAAGCTCGACACGGGCATCGGCAATTGCGGCAAGGGGGGCCAGTGGGTTCCCGTCGGCGTCGGGCAGCCGCATCTGCGCATGAACCAGATCACCGTCGGCGGCACGCAGACCTGATCCCGAAGGGCGCCCGTCCTTCCTCTTCGCCGACGAAATCGCCTCTTGGCGCCCCCACCCGCTGCGCCATCTACGCTTCTTCGTGCCGTCGTGGCAGAGTGCGGCGGGGTTCGCCGGGGAGCGGGGGAGATGACGGAGTTCTTCGACTGGTTGACCGCGGTCGATTCGGGCCTCGGGACCGATCGCCTGCGCGAGCGCTTCCGCCTGAGCGAGGACGAGATGCGGCGCACGACCGAGGCGCTGGCGCCGGCCTTCGTCCTCGGCCTTCAACGTCTGATGTCCGACACCACGGCCTGGACCGACTTCAACCGGCGCCTCGCCGCCTTCGCGCCGGCCGGAACGGATCCCGCCTCCGCGATGACGGCCAAACCCGCCGCCTTCATGACCGACCTCTTCGGCACGCGCGCTCTCGCCGACTCGGTGTCCCGTCAGGCCTCGCTGATGGCCGGCGTCTCGCCCGACACGATCGCGAAGATGATGCCCGAGCTCGGCCTGATGACGCTGCGCGCCATGATGACGATGGTGGCGAGCGGCCCGACGGCCGGCGCCGCCTCTCCCGGTGACGCCGCGGGCCGCGCCACGGCCGAATGGATGCGCCGCTCGGCCAACGCCATCGAGGCCTTCAGCCGCCCCTCCTCGCAAGCCCAGCCCTCGCCGCGCCCGGACCTGCATTCGCTCTTCGCCGATGCGCTTTCGGGTGGATTCGCCTGGATGCTGCCGGCCGCGCCCGCCGGAGAGGCGGCGCCTTCCAGCCCGCGCCGGGCCGAACCGGACGCGCCGCCGCCCTTCCCCTTCCTCCCCATGCCGCCCTTCTTCTCCCTGCCCGTTCAAGGCGGGGGCGCCTCCGGGAAGGCCGAGACGGCACCGTCCGCCGAGCGCGCACCCGACGAGCCGAAGGACGGGGCGGGCGAGCCCTTCGTCGGGCTGGCCAAGGCCGCGGAAGCCGGCCGCTCGATGCAGGAGACCTATGCGCGTGAAATGATCGCGCTCTTCGATCGCCATCTGAAGGCCGATTGACCGCGACCGCGCGAAGCCCGATGGATAAGGACCGCCGTCCGTCCGCCCGACGGCGATGACGCAACGCTTTCCGGTGCCCTCGGGCACGCACCGGAACTCAACATGGAGACCTGAAGTCGGACGATCGCTCGTCTGATGGAGAAAAGATGCTTTTCACCAACGCACTGATCGTTCTCTTCCTCATCCTCCTCAACGCCTTCTTCGCCATGTCGGAACTGGCGGTGGTCTCGTCCCGCCGCGGACGCCTCCAGCAGTTGGCGGCGGAAGGCTCCAAGGGCGCCGAGCGCGCGCTGAAGCTGGTCGACGACCCGACGAGCTTCCTGTCCACCGTCCAGATCGGCATCACCCTCGTCGGCATCTTCGCCGGCGCCTACGGCGCCAACGCCTTCGCCGGACCTCTCGCCGAGCTGCTGGACCCGATCCCCTATGTCGGCGCCTATGCGCAAGGGTCGGCCATCGCGATCGTCGTCGTCACGATCACCTATCTGTCGCTGATCCTCGGCGAACTGGTCCCGAAGCGCTTTGCGCTGACGCATTCGGAGCGCATCGCCTCCTTCGTCGCGCCTTTCATGCTGCTCATCGCCCGGATCGGCGCGCCGATCGTCTGGTTCCTGCGCATCTCGACCGAGACCGTCGTTCGCCTTCTCGGCGGCAGCAAGGTCGCCGAGAGCACGGTGACGGAGGAGGAGGTCAAGGCGATGATCGCCGAAGGCACGCAGAGCGGCGTCTTCGAGGAGAAGGAGCGCGAGCTCATCGAGGGCGTGCTGCGCATCGCGGACCGGACGGCACGCTCGATCATGGTGCCGAGGCCGGACGTCTTCTGGGTCGGGATCGACGACGAACCGGGCCGGATCCTCGACGAGATCCAAGAGAGCGGCCATTCGCGCTTTCCCGTCTCGGGCGGAGAGAACGACGACATTCTCGGCGTCGTCCAGGCCAAGGACCTTTTGCAGCAGTTCCGCACGACCGGGGCGATCGACGTGCGGGCCGCCCTGCGCGAGCCGCTCTACGTCAACGAATCCATGCCCGCGCTGAAGCTTCTCGACCGGTTCCAGACCGCATCGACCCACATCGCGATCGTCCTCGACGAATACGGCTCCTTCGAAGGTCTGGTGACGCCGACGGACATCCTGGCGGCCATCGCCGGCGCCCTGCCGGAGGGGCTGGAGGAGGACCATGCCGTCGTGCGGCGCGCGGACGGCTCGTTCCTGATCGATGCCGGCATGCCGGTGCACGACGTGGAGCGCGGCCTCGAAGGGCTGACCTTCCCGAAGGAGCGCGACTACGAGACCTTCGCGGGCTTCATCCTGGAGCAGTTCGGCCACATCCCGGAGGTCGGCGAGATCGTGCTCTACGACAACTGGCGGTTCGAGGTCGTGGACCTGGACGGGCGTCGCGTCGACAAGATCCTCGCCTCGACGATCGGCGGAGAGGTCGCGTTGGAGACGCCGAACGCTTAGAGTATCGGCCCGAAAATCGGGATCGATCTTCGGAAAGCCTGATGCGCAGATCCAAAGGGATAGAGCGACCCTTGTGCGTCCAATCGGACGCACGGCGCTCTAAGACGGTCGCGCCTTCGGCCATAAGAAGCCGGAGGCTGCTTCAGCCTCGCCTGAAACCCATCTCCGAACATGGAAAAGCCGCCGCGGATGTCTGATCTGCGGCGGCTTTTCTATGTACGGCGTCGGCGAAGGTCAGCGCTTGCATCGATTCTCCTGCGCCGAACGAGCCATCAGATAGGTCGGGTCGGACCGCCATGACGCATGGAGCGCGGCATAGACGTCGTCCCGCTTCAGGCCGATATCGGCGAGCAGGTGATCGGGAAGCGCATCGACGCGCAGCGCCTCGCGACGGTTGCGCAGGGTCCGCGCCATCGCGCCGAGGGCGGAGAAGGCGAGACTCAGGCCGGACCGCAGTCCGGGTAATGAAAGCGCCCCGCTCCGGGGTAACGTCAGGCTCATGATCGTTCATCCTTGAACAGTGTCGGTTCACGTCTCGCTTCAGGCGCGGACGGTCGTTCGCGATGCCGCCGGGGCATCGCGTCAGGTTCTGCGGTCCGAAGCGATGATGGGACGATAGCCAGCGCCGATTGATCAATCCAACGAATGTTCGTAATCTCTGCCATCAGCCGATGTGATGGTTCTCGCGATGGCCGCTCCCCTCGATCTCGACCAGCTCCGCACCTTCGCCGCCGTCGTGGACACGGGCAGCTTCACCCGCGCGGCCGAGGACGTGTTCAAGACGCAGTCGGCGGTCTCCATGCAGATCCGCCGCCTGGAGGAGCGGCTCGGCGCCGAGCTCTTCGAGCGCGGCGGGCGCGCGGTCCGGCTCACCGAGGACGGGGCGCGCCTCCTGAGCTACGCCCGGCGCATGCTGGCGCTCAGCCAGGAGACGCTGACGGCCTTCGACGAGACCCATATCGCCGGCCACGTCCGCATCGGCCTGCCCGACGACTACGCCGAGCGCTTCCTGCCCGAGATCATGGCGCGCTTCGCCCGGTCCAATCCGCGCGTCGAGATGCAGATCGCGTGCGAAACGACGTCGAGCCTGATCGAGCATGTCGAGAAGGGACATCTGGACGTGGCGCTGGTCTGTCCCTCCAAGGCACATGCATGGAGCGAGATCGTTCGGCGCGAACCGCTCCACTTCGTGACCTCCGGAGCCCATTCGGCGCACGAGGAGGCGATCGTTCCGCTGGCGATCGGCCGCTCCGATTGCGACTGGCGCCGGCAGGGGCTGGAGGCGCTGGATACGATTGGGCGCCCCTACCGCATCCTCTTCACGTCCTGGTCGGCCCAGATCGTGACCTCGGCCGTGCTGGCCGGCCTTGCGGTGAGCGTCCTCCCCGAGTGCGCCCTGAGGCCGGGCATGCGGGTGCTGACCGAAGAAGACGGTTTCCCCAAGCTGGGCGAGGCGACGATAGCCGTGATGCGGGGACGCAATAGCGAGACGCCGGCCGTCTGCGCCCTCATCAGCCATATCCGCGAAAGCCTGCGCAATCTGCTGCCCCCGCACATCGAGGAGGCGTCCGACGTTCCCGAGACGCGATGCGTGCGGCCGGCCCGCACTCGTCCCGCTCTGGCGCTGGCGACGTGAGCGACATGGCCGAGACCGCGACCAACGCGGCCGAATATTCCGTCTCCGAGCTCTCCGGCGCGCTGAAGCGAACGGTGGAGGACGCCTTCGGGCATGTGCGCGTGCGCGGCGAGATTTCCGGCTATCGCGGGCCGCACTCTTCCGGCCACGCCTATTTCGCCTTGAAGGACGAGCGCTCGCGGCTGGAGGCCGTGGTCTGGCGCACCGGCTTCTCCAAGCTGGCCTTCAAACCCGAGGAGGGGCTGGAAGTCGTCGCCACGGGCAAGCTGACGACCTATCCGGGCTCCTCGAAATACCAGATCGTCATCGAGGATCTGAAACCGGCCGGGGCCGGCGCGCTGATGGCGCTCCTCAACGAGCGCCGGTTGAAGTTGGAGGCCGAAGGCCTCTTCTCGCCGGAGCGCAAGCGGCCCCTGCCCTTCATGCCGAGGACGATCGGCATCGTCACCTCGCCGACGGGCGCCGTCATCCGCGACATCTGCCACCGGATCGAGGACCGGTTCCCCGTCCATCTCCTCGTCTGGCCCGTGCGCGTGCAGGGCGAGACGAGCGGCGCGGAGGTCGCGAGCGCGATCGAGGGCTTCAACGCGCTGCCCGAAGACGGCAAGATTCGGAGGCCGGACCTTCTCATCGTCGCGCGCGGCGGCGGCAGCCTGGAGGATCTGTGGGGCTTCAACGACGAGGCCGTGGTGCGCGCCGCAGCGGCCTCCACCATCCCCCTGATCTCCGCCGTCGGCCACGAGACCGACTGGACGCTTCTCGACCATGTCGCCGACCGGCGTGCGCCGACGCCCACGGGGGCGGCCGAAATGGCGGTTCCCGTGCGCGCCGACCTCTTCGCCGCGCTCTCCGCGGCGCATGCGCGCCATGCTCATGCGATCACGCGGAAGCTGGCGCACGAGCGGAAGGCGACCGTTTCGCTCGTGCGCGCCCTCCCCTCGCCGGACATGCTGCTGGCCCTGCCGCGGCGGCGGCTGGACGAGGCGACGCTCTGTCTCGACCGGGCGATCCGCGCCTCGGCCACGGACCGGCGCCACGCGATGGACCGTCTGGCGGGCGGGCTGCAGCTCGGTCGGCTGGACGCGCTCCTGTCGTCCAAGCGCTCGGACCTGCGCCATGCCGAACTCGTCGCCGTCCAGGGGCTCTCCTCGATCGTCTCGGCGCGCCGCCAGCGTCTGACGCGTGCGGTATCCGGCCTCCATCCTCGCACGATCGCCGGCGCCAACCGCGAGGCCCGGCGTCATCTCCTGTTCCTGGAGCGCCGCCTCGTGGAGGCCGTCGATCGTCTGAGCGCGCGGTGGCGCGACCGCGTGTCGACCGCCGAACGCGTCGCGGCGAGCTTCGATCCGAAGAACGTCCTGGAGCGGGGCTACGCCATCGTGCGCGACACCGAGGGGCGGCCGATCGCGCGCGCGGACGGCCTTCAGCCGGGCCAGCCCTTCGAGATCGAGTTCGCGGGCAACCAGCGCCGTTCGGCGATCGCGGCCGGCACGGGCGCGGCTCCTCGGCGTCGAAGGAGAAGCGACGAGGCACCGGCCCGCATCCAGCACGATCTCTTCGTCGGCGAAGGCTGAAGGACGGACCGCTGACCTCGGCGGAATCGGACGGACGACGGTGCGCACGATTCGGTTCGTCGCGTGCCCTCATGCCCGCCTCGACCTTCGACCGGCGCCCTCCCCGCCCGGCAGCGACGCACGAGGCACGCCGGAAACGGCGTGGAACCGGGGCTTTTCGCCGGTCGTCACCGAACTGACATTCAAAGCGCGACAGGCGCTTGCATTCATGGGTTCGAGCGGCTAGGAAGCTCTCGCGACGCCGCACAGACGGCCTCGCAGGCGCCCGTAGCTCAGCTGGATAGAGCACCAGACTACGAATCTGGGGGTCAGAGGTTCGAATCCTTTCGGGCGCGCCATTTCAGAACAGAACTATGAACGCCGAACGCCGCCGTTTCTACGTTAGAAGCGGCGACCAGCGTTCGCAGCAGTTCCGACTTCGATCCCATGATGCGAACCTCGTCGTCGGCGACCTCGACGCGCTGCGCCAGAGCGCGCAGATGGTCGCGTCGGTAGCCGCCATCGTCGAGTCGAATCCGCTCACGAGCCTTGCGGGCGAAGCCCTTGAGCATATCGGGGCTGACGCCCTGATTGCCTGAACTGTCGAGGGCGAGCTGTGTGCGCTCGGCGTCGGCGGCGGCCTGATCCCGCAACGCCTTTAGGCTCACCATGCGTTCTTTCGCCATGGCGTCGTCCTTGTCCACCATGCCGGCTTCGATGGCGTCAAAGAGACGGCCGAGCCGCTGGTCGGCTTCCGCGATTCGCCTGTGAAGCTCGGCAAGATGCTCGCGGCGTCGCTCGGTGCGCTCCTGTCGCCGGTCAATGACGCTGGCGAGGACAGTTTCCAGTCGCTTGGGCTGGAGCAGCCGATCCCCGATATGATCGGCGACAAGATGATCCAGCTTGTCCATGGGGATCGTGCGGCCCTTGCAGCCGGTCTTGCCCTGCCGCGCCTTGGTCGAGCAGGTGTAATAGCGGTATGTCGCTCCCGTGCTGCCTTGGCCGGTGCGCAACGTCATCGCACCTCCGCACTTGGCGCAGAAGCAAATGCCTGTCAGCAGCGTGGGGCCGCTGGAGACACGCGCAGGCGTCACCATAGGATTGCGGGATTTGAGGCGGGCTTGCACCGCATCGTAAATCTCGCGCTCGATCAGGGGCGGCACCGCCATGATGGCGACCTCGCTCTCCGGCTTTTTCTCCCGGTTTTTATGCGAGCGTGTGTTGAACCTATGCTCGCCGATATAGGTGGTCCGGGTCAGGATGGCGTGGATTTGCGCCAGGCCCCATTTGCCACCATCACGGGTGAAGAAGCCGCGCTCGTTGAGATAAGTGGCAATAGCCTTGACGCCCATTGCGCCGGACGTGCCGTCACCTTCGAGATAGAGCCGATAGATCAGCCGCACGGTGTCGGCGTGTAGTGGGTCGATCTCCAGCTTTTTCTTGGTCTTCGATCCACGCTGCTCGGCCGCGACGATGCGGTAGCCGATGGGCGGCCGTGCGCCGTTCCAGAACCCTTGCCGGGCGTTCTCGTTCATGGCGCGCAGGACGTGCTTGGCGTTCTCCTTGGACTGATACTCGTCGAACAGCGCCATGATCTGCCGCATCATCTGGTGCATGGGGTCATCCCCCATTTCCTGCGTGATCGACACCAGCTTGACGCCGTTCTTCGCCAGCTTGCGAACGTAGAACTCCATCTCGAAGTGATCGCGGAAGAACCGGCTGAACGAATGGACCACGACAATATCGAAAGGCGCGGGCTTGGACGTGCCAGCCTCGATCATGCGCTGGAACTCGGGGCGCTTGTCATTGGTGGCGGTTGCACCCGGTTCAACATAAGTCTCAACGAGCTGGTAGCCGCGTTGCTCGCAATAGGCTTCACCCTGCCGCTTCTGGTCGGGAATGGAAATGTCATGCTCGGCCTGCCGGGCGGTCGAGACGCGCAGGTAGAGGGCGGCGCGGGCGGTCGTGGTTGGGCTGTGCATGTTCATGCTTGGCCTCCCATAGCTTTCTTCGCCTTGGGGCGGTCGATTAGGGGCAACGCCAGTTCCACCCGGTCATGCACCACCTTGGGCGCGAGCTTGCGACCATGCCCCGGTTCAAGCCGCACAAGCCCATAGCTTTCCATGTTTTTCAGGGTGCGTGACAGATTGGAGCCGGCCCGGCCGGTGATTTCCGCCAGTTCCTCCAGCGATGCCGGGGCTTTCTCGGCGATGATGCGCAGCAGTTCGCGGTTCCCTGCCGACAGCACCTTGGCGAAGGATTCGGTCGAGGTGAACCATACCTTCGGATCGCCGGGTGCAGGTTTTTCCTCGCCGCGCGCGATCCGCATGGTGCGGGCCTTCATTTCTTCATAGTCGGCAATCCCGACTTTCAATGTGGTCATAGGGCACCTCGCTCCTTCAACGCCGCGTCCACCGCCTGCCAGAAGTCGGCCAGAAGCGTGGCCGCATCCTCGTAGGCGTAAGGCTTCACGGTCTGGAGGCGGTGCCGATGGTCCATCGGCTCGCCGCGTCTGCCCCGGCCGACCGGATGGGCATTGTCGAAGCCGACCAGCCGTTCGCCCGAAGGCCCGTGAAGCGTGAGCGAATAATCGAGGCCGTGCGGCTTTTCCGGCGAGACCGGAACGCGGGTGACGACGAACTTCACCCAATGGCCGCCCTCGGGATCGACAAAAAGCATCTGTCCATCAAGGTCCAGAAGCGTGTCGAGGCTGGGATCACGATGCCCGCTCACATCTTTTTCCTATCAGTTTGTGATAGGAATTGCAAGCAATCATCCGGCTTTCGTGGGTTCAGGAGTTCGTCGAACACATCGCCGAACCAACGCTCGAACACGTCGATCTCGGTCTCTGTGACGGGAATATCCTCCGGCCAATCGTCGGTGACGCGCATCCTTTGCCCGTCCGGACCGAGAAGCGGCGTGTCGTTGGCTCGCGTCCGTCCGTCCGGCGTGGGATCATCAGTGTAGTCGAAAAGATCGTCGGGAAGTGGCTCGGGGATCGACTGTCGCGGTCGCCCTTTGCGGGCGCGGCGGCGCTCTGCGCACATGGAATCCTCCTTGGTTCTGGTGGATTCCGGGGCACCCGAAGCCCCGGAATTAAGCGAACCATGGAGGGCAATCGGCGGCCTGTAGCGTGCCGAATTTGCGGTGATACGCTGGCGGCACCCCGCAGGTCAGACCTAGGGCGAGTTTTGGAAGGCTTTTTGCCGGTCTGGTATCGCCGCTGGATCGCGAAAACCTGTCGTTGCGTCCAGCGCGCCGAAGACGGTTTTGAAGCGCGACTCCAGGCTCACAGAAGCCGACGCAGGCGGTCGCTTAGATCAGCTTGGCTTTCGATCCCATGATACGCTTGTCCGGCCCTAGGGGTACGTCCACGGATTGGCTGTCGCAGCGTTATAGAAAGCGACTTCGAGCGGGAACCTCTCGTGACGCATGGCCGCCAAGGTGTTCGCCTTGGCAATGATCTGTTGGTTGCTTGGTGATCCGGGGTCGCCGAACAGACTAACGTAGAGCTTCTTGAACTTACCAGTTCCGAACCGCCGCAAGATATGGTCGTCATTCTCGGCCAATGAATGCCCGAGGACAAAAAAGCAGTGCCGCCCCTGCTGAGCGTTCGCAGTTAGCTGCTTGAAGCCCTGGTAGAGATAGGCGTTGTGCCGGATCTTCGCCTTTTTCTGCGCACTTGACCCCTCGGTGACAAACAGCGGGTACTTGTTGTCATTGATCGCGCGCCGCGCCTGATCAATCAGGCGATCGTTCGTCCTAACCCATGTGAACTTCTGTAGCTCCGTCCCAGCATCGAAGAGATGCAATGCTCCGTGAAGGAAATGGACCTTGGCGCTATGGGCCGCGACTTCGCCCTGCCAGACGACGTAGTCGGCCATGGGATCGTCTTCGTCGTTCCCAAAGCCGTCATTCGTGGCAAGGTCGATGGCCTCGGTGAACGGATTATCCTCATGCATGAGGGTCCAATACAACAGTAGATCGTAGTTTAGGGTGAAGACTTGACCGTCGTTTTCCCGTCCTAGGAACAGGCTGAGAAATCTCCGACACGCCCAAAACTTGTCGTGAGCAATATCGCCAGGAACGTCCGGGTGGTTTCCTGCAATGGCGGTTAGAAGGATTTCCTTCAAAGCGTTGGCATCGGCCAGCATCTTGGCGGCTGCATCGGCATGCCCAGGTGTATATATGCCCGCGAGAAGCGCTCCGGCTTCAAGGTTTTTGATGGCGATCTCGAAATCCTGCGTTCCGAGAACTTCGAAGACTTTCACCAGCTCTGGGTTATTGGAAAAATCCGCTGCGCTGAAGAGCGATCCGTAATGGAAGATATCAGGGCAGCAGGCGATGCTAAACCCGTTTCCGATCAAAAGATGGCGCTTTGAGAATCGTCTGGAATCGGCGATAGCCTCGGAAAAACTCACTAGATCGACCATGTAAGCTCCCCCGGCGCTCCTACAAGCCCGATCCTATACTCCGAGCTGTGGCATGCAAGATTATTGATGTCGATCGTGGCGTTGCAGACGTCAGCATTGATTAGCGGATACTGGCAATTTCGGCGCGAAGCTGCCCGTCCGCATCCGCACTACTCGGGCCGGAAATCCGGATGGCCTTCGAACGGCCGGTTCGGGCTATTTACAAATCATGCTGTACAACCGGAATAGAGTCCGAACCGGTCAGACCTAACTTGCGGCCCGCCGTGCCTTCGCAAACCCTCGATCCGTGGCGATGAACCGCTCCAGCATGGGCACGATCAGCCTGACGGGATCGGCGGGGGGCTGGCCGCTTTCGCGGGCCAGCACCTCGGCATAGGCGACCAGATCGCGGTGAAGCGGCGCAGGCAGCTCCACCGTCACCTTGACGGGCTTGTCGTCGGGCAGCGGGCCGAGTTTCAGCTTGGTCATGGTCAGCCTCCTGCAGGCTCGAACATAAGGTCGCGGGTGACGATGATCCTCAACGGGAAGCCCGGCCGGATGGTGAGCGTCGGCGCAACCCGTAACTGGCGTTGCACGATCTGCTGGCCGGCCTGATTGATGGTATCCTGCGCACCGTCGCGGATGGCCCGGATTAGCCGATCCTCGTCGCTCGTCGCCAGCTCCGTGCCGACCGCGAGCAGCGTGGACAGCCCTGCCGCTTTCATCAGATTCCACCAGTGATAATCGACGCCATCCTCAAGCCCGGCATAGCCGCTGGCGTCCGCGCCCGGCAGGCGCTCCAGAACGATGGAGCGGCCGCCCGGCAGGATCAGGCGGTTCCACACCAAGAGCACCCTGCGCTGGCCGAAGGTCACGCCATCATCGTATTGGCCGATGATGCGCGTGCCCTGCGGGATCAGGAGCAGCGAGCCGGTCGGGCTGTCATAGACGTTTTCCGTCACCTGGGCGGTGATCTGGCCCGGAAGGTCGGAACGGATGCCGGTGATGAGCGCGGCCGGGATCACAGCCCCGGCCTGAAGGATGTAGGGCGATGCCGGCGGCGCAACGCGATCCGGGGCGACGGTCTGCCGGTCCACGGGTCCATTGAGAAACGCCACGTGGCGATCCTGTGTCGCCGGCTGTCCGCCGAGGCCGAGTCCTGCAAGACCGGGCATGGCCGTCCCTGCCGGCGCTCCGGTGCGCTGGCTGGACTGGAAAAAGACGTTGCTAAGCCGCGCGGCTTCTTCCTCTGCAAGACGGCGCTGTTCTTCGGGATCGACGGCGGGCGTCGTCATGACAGGCGGCGCGACAGGCTGGCCCCTGTTCTGCGCGTCGAGGATCGGGCGGCCGAGGTCGCCCGGCAAAGCCGGTCCCAGGGCCGGGCCGGTATAGTCGCGTGGAAGGCCGGACAATCCGTCCGCCGTGGTCCGGTTCTCCGTCGAATAGAGTTCATCGCCGCCCGGTCCCGTATCGCGGGTCTGGAGCGCGTAGATCAGCGCGCCGCCGATGCCGAGCAAGGCGACTGCGCCGACGCCCGCCAGCATCTTGCGCGACAGGCGGGTGACGCGCGGCGGCTCCGCGCGCAACCGCATAGGCGCGGCGGTGTCCGTGATGGTGTTGTCGGTCATGACGGGGTGTCTCCGGTCGCGCTGGCGGGCTGCGCGGCGGCGGCCTGCGTGGGATTGGTGCGGACGATCCTGACGACCTGCTGGCGGTTGCCGCTGCCAAGGCGCAGTTCGGCCGCGCCGAACAGGCGATCCACGATCAGGACGTTATGGTGGATGCGGGAATTGACGATCTGCGGCTCGCCATCGGAGCCGAGCACGAAGATCGGCGGCATCTCGCCCTGCACGATCCCGGCGGGGAAGACGACATAGACGCGGCGTCCATCGTCGAAGACGGAAACCGGCCGCCATGGCGGACTGTCGCCCTGCACCTGCAAGGCGTAGCGATAGTTCCGCGCCGCCTCTGCCGGGATAACCGGCGCTGCCGGAACGGTCTGGCGCTGGCCTGCTGGCGGTGTGGGATAGGCCCATGCGACGGCGGGCATGTAGAGCGATTCCCGAGCGCGCAACTCGATCATGTAGGTGCGCCGGTCGGTGGTGACGACAAGGTTGGTGGAAATGTCCGGCCGCGTCGGCTTCACGAGGATATGGACACGGCGGTTTGCGCCCGAACCGGATTCCGTATCGCCGATGATCCAGCGGGCGGTGTCGCCTGCCGCGATCGGCCCCGCGCCTGTCAGGCTCTCGCCCGGCTCCAGCGCAATGGTCGTGATCTGCCCGACTGCGGCATAGACCTGATAGAGCGCGCCTTCCGACCACGGATAAATCTGGATGGCGTTGTAGTAGCCTTCCCGGCGCGGCTCGACGCGGGCGGCGGCATTGGCGTTCTCGACGCGGCCGGTTGGCGTGCATGCGGCGGTGCCGCCGCGCGCCACGGTCCATGCGGGGGGCACATGTAGCGGCCGAGGCGTGTTGTCGGTTGCCGCCGCCTGCACGGTCGGCAGCGGCGGCACGCTGGCGTCGTAGCTGAATTGCGGCGTCCGGTTGGTAGCGCAGCCTGCGAGCATGGTGACTGACAACAGCACGGCCGCGATTGCCGGGGTGCGGGTGATCGTCCTCATTGGCTCATCTCCCGCGACCACGAAATTGCATTGACGTAGATTCCCAACGGGTTGGCGCGCAGGCGCTCGGCGTCGCGCGGCGGCTGGATGACGATGGTGAGGATGGCCGTCCATCGCTCCGTGGTGGAAAGCTGGCCGTTCTCGAAATGGCGTTCGGTCCACGCCACGCGGAAGCTGTTCGGGGACGCCCGGATGACGCTCGACACTTCGACGGCGACCTGCTGTCGGCCGACCTTGGCGAAGGGATCATTGGCACGGGCGTAATCGTTGAGCGCCGCCGCGCCGCGATCCGTGGTCCACTCATAAGCCCGAAGCCAGTTCTGACGGACAATGATCGCATCGGCCGGGATCGCGCGGACCTGCTCGATGAAGCGGCCGAGATGGAAAGCGATCTGCGGATCGGTCGGGCGATAGTCGGCGGCGGCCGGCGCAACGGTTTGCGCCCGACCGAGATTATCGACCTGCACCACCCACGGCACCACTGTCCCCCGTGCAGACTGCCAGACCAGCGCCGAGGCGAATCCAGCTGACAGGATCAGGGAACCGAAAGCCATATAGCGCCAGTTCTTCGCCTGCACGCGGGCCGAGCCGATGCGCTCGTCCCATGCCTGTGCGGCCTTCTGATAGGGCGTCTCGGGTTCCGGCGATTTGCCGTAATGGGTGGCGGGTCGTTTGAAGATGCTCATGAGCGGTCACTTTCGGAAAGGTTGACGGAGGAACCGGAGCCGTGGCTGTCGCCAGACCGCACCGCATGGGCGGTCATGGTGGTGCCGTGGTTGAGGGTCTGCCGGCGCTGCATCCGCTGCGCCCAAGCCGGAGGGCTGCCAGCCGGGCTGGATGGCGCGGCTGCGGGTTCGGCGCTTGCGCCGCCGACCGTGCCAATGGTGGAGCTGCCGCCCGTCACCCCAAACCCGGCCTTTGCGCCAGCGGAGAAGCTGGATTTGATGCTTTCGCTTGCTTGGGCAGTGGCGCTGGAGGCCGCGCGTTTGAGCGGCGAGATCGCGGCCGAGCCTGCGGCGCGTGCAACACCGCCAAGGCCGGAGGCGACGCCCGCCGCCCCGGTCTGGCCGAGCGAGCCGACGCTATAGGCAGCGGTCGCCGCGCCCGCGGCCGTCGCGCCGCCGCGAACAGCCGCGGCCCCACCGGACAGGGCAGCAGCGCCGCCCTTGGCGGCAAGCATGGCCCCACCGCCAGCGGCCGCACCGCCGGCAAGCACCATACCGCCAGCGGCGAGGCCGGTGCCCACGGCTGCGCCCGCCCCGAGCTGGGGGCCGCCCGAGACGATGCCGTTGGCGATGCCGGGGCCGAAGATGCCCAGGCCGAGCAGCGACAGCGCGGCGAGCACAATCGCCATAGCGTCGTCGATGGTCGGGGTCTGGCCGCCGAACCCGGCCGTGAACTGGCTGAACAGGGTCGAGCCGATGCCGATGATGACGGCGAGAACTAGAACCTTGATGCCGGACGACACCACGTTGCCGAGCACCTTTTCGGCCATGAACGCGGTCTTGCCGAACAAGCCGAAGGGAATCAGCACGAAGCCGGCGAGCGTCACCAATTTGAACTCGATCAGCGTCACGAAAAGCTGGATGGCCAGAATGAAAAATGCCAACACCACCAGCGCCCATGCGAACAACAAGCACGCGATCTGGATGAAGTTCTCGAAGAAGGCGATCCAACCCATCAGGTCGGAAATGGAATCGAGCAGCGGGCGGCCGGCGTCGAGGCCGGTCTGTGCCACGCGACCCGGCCGCATCAGGTCGGCAACGGAAAAGCTCGTCCCCGATGCCATGAGACCGAGACCGGCAAAGCTCTCGAAGACGATGCGCGCGAGGTTGTTCCAGTTGGAAATGATGTAGGCGAAGACGCCGACGAACAGGGTCTTCTTCACCAGCCGGGCGATGATGTCGTCATCCGCGCCCCATGCCCAAAACAGCGCAGCGAGCGTCACGTCGATAACGATCAGGGTGGTGGCGATGAAGGCCACCTCGCCGCCGAGCAGGCCAAACCCGCTGTCGATGTAGGAGGTGAAGACCCCGAGGAAATTGTCGATGACGCCCGTGTTCCCCATGGTCAGCGCGCCTCGCTGCGATCACGGCCGAGGAACCGGTCGCGGGTTTCGGCCCAGACGCGCAGGCACTCGGCGTCGCTGGCGGCGGCTTCGCCAAGCTGCTGGCAGAGGCGTTGTTCCTCGCGCAACGGATCGGCAGGCGGCTGGAGGGCCGGCGCGGCGGGTGGCGGGGAAGGTTCGTCCTTCTGCGCCATGTCGATTGCGGTCACTGTCAAGGCAATCGCAACGAACACCACGGCCCCGAGCCGGGCCAGCATCTTGCCATCCATGGCGAGCCTCCCGGTCAGTTGTTGCCGTTGTTGAACATCTGCGCGTTGCCCGGCTGGTAGCCGGTGCCGGGCGTCAGGAACCGCTCACGCTGGATGCGCCCCTGTTCGGCAGCGGTCGCACGCTCGGCCTCGGTCAGCGCGTCGGCACGGCCGTTTGCGGCCATGACCGCGATCAGGTCGGAAAGCTGCTGCGACTGGAGCGCGAGAAGCTGGTTGCCGGCCTGCGTTGCCTGCAAAGCCCCGGTCGCGCCCTGACTCTCGCCGACCAGCGCGGACATTTCGGCCCGGTTGGCGTCGATGTTGCCGACGACGCCGGCCTGCACGCGCATGGCGTCCTGCAAGCCGCCGACCGTGTTCTGCCAGCGCGAGCGGGCGTCGGTGACGAGTTGCTGATCGGTCGCGGACAGCGAGACGTTGCCATATTGCTGCTGGAACGCCTGGTCGATCTGGCCGACCTCGAAGGCGATGTTCTGCGCCTGTCCCAAAAGCTGCTGCGTGCGCTGGACGTTCTGCTGGAGCTGCTGGAGTGAGGAATGCGGCAGGCTCGCCAGATTGCGGGCCTGATTGATGAGCATCTGCGCCTCGTTCTGGAGCGAGGTGATCTGGTTGTTGATCTGCTCCAGCGTGCGTGCGGCCGTCAGCACGTTCTGCGCATAGTTCGACGGATCATAGACGATGCGGCCGAACCCGAATTGTGCATGGGCCGGGCTTGCCAGCATGGGCGAAAGCGCCACGGGAGCGGCGAGCGTCAATGCGAGCGCCGAAGCGCTGGCAAAGCAGAAAACACGAATATTGGTCATGGAAGAGTCTCCTGTATGAGGTGCGTATCCGGCACGGCGGATTCCGGCCGGTCGGCAAGATTGGTGAGGTTGGGGATCAGCTCGGCTGCCCAATCGACGCCGCGATGGCGCAGCCATGCGGCAAGGAAGCCGTCGCGGCCGTGCTCGGCATGGATGCGCGCGATTTCGGTCTGGTCGGATTTGGCCGACGCGGCGCAGAGCGCGAGGCCGACTTCGGACAGGCCCAGCTCGAACAGGCGATTGCCGCGCCGCGACTGGCAGTAGTAATCCCGCTTGGGCGTGGCCCGTGCCAAAATCTCAATCTGGCGGTCGTTCAAACCGAAGCGCCGGTAGATCGCGGCTATCTGCGGCTCGATAGCCCGCTCGTTCGGCAGCAAGAGCCGCGTCGGGCAGCTCTCGATGATGGCGGGCGCGATGGCGCTGCCGTCGATGTCGCTGAGGCTTTGCGTGGCGAAGATGACGCTGGCGTTCTTTTTGCGGAGCGTTTTCAGCCATTCGCGGAGCTGGCCGGCGAAACCCTCGTCGTCGAGCGCAAGCCAACCCTCGTCGATGATGAGCAGCGTGGGTCGCCCGTCGACTCGGTCGCCGATACGATGGAACAGATAGGCGAGCACGGCCGGGGCCGCGCCGGTTCCGACCAGCCCTTCGATCTCGAACGCCTGCACATCGGCCGAGCCGAGGTGTTCGGCTTCGGCGTCGAGCAGCCGGCCATAGGTACCGCCGACGCAGAAGGGCCGGAGCGCCTGTTTCAGATCGTTGGATTGCAGCAGCACCGCAAGGCCGGTGATCGTGCGTTCTTCGGCCGGGGCCGAGGCGAGCGAAGTCAGTGCCGTCCAAAGATATTCCTTCACCTCGGGCGTGATGGCGATGCCTTCGCGCATGAGGATGGCGGCGATCCAGTCCGCCGCCCATGCGCGTTCATAAGTGTCGTGGATGCGGGCAAGCGGCTGGAGCGAGACGGATGCCTCGTCCCCTTCTGTCAGGCCGCCGCCAAGGTCGTGCCAGTCGCCGCCCATGGCGAGCGACGCGGCGCGGATCGAACCGCCGAAGTCGAAGGCGAAGACTTGGCTGTTCTCATAGCGCCGGAACTGCAAGGCCATGAGGGCGAGCAGCACGCTCTTGCCCGCGCCCGTGGGGCCGACGACAAGGGTGTGCCCCACGTCGCCGACATGCAAAGACAACCGGAACGGGGTTGAGCCTTCGGTCTTTCCAAAGAGCAAAGGGGGCGCACCGAAATGCTCGTCCCGTTCCGGCCCCGCCCACACCGCCGAAAGCGGGATCATGTGGGCGAGATTCAAAGTGCTGATAGGAGGCTGGCGGACATTGGCGTAGGCGTGTCCGGGCAGGCTGCCGAGCCATGCGTCAACCGCGTTGACGCTCTCGGGCATGGCGGTGAAGTCGCGGCCCTGAACGATCTTCTCGACCAGGCGCAGCTTCTCATCGGCAAGGCGAGGGTCGGCATCCCATACGGCGACGGTGGCCGTGACATAGGCCATGCCCGCAACGTCCGCCCCAAGCTCCTGCAAGGCCAGGTCGGCGTCCAGCGCCTTGTTGGCCGCGTCGGTGTCCACCAGCGCGGACGCCTCGTTGGTCATCACCTCTTTCAGAATCGCGGCGATGGACTTGCGCTTGGCGAACCATTGGCGGCGGATGCGGGTCAGCAGCCGGGTCGCATCGGTCTTGTCGAGCAGGATCGCCCGCGTGCTCCACCGATAGGGGAACGGCAGCCGATTCATTTCGTCGAGCAGGCCCGGCGTCGTCGCGGTCGGGAATCCCACGATGGTCAGCACGCGCAGATGCGCGTCGCCAAGGCGCGGCTCCAGCCCGCCGGTCAATGGCTGGTCGGCGAGCAGCGCGTCGAGGTGCATGGGCACCTCGGGCACGCGCACGCGATGCCGGTTTGTTGAGATGGTGGAATGGAGATAGGTCAGCGTCGCGCCGTCATCCATCCAACGGCACTCGGGCATGAAGCCGTCGAGCAAGGCCAGCACGCGGTCGGTGCGGTCGATGAAGCCGCGCAGTAGCTCCCACGGGTCCACGCCCGTTTTCTCCCGGCCCTCATAGAGCCATGTTTCGGCGCGGGCGGCTTCCTCGGCCGGGGGCAGCCAGAGGAAGGTGAGGAAGTAGCCGGACACGAAATGCGCGCCCGCTTCCTCGAAACCGGCTTTGCGCTCTGCATCGACCAGCGCCGACGCGGCATCGGGAAAGGTGCTGTCGGGATAAGTTGCGGCCTCGCTGCGCTGCGCCTCGACGAAGATGCTCCAGCCGGAGCCGAGACGGCGCACGGCGTTGTTGATGCGGCCGGCGACGGCGACCAGTTCGGCCGCGACGGCGGAATCCAGATCGGGGCCGCGAAACTTCGCGGTGCGCTGGAATGAGCCGTCCTTGTTCAAGACGACGCCGGAGCCGACCAGTGCCGCCCATGGCAGATAGTCGGCGAGCCGGGCGGCGGTGCGGCGGTATTCGGCAAGGTTCATCATGGCCGCGCCCTCACACCGACAGAAAAGCCGGGATGCGGAGATGCCGCCGCCCGACTTCGACGAATTGGGGATCGCGCTTCGCCGCCCATACGGCTGCGAAATGGCCGATGGCCCAAATGGCGATGCCGACCAGCCATAGGCGCAGGCCGAGGCCCACGGCACCGGCAAGCGTTCCATTCAGAATCGCGATGGAGCGCGGTGCGCCGCCGAGCAGGATATGCTCGGTCAACGCCCGGTGGACCGGGATCGAGAATCCCGGCACCGCGTCGAGCTGTTCGAGTCCGCCCGCCATCAAACGAGCGCCCCGCCGCCGAAGGAGAAGAAAGACAGGAAGAAGCTCGATGCGGCGAACGCGATGGACAGGCCGAACACGATCTGGATCAGCTTGCGAAAACCGCCGCCTGTATCGCCGAAGGCCAAAGTCAGGCCGGTCACGATGATGATGATGACGGCGATGATCTTGGCGACCGGCCCCTCGATGGACTGGAGGATGCTTTGGAGCGGTGCTTCCCACGGCATCGACGAACCGGACGCATGGGCGGCCGGGGCGAGCATGAGACTGATGGCAAGGGCGGATGCGGCGGTCGCCATGCGGCGATAGCCGCGCGAAAACGTGCGGGTCATTCGGGTTCTCCTGTGCTGGTTGGGATTGCCAATGGGCTGGGGTGGGTGATGCGGTAGTCGCCGTCCGGCCCCAGCCCTTCGACGCGGGCAAGCTCGGCCAGCCGGCGCGCGGAACCGCGCCCGGCAAGGACGGCAACAAGGTCGATGGTCTCCGCGATCAGCGCGCGCGGGACGGTGACGACAGCCTCCTGGATGAGCTGTTCAAGGCGACGGAGTGCGCCAATGCCGGTGCCGGCATGGATGGTGCCGATCCCGCCCGGATGGCCGGTGCCCCACGCTTTCAGAAGGTCGAGGGCTTCCGATCCGCGCACCTCGCCGATGGGGATGCGGTCGGGGCGCAGGCGCAGCGAGGAACGAACCAGATCGGAAAGCGTCGCCACGCCGTCTTTCGTCCGCATGGCGACAAGGTTGGGCGCGGCGCATTGCAGTTCGCGCGTGTCCTCGATGATGACGACGCGATCCGCCGTCTTCGCCACCTCGGCGAGCAGAGCGTTGGTCAGCGTGGTCTTGCCGGTGCTGGTGCCGCCCGCCACGAGGATGTTGGCGCGGGAAGAAACGGCCGCGCGTAGCGTTGCAGCCTGATCTGTGGACATGATTCCCGCCGCCACATAGTCGTTGAGGCTGAACACGGCGACGGCGGGCTTGCGGATGGCGAAGGTCGGCGCGGCGACAACGGGCGGCAGCAGGCCCTCGAACCGCTCACCGCTCTCGGGCAGCTCGGCCGAGACGCGTGGCCTGCGGGCATGAACCTCCGCACCGACATGATGCGCGACCAGCCGAACGATGCGTTCGCCATCGGCGGCGGACAGGCGCTCGCCTGTATCGGACAGCCCTTCGGACAGGCGGTCGATCCACAACCGCCCGTCCGGGTTCAACATCACCTCGATTACGGCCGGGTCTTCGAGCAGTCGCGCGATTGCCGGCCCCAATGCGGTGCGCAACATGCGTGCGCCGCGCGCAATGGCTTCCGGTCTTTGGTGGTTGGTGGTCATGTCGGCCCCAGCTTCCGGCGGGGACGCGACAGGCAATCCCCGGATCGGGGTCGATTAAGAAAGCCCGGAATTGGGCCGGTTCAACAGATATCTAGCTGCGTGCGGTGATCGGCGACGAACGGCGGTAAATAGGATGGGGTATGGCTAGGAAGGAATGGGGACTGGAACGGCGGCTGCTAGCAACATATTAGCCCTCTACCGCTTCGCGGGAGCTATTCGGGGAGAGTGACCAAACCCGAGGTTCCTGCCTCCGATAAGCCCGGCCATCGTCGCGCGCGCGAAGCGTGCCGCCGTTAGTTTGGGAATGGGGCAGCCTAATCGCCCTTGAACCAGGCGCGCAATTTATCCGGATTGCGCATGACCCAGATGTTGTGGATCACCCCGTCCCGCACGGAAGTCGAGATCACCGAGATGATCTGGTCGCCGGCCATGCCGATCAAACCGGGCTCACCATTGACTGTCGCGATCTCGACCTGAAGATTGGGCTGACGTTCGAATATTCCAGCGAAGAATTCGGCAATTGCATGAGACCCGATCAATGGCTCGATTGCTGCTGCGGTTTTGCCGCCGCCGTCGGTAATGGCCTCGGCGTCGCTGTCCAGGAGGGCGATCAGCGCTGTGACATTGCCCGTCTGCCAGGCGGCTCTGAACGTTTCATTGAGTCTTGCATGCTCTTCCCGGCTTGATTGCCGTCGCGCCCGGTTACCCAATCGCTTACGCGCCGAGAACGCCAATTGCCGGCACGCCTGCGGCGTGCGTCCGATGATTTCGGCGATTTCCTCGAAGGTGTACTGGAAAACGTCGTGCAGGATGAAGCTCACCCGCTCAGGTGGGGTCATCTTGTCCAGCACGATCATCAGCGCCATTGAAATGGACTCGCTGACGCTCTCTGAGGTTTCCAATCCTGCATCCGCTGCGGGATTTGAGGCAATGCCCCAGAATTCACCGCCTTGGACCGGTTCGGGCAACCATTCGCCGATATAGACCTCCCGCTTGTATTGAGAGGATTTGAGGCGGTCAAAGCAGATGCGGGTCAGCGTCGTCCGTTTCCAGGCCAGTGGAACGGAAATGCCCTGCCGCTCCTCGCGACCGAGCGAGTACCAACGCACATAGGTTTCCTGCACTGCGTCTTGCGCATCGGCGAGAGTTCCGAGCAACCGGTACCCCAACGCCATCAGAGCAGCTTCATCTTTTTGGAACTCGGGAACATCGTTTGGATGCCCGATGAGCTTGCGGTTGGTCGGCGTCACGGTTTCTGCCTTATCAATTCGGACCCGGCCCAGGCGGGCCACCCTTCAAGCCTATGACGAGTCAGGCAGCTCAAATGTCAGCGGAGAAATTTTGCGTATACCGGCCGCCTCGACTGACATTTCCCTGCTCGCACTCGTCATAGGTCTGGGCTCGATTGGCAGCCCGGCTTTTAACTGGCGCAAATCATGCCGCGCCATGGAGAGGGAGACCAAAAATATGTCGAACGGTGAAGTGACCTTCGTCAACATCCTTGAGATTGAGGAAGGAAAGCAGGATGAGGTTGCAAAGATTCTTCAGGACGCTACCGATACGGTGATCAGCAAGCGCCCGGGCTTTGTCTCGGTGACGCTTCTGGCCAGCAAAGATGGCAAGCGCATCGTCAATGTCGCCAAATGGGCGAGCGCGGCGGACGTTCAAGCCACGCAGAACGATCCGGCTGCCGCCGAGTTCGGCAAAAAACTGGCAGGGTTGGCCAAGCCAGTTCCGGGCATGTACGATGTCGTCGGTGAATATAGCGCCTAGGAAATACAGACGAATTTCTCACGGTGGTTGGCGCCCGCCACAGTGCGCCAACCCCATTTGAAATGGCAACCTGGAAGTAGAGGATATCAAGATGGACGATGACATCGCCTGGAGAACCGAGCAGCGTTTGTGGCTGGAGGGCATCTCCGTCTACGATGAACTACTTGATCCCTCCTGTCTTATGGCGTTCCCCGGCATGGGTGTGCTGGACGTTCCAGCGATCATTGAAGGGCTCAAGGGCGCGCCGCGCTGGACGGACGTGAAGATGAGCGATCAGGTCGTTAGCCGAGCCGGCGACGCCGTCATTGTGCTGGGATATACCGCGGAAGGCCGGCGTGGAGATGCCCGACCTTACCGCTGCTTTTGCACCTCGACCTATCGCGCGGATGGACAGAGCTGGAAGCTGGTGCAGCACCAGCAGACCCTCGCAGGCTGAACATCATCGGCCTCTCAACACGGAAGCCGTTATCGCCTGTTACTGTTCTCATCGAAGTCTGTCGCAGTTTGTTCAAAGAGCGTCATGTCTCGCGACAGCTCCTTGAGAAACCTGTCGCCGGTCGCCAGGCGCCGGCCGAGATTCTGCATGAAGCCCTCGAACCGCTCCGCGCCTTTCGCGCGGGCAGCGGATTGCGCGGCTCCTGTTAGTGGCGGGGTGATGGTCATCCAGAAATGGATGAACTGCGCGACTGTCTCGCCGAGGACGGCGAGATCCAGGTCGAGCGTGTCGATCTGCCTGCCGAGCTTGTCTAGGCGGCGCGACATGGCGGCTTCAAGCTGGTCGTCAGCATCGCCGGACAGGTAGGACATGACCGCCGCCTCCACGATGGCGGATTTCGAGACATTGCGGCGCAGCGCCACCGAGCGGCGCAGCGCCATCGCTTCGATCTGCGGAATGAGCGCGGGGTCGAAATAGATATTCAGGCGCGTTCTGGTTGCCATAAGCGTGTCCTCAAAGGTCGATTCCATCATCGGGGTTCATCGCCACCTGCCGCGCGACCATCCTCATGCGCTGGCGCATGGCGCGGGCCTTGGCCGCGTCAACGTCCGGCTCGTCGTCCAGAAACTCGAACTCCTGTTCGGGGAATGGCGGCGGGGCGACGATTTCCTCTTGGCTTGGCAATTCCGGCTCGCGGCGGATGCCGGCATTGGCCGGATCGCCCTCGGCCCCGTCTGCGGCGGCCGGCGCGGAATGGCTTTCCGCCGCGACCACGCGGCCGGACCAATCATAGGCGGATGGGCTGGTCGTCGCCGGAGCGGCGATCAGATCGGGCGGGGTCAAGATGCGTTTCTGAAACCGCGCATCCTCGTAGTAACGGGCTTTGGTGGCGCGGATCGGAGGCGTGCCCGCGACCATGACGATTTCATCGGTCGGCGGAAGCTGCATGATTTCGCCGGGCGTGAGCAGCGGCCGGGCCGTCTCCTGCCGCGACACCATGAGATGCCCCAACCAAGGGGCCAGTCTATGCCCCGCGTAGTTGGTGGAATCCCGCAACTCGGTTGCGGTGCCCAGCGCGTCACTCACCCTTTTGGCGGTGCGCTCGTCGTTGGTGGCGAAGCTGACGCGCACATGGCAGTTGTCGAGGATCGCGTTGTTCGGCCCATAGGCGCGCTCGATCTGGTTGAGGCTCTGCGCGATCAGAAAGCCTTTGATGCCATAGCCCGCCATGAAGGCGAGCGCCGATTCAAAGAAATCGAGCCGGCCGAGCGCCGGAAACTCGTCCAGCATCAACAGCAGGCGATGGCGCTTGCCGGAGGTGGTCAGTTCCTCGGTCAACCGCCTGCCGATCTGGTTGAGGATCAGGCGGATCAGCGGCTTGGTGCGGTTTATGTCGGACGGCGGCACGACCAGATAGAGCGTGACCGGTTGTCGGCTGCCGACCAGCTCGGCAATGCGCCAGTCGCATCGTGCCGTCACCCGCGCCACCACGGGATCGCGGTAGAGGCCCAAGAACGACATGGCTGTGGACAGCACGCCGCTGCGCTCGTTCTCGCTTTTGTTCAGCAGCTCTCGGGCCGACGACGCGATGACGGGATGAACGCCAGCCTCGCCTAGATGCGGCGTGTCCATCATGGAGCGCAAGGTCGCCTCGACCGGGCGGCGCGGATCGGACAGGAAGTTGGCGACGCCCGCCAGCGTCTTGTCCTTCTCCGCATAGAGAACATGCAGGATCGCGCCGACCAGCAGGCTATGGCTGGTCTTTTCCCAATGGTTGCGCTTGTCGAGGCTGCCTTCGGGATCGACCAGAATATCCGCGATATTCTGAACGTCCCTGACCTCCCACTCCCCTTGCCTGACCTCCAGCAACGGATTGTAGGCTGACGATCCGGCATTGGTCGGATCGAACAGTAGGACGCGGCCATGCTTCGCGCGAAAGCCGGCTGTCAGCGTCCAATTCTCGCCTTTGATGTCGTGGACAATGGCGGATGCGGGCCATGTCAGCAGCGTCGGCACCACCAATCCGACGCCTTTGCCGCTGCGCGTCGGGGCGAAGCATAGGACATGCTCGGGACCGTCATGGCGTAGATAGTCCCGTTCGTATCGGCCGAGCAGGACGCCATCGGGGCCGAGCAAGCCGGCGCTGCGGATTTCCTTGTCCTCGGCCCATCGCGCCGATCCGTATGTGGCGACGTTGCGTGCTTCCCGCGCCCGAATGATCGACATGAAGATGGCGGCGGCGATGGCGAGGAAGCCGCCCGATACCGCGATGATGCCGCCCTCGACGAAGATCGCGGGTGCATAGGCGTCGAAGGAAAACCACCACCAGAAGAAGGCGGGCGGGTAATAGACCGGCAGGCCCGCCAGCTCGAACCATGGCGCTCCAAGCTGCGGCTGGAACCCGAGGCGGAACGCCGTCCATTGCGTCGCCGCCCACGTCATCACCAAAACGATGGTGACGACGAGGGTGATTTGACCCCAAAGGATACGTCCTCCGCGCAATACAGGCTCCAGTCGGTAAAAGAGACGGAGCCGATCAGAGAATAAGCGAAATCGGGTTGGCAACAGGAAAGAGGATGCCGGAGGGCTGCCGGATACGATCGGCGGCAAATAGGGCGAGTTGCCTTCTGAATGTCGCCGATGCGGTTATCTTTACCTGCTGGCGGAAACGACTAGCGGCTGGAAGTCAGTAGGTGCAGGACGACCGACGCATGTCGCCGGCGAGGGTAAGCAGGTTGCGAAGCGCCGCGCTGCGGTTGGACGGTGACCAGATGGCCGAGAACGTGATCGGATCGGGTTCATCGGCGAACGGCAGGAAAACGACGCCGGACGTTGGCAGCAGCGCCGTGGCCGCGCCGACGATAGTGATACCGAAACCTTGTCCGACCATGGTCAAGAGGCTGCAGCGCTCCACGTCCAAGCGAAGAATTGAAGGCGCGGGCCAGTTGCCGGCGAGGCGCAGAACGATATGGTCATGCGCTTGCGGGCCGGTGCCGCTATGCCGGACAAGGAATGTCTCACCCACCAGGTCGGCCCATGTGACCGTTGCTTGCACGGCGAGACGGTGCTGCTCTGACAGAACGGCGACCAGCGGCTCCGTCCAGATGCGGCGGGAATTGCAGTCGGGCAGCTCAGGCGTGGCGGCAACGAAAACTATGTCGAGCATATCGGCGCGAAGCTGCATGACGGCATCGCGGGCCGTGCCCTCGGCGATTTCTACTTCGATGCCGGGGTGGTTCTCGCGAAACCGCCCGATCAATTTGGCGAGGAAGCTGCTCGGCATTAGGGCATGGATGCCGATGCGCAAGCGTCCCCATTCGCCCGCCGCCGCCATGCCTGCGGTCTTCACTGCGTGGTCGAGTTGCTCCACGCCGGACGCGATCCGTTCGACGAAGTGGCGTCCGGCTTCAGTCAGTCGAACGCCTCGCGCATGGCGCTCGAACAGAAGGATGCCCAAGTCTTCTTCCAGTGACTTGACGCGGGCGCTGACGCTGGATTGCGCTACTCCGAGCGCATTGGCAGCGTGGCGAAAGTTGAGGTATTCGGCGACGGCTAGCGTCTGGATTAGCGACGCGAGGGGGATGCGCGATCCGAGCTCGGTCGGCACCCCCCATGGACAATCAACTGTTGGTGCTGACCGCCGCCGCCGCATTCTACGATCCGGCGTTGGGAACGAGTGTTGCGTTTTCATTTTCATTGCGCGCACTACGCAAAGCGCGTGACCACCAGCTCAAATCTCGAAGCATCGACGTGGCGCTGGTATTTAGGAATTCAAAGTCCTCGATCTGCCGCTCGCCGTTCAAGACCGCGAGATATTGTTCCATGGCAATGTGAACCGCGTTGCGTAGCGGGGCGAGCTGGAGTTCGATGCAAATAAGGCGAAGTTGTTCGATTGCACGGGCGGCACCAACGCCGCCATAGCCGAGGAACGCGGCGGGTTTCCGATTAAATTCCTGATAGGCGTAATCCAGAGCGTTTTTAAGCACGGCCGGAATACTGCGGTTGTATTCGGCGGTGACGAAGATGAACCCGTCCATCTCGGAAATGCGCGCAGCCCAACTCCGTGCCGCCTCGCATCGTGGCGGTGCATATGCAGGCGCAGTTTGCTCGTCGAAGAAAGGCATAGGGAACGCGCGCAGGTCGAGCAGCTCCGGACTTAGCTCGGGGTGGCTTTCGATCTGTTTCAGCAGCCACTGGGTAGGCTTGTCGGCAAAGCGGTTTTCGCGGGTAGTGCTAATCACGACGCCGATGCGAATTTGAGACATTAGAGGTTCCTTCTGTTGGGCAGGGTCTGGTCACGCTTGGTACGCAACTGACCAAGGAGCAGGGCAAGCGCGACAGCAATCGCTGCGATGGACGTGCCCAAGAACACGGTGCCAGCGATGCTCGCGGCAGTGCTCGCGCTGACTGGAGCCACAAACTGGCCAATGAACAGGGCGCTTGCCACGCCACCGGAGAATCGCCCGTGTTTGCTGACGGGGACGCTTGCGAGGACCAGCCCGTTCACTGTTGGCAAAAGCAAACCCGTAGATGCGCCGGCAACCGCCATCCCGGCCAGAATGCCCCAGTAGTTGCCGCCCACGGCAAGGAGCTGACCTATCCCGATCAGGATGAACGCGGTCGCGATGATGGACAGCGGCGGCATGCGCTGACGAATTCGGCTATAAAGGGTTGCGGAAATACCCCCGCAAAGCGTGCAGAGTGATAGCGCGTAGCCAGTCAGCGCCGGATCGTTGGATCCGTGATGCGCCAGATGAAAAGGCAGATGCACCGGAATGACATAGAACAGGATCATTCCCACAAAGGCGCTGGCATATGCCAGCGTCACCTGACCCCAGTCGACAGTTTCCGTCGCTGTCTTATCAGCGACAGAATGCTTCTGGACTACAGAAGGCAGGAACAGCAGAAAGAGAGGCAATAGAGGCAAGGCGAGCAAATAAGTGGCGAATGGCAGTCGCCAGCTCGTTGCCGCAACCAATCCTCCGAGCATCAGGAAGATCATCCCACCGAACGAGGAAGCCGCTCCCTGCAATCCGACGACGTGATGACGTTTATCGCCTGGATAGAGGCCACCTACCAGCGCCAGCGTGCCCGTACTGATGCCTGCAATTGCCAATCCAAGCACGGCACGGCTGGCGAGAAGCAGCGGAATATTCCAAGTGTAAAGCCCGGCCGAACCGGCAAGTGCGAAAAGCACGGCACAAAACACAAGAACCGCCCGCGCGCCTATCCGGTCAACAAGCGCACCGACCGGAGCGGCGATGACAGCAATCACCAAGGCCGGCAGCGTCAATGCTATCTGCGCTAGGAACTGCGCATTGGGCGTTTCAGCGAACGTCTCGGCGATCCCCGGAAGGGATGGAGTGATGGCGGTCGCCGCCATGGCTGTGAGGCAGCTTGCGCCCAGCAGGGCCACGAGCGTTCCCATGCCGTGTGGAACGGATGTTTTGCTATCGGCAGAAAAGTCTTCTGACGCCATGTGACCTTATCCAACATACGACTGGTCATTGATGGATATTGTTATAAGATAGGAAACAGTGGCCTTGTAGGCGGCAAACCGTGGACTGACTGTCCCAATATGTGGACAACCAAATGAAGCTCAACGACCTCTATTTCTTCGTTCAAGTGGTAGATCACGGAGGTTTCGCGTCTGCGTCACGCACGCTGGGCATACCAAAATCGAGTATCAGCAAGCGGGTTGCGGCGCTCGAAGAAGACCTCGGCGTTCGGCTCATCCACCGCACGACCCGCCGGTTCGCAATTACCGATACAGGCGAGGATTTCTATCAGCACGCCAAGGCGGCGCTGATCGAAGCGGATGCCGCCGAGGAAGCGGTCAAGCGCCGGTTGGGTGAACCTCGCGGCCTTGTTCGGATCACTGCTTCGGCGGCCACGGTGCAGATGGCTCTTGCCGATCTGGTGACGGAGTTATCAAGCGTTCATCCGAAAATTCAGATCGGCCTTACCACGACCAATCGCTATGTCGATCTGGTGCATGAAAACATAGATGTGGCGATCCGCGCGCATCGTGAGTCTTTGGCCGATTCCGAGTATGTGCAGCGCCGCCTTGGCTTTGCGCCCAACTATCTCGTCGCTTCGCCTTCTTATCTCGCCGAGCATGGTGCGCCGACAGAGCCAAGGCAGCTAACGGACCATTTCGGGATTTTTGTCGAAAGCTCTCGCAACAATCTTCAATGGCAACTGAATAATGCAGAGGGTGCGCTATTCGATGCCATACCCGTTCCGAGACTGTTCTCGGATGATCCCCATACGACACTGAAAGCAACGCTCGCCGGTGTAGCCATCGCCAATCTTCCGCATGGCCTTAGTTGGCCGCATATCGAGACAGGTCAGCTTGTTCGCCTCATGCCCGATTGGACGGCCGGCGGTTCGATGACAACCATCCTCGTCCCCCATCGGCGCGGGCAACTGCCGACCGTTCGGGCGGTAGTTGAGTTCATCGCCGAACGTATGCCGGCGATGATGCGGTTTGCGTCTGCCTGACCGCTTACACCGTAACGGGTCCACCTCTTTGGCGACGGGACATAGCTGCATCTATAGCCCCAACCCTCTCTGCCTTCCCAACTGCCACGAAACCGATCCGCCCTGCACGACGCCCATGACCTCGCGGCCAAGCTGGCGGTCGATGACCGGCCGCCACGGGACAAGGATGAACTCATGGGATTGCTCGACCACGGCGAACTTGCCGCTGGCTAGCTGCACGGTGCTGGTGAACTTGCCGCTGACGCTCTCGCCGTCCGTGGTGGCGCGGAAAGGTAGCGCCTTGCTCTCGGCCATCTCCGCGCCGACGCGCTCAATCTCCCGCTCGCGCAGGGTGGCGAGCAGGCTGCGCCTGTAGAAGATGCGGCCATTCCGCGCTCGGGTGGCGTCGCCCTGTTCGATATGATGCTCACGGCGCTGGTCCATTGCCTCGCGCACCTGCTGGCCGAAACCGCCCGGCGCAAGGTCGGCCGTCTCGCCATGGATCAGCCGCCGGTCCAGCCAGGTCGCGCCATCCGAACCGATCTGCCTTTCCAGATCGATCGGTGAAAGCACGCGAACGCTGGCCTGCCGGTCACAACCGGCGTCATAGGCGGCGGCGCGGCTGACCAGATCATCGGGGATGCGCCATTGGTCGGCGTCGATGCGCTCGACGATCCCGGCTCGGCGCAGCGCCTCCAGCCGGCGGACATGGGCATCGACATAGCCCACATAGTCGCCGCCCGGAACGCGGCCCTCGAATTTCGCCTGCTCCAGATGGCGGCTCGGCCGATAGATGCCGTCCTCGGCGATAACGGCGATGGTGCGGTCAGACGGCCGGGCCGTCACCTCTGCCGGGCCGAGCTGGATGACGCTGCCGATACGGGCGTCCTCCAGCCGCTCGGGCGCAATGCCGGCAATGTGGTGCGTCCGCCCGTCGATCCCGTCCACCACGATTGTCAGGTTCTCGCCCAGCTCGTCGGATAGGTGCTTGTCCACGACGCGGCCGACGATGGGCGTCTCGGGCGTACCGTAATGGATTTGGAAGCTCATGGGATCGCGTTCGCCGCCCTGCGGGCCGAGCGCCTTCTGCATGGCGCGGATAATGTCGCCGCGCTCGCCCAACTCGCGTAGGGCCGGCTCCATGTCCTTGCTCAATTTCCACACGCCCGGCGCGTGTTCGGTCGCCAGCCCCATCTTCTCCAGCTTGCCGAGCCTGCGCAAACGCAGCGTCCGCTCGAACTGCCGCTTCGGCTCCGCCGGTTCATGGCGCAGGTCGAGGAAACGGACATCGGCTTCCTCGACCATGGCGCGGTCGATCCGGGTGAAACGGTCTTGGTCGATTTCGGCGGAAAGCTTGCGGGTCTGTTCGATCTCGGTGACGGGGCCGAGTTCCAGACTGGCAAGCTCGCTGGCGCGTTCGCGCAGGCCGGCGGAAAGGTAGTCGCCATTGATGACTAGATCCCCGCCCGTGTCGTCGCGACCGTTGACGATGACATGCACATGGGGATGGCCGGTGTTGTAATGATTGACGGCGACCCAATCGAGTTTCGTGCCGAGGTCGGCTTCCACCTGTTTCATGAAATCGCGGGTGTAGGCCGTGAGGTCCGATAGCTCCGCGCTGTCCTCTGGCGAAACGATGAATCTGAACTGGTGGCGGTCGTCCTTGCCGCGATCAAGGAAGGCGTCGCCATCGGCGCGGTCCTCGGTCCCCGAATAGAGCCGGCCCCGCTCGCCGTCGCGTGACGTGCCGTCGCGCTGGACATAGCGCAGATGCGCGCGGGCGCGGCCGCCTTTCCACGCGGCCCGGACGCTGCGCTGCTTGACGATCACGCGGCGGCTGCCGGGCTGGCGATGATGCCATTGGCCGGAGATGTTCCGGGCGCGCACGAAGCTCGCGCCCCGGCCGCGCTTCACGCCCTTGCCGCTGGCGACCACGCCACGGGAACGGCCCGGCGATGACGGCATGGAAGGATCGCGGGAGGCCGCTGCCTGATGCTGCCGAGTGATCTTCTTGACCTGCGTGAAAAAGCTCTTGGTCTTGCCAGCCTTCGGCGTGTCGGATCGGATGCGGCCGGGCTTCGGACGGAAGCGGTTTTCATCGTCGGCGCTCACGGGCGCGACTCCAGCCAAAACCGCCGAAAACAGGCCGATATGGGCCTATGGTGCCGCTCGAAACCCTGCAAAGCCAAGGCTTTGCGAGAAATCGCGGCACGCGGCCCCTCAAAACCACGGTGCCGGAACCGGGCACCTAACCAGTGTGCAGACAACAATAATTTCCAGAAGCGGCCCGATATGGTGCCGTCTTCTTTAATCTTGCCCTCCGCCCTTTCTGTCTTTTCTGCCCCTCCTGCCGGGAATCCTGCCGGGCGCAAACCTGCCCGACCGGATGCCGAAACCAGCGCCGCCGAGCGCGGGAACGCCGCTCTCATGGCGTTCCCCCGTCGCTGGCGCTCGCCACGAAAATGCTGCCGTCCTGCGGCTCCGCACGGGCGCGGCCGTCGCCTGTTTGCACCTCGGACGGCGGCGCGGCGGCAGCTCGCGTGTCGTCCGGGCGCATGACGAATAGCGGTGCCTCGCGCCAGTCGGGCGGCGGTGCCGGTGGTTGCAACGGCGCATCCGATGGAGCCGCGCCGCCAAGGATCGGGGCGAGCGCGGCGACATAGGCGCGTGTCTCGGCGGGAAGTGGGCGGCCCGTCGCGCGATGCTCATCATAGCGGCCGGGGCCGGCATTGTAGGCCGCCAGCATCGCGCCGACATTGCCGTATCGGTCGAACATCTCGCGCAGATAGGCCGTGCCTGCGAGGATGTTGTCGCGGGGGTCGTAGGGATCGCGGCCGAGGCCATGGCGGACGCGCAGGCCCGCCCATGTGTCGGGCATGACCTGCATCAATCCCATCGCCCCGGCCGCCGAAATCGCGCGCACATCGCCCGCGCTTTCGGCGCGCAGCACGGCACGAATCCAGTGCTCGGGGATGCCGAAACGCTGCGACGCCTCGGCGATGTGCGCCGCGTAGGGATGGGCGGCGGCCGGGCGCTCGACCGACGCGGATTGCGCGACCGCGACGCCCGATCCGGCGCAGACGGAAAGCGCCCCCGCCAGCAGCAAGACGGCATAATGCCATGCCGGCCTGTCTCCGCTTCGACACCAGCCTGCCAGCGTGCTCGCTGCGTTCAAGGGCAAGGCGCAAGCGCCGGCCGATGGCCGCCCCTGACCTTCGCTGCGCGCGCCGGCCGTCCGGTGGTCGAGCGGGACGAAGGGATGAGACGGCTTTTCCGCGAACAAAGGGATGACGATCTTGGACCGGATGGCGGGCCGGACGCGGGCGACCGTCATTCCTCATCCTCGATCTTCCGGGGGTGCTTCCAACGTAGTGTCCAGACTGAAGGATCGTCGTTGGACTGGAACAGCTTGGCGCGGATCGGGAACGGGAAGATCGGCCCCTCCAATCGCATCGACACGAACTCGCCAGCATTTTCGCTGGCATCTTTCCATGCGGGGCCGGCGTCCGGCCCGTCCTCGCTATCGAGGCGCACGCGATAATCGGGTGCGTTTTTCACGTCGCTCGGCTTGGCTGGGACGATGAACACCTTTTCGTGGAGGCCGAACGAATGAAGCTCCCCCGCATAGCCGGTTTCGGTGCGGGTGAAGGTGCCTATTTCTGCCATGGGAAATCTCCTGCGGTTGATTTTCGGGGGGGCAGTGGGTCGGCGCGCGCCACTCGTAGCGGCCGACGCCTTCCTCATCGGTCCAGAGCGGGACCGCTCGGCCGATGACGGAAGCTGCGGGGATGGGTCCGAAATATCGGCCGTCGAGGCTGTCGCGGACTTCCCAATTCATGAGGAAAAGCTGACCGTCGCCGATGACGCGGCAGCCCTGCCAGACGGGCAGATCGCGGCCGAAGTTGTCGCGCTCCAGCGCCTCGCCCATCTCGATCCCGTTCACCGTGATCGTGCGGCCAGCGCGGCAAACCCGCTGTCCGGGCAGGCCCAAGACGCGCTTCAAGAGCGGGACGCCGCGCGCGACGTAGCCGCGCTCGACCATGAAGGCGGTGAGCGGTTCAGGCGGCATGATGGCGACCAGCTCGGGCACATTGATCCGGTCGGCCGGCTCGACGGTGTAGAACCCGACTGGCGCGCTGGCGGTGGCGTTCCATATGAGTTTCGTCGGCGTCTCGACCGCGCTTGCGGCGGCGATGCCGATGACGGCGAGCATCGTCACCGTGAGGGTGCGGCGGCGCGTCATGGGTCGATCCTTCGGCGGTGAAGCCAAGCGGCATGTCGCTCGGGCGAGTAGGCGTGCGGCTCCAGATTGGCGGCCAAACGGTTGTGGACGTGCCGCCAATGCTTCGGCGAAGCGTCGGCCGGATCGAGGCCGAGCGCATCCACGGCGTCGATAGCGACAAGCGCGCGCTGCACCTTGGGCCAGCTATCGAGGCGCAACAGGATTTCGCCGCCGGGGCGCACGAACGGCAATGTCTGGAACGGCTCGCCGCGACCGATGGCGCGCACAATGTCGATGCGCGAAACGACAGTGCCATGGTCGCCGCTCGCCCATCGCACGAACGCAAAGATGCTGCCCGGCGCGAAGCCGACGACGCTGCGGCGACGGTCTATGATCTGCTCGTAGCTCTTGCGGCCGAAGCGTATCCAGTGCTCGACCTTGCGTTTCTCGAAGGTCAGCTCGACCAGTGTTGTGAAGGGCGCAGGCCCGTCCGGCAGCGGACGGCCGTGCGCGCTGCGATGGGCGCGACGGGTCATTGTTCGTCTCCGGCAATGTGCTGGTGGGGGCTGCACGGGCGCAGAGTGTCGAGCGGGGCCGTCATGGCTCGCCCCTTCGGGCAGAACCGGCACCACGCTTCGCCTGCGCGCGCGTCAAAGAAAAAGAGTTAGATTCTCTGTTAGATAAGTTAGCGGTCGGATTCCGCTTTTCAGGCCAAAGCGTTAGCTGCGGTTCGTGCGCCTGATCTGCCGATAGTGATGCGCCCGATGTGCCGATACCCCGTGCGCCTGATCTGCCGATGGCATTAACAGGGTTATCAACAGTGCCTGTTGACAGGTTTTCGGGGCGGATGCGCAGCAGCTCGCGGCCGTCTTCCCGCTCGATCTGGAGCAGGTAGCCGGGGAGCTGCTGGCGGGCCGCGATGCGGCGCAGGTCAAGCGCGAAGTCGGACGGCCGGGCGAGGCTGCCGGATTTCTGGTGAAGTTGCGCGACCTCGAAAATCCAGCCGTGGCGCTGGTGCCCGGCGTGTTTTCTGGCGACGCGGTAAAGCCAACGCTCGATGCCGCCAGTCAGCCGGAAATAGGCCGGGTCAATGGTCAGAACCAGCGAACGGTCGATGACGCTGTTGTAGAACCATTCGGGCAGGACGAACTCCATGCCCTCGACGCGCCCGGCGCGCGTGGTCATTTCCTCCCACTCGTTGATCCATGAGAATTGCCGGCGACGCCAATGCGGGCCGTTTCGGATGGTGGTGGCAATGACGGTCGATTGCAGCCGCGCCAGCGCGGCTTTCAGAAGCCGGTATTGGTGATTGCCGGTCGGCCGCCCGATGGCGCGCAACAGATGGTAAGGCGTAAACCGGACAAAGCGCGACGTGGTGAGGCCGTTGTTCTCGGCCGCGACGATCTGCGAGGCCGCCCATATCAGCACATCGGCGTCCCATATGGTCGCCATCCCGTGCTCGGGCATCCCGAACACCTGCACCTCTATGTCGGCAGCCTTGTAGAGAATCGGCTTGGTGCGCGGGGTCTTCGCCAGCGAGAAGAACGGCCGTTCCATCAAGTCGCGCTGGTCGCGCGGCGGCGCGTCGCCCGTTGCGACCACGAACGGGTCTAGGCGGCTGCGCTCGCTGTCCTCGGCCGGCTGCGCGGGGTCGTGATCGTCCTCGCGCAGCATCTAGCACTCGTTCCGTTCTTCGGGCGTGAGCGGACGCGCGGGAAAGACGGTGCCGGCGGTCTTGTCGCGGGTGGATTTGCGCTCGCCCGCCGCGCTCCAGTCTTCCAGATCGCGGACGGTGTAGAGGACGCGCCCGCCGACCTTGCGATAGGTGGGCCCGGTGCCGTAGGTGCGGTGTTTCTCAAGGGTGCGGATGGATATGCCGAGGAAGCGCGCAGCTTCCTTGGTGCGCAGCAGGCGCGGCGGCAGGCCCGCAAGCGGGTTGGGCATGGATCACCTCCAGTCGGGAATGGGCTGCCGGGGGCGGCAGCGGACTGTGGCGAACCATGGCGAGGGATCGGCGGCGCGTAGCGTGCCGCATTTGCGCCTATGCGCTGGCGGCACCCCCCTTGGGGCGGTGTGCGGCTAATAGGTGAGGGATTTCAGCGGCTCATTGCCTGCCGCGCTGAATAGGCGAAGACATTCGCACGCGGTTCGGCTAGGAATGTAGCCGGAACAGACGCGCTGTTCCGGGGCTTAGTAACCCCTGACTAGCGGTTGGTGTCGGCCGTGACGGCACCATGATCCTCGAACCTATGGTCGGGGAGCCTATGGCGTATGTCCAAGGCTTCTCGCCCAAAGGTCATAGGGCCGTCTAGTCACGGTTACTAACTCCCCGATCACCAGGTTGAGGGGCTATTTGCGGGGGCGCACCGCAAGCAAGGCCCTTTCCAGATGAAGGGGAAGGCTATGCGGGTTCCCGTCGAACTCGATCCCGATGTGGACGACGAAGCGCCGGCCGGCGACACCATCACCGACTATGACGAGCGGCATTTCGTGACCTACCTGCGCTTGCTGGACGCGAAGGCCGAGGGCGCAGACTGGAAGGAAGTCGCACGGATCGTGCTGCACCGTGATCCGGTCGCCGAGGAATTTCGGACCTATCGTTGCTGGCTAAGCCATCTCGACCGCGCGCAATGGCTCTCGCGTGATGGCTATCGGAAGATTCTGGAACAGGCAGCAGCTAATGAGTCCGGTGGCTGACGTGTGCTCTTCGGGGCTGCAACATCAGGTTAGCTCGCCGTGAGACATGAAACTGTGAACCCATGGATAGATGTTTTTGTAGGCCATGATATTCAGATGTGATGGCGATCACTCAGAAATCAGTCAAAATTCTCTGGTCAGCGGCTGGCGGTCGTTGCGCCTTTGCCGGCTGTTGGGAACGTCTATGCTATCATGAGGCAGAAGACGCCGCACCCTACACGCTGGGTGAGATGGCGCATATCTGCGGGGACAAGCCGGGGGCCAATCGTCATGATATGGGCCAGACGGACTCCCAGCGGGACGACTATCAAAACCTAATACTGCTCTGCCCAACGCATCACACGCTGATCGACCGCAAGGAAAATGAAGCCGTCTATACGGTAGAGATTCTGCATGCGATGAAGGCAGAGCACGAAGCACGGGTGCTCGAACGCTTAGATCAAGACCCCATGCCTACCAAGCAAGATATTGCCCGCGCAATTCTGCCGCTGTTGGAGGAGAACAGGCAGTCTTGGGCGCAGTATGGCCCGCTTTCTGAGCTAGCGCGAACGCAGCCTCACAATGAATCGGCGCATGCGGTGTGGATGTCGGAGCGTCTATCAGTAATAATTCCTAATAACCGGAAGATTGCAGTGCTGCTTGAAGAGCACCGATCTCTGTTCGACGCGGACGAACAGGGGGTGGTTGCGGCCTTCTTCCTGCATGCGCGCAGCTATGAACAATGGGTAGAGGATGCGATTCCGTACGCAGCGGTGAAACGCTTCCCTATGGAATTTGATGATCTCATTCGGGGGCTTGCCGATGGCGGCGCATAGCGAAACCTTTCCTTGGACCAGCCATTACGGCCACTACAATTACTTTGAGGGGCAGATGGGTCGCCATGGGAAGGTTGTCTCACTGACTCGTGAGGGCAATGGCGTCTATACATTGGAGAGAAGGCAAGGTGACACGCTCCGCGTGTTTATCTGTGAATGCTATGCGTTTGGAATCGCGGAATATATCGAAACTATCGAACAGCTTGGCGAGGTCAGTGCCGTAGTCATCAATTCCGCGTGGTGCGGATACTCCCCGGATGCGAAGCGGCACTGTCGCGATTCCAATGTCGGACTGTTCAAGATCGGGGAATTCATGGGCGCTTTACACCGCGATGATTACTGGCTCCACCTCACCGAAATGGAAGAGGAATACTTCCAGAAGCAAGGCTGGCTGTGACGCACAGCGTCACTATCTATGGTTTTGGATCGGCTTTTGACGAGGTGAAAGCACCTCGTGATGTTGATCTTTTAATAGTGCATCAAGGCACCGATCTCGCATCTTGCCAGTTAGCCATCGAGTGCAAGAGGCGACTCGCTGAATCCATAGATCGGGCACACATAACAATGCTTTCGGAAGCAGAAGAGGCACATTTTGAGTTCATTAAGACGGCGGGGGCAGTGCGTCTTGGGGCGATCCGTGAAGATTACTTCAACGTCGATTTAACGGCACTAGACGCTGAGCTTCATAAGTTAGGTGCGCGATAGGTCACGTCCTATCGTGGCGATTCGTCTCTCGCGGCCGGGGTCGACGCACCTTCCCCGGCGAGGAGTCCACGAATATCCCGCAGGATTGCGGCAGTCTCGCTGTCGGACGTGGCAAGCGCCTCAGTCAATTGGTCGTTGGCAACGGTCTGAGCGTTGCGCATGGTAGTAAGTTCAGACTGCATGGCTTCAAGCGCCGCTTGAACCTCGGCCCCATTGCTCGGTTCGCGGCGATATTCCGAATAGATGATCTGCGCGGCAGGCATAGCGACAGCAATGAATACCGCGACTACGCCGATCCAGATGGCGCGGGCTGCGGTGCGGTCATTGTCGGCTGCCGCTTTCTCGAATTTCTGGAGGAACTCAGCGGCAGCTCCTTGAAGTCCCGTGGCAATCTCGGCAGCGTCGGTGGCAATGACTTGCATCTGCTCGAAGCGCTCTTCTATCCGCTCAAGCCGCCTGTTGGTCTCAAAGATCGGGTTCGGCGGAATAGGAGGAAGCTCAGGAATGCGGGGTATTTCAGTTTCGTGCAGACGCATCGCATCAATGGCGCTTTTCTGTGCTCCAATCTGCTCAGCTAGGCGACCCAAAGATGAGTTCTCTCCAGCGATGCCGCCAAGGGTCTTCATGCGGGCTTCAAGATCACGCAATGGCCCGAGAGATGTTTCCATCGCTTTCTGTGCTGCGGTGACACTGTTCAACTGCGGTGTAAGTCTGTCCTGCAAGTCACGGAAGGGTTGTGTCTGGCGCTCTATACCCTCAATAGCCTTGCGAACCGTATCGTTCATAACAGGCGGTCGCTCGCCGCCGATCATGAGCTTGGAAATATCCAGACCTTTAGCGCGAGGGGTATCCTCCCCTTCGTCACCGTCACTGTTATCGTCATCCGCCATAAACGTCTTCTCCCGACAGCGCCGATGCTTTCTGAATATAGTTGCTCTGGCCTCACTTCGGAAGCTTGATTGGATAGTGGAGCAACAGGCGGTAGCCGCCGCGCATCATCCTGACGCCGTGGGCGACTAACCGGCGAGCCTTGTTTTTGCGCGGGTCACTCTCGAAATCCTCTTTGGTGCCGCGAAAGCCGAGCAAGACTTCGGCGATGGTGCGATAGCTCTCGCCATGCAGCCGGGCATCGAGCGCGCGTAGCGACAGTATATGCCATTGCCGGAGCTGGGCTGGGACCGCCCGGAAATCGGGACCGGGCGCACGGCCGTTAAGGGAACGCCAGAACCGGCGGACAGCGTGAGCACGAAGTTCCAGAAAGGAATCCATCGGCAGGGTCACGGCATAGAAGGCGGCCGCGTCCGGCATCGCCTCGGGTAGCCAGAACTGGTGCGCGACGCCATCCACATGCCATATGCCGTGCCAGCCGTCGGCAGCGCGGCGCAGGTCGAGGCCGTCGAGATGCGCCAACGTCATTGTCGGTTCGGTATCGTCGTCCTTGTGATCGACCGGCGACAACACCACGGCTTGCGGTTGAAGGCGCGGACTCCAGATCGGCGATTGCCTATCATGCGGCGCGTCCGGATCGCACGGGAAATCGCAACCCCCAGCGATGCGCGAACGCTTCAAGGGCGCGGGCAGCCGCCCTTCCGGTCGATGCGATGGTCTGGTAGTCCCGACGATATTCTTCGTTGCGGCGCAAATATTCCCAAGCGAAACCAGCGGCAGGGATGTGCTTTGTATGCCCGTATGCCGCCGGAGATCGCCAATCGATGCTGAGCATGGCGTCACCTCCCCAAGCCGGGATGCTGGGCAGCGCCCGGCAAAAAGAGGTTCAAGGATCACCGAAAATATAGAACCCGCTCAAAGCAGATACCTTGAGCGGCTAATCCGATAATTCTTTGGTGTTTTTAGCTTGGCGACAGCCGTAGCTTTCGAGATGCCTGCCTGTATGAGCACAGGCAGGCAGACATGATCTCATCTGCTTGAAAACACATGCACCTCGCCCTGCGCCGTCTCGATGGTGAATAGGTCGCCGCCGATCTCAGCGTCGCGCGCCATCGCCTGCCAATCGACATAGTAGCGTAGTGCCTCGGGGATCGTGACGCTCTCGGTGGTCAATTCCTCCATGTAGTCGGCGAGGCTGGCGAACTGACCATGATAGCAATCCTGCAAGGCGGTTTCGGCTTGGTCCATGTCGCCGCTGAACTGCTCCAACAGGCCCGCGCCTAGTGCGCCGTGTTCTGCGATGAAGGCGGCCATCCGCGCCACGCTGTCGATGCCCGCATATTCGGAGATGCTGACGCCCTCGAAGCCCTCATAGTCATGAATGGCGTATTCCTCCGCTTCCTCGACGGGAGAACGGGCAAGCATCGCGGCAATCTCGTCCCTGATCTGGTCCGCGTCCTGATCCGCGTCGATCCAAGCTCCATGCAGAAAACCGTTATTGTAAGCTGCAAGGCAGGCGACATAAATGCGGGGGCTGCTGTCGGATACGTTGGTCATATCTCTGATCCTCGGGTCTGAAGGTCAGCGAAGCGGAACGCCGCGCCTGACCTTCTGGCCGTCGCCGAGACCGGGTGTGCAAACGGAGTGAGGCTTCGCGGGGAACCGGCTGCACGGAGCGCGGCACGCGCGTAGGAAGCTGGGCGGAAGCCTCTCGAAGTGCGCCGAGGGCGGAGCCCTAAGTTCTATGAAAGGGTATAATTCAGTATTACGCTCGCAGGCTCATCTGGCTTGGCTCTCGATTCAGTCAAGCGAGCGTATCTTGCGAGAGAATATCCGCTTCTGGAAATAGTCCGAGCCCGCGAATATGCGCAATCGCCGCTGCGGGATCAGCGACGAAAAGGATAACGACCAAGTCTTGCCGCGCGCGTGTGCAGCAAACGTAGAAAAGTCTCCGCGTCCGCTCGACGCCTGTTTCGCCACCGTCCTGCAAAGTCTTTTTGTCTCGCGCAGAAAGCTCTTTCAATCCGAGGTATTTCTCGTAGGAGAATTGAAAGTGCGTGCCTTCCTCGTCATCGAGGACGACGAGCACACGATCGAACTCGGCCCCTTTCACGCCTTGTTGCGTGGAAAAAGGCGATTCGTCGTTAACGTAAGCCTGGTAGGGTCGAAGCTGCTTAGCCGGACAGGCTAGGAACGCGGCCATTGAATTGATCTCGTTTGAAAGGCCTTCCTCGCCTTCGTCTACGTTGTCATCGGCCTCGACGTCGGCCTCGTTCACAGCAACATCCTCAAGGTACGCGGACAGGCGCGGGTCGAACTCTACCAAGCGACTTTCCTTGGCAAGAGTCAGCACGTCACGAACGGTAGCCTGCGACTGAGGTCCCATCAGCTCACCGACCTGATTGCTCACCGCCTGAAGTTCATTGAGCCTCTCGGCGATGTTCACGCCTTGGAGGTTGGCCTTTTCTAGCAACGGTGAATGGAGCCGAAGCAGCCGCATCGTCTCGAAGTCTCGCCCGTCCCGAACAGCCTCCGCAAGCGGCAGTAGAAACGACACCAACGGGCGCAGCGGCCAGGCGGACGCGTCCAGAAAGCCATTCTTGAAGGCCTCAGGCGCCTTATCGTTGAGCGCCGCATACAGATCGCCGAACCCCAATCGCTTCGCTGCCATGCGATGCACGATCACCAACATTTTAACCGGGTCGTTCTCGTCGGCGGGCTGCCACAACTCGTCATCGTTTGCGTTCGCAATCCACGCCCGAACCTGCGCCACGCGTTCGTCGCGATGAGCATCTGTCGGCAAGACAAACAATCGCGCCGTTCCGATCACCGGCACTTCCTGATCACCGTTTTTTTTCTTTCGGCCACCAATCTGAACCAGATCGTCACCTTCACGCCGAATGGCGTTTGCGAGATTCAATATCGAGGTGGGCGAACGGAAATTTTCCGGCTTGGGGATCGCCCGCCAATCGTCGGGTTTGGGAACTGTGCCGATGCCGGTGGGATAGATGCGCTGCATCGGATCGCCGAAGAACCCGAGGCAGAAGCGGGCCTGCTCCTGCTGCTGGACCGCCATCAATGCTTCGACAATAATGGGAAAGGTATCTTGGCTCTCATCCACGAAAACAAACGGAAATTGTTGTGCGACGAGAGTTCGGAAAAGCGGCCGTTGAATCATCAACTGCGAAGCCATTTTGATAATGTCATCGTGGCCGAGGATACCTTTGGCGTAGTCAGTTCCTGTTCCATAAGTGAAGCTACGAACTTGAGTGATAGCCTCACGCTGCTGCTCGTAGCGCGTTATATCGTGGGCGTTCTTGTCTCGCGTTTTCTGCTGAACGCGTGGGCCAAAATTGGCGGCATCGTGCTGTAATTCTGTGATCCGCTCGTCGATCCTGTTTGCAACCCAAGCGGCGATATCTTGTTGGAAGCCGCGTGCGATCGACCAAAGAAAACTATGAATCGTGGAGACGTGGACGAGAGGATTGTTTCCCACGTCAGCCCAAATCTCTCCGGCGGCGATCTCTGTATAGGTTATGCAGGCCACGCGCTGCCTGCGTAGTCGCAAACGCTCGCCATGGATGGCAAGGATCGAGGCGAGCCCCTTGATCAGCGAAGTGGTTTTGCCCGACCCCGCGCCGGCGACCATGTTAAAACTGGTCGGCGGCTGAGATTCCAAGCACAGCCGAAGATCTACGTCGGCCTGTGTGTCAGGCTGTTGAGCGCGGCTACTCACCGACTACACCACCTTCCAGTTCGGCCTCAACTTCGAGATCGACCTGCGCCTTAAGCCAAACCAGACCGTCACGGATGTACGTCGGAACCTGCCACTCTTCCGGTCGGGCCGTAAGTACGCCAAGCGCGAACTTGGTCTTGTCGAATTTATCGCCGCTGACCCTCTTGTGAAGGCCGGCTGCCAACGCCGCCGGGTCCGCTAGTGCACCACGGAGGCGTAGCCCCAATTTCCTCTGCTCCGCGCTCTGGCACCATTCGGCGTTTTCCAACCCGAACGCTTCTTCCAACGTCCGACCTGCCAGCTCTACGTTCTGACCATTCCATGCGACTGGAACGGGCGTCTGATATGCCACGCGGACACGGGGCGTCACATCCGCCGGCGTTTCTTTCTCTTGCTCCGGTGCTGCGAAAAGCTCGTCGATCGACAGCTTGGCCGGAAGCCATTTCACGAGAGTCTGGTTGGAGGTGACTGCCCCGGCTACACCGGGCAAGCACTTTTTTCCGTAACGACGGGCGGGGGCAGGATCGGCGGCATCGCCAGCTTGGGCGGCCCGAGCATCACCACCGAGTAGTTCATCGACATCGTTGGCAGCGTCCACCTCAAGGGCCTCGACTTCGATCTCCAGCTCGTCATCGTCGTCATCATCGCCGTCATGATCAGCAGGCAACAAGGTAACACTGTCTACGTCGGTGATGATCAGCGTGACGATCCCGAGGAATTCGATCAGCGATTTGAATTTATGGCCGAAGGCACCGCCCACCTCCAGAATGCAAATGCAGGAGGATCGCAGCGATGTCGCCGCCTTTGATATCATGATCGGGAGCAGCAATCGCTCGACATTGCCCTCCACGAGCACAGCGGCGTCAGAGAAGAACAAATCGCAGTGGGTGAGTTTGAGATACCTTTGCAGGAAATCGCGGTGTTCGGTTTCCTGCGCATAGAACGCGGAGAGGTTGAGCACTTCAGTGACTTGATCGTTTCCGACCAAATCGCGCCGGAAGTAGCGGATCGGCTGAAAGCCACGCTCGTACAGGATGTGCGGCGAGTGGGTCGTAATGACCGCTTGTGTGGCGAATGATCCTCCCGCCTCGCCCGGAATGACGAGCAAGTCGAGTATGTTGCGAATGAAAACCTGCTGGAGCTGCGCGTGAAGGTGTGCTTCTGGCTCCTCGATGAATATGAGATGGAGAGGCGCACGCTTCTCCTCTTCGGCTTTCCAGCGCTCCTGAAGGTCGAGCACTTCGACCACCATATAGATCAGGTTTTTGAAGCCGAGGCCATTGTAGGTGTCGGGCAGCATGATCGTCTGCGCGGCTTCGCCCACGATGTAATGGACGCGCGCATCCTGCGTCATGATGGACGCGGGGTTCAGGGCCGACTTGATTTCGAGCCTTGGGTTATTGAGGCCGGGATAACCCAAACGCCCCAACCGCTCCAATGTACCTTTAAAAACCTCCGCGAGATGCTTGTCGAGGCCCACCTCAGACTCGAATAGCGCTTTGAGCGCCTGATGATCGTCCTGACGTTGATCGAGATTGCGTTGATAGAAGCGACTCAGACGCTTCGACAAATCCTCCGAACGGCCGCTTCCGGAAGCAGTTGAAGGGTCCGCAAGGTGCCGCTGTGCATTGAGAAAATCTACCTTGATGAGCGATTTTAGTACAGCACTGCCGCCGGGCTCGTTCCCCAACGGCAGCGGCTGATACCCCTCCACCGCCTGAAACTTCGCATCAAATTGCCTGTGGTCGAGGACGTAATATCGCAGCTCATACTCGTGTCTCAGTTCTTTAAGCAGGTAAGCCGATAGCGATTTTGGCCAAGGCACATAATCGCCTGCGCCGCCGACCAGCGCCGCCGCTTTGGCCCGACCATCGTCGCGAGCGGTGCGATAACGCTGGATCAATTCCGTGATGTTTCTGGGCGCGAGTTCGACGCGGACGCCCACAAGCGTCCCGGCCCAAGCGGTCGAGGGCAGAATGGGGATGACAAGATAGAGGTCTTCGGCTCCCACCTCGAACCAAAGATCGAGCGAGACGGTCGGAAACTCAGCCTCGGCGATGTCGCCCTCTCGTTCGCCGATCTCATCAAGCAGCGGCCAAGCGTGCGAGCTGAAATCATACAGCGAGAAAGCGTCTTTGCCACCCGAGAGAAACATCTGCATAGCCTGCGTCGCGGAGGTTTTTCCGCTATTATTCGCCCCAACGAAAATGGAGATGTCGGACGCAAGCTCGACATGCACGTCCCGAAGCCGCCGGAAATTTCTCAGTCGATAGGAATGTAGGTGCATCGTGTTCCCCCACCACGAAGTCTAACGGATGATAACCCACGTCGGAATCTTAATTGCACGCCGTTGTGGCGCTGTATTGTAAGAATTCAAAGGGATTACTGCAAGCAGCGCGTATCCCTCGCGGCTCGGTAACTACACCATCTGACAAATTCTGTTCAGTCAGAGATACGCAGGTAGCTTCGCCTTCCATTCGCTCATCAGGATCAAGGTGCCTCCGACGGTCTCGCCGTGTTTGACCAGTTCCAATTCGCCGACCGGCGTTGCTTCGTCCCATTCAAAATGCTCCGAGAGGAACGACAGCGCCTCGCGCTTGTAGGCCGTGTCGAGGTTGTCGAGCTGGTCGCCCTTGGTTTCCAGCACCGTGATCCGCTTCGCTTCGCCATCGCGCTGCACGGCGAAGATGAAATCCGGATAAATTTTGGCCTTCTTCCATCCCTGAATGCCGTATTGCGTCCGCGCGACATTGCGGTGCCACCAGGCCAGCGTCTTTTCGCCGTCGAGATAGACCGCCACATCCCGCTCGTCGCTGTTCAGCTCGTTCTCGTAGACCGGCGCGAAAAGACTCTTTTCGAGCGGGCCGCCCGCGCGGTTCAGGAGCTGGCGCGCGTTCTCCGGTTCCGTCGTTTCGATGCTGAACGGCATTCGCCAGTTGCGGCCATCGAGCCGCAAGCGAAACTGGATGCGTCCCGCCGCTACCTCAGCCTTGAACAGCGCTTCGGCGCGCGCGTTCCGCGCCGCTTCGAGGCCCTTGCGCAGCTCTTCCACGATCAGGCTAGCGAGCAGGCCGAGCTTCGCGTCATCGAAGCCCCGCGCCCGCAGGGCCGCAACCGTCGCGCCGACAATCTCGCGGCCGACGAAGGGATTCGGCACGATGTCGGAAATCATCCGGACGGCATGCGCCGGATCGAAGGCGAGGATTTCCGCGTTGGCGGCGACAGTCTCGCCGACGAACAATTCGTCGCCGTCCTCGGCAAGCCTGATCCGTTGGATCTGACTTTCCGCCGCTTGTGCGTTTTCCGGCACCCGATCCGCGATGTCCCTCGGATCGAAACCCCGCCAGTCGAGCGCGGAGAGCACATCGGTCTCGTAGTCCAGCTCGCGTGCTCCTCCGCTTTCCACCACCATCACTTTGGGCAGGTAGATTTCCGTGGAAGCGAAAGCCGGGCGGCGCGTGATCGTGCGAGCAGCTTTGCCTGACCCGCTCTTGTCGTCTTGCGTCACGCGCAGGACCAGATCGCCAAGGCCGTCCTGTTCGAGGCCATCTTTAATGGCATCGACGACAGTGGCAGTACCGGCATGATGCGTGATAACGTGGCACTCGTCGAGCGCTTCAGCGCCTGTCTTGAGCGCGCCTGGCTGCCGAAGAATACGGCCGACAAGCTGGGTCATGGCTTTTAGGTCGGCGCTGGCCGCAAGACTGCACAACACATAGGCGAAGGGGCAATCCCAACCTTCTTGCAACGCCTGTTTCGTGATGATCGCCCGCACCCGGTTGGTGGGCGAGAGCAGGTCCTGATTCTCGGGATCGTTGAGGTCGTTTTGCTGGGCGGTTTTAATCGCGATTTCCGCCTGGTCGAAACCCGCCGTCAGGAGCCAGTCTTTTACATCTTCTGCATGGATATGGCCGCTTTCGCGCTGATCCGCGCCCGTGCGCTCGACCTGGATCAGCATGATTGGGCGAATATAGCGGCCCGTATCGGCCCGCAATTGCCGGGCTTCGGCATCGAGCGCGTTGAGCTTGGCAAGCGCCGCGTTCAGCGTCGCCTTCCAGTCATTGCCCTGCCGGGGATCGAGGTTGAGCGGCATCTTTATCATGCCCTCACGGTCCAGCTCGCGCCCCGTCACTTCCACCAGCACATTGGCATAGCGGCCTTCGCGCGGATTGCGGCCGCCACGCGGCTGCACATCCTGCGGCGTAGCGGTCAGCTCCAGCACGAAACAGGGGTTGAATCCGTAGAGCGTGCCGAAGGCGAGATCGGAAATGGCGCGGTGGCCCTCATCCATCACGACCACGGGCCGGATGATCCGAAGGGCGTTCCCGAGGGAGTCCTTCACCATCGGGAACATGCCCGTATAGGCGGAGAGGTTCGGCGTGCGGTCGATGACGGCCTGATGCGCCTGTTGTTCGCCTTCGGGCGGGAAGAAGCCATGCACGTCGCCCCGGTCCTGAAACATTTTCAGGGAATCCTGCGTCTCGCGGTTCGCGGATTGCAGCATCAGCAGCATGATGCAGAGATTGCTTTCCACGTCCCGCGCATCGAGCCGGTCAGTTTTCTCCATGATCTTCACACGCCCCGCCGCCGCGCGTTCAAGCGCCTGGCGATAGGGGTGCTGGCGATCCTTCAGATGCTTGAGCGTCTGCGTATAAATCGCCTCGTTCGGCACGATCCACAGGACGAAGCCGGTGTTGCGGTCGAGATAGCGGCCCATCACCCGCGACACCGCAGAGACGGCGAGCCAAGTCTTGCCACCGCCGGTAGGCACTTTCAGCACGGCGTTGGGCACTGGCCGCTCGCAGCCGTCCATGCGCGGCGAGAACGGAATAGCCGCGCGCGAAGCGGGCAGCTTGTTCGCAGCCTTCATCGCTTCCCAAGCGTCCTTCGCAAAATCCGGAATGGCGAGGCCAAGGTCAGGGTCTTGTTCGGCGAGCGCTGCCACCTTGTCTGCGCGTGCTTTCTTCTCCTTCAAAAGGTCGAGATAGGCATCGAGCGTAGAGAGCACGCGGTCCTGATAATCGAGCTGGCGAAACATGGCGTCAGCTCCGGTCTATGCGGTAAAGCGCGAAGGGCAGCGGCACGAACTCCACAGGGATGTTCTGTTCCGCCAGCATCTTCTGGCTCACGAAACGCGCCGGGGCGAAGACAAGGTGCCGCTTGTCCGGATCGGAGGCGGCGAATGCCTTGGCGCGCGCCAGCGTCAGGGCCGCTTCCGGCGATTTCAGCCAGTCGAGATCGGGCTTGTAGATCAGCCAGACATGCTGGCCTTCTATGGCACCGAGATAGAAATCATCCTCCCGCACGGCTGCGGGATCGAGCGCGCGATTGGTCGCCATGTGGAACAGTGCCGCGCCGAGACCGGCATAGGGCGGCAGGGTTTCACCGCTCAGCACCTTATCCAGCTCCACGGGATCGCCGAGAGTGCAATAGGTGAAGGTGCCGCCGAGGCCTGTTTTATACTCATCGTCCTTTGAAGTCGGAACGCCCTGTATAAGGCGGCGAACACGCTCTGCCGTCAGTTCGTCGGCATAATCTTCCATTTCGACAAGGATAAACTTCCGATTTCCGCCATCCCTCTCGTTCAGTTTCATGACCGCCTGCGCCGTCGTTCCGGAGCCAGCAAATGAGTCGAGAACGACAGTATCCGGGCCAGCGGTGTATGAAAGAAGCCACTCAATAAGCGTGTAGGTCTTTGGATTCTTGAAGGCTTGCTTCGACTCTGGGAAAATCTTTTTCAGCTCATTCGCGCCGCGCCGACCATCTATTTCAATGATCCCCGGCATCTTCTCCTTGTAGTCCTTCACGTAGGTCTTGAGGCGGATGAGCTGATCGGGATCGTCGCTGAAAATGATGCGATCCTGCGCAAGCAACTCGTCGCGGGTGTCTTCAGGAAAGCGGTATCCCATGAGCGGTTGCGGCACCAGTTTCTGGGTCTTGGGATTCATTAAATCCCAGCGATAACCCTCACGGCCCGGGTTGTGGACGCTTCGCGAGGCAGTGAAAATCCCGCCCCGGTCGATCTGATTATACTCCTGCAAGGGGCCGAGTTGCGGCTTATGCAGTCTGAACCATTCCGTATATTGTGATGAAAGCTCATCATCGCTTAAGTTGGCGGCCAAAAGCTCCTGTTCCTTCGCAAGAAGGCAATCTTTCAGGTCCGACCACGGAGAACTCCAGATAGGTGCAACGCCATCCCGCTCCAAACAAAAGACATGAACATACTCATGTTCAATTGCGATATTCGTTGGATTATTATCTGTCGCATTCTTCCAGATAATGGTGCCAAGATGAGGGTTGCTTTTCGGATTGTTATTGTCGCCAAATGTAGCGTGCAGAAGATGCTTGAACAGAGCGACCTCGTTATCGTCGATGCTCGCAAAAATGACTGCCCCCGGCTTCATGAGGTCGCGTAAGAGCTGAAGGCGCGGCCACATCATGCACGCCCACTTGTCATGCCGAAGCGTATCATCGACGGTGATCGGATTGCTATCGAGCCATTCCTGAATCACCGGCGAATTGACTTTATCGTTATATGACCAATCGCTCTTGCCGGTATTGTAGGGCGGGTCGATATACACGCAATCTACCTTGCCCGCATAAAGCGGCAGGAGCGCCTTCAGCGCGTGCAGATTGTCGCCGTGAATGACGAGATTGCCGTCAAGCGCAACCGGGCCGATACCCTTGCTTTCATCGTGCACAAGCGGACGGAAGGGCACCGCCAGATGGTGGTTATAGACAAACTCTTTACCCTTGAAACTCAGCTCCGTCATGCTCGACCCTTCGTATTCATTCCTGTGTATCGCTCGACCTTGATCTCGGCTTCCCGCCTGCGGGCCTGCGCAATGTCGTAGCTGTTCTGCATGCGCATCAGCGTCTCCATCGAGACGCCGAACGCTTTTTCAATCCGGATCGCCATTTCCGGCGACAGGTGCGCACGCTCGTTCAGAAGCGCTGACAAGGCCGGCCGCGTAACGCCAAGCGCGTCTGCCGCATCCGTTACGGACAAGCCGAGCGGTTTCAAGACCTCTTGCTTCACGAAGCCACCCGGATGGGCGGGCGTCTTCAGCCGAAGGTCATCCTCATCGGTCATCGCGCGCCGCCCGTTGAATGTTCATCGATTCGGATGCAGCGTATCGGACGTAACGTTTCCTGTAAAGTGACGCTTTACGGAACATGGCGGTGCCAAGCACCTATTTTCGGGCGCGAAAGCAGGCCAAAAGCCCGCCTCCAAAAAACCATTGTGACAGAGACCACAAAATCGGACCCGAAAACGGCCCTCTAAGTCATTGATTTAAAACAATCCTGAACACATCGTTGAAAAACGAGGCAGTGAAGGTAGTTGAATTAATAAATTAAGTAGTGTGACATGCCTTATGACCAGCGTTGCGCAGTACCTTTCCGAGCATGGTCCCTCACGTTCCTCACGGATCGTTGAGGCATTTGTCGCATCTGGTTTATCCGCAGAGGCAGCGCGTCAACGCGTATCGCGAGCCAAGCCGCCGGTCCGCAGCTTTCCTGTTCCGCTCCTGCCTAAACGCGAGGCGTTCCTCTATCTGGAGAAGGACCGTAACGGCGAACGGTTCTGGCAAAATTTCCTGCGCGATCTCCGCGAAACCAATTCGATTACGGCGGCGGCTATCGACGGCGTGATCGCTCGGGGCGGCATAATTCCTGTCGAGCAATTCGCGGTTGTAAGCGGTGCGACGGTCAGGCCTAAGACCGGGCAAGTCCCGGCTGATACGGTCGCCAGCCGTCTCATAAAGTCCGACTTCCTCAAGGAATTCCACGACCCGGAATATGGCAGCTGTTTCCACACGGCTCCGAGCTTGGCCATGGGCACACCCGCTGCCATGCGGGCGCGGGACATTACGGAACGTGTCTTGCTGGATGGCCTGCGCGAATGGTGCCGAAAAATTGGCCTCGCGAGCTACAACGCTATCCGCATCCGGGGCGACGAAGACTTGAAGCCGATCGGGCCTTTCGCATTCGATCTTGCCGGGCCGAGCTATCTCCTACCGTTGCAGGGATCGGCAAGCAAACCGGGTTTCGTTGTGGCGGACGTTTTCGCCGAAGGCATTTTGACCGTCCATGAGATTCAGTTCTTCATCCGCAAAGCTCGCGTTCTCAAAGCCAGCTTCAAGGATATCGGCATTCTGTCGATCATCGTCGCGGAAGGCTTCACGGGCGAAGCAATGACCGCAGGACATGCGGCGGGCGTTATGCTGGCAACCCCCAATGACCTGTTCGGGAGGCGTGTCGGGGAGGCAATCGCCTCGCTCTGCGAAGTGCTCAAGAATGCCGCGAAATATGCGTCATCGAGCCCCGAACGCCTCACCATGCTGTTGAACAACCTGTTTGATATCGAAGGACGCAACAAGAACCTTCGGGGCATCCTGTTTGAGATGGTGGCGGGCTATCTTGCAAGGCGCACAGCCATGACGATGGATATGGGCGTCACCGCTAAAGACCCGAGCACCGGCAAGACAGCGGATATCGACGTTCAGACGATCACCAACCAGAACGCAATCGTCACGGCCATTGAATGCAAAGGTAAGGAGCCGGGCGGTGTGTTGAGTCTGGCAGAGGTGGAGGAATGGCTCGCGAAGATTCCCACATTCCGCGCTCATTACGCTCAGCACGGGTATTTACGCGAGGCAAAGCAGCGCTTCGAAATCTGGACGAGTGGCAGCATCGCACCTGATGCGCTGGCGAAACTGAAAGAGGAACAGGTCCGCCGCGTAAAGGCGAAGATCGACTGGAAGGACGGCGATTCGGTTCTGGCGCTGGCGAGGGCGGGCAAAGAGAAGGCCCTTGCCGACGCTCTCAACCAGCATTTCTTCCGTCACCCGCTTGCCGAAGTCGCCAAGCAATTCGAAGCCGACGAGGCCGCAGGAAAAGTGCAGTCATGGATGGCTCCTACGAAATCTAAACCGCCTGAGTTCAAAGGTCCTGCGATTGAAGTCGTCTCGTGGGATGACGAGTTGGACGCCGCCGAGTGACCTAGCGCCCAACATCCGAATTGCCGCCGATAGCCACATAAATTCCGCTGAAAATCGCTGGCTGCCGCAAAATCATGGATGCCTGAACAAACTGCTGGCCCGAAGCGAACGCGCTATTCGTTGCGCTGTGGAGAGCCGCTAGTGACAAATTCCCGGCGCTGTAGCGCCGGGTCCGTAGAAACACATGGTGAAAACGAATAGACCGGAACCCATTGTAATACCATTCGTCTCCGGTCAATTCCCGAACCCTGATTTATAGGGCTATGGAGTAAACGTAGTTCTCATCATCACCCGGCGCGGCGCGCCAAATACCGCCGATTGCCCTCTATTACCGCCGATAACCGCCGATACGTCGCCTGCGCAAAGAGTGTGAGACGGTCCTTGCGCCAAAAAGCGTAGAAACGGCGGTGTTTGGCGGTCAGAAAGTTCGAATCGCTTCCGGTCGATTGGTAGATTTCAACCCTGCGCAGATTTGGCTTATGTGGCCTTAAACAACCGCTATGCGCCCCATTCCAGTCGTTCGATCTTGGGGTTGAACCCCCGAAAGCAGACAACGCCGGCAAAGTGCTCGCATTGAATTACGTCAATCCGGGCGTTCTGGCACTCCTATTCGCCATGCAGGATCAAACCCGTCTCTCCATGACACTAACGCCTTGTGGGCGTAATGGGCTGTGCGTCTGTTCAGTGCCGCAACGGTGGTTGCACTCGCCCTGACGTATCGCACCGGCTTTTCGAACCGCGTCATAGGGTGATGCAAGATGATCGTATGCCGCGGCGAAAGCGGCATCACTACCTCGATGCCCGGATCCGCCAGCGAACTCTTGTGAGCTAGGAAGCTATGCCTAGGCACCGTTGGATCGAACCAAGTTACGGGACTGTCCGAGGTAATGAAGCCCGGCTCAACGGAGCACATAATAGTCATCGTCATTTCACTGAGCGTGGGCAAGCCATCCATCATAGCTCCAGGCAGCAAAAACTGCATGGGCGACTCCACCACTTTTCGAAGGTTGCGCAGTTCCGCCTCAGCATTTGCGGTTGAGCCCAGAGCGACGGTCTTCGCCTCAGCTGCATCCAAGGCCTGCCGCCAAAGCATCCGCTGGATCTCTCTCGCTTCAGGCGTGCGCCCGCGCATAGCTGCGATGAAGGCTATCAACTGCGATTGCCGAAGCCGAGGTAACTGGCGGTGGCCGGCCACAAAGTCTGTGATGAGTGTCTTTAGCCCCTGCTCAAGTTTCGCCAGCTCAAACTCTATCCTCAGATCCCGGGAACCATCGGGCCTGAAGATCGTGTAGATGTCAGTCTCGGTGAACAGGTTTTGGGGTGCTCGTTTGCGGCCGACGCCGCCACTAGGATCAAAGGTCCACACAAATGGCTGCATTCCTGCCGGCGTATTCGGATCGCACCAGGCGGAAAGGTAGCTCCTTGGGATATAATGCTGCGATTTGTGATTACGGGACTTAGGCACAGGCCGTCACCATGAGCTCACCTCATACTGGCGTTGCCTATGACAGCTGAAGGCTAAACAGTCTGCACGACATTTGCGCACTAGCTCACTCTAATTTCAGTCACTCCCACTCGCCAATCAACGTCCCGTATTTTTCATGAAAAACTGTCTCCTCGTTGCCCTGCAGCGGCATCGTTTGCGGAGAGAAGAACGTACGACGCAGGGCATCTATAATACGCATATCAGCGGGGTCCGCGTCGGTTAGTACTTGTTGCATTACCCAGAGCCCTAACCTCCCGCCTTCTTCTGAGAGCGGTGGCTCTTCACTGAAGTACGGGTATACCACGCGTGTGTATTCCCCCCGGACGCGCGCATGTAGTGCATCCCTTATCCGAACTGTGGCGCCCAAGCTTTCAATCCGCAGGCTGCCGTGCATGCTTATAGGAACGATCTCTACAGGCTCGTTTGACCAACGCAGTTTTGCGCTAAGCAGTTCGAGGACTCCGTCGCTCAGTAGCGGATATAGTCTTTTGAAGTTCCTGTTCGACAGGATGCGATCCTGGGTCAACTGCGCTAGGTCACCTCGGCCAGAGATGTGCGTCTTAACGTCCGACCAAAAGGGTAGGTAGAAGTCGCCACCTCGACTTCTAGTGCCGCCCGCCTCCTTTCTGCGATCAAGTCGGATGTCTTCTTTCAAAATGGATCGTCGCAGTGAATTGGGCGAATAAAACAACTGCAGCGCCTTCCGGAGAGGGATATCTAGAACAGACATACGTGCTCCACACTTTGATCGAAGTACAACCATCTTCTTGGCGTCCCGTCGACACAATGGGAAAGAGCATTGTTTTCACTAAATTTTAGTGCGACGACGCCCACCGCGGCACCGATTCCTGGTCTGCGCCAGCGGGTAAGGGAGAGCATATGACAATCAAGCAGACCTTCTTCAATCTAGCTGATCTGCCAAAGCTTGCGGCGCGCACCTGGACACCCCTGCGGAGGGTGACGGAGTCCACGCTTAACGATCTCCCGCCTGGGGTCATTTCTGTAACCGAATTCCACGGGATAGCGACTGTCGCGGTTCATTCCGCCAAGTCAGCTGATGTAGACACGATGGGATGGGGCGATGTCGGGCTCAATCCGCATCGGGCAGGCATGGAATCATGGGGCTACCAGTCATCGGATGTGTTCCGCGGCTGGGGTGACACCGAGCTTGGCATCAACCTGGTCATTGCCCAACACCTCGAGGAGCCGAGCAAGGAGATTTGGCATCTGCATCCTGATCTAGTGGTGGCGCTCCGGCTCATTCAGGAAGGTGATCGCTGGTACCGGCCCGAGGAAGGGTGGCCGGAGGTCGTTCGCCTAACCTGCAACGATGCCGGCGAGCCGGTTTGCCTTGAGATAAAGACCGAATTCCTCAATGACTACCTCGCGGCGCGGGACATGCGCCTCTTTTGCTCTAGTTATGCCGAACGGACGGCAGTGACCGAAAAAGACCCTGGCTATGGCTGGTCTCGCAAGCCCATTAACGAGAAAAGAGATCGAAATCAGCTCGAGTACATTACCGCGCCGGCGGGTTGGCCCCATCCTCACGGAACCTTCTTCACAAGGGGTGCCATATGGCGAACCGAGTGGCTGGACCCCGGTACGATCAGCACGCGCATCCGCGGCGATAAGACGTCCGATGAAGTCTCTTTTGTGACCAAGCCGGACGGTACTCGGGTAGCAGCAGGTCGGCTTGATGGAGATATCGGCTGGCTCTACTTCAACGCAGGAGTGGTTAATGCGCTTCTCCGACATCGCGGTGGACGGCTCCATTGGGCATCGAGAGATACCGGTGGTGTTGGTGCGACTTCGGACACAGTCCATTTTGGCGTAAACGGCCTTGGCCTGATCACCGTTTTTGCCAAGGATATCGGCATGCTCAAGCCCTGGGACCAGCGGACTTGGGCAGCCCACAACGTCACCCCCGATGGGGGCGTATCAGAGGAGCTGTTCTCAGCGCAGATGATGGTGCAGCCGGCATCGACTAAGGCGCCCGAGGCCCTTATTGAAAAGGCTATTAATAACCTCGCTTCGAGCTTTCGCGAACGGTACGGTCAGGAGCTGCTGCGCGAGAATGCCCAAGTGTCTGATATTCTCAGGCGGGCTCACCGGTTTCGTTGTGCGGAGACGCAGGGGCTGCTCGACCTTTCCAAGCAGGTGACGCAACTGTTCACCGAACGCGTCGATGTTGATGCCGTACTTGCGCACTGCCCACCGCTCGCCAAGGGCGAGAAAAAGCCGGGGTCGCTAAAGGCTATTGAGCGGCTATTGGGCACAATCCTACCCGAGGAACAGGCAAGGAAGATGATGGGGCCATTGTTTGGCCTGAACGATCTTCGCAATGCAGGATCGCACCTCGGCTCCAGTCTCGTGCAAAGTGGTCTTGAGCGCCTTGGCGTCGACGATAGAAAGCCACATCCCATGCAGGGCTTGCAACTGCTGGAGAGCGTGGTCACTACGCTGCATGACATCGAGGGGGCGATTGCCGTTCCAAAGGCGTGACCGCCTTCTGACAATCGGCAAGGCTACCCGGCTCGTTTGACGATCCGGGTGGTCAGAGCGGCTAGGCCGTTTCAGAATCGCCGCACCAAACAATCCGGCCCCAGCGCAACCAAAATGCGATCTGCATCCTGTATTTCGCCAGACCGATGGTTGCAAAGTCGGCCGACCGTTGGCGTCGACGGCAATGTCCCACCGAGGCTTCGCGCCATCGAAGACGAGCATTTCGATAGTGGCGCCGCATGGACACATCATACCTACGCTCCAGCGTTGCCATCGTCGATAGTGAGCATCAGGTCCCTGGAAAGATCGTTGCCGACCAGCGGCGGCTGTTCGGGTGCCGGAGTTCAAAAGCGTCTGGTTGGTTGGTCCGCTTCAATTCTGAATGCGCCAAAACCAGACATTCCGCTTTTGGCACCATTGTTGTCCTAGAATGCCCTCATCCCAATGTGCATGCGGATTGTCCAAACGACCTTACGACCCGCTAGAAAATTTCGAACGGTGCCTCTCCTCCGGGGCGACCCAGCTTTCAATGAAATCCAGCGGATCAACGCTTCCCATCACTGATCTGGCGAGCGCTAGTCGTCCCTCTAAACGCTGCCGACGGTCGTCCTCCGCGCTCTTTAGGCGCTCTGTTGCGTCCGCGAAGAATCGCTCTACGGTGATCGCTTTTCCCCACTTCTCCATGATCTCGACCAGCTGCTGCCGGCTGTCGGTGAGAGCCTGGGCCGTTTTTCGCGCATCTTCCTCCCTTTCATAGCGCTCCCACCGTTCTTTTTGCTCCTTTCTCCTCTGCTCCTCCGCCGCTTCTTCAGCCTCCATAAGGCGTTGCAGATCAACTCTTGACGCACCCAGCGTCTCAACAATTTCTGGGATCAAGCGCTCAAGCGACTGCTGCTTCGTTTCCTGCCAGTTGCGAGACCAGTTGACCCCCTTCTTTGGTGAGTAGCCAACGACCCGAAAACGCCCGCACGGCATATCCTGCTCGGTTGTCCATGAGTGCGTCAGTTGCCAAGATTTTGCTGACCGGATGAGCTTACTGTTCTCACGATGGTAGTCGCCATTGAAATAGCGCATCGTCACGCGCTCGGTCATCTCGGTGATGGCGAGCGCTACAGGCACCATGTCGATATAAAAAACAGTCGGCCTGTCAGGTGCCCAAATACTTCCCGAGTGGTAGCGACCGTATTTGCGATCCTTTCGTTCGACCTCTTGTTCCCTGATATGAATCCGCAGCAGATTGTCGGCGGCTGGCGCGATTTGAACGCGGTAACCTCGCTCATCAAGCGCAAGATACAGAGCGTTAGCGATGGAGAGAGCACGCTGAAGCGCGGCTTCTGATGAGATCAGATCCGGCAGAATCCTCTTGTAGGGCCTGAGGAACTCGCCGTTCTTGACCTCGCGTGTTTTCCGCAAATGTTCTTCTGCACCAAAAAGCAGCGGGTGACGAACCGGGCGGCGAGTTTTCCCAACGAGCTTTGGCTTGCGCGCGGCTCGTTCCTCCATCGTTCGCTTTTTGCGCGGTTTGACGGCTGGGGGCAGGATATCTATGGTCTCATCGGATGCTTCTGGCAAGGCAGGTAACTCTGCCGGAAGTCCTAAGGACTTGCGGGTCCAGTACCCCGATCCGGGATAGGGTACTTGATATCGTTTGCAGATGGCTGCGAGTGCGGTGCCGGAAATTCCGAGCTCCGGTGCGACTTTGCTGAGTGGCCTTTCACAGACCCATTTGTAAAGCTCAAGGCGTTTCACCTGCACAGCGAATATCTCAATTCCCTCACCACTGATATTGCATAGCAGGTACACGCATTGACCCCGTCTTTTGAGGGGGATTCTGCCCTTTTCTAACGGCGATTTTAGAGGGCTATAGCGTAGATGTAGCTGTCATCTTCACCCGATCCGGCGCGCCACCCCACCTCCTTCGATGACATTATGCCGGGATCCGAGCGCGGTCTGCGCACGGGGGCCCATTACGCGGCCCTGTTCATCCCGAGCGGCCGATACATGCTGCCGCACGCCTTGAGCCGGTCGTCGAGGGCGAGCCGGCCCAAGGGGTCCGATCGAGAAAACCCCCGGGCCCGACAACGTCCTGGAATTGCGGGACCGACCGGCGCTCCTGCGCCGTGCTCAGCGATGTGCCGAGGCCTGCAGACCGGGCTCGGTGCGGGTCTCCGCATGGCGGTCGAAGGGCGTCCCCCCACAGAACTCCACGAGGTTGCGCCCGTCGGCCGGATCGAAGACGTGCATGTCGCGCGGATCGAAGCCGAGATGGACGGGCATGTCGGGGCGCAGGTCGCCGACGCGCTCGACCTTGACGATGACGCTCTGGTCGCCCGCCGTCGCGACATGAACATGAGCGTTCTCACCCATATACTCGACGATCGAGACCGTGCCCGAGATGAGCGCGTCCCCCTCCCCCGTCAGCTTCCAGTTCTCGGGCCGCACGCCGATCGTCACGGGAGCGTTCGAGGACGAGGCGGCGCAGCCGGCGGGCGCCGCCACCTCGCCGCCGCCATCGATGGCGAGGCGCCCGGGCGAGACCATGCGGCCGGACAGGAAGTTCATGCGCGGACTTCCCAGGAAGCCGGCGACGAACAGATTGGCCGGCCGCTCGTAGAGATCGCGCGGCGTTCCGGACTGTTCGACCCGCCCGCCATTGAGGATCACGATGCGGTCCGCCAGCGTCATCGCCTCCACCTGATCGTGGGTGACGTAGATCATCGTCGTGTCGAGCTTGCGGTGGAGATTGGCGATCTCCACCCGCGTCTGGCCGCGCAGGGCCGCGTCGAGATTGGACAGCGGCTCGTCGAAGAGGAAGAGGCGCGGCTTGCGCACGATGGCGCGGCCGATCGCGACGCGCTGGCGCTGGCCGCCCGAAAGGGCGCGCGGCAGCCGGTCCAGGAGCTTGCCGAGATCGAGGATGTCGGCCGCCTCCTCCACCTTGCGGCGAATGTCGTCCTTGCGCATCCCCGCGACCTTCAGGGCGAAACCCATGTTCTCGGCCACCGTCATGTGCGGATAGAGCGCGTAGGACTGGAAGACCATGGCGACGCCGCGCTCGGTCGGCCCCCAGTCCGTCGCGTCCTCGCCGTCCAGAAGGACCTCGCCCGAGCTGGGCAGTTCGAGCCCCGCGATGACGCGCAAAAGCGTGGATTTTCCGCAGCCTGATGGTCCGACGAAGACGACGAACTCGCCGGACGACACGGTCATGTCGATGCCGTGCAGCACCTCGTGCTGGCCGAAGGATTTGCGAATGCCGGACAGGACGAGATCGCTCATGGTCGCTCCTTGCGCGGTTCGGGGTTTCAGGCGGAACGTTCGGAGGTCGCCCCGCGCGAGGATCGCGCGGGCGTGACGATGGCGTGAATCGAGGCGCGAGAGACGCCCTCGCCCGACGCGAAGGCGAGCGCGGTGACGGGCGAGGCGTCGGCGAGGCGCTTGGTGCAGCACCAGCGGCCGTCGTCGGCGTAGATCTCGATCAGGCCGCGATCCACGAAGATGCGAAGACGCGAGAGGCCCGGCGTAGCGGCTCGATATCGCGGACCGTCCCGGTCGCCGACGCGCGGCCGGTGAACGAGTTCCAGGGCGATCCCATCGTGCTCCAAAGCCAGATCGATCGACGGGTGCGCGAAGGCCAGCCGGAAGGGGGCGTTCGCGCCGGACAGTTCGATCAGAATCTCGGCCGTTCCGTCCTCCACCGGCACCGGGTCCGCGCTGGCCGGATCGAGCCGGCGTTCGGCCCCCCGAAGCCTTTCGAGAGCGTCGAGCGGTGGGGTCGCCAGATGGTCGCCGCGCCATTCGAAGCGGCGCGGCAGCGTCATGGCGCTCGGGAAGTCCTCGCCCTTGCGAACATCCGTCCAGTTCGCCGCCCAGCCGATGCCGAAGGCTCCCGATGCGCCGAGCGTCGCCTGGAAGGCATAGGCGTCGGTGCCGAAATCGACCTCGCGCGTGTCGAGCGGCTCGAAGGAGCGCCCGTCGAAGCGACCGGTCACGGCGTGGCTGAGATTGCGCCGCCCGGTCTCCCTGTCGCGCGAGGAGAGGAGGCAGTAGATCAGCGTCCAGAGCCCGTCACCGACCGGCACCATGCACGGGCATTCTGCCGCGCCGACGCCATGGCCGCTGGCGGTGAAGAGCGGACCGACGAAGCGCCAGCCGTCCGCTGCGTCCTTCGCCTCGCTCTCGTAGAGAAGGACGACGCTCCCCTCCCCGTCGCGTCCGCCGAGAAGCATCTTCCAGAGCCCGTCCGGTCCCTCGAACACATAGGGATCGCGGAAGTCCTTCTTGTAGCCGGGCAGGTCCGGCCGTCGTTCGATCACGGGTGTCGACGCCCCGACCGACAGCCGGTCGGGCGAAAGCGCCGTCATTTGCCATTCCCATTCGGGTTCGCGGCTGTCCTGGCGGTCGGTGTAGAAGACGCGCAAGGCTCCGTTATCCGCCGGGATGGTCGAGCCCGAAAAGGCTCCGCCGCTCTCCGCATCGTCCGCCAGCAGTTCCTCGCGAGGCTCCAGGAAGATCGGCAGATGGGTGAAGCCGGCGCCCCCGTCGCGGCTGACGGCGTGGCCCCAGTGCATCGTGTTCCAGAAGCGGTCGTGCGGGTAGTGCTGGTAGAAGAGGTGGATGTCCCCGTCGATCTCGACGAGCCCGTTCGGGTCGTTCATCCAGCCGAAGGGCGGGGTGAAGTGGTAGCGCGGCCCCTCCGGCGCGGCATTGCGCTCGTTGGCGTAGAGAAGGCGGATGCCGTCCTCGGCCACGCGCGCCGGATCGAAGGCATAGGCGAGCGACACCGAGGCACCGGCATCGGGCCGGACGACGATTTCTCCCGAAGCCGTCGCGCCGAAGGCGCGCTTGCGGAAGTCGCCGGATCGCGGCGCCTCCAACCGCTCGGCGTCGGCCGGTCCGGTGAGCGAGGCCGTGCCCTTCAGCCAGAGATGCACGCTCTCGCCGGCTCGAAGGTCGAGATGGATCGGGGTCATGGCAATCATCCGAGGTCTGGTCAGCCTTTGACGGCCGAGCCCATGAAGGAGGAGACGAACCAGCGCTGGAAGGCGAGGTAGAAGATCAGGACCGGCAGCATCATCAGGACGGAGGCGGTCATCGCCCGGTCCCAGAACACCGAGTCCTGGCCGAGGAAGGAGGCGATGGCGACGGGCAGCGGCCGTGCGTAGTCGGTCTGCGTGACCATCAGCGGCCACAGATACTGGTTCCACATCTCGATGCCGAGGAGGATGGCGACCGTCGCCATCACCGGCAGCGACAGGGGCACGTAGACGGAACGGTAGATCCGGAAGAAGGAGCAGCCGTCGACGGTGGCGGCCTCGGTCAGCTCCTTCGGCACCTGGCGGAAGAACTGGTAGAACAGGAAGATGTAGAGCGGGCTGCCGACGAAGGGCAGGATCTGCGCCGAGAAGGTGTCCATCAGGCCCGCGCGGTTCACGACGAGCAGAAGCGGCAGGACGATCGATTCCAGCGGGATGATGTAGAGCGCGATCAGCGCGCCGAGAACGAAGCCGCGAATGCGAGAGCGCCCGCAGGCCAGCGCGAAGGCGGCCATGGAGTTGATCACGAGCCCGCCCGCCACGGTGACGGCGAGGATCGTCACCGAGTTCACCAGATAGCGCCCATAGGGAAAGGCGCCGCTGAAGGTGAGGAGCTCGCGATACGTCTCCAGCGAGGGATCCTCCACCCAAAAGGCGCGGAACGAGCCCATGTCGGCCAGGATCTGGAACCGATCGGTCTTGAGGCTGGCGACGGCGAGCGCGATCAGCGGCGAGACGATGACGAGCGCGATCAGGGCCACGGCGACGGTCTGGATCACGACCATCGTGCGCCGCCGGTTCTCGCGGCGGCGCCAGCGCGAGCCGGCCGCGACCTGGATCCCCGCTCCGGCGGGCGTGGCCATGTCGGTCATGCGCGATCCCTCGTGATGTAGCGCTGTGTCAGCGAGACGATGAGGACGAAGAGGAAGAGCAGCACGGAAACCGCCGAGGCGTAGCCGATGCGCTGCCCGGCGAAGCCGGCCGTGACCATGTGGTGGACGACGGTCTCGGTGGAGCCCAGCGGGCCGCCCTGCGTCAGGATGTCGATCTGGGTGAAGAGCTTGAAGGCCTGGATCGTGGTGATGATCAGCACGAAGACGTGGGTCTGGCGAAGCCCCGGCATGGTGACGTGCCAGAACTGGCGCCACCGCCCCGCCCCGTCCACCCGCGCCGCCTCGTAGAGCTCGCCCGAGATGTTCTGCAGCCCCGCCAGATAGATGATCATCTGGAAGCCGAAGGCCTGCCAGGCGGACAGGAGCACGATCGAGGGCATGGCCGTCGAAGGGTTGCCCAGCCAGTCGACCGGACCGGCGAGGCCGAAGGACAGGACGCCGAGAATCTGGTTCAGCGGACCGCTCGGGTACTGATAGAGCGTCGACCAGATGACGCAGACCACCACCATGGAGGTGATCGTCGGCAGGAAGAACATCGACCGGAACAGGTTGCGGAACGGCATCTTGCGGTTGATGAGCAGCGCCGTGCCGAGCGCCAGGCCGCATTGCAGCGGGATCACCATCAGGGTGAAGCGCGCCACGTTCCACACCGCCTGCCAGAATTCGCCGTCGCCAAGGGCGCGCGCGTAATTGTCGAAACCGACGAAGCGCGCGGGCGTGGGGCGCGGGATCAGCCGCTCGTTGGTCAGCGAGAGGTAGAAGCTGAGCGCGAAGGGCAGGACGAGGAAGACGAGGATGAGAAGGCAGGCCGGCAGCAGCATGCCCATCTCCTGCACCCCCGAACGCCCCAGGAAGGAGCGGCGGCGGCGCTGCGGGCGCGGTCTGTCGAGGACGGTGGTGGCCATGGGCGGCGCTTTCGCGGGACGTCGAACCGAGTGCGGAAGGGTCGGCGGCCGGACTGAGAGCCCGACCGCCGGGCGGCCTCACTCCCCGAAGGGATAGTAGCCGTCGTTGTCGTCGATATCCTCGTCGATGGTCCGGGCCGCGCGCGTCAGCGCCGTCTGCGGGTCGGCGCCGTTGAAGATGGCGTCGAAGGCCATCATCGTCGCTAGCGTGATCGTGGGATAGGCCGGGTGCTGCGGACGCGGCAGCGCCGTCTCCTCCGACTGCTCGGCCGCGATCCGCATCGGTCCGCCTTCGGCATAGAGTGGGCTTTCGGCCTCGAAGGAGTGAAGGCCCGGCAGCGTCGCGTTCTGCCGCGACACCTCGCGAACGGCTTCGTCCGTGAGCATGAACTGGAGGAAGCGCGCAGCCTCCTCCGGGTGCTCGGAGTTCTGCGTGATGCCCCAGATCCAGGTGCCGTTCGGGCTCACCGCTTTCTCGCCGAAGCGGGGAAGCGGCATGATCACGAGGTCGTCGCCGAGCTGGGTGCTCGCCTCCTGCCAGAACCAATGTCCGCCCCAGGCCAGACCCACCTTGCCGCCCTCGGCGTAGAACTGGTTGCCGCCGGCCGACTGGGGCACCACCCACCCCTTCTGGAACCAGTCCTGCATCATGGCCGCGGCCTCGACGCAGGGTTCGGAATCGAGCGTCCCCGAAGCTTCCCACGTTTCGCGGTCGATCAGGTCGCAGCCGAAGGACTGGAGGATGGGCGAATAGGCATAGGTCAGCCATTCGGACCGCGAACCGTAGGAGCGGAAGAGATCGATCGGCCATTGCACGCCGTCGATCCCCGACAGCGTCCGCAGCGCGTCCTCGAACTCCTCGCGGCTCCAGGCGTCGTCCAGCCCGGTCGGAATGCGGATTCCCGCCTCCTCCAGGAAGCGGCGGTTGCCGTAGAGCAGGACGGAGGAGTCGACGAGCCCGATGGCATAGAGCTGGTCGTCGATCGGATAGGTGCCCTGCGCGACGTTCGACGGCGTCATGTCGTCGAGAAGGGCCTGGTCGATCAGGTCGCCGAGCGGGCGAAGGATGCCGGACCAGGCGTAGTTCGACACGAAGGGCGCATCGACCTCCATGATGTCGGGCAGATTGCCCGACAGGACGGCCGCGCCGACCCTTTCGTTGTAGGCGTCGTGCGGCGTGTAGACGAGCTCGACGCGGATGTCGGGGTTCGCCTCGGTGAAGCGGCGGGCCGCATCCTGATAGGCCGAGACATATTCCGGATCGCCCTGGTGCATCATCCGCAGGGTCGTCTGCGCCCCCGCGTCGGTGCCGGTGAGCGCGATCGCCGAGGCGGCGAGCGTCAGAGCAGGAATGAGTGATCGTTTACCCAATTGTGCCTCCCATCGGGTTGTCTGCTTTGGCATTCGGTTTCAGGCGGACTGCCGGCGCACGAGCCGGAACGGTACCTTGTCGAGGCGCGCCTCGTCGTCCCGTGCGACGAGGATCTCGGCGGCGAGCCGCCCCATGGCCCGCAGCGGCAGCGCCATGGTGGTGAGCGGCGGATCGAGCCGCGTCGCGATCTCGACCTGATCGTCGAAGCCCGCGACCGCGACGTCTTCCGGGATGCGCAGCGAGAGCCGGCGAAGGGCGTTGTAGGCTTCCATCGCGACGCGATCGTTGCCGCAGACGAGCGCGTCCGGGCGGTCGGCGGCGGCGAAGATGTCCTCCACATGCCCGGAGACGGCGCTGGGGGCGCGATCGGAATAGACGGAAGCGGCCGTGGCGGGACGCACCCAATCGTCGCGCGGCTCAAGCCCGGCCCGGCGATGGGCCTGCCGGAACCCCTCCAGCCGGAGCGACCCGGCGACGAGACCGGGCAGGTTCAGGAAGGCGATGCGCCGCCGCCCCGTCGCGATGAGATGGGAGACGAGCTGCTCGGCGGCCTGAACCTCGTCCGGCACGATCGAGCGGATCAACCCGCGTTCGTCGCGGCAGTTGACGAGCACCCGGATCGCGGCGCGGGCGGCATCCGGAACGTTGACGACCTTGTGGTACATCGAGGCCAGACCCGTCGATTGCGGCCGGAAACGCGCCAGATCGTCCACGGCGGCGGCGATGCCCTTGCCCGTCAGATTGGTGACAAGGACCGACAGCCCGCGCCGACGCACCGACGCGTCGAAGGCGCGCATGATATCGGTCGCGAAGGGTGCGGTGATGAGGCCGTCGGCGACGATCCCGACGATGGGCATGGTGCCGGTGCGCGTGGAGCGGGCCGCGAGGTTGGCGACGTAGCCGAGCTCGGCGGCGATGCGCCGGATGCGCTCGCGCGTCTCGGGCGACATGCGCGCCGCGCTGCCGTTCAATGCGCCCGAGACGGTCTTGACCGAAACTCCGGCGCGCTCGGCGACGTTCTGAAGGCTGATGCTCATCCAGCCCTCCCGCGCCGAATGGGTTATCGTTTACTCAAACTCGCGGACATCGTCGTCTTTGTCAACCGTCCGGGGCGGCCGCGGCCTTCCGGCAGAAGAACCGCGCTTTCCAGCGGGGAACTCCTTCCGCAGACTTGGGCGAGCCTGCGGGCATACGGCGTCCCGGCTTCCCGGAAGTCCGCCCGAAGCATCGCACCATTACCGCAACGAAGGCAATGACTTAACGGAACGCAGAAATCGTCGCACCCCGCCGCTTGCGTCCTCGACCGACACGCAGCAGCCTGTCCGGACGACAAAAATATAGGAATTTATACCCTATTTCGATAACGCCTTTACTCTGGCCCCGTCGGAACTGTCGGGGCGAGGATGATGCATCGGAGAAGGAGCTTAAGGGAAGGCCGGCAAGAGTATCGGAAGGCGGCGACGAAGGTCGAGATCGCCGCTCTGCGCTATTTGTTCGCCGCCTGGCACGAGGCTATCCTCGACATCAGGGCGAATTTCGACCCGAACCAGCCGCGCGTGCCGGCCGGCTCGGGGCCCACATCCGGCCAGTGGCGAGACGGCGGTGCGAGTCGGCCGCAGAGTGACGGGCGTCCCAGGCTCATCATCGACATTCCCGGGCGCCCCGATGACGGCGCAACGGGCAAAGGGCCGCGGGTCCGCCCGTCGTTGCGCGTTCCCCCGGTGGCGGCACCTTCGCCGGAAGTAGGTCCGTACGAGCCTCTTCCGGTCGTCCCGAGTTCCGAGCCCGAACGCAGGAGCGAACGAATCCGGGTCGCCCGTGCCGTTGCGCAATTCGTGGTCGAGGCCGCCCTGCGAGGCGCGACAGGCCCACTGGGTCTTCTTCTGAACGTCGTGCGTGGCGCCGTCTGGCTGTACGAGTATTATCCCTTGATCGAGTCCTATTTCGACCCGCCCAAGAGCTTGGAGGACCTCATCCGGGATGCTTCGCTCGGTCCGTCGAGAGGCTACGACATTCACCATATCGTCGAACAGCGGCCGGCTGAACTCGATGGCTTCCCGCGCTCGCTTATCGACGGGCCCGGCAATCTCGTACGTATCCCACGCATGAGACACTGGGAGGTGAATAGATGGTTCGAAACACCGAATAGAAGTTTCAATTGGTCGACTCCGCGCCAGCATGTTCGCGGTCGAGACTGGAGCGAGCGCTTTGCAGTCGGCTTGCTTGCTCTGGAGGAGACAGGGATTCTGAAACCATGAAGAAATTCGACCCGAAAGCCGCCAGTGTCGAAGAACTGGCCGCTCGATTCTTGCAACTGAGCTTGGAAGAAGACAAGTGGGAGCGGGAATACGTTGGTGCTCGCGCCAATCGTGCTATCCGAGAGCGTTTTTCCGTAGAAGAAGAGCTGAAACAGCGCGATGGGGACAAGCGGCGAGTGCTTGTGCAATTCTACGAACATCCGAACGTTCAGGTCCAAGCCAACGCCGCCTCCGCGACCATGGCACTATTTCCAGACGCGGCGCGTCGTAAGATGGAGCATATCCGCCGCTGGTCCACTGGACATATACGTCTTCAAGTGGGGATGGAGCTCAGGATGATCGACACGGGTCGGTATGTGCCGAAGTAGAGCTCAGCAGATTAGGGTCTTTCAGACTTGCCCTAGAAGCGAGATCGATCGTCAGGAGCAACCGATCGATGAAGAATTTCGACCCGAAGACCGCCAGTGTCGATGAACTGATCGCTCGTTTCCTCGAATTGAGCATTGAGCAATATGAAATGGAAATGAGCGGTCACGGTACTCGTAGAAACCGAGCGGTCCGTACACGCTTTGCCGTGGAGGACGAACTGCAAGAGCGCGATGGCGACGCGCGACGCCTGCTTGTTCGGTTCTACGAGCACCCGAACGTTCAGGTGCAATGCAACGCCGCGTCAGCAACGCTCGCGCTCTTTCCAGAGGAAGCCCGTCGTCGGTTGGAGCATATTCGGCGCTGGACCGCAGGGGTAACAAAGCTGGAAGCGGGAATGCGGCTTTGGGCGATCGACACGGGCCGGTATGTGCCGAAGTGAGGTCGCCCCCGCGATGCGGCAGTACGGCTAAGCCATCCCGGCGCTGATACGGATTGAACAGTCCGGAAAAACCGAAAGAGGCGTATCGACGAAGAGGTGACGGGGCGGCGCCGATCCGGCGGATCGCAGCAGCGGCTCTTTGAGCAGCGCGGGCGGCCGGGAACGGCCTGCTTCGACCGACGCCCGCGGCGGCCCGGTTCAACCGCCAGAGGCTTCCAAGCCGCTGCCCTGCCCGCTAAGCTCCGCGGCATCGGTGCGCGTCCGGAGGCTTCGGCGACGCGCCCATGGGAGGACCAATCGATGTTGCAAGCGTATCGCGATCCGTCGCGGCCGGCGGGCCGTGCCCTCATGTTCGGGCTGGCTGCCCTGTCGGCTCTCTCACTCTCGGCCCTCGTGCCGGCCGGGGAGGCCCGCGCCCAGGACTCGTGGCCGGAGCGACCGGTGACGCTCGTCGTTCCCTTCAACGCCGGCGGAACGAGCGACATCCTGGCGCGCATCGTCGCCCAGCAGCTGTCGGGCGAACTCGGCCAGAACGTCGTGGTGGAGAATCAGCCCGGCGCCGGCGGCAGCGTCGGCACGGCGGCGGTCGCCCGCGCCGAGCCGGACGGATACACGCTTCTTCTCGGTACGGTCGGTACCCATTCGATCAACGAGAGCCTCTACCCGACCCTCGGCTACGATCCGGTCGCCGATTTCGCGCCCGTGACGCCCATCGCGGCCGTTCCCAACGTTCTCGTCGCGCACCCGAGCGAACCCTACGATTCGGTCGAGGAGCTCGTCGCCCACGCCCACGCCCATCCGGGAGAGATCCTCTTCGCCTCGTCCGGCGCGGGCACGTCCATCCATCTCTCGGGCGAGATGTTCCGCGTCATCGCGGACGTGGAGATGGAGCATGTGCCCTACACGGGCAGCGGACCTGCGGTCGCCGCGCTTCTCGGCAACGAGACGGCCATCATGTTCGACAACCTCCCCTCCTCCATCCAGCAGATCCGCTCCGGCGCGCTGAAGGCGCTCGCGGTGACCACCGCCGAGCGGGCCGAGGCGCTGCCGGACGTTCCGACGATCGCCGAGAGCGGCTTCCCGGACTACGAGGCGACCTCCTGGTTCGGGATCTTCGCACCCGACGGCACGCCCCAGCCGGTGATCGAGCGCCTGCATGGGGCGATCGTCGACCTCCTGTCGCGCGACGACGTGCGGGAGCAGTTCGCGCTGCAGGGCGCGGTCGCCCGGACCGACACGCCCGAGGGCTTCGCGTCCTTCATGGAGGCCGAGCGCACGAAATGGGCGGACATCATCGAGAGCGCCGGCGTCACGATCAACTGAGCGCTTCGCGCAATCCGACGAGAGGACGAACGATGGAACGAAGCGTCCTCGTCACGGGCGGCGCGCGCGGCATCGGCGCCGCGATCTGCGCAAGACTGTGCGACGACGGGTTCCGCGTCGTCGCGATCGACCGGATTGAGCCCGAACACGACGCCGTCCACCGCTTTCATCGCGTGGACGTCGCCGATCTGGCGGCGCTCGACGAGGCGCTGCGGGACATCCTATTGGCCGGCGCGCCGCTGGCGCTCGTCAACAATGTCGGCATCGTGCGGCCCGCGCCGATCGAGACCGTGAGCGCGGACGATCTCGACGCGGTGATGGCGGTGAACGTCCGCACGGCCATGGTCTGCACCAAGGCTCTGCTTCCCGCGATGAAGGCGGCGCGGCACGGGCGGATCGTCAGCATCTCCAGCCGCGTCGCGCTCGGCAAGGAGTTGCGCACGGCCTATGCCGCGAGCAAGGCCGCGCTGCACGGCATGACGAAGACCTGGGCGCTGGAGCTCGCGCGCCACGGCATCACGGCGAACGCGGTCGCGCCCGGAACGATCGCCACCGCCGAGTTCGACCGCAACAACCCGCCCGACGACCCGCGCACGACGGCGATCGTCTCCGCCATTCCGGCCGGGCGGGTCGGAACGCCGGACGACATCGCGCAGGCCGTGTCCTTCTTCCTCGACGAGCGGTCGTCCTTCGTGAACGGGCAGGTGCTCTATGTCTGCGGCGGACTGACCGTGGGCCTCGCGTCCTGAGCCATCTCAGATCAGCGCGTGAATCTCGGGCTTCAGCGGCGTTCGGCCAAGATCGAGCGTGGCGAGCGTCACCGGCAGGCGGAAGCGGCGCGGCCCGGCGCTGCCGGGATTGAGGAAAAGGACGCGCCCCACGAATTCGAAGCCCGGCCGGTGCGAATGGCCGGACAGGACGATGTCGAACCCGTCCGCTTCCGCATCGAACGCCACATCCTTGCGGTCGTGGATGACGAAGAGGCGACGGTCCGCGATCGTGAGGGCGGCGGTTTCCGGATAGGCCATCGCCCATTCGGCGGTGTCGATGTTGCCGCGAATGGCCGTCACCGGAGCGATGTCTTGAAGCCGCGGCACGATCTCGGGCGCACCGATGTCGCCGACATGGACGATCCGCGTCACGCCGCGCAGCCGCTCGACCGCTTCCGGGCGCAGGAGCCCGTGCGTGTCGGAGATGATCCCGATCCATGCCATTCATCGCTCCGACCTTCGTCCAGCCCCGCCGGCCTCCAGATAGGGCGGCCCGGGCGAGCGCGCCGCTCCGTGGCGATCAGGCGTGCAGGCCGTGCACGAACATCTCGTAATAGTCGGCGGCGAAATCCTCGGCGCGGCGGGGTCCATCCGGCCGATACCAGCGCCCCATCCAGTTCAGGAGCGAGAGAATCGCGCGCCCGGCATCGGCCACGTCCACCTCGCGGAACGAGCCCTCGGCGATGGCGCGGCGGATGTAGTCGCGGATCATCTCCTCGTACTCGCCGCGCACGCGCCGCGCGTCCTGCGCCTGAAGGCGCGTCGCCATCGAGCCGAAACCGGACAGCATGGCCGAGAAGGCGTGGAAATTGGCGTCGAAATAGCGCGCGTGGGCGATCATGAGGCGCTTCAGATCGCCGGCCGCGTCGCCCGGCGGTCCGAGCGCCGCGCGGCCATGGGCCAGGAGCCCTTCCAGCGTGCGCATGATGAGGGCGTCGAGAATGTCCTGCTTGCTGCGATAGTAGTGGTAGATCGCCGGCTTGGTCATGTTGCAGGCCTGGGCGAGCTCGGCGAGCGAGCTTCCGTCGTAGCCGCCCCGCGCGAAGACCTCCGCCGCCACGTCGAGGATGTGACCGCGCATGTCCTCCATGGCGGGCGGGCGGCCTTGCCGGCGGGAGATGGTGGCGGACATGGCGTCTCGAATGTCTCCGGTCGTGTCCGCCGATCTATAGAGCCGGCGCGTCCCTCGGACGAGCGGCTCCTCGGTTCAGGACGAGGCTTCGGCCCGCGTCTCCGAGGCGAAGGCATCGAGCGCTGCAAGCTCGGCGGCGAAATGGGCGAGCATCAGATGCTTCAGCGGCTTGCCGTTGGCGGCGGCCGGAAGCGCCGTGGCGAGAACGATGCGCGAGGGCCGCTTGTAGGGCGAGAGGCGCGTCGCCGCGTGGCGCGCGATCTCCTCGGCGCTGGCGGCGCCTTCGCGCACGAGCTGGACGAAGGCGATGACCTCCTCGTTCCCCTGAACGGTGCGGCCGACGACCGCCGAAAGCGCCACGGCCGGATGATCGTTCAGCGCCGCCTCCACCTCCGGCGGATAGACGTTGAAGCCCGAGCGGATGATCAGCTCCTTGGACCGCCCGACGATGTGGAGGCGCCCCTTCTCGTCGAAGCGACCGAGGTCGCCGGTCCTGAGGAAGCCGTCCTCGCGGAACGCGGCGCGCGTCGCCGCCTCGTTGCGGTAGTAGCCGCGCATCACGGCCGGTCCCCGCGTCAGCACCTCGCCGACGCCCTCGCCGCCGCCCGCCACGCTTTCGTCGAGGGCGATCTCCATGCCGGGCAGCGCCTCGCCGACGCTGACGTCGGGGTCGCCGATGGCGTTGGAGGAAATGCACACGCCGGCCGTCGTCTCGGTCAGGCCGTAGCCGTTCTGCAGCGCGACGCCGTAGAAGCGCTCGCATTCGCGCTTCCAGGTCGGGTCGAGCGGTGCCGCGCCGGAGGAGAGATAACGCAGGCGCCCGTCCGCGATCCGCTCCATGCCCTTGCCCCGCACGAGGCTCATCAGGGCGGCGTGCATCTGCGGAACGCCCGGAAAGACGTTCACGTCGCCGGAGGACAGAGCCTCGTAGAGGCGTTCGGCCGAAAAACGCGGGACCAGCACGATCTCCGCGCCGCCCGTCAGTCCGCCGACGAGAAGCGAGGCGAGGCCGAAGACGTGGGTCAGCGGCAGGACGCCGTAGATCACGTCGCCGGGCGCGAGTTCACGCAGGCGGCTCGACCGCTCGCCGGCATAGAGGAGGTTGGCGTGGGTCAGCATCACGCCCTTCGGCGTGCCGGTCGAGCCGGTGGTGAAGAGGATCGCCGCGACGGCAGGCTCATCCAGCAGCGACGGATCCACCTCCGCCGAGGGTCGTGCCGCGACGGCGATCCGTCCGAAGCCCGTCGGACGATCCTTCGCGCCCCTCGCCTCGCCATGAGCCTGCGCGTCCGGCGAGACGCCGGTGCAGAAGAGGATCGCGCGCGGATCGGCATGGGCAAGGCAACGCTCGATCTCGCTGCCGGCAAGCCGTGCGTTCAGGAGCGTGAAGGTGGCGCGCAGCCGGCTCGCGCCGAAGACGAGCGCCACCATCGACAGAGCGTTCTCGCCGACGATCGCCACGCGGTCGCCCGGGCCGACGCCGTGTTCTGCCAAGAGTTCGGCGGCCTCGCGGGACAGGGCGTCGAGCTCGCCATAGGTGACGCGGCGCCCGTCATGGTCGCGGATCGCGGGACGGTCCGGCGCGGCGCCGGCGGCGCGCTCGACGATCTGGTGAAGCCAGCCCGTCACGACGACGCCTCCACGCGGGCGGGCTTGAACACGCCGGAGCCGAGCGCGAGCAATGCACCGTCGTCGCCGCGAAGCTCGCTTTCCACGAAGACGACCGAGCGCCCGCCGCCCGCGACCCGACCCGTGGCAGTGACACGGCCGGCGCGGGCCGGCGCCAGAAACTGCGTGGTGAAGGAGATGGTGACGAAGGGCAGCCGTCCCGTCTCGTCGCGCGAAAGGCTGGCCGTGGCACCGGCCGCGCTGTCGAGAAGGAGCGTGACGAGCCCGCCATGCAACGCGCCGTGGCGGTTCAGATGCCCGTCCTCGATGTCGAGCGAAACGCGGGCGCGCCCGTCTCCCTGCCCGACGTCCACGACGTAGCCGAGCGTGCGCTGCGCGCCGGTCTCGTTCAGGATCAGCCCGTCGCTCATGCGGCCTGCGCCTCCCAGAGCGGACGCGACAGCTCCACGAAGCGCTGGAGATGATGGTCGCTGTCGCCGAAGCGCGTTTCGGCCTCGATCAGCCGGCGCACCAGATGCCCGAGTTCGTACTCCTCGGTCATTCCGATGCCGCCATGGATCTGGATCGATTCCTCGGCCACGAGGCGCGCCGTGCGTCCGACCAGCGTCTTGGCCGCGCTCGCCTGCCGGTCCCGGTCGGCGCCCTCGATCGCGCGGGCGAGGTTGAACACGGCCGAACGGGACTGCTCGACCTCCATCGCCATGTCCGCCATGCGGTGCTGCAGCGCCTGGAAGGCGCCGATCGGCTTGCCGAACTGCTTGCGCGTGCGCGAATATTCGACGGTCAGCCCCATGGCGCGGTCCATCAGGCCCAGCATCTCGGCGCAAAGGGCCAGGATCGCGCGGGCCTCCGCGCGGCCGAGCGCCTCGGCCGCCGCGTCGCCTTCGAGAAGAAGCGCGTCTTCGCCGATCTCGACGCCGTCGAGGATGATCTCCGCGGCCTCGCCGCCGCCCTGCAGCGGCACCGCCCGGCGTTCGAGGCCGGGCGCGTCGGCGGGCACGAGGAAGAGGGCGAGCCCCTCCGCACCCTCCGCGGGCGCGCCGCCGAGACGAGCGGAGACGATCAGGCGGTCCGCCTCGATGCCGCCGACGACCACGCTCTTGCCGCCGCGCAGCCGATAGCCGCCGCCTTCGAGCCGTTCCGCCGCCGTGCGGCAGAAGAGCGTGCGGCCGACGCCACCCTGCTCCTCGTGCGCCAGCGAAAGGCGCGTCTGCCCGCCGACCGCACCTTCGAGCACGTCCGAGCCGGCCGCGGCCAGAAGGCCGGTGCCGAGGACCGCATGGTCCAGCACGGGGAGCGCGCAGCCCGCCCGGCCGAGTTCCTCGAAGACGAGCGCGACGTCCTCGCCCTCGCCGCCGAAGCCGCCGTCCGCCTCCAAGACGAGCGCGGCGAAGAGGCCGAGCTCGGCCATCTCGCCCCAGTTCGCGCCCGACCCGCGCTCCAGCGTTCCGCGGAGGCTCTCGCGAAGCATCCGCCGCTCGTCGCTCAAGGTGAAATCCATGGGTCCGTCCTCACTTCGGCCGTCAGAGGCCGAGAATCGACTTGGCGATGATCGTGCGCTGCACCTCGTTCGACCCGCCGTAGATCGAAAGCTTGCGCTGGTTCAGATAGCGGGCGCTCGCCGCATGCGCGCTCGCCGGGCCGGGCAGCGGATCGTTGACGCCGGGCGTCTCCTCCTCCGAGCGCCGCAGGAGCGCGTAGGCTCCGCCGGCGCGCCGGTGCAGGTCGTCGATCTCCTGCCGGATGACAGAGCCCTTCACCTTCAGCATCGAGCTTTCCGCGCCCGGCGCGCCGCCCGCGGCGGCCTTGGCCAGGGCGCGAAGATTGGTGGTCTCCATCGCCAGAAGCTCGATCTCCGCCATCGCCAGCCGCGCGGCGAAGACCGGATTGTCGATCGCCGCCCGCCCGCCGTCCTCGCGCCGGGCGCTGGCACGCTGAAGATCGGCGAGCGCGGCCTTGGCGAAGCCGACGCCGGCGATGTTGGTGCGCTCGTGCGTCAGCAGGAACTTGGCGCACGTCCAGCCCTTGTTCTCCTCGCCGACGAGGTTCTCGACGGGCACCCGCACGTCGGTGAACCAGACCTCGTTGACCTCGTGGCCGCCGTCGATCAGCTCGATCGGCCGCACCTCGACGCCCGGCGTCTTCATGTCGATCAGAAGGAAGGAGATGCCCTCCTGCGGTTTCACGCTGGAATCGGTCCGCACGAGGCAGAAGATCCAGTCGGCGTGCTGGGCGAGCGTCGTCCAGGTCTTCTGGCCGTTGACCACGTAATGGTCGCCCTCGCGCCGGGCCGAAGTCTTGAGCGATGCAAGATCGGAGCCGGCACCGGGCTCCGAATAGCCCTGGCACCACCAGTCCTGCCCGGACAGGATGCGCGGCAGGAAATGGTCCTGCTGCGCCTTCGTGCCGAACTTCTGCAAGACCGGGCCGAGCATCGTGATGCCGAAGGGGACGATGCGCGGCGCTTCTGCGCGGGCCAGCTCCTCCTCGAAGATGTGGCGCTCGACGGCGCCCCATCCCGCTCCGCCGAACTCGCGCGGCCAGGAGCCGGCCAGCCAGCCGCGCTCCTGCAGCTTCGCGTGCCAGCCCTCGTGCTCTGCCTTGGTGAGGGGCAGAGACAGGCGGACCTTGCGCCTCAGCTCCTCGTCGGGATGCTCGGCGAAGAAGGCGCGCAACTCCTGCCGGAAGGCCGCTTCGTCGGGGCTGTCGGACCGGTCCATGATGTCTGCCCTTCTCACGAATAGATTTCGAACAGGCCGGCGGCGCCCTGACCGCCGCCGACGCACATGGTGACGACGCCCAGACGCGCGCCGCGCCGCCGCCCTTCGAGCAGCAGATGCCCGGCCATGCGCGCGCCGGTCATCCCGAAGGGGTGGCCGATCGCGATGGACCCGCCATTGACGTTGCAGCGCTCGTCCGGGATGCCGAGCCGGTCGCGGCAGTAGATCGCCTGGCTCGCGAAGGCCTCGTTCAGCTCCCAGAGGTCGATGTCCTCGACCGAGAGGCCGTGACGCTCCAGAAGGCGCGGCACGGCGAAGACCGGGCCGATCCCCATCTCGTCCGGCTCGCAGCCGGCCACCGCGAAGCCGCGGAAGGCGCCGAGCGGCGTCAGACCCTCGCGCGCGGCCAGTTCGGAGGACATGACGACGAGCGCGGCCGCACCGTCGGAGAGTTGCGAGGCGTTCCCGGCGGTGACGAACTCGCTCTCGCCGCGCACGGGCTTCAGCTTGGCCAGCCCCTCGATGGTCGTATCGGCGCGGTTGCATTCGTCCTGCGCGAGCGTGACCTCCTCCTCGCGCGCCTCGCCGGTCTCCCGGTTCTCGATCCGCTTCGTCACCGTGATCGGCACGATCTCGTCGTGGTAGAGGTCCGACGCCTGCGCCTTGGCGACGCGAGCCTGCGAGCGCAGCCCGTACTCGTCCTGCGCCTGCCGCGAGACGCCGTATCGACGCGCGACGATGTCGGCGGTCTCGATCATCGGGAGATAGAGGTCCGGCCGGTTCGCCTCGATCCAGGCCTCGCGGCTGTGCCGGGCGGGCGGCTGGACGAGGCTGATGCTTTCGACCCCGCCAGCCAGGACGGCGTTGGCGCCGTCCACCCGCACGGCGTTGGCGGCCATGGCGAGGGCCTGGAGCCCCGACGCGCAGAAGCGGTTCACAGTCGCGCCCGCGATGGAGACGGGCAGGCCGGCGCGCAGCACGATCTGGCGCGCGATGTTTCCGCCCGTCGCAGCTTCCGGGTAGCCGCAGCCCCAGATCGAATCCTCGATCAGGGCCGGATCGACCCCGGCGCGCGTCACGGCCTGCGCCGCGACATGCCCGCCCATGGTCGCGCCATGCGTTGCGTTCAGCGCACCGCGCGCGGCCTTGCCGATGGCGGTGCGGGCGGTGGAAACGATGACGGCGTCAGGCATCGAGCTTCTCTTCAAGATTGAGGTCGGCGAAGGAGCGGTTCTCGGCGACGAGGCGCCTCAGAAGTGGCGCGGGGCTCCAGAAGAAGGCGTCCTCTTCGGCGAAGCGCTCGATGTCGGCGAGGATCTTGGGAAGCCCGACGGCGTCGGCATGGTGCATCGGCCCGCCGCGCCAGCGCGGGAAGCCGTAGCCGGTCAGGAGAACGATATCGACGTCCAGCGGACGGCGGGCGATGCCCTCCTCCAGGATCTTCGACGCCTCGTTGACCATGGCGGCGAGCGCGCGTGCCGCGATCTCCTCGGCGGTGAACTGGCGCGGGCTCGTGCCGTTCTCGTCACGCACGGCGGAGACGATGGCCTCGACCTCCGGGTCCGGCGTGCGGCCGCCCTCGGCATAGACGTAGTAGCCCCGGCCGGTCTTGCGGCCGTTGCGTCCCATCTCCGTCAGCCGGTCGGCGAAGAGCGGCGGCCGGTCGCGCGGATCGCGCGTCGCGTCCATCCGCCGCCGGTTGGCGTAGCCGATGTCGAGCCCGGCGAGGTCGGCCACCGCATAGGGGCCCATCGCCATGCCGAACTCCTCCATCGCCTCGTCCACCGCGAAGGGCGAGGCGCCGTCGAGGACGCAGCGGTCCATGGCGCCGCGATAGGCCGACAGGATGCGGTTGCCGATGAAGCCGTCGCAGACGCCCGAGCGGACCGCCACCTTGCCGAGACGCTTGGCGAAGGCGAAGCCGGTCGCGACGACCTGCGGCGCGGTCTTCTCGCCCACCACGATCTCCAGAAGCCGCATCACGTGGGCCGGGGAGAAGAAATGGAGGCCGATGACGCTTTCGGGGCGCGAGGTGGCCCGGGCGAGCTCGTCGACGTCGAGATAGGAGGTGTTGGTCGCGATCACCGCGTCCGGGCCGAGCACCTTGTCGAGCTCGGACAGAACGGCGCGCTTGACCGCCATGTCCTCGAACACCGCCTCGATGGCGAGGTCGCACGATCCGAGCGCCTCGTATCCGACGGCCGTCTCGAAACTGCCGGAGAGGATCGAGTCGCGCTTCTCCGGGGTCAGCTTGCCGCGCTTGACGCTGCCGTCGAGGATGCCGGCGACCGTTCCGCGCGCCTTCTGCGCGCTCGCCTCGTCGCGCTCGGCCAGCGTGACGGGAATTCCCTTCAGGAGCGCGGCGGCCGCGATGCCCGCGCCCATCGTGCCACCGCCGACGACGCCGAGCCGGCGGACGGGGCGCGCCTCCAGACCCTTCAGCTCCGGCAGCTGCGAGACCTTGCGCTCTGCGAAGAAGGCATGGACCAGCGCGGCCCTCTGCGGCGTGTCCAGAAGTTCTCGGAAGAGCTCGCGCTCGCGCGTCATGCCATCGGTGAAGGGCAGCGAGGCGCCCTCCACGACCGCCCGGAGCGCCGTGGCACGCGCCACCTGCCCCTTGTCCTCGCGTGCGATGCGGGCCTGCCAGCGCTCCGCCTCCTCCCCGATCGGCGGAGCCGGCATCTCGCAGACGCGGCGCGGTCCCTTCCCCTCGGCGAGGAGCGCGCTCGCAAAAGCGAGACCCGCCTCGCGCGCATCGCCCTCCGCCACCCGATCGACCAGCCCGAGCACCAGCGCGTCCCCGGCCGAAAGGCGCTTGCCGCTGAGGATGATTTCGAGCGCCGCCTCGCTGCCGATCAGGCGCGGCAGGCGCTGCGTTCCGCCCGCGCCTGGCAGGAGCCCGAGCGTGGTCTCGGGCAGGCCCATCTGCGCGCTCGGCAGGGCGAGGCGGTAATGCGCCCCCATCGCCAGCTCCAGGCCGCCGCCGAGCGTCGCGCCCGCCACGACGCAGACGACCGGCTTCTCGCTCGCCTCGATCGCGGCGACGACGTTCGGCAGCAGCGGCTCCATCGGCGGCTTGCCGAATTCGGAGATGTCGGCGCCGGCCACGAAGTTCGCGCCCTCCCCGACAAGGACGGCGATCTTCGCCTCCCCGTCTTCCGCGAACCGCGCCGCAGCCTCCAGAAGGCCGGCCCTGACGGCATGGCTCGCCGCGTTCACCGGCGGGTTGGAGATGGTGAGGAGCGCGATCGCGCCCTCGCGTTCGTAGCGGACGGTTCCGGGCATGGCGGCCTTCAGCTCGACAGGGGGATCAGGAGGGAGATGATCGGGAAGGCGATCAGAAGGATCAGCACGACCACCTCGGCGACGAGGAAGCGGGAGATGCCCCGGAAGATCTGCTCCACCGTGATGCCCGGCGGGACGACCGAACCGACGACGAAGACGTTCAGCCCGACCGGCGGCGTGATCAGCCCGATCTCCAGAAGCTTCACGACGATGACGCCGAACCAGATCAGATGCAGGCCCTGCGCCTCCACGAGCGGGATCATGAAGGGCAGCGTCAGAACCAGGATGCCGATCGGATCGAGGAACATGCCGAGGACGAGATAGACGACCACGATCCCGATCATCAGCGCCGCGAAGGACATGTCGGGCGACGAGACCGCGTCGACGACCACCGGCGCGATGCCGGTAAGCGCGATGAAGGCGACGAACATCTTGGCCGATCCGGCGATGAGGAACACCGCCGCCGTCTGAACGGCGCTGTCGCGAACCGACTGCCAGAGATTGGCGAAGGTCAGCTGGCGCTGGGCGAAGCCGATGAGGACGGTCATCACCACCGAGACCGCCGCCGCCTCCGTCGCCGTGAAGAACCCGCCATAGATGCCGACGATGATGACGGCGAAGAGAAGCACCGCCGGCCACGCGCCGAGCGCGGCCCGCCAGCGCTCGCCAGCCGGCACCGGCTCCGCCGAGCGGGGCGCGGCCGCTGGATTGGCCAGGACCCAGAGCCAGATCACGACCAGGAAGCCGACGAGCGAGACGAGGCCGGGCAGGATGCCGGCGAGGAACAGCTGCGAGATCGAGGTCTCGGTGAAGATGCCGTAGAGGATGAACAGCACCGAGGGCGGGATCAGCGCGCCGAGCGTGCCGCCGGCCGCGACGCTGGCGGTGGCGAGGCGCGGATCGTAGCCGAGGCGCAGCATTTCCGGCGTGCAGATGCGGCCCATGGTGGACGCGCAGGCGATCGAGGAGCCGGAGATCGCCGAGAAGCCCCCGCAGCCGAGCACCGACGCCATGGCGACGCCGCCCGGAACCTGACGCATCCAGACATTGGCCGCGTGGTAGATCCGGGTCGTGATCCCCGTGTGATAGGCGATGTTCCCGAGCGCGATGAAGAGCGGGATCATGCTCAGATCGTAGGAATGCACGAGATTGAAGAAGTTCGAGGTGATCACCGATCCGGTCGGGTTGATCGCGCGCTCGGGCTGGAAGGTGCCGGAGCGCGTGGCATAGACGAGGAAGGTGCCGACCGCCGCCACGCCCGCGAGCACGAAGGCGATCGGCACGCGCATGGCGAGGAGGACGACGACGACGGCGCAGGCGACGAGGCCGATGGTGACGGGATCCATGGCCCTCTCCTCAGTGGACGCCGTCGAGGCCGTCGATGCGGCCCGTCCGGCGCAGCACCGCGACGTCGCGCACGGCCTGAATGGCAAGGCGCAGCCAGAGAACCGCCATGCCGACGAAGAAGGCGAGCCGCCCGATCCATTGCGGTATGTCGAAGTCTCCCTGGAAGAACTCGCCCGAGCCCCAGGCCGAGGCGAAGGCCCGCCAGGCGGCATAGAGGATCGGCAGCATGGCGAGCGTGCCGACCATCCAGCCGAAGACCGTGAAGCGCGCGCGGGCGCGCTCCGACAGGAAGTCGGTGAAGAAGGTGACGGCGACGTGCCGTCGCTCCGCCGTGGCGCGGGCCAGGGGGAACAGGATCGCCACCACCATCAGATCGCGAACCATGACGACCGAATCGGGGATCTCGGCGCCGAAGACATGACGGCCGACGACGTTGCCCGCGACGAGCAGGCCGAGGACGAAGACCGCCGCGACGGCGATGTCGAGAAGGATCTGCTCGATGCGGTGGAGCATGGCTGGGACCTCGAACGGGACCGGACGGAGGGAAGCGGCGAGCCGTCAGTCGGCCGCACGCTCCCAGGGGTAGCCCTCGTCGTCGCGGACCCGCGTCCAGTGGGCGACGCGCTCCTTGAACTCGGCGAGCAGCGCCGCGCCGTCGAGCCCCTCCTGATCGGCCCTCGCCTGCCATTGCTCGACATAGCTGCCGCTGGCCTCGATCAGGCGCTGGCGCTCGGCCGGGTCGAACTCGATCACCGGCGTCCCCTTCGCCCGCAGGATCTCGATGCCCTCTTCGTTCGCCTTGAAGACGCGCGAGCCCATCTCGTCGGCCAGACGACGGCCGGCCTCCATCATGGCCTCCTGCTCGGAGGGTTCGAGGAACTCGAAGGCGTCCTTGTTCATGAACAGCGTGACCGAGCCGATCTGGCCCCAGTCGAGGAGCGTGTAGGAGGTCAGGACCTCGTCGAAGCTCATCGCCTGGACGAGGTAGGAATAGACCTGCGTGCAGTCGAGCAGGCCGGTCTCGAGCCCCTGATAGGCTTCGTAGACCGACATGTTGACGAGCGAGGCGCCGAGGTCGCGGAAGACCTGGCCATAGGTGCCGACGCCGCGCATGCGCACGCCGCGAATGTCGTCGATGGTGCGGATCTCGCGGCCCCGGCAGCCCATCTGGACGGTCGAAGCGGTGAAGGTGCCGAGATAGACGAGGTTGCGCCGCGCCAGATCCTGCGTCACGGCTTCCGTACGCATGACGTCGTCGGTGGCGCGCATGCCGACCCAGGAATCAGGGTTTTCGAGCGGCAGGTCGGAAACGCCGAGCGCGGCCATCTCCTGCGGGAAATAGACGCCGATGACGGTGCCGAGATCGGCGACGCCGTCGCGAAGGGCATTCACGGCCGCGCTGTCGCCGTAGAGCGCGCCGCCCCAGCGCATGTCGATGGTGACGGAGCCTTCGGTCAGCCGGGCGACCTCCTCGGCGTACCACTGCATGGTCTCGGCACGGGCGCCGCGGTTCGGCCCGGGCTCGCCGCCGATGAGGACGGTCTGCGCGCCGGCCTGCGGAACGAGGGTCGCGGCCGCGAGCATGCCGGCCAAGACGATTGCCGATCGATGGAACATGAACTTCCTCCCAAAGCCCAGAGGGCTGACAGCGACCGATCCCGCCTCCACGGGTCCTCCTCGATCACGCCGATACTTTTAGACCGTCTGGCCGGTATGTAAATAGGCCGGGAGATGCGGCGGCGGACGGCCCTGTCTGCAAGCGCTCGCAACGACGAGGCGCGTGGTGAAAATTCGCTGGCCGAAGAGGCTAGACAGGCGGGAACGGCCTTTCTATAAGGCGGCGGCATGACGGACGAACCGCCCGCCCCAAGGGCCGCGGCACCTCGTTCGGAACGGCGCCCAGGTAGCTCAGTTGGTAGAGCATGCGACTGAAAATCGCAGTGTCGGCGGTTCGATTCCGTCCCTGGGCACCATTTTCCCGATAGCACACCGAGACTTCAAGGCACCCGGCATCAGACCGTGCCAGGTCGTGACCCGACGGCCGGGAAGCGAAACGCGTTCCGCCGCTCCGACGGACGCGGCAGGCCGGCTCAGCCGACAGCATCGGCCCGAAAATCGGAGTCGATTTTCGGAAGGCCTGATGCGTCAATACAAAGAGTTAGAGCGACCTTTATGCGTCCGTTCGGACGCGACGGCGCTCTAGATAGGCCTCGCCCGCGAAACGCTTGAGCCGCTCGCGGTCGATGATGCGGACCAGCCCTCGGCGGCTTCGGATCGCGCCCTCCCCTTCCAGAACGTGCAGGGTCGAGGTGACGCTGGTGCGCTGCGCGCCCAGAACGCGCGCTAGGAACTCGTGCGTCAGCGGAATCGCGTCGCCGTCGAGCCGATCGTCGCACAGGAGCAGCCAGCGCGACATGCGGGCCGGAAGGCCGTGCCGGGCATTGGACGCTGCCGTCAGGGCCAGCTGCCCCATCAGCTGGTAGAGCGCGTCGTGGATCGCGTCGTAGAGGTCGGGCATCCGGCGGACCCAGTGACGCAGGCGCTCGGCCGGAATGCGGTAGGCGTCGCACCCGCCCACCTGAACCGTGGAAGCGACCGGCTGAAGCCGCCCTTCCCGCAAAGCGGTGTAGCTCGACAGTCCCTCGCGCCCGATCACGCCGAACTCGACGAGACCGCTGGTCGGCAGCTCGAGCGTGAAGGACACGATGCCGCCCTCCAGAAAATAGACATGCTCGGGGATCGCATGCACTCCGCTGAGGATCTGCTTGGAATCCAGTCCAACGAGGTCCAGATCGGAGGCAAGTTCGCGAAGATCGCGATCGCCGAGCTGCGAAAGGATGCTGTTCCGCGTGCGGATCGCCGGCTCGGGTGGAGGGCGATCGGGGGAATTGGCGAGGAACTGCATCGATGGACCGGAGCGCTCGAACGGTTCGGCTGGGGAAATAGCCATGCCGAGAACGACTTCAACCTAGCGCTGCGTTCACCATTTCGGCAACCTGACATTGCGCTACCTCCCCGGATATCGATCGGCGGAAGGGTTCGCCCGAACGCGCCGGAAGCCGGCTCGACGGGCCTTCCGGCCGACTGCCGGATCGGGGGACGGGACGGGCCGGAGCGGCATTCGGGCCCGGCCAGAACATTCCGCTGAAGGACCGTGCAGGAACGAGCCGCGACGCCTTGCACTCCATGCCCGACCATGCGATAGACCCGCCCGCACCGGCTGCGGTAGCTCAGTGGTAGAGCACTCCCTTGGTAAGGGAGAGGTCGAGAGTTCAATCCTCTCTCGCAGCACCATTTCCCCGCACATGTCGATTCACCCCGGACGCCGGACGGTCTCGAACGCCTCCCCCGATGGGTGCTCGGAATCGCCCGCAAGGTCGAGGGGAACGAATCGTCCGGTCCCGAAGCTGTCTCCGCTCGCGAATCGCGATCGATGGATCCGAAAGCCGCAATGCCCGCCAAGACGCTCTTCATCGTCCAGCAGTTCGATCAGGTCGGGAAGAAGCTCGTCGCCGGTCGGCAGATGGAGCAGCCCTCGGCCGCGGCCGCCGCAGCTCGGGCCGAGCGGGATTCGAGCCGCTGCACCGGCGTCGTCGCCATCCAGCAGACCGTCGACACCGAAACGGGCGAGGTGGTGGAGGAGCCGGTCGTGCTGGCGACCTTCGGCGAGCTGCCGCCCGGGATGTTCGGCGAGGACTGACGCCACTTGCCTCTTCGGCGGGCGGCTTCATCTTGCGTCCATGGCAAACTGGAGAGATCGATGACCTACCGCGCGAGCATTCTGTTGGCGGCCGCCCTTCCCCTCACCGCATGCCAGACGTCGGGGGAGATGAACGACGTCGATCGGCAGGCGCTGGTTCTTGCGGCGGTGCCCTCGAACTACCGGCAGGTCCTTCCCGCGTCCGTCCGCGCCGTTCTTCCCGATCCCTCGGGCATCCGGACCTCCGAGATTTCGACACCCTTCCTCGGCGCTGCCAATGCAGGCACCGAATCCCCGCTCGTCTGCGTTCGGCTGCAGTACGCGGCCGGGACGGACGGGCAGAGCCCCAGCCGGACCATCGCCTTCGTCTTCGACGACGGCATGGTCGTCGGCAGCCAGTGGGACAGTGCGGCCTGTGCAGGCGCGACCTACAGCCTCTTCCCCGAACTGCGGACCGCCTATCCGGACTTCGGCGCGCCGCGAAGCTGACGGATGCGTCGTGACGCCGTGATCCGCCTCTGCGACCTCTCGCCCGAGCAGATCCGGCTCATGGACCGGCTGGACGACGGCTTCGATCCTGTCGACAGCGTCGGGCGGGAGATCGGGGAGCTCCGACCGATCGACAACATGGATGTCGGGACGCTCGTGCGGCTCGGCCTCGCCATCGCCGACAGGGGACGGGGCGGCCAGATCTGGGTGCGGCTCACCGGCAAGGGCCGCACGGTGCGCGAGCGCGGCAAGGCGTAGCCGGCCGCTCCCGATCGGCGGACAGGAGGGCGAAGACGCCCTCCCGCCGACGAGCCGTCAGATGTCGAGATTGGCGACCTGGAGCGCGTTGTCCTGGATGAACTCGCGGCGCGGCTCCACCTCGTCGCCCATCAGGCGCGAGAACAGCGAATCGGCGTCGGTCGCATCGGCCACGCGAACCTGGAGGAGCGAACGCACCTCCGGGTCGAGCGTCGTCTCCCAGAGCTGCTCGGGGTCCATCTCGCCGAGGCCCTTGTAGCGCTGCAGCGACAGGCCCTTGCGGCCCACGTCGAACACCGCGTCGAGAAGATCGCGCGGCCCGCTGATGGTGCGCTCGGTGTCCTTGCGGCGCAGGACCGGCGAGCTCGAATAGATGTCCGCCAGCGAAGCGTGCAGGCGGTGCAGCTGGATCGCGTCGGCGGACGCCACGAGACCCGCATCCAGCGTCTGCAGCTCGGTGACGCCGCGCACCGAACGGGTGAAGCGGTAGCCGCCGTCGCCCGTCGCCGTGCCGGTCCAGCCGCGCTCGGTCTCCTCGGCGATGGCGTCGAGATAGCGCGCGACCGTCTCGGCCGCCTCGCCCGCCCGCGGACCCGACGCGATCTCGGCCGAAAGCGCGCCCGCGATCGCCGCCTGCTCGACCACGGAGCGGTCGTAGCGCGAGTGGAGGCCGTTCAGCACCGAACGGGCGGCCAGCGCATCCTCCACCACCGCGCGAAGATCGGCGCCGACGCGCACCTCGCCCGAGGCGAGCGTCAGCGAGGCGTCGTCCAGACCGCCCTCGATCAGATAGTTCTCCAGCGCCCGCTCGTCCTTCAGGTACTGGCTCGACTTGCCGCGCGTGACCTTGAAGAGCGGCGGCTGGGCGATGAAGACGTGACCGCGCTCGATGAGCTCGGGCATCTGCCTAAAGAAGAAGGTCAGGAGCAGCGTGCGGATATGGGCGCCGTCCACGTCGGCGTCCGTCATGATGATGATCTTGTGGTAGCGCAGCTTGTCGGCGTTGAAGCCGTGGCTGTCGCCCGTGCCGATGCCGGTGCCGAGCGCGGTGATCAGCGTGCCGATCTGGTCGGAGGAGATCATCCGGTCGAAGCGCACGCGCTCCACGTTCAGGATCTTGCCGCGCAGCGGAAGGATCGCCTGGTTCTGGCGCGAGCGCGCGCCCTTGGCCGAGCCGCCGGCCGAGTCACCCTCGACGATGAAGATCTCGGACTTGGCCGGGTCCTTCTCCTGGCAGTCGGCCAGCTTGCCGGGGAGCGTGGAGACGCTCATCACGTCCTTGCGGATGGTCTCGCGCGCCTTGCGCGCCGCCTCGCGGGCGGCGGCCGCCTGGATCACCTTCGTGACGAGCGTTTTGGCCTCCGCCGGATGCTCCTCGAGCCAGGTCGAGAGCGCCTCGTTCATGGCGCTTTCGACGACCGGCCGCACCTCGGAGGAGACGAGCTTGTCCTTGGTCTGCGAGGAGAATTTCGGGTCCGGCACCTTCACCGAGAGGACGCAGGTCAGCCCCTCGCGGCAGTCGTCGCCGGTGAGCGAGACCTTCTCGCGCTTGGTCATGCCGGAGGTCTCGGCATAGCCGGTGACCTGACGGGTGAGCGCGCCGCGGAAGCCCGCCAGATGCGCGCCGCCGTCCCGCTGCGGGATGTTGTTGGTGAAGCAGAGCACGTTCTCGTGGTACGAATCGTTCCACCAGAGCGCGGCCTCCACCGTGATGCCGTCGCGCTCGCTCATCACCGTGATCGGCGCCGGGATCAGCGGCTTGCGTGCCTTGTCGAGGTAGCGGACGAAGGCTTCCAGCCCGCCTTCGTAGAAGAGCTCGACGCGCTTCTCGTCGGCGTGCCGCTTGTCGGCGAGCGTGATGCGCACGCCCGAGTTCAGGAAGGCGAGCTCGCGCAGGCGGTGCTCCAGCGTTCCGTAGTCGAAGCTCGTCACGCCCCTGAACGTGTCGGTGGAGGGCAGGAAGGTGATGGCCGTCCCGGTCTCGTCGCCGGCGTCGCCCGTCACCGCGAGCGGCGCGTCCGGCACGCCGTGGGTGAAGGCCATCTCGTGGATCTGGCCCTTGCGGCGGATCTTCATCTTCAGCCAGACGGAGAGCGCGTTCACGACCGAGACGCCGACGCCGTGAAGACCGCCGGAGACCTTGTAGGAGTTCTGGTCGAACTTACCGCCGGCGTGGAGCTGGGTCATGATGACCTCGGCCGCCGAGACGCCCTCGGAGGAATGGATGTCCGTCGGGATGCCGCGGCCGTTGTCCGTGACGGTGCAGGAGCCGTCGGCGTTGAGCGTGACGGTGACGAGCGTCGCGTGGCCGGCCAGCGCCTCGTCGATGGCGTTGTCCACCACCTCGTAGACCATGTGGTGCAGACCCGAGCCGTCGTCCGTGTCGCCGATATACATGCCCGGCCGCTTGCGGACCGCATCGAGGCCTTTCAGAACCTTGATCGAATCGGCGCCGTACTCGGCGCCCGCGCCGGGGATGGTCTCACTGGCTTCAGACATGGAATTCCTTGGATCGGGGTCCGCCTCGTCCGAGGCTTCACGCAGGGCCGCGCGGCCGCCCCGAATATAGCCATTGGCGCTTCGAAACCCAAGCGATTAGCGCGTCCGGTCGCATGGAAGGTCCCGCAGGCGACCCCCATATGCCCTGCGAAAGGATCGACCCGATGACCCTGACCGCCCCCGCACCCCGCACGACCCGCCATTTCCGCGCACCGGCCCCGGTGCCGCACACCAAGCCGCTCGGCTTCGCGGGCTTCGTCTGGACCGCCTCGCGCAACCCGATCGAGATCTGGGGTTCGCGCGCCTTCAAGGAGCCCTACCTCAAGGCCAACTGGCTGCGCGTGCCGACCGTCATCGTCAACGAGCCGAAGGCGATCCGCGCGCTCCTCGTCGACAACGCCAAGAACTACGCCATGCAGCCGCTGCGCCAGCGCGTGCTGCGGCCGATGCTGCGCGACGGGCTGCTGACGGCCGAGGGCGAACTCTGGAAGCGCACGCGCAAGTCGCTCGCGCCGGTCTTCACCCCGCGCAACATCCACGCTTTGGCGCCGATCATGGAGGAGCGCTCGCGTCTCTTCGCCGAAGGGCTGGCGCGTGATTCCGGCACCCGGACCGACATCGCCTTCCAGATGACGCTCCTGACCTACGACATCCTCCAGTCGACGCTCTTCTCCAACGACATCGCGGGCGAGCCGACCGAGTTCGCGAAGGCGATGGAGCTCTTCCTGAAGCGCATGGGCCGGGTCGATCCGCTCGACATCCTCGACGCCCCGGCCTTCATTCCGCGCATCGGCCGCCTGCTCGGCCAGCGCTCGACGAAGTACTTTCGGGGCGTGATCGCGGGCACGATGGAGCGGCGCGCCAGGCTGCTGGACGAAGCGCCCGAGGAAGCCGCCAACGACTTCCTGACCATGCTCCTGAAGGCGGACGGACTCTCGCGCTCGGAGATCGAGGACAACATCATCACCTTCATCGGGGCCGGCCACGAGACGACGGCCCGCGCGCTCGGCTGGACGCTCTATCTCCTCAGCCAGGCACCGCACGAACGCGAGAAGGTGGAGGCCGAGCTCGATACCGTCCTCTCGACGCTCCCCGACCCGGCGACTTGGCTCGACGCCCTCCCCCACACGCGGGCGGCCTTCGAGGAGGCGATGCGCCTCTATCCGCCCGCGCCTTCGCTGAACCGCACCGCGATCGAGGCCGACCGGGTCGGCGACATGGACATTCCGGCGGGCGCCTCGGTGCTCGTCATGCCGTGGCTCGTACACCGCCACGAGATGCTGTGGGAGAACCCGCTGGACTTCGTGCCGGACCGGTTCCTGCCGGGCGCACGCGAGGAGATCGACCGCTTCCAGTATCTGCCCTTTGGCGTCGGCCCGCGCGTGTGCATCGGCTCGACCTTCGCCATGCAGGAGGGGGTGATCGCGCTCGCCGCTCTCATGCGGAACCTGCGTTTCGACTTCGTGGGGACCAGCGCACCCTATCCGGTCCAGAAGATCACCGTTCAGCCGCGCGGCGGCCTGCCGATGCGGGTCAGCCGCCGGTGATGGACGACAATCCCTGCGTGATCTATCTTATGGCGACGAACGCGACGCGGGTGCCTCGGCAATGGCTCTGATGGTTTCCTCCCTCTACGATGCGCTCCGCTCGGCCAACGTGCCGGAGGAAAAGGCGCGTCGCGCGTCGGAGGAGGTCGCGGATTTCGATGGCCGCGTGAACGGCGTCGAGACGACGCTCGCGAGACTGGAACTCAAGGTCGAATCGCGATTTTCTCTTCTCCAGTGGATGCTCGCTTTCAATCTAGCGATGACGACGGCCATCCTCCTGCGGCTCTTCTGGTAGCGCGACGAAGACGCGCGTCGCACCATCGATCGCGATCACGCCGATCCGCTGGCGGCGGGCGGGTTCGACGTCGTGCCCTGCTTGGGCGCCTCCGGCCGCCGATTGACCAGAACGGGGTTGGCGCGAGGCGCCTCCTCGCGGCGCATGAAGCGCGAGGGGTCGCTGTCGGCGGGAAGAAGGCGCTGGATCGCCGTCGGCTCGCCTTCCGCGCCGAAGCGCTCGCGGAAGAGAAGGCGAATGCGCTCGGCGGTCTGGCGTTGGGCGAGCGCGATCGAGCCGTCCTTCACCTCCCCCCTCAGCACGATCACCTGGTTGTCGGCCGTCAGCTGGTCCAGAAAGACCTCCGGATTGCGGATCTTGTCCGGTCCGCCGTGCGTCCACGTCTCCTGCAGGAGCGACTTGGCGTCCTCGAAGGGGGTGCTTCGCGGCAACGTCACGGTCCAGGCCACGGTCCGGGCGGCCGCTCGCGAGTGGTTCCGCAGCCAGACGTTCCAGAGCGTGGAGTTCGGCGCGAAGACGAACAGCCCGTCGAAGGTCTCCAGATGCGCGGCGAAGAGCCCGATCTCGCGGACCGTGCCGGAATAGGCGCCCGTCTCGATATAGTCGCCCACCCGGAACGGGCGGAGCCAGAGAAGCATGATGCCGGCCGCGATGTTGGTCAGCGTTCCCTGAAGGGCGAGACCGACGGCAAGGCCGGCCGCGCCGAGGACGGCCAGCAGGGAGGTCATCTGCACGCCCATCTGCCCGAGGGCGATGATGAGCGTCATGATGACGACGAGATACTTCACGATCGCGACGATCGGAGCGCGCATCGTCTGGTCGAGGCGGATGGAGCGCCCGAGCGCGCGCCCGACCGCCCCGGACAGCCATCCGGCCAGGAACAGGCCGATCAGGAGGATCAGAAGGCCGGAAAGCAGGCTCGGCAGGAACAGGATCGTCTTGTCGTAGAGCGCGGTCGCGGCGGTGCGCGCGTGATCGATCTGCTCCAGTTCCATCGAAATCCCCTCGCCCGTTGTCCGTCCCGTTCACATGGGCACTCGCTCCAAAAGAAAAGGGCCGATCCTTCGACCGGCCCCTTTTCGCCGCGACGTTCCCGCGTTCAGACGGTCGCCGCACCCGCCGGGGGAGAGGCGTTCGACGGCTCCTCCGTCAGCCCCTCGAAGAGCGCCGTGGACAAGTAGCGCTCGGCGAAGGAAGGGATGATCACGACGATCGTCTTGCCCTCGTTCTCGGGACGCCGGCCGACCTCGATCGCGGCGGCCAGCGCTCCGCCCGAGGAGATGCCGACCGGCGCGCCCTCCAGGCGCGCGACCAGCCGCGCATGCTCGAAGCTCTCCTCGTTCGAGACCGTCACGACCTCGTCGTAGATGGAGGTGTTCAGGATCTTCGGAGCGAAACCCGCGCCGATGCCCTGGATCTTGTGCGGGCCCGGCTGGCCGCCCGAGAGAACCGGCGACGCCTCGGGCTCGACGGCGACGACGTGCAGGTCCGGCTTGCGGCTCTTCAGGACCTCGCCGACGCCGGTGATCGTGCCCCCGGTGCCGATGCCCGCGACGAAGATGTCCACGTCGCCGCCCGTGTCGTTCCAGATCTCCTCGGCGGTCGTCACGCGGTGGATCTGCGGGTTGGCGGGGTTCTCGAACTGCTGGGGAATGACGGCGTCGGGCGTCGAAGCCTTCAGCTCCTCCGCCTTGGCGATGGCGCCCTTCATGCCCTTGGGCCCTTCGGTCAGCACGATCTCGGCTCCCAGGAGCGCCAGCATCTTGCGGCGCTCCACCGACATGGTCTCGGGCATGGTCAGGATCAGCTTGTAGCCCTTCGCGGCCGCCGCGAAAGCGAGCGCGATGCCGGTGTTGCCGGAGGTCGGCTCGATCAGCGTCGTCCTGCCCGGCGTGATGGCGCCGTCCGCCTCCAGCTTCTCCAGCATCGCGACGCCGATCCGGTCCTTCACGCTGGCGATCGGGTTGAAGAATTCGAGCTTGGCGAGAAGGTTCGCCTTGACGCCCTTCTCCCTCGCCAGCTTGTCGAGCCGCACGAGCGGCGTGTCGCCGATCGTGTCGAGGATCGAGGCGTAGACGCGGCCGCGCCCTTTGGTGCGCGGCGTGAATTGGCTGGGGGTGTCGGTCATGTCGTCTCGTCCTCCTGGCGATGAATGATCGTCCGAGCCCGCCGTGTCACTCAAGACGAGGGCGTTGTGAGCGTCGGAGCGGATGCGTCGGCCTCAATGTAGGGAGGAGACGGGCCGCACCACAGGTACGCCTTTCCACCGAACGGCCACGAGGGGCGGAAAAGCGGTGCGGGATCGACCTTGGGAGGAACGATATTCCAACGCCGAACGGTCGCCGACGGGACCCGATCCGCCTTCCCGTCCGACCAGCCCTGACCAAATTGTTAAACAATCTGATGCAGCATAGGGCCGGGACCGATGCGATCGGAATTCGAGAAGGTTTCGCGGTCATGGATCGGACGCTTCGCACTCTGCTGGCGCTGTGTGTCGAGCTCATCGGGCTGACCTTGCTGGCCGCCGCCCTGATCCTCGTCGGGGCCTATCGCTATTTCGAGGGCTTCGCGTCCGTGACGCCCACGGAGGCCTTCGCCTTTTCGGTCGTCGCCCTCACCGTCGCGGCCGGATGCATGATCGCCTATGCGGTCTTCCGCATCGGACAATTGAAGCTCCAGAACGATCTGCTGCAGCTGGCGGCGACGCGCGACGCGCTCACCCGGCTTCTGAACCGCGCGGCCTTCAAGAAGGAGGCGACGAACATGATCGCCTCCATCGGACGGCGACGTTCGGACGCCTCGATCGTGGCCCTGCTCGTGATCGACGCCGACCACTTCAAACGCATCAACGACACGTTCGGACACGCGGCCGGCGACAGGGCGCTGGTGGCGATCGCCGCCGCACTGGCCGGCGGGGTGCGCAGCTACGATCTCGTCGGACGTCTGGGCGGCGAGGAGTTCGTGCTGCTTCTAAAGGACGCGGGCCCGAAGGAAGCCGCCATCGTCGCGGAGCGCCTGCGCACGCTGGTGAACCGCGTCACGGTGGGTCCGCGCGCCCATCCGACGCGACTGTCGGTCAGCATCGGCGGAGTGTGCTTCGACCGGCCGGTGGCCTTCGACCAGGCCTACCGCTACGCCGACCGCAATCTTTACAAGGCCAAGAAGGCGGGCCGGAACAGGTTCGAGATCACGGACATGTCGCAGGGGCCTAAGGTCCCCGCGGGCTCCGGGCGCCTGGCCTACTGGGGGCCGTCCGCGCCGCCGATCAAGCGTCCGTCGGCGATCTGAGGTTTCACCGCCCGGTCGATCCGAACCCGCCGCTTCCGCGCTCCGAATCCGAGACCTCGCCCACCGCTTCGAAGCTTGCTCGGACCACGGGTGCCAGCACCATCTGCGCGATGCGCTCGCCGCGCTCGATCGTCACCGGCTCGCTTCCGAGATTGACGAGCAGGACGGCGATCTCCCCGCGATAGTCGGAGTCGATGGTGCCGGGCGTGTTGACGAGGGTCACCCCGTGCCGTGCCGCAAGACCCGAGCGCGGCCTGAGCTGCACCTCGAAACCGTCCGGGATCTCCAGCACCAGCCCGGTCGGCACGCTCGCCCGCTGCATCGGCGAGAGGCGAAGCGGCGCCTCGATCGCGGCACGCAGATCGGCGCCCGCGGCCCCCGCCGTCTGGTAGGCCGGCAGATCCAGCCCCTGAGCGTGCGGCAGGCGCTTGATGCGAAGGATCGGCGCCCCGCTCATGCCGACGATCCCGGTGCGAGCATGGCCGCGATCCGGTTCGCCAGACGCGTTGCGACCTCTGTCTTGGAGAGGCGCGGCCACTCCTCGATCCCCTCGCGGGTGACGAGCCGGACCGTGTTCGCCTCCCCGCCCATGACGCCGCCTTCCGGCGAGACGTCGTTGGCGACGATCATGTCGGCGCCCTTGCGGTCGAGCTTGGAAAGCGCGTTGGCGATGAGGTCTCCCGTCTCCGCCGCGAAGCCGACGACAAGGGATGGGCGGCGCGGATCATGGCCGATATGGGCGAGAATGTCCGGGTTCAGCGTCAAAGGCAGCGGCGGCGGCTCCGACCCGTCCTTCTTGATCTTCGACGTGCGAAGTTCGGCGGCACGCCAGTCCGCGACGGCCGCGACGAAGATCCCGGCATCGGCGGGCAGAGCGGCCTCGACGGCGGCCAGCATCTCGACGGCCGTCTCCACGCGGACGACCTTGACGCCCCTCGGGTCTGGAATGGTCACGGGGCCGGAAACCAGCGTGACGTCGGCTCCCAGCATGGCCAGGGCCTCGGCGATCGAATGGCCCTGCCGGCCGGAGGAGCGGTTGGCGATGTAGCGCACCGGATCGATCGGCTCGTGCGTCGGTCCGGAGGTGACGACGATGCGGCGGCCCGCCAGAGGCTTGGGCGATGTGTCGAGCATCTCCTCGACGGCGGCCACGATCGCCAGCGGCTCGGCCATCCGCCCCGTGCCCGCCTCCCCGCTCTCGGCCATCTCGCCGGCGGCCGGTCCGACGAAGCGGATGCCGTCGGCACGCAGGGTTTCCAGATTGCGGCGCGTTGCCTTGTGGCTCCACATGGCCGGGTTCATCGCCGGTGCGAGGAGGACGGGCGAGCGCGTCGCCAGAAGCACGGCGCCCGCCAGGTCGTCGGCGAGTCCCGCCGCCATCTTCGCCATCCGGTCGGCGCTCGCCGGCGCCAGAAGGACGAGATCGCAGGAGCGCGCCAGCCGGATGTGGCCGACATCCGTCTCGTCGTCGCGGTCGAAGAGGTCGCCATAGACCTTCGAGGCGGCCAGCGCGCCGACCGACAGCGGCGTGACGAACTGAGCCGCGGCCTTCGTCATCACCGGCACGACGCTCGCGCCGCGCTCGCGCAGGCGGCGGATCAGGTCGAGACATTTATAGGCCGCGATCCCGCCGCCGACGACGAGGAGGATGCGCTTGTCCTGAAGGCTCATGGCTGGATCGCCGATCGGATGTCGGTGTGGACGAAGTCGTCGCCCTTGTAGAGCAGCGGAACGTCGAGAGAGCGGGCGAGCGCATAGGAGAAGCAGTCGCCGAAGTTCAGTCTCGCCGGATGGCCGGAGCCCCGGCCGTAGCGAAGATGAGCCGTTATCGCGATCTCGGCCAGTCGGTCGTCGAACGCGACGGACCTTGCACCGGCGCTTGCCAGGAGCGCGGCCAGACGCTCGCGCCCGATCGCTCCGAACCTTGCCAGAAGCACGATGGACGCCTCGACGACCGTCGGCGTCGCGATCGAGCATCGTGCCGAACGCGCCAACGCGCGGGTCAATTGCGGGGCGTCGTCCTCGTCGGACAGGATCGCCACGAGAGCGGACGAGTCCAACACGATCACGGCAGATAGTCGTACATGACGTCGGTGAAGGTCTTCTGGTCGAAGGCCTTGCCGTTCGACGGAAGAGCCAGAGCGCGAATCCTTCGATAGATGCGCTCGGCCTCCTTGGGCTCACGGGTCTCCTCGTCAACGTCCTCGACCATCCGGTAGACCAGTTGGCGCAGCTCCTCTTCCATCGAGCGGCCGTTGCGGGCGGCCCGGATCTTCAGCTTCCGCCGGACGCCCTCGTCGATGTTCCTGATCGTAACGCTCGCCATGGCGCCGCCCCGTACCTGCTTCACGTCGAAGCTAGTCCTCGACCGGAATGATTGCAATGCAATCACTTCACCCGGCGGCGAGCTGCCATGCGATGACGACGAGGGCGATGGCTGCGACGACCTGCGCGACGTGGCCGACCGCGATCGCGACCTTCGAGTCCTTGACCATCTTCACGATGTCGTCGTCGTTGATGTGGATGCCGTTCTCGATGAGATCGGGCAGTTCACGCGACAGGATCTCCAGCCCCTTGGCGAAGGCCGGGCCGCGCCGGGCGAGCGTGACCAGCGCCTCGATTCCCTCCTTCGCCTCCCGCAGCTTCGCCGCCGGGCCGAGCTCGCGCAGGATGTAGTCGGACACGACCGGCTCGGCGGCCGACCACATGTTGAAGTGCGGGTCGTAGGATCGTGCCACGCCCTCCACGACGACCATGGTCTTCTGTAGGAGGATGAGCTCGGGCCGCGTGCGCATGTCGAAGAGCTCGGTCACCTCGAAGAGCAGCGTCAGAAGATGCGCCATCGAGATCGTGTCGGCGGGCTGGCCGTGGATCGGCTCGCCGATCGCGCGCAGCGCCTGCGCGAAGGACGCGACGTCCTGATGGCGCGGCACGTAGCCGGCCTCGAAATGCACTTCGGCGACCCGCATGTAGTCGCGCCGGATGAAACCGTAGAGCACCTCGGCCAGAACCCGGCGCGACTCGGCGTCGAGCCGGCCGACGATGCCGAGATCCACCGCGACGATCGAGCCGTCGGGCGCGACGAAGAGATTGCCCGGATGCATGTCGGCGTGGAAGAAGCCGTCGCGCATCGCCTGGCGCAGGAAGGCTTGGATGAGGTTGACGCCGAGCTGCGGCAGATCGTGGCCGGCCGCGCGCACCGCCTCTATGTCCCGCATCTTGATGCCGTCGACCCACTCCATGGTGACGACGTCGCGGCCGGTCCGCTCCCAGTCGATCTTCGGAACGCGGTAGCCGGGGTCCTCGGCGATGTACTCCGCCATCTCGGAGGAGGCCGCCGCCTCCAGGCGCAGGTCCATCTCGATCTTGGTCGACTGGGCGAGCGTTTCCACCACCGCCACCGGGCGCAGGCGCCGCGAGGCCGGAAAGACGAGTTCGAGGAACCGCGCGATGAAGCGGAAGGTCTCGATCTCGCGCAGGAAGCGCTCGCGCACGCCGGGGCGTATGACCTTGACGGCGACCGTGCGGGCCGTCCCCTCCGGGGTCAGGATCGTGGCGCGGTGAACCTGCGCGATCGAGGCCGCGCCGACGATCTCCCCGAACTCGACGAACAGGTCGTCGATCGTGCGCCCGAGCGTCACCTCCACCGCCCGCATCGCCTCCGCCTTCGGGAAGGGCGGCACCTTGTCCTGAAGCTGGCCGAGTTCGAGAGCGATGGTCGAGCCGACGATGTCCGGCCGCGTCGCCAGGAACTGGCCGAGCTTCACATAGGACGGCCCGAGCCGGTTCAGCGCCGCCGAAAGCCGGTCGGACCGGGCCTGCCGCTTGGCCGAGCGGCTGGCGAGCATGCCGGCCAGCCGGTGGCCGAGGCGCGCCAATGGCGGCAGACCGTCGGCGGGAAGCGCCGAGACCACGCCTTCGCGGGCGAGGACGTAGCCCGCCCGGACCAGCGCGAACAGACCCTTGGCGGGATTGGCCACCTAGAGCTTCCAGCCCGAATGGATCGCGGCGATGCCGCCCGACAGGTTGCGGTGCGTGACCCGCTCGAAACCGGCCTTGCGGATCGCGGTCTCGAAATTGGCCTGGTTCGGGAAGCGGCGGATGGATTCGACCAGATATTCGTAGGATTCACGATCCTTGGCGACCGCCTCGCCGATCGCGGGAATCGCCCGGAAGGACCACACTTCGTAAAGGCGGTCGAGGAACGGCATCTCGACCTCGGAGAACTCCAGGCACATGAAGCGCCCCCCGGGCTTGAGGACCCGGAGGGCCTCCTCCAGCGCCTTGTCGATCCGGGGCACGTTCCGGATGCCGAAGGCGATGGTGTAGGCGTCGAAGGCATTGTCCGGCAGGGCGAGCGTCTCCGCGTTGCCCTCGACGAAGGTCAGGTTCTCGTCGAGCCCGAGCTTGGCGGCGCGCTCGGCGCCGACGCCGAGCATGGAGCCGTTGATGTCGAGCACCGTGCCCGTCGCGTTGCGCTTCGAGGCCTCCACGATGCGGAAGGCGACGTCGCCCGTTCCGCCCGCGACGTCGACGAAGCGCCAGCCCGGCCGCCGCGAGGGCGCGAGCCAGGAGACCATGGCGTTCTTCCAGAGCCGGTGCATCCCGCCCGACATGAGGTCGTTCATCAGGTCGTATCGCGAGGCGACGCGGTGGAAGACGGCGTCGACCTTGGCCTGCTTCTCGCTGGCGCCCGAAACGCTCTCGAAGCCGTAGGCGGTCTCCATGCTCTCGGCGGCGGCAACGCGTTGACGCGACATGCGATACTCCTGGTTCGACAGCCCGGCGGCGCGGCGCGCTGCCCGCTTGACGGGCGAAGGGCCCGCATGCCCTTACCCCGAGAAAGGGCCCGCGCGCCATGGGCCCGGAGGTCCGTGGATCGAGCGGCTGCGCCCGGGGCGCGAGCCGCCCGTTCGCGGACCGACGCCCTCCTTCAAGCGGACTTATGCAGCGATGCCGGAATTGCCAGAGGTCGAGACGGTCCGCCGCGGTCTGACGCCCGTCATGGAAGGCGCGGTCCTGGAGAGGGTCGAGCCGAGACGGCCGGACCTTCGCTTTCCCCTGCCCGAATCCATGGCCGAGCGACTCGCCGGGCGCCGGATCGAAGCGCTCGGGCGCCGGGCGAAGTATCTCCTCGCCGACATGGAGGGCGGGCTCGTCCTCGCCATGCATCTCGGCATGTCCGGCTCGTTCCGGATCGAGCGCGATGGGGCCGACGACCGTCCGGGCGACTTCCACCTCCCCCGCTCCAAGGACCCGGCACACGACCATGTCGTCTTCCATCTGCGGCAGACGGACGGGACGGCCGCGCGGATCGTCTTCAACGACCCCCGCCGCTTCGGATACATGCTGCTGATCGAGCGCGCGGCGCTTTCCGAACACCCCCATTTCCGCTCGCTCGGCATCGAGCCCACCGGCAACGCCCTCTCGGGCGCCGCGCTCGCGCCGCGTCTCGCCGGCCGCTCCGCCCCGCTCAAGGCCGCGCTTCTGGATCAGACCCTGATCGCCGGCCTCGGCAACATCTATGTGTGCGAAGCGCTCTGGCGCTCGCGACTGTCCCCGCGCCGGACCGCCGGCTCGCTGGTGCTGAAGGACGGCCGCCCTTCCGCGCGACTCGATTCCCTCGCGCTTCACATCCGCGAGACGATCGACGAGGCGATTCTCGCCGGCGGCTCCTCGCTGCGCGACCACCGGCAGACGGACGGGCGGCTGGGCTACTTCCAGCATCGCTTCGCCGTCTACGACCGCGAGGGCGAGCCCTGCCCCCGCGACGGCTGCCGGGGCATCGTGGCGCGGATCGTCCAGTCCGGGCGCTCCACCTTCCATTGCCCGGTGTGCCAGCGCTGAGGACGGCAGGTGCCGTGTTGACGGCGCGGCGCCTGCGGCCTATAAGGCGCACCACTTGGCGGCACCCACGGTGCGGCCCGCTCCAACGTGGAGGCCGCGTCTGGCCGAACGTCGGAGGCAGACGATACAACAACTTCGCAGCGTATCGCGGCCGGTCGGCCGGGCGTTGCCCGTGACGAGAGAGACCCGGATATGGCCAATACGCCGTCGGCCAAGAAGGCCGCACGCAAGATCGAGCGTCGCACGGAAGTGAACCGCAATCGCCGTTCACGTGTGCGCACCTTCCTCCGCAAGGTCGAAGAGGCGATCCTGACGGGCGACAAGGACGCGGCGCAGGCTGCCCTGAAGGCTGCCGAGCCGGAGATGATGCGGGCCGCCTCGAAGGGCGTCTACCACAAGAACACGGCTTCGCGGAAAATCTCCCGCCTCGCCCACCGCGTGAAGGCCGTCGGCGCCGCCTGAGCGCCCCTTCCATCGTGAAATTCGAGAGAGCCTGGACCCCGGTCCGGGCTCTTTTGATTCCGGCCTGTTCCTCAGCGAACGACTCGGGACCATGTCAGTGCGATGACGCACGCACGACAAAGTTTCCAACATCAAAACAATGACATAGGTCCGACCAAAGACGTCGGACAGGGGCGGAACGCAGGCTTTCCGGGCACCTCCGAGAGTCAAGGACTCGGCGTCGCGCATACCCAAAAAAAAAGACCGCCCGGCCGAGCTGCGTAAGGCGCTCGCGGAATCGACAAGTGAATCAGCCGATTAATGGTTTGGGCCGTCCCGTGGCGATGTCCGAGGCGCCACAGTCGCGTCTCGGCGCGACCATTTTTCCCGATTCCGAGCTTGCCCGAACCTGTCGGCTTGCGTAGTTTCACCCCTGCGACAAGAGCCTGCTAAGTCGAAGTCTGGGGATGAAGGAAGTTTTCCAGAAGAACTACAGTACACTGGAACAACTCCAAGCCCCGCTCCGAGCAGGTTCGAGCACACGCTGAAATCGACGCACATGTCAGCGGCCAATTTGGCCGAGGCTGTGCTTTTGCCGCTGAGAACGACCGCTCGATAACCGAGTCGGCCGGTAGGAGGACTTTGTCTTGAGCCGACCCTATGAAGGCGACGTGAGCGTGACGGACTGCTGGAACGAACTCGCCCGGAATCCGGACGCCTTTCTGGTCGACGTGCGCACCAACGCCGAATGGGCCTATGTCGGCTTTCCGCTGGTCCCGGACGGCGCGCGCGCGCCGATCTTCGCCCAGTGGCAGAGCTTCCCTTCGATGCAGATCGACCCGGACTTCGCGGCCCGCGTGGCTTCGGCCGTCGAGACGGCCGGCGGCACCAAGGATTCGCCCCTCTATTTCCTCTGCCGGTCGGGCGCCCGCTCCATGGGCAGCGCCGCCGCGATGACGCAGGCCGGCTTCGCGCACTGCTTCAACATCCTCGCCGGGTTCGAGGGGCCGCCGGACGAGGACGGGCACCGGGGCCGGACCAGCGGCTGGAAGGCCGAAAACCTTCCCTGGGTGCAGAAATGAACGCGCGGCCCGAGGCGAGGGGATTCGCGAGAGACGAAATGACGGGTGCAGCCCGAGCGAACATGACGGGCGGACCGGCGATGCGGACGGAAGGACAGGGAAGCGCGGAGATCCTCGAACGGGTGAACGCCCGCCTCAGGGCCAAGCTCGGCCAGGACATCTTCACCTCCTGGTTCACCCGCATGAAGGTCGACCAGATCGGCCGGGGCACCGTGCAGCTCTCCGTGCCGACCGCCTTCCTGAAGACTTGGATCAATGGCCACTACCGTGATCTCCTGACGGAGATCTTCGCGGAGGAGGTTCCGGGAACCCTTCGCGTCGACGTGCAGGTGCGCAGCGCCACGCGCGGGGGCCATGCGCCGGCTCCGCAGGCCGCGGCCAGTGCCCCGCAGCAGATTCCGGCCAATGACGGCCCGGCGAAGCTCGCCGTTGCAAGCCTGCGCCCGGCGCGCGCCTCCGAGCCGCGCGAGACGCCCGAGTTCGGCTCGCCGCTCGACCCGCGCTACGTGTTCGAGACCTTCGTGGAGGGCGCATCCAACCGCGTGGCGCTTGCCGCCGCCCGCTCGATCGCGGAGAACGGGCCCGCCTCGGTGCGCTTCAACCCGCTCTTCCTTCATGCCTCGGTCGGCCTCGGCAAGACCCATCTCCTGCAGGCGATCGCCAATGCGGCGGCCGAGCGCCCGGACCGGCCGCGCATCGTCTATCTGACGGCGGAATCCTTCATGTGGCGCTTCGCCACCGCGATCCGCGACAACCAGGCGCTCGACTTCAAGGAGACGCTGCGCGGCATCGACATCCTGATCATCGACGACATGCAGTTCCTGCAGGGCAAGTCGATCCAGCAGGAGTTCTGCCACCTTCTGAACGCGCTGATCGATTCGGCGCGCCAGGTGATCGTGGCGGCGGACCGTCCGGCCTTCGAGCTCGAATCTCTCGACAGCCGCGTGCGCTCCCGCCTGGCCGGCGGCGTGGCGATCGAGATCGCCTCGCCCGATTTCGACATGCGCCGAGGCATCCTGAACGCCCGCGTGTCCGCGCTGAAGACCGAGGATCCGACCTTCGCCCTCTCCGACGGCGTGGTGGAGACGATCGCCCGCCGCGTCGCGGGCTCGGGCCGCGACCTCGAGGGCGCCTTCAACCAGATCGCCTTCCGCCATGCGGTCGGCCAGCCGCTCTCGCCGGAGCATCTGGACGACCTTCTGAACCAGCTGACGCGCTCGGGCGCGGAGAAGCGGGTGCGGGTCGAGGACATCCTCAAATTCGTCTCGCGTCACTACAACGTCTCGCGCGCCGACATCCTTTCGGCCCGGCGCACGCGCACCATCGTGCGTCCGCGCCAGATCGCGATGTATCTGGCCAAGACGATGACGCCGCGCTCGCTGCCCGAGATCGGCCGGCGCTTCGGCGGCCGCGACCACACGACCGTGCTTCACGCCGTGCGCAAGATCGAGGCCGAGCGCGCGCAGGACGCCAAGCTGGCCGACGAGCTGGAGATCATCCGCCGCATGATCGAGGAGTGAGGCTTGGCGCCCCTCCCCTTCCGCGCCTAGATTGAGGAGCGGACAGAAGGAGTGGAGCCGATGTCTCTCACCATCGACGATCCGGAGACGGTCGCCGCGATCCGGCGGCTGGCGGAAGAGAGCGAGCAGAGCGTCGAGGACGTTCTGCGCGACGCGGTCGAGGCCGCGGAGGCCCGCCGTCGGGAAGCGGCGCGGCGGCGCGGCGCGACCATCGCTCTCCAGAAGGAATTGGCGTCCCACCCCTCGACAGGATTGAAGGCTGACAAGGCATTCTTCGACGAGATCAACGGCGGGCTCTGATGTTCGTCGACGCTTCGGTCATCGTAGCAATCCTTTCCAACGAAGACGGCTGGCAACGCCACGCGCGCAAGATCGAGTTCGGCGATCTCATACTGACTTCTCCGATTGCGATCTGGGAGGCGACGATCGCGACGACCAGAACCAAACGGCTGGACGTTCAGGCGGCATCCACCATCGTTGAGGCCTTCCTGTCGGCGAACCGGATTCGCACCATCCCCATCACGCCCGAGATCGGCGCCCTCGCGATCGAGGCGTCGCGCCGCTTCGGGCGGGGCCGCCATCCCGCGGCCCTCAACCTCGGCGATTGTTTCGCCTATGCCTGCGCGAAGGCCCACGGCGTCCCCCTCCTCTACAAGGGCGAGGACTTCCCGCAGACCGACATCGAGGCCGGCTGAGGGCGCTTGTGCCCTTCCGCCTTCGGCCCTCATGTTCTACAAGGTTCGGCACCTTCAGAAGGCGCGTTCCAGGCGTCTTGAAAGAACCGAACGGCCGCCTCTCCCATGCAGATCCTGATCGAGCGCTCCAACCTCCTCAAGTCTCTCGCCCACGTGCATCGTGTGGTCGAGCGGCGGAACACGATCCCGATCCTGTCGAACGTGCTCCTGAAGACCGAAGAGGGCGCGCTGCGCCTGAAGGCGACCGATCTCGACATCGAGATCACGGAATCGGTGCCGGCGAACGGCGAGCGCGAGGGCGGCACCACCGTGCCGGCCCATCTTCTCTACGACATCGTCCGCAAGCTGCCGGACGGCGCCGAGGTGAAGCTTTCGACCAATGCGGAAGGCTCGCAGATGACGGTCGCTTCGGGCCGCTCGAACTTCCGCCTGCAGTGCCTGCCCGAGGGCGATTTCCCGGACATCACGGCCGGCCAGTTCACCCATTCCTTCCAGCTTGCGGCGAGCGACCTCGCCCGCCTGATCGAGCGGACGCAGTTCGCGATCTCCACCGAGGAGACGCGCTATTATCTGAACGGCATCTTCCTGCACACGATCGAGACGGACGGCGCGCTCAGCCTGCGGGCCGTGGCGACCGACGGCCATCGCCTCGCACGGGCGCAGACGCCCGCGCCCGTCGGCTCGGAAGGGATGCCGGGTATCATCGTGCCGCGCAAGACGGTGGGCGAGCTCCAGAAGCTCCTCGGCGAGGCGGAAGGCGAGATCGGCGTCGAGCTTTCGGACGCCAAGATCCGCTTCACCATCGGCGACATCGTCGTCACCTCCAAGCTGATCGACGGCACCTTCCCGGACTATCAGCGCGTCATTCCGAGCGGCAACGACAAGGAGCTGACGCTGGACCGGCAGAGCTTCGCCTCGGCCGTCGACCGCGTCTCCACGATCTCGTCGGAGCGCGGCCGCGCGGTAAAGCTGGCGCTCTCGAACGGCCAGCTCGTGCTCACGGTCAACTCGCCCGACGCCGGCACGGCGACGGAGGAGCTGCCGGTCGGATACGAGGCGGACGGCATCGAGATCGGCTTCAACGCGCGCTACCTCCTGGACATCACCGGCCAGCTGTCGGGCGAGGAGGCGATCCTGATGCTCGCCGATCCGGGCTCGCCCACCCTCATCAAGGACGGCGGCGACGACGGCACGCTCTACGTGCTGATGCCGATGCGCGTCTGAGCGCGCTCCCCATGGCGGCCTCGCCCGCCGATGACGGCCCGCCGCCGATCGCCCGGCTGCGCCTCGCCGACTTCCGCAACTATTCCGAGCTCGCGCTCGAGATCGGTTCGCGCTTCGTCGTGCTCCACGGCGACAACGGCTCGGGCAAGACGAACCTCCTCGAGGCCGTGTCGCTGCTGACGCCGGGCCGCGGGCTGCGACGCGCGACCTATCCGGACATGGCGCGCGCCGGCGGGTCCGGCGGCTTCTCCGTCCGGGGGCTCCTGTCCTCTCCGGCGGGCGAGGCGGTCGATGCGCTGACGCTCGTCCAGCCGGAGCCGGGAGCTGCGCTCCAGCGGCGCCTGCGTCTCGACGCGGTGCCGGCCAAGAGCGTGGACGACCTTCTCGGCCATTGCCGCATCCTCTGGCTGACGCCCGCCATGGACGGCCTCTTCACCGGCCCGGCGGGCGATCGACGCCGCTTCCTCGACCGGCTGGTGCTCAGCCTCGACCCGTCCCACGGGCGCCGCTCGGCCGATTACGAGCGCGCCATGCGCTCGCGCAACCGGCTGCTCTCCGAGGACCGGCGCGATGCGTCCTGGCTCGGCGCGATCGAGACGGAGATGGCGGGGCTCGGCCTTGCCATCGCGCTCGCTCGCGTCGAAACGGTGGAGCGGCTGAAAGCGCTACTCGCGGCGCGCGGCGACGCGCCCTTCCCGGCGGCGGGGCTGGAGCTTTCGACCGGCTATCCCGATCTCGACCTTGCCCGGCCCGCCGGCGAGACCGAGGACGAAATCGCCGAGCGTCTGGCCCGCTCGCGCCCGCTCGACCGCGCCGCCGGGCGGACGCTGGAAGGGCCGCATCGCGGCGATCTCGTCGTCACCCATCTCGACAAGGCGATGCCGGCCGGTCTCGCCTCCACCGGCGAGCAGAAGGCGCTGCTCATCGGCCTCGTCCTGGCCCATGCCGAGCTCGTCGCCTCGTCCTGCGGGATCGCGCCCATCCTTCTCCTGGACGAGATCGCGGCCCATCTGGATTCCGGACGGAGGTCCGCGCTCTTTGCCATCCTCGACCGGCTCGGCGTGCAGGCCTTCATGACCGGGACCGACCGAAACCTCTTCGAGGCGCTGGAAGGCACCGCGCAGATGCTCACCGTCTCGAACGGAAAGGTCGGCTGACGCCATGCTGACACCGCCCGAACTTCAGCGCTACGCCCGCCAGATCGTGCTGCCCGAGATCGGCGGGCCGGGGCAGCAGAGGCTGCAACGCGCGCGGATCCTCCTGATCGGGGCTGGCGGCATCGGGTCCCCCGCGGCCCTGTATCTCGCCGCCGCCGGCGTCGGAACGCTCGGCCTCGTGGACGACGACGACGTCTCCCTCTCCAATCTCCAGCGGCAGATCCTGTTCTCCACCGCCGACATCGGGCGCGCGAAGATCGATGTCGCGGCCGAACGGCTCGACGCCCTGAACGCGCATGTGACGGTCGAGCGGCACCATCGCCGCATCGGCCTTGCCGACGGTTCGGACCTCGTCGGCGCCTACGATCTCGTCATCGACGGGTCGGACAATTTCGCCACGCGCTACGCCATGGCCGACCTTTGCGAGAGCGCCGAGCGCCCGCTCGTCAGCGCGGCGGTTCAGCGCTTCGCCGGGCAGATCACGACGTTGACGCCCTTCGCCCTGCGCTCCGACGGCTCGCCCTGCCCCGCCTATCGCGACCTCTTTCCGGCGCCGCCGCCGGACGGGATGGTGCCGAGCTGCGCCGAGGCCGGCATCCTCGGCGTCGTGACGGGCATCCTCGGCACGCTGGCGGCCACGGAGGCGATCAAGCTCGTCTGCGGGATCGGCGAGCCGCTCATCGGGCGGCTGCTCCATTTCGACGCCCTGACCCTGCGCTTCGAGGAAACGCGCTACCGGGGACGGCGTCCGGCGCCGCCGGCTGGCGCGCTCGGTTGAGGTCTCGTTAACTTAAAAACGCGATGATGCGGCAAGGACCGCTTCGGACTTCGGCGCGGTCCGCCAGACCTCATCGCGGCTCACGATCCGAAGCGGACTTCGCGCTGATCCCAGCGCTCCGGCCGGGCGGAGCCTTGGCCGGAGTACCGAGTTTGCGCCTCACGCTCGCCCGCCTGACCGCCACCGCAGGCCTTGCCGCCCTTCTTTTCGCCGTTGCCCCGACGACGAGCGCGAATGCCCAGGAGACGGAGGTCGCCAGCGCCGAGCCCGCGGCAGCCGCCGCCCGCCCGGCCCAGCCCCGCTCGGGCAGCGGCCTTCCTCTGCCCCGCTTCGTCTCCCTCAAGGCGACGCGGGTCAATCTGCGGGTCGGACCCGGTCGCGACTATCCCGTCTCCTGGCTGTTCCTGAAGGCGGGTCTGCCGATGGAGGTGATCCAGGAATACGACAATTGGCGCCGCGTCCGCGATTCGGAAGGGTCCGAGGGCTGGGTGTTCCACTCCCTCCTCTCCGGCGAGCGGACCGCGATCGCGGCGCCGTGGCTGAAAGGCAAGTCGGCGACGATTGACATGCGGCGCAGCGCGGACGAGACCTCGCAGATCGTGGCCCGCATGGAGCCCGGTGTCGTCGCCAATGTGGCGGAATGCTCCTTCGGCTGGTGCCGGGTCGAGGCCGGCAACCGGGAAGGCTTCGTCTCGCAGAACGAATTGTGGGGCGTCTATCCGGGCGAGCGGTTCTGACAACGCTCGCCGCTGGACCCCGAAACGACGGAAGGGCCGGAGCGATCCGGCCCTTCCGTCGTTTCGAACCTTGTGTCCCGACCGGTCTCAGTCGAGATGCTTGCGGGCCGGAGCCTTGCGGCGCAGGCGCACGACCACGTCGACATTGACGATCTCCATGCCCTCCGGCGGCTCCGGCAGCTGGCTCATCGAGATCGCGCCGTCCGGGATGTCGATCATCACGTTCTCCGACTCGATCAGGAAGTGATGATGGTCCGACGTGTTGGTGTCGAAATAGGTCCGCTGGCCTTCGGCCGAGATCGGACGCACGAGGCCGGCGTCCGTGAACTGATGCAGCGTGTTGTAAACGGTCGCCAGCGAGACCGGCTCTCCGGCCTTGTGCGCCTCGTCGTGAAGGTCTTCCGCCGACAGATGGCGGTCGCCCGCTCCGAAGATCAGATTGCAGAGGGCGACGCGCTGACGCGTCGGGCGGAGGCCGGAGGCGCGCAGGCGTTCGAACACGCAGAAGGACTGCGCTCGCGCGTGCTGATGTCCCGTCGTCTGACCCATTCGCTCGCTCTCGAAACTTGACTCTGAATGTCCGCTTTCTAGCGAACCGGCCTGAACTTGCAAGATATAGCGCAAAAGGCGCCTGGAAACAAACGGATCAGGCGCCGGGGCATCGCTCGCGGAACGCCGCGATCGCTCGCGACGAGCCCGAAAGCGGAAGCGTGTAGCGTCCCGAGGGCGCCGAGATCTCCACCTGGCGCCCGCGCGCGAGCGCCGAGAGGAGGTTGTCGAGCGCGCCCCGTGCCGGCCAATGAACGAAATCGTCGTCTCCGGCGCGCGCTCCCGGGAAGGCGTGAGCCGAGAGCAGGGTCGCCGTTCCGTCCACCGAGACGACGATCGTATGCTCGCGGTTCCGGTCGAAGACCGCGCCGTTGTGCGTCAATGCGAGTTCCATTCCCTGCGGCTCGGCGCAGCGGAGCACGAGACCGGCCATCTGGCCCTCGATCGTCGTTCCGGCCTCGAACCCGCCCGCGCCCTCGCGTGTCGCCCACTCGGCGGATGCGGGCGCAGCCGACAGGGCGATCAGAAGAGCGGCGAGCGTGGGGCCGATCCGCCGTCCGGCCACCGTTCGCCTGGCCGTCATCGCTGCCTCCCCCTTCCCGCCTTCTTCGCTCCGCTCCATTTGCCCTTCCGCGCGCTCATGGTAAGGCCCCGTCACGACAGATGGGCTCTCGCGCGACAAACGGGCAGGATGATGGACGCAAGGCAGACGAGCTTCGACAGGGAGGAAATCCTGGCCTGCGGGCGGGGCGAACTCTTCGGGGCAGGCAACGCGCAGCTGCCGCTGCCGCCGATGCTGATGTTCGACCGGATCACCGAGGTCACCGAGGACGGCGGCGAATTCGGCAAGGGTTCGATCCGGGCCGAGTTCGACGTGTCGCCCGACCTCTGGTTCTTCGACTGCCATTTCAAGGGCGATCCGGTGATGCCGGGCTGCCTCGGCCTCGACGCGCTGTGGCAGCTGACCGGCTTCTATCTGGGCTGGCTCGGCGAGCCGGGGCGCGGACGCGCCCTGGGCGTCGGCGAGGTGAAGTTCACCGGCCAGGTCACGCCGAAGGTCAAGCTCGTCGAGTACGGCGTCGATTTCCGCCGCGTCATGCGCTCGAAACTCAAGCTCGGCATCGCGCAGGGCTGGATGAAGGCGGACGGCGAGATCATCTATCGCGCCAGCGACCTGCGCGTCGGCCTGTTCGTCGACGAGCCCGCCGGCGGCTGAGCCGCCGATCGTCGCACGGAGGAATTTGTCATGAGACGTGTCGTCGTCACCGGCCTCGGTATCGTGTCCTCGATCGGCAACAATGCCGACGAGGTCGCCGCCTCGCTCCGCGAGGCGAAGTCCGGGATCACCTTTTCGCAGGACTTCGCCGATCACGGCTTCCGCAGCCGCGTCTGGGGTCGCCCGACCGTCGACGCGGCGAGCCTCGTCGATCGCCGGGCCATGCGCTTCCTGTCGGAGGGCGCGGCCTGGAACCACATCGCGATGATGCAGGCGATCGAAAGCTCGGGACTGCCGGATAGCGACGTCTCGGGCAACGAACGCACCGGCATCATCATGGGCTCGGGCGGCGCCTCGACGCGCACCATCTACGAGGCCGCCGAGACGACGCTGAAGAACGGAAGCCCCAAGCGCATCGGCCCCTTCGCCGTGCCGAAGGCCATGAGTTCCTCGGCCTCCGCGACGCTCGCGACCTGGTTCAAGATCCACGGCGTCAACTATTCGATCTCCTCGGCCTGCTCGACCTCGGCGCACTGCATCGGCAACGCCGCCGAGCAGATCCAGTTCGGCAAGCAGGACGTCATGTTCGCAGGCGGCCACGAGGGCCTCGACTGGACCATGGCCGACCTCTTCGACGCCATGGGCGCGATGTCGTCCAAGTACAACGAGACGCCGGCCACGGCATCCCGCGCCTATGACAAGGAGCGCGACGGCTTCGTCATCTCCGGCGGAGCCGGCGTTCTGGTCCTGGAAGAGCTGGAGCACGCCAGGGCGCGCGGCGCGACGATCCTCGCCGAGCTCGTCGGCTACGGCGCGACCTCGGACGGCCACGACATGGTGGCGCCGTCCGGCGAAGGCGCGGTCCGCTGCATGCGTCAGGCTCTGGCAAGCGTCGAGGGCGAGATCGACTACATCAACACCCACGGGACGGCGACGGGCGTCGGCGATTCGAAGGAAATGCAGGCCGTGCGCGAGGTGTTCGGCGATAAGATCCCGCACATTTCCTCCACCAAGTCGCTGACCGGGCACAGCCAGGGCGCGGCGGGCGCGCAGGAGGCGATCTACTCGCTCCTGATGATGCGGGACGGGTTCCTGGCCGAGAGCGCCCATATCGAGACGCTCGATCCCGAATTCGAAGGTCTGCCGATCCTGCGCCAGCGGCGCGACGGGGCGGTGGACCGGGTCATGTCGAATTCCTTCGGGTTCGGCGGCACGAACGCGACGCTGGTCTTCCAGCGCTACGAGGACTGACGGCATGGGCGATTTGATGAAGGGGAAGCGCGGGCTCGTGATGGGCGTCGCGAACCACAATTCCATCGCCTGGGGCGCCGCCAAGGCGCTGGCCGGAGAGGGCGCGGAGATCGCGCTGACCTATCAGGGCGAGGCCTTCGGCAAGCGGGTGCGCCCGCTGGCCGCCGAGATCGGGGCCAACCTCCTCATCGACTGCGACGTGGAGGACATCGCCTCCGTCGATGCGGTTTTCGAGACGCTGAAGCGCGAGTGGGGCACGATCGACTTCGTGATCCACGCCATCGCCTTCTCGGACAAGAACGAGCTGAAGGGCCTCTACGCGGACACGACGCGCGCGAACTTCACGCGCACCATGGTCATCTCCTGCTTTTCGTTCACCGAAATTTCCAAGCGCGCCGCGCGCATCATGAACAATGGCGGCTCGCTCCTGACGCTGACCTATGGCGGGGCGACCCGCGTGATGCCGAACTACAACGTGATGGGCGTCGCCAAGGCCGCGCTCGAAGCCTCGGTGCGCTATCTCGCGGCCGATTTCGGCCCGCGCAACATCCGCGTCAACGCGGTCTCGGCCGGCCCGCTGCGCACGCTCGCCGGCGCGGGCGTCACCGACGCCCGGCTGATGCTGAACTACCAGCGCAAGAACGCCCCCATGCGCCGCATGGTGACGCACGAGGAGGTGGGCGGGTCCGTCCTCTACCTCGCCTCCCATCTGGCCAACGGCGTGACGGGCGAGATCCACTATGTGGACGCGGGCTACAACATCATGTCGATGCCGGCCCTCGACGAATTGAAGGCGCAGGAGCGCCGCGCGGAGATCGCGGGCGAATCCAACGCGCCCGAGGCCGAAGCCGCGAAGTAGCTTCGCGCGAACCTCAGTGTCTCGGAGCGCCGGCATTCCGGCGCTCTTTTCGTTTCCAGAAGGACAGTCCCCGATGCAGAAGGCCCGCCTCGGTCGCACCGATCTCTCCGTCAGCCGCATCTGCCTCGGCACCATGACCTTCGGCGAGCAGAACACGGAGGCCGAAGCCCACGCCCAGCTCGACCGCGCGGTGGAGGCCGGCATCGACTTCATCGATGCGGCCGAACTCTATCCCATTCCGCCCAAGCCCGAGACGCAGGGGCGGACAGAGGCCTATATCGGCTCCTGGCTGAAGGCGCGGGGCAACCGCGACAGGCTGACCATCGCCTCCAAGGTCGTCGGCCGCTCCGATTCCACCTGGTTCCGCGACGACGGCTCCAAGCCCAGGCTCGACCGGCGCAACATCGTGGAGGCGGTCGAGAAGTCGCTGCAACGGCTCGGCACGGACCGTATCGACCTCTACCAGATCCACTGGCCGGACCGCCGCACGGCCGGTTTCGGCTCCAATCCCACGCGCTGGTCGACCCCTTCGAGGGACGAGGACGAGGTGGCGATCGAGGAGAGCGCGCGGGCGTTCGCCGACCTCGTCGCCAGCGGCAAGATCCGCCATCTCGGCCTTTCGAACGAGAGCGCCTGGGGCACGATGCGCTGGCTCGCGGCGAGCGAGACGGGCGACGCCCCGCGAATCGTCTCGATCCAGAACGCCTACAATCTCGCCAACCGCACCTTCGAGACCGGGCTGGCCGAGATCGCCCATCACGAGGATGTCGGGCTCCTCGCCTATTCGCCGCTCGCGCAGGGCTATCTGACCGGAAAATACGCCAACGGCGCACTGCCGGCAGGATCGCGCAAGCAGCTCTTCGACCGGCTTCAGCGCTACGAGAAGGCGGGGGCTGCGGAGGCATACGAGGCCTACGTGGCGCTCGCCCGCGAGTTCGGCCTCTCGCCCGCCACCTTCGCCAACGCCTTCGTGCTCTCGCGCTCCTTCGTGACCGCCACCATCATCGGCGCGACGAGTCTGCCCCAGCTCGAGGAGAGTCTCGCGGCCGCCGATGTGGTCTGGACCGACGAGATGAGCGCGGCGGTCGATGCGCTGCACCAGCGCTTCGGCAACCCCGCCCCCTGATCGAACGCCTTCGCCCGCGAAAGGGTGAATGGCTCAAGGGTTGCGTTTCGCGATCCTGAGAGGAAACCTGCCGCGACCTCGACTCAACGGAGCGCGACGATGCGGCAGGATTGGCCCGAACTCGACTATCTGGGCTGGCGCGAGACCTGCTCGGCCCTGCATCTCTATCTGCAGATCGTCGGCAAGTATCGGCTCGCGCACACGCCCTGGGTCAACCATTCCTGGCACGCGACCTTCTATCTTGCGCCGCGCGGCTGGACGACGTCGCCGATCCCCGACGGGCCGGGGCTGGAATTCCTATTCGACCTGATCGAGCACCGGCTCGTCGGCCACAATGGCGAGGGGCGCACGGCCTCCATGCCGCTCGGACCGACCACCGTCGCGGCCTTCCACCGCGACTTCCGCGCGCTCGTCGCCGAGCTGGGGGGCGACCCGACCTTCCACGGCCGCCCGAACGAGGTGCCGTATCCGGTGCCTTTCGCGCAGGACGACCGCGAGCGCCCCTATGACGGAGAGGCCGTCACGCGCTTCTTCCGCGCCACTGCCAGCGTCGACCGCGTCTTCAAGGCCTTCCGCACCTCCTTCCTCGGCAAGGTGAGCCCCAGCCACCTCTTCTGGGGTTCCTTCGATCTGGCCGTCACGCGCTTTTCGGGCCGCACCGCGCCGCTGCACTCGGGCGGCGTCCCGGCCCTGCCGGACGACGTGGCGCAGGAGGCCTACGACCACGAGGTGTCCTCGGCCGGATTCTGGCCGGGCGGCGGCGGGCTCGACTACGCGGCCTTCTACGCCTACGCCTATCCGGCGCCGAACGGCTTCAGGACCGCCGCCGCCCAGCCGGACGCGGCGTTCTGGAGCACGGACCTTTCCGAGTTCATCCTGCCCTACGACGCGGTGCGCTCCGCGGCGGACCCGGACGCGGCGCTCCTCGCCTTCCTCACCTCCACCTACGAGGCCGCGGCCGAACTCGGCGCCTGGGACCGGGCGGCGCTCGAATGCGCGCCGGGCCGCCCCCGGCAGGTCCGCCCCGTGCGGCAGGCCGATGCGAGCCCGGCCAAGGGCGCCGAGCCCGTCGCCGTGGACGTGCGGCGCGAGGACGGGCCCGCCAAGGGCCGATATGCCGCGACCGTCGACGGGCACGAGGCGGAGATGACCTACAGCCGGGCCGGCGCCTCGCTCCTCATCATCGACCACACGGAGGTGCCGGACGCGCTGCGCGGGCGCAGCGTCGGGCTGGCGCTGGTGCGCCGCGCCGTGGAGGACGCGCGCGCCGACGGCATCTCGATCCTGCCGCTCTGCCCCTTCGCCAAGGCGCAGTTCGGCAAGCACCCCGAATGGAGCGACGTGCTGCGCGGCTGAATCAGAGGAAGTGGCGCAGCATCCAGAGCGCCATCGCCACCATCATCAGATTCTCGGTGAGCGAGACGAAGCCGAGGGGGACGTTGGAATCGCCGCCGACGCAGGCGCATTTCAGCTCCCGCTTCTCGACGTAGACCGCCTTGAACACCGAGACCGCGCCGACCGTGCCGATGAAGAGGGCGATCGGGATGGAGAGCCACATGAGCGCGCCGGAGATCATCAGGAGACCGGCGAGCCCTTCGGCATAGGGATAGATCCAGGCGTAGGGCACCCAGCGCTTCGCCAGAAGGTCGTAGCCGAGGAACATGTTGGCGAAGCTCTCGACGTCCTTCAGCTTCTGCAGGGCGAGAAGGCACATGGAGACCGCGACGAACCATTCGCCGGCCGCCACGGTCAGGAGCGAGCCGGTCGCCGCCCAGCTCATCGCCAGCGCGATCCCCGCCGCCATGGCGAAGAGCGCCGCGACCGGGCGATAGGTCAGCGCCTTCGGATCGCGCACCGCCTTGCCGAAATGGCGGCGCAGATCATCGTGGCCGCCGATGCGCCGCCCCGCGATGAAGGTCTGCGGCGTCGTCTTCACGCCGTGTTCGGCCTTGAAGGCATCGACCTCCTCGCGCGTGCGCAGCCAGTGATCCTCGACCGCATAGCCTTGCCGCTTCAACAGATCGAGCGTGCGAAGGCCGAACGGACAGACATGCTTGTCCATCACCATTCGATACAGAACGGCGGTCTTCTCGGGGTTCGAAACGGTCGTCATCGCATATCCTCTGCCGCAGGACGCGGCACCGAACTCAGGCTCGGACGGGATATGGGGCTTCCAGTCGCTGGAAGGTCAAGCGCGCCTGTCGTCGTCCGCCGTCGCCTCCGCGATGGCGTCGCGAAGGGCGCGGACCTTCTCGTTCAGCTTGGCGAGCTTCTTCATCTTCATGCCGGAGCGCGACAGGAGCGTCTCGGCGAGGCACACCCGCTCCTCCTTCAGCGCCCTGCCCTTCTCGGTCAGGCCGATCACGACCTGCCGGCGGTCCACGTCGTCGCGCTCGCGCGTCACGAAGCCGTTCTCGACCAGACGCCCGACGAGCGGCGTCACCGTGCTGGGCTCCAGCGCCAGACGATCCGCCACGGCCTTGGAGCTGAGCGGGGATTCCTCCCAGAGCGTGGAGAGCACCAGATATTGCGGATAGGTGATGCCCCAACCGTCGAGGACGGGCTTGTAGGCCCGCCCGACGGCCATGGAGGCGCCGTAGAGGGCGAAGCAGAGATGATCGTCGAGCTTCAGCTCGTCGCGCTCCTTGCCCACGGACGTCCCTTCCCGAATCGTACCTTCCAACAGTTAAGCGCTGGACAGGCCCGCCGCAAACGCCTATATTGATTATCACGATAATCAATTTGAGGAGTGATCGATGCCGGTCGAAGCCATCTACAAGACCAAGGCGACCGCAAGCGGCGGCGGTCGCGACGGGCGCACCCGTTCGGAGGACGGGTCGATCGACCTGAACCTCGTCGTCCCGAAGGAGATGGGCGGTCCGGGCGGCGACGGCGCCAATCCGGAGAAGCTGTTCGCGGCCGGCTACTCGGCCTGCTTCCTGGGCGCGATGCGCGCGGTCTCGAAGGGCGTCGGCGTCGCGGTGCCCGCGGATGCCACGGTCACGGCCGAGATCGGGTTCGGCAAGCGCTCCGAGGGCGGCTACGGCATCACCGCCGACCTGACCATCGCCCTTCCCGGCGTGGACAAGGCCGACGCCCAGAAGCTCGTCGACGAGGCGCACAAGGTCTGCCCCTATTCCAACGCGACGCGGGGCAATGTAAATGTCGGCCTGACGATCGCCTGATCGAAGACGCGCCAACGAAAACAGGAAGGCCCGCCGGTGACGGACCGGCGGGCCTTCTTCATGCGACGATCTCTCTTTCAGACTTCGTCGGCTTCCTCGCTTCCCGAGAGAAGCTCGTCCAGCGTGTCCGCCAGAAGGTCGAGCTGGTCGCGGCTCGCGGTCAGCTCCAGCGTCTGGCCGCCATCGTCCTCGATGTGGATCTGCGCGCTCTCGCCGTCCTCGCCCATCTCGATCCGGAACTGCTTGAGCATCTTGGTCGTCGCCATTGCGTCGTCTCCTCTTCGGACTGCCGGAACGCGGCCCGGCCTTCGAGGCTCCCGAAGCCGCGCGGGGCCTTCGGTCGCAGCCAACGAACGGCTCCTTCCGTCACAGGCTCGCGAGGGCGCGGCCGATCTCGGCCATCGCGCCGTCGATGACCGAGCGGTCGACCCTGTTCTCGTGGAAGTAGACGGCGACGACGAAGGGATCGCGATCGGGCGGCGTGACGATGGCGACGATGTTCGTCGCGCCGTTGCCGCCGCCTCCGGTCTTGTCGCCGACGGTCCACCCTTCCGGTACGCCCGCCCGCAGTTTGGCATCGCCCGTGACGGCGCTCTCCATCCATTCGTTGAGCTGGGCGCGCGAGGCGTCCGACAGAAGGTCGCCGAGCGCCATCGCCTGCAGCGTCGCCGCCATGGCGCGTGGCGTCGTGGTGTCGCGCTCGTCGCCCGGCGTGCCCTCGCTCAAAGCGGTTTCCCAGCGATCGAGGCGCGTGGTCTCGTCGCCCGCCTCGCGCAGCAGCGCGGTGAAGCCCTCCGGCCCGCCGAGGCTCTGGAGGATGAGATTGGCGGCCGGATTGTCGCTGGTCGCGACCGTCGCCGCGCACAGCTCACCGACCGTCAGAGAGGCGCCGATATGGCGCTCCGTGATCGGCGCATGGGGCACGAGGTCGCCTTCGCCGATCTCGATCTGGCGATCCAGCGTCCCCTCGCCGCGATCGACGCGCATCAGCACGGCGCCGGCGAGCAAAGCCTTGAAGGTGCTCGCCATCGGGAAGCGCTCGTCCGGGCGGTGCGACCATTCGCGCCCGTCGCCCGTGTCGCGGACGAGAACGCCCAATCGCCCGCCGATCTCGCTCTCCAGCCGCTCGAACAGGGCCTCCGGCGTCTCCTGGGCAGACGCCAGCCGGGGCAGGAGAGTGGCGCTCCCCACGGCGAGGGAGAGGACGGTGAAGCGACGCCGGGTCAGCTGGAAGGTCATGAAGAGTTTTCCCTGCCGCACCGTTGCGGCCTGGCGCTCTCATGGTCGATTCCCGTGTCGAATCGACGGAGGCTTTGCGGCGGCGCCTGCCTAAAGGTTTAAGGAATTCTCCGCCGCGCCGCGGACCTCGCCGAGACCCAGCCAGCGCGCCATCAGCGCGAGCTCCGCGTCGAGCGCCTCCGCGCTCCCGTCCGGCGCGTCGGCTTCCCAGTGGACCGCCTTGATCACCAGCCGACCGGCCTTGCGGTCGGCCTTCAGATCGACCCGGCCGACGAGCCGGTCGCCGAAGAGGAACGGCAGCACATAGTAGCCGTGGCGCCGCAGCGCTTCCGGCACGTAGATCTCGATCCGATAGCGGAAATTGAAGAGCCGCTCGGTCCGGTCGCGCTCGAAGACCAGCGGATCGAACGGCGCGAGCAGAGCCGTCGCCTCCACCCGGCGCGGCCGTCTGGCGTCACGATGGAGATAGGCCTTCGGCCAGCCGGGAACGGCAACGGGGAGAAGAACCCCCTCCTCCACCAGTTCGCCCACCGCGAGCCTCGTCTCCGCGACGCCGAGCCTGAAATAGTCGCGCAGCTCGGCCTCGGTCGCGATCCCGTGCGCGCGGGCGGAGCGCTCGATCAGTATCCGGTGCGCCTCCCCCTCGTCCGGCGCGGGCGCATCGAGAAGCGCGGACGGGATCACCCGCTCGGTCAGATCGTAGACACGCTCGAAGGAATTGCGCCGCGTGCGGGTGGTGACATGGCCGGCGTAGAAGAGCCATTCGAGCATCACCTTCGCCTCGCTCCACTCCCACCACCCGGGACGCCCGGTCCCGAGGTCGGAGGCCGCCATCGGACCTTCCGTGCGCAGGCGATCGAGGATCGCGAAGGCCTCCGCCCGACGCTCCTTCGCGATGTGCCGCATTCCCTGGTAGCCGGCCTCCCCCCGGTCGGCCCGCGCCATGCGCCAGCGCAGGGCCGGATAGAGGTCGAGCGGCAGAAGCGAGGCCTCGTGCGCCCAGAACTCGAAGAAGCGGCGCTCGGACGGGCGGCCCCAGGCGCTGCGCTCCAGAAGGGCGCGGTCGTAGGCACCGAGCCGCGAAAAGGCCGGCAGATAATGCGCGCGGGCCAGAACGTTGACGGAATCGATCTGGAAGAGGTTCAGCCGGCTCGCCAGCCGCAGCATGTGCCCGCGATCGGCGGCGACGGGTCGGGACGCTCCGAACCCTTGCGCGGCGAGCGCGATGCGTCGCGCCTGCCGAAGACCGAGGTTTTCCATGAACGCACCCCTGGGAGCCCGAACGAAAAGGGGCGAGCCGAACGGCCCGCCCCTTCGATCCTAGCCGAAGTCGTCGCCCGTGATCAGACGGCGTCCTCTTCGGCCTCGCCCTTCGGCGCCTTCTTGATCTCCTGGCCGGTCGCCTGATCGACGACCTTCATCGACAGGCGGACCTTGCCGCGCTCGTCGAAGCCCATGAGCTTGACCCAGACCTTCTGGCCTTCCTTGACCACGTCCTGCGTCTTCTGGACGCGCTCCGCGCCGAGCTGGCTGATGTGGACCAGACCGTCCTTGGCCCCGAAGAAGTTTACGAAGGCGCCGAACTCGACGCACTTCACGACCGTGCCCTCGTAGATCTCGCCGACTTCCGGCTCGGCCACGATGGAGTGGATCCACTTCTTGGCCGCCTCGATCTCCTTGCCCGAGGAGGAGGCGATCTTCACCGTTCCGTCGTCCTCGATGTTGATCTTGGCACCGGTCTTCTCGACGATCTCGCGGATGACCTTGCCGCCCGAGCCGATCACGTCGCGGATCTTGTCGGTCGGGATGTTCATCACCTCGATGCGCGGGGCGAACTCGCCGAGCTCGGCGCGAGCCTCGCCCAGCGCCTTGTTCATCTCGTCGAGGATGTACTGACGGCCACCCTTCGCCTGGCCGAGAGCGATCTGCATGATCTCCTCGGTGATGCCCTGGATCTTGATGTCCATCTGCAGCGAGGTGATGCCCTCGGAGGTGCCGGCCACCTTGAAGTCCATGTCGCCGAGGTGATCCTCGTCGCCCAGGATGTCGGAGAGAACCGCGAAGCGGTCGCCTTCCTTGATGAGGCCCATGGCGATGCCGGCGACCGGACGCTGCAGCGGAACGCCCGCGTCCATCAGCGCCAGCGAGGTGCCGCAGACGGTCGCCATGGAGGACGAGCCGTTCGACTCGGTGACCTCGGAGACGACGCGCAGCGTGTAGGGGAACTGCTCCTTGGCCGGCAGCATCGGACGGATCGCGCGCCAGGCGAGCTTGCCGTGGCCGATCTCGCGGCGGCCGGGCGAGCCCATGCGGCCCGTCTCGCCCACCGAATAGGGCGGGAAGTTGTAGTGAAGGAGGAAGGTCTCCTTATACGTGCCGGTCAGGGCGTCGACGAACTGCTCGTCCTCGCCGGTGCCGAGCGTCGCGACGACCAGCGCCTGCGTCTCGCCGCGCGTGAAGAGCGCCGAGCCGTGGGTGCGCGGCAGCATGCCGGCCTCGGCGACGATCTGGCGAACCTTGTCGAGCGGACGGCCGTCGATGCGCGACTGCGTGTCGAGGATGTTCCAGCGAACGATCTTGGCCTGGAGGTCCTTGAAGACCGTCCCGACCTGCTCCTTCGTGTACTTGGTCTCTTCCACGCCCTCGGGCAGGAAGTGGGCCAGAACTCGAGCCTTCACCGCGTCGACGGCCGCGTAGCGGGCCTGCTTGTCGGTGTTCTTGTAGGCGTCGCGCAGCTCGTTCTCGGCCAGCCCGAGCATCTCGCTCTCGAGCGCCGAATGGTCGGCGGGCGTGAAGTCGCGCGGCTCCTTGGCGGCGACCTCGGCCAGCTTGATGATGGCGTCGATGACCGGCTGGAAGCCCTTGTGGCCGAACATGACGGCGCCGAGCATGGTCTCTTCGTCCAGCTCCTGCGCCTCGGACTCGACCATCAGGACCGCGTCCTGCGTGCCGGCGACGACGAGGTCGAGCTTGGACTCGGCCATCTCGTCGACATGCGGGTTCAGCTTGAACTCGCCGCCGATATGGCCGACGCGCGCGCCGCCGATCGGGCCCATGAAGGGCACGCCCGACAGCGTCAGAGCGGCCGAGACGGCGACCATCGCGACGATGTCCGGATCGTTCTCGAGGTCATGCTGGAGGACGGTGGCGACGACCTGGGTGTCGTTCTTGTAGCCCTCGGCGAAGAGCGGGCGGATCGGGCGATCGATCAGGCGGGAGACCAGCGTCTCCTTCTCGGACGGACGGCCCTCGCGCTTGAAGAAGCCGCCGGGGATCTTGCCGGCCGCGAAGGTCTTCTCCTGGTAGTTCACCGTCAGCGGGAAGAAGTCGAAGCCGGGCTTGGGCTGCTTCTGCGAAACGACGGTGGCCAGGACCACGGTCTCGCCGTAGGTGGCGAGGACGGCGCCGTCGGCCTGGCGGGCGATCTTGCCCGTCTCCAGCGTGAGCGGACGGCCCGCCCAGTCGATCTCGACGCGATGCGTATCGAACATGGATGTCTCTTTCGTGCTCGGCCGCGCCCATATGGCGGCGGCCCGTTCATCTCGAAACGCGCACGGGCAAGACGGCAGGAAGCTTCATGGGAGGTTCGGCACGATCCTTGCCGCATCGTCTGGCGATGCGGCGTCGCGCCGGGAAGCGTCCGGCGATCCTGCCCCGTGAGCGTTCGGCTCGTCCGGCGGGGGCCCGCTTCGTCCAGAAGGGGCGGATCCGCCGGGGCAGTGGGCGCCGCTCCCGAACCGGGCGCGGCGATCATGGTCGAAGGGGCGGCCGCCGGTCGGCACCCGCCCCTTCGAGGATTGACTAGCGGCGCAGGCCCAGACGGCCGATCAGGGCCGTGTAGCGGTCTTCCTCGCGGTCCTTCAGATAGTCCAGGAGGCGACGACGCTGCGAAACCATCTTCAGAAGGCCACGACGGGAGTGGTTGTCCTTCTTGTGGCCCTTGAAGTGCTCGGTCAGGTTGGCGATGCGCTCGGAGAGCAGCGCGACCTGGACTTCGGGCGAACCGGTGTCGCCTTCCTTGGTCGCGTATTCCTTGAGAAGCTCGGCCTTGCGCTCGGGCGTGATCGACATCGGGGATCCCTTTCTGGATTGGAGGGTTCGGTCGCCCCAGGCCGGGATGTCGTCCAGCGAGGGGCCATGGAAAAGCGCCCTCCGGCGTGAGGCTCGAAGGGCGACGGGCTCGATATACGCGCCTCGGCCGCCGATTACCAGCCCGCTTCGGTCATGCCGGCGGCGAGCGCGGCCCCCGAACGAAGAGGGCGGACCCGAAGGCCCGCCCCATAAAGCTCGAAACGCTTCGACCAGCCTTACATCGCCGGGCCGGGCATGAAGGAGACGTCGCGGACCTCGCCCTCGACACCCTCCAGCGGGCCTGCCTCGGTCGCCGCGCCGGACTCCAGATCCACGGTGTAGACCGTGCCGCCGGTGACCAGCCACGCGGTGTTCTCGCTTCCGTCCGAGGAATGGATGTCGAAGGCGTAGGGTGCCGCACCCTCGATGCCGAGCCCGCCGATGGTCGCCAGCGTGCCGTCGTTCGGGGCGGTCTGCTGGATCAGCGCGCCGAGCGTCGCGTCGATGTCGTACATCGCGGTCGCCTCGGGCTTCTCGAAGGAGTTGGTGTAGGCGACCGCCACGATGTCGGGCGAGGCGGACGCGTTCTCGTCGCCCTCCGTGAAGGCCAGCTCGCCGTCCGTCGTCACCTCGCCGGTGTCGACATTGATGCGGTAGTTGGTCGTGCCCGTGGTGACGCGGAGCCGATCGGCCGCGGGGTTGAAGTCCACCGCAACGGTGGTCGCCCCGGCGGGGATGGCGGTGTTCAGGGTCGAGACCTCCTCGACCGAACCGGTCGCCGGGTCGATGCGCAGGATCCGGTTCTGCCCGTCGACGCCGTAGAGCTCGTTGTCGGCGGGACGGAAGTCGATGCCGTGCAGGCGCTCGACGCCCTCGACCTCGACGGTCTCCTGGACCTCCCAGGTCTCGCTGTCGACGGTGACGAGCGTCGCGTCGTCGGTCAGGAAGACGGCGGGGACGGCGGCGGCCATCGCGGTCGAAGCGAGAAGGGCGCCGGCGCCGAGGGTCAGAGTGCGGATGATCATGAGCTTCCTCCGTGTTGGGTTCGCAGGAAGCTACGGATCGAGACCGCGATGGTTTCAGAAGCGAGGCAGGCTTTTATCTGCCGCCGAACACGCGACGGGGATGGAAGGCCCCCTCCTCGACGGTGCCGATCGCGACGAGACGGCCGTGGCCGGTCGCATAGGCCTCGTCGAGCGCGGCCGGAGCGTCGCGACCGCGCAGGAGCACCGGATTGCCCGAGCGCACCCGCCCCGCCTGATCGTCCGTCAGCCGCACCTCGTAGAGGTCGCAGAGCGCCGTCGCGGGATCGAGAATGAAGGCGTCGAGCGCCGAGAAGTCGGTGACCCGCGCCTTGGCGCCGGCGGTGATCGCCTCTTCGTCGAGCGTCTCGCGTCCTTCGTCGGCGGCCGCATCCAGGTCGTCCACGGTGACGAGGTCCTCCTCGTCGAAGCCGCCGACGGCCGTGCGCCGCAGTTCGACGATATGCCCGTAGCAGCCGAGGTCGCGGCCCATGTCGCGAGCGATCGAGCGCACATAGGTGCCCTTGCCGCATTCGGCCTCGAAGACCGTGACGTCCGCCGACGGGGTCTCGACGATGGCGAGGTCGTGGACCTCGACGGTGCGGGCGGCGATCTCCACCGCCTCGCCCGACCGCGCGACGTCGTAGGCGCGCTCGCCGTCGATCTTGATCGCGGAGAACTGCGGCGGGACCTGGCTGATCGCGCCGGTGTAGCGCGGCAGCAGCGCCTCGATCGCCGCGACGTCCGGCCGGGCGTCCGACGAGTTCGTCACCGGGCCTTCCGTATCGTCGGTCGTGGTCTCGGCGCCCCAGCGCACGGCGAAGCGGTAGGTCTTGCGCCCGTCCATCACGTAGGGGACCGTCTTCGTCGCGTCGCCCAGCGCGATCGGCAGCATGCCGGAGGCGAGCGGATCCAGCGTTCCGGCGTGGCCCGCCTTCTGCGCGAAGTAGAGCCACTTGATCTTGGCGACGGCCTCGGTCGAGCCCATGCCCTTCGGCTTGTCGAAGATGACCCAGCCCGAGACCGGACGTCCCTTGGGCTTGCGCCCCTGGCGGTGCTGGCGACCCATCAGCGTTCCTCCCCCTCGTCGCCGTCGAGGTCGCGGGCGACTTCCGGCGAGCGCAGGAGCGCGTCGATCCGCGCGTAATTGTCGAAGCTGTCGTCCTCGCGGAAGCGGATGTCGGGCATGTACTTCATCTGTCTGAGAGCGGGCGCCAGACGCCCGCGAATGAACTTGGCGTTGCGGTTGAGCGCGGCGACGAAGGGATCGAGGTCCTCCTGGCCAAGCACGGTCATGTAGGCGGTCGCGAGCTTCAGGTCCGGCGACATGCGAACCTCGGTCACCGAGACCACGGCGCCCTTCAGCGCCGGATCCTCGATCTCGCCGCGCTGGAGAACGGCGGTCACGGCGTGGCGCACGGTCTCACCGACCGAGAGCTGGCGCTGGGAGGGACCTTTGGGAGTGTTGCGGGTTTTGACCATGGCTCTTGAACGCTCGAACAGTTCGAGGAGGGCGCCCGGCCGCCACGAGCGAAGAAGGCCCGGCGCGGGGCGCCGGACCTTGTTTCACTCGCAGGGCTGAGCGCGCTTGGCTCTGACGGCTTGCGGCCGTCAGAGCGTGCGGGCGACGTGCTCGACGCGGAAGTTCTCGATGATGTCGCCCTGGCGGATGTCTTCGTAGTTCTGGAAGGCCATGCCGCACTCCTGGCCGCCCGGCACCTCCTGGACCTCGTCCTTGAAGCGCTTGAGCGTCTTGAGCGTGCCCTCGTGGATGACGACGCCGTCGCGGATGAGGCGAACGCCCGCACCACGCTCGACCTTGCCTTCCGTGACACGGCAGCCGGCCACCTTGCCGATCTTCGTGATGTGGAAGACCTCGAGGATCTCGGCGTTGCCGAGGAAGGTCTCGCGACGCTCCGGCGAGAGCAGGCCCGACATCGCCGCCTTCACGTCGTCTACCAGATCGTAGATGACGTTGTAGTAGCGGATCTCGATGCCGGCCTGATCGGCGGCCTGACGGGCCTGCGCATTGGCGCGCACGTTGAAGCCGATGATCGCCGCGTTCGAGGTCTGGGCGAGCTGCACGTCGGACTCGGTGATGGCACCGGCGCCCGAATGGACGATGCGCGCCTGCACCTCTTCCGTGCCGAGCTTCTCCAGCGAGGCGGCGATCGCCTCGACCGAACCCTGCACGTCGCCCTTGATGACGAGCGGGAAGGTCTTCAGGCCCGACGCCGAGAGCTGCGTCATCATCTGCTCGAGCGAACCGCGCTGGCCGGCGGACTTGGCCACCGCCTTCTCGCGCGCCAGCCGCTGGCGGTAGTCCGCGATCTCGCGGGCCTGCGCCTCGTCCTTGACGACCGCGAAGCGGTCGCCCGCGCCCGGCGTGCCCTGCATGCCGAGAACCTCGACGGGCATGGACGGGCCGGCGGACTTGAGCTGCTTGCCCTGGTCGTCGACGAGGGCGCGCACGCGGCCCCACTGGTCGCCGGCCACGACGATGTCGCCCGTCTTCAGCGTACCGGCCTGGACGAGAACGCTCGCCACCGGACCACGGCCCTTGTCGAGCTTGGCCTCGATCACGACGCCCTCGGCGGTGCGGTCGGGATCGGCCTTGAGCTCCTGGACTTCGGCCTGGAGGATGATCGCCTCGAGCAGCTTGTCGAGATTGGTGCCGGCCTTGGCCGAAACCTCGACGTCGAGCACCTCGCCGCCCATCGATTCGACGAACACCTCGTGCTGCAGCAGCCCGGTGCGGACCTTCTGCGGATCGGCGCCCGGCTTGTCGATCTTGTTGATCGCCACGATGATCGGGACGCCCGCCGACTTGGCGTGTTTGATCGACTCCACCGTCTGCGGCATCACCGAATCGTCCGCCGCCACCACGAGGATCGCGATGTCGGTCGCCTGCGCGCCGCGGGCGCGCATCGCGGTGAAGGCCGCGTGGCCCGGCGTGTCGATGAAGGTGATCGGCTGGCCGTCATGCTGGATCTGGTAGGCGCCGATGTGCTGCGTGATGCCGCCGGCCTCGCCGGAGACCACGTTGGTCTTGCGCAGGGCGTCGAGCAGCGACGTCTTGCCGTGATCGACGTGGCCCATGATGGTCACGACCGGCGGACGGGCGACCATCTTTTCCGGATCGTCGGCGACATCGAAGATGCCGGTCTCGACGTCGGACGCGGCGACGCGCTTCACCGTGTGGCCGAACTCGGCTGCGATCAGCTCGGCGAGATCGGCTTCGATCACGTCGCCCGGCTTCATCATCTGCCCCTGCGACATGAGGAACTTGATGACGTCGACGGCTCGCTCCGACATGCGGTTGGCGAGTTCCTGAATGGTGATGGTCTCTGGCAGAATCACTTCGCGGGCAATCTTCTCGCGGGGCTGGCTCGACTGGGAGCGCCGGAACTTCTCCTGACGGCGACGCATCGAGGAGAGCGAACGGCCGCGCGCATCGTCGTCCGACAGGGCGCGGTCGAGGTTGACGCGGCCGGCGCGGCGATCGGCCTCGCCACGGCCGCGCGACGGCTTGGCCGCATCGGCCGCCGTGCGCGGGGCACCGGGACGGCGACGGGCGTCGTCCTCCTCGGCGCGCGCCTTGCCGCGGCCGTCGATCGTGCGGCCGGCGGGACGCAGGCCGAGATCGTCGGCCGGGGGCGGCGGTCCGGGGATGACATTGGCGGCGCTGCCGGCGCCGCGAGCGCGCGGCTTGGCCTGGGCGCGACGCTCGGCGTCCTCCTCGGCCTTCTTGCGGGCAGCCGCCTCCAGCTCGAGACGCGCGGCCTCCTCGGCCTGGCGGCGCTCGGATTCCTCACGCTCGGCGCGGCGACGCTCGTCCTCCGCGATGCGGCGCGCCTCCTCTTCCTGGAAGAGCCGGCGATCCTCGGCCTCGCGCTGACGAGCGAGCTCCAGGGCGCGACGACGGGCGTCCATTTCCTTCGACGACAGGTCCGAAAGGACCGCGCCGCGCGGCTGGCGCGCACCCGGCGCGCTGGTGCCGGGACGGCCCTGCGGCTGGCCCGGACGGGACTGCTGCATGCCGGGGCGCTGCGGCGCGCCGGGACGGCCGACGGGCTGGGCGCCGCGCGGCGGCTGGCCGGCGGGAGCACCGGGGCGCGACGGCGTCTGCGGACGCGACGCAACCGGAGCACCACTGCGAGCGGCGGGCGCGGAAGGAGCCGCCGGGCGGCTCGCCTGAGGCGCGGCAGCGGCCGGTGCAGCCGGGGCAGGAGCGGCCGCGACGGGCGCAGCCGGAGCCGGCGTCGGCTCGACCTTCGCCGGCTCGGCGGGCGCGGCGGCCTGCGGCGCGGGCTCGGCCTTGCGCTCGGCTTCGGCGGCGGCCGCCTTCTCGGCAGCCTCCGCGTCGCGGCGCGCCTTCTCGGCCGCAGCCTCGGCCTTCTCGGCCTCGGCGCGTTCGGCGGCTTCCTTGGCCTGCTGCGCGGCCTCGGCCTGAGCGGAGGCTTCACGCGCCTCGGCTTCGGCGGCCTCCTGCGCCTTGGCGTTGGCGAGAGCCTGAGCCTGGGCGGGCGTCAGCGAGGGACGTGCGCCGAGGCCGGCGGCAACGCTCGGGGATGCGCCGCTCGCGGGGCCTCCCTCGGGCTTGTTGATGCGCCGCTTCTTCGTCTCGACGACCACGTTGTTGGAGCGGCCGTGCGAGAAATTCTGACGCACCACCGACTGCGAGACGCCGCCCGGCTTGATGGACAGCGTCTTCTTCGTCGAAACGGTCAGCGTCTTGTCGTCGCCGGATTTCGTGTCGCTCATTTAAACTTCCGCTTCCTGCCCGGACGATCTTCCAGGCGCTTCGTCCGTGCGGGGCGTCGCGTCGCCGCTCTGCCCATGTTCTTCCTTCGAGGTCGAGCCGGTCCGCTCGTCGCGGCCCTGCTCCCCGTCCCTCGTCGCAGAGTCTTCCCCGCGATAAACCTCCAGCGCATGGAGGCGATTCAAGAGCGCGGCACCCGCGTCTCCCGCAAGGACGGCCGCATGTACCACATTCGCCCGGCCCAACGCCAAACTCATTTCGTCCACCGTGAACGGCGAATGGACGGGAATTGCTCCCCCGCCCGTTCGGACCGCGCCGGCATGGCGCGCCCCTTCCATCTTGCGCCGCCCGTCGGGCGACCCGTCGCGGGCCTGCAGAAGGGCCAGAACCCGGCCTGAGCGCAGATCCGCCTCGACCTTCGCCGCGCCGGCCGAAAGCTGGCCGGCCTTGCGGGCAAGGCCCAGGGCCCCGAGAGCGGACTTCGCCAGAAGATTCTCGACGAGGTCCGCCAGATCCTTCTCCGCGCGGCCCTCGCCCTTGAAGGCCCTGCGGAACGCGTTGCGCGCCACGGCCTTCTCGACCGCCGAGCGCCGCGCCTCCACATGGGCGCCGCGCCCGGGCAGACGCCTGCGAAGATCGGGGACGACCGCCCCGTCCGGGCCGACGACGAAGCGGATCAGGCGATCCGCCGGCAGCCGGTCGCGCGAGACGATGCACATGCGATCGTTCAGCGTCTCGTCCTCCGGCTCGATGTCGCCCTGCCCGTCCATCCGGCTCAGGCCTCCTCTTCGGTCTCCTCTTCGCCGACCTCCGGCGCCAGTTCCTCTTCGCTCACCCAGCCGGCCTGGATGCGGGCCTGCATGATCATGGCCTCGGCATCCTGACGGCTCACCTCGAAGTTCGAGAGCGCGCCGGGGAATCGCTTGGTCTCGCCGTCCTTGCGCTCGCTCCAGCCGACCAGATCGTCGGCGGCGCAGCCCGCGAAATCCTCCAGCGTCTTCACGCCGTCCTCGCCGAGGGCGACGAGCATCGGCGTCGTCAGGCCGTCGATGCCGCGCAGGTCGTCCGAGACGCCGAGCTCGCGACGCTTGGCGTCATGCTCGGCCTCGACACGCTCCAGATACTCGCGCGCCCGGTTCTGCAGCTCGCCCGCCGTGTCCTCGTCGAAGCCCTCGATCGACGAGACCTCGTCGGAATCGACATAGGCGACTTCCTCGACGGTCGTGAAACCTTCCGAGGCCAGCAGCTGCGCGACCATCTCGTCGACGTTCAGCGCGTTCATGAACAGGTCGGAGCGCTCGGCGAATTCCTTCTGGCGGCGCTGCGATTCCTCTTCCTCGGTGAGGATGTCGATGTCCCAGCCCGTCAGCTGCGAGGCAAGGCGAACGTTCTGGCCGCGACGCCCGATCGCCAGAGACAGCTGGTCATCGGGAACCACGACTTCAATACGCTCTGCGTCCTCGTCGAGCACGACCTTGGCGACCTCGGCCGGCTGCAGCGCGTTGACGAGGAAGGAGGCCGCATCCGGCGACCAGGGAATGATGTCGATCTTCTCGCCCTGCAGCTCCGCGACGACGGCCTGGACGCGGCTGCCGCGCATGCCGACGCAGGCGCCGACCGGATCGACCGAGGAATCGCGGGAGACGACGGCTATCTTGGCGCGCGAGCCCGGATCGCGGGCGACCGCCTTGATCTCGATGATGTCGTCGTAGATTTCCGGCACTTCCATCGTGAAGAGCCGCGCCATGAACTGCGGATGGGTGCGCGACAGGAAGATCTGCGGGCCGCGCGGCTCGCGGCGCACGTCGTAGACGAAGGCGCGCACGCGGTCGCCGTAGCGGAACAGCTCGCGCGGAATCTGCTCGTCGCGGCGGATGATGCCCTCGCCCTTGCCCAGATCGACGATGACGTTGCCGTATTCGACGCGCTTCACCGTGCCGTTGACGATCTCGCCGACGCGATCCTTGTACTCGTCGTACTGCTTGTCGCGCTCGGCCTCGCGCACCTTCTGCACGATGACCTGCTTGGCGGACTGGGCGGCGATGCGTCCGAAATCCATCGGCGGCAGCTGCTCGGCGATGAAGTCGCCCGGCTCGGCGTCCGGATTCTTGTCGCGGGCGAGATCGAGATAGATCTGCGTGTTCGGATCCTCGACGTCCTCGACGACCTCCAGAAGACGCTGGAGCTTCATCTCGCCGGTGCGCTGGTTGATGTCGACCCGGATGTTGGTCTCCTGGCCATAGCGGGCGCGCGCCGCCTTCTGGATCGCCTCGGCCATCGCGCCGATGACGATCTCGCGGTCGATCGACTTCTCGCGCGCGACCGCATCGGCGATCTGCAACAGTTCGAGTCGGTTCGCACTGACTGCCATTGTCTTCACGTCTCCTGGTCGACTCCCGCAGCCGTCTCGGCCCGCCGGTCGTCCGTTTCGTCGCCGCGCGGGCTGCCCGCCCGCTGCCGCTCAATGCACCGTCGGCCCGGTATCCTCCCCGGACGCGTCGTCGTCTTCCGGCTCGCCGCGTGCCTTGCGCGCGGCCTTGTCGGCCTTCAGCGAAGCCTGGATCAGCTCATCCGTCAGGATCAGGCGCAGCTCGCCGATCGCATCGAAGGGAACCTCGATCGTGCTCTCCTCGCCATAGGCCGGCTGGTCGCGCTCGAAGCGGATCGCCTCGCCTTCCACCGCCACGATCCGCCCCCGGAACCGCTTGCGGCCGCCGATGGCGCGGCTAGTCTCGAGCTTGGCGAGATGCCCGGCCCAGGCCTCGAAATCCTCCCGGCGCACCAGCGCGCGGTCGATCCCGGGCGACGAAATCTCGAGATGGTAGGTGCCGTCGACCGGATCCTCGACGTCCAGAAGCGGAGAGATCGCCCGGCTCACCGCCTCGCAATCCTCGATCGACATCGTCCCGTCCGGCCGTTCGGCCATGATCTGAAGCGTCTTGCCGTTCAGCCCCGACAGCCGCACCCGCACCAGCCGGTATCCGATCTGCTCGATCGCCGGCTCGACGATGGCGGCGACGCGCGCCTCCTGACCGTCTTCGATGATGATGCGCTTGGACTGCAGCGTCACGGAGGCTCCGAATTCACCGGTTGGCGCTCCGCGGAACACGCGGAGCGAATGAACGAAGCGAAGGACCGGACCTAACAAAAAGAGCGGGACCGGGAGGACCCACTCTCACGATCACATCGCTAGAGAATATGGTGGCTTACCTACACCCCGATCGGCGGAAGATCAACCCTTCGAGCGATCGGGCTGCATTCGCGCCCGCATCTCGGCCTCGCTTTGCCGAGCATGAAGGTAATAGGCCGCGAAGCCCAATCCTCCGACGAGGAAGGGCAGGACGAAGTAGGCGAAGATGAAGGCGCCGCTCATCTCAAGTCCCTCAAGGTCCATCGCGCGAAAATATGGAGCGATACGGCCACGATCATCCACAATATCGTCCCCACGATCAATCCCAGCAAGGGGAACGGGCGATCCGACGGCCCAAGCCCGTAGCTGGCGGTGACGATCGGGCCGAGGACGCCGACGGCCAGCGCGGCCGTGGACGCGCGGTCGAGCGCGTTGGCCAGCAGCTTCGTCCGTTCGTTGTGGACGAGATCGGACGGCACGATCCTCACGCCCTCCGGAAGATCAGATAGGTCCCGGTGCGCCCCTCCCGGTGGGCCTTGGCTTCGTAGCGCGTTCCCGGCCAGCCCTCGTAGGGATTCCGCCATTCGCCTTCCGGCCGCGCGATCTGGAAGGAGGGATGGCGCGCGCAGTGATCGAGCGTCCAGGCCACATAGCTGTCGATGTCCGAGGCGAAGCGGAACAGACCGCCGGGCTTCAGAACCCTCGCCAGCCGGTCGAGATTGCGATCCGACACGAAGCGGCGCTTCCAGTGCTTCTTCTTGTGCCAGGGGTCCGGGTAGAGAAGATCGATCCCGTCGAGAGCGCCGTCCGGCAGCCAGTCGAGCAGGCGCGTCGCGTCGTCGTCGTAAAGGCGCAGATTGGCGATCGGCGCCTCGTCGAGCGCGACCAGCATCTTCGCCATGCCGTTCACGAAGGGCTCGACACCGATGAACCCGGTCTGCGGAAACCGTCCGCACTCGTGCCGCAGATGCTCGCCGCCGCCGAAGCCGATCTCCAGCCGCACCGCCTCGACCGGTCCGGGAAAGAGCGAACGCAGATCCGTCGGCGCCTGCGAGGCGAGCTCCACCCGCAGAACGGGCAGGAGCGTTTCCAGAAGACCCGCCTGAAGCGGGCTCAGCGTCTTGCCCTTGTGGCGTCCGAAGAAGGCCTCGCGCGAACGCGTCGGCCGCGAGGCCTCTTCCGTCATCGCGAACCTCAGGCGCCCAGCGCGGCCTTAAGCTTGGGCGCGAGATCGGTCTTCTCCCAGGAGAAGGACCCGTCGCGCCCCGGCTTGCGGCCGAAATGGCCGTAGGCGGCGGTCTTGGCGTAGATCGGCTTGGCGAGCTGCAGATGCTCGCGGATGCCGCGCGGCGTCAGGCTGACGAGCGAGCGGATCGCCTTCTCCACCTCGGCCTCGTCCACCTTCCCGGTCCCGTGGAGATCGACATAGATCGACACGGGCTCGGCGACGCCGATCGCGTAGGCGAGCTGGATCGTGCAGCGTTCGGCGAGCTTCGCGGCGACGACGTTCTTGGCGAGGTAGCGCGCGGCGTAGGCGGCCGAGCGGTCGACCTTTGTCGGGTCCTTGCCCGAGAAGGCGCCGCCGCCGTGCGGCGCCGCGCCGCCATAGGTGTCCACGATGATCTTGCGGCCGGTGAGGCCCGCGTCGCCGTCGGGGCCGCCGATGACGAACTTGCCCGTCGGATTGACGTGCCAGACGCAGTCCTTGGCGATCGGCAGCCCTTCCGTCGCCTCGCGCACGAAAGGCTCGACGATGCGCCGCACGTCCTCGGAGGTCAGGCTCTCGTCGAGATGCTGGGTCGACAGGACGATCGACGCGATCTCGGCGGGAGCGCCGTTCTCGTAGCGGACGGTGATCTGGCTCTTGGCGTCCGGGCCGAGCTTGCCGGCCTCGCCCTCGCCGGCGCGGCGGGCCTGGCTCAGGCGCTCCAGCACCTTGTGGGCGTAGAAGATCGGCGCCGGCATCAGCTCCGGCGTCTCGCGGCAGGCGTAGCCGAACATGATGCCCTGGTCGCCGGCGCCTTCGCTCGTCTTGTTGCCCGCATCCACGCCCTGCGCGATGTCGGCCGACTGCGCGTGGAGAAGGACGTCGATCTTGGCGGTCTTCCAGTGGAAGCCGTCCTGCTCGTAGCCGATGTCCCTCACGGCCCGGCGGGCGGCGGCCTTCACCTTGGAGCGGATCTGCTTCTCGTCGAGGGAGCAGCGAACCTCGCCGGCGATGACGATCCGGTTGGTCGTGGCGAGCGTCTCGCAGGCGATCCGCAGATTGCCGAGATCCATGCCCGCCTTCTTCGCCTCCTTGAAGAAGAGGTCGACGACTTCGTCGGAGATGCGGTCGCAAATCTTGTCGGGGTGACCTTCCGAGACGCTCTCGGAGGTGAAGAGGTATTCGCTGCGTGCCATATGGAGCTTTCCCGCCGCGAACTCAGGTTCGCGACCCTTCTGGATCGATTTCGATGGACCGACCCGCCGAGCGCGGACCGGTAGGGAGTGAAGCCCGCATGACGGGCGTCGCCGGTTTGGCGCGCAAGCCACAAAGCGTCAAGGGAAATCGGGGAGAGGGTTCGGCGCGAATCGGGCGCCGGACAGGCCGCACAGAGGGCTCCAGGCACCGTTACGCCGCCCCCTCACCAAGCGGGACACCGGCCGATCAGACGATCAGCCGGATCGAACATCTTGGGCGCCGCGACCGGCCGCCCTCAAGATCGGCTGGGGTTTCGGAAGGACCCGGTCCCCAAGCCAGCCGCTCCCGCCCGCGTTCGAACTCATGCGCCGCGAGCTACCGCTTCGACGACCTCGTCACGGACGTCGATGCGATGGAGCGCACCAGCTCCAGAACGCTGTGGCGGATCTTCGGATCGCCGATCTTCTCGAACTCGGCGGCGACCCGCGCGGCTTCCGCTTCGGACGCGCGGCGATCTTCCAGGGACGGCTGGTTCTCGCCCTCGGCAAACCCTTCCGGGCTCGACGGGCTGCTGAGCCCGTCGAAGAAGAACTCGATCGGCGTCTCCAGCACCTCGGAGATCGAATGGAGGCGACCGGCGCCGATCCGGTTGGTCCCCTTCTCGTATTTCTGGACCTGCTGGAACGTCACGCCGAGCCGCTCGCCGAGCTTCTCCTGACTGAGACCGAGTTCGCGTCGACGCTTCTGGACCCGTCGTCCGATATGCGCATCCGCCGGTTCAGGCTTCTTGTTGCTCGCCCGCATTCTTCCCCCGTCGTCACGGCCCGGGATGGCCCGTCAAATGTTCATATCAATTCCTATGAATGAATTCATCCGCATCTGCAAAAGTCGGTCAAGAGTTTTTGCGATCAGCGCTTGTAAAATTCCTCTTCTGACGTCCACCGGCGCGAAATGTGACGGCCGTGCCCGCCACCAGAGCGAGAGCGAGGAAAAAGGGAAGGTTGCGCAGGCGCGAGAAGACCGTCGGCTCTGCGGCCGCTGGCAGGGGCGAGCGGACCACGCCCGTAAGGCCGAGATCGAGACCAGCGATCTCGCGTCCGGTCGCGTCGGTGACGAAGGAGATTCCGGTGTTCGCGGCCCGGACGAGCGGCAGCCCGAAGGTCACCGCGCTCGCCTGGGCATGCCGTGCATGCTGATAGGGGCCGGGAGTCCGCCCGTACCAGGCGTCGTTCGTGACGTTGAGGAGGAAGCCGGGTCTTTCGCTTTCGACGCCGGAGACCTCGATCTCGTCCTGGAAGATGATCTCGTAGCAGACGAGAGACAGGAAGGAGGCGCCGAAGGGAAGCGTGACGGGACTGCGATCCGCACCGGCCGTGAAGCCACCGGGAAGCTGCGTCAGCTGGCTGATGCCGAGCGACTCCAGTTCCGCCTGGAACGGCAGATACTCGCCGAAGGGGACGAGATGCACCTTGTCGCGCGCGTCCGCGATCGTCCCGTCCTCGCCGATCACGAGAAGGGAGTTGTAGAAGAGGCGTTCGGTTCCGCGCTCGCCCTCCGCGCGCGCGGCCCCGGCCAGCAGGGTCTCGCCCGGAACGAAAGTGTCCGCCAGCCGCGCGATCGCGTCCGGCTGATCGGTGAGGATGAAGGGGAAGGCCGATTCCGGCCAGACGACGAGCGTCTCGGCCGCCTCTTCGCCGGTCCGGTCGGCCGAGAGCTCCAGATGCCGGGCGAAGATGCGCTCGGCCTCCTCCGCGTCCCACTTCTGGGACTGGAGAATGTTCGGCTGGACGATCCGCAGATCCACGTCCGCGACATATCCGGGCGAGGGCTGCGACAGGCGGTAGGCGCCGTAGCCGAGATGCCCGACGGCCAAGATCAGCGCCAGCGCGGCGACGCTCGTTCGGCCACGGCCCTGTCCGACGACCATGGCGGGCGCCGTGAAGACGATGACGGCGGCGAGCGTCAGCCCGTGCAGGCCGACGAGCGACAGGCTCTGCATCGCGAGCGGCGTCGGGGCCGCCATCATGCCGATCTCGTTCCAGGGAAAGCCGGTGAGAAGATGCGCCCGCGCGAACTCCGCCAGCGAGAAGGCGGCCGCCAGCGCCAGAATGCGCCCTCCCCCTCGCTCCAGAAGAGGCGGGCGAGGGCGGCGGCGGCGGCATGATAGAAGGCGAGAACCGCGGGAAGCCCCAGAACGGCGAAGGGCAGCGCCCACCAGAACTCGGCCGCATCCACCAGGATGGCCGCCCCGAGCCACCACAGCCCGCCCAGGAAATAGCCAAAGCCGAAGAACCAGCCGACGCCGAAGGCCGGCGCGAGCCGCTTCAACGGGCCGCGACCGGGCTCGCCGACCGCTCCGTCGATCAGCCAGACCAGGATCGGGAAGCTGACGAACCCGACGAGCGGCACGTCGTAGGGCGCCAGCGCGAAGGTGGCGATCAGGCCGGCGATAAAGGCGAGGACCGCCCGCCTCCAACCGTCGAGCAGAATGATCCGACCGGCTATGGACTGCATCGTCACCCCTCGCTGCGATATTCGCCGGGGCATACGGGTTCGGGCGCACGGGAGCAACGCCGGGCGAGGCCTGGAACCGCGCCGCTCGAAAGCATGCGCCAGGCGGATCGAAGGCGAAGGGCATACGGGGCGAGCCTCCATTCGGCCGCCCCGCGCTCCATTCTCAGTTCAGATGGCCGGGCGTCTCGTCGGTCGCTGCCGGCCGGCGGACGAGCCTGACGCGCTTCACGCGCCGCGAGTCGGCCTCGACGACTTCGAGCCGGAAGCCCGGGACCGTCTCGACCGTCTCGCCCGGCGCGGGAATCCGGCCGAGTTCGGTCACGACGAGCCCGCCGATCGTGTCGGCGACGTCCTCATAGGCCGCGATCTCGAAATCGTCGCCGACGAGCGCGCGAACGTCCTCGAGCTCGGTGCGGGCGTCGGCGAGATAGACGCCGTCCTTCTCCTGCACGACGAGGTTCTCGTCGAAATCGTGCTCGTCCTCGATGTCGCCGACGATGATCTCGATGAGGTCTTCGAGGGAGACGAGACCGTCGGTGCCGCCATACTCGTCGATCACCAGCGCGATCTGGATGCGCGTCGCCTGCATTCGCGCCATGAGGTCGGCCGCGGGCATGGAGGGCGGCACGAACAGCACCTTGCGCACGAGCCCGAGCTCTTCGATCGACGGGCTGAGATCGACCTTGCCGAGATCGAGCGTGGCGTCCGTCCCGTCGATGGTCGCGGCGGCGGCACGGGTGATGTGGCCGAGCGCGTCGCGGATGTGGATCATGCCCTTCGGGTCGTCGAGGCCGTCGTCATAGACGGGCATGCGCGAATGGCCGGTCTCCTCGAAGCGGCGCATCGCCTGGCCGAGGCTCGCCTTCTGTTCGATGCCCTCGATTTTCGAACGGGGCACCATCGCGTCTTCGACGCGCAATTCGTTCATGCCGAGGAGATTGGTCAGCATGCGCTGTTCGTGCGCGCTGAAACCGGCCTCGGTGCCCTGCGTCTGCGCCAGGGCCTCGACGAAGCGCTGTCGCAGGGGGGCGGCCGTGCGCGGCTTCAGCATCTGGACGATCTGCTCGAAGAAGCCCGGCTCGCTGGCGCGTTCCGCCGGCCTCGGACTTCGATCGTCCTGCGGATTGCCGCCTAGAGAGGGGTCGCCGTCGGGCGATTGCGGATCGGGCCCGTGCGAGCCCCCGCTGTCACTCCTGCTCATCATACTGTCCATCGTCATGCATCTTGCGGTTGCGCCGTGTCATCGTCCCCCGCGGCGCGATAGGGATCGTCGATCGAAAGATCGGAAAGGATCAAGGTCTCCAGCCGTTCCATACGCTCGGCGGAGTCGTCGTCGAGATGGTCGTGGCCAAGAAGGTGGAGGAAGCCGTGGACGAGGAGATGCGTCGCATGGTCGACGCCGCTCTTTCCCTCCGCCTCGGCTTCCACCCGGCATGTGCCGAGGGCGAGCACCAGATCGCCCATCAGGGGTCCCGGCCGCTCGCCGGGCTCGATCGGCCGCATCGGGAAGGACAGGACGTTGGTCGCCTTGTCCCTCTCGCGCCATTCGGCGTTCAGGGCCCGAACGGATTCGTCGTCGGTCAGCGTCACGCCGATCTCGCTCGCGAGATCGCCGGGCAAGCCCGCACGCCGGCCGGCCGCCTCCAGGGCGCGCCGCACGATGGCCTGTGCATCGGGACCCAGAACGTCCGACCACCCCTCGTCCCCGACCTCCAGCAGGATGTCGAGGCCCGGGAAGGCCGTGTCCGGTTGTGGGCCGTCGCTCATTCGGGCGTCGCCAGGACGACGGGACGCTGGCGCGTCGCGTCGCTCTCATAGGCTTCCACGATCGCCTGCACGAGGCGGTGGCGCACCACGTCCTTGGATTCGAAGCGCACCGTCACGATGCCGGACACGCCGTCGAGCACCCGCAGCGCCTCCACGAGGCCGGACTTCTGGCCCGGCGGAAGGTCGACCTGCGACGGATCGCCCGTGACGATCATCCGGGCGTTTTCGCCCAGACGCGTCAGGAACATCTTCATCTGCATCGTCGTCGTGTTCTGCGCCTCGTCGAGGATGACGGCGGCGTTGGCGAGCGTGCGTCCCCGCATGAAGGCGAGCGGGGCGACCTCGATCGCCCCGGCGGTGAGCGCGCGCTCGACCTTCTCGGCGGGGATCATGTCGTAGAGCGCGTCGTAGAGCGGCCGAAGATAGGGATCGACCTTCTCCTTCATGTCGCCCGGCAGGAAGCCCAGGCGCTCGCCCGCCTCGACGGCGGGACGCGAGAGGATGATCCGCTCCACCTGTCCGCGCTCCAGAAGCTGGGCGGCGTGGGCGACGGCGAGATAGGTCTTGCCGGTGCCCGCCGGACCGACGCCGAAGACGAGCTCGGCGCGCTCCATCGCGCGGACATAGGCGTCCTGTGTCGGCGTGCGGGCGTGGATGGTCTTCTTGCGGGTGGAGATGGCGGCGAGCGACATCCGGCCCTTCTTCTCCATGGTCGGCAGGACGAGCTGATCGTCCTGGGCCACCGCCATGCGGATCGCGCCCTCCACGTCGGAGGCCTGGATCTCGTGGCGGGCCTGGAGGCGACCGTAGAGATAGTCCAGCGCCCGGCGGCCCTGCTCGGAGGCGACGGGGTCGCCGCGCAGCTCCACCTTGTTGCCGCGGGCGCGCGCGTCGATCCCGAGCCGCTGCTCCAGAAGCGCCAGATGCTCGTCGAACTGGCCGAAGAGAGCGCCCGCCAGACGATTGTCCTCGAAGGACATCTCGATGTGAGCCATGTCGGAGGCGCCCGAGACGGGCGAGGTTCCGCGAACCGCCTTCATGCGATCTTCCTCAAGGGCGACCTGTCCGCAAGCCGATCTTCATGGTCCGCCCCGTCCGCCATCAGCGAATTGGGGAGGCTCTTCTCGATCCGCACCGTCGCGATGTCCCCGATAGCGCCGGCGGAAGACGGAACGGTGACGGCCAGAAGGTAGGGCGAACGGCCGATCATCTGGCCGGGATGACGTCCCGGCTTCTCGATCAAGACGTCCTGTTCGCGTCCGACGAAGCTCTCCTGGAAGGCCTGCGTCTGATCGCGCAGGAGGCCCTGGAGCCTTTGAAGGCGCTCGCTCTTCACGGCTTCCGAGACGTGGCCGTCCATGCTCGCGGCGGGCGTTCCGGGCCGAGCCGAATATTTGAACGAATAGGCGGCGGCGTAGGAGACGTCCGAGACGATCCGCATCGTCGCCTCGAAGTCCTCGTCGCTCTCGCCGGGAAAGCCGACGATGAAGTCGCCCGAGAGCGCGATGTCCGGCCGCGCCTCGCGGATGCGGTCGAGAAGCCGCAGATAGTCGCTGGCCGTGTGGCGGCGGTTCATCGCCTTCAGGACCGCATCCGAGCCCGACTGAACGGGCAGATGAAGATAAGGCATGAGCGCCCGCAGATCGCCGTGCGCCTCGATCAGCGCATCGTCCATGTCGCGCGGATGCGAGGTCGTGTAGCGCAGGCGCGCGATGCCGGGGATGGCTGCGATCTCGTACAGCAGACCCGCGAGCCCAATTCGTCCGCCTTTGGCGTCCTCTCCGTCCCAGGCGTTCACGTTCTGGCCGAGCAGCGTGATCTCGCGCACGCCGGCATCGGCGAGCCGACGCGCCTCCTCGACGATCGCCGCGCGCGGCCTCGAGACCTCGGCGCCTCGCGTGTAGGGCACGACGCAGAAGGTGCAGAATTTGTCGCAGCCCTCCTGCACGGACAGGAACGCCGTGACCCCGCGCGAGCGGATCTGATTGGCGGCCGGCTTGGCGAGCCGGTCGAACTTGTCCTCGGTCGCATAGTCCGTGTCGACGACGCGTTCGCCGAGCGCCACGCGCTTCAAGGCGTCCGGCAGCCGGTGATAGGTCTGCGGCCCCACGACGAGATCGACGACCGGTGCGCGCTCGACGATCTCGGAGCCCTCCGCCTGCGCCACGCAGCCGGCGATGCCGACCGTCAGGCTGCGCCCCTCGGCGGCGCGCTCGGCCTTCAGCTCTCGAATGCGCCCGAGCTCGGAATAGACCTTCTCGGCCGCCCGCTCGCGGATGTGGCAGGTGTTGAGGAGAACGAGGTCGGCGTCCTCGATACTGTCGGTCGCGGAATAGCCTTCGCTCGCCAGCGCATCACCCATGCGCTGGGAGTCGTAGACGTTCATCTGACAGCCATAGGTCTTGATGAAGACTTTGCGGGCGTTCGGGCCGGCGACGTTCGAAACTGCGGTCTGTCCCTTGATCATCACGTCCGGGTTGGCTGGCGGGCGATCGGCCCAATATCGGCTTCCAAGCGCTCCGGCGCAAGCATGTCGTTCGTTCGCCCCCAAGCGAAGCGCTCAGCTCCGCGGATGAAGGCTCGTCCGGAGGCTGTCGGCGACGGCCCGCTCGCAGGCGAGAGCCAGCGCCTTCCTGTCGTCCGCCGCCGCAAAGCGGAGCGGCTCGCAGAAGACGATCCTGGCGTCGAACGCCCCGTCCCGCAGGATCGAAAGCAGATGGGGCTCGAACGCCTGATCCCCGATCCAGGTCACCTTCGCGCGCCCCGCACGCCCCATCGGCAGGCCGTGGTGACGCGTGTAGGCCAGGCTCACAGGCTGCACGACGATCTCCTCGCGCCCCGACAGCTTGAGCGCGGCCTCGGCGGCGGCGAAGAGCGCGGACTTGAAGGGCAGGACATGGTTGCCGTCAGAGGTCGTGCCTTCGGCGAAGAGGACCAGCGTCTCGCCGCCGTCGAGCCGACGCGCGATCTGCTCCACCTGGCCGCGAACGTCCCGCCGCCGCTCGCGGTCTATGAAGATCGTCCGGTGCAGCCGCGCGAGGACGCCGAAGATCGGCCAGCGGCGGACGTCCGACTTCGCCACGAAGGAGGCTTCGAGAACGCTGCCGAGAACGAGAATGTCGAGCCAGGACTGGTGATTGGCCGCCAGGAGCAGCGGCCTTCCCTCGCTCGGCGCGCCCTCGATCTCGACGCGGAATCCGACGAGGGCGACCGCCCCCCTGTGCCAGAGCCGCGGCAGGACCGACCGTGCCCGTCCGGCGAAGGGCATCGCGAGCAATTGCAGCGGCAGGAGCACGGCCGTCAGGGCCGTGAGGCCGAGCGCGATCCACGCGACGCGGAGATGGCCGATCACGGAAGAGGACGTCCGGTCAGGCGAGCGAGCGCTTGAGAATCAGCGCTGCGGTCCGCTGGCCGTTCTCGCCCGCATAATAGGCCGGGCGCCGCCCGACCTCCTCGAAGCGCAGGCGCTTGTAAAGCGCGAGCGCGGGCCGGTTCTCCTCCTCCACTTCCAGGAAGAGGGAGGTCGCCCTTTCGCGATGGAGACGCTGGAGCACCTGATCCATCAGCATGCGTCCGACACCCCGGCCGCGCTGGGCCCGGTCGACGACGATGGTCAGAATCTCCGCCTCGTCCGCCGCCAGCCGCGCCAGCACGATCCCGAGCGGCGCGGCCCGGGACGCTCCGGGCCGGCGGACCAGAAAGCCGAAGACGCCGTCCTGCGAAAGCAGCGCGGCGAAATCGTCGCCCGTCCAGCCCTCCCGGAAGGCGGCGGCATGAAGATCGGCGGCCGCATCGGCGTCACGCGTGGTGAGTTCGTCCGCCACGGGCGCGGACAGTCCGAGGAATTCGTCCCAGAGCGCGAAACCCCAGTTGAACGGCAGCAACCAGTACATGGAAGCCCCTCCCCTCCGGCCGCGCGAGCCGGCCATCGAACTCGATCCTCAGGCGGGAGGAGCGCGCCGTTGCGCACGCTTCACTCCGCTCTCGCGAGCCTGGATCAAAGCCCGGCGGCGCGCGAACTTCAAGTCGCGTGAACGAGTTTGGGCGCCGCCGAGGGCTTGGCGTCGGCCTGGCGAAGATAGAGGGGTCGCACGGGGCCACCGGGCGCGCGCGCATCGGCGATCCTTGCCACCGATTCGATCGAGGCTTCCGCGCGATCCGCGACGATGCGGGCATTCGGGAGCCGCTCGGCTGCGATCCGCGCCCCGCTTCCGACGATGGAAAGAGCGCCGGCCTGCGACGCTTCCACGAACGCGCCGAGCCCGTCCGGCGGCAGAGCCGTCGGAGCGCGCAGCGCCGAGCCGTCGGACCGGTAGAGCGCGGCGTAGAGCTCGCCCCGCCTCGCGTCCTGAACGGCGAGCACCGGACGAGCGTCCCGCAGATGGGGATGGGCCAGCGCTTCGAGGACATCGACCCCGATGGCGGGGATGCCGAGCGCGAGCGCCAGCCCGCGAACGGTGGAGACGCCGACGCGGATGCCGGTGAAGGAGCCGGGGCCGACGGCGACCGCCATGCGCGACAGATCACGATATGAGGCGTTCGCGCCCGCGAGAACCTCGTCCAGAACGCCCATCAGGCGTTCGGCGTGGCCCTTGCCGATCTCCGGCTCGGCGGCGGACAGCACCTTGGCGGATCCGGCATCGAAGACGCAGGCCGAGCAGCGCTCCCCCGTCGTGTCGACGGCGAGCAGAAGCCCGCCGGTCCCCTCGCTGCGCCCGGCCATCGTCGCGTCGATCAGGCGGCTTCCATCGCCTCGACGGCCTCGACCTCGGGCACGAAGTGGCGCAGCAGGTTCTCGATCCCGCTCTTCAGCGTGGCCGTGGAGGACGGGCAACCGGCGCAGGCGCCGCGCATGTTGAGGAACACGACGCCGTCGCGGAAGCCGCGGAAGGTGATGTCGCCGCCATCCTGCGCGACCGCCGGGCGCACCCGCGTGTCGAGAAGCTCCTTGATCGTGGAAACGATCGGCTCGTCCGCCGGCTCGAAGAACTCCTCGCCCGAATCGGTCGAGTGGTCGCGCGCCGGCCCCGCCATGACCGGACGGCCGGCGACGAAATGCTCCATCAGCCCGGCGAGGATCGCCGGCTTCAGGTGCTCCCAGGGCGTTCCGTCACGCGTGACGGTGACGAAGTCATAGCCGAAGAACACGCCCTCGACGCCGTCGATCGCGAGAAGGCGGGCGGCCAGCGGCGAGCGCGATTCCGCCTCGACCGGGTCCAGGAACTCGGCCGTGCCGGTCTCCAGCACGACGCGTCCGGGCAGGAACTTCAGCGTCTGCGGGTTCGGCGTCGTCTCGGTCTGGATGAACATGGGGCGGCCTCGCGTGCGCGGTGTCTGGGCTCTCTGGCCTGGAGATAAGCGCGCCGCGCGGGGGCCGCAAGCGAAAGCTCCCGGAGAGCGCCCTGCGTCCGTTCGGACGCACGAAGGTCGCTGTGTCTCACTGATCCAGCGCATCGGGCTTTCCGAAATCGATTTCGATTTTCGAGCCGATGCGATAGCGGGCGATCCGTCCCCCGACAGACTACAAGGCGGAATGGCCCGATTCTCAGACGACTTCCGCGACGATTTCGAGCGCCTTCTGCGCTGGCGCCGGGACGTGCGGCGCTTCACCGGCGATCCGGTCGATCCCGCCCTCCTCGCACGGCTTCTCTCGCTCGCGGACCTCGCGCCCTCGGTCGGTCTCAGCCAGCCCTGGCGCTTCGTCCTCGTGCGATCGAAGGCGCGGCGCGCGCTCGTGTCGGAGAACTTCAGGCGATCGAACGCGCAGGCGCTGGCCGAGCGCAGCGGCGAGCGGGCGGCGCTCTACGCCAGACTGAAGCTTTCCGGTCTCGACCGCGCGCCGGAGCATGTCGCCGTCTTCTGCGTGGACGACCCCGCGCAGGGCGACGGGCTCGGACGGGCCACGATGCCCGAGACCGTTCCCTATTCGGCGGCCATGGCGATCCACACGCTCTGGCTCGCGTCACGGGCGGCCGGACTCGGGCTCGGCTGGGTGTCGATCCTCGATCCGGCGCCGTTGAACGCAGATCTCGACGTGCCGCGCGACTGGCGCTTCGTCGCCTATCTCTGCCTCGGCCATCCGGAGACGGAAGGCGAGACGCCCGAACTGGAAAGGGCCGGATGGGAGGCGCGGAGCGATCCGGCTGGTCGCGTCATCGAGCGGTAGTGCGAGGACACGCCGTCAGGCGAGGCTCTCGATGTCTTCGTCGGAGAGCGAGCCCGGCACGATCGTGACCGGAATGGCGAAGGGATTGGAGCGCCCGGCGACGGCCGAGACGAGCGGGCCAGGGCCCTCGCTCGACACCGAGGTGGCGAGGACGAGGATCGCGATCTCGCGGTCCGACTCGATCAGCGCCTGAATCTCCTCCTCGGCCTTGCCCTCGCGCACGACGGTCTCCGGCTCGACGCCGATGGCCTCGCGCAGCTCGTCGGCGATGCGGGCGAGGCGCGTTTCGGCCTCCTCCCTCGCCTCGGCGCGCATGATCTCCTCGACGCCCAGCCAGTGCTGGAAGTCGCCGGGCGCGATCACATAGAGGAACACCGCGGCGCCGCCGCTCGCCTGCGCGCGGGCGGCGGCATAGCGCGCGGCCCGCCCGCATTCGGGCGTCTCGTCGATGATGGCGAGGAATTTGCGCTTGCCGCCTTCGCTGCGGCCGAGACGTCTTGAGACCATGGCGGGAAGATGGCGGGCGCGGACCCGGCGCGCAAGCTCAATCGTCGAGCAGGCCGACGATCTCCTTTGCCTGGGCCAGCGTCACCGACGCGATCTCGCGGGCGCGGTTTCCGCCGTCCCGCAAGGTGCGGTCGACCTCGGCGGGGTCGGCGAGGATGCGGCGCATCTCGCCGGCGATCGGCCCCACCGTCTCCACGGCCAGATCGGCGAGCGCCGGCTTGAACTCCGAGAAGGCCCTGCCGCCGAACTCGCTCAGCACGTCCTGCTTGGTGCGACCCGACAGCGCGGCGTAGATGCCGACGAGATTGTCGGCCTCGGCGCGGCCCGCCAGTCCCGCGACCTCGGACGGCAGATTGTCCGAATCGGTCTTGGCCTTGCGGATCTTCTTGGCGATGGCGTCCTGATCGTCCGTCAGATTGATGCGCGAGAGGTCGGACGGGTCCGACTTCGACATCTTCTTCGATCCGTCCTTCAGGCTCATCACGCGCGTCGCCGGCCCGCCGATCAGGGGCTCGGCCAGCGGGAAGAACCCGTTCACGACCTCCTCGCCCATCTTCATCTCGACGCCGAAGCCCTTCTCGGCGATGCGGGCCGAGTAGTCGTTGTTGAACTTCGCCGCGATGTCGCGCGTCAGCTCCAGATGCTGCTTCTGGTCGTCGCCGACCGGCACATGCGTGGCACGGTAGGCGAGGATGTCGGCCGCCATCAGGCTCGGATAGGCCAGGAGGCCGAGCGAGGCGTTCTCGCGGTCCTTGCCGGCCTTGTCCTTGAACTGCGTCATCCGGTTCATCCAGCCGATGCGCGCGACGCAGTTGAAGATCCAGGCGAGCTCGGCGTGCTCCTTCACGCGGCTCTGGTTGAAGAGGATGTGCTTGTCCGTGTCGATGCCCGCCGCGATGTAGGCGGCCGCGACCTCGCGCGTCTGGCGCTGGAGCTCCTCCGGGTCCTGCCAGACGGTGATGGCGTGCAGATCGACCACGCAGAACAGGCACGGATACTGCGACTGCAGCTCCACCCAGCGGCGCACGGCGCCGAGATAGTTGCCGAGATGGAGATTCCCGGAGGGCTGCGCGCCGGAGAAGATGCGCGGTTCGAACTCGGCCATGGCGGTCATTCCTCGAAGAGTGGGGCCGGGGTGGAGACGGCCCGTCCGGTGAGCGAGGGGCTTATTGCAGCGCCCCGGCGCGATCAAGCGGCGGGGCGACGACGCTTCAGAAGGCGCGTGACGAGGCCGCGGTCCGCCGCGCCCGTCGCCAGGCACAGGACGGCGTAGACGGCCATGCCGGCCCCGACGAGGATCGCGACGCCGAAGAGCTGGGTATGAAGCCCCGCATCGGCCGCGAGCCACCCGTCGAGGACAGCGAGGAGCGCCAGAAGCGCCGCGCCCATCACCATGGAAGAGAGCAGGACGAGCGCGGAGCGCTTGACGAGCGCGCGGTCGCCCTCCCAGAGGCCGCGCCGCTTGAGCCCCCAATAGAGGAAGATCGCGTTCAGCCATCCGGCGAGCGTGGTGGCGAGCGCGATGCCCCGCTCGGCGAGGAAGTAGAAGAGGATCAGCGACAGGACGATGTTGGCGAAGGCCGAGGCGCCGGTCACGATCATCGGCGTCTTCGTGTCCTCGCGGGCAAAATAGCCGGGTGAGAAGACCTTGATGAGGACGAAGGCCGGCAGGCCCAGGGCGTAGAGGCCGAGAACGGCCGCGACCGACACGGTCTCGGCGGAGGTGAAGGCGCCGCGCTCGTAGAGGACGCGCACGATCGGCTCGGGGATCAGGAACAGCGCGACGGCGGCGGGCACGGTCAGGAACAGGGCGAATTCGAGCGCCCGGTTCTGGGTGTGCTGGGCCTCGACGAGGCGACCGCCCTTCAGGGCGCGGGAGAGTTCGGGCAGGAGCACGACGCCGATGGCGACCCCGACCATGCCGAGCGGCAGCTGATAGGGCCGGTCGGCATAGGAGAGGATCGAGACCGCGCCCGGCTGGAAGGAGGCGATGGCCTGCCCGACGAAGAGGTTGATCTGGGTGATGCCGCCGATCAGCGCGGCGGGGCCGGCGAGGACCAGGAGCCGCTTCAGGCCCGGCGTCCAGCGCGGGCGGCGCAGCGCGATGGAGAAGCCCATCGCGCGCATGGCGAGCGTCACCGCCCCGAGCTGCAGGATGCCGGCGGCGAGAACGCCCCAGCTCATCAGATAGCCGATCTCGATCGTCGCCGCGCCGACGTGCCAGCCGTAGAGCAGCACCGCGATCAGGACGAGGTTGAGCAGCGTCGGCGCGAGCGCCGCGACGAAGAAGCGACGATAGGCGTTGAGGATGCCCGCCACCATCGCCATCAGCGACATGCAGGCGAGATAGGGGAACATGATCCGCGCGAAGGCGACGGTGATGTCGAAGCGCTCCGCGCAGCTCAGCGCCTCGGCGCCCGCCGTCTCCTCCACGCAGAAGGCGAGGCCGGGCGCGATGATCGTGCTGACGAGAAAGGGCGTGAAGGCCAGCGCCACGAGCGTCAGCGCGAGGAGCACCGTGAAGAGCGTGGAGAATATCTCGGCCGCGAAGGCCCGCGCGCCGTCCTCCCCGTCCTCCTCCAGCGATCGTGCGAAGAGCGGGATGAAGGCCGCGTTGAAGGCGCCTTCGGCGAAGAGGCGCCGGAAGAGGTTGGGGAACCGGAACGCCATGTTGAAGGCGTCCGCGACCGGGCCGACGCCGAGCGCCGCCGCCATCATCATCTCGCGCACGAAGCCGAAGATGCGCGAGGCGAGCGTCGCCGCGCCGACCGTGGAGAACTTGGCGAGGAGGTTCACCTTCAGGCGCCCATGCCGAAGGCGACGGTGGACGGCATGGCCGAGGTCGAGGACACCTCCCCCTCCGCGCTTTCCAGGACAGAGAGAAGCCGCCGCTCGATGCGCTCGGCCCGGCCCTCGCCGGTCACCTTCATGCCGAGGAGGTCGGTGACGTAGAAGACGTCCACCACCTTCTCGCCATAGGTCGAGATGTGAGCGGAGCGGATGTCAAGGTTGAGGTCCGAGATCGCCCCCGTCAGGTCCGACAGGAGGCCGATGCGATCGAGCCCTTCCACTTCGAGGACCGTCAGCCGGTCCGACAAGGCGTTCGTCACGGAGACGCGCGGCGAGACGGCGAAGGAGGAGAGATCGCGCGAGCGCCGCTTGGCCAGAAGCGCCGGCACCGCCTCGCGGCCGGCGAGGAGCCCCCGGATGTTCTTGGCGATCCGCTCGGCCCGTCGCAGCTCGTCGGCATCCTCCGGGAACTCGCGGTTGACGGTGACGACGTCGAGCGCGCGGCCGTCCGTCATGGTGAAGATCTGCGCGTCGGCGATGTTGGCCCCGGCCGCCGCGCAGCCCCCGGTGATGAAGGAGAGAAGGCGCGGATGGTCGGGGGCGAGCACGGTGATCTCCGTGATGCCCCGGAACCGGTCGGTGCGCACCTCGGTGGCGAACTCGCGCGACTCGCCCGCGGCCCGCACGAAGGCGGCGTGGCGCTTCTGGTCCTCCAGCGAGACCGTGAGGAAGTAGTTCGGATACTGCCGCTCGATCGCCGCCGTCCGGTCCGCCTCCGACCAGTCGGCGAGCGCGCCGGCCAGCTCGTCCTTGGCCTGCGCGACCCGGCGTCCGCGCGGCTCCTGCGCGAAGCCGCCGGTCAGCACCGGCTCCGTCTCCATGTAGAGCGTGCGGATGAGCTGGCCCTTCCAGCCGTTCCAGACGCCGGGACCGACCGCCCGGATGTCGCAGACGGTGAGGATGGTCAGGAGCTTGAGGCGGTCCAGCGTCTGAACGCGGGTCGCAAAGTCGAGGATCGTGCGCCGGTCCGTCAGGTCGCGCTGCTGGGCGACCATCGACATGACGAGATGGTCGCGCACCAGCCAGGCGACGAGATCGGTCTCGCGCTCGTCCAGCCCGAAGCGCGGGCAGAGGTCGCGCGCGATGCGCTCGCCGGCGACGGAGTGGTCCTCCGGCCGCCCTTTCGCGATGTCGTGCAGCAGAAGCGCGACATAGAGCGGCACCCGGTCGCGGACCTGGCCGACATAGCCGCTGGTCAGCGGCAGCTCGGAGGAGAGCTGCCCGCGCTCGAGCTGCGACATGACGGCGATGGACCGCAGAAGATGCTCGTCGACCGTGTAGTGATGATACATGTTGAACTGCATCATCGCGACGATCTTGCCGAACTCCGGGATGAAGCGACCCAGCACCCCCGCCTCGTTCATGCGGCGCAGATGGAGCTCGGGGTCGCTCCGGTCCGTCAGGACGTCGAGGAAGAGCGAGTTCGCTTCCGGGTTCTCTCGCAAGGCCGCATCGACATGGCGCAGCGAGCGCCGGATGAGCTTCAACGTGTCGGGATGATACTCCAGCCCATGATGGGCCGCGAGCTGGAAGACCCGGATGAGGTTGACCGGATCGTCCTGGAACACCGACCGGCTCGTGGCGACGATCCGCGCATTGTCCACCGCGAAGGCGAGCGAGCCCGGAATCTTGCGCGAGCGCTGGCGCAGCGAGCGCACGAGGCCGCGCAGGCCCGGAGCCTCCTTGGCCTGCTGCTCCTCCAGCGCGGCGCACAGGATCCCGGTGAGGTCGCCGACGTCCTTCGCGATCAGGAAGTAGTGCTTCATGAAGCGCTCGACGTCCTTCAGCCCCGGATGGGCGTTGTAGCCGAGACGCGCCGCGATCTCCGGCTGAAGGTCGAAGGACAGGCGCTCCTCCGCCTTGCCGGTCAGGAAGTGCATGTGGCAGCGCACCGCCCACAGGAAGTCCTCCGCCTTGGCGAAGATGCGCGCCTCGCGCCGGGAGAAGACGCCGGCCGAAACGAGGTCGTCATGGCTCTGGACGCGGTAGTGGTCCTTGGCGATCCAGAACAGCGTGTGAAGATCGCGCAGGCCGCCCTTGCCCTCCTTCACGTTCGGCTCGACCAGATAGCGCGTATCGCCGAGCCGGGCGTGGCGGGCGTCGCGCTCCTCGAGCTTGGCGCGGATGAACTCGGCCGACGTGCCCTCCACGACCTCCGCCTCGAAGCGGCGTCCCAGCTCGTCGAACAGCGCCTCGTCGCCCGCGATCAACCGCCGCTCCAGGATCGAGGTGCGGATGGTGTAGTCGGTGCGCGACAGGCGGATGCACTCCTCGACCGAGCGGGTCGCGTGCCCGACCTTGAAGCCGAGATCCCACAGGAGATAGAGCAGATATTCGGCCACCTGCTCGCCGAGCGCGGTCTGCTTGTAGGGAAGCAGGAACAGGAGGTCGATGTCGGAGCCCGGCGCGAGCGTGCCGCGCCCGTAGCCGCCGACGGCCAGGATCGCCATGCGCTCGCTCGCCGAGCGATTCGAGGCGCCGAACAGGTGGGCGTGCGCGAAGTCGTGGACGGCCCGGATCAGCGCGTCCTGCAGCGCGGAGACGCGCATGGCGCAGGCGAGCCCGCCGCCGTCCTCGAACAGCATCGCCTCGGCGGCCTTGCGCCCCCTCGCGTTGGTCTCGCGCAGGAGCTGGAGCACGGCCGGGCGGGTTTCCCCGCCCCGCTCCGCGATCGCCGCGAGGGAGGCCGAAAGGGCGGCCGGATCGACGATCTCCGGCAGCCGCAGATCGACCGCCTTCTCCGCCGCCTGGGTCGCCTTCGTCGTCGCTCGTACGCTCATGCCGCGATCCATTCCGTTCGAAGGGGCGGCCTATAGCCCATTCCCGCGCGGGCGGAAACGGCCGCTCAACACGCGCCGATCGCCTTCAGGCGGTAGAGCGCCTCCAGCGCCTCGCGCGGCGTCAGCGCGTCGGGGTCGATGCCCGCGAGCGCCTCGGCCACCGGATCGGCGGCAGGCGGAGCGGCCTCGGGCTCGGGCTCGGGCTTCAGGGTCGCGAAGAGCGGCAGATCGTCGAGGAGCGCGGTGCGGCGCTCTCCCCTCTGCCCCTTCTCCAGCTGCTTGAGAACGCTGCGCGCCCGCTCCACGACGGCCGGCGGCAGGCCCGCGAGCTTGGCGACCTGGATGCCGTAGGAGCGGTCGGCGACGCCGGCCTTCACCTCGTGCAGGAAGACGACCTCGCCCTCCCACTCCTTCACCCGCATGGTCGCGTTCTTAAGCCGCGACAGCCGGGCCGACAGCGCCGTCATCTCGTGGAAGTGCGTGGCGAAGAGCGCTCTGCTGCGGTTCACCTCGTGCAGATGCTCGATGGCCGAGAAGGCGATCGAAAGCCCGTCATAGGTCGAGGTGCCCCGGCCGATCTCGTCGAGGACGACGAGCGTGCGGGGCCCGGCCTGGTTCAGGATCGCGGCCGTCTCGACCATCTCGACCATGAAGGTGGAGCGTCCCTCCGCCAGATCGTCGGAGGCGCCGACGCGGCTGAACAGGCGATCGACCACGCCGATATGGGCGCGCGTCGCCGGCACGAAGGCGCCGATCTGCGCCAGTACGGCGATCAGCGCGTTCTGCCGCAGAAAGGTCGACTTGCCGCCCATGTTCGGGCCGGTCAGGAGCCAGATGGCGCCGTTCGACGCGCCGGGCGGCGGCGAGAGGTCGCAGTCGTTGGCGACGAAGGATCCGGCCGAGGACGCCTTCAGCGCGGCCTCCACCACGGGATGGCGCCCGCACTCGATCTCGAAGGCGAGGCTGTAGTCGACGAGCGGTCGCACCCATTCCTCGCGCGCGGCCAGATCGCCGAGCCCGGCCGACAGATCGATGACCGCGATCGCCTGCGCCGCCGCCCGCAAGGGGTCGATCGCATCCAGAACGAGCGAGCGCAGGACGTCGAAGCGTTCGAGTTCGAGCCGCAGCGCCTCCGATGCGGCCGCCTCGATGCGGCTTTCCAGATCGCCGAGCTCGGTCGTCGAGAAGCGCATGGCGTTCGCCATGGTCTGGCGATGGATGAAATCGGAAAGCGCGGACAGCGTCGGTCCCTGCGCTTCGGGAACCTCGACGAAATAGCCGAGCACGTTGTTGTGACGCACCTTCAGCGATCTGACGCCCGTCTCCGCCGCATAGCGCGCCTGAAGGTCGGCGACGATCTTGCGGGAGCGGTCGCGCAGGGCCCGGGCCTCGTCGAGCGCCTCGATCGCGCCCTCCGCCACGAAGCCGCCGTCGCGCGCCTGCAGCGGCAGATCATCGGCGAGATCGCTCTCCAGGCGCGTTCGAAGGTCGTCCGGAACCGCGCCGAGACGTTCGCACGCTCCGGCCAGTTCGGCCTCGCAGTCCCGGCCGTCAAGGAGCGCACGCAGTTCGCCGGCCCGGACCAGAGTTTCGAGCACCGCGCCGAGGTCGCGCGGACCGCCGCGCCCGAGCGACAGGCGGGCGACCGCGCGCTCCAGGTCCGGCATACCCTTCAGGCATTCGCGCACCGAACCGCAGAGAGCGCGATCCTCCACGAAGAAGGAGACGCTCGCCTGCCGCTCGGCGATGGTGGCGGAATTCGTCAGAGGCTGGGCGAGCCTGCTGGCGAGAAGCCGCGAGCCGGCACCGGTCACGGTGCGGTCGATCACGGACAGGAGCGAGCCCTGGCGGCGCCCGGACAGGGTTTTGGTCAGCTCCAGGCTCGCCCGCGTCGCCGGGTCGATCAGCATCGCCTCGCCCTCGGTCAGGCGTTCGGGGCGTTGCAGCGGCGGGCGGGCGGCGAGCTGGGTCTTGCCGAGATAGGCGAGCAGTGCGGCCCCAGCCGACAGCTCCGTGCGGGTGAAGTCGCCGAAGCCGTCCAGCGAGGCGACGCCGAAGAAGCGGGACAGCCGCGCCTCGGCGGTGGCGCCGTCGAAGAGCACGGCCGGCTCGGCCCGCACAAGCCGTCCGAGCGGTTTCAGACGCGGGGCGACCTCCTCGTCCGCCGCGAGCGTGTCGGCGACGAGGATCTCGCTCGGCTCCAGGGCCAGAAGGTCGGCGACGAAGCGGTCGGGCCTCGACGAGGCGAGCCGGAACAGACCGGTGGAAAGATCGCTCCAGGCGATGGCGTATTCGGCGCTCGCGCCCGAACCGCCGGTCCGGGCGAGCGCCGCCAGATAGTTCGGGCGGCCGGGCTCGAGCAGCGTCTCCTCGGTGATGGTGCCGGGCGTGACGAGCCGGACCACGTCGCGGCGCACCACGGACTTGCCGCCGCGCTTCTTGGCCTCGGCCGGGTCCTCGATCTGCTCGCACACGGCGACGCGGTGGCCGCTGGCGATCAGCTTGTGAAGATAGTCGTCGGCGGCATGGATCGGCACACCCGCCATCGGGATGTCGTCGCCCAGATGCTTGCCGCGCTTGGTGAGCGTGATGCCGAGGATCTGCGAGGCGATGGCGGCGTCCTCGAAGAACAGCTCGTAGAAATCGCCCATGCGGTAGAACAGCAGGCAGTCGGCGTTCGCCGCCTTGATCTCGAGATACTGCGCCATCATCGGCGTGGGCGCTGCGGCGCCGGCGACGGCGCTCATCGGGGCGGGCTCATGGTGTCGAGGCGGAACGGCATCGCTCCGTCCTAATGAAAGGCGCGCGCCGTGCAAGGGCCCGGCCGGCATCGTCCACCGGCGCCGCCTTGCGATGGCCGCGAAGCGATCCGATATTGGACCGGCTCCAAGGTCCTTCATCCGGCATTCATGCCTGAAGGCGCAGAGGAGTCGCGTGACGCTGCCGGATCGGGGATGGCCTCGCGTCGAGCGTCACGGGCAAGTTTGCTGGTCTTCTTCGCGTCTGGAGATACGTCATGGGTTCGGTCAAAACCTTCGTCGCGGCGCTTTCCGCAACCCTCCTGTCCGGCGTCGTCGCAGTGGCCGCGCAGGAAGAGCAGCGCCCTGTCGTCGTGTACGACTACGCCATCGACCATCCGGTCGAGGACGCCGAGCTGCGCGGCGCCCCTTCGATCGGCGCTTCGGTGCCGCAGACCGTGGAACTCGCCACGGTCTCGGACGCGGCCGAGAGCGTCTACGGCTATTTCTACTATCAGGGACGGCCGGTCATCGTGGAGATGAGCACGCGCGCCGTGGTGCGGATCGGCAACTGAGCCGCCCGCGGCCGTCGGACGGCCTCGACCGCCCGAAGGCGTTCGACTTATACGGAGAGGCGTTGGAGGCGCCGCATCGATTTCGATGAAAGATGGGCCGGACTGGCAGGGGCAGAGGGGCTCGAACCCCCGACCTGCGGTTTTGGAGACCGCCGCTCTACCAACTGAGCTATACCCCTGCGGCGGGCGATCCAGCGGAACGCTCGGCACGGCAACGCAATAATCCGGGGCGCTCCCCGATGCAAGGGTCAAGCGGCGCCGCCGCCCTTCTCCTTCGCCGCCAATTTCGACTTCCGGGTCGCCGGGCGCAGTCCTCGAACGAAGCCGTCGAGCTTGGTCAGCGGGCGCGTCACCTTCAAAAGGCCGTCGATCGCGACCGTCGCGCCCTCCAGCCTCTCCGACAGGACCTCGGACGAGACGAGCGCGACCTCTTCGGCCTTCATCTCCGGAAAGCGCGACAGGATCGCCGGGGCGTTGCCGCCGGCCTCTTCGCCGCCGCCGCCCTGGACCATCCGCAGACGCCCCGAGCGGGCGAGAAGCCGCAGCACGATCTGCTCGAAGGTCCAGTCGTGGTCGTGGAAGAGCTTCCAGCGGGCGCTGCGCCGGGCGGTGAAGCCGCACAGAACCACGTCCGGCGCGGACGCGACGTCGAGCAGATGCAGGGCGAGAGCGAAGCCGCTCGTCGGCACGTGCGAGGGCGAATAGAACCCGTCGAACGCCTTCGACAGGTCGAGATGCGTCACCGCATGGCCGCCGAACTCGGACGGTTCGCTGAACCGCTCCGCCGCCCCGGCCTTCAGATTGACGATGCCCTTGAAGCGCGGGCCGACGAGGAAGCGCGTGACCGCCTCGACCTCGCGCCGGTAGACGATGTTCGCCCCCGCCGGGCTCGAGCGCGCCAGAAGCAGGCAGGGCCGTTCGAAGGCGCGGTCGAGAACCTTGTAGGTCTTGTTGAAGAAGACGAAGAGCGTCGATCCGTCGTCCAGCGTCTCCAGGGTGGCGACATCGACCGCGTCGCTGTTGGCGACGAGGACGATGCGGCCGTATCCTTCGAACGGATCGAGGCTCATGGTTCAGGCGCCCGCGCGCTGCTGCACGTGGAGGACGCGCTCGCGCATGGCGAACCACTCCTCGGCGTAGTCGTCGTTACGATACTCGTCGAAATACGGGCCGCCGTCCGTGAAATGCACGTTCTTGGCCGCCGGGTCGTGCTCGTACTCGTTCACGAGCCAGTTCCAGCCGGCCGGAAGCGCGCCGATCTCCTCGTCGCCGGACAGCCACTTGAACTGGTGGAGTTCGAGGCCGGAGGCCGTGTTCACGAAATCGGGCGTCAGGGCGCGGCATTTGGCATTGTTGAAGAGCATGGCGCTCGACCAGTTCTTCTTCTCGTACTTGGTCTGCACCTGCCCGAGGAACTTGGTCTCCACCTTCGGCTGGTAGTCGTGCTGGACGCACATCACCGCCTTGGTCTCGTCGCGCAGCGCCCACAGCTCGGCGATGTCGGCGCGCATCAGCATGTCGCAGTCGAGGAAGAGGCTCCAGCCCTCGTAGCCGCTGAGATAGGGCGTCAGGAAGCGCGAGAAGGAGAATTCGGTGGACTGGAGCGCGTTGCGCTCGCGGGTGAAGGTTCCCTTCAGGCTGTCGAGCGCGATCGGCACGAAGGCGACCGGCATGGAGGCGTGCTCCAGAATGCTCTGCACCAGGACGTGGTAGGCGACGACCTCCTTGGAATCGTAGCCGATGAAGACGCGGGCGACGGTTTCGGACATGATGCGGACCCCGGATTGAAGACTCGCCACGCTTTAGGAGCCGTGCGGCTTCGCCGCAAGCTTTCGACCGCGCGTCGTCGTTGCCGCGGAAGGGCACGCCGTGGCAGAACGCGCCATTCGACGGTGAGGACGATGGCGTCATGCAGTATCCGGTGGCGGACCCGAAGGCGTGGCAGTCGGTCGGGCGGCTGTCGCCCCGCGAGCGCCTCTCGCTCGGCGCGCGCGAATGCCGATACCGGCTTCGCCTGCTGCGGCGGGCCGTGCCCGAGCTGATCCCCGTGCGCCGGGTCGAGGCCCCGCTCGGCGCCGACGCGATGATCCTCGTCAGCGTCCTGAAGAACGCCGCGCGCTACCTTCCGTCCTTCCTCGCCCATTACCGGCGGCTGGGAGTCGAGCGCTTCGTCTTCGTCGACGACCGCTCCGACGACGGAACTCGGGATATCCTTCTGGAAGCGCCCGACGTCGATCTCTTCGCCTCCAACATGGATTACCGGGAGGCGAGCGGCGGGCTCGCCTGGCGCGATCTTCTCGTTCAGGTTCACGGGCGCGGGCGTTGGTACGTCTCGCTCGACTGCGACGAGTATCTCGTGTTCCCGGGCAGCGAGACCCGAAGCCTCAGGGACTTCGTCTCCGACCTTCGTCGCGCCGGACGCAAGCGGGCCCTTGCGGTCATGCTCGACATCTATCCCGAGACGCCGCTGGCACAAGCGCCCGAGCACCGGCCGGCGGAGGCCCCGCCCGAGACCATCTGCCCGCTCTTCGACGGCACCGGCTACACGATGCGCAACGAGGCGATCTGCATGGCCGTGCGCGGCGGCCCGCGCCAGCGCCTGTTCGGCACAGACATGCGCATGACGAAGTTCCCGGTTCTGCTGGTCGACGGCGCCACCCGCTTCAACGGGGTCAGCGACCACGCTCCCCTCCCCGTCTCCCGCAACTTCGCCCCCGTGAACGCCGTCCTGCTGCACTACAAGTTCTCCAACGACACGGTCGCGGAGTTCCGGCGCATGTACGAATACGGGACGCATTTCGACGGGGGCCGCTTCTATCGGCAGATGATCGAGCACGAGGCCTTCGGCGAGGGCATGGACCTGCGCTACGAGGGCTCCCTGCGCTACGCCGGGTCCGAGGATCTCGTGCGGCGCGGTTACATGCAGGATCTGCGCGGGAACGTGTGAAGCCGCGATCCGGCGGCCATGGACGCCTCGGCCTTCTGCCGACGCGGGTCGCTCCGGCGTCGCCCACCCGGACAGACAAACGAAAACGGGCCCCGAAGGGCCCGTCGTCAATTCATGTCTCTCCGGGCGTGAAGCCCGGTCGTCCTTACTCGACGATGGAGGAGACGATACCGGCACCCACGGTGCGGCCGCCCTCGCGGATGGCGAAGCGGAGCTTCTCTTCCATCGCGATCGGAACGATCAGCTTGACGTCCATCGTCACGTTGTCGCCCGGCATCACCATCTCGGTGCCCTCCGGCAGCGTCACCACGCCCGTCACGTCCGTCGTGCGGAAGTAGAACTGCGGACGGTAGTTCGTGAAGAACGGCGTGTGGCGGCCGCCCTCCTCCTTGGTCAGGATGTAGGCCTCGGCCATGAAGCGCGTGTGCGGCTTCACCGAACCCGGCTTGCACAGGACCTGGCCGCGCTCGACGCCCTCGCGGTCCACGCCGCGAACCAGCGCGCCGATGTTGTCGCCCGCCTGACCCTGGTCGAGCAGCTTGCGGAACATCTCGACGCCCGTGACGGTCGTCTTCTTCGAATCGCGGATGCCGACGATCTCGACTTCCTCGCCGACCTTCACGATGCCGCGCTCGACGCGACCCGTCACGACCGTGCCGCGGCCCGAGATCGAGAACACGTCCTCGATCGGCATCAGGAACGGCTGGTTGATCGGACGCTCCGGCGTCGGGATGTAGGCGTCGACCTGCGCCATCAGCTCGCGCACCGCGTTCTCGCCGATCTCCTTGTTGGAGTCCTCGAGAGCGGCCAGCGCCGAACCCTTCACGATCGGAACGTCGTCGCCCGGGAAGTCGTAGGACGACAGAAGCTCGCGAACCTCGAGCTCGACCAGCTCCAGGAGCTCGGCGTCGTCGACCTGGTCGACCTTGTTCAGGAACACGACCAGCGCCGGAACGCCGACCTGGCGCGCCAGAAGGATGTGCTCGCGGGTCTGCGGCATCGGGCCGTCCGCCGCCGAGCAGACCAGGATCGCGCCGTCCATCTGCGCCGCGCCCGTGATCATGTTCTTCACGTAGTCGGCGTGGCCCGGGCAGTCGACGTGGGCGTAGTGACGGTTCTCCGTCTCGTACTCGACGTGAGCCGTCGAGATCGTGATGCCGCGCGCCTTCTCCTCCGGAGCGGCGTCGATCTGGTCATACGCCCGGAACTCGCCGAAGTACTTCGTGATCGCAGCCGTCAGAGACGTCTTGCCGTGGTCGACGTGACCGATCGTCCCGATGTTCACGTGAGGCTTGTTGCGCTCGAATTTGCTCTTGGCCATGTCCGGATCTTCCTGACGCTTCTCGTTCGGTTCTCGAACTCCGGCGCGACATATAGACTGGAACCAAGGAACACAAGGGCGTGGCTGCCTCCGCGGGGCCAGCGCCGCATTTCGATCTCAACCGGCGGGGCGGCCGGCCGGCCCGGAGGATGCCGCGTCGGCCCTCGGCCCCGTGGGCGCCCCGGCGCGCCGCTCCCGCCACAGGGCCGGAAGGGCGAGCGAGGCGACCGCCAGGATCGCGATTCCCGTCTTCTCCACTTCGGAAAAGTCGTAGGTGTGGTGGTCCAGCGCGCGAACGAGATAGACCACGATCACGTGCCAGACGTAGACATGCAGCGAATGGCGGCCGATCAGCCGCAGGAAGGACAAGGTGAAGACGCCGCGCACCACGGCGGCACCGGTCCGCACCGCCTCGTTCGCGGAGCGGGGCCCGGCGATGATGAGCCACGCCACCGCATAGGCCGCCGCGGCGAAGTTGAGGAGATAGACGAGGCTGAACTCGCCGCGTCTGTCGAGCGCCGAAAAGCGCGCCCCGAGCTCTTCGGGCACCAGACCGAAAACGAAGCCCAGACGCCAGCCCATGAAGAACAGGAGCAGCGCCACACTGGCCCAAGCCAGCTCGGTGCGCTCGGGCGAGAAGGCCGCCTTCCAGTCGATCTGCCTGGTCGCGGTCAGGGCGCCGAGGACGATGCCGCCGACGAACAGGACCTGCCAGGCGAAGATGTTGAAGTGCGCCCGCAGGACGAATTCGGGGTGGACGGCGCGCATACCCTGGTCGACGAGGTGGGCCAGAGGCAGATGCAGGCCGAACTGGACGGCGGTCCAAGACAGCGCCGAGCCCACGACGACCCAGCGCCAGCGTCCGGTGATGCACAGCCAGATCAGCGGCGGGGAGACTGCCAGATACACGATGTATTGCGGCAGGATGTCCATGTAGGTCGGCTGGTAGAGCAGCGTCGCGGCAGCGACCAGAAGCAGCGTCGGCGTCTCGGCGATGCGCCACAGCCACGGCTCCCAGAAGGTGCTCGATTCGCTGAAGAGGAAGCCCAGCGCGATCACCGCCAGAATGCAGAACAGCGCCCAGCGATAGAGCTCGAAGGCGCGCCAGAGCGCCTTCGACGTTCCGGTGCCGAAGCCGCGCTTGGCCATGTGCCCGGCATAGACGAGGCCGACGAGCAGGCCCGACAGGAAGACGAAGCCCTGGGCGTCCTGAACATAGCCGAGCTCGCCGTGATTGAGCTTCACCAGGAGGTATCCGCCCGAGAAGCTCAGATGGTTCAGCATCATGAAGACGAGGAAATATCCCCGCATCCCGTCGAGAACGTCGAGGCGCTTCATGCCGACTCCATTCGCTACCGCCGCTCGGACGGCCCATGTCCCCACACCGCAACTTCGCCGACCACGGGTTCGTTCCCATGTGCGCCGCGATCCCCGTCCTGCGCGAAGGCGCCGGGACGGCCGCTGCCCGCCCTCGACTGCGGTCGACGATCGGGTCCGACGGCCGACGATGCCTCGGCAGCGGACGATGCCTGCGCGCAGGAGCACGCCGCCGCTCGATTCGTCGAGAGGGTCGGACGGGAAAGTGCCGTTCTGGTGCGGCGGACCCCGAGCGACCGGACCGAAACCTTCCGCGATTCAAGCTTCAGGAGGCGTTCGAAGCAGGCTCTGGGGAACGGCGCGGCTGGCGGAAGAGAATGGGAGTCGAACCCACCCAGGACCGGCTCGCGGCCCCACCCGGATTTGAAGTCCGGACGCCCCACCGGGGACGATTCTCTTCCAAGCCTTGCAGCTCAGGCGTTCGCGCGCTCTGCCGTTCGTCCAACTCGGGCGATCGCTACCATTTTGCCGCCGCCCACCTTCTTCCCTGGCCTTTATCGTTCGCGGGATCGCGACGTCAATCAGCTCCGCAGCGCCGGCACCCGTCCCGGCATGACGTGGCTACAGGGGCCGAGGGTCGACGAACGCCGGGAGCAAGGCGAGGGCACGCGCTGTGTCGAGAGTGGGGCGCAGCGACAGGTTCATGAGGATCGGCTGATGTCTGCGCGTGCGCCCGACGCGACACGCGGGGCAGGAGCCGCAAGGCGGAACGCGATGGCATGACGCAGGCCTTAACTTGTCAGGGACGCCGACCACCGTCGCCCTCTCGCCCGCAAGCGCTATGTCACATCGCCGATCGAGCCGATCCCAGCGGGCTTCCGCCGTTCGCGCAGGACCGGCACACTGGACATTGGACAAACCGATATGAACGCCTTTTCCAGGCTTCTCACGCTCGCCACCTTTTCCACCGTGCTCACGGCGTGTTCGACCGTGCCCGACGTTCCGCCTTCGGCACCCGACTGGGAGCACGACGCCTCGTGGGTGGACCCGCGCGACCCGTCATCGCCGACCGGGCACGGCCGTGCCGGCATCGGCGTTTCGCCGTCATCGCCGCGGTAGCGCCTCTTCAAGACGGAGGTCTGGAGCGATAGAGGCGCACGGCGCGGGACGGCAGACGCCGTCATTGAAGTCAGGGCGCCCACCGAGGACGATTCTCTTCCACTCCGAGACGCAGCGTCGCGGCCTCCCGGCTCCATCGCTCGGGCGAGCGCTCCGTCAACCCGAGCCATGATCGCCGAACAGATCGAGACGATGCGGATTCAGCCGGCGCAGGTCCCCCTTGCGGATCGTCAGGCCCTGGCGGTCGAGGAATTCGAGGATCTGGATGGCGACCTTGCGGCCGTTGTCCAAACGGTCGCGCAGATCCGCGGCGGTGAAGTCGCCGCCCGGAGCGCGCTCGGCCACGTCGCGCAGGATCGCCACGATCTCCCCGACCACGGGGCGCGGAAAGAAGTGATCATTGGCGATCTCGTGGACGAGCCCCATGCGCCCGACGCTTTTCAGCATCCGCCGCATGTCGGGCTCGGCGACCCCGAGTTCCCCAGCGAGATCGCGCGTGCGCGGCGGGCGGAACCGCTCGGCGCCCAATAGCCGGGGCTCCACCTGTCTCCAGAGCGCTTCGTCCGCCGCGGACAGCTTCGCCTCGTGACCGGCAAGACGCACCCAGGCGCCGTCGAGGACGATGGCTCCCTCGGCGCGAACCGTCGCGAGTGCGCCGCGAAAGGTCGAGGCCGAAAGCCGTGTGGCCAGCCCGAGCCGCAGCCGCTCGATGCCGATGCCCGGCAAATCCGGATGCTCGTCGTGATGTTCCGCCAGCCGCGCCAGAAGGTCCTGCCGAAACGCGCGCCATCGGCCTTCGCGCATCACGGTCGTCCCCGCGCCGCGATCGATCCGCGTCAGGCCGAGGTCGCCGGAGATGCGACCGATCTCGTCCTCCGACAGGCCGTGATCGCGGCCGAAGGCGTCGAGATCGACGTGGAAGGGCGGGGTGTCGAGAAGCGCCGCGAGCGCCTCCCGCGGCGAGTGGGTATCCAGAGCCGCGAGCTGCGCCAGCCGTTCAGGACTGCGCCGCTTTCGCGCGGGGGCGCGCAGATCGAGGAAGCGCCCTCCCCCGATCGTGCGCTGCGCCGAGGTGTCGCGCAAGACGAAACGGTCGAAGCTCACGGCCGCGATCGGACGCTCCAGCACGAGCTGGACATGCGCGCGGGCGCCGGGCTGCACCGGCTCGCCGAGAAGGACGATGCGGGCCGCCACCTCCGCCGCCGCATGATGCAGGCGCACCGGAAACCACTGTCCGACGGCCCGCTTCTCGGACGGCAGCAGGCGGAAGGAGGCGTCGATCCGGTCCGTCGGGGCGTGAAGCGCGGGATCGAGCACCATGTCTCCGCGATGGACCGCTCCCCGCTCGATGCCCTCGCCGGCAAGGTTCAGGGCGCAGCGATCGCCGGCGACGCCCTCCTCCGCCTTGCGGTCCTGCGCATGGATCGAGCGCACGCGCGCGGCGAGCCCGGCCGGGGCGATCCTGACGGTATCGCCGACGCGCACGGCGCCGGACAGGACCGTGCCGGTGACGACGGTCCCCGCACCGGCGAGGACGAAGGAGCGGTCGACGGACAAGCGGAAGCGGCCCGAGTGCAGGCGCTGCGGAAAAGCGGCCGCCTCGTCCGACAGGCGCGCGCGCAGCGCCTCGACGCCCTCGCCCGTCACGGTCGAGACGGGATGGATGGCGATGCCTTCGAGCGAACTGCCCTTCAGGAGTTCGGCGAGTTCGTCCCGCACCGCCGCCACTCGGTCGGCTGAGGCGAGATCGGTCTTGGTCAGCGCGACGAGGCCCCGCGAGACGCCGAGGAGATCGAGGATCGCCAGATGTTCGCGGGTCTGCGGCATGATGCCGTCATCGGCGGCGACGACGAGAAGCGCGACGTCGATACCGCCGGCGCCCGCCAGCATGGTGTGGACGAAGCGCTCGTGACCGGGAACGTCGACGAACCCCACGCGGCGTCCCGACCCCAGGTCCCGATAGGCGAAGCCGAGATCGATGGTGATCCCGCGTTCCTTCTCCTCCTTCAGCCGGTCGGTCTCGACGCCCGTGAGCGCACGCACGAGAGAGGTCTTGCCGTGGTCGATATGACCGGCGGTGCCGACGATCACGGCTTGATCCCGGCCAGGGGTTCGCGGGCAAGGCGCTCGGCCCGGAGGCGGTCCTCTTCGGACAGACCCTCGCGCGCGGGCCGGATGAAGTTCTGCGCCAGGGCCGAGCCGCCGGCCCGGGCGCGCAGGAGCCAGGACAGCGCCTCCACCGGATCGCGCGCCGTGCCGGCGCCGGTCAGAAGCGCCGCGCCGAGCATCGCCTGCCCGTCCGCATCGTCGAGAAGCGCGGCGCGGCGCCACCAGCGCGCCGCTTCCGCCGGGTCGCGCGGCGTGCCGAGCGCATTGTGGTGAAGATTGCCGAGGCGCGTCATGGCCGTCGCGACGCCCTGCGCGGCGGCCTTCTCGGCCAGATCGCGCACCTCGGCGATGTCGTCCAGACCGCGCTCCAACAGCATCCAGCTCAGCATGTCCTGCGCCGGCCCGTCGCCGGCCTCGGCCGCGAGGCGATAGAGGCGCATCGCCTCGATGTCGTCCTGCGGCACGCCGTCGCCGCGAAAGTAGAGCGCGGCGAGATTGCGCCGGCCGACCGGATCGCCGGCTTCGGCCGAAAGCTTCAGCCATTTGTAGGCGAGCGCCGGGTCGGCTTCGACGCCGAGTCCCTCGGCGAAGGCCGCGCCGATATTGTTCTGCGCGCGCGGATGGCCGGCGCGCGCGAGCGGTTCCCAGGCGGCGAGCGCGGCGGCGTAGTCCTCGCGCCGGGCGGCTTCCAGGGCCTGCGCCATCACGGCTTCGTCTCTCGAGGGCGCGGCGCCGCGCAGTCGCTCGAACCAGCCCATCAGGCCGCTCCATTTCCCAAAGCGCCGAGATTGGCGAGGAAGGCGTCCTCGTCCTCCAGGCAGCGCAGGTCGAGGATCAGCGCGCCGTCGGCGATCCGCCCGATGACGGGCCGCGGCAGCGCGCGGAGCGCGGCGGCGAGACGGTCGAGCGCGCGGCCGCTGTCGCTCGTCGAGCGGATGGCGAGCCCCGCCGAGGGGACCGTGTCGGTCGGCAGCGCGCCCGAGCCGATCTGGCTCTGGCACTCCGCGACCTCGACCGAAAAGTCGCCGCCGAGGGACTGCGCGACCGGGCCGCGCATCCGCTGCGCGAGAGCGGCGATCTCGTCGCGCTCGCGCGACAGAAAGCGCAGCGTCGGCAGCAGTTCGGCGAGCCGGCCGGGATCGCGATAGAGCTTCAGGGTCGCCTCCAAGGCGGCGATGCGCATCTTGTCCAGCCGCAGCGCGCGCTTCATCGGGTTGCGGTTGATCGTCGCGATGAGATCCTTCCGCCCGACGATGAAACCGGCCTGCGGACCGCCAAGGAGCTTGTCGCCGGAGAAGGTGACGAGGTCGGCGCCCTCGGCCACGGCCTCGGCGACCGTCGGCTCGCGGCGCATGCCGAAGCGCGACAGATCGAGAAGCGTGCCCGAGCCCAGATCGTTGACGAAGGGAACGCCCGCCGCCCGCGCGATCCTCGACAGCTCGGGTCCATGGACCTCCTTGGTGAAGCCCTCGATCCGATAGTTCGAGGTGTGGACCTTCATCACGAGGCCGATGCCGGGTTCGCCCAGCGCCGCGTGGTAGTCCTTTTCGTGCGTGCGGTTGGTCGTGCCGACCTCGATCAGGCGGGCGCCCGCGCGCGCCATGATGTCGGGCATGCGGAAGGCGCCGCCGATCTCGATCAGTTCGCCGCGAGAGACCACGGCTCCCTCGCCCCGACCGGCCAGAGAGTTCAGGACGAGAAGGACGGCGGCCGCGTTGTTGTTGACGCTGGTCGCGTCCTCCGCCCCGGTCAGCTCGCACAGAAGCGCGCGCAGATGGTCGTCGCGCTCTCCGCGCCCTCCGCTTTCCAGGTCGAATTCGAGCGCCACCGCCTCGCGCATCGCGCTCGACGCGGCCTCGATCGCGACCTCCGCCAGCTGGGCGCGGCCAAGATTGGTGTGAAGCACGGTGCCCGTGAGATTGAAGACCGGGCGGAGCGAGGCGCGGTCGGCCGCCTTCAGATCGTCCGCAGCGCGGGCGACGATCGGGTCCGGTCCCGTCGCGTCCTCGCCCTTGCGAAGCCGTTCGCGCTCCTCCCCGAGCGCGACGCGCAGAGCCTCGACGGTGCGGGCATGGCCGAAGCTGCGGACGAGTTCGGCCCCGGCGGACGAGCGCAGCAGGACATCGACGGAGGGCATGGCGCGCAGGGCGGCGGTCATGGGAGGAGCCCTTCGGCCGCGACCGATGTCCGACATTCGCGGCGATACGCCGCCGGCGACAGCGCCCCCACCGCTCAGTACCCGGCGAGGAACGGGTTGAAGGCGCCGCGGCGGAACTCGGTGCCCTGCATCAGGAGATCGACGCCGAGGCTGCCGACGTCGTCGGCCATCGGCTCGAAGCCGGAATCCTTCTGCTGGTTGAAGATCTTCACGTAGGACCGGCAGTTCTCGCAGGTCTCCGCCTTGATCGTGCCCGGGCCGCCCTCGATCTCCTGGTATTTGATGCCGCCGGTGGACGAGCAGAGCACGCATTTGATGCGGACATGGTGCCAGTAGGTCGAGCAGAGCGAGCAGACGCAGTAGCGCGCTCCGCCGGCCTGCGGCCAGCCGACGATGACGGAGCCGAGCGGCGCGCCGCCGCAGGACGGGCAGACGCCGTCGCCGACCGCCTTCAGATCGCGCTCGGGCAGCATGGACGCGGCCCGCACGAACTGCACCTGCAGGGCGGCCGCGACATAGACGTGCTCGGCCATCGCCTCGACGGGCAGCGAGTCCGCCAGGACATGGCCGACCATGGCGCCGAGATCGGAGACGCCGGCGTTGCGCACCCGCTCCAGCGCCTTCGACGCCGCCGCAGGCTGATCGATGGAAGCGGCTTCCGAAAAGAGAGCGTCCGTGATCCTCGAGAAGGTCTCGCCGACGCGAAAGTTCGAGCGGTCGAGCGGCGGCATGCCGTGCTCGATGGCGCGGGCGACGGCGGACTCGTCGTGCGGCGCCTGTTCCCCGAGGCTTTGCGAGACGCGGCCCTGCGCCGCGACCAGCTTTGCGAGGAAGCCGATATAGGGGCCGATGCCGGTCTCGCCGGAGAGGCGCTCGAGCCGCGCCGCGCGGCGCTCGAACAGCGTTTGGGGAACGGGAACCCGCGCGAAGGGAATCGTGCGGGCCTCGCCGATCGCCGTCGGGTCGCCCTCGATGGGAATCCTGCGTGCCATGTCAAACCTCTCTTCGAACCGGACCGGCCACCGGACGGGACCCGTTCAGACGGTCCGTCCGCAAACGAAAGAGGGCGGCTGGCGCCGCCCGCTTTCTCGTTTCAAGGCGCCCTCGGCGTGCCCCGCTACTCGGCGGGCGTCGCCGTGCCGCCGCGGCTGTGGTGCCCCTCGGCATCCTTGGGCTTGGGCTCGCGCGCTAGGGCCTTGTACCACTTGCGATGGTGCCGATAGGCCCAGCCGCCGGTCACCTTGCCCGTCGTCATGGCGCTCAGCGTGCCCTTCACCCAGTAGGACGCGTAGACGTGCATGATCCAGACGCAGATGATCGCGACCGCCGAGATGGCATGGATCAGCACCGCCCAGCGACGCTGCTCCACCGTCAGATATTCGGCGAAGTAGCGCTCCCAGATGGCGAGGCCCGTCACGATCAGGACGAGGATCAGGATCGACATCGCCCAGAAGACGAACTTCTGGCCGGCATTGTACTTGCCGATCTCGGGCAGCTTCTCCTCGTCGCCCTTCAGGACGTCGCCGATCTGCGCCACCCACTGCGCATCCTCCTTCTTGGGCAGGTTCAGGCGGAAGAAGCGCACGAACAGCCAGGCGAAGGAGAAGAACAGTAGGACGCCGATCCAGGGATGGATCGCCCGCGTCCACTGACCGCCCCCGAAGAGGCCGGTCAGGAAGAACAGCGACGGGTGGAACAGGGCGAGGCCCGACAGCGCCAGCGCGATCAGCGCGAAGGCGGTGACCCAGTGGTTGATGCGGGCCGCGCGAGTGTAGCGCTTGACGGTCACCGGGGTGCCGACGTTCAGAACGTCACCCCGGTCGATCTCGGGATTGCGGCGTGTCACGGCCGGTTCTCTCCCTTGGCTTCGGCCGATCCGCGACCGTTGGTCTTGGCGATCTTGGCCGCTTCCTCCTCGTCATGCTCGGAGACGCTGTTGCGACCCGAGATCGCGATGTGCAGCACCGAAGCCGCCGCCGCGAAGCCCATGACCGCGAGGCCGGCATATTTGGTGACGCCCTTCCACGCCTCGACCAGCGGCGAGATGCGCGGATTGTCCGGCAGTCCCGCGTAGATCGACGGCTTGTCGGCGTGGTGCAACACGTACATGACATGCGTGCCGCCGACGCCCGGCGGGTCGTAGAGCCCCGCATTGGCGTAGCCGCGCGACTTCAGATCCTCGATCCGCTCCGCCGCGTGCGCCTTCATGTCCGCCTTGGTGCCGAAGACGATCGCCTTGGTCGGGCAGGCCTTGGCGCAGGCCGGGCCCTGGCCGACCGCGATGCGGTCCGAGCACAGCGTGCACTTGTAGGAGCGGTTGTCGACGTTGGAGATGCGCGGGATGTCGAAGGGGCAGCCCTTCACGCAATAGCCGCAGCCGATGCAGTTCTCCTTCACGAAGTCGACGACCCCGTTGGAGTACTGCACGATCGCACCCGGCGCCGGGCAGGCCTTGAGGCAGCCCGGGTCGGCGCAGTGCATGCAGCCGTCCTTGCGGATGAGCCATTCGAGATTGTCCGTCTCGGGGTTCACCCACTCGGTGAAGCGCATCAGCGTGAAGGTGTTCGGCGTCAGGTCGTGCGGGTTGTCGTAGACGCCCACATTGACCCCGACCTCCTCGCGAAGGTCGTTCCACTCGAGGCACGCCGACTGGCACGCCTTGCAGCCGATGCACTTCGACACGTCGATGAGCTTGGCGACCTCCTCCAGCTGACGCGCCGGGGTGGGCACCGAGGATGCGGACCGCCGGATGTAGTCCTGCGGTCCCATCAGGTACTCGACATTCTCGTCGACGGGAGGATTGACGTTGATGGTCATGGCCGATCCTCCCTTACGCTGTCGCCGGACCGGCGGAGGGTTCGATGTTCACGAGGAACGCCTTGAACTCCGGGGTCTCGATATTGGCATCGCCGACGAAGGGCGTCAGCGAGTTCGGGCCGAAGCCGTTGCGCGTCTTGCCCTGGAAGCCCCAGTGCAGCGGGATGCCGACGATGTGGACGGGCTTGCCGTCGCAGATCAGCGGCTTGATGCGCTTGGTCACCACGGCCTTGGCGTGAACCTCGCCGCGCTTGGACCAGACGCGGACCCAGCCCCCCTTGTCGATGCCCTTCTCGGCCGCGAGCTCCTCCGATATCTCGACGAAGAATTCCGGCTGGAGAACGGCGTTCACCCAGACGTGCTTCGTCCAGTAGTGGAAGTGCTCGGTCAGACGGTAGGACGTCGCCGCATAGGGGAACTCCGACGCGTCGCCGAAGCTGTCGCGGTCCGCCTCGAAGATGCGGGCCACCGGGTTGCCGCGCACCGCCGGGGCGATGACGTTGACGACCGGAGACTCGAACGGCTCGTAGTGCGACGGGAACGGACCGTCCCGCATCATGCCCCGGGTGAAGAGACGCGACTGCCCCTCCGGGTTCATGATGAACGGGCCGACATCCTGCGGACGCGAGGTCGGCGGAATGTCCGGCACGTCGTAGCCGGTCCAGCGCTCCCCGTCCCACTGGATGAGCGGGCGGGAAGGATCCCACGGCCGCCCGTTGATGTCGCAGGAGGCGCGGTTGTACAGGATGCGGCGGTTCGCCGGCCAGGAGAAGGTCCAGTTCGGATAGGCGCCGGTCGCGTCGGGATCGGCGTTGTCCCGCCGCGCCATCTTGTTGCCCTCCTCCGTGTAGGAGCCGGAATAGATCCAGCAGCCCGCGGCGGTGGAGCCGTCGTCGCGCAGCGCCGCAAAGCCCGGCACCTGCTTGCCGGCCTCCAGGAGCTTCTTCGACGGATCGTTCGGGTCGGCGACGTCGGAGACGGCGTAGCCGTTCATCTCCATCGCCAGCTCGTTCGCCGTCGGGTCCTCCGGGTCCGCATAGGGCCAGTGGAGGTCGCGGATGGCGTCCGGGAAGACGCCGCCCTCTTCGGCATAGAGCTTCTTCAGGCGCAGGTGGATCTGGGCCATGATCCAGGTGTCGAGGCGCGCCTCGCCCGGCAGGTTCTGTCCCGGCCAGTGCCACTGGAGCCAGCGGCCCGAATTGACCAGCGCGCCCTCGTCCTCGGCGAAGCAGCTCGTGGGGAGCTGGTACACCTCGGTCTGGATGGAGGCCGTGTCGACGTCGTTGTACGCGCCGTGGTTCTCCCAGAAGCGCGACGTCTCCGTCTCCAGCGGGTCCATGATCACGAGATAGTCGAGCTTCGACAGCGACCGCGTGATCTTGCCGCGATCGGGGAAGGACAGAAGCGGGTTGAAGCCCTGGCAGAAATAGCCGTGCATCTGCCCCTGGTCCATCATCTCGAAAGCGCGAAGGACGTCGTAGGCCGGCACGTCGAGCTTGGGCAGATAATGGTAGGCGAAGTCGTTCTCGGGCGTCGCGGCCGAGCCCCACATCGCCTTCATGAAGGAGACGAAGAACTTCGGATAGTTCTGCCAGTACGAGACCTGGTTCGGCCGCAGCGGCTTGAAGCCGCGGGACGAGATGTAGGTGTCGTAGTCGACCTCGCGCTCGGTCGGGATGTTGAGGTAGCCCGGAATCAGGTTCGACATCAGGCCGATGTCGGTCAGACCCTGGATGTTGGAGTGGCCGCGAAGGGCGTTCATGCCCCCGCCGCGCACGCCGATATTGCCGAGAATGAGCTGCAGCATCGCCATGCAGCGGATGTTCTGCGAGCCCTTGGAGTGCTGCGTCCAGCCGAGCGCGTACATCGACGTCATCGTCTTCGTCGGGCTCGAGCATTCCGAGATCATCTCGGCGACCTTCAGGAACGAATCCTTCGGCGTGCCGCAGATGCGCTCCACCATCTCGGGCGTGTAGACCGAGATGTGCTCCTTCAGCATGTTCCAGACGCAGCGCGGGTTCTGCAGCGTTTCGTCGGTGACGACGTAGCCGTCCTCGCCGATGACGTAGTCCCACGTCGAGCGGTCGTATTCGCGCTTCTCCGGATCGTAGCCCGTGAAGAGCCCGTCCTGATAGGCGAAGCCGTCCTTGATCAGATAGGCGGCGTTGGTGAAGGCGCGCACGTAGTCCCACTGCACGCGATCATTGTCGATGCAGTACTTGATGACGCCGAGCAGGAACGCGATGTCCGAGCCCTGGCGGATCGGCGCGTAGAAGTCCGACACCGAGGCCGAGCGCGTGTAGCGCGGATCGACGACGATGAGTTTCGCGCCACGGTTGGCCTTCGCCTCCGTGACCCATTTGAAGCCGCAGGGATGCGCTTCGGCGGCATTGCCGCCCATGATGACCACGAGATCCGTGTTCCGAATGTCGGTCCACGAGTTCGTCATTGCACCACGACCGAAAGTTGGGCCCAGACTGGACACCGTGGGGCCGTGTCAGACTCTCGCTTGGTTGTCGAAAGCCACCATGCCTGTGGAGCGCACGACCTTGTAGGTCGCGAACGCGGTCTCGTTGGTCGTGGCCGAAGCCGCGAGGAAGCCGGTCGTCGTCCAGCGGTTGACGGGCACGCCGTCCATGTTCCGCTCGATGAAGTTGGCGTCGCGGTCGGTCTTCATCCGCCGGACGATGCCGTCCAGCGCCTCGTCCCAGGAAATCTCCTCGAACCGGTCGCTGCCTGGACGGCGCACCTTCGGGTGCGTCAGGCGGGTCGGCGCCTTGATGAAGTCGAGCAGCGCGGCGCCCTTCGGGCACAGCGTGCCGCGATTCGTCGGGTGATCGACGTCGCCTTCCAGATGGACGACCTTCGCCGTGCCTTCGGCCAGATCACCCTTCGAGTAGAGGATGACGCCGCAGGCCACCGAGCAGTAGGGGCAGGTGTTGCGCGCTTCGGTGGTCGCCGCCAGCTTGTAGGGCCGAAGGCCCTCCACGAAGGCCGCTTCCGCCTCTCCGAAGCCGAAGGCTCCGATCGTCGTTGCCGCGACACCCACGCCCGCACCCTTCAAGAAGGTGCGCCGTGAGAGTTCCATGTTCATCCCGCGAACCTCCCTGACGCCGTATGGTTAGCCTGACTCTTGCGCAGTCGGCGCCGATGCTAGATTGGATACATTCCAAAGTCAAAACGCGCGGGCGGCCTTTCGCCTATCGAAAACGCCATTGTGACAGAGGCTTGGCGCCCGATCCTCCACCAGCGACGGGAGGGTGGGCGCGGACCTTGCGGCTGCGCTCAAAAGCGGCATCCTGCCCTTCGGCAGGCAGGAGCCCGCGAGGCGAAGGAGGAAGAGGCCATGGACACGATCGACCGCCCGAGCGAAGCCGCCCCGCGCCTGACGAGCCTTGCCCATGGCGGAGGATGCGGCTGCAAGCTCGCGCCCGGCGTCCTTGAGGACCTTCTGTCGCACCAGCCCGTCGCGGGGCCGTTCGAGCGGCTTCTCGTCGGCAACGAGACCGCCGACGACGCGGCCGTCTGGGACCTCGACGGCGAGACCGCCATCATCGCGACGACCGACTTCTTCATGCCGATGGTGGACGATCCGCACGCCTTCGGGCGGATCGCGGCGACCAACGCGATCTCCGACATCTACGCCATGGGCGGACGGCCGATCATGGCGCTCGCCATTCTCGGCATGCCGGTGGACAAGCTGGACACCGGCACGATCCGGCGCATCCTGGAAGGGGGCGCCTGGACCTGCGGCGAAGCGGGCATCCCCGTCGCGGGCGGCCATTCGATCGACTGCCCGGAGCCGGTCTACGGGCTCGCCGTCATCGGCACCTGCCCGAAGGCGCGGCTGCGCCGCAATTCGGACGCCAAGGCCGGGGACCGGCTGATCCTCACCAAGCCGCTCGGCGTCGGCATCTATTCGGCAGCCTTCAAGAAGGGGAAGCTCCCGGACGATGCCTATGGGGAGATGATCGCCTCCACGACGCGGCTGAACGCGGTCGGCATGCGGCTCGCCGAGCGGACGGAGGTTCACGCCATCACCGACGTGACGGGCTTCGGCATCCTCGGCCACGGGCTGGAGATGGCGCGCGCCTCGAACGTGCGGATCCGGCTCGACCTCTCCGCGCTGCCCTTCTTCGGCCGGGCGCGGGCGCTCAGCGAGGCGGGTTTCGTGACGGGCGCCTCGCACCGCAACTGGGCGAGCTACGGCGCGGAGATCGACTTGCCCGCGGACCTCGCCGAGACCCGCCGTCATCTTCTGACCGACCCGCAGACCTCGGGCGGCCTTCTGGTCTCCTGCGCGCCGGACGCGGCCGACGCCCTGCTCGCGCTCGTGCACGAGGGTGGCGATGCGGGCGCCGCGATCGTCGGCGAGGTGGCCGAGGGCGAGCCCGGCATCGAGGTCCGCGCCTGAGACACGGGAACGCCTCGCGCGTTCAAGATGTTTGCCGCCTGTATGGCCGCAAGACGAAACCGGTGGAGGAGCCAAGCATGTCCAGAACCCTGATCGGCGCGAGCGTGGCCGTGCTTCTCGCTTCGAGCGCGCTGGCGCAGCAGGCGGCTCCGCCGCCTCCGACCGAGGGAAACATCCCGGCGGCGGCCAACGAGACGATGCCCCCGCAGCCCGAGCCGTTCGGGGGCGACGTCAATGCGAGCGACGGCACGCCGGCCAGCGGCCCCGCCGATGCGTCGGCATCCGCCCCCGGTGCCGAGCCCTCCCCCGCCGATACGCCGTCGGCGGACATGCCGACCGAGGGCACGTCGGCGCCGCCCGTGCCGACGACCGGGCCGGATGCGGTTCCCGAGCGCGCCGACGGCGCGGCGGACGCGGCCTCGCTGCCGCAGGACGCGATGCTGCCCGGATGCGAGCCGGCGAACGGGCCGTCAGTCTCCGAGACCCAACCCGTCGAGGGTGCGGATTCGGGAACGGCGCCGGGCGGCTCGGGCTCCTCCGGCTGGACGGGCGGCCTCGGCGGCTCGGATATCGGGACGAGCCAGGCCGAGCCGCTTCCGACCTCCCTCGTCCAGGCCCCGCACCCGGAGGTGGCCAGCGGCCTCGATCCGATCTCGGGCGAAACCGCCGTGACCGGCCCTGCCTCGCCCCCGCCCCCGGTGGAGGAGCCCGCGCCGGCGGCCGAGGAGGAAGAGGTCGAACTCGCGCAGGCCCACTCGCCCTCCGGCGAGAACACGCCTTCGGCGGAGGCCGACATGGTGCCGCCCGCGACGAACGCGGAGCATCTGCAGCAGCCGAACACGGAGGCGCGAAGCTCGGCAGATCCCTGCTGATGAGGCCTCAAGGGCGCTCCGGATCGGCGCGCCTCGACGGGAGAGCCTGCGGCCCGATCGCAGCAATGGAAGCCGATCGGCACCGGCGACGAGGTCGGTTCCCCGCGCCCCCGTTCATCGCCCGTCCGATCGGCGCGCAGGCTTGAGGGGCGTTGCCCCATAGGCTAGACGATCGGCACGGGGTTTATGGACCTTCGAGCGGCGACCGGACGGAACGCCGCGATCGTGAGCGGCGGCGTCGAAGACCGGCCGCACGAGGTGGGGCCTGTAGCTCAATGGTTAGAGCCGGCGGCTCATAACCGCTTGGTTGCAGGTTCGAGTCCTGCCGGGCCCACCAACCGCATTTTTTGCGGCAAAATACATCAATAAAATCAATGACTTATAAATCCGCAAAAGCCTCTATCCAGAGGTTTTGGGGGTATCGAAAGCGCCGGTTGCCCCCGCGTTCGAGTCCCGCGTTACCCCTTGTGACTTATTGGGGAGTAACGCCGGGGGTGACGTCTGAAGCAAATTAGTCAACCCGTTCCGACACTTAGACGTTGGAGTATAGTGATCTGAGGCCCAAGTCGGAAGCAAGTATTGCAGTCTGACGGTTGCGGGTTCGCGTCCTAAACGTTGCGGATGCGAGTCCTGCAATTATTAGATGTACGCGTTACAATCAACTATTTGTTGAGCGACCCATCCATCATGTATAGTGTCCGTTCTACATAATGATGATTGGGATCGGTATGCGAATCACAAATAGCGCTCGCGGTGAATACGTCCGACTTCGCATCGTTCCACTAGAGTTGCGGGAGGCCAACGCCACTGTGAACGCGTGGCACCGGCACCACAAGGCGTGCCAAGGGCACCGCTTCTCATTGGGCGTAATCGACGACTGCGGTGTTGTACGAGGAGCGTGCATCGTTGGCCGACCAGTTGCCAGAATGGCGGGCAGTCCTAAACAATTTCTCGAAGTCACAAGGCTTGTGACTGATGGCACAAAGAATGCGTGCTCTATGCTCTATAGCGCGGCGGCAAGGGTTGGGCGGGATTTGGGGTACAAACGCATACAGACATACATATTAGCCGATGAAGAGAGTGGAATTAGTTTGGTTGCATCTGGGTGGGAATGCGAGGGGAAAGCCGGGGGGGGGGGGGGGGGGGGGGGGGGGGCGGACAGTGGAAACACACAGATGGTAAGCCAAAGAGATCCGATCAGCCAATCGGCCTGAAGACGCGATGGAGCAGATCATTGAATACTCGGACGCCAATTTCTGTTTCGCTCCCGACACCCATGAACGACAATGAGGATGGTGCTATGAGTCCTTGGGAGATTCTGTTGCGTCGCGTCCTAGCTTCATAAGGATTCCATGCTCCCGCTAACTGGCGAAAATCTCCCCGAAATCGAACGAACCAAAGTCGATGCTGACGAGATGGCATCCTTTGCGCGTGAAGACGATTTCACGGGGCTTGCTGTCGATCTGATGATTGAAACCGGCAGTTGGGCGTGCCTAGCCGCGTCCACGATGGGTGAAAACAAGGTATGGGATCGGGACCGAGCCGCCGTGTGCGGCAATATGGTTCGGCTCTACAAACTGATCCACACCGTACTCGATCAGACTACGCAAAAGCGGCAAGAGTCGGCATTCATTTTTGCACGGCTTGTTTTCGAGACGTTGGTCAATATCCGATACATGGTTCAGCATTTCGATCCGAAACTGATCGACGAATATGTAAGATACTCGCTCCGCCACGAGCGCAAGCTGCGAGATCGTGTGATGAGCAACGTAGCGGCCCGCAACGGCATTATGCTTCCAATCGAAGACCGAATGCTCAAGTCCATAGAGCGATCCGCTACCGCAGCACAGGTCTCATTGGATGATGTGGATCTCAGCCAGAAGGGCCCCTGGGGCGGCAAGAACCTATTCGATAAGGCCGAAGCAGTTGGCCTCGGCGACGCTTATCTGGGGGCCTTTGCCGGTCCTTCACATAGCGTTCACGGAAACTGGCATGAGATTTACTCCAACCACGTCGAGTGGGACGAAAACGGCGGTTATACGCCAAACCTCGAATGGCAGTATCCTAGACCGCAGGTTCTCTTTGCTCTATGCACACTGACCACAGAGACGCTTGCGATCTTTTTCGAGTTCATGTGTGGTGAGCAATGGGACGCCTTGTTGGTGAACCGCTTTCCGACTTGTTCGATCGCGTGGCGCTGGCGACTAATGCCCATGAAACGTATCTTCACGGGAAACAATGGCCAGAGATTTGACTTAACCAGTTTCGGGTTCATTATATTGGGGGTATCCATAGGGGTATCGCGAGTTTTGAACCCAAAAAAGTCAACGGAATCAAGGGTATATGGGGGACCCCGGGCCCACCATACGCCCTTTGCGGCAAGACGCTTGCGACCACGTTAGCCGAGAACGTTGGGCTTCCGCGTACACACGGGATGCGGCGCACGTAGCCCTGGTATTGGCAGAGTGGCTTCACCTTCCAGCTTCGGATCCCGTTTAGGTTCCGCGAATCCTTCGGGCGAACGCCCGTCCGAGCTCCGATCGAACCGGTCCCGGCAAAGGAAGGGCAACGCCAGGCGCTACACGACAGCGCTCCTGGCCGCGATCTATCTCTTCATCAGCCACGACATGGCGGTCGTGGAACGGATCAGCCACCGTGTCGCGGTGATGTATCTCGGCGAGATCGTCGAGATCGGCCCCCGCCGCTCCGTCTTCGATACGCCCCGGCACCCCTATACCCGGCGGCTGATCGAGGCCGTGCCGCTGCCCGATCCGACGAGGCGCGGATCGTTGCCTCCTCGCCTCTCGGAGGAGCTGAGGAGCCCGTTGCGCCCGCTCGACTATGTCCCGCCGCAGCGGCAGTACGAGGAGGTCTCCCCCGGCCACTTCGTCCAGCGAGCCGCTTGAGGAATGGATGCGGCACAGCCACTCGATCGAGGAACGGCACGCACGGCAACGAGGTCCTTCTCGGCTGGAAAGCGGGCCGAAGCCTGTGGACGCGAGGGCAGCGAACGGCCCATTCGATGGCGCCGGCCTCGCCGTCCGTCTATGGGGCAGACGCCCGCTGGTGCCGGGCGGACGATGACCACCGGCGGCCGGGAAAGCCGCCCATCAAGGCCCGTTCAGGCCATCACGGTCGCGGCCGGCGGGAACGTCCCGGCACGAGCTCGGATCGACAGACAGGAGAACGACATGACGACGAACATCACCCGCTTCCAGACGGGCAAGCGCATGAGCCAGGCGGTTCTGGCGGGCAACACGCTCTATCTTGCCGGTCAGGTCGCCGATGACGGGAAGGCGACGCTCGAGGAGCAGACCCGCCAGGTGCTCGCCAAGATCGACGCGCTCCTCGCCGAAGCCGGCACCGACAAGTCGCGGCTCGTCGCGGTCAACGTGTTCCTTCCCAACATCGCCGATTTCGACGCGATGAACGTCGTCTACGACGCTTGGGTCGATCTCTCCAACGCGCCCGCCCGTGCCTGCATCGAGGCGCGACTCGCCGACCCCGACCTTCGCGTCGAGATCACCGCCGTCGCAGTGCTCTGAAGCTCGGCGAGCCGCCTCGTCGTGCTCTGAAGCTTAGCGCACCGCCCCGTCGTGCGGGGCGGCTCGCCTGTTCACGGCTCGCGAACGCGGCCGAATGCGATCTGCCGGCATGGGCGATTGCAGCCGACGCTCGCCTCGAACGCCATACGCTGAAGAACTCGGTCGAGGCGAAACCGCCCAGTCGTTCCTCGCGACCGGGCGGCATAGATGCTGCGCCGGGCGAGACCATGACGGCCTCGGCCTCCTTCACACCGGGAGGATGACGGCGGCCCTCAGGCCCGGCGAGCGCTGAGAGAGGACGATGTCGCCGCCGTGCTGGCGGGCGACGGCCCTGGCGATCGAAAGGCCGAGCCCGATCCCGCCCGTGTCGCGCGAGCGCGATTCCTCCAGCCGGACGAAAGGCGAGAAGACCTCCTCGATCCGGTCCACCGGAATGCCGGGACCGTCGTCCTCCACCAGAATCTGGACGGCGCCCTGCACTTCCACCAGCCGCACCTCGGCCGAGCCGGCATAGCGCACGGCGTTTTCGACGAGGTTGCGGATGGTGCGCCGCAGCCCGTCGGGCCGGCAGCGATAGTCGATCCGCTCGCCGGCTTCGAAGCGGACGGGCTGGCCGAGTTCGACCAGATCCTCGCAGACGCTTTCCACCAGCGCCGTCAGGTCGATCGTGCGCGTCTCCTCGGGCGTGTTCTCCTGGCGGGCGAGCGAGAGCGTCGCCTCCGTCATCGCCTGCATCTCGTCGATCGTGTCGAGCATGCGCTCCTGAAGCTCGGCGTCCTCGACCAGTTCGGCCCGCAGCCGCAGCGTCGTCAGCGGCGTGCGCAGATCATGGCCGATGGCGGCCAACATGCTCGTGCGGTCGGCGACGAAGCGATGCAGGCGCTGCTGCATGAGATTGAAGGCTTCCGCCGTGCGGCGGATGTCGTCGGGTCCGCAGGTGTCGATCGGGCGCACGGCCTCGCCCCGGCCCAGCGTCTCGGCGGCTCGGGTCAGCTCGCGCAGGGGGCGGGCGAAGCTGCGCGCCATCATCACGCCGACGATGGAGACGAGAACGGCGGTGAGGGCCAGCGAGAAGGGCAGATGCGTCGCCCAGATCGTCGGCTTGCTCTTGTAGTGCGCGACGTTGAGCGCGCGACCGTCGCTCAGCGGAACGACGATGCCGGCGCCGTTTCCCTCGGCGAAGTCGAGCGAGCGCGTTCCGGCCGGCAGGTTCGCGCCGCCCGTCCCGCCGCCGGTCCACTCGGCGCCCGAGACGAAGAGCTTCGGCTTCGCGTCGTCGGGGATCGGCGTATAGCGCGGGACGTCGCTCGCCACTGCCTGTTCCACCGTGCCGTTCAGAAGGTCGCGCAGCGGCGTCTGGAAGCGATGGAACGCGTCTTCCGCCCAGGGCACGAGCGCGCGCGCAGGCTCGGCCGAGATCCAGAAGCGGGTGTAGTCGGTGCCGTTGACGCGGGCGATGTCGTCCTCGATCCCGTCCGGCACGGTCTCCACCAGCCGCGCCACCGCCTCGGCGCGGCTGGCGAGCTCGGCGCGCGCGGTGGCGTGCATGTCAGAGCGGAACTTGTGCCAGGCGATGGTGAGGCCGATCGACTGCGAGACGAAGAGCGCCGCGAGCATGGCGGCGAGGAGCTGGATCGACAGGCTCCTGCGCCAGAAGGTGCGAAGGTCGGTCATGTGGCGGAGACCTCCGGCATGAAGCTGTAGCCTCCGCCGCGATGCGTCTGGATGATGACCGGGTTCTTCGGGTCGGCCTCCACCTTGCGGCGCAGCCGGCTCACCTGGTTGTCGATCGAGCGGTCGAAGGGATCGGCCTCGCGCCCCACCGTCATGTCGAGGAGCTGGTCGCGCGTCAGGACCATGCCGGGGTGATCGACGAAGACCTTCAGGAGCCGGAACTCGGCGGTGGAGAGCGGAACGCCGACGCCGTCCTCGCCCTGAAGCTCGCGGCGGCCGAGATTCAGCACCCAGCGGTCGAAGCGCATGAGGCCCGCCTGCCGGGCGGCGCGCTGCGGCGGCAGGCTGTTCGACCGGCGCAGCACCGCCTTGATGCGGGCGAGAAGCTCGCGCGAGGAGAACGGCTTGACGAGATAGTCGTCGGCCCCGAGCTCGAGGCCGATCACGCGGTCCGTCTCGTCGGCGCGCGCCGTCAGGAAGATGATCGGCACGCCCGAGCCCGAGCCCGCTCGAAGGTCGCGGCAGAGCGTCAGCCCATCCTCGCCCGGCATCATGATGTCGAGCACGACGAGATCCGGCGCGCCGCGCTCCACGAGGCGCCGCAGCGCCGCGCCGTTCTCGGCGGTCGAGACGCGGTAGCCCTGCTGCTGGAGATAGCGGCCGACGAGGTCGCGGATGTCGCGATGGTCGTCGACGACGGCGATGTGGGGCACGGTCTCCATGATCGGCCTTCGGTGGGTCGGGTCGTCCCTCTTTCATACGCGGTCCCATGCGCGATGGCCCGCACGAAACTGTATCGAACTGTATCAGCCCCGCCGGTGCGGCGGGCTCTGCGGCCCGCACCGATACAAAACGATACAGGCCGGGACATCCCCGGCACGAGCCTGTGACAGGGCGCGTCTAGCTTGACCCTTGCAAGCAGCCGGCCCCTTCCGTTCCCCCCGAAGCCGCGCTGCCCGAACCGCAAGGGAGGCGTCATGGTCGCTCTCACCGTCAATGGCGAAACCGTCGAGGTGGACGCGCCGAACGACAAGCCGCTGCTCTGGGTCCTGCGCGAGGATCTGGACCTGCCGGGCGCCAAATACGGGTGCGGCATCGCGCAGTGCGGAGCCTGCCGCGTCCTGATCGACGGCCGATCGACACCCTCCTGCGCCGTCACGCTCGGCAATCTGGAGGGCGCCTCGATCACCACCGTCGAGGGCCTGCTGGGGCCGGACGGCACGCTCTCGCACGCCCAGCAGGCGTGGATCGACGAACAGGTCCCGCAATGCGGCTTCTGCCAGCCGGGCTTCCTGATCGCGGCGACCGATCTTCTCGATCGCAATCCGAACCCGACGGACGAAGAGATCGACGAGGCTATCACCAACATCTGCCGCTGCGGGACCTATCCCCGCATCCGTCGGGCGATCCACCGCGCCGCCGCCGCGGCGTGCGCCGCGGCCTGAGGAGAAACGCATGGCCCCTCTCCTCTCCCGCCGCACCTTCCTTTTAACCGGTGCCACGCTCGGCGGCACGGCCCTCGTCGCCGGCATCGCCGGTGCCGGATACCTCGCCGGCGTCGACGTCGACGGCCTCGCCGGACGGGCGGAGGGCGAGAACGCGGTCCTCAACGCCTTCCTGACGATCCACGACGATGGCCGGATCGTCGTTCAGGTGCCACGCGCCGAGATGGGTCAGGGCATCCACACGGGCCTCGCCATGCTCGTCGCCGAGGAGCTCAACGTTCCGTTCGACGAGCGGGTGAGCGTCGCCTTTCCGACCGAGGCGCACCCGGCCTACTCGAACTGGTCGAACGTCCTGCAAGTGCGGCCCGAGGAGGCGAGCGGCCCGGTCGCGTGGACGGCACGGCGCTTCTTCGGCCGGCTCGGCTTCATCAACACCGGCGCCTCGGCCTCGACGATGGGCCTCTGGCATCCGATGCGCGTCGCCGGAGCGTCCGCGCGCCACATGCTCGTCGCGGCCGCGGCCGCACGGCTCGGCGTCCCCGCCTCGCAGCTGACGACCGGCGACGGCTTCGTGCGCCATGCGCCCTCCGGCGTCGAGCTCTCCTACGGCGACCTCGCCCGCGAGGCCGCGATCCTGCCGCCGCCGCGCGATCCGCAGCTCAAGACCCCGGACAAATGGCGGGTGATCGGGCGCTCCCAGCCGCGCGTCGACATCCCCGCCAAGGTGCGGGGCGAGGCCGCGTTCGGCATCGATGTCTCCTTGCCCGACATGCTCTTCGCCGCGATCCGCCATGCGCCGGTCTTCGGCTCGGGCGTCGAGCGGGTGCGCAATGAAGCCGCCATCCGCGAGCGGCCCGGAATCCTCGACCTCGCCGTCGTGAACGGACGAAGCGTCGCGATCGTCGCGGACTCCTGGTGGCGGGCCGAGCAGGCCGCCTGGCTTCTCGACGTAGAATGGACGCGGACGGAGGCGGACGGCGTGTCCTCGGCCGAAATGTCGGCGCGCCTGCGATCCGCGCTCGACACCGCCGAGCCCTATGAGAATCTGAACGAAGGCGACGTTCGAGCCGCGCTCCAGGAGCCGGCCGCGACGGTCGTGCAGGCCGACTACGAGGTGCCCTTCGTCGCCCATGCCTGCATGGAGCCGATGAACGCGACGGTCCTGATCCGGGAGGACGAGACCGCCGAGGCATGGGTGCCCTCGCAGGGGTCGGTGAACATTCGGGTCGGGGTCGGGACAGGCGCCGGCTGGGCCGGAATCGAGCCGGCTTCGGTCACGGCCAATGTCACGTTGAGCGGAGGCGCCTTCGGCCGGCGCAGCGACCAGGACGTGGTGGCGGAGGCCGCCTTCCTGGCGGCGCGGCATCCGGGAAGGCCGGTGAAACTGATCTGGTCGCGCGAGGAGGACATCTCGCGCGGCCTCTTCCGAAGCCATGCGGCGGCGCGCCTTCACGCGCGGCTCGGAGACGACGGGCTGCCCGTCGCCTACGACGCGCGGGTCGCCGCCCAGTCGATCATCCAGTCCGTCGCCAGCCGCAACCTTCCCTTCACGCCCGGCGCGGACGGGGACCGGCTGACCGTCGAAGGCCTCGAAAAGCACCATTACGCCATTGCCCACCGGCGGGTGCGCAGCCAGGACGTGCCGAGCCACATGCCGATCGGGCTCTGGCGCTCCAACGGCTACTCCTACAACAATTTCTTCGCCGAGAGCTTCATCGACGAATGCGCCGGCCGGACGGGGATCGACCCGCTCGACTACCGGCGCCGCCTCCTGACGGACAGCCCGCGTCATCGCGCCGTTCTCGACCGCGCGGCCGAGATCGCGGGCTGGGGCGCGGCCATGGCGCCCGGCCGCGGACGCGGCATCGCGATCGAGGACTGCTACCGGAGCGTCGTCGCACAGGTCGCCGAGGTGACCGTCGCCGACGACGGCGAGATCCGCGTCGACCACGTCTTCTGCGCCATCGACGTCGGCACGGTCGTCAACCCGGACGCGGTCGTCGCGCAGATGGAGGGCGGCATCGTCTTCGGCGTCAGCGCGGCCTTGATGAACGCGATCACGCTTCGGGACGGCGCGGTCATCGAGTCCAATTTCCACGACTTCCCGGTCCAGCGCATCGCCGACGCGCCGGCCATCACGGTCTCGATCGTGGAGAGCGCCCTGCCGCCCGGCGGGGCGGGCGAGCCCGGCATCGTGCCCGTCGCCGCCGCCATCGCCAACGCCATCCACGCCGCGACCGGGCGCCGCCTGCGCTCGCTCCCCCTCGCCCGGACCGAGACCATCGGCGAGCGCCGCACGCGCTCGGTCCTCACCGCCTGACAGCCTCATCCCACGAAAGGATCAGACCCATGACGCCATCCTGGACCATCGCCGACATGCCCTCGCAGGAGGGACGCACGATCGTCGTCACCGGAACCGGCGGCCTCGGCTTCGAGACCGCCCTCGCCTTCGCGCGCGCCGGAGGCGACGTCATCCTGGCGGGCCGCGACCCGAAGAAGGGCTTCGAGTCTGTCACTCACATCCGCCGCGCCGTGCCGGACGCCATCGTCGCCTTCGAGCCGCTGGACCTGGCGGACCTCGCCTCGGTCGCGGCCTTCGGCAAGCGGCTGGCCTCCCGCCGCTACGCCGTGGACGTTCTCGTCAACAATGCCGGGCTGATGACGCCGCCGCGCCGCGAGACGACGGCGGACGGCTTCGAGCGGCAGTTCGGCGTCAACTATCTGGGCCATTTCGCGCTGACCGCCCATCTGCTGCCCCTGCTCCGGCAGGCCCGCGCGCCTCGGGTGGTGACCCTTTCCAGCATCGCGGCGCGCCAGGGCTGGATCGACTTCGACGATCTCCAGGCCGAACGGCACTACAAGCCGATGCCGGTCTACGCGCAGTCCAAGCTCGCCTGCCTGATGTTCGCGCTCGAACTGCAGCGGCGGAGCGAGGAGGCCGGATGGGGCGTGACGAGCCTCGCGGCCCATCCCGGCGTCTCGCGCACCAACCTCCTGCACAACGCGCCGGGCCGCTTCAGCCCGCAGGGCGTGGTGCGCTCGGCGCTCTGGTTCCTGTTCCAGCCGGCCGCGACCGGCGCGCTGCCGACGCTCATGGCCGCGACAGAGCCCTCCCCCCGCGCGCCCTATTACGGCCCGACCGGCCTCCTCGGCCTACGGGGAGCCCCCGGCGCGGCGCCGGCCCCCTCGCGGGCGCTGGAGAGCCATGTGGCGCGCAAGCTCTGGGACGTCTCGGAGGACCTCACCGGCGTGCGCTTCGGCGAAACGCCCTGGTACGCCCGCAACGCGCTGCGGGTGGCCTGAGATGGAACCGATGGCCCCTCTCGTCGCCGGTATCGCGGTTCTCAACACCGTCGGCCTCTTCGTCGCCGCCTTCGCCGAGCGGGTCTCGCCGCGCTCGCGCGCGAGGCCCTTGCGCCGACGGGTTACGCAGACGCGCGAGCGGGCGTCGGAGCTTCTACGCTTCCTGCGGGCCTGGCTACACGCCCCCTTGCGGATCGCTTCGGTCGCTCCGTCCGGCCGGGCGCTCGCCCGGCTGATGACGGCCGACATCTCGGCCGCGACCGGCCCCGTGATCGAGCTCGGCCCGGGAACCGGCCCCTTCACCCGCGCCCTCCTCGACAAGGGCGTGCGCGAGGCGGATCTGGCTCTCGTCGAGTTCGAGGAGAGCTTCGCGCGCGAGCTCTCGCGGACCTTCCCCGAGGCGCACACGATCGGCATCGACGCGGCGGCGCTGGGCACGATCGAACTCTTCGGCGGGCGTCCCGCCGGGGCGGTCGTCAGCGGCCTTCCGCTCCTCGCCATGCCGGAGAGACAGGTCGAGGCGATCCTGCGCGCCGCCTTCGGCAAGCTCGAGCCGGACGGCGTCTTCCACCAGTTCACCTATGGCCCGACCTGCCCTGTTCCGCCCCGTGTGCTCGACCGTCTCGGCCTTCGCGCCGAACGCATCGGCTGGACGCTCGCCAACCTTCCGCCCGCCACGGTGTACCGGCTGAGACGAACGGCGCAGTCCTTCGCGACCGATCGCTCGCCATTTAGATAAGAGGTCGCTCCATCCCCGGCCGGAGCCTGTCCGATCGGCCTTGCGATCCGCGCGTCACGAGCCCGCGCGGATCCGTCACGGTTTCTGCCGCTGCCTCTCAACGCCGTAGGCCGCGGCGATGACGCTGTTCTGGCTGAGAACGTGCTCGCGCATCGTCTCGAAGAGCGCCTTCGCGTCGCGCGCGCGCAGATGGCGCAGCATGTCCTCGTGTTCGCCCACGGCCTTGCGCCATTGCTCGATCGTCTTGTTCGACGAGTACCGCGCGACCTGGATGCGTCCCGACAGCGAATGATAGAGCCGCTGCAGGGTGGCGTTGCCCGACATCTGGACGATGCGGTCGTGGATCTGCCGGTTCCGCTCGAAATACCCCGCCCGATCGTCGGCCTCCCAGGCCTTCAGCATGTCGTCGTGAAGCGCCTGGAGCTCGTCGATCTGCTGATCCGTCACGCTCGCGCAGGCCTGTTCGCCGGCGGTCGCCTCCAATACGGCGATGACTTGAAGCATGTCCGCCAGTTCGGCGGCGTCGATCAGCCGGACACGGGCGCCATGGTTCGGCAGGATCTCCAGGACGTTCTCGGCAGCCAGCATCTTGACCGCCTCGCGCATGGGCGTCCGGGAGATCCCGAACATGGCTGCAAGCTCGCCTTCGCTGATGCGATCCCCCGGCTTGAACTCGCCCGAGGCGATCATCTCGCGCAGCTGAGATGCAGCGGTGTCGTGCAGATAATTCCGCCGGATGGCCTGAGGAAGCTTCGATCCACGATCACCGGCCGTCGCCGCCATCAGTCTTGTTCCCGTTTCGATTCCCGGCCGCTCGAAGCATGAAGCATGCCGTCCGGCCCGCTTCCCACATAGCACCCTCGGGCGGTGCGCACGCAAATGGCGAGGACCGATCCGGTTGACACCCCCGTCACTTTATACATTATAAAGTTCCGTCTCGCATTGGACCGGGACGGGAGGAATGGGCGTCCGAACCGGATGCGGTCGTGGCGGGAGGTGCCGACGGCCGCCGGGGTGAAACCCGGTTCGGGACGCCGCGAACGAGGGGCCGATCCGCGATCGCCACACCCGGCCCGTGAGGATGGGCGGGAAGGCCGCGGCGTCGTGGATGGACGGTCCGCGCACTCAAGAGTTCTGGGAGGAACGAATGAAACTCACCAAGATCGCCGTGGCGGCCGTCGCCCTCATGGTCTGCGCCGGGACTTCGGCGCTGGCCCAGACCGAGATCAAGTTCGGCCATGTGGGCGAGCCCGGCTCCCTTCTGGCGCAGAGCGCCGAAGAGTTCGCGGCGCGCGCGAACGAGCAGCTCGGCGACACCGCGAAGGTCATCGTCTACGGCTCCAGCCAGCTCGGAAACGACAATTCCCTGCTCCAGAAGCTGCGGCTCGGCACCGTCGACCTGGCGTTGCCGTCCTCCATCATGTCGTCGCAGATCCCGATCTTCGGGCTGTTCGACATGCCCTATCTCGTCGAGGACCGCGAGCACATGGCCCGCATCCGCGACGAGATCGTCATGCCGGACATGGCGCCGATCGCCGAGAGTTCCGGCTTCAGGATCCTGGCGGTCTGGGAGAACGGCTTCCGCCAGCTGACCAACAGCCTCCGGCCCATCCAGACCCCCGCCGATCTTCGCGGCATCAAGCTGCGCACACCGAGCGGCGAATGGCGGGTGAAGATGTTCGAGGCCTACGGCGCGACGCCCAGCCCCATGGCCTTCTCCGAGGTGTTCGTCGCCCTGCAGACCGGCGTGATGGACGGCCAGGAGAACCCCTACGCGCAGATCTACCCCTCGCGGTTCTACGAGGTGCAGGACTACCTCTCGGTCTCCAACCACGTCTACACGCCCGCCTACGTGATGGCCGGGCGCAGCTTCGACCGCCTGTCTCCGGAGATTCAGGCGATCCTGCGCGACGCGGCAACCGGCATGCAGGACAGGGTCTACGAGATCGCCGCCGCGATGGACTCCGAACTCCTGGCGAAGCTCGAGGAATCGGGCATGCAGGTGAACGAGGTCGATCGGGAGGCCTTCATCGAGGCCAGCCAGCCGATCTACGAGCAGTTCGCCGCCTCGGTCGATGGATCCGACGCGATGATCGAAAAGGTCCGCGCGCTTTCGAGCCAGTAGCGGCCATTCCGGGCGCCCCGAGCCGGCAGACCTAAAGCATCGGCCCGAGAATCGGAATCGATCTTCGGAAAGCCCGATGCGCAAGGTCGAGGATGTAGAGCGACATTTGCGCGTCCAGTCGGACGCACGGCGCTCTAGCTCCGCCGCCCGAGGGCGCCTCGCAGACCGCACGGAGACGCCCGGTTTCGGGTCGCTTCCCGCCAAAGCTGCCCCTTCCCTCCAGCCCGGCCGCCATCGCGCGGCGGGTCATCGGCAAGGTCCGCTGCAACCGACGAGCGATCGCCGTCGCACGCGCCCAAGCTCCTTCTCGTGGAACGCCCAATGCAATCATTTCAGATGATGCGACGCTCCTATCAGCATCTGCTCGAGGCCGCGACAGGCCTGGTCGTGGCGCTGCTGACCCTTCTGATCGTCGCCGGAACCGTCTTCCGATACATGAACGCCTCCTTGTCCTGGTACGACGAGGTGGCCTCCGTCGGGCTCGTCTGGCTGACCTATCTCGGCAGCGCGCTCGCGGCCTCCAAAGGGGCCCATATCGGGTTCCCCGGCCTCGTCAACGCGCTGCCGCAGCGCATGCGGCTGGGCGCGCTCTTCCTGGCGGAGGCCTTCGTCTTCGCCTTCTTCATCCTCCTTGCCTACGCGGGCTGGCAGGTGCTGGTCATCCTCGAAGGCATGACCCTCACCTCCCTGCCCCGCGTCTCGATCCAGATCACGCAGGCGATCATCCCGATCGGCGCTGTCCTCTTCATCGTCGCGGAAGCCATGCGCCTCCCGGACATGATCGAGGACGCGCGCAGCGGCAGCTTCATGGACCACGAACTGAAAGAAGCTCTCGGCGGCCACGAGGCCGTCGTCGAGACCGCCGGCTCCGATCCTGCCGAGACCGACAAGCGGCATTCGGCGCGCGGCCGCACGGGAGGCGTGTCATGACCATCGGTTACATGCTTCTGGGCATGTTCGCCCTCGCCCTCCTGAACGTGCCGATCGCCGTCGCCCTCGGCATCGTCGCCATCGTCGCCATCGTGCTGGTCCAGGGTGTGGACATGCTGCCGAACATGGCGCTGACCATGTACGAGGGCGCGTCGAGCTTTCCGCTTCTGGCGATCCCGCTCTTCGTCCTGGCGGGCTCGATCATGAACGCCTCGTCGATCTCGCGGCGCCTCGTCGCCTTCGCCTCGGCGATCGTCGGCTTCGTGCGCGGCGGCCTGTCCTTCGTCGTGATCGGCGCCTCGATCTTCTTTGCGGAGATCTCGGGATCGGCGGTCGCGGGCGTCGCGGCCCTCGGCTCCATCCTCATCCCCTCCATGCGCAGGAAGGGCTATTCGAAGGAGTTCTCGGCCGCGATCTGCTCCTCGGCCTCGAGCCTCGCGATCATTCTGCCGCCGTCGATCCCGATGATCCTCTACGCGGTCATGGCGCAGCAATCGGTGGTCAAGATGTTCGTCGCGGGTTTCGGCCCCGGCATCGTCGGGGCGATCTGTCTGGCGATCGCGGCCTATATCCAGGCGCGTCGCTACAACTTCCCCGTCGAGGAGCGGTTTCACCTCTCGAACGTGTGGGTGAAGTTCAAGGAAGCGGGCTGGGCCCTTCTCCTGCCCGTCATCATCCTCGGCGGCATCTTCGGCGGCATCGTCACCGCCACCGAGGGCGCGGGCCTCGCCGTGGTCGCGGCGCTGTTCATCTCCATCGTCATCTACCGCGAGTTCGACGTCCGCACCCTCTACAAGGCGCTGGTCGACAGCGGCGTGCAGACGGCGGTCGTCATGCTGCTGGTCGCCGCCTCCTATTTGATCGGCGGCTTCCTGACGGAGGCTCAGGTTCCCCAGCAGCTGGCGCTCGGCATCACCAGCCTGACGGACAACAAGTACCTGATCCTCCTGATGCTCAACATTGCCTTCCTTCTGCTGGGCATGTTCCTGCATTCGGCCGCCGCGATCATCCTCGTGGTGCCGATCGTCATGCCGATCGTCCTCGCAGCGGGAATCGATCCGGTGCATTTCGGGCTCATCGTCACGCTGAACCTCGCCATCGGCCAGCAGACGCCGCCGGTCGCATCGGTTCTGATCGCGGCATGCTCGATCGCGAAGTCCGACATCTGGGAGACGACGAAGGTCAACCTGCCGTTCATCGCCGCGCTTCTCGCGCTGCTCCTGATCTGCACCTACGTGCCCAGCATCTCGCTCTTCCTCGTCAACATTCTCTACTGATCCGAACGGGTCCTTTCGGCCGGAACGCCTTCGCGCTCCGGCCGTGCCGCTCGTCACGAAAGGACAGGCTCAATGTCAACGAACTCCGCCCGTCTGCCCCTCGAAGGCATCCGCGTCATCGACGTCAGTCAGGTGATGGCCGGCCCCTTCGCCTGCATGCTCCTCGGCGATCTGGGAGCCGACGTCATCAAGGTCGAGCCGCCGACGGGGGACCAGACGCGCAGCTCCATGGGCTTCAAGCTGAAGGGCGAGGACAGCCTCGGGTTCATCAACCTGAACCGCAACAAGCGCTCCATCGTCCTCGATCTCAAGTCCGAGCAGGATCGCGACATCTTCTTCGAACTGGCGAAGACGGCCGACGTCATCGTCGAGAACTATCGTCCCGGCGTGATGAAGAAGCTCGGGATCGACTACGAACGCATTTGCGAACTGAACCCCAAGATCATCTATGCGAGCATTTCCGGCTTCGGTCAGACCGGCCCGTGGTGGAAGCGTCCGGGCTTCGACCTGATGGCGCAGGCCGCTTCCGGGGTCATGTCGATCACCGGACATCCCGACAGCCCGCCGGCCAAGTCCGGCGCGCCGCTCGCCGACATCGGCTGCGCGCTCTTCACCCTCTATGCCGTCCTCAGCGCCTATATCGGCCGGGAGAAGACCGGCCAGGGGCAGTATATCGACGCCTCCCTCTACGAGGCCGGCCTCTCTTTCGCCATCTGGGACATCTGCAACTACTGGGGAACGGGCACGGTGCCGGAGCGGACGGGAACCGCCAATCAGATGGCCGCGCCCTATCAGGCCGTTCGCGCCAAGGACGGCTATTTCGTGCTCGGCGCGAACAACGACCGCGCCTTCGGAACGCTCTGCCGGCTGCTCGGCCGCGAGGATCTCGTCGACCATCCCCGTTACGCGACCAACGCGCTGCGGCTGAAGAACCGCATCGCCCTCATCGAGGACCTGGAAACCGTCCTCATGACGCGGACCCGCGAGGATTGGGTGGAAAAGCTCCTGGAGGCCGGCATTCCCGCCGGGTCGATCCAGGACTATTCCGAAGCGCTCGACAACCCGCAGGCGGCGGCCCGCCAGATGGTGATGCCGATCGACCATCCGGTCGAGGGCCGGGTCAACAATATCGGCTTCCCGGTGAAGCTGAGGGGCACCCCGCAGACGGTGCGCCGGCATCCGCCGCTCCTCAACGAGCATCGCGACGAGATCCTGGAAGAGCTCGGGCTTTCGCAGCGCGCGCGGGAGGCTCGGCATGCCTGAAACGGCCGAAGCCGCCGGCGAGGTTCGCCTGCGCTACGAAGGCCCTGTCGCCCGCGTGACCTTCGCGCGCCCGCAGGCCCGCAACGCCATGACCTTCCGCATGTACGGCCAGCTCGCGGAGATCTGCGACGAGCTGGAACGGCGCGAGGACGTGAGGGCGATCGTCTTCAGGGGGGCGGAGGGCACCTTCGTGGCCGGCACCGACATCTCGGAGTTCACCGCCTTCAAGAGCGGCCGGGACGGGCTGGACTACGAGAAGCGCATCGAGGCGACGATCGCGCGCATCGAACGGCTTCCCGCTCCGACGCTGGCGGTGGTCGAGGGCGCGGCGGTCGGCGGCGGACTGGCCCTGAGCGCCGCCTGCGACATCCGTATCACCACGCCGGACGCCAAGTTCGGCGTGCCGATCGCGCAGACGCTCGGCAATTGCCTGTCGGCAGGCAACATCGCGCGGCTCGAACGGGCGTTCGGCTTGTCGGCGACCAAGGCGATGCTGATCGCATCGCAGTTCATCGACGGCAAAAGGGCCTACGACCTCGGATTCGCGGCCTTCTGCGTCGCCCCCGAGGCGCTGGACGATCTCATGGCGAAGCAGATCGCGAAGCTCGTGGGCGCCGCGCCCCTGACGGTCGCGTCGGTGCGCGATCTGACCCGCAGGCTCGCCCCGGACACGCCGGACGATGCCGACTGGATCGAGCGCATCTACGGCAGCGCCGACTTCGCGGAGGGCGTGGACGCCTTTCTGAGCAAGCGCAGGCCGAACTGGACGGGCCGCTGACGGAGACCGGATTGGGGCTCCGGAACGAAGAAGGCCGGCGGATCGCTCCGCCGGCCTTCCTCGTGTTCGTTCGGTCCGGGTTCAGGCGCGGTGCCGCTTCAGAACTCCTCCCAATTGTCCTCCAGCGTCTTCAGCGCGGCGTTGCCCTGGGACGTCGGGCGCATCTGCACCACCGGGCGCTGGGACGGCGCGGCGCGGTTCGCCGCAGCCGGCTGGCGCTGCGCCGGGGCTGCCGAGGCCGCGCGGCTCTGCGCGCTCGCCAGCTTGAACTCCGCGATCAAGCGGCCCAGCTCGTCCGTCTCCGCCGCCAGAGACTGGGCCGCAGCCGTCGCCTCCTCCACCATCGCCGCGTTCTGCTGCGTGACCTTGTCCATCTGGTCCGCCGCCGTCTGGACCTCCTTCAGCGACACAGCCTGCTCTCGAGCCCGGCGCGCGATCTCCGCCACCGTCCGGCTCATGTCGCCGACCTCGGTGATGATCTGGTCGAGCGAGCGCCCCGACGCCGAGACCAGCTCAACACCCGCCTCCACCTGCTCGCTGGAGGTCGAGATCAGGTCCTTGATCTCCTTGGCCGCCTCCGCCGAGCGCTGCGCCAGACCCCGCACCTCCTGCGCCACCACCGCGAAACCACGCCCCGCCTCGCCGGCACGCGCCGCCTCCACGCCCGCGTTCAGGGCGAGAAGGTTCGTCTGGAAGGCGATCTCGTCGATCACACCGATGATCTTGCCGATCTTCTCCGACGACTGCTCGATGCCCCGCATCGCCTCCACCGCCTTGCCGACGATCTCGCCGCCCTTGGCCGCGTTGCGGTTGGCGCTCTCGGCCGATTCCTGCGCACGGCCCGCATCCTGCGCCGTCTCGTTCACCGCCCGCGTCACCTCCGCCAGCGCCGCCACCGTCTCCTCAAGGCTCGCCGCCTGCTGCTCGGTGCGCTGCGCCAGATCGTTGGAGGCCACGTTGATCTCGCCCAGGCCCGTGCGGATCGAGCCGATCGAGGTCACCACCGAGCCCAGCGTCGATTCCAGCTTCTCGACCGTGTCGTTGAACTGGCCCCGGATCGGCTCATACTGCGCCGCCACCGCGCGCCCGATGCGCACCGTCATGTCGCCCTGCGACAGACGCGCGAAGCCGCCCTCGATCGAGTCCACGAACTCCTGAAGCTCGGCCTGCGTCTGCCGGTCCGCCGCGGCCTTGCGCTCGCGATCGGCTTCCTGCTCGGCGCGCATCGCCGAGGATTCCTCCTCCAGGCGGGCCTGTTCGATGGCCGCGAGCCGGAAGCGCTCGACCGCCTTCGCCATCTGGCCGATCTCGTCGCGACGATCGGCGGCGGGCACGGTGACCGAGCGGTCGCCGGCAACGAGCTTCGCCATGACGCCGGAGAGACCGGTGATCGGGCGAGCGATGGCGCGCGAGAGCAGCGTGCCGAGAAGGACGGCAAAGCCGAGCAGCGTGGTGATTCCGATCATCAACGCCAGCTCGCTCGCGTTCGTGGCCGCCTCCTGTTCGGCGCTGTTCTGCTCGCTGGAGGCCACGCTGGACGCGATGATGGCGTCGATCGCCTCCTCGATCGGATCGATGAGCGCGCCGGCCCGGTCGGAGAAGATCAGGTCCTGCGCCTGGGAAAGAGTGGCCGAGTCGCGCGCCAGAAGGATCGCCGGTTGCACGATCTCGTCATGCCAGGCCAGGAAGTTCGGCCGGATCACGTCGATATTCTGCATCACGCCCGCGTCGTGGGCCTCGGTCTGGGCGATGACCTCGGTGCTTTCCTTGAACCGGTCCCGGACGGTGGCGATGCTGGTCTCGCGCCGCGGCTCCTGCGTCAGGATGAGTCCGCGAAGCGCGTTCTCCTGCCGCGCCAGGAAAAGCCGGAGACTGAGCGCCGAACGCAGGGTCAGGTTCGTGCTTCGATTGTCCGCGACCGTGTCGTCGATCGCAGACAGCCGCGAGTAGACCGTCCCGCCCATCGTGGCCGAAACCACGACCAGGATCGCAAAGGCGGCGAAAATCTTCTTTGAAAGGGAAATATCCGCGAGGCGCATGCCGATACGATCTCATTCGGTTGGACAACAGTCCGGCGACTATAGGACGCAGAATATTAAATACCTGTTTCTGGTGTGCCCCTTGACGCGGGAGTTGCGAAGGACGCCGGCCCCGGTGCCGACCGCGCCCGGCTGGGCGGGTCCGGGCGAACGTCGGCAAGGGGCGGCCGAGCAGCGCCGGCGGGACGGCGCACGCGTCGGGCGAACCCCGAAGCGCCGCGGCGCGGTCCCCTCCCGCAAATCGTGTTGGCAATCGGGGTCCATCTGTGGCTCACCGGGGCGACGCTTCGAGTAGGAGGAACGGACCCATGGCGCAGAAGACGAATCGCGGCCTGATGAAGGGCCTGACGAGCTACGGCGACACCGGTTTCTCCGCCTTCCTGCGCAAGGCCTTCATCAAGGGCATGGGCTATTCGGACGACGCGCTGGGGCGGCCGATCGTCGGGATCGTCGACACGTCGAGCGGCTACAATGCCTGCCATGCCAACGTCCCCGATCTGGTGGAGGCGGTGAAGCGCGGCGTCATGCTCGCCGGGGCGCTGCCGGTGCCCTTCCCGACGATCTCGATCCACGAATCCTTCTCCCACCCGACCTCGATGTTCCTCCGCAATCTCATGGCGATGGACACCGAGGAGATGATCCGCGCCCAGCCGATGGACGCGGTCGTCCTGATCGGCGGCTGCGACAAGACCGTTCCCGCACAGCTGATGGGCGCGGCCAGTGCCAACGTTCCGGCCCTCCAGCTCGTCACCGGGCCGATGCTGACGGGGAGCCATCGGGGCGAGCGCGTCGGTGCCTGCACCGACTGCCGGCGCTTCTGGGGCCGCTACCGGGCCGGCGAGGTGGACGATTTCGAGATCGCGGAGGTCAACGACGAGCTGGTCCCCGGCGCCGGCACCTGCGGCGTCATGGGCACGGCGTCCACGATGGCGTTAACGGTGGAGGCGCTCGGCATGATGGCGCCCGGCGGCGCGACGCCGCCCGCCGTCTCCGCCGACCGTCGCCGCATCGCAGAGGCGACCGGCGCAATCGCGGTCCGGCTCGCGGCCGGCGGGCTGACGCCGTCGAAGATCATGACGCGCAAGGCCTTCGAGAACGCCCTCGTCACCCTTCTGGCGACCGGCGGCTCCACCAACGGCATCGTGCATCTGGCCGCCATCGCCGGTCGCGTGGGGCTGAAGCTCGACCTCGACGCCTTCGACCGGATCGGCCGGAACGTTCCGGTCCTCGTCGACCTCAAGCCATCGGGCCGGAATTACATGGAAGATCTTCACGCCGCGGGCGGGCTCGCGACCATCCTTCGCGAGTTGAAGGGCCATCTTCATCTCGACTGCCTCACCGTGACCGGCCGGACGCTCGGCGAGGAGATCGACGCAACGCCCGGCGGCTGGCGCCAGGACATCGTGGCGACCGTCGAGGCCCCGATCTATCCGGAAGGCGGCATGGCCGTCCTGCGCGGCAATCTGGCGCCGGGCGGCGCCATCGTGAAGCAGTCGGCCGCGACGCCCGCGCTTTTGAAGCATCGGGGCCGCGCCGTCGTGTTCTCCTCTGTCGCCGACATGGCAGCGCGTGTGGACGATCCCGCCCTCGACGTCACCGAGAACGACGTCCTCGTCCTCCAGAGCGCGGGGCCGAAGGGCGCGCCGGGCATGCCGGAAGCGGGCTACATGCCCATCCCGAAAAAGCTCGGCGCCAAGGGCGTGAAGGACATGGTGCGGATCTCCGACGCGCGCATGAGCGGAACGGCATCGGGCACGATCGTCCTGCACGTCACCCCGGAATCGGCTGCCGGCGGCATTCTCGCCCTCGTACGCGACGGCGACATGATCGAGCTCGACGTTCCCGGCCGGCGGCTGCATCTGGAGGTGCCCGAAGAGGAGCTGGACCGGCGGCGCCGCGACGTCGTCGCTCCCGTTCATCCCGGCAGCGAGCGCGGCTACGCCAGGCTGTTCATGGACACGGTCCTGCAGGCGGACGAGGGGTGCGACTTCTCCTTCCTCGTGCCGGAGAAGACCGAGACCGTTCCCGGCGAGCGATAGAGCCGGTCGGGCCTTCTCGGCTCAGGCCGTGGACGACCCGACCAGCGCTTCGATCTCCGCGCGATGGTCCTGCATCCTCGCCAGGATTCGAAGATCGCGCTCGAACGCCGCCTTGCGCGCGGGATCAGGCGCGACCGACCGCTCGCTCTGGCGCATAGCGCGGCAGGCGTCGGCCACCTGCGAATGCCAGCCTGCGGCCACGGCCGCCGACATCGCCGTGCCGAGCAGCATGGCGTTCGCGCTCCCGGAGACGAAGACCTCCAGCCCCGTCGCGTCGGCGTAGAGCTGCGGCATCAACGAACTGCGCCCCTGCCCGCCGACGAGGTGAAGCGCCTCGATCGCACGGCCGTGGGCGGCGAAGTTCTCCACGATCTGGCGCACGCCGAGCGCGATGCCGACAGCGGTGCGGAAGTAGAGGCGGCAGAGCGCGTCGAAGGACGCGTCGGCCGGCAAGCCGCTGATGACGCCGAGCGCGTCGGCATCGGCGAAGGGCGAGCGGTTGCCGTGAAAGTCCGCAAGCACATGCAGGCGCGGCGAGAGATCGGCGCCTTCCACCTCGCGCAGCTCCGCGATCCGCGCGCAGATGAGTTCGTGGGTGGCGATGCCCGGCTCGAGCCCCCCGCCGGCCATGCGGATCACATGGTCCAGAAGACCGCCCGAGAGCGACTGCCCGGCTTCGGCCAGCCGGAGGCCGGGCCGGGCGGCGCCCGGATAAGGCCCCCAGACGCCGGGGATCGGATGCAGCGCGTCCGACATGAGCGTGACGCAGCTCGACGTGCCCGCGACGAGCGCCGCGCGGCCGCTCAGGTCAGCGCCGTCGAAGGAGCCGAGCGCCGCGAGCGCGCCGGCATGGGCGTCGATGAGGCCTGTCGTCACGCGGCAGGCGGTCGAAAGGCCGAGGGCCTCGGCCGCCTCCCCCGTCAACGCGCCGAGATCCGCTCCCACGGGCGAGGCCTTCGGCGGCAGGCCCGCCTTCGCCACGAGGTCGGGGACGCCGCTCCGTTCGAAGAAGTCCTGCGGCCATGGTTCGGCGCGGTCGGCCAGATAGGCCCATTTGCAGCCGAGCGTGCACACCGAGCGGGCCGTGCTCCCGGTCGCCTTCCAGGTGAGGAAGTCCGCAAGGTCGAAGAGGAGCCCGGCGCGGTGCCAGCTCTCCGGCAGGTTGGCCTTGAGCCAGGCGAGCTTGGGTATCGCCATCTCGGGCGAGAGGGCGCCGCCCGCGCGCGTGACGGCGAGGTGCTGGGTCGCGCTGCACCGCTCGGCCTCGGCCTTCGCACGGTGGTCCAGCCAGGCGATCGTGTCCCAGCGGTCCTCGCCTCCAGTCGAGACCGTGACCGGCGCGCCGTCGGCGGTGAGGGCCACGAGCGAGCAGGTGGCGTCGAAGCCGATGGCGGCGACGGTTTCGGGCGGAATTCCCGAAGCGGCGACGGCCGCACGGACGGCGTCGCAGACGCCCGACCAGATCTCGGTGGAATCATGCTCGGCATGGTCCGGCCGCGGCCGGTTCATGGAAATCGGCCGCTCGTCGCAGGACAGAATCCGGCCGGTCCGGTCGAGCACGCCGACGCGCAGGCTGGCCGTCCCGACGTCGACGGCCACGACGAAGTCGCGCTTCACCCGATCTCGCTCCCCGTCCGCTCGCATGACGGACGAAGCGTGCGATGCCGGTCGGCGCACGCGCTTCGCCCCCGCCACGCGAGGCGCGACGGAGACGGCATGTTAGCTCATGGGCGGACACGCTCAACCCCGCCCGACCTCGTTCAGGTCGGGGAAAGCGGCGTGCGCCCCTCGCTACGACGCGATGTAGCGCCGCAGCGTCTCCTGCGTCCCGTTCTCCCAGAGCGATGCCAGATGGCCGGCGAAGGCCTCGCGGAACACAGGAGAGCGGCCGACCTCGCCGAAGATGTCGCCGAGAGCCAGGAACGCGTCCGGGTCCTGCCTGGCGGCGAGAGCGGCCTCCTTCAAACGCGCGTGACTGGCGTCGTTGGGCTCGATCTCGCGTCCGCTGTCCGACGTGCCCGCGCAGTAGCGGCACCAGAGGGCCGAGACGAGCGCGAGCCCCGTCACGGAGCGCCCGGCCTTCAGACGGTCGGCCGTGGACGGGAGGATGAATTTCGGCTGGCGATTCGATCCGTCGAGCGCCAGACGGGCGACCGTGTCGCCGATCTTCGGATTGGCGAAGCGGCGTTCGATCAGCGCGTAATAGTCGTCGAGATCGGTGTCCGGCACCGGCGGCACGCAGGGGATGATCTCGTCGTGCTCGACCTTGCGCAGGAAGCCGCGCACGAGTTCGTTCTCCATCGCCTCGTGGACGAAATGGATGTCCATCAGAGCGGCGGGATAGGCGATGGTCGCGTGGCCGCCGTTGAGGATGCGGATCTTCATCAGCTCGTAGGGCGCGACGTCCTCCACGAAGGTGACGCCGACCTCCTCCAGCGCCGGGCGCCCGGAGGGGAAATGATCCTCAAGCACCCACTGGCGGAAGTCCTCGCAGAAGACCGGCCAGGCATCCTCGATGCCGAAATCGGCCGAGAGCATGTCGATCTCGCGCCGCGTCGTGGCCGGCGTGATGCGGTCCACCATGCCGTTCGGAAAGGCGACCTCGGCGCGCACCCAGGCCGCCAGCGCCGCGTCCGTGCGCTCGGCGAGGCCCGCGACCGCGTTCTGCGTCACATGCCCGTTGTGGGGGATGTTGTCGCAGGACATGACGGTGAAGGGTGCCGTTCCCGCCGCCCGCCGCGCCTTCAGACCGGCCAGAATCAGGCCGAACACGGTCTTCGGCGCGTCCGGGTTCTGCGCGTCGTGACGCATGTCGGCATGTTCGGGATCGAAGCGGCCGGACGCGGGATCGATATAGTAGCCGCCCTCGGTGATCGTCAGCGAGACGATGCGGATGGCCGGATCGGCCAGCCTGGCGACGATGGCGGCGGCATCGCCGGGCTCGACATAGTCGATCATCGCGCCGGTGACGCGCGCGCCGCTCCGGTCGGCCTCCTGCTCGACCACCGTCGTCAGATAGTCTTGGCCCTCGAGCCTGGCCTTCAGCGCGGCGTCGGAAGCGAGCACCCCCGCGCCGACGATCGCCCAGTCATGGTCGCGCCCGGCGTTGAAGAGATCGTCGAGATAGACGGCCTGATGGGCGCGGTGGAAATTGCCGATGCCGAAATGGAGGATGCCCGGCCTCAGCGCCGAGCGGTCGTAGGAGGGGACCTCGGCCTTCCCGGCGATCTCCGGAAGGGCGGCGGCGGAAAGCTTGGTCATATTCGTCGTTCCTTGCGGGCGGCGTGAGGCGCCGTCAGCTCATCCAGTTGCCGCCGTCGACATTGTAGGTCTGCGCCACGACGTAGTCGCTCTCGGCCGAGGCGAGGAAGATCGCCATGCCGGTCAGGTCCGCGGCGGTGCCCATGCGCCCGAAGGGCACGGCCTCGCCGACGAGGCGCTTCTTCTCGCCGCGCGGGCGGTTCTCATACTGCGCGAAGAGGGAATCGACGTGGTCCCAGTGTTCGCCGTCGACGACGCCGGGTGCGATCGCGTTCACGTTGATGCCGTGCTTGATGAGCGCCAGACCCGCCGACTGCGTCAGCGAGATCACCGCCGCCTTGGTCGCGCAGTAGACGGTGACGAGCGCCTCTCCGCGCCGCCCGGCCTGGCTCGCCATGTTGACGATCTTGCCGCCGCGCCCCGCTTCGATCATGGCGCGCGAGACCGCGCGCATCATGAAGAGCGGCCCCTTCACGTTCACGGCGAAGAGCTTCTCGTAGGACGCCTCCTCGACCTCGTTCACGGGCGCCATGTCGAACAGGGCCGCGTTGTTGACGAGGATGTCGATCGGCGCCTCGGCGGCGAGCTCGGCGATGACGGCGTCGATCTCGGCCGGCTTCGTCACGTCCAGCCGGCGCGAGGAGGCCGCATCCCCGATCTCGGCGGCGGCGCGACGGGCGGCCTCACCGTCGATGTCGAGCAGCACGACGCTCGCGCCTTCGGCGACATAGGCCTTGGCGAAGGCGAGGCCGATGCCGCGCGCCGCGCCGGTGATGAGGGCGCGCTTTCCCTGAAGTCTGTTCATCGGATCGCGAGGCCCTTGTCGTCGAAGCGGTGCAGGCGGCTGTCGTCCGGCGACAGCGCCACGCGGTCGCCGTGGCTGACGCGGTAGTCGCCGGGCGAGCGCGCGGTGATCTGCTCGCCATTGTCGAGCTTGACGTGAACGAAGGTGTCGGAGCCCAGATGCTCGGAGACGCCCGCCGTGCCCTTCAGGACGCCCTCGCCCGACGAGATCGTCAGATGCTCGGGCCGGATGCCGACGGTCGTCGCGCCGAAGCGGCTCGCATACTCGCCCTTGATGAGGTTCATCTTCGGCGAGCCGATGAAGCCGGCCACGAAGAGGTTGTCGGGCTTGGCGTAGAGATCGAGCGGCGAGCCGACTTGCTCGACGCGCCCCTTGTTCAGGACCACGATCTTGTCGGCCATGGTCATCGCCTCGACCTGGTCGTGCGTGACGTAGATCATAGTCGTCTTGAGCTGCTGGTGCAGCTCGGAGAGCTCCAGGCGCATGTTCACGCGCAGCGCCGCGTCGAGGTTCGACAGCGGTTCGTCGAAGAGGAAGCCCTTCGGCGCGCGGACGATCGCACGGCCGATGGCGACGCGCTGACGCTGGCCGCCGGAGAGTTCGCGCGGGCGCCGGTCGAGATAGTCGGTGAGGTTGAGCGTGGCGGCGGCCTGCTCGACCTTCTTGGCGATCTCGGCCTTCGACTGGCCCGCCATCTTGAGCGGAAAGCCGATGTTCGACCGCACGCTCATATGCGGGTAGAGCGCGTAGGACTGGAACACCATCGCCAGCTCGCGCTTGGCGGGCGGCGTCTCCGTCACCGGCTTGCCGTCGATGCGGATCTCTCCGCCCGAGACGTCCTCGAGGCCGGCGATCAGCCGGAGCAGCGTGGACTTGCCGCAGCCGGACGGCCCGACGAAGACCACGAACTCCCCGTCGGCGATCTCCAGATCGAGGCCGGGAATGATGACGACGTCGCCGAAATGTTTGGAGACGTTGGACAGCGAGATGGAGGCCAAGGATGCGTCTCCCTTACTTGACGGCGCCGAAGGTCAGGCCGCGGACGAGCTGCTTCTGGGAGAACCAGCCGATGATGAGGATGGGCGCGATCGCCATGGTGGAGGCGGCCGAAAGCGTCGCGAAAAAGTTGCCCTGCGGGCTGGAGAAGGACGCGATGAAGGCGGTGAGCGGCGCCGCGTTCGAGGTGGTGAGGTTCAGCGTCCAGAACGCCTCGTTCCAGGCGAGGATGATCGACAGGAGCACGGTCGAGGCGATGCCGGGCACGGCCATCGGCGCCAGAACCTGCGTGATCTCCTTGGCGAGCGTCGCCCCGTCCATCCGTGCCGCCTCCAGGATCTCGCCCGGAATCTCGCGGAAATAGGTGTAGAGCATCCAGACCTGGATCGGCAGGTTGATCAGGAACAGGACGATCACGAGGCCGAGGCGCGAGTCGAGGAGGCCGAGATCGCGGAAGATCAGGTAGATCGGCACGAGCACGCCCACGGCCGGCAGCATCTTCGTGGACAGCATCCAGAGGAGGACGTCCTTGGTGCGCTTTGTCGGCGAGAACGCCATGGCCCAGGCGGCGGGAACGGCGAAGAGAAGGCCGAGCGCGGTGGAGCCGAGCGCCAGGATCGCCGAGTTCATCGCATAGTGGAAGTAGTTCGAGCGCGCCTGGATGTTGACGTAGTTCTGCAGCGTCCAGTCGAAGTTCACGATCCGCGCCGGGATCGCGATCGCCTGAAGCTCCGGCTTGAACGAGGTCAGGACGGTCCAGAGGATCGGGAAGAAGATCAGGAAGCCGACCGTCCAGCCGAGGACGGTGAAGCCGATCTTGCGACGGGTGGAGACTGCACGGGCCATCTCGCTTCTCCTTACGCGTCGAGGTTCTTGCCGATGAGGCGGATGAGGAAGATCGCGACGATGTTGGCGAGAATGACCGCCACGATGCCGCCCGCCGAGGCCCCGCCGACGTCGAACTGCAGGAGCGCCTGGGAGTAGACGAGGAAGGGCAGGTTCGTGGTCTGCAGACCCGGCCCGCCAGAGGTCGTCACGTAGATCTCGGCGAAGATCGAGAGCAGGAAGATCGTCTGGATCAGGATCACGACGGTGATCGCGCGGGCCATGTGCGGCAGCGTGATGTACCAGAAGATCGACAGGGCCCCGGCCCCGTCCATCTCCGCCGCCTCCTTCTGGTCCTCCGAGAGCGACTGGAGCGCGGTCAGGAGGATGAGCGTGGCGAAGGGCAGCCACTGCCACGCGACGATGATGATGATCGCGGTCAGCGGATATTGCGCGAACCAGTCGATCGCGCCGATGCCGATGCCGTTGAAGAGCTGGCCGAGAACGCCGTAGACCGGGTTCATCATCAGGTTCGACCAGACGAGCGCGGCCACCGTCGGCATCACGAAGAAGGGCGCGATAACGAGAAGGCGCACGATGTTGACGCCGTAGAAGGCCTGGTCGAGCAGAAGCGCCAGGAGGATGCCGCCGATGACGGTGATGCACAGGACGCCCAGAACCAGCGCCAGCGTGTTGCGCAGCGCGGTGAAGAAGGCGGGATCGGACAGGAAGAACTGGTAGTTCGTCAGCCCGATGAAGGGCGTCTGTCCCGGATTGAACAGATTGTAGTTCAGCGTCGAGAAGTAGAGCGTCAGCGACAGCGGCACGATCATCCAGATCAAGAGCGCGATCACCGAGGGCGCCATCATCAGGCGTGCGGCCGACTTGGTTTGGGTGGTGGCCATGATCTGAGCCTCGCGAGACGAATGCGCGGAACGTCGCCGCCGCCCACGAGGCGGCAGAAAGGGGCGCCCATCCCTCTCCCGCTCCGGGAGAGGGTGCCTTCGCCGCAAGGCGAAGGCGGGTGAGGGCTTGAAGGGCCGGATGCTCGCCGGAAGGGGCGGCCTCCACGAGGCCCTCATCCCCCTGCCGGGACCTTCTCCCGCGAGCGGGAGAAGGATCGGCTTCGGCGGTGTCGCCTACTGGATGTAGCCGCCGCGGGTCATCTCGCGCACGGCCGCGGCCTGGGCTGCGGCGAGCGCCTGGTCGACCGGCATGGAGCCGGAGACCGCCGCCGACATCTGCTGACCGACGACCGTCCCGAGACCCTGGAACTCCGGGATCGCCGCGAACTGGAGCCCGACATAGGGCTTGTCGTCGGTGATCGAGGGATCGGCGTTGTCGATCGCCGTCAGCGTCGCCGCGGCGAAGGGCGCCTCGTCGAGATAGGTCTGGTTCTCATAAAGCGAGGTGCGGGTGCCCGGAGGAACGTTCGCCCAGCCCTCGTTCTCGGCCACGAGCTCGAGATAGGCCTTGGAGGTCGCCCAGGAGATGAAGGTCTGCGCGGCCTCGGCGTTCTGCGAGCCGGCCGGGATCGCGAGCGACCACGCCCAGAGCCAGTTGGCGCCGTTGTTCGGGCAGTTCTCGATGCCGCAGGGGAACTGGGCGAAGCCGACATTCTCGGCGACCTGGCTCTCCTCGGGGTTGGTCACGAAGGAGGCCGCGACCGTCGCGTCCATCCACATCGCGCAACGGCCCTGGTTGAAGAGCGTCAGGTTCTGATTGAAGCCGTTGGACGAGGCTCCCGGAGGGCCGACTTCGCGCATCAGCTCGACATAGAGGTTGACCGCGTTGCGCCAGCCCTCGCTCTCGAACTGCGGCTGCCAGTCGGCGTCGAAGTAGTTCGCGCCGTAGGAGCGGGCCATGGAGCCGAGGAAGGCCATGTTCTCGCCCCAGCCGGCCAGACCGCGCAGGCAGATGCCGTAGACCTCGGGGTTCTGCTCGTGGATCGTGCGGGCCGACTGCGCGATGAAGTCCCAGGTCGGGTTCTCGGGCATCTCGATGCCGGCCGCCTCGAAGAGGTCGGTGCGGTAGAGCGTCATGGCGCTCTCCGCATAGAAGGGCGCCGCGTAGAGAGTGCCGTCGGAGGACAGCGCCTCGCGGATCGGCGGCAGGATGTCGTCGGCGTCGTAGTCGTCGCCCAGATTGTCGAGCGGCAGCAGCCACTCGTTGCCGGCCCAGATCGGAACCTCGTAGGTGCCGATGGTCATCACGTCGAACTGGCCGCCCTGCGTCGCGATGTCGGTCGTGACGCGCTGGCGCAGCACGTTCTCCTCGAGCGTCACCCAGTTCAGGGCGATGTCGGGGTGCTTTTCGGTGAAGTCCTGCGTCAGACCCTGCATGCGGATCATGTCGCCGTTGTTGACGGTGCCGATGGTCAGCGTCGTCTGCTGCGCCTGCGCCGCGCCGCCCGAGATGAGCCCGAGCGCCACGCAGCCCATGACGGCCGAAATCCTGCCCTTCATGAAGTCCTCCCAATGCCGCTCACGCCACAAACGTGAGCAAATGCCAATCTCCAGGGCAATTACTCACCCCAAATCGGCGGCCCGGTCAATCGGCATTCGTTGCTGCAACGCGGTAGACCACAACCGAATAGGCTTCGGCCGGTCGACGGACGGGCTCAGACGGCGAGAAGACGGGCGGCCGTCGCCTCGTCGGTGAGGAGGCCGTTGACGAGGCCGCCCTTCAGGGCCGCCAGGATTCCGGGCGCCTTGTTCTCGCCCTTGGCGATCGCGACGACGAGACCGCCGGGACGAGAGGAGAGCGGCGCGCTGGCCACCCGCTCGTTCGTCAACCCCTCGATCAGCCGGCCTTGCGAATCGAAGGCCCAGCCGAGGATCTCGCCCACCGCGCCCGCCTGGGTGAGGCTCGCGAGTTCCTCGCCCGTCAGGAAGCCGTCGACGAAGAGCGGCGCGCTCGGGCCGAGATCGCCGATCCCCAGAAAGGTCAGGTCCGCGGCCGCCGCACGCTCCAGCGTCGCGGCGATCATCGGCTGGCTGTGGAGGAGCGCGCGTTCTTCGCGCGAGGAGGCGATGACGGGGAGCGGCATCGGAAAAGAACGCGCCTTCACCTTGTCGGCGAGGCTGAAGATGACGTTGAAGAAGGCGGCCGATCCGTCCGGCGCGATGCTGCCGGTCAGCGAGACGATCTCGTGCTGCGGACATTCCATGGACGGCAGCTTGTCGATCGCGGCCTTGAGCGTGCGCCCGGTGCCGACCGCGAGCCGCACGGGCTCGGCGGCGGACAGTCGGCGCTCCAGTTCCGCCGCCGCGGCGTCGGCGACGCCGAGCGTCGAGGAGGCGGAGGCCGGGTCGCTCGGCACGACCTCCACGAGGGCGAGCGAGAAGCGCTCCCGCAGCCGCGCGCCGAGCTCCAGGCAGGCGCCGATCGGATGGTCGATCCGCACCTTCACCAGCCCCTCGCGCACCGCGAGCGAGACGAGGCGCTGGGCGGCCTGCCGCGAAACGCCGAGTGTGCGGGCCACGTCGTCCTGCGTGTTGCCCGCGACGTAATAGAGCCAGCCGGCACGCGCGGCATCGTCGAGACGCGGGCTGCGGGTCATGCGGTGGAGCCTTCAGGGAAACGATCGACCCCCAGCGGCTTACATCGCATCCCGCCTTTGTAAAAGGGAGGGCCGCGTCACCCTCCCCTCATCGCCGGTCAGCGGCGGCGCTCACCCACATGCCGGCGCGCGGAGACCGGCCAGGGGATCGAGCGGTGGCGTTCGCCCAGAACCGAAACGCGCTCGGCCACGGCTCCCGTCGCCTCCACGGCCCGCCCGGCCCTCGTATCGACATGCAGGAGCATCTGCTCGGCCGTCGCGACGGTGCGGCCCTCCCCGTCCGCCATCGAATGGAAGACGTGCAGGCGCTTGCCGTCGTTCGCCAGGATCTGCGTCGTGACCCGGAACTCTGCGCCCTGCCGCAGCTCGCCCAGATGCATGAGATGCGTCTCGACCGTGTAGAAGCTGTGGCCGCCCGCCAGATAGGCCTCGTCCACCCCGAGATGGCCGAGAAGAGCGTCGGTCGTGTCGCCGAACACCTGCAGATAGCGGTGCTCGGTCATGTGGCCGTTGTAGTCGATCCAGTCGGCGGGAACCGTGCCGGCGTGAAGCGCCAGCGGCTCGGCCTCCACCGCGTCCGCCCGCTTGGCGAGCGCCCGGTCGGCGTCGTTGCGGAGGGCACCCGCCCCCCAGCCCCTGCCGCCCTGCTGGTCGGAGAGGGCGCGGATCATCGCCACCAGATTGTCGTCGCGGATGCGCTCCAGATCGCGCACCGAGAGGTCGCCCGCCTGCGCGTCGGATTGGGCGGAGATCTTCTCGACCAGCGCCTCGTCGAGGTCCGGCACGTCCATCAGCTTCGTCCAGGGCCATTGGAGCGCCGGGCCGAACTGGGCGAGGAAGTGCCGCATCCCCGCTTCCCCGCCCGCGATCCGGTAGGTCTGGAACAGGCCCATCTGCGCCCAGCGCAGACCGAAGGAGTAGCGGATGACGTCGTCGATTTCCTCGACGCTCGCCACATCGTCCTTCACCAGCCACAGCGCCTCGCGCCACAGCGCTTCGAGCAGGCGGTCGCCGACGAAGGCCTCGATCTCGCGGCGGATGGCGACGGGCTTCATGCCGAGCGCGGCGTAGATCGTCTTCGCTTGCTCGATCGCCTCGGCGCCGGTCTTCTCTCCGCCGACGATCTCGACGAGCGGCAGGAGGTAGACGGGATTGAACGGATGGGCGACGACGAGCCGTTCGGGGTAGGACATCCCGGCCTGCAGGTCGCTCGGAAGCAGACCGGAGGTCGAGGAGCCGATGATGGCGTCGGGCCGGGCCGCGGCGTCGATCTCGCCCAGGATGCGGCGCTTGAAGTCGAGCCGCTCCGGCACGCTCTCCTGGATGAAGTCCGCGCCCTCCACCGCCTCCAGGATCGAGGGCGCGAAGCGGATCGAGCCGCGCTCCGGCAGCTTCGAGCGGTAGAGCGCGCCATAGGCACGTGCCGCGCTCGCCAGCACCGCCTCGACGATGCGCGGCGCGTCCGGCGAAGGGTCGAAGATCTGGACGTCCACGCCGTTGAGGACGAGGCGCGCCACCCATCCCGCGCCGATGACGCCGACGCCGACGCAGGCCGCGCGCTGGATCGGAAGAACCATGGCGCTCACCACCGCTTCGTCAGCTTCAGCTTCTCGCGGACCTCGTCCGGGCCGAGCACGCGCGCGCCCGTCCCTTCCGCGATCGCGACGGCCCGTTCGACCAGCGCCTCGTTGGTCGCGAGCACGCCCTTGGCGAGCCAGAGATTGTCCTCCAGACCGACGCGGATGTTGCCGCCGGCCAGCATCGCGAGCGCTGCATAGGGCAGCTGGTTGCGGCCGATCGAGAAGGCCGAGAAAACCCAGTCCTTCGGCAGATTGTCGACGATGGCCTTGAAGGTGCCGATGTCGTCGGGCGCGCCCCAGGGAATGCCCATGCAGAGCTGCACCATGACGGGATCCTCGATCACCCCTTGCGCCTTCAGCCATTGGGCCAGGAGCAGATGGCCGGTGTCGAAGACTTCGATCTCGGGCCGCACGCCGAGCGCCTGGATCTGCCTCGCCATCTCCCGCAGCATGGCGGGCGTGTTCGTCATCACATAGTCGCCCTCGCCGAAGTTCATCGTGCCGCAGTCGAGGGTACAGATCTCCGGAAGAAGCTCGCGCACGTGCTCCAGGCGCTCCGAGGCGCCGGCCATGTCGGTGCCGGACGGATCGACCGGGAACGGCGCCTCCGCCGAGCCGAAGACGAGGTCGCCGCCCATTCCCGCCGTCAGGTTCAGGATCATGTCGATGCCCGAATCGCGGATGCGGTCGACGGTCTCGCGATAGAGGCCGAGGTCGCGCGAGCCCCGGCCCGTCTGCGGGTCGCGCACGTGAATATGCGCGATGGCCGCGCCGGCCCTGGCGGCGGCGATCGAGGCCTCGGCGATCTCGCGCGGGCTGATCGGCACCTTGTCCGAGCGATCGGTCGTCGCCCCGGCCCCGGTGACGGCGCATGTGATGAAGACTTCGCGGCTCGGTTTCAGCGGCATGTCGGGCCTTCCTGCCAGTGATGTACGGCGCTCATCTTGGCGCCGGCCGCCGGCGAAGGTTGACCTTTTGCGAAGCCGACTGGACAGTATGCGCCATGTCGCTTTTCGAAAGCTCGGACGCCCACTTGGACATCACGATCCTCGTGATGCCGGATGCGTCGCTGATGTCGCTCGCGGCGACGCTCGACCCGATGCGCGCGGCCAACCGCATCGCGGCGAAGGAGCTCTATCGCTGGAAGGTCGTCTCCCTCGACGGGCAGCCCGCGCGGACGTCGTGCGGGCTGCCCATCCCCGCGGTCGAGGCCTTCGAGCCCAAGGCGCGGCGCGACATCCTCCTGGTGGTCGCCGCCTTCAACGTCTTCCGGCACTCCACGCCCAGGGCGCTGCACGCGATCGCGACCGGCGCGCGCCATTCCACGATGACCGGCGGGATCGAGGCGGGGTCCTGGGTTCTGGCGCTGGCCGGTCTCCTCGACGGACGACGGGCGACGACGCATTGGGAGGATCTGGAGGAGTTCGCGGCGCGCTTTCCCGACGTCGAGGTCCAGCCGGACCGCTGGGTCATCGACGGGCCGATCTTCACCACGGGCGGCGCCATGCCCGCGCTCGATCTCATGCTGGCGCTGATCCGCACCCGGCAGGGCTATTCCACCGCGCTCGACGTCGCCAGCGTGTACATCTACGACCAGACGAAGAACGCCTCGGACGCCCAGCCGCTCGTCTCGGTCGGGCGGATCGGGCACACCGAGCCGCGCGTGGGCCAGGCGATCCGGATCATGGAGGCGCATATCGACCGGCCGCTTGCCGTCGCCGAGATCGCCCGCCGGCTCTCGGTTTCGACGCGGCGGCTGGAAACGCTGTTCCGGCAGAGCGTGCGGTCCTCGCCGGGCGCCTACTATCTCTCGCTCCGCCTCAAGGCGGCGCGCCGCCTCGTCGTCGACACGCGCATGTCGATGGCCGACACGGCCGTCCGCACCGGCTTCTCCTCGATCGCGGCGCTCTCTCGTGCCTTCCGGCGGCAGTACGGCGTTCCGCCGACCGCCGCCCGAAGGCAGAACGTGCAGGACGGCTAAAGACCGAGCCCTTGCCGGACCGCCGCGGCGCCCGGCTCGCCCTGGAGGGTCGTCACGCCTTCGAGCCAGGCGTCGATCGTCTGGGGATTGTCCTTCAGCCAGCGCTCGGCCGCGGCCGCCGGCTGCATGTCCTCGTCGAGGATGTAGCTCATCAGAAGGTCTTCGTCCTCGACGGTGAAGACCATGTTCTGGAGGAGCGCGCCGACATTCGGGCACTCGGACGAATAGCCGGCCCGCGTGTTGGTCTGCACGGTCGCCGCGCCGTCGTTCGGCCCGAAGGCGTCGTTGCCGTCCTCCAGATAGCGCATGTCGAGGCGCACGTTCATCGGGTGCGGCCGCCAGCCGAAGAAGAGGACCGGCTCGTCCTGGCGGATCGAGCTTTCGACCTGCGAGAGCATCGCCTGCTCGCTGGATTCCACCAGCGTGAAGTCTCCGAGCCCGAACGTGTCGTTCGCGATCATCTGCGAGATGGTCTCGTTGGCGCTGGACCCGGCCTCGATGCCGTAGATTTGGCCGCGCAGCTCCTCATGGAAGTCCGCGATGTCGAAATAGGTGCGCAGCCCCGCCTCGTAGGTCGCGGCGGGAACCGCAAAGCCGATACGCGCGCCTTCGAGATTGGTGCCGACGACCTCGATCGCACCGCTGTCGATGAGCGGGGTGGCCGTCGGCTCCTGGAGGGGCATCCAATTGCCGAGGAAGATGTCGATGTCGCCCTGCTGGAGTGCCTGGAACGTCACCGCCACGGAGAGCACGGAGATGTCCGGCGTGTAGCCGAGCTTTTCGAGGATCAGGCCCGCCGTGGCGGTCGTCGCGGTGATGTCGGTCCAGCCGACGTCGGAGAAGCGCGGGCTCTGGCAGCTTTCGGGCTCGGCGGCGACCGCCCCGGCCGTTCCCGCCGCGAGAACACCGAGGATTCCGAAGGTATGAACGATCTTGGCCATGGGGTTTTCCTCTGCTCGCGGCGACGGCGCCGGGTTGATGGAGCCGCGAGGATACGCCTGCCGGCGGCGATACCTTTGCGATCTGCGTCCGCCGCTTGGCTGTTTGCGAAGCGAAGATGCCGCGCGCGTGATCGTCAGGCCTCGGGCGGGCCGAGGATCGAGCGCATTCCGGTATGACCGGGGCCGCGTGCCGCGGATGGCGCGGCACACGCTCCATTGCAGGTTGCCGACGCCCGGAACCCGTCCCGCTGCGGGGACCGGTCGGAAACCGACTCCCAGCGGATCAAGCAATCGTGCGGGGACTGCAGAGACCGCGGCACCTTGATCGCGTCACGCTTTAAGCCTTTAAGCTGAAAGAGTTGCCGTCCGCGAGGCTCGGCCGATATTGGCCGGACGGGCTGGAGACACGGCGATCGAGCCGCGCTCGGCTAGAGCGACGCGCGCAACCGGAAGGCAGGCCCATGAGCGAGATGTCGGCGGCATCCTTTCTGCAGCGGATCGTGACGGCCCGCCGCGTCGCCTTTCTTCACGACATCATCGTCGGGATCAGCGCGTTCGTTCTGGGCTTTGCCTTGCGGATCGACGTGCGGGCTATGGGCTCCGAGGTCTACGACTATCTGATCGCGGCGGGCCTGTTCGGCCTCCTCGTCGGCTGCATCGGCCTGACCTTCGGCATGAACCGCGGCGTCTGGCGCTACGCGTCCCTGCCCGATCTTCTGGCGATCGTGAAGGTCGCCTCCCTTTCGGTGGTGATCTCCATCGTCGCGATCTTCCTGCTTCGGCCGCTGGAGATGGTTCCGCGCTCCTCGATGGCGATCACCTGGGCGTTCCTCATTCTGGGCCTTGCCGGCCCACGCGTCCTCTACCGGCTCTACCGCGACGCCCGCGACGTGCGACGGTTCCGGATCAAGAACCCCTTTCCCCGTCGGCGCGTCCTCCTTCTGGGAGCCTCGGACGATGCCGATCTCTTCCTGAAGACGCTCTCCGAGCGCTCCAAGTCGGCCTTCGAGGTCGAGGCGATCATCGACGAACGGGGTCGGCGGGCAGGCCGCTTCATCCGGGGCGTGCCCATCGTGGCCTATGACGGCCTGCCGGAGATGCTGGAGAAGCTGCGGGCGCGCGGCCGGGCGCCCGACGCCCTGATCCTGGCGCGCTCGCGCAACGACGTGGAGGCGCACGTTCCGTTCTCCGAGCTCGTCGAGCTCAGCTCCGACTGGAAGCTGGAGCTTCTGCGGCTCCCGGACATGCTCGACATCCACGGGCTCGACAGCGAGATCGAACTCCAGCCCGTGCGGCTGGAGGATCTGCTCCAGCGCCCGCCCGTCGAGCTCGACGCGCCGCGCATCGCCGCGATGCTGGAAGGCCGCCGGGTCCTGATCACCGGCGCCGGCGGCTCGATCGGCTCGGAGCTCGCCCGCCAGATCGCCCTCTTCTCGCCCTCCGTCCTCATCCTGGCCGATGCGAGCGAGTTTCTCCTCTATTCGGCGGAGATCGAGCTGCGCGACCGCTTTCCGCAGATGCAGTGCATCGCGCGGCTCTGCAACGTGCGCGAGGCGCCGTCCGTCGAGCGGCTGATGGAGGATCTGCGGCCCGACGTCGTCTTCCACGCCGCGGCGCTCAAGCACGTGCCGCTCGTCGAGGCCCAGCCGCTCGAAGGCCTGTTCACCAACGCGGTCGGCACGCGCAACGTCGCCGAAGCCGCGATCCGCGCGAGGGTCCGCGCGGTCGTCCTCGTCTCCACCGACAAGGCGGTGAACCCGACCAACGTGATGGGTGCCGCCAAGCGCATGGCGGAGATGTTCTGCCAGGCGATGGATCTGAACCCGAAAGAGAACGGCACGCGCTTCATGACCGTGCGCTTCGGCAACGTCCTCGGCTCGGCGGGCTCGGTCGTGCCCCTGTTCGAGAAGCAGTTGAAGGCGGGCGGCCCGCTCACCGTCACGCATCCCGAGATCGAGCGCTATTTCATGACCATCCCGGAGGCGTGCGTGCTCGTCCTCCAGTCCGCCGCCTACGGGCTCGCCAACCCGACTGAGCGGGGACGGCTCTTCGTGCTCGACATGGGCGCGCCGGTGAAGATCGCGGACCTCGCCCGCAACCTCATCCGCCTCTCCGGCCTGCGCCCGGAGGCCGACGTGAAGATCGTCTACACGGGGCTTCGTCCCGGCGAGAAGATGTTCGAGGAGCTTTTCGACCGGCGCGAAACGCTGGTCCAGACCGGCGTGGACGGCATCCTCATGGCCTTCCCGCGCGCCATCGAGCCGGCCATCGTCACGCGCATCTTCGACGAGCTGGCGCGGCTGATCGAGGCGCGCGACCTTCCCGCCGCCCTGCGTCTTCTCGCCTCGACCGTGCCCGAGTTCCGGCCGAGCGAGCAGATGCTGCGCCTCATGGGCGTCGAACCGGTCCTGCCGCTCGACGGCAAGGACGGCCGCGAGGCCTGAGGCCCGGAGGGGTTCTGAGGCTCTGGCCGATCAGGCCGCCAGCATCTGCGCCTCGGGCGCCTTCGCGCCCGTCATCAGCGCCACCGCGTCGGACATGGAGATGTCCTTCGGATTCACCACGCACAGGCGCTTGCCGAGCCGGTGGATGTGGATGCGGTCGGCGATCTCGAAGACATGCGGCATGTTGTGGGAGATGAGGACGATCGGCAGGCCGCGCGAGCGGACCTCGAGGATGAGGTCGAGCACGCGGCGCGATTCCTTCACGCCGAGCGCGGCGGTCGGCTCGTCCAGCATCAGCACCTTCGAGCCGAAGGCGGCGGCGCGCGCCACCGCCACGCCCTGACGCTGCCCGCCCGACAGCGTCTCCACCAGCTGGTCGATGTTCTGGATCGTGGTCAGCCCCAGGTCGGACAGCTTTTCGCGCGCGATCCTGCGCATCTTCGGCTTGTCGAGCATCCGCAGGACCCGACCGGCGAAGCCGTCGCGCCGGATCTCGCGCCCGAGGAACATGTTGTCGGCGATCGAGAGAGCCGGCGACAGAGCCAGATTCTGGTAGACGGTCTCGATGCCGAGGTCCCGCGCCGCCTGCGGATCGGCCATGGTCACCGCCTTGCCGTCGAGGCGGATCTCGCCGGCATCGGGCTGCGCGGCCCCCGTCAGCGCCTTGATCAGCGTGGACTTTCCCGCGCCGTTGTCGCCGATGACGGCGAGGATCTCGCCCGGCATCAGGTCGAAATCGGCGTTGTCGATCGCCACCACGCGGCCGTAGCGCTTCTGCAGATTGCGGGCGGAGAGAACCGGTTCGCTCATGCCGAGACCTTTCTGATCCACTGGTCGATCGCGACGGCGAGGATGATGAGGCCGCCGACGGTGAGCCGCGTCCACTGCGGGTCCGTGCCCCAGATGCGCAGGCCCATGGCGAAGACGCCGACGATGAGGGCGCCGATCAGCGTCCCGACGACGGAGCCGCGCCCGCCGAAGAGCGAGGTGCCGCCGATGACGACCGCGGTGATCGACTGGATGTTGGCCTCGTAGCCCGACGTCGGCGAAACCGAGCCGAGCCGCCCGATCAGCGCCCAGCCGGCGAAGCCGCAGATGAGGCCTGCCACGGCATAGACCGAAACGAGGACCCGGCTCGTCTTGATGCCCGACAGGCGCGCGGCGTCCGGCTCGTCGCCGATGGCGTAGACGTGCCGGCCCCAGGCCGTGTGGTTGAGGATGTAGTAGAAGAGGAGAACGAGGAGGACGGCCGCGACCACGGCATAGGTGATGACCGCGCCGCCGATCCGGAAGGTCGTGCCCAGCCATTGCAGCAGCGGGGCGGCGGCGGCAACGTCCTGCGCCCGAATCGTTTCGTTCTGCGTCCATATGAAGTTCGCCGCCTCGAACACGAACCATGTGCCCAGTGTGACGATGAAGGGCGGCAGCTTCACCAGCGAGACGAGCAGCCCGTTGATGACGCCGCACAGGGTGCCGACGAGAAGGCCGCAGAAGAGCGCGAGCGGCGCGGGCATGCCGTAATTGACGGCGAACTGGCCCATGACGACGGAGGACAGGACCATGATGGCGCCGACCGACAGGTCGATGCCCGCCGTCAGGATGATCAGGGTCTGGGCGATGCCGATGATGCCGACGATCGCGACCTGCTGGAAGATCAGGGTGAGCGTGAAGGAATTGAAGAAGCGCTCGCCGACGATCATGCCGAAGATGCCGATGCCGAAGATCAGCACCAGAACCGGCACCATGGTCGGATTGGCGTGCAGCATGTGCTGGAGACGGCCGAGCGGGGTCGTCTGCGGCGCGAATTCCGCGACCTGCGCGCTGGCGCCCCTCACCCCGGCGGTCTCGTAATCGGTGGCGCGTTCGCCGCGCCCCTGGCTCGTCTCGGTCATCGAGGGCTCCCGTCCCAGCTCGCGACGTCGTGGGCGCGGTTCAAGCTCGGCGAAGCGAGCGGCCGAACGGCCCGTTAGAAGGACTTTCCGTCATCGCCGGCTGCAACCGGAGCGGCGATGACGGATCATGTCAAAGCAAGGACCGGGCGAGCCGGCCCTTGCCCGTGGCCGTCAGCCCCAGCAGAGATCCTTGGCCTGCGCGGAGGTCATGGATTCCACGCCGTCCGCCGGCTCGTCGGTCACGAGGTCGACGCCCGTGTCGGTGAAGTCGAGCCCTTCGGTCGTCTCGGGCGTCTCGCCGCTCTCCACGAAGGCCGCGACGGCCTCGACGCCGAGGGCCGCCATCTGGAGCGGATACTGCATGGAGGTCGCCCCGATGATCCCCTCCTCGACGTTCTGGACGCCGGGGCAGCCGCCGTCGATCGAGACGATCGTCACCTGCCCTTCCAGCCCCACGGAGCGCAGCGCCTCGTAGGCGCCGGCCGCCGCCGGCTCGTTGATCGTGTAGACGAGGTTGATGCCGGGGTCCTGCTGGAGAAGGTTCTCCATCGCCTGGCGGCCGCCCTCCTCGTTGCCGTTGGTCATGTCGAAGCCGACGATGCGCTCGTCGCTTTCGTCGCCGACGACGTCCGGATCGTTCACCTCGATCCCGAAGCCCTCCATGAAGCCCTGGTTGCGCAGGACGGCAACGGAGGGCTGCGACGGGGTGAGGTCGAGGAAGGCGATGCGCGCGTTCGCGGCCTCGTCGCCCATCTTGGCGCGGGCCCATTCGCCGATGAGAACGCCCGCGGCGCGGTTGTCGGTCGCGAAGGTGGCGTCGGCCGCGTCCAGGGGCTCGAGCGGCGTGTCGAGCGCGATGACGAGGAGGCCGGCTTCGCGCGCCTGCTGGATCGCGGGCACGATGGCGCGCGTGTCGGACGCGGTGATCAGAATGCCCTTGGCGCCGGCGGCGATGCAGCTCTCGATCGCCTGGACCTGGGATTCGTGGTCGCCGTCGATCCGGCCGGCATAGGACTGCAGATTGATGCCGAGCTCGGCCGCCTTCTGCTCGGCGCCGCGGCGCATGGTCACGAAGAAGGGGTTCGTGTCGGTCTTGGTGATGAGGCAGACGGTCGTCTGGTCCTGCGCCAGGGCCGGGACCGAACAGAGCGCGGCGAAAGCGGCGCCGAGCGCCAGCGAGTGACGGAACTTCATGAAACCTCCCGATCGCCCGGAGGCCGGCGACGAGCCGGCTCGATCCTCCTTCCGGGCCTGACCGCATGGAACGACGGCGAACGGCCCTTGTCAACATAAATCACTTGGATTTACTTATCGGCGGATGGAGGCCCCGGCCTCCGACCGGGAGGACGACGGAGATGAGCGAACCGGCGGCGCCGCACAGGGTGCTACGCGGCGCGGGCCTGGGTCAGACGCCGATCCGGGGTTCGAACCAGGCGGGCGTGCGCGCTCACAACGAACGCGTCGTCCTGTCCCTCATCCGCCGCCACGGAGCGCTCGCCAAGGCCGAGATCGCGCGCCAGTCCGGCCTCTCGGCGCAGACCGCGAGCGTCCTCATCCGCGCTCTGGAGCGGGACGGGCTCGTGCTCGCGGGCGCCCCGCGCAAGGGCCGCGTCGGCCAGCCCTCCGTCCCGATGAGCCTCAACCCGAAGGGCGCGTTCTCGCTCGGCCTGAAGATCGGGCGGCGCACCAGCGAGATGGTGCTGATGGATTTCGCCGGCACGCTTCTGGCCCACCGCGCGGTGACCTACGACTATCCCCGCCGATCCGGCGTCGTGGACTTCGCCTCGCAGGCGGCCTCGGCCCTGATCGAAACCCTGGAGCCGGCCGACCGGCACCGCATCGCCGGCCTGGGGGTCGGCATGCCGTCGGAATTGTGGGCGTGGGCGCTGTCCAACAACGCGACGCCGGAGGAAGGCGCCGAGTGGCGCCGGGGCGGCATCGCCGAGGATCTAGAGGCCGCGACCGGCCTCGAGGCCTTTTCCGCGAACGACGCGACCGCCGCCTGCGGCGCGGAGCAGGCCTTCGGCACCGCCGGCCTCTCGGACTACGTCTATTTCTTCGTCGGTGCCTTCGTCGGCGGCGGCATCGTCATCGACGGACGGCTGGTGCCCGGCCGCACGGGCAATGCGGGCGCGCTCGGCTCCCTTCCGGTGCCGGCGAAAGGCGGCGGGTTCTGCCAGCTGATCCAGGAGGCCTCCGTCCACGTTCTGGAGAAGGCGGCGATCGAGGCGCAGTTCGGCGGCCGGGACCTGTGGCGCAGCGATGCCGACTGGAGCCTGCTCGGACCGCTCCTCGAGGATTGGATCCACCGCGCGGCCTCGGGGCTGGCCCATGCCGCGCTGAGCGCCAGCGCGGTCTACGATTTCGACGCCGCTGTCATCGACGGGAGCTTTACTCCCGACATCCGCGCCCGTCTCGTCGCGGCCACCCGGAAGAGCCTGTCCGCGCTGGACGCGCGCGGCCTGACGGAGCTGCAGGTGGCGGAGGGCACGATCGGGCGAACCGCGCGCGAGCTCGGGGCGGCCAGCCTTCCGTTCTTCGCCCGCTACTTCCTCGACCATCGCGTGCTGCACGCCGAAACGGGAGCGCCAGAGCGGGCGTGAAAGAGAGACGGCCGAAACGACGCTTGCCGGTCTCGCGGCCGCATCCGCCGCCGAACGCCCGGATCGGTGGTGCGGGTGGTCGGAATCGAACCGACACTCCTTTCGGAACCGGATTTTGAGTCCGGCGCGTCTACCAGTTTCACCACACCCGCAAAACGCAAAGGCCGCAAGGGCGTCCGCGCGAGGCGCCTTATAGCGCAGCAGCGACCGGATCGCCAAGCCGTGGAGGATCAACTCGCCGCTTCGGGCGGCTCGCCGGCCGTGTCCTCCTCGCCCGTCTCCTCCTCGTCGTCTCCCTCGGGCGGCGTCACGAGGTCGAACTCGGACAGTTCCTCCGGTGTGAGCACGTAGAGCTCGCGGGGCGGCGTTCGCATCGCGTGGATCCAGAGGCGCGGATCGACGCCCATCTCGATCAGAAGATCCTGCGCGTCGGCGCTCGTCGACTGAATGTCGGAGATGGAACGATCGACGTCGCGCTCGCGGACCGCGCTCTCCGCCTCCGCCGCGTAGACCTGATGGACGCCGATCCACGCATTCCGGCCGGCGGACCGGCGCGCGCCGCCCGAGAAGACGAGCGGGCAGGCCGAGGCGCAGTACCCGTCGGCCGGCACGACCGTTTCCAGTTCCGCCGCGCGGATCGTGCGCGCCATGGCGATGGCGTCGAGCACCGAGCCGCCGGGCGAGTGGAGGTGGAGAACCGTCGCGCCCTCCCCCTCGCCGGACAGGAACGCCTCCAGCTGCCCCGCCGTGCCCGGATCGATCCGGCCGATGGCCGAGATGTCGCTTGAGCCGGCCTGCCGCACGAAGACCATCGGCTCTCCGGTCGTCTCGCCCTCCACGGGGCCGTGACCGGGGAGGACCGGCACGCCGCGCTCCGGGCCGAGCGGCATGGTGCGCGGCAGATAGGGACGGCGCTGGTCGCCCGGCGCCGGCCGGCGCAGCGGGAGCGGATCGGTGCGCGTCACGCGCGCCGCGTCCCGCTCGGCCTGCCAGATCTCCTCGAAATCCTGGTAGAGCACCCAGCCCGTCAGGGCGATGATGGCGAAGAAGATCCCGCGCAGGACGGCGCCGTCCGGGATCGAGAGGACGGCGCGTTCGAAGCGCGAGGGCGGCGGGTCCTGCGCGATCACGCCGGGCCGGCGCCCCGCCGCAGCGGCAGGGGCACGGCGCCCGGTTCGTTGCGCTGGACGGGCGCCTCCGGTGCGTCGAGGTTCGGGGGGCCTTCGGCCGCCGCCTGGGGCTCGGCCTGTGCGATCTCGGTCCGCACCGCCGCCAGGGAGCGTTCGATCCGCAGGGCGCGCATCATGTCGGCGGCGCTCATGTCGGCATACTCGGCCTCGTCGCCGTCCTCCCGGCGGATCTGGTCCTGCGTGATGACGAGGATCAGGACGAGAACGGCGGGCATCAGGTCGATCGCGATCGCACCGGCCCAGGAGGGCAGGAAGTCGCCCGCATAGCGGATCACGGCATCGGGCTTGGAGAGCGGGGTGAAGCGCACCGTCTCCACCGCCGGTCGGGCCAAAATCTCGTCGGCCGCCGCCGCGAGCGCGGCGCTCTGCTGCCGCACCGATTCCTCGACCCGGACGAGAACCTCGCTCTGGCGAAGACGCAGATCCTCGGCGAGACCGCCGGCGACCGGCGCGATGTAGGAGCGGCCGAGATCCTCGGCGGCGCGGCGCACGGCGGGTGCGACGGAGGTCTGCTGGAGCGAGGCGACGATGCCCGAAAGCGCGGTCGCCTGCTCGGCGAAGGCTGTGGACCGCTCGTTCACCGGGCCGGCGCCGGCCACGAGCTGGCGCATCTGTCCGAGCCGCGTGCCGCCCTCCTCGAACAGCGTCTGCACCCTCGCGCGCGAGGTCTCGATCTCGGCGGCGAGCCCGTCGAGCTGGACCGACATCTGGCTCAGGAGCTGCACGACCGTGCCGGAGCCGGAGGTGCCGGTCAGCGCACCGGAGGACCGCTCCTCGTCGGCCAGGCGCGAGAAGCGCTGCGAGGCGAGCTGGATGTCGGGAATCAGGCTCTGGGCGGCGAGCGCGTTCTCGTGCGCCTCGTTCAATTTGCCTTGATACTCCTCGGCGGTCACCGAAAGATGCTGTTCGAGCGCCGCGCCGCCCGCCAGCGCGGCGGCGTTCAGCCAGGCCGACATCGCCATGATCATCACGATCCCGACGCCCATGGAGGCATAGAGCATCCCCCGGCCCCGCGCCGAGCGAACATGCGGGGTGATCCGCATGAGATAGGTCCAGAAGCCGTAGATCGCGACGGAAACGGCCACCGAATAGATGATGGCTCCGAGGAAGACGGTCGTCGGGGAGCCGTCGATCAGGTCGCTGACGCCGATATAGGTGAAGACGCCGGAGCCGAGCGCCAGGATGGCCAGCACCATCCGCGTCAGGAGTTCGAGCCGCCCGATCTGCCCGCGCAGCGCATGGGATTGCGTTTGAGCCATCAGGAAGACCACCCCGCCCGGCTCGCCACTGTCACGGTCGGCCCCGCCAGGATGGGATCGACGGGCGACAGGAGCATGCAATTGCGGCAGAGGATAGAGCGGGCCTTTGCGCGTTCGGTCGCACGAACGCCGGACCGCTCGGGCCCGGCCGTCTCAGCGCGAGCGGTAGACGAGGTCCGGTCCGAGGACGCAGCGGGCCTGACGCAGTTCCAGCGGGCGGTCCTGATAGGACAGGACGACGCGGCGCAGCGTCAGGACGGAATCGAACTCCCCGATCCCGAGCAGCCGCATGTCGGCTTCGGTCGCCGGTTCCGAGCCGACCTCCTCCACCTTCCGGGTCGCCAGATCCTGTCCCGACCAGCGCTGCCGGGCGATCGTCTCCAGTTCATCCTGCGAGAGCGACTGCGCGGCCTGGTTCACCCGCAGATGCACCTCCTCGACCATGAAGCACCGCCCGAGATGCATGCGCCGGCGCGAGAAGCGAACGACGGGCGTGCGCGCGTTGATGCCCATGGCTTGGGCGACCGGCGGCGAGGGAAAATCGAGCGAGACGTCGTGAAGCGTCATCTCTCCGCTGACGCGGCGGCCCTCCGCATCGAAAATGTTGGAGAAGCGCCCGCGCATCGGGCCGCTGTCCAGATCGGTGACGATCGTGCCCTTGCCCTGGTGCCGCTCCAGGAGCTCGTATTCCGACAGGATGTCGAAGGCCTTGCGGACGGTTCCGAGGCTGATGCCGAGCGAACGCGCGATCTCGGTCTCGTTCTCGATCGCCTGGCCCGGCGCCCATTGCCTGGAGACGATCCGTGCGATGAACTCGTCCGCGACCTGCTGGTAGAGCGGCCTCGTGTTGAACTGCCTCGTCAGCGACATCGCTTACTCCCCACGCGAGTTGTTACGCAACTCACGGTGGCACTACTTTAGGGGCCGATCAATAGCTCCCATCGGTTCGGGAACGAATTTTTAACGTCTATCATCAGCTTGAAACAGCCAACCGATAAAGGACGTCATCTATTCTACAACCCGGAGTTATGCCGCTGGGTCACTTCGAGACAGGCCGACCCCGACGAGCAGGAGGTGCAGGAGAGCGAGGACGGCGAAGAAGTAGGGGATGGCGGAGACGCCAAGGGCCCCGCCGAGGAAACCGGCGGCGGCCGGAACGGCGACGCCCCCCATCATGGCCGCCGAGACCTGGAAGCCGATCGAATGGGACGCGAGCCCTGCCCCCAGCATGCGGGGCGTGCGGTGCATGAGCATCGGAAAGATCGGCGCGAAGGCGAAGCCGGCCGCCATGAGCCCGAGAACGCCGAGGCCGAGCGGGTCGATGGCAAACAGGACGAGGGAGACGAGCGCGGTCCAGGCGCCGAGGCGGATCAGACGATCGGGGCCGATCGCATCGGCGCCGAAGCCGAGGAGCAGCCGGCCGGCGAAGAGGGCGAACCAGAAGCCGCCCGTCCACAGGCCCGCGACCTCGATCGAATAGCCGCGCGCCTGGGTCAGGATGGCGAAGGCCCACTGCCCCGCCCCGATCTCGATCCCCGCATAGAGGAAGAAGGTCACGGTCTGCAGCCAGACGAGGCGATGGCGCAGCGCCGTCCCGACCGAAACCGGCGCGGCCGGCTCGCTCGCGGCGTCGCCGGCGCCCTCGCTCGCCCAGCGGCGACGGGTCACGACGAAGAGGACGCCCAGCGCGCCCATCAGCGCTGCGATCGCGACGTAGCCGAAACGCCAGCCGCCGCTCGTCAGCGCGAAGGTCATGGCGAGCGGACCGAGAGCGGCGCCGAAGCCGAAGGCCGCATGCAGCCAGTTCATCTGGCGCGCCGAGTAATGACGCGCCGCGTAGGCGTTCAGCCCGGAATCGATCGCTCCGCCGCCGATTCCGACGAGAAGCCCGGAGGCGAGGAAGAGCGGCCAGGACGGCGACGCGGCGAAGGCGACGAGCCCCGTCGCCGAGACGAGGGTGGAGACGGCGAGGAGCCGACCCGCTCCGAACCGTCCCAGAAGCGTGCCGGCCGCCAGGCTGGAGAACAGGAAGCCGATCGCGACGGTCAGAAGGCCGAGGCCGAACGCGCCTTGCGAAAGCCCGAACTCGGAGCGCAGCGACGGCCAGGCGACGCCGTAGGCGGCGTCCGGCAGGCCGAGGCTGACGAAGCCGAGATAGGTGAGGATCAGGAGCAGCCCCGCCGAGGCGGCCGGGCGGGCCGCGCCGGACGACGTCAAGGATGTCATGGGTCGTCGTGCGTCCGGTCGCTTGGATCAGATCGGGGGCGCCGGTCCGGCACCCCCGGTCGATACGGGCTGTCGGTCCGAGGTTCTAGCGCAGGCCGTCCGCCACGGCGAACTCGGCCTCCGTCGCCGAACGCACCTCGTCGACACTCACGCCATCGGCCAGTTCGATGAGGGTCAGCCCGCCGCCGTTCTCGTCCACCTCGAACACGCCGAGATCGGTGATGACGAGATCGACGACGCCCTTGCCGGTGAGCGGCAGCGAGCATTCCCGGAGGATCTTCGGGCTCGTCGTCCCGTCCTTGGCCTTGGCGACGTGCTCCATCACGACGACCACGCGCTTGACGCCGGCGACGAGGTCCATCGCCCCGCCCATGCCCTTGACCATCTTGCCCGGAATCATCCAGTTCGCGAGGTCGCCGTTCGCCGCCACCTCCATCGCGCCCAGGATGGACAGGTCGATATGGCCGCCCCGGATCATCCCGAAACTGTCCGCCGAGGAGAAGAAGCTCGTGGAGGGCAGTTCGGTGATCGTCTGCTTGCCGGCGTTGATGAGGTCGGAATCCTCCTCGCCCTCATAGGGGAACGGACCCATGCCGAGCATGCCGTTCTCCGACTGGAGCTGAACGCTCATGCCGTCCGGAATATAGTTGGAGACGAGCGTCGGGATGCCGATGCCGAGATTGACGTAGAAGCCGTCCCGAAGCTCCTTGGCGGCGCGCGCCGCCATCTGTTCGCGCGTCCAGGCCATCAGACTTCCTCCCCCGCCGCGGCCGGCGCTTGCGTCCCGGGCCGCTTCCTCACCGTGCGCTGCTCGATGCGTTTGACGCCGTCCGGAACGTGGATCATGCGCTTGATGAAGATGCCGGGCGTGTGGACGTGGTCGCCGTCGATCTCGCCGGCCTCGACCAGATGCTCCACCTCGGCGACTGTCACCTTCGCGGCGGTCGCCATCATCGGATTGAAGTTGCGCGCGGTCTTCCGATAGACGAGGTTTCCTTCCGGGTCGCCCTTCCAGGCGTGCACCAGCGACAGATCGGCGAACAGTCCGCGCTCCATCACATAGTGCTCGCCGTCGAACTCGCGGGTCTCCTTGCCCTCGGCGATCTTGGTGCCGTAGCCGGTCTTGGTGAAGAAGGCCGGGATGCCGGCGCCGCCCGCGCGGATGCGCTCGGCCAGCGTGCCCTGCGGATTGAACTCCACCTCCAGTTCGCCCGCCAGGAACTGCTGGGCGAACATCTTGTTCTCGCCGACATAGGACGAGATCATCTTGGCGATCTGCCGCGTCTCCAGAAGCGCGCCGAGACCGATGCCGTCGATGCCGGCATTGTTCGAGATCACGGTCAGCCCCTTCACGCCCGATTCGCGGATCGCCCCGATCAGCGTCTCGGGAATGCCGCACAGGCCGAAGCCTCCCGCCATGATCGTCATGTCGTCCCGCAGAAGACCCGCCAGGGCCTCCGTCGCGTTGGAATGGAGTTTTCGCATCACCTCTCCCGTCGTTCGAACGACCGGCGCCGACGTTCGAACGCGGCTGGGATCGCTCCACCTCTTCGATTCCAGACGCCGGAGCGCGAATCCTCTTAGCGAGGACTCGCCCGACGTCGCGGGCCTCCGGCGACTATAAGGGACACATCGGCGGTGCAGGCAAGCGCGAGCCGCGCAGAGCCGACCGCGCGCATCTTCGCGAAGCTCGAAATGGGTCCTTAAAGCTTGGCCGGTTAGATAGCCCTGCTCGCTGTTTGCCAGGAAGGTTGCGGTGGAGAAGCAGCCGTATCTGATCACGCTCGGGCGGACCAACGTCCTCATCATCGCCGTCGCCGTCGCCGGGGCGCTGCTCCTCTTCGCCACCTTCATCCTGGAGGTCGCGAACCGGCAGGACGCACGGGCCGAGGCCCAGGCCTTCTCCTTCGTTCAGACCCTTCTGGCCGACCGCGCCGACGCGCTGGAGCGGACCGTCGTCGACTACGCCGATTCGGGTGCGGGCTACGCGAACCTCCATCTGACCGTCGATCACTCATGGGCCTACATCCAGAACAATCTCGGCCCCTCGCTCTTCGAGCATCTGGGCATCGAATATGCCGCGGTCATCGACCCCGGCGGCAACGAGCGGTACTCGCTGATCGAAGGCCGGTTGAGATTCGGCCAGCGGATCAGCTCGCTCGGCGGCGGCGCCCGCGCCCTGATCGAAGCGGCCCGCAACCTGCCCGAACACGAAGCCGTCAGCGGACTTCTCGTCTCCCCCGAGGGTGAGCCCATCCTCGTTTCGGCCAGCCCCCTCTCCCCCGGCGACGACCACACCGTTCCACGCGACGACCGCCGCCCCTCGGTGATCCTCTTCGGCGACCGCCTGACGCAGGACGAACTGTCCGGCATCGAGCAGGAGCTCTTCGTCACCGATCTCGGACTGAAGCACTACGACTCGACCTGGGTCCGGGGCAGCGACCACTGGTTCGCGACCTATGACGGCCTTCAGCACTTCGTCCTCCATCTGACCGCGCCGAAGCCGGGCACGGACATGCTGAAGGCGCTGGCCCCCGGTGCGGCGTTCATCGTGGCGATCCTGCTCGGATCGCTTCTCCTGGTCGCGCAGCAGGGCCGGCGGATCGCCGCCATGAACCGCCGCAACGAACAGGCGCTGGAGGCCGCTCACCGCCACGCCGAGCATCTGGCTCTGCACGATTCGGTGACCGGCCTTCCCAACCGGCTTTCGCTGGCGCGGCGCGTCGAGGCGGAAGCCAGGGCCGACACCAGCCTTCTTCGGATCCTCTATCTGGATCTCGACCGCTTCAAGCCGATCAACGACTATTACGGCCACGCCGCGGGCGACCTCGTGCTGCGCACCATCGCCTCGCGCATCCGCGTCCTTCTGAACGAGAACGAGATCGGCGGGCGGATCGGCGGCGACGAATTCGTGATCCTGGCCCGCCGGGACGACGAGGACACCGTGCGCCTCTGCCGCAAGCTGATCGCGCTCGTCGCGCGCCCCATCATCTTCGAGGACCGCAAGCTCACGGTCGGCGTCTCCATCGGCATCGCGGCCCTGCAGCGCGGCGAACGCTTCGAGGAGGCCATCCACCGGGCCGACACCGCGCTCTACGAGGCCAAGCGCAACGGCCGCAGCTGCTTCCGCTGGGCCGACCGGGCGCCCCCCAAGCCCGTCATGACGCTCGTGGCCGGCGGTCAGGCCTAGGAACCGTCCCCTCCCGGAATTCTCACCGACGCCGCGACCTGCGCGTCGCGTCGAGTCCGTGTGTCGCGTTTCTACAGGTGCGACGCCGATACGTCATGGCCTCGCCCTTTTCCTCGGTGCGATTGTGCCCACTCGACCGATGGATGAGGCAGATGAAGCGTTTCTCAGGCTTCCGGATCGTCGCCAACGCTCTCAAGGGCAAGAGCGACTGGGGACCGCAGTGGCGGGATGCCACCCCGCGCGCGCAGTACGATGCCATCATCGTCGGAGGCGGCGGTCACGGTCTCGGCGCCGCCTACTATCTGGCCAAGGAGCACGGCCTCACCAACATCGCGGTGCTGGAGAAGGGCTGGATCGGCGGCGGCAACACGGGCCGCAACACGACGATCATCCGCTCGAACTACCTCTTCGAGGAATCGGCCGCCCTTTACGACCATGCGGTGAAGCTCTGGGAGACGCTGTCTGAGGAGCTGAACTACAACGTCATGTACTCCCAGCGCGGCGTTCTCATGCTCGCGCACAACATCCACGACGTTCAGGTCTTCAAGCGCCACGTCCATGCCAACCGGCTGTCGGGCGTCGACAACGAATGGCTGTCGGCCGAAGAGTGCAAGGAATACTGCCCGCCGCTGAACATCGACGCCTCGACCATGCGCTATCCCGTCCTCGGCGGCGCGCTGCAGCGGCGCGGCGGCACGGCGCGCCACGACGCGGTCGCTTGGGGCTACGCCCGCGCGGCCTCCGATCTGGGCGTCGACATCATCCAGAACTGCGAGGTGACGGGCATCGACCGCGACGCCTCGGGCGCGGTGACGGGCGTGCAGACCAGCCGAGGGCCGATCAAGACCCGGAAGATCGGCGTCTCGGCCGCCGGCAACTCCTCCGTCATCATGGCGATGGCCGGGCTTCGCATGCCGCTGGAGAGCTACCCGCTGCAGGCGCTCGTCTCCGAGCCGGTGAAGCCGGTCTTCCCCTGCGTCGTCATGTCGAACACGATCCACGCCTACATCTCGCAGTCGGACAAGGGCGAGCTCGTGATCGGCGCGGGCACGGACGCCTATACGAGCTACACGCAGCGCGGCGGGCTCCATATCGCCAACCACACGCTCGACGCCATCTGCGAGCTGTTCCCGCAGTTCCGGCGCATGCGCATGCTGCGCAACTGGGGCGGCATCGTCGACGTGACCCCCGACCGCTCGCCCATCCTCGCCAAGACGAGCGTGAAGGGCCTTTACGTGAACTGCGGCTGGGGCACGGGCGGCTTCAAGGCGACGCCGGGCTCGGCGAACCTCTTCGCCCACACCATCGCCCGCGACGAGCCGCATCCGATCAACGCGCCCTTCACCATCGAGCGCTTCCGCGACGGCGTGATGATCGACGAGGCGGCCGCCGCCGCCGTCGCGCACTAGGGGTTTGAGACGACGATGCTGCTGATCCACTGCCCCTATTGCGGCCCCCGCTCGGAACTGGAGTTCCGCTACGCCGGCGAGGCTCACGTCGTGCGCGCCGAGACGCCGTCCGAGGTCGAGACCGGCGAATGGGCGGACTATCTCTACCACCGCGCCAACCCGCGCGGCCTGCATGCCGAGCGCTGGCGCCACATCCACGGCTGCGCCCGGTTCTTCAACGCCGTGCGCGACACGCGGGACGACACGTTCAAGGCCTTCTACAAGGTCGGCGAACCCCGGCCCGACATCGACGGCCCGCCGATCGGCGAGCAGCAGCCCGGTCTTTCGGGCGACAATTCCGGCACCTGGTCCTCGGAGGCCGAACGATGAGCCACGCCTCCTTCCGCACCGAGACCGGCGGGCGCGTCGATCGCACGCGCACGGTCCGCTTCACCTTCGACGGCGTGACCTATCGCGGCTTTGCCGGCGACACGCTGGCCTCGGCGCTTCTGGCGAACGGGGTCCACCTCGTCGGCCGCTCCTTCAAGTATCACCGCCCGCGCGGAATCGTGACGGCCGGCTCCGAGGAGCCGAACGCGCTCGTCTCGGTCGGGCGCGGCAAGGACACGATGACGCCGAACCTGCGCATGACGCAGGTCGAGATCTTCGACGGAATGGTCTCCGCGAGCCAGAACCGCTGGCCGTCGCTGCGCCACGACATCGGCGAGATCAACGACGGGCTCGGCCGCTTCTTCTCGGCCGGCTTCTACTACAAGACCTTCATGTGGCCGAAGGGCGCGTGGGACAAGGTCTACGAACCGATCATCCGCCGCGCGGCCGGCCTCGGCGTCGCGCCGACGACCCCCGATCCGGACCGCTACGCCCAGACCTTCGCCCATTGCGAGGTGCTGGTGGTCGGAGCCGGCCCGGCGGGCCTGGCGGCGGCGCTCGCCGCCTCGGAGGACGGCTCCAAGCGCGTCATCCTGTGCGACGAGCAGGCCGAGCTCGGCGGCTCGCTCCTCCACGAGCGCGAGGCGACGATCGACGGCGAGCCGGCCGAGGCTCGCCTCGCGGAGACGCTGGCGATTCTGGCCGGGCGCTCCAACGTCACGCTGCTGCCGCGGACGACGGCCTTCGGCTACTACCCGCACAACATGATCGGCCTCGTCGAGCGCGTCACCGAGCATCTGGCGCACCCCTCGGCCGATCTGCCGCGCGAGCGCCAGTGGATGGTGCGCGCGAAGGAGGTGGTGCTGGCGACCGGCGCCATCGAACGCCCGCTGGTCTTCCCGGAGAACGACCGGCCGGGCGTGATGATGGCCGAGGCCGCACGCGTCTACGCCAACCGCTACGGCGTCCTGCCGGGCAAGCGCGCCGTGGTCTTCACGGCCGGCGACAGCGCCTACCGCGCGGCGCTCGATCTTCACGCCAAGGGCGTCGAGATCGCCGCCATCGCGGACCTTCGCGAAAAGGCCGATGGGCCCTGGGCTGAGCGGGCGCGCGCCGCCGGCATCCCGGTCTACGACAACACGGTCGTCGTCGGCACGCGCGGGCGCTACCGCGTCGCCTCCGCCATTCTCGGCCGCGTCGGCTGGACGAGCGGCGAGACGGTCCTGTGCGACTGCGTGCTGATGTCGGCCGGCTTCACGCCGAACGTCTCGCTCTTCTCGCAGTCGCGCGGCAAGCTGCGCTGGGACGAGAGCCTGTCGGCCTATCTGCCGGGCACCTCGATCGAGGCCGAGCGCTCGGCCGGCTCCTGCCGTGGGCTCGACGACCTCGGCGAGGTCATCGCCGACGGCTTCGCCAAGGGTGCCGAGGCGGCCGGATCGAGCGTCACCCGCGACTTCGCCGTGGACGCCCTGCCCGTCGGCAATTCGGGCTATGCCGGTGCCGTGCCGCACAGCCGCAAGGCGAACAACGTCAAGGCCTTCGTCGATTTCCAGAACGACGTGACGGCGAAGGATCTCAAGCTCGCCGTGCAGGAGGGCTTCCGCTCCATCGAGCACGTGAAGCGCTACACGACCAACGGCATGGCGACCGACCAGGGCCGCCTGTCGAACATCAACGGGCTGGAGATCGCCTCGAAGGCGCTCGGCAAGTCGGCGCCCGAGGTCGGCCTGACCACCTTCCGTCCGCCTTACACGCCGACGACCTTCGGCACCTTCGCGGGCCCGGCGCGCAAGGAGCTCTTCGATCCGGTGCGCGTCACCCCGATCCACGGCTGGGCGGTGGAGAACGGCGCGCTCTTCGAGGATGTGGGCCTGTGGAAGCGCGCCCACTACTTCCCGAAGGCCGGCGAGGACATGCATGCGGCCGTCGGGCGCGAGTGCAGGGCCGTGCGCAATTCGGTCGGCATCTTCGACGCCTCGACGCTCGGCAAGATCGAGGTCGTGGGGCCGGACGCGGCCGAGTTCGTGAACCGGCTCTACACCAACCCCTTCCTCCAGCTGAAGCCGGGGTCCCTTCGCTACGGCATCATGCTGCGCGAGGACGGTTTCGTGATGGACGACGGCGTCATCGCGCGCATCGCCGACGACCGCTTCCACGTGACGACGACCACCGGCGGCGCGCCGCGCGTCCTCAACCACATGGAGGACTATCTCCAGACCGAGTTCCCGGACCTGAAGGTCTGGTTGACCTCGACCACGGAGCAGTGGGCGGTCATCGCCCTGCAGGGGCCGAACGCCCGCAAGGTTCTGGAGCCGCTCGTCGAGGGCATCGACCTCTCCAGGGAGGCCATGCCGCACATGACCTGGCGCGACGGCACCGTCGCCGGTCGCCCGCTGCGGCTCTGGCGCGTCTCCTTCACCGGCGAGCTCGGCTTCGAGCTGAACGTGCGGCCCTCGGACGCCCGGTTCGTCTGGGAAATGCTGATGGAGGCCGGCAGGCCGTTCGCCATCACGCCCTACGGCACCGAAACCATGCACGTCCTGCGCGCCGAGAAGGGCTACATCATCGTCGGGCAGGAGACGGACGGCACGGCGGTGCCGGACGATGTCGGCGTCGGCTGGGCGGTCTCCAAGAAGAAGCGCGACTTCGTCGGCATGCGCTCGCTGGCGCGGCCCGCCATGAGCGCGCCGGGCCGCAAGCAGATGGTCGGGCTCCTGACGAAGGATCCGGCGATCGTGCTGGAGGAAGGCGCGCAGATCGTCGAGCATGCGAGCGACGCGAACGCCCCGGCGACGGTGCCCGCGCTCGGTCACGTCACCTCTTCCTACCGTTCCGAAGCGCTCGGCCGCTCGATCGCGCTGGCGCTCGTGAAGGGCGGTCGCGCCCGGATCGGCGAGACGATCGACGTTCCGATGCCGGGCGGACGCATTCCCGTCACCATCGTCGATCCCGTGTTCTACGACAAAGAGAACGAGCGGCTGAATGGCTGAGTCCCCTCTCCCCCACGCCGCCCCCGGCGCCCCCGGCGAACCCGTCCGGCTCGTCCTGCCGCACGCGCTGGAGCAGCTCGTGGCCGAGGCGCGTCCGCTGCCGGCCGCCGAGCTGTCGCTGAAATCCGTCGGCGCCCGGTTCAGCCTGCGCCTTGCCGACGAGGCCGCGATGGGCCGTGTCGGCGAGGCCTTCGGCGCCGCGCTGCCGACGAAAGCCTGCACTTTTGAGCAAGGCGAAGGCACGACCGCGATCTGGCTCGGGCCGGACGAATGGCTGCTCTGCGCCGAGGCCGCCGATCCGCAGGGCCTGTCGGACACGATCGCTTCCGCCTTGGGCGACGCGCCGAACAGCCTCGTCGACGTCACCGAGCGCAGCCTCACCTTCGTCCTGACGGGCGACGAGGCCGAGCGCGTCCTGTCGGCCGGCTGCCCGCTCGACCTCGCAGAGGCGAGCTTCCCCGTCGGCTCGGGCACGCGCACCGTCTTCGGCAAGTCCGAGATCGTGCTCTGGCGGACCGGTCCGCAGGCGTTCCATCTCGACGTCTGGCGCTCCTTCGCGCCCTACGTCTTCGGCCTCCTCGACGAGGCACGCCGCGAACTTCGGGCCTGAGACGCGGAATGGTCTCGGTTTTCGACCTCTTCAAGATCGGGATCGGGCCGTCCTCCTCGCACACGGTCGGCCCCATGCGCGCGGCGGCGATCTTCGCCGAGCGCCTCGCGCGCCACGACCGCGTCGCCGACCTCGCGCGACTGGAGGTGCGCCTCTACGGGTCGCTCGCCTTCACCGGCAAGGGCCACGGCACGGCGGAAGCGATCGTGCTCGGCCTTGCCGGCGAGCATCCCGAGACCGTGGATCCGGACGGGGTTGCGACGATCGTCGCGCAGGCGCGCGAGACCGGGCGCATGCGCCTGTCCGGACGCCGCGACATCGCCTTCCAGCCCGAGACCGACATCGTCTACGACTTCGTCGGCCAGGCGCCGCACCATCCCAACACCATGGCCTTCACGGCGGTGGACACGCGCAACGGCGTCCTTCTCCACGAGCGCTGGTGCTCGATCGGAGGCGGCTTCATCGTGCCGGAGGACGAGGTGGAGACGCCTTCCGTCGAGACCGGCACGCAGGTCCCGTTCCGCTTCCGCTCCGGCCGCCTGCTCCTCGCCATCGCCGAGCGCGAGGGCAAGTCCATCGCGCAGATCGTGCGCGCCAACGAGGAGGCGCTGCGCTCCTCGGACGAGATCGAGACGCATCTGACACGCGTCCTCGACACCATGATGGGCTGCATCGACCGGGGGCTCGCCGGCGAGGGCGAACTGCCGGGCGGACTGAAGGTGAAGCGCCGTGCCCGGTCGCTCGCCGGCAAGCTGGCCGCCGACGCCTCCCGCAACGACCGCGATCCGCACGAGGTCATGGACTGGGTGTCGCTCTACGCGATCGCCGTGAACGAGGAGAACGCGGCCGGCGGGCGTGTCGTCACGGCGCCGACCAACGGGGCCGCCGGCATCATCCCCGCCGTCCTGCGCTACTATCGCGACCATTGCCGGGGCGCGAGCCGGGCCGGAATGGAGACCTTCCTCCTGACCGCGACCGCCATCGGCGGCCTGTTCAAGGAGAACGCCTCGATCTCGGGCGCCGACGTCGGCTGCCAGGGCGAGGTCGGCGTCGCCTGCTCCATGGCGGCGGCGGGGCTCTGCGCGGCGCTGGGCGGCACACCGGAGCAGGTGGAGAACGCGGCCGAGATCGGGATGGAGCATCATCTGGGGCTCACCTGCGATCCCATCGCCGGACTCGTTCAGGTGCCCTGCATCGAGCGCAACGCCTTCGGGGCGGTCGCGGCGGTCCAGGCGGCCTCGCTCAGCCTTCGCGGAGACGGCACCCATATCGTCTCTCTCGACAAGGTGATCGTCACCATGCGCGAGACCGGCCGGGACATGGCGTCGAAATACAAGGAAACCTCGCTCGGGGGCCTTGCCGTGAACCACCCGGAATGCTGATAGCGAGCCACCCGACCGCCATGGCGCAATTCCGACGAAATTCGTCGGTTGTGAGAAGGCATTGGGTCCACCAGTCCCACAAGACTTGGATCTCGTAACGGCGCCGCATCGGAGTGGACGTCATGCTCGACAGTCATCAGCCCCCCCTCGTGTCGCTCCTGCGCCGCCGCCGGCCCGGCTATTCGCTGGAAGCGCCCTTCTATACGAGCCCGGAGATCTTCCAGGCCGACATGGAGGGCATCTTCGAGCGGCACTGGATCTTCGTGGGCGTCGAGCCCGACGTGCCGGAGGCCGGCGACGTCATGGCGATCGACGTCGGCCGCAACGCGATCCTGATCGTGCGCGACGACGACGAGAAGGTGCGGGCCTACCACAATGTCTGCCGGCACCGCGGCGCCCGCCTCTTCCACGACGAGAAGGGAACGGTCGGCAACCTCGTCTGCCGCTACCATTCCTGGACCTACAATCTGGAAGGCGAGCTGATCCACGCCGACCACATGGGCGAGAGCTTCGACCCGAAATGCTTCGGTCTGAAGCCGATCCACATCCGCTCGGTCGCCGGTCTTCTCTTCATCTGCCTCGCCGAGGACGCGCCGGCGGATTTCGACGAGATGGCGAGCGCGATGGCGCCCTACATCGCGCCTCACAACATCGCCAACACCAAGATCGCCTATCAGAGCGACATCGTCGAGCAGGGCAACTGGAAGCTCGTGATGGAGAACAACCGCGAGTGCTATCACTGCGGCGCGAACCATCCCGAGCTGACCGTGCCGCTCTTCGCCTACGGCTTCGGCTTCGCGCCCGAGCAGCTGGACGACGCCGAGCGCGAGCAGGCGGACCGCTATGCCTGCCTCGTCACCGACAGCCATGGCGAATGGGAGAAGGCGGGCATCCCGTCGCGCATGCGCGAGCATCTCGACGACATGATCTCGGGCTACCGCACCGAGCGCCTGCCGATCGACGGCGACGGCGAGAGCCAGACGATGGACACCAAGGCGGCCTGCAAGGTGCCTCTGGGGTCCTTCACCTCCGCCAAGATGGGCGGGCTGACCTTCTGGACGCAGCCCAACTCCTGGCACCACCTGATGGGCGACCACATCGTGACCTTCAGCGCGATCCCGCTGTCGGCCGGCGAGACGCTGGTGCGCACCAAATGGCTCGTCCACAAGGACGCGGTGGAGGGCGTGGACTACGATCTGGCCAACCTCATCGAGGTCTGGACGCAGACGAACGCGCAGGACGCCGAACTGGTGGGCTTCTGCCAGAAGGGCGCGGTGGACCCGGCCTACGAGCCAGGCCCCTACTCGCCGCACACCGAGATGCTCGTGGACAAGTTCTGCAACTGGTACATCGCCCGGATGCGAGCGCATTTCGACCCCGAGCCGGCGGTGAAGGCCGTGGCCGCCTGACGAGCCGCCAGGGGACGCCGCCTCGGCTCCACATTCTCGAAGCACCGGGCCCCGTTCGGCCCGGTCTCCCACCCATGCCGAGCCCGAAAGCATCCCTTCGATGAGCGAAGCCGCGCCCGTTCCCACCCGCTTCTTCGAATGGAATCCGGAGGAGGACGACGTACTGATCTGTCGCGCCAAGCGGCAGGAGACGCACGACGTCACCACCTTCGTCTTCGCGCCGCGGTCGGAGCGGCGCTTCAACTTCAAGCCCGGCCAGTTCCTGACCTTCGAGTTCGAGATCGACGGCGAGACGATCCATCGCTGCTACACGATCTCCTCGGCGCCGAGCCGGCCCGACGTCGTCTCCATCACCGTCAAGCGCGTGCCGAACGGCCCGGTCTCCAACTGGCTGCACGACCATTTCGTCCCGGGACAGGCGCTGAAGGCCACGGGGCCGATGGGCGAGTTCTCGTGGACCGACCACGCCTCGCGCTCCGGCAAGTACCTCCTGATCTCCGGCGGCTCGGGCGTCACGCCCATGATGTCGATGGCCCGCACCGCCTACGACCTCGCCGAGATCCGCGACACGATCTTCCTGCACGCGGCGCGCACGCCCGACGACATCGTCTTCGACGACGAGATCGCGATGATGAGCCGGCGCAACCGCTCCATCAAAGCGGCGCATGTCGTGGAGAACGACAGCGCGCTCCGTGCCTGGCCGGGCTTCCGCGGCCGTCTCTCGCGCGCCCATATCGAGGCGGTCGCGCCGGACTTCCGCGAGCGGGAGATCTTCGTCTGCGGCCCCTCGCCCTTCATGAAGGCGGTCGAGGGAATCCTGCGCGACGCCGGCTTCGACATGAGCCGCCATCACCAGGAGAGCTTCAACTTCGAGGAGCTCGCGCCGGCCGAACAGGCCGCCGTCGAGGAGGCCGCCGCCGCGCTGGAAAGCGAGGTGAAGAGCTGGAAGATCGAGTTCACCAAGACGCGACGCGTGGTGGACTGCCCGGAGAACATGACGATCCTGGAGGCCGCCAAGCGCGCCGGCATGCGGCTGCCCTCCTCCTGCTCCAAGGGCATGTGCGGCACCTGCAAGTCCAAGAAGGTCTCGGGCGACGTGGAGATGACGCATCAGGGCGGCATCCGCCAGCGCGAGGTCGACGCCGGCATGATGCTGATCTGCTGCTCCAAGCCGCGGTCCGACGTGGTGGTGGAGCGGTAGACGAGAAGCGGACGGAACCATCCGCGTTGCGACGCGCTTGCGGATTGGTTGAACGGACAGGGAACTGTCGATGATCCGCATCATCACAGCCGTCTTCGCCGTGCTTCTCATCGTCGTCAGCGTGAGCAACGCCCGCTCGCAGGGAATCGACGATCCGCTGTCGGCCCCAATCGAGGTGCTGGAACGCTCGGCACCGGCCGAGCATCCGCTGCATCTCTTCATCCTCGCGATCCGCAAGTTCGAGGCAGGTGAAAAGGACGACGCCGTGCGCTGGCTCTACGTCGCGCAGATCCGGACGCGGTTCCGGCTGATGGTCGAGCCCGATCTCGACCCGAGCGGCGAGCCGGCTCTCTTCGTCTCCTTCATGGAGGCGATCGGGCGCCCCATCAACGAGTGGGCCGGCGGGGATGTCGATCTTTGGACGCGCCAGATGCAAGCCGCGCTGGATTGGGACGCGGCCAACGACAATGGCTTCACGCCCAAGGCCGACCACCCGGGCGAGTTGGAGACGGTGCGCGCCGGCCTCGCCGAACTGATCGTCTCGACACGGGCGGCGCGAGAAGAAATCCGCGCGACGCGCGAGGCGAACGGGTTGGAGAACCGGAGGCCCTGACCGCGCTCTCCGCCGAGCGGAGGTTTCGCGATCGCCACGGTTCGAAACAACGGAGCGGCCTTGAAGCGGGCGGACCGATGTAGCATCTTTCTCGAAGATCGAGACTACATTGGAGAGCGCTCATGAAGACGATCAGCGCGCGAACCCTCAATCAGAACGTCAGCGCCGCCAAGCGGATGGCGGCGGAGGAGCCCGTTGTCATCACCGACCGCGGCAAGCCTTCGCTCGTGCTGATGTCCTACGATGAGTTCGAGCGACGGACCGCCAAGCCGTTCGTCTCCGTCGTCGATGTCATCGCCGACCGCCGGCCCGAGGCGGATTTCGATTTCGAGATCCCCCGCCTCGACTGGACGCCGCGCCCTATTGATTTCGATTGATGGAGTACCTGTTCGACACGAACATCTTCGGCGAACTTCGGCGTCCGGACCTGATGGACCCGAAGGCGCTCGAGTTCCTGTCAGCGATTCCATCCGACAGGACCTATCTGTCCGCCATCTCGCTGCTCGAGATGGAAACCGGTGTCCTGCGCATTGAACGGAAGGACCCGTCGCAGGGAATCATCCTTCGGCAATGGCTGGACGCGATCCTTGCATTCTACGACGGCTCCCGAATCCTAGTCGTCGATGCCGATATCGCCCGACGATGCGCCGCGAAGCATGTTCCCAACCCACGCAGCTACTATGACGGGCTGATCGCAGCGACGGCGGAACACCACGGGATGACGATCGTCACACGAAACGACCGTGACTTCTCGGACGCAAGCATTCCGGTCGTGAACCCCTGGAAGAGTTGAGCGCTCAGGCCGCCGACACCCGCTCATCCCTCTCCCGCCGCACCTCATCCGTCGTCGCGCGCAGCGCCGGTCGCCCCCGGATCGCGTCGGCGAGCTTTTCCGCCAGCATGATCGTGGGGGCGTTCAGATTGCCGGTCGTGATCGACGGCATCACCGAGGAATCCACGACCCTCAGCCCCTCCACGCCGTAGACCCGGCCCGCCTCGTCGACGACGGCCATCGGGTCGTCCTTCGCCCCCATCTTGGCCGTGCAGGAGGGATGGTAGGCGCTCTCCACGTGCTCGCGCACGAAGGCGTCGATGTCCGCATCGCTGGTCACGTGCTCGCCCGGCGAGATCTCGCGCCCGCGCCAGCGCTTGAAGGCGGGCTGCGCGAAGATCTCGCGCGTCAGCCGCACGCAGGCGCGCATCTCGGTCCAGTCGTCCTCGTGGCTCATATAGTTGAAGAGGACGCGCGGGGCGTCCGCCGGGTCGGCCGAGGCCAGGCGGACATGGCCGCGCGATTTCGAGCGCATCGGGCCGACGTGAGCCTGGAAACCGTGCTCGGAGGCGAGCTGGTTGCCGTCATAGGTCACGGCCAGCGGCAGGAAGTGGTACTGGATGTCGGCATGCGCCACGTCCGGCCGCGACTTGATGAAGCCGCAGGTCTCGAAATGGTTCGTCGCGCCCAGCCCGTTCTTCAGAAGCAGCCATTGCGCGCCGATCCGGCCTTTGGCGGCCAGACTCTGCGCCGAATAGAGCGTGACCGGCTCCTTGCAGGCGAGCTGGAAGTAGAACTCCAGATGGTCCTGCAGGTTCTCGCCAACGCCCGGCCGATCCGCGACGACCGGAATGCCATGCTCGGCAAGCTCGGCGCCCGGCCCGATGCCGGACAGCTTCAGGAGCTTGGGCGAATTGATCGAGCCGGCCGACAGGATGACCTCGCGCCGCGCACGCACCTCGACCGACCGGCTGCCGAGACGATAGGCGACGCCGACGGCGCGCCGCTCCTCGATCACGACCCGCTCCACCAGCGCGTGGGTGACGACGGACAGGTTCGGCCGGTTCATCGCGGGCCGCAGATAGGCGTTGGCGGTCGACCAGCGGCGCCCGCCATGGACGGTCATGTCCATGCGCCCGAAGCCCTCCTGCGTCGCGCCGTTGTAGTCCGGATTCTCCGGGTAGCCCGCCTCCTTCGCCGCCTCGACGAAGGCCTGATAGAGCGGGTTGGAGAGCGTGCCGTAGCTCGTGTGCAGAGCGCCCTCGCCGCCGCGATACTCGTCACCGCCGGCCGAGCGGCGCTCGGCCTTCTTGAAGTAGGGAAGCACGTCCCGATACGACCAGCCCGCGGCGCCTTCCGCCTCCCAGCGGTCGAAATCCTCGCGCGCGCCGCGCACATAGACCATGCCGTTGATGGAGGAGGACCCGCCGAGAACCTTGCCGCGCGGCAGGTTCATGCGCCGGCCGTTGAGATGCGGCTCGGGCTCGGAGACGTATCCCCAATTGTACTTCTTCATGTTCATGGGGATCGAAAGGGCGCTCGGCATCTGGATCAGCACCGAGCGGTCCGAGCCGCCATATTCGAGCACGAGCACGCTCGTGCCGGGGTCCTCGCTCAGCCGGTTGGCGAGGACGCACCCCGCCGAGCCGGCGCCGACGATGACATAGTCGAAGGTTTCAGGCGTCGCGCTCATGGGTAGGGGGTCTCCACCGAACCGAGATTGACGTAGACGCTCTTGACGCGCGTGTGGGCTTCCAGCGCCGCGCGGCCGTTCTCCCGGCCGATGCCCGAGCGCTTCACGCCGCCGAAGGGCAGTTCGATCGGCGTCAGATTGTAGGCGTTGATCCAGGTCGTTCCGGCCTCCAGCCGCGCGATCACGCGGTGGGCGCGCGCCATGTCTCGGGTGAAGACGCCGGCCGCGAGCCCGAATTCGGTCGCGTTGGCGCGCTCGATCACCTCCTCTTCCTCGCGGAAGGAGAGGACGCTCATGACCGGGCCGAAAATCTCCTCGCGGGCGAGCCGCATGTCGTCGGAGACCTCGTAGATGGAGGGCGAGACGAGGAAGCCGCGATCGAGCGCGCCTTCGGTGACGCGCCCGCCCTGCACGACGGCGCGTGCGCCGTCGGACCTGGCGATCTCCAGATAGGACAGGACCTTCTGCATGTGGTCGCGCGAGATCAGCGCGCCGACATGGGTGCGCTCGTCCTTCGGATCACCGACGATCAACTGGCGGGTGCGCTCGGAAAGCCGCTGCAGGAAGGCGGCGCGGAGGCCCTCCTGCACGAAGACGCGCGTTCCGTTCGAGCAGATTTCGCCGGCCGAATAGAAGTTCGCCAGCATCGCCGCCCCGACGGCGTCCTCGAGGCTCGCGTCGTCGAAGACGATCAGCGGCGACTTGCCTCCGAGTTCGAGCGTGACCTGCTTCAGCGTGGACGCAGCGTCCGCCATCACGCGCTTGCCGGTGCCGACCTCGCCGGTCAGCGAGATCTTCGCGATCTCCGGATGGGTCGAGAGAAGCCGCCCGGTGGAGGCCGGGCCCTGCACCACGTTGAAGACGCCGTCCGGCAGGCCCGCCTCCGTCATGATCTCGGCGAGCTTGGCGGCCGAAAGCGGGGTCAGTTCCGCCGGCTTGAAGATCATCGCGTTGCCGGCCGCCAGCGCGGGCGCGGCCTTCCAGCAGGCGATCTGGATCGGATAGTTCCACGCGCCGATGCCTGCGACCACCCCCAGCGGCTCGCGCCGTGTGTAGCCGAAGGCGCTCGGGCCGAGGTCCACCTGTTCGCCGGCCAGCCCCGCCGCCAGACCGGCGAAATATTCGAGGCAGTCGGCGCCGGACGCGGCGTCGGCCACGCGCGTCTCCTGAATCGGCTTGCCGCTGTCGAGCGTCTCGATCTCGGCCAGTTCCTCGTTGCGCTCGCGCAACAGGGCGACGACGCGGTTGAGAATGCGTCCGCGTTCGGCGCCGGTCATCGCGCCCCACACCGCCTGGCCCTTCCTTGCGGCGGCGACGGCCGCATCGACCACGGAGGCATCGGCGATCTCGACGGTGGCGATCGGCTCGCCCGTCGCAGGATCGATCGTCTCGAAGGTCTCGGCCTCAGGCGCGGCATGGTAACGCCCACCGACATGGCTGGAGACGACCGGCAGTCCGGCACGGCGAAGCGCGGGGCGGGGAAGCTGGGCATCGGCCTTCCCGGCGCGCGCGATCTCGGCATCGACGAAGCGCCCGGCGATGTCGCGCGCAAAGGTGCCCTTGTCGCCGCCTCCGGCATCCAGCGTCTCGCGCAGCCACAAGCCGTCGATCATCGCCGCGAGAGCGTGTGCGATGCGCGTGGCCGCATCCGGCGACACCAGACAGCGCAGAGCGTGGCGCAGATTGGACTGGGTGCGGGCGCGGTAGACGTTCTGGATGCGCTTCAGGCGCGGCGAGTGGAGGGCCTGGCCCCAGAAAGCGAGCCAGACCGCGCCGGTGTGCGCGTCGAACTCCTCGGGCGCCAGATTGGCGTCGATCACCGCCTGGATCCGCTCGCGCGGGCTGCCGGCGTCCGCGAGCCTGCGCCGCGCGCCCTGCCCGACGCGGCGGGAGAGTTCGCGCAGCGTCGCCTCCAGAAGCCCGTCCTTGTCGCCGAAGTAATGCGACACGAGGCTCGGCGCGACGCGGGCCCGGCCGGCGATCTCGGTGAGGGAGGCGGCGGCGAATCCCTTCTCGGCGAGAGCGGCAAGCGTCGCCTCCACGAGCTGGCGCCGGCGGGCGTCCTCTCCCGAAGGGGTTCGGTCGAAAGTCTGATCGAGCATCGTCATGCGGAGACTATAACAACGATTGAATGACCGTTCAATGACACGGCGTATGCTGAGCCTCGTACGGCGTGAGAGGCGACCGGGAGCACGTGCAGGTTCGGGAATGCCGCCGCACTCTTCTGAACGATCGTTCAAGCCGTCGCCCTTTTGACAATCGATCGTTTTGGCGCAGACTCCCTCATACCCCCGACGCCCGGTGGAACGGCACTTCGAGCCGGTCCGCGCCCGGCCCCCGCCAGAAGGAACAGCCTTGAGCCCGATCCGCACCGCCCTCGCCCTCTCCACCCTCCTGTCCGCCGGCGCCTTCGCGCTCCCGGCCGCAGCGCAGAGCGAGCCGGAGGCCTGCCGCGCCGTTCACTTCGCCGATGTCGGCTGGACCGACATCACCGCGACGACGGCGACGGCCTCGGTGGTTCTGGAGGCTCTCGGTTACCAGCCGCGCACCAGCGTGCTGGCCCTGCCCGTCACCTTCACCTCGCTCGCCAACGGCGACGTGGACGTTTTCCTCGGCAACTGGATGCCGACCATGGAGGCCGACATCGCGCCCTATCGCGAGGCGGGCACGATCGACATCGTCCGCACGAATCTCGAAGGCGCTCGCTACACGCTGGCCGTTCCCCGCTATCTCTACGAAGCCGGGCTGACGAGCTTCCAGAAGATCGCGGAGTATCGCGACCAGCTGTCGGGACGCATCTACGGCATCGAGCCCGGGAACGACGGCAACCGGCTGATCCTCTCCATGATCGAGAGCGACCAGTTCGGCCTCGGCGACTTCGAGATCGTGGAAAGCTCCGAGCAGGGCATGTTGTCCCAGGTCGCGCGCCAGACGCGGTCCGAGCAGCCCATCGTCTTCCTCGGCTGGGCGCCGCATCCGATGAACTCGAACTTCGACATCGAATATCTGGAGGGCGGCGACGAGGTCTTCGGGCCGGACTATGGCGGCGCGCGGGTCGACACGCTGACGCGCTCCGGCCTGTCGGAGGACTGCCCGAACCTCGGCGCCTTCCTGTCCAATCTGGAGTTCACGCTCGACCTCGAGAACGAGGTGATGGGCGCGATCCTCGACGACGGCGCGAACCCGGAGGCTGCCGCCCGCGAATGGCTCGCCGCCCATCCCGACACGCTGACGCCCTGGCTGGAAGGCGTGACGACGGTCTCCGGCGAGCCGGGCGAGGCCGCCGTCAGGACGGCGCTCGGGCTTTAGGGCCGACGCACCGAAGCTCCCTCCTTCTCCCGCTTGCGGGAGAAGGTCCGGCAGGGGATGAGGGTTTCGCAGGGCGCGGCCCCTCCTGAGGCGGTGTCCGGCCAGCAGGGCGGCCGTCAGGCCCTCACCCGGCCGCTTCGCGGCCACCCTCTCCCGCGAGCGGGAGAGGAACGGCGCCTCATTCGTCGCAGTTTCGAAGGTCCAAGCGTTCTGATCTCTCACCTTTGAGGGGGAGATGCCCGGCAGGGCAGAGGGAGGCATCGTAGAACGCGAGCTGAATCAGCTCCGATTCCGAACGCCTGCCTAGAGACAGGTCGACAGGGTCGTGACCATGAAGAAGTTCACGACCGTCGTCGCCAGCGCCAGCGCCGTCAGCGCGATGCCGGACGTGCGAAGGAAGGGCGAAACGCCCTTCCCTTCCGCGTAATAGAGCCTGACGTTCACCCACAGCAGAACGCCGATCCCGGCGAGGCAGCCGATCCAGGCCAGCGTCAGCGCCGCGCGGTTCAGCGAAACCGGGCCGACGCGAACCGCGTCCCATCCGTAGGCGCAGCCGAAGGACAGCGTCGCGTACATCAGCGTGAAGGCCGCGCTCCAGGCGACGAAGCCGCCGATCATCAGGATCGCCGCCGGATAGCGGTTGGTGGCCGGATACTTCATGCGCCCGGCCCCATGCGAACCAGCGTGGGAAGGAGGAGCGCCAGCCCGATGGCCAGCACGGTGACGATCGCCGTGTAGTCGTGCCAGAGCCGGCCGACCATCAGGGCCGCCCGCCGCGTCGGCGCGACGTAGCCGGCCCGCGCCCGCTGGAGCCCGACGCCCGACAGGACGAGCCCGACGAAGGCCTGCATGCCGACATAGCACAGGAGCGCCATGACCGACGCGCCGTAGGCGTGGGCCGTCGGATCGGGCAGGTGATAGGCGATCACGATCGCCAGCCCCGACAGCGTCACGCCATGCGCGATCATCGTGGCGAGGAGCGAGATGTCGCGGCGCCGCAGGCGTCCGGCCGCGTTGAGGAGCATGGCCTGCCGCCCCGCGCCCGCCGCGAAGAGCGCCGAGAGCACCGTGCCGACGAGGAGCCCGCGTCCGCTCGTCATCATCTCCGGCGGCGGCCAGGACGGCGCGACCAGCCAGAGGAAGAGGACGCCGAACAGCAGCGAGCCGAACAGCGAAAGGTTCGCCACCAGCGTCGCGGCCATCGCCATCTCGGGCGTCGAGCCCTCCGTCTCGGCCGCCGTCTTGACGCTGATGCCGCGACCGATCGGCAGCGGCCCGTAATCGACCAGATGCCCCTGCCCGCGCGTCCAGGAGACGAGCATGGCGACGGTGGCCAGGATGCCGACCGGCGTCAGCCAGTAGAAGCCGAAGAGGAGCGACAGGAAGACGGTCGAGGTGACGAGCGCGGTCCACAGCGGCAGGAAGGTGGCCCGCGGCAGGATGATGATGCGCTGGATGTCGCCGGTGATCGGGTGGACGCCGAGCGTTTCCTGCCAATGGTTGCGGGCATGGCCGAGATAGCCCTCGCCGCGCGCCAGACGCACGTCGAGGTCGGGCACGAGGCGCAGCGGCTCGCGGGAGGAGACGTGCGGGACCGAGGCGAAGGCGTAGGAGGGCGGCGGGGTCGGCATCGCCCATTCCAGCGTCTTGGCCTCCCAAGGATTGCGCTCGGTCTTGCGGCCGAAGCGCACCTGCATGATCACGTCGACCACGAAGAGCGCGAAGCCCATCGTCATCAGGAACCCGCCGAAGGAGGACAGGAGGTTGAGCTCCGTCCAGCCGGCCTCGGCCGGATAGGTCTCGATGCGCCGCGGCATGCCGCGAAGGCCGGTCAGGTGCATCATGAAGAAGGTGAGGTTGAAGCCGACGAAGATCAGCCAGAACGCCGCGTGGCCGAGGCCGAGCGTCGTGCGCTTCCCGCTCATGTGCGGGATCCAGTAATAGGCCGCCGCGAGCATCGGGAACACGAAGCCGCCGACGAGCACGTAATGGAGATGGGCGACCACGAAATGGGTGTCGTGGACCTGCCAGTCGAACGGCACGACGGCGACCATGACGCCGGTCAGGCCGCCCAGGACGAAAATGAAGAAGAAGCCGAAGATGTAGAGCATCGGCAGGCTGAATTTCGGCCGCCCGTCGAGCAGCGTCGCCAGCCAAGCGAAGATCTGCACCGCCGTCGGGATCGCGACCATGGCCGAGGCGGCCGAGAAGAAGGCCAGCGCCAGATGCGGAATGCCCACCGTGAACATGTGGTGGACCCAGAGGCCGAAGGAGAGGAAGCCGACGGCGACCACCGCGACGACGATCCAGGTGTATCCGACGATCTCGCGCCGGGCGAGCGCCGGAATCATGGTGGAGAGCAGCCCCGCCGCCGGCAGGAAGATGATGTAGACCTCCGGGTGGCCGAAGAGCCAGAAGAGGTGCTGCCAGAGGAGCGAGTCCCCGCCCCGCGTCGTGTCGAAGAAGGGCAGGTCGAAGGCGCGCTCCACCTCGAGCAGGATCGAGCCGAGGATCAGCGGCGGGAAGCCGACGAGCATCATCACCGCGGTGACGAGGATGTACCAGCCGAAGAGCGGCATCTTGTCGAGCGACATGCCCGGCGCGCGCATCGACAGGATGGAGACGGTGATCTCCACCGCCGCGCACACGGCCGAGATCTCGACGAAGGTGATGCCGAGCAGCCAGACGTCGGAATTGATGCCCGGCGAGAACACGCTCGAGGAGAGCGGCGTGTACATGAACCAGCCCGAATCCGGCGCCACGCCGAAGAACATGGCGACGAGGAGGATCGAGCCGCCGAAGATGTAGCACCAGAAGCCGTAGGCCGTCAGGCGCGGGAAGGCGAGGTCGCGCGCGCCCAGGATCTTCGGGATGAGGTAGATGGCGATCCCCTCGAACATCGGGATCGCGAACAGGAACATCATCAATGTTCCGTGCATCGTGAAGATCTGGTTGTAGAGATCCGCGTCGAGGAAGGCGGTGTCCGGCGTCGAAAGCTGCGCGCGGATCAGCATCGACAGGACGCCGCCGATGCCGAAGAAGACGAAGGCGGCGACGATGAAGCGCCGGCCGACGATCGTGTGGTTGACGGCCGACAGCCGGCCCCAGCCGGTCGGCGTCTTCCAGATCTCGTGCAGATCTTCGTGCAGGCGCACCGGATCGACCGAGGCCGAGGCTCCCGTCGCCGACGCGGCGGGGCGGGCAGGCGCGGGAATGGCGCCGCTGCCGGTCGTCGCGCTCATTGTCCGACCTCCGCGATCGGGTCGGCGAAGCCGCCGGCCCGCGCCGCCTCGTACTCGTCAGGGGCGTAGGCCACCACGTCGAACCTCATTCCGGAATGGCCGAAGCCGCAATATTCGGAGCAGATGCCGCGATAGATGCCGGGGTTGTCGGCTTCGATCCGCAGCGTGTTGGTGTGGCCGGGTATCGCGTCCATCTTGCCGGCGAGGCGCGGCACCCAGAAGGCGTGGATGACGTCGCGTGTGGTGATCCGGACATCCACGGGCCGGCCGGCCGGCACGTGCAGGACGTCGATCGTGCCTTCGATCTCCGGTGCGTCCGGATAGGTGAAGACCCATTGCCAGCGCTCGCCGCGCGCCTCGACGACCACGCGCCCTTCGGCGGACGGGTGGGCCAGGAGCCCCTCGCCGCGTGTCAGCGCGTAGAGGAGGAGCGCGGTGAGGACGACGAACGGCATGACGAAGCCGCCATAGAGCAGCCAGGCGCGGTTGGCGCCCTCGCTCCAGCGCCAGTTCGGCTTCAGGAAGGCCAGCGCGAAAAGCACCATGACCATGAGGAACAGGAAGGTTCCCCCGATCAGCATCACGTACCAGATCTCGGCGATCGAGGCGGCGGCGGGACCGGCCGGATCGAGCGTCGAAAGCGGCCCGGCGCAGGCCGATAACGAAACTGTCGAGAGCGCGAGGCTGCCAAAGGCGAGAGGGCGCGATAGATTCGCCGAAAGGCCCATGGAGCAAGCACGATGGCGAAGTCCCAATCCGACCCCAATCCCGTGATCGCCGACGTCGCGCGCCACGACCTTCAGTCGGCCGTCGCGGTCGCCGGGCACCCGTTGCACGCGATGAGCGTTCATTTCCCGATCGTTCTCATGTTCGGCACGCTCGCGGCGGACCTCGCCTACTGGTTCTCGGCCGACCCGTTCTTCATGCGCGTCGGCGTCTGGGTGGCGGGCTTCGCCTTTCTGTCGGGCGTGGCTGCGGGAATCGTCGGCACGGCCGAGCTGATCCTGGTGAAGGGCATCCGCGTGCGCGCGGCGAGCTGGACGCATGCCGTCGCCGCGATGACGCTCATTTCCATCGCCGGCGCCAACTGGGGCCTGCGCCTGACCGACCCGGAGCAGATCCTGCCGGTCGGCCTGTTCCTGTCGGTCGTCGGCGCGGGCGTGACGGGCATCGCCGGCTGGTACGGCGGCAAGCTGGTCTTCGATCATGGCGTCGGCATCCTCATGTCCAAGGACGACTGAGGTCCGACGTGAGGCAGGTCTGAGCCGAAACCGAGCGTCTCGCCCAGCCAGCCCGGCTGGAACATCGCGGACGGAATGGGGAAGTCGTCGAGCGGCGGCTTCCACAGGACCGTCACGAGGATGGCGCTCGTCGCCAGCGACGCGGCGGTGATCGCGCCCACCGCCTTCCAGGCCGGGAAGGAGCCTTCGTCCTTGAACACCTCCACCACCTCGCTCCCGGTGCGGATATGGATCTTGGCGAGAATGCCGACGAAAAGCAGCTTCAGCGCGAACCAGAGGGTGAAGGTCTCCTGCGCGAAGATCAGCGCCGTCCCGGTTCCGATCGCGATGAAGGCCGCCGGCGAGATGACGATGATGAAGGCGAAGCGCGTCGCGCGCTGCAGCGCATAGAGCTGGTCGCCCACGATGTCGGGGCGGCGCAGCAGCATGAGCGGGACGGAGATCAACCCGGCGCACCAGATCGAGAGCGTGGCGATGTGGATCGCCTTCATCCACGCGATCATGCGCGACGGGCTCCGCTCTGGGCGCCGCGAATGGCCGTTGCGGCCAGAAGCAGCGACGCGATCAGATAGGGCAGCGCCCCCGGCACCCACATGATGAGGCCGGCGAGCTGCTGGTCGGCCAGGGCGGTGATGCCGAAGGGTTCGGTCGAAAGGAAATGCGCCTGGTAGAGCGGGCGCGGGGCGAAGGTGATCAGCGCGCCGAGAAGGCCCATCTGCATCATCGCGGCGAGAAGGACGAGCGGGGCGGCCATCGCGCGGCGCGGGTCGCCGAGGACGCTCGCCCAGAAGAGGATCGCCGTCAGAAGCAGCGTGCCCTGCATCAGCCAGTACAGCGCGTCGGAGCGCAGCGCCCATTCGTAGGGCATCGGCGCGTGCCAGAACCAGAGCGCCGCCGCGTGGACGAAGAGCCAGAGGCCGGGATGGGGCAGGTTCATCCTCGCGCGATAGGGGTTGGCGAGCGCCAGGAAGGGCGCAGCCACCGCGACGAGAAGGACGTGATGGGCCACGCGCGCGGAGAAGAGCGCGGCGGACAAGGCGCAGAGCGGCGAGACGAAGGCGACGAGAAGCGTGCCCCAGCCGAGCCAGAAATAGAGATCGCGACGCCCGTCCTCCGGCGCGGCGGGAACCCGGCGGCGGGCGAGCACGTAGAGAAGGGGGACGAGCCCGAGGCAGGCCAGCAGCACCGGATCCAGCGTCCAGCGCATCCACAGCTCCGACGGGAGCGGGGGCGCGCCGCAGAAGGGCAGCGTCACGGTGTCCAAGGCTTCGGTCCCCTCAAGGCGTCGCGTCCGCCACCATCTCGCGCGCAGGGGCATCCGGTAAAGCCGGACGCCGCGTGCGAAACCGTCAGCCGCACAACAGACATATCGCAGCTTCCAGTATCGGGAAGCCGGTGGAAACCCGGCACCGCACGATCGGCATGACTTTCCGGTGATCCGCCGGCGTCGCCCGGACGTCGCATGCGGCTCGCGCCAAGCCCGGTGGCGGATCGAAGAAGGGTGGAACCGAGGAGGTGGCGTGACCTTCCGCTCAGGAAGCGGTGCGCCCCTCCACCGCCCGGAGCGCCCGAACCAGATCGTACCCGCAGGCTTCCAACGCGGCGCCCGCGGCGGAATCGTCGCAGCCCGTCAGCTCCACGAGCATCGTACGCGCCCGCTCGCGAAGCTTCGCATTGGTCGCGCGCATCGCCACCATCCGCCCGCCGGCGGTGCGGCCGAGCGCGATCATCAGGCCGGTGGAGAAGGTGTTCAGCGCGATCTTCTGCGCCGTGCCGGCGGCAAGGCGCGTGGAGCCCGCCAGAACCTCCGGGCCGGTGCGAAGAAGCACCGGGCGGTCGCAGGCCGAGAGCAGCGGCGTATCGGGATTGTTGGCGATGCCGACGACGAGCGCGCCCCGCGCCATGGCCTGCCGGGCCGCTGCGAGCGTGAAGGGGGTGCGCCCGCTGGCGGCGATCGCGATCAGGACGTCGGCGGGCCCGAGCTCCGCGCGCGCCACCGCTGCACCGCCTTCCGCCGCCTCGTCCTCGGCACCCTCGCGCGCCTGAACGATTGCGCCCTCCCCGCCAGCAAGGAGCGCGAACGCGCGCTCCTTGGGCCAGCCGAAGGTGGGTCCGAGCTCCGCCGCATCGAGCATGGCGAGGCGGCCCGAGGTGCCGGCGCCCGCATAGACGAGGCGCCCACCGCCCTCGATGCGCGGCAGCGCCGCCTCCAGCGCGGCGGTCAGCGCCGGCAGGGCCGCCTTCGCGGCGGCCAGCGCGATCGCATGCCCGGCCACGAGGGCCGACAGGAGATCGGCGCGCGGCCACGCGTCCAGATCCCGATAGGCGTCGAGCGCCGTCTCGGTCTCCAGGGCCGCGCGGCCGCGCGCATCGTCGGTCTGCGTCATGCCGGCCTTCCCACCCGTGTCCGCTGCGATGGCAGAACGCGCAAGGAAGGCCGGGGGTTCGCGTCCGTGTTCGTCAGAGCGGCTTCAGGCCCGCTTCGATCTCCGCACGGCGCGGCTCGAGGAACGGCGGCAAGGCGAGGCCTTCGCCCATCGTTTCCATCGGCTCGTCGGCGTGGAAGCCGGGCCCGTCGGTGGCGATCTCGAACAGGATCCCGTTCGGCTCGCGGAAATAGAGCGAGCGGAAGTAGAACCGGTCCACCGGGCCGGAGGACGGCAGGCGCACGCTCGCCAGACGCTCCGACCAGTAGCCGTAGGCGTCGTCCGGCACGCGGAAGGCGACGTGATGGACGCCGCCGCCGCCCGGGCGAACGCGCGGCAGGTTCGGCTCGACCGCGACATGCAGTTCCGCCGAGGCACCGCCCTCGCCCATCTCGAAGACGTGGGTCGTCGCGCCCGACGGCCCCTCATAGGTGCGCGCTTCCCGCATCTGGAGGATCTGCTCGACCGCCGCCTTGGTGGGCGCGAGGTCGGGCACGCTCATGGTGATCGGCCCGAGCCCGCGGATCTGGTGCTCGGCCGGAACCTCGCTCTTCTCCCAGACCGCGAAGCCGCCCTGGCCGCCGTCGTCGACGAGGGCGAGGCGCTGACCCTCGAAATCCTCGAAGAGGATGGTCATGCGACCGTCCAGCTCCTCGGCCGGGCCGCGCTCGACATTGTGCGCGTCGAGACGCTGCGCCCAGTAGTCGAAGCTGTCCTGGCCCGAGATGCGCAGGGCCGTGCGCACGATCGAGTTGGTGCCGCGCTTCTCCGGCAGGGTCGGGAAGTCGAAGAAGGTGATGTCGGTGCCCGGCGAGCCTTCGCCGTCAGCATAGAAGAGGTGGTAGGCCGAGACGTCGTCCTGGTTCACGGTCTTCTTCACCATCCGCATGCCGAGGATGCGGGTGTAGAAGTCGTGATTGCGCGAGGCGTGCGCGGTCACGGCGGTCAGATGGTGGATGCCGGTGAGTTGCATGGCGTTGTCTCCTTCGGAAAGTCGGGCGTCGTGGGGCAGATTTCGAACGCGAAGGCGGGTCGTCATCGCGCGCCGAGCCATTGCGAGGCGAGCGAGACGTCGGACTGGGTCAGGCCGTGGCCGGCCGGAAGCACATGATGGGTGACGGCGGCGCCGGCTCCTTCCAGAACCGAAGCGAGGCGTCCGGCGTTGTCGGCCGGGATGATCGGGTCCGCCGCGCCGGAAAGGATGAGGACGGGCTTGCCCGACAGATCGGTGGCCGGCGCTTCCTCCAGCGGAACCATCGCCCGGATCAGCACCGCCCCGGCGAAGGCCTCCGGCCGGCGATAGAGAACGGCGGCGGCGATGTTGGCCCCGTTCGAGAAGCCGAGCGCGATCGGCGCGGCCAGACCGTAGGCCTCGCGGGCCTCGGCGACGAAATCGGCCAGTTCGTCGGCGCGGGCGCGCACGTCGTCGTGGTCGAAGACGCCTTCGGCCAGGCGCCGGAAGAAGCGGGGCATGCCGTTCTCGGAAACCCGGCCGCGGGGCGACAGAAGGCTCGCGCCCGGCGCGACCATCCGGCCGAGACCGAGGAGGTCCGCCTCGTCGCCGCCGGTGCCGTGAAGCAGAAGCAGCGGTGCGCGGTCGGCGCCGCCCTTCTCGAAGCGGTGGATGTGGGAGAGGTCTTTCGTCTGACTCATCGGCGGGGCTCCGGTCGGGTCAAGATGCCGGGCCTCGTCGAAAGCGCCCGGCGGTCCATTCCCATATGGGCGAACCCGTCCGGCCTGTCGCCTGTTGACGATCGGACGCACTGTCAACGGAAAGGATGGACAATCGCGTGAGACCGCGCCGAAGAACGGCGCGCTAATGCGATCTACGACGCCCCTTCTGGGCCGCCGCCGATCGTCCCTTCAGGGAGGCGCCCGGCAGGGCGGAGGGCGCGAGTTGCCGCAACCGTGGAAGGAACTCGCCCTACTCCCCTGGAACCAGCTCCCGCTCCACGGCCGCCGGCTTCGGAGCCTGCGCCAGCAGGGCGGACAGCTCTGCCCGGCGCTTGTCCGCCTTCTGCATCGACGCCGCCTTGACCGGGCCGAAGCCGCGAATGTCGGCGGGCAGCGACAGGAGCTCGACGGCGATGTCGAGATTGTCGGCCCGCGCCAGACGCGCGACCTCCTCGAACGTGTGCTCGTAGCCTGCGATCAGCGCCCGCTCGGCACGGCGCTCGGCCGTGTAGCCGAAGGGGTCGAGCGGCGTGCCGCGAAGCGCCTTGCCCCGCGCCAGCAGGCGGAAGGCGGTCATCATCCACGGCCCGAAGGCGCGCTTTCTGGGCCGCCCGTTCGAATCCTCGCCCGGCAGCAGGGGCGGAGCGAGGTGGAACACCATCCGACCGCCCGGCTCGAACTCCGCCGCGATCTTCTGCGCGAAGCCCGTGTCCGAGTGCAGCCGCGCGACCTCGTACTCGTCCTTGTAGGCGAGGAGCTTGGCGTAGTTCTGCGCCACCGCCCGCTCCAGCCGTCCGCCGGCCGAGAGCTTGACGTCGAGCTTGCGGGCCTCGCCGACGAGGTCGCGATAGGTCTGGGCCAGCGCCTCGTCTTGATATTGGGCGAGGAAGCGCGAGCGGTGCTCGATCAGCTCGCCCGTCGTCATCTCTTCCAGCGTCTTCGGCCGATCTTCCGCCGGACGCAGGATATCGGCGATCCGCTCCGGCGCGTGGGCGGCGAGCCGCCCCCAGGCGAAGGCGTCGAGATTGGCGCGCACCGCGACGCCGTTGATCTCGATGGCTTCGGTGATGGAGGCGAGGGAGAGCGGCACCAGGCCGCGCTGCCACGCATAGCCGAGCATCATCACATTGGTGGCGATGGCATCGCCCGAGACCGCCTCGGCGAGTTCGGTGAAGTTCAGGAAGTCCGAACCTTCGGCGACCGACTTGCGGATGGCCGAGCCGACGAGCGTGCGGCGGAAGTCGAAGTCGGGATCGCGGACGAACTGGGCGACCGGGGTCAGATGGGTGTTGACGACGGCGCGGGTGCGCTCGCGCGAGACGAGCGTCTGCGCCTCCTTGGACGCCGCCACCACGTCGTCGGCCGCGATCAGGATGTCGGCCGAGCCGGCCACGATGCGCGGGCAGGTCACGTCCTCGGCGCGCCGGCCAAGCCGAACGTGCGAGAGGACCGCGCCACCCTTCTGCGCCAGCCCCGCCATGTCGAGCAGCATCGGCGCCTTGCCGTCGAGATGGGCGGCCATGCCGAGGATCGCGCCGATCGTCAGCACGCCCGTGCCGCCGACGCCGGTGATGGCGACGTTCACCGGGTCGGTGAGCTCGGGAACCACCGGCTCGGGAATGTCCGAGGCGTTCGGCGCCGCGATGGCCGATCGCTTCTTCAGCTGCGCGCCTTCGATGGTCACGAAGGAGGGGCAGAAGCCCTTCAGGCAGGAGAAGTCCTTGTTGCAGGAGGACTGGTTGATCTGCCGCTTGCGGCCCATCTCCGTCTCCAGCGGCTCCACGGAGATGCAGTTGGACTGCACCGAACAGTCGCCGCAGCCCTCGCAGACCGCCGGGTTGATGACGACGCGCCTGTTCGGGTCCTCCATCAGGCCGCGCTTGCGGCGCCGGCGCTTCTCGGCCGCGCAGGTCTGGTCGTAGACCATGGCCGAGACGCCCTTGACCTCCCGCATGTCGCGCATCACCGCCTCCACGTCGTCGCGGTGGTGGATCGCGACGCCGGGCGGCAGGAGGGCCGCGGCGTAGTTCTCCGGCTTCTCGGACAGGAGAACGATCGGCCTCACGCCCTCCTGATGGAGGAGATGGGCGATCTTCACCGGGTCGAGCTGCCCGTCGACGCTCTGCCCGCCCGTCATGGCGACGGCGTCGTTGTAGAGGATCTTGTAGGTGACGTTGACCTTGGCCGCGACCGCCTGGCGGACGGCCAGATGCCCGGAGTGGAAGAAGGTACCGTCGCCGAGATTGGAGAAGACGTGCGGCTCGTCGGTGAAGGGCGCCGTGCCGGTCCAGGCGACGCCTTCGCCGCCCATCTGGCTGAACGTGTCGGTGTTCCGGCCCATCCAGGTGACCATGTAGTGGCAGCCGATACCGCCGAGGCCGCGCGAGCCCTCGGGCACCTTGGTCGAGGAATTGTGCGGGCAGCCCGAGCAGTAGAAGGGGGTGCGCGCGACGGGCGGGGCGACCTTGCGGTTGCGCTCGTTCAGCGCCCGGAAATGAGCGATGCGCCGCTCGATATAGGCCGTGTGCTCGGCGTCGAGATGGCTCATGGCGAGGATGCGTTCGCCGATGACGATCGCGGCCGTGGCGACGCTCAGCTCCTCGGCGAGCGAGAGCACCGGATGGTCCTTGGTGTCGAATTTGCCGACGATGCGCGGGCGCACGTCGTGCCGCCAGTTGAAGAGCTGCTGCTTGATCTGGTTCTCGATGATCTCGCGCCGCTCCTCGACGACGAGGATCTCCTCCAGCCCGACCGAGAACTCGCGCACGCCCTCCGGCTCCAGCGGCCAGGGCATGCCGACCTTGTAGAGCCGCAGCCCGGCCTTGTGGGCGGTGTCCTCGTCGACGCCGAGCTCCTTCAGCGCCTGGCGAACGTCCTCGTAGGCCTTGCCGGAGGCGATGATGCCGAGCCTGGCGTCCGGGCTGTCGAGCGTCACGCGGTCGATGCGGTTGGCGCGCGCGAAGGCGATGGCCGCATAGGGCTTCAGCGTCTGCAGGCGATGGTCCTGCGTCCAGCGGTCGTCGGGGATGCGAAGGTTCAGCCCGTCGGCGGGGATCTCGAAATCGTCCGGGATGACGAACTGCCGGTTCTCCCCGGAGAGATCGACGGAGGCGGTCGTCTCGACCGTATCGGCGATGACCTTGAGGCCGACCCAGCAGCCCGAATAGCGGCTCATGGCGATGCCGAGCAGGCCGAACTCGACGAATTCGTGGATCGAGGAGGGATAGAGCACCGGGATGATCGCCGCCATGAAGGCGTGGTCGGACTGGTGCGGAACGGTGGAGGATTTGGCCGAATGGTCGTCGCCCGCGACGACGAGGACGCCGCCGTATCTCGACGAGCCGGCCGCGTTGGCGTGCTTGAAGACGTCGCCCGAGCGGTCGACGCCCGGCCCCTTGCCGTACCAGATGCCGACGACGCCGTCCTTTCGCGCGCCGGGCGACAGGCCGACCTGCTGCGAGCCCCAGACGGCGGTGGCGGCCAGTTCCTCGTTGACGCCGGGCTGGAAGACGATGCCGTCCTTCTCCAGCGCCTTTTGCGACTTCATCAGCTGCTGGTCGTAGCCGCCGAGCGGCGAGCCGCGATAGCCCGAGATGAAGGTGCCCGTGTTCAGCCCGGCTTCGCGGTCGCGCCGCATCTGGACCATCGGCAGGCGCACCAGCGCCTGCGTCCCGGACATGAAGACGCGTCCTTCGTGCGCCGTGTATTTGCGATCGAGTTCGCCCGATGCGATGCCCGCTTTCGCGACCGTCTGGCCCATGACATGCCTCCCGACATGGACTTCGATGATCGGCGGGCGTGAGGCCCGCCGCATTCCTCCACCATCGAGATTAGAACAGTTCGAGCGGAGCGCCATTCCCTTCTGCGTCATCGCAGGGCGCGATTGAGGAGCCCTATCCCAAGACTTGGCCCGGATCGGCGGAATCCGTCCTACGAACGGCGATCAGATCGGAAGGCGGCCGCCGGTCCGCACCTTTCGAAGGACCACGGTCGAATTCATGTCCGCCACATGCGGCAGGTTCGACAGGCGCGTCTTGAGCAGCGTCTCGAAGCTGTGGATGTCGCGTGTCACCACCGTCAGCGCGAAATCGTACTGGCCGGTCACGAGATAGCATTCGACGATCTCGGTCAGCCGGGCGGCCTCGCGCTCGAAGTCGGTGAGCGAGGCCTCGTCGTGCTTGGAGAGCTTGATCATGGTGATGACCGTCATCGACAGGCCGACCGCCTTCTCGTCGAAGACATAGGTCCGGCCCTTGATGATCCCGGCCTCCTGCATGCGCTTCATCCGGCGCCAGCAGGGCGTATGGCTGAGGCCCGCGGCGCGGCCGATCGCCTCGATCGAGCCCTCCGGGTCGTCCTGGAGGGCTCGCAGGATGCGCAGGTCCGTCGCGTCGAGCTCCACGAAGCTCAGCCGGCCCCAGCCGGACCCTTGAGGTCGGCTTCGGTGTAGCTCGCGACGACGAAGGCTTCAGCCCCCTCCCCGCTCGTCTCGATCCGACGGAGCTGGACGCGCCGGATCTTGCCGGACACGGTCTTGGGAAGCTCCGAGACGAAGGCGATCGCGCGCACGCGCTTGAAGGGCGACAGGCGGCTGGCGCAGTGCTCGAGGATCGAACGCGCGGTCGCTTCGTCCGGCGCACGGCCCGGCACGAGCGTCACATAGGCCTTGGGCACGGCGAGGCGGATCGGGTCCGGCGCCGGCACGATCGCGGCCTCGGCGACGGCGACGTGTTCGATCAGGACGCTTTCCAGCTCGAAGGGGCTGATGCGGTAGTCCGACGACTTGAACACGTCGTCGGCCCGGCCGACGAAGGTGAAGTAGCCGTCCTCGTCGAGGAAGGCGACGTCGCCGGTGCGGTAGACCTCCTTGCCGGGCGGGCGGAGCGTGAGGTCGTCCTGCCGGTAGCCGTCCATCAGGCCGGCGGGCCGATCCGGCCCGAGCGAAAGGGCGACCTCGCCCTCCTGCGCGTCGCCTCCGTCGGGATCGAGAAGCCGGACGCGGTAGCCGGGAAGCGGGCGGCCCATCGCTCCGGGCTTCACCGGCTGGCCCGGCGAATTGCCGATCTGGGCGGTGGTTTCCGTCTGTCCGTAGCCGTCGCGGATATGGACGCCCCAGGCGGCCTTCACGCGCTCAATGACCTCCGGATTGAGGGGCTCGCCGGCGCCGACGACCTCGCGCAGCGAAACGGGATAGGCCGTCAGATCCTCCTGGATGAGCATCCGCCAGACCGTGGGCGGCGCGCAGAGCGTCGTCACCTTGCGCTCGACGATCTCGGCGAGGAGCGCCTTGGCGTCGAAGCGCGGCTGATTGATCGAAAGGCTCGTCGCGCCCGCGTTCCAGGGTGCGAAGAAGCTGGACCAGGCGTGCTTGGCCCAGCCCGGCGAGGAGATGTTGAGATGCACGTCGCCCGGCTGGAGGCCGATCCAGTACATGGTCGACAGCGCTCCGACCGGATAGGAGCGATGATTGTGGACGACGAGCTTGGGCTTGGCCGTCGTGCCGCTGGTGAAATAGAGCAGCATCGGGTCGCCGGGCCGCGTCTCGCCGGAGGCCTCGAAGACATCGGACGCGGCATCCGCACCCTCGTAGGAATGCCAACCGTCCGCCACCCCGTTGACGACGATCCGGGTGACGCCCTGCATGGGCAGGTCCGCGAACTTCGCCGTCTGGTCGGCGCTCGCCACCACCAGCCGCGCAGAGCCGCGCCCCAGCCGGTCCTCGAGCTCGGTGCGGGACAGAAGCGTCGTCGCCGGGATGACGACCAGCTCCAGCTTCATCGCCGCGAGCATCACCTCCCAGAGCGGCACGACGTTGCCGAGGACGAGGAGGAGATGGTCGCCGCGCGTCGCGCCGAGATCGGACAGCCAGTTGGCCACGCGGTTCGACCGCCGGGAAAGTTCGGCGAAGGTCAGCGAGCGCTCGGTGCCGGACGCGGCGTCGACGATGGCGAGCGCCGTCCGGTCGCGGCTTTCGGGGTTCGCGGCCAGTTCGCCGTCGAACCAGTCGATCGCCCAGTTGAACGGAACCGGGTCGGGCCAGCGGAAGCCCGCCACCGCCCCCTCGTAATCCGTCCGGTGTTCCAGAAGGAAGTCGCGCGCCTCGCGAAAGCTCGTCATTTCCGTCCCGCCCCTGATGATTCGACGGCCAGCGCTACACAATAGGCCCGGTCGGCCTCAGCTTCGATCGAAATCCGGTTTGCGCTTCTCGACGAAGGCGGCCATGCCCTCCTTCTGGTCGGGCAGCGCGAACATGGAGTGGAACAGCCGGCGCTCGAAGCGCAGCCCCTCGGCGAGCGAGATCTCCTCGGCGCGGTTGACCGTCTCCTTGGTCATCATGGCGACGATCTTGGACTTCGCGGCGATGGCCGCGGCCATCTTCAAGGCTTCGGCCTCCAGGTCGGCCGCCGGGAAGACGCGCGCGGCGAGCCCGGCCCTCTCGGCCTCCTCAGCGCCCATCATCCGGCCCGTGAGGCACAGCTCCATCGCCTTGGACCGGCCGATGAGGCGCGTCAGGCGCTGCGAGCCGCCCATGCCCGGCATGACGCCGAGATTGATCTCGGGCTGGCCGAACTTCGCGCCGTCGCCGGCGATGACGATGTCGCACATCATGGCGACCTCACAGCCGCCGCCGAGCGCGAAGCCGTTGACGGCCGCGATCATCGGCGTGCGCACGGCGGCGAAGCGCTCCCAGATGCCGAACCAGTCGCGGGCGTACATCTCGGCATAGCCGGAGGACTGCATCTCCTTGATGTCGGCGCCGGCCGCGAACGCCTTCTCGGAGCCGGTGACGACGATGCAGCCGACGCTCTTGTCCTCGTCGAAGGACAGCGCGGTTTCGGTCAGCTCGGTCGCGAGCTGCAGGTTCAAAGCATTCAGTGCCTTCGGTCGGTTCAGTCGGATCAGCGCCACGCGGTCGTGGCGCTCGACGAGGATCGTCGACTCTGCGGTCATGAAGCTTCCCTTTCGCCCGAGCGCGCCCGAAGGTGGTTGACGATGCCGGAGAAGTCGCTGCCGCCCTCCCCGGCCTCCGCGAAGGCGGCGTAGATCTCGCGCGCGTGCCGGCCGAGCGGTGTCTCCGCACCGGCCAGATCGGCCGCCTCCTGCGCGAGGGTCAGATCCTTCAGCATCAGACTGGCCGCGAAACCTGGCCTGTAGCCGTTGTTGGACGGGGCCGTCGGCACGGGTCCGGGCACCGGGCAATAGCTCGTCAGCGACCAGCACTGGCCGGAGGCCGTGGAGGAGACGTCGAAGAGCGCCTGATGCGAAAGGCCGAGCTTCTCGGCGAGGACGAAGGCCTCCGACACGCCGATCATCGAAATGCCGAGGATCATGTTGTTGCAGATCTTGGCGGCCTGCCCGGCGCCGGCCGCGCCGCAATAGACGATCTTCGCGCCCATGCGCCCGAGAACCGGCGAAGCGGCCTCGAACGCCTCCGCGCTGCCGCCCGTCATGAAGGTGAGCGTGCCGGCGCTCGCCCCGCCGACCCCGCCCGAGACCGGCGCGTCGAGCGAGAGGAGCCCCGCACCCGCCGCCATCTCGTGCGCGGCGCGCGCGCTGTCGACGTCGATGGTCGAGCAGTCGATCAGGAGCGTGTCCGAGTCCAGGAGCGGCAACGCCTCCTTCCAGACGGAGAGGACGTGGCGCCCGGCCGGCAGCATGGTGATGACGATGTCGGCGCCTTCCAGCGCCTCGGCCACCGTCGCCGGAATCTCGACGCCCGCAGCCAATGCCGCCTCGACGGCGGGCGCCGCGAGGTCGAAGCCGCGCACCGTGTAGCCGGCCTTCTTCAGGTTCAGGAGCATCGGCAGGCCCATATTGCCGAGGCCGATGAAGGCGATGCGCTGGCTCATGAACTGGCCTCCAATGCGAAGGGCGGCACGATCCCCGGCCGCGCGGAAAAGGCGTTGCGGTCCACCGGCGGCGCGTCCGACAGGAGCGGCGGGGACCAGCGTGGATTGCGGTCCTTGTCGATGACGGCGGCACGCACGCCCTCGTAGAAGTCGGGCCGCTGAAGCGTGCCGAGCGCGGCGAAGAACTCGGCCGTCAGGCAGTCGCGCAAGGACGCGTTCGCGGCATGTTCCAGCAGCGCCTCGGTGTCGCGAAGGCTGGAGGGCGAGCGCGACAGGATGGTCGCGCGCGTCTCCTTGGCGAAGTCGGAGCCGTCCGCCTCCAGCGCCTCCAGGACGCCTTCGATATCCGGGGCCGAGAAGGCGCGGGCGATCAGGGAGCGATGCCGGGAGAACAGGCCGGGCGTCGTTCCCGCACTCTGCCGGCCGATGGCGTCCTCGATCGCGGCGGCGTTCTTCGCGGCGAGAAGGTCCGCCCTCAGCTCCGGCAGACGCTCGGCCGGCACCATCACGTCGGCCAGCCCCGCCGCGATCACGTCGGCCGCGCCGACGATCGAGCCCGTCAGCGCCAGATAGCGCCCGACGCCGTCCGGCGCGCGCGACAGGCGGTGCGTGGCCCCGACATCCGGCACGAAGCCGATGCCGGTCTCGGGCATGGCGAAGCGGATGCGATCCGTCGCGACACGGTGCGAGGCGTGGATCGAAAGTCCCGCCCCTCCGCCCATCACGATGCCGTCCATGAAAACGACGACGGGCTTGGAGTACTCAGCGATCGAGGCGTTCAGCTCGTATTCCTCGCGCCAGAAGGTCTCCGCGAGATCGGTGCCCGCCTTGCCGGAATCGTGGATGGCGCGGATGTCGCCTCCCGCGCAAAAGGCCCGCTCGCCCTCGCCCTCCAGAAGCACGAAGGCGATTTCGTCGTCCTTCGAGAAGCGATCGAAGGCGGACTTCAGCGCCCGCACCATGGGCAGCGTCAGCGCGTTCAGCGCTTGTCGCCGGTTCAGGCGGACGATGCCCGCCGCGCCCCTCCTCTCGACGATTACATCGTCCGTGCCGGACTCCGTCATCGGCCCTCCGCCAGCATCTGCCGCGCCACGATCAGGCGCATGATCTCGTTCGTTCCCTCCAGGATCTGGTGCACCCGGAGGTCGCGGACGATCTTCTCGATCCCGTATTCGGCAAGATAGCCGTATCCGCCGTGAAGTTGCAGCGCCTCGTTGGCGACCTTGAAGCCCGCATCGGTGACGAAGCGCTTGGCCATCGCCGCCAGCCGCGTCGCGTCCGGCGCGCCGTCGTCCAAGGCCGAGGCGGCCCGCCAGAGGAGGGAGCGCGAGGCCTCGAGCTCGATGCCCATGTCGGCCAGGCGGAACTGCAGCGCCTGGAACGCGTCGAGGCGCTTTCCGAAGGCGCGGCGCTCGGCCATGTAGGCGAGCGCCTTCTCCAGCGCGCGGGAGGCGCCGCCGAGCGAGCAGGCGGCGATGTTCAGCCGCCCGCCGTCGAGCCCCTTCATCGCGATCTTGAAGCCCTCGCCCTCCGCGCCGATGCGGTTGGCAACGGGGACGCGGGCGTTCTCGAAGACGAGCTGGCGGGTCGGCTGGGCGTTCCAGCCCATCTTGCGCTCGTTCGCCCCGAAGGAGAGGCCTTCCGTCTCCTTCGGAACCGCCAGGGCGGTGACGCCGGACGGCCCCTCGCCGCCGGTCCGCACCATCGTCACGTAGAGATCGGCCGCGCCGCCGCCGGAGATGAACTGCTTGGTGCCGTTCAGGACGTAGGTGTCGCCGTCGAGGCGCGCCGTCGCCGAAAGCGCCGCCGCGTCCGAGCCCGAGCCCGGCTCCGTCAGCGCATAGGCGCCGATCGTCTCCATCGAGACGAGACCGGGCACGAGGCGGGCGCGCAAGCTCTCCGAGCCGAAGCGGTCCACCATCCAGGCGGCCATGTTGTGGATCGACAGATAGGCCGAGACCGCCGGGCAGCCGGTCGCGAGCGCCTCGAAGATCAGCGCCGCGTCGAGGCGCGTCAGGCCGGAGCCGCCATGCTCCTCGCCGACATAGATGCCCCCCATGCCGAGGCTCGCGGCCTCCCGCATCACCTCGACGGGAAAGTGCCGCGCCTCGTCCCATTCCAGCGCGTGCGGCGCGATCTTCTCGTCGGCGAAGCTCCTCGCCATGTCGCGGATCGCGCGCCGGTCCTCGTCGAGACCAAAGTCGCTCATCGAATCCTCCTCATGCGGCGAGGATCATACGCGCCGCCTTCTCCGCGATCATCACCGTCGGCGAGGCGGTGTTGCCGGAGACGATGCGCGGCATGATCGAGGCGTCGGCGATGCGAAGCCCCTCGATGCCGCGCACCCGCAATTGCGGATCGACCACGGATTGCGGATCGGCGCCCATGCGGCAGGTGCCGACCGGGTGGAAGATCGTCGTGCCGATGTCGCCCGCCGCCTGGACCAGCTCCTCCTCACTCCGGAAGGCGGGCCCGGGCCGGAACTCCTCCGGCCGGTAGGGCGCCAGCGCCGGCTGGGCCACGATCGCGCGCGTCACCCGGATGGAATCGGCCGCCACGCGGCGATCGGTCTCGGCGGACAGATAGTTCGGCGCGATGGCCGGCTGGGCACGGAAATCGGCGCTTTTGGCGTGAACCGAACCCCGGCTTTCGGGGCGCAGATTGCAGACGCTGGCGGTGAAGGCCGGGAACGGGTGGACGTTCTCCCCGAACTTGTCGAGGCTCAGCGGCTGGACGTGGTATTGGATGTTCGCCGTCTCGAAGGACGGATCGGATCTGGTGAAGACGCCGAGCTGGGACGGGGCCATGGACATCGGGCCGGAGCGCGCCGCCAGATATTCCAGCGCGATCGCCGCCTTGCCGAGCAGCGAGTTCGCCCGCTCGTTCAGGGTGCGGATGCCCGACACCTTGTAGGCGCAGCGCAGCTGCAGATGATCCTGCAGATTCTCCCCGACCTGATCCATCTCGTGCAGGACCGGAATGCCGGCCTTCGACAGGACCTCGCCGCGCCCGATGCCGGACAGCTCCAGAATGTGGGGCGAGCCGATGGATCCGGCGGACAGCACGATCTCGCGCCGGCAGCGCACTTCGATCGTCTCCCCGTCGGCCTCGAAGACGACGCCGACGGCACGGCCCTCCTCCACGACGAGGCGCTTCACCTGCGCGCCGGTGCGCACGACGAGATTGGCGCGGTCCTTCGCGGGCTTGAGGAACGCCTTCACCGCGTTCCAGCGCACGCCTCGCTTCTGGTTCACCTTGAAGAAGGAGGAGCCTTCGTTGTCGCCGCGGTTGAAGTCCTTGATCTTCGGGATGCCGTACTGGGCCGCCGCCTCGCGGAAGGCTTCCAGAATGTCCCAGGAAAGGCGCGCCGGCTCCACGCGCCATTCGCCGCCCGTCCCGTGCATCTCGTCGGGTCCCGCGTGCCAGTCCTCGCTCGCCTTGAAGAGCGGCAGCACGTCGTCCCAGCCCCAGCCCTCGCAGCCCATCTGGCGCCACAGATCGTAGTCCCGGGCCTGCCCGCGCATGTAGATCATGCCGTTGATGGAGGAGCAGCCGCCGAGGACGCGCCCGCGCGGATAGCCGAGCGTTCGCCCGTTCAGGCCCGTCTCGGCTTCCGTGGTGAAGCACCAGTCGGCGCGCGGATTGCCGATGCAGTAGAGATAGCCGACCGGAATGTGGACCCAGGCGTAATTGTCGCGCGGGCCGGCTTCCAAAAGCAGGACCGAGCGCGACTTGTCGGCCGACAGGCGGTTGGCGAGGACGCAGCCCGCCGTCCCGCCGCCGATGACGACGTGGTCGTATTCCAGTTCCATCAGCGGTCCAGCCGCGCCATGATCGCGCGGCCGATCCTGGAATGGTAGAACTCGCCGACGACGCCGCGCCGGAAGGCGAGCACGCAGACCATAAAGATGATGCCGGTCAGCACCGTTACCGGGAAGGCGGAGGTGGCGAGATAGTTCTGCAGCGTCACGATGAGCGTCGCGCCGAAGAGCGGGCCGATCAGCGTGCCGATGCCGCCGAGCAGCGTCATCAGGATGACCTCGCCCGACATCTGCCAGGTGACGTCGGTGAGCGTCGCGAACTGGAAGACCAGCGCCTTGGTGCCGCCGGCCAGACCCGTCAGGGCCGCCGACATGACGAAGGCGGCGAGCTTGTAGGAACCCACCGAGAGGCCGAGCGAGACCGCGCGGTTCTCGTTCTCGCGGATCGACTTCATGATCATGCCGAAGGGCGAATGGACGATCCGGTAGATCGCGAACATGCCGACGAGGAAGACCCCGAGGACGAAGAAGTACATGTTCAGGCCGGACTGCAGGTTGACGACCCCGAAGAGATGCCCGCGCGGCACCGCCTGGATGCCGTCCTCGCCGTGCGTGAACGGCGCCTGAAGGCAGAAGAAGAAGAACATCTGGCTGAGAGCCAGCGTGATCATGGCGAAGTAGATGCCCTGCCGGCGGATCGCGAGGAACCCGATGATCAGGCCGAGGACGGCCGCCCCGACGACGCCGAGCAGGATGCCGAACTCCGGGTTCCAGCCCCAGACCTTCACCGCATGGGCGCTGAAATAGGCCGCCCCGCCGAAGAAGGCGGCATGGCCGAAGGACAGGAGCCCGGTGTAGCCCAGGAGAAGGTTGAAGCTTGCCGCGAACAGCGCGAAGCACAGCACCTTCATCAGGAACAACGGATAGAGGAACCAGGGCGCGGCGAGCAGCGCGCCGATGGCGATCAGGAGCAGGATCGCCTTCAGCGGCGCGATCCTGCGCGTGGCCGGAAGGCTCAGTGCGGCGGTGGTCATCAGGCGGCCCTCCCGAACAGTCCGGCGGGGCGTACCAGAAGCACGATCGCCATGATGACGAAGATCACGATGTTGGACGCCTCCGGGTAGAAGACGCGCGTCAGGCCCTCGGCGAGACCGAGGAGATAGCCCGTGACGATCGCCCCGCCGATCGAGCCCATGCCGCCGACGACGACCACCGCGAAGACGACGATGATGATCTGCGAGCCCATCATCGGCGACACCTGGTAGATCGGGGCGGCGAGGATGCCGGCGAGACCGGCGAGCGCCGCGCCCAGCCCGTAGGTGAAGGTGAGGAGCAGCGGCACGTTGATGCCGAAGGCCCGCACCAGCGTCGGGTTCTCCTGCGCGGCGCGCAGCGTCGCCCCGAGGCGGGTCTTCTCGATCAGGAGCCAGACCGCGACGCACACGACCAGCGAGGCGACGACGGTGAAGCCGCGATAGTTCGGCAGGAACATGAAGCCGAGATTGGTGCCGCCCTGCAGCAGGGCGGGCGTCGGATAGGGCGTGCCCGCCGCGCCGAACCAGTAGCGGAACATGCCCTCGATCACGAGCGCGAGGCCGAAGGTGAAGAGGAGGCCGTAGAGGTGATCGACCTCGTAGAGGCGCGAGAGCGCGACGCGCTCCACCAGCATCCCCATCAGCCCGACGATGAGCGGCGCGAGAATGAGCGCGGGCCAGAAGCCGATGCCGGACGAGGTGAGCAGCAGCGAGCCGACGAAGGCGCCCAGCATGTACTGCGCGCCATGGGCGAAGTTGATGATGCGCAGCAGGCCGAAGATGATCGCAAGCCCGAGCGACAGCATCGCGTAGAACGAGCCGTTGATGAGGCCGACGAGAAGCTGGCCGAGAAAGGCCGCGACCGGAATGCCGAAGATCGTGTCCAAGGCTAGACTCCCAACACTTCGGCGAGGCGCTGCTGGCGCGCCGGCAGTTCGCTCGTCGCGAAGCTTTCCAGCACCTCGCCGTGGTCCATCAGGTAGAAGCGGTCCGCGACGCGCGCGGCGAAGCGGAAGTTCTGCTCGACGAGAAGCACGGTCATGCCGCGCGTCTTGAGCTCGCGCAGGACCTCGCCGATGCGCTGGACGATGACGGGCGCGAGCCCCTCCGTCGGCTCGTCGAGGAGGAGCAGCCGCACGCCCGAGCGCAGGATGCGGGCGATCGCCAGCATTTGCTGCTCGCCGCCCGAGAGCTGCATTCCGCCGGAGTTGCGGCGCTCCTTCAGGTTCGGGAAGAGCGTGTAGATCTCGTCCACGCTCATGCCGCCGGGCGCGACCACGGGCGGCAGATGAAGGTTCTCCTCCACGCTCAGCGTCGCGAAAATGCCGCGCTCCTCCGGCACGAAACCGATGCCGTGCTTGGCCGTCCTGTGCAGCGGCACGCTCATCATGTCCCGTCCGTCGAAGCGGATGGTGCCCGAGCGCTGGGGCAGGATGCCCATGATGGCGCGCAGCGTCGTCGTCTTGCCGACGCCGTTGCGGCCGACGAGGGTCACGGTCTCGCCCGGATAGACGTCGAGATCGACGCCGTGCAGCGCATGGCCCTCGCCGTACCAGGCGTTCAGCCCGCGCACGTGCAGCAGCGGCTCGCGGCCGTTCGCGGCGGCCTCAGTCATGGTCGGTCCCCATATAGGCGGTTCGCACGCGCTCGTCGTTGGAGACGGTCACATAGTCGCCCGCCGCCAGGATCTCGCCGCGCTGAAGCACGGTGACGGTGTCGCAGAGGTCGGCGACGACCTTCAGATTGTGCTCCACCATCAGGACGGCGTGCTCGCGCGCGACGTCGCGGATGATGTTCGAGACGGTGCCGACGTCCTCGTGCCCCATGCCCGCCATGGGTTCGTCGAGGAGCAGGACCTTGGGGTCGAGCGCCAGCGTCGTGGCGATCTCCAGGACGCGCTTGCGCCCGTAGGAGAGGTCGGCGGCCAGCGTGTCCACCGCGTCGCCGAGGCCGACGCGCTCGATGAGCTCCATCGCGCGCCCGTTCAGCCGGTCGAGCGAGGCGAGCGGCCGCCAGAACTGCACCGCCAGGCCGCTCGGCCGCTGCAACGCCACGCGCACGTTCTCCAGCACCGTCAGATGCGGGAAGGTCGCGGAAATCTGGAAGGACCGCACGAGGCCCTTGCGCGCGACCTTCGACGGCGACAGCCGCGTGATGTCCTCGCCGAGGAAGCGGATCTCGCCGCGCGTCGGCTGCAGGAACTTGGTCAGGAGGTTGAAGACCGTGGTCTTGCCTGCCCCGTTCGGCCCGATCAGGGCATGGACGCGCGCGTGCTCGACGTCGAGATTGACGTCCTTGACGGCGGTGAAGCCGCCGAAATCACGCCGCAGATCGCGGCAGGAGAGGACCACCTCGCCCGGAGCGCGCGCCGGGTGAGGCGCGAACGGGGCAGCGGCCGACGCCGCCTCCCCGCCCGCCATCATCGTCGTCTGCGCCACGGAGCCTACTGCGCCCAGCCGGACGTGTCGCAGCCGCTCTCTTCGAGCGAGAGATAGGCTTCGTCGCCCGGAACCGTCGACAGGACGTTGTAGTAGTCCCAGGGCTCCTGGCTTTCGTCCGGGCTCTTCACCTCCATCAGATAGGCGTCGGACATCAGGCGGCCGTTCTCCTGGACGCGCGCGCCGCGCGCGAAGACGTCCTCGACCGGCAGCTCCTTCATCTTGGCCGCGACCGCCGCGCCCTCGTCCGTACCGGCTTCCTGGATCGCCTTGAGGTAGTGCATCACGCCCGAATAGGTCCCGGCGTGGATCATGTTCGGCATGCGCTGGGTCCGCTCGAAGAAGCGGCGGCCGAACTCGCGGCTTTCGTCGTCGCGATTCCAGTAGAAGCTCTCGGTCAGTGTCAGGCCCTGCGCCGCCTGGAGGCCGAGACCGTGGACCTCCGACAGCGTGAAGAGGAGCGCGGCGAGACGCTGGCCGCTCTGCACGATGCCGAACTCGGAGGCCTGCAGCACGGCATTGGCCGTGTCCAGGCCGGCATTGGCGAGGCCGATGACCTTCGCGCCCGAGGACTGCGCCTGGAGGAGGAAGGAGGAGAAGTCGGTCGTCGCCAGCGGATGGCGGACCGCGCCGACGACCGTGCCGCCGTTGTCGGTCACGAACTTGGTGGTCTGCTCCTCGAGCGAATAGCCGAAGGCGTAGTCGGCGGTCAGGAAGAACCACGTGTCGCCGCCCTGCTCGACCAGCGCGCCGCCGGTTCCGACCGCCAGCATGTGCGTGTCGTAGGCCCAGTGGAAGCCGGTGGGCGAGCACTGCGCCCCGGTCAGCTCGGCCGTCGCCGCCCCGGTGACGAGGCTGACCTTGCCGAGCTCGCGCGAAATGCCCTGGACCGCGAGCGCCACCGAGGAGGTGGTCAGCTCCATGATCGAATCCACCTGCTCGGTGTCGTACCACTGGCGGGCGAAGTTGGCGGCGACGTCCGGCTTGTTCTGATGGTCCGCGGTGACGACCTCGATGCGCGCGCCGTTCACTTCGCCGCCGAAATCCTCCACCGCCATCAGCGCGGCCTCGTAGGACCAGCGGCCACCGAAATCGGCGTAGACGCCGGACTGGTCGTTGAGGATGCCGATCTTCACGACGTCGTCGGAGATCTGCGCCATCGAAGGCATGGCGCTTGCCGCCAGAAGCGCGGCGGTGATGGTGGCCAGACGTCTCATGAACTTCCTCCCGTTGGGTCCCAAGAACCGTTTTCGGGAGACGCGCTGGCCACACTGCCTCTCGCGCATGCGCGCAGCATGCGTCGGGCAGCGTTCGACGACGGCACTCCTCCCTGCCCGGACGTGGCGTTGCCACTGCCCGGACCGCCCGAGCGCGCGGCCGTTTCCTCCCGCCTGCCCGCTCGAACGAACGGAACGCTAGCACTCGATTTCCATGCCTAGAATGGTGTTTTTCGAACAGGCACTGTACGTATTCGTTCAGATCAAACGATGGCCGGCGCGATGTCGAACTTCTCCTGGGACGATCTTCGGCACTTCCTCGCGGTCGCGCGCACCGGCCAGCTTTCGGCGGCGGCTCGCGAGCTGCGCACCAGCCACGTGACCGTCTCCCGCCGGATCGACCGGCTGGAGCGCATGCTCGGCCAACGGCTCTTCGAGCGCAGCCCCAAGGGCTACGCGCTGACGACGGCCGGCGGGCGCCTCGTCGAACAGGCCAAGGCGATGGAGCGGCAGGCCGAACTGGTCGGATCGAGCGAGCCGGGCGGGCGGCTCGTCGCGCGCGGCGTGGTGCGCCTCTCGACGCCCGAGGGGTTCGGCAACTTCTTCCTCGCCGACAAGCTGGCGGGGTTCGCCGGAGAGCATCCGGGGCTCGCCGTCGAGTTCGTCACCCTCCAGCAGATCGTCTCGCTGTCGCGCCGCGAAGCCGACCTCGCGGTGACGCTCCACCCTCCCGCCAGCGGCCCCTACCGGCACGAGCGGCTCGCCGGCTACCGGCTCTTCCTCTACGCCGCGAAGACCTATCTCGCCGCGCACGAGCCGATCGCGAGCCGCGCCGACGTCATGGCCCACCCGCTGATCGGCTACATCGACGACATGATCTTCACGCCCGGCCTCGACTATCTGAAGGACATCCTGCCGGGCATGCGGGCGAGCTATCAGAGCTCCTCCATCCAGGCCCAGCTTTCGGCCGGTCTTGCGGGTTACGGCCTCTGCATCCTGCCGCACTTCATCGCCTGCCGGCACTCGGAACTGCGGCCGGTCCTGCCGGGCGAACTTTATCTCGACCGCACCTATTGGCTGGTCTGCCACGAGGAACTGGCCCCCGCCCCGCGCATCCGGATCCTGGCGGATTTCATCCGCGACCGGGCCCGACGGGCCGGGCCCCTGTTCAGGGGCGAAGTGACCGCCTGACGGAAACGTGAATATCCCGTTTCCGGGCGGGCTTGGCGCGCTTTCCGCTCGCGCCGTCATTTCGCCTTGAAAAGATGGGTGAATTCGCCTGCGGTCGCGCCGCTCCAGGGGCTTGGCCGTTCGACGTGGTAAAGACGCCGTTAACGACCTGCCCCTATCATCGGACGTTCCTGCAAACGTCCCTCCGTCGGAGTAGACCATGCCTGCACCGAGAGCCGCTCTCGCGACCTTCGTGAAGACAGCCGTCGTCGCCGCGACCCTGGCGCTGAGTTCCACCATGCCCGCTGCCGCGGACGCGCAGTTCCGCCAGTGGATCGCGAATTTCGAATCCACCGCCGCCCAGAGCGGCATCCGGCGCGAGACCTACCGCGCGGTCTTCGCCAACGTGACCGAGCCCGATCACGACACGATCCAGCGGGCGCGCAACCAGGCGGAGTTCCAGAGCCGCGTCTGGGACTATCTCGACAACCGCGTGAACGAGCAGACCGTCGCGCAGGGCCAGCAGCTGGCCCGGCAGTGGGGCCCGTGGCTCGACCGCATCGAGCAGCGCTTCGGCGTGCCGCGCCACATCCTCCTCGCCATCTGGTCGGTGGAGTCCAATTACGGCGCCGCGCTGCAGAACCCCCAGCGCCTCAAGAACATTCCGCAGGCGCTCGCCACGCTCGCGGTCTACGACCAGCGCCGCGCGCGCTTCGCCCGCCAGCAGCTGATCGCCGCGCTGCGGATCGTCCAGGACGGCCACATCTCCCCGGCGGGCCTGACCGGCTCCTGGGCCGGCGCGATGGGGCACACCCAGTTCATCCCCACCTCCTATCAGGCCTGGAAGGTCGACATGGACGGCGACGGGCGGGCCGACATCTGGAACTCCGTGCCCGACGCGCTCGCCACCGCCGCGAACCTCCTGCGCGACAACGGCTGGCGTCCGGGCCAGACCTGGGGCTACGAGGTCCAGCCGCCGCAGGGCCGCAACATCCAGAGCCTCGACCGCGCCAACAAGACGATCGGCGAATGGGAGCGCCTCGGCTTCGCCCGCGTCGGCGGCCGCGCCTTCCCCGACCGTTCGCAGAACGCCAACCTCGTCATGCCGGAAGGGCCGAACGGGCCGATCTTCCTGATGACGCGCAACTTCTTCGTCATCAAGAACTACAACAATGCAGACACCTATGCGTTGACCGTCGGGCATCTGGCCGACAGAATCGCCGGCGGCGGCCCGTTCGTGCGTCCCTGGCCGCGCGGATACACGCCGCTGACCATGGCGGAACGGCAGGAATTGCAGCAGCGTTTGAGCCAGCGTGGCTATTACGACGGCGACATCGACGGGCTGATCGGCTCGGGTTCGCGCGGCGCGATCACCGCCTTCCAGCGGGGGGCGGGGCTCGCGCCGGACGGAAACGCGTCGAAGGCGCTGCTCGACGCGCTGCGACGGAACTGAGGTGACGATGGCGGGACGAACGCATACGCGCCGAGGGCGGATTCTGCTTCTCACCGTCCCGCTGTCGCTCGGCCTCGTCGCGGCCGACCTCGCGCCCGCGCAGGCCCAGCAACGGCCCCGCAACATCATGGAAATGCTGTTCGGCCCGCCCGTCGTTCAGCAGCAGCCGCAGGTGCGGCGCCAGCAGGCCCAGCCGCAGCGCCAGCAGGCGCGCCCCCGGCAGGGCAACCGCCAGCGGCAGGCCCAGCCGCGGCGCCAATCCGCCCCGGCGCCCGCCGCGGCCGCCGCCGCGCCCGCGGTGGAGACGGTCGAAAAGGCTGAGAACGCCCGCGACGTCCTCGTCGTCGGCGACTTCATGGCCGCAAGCCTGACGCGCGGCCTGACGGAGACCTTCGCCCAGAACCGCGACATCCGCATCGTCGGTCGCCCGGAAGGCTCCTCGGGTCTCGTGCGCGCCGACTACTACGACTGGCTCGGCCAGCTGCCGAAGCTGATCGACGAGGTCGAACCCGATCTCGTCGTCGTCATGCTGGGCGCGAACGACCGACAGGCGATCCGGGTCGGCGGCGCGTCCGAGCCGGTCCGCTCCGACGCCTGGACCGCCGAGTATTCCCGCCGCGCCGAAGCGCTGGCGGACATCGTCGAGACGCGCGATCTGCCGCTGATCTGGGTCGGCATGCCGGCCTTCCAGGCGAACCGGATGACCGAGGACATGGTCTTCCTGAACGACCTCTACCGCCGGGCGGCCGCTTCGGCCGAGGGCGAGTTCATCGACATCTGGAACGGCTTCGTCGATTCCTCCGGCGCCTTCATCATTTCGGGGCCGGACCCGGCCGGGCAGCCGGCGCGCCTGCGCAACTCCGACGGCATCACCATGACCGCCGCCGGCGCGGCCAAGCTCGCCTATTACGTCGAGAAGCCGATCGTCAGCCGGCTCGGCCTGAGCGTCGACGACATGCTCGTCAGCCTCGCAACGCAGCAGATCGGTCAGGGGGAGCTGCCCGCCGTCCGCCGCAGCCCGGACAGCGTCCGCACCGAGCCCATCGCCATGAACGATCCGGGCTTCGACGGCGCCGACACGCTTCTGGGCGGAGGAAACACGGTGCAGGACCAGGGCCCCTCCCCGCGAGAGCGACTGGTGCTCAGCGGGATCGTCCAGCCTCCGGCGCCCGGCCGGGCCGACAGCTTCAACTGGAGCGGTCGCGGCCCCGCCGTCTCGCCGGCGACGCATGAGAACGCCATCATGGTGCGGGGCTCGACCAGCCTCGACGCGCTGCGCGCGCCCTCCCGCGAGGGCGACGACGCACCCTGAGCGGTCCGTCTTCCGCGCGGACGTCGATCCGAAAAGGTCGAAGCCGGAAGCCCCCGTTCCGAGGCTTCCGGCTCCAAGCGGTCACGGCGGAAGGGACGGGACGCCGCGACCGTTCTGATGCGCTTGCGGCCTAGAAGCCGAAGCGGAACTCCATGCCCATGCGCCGGACGTGATCGTCGGGCGACGGGCCCCGGGCCCAGCCGATCCGCTCCTGGCGGATGACCGAGCCGTTTCTGGCGTCGAGGGCGAGGCGATGGACCGAACCGTTCGGGCGGATCGCCTCGACGAGGTAGCGGTCCCGGCGCAGTTCGAGATCGACGATCTCCACGAAGCCGTTCCGATGCACGATCCGCTCGATCGCCCGCTTGCCGAGCACGCCGTCCGCGCTCGACGCGCTCCGATGGTCGCGCGCCGCCTCATGGACGGCGGGCCGGTCGAAGGCGCCGGCCGGACCCGGTAGAGCGGTCAGGGAGACCGCGAATGCGACTGCAGCGATCAGCGCTTTCATCGTCCTCTTTCCCATGCCCTCGATCAGGCATGGTCGGACTATGACAGCGTCAAAGTGAACGCGGCCGGACCGCTTCGTTCATAATTCGTTCAGTTTCGCGGACGGCGGCGAAATTCCTCGCAGGCGCCCTTCGGGCGATCTTGAAGCCGGATTTTGCGCCCATTATTTTTCGGATGCGGTCGCCGAAACGGGCCGCAGACGATCGAGAGACGGCCGCGGATGCGGGGTCTTTGAACGTTCGTCGAACCCCATGTTGCTCAACTCAAGAGGACAGAACCCATGCGTAACGTCGATTTCGCTCCGCTCTATCGCTCCACGGTCGGTTTCGACCGTCTCTTCTCGATGCTCGACAATCTCGGGCAGGTGGACAATTCGCAGTCCTATCCGCCCTACAACATCGAGCGCACCGGTGAGCACGACTACCGGATCACCATGGCCGTCGCCGGCTTCGAGGAGAGCGAGCTCTCCATCGAAAGCCGCGAGAACGTGCTGACGGTGAAGGGCGAGAAGGCAGAAGCCGAGGGCGAAGCGTCCCGTTTCCTCCATCGCGGCATTGCCGGGCGCGCCTTCGAGCGACGCTTCCAGCTCGCCGAGCATGTCGAGGTCAAGGGCGCCAGCCTGAAGCACGGCCTGCTTCACATCGATCTCGTGCGGATCATCCCCGAGGCGATGAAGCCGCGCCGGATCGACATCACGGTTGCCGGCAACGAGAACCGCGCCATCGAGGCGAACGCCGCCTGACGGCCAGCCGGTTCTCCAACGGAACCCCACGACGACGAGACCCCGCCGGAGCGCTCCGGCGGGGTCTTTTTCGCTCTCGGCCATCGCACCGGTCGATGATGTCGTGCACCGACACCGGACGCCCGCCCCCACAGCGGAGGGCGAGCGTTCCGTCCGGTCAGCAGTTGGCGGCGATGCCTTCGGCGTCGTTCGAGGCGCGCGCCGTCTGGCAGGCCGCACCGCGCGTGACGTCGTTCAGCCCTTCGCGGGCTGCGTCGAGCGCGCGGGCGCCTTCCTGCTGCGCGCGCTCCAAGGCCGGACCCGACGCGTCGCGCAGATCCTGGAGCGCGGAGCCGGCCGCGTCGCCGGTGGCGCGGGCCGCATCCTCGATCGCCTCACCGGCCTCGCGCATTTCGGTCTGCGTCCGCGTTTCGGGCGCGGGCGCGGCCGGCGCAGCGGGGGCGGCCGGCGCGGTCGTCACCGGAGGCTCGGCCGGCGGCGGCGTGGTCGATGCGGAATTGTCGTCTCCGCACGCAGCGAGAGCCAGAAGCGAGCCGGCGGCAAGGGTGGAGAGAAGCAATCTCAAGTCTCGTTGTCCTTTTCGTCTGGTTTCCGGGTCCCGTTCGGACCGCGGGATGTCGGGCATCCGGGACGGCATCCTCGGCGGGTCCCGCCCATCGTCCGTCCCGTCGCCCCACGAGCAAAAGGCGCCGCCGGCAGAGCCGGTAGCGCCTCGAATTGTCGTCGCGCGCGACTTCGCCCGAAGCGCGCGGACTTCGGCTACATCCGGTGTTCGACCCGTTCGCCCGCCGGCTTTGATGCGGGCTGATGCATGCCGGAGCGGTTCGCGTTCGGGCGCGAATTGGCCGCCTCCGTCCATCCGGCCATCCATTCGGCGCGAAGGCTCGAACCTGCGGGATAGTCGCAGGACGACATCGGATGATTGTGCTCGAAGGCGAGCTTGCCCTGTGCGAATGCGTCTTTTGCCATCGGAACCTCCTTCGGCTGACACAGCCGGGAAACGCGGCTCTCGGCGTCCGGTTCCGACCCTGTCCCCTTCAGATGCGCGAAAGGATGCGCCCTGCGCCGACGAGGTGCAGACGCTCCACCATCCTTCCATCGACCTTGATGGCGTTGCGCCCGGCGTTCTCGGGCGCTTGGAACGCCTCGACGATGCGCCTTGCCCAGGCGACCTCTTCTTCGCTGGGCGAGAAGGCGCGATTGCACGGCTCGATCTGTCCGGGGTGGATCAACGTCTTGCCGTCGAAGCCGAAATCGGCGCCCTCCAGAGCTTCGCGTTCGAAGCCCTCCTCGTCCGACAGATCGTTGAAGACGCCGTCGAGGGCGGCGATCCCGCTGGCCCGCGCCGCGCAGACGCTCAAGGTGAGGGCCGCCTCCACCGGACGGCGCGAGCGGCCGAGCCGGCATCCCATGTCCTTGGCGAGATCGTTGGTGCCGATGACGATGCCCTTCAGCGGCAGGCGGGCGGCGCTTGAGCAGATCTCGGCGATCCGCAGGATCGCGCCGGGCGTCTCGATCATCGCCCAGAGGTCGCGGCCCGGCAGGCGCCGGGCGCAGTCCTCCAGCATCGCTGCGCTGGAGACCTTCGGGAGGAGAATGCCGATCTCCAACGCCTTCAGCGCCGTCGCGTCATCCTCGAACCAGGGCGTATCGGGGCCGTTCGCGCGCACCAGGAGCATCCGGTCGCCGAACCCGCCCTCGCGAACCGCCGCCACCGCCGCCTCGCGCGCCGCGTCCTTCATCTCCGGCGCGACCGCGTCCTCCAGATCGAGGATCACCATGTCGCAGGCGAGCGTGCGCGCCTTGGCGAGCGCCTTCGCGTTCGACGCCGGCAGGTAGAGCGCGCTGCGCAGCCGCGCGGGGATGGTCTCGTTCATGAATGTCCTCATCGCGCCTTCGCGCCGGTTCGCCGATTCCGTCGCCCCGAGGCTACCCTTTCCCGCGCCCCCCGGTCGAATGACGTCCCGCGATTGTGGGATCGCGGCGCCGCCCGTAGGTTGGCGCCGCCGTTGGCCGTCGCTCAAGGAAAGCTCCGCGAGCAGAGACATCGGCCGCTGCCTACGCCGAGCCGGAGGACGGACGGCGGGGCGAGTGCCGTCGTCGCGGCGCGCAGACGCGTCGCCCATCGCCCGAGGAGACCCGCACCGCAATGAGCAACGATCTTCTGGGGGGCGTGCGAATCATCGAGAGTTCGGCCTTCGTCGCCGCCCCGCTCTGCGGACTGACCCTCGCCCAGTTCGGTGCGGACGTCATCCGCGTCGACATGATCGGCGGCGGCATCGACTATGGCCGCATGCCGCTCGCGCCGTCCGGGCGCAGCTTCTACTGGACGGGCCTGAACCGCCAGAAGCGCTCGCTCGCCGTCGATCTCTCGCGGCCCGAAGGGCGCGAGCTCGTGGCCGCGCTCGCCAGTGCACCGGGAGAGAACGGCGGCGTCCTCCTGACGAACATCCCGACGCGATGGCTGTCCCACGAGAGCCTCGCCGCCCGCCGGCCCGACATGATCACCTGCACGATCGAGGGCAATTCGGACGGCACCACCGCCGTCGACTACACCGTGAACTGCGCGACAGGCTACCCGGCCATCACCGGTCCCGGCTCGCGCGAGCGGCCGGTCAACCACGCCTTCCCCGCCTGGGACGTCGCCTGCGCCCTTCAGGCCGCGACCGCCATCGCCGCGGCCGTCGGGCGCCGCCGCGCGACCGGGCAAGGCGCCGAGCTTCGCATCGCCCTCTCCGACATCGCCTTCGCCACGATCTCCAGCCTCGGGCTCGTCGCCGAAGCCGAGATCCTGGACGCGGACCGCCCCTCGACCGGCAATGACATCTACGGCGCCTTCGGGCGCGACTTCCCGACCCGCGACGGCCAGAGGGTCATGGTCGCCGCGATCTCGCGCAAGCAATGGACCTCGCTCGTCTCCGCCTGCGGCATGGCGGACGCGGTCGCCGCTCTGGAGCGCGCTCTCGGCGCCGATCTTTCGCGCGAGGACGAACGGTTCGAGCACCGTGAGGTCATCGCCGCGCTGGTGCGCCGCTGGACGCAGGCCCGCGACCTCGCCGAGATCAGCAGAATCTTCGAGGCGGCGGGCGTCTGCTGGGGCCCCTATCGCACCGTGCGCGAACTCCTCGCGCACGATCCCCGCGTCGCGACCGAGGCCGGGCTCTTCGAGACGGTGGAGACGCTCGGCATCGGACGCCACAGGGCCGCCGGCTCACCGGTGCGGCTGAACGGCTCCGAACGCCGCTCCGTCCGGCCCGCGCCGTATCTCGGCACCCACACCGACGCCGTGCTCGCGGACGTCCTCAGGCTCTCTTCCGGCGAGATCGGCCGCCTTCACGATGCGGGGATCGTGGCGGGGCCGGACCGCGATCCGACAGCCGGGACCGCCTGACGACCGGGACGACCTCACCGAAATTTTTTCGCACCTGCGGTCGAAAATGTCGCAGCTTCTGCCATCTTGGTCTTTTGCGACACCGTGACGCAAAACTTTCGGACCTCGTCCGGAGGTTTCGGCGCGCGTATGCCCGGCGGACGGCGGGGAGGGGCCGGAAACCGCGTTGTCGCGGAAGGGGACGGCCGACCGGATTCAATCCGCGCGGCCCTCGGCAAGAAGGATGCGTGATGATCGGCCGGCTGTTCAATGCGACCACCCTCGTCTTCCTGGCCATCGTCGGCCTCGTGGTGGTCTGGATCGGCAGCGGCATGATGGGCCGCGAGGACGAGGCGCCGCCCGCCCCGGCGGAACGCGCGCTGCCCAGCGTCGCCGCGAGCGTCAGCGAGGCCGAGGAGGTGACGCGCGAGCTCGTTCTCTACGGCGACATCGAGCCCACCCAGATCGCCACCGTCCGCGCCCGTGTGGACGGCGTCGTCGAGGAGATCGTCAGCCAGGGAACGCGGGTCGTGGCAGGCGACATCCTGGCCCGGCTTTCCACCGACGACCGGGAAGCCCGACGGGCGCGCGCCGAGGCGCAGCTCGCCACGGCCGAGCAGTCCGCCGGCAACGCCCGGCAGCTTTTCGAGCGCGGCGTCGGTCCGGAGACGACCGTCCAGACGACCACCGCCGAACTCGAGGCGGCGCGCGCCGAACTGCGGGCGATCGAGCTGGAGATCGCGAACACCGAGGTGGTCGCGCCCATCGCGGGCGTGGTCAACCGCCTGATCTCCGACATCGGCGCCTATGTCTCGCCCGGCGGCGAGGTTCTGGAGATCGTCGACAACGACCCGCTCCTCGCGGTCGTCACCGTGCAGCAGGGCGACATCTCGGGCGTACGCCCCGGCATGCGCGCGCGCGTCTCGGCCATCGGCGGCGACACGCGCGAGGGCACCGTCAGCTTCGTCTCCCCCATTGCGGACGCGGCCACGCGGACGTTCCGCGTGGAGGTCGAGGTGGCGAACCCGGACGGCGAGCTTCCCTCCGGCATCAGCGCCGAGGTCGTCATTCCGGTCGAGACGCTGTCGGCCCACTACATCTCGCCGGCCCTCGCCAGGCTCGACACGGAGGGGCGCCTGGGCGTCTATCTCGTCGACGAGGAGGATCGCATCCAGTTCGCCCCGATGCAGATCGTCTACGCCGATGCCGGCGGCATCTGGATCACGGGTGTCGAGGACGGCAGCCGGCTCGTGACCATCAGCCAGGGCGCGCTCCAGCCCGGCGAGCGCGTGGAGGTGCGCGAGACCCCGCCGGGCTACCTCCGCGACATCCCCGCCACCATCCAGGACGAGACCCTGCGCGAGGACGATCTGGCCGCCGAGGGCGAGGGCGTCCGCTGATGCTGACGATCATCGCGAGCGCCTTCCAGCGGGCGCGCACCGTCTGCCTGACGTTGGCGCTCATCATGGTCGCCGGTGCCTTCGCCTATGTGACCATCCCGAAGGAGGCCAATCCCGAAGTCGAGATCCCCTTCTTCATCGTCGCCGTCTCCTATCAGGGCGTCTCCGCCGAGGATTCCGCCCGGCTGATGATCCAGCCGCTGGAGCGCCGGCTGCAGTCGATCCAGGGGCTGCGCGAGATGACCGCGCAGGCGAGCGACGGCTTCGCCTCCATCATCCTGGAGTTCCAGCCCGGCACCGACAACCGCTCGGCCCTTCTCGACATCAACGACGAGGTCGATCAGGCCATTCCGGACCTGCCCGAGGGCGCGGACCAGCCGGTCGTCACCGAGGTCGACCTCTCCGCCTTCCCGATCCTGACGGTGGCCCTGTCCGGCGCCGTCCCGGAGCGCGAGCTCATCTCCATCGGTCGCGGCCTTCGCGACGATCTGGAGGCGATCTCCGGCGTCCTGGAGGTCGACATCTCCGGCGAGCGCGCCGATCTGATGGAGATCATCATCAACCCGCTGGCGCTGCAGTCCTACGGGCTCTCCTACCAGCAGATCCAGCAGGCGGTTCAGAACAACAACCAGCTCATCGCCGCGGGCTCTTTCGACACGGGCCGCGGCCGGATCGGCGTCTCGGTGCCCGGCACGATCGAAGGCATCGCCGACGTTCTTTCCATTCCCGTTCAGGCCGTCAACGGCACGGTCATCCGCATCCAGGACGTGGCGGAGGTCCGGCAGACCTTCGAGGACCCGCTCTCCTTCGCGCGGATCGACGGGCAGCCGACCATCGGCCTCGACGTGCGCCGCGCGACCGGTGCCAACGTCATCGAGACCATCGATGCGGTCAAGCAGACCGTGGAAGCCGCGCGCGCAGGCTGGCCGGAGGCGATCTCGGTCGCCTACCTCCAGAACCAGGCCGACGACATCACCACCCTCTTGGGCGATCTCGAGAACAACGTCATCGCCGCCATTCTGCTCGTCATGCTGACGACGCTCGTCGCGCTCGGCATCCGCCCCTCGCTTCTGGTCGCGCTGTCGATCCCCGGTTCGTTCCTCGGCGGCATCCTGATCATCTGGGCCATCGGCTTCACGCTGAACATCGTCGTCCTCTTCGGCCTCATCCTCGTCGTCGGCCTTCTCATCGACGGCACGATGGTCGTGGTCGAGCTCGCCGACCGCTACCGATCGGAGGGCATGGACCGGCGCGAGGCCTTCCTGCGGGCCGCGCAGCGCATGTGCTGGCCCGTGATCTCGGCCACCGCGACGACGATCCTCGTCTTCATGCCCCTTCTGTTCTGGCCGGGCATCGCGGGTCAGTTCATGCTGTTTCTTCCGGCCACGGTCATCGTGACGCTGCTCGTCTCGCTCGTCATGGCGCTCGTCTTCGTTCCGGTCGTCGGCTCCGTCACGGCCGGCGGCAAGCCGCCCGCTCCGGTCGAGGGCGGCCGGCGGCCCGCCGCCTACGACAGGATACTGGACACGACGATCGCGCGCCCCGGCCTCGCCCTCGGCATCAGCCTCCTGGCGCTGCTCCTGGCGGTCTTCTACGCGCTCGGCAACAATCCGGGCGTCGAGTTCTTCCCGTCCACCGAGCCGGAGCGCGCGCAGGTCCGCATCAGCGCGGACGGCAGCCTGTCGGTCCGGGAGGCCGATCGGCTCGTCGCCCTCGTCGAGAACACCGTGATCGGAACGCCGGGCGTCGAGCGCATCTATGCCCGCACCATCGGCTCGGTGGATGCGCGCATCCGCCAGAGCCTTCCGCCGGACACGATCGGCACGCTCCAGGTGGATTTCCTGGACTGGCGCGCCCGCGAGCCCGCCTCCGGCATCATCGAGGAGCTGCGCGAACGTGCCGCCGCCGTTCCGGGCGTGGGCGTGCAGATCGAGGAGCAGACCGGAGGGCCGAGCAGCGGACGGCCGGTCGATATCCAGGTCTCGGCGGAGGATCGCGACGCCCTGCCCGGCGCCGTCCTGAAACTGCGCCAGCTGATGGCCGAGCAGAGCACCTTCGTGGACGTCACCAGCGACGTGCCGCAGCCTCAACCGGAAGCGCGCGTCATCGTCGACCGCGAGCAGGCGGCGCGCTACGGCGTGGACATGGCCTCGGTCGGCGCGGCGGTGCAGCTTCTGACGGACGGCGTCGTGCTCGGCAATTTCCTCCCCTCCTTCGCGGACGAGGAGGTGGACATCACGCTGCGCTACCCGGTCGAGGAGCGCAATTTCGCGCAGCTCGCCAATCTGCGCATCCAGTCGGAGAACGGCCTGATCCCGCTGATGAACTTCGTGCGGCTGGAGCCCGGAGCGGCGACGGCGGTCATCAACCGCGTGGATTCGCAGAACGTGCAGTCGGTGACGGCCGACGTCGTGCCCGGCACGACGGTCGCCGCGGAGCTGGCGACGCTCGGGCAGGCCATCGCGAACACCGATTTCGGCGAGGGCGTCGAGGTGACGTTCGGCGGAGAGCTCGCCGACCAGGAGGAGGCCGGCACGTTCCTCGTCATCGCCTTCACCCTGGCCGTGTTCCTGATGTTCCTCGTCTTCGTGACGCAGTTCGACTCCTTCTATCAGAGCCTCGTCGTCATCTCCGCCATCCTGTTCTCGATCGGGGGCGTCCTCTTTTCGCTGACGCTTCGCGGCGATCCCTTCGCCATCGTGATGACCGGCATCGCGATGATCGCCGCCGCCGGCATCGTCATCAACAACAACATCGTCCTGATCGATTCCTACAACGAGCACCGCGCCGACGGACGCTCGCCGGACGAGGCGGCGCGGCGCGCTGGGGCGGAGCGCTTCCGCCCCGTGCTCCTGACCGCCGCCACGACCGTCGTCGGCCTGATGCCCATGGTGCTCGGGCTGACGATCGACTTCGTCAACCGCGATGCCTATTTCGGGGCGCCTTCCGGCCAGTACTGGACGCAGCTCTCGACCGGGATCGTCGGCGGGCTCGCCTTCTCGACGGTGGTCACGATGCTCCTGACGCCGACGCTCCTCGCCTGGGACGGGCGTCGGCGCGAGCGACGCGCGGCCAAGGCCGACGAAAAAGAGCGCCTCGCGACGGAGGAGGTGTCGGCCTAGCCGGATTCGATCCAGCGACCTTCGTGCGTCCGAACGGACGCACAAAGGTCGCTCTAGGCTCGGGGGTCCGGTCCGACCGACGCCCGCACGAGGCGCAGCGCCTCGTCGCAGACCATCGGCAGATCCTGCGGCGCGCGGACCACCCGGTGGACGGCGCGCTCCATGACGGCGCTCAGGAGCTGTACGCAGAAGAGAAGATCGCTCGGCGCGCGAAGCTTGCCCTCGGCGATGCCGGCCTGGATCAGCTCGACGACGCGGCCTTCCAGCGCATGCAGCGGCTCGCCGGCCTCGTCGGACTTCGATGAGGCCGGCTCGGCGAAGAGGCCGGCGGCCACGACGTGGCGGTGTTCGTCGGCGACGAACCAGCGAAGGATGGCGCGTGTGATCGCCTCCAGCCGCTCCAGCGGCTCGCCCTCCCCTCCGGCGAGGGCCGTCACCTCCGACAGGAGTTCGGCGCTCGCCCGCTTCGTCACGGCGCTCACCAGCGACGCCTTGTCCGGCGCGTAATTGTAGAGGGTGTTGCGCGCCATTCCGGCCGCGCTCGCCACGCTCGCCATGGTGATCTCGTCGAAGGACCGCTCGGCGAGGAGCCTCTCCAGCGCGGAGGTCAACGCTGCCCAGGCCTGGTCGTTGTGTTCGGCGAGGGAGGGGGCGAGAATCCGTGGCATTCCGGTTGCCTACAGCATCGCGAGGCCGGTCGGGAAGACAACGATGCGTGGTCGGGAGTTTTGCTTTCCTGCAGGATCGTTTCCGAGACCCCGCGGACGGGCGCCACGCATCGTCCGCACCGAACGAAGAAGGCCGGCGGATCGCTCCGCCGGCCTTCCTCGTGTTCGTTCGGTCCGGGGTTCAGGCGCGGTGCCGCGTCAGAACTCCTCCCAATTGTCCTCCAGCGTCTTCAGCGCGGCGTTGCCCTGGGCCATCGGGCGCATCTGCACCACCGGGCGCTGGGACGGCGCCGTGCGGTTGGCCGCCGTGCGCTGCGCGGGAGCTGCGGCGCGGCTCTGCGCGCTCGCCAGCTTGAACTCCGCGATCAGCCGGCCCAGCTCGTCCGTCTCCGCCGCCAGAGACTGGGCCGCAGCCGTCGCCTCCTCCACCATCGCCGCGTTCTGCTGCGTGACCTTGTCCATCTGGTCCGCCGCCGTCTGAACCTCCTTCAGCGACACCGCCTGCTCTCTCGCCCGGCGCGCGATCTCCGCCACCGTCCGGCTCATGTCGCCGACCTCGGTGATGATCTGGTCGAGCGAGCGGCCCGAGGCCGAGACCAGCTCGACACCCGCCTCCACCTGCTCGCTGGAGGTCGAGATCAGGTCCTTGATCTCCTTGGCCGCCTCCGCCGAGCGCTGCGCCAGACCCCGCACCTCCTGCGCCACCACCGCGAAGCCCCGGCCCGCCTCGCCCGCGCGCGCCGCCTCCACGCCCGCGTTCAGCGCGAGAAGGTTCGTCTGGAAGGCGATCTCGTCGATGACGCCGATGATCTTGCCGATCTTCTCCGACGACTGCTCGATGCCCCGCATCGCCTCCACCGCCTTGCCGACGATCTCGCCGCCCTTGGCCGCGTTGCGGTTGGCGCTCTCGGCCGATTCCTGCGCCCGGCCCGCATCCTGCGCCGTCTCGTTCACCGCCCGCGTCACCTCCGCCAGCGCCGCCACCGTCTCCTCAAGGCTCGCCGCCTGCTGCTCGGTGCGCTGCGCCAGATCGTTGGAGGCCACGTTGATCTCGCCCAGGCCCGTGCGGATCGAGCCGATCGAGGTCACCACCGAGCCCAGCGTCGATTCCAGCTTCTCGACCGTGTCGTTGAACTGGCCCCGGATCGGCTCGTACTGCGCCGCCACCGCGCGCCCGATGCGCACCGTCATGTCGCCCTGCGACAGGCGCGCGAAGCCCCCCTCGATCGAGTCCACGAACTCCTGAAGCTCGGCCTGCGTCTGCCGGTCCGCCGCGGCCTTGCGCTCGCGATCGGCTTCCTGCTCGGCGCGCATCGCCGAGGATTCCGCCTCCAGGCGGGCCGCGTCGGCGAGCTTGTGCCGGAACGTCTCGAGGGCCGTCGCCACGGAACCGGTCTCGTCCGTGCGATCCTGCCCGGAGATCGCCTTGTCGTAGCGGCCTTCCGCCAGATGACGCACGTCCTCGACCATGGCCGCCAGCGGACGGCGCACCAGCCGACCGGCGGACAGCCACAGGACGAGAAGAACGCCGAGGAGCACCGCCAGCCCGCCGGTCACCATCATCGTGGTCTGTTCGCGGACGGGGGCGGCGATGGCTTCGCTCGGGACGTCCAGGAGAAGCGCCCAGGTGATGCCGACTTCCGGAATCTCGACCGGCTGCACGATCCGGTCGAAGCTCGGCATCGTCTCGGTCGAGAGATCGCGGAGCTGGGCCGGCTGCCCGGAGGCGATGGCCGCGCGCACCTCGTCCAGGCCCACGCCTTCGAAGGGCTGCATGTCGAGCTCGCGCCGCGGGCCGACCAGCCAGTTGCCGTCCTGCGAGACGAGCATGACGCGCCCCGTCCCGAAGGGGCGCATCGGCTCCAGCCTCTCGTTCAGGGATTCGAGCGAGATGTCGACGCCCGTGACGCCGATCCGTTGGCCGTCCACCAGGACCGGATAGGCGATCGACGCGACGGTGTAGCCGTTGCCGGTCGACGATTCCGTATAGGGAGCGGTCATGGCGCCGCCGCGACGGTCCGCAGCCAGGCGGTACCAGTCGGCGGCATAGTCGGGCATGAAGGTCGAGAGGGTCACGCCCTCGGCGCGCTTCGTCCAGTAGGGCGCGAAGGCGCCGTTCGTATGCGTGCCGGGAAGGCCGAGTTCGAGAGCGTTGGCCGAGTTTCCGTCGAAGAGGTTCGGCTCCTCGGCGAACCAGCTCCCGAAGGCGGAGGGGTTGTGATCGATGCTGGCCCTGAGGAAGCTCGTCGCCGAGACGCGGTCCAGATGCCCGCCGGCATGGCCCTGTTCGAGAACGCCGGCCATCGAGCGTGCGGCGCTGGCAAGGTCGCCGATCTCGCCAGCGATCTCGGCGGCGATCCCCTGCGCGCGGGCGAACGCGTCATTGCTCACGAGCGTGTTCACGCGCGTCTGAGTCTGCCCGATGATCAGGACGTTGGAGGCCAGCAGAACCAGAGCGACGACCGAGCCGGTGACGGCGAGAAGCTTGGTCGAGATGGACTTAGGGTAGAACGTTCTCACAAGAACAACCTTCCGTTTGTCGGACTATCGAGGTCATCAACGTCTTACGCTCGATCCTCTCTCTCCCTCAGATCGCGCCCGTTATAGAAGGTCCCATCCGTTAATTTACGCATAAAAGCTGCCGGTCGATGATGCCGTGATCGTCACTTCGATCCTCGCCCATGTAAAAGCCCTTCTCGAAGGTCCGAGCGTCATGCGAACGACATGAAGGATACATGACAGGCCCTTCGGCGATCCGCTCGGGAACCGGGAAGCGCCTGCGCCTCATGAGAGAGGTCTCCATCTTGGAGCCGCCGGCCATCCTGCATCGCGTCCGTCCGGACGCTGCCCGGCGCGAGAAAGGCCGGCGGATCGCTCCGCCGGCCTTCCTCGTGTTCGTTCGGTCCGGGGTTCAGGCGCGGTGCCGCTTCAGAACTCCTCCCAATTGTCCTCCAGCGTCTTCAGCGCGGCGTTGCCCTGGGACGTCGGGCGCATCTGCACCACCGGGCGCTGGGACGGCGCGGCGCGGTTCGCCGCAGCCGGCTGGCGCTGCGCCGGGGCCGAGGCGGCGCGGCTCTGCGCGCTCGCCAGCTTGAACTCCGCGATCAGCCGGCCCAGCTCGTCCGTCTCCGCCGCCAGAGACTGGGCCGCAGCCGTCGCCTCCTCCACCATCGCCGCGTTCTGCTGCGTGACCTTGTCCATCTGGTCCGCCGCCGTCTGGACCTCCTTCAGCGACACCGCCTGCTCTCGCGCCCGGCGCGCGATCTCAGCCACCGTCCGGCTCATGTCGCCGACCTCGGTGATGATCTGGTCGAGCGAGCGCCCCGAGGCCGAGACCAGCTCGACACCCGCCTCCACCTGCTCGCTGGAGGTCGAGATCAGGTCCTTGATCTCCTTGGCCGCCTCCGCCGAGCGCTGCGCCAGACCCCGCACCTCCTGCGCCACCACCGCGAAGCCCCGGCCCGCCTCGCCCGCGCGCGCCGCCTCCACGCCCGCGTTCAGCGCGAGAAGGTTCGTCTGGAAGGCGATCTCGTCGATGACGCCGATGATCTTGCCGATCTTCTCCGACGACTGCTCGATGCCCCGCATCGCCTCCACCGCCTTACCGACGATCTCGCCGCCCTTGGCCGCGTTGCGGTTGGCGCTCTCGGCCGATTCCTGCGCCCGGCCCGCATCCTGCGCCGTCTCGTTCACCGCCCGCGTCACCTCCGCCAGCGCCGCCACCGTCTCCTCCAGGCTCGCCGCCTGCTGCTCGGTGCGCTGCGCCAGATCGTTGGAGGCCACGTTGATCTCGCCCAGGCCCGTCCGGATCGAGCCGATCGAGGTCACCACCGAGCCCAGCGTCGATTCCAGCTTCTCGACCGTGTCGTTGAACTGGCCCCGGATCGGCTCGTACTGCGCCGCCACCGCGCGGCCGATGCGCACCGTCATGTCGCCCTGCGACAGACGCGCGAAGCCGCCCTCGATCGAGTCCACGAACTCCTGAAGCTCGGCCTGCGTCTGCCGGTCCGCCGCAGCCTTGCGCTCGCGATCGGCTTCCTGGCTCTTGCGGAGGGCGAGCGCCTCCTGCTCCATGGCGCGTGCCTGCAGGGCGTTGTCCTTGAACACCTGCACGGCGCGCGACATGCCGCCGACCTCGTCCTTGCGCTCGGTTCCCTGGACTTCGGCGTCCAGCTTGCCGTTCGACAGGTCCTCCATCGTGCGACCCAGGCGGGCCAGCGGCATGGTGATCGTGCCACGGGTGACGAGAAGCGCCATCAGCACGCCGAGCGCCGCGGCGATGATGGAGATCACTACCGTGGTGATGCCGATCTCGGCGATGGACACCGACATTCCATCCGACAGGGACGCGAATTCGGCGACTTCCGAATCGAGCAATTTCGCCAAGGACTCGCGGTACTCTATGGCATGCCCGTCCATCGCGACGAGGAGGGGCAAGGCGGCCTCCGCCTGATCGGCCAGCCCCGCTGCGACGGCCGCCCGGCTGGACGCGTCGAACCGTTCGAGAATGGCTTCGAGCTCGCCGATCTCGTCTTCGAGCGCGGGTACGTCCGCCTTGGCCCCCGCGAGGAACTGGCGGGAGCGGTCGAACATGGCGGTCCGGTCCTGGGCCGCGGCCTGCGCGGCCTCGCTCGCTCCCGGATAGACGAAGACCTTGTAGGCGTCGTAGCCGGCCTGCATGGTCTGCCGGCCCGTCCTTGCGACCTGCATGAGAGCTGGCATGCGCAGGTCGGTCAGTTCGCTGTAGCGCCTGTCGATGTCCTGCATTCCCGCGTTGGAATACCACGCGAGAGCGACGCTGATGGACGCCGTGACGATGATCATCGCGGCGATCTTGACCGATATCTTCTGGTTGATGAGGAAGCGGAACACGGCAGGGCTCCTGAGCGACGCCTCGCGCGCTCGTTTGAGAAAGAACCCTTCCTTCCTACAAGATGAACATAAATTTATATTTAATTGGACACATTTTGGACAGTCTAGTCTTGACTTTCAGAAGCTGTGCACCCGCGCCGCTGGCGTACCTTCCCTAGGGACACCACTTGCAGTCGTGGTCGCGATTGCCGTCTCCGATCAGGCCGATCCGTCGTCGCGAGCCGGCGACGGGCGTCGCTGCGACCGGACGAACGAAAGCCGCATGCGCTGCGGCCCCGAGGCCCGCAGCGCATGCGGCTTTCGACTTCAAGTTCTGGGAGGAGGCTCCGCCGGCCGCCCCGAAGCGCCCGGCTCTCGCCTACTCGGCCGCGACCGCGAAGGCGCTCGTCTCGAAACGGCTCGTCGCCGCCACCGTGTCGACGTCGAGGATCAGCGCCACGCGGCCGTCGCCGAGGATCGTGGCCGCCGCGATGCCGGCGACACGGCCGTAATGGGCTTCGAGGCTCTTGATGACGACCTGGCGCTGGCCCTGGATCGCATCGACCAGAAGCGCCGAGCGCTGACCCGTCTCCGTCTCGACGAGAATGACCACGCCCTGTGCGGGATCGGTCGGCCGGGTCCGGTAGCCGAGCTTGCGGGAGATGTCGACGAGCGGCAGGAAGCTGTCGCGCACCTTGATGACATACTCGCCGTCGCCGAAGGACTTCACCTCGCCGGCGCGGGGCTGCAGCGTCTCGATGATCGCCGTCAGCGGCACGACCAGCGTGTGATCGCCCGAGGAGATGATCATCCCGTCGAGAACAGCCAGCGTCAGCGGCAGGCTCATGGAGAAGAGCGAGCCCTTGCCCGGCGTCGAGGTGATCGAGACACGGCCGCCGAGCGCCTGGATGGAACTTTTCACCACGTCCATGCCGACGCCGCGCCCCGAAAGCTCGGAGACCTGCTCCTTGGTGGAGAAGCCCGGCAGGAAGATGAGGTTGTCCGTCTCTTCGTCCGACAGGTTCGCGTCCGGCGCGATGAGGCCCTTGTTGACGGCGATCTTGCGGACGACGTCGCGGTTGATGCCCGCGCCGTCGTCGGAGATCTCGATCACGATGCGGCCGGAGCGGTGCATGGCCGCGACGCGGACCGTGCCCTCCTCGTTCTTGCCGACCGCCTGGCGCTTGTCGGGCGTCTCCAGCCCGTGGTCGATGGCGTTGCGGATCATGTGGGTGAGCGGGTCGGACAGACGCTCGATGACGGTCTTGTCGACTTCCGTGTACTCGCCTTCGGTGACGAGGCGGACGCTCTTGCCGGTGCGCTCGGCGACCTCGCGCACGAGGCGCGGCAGCTTCTGGAACACCGATTTCACGGGCTGCGCGCGGATCGCCATGACGCTGTCCTGCATCTCGCGCGTCAGCTGCTCCAGCTCGTCGAGCCCGATGGCGATCTCGGAGGCGCGGGCGAGCCCGGCCTGCATGACGCGCTGGGACAGCATCACCTGATGGATGACCAGTTCGCCGACGAGGTCGATGAGGCGGTCGACGCGGGCGAGATCGACGCGGATCGTCGGGGCCGGCTGACCACCGCCCGCACCGCCCTTGGCATCTCCGGACGCCTCGGCCTCGACCGGCGACGGACGCCGGCCGGCGGGCTTCTCCTTCGCCTCCTGGAACGCTTCGGGGGCGGGCTCGATCTCGAGCACGGGCGCCGTCTCTTCGGCGGCGCCGACGCCGACGCTGCGCAGAAGGGCCAGAAAGTCGTCTTCGCTCGCCGGCGCGGGCTCCTCCGCTTCGGGCTCGCCCAGACGTTCGATGGTCAGATCGCAGTCGCCGTCGACGAACTCGAAGATCTCCTGGATCGCGGTCTCGGCCATGTCGCCCGTCAGCTCGATCGTCCAGGAGAGCGCGGCGCCCTCCGGATCGAGGTCGGCGAGGTCGGGCAGATGGTCGTCATGGCACTGGACCGTCCCCTCCCCCAGCGCGAGCGTCTCGCGGATCAGGCGGGCGGCCTCGTTGGCCTTGGCGTAGAGGTCGGGCTTGGGCGCGAAGCGCACGCGGTAGCCGCTCGCCACGGCCGGCTCGCCGAGAAGCGCGGTCAGATCGACGGCGACGGCCGCGAATTCCGGCTCCTCGTCCTCGGCGTCATGCCCCGCATCGTGGGCGCCGTGCGCGGGCGAATGCTCGCCGCCGGCCAGCCGCGCCAGCTCCTCGGCCGCCGCATCGGCGCGGGCCGTGTCGGGCTCCCCCTCGTCGCGGGCGACGGAGACGAGATCTGTCAGGATGTCGGCGGAGCGCAGCAGGACGCGCATGACGTTCGCATCCGGGTCCAGCCCGCCCGATCGCACGAGGTCCAGCGTGGTCTCGAAGACGTGGGCGAATCCGACGAGGGCGTGGAGGTTGAAGGCCCCCGCTCCGCCCTTGATGGAATGCACGGCCCGGAAGACGGCGTTCACCGTCTCGGTGTCGGACCGGCCCTCCTCCATGGCCATGAGGCCGGCTTCGAGTTCCTGCAACTGCTCGGCGCACTCCTCGAAGAAGGTCGCCCGGATTTCGGCCATCACGTCCATTGCGCAGGATTCCTCGAAGGATCGCTCGATGTCAGGGAGCGACGCGGTTGATCGCGTCGACCAGCTTCTTCGGATCGAAGGGCTTCACGATCCAGCCCGTGGCGCCGGCGGCCTTCGCCCGCGCCTTCTTGGGCGCGTCGTTCTCGGTGGTGAGAACGAGGATGGGAATGGCGCGGCGCTGGCCGTCGGAGCGCAGCTCCTCGATGAAGGTCAGCCCGTCCATGCGCGGCATGTTCACGTCCGTGATGATGACGTCGGGCGAGCAGTCCTTTAGGACCTCCAGCCCGTGGACGCCGTCTTCGGCCTGGACCACGTCGAACCCGGCGTCCGAGAGCGCCGAGCGCAAGAGCTGGCGCATCGTCCGGGAGTCATCCACTGTCAGGATCGTCTTCAACCCCTGCACTCCTTGCTGATGCGGCACGGATCACCCTGGACCCTAGCCATCAAGATTTACGTCTTGGTTAAGACGAGGTTAGCCTTGCGGCCGCGCCCGTCAGAAAAGGTCGAGGTCGCCGCCCGTCTCGTCGGCGGGCACCTGCTCGCCGCCGGCAAGGCGCGCCGCCAAGGCGGATAGGCGCAGGGTCCCGAGAGCGGGGCCCATATCGGTCTGCGCGGAGCTGCAGACGCTCTCCGCGCTGGCCCGAAGGAAGAGCGAGAGATCGTCGAGCGTCTGCTCGAGGAGGTCCTGCTTCTGGGCCGCGACGATGGCTTCGGCATCGCTGAGCCCCATCGGGATCGGCATCTCGCGCGCGGTCTGCGCGAGCCCGCCGATCTCCCGGGCCAGGCGATCGAGAAGCTCCTCCAGCGCGACCGGGCTTTGGGAAAGGGCGCCTTTTACCATGGTCAGAACAGCTCCAGCTCTCCGCCGCTCTCCACCTTGGGAACGGCGACCGGGGGACGGACGAAGGCGCGCCGATCCGCCGGCTCGATGAGGATCTGTCTCGCCCGGCCGTTGACCGGCCAGAACTCGATGCGCCGTCCCTGCAGCCCGCCCGTGCTGCCGCCCGTGAGCGGGATGCCCTCGGTCGCCAGGAAGCGGGTCGCGAACTCGACGTTCTTGGCGCCGATGTCGGACAGTCCCTCCATCGTCCGCGCGCCGCCGAAGAGCTTGGCCTCCAGCGCATGGCGGCGGGCGCCCTTCTTTAGGAGCCCGTTGATCAGGAGCTCCATCAGATACAGCCCGTAGCTCTGCGTGCGGCCGGACCGGTCGACCGCCGCCTCGCCCGGCAGGAGGAAGTGGTTCATGCCGCCGACGCCCGCCTCGGGGTCGCGGATGCACGCCGCGACGCAGGAGCCGAGAAGGGTGGTGAGGACCACGTCGGGACGGTTGTCCACCACGGCCTCGCCCTGGATGATGTTGATCCGGCGGCGCTCGCTCCCGCCATGCGACGCGGAACCGGACATCACTGAAGCCGACCGAGAACCGCTTCGAGCGACTTGCGCAGGACGGGGACCGATACGGGCTTTGCGAGAATGTTGTTGGCGCCGGCCGCCGCGGCCTGCTGGACCAGCGCGCGATCGCCCTTGCCGGTCAGCATGATGAAGGGCGTCTTCTGCGTCGGGCCGTAGGACCGCAGGGCCTTCAGAAGTTGAATCCCGTCGAGCTTGGGCATGTTGTAGTCGGAGATGACGATATGACACGGCTGCGTCATCATCATCTTCAGTGCTTCCTCGCCGTCGCCTGCATAGACGACCTGCTTGATGCCCAGCGCCGTCAGCGCTTCGTAGGTCAGCATCCGGCTCGTACGGTGATCGTCGACGATCATGACCTTGAGATGTTGAACAAAACTCATAACCTACCCGCGCCGATCGATTTCAACTAGATGATATCCTTCAATTCCCAACGAAACCTCAATGCGGCCACGGCTCATCGAAGATGGCGTCGGCGATCCGCCCCAGGGGAATGCGCTTCTGCGCCGCTCCGATCTCCCATGCGACGCGCGGCATCCCGTAGACGAGCGAGGTGGCCTGATCCTGCGCCATGGTGCGGTGACCGGCCTTGGCCATGGCCAGCAGCCCGTCGGCCCCGTCGCGCCCCATGCCGGTGAGGATCGCGCCGGCGGCGCGCCCGTCGACATGCTCGGCGACGGACTTCATCAGGACGTCCGCGCTCGGTCGATGGCCCTGGACCGGGTCGTCCTCGCGCACCGTGCAGGCGAGCGAGCCGCCGATCCGGCGCAGCGAAAGATGGTGCCCGCCGGGGGCGAGATAGACGTGGCCGGGCGCGATCGTCTCGCCGCTCTTCGGCACGACCACCTTGGCCGGGCAGGCGCGGTCGAGCCGGGCCGCGAAGGAGCCGGTGAAGGTGGCCGGCAGATGCTGGACGATGAGGACGGGGGGCGTGTCGGCCGGGAAGCGGGGCATGAGCTGAAGCAGCGCCTCCACGCCTCCGGTCGAGGAGCCGATGGCGACGAGATCGGGCCAGCGGCTTCGATTGACGAAGCCTTCCGGCCGCTTGGCCGCCGCGATCCGCGCGCTGGCCGAGGAGATCACGCCGCGCGCCGCATGGGCCTGGCGCACCAGTTCGGGAAGGCGCGCCAGCGTGTCGCCGGTCTCGCGCCCCGGCTTGCCCACGCAGTCGAAGGCGCCGATCTCGAGCGCCGAGATGGTGGCGTCCGCGCCCGGCCGGGTGAGCGTCGAGACCATGATCACCGGCGTCGGGCGCAGCCGCATGATCTTCTCGAGAAACTCCAGGCCGTTCATGCCGGGCATCTCGATGTCGAGCGTGACGACGTCCGGGTCGAGGCTCTTGATCTTCTGACGGGCATCGGCCGGATCGGGCGCCTCGCCGACGATCTCGATCTCCGGGTCGTGCGACAACGCATGGCGGATCAGAGCGCGCATGGTGGAGGAGTCGTCGACGATGAGCACGCGGCTGGGCGCCATGGGTCGGCTTTCGAAGTGACGTGAGGCTCGGGCGGGAGCCGTCAACGCTGCTGGTAGATGGTGTTGCCGACGAGATGCATGCGTGCGGCGGCGGGACCGGCCATGCGCTCCGAATGGCCGATATAGATGAAGCCGCCCGGAACCAGGGTCTGGCAGAACCGGTCCCAGACTTTCTGGCGGGTCGGCTCGTCGAAGTAGATCGTGACGTTGCGGCAGAAGATCGCGTCGAACTTCCCCTTCATCGGCCAGGTGCCGATGAGGTTCAGCTCGCGGAACGAGACGAGATCGCGCAGCGCCTCCGACGCGCGATGGCGGTCGCCCTCCTTCTCGAACCACCGGCGGCGCAGTTCGGTCGGCACCGGCTTGATGGCGGTCTCGTCGTAAAGGCCGGCCCGCCCGAAGGCGACGACGTTCGGGTCGATGTCGGAGGCGAGGATCTTCACGTCGTGCTCGCCCGCGTCCGGCATCGCCTGCAGGATCGTCAGCGCGATCGAATAGGGCTCGTGGCCGTTGGAGCAGCCGGCCGACCAGATGCGGACCCGCCCGCCCCTGCGCGCCCGTTCGATGAGCGGGGGCAGAAGATGCGTGCGCATGTGCTCGAAATGGTGGGGCTCGCGGAAGAAGTGCGTGACGTTGGTCGTCAGCGCGGCAAGCATCACCATCCGCTCGTCGGCGCCCGCGTCGCTGACGACGAAGGTGCAGTAGTCGGCGAAGCTGGCGATGCCGAGAGCGCGCAGCCGCTTGGCGAGGCGCGAATAGACGAGCGTCGACTTGGTGTCCGGCAGCGAGATGCCCGAATCCTCGTAGAGGATGGAGGCGATGCGCCGGAAGTCCTTCTCGGTCATCCGGAACTCGCCGCCCGATGCCGGCTCGAGCGGTTGCGCGTTGGCGGTGGCCGTCGTGCGCGACATGGGTGGCAACTCCGCGGAAGCGAAAGGCGCGCCGATCAGGCGGCGAGGTCTTTCTGAGGGGGCAGGATGCTCTCGATGCCGATCAGCGAGATCATGCGGCCTTCCAGGGCGATGACGCCGCGCACGAAGCTGCGCGCCATGTCGGAGGCGACGTCGGGCGTCGGCTGCACCGTGTCGTCCGTCACCGTCAGGATGTCGGAGACCGCGTCGACGAGGAGGCCGACCAGCTGCTGGTCGAGCATCACGACGATGATGACCGAGCGCATGGTCGGCTGCGTGGAGCCGAAGCCCAGGCGCAGCGACAGATCGACGATCGGCAGCACCGTCCCGCGCAGGTTGATGACGCCCGTCACGTAGCCCGGTGCGTGCGGCAGCGGCGTGGCGGCGGTGAAGCCGCGGATCTCGCGCACCGAGATGATGTCGACGCAGAACTCGCGGTCGGCGACGCGGAACGCGATCAGCTCGCGAGCGCCTTCCAGCTGGTTGGACTTCGAGATGTTCATTCAGGCCTCCGCGCGTGGGTCGAGGGGTGAGGGCATGGGGCGTTCAGGCGCGAGCCGCCTCCAGGAGCCTGGCGAGGATGTCCTCGCCCTGCTCCGTCGGGGCCGGGTCGCGGCGGGTGATGTCGAGTTCGCAGTCGGTGTCGACGAAGGAGAAGACGTCCAGGATGGCGTCCTCGCCCTCGGTGGTCTCGAGTTCGATGCGGAAGGCGAGCGCCGCCGCCTCCGGGTCCAGTGCGCCGAGCTCGGGAAGATCGTCGCAGAGACAGGTGACCGTCCCCTGCCCCAGCCGCAGCACGTCGCGGATCAAGAGGGCCGCTTCGTTGGCGGAGGCGTAGAGCGACGGGAACGGCCTGAAGACGATGTCGTAGCGGGTCGGTCCGATCGGATCGGCGGACCCGTCCGCACCGAAGATGTCGCCGGCGTCGATCGCGACGGGCGTGAAGCCCAGGTCGGCGAAGTCGATTTCCTCTCCGGGGTCCGCGTCGGCGGGAGCGGCGGCTTCTTCCTGCGGCAGATGGGCGGCGATCTCGTCGCACAGCGCGGCGGTCTGCCGGGAGGCCTCGACCTGAACGGCCAGCGCGGCCGCGCAGCGCGAGACGAGGTCGGCGACGTCCGGATCGGGCGCGAGCGCGCCGGAGCGGACCTGTCCGAGCAGCGCCTCGAAGGTCTTGGCGAAGGCCGACAGCTCGTTCAGACGGAAGGAGGCGGCGCCGCCCTTGATCGAATGGACCGCCCGGTAGGCCGTGCCGATCGTTTCCTCGTCGAGCGTTCCGGCAGCGAAGGCGGGAAGCGTCGCGTCGAGCGCGGCCAGCCCCTCGGCGCTTTCCTCGAAGAAGATCGTTCTGATTTCCACCATGGCGTCCATGACGCATCGTCCTTTGCGGCGGCCGTCGGCCTGTCGGAGCGGTTCCCTCGGCGTCCGGCGCCTCAGGCCAGCTCGGTCTCGGCTCCGGCGATGCTCGATGCGTCGAGGCCGAGGGTGCGCAACCCTTCGCACAGGCCTTCCGAAGGCTCGTCGAGGACGAGGGGAACGCCGTCCCCCGCCCAGCTGCGGGCCGCCGAGAGGAGGATCGCGGCGCACTGGCCGCCGATGCGCTCGACGTTGCGCCCGTCGAGGCGAAGGGGCGCGCCCCGCCGCTCCATCAGCTCGCGATGCAGCGGCGCGGCCGCCCGGATGTCGAGGACCGGGTCCAGATCGATCGAAGCGACGGCTTCGGCGGCTTCGGTCTCGGTGGAACTCATCGAACGACACCTGTGCTTGAAGGACGGATGCGAATTTGCTCGACCGATCCGGCGTCGTGCCGGTTCGGCCCCGCCGGCCATCAGGGAGGCGCTGGCGGTCGCCAAGGTCTTTCGAGGCGTCGGGCGTTCGGATGTCTCGATCCGGGCGGCCCTCGGCCCCGCACCCACATCTATGACGTGAATCATTTACAGAATAATTGACGGGCCGGGCTTCGAGCGGCGATCGTCCTTCGATTCCGCAAGGTGACGTCCGTCTATGCTTCCGGCAGGATCGACCCGGACGGCTCGGCGAAGAAGAGCGCCGTGACGTTGCCCGAGAGGCCGCCGCTGCGCTTGAGGCTGAGAGCGTCGAAGTAGCGCTGGCGGCGGTCGTCGTGCAGCATCCGCTCGATCAGCCGCGCCGTGTCGCGCAGCCGCGAGAGGATCGCCTGATCGCCCTCCGCCACGACGGCGTCGGAGAAGGGCGTCGGGGCGTGATGCATCGTTGCGTCCGGCATTCGCTCAGGCCGCCTTCTTTTCGTGGATCCACTGCTTCAGGATGGCTGCGGCCTGTTCTTCGTCGAAGTCGACGAGACGTTCGAGGCGCACCTGGGGCGAGTTGGCGCGCATCTGGTCGAGCTCTTCCATCAGGGCGGGGTCGCCGCCGCCGGCCGGTCCGAAGTCCGAGCCGAAGTCGGCGCCGAAGCCTTCCATGGAGGGCGCGGTGAAGCCCGGCAGCGCGGCGAGCCCGGGCAGCTCCGGCGCGCCGCCTGCGCCCAGAAGGTCGGGGCCGGCGTCCGCGCCCAGGCCCTCGGCCGAGGCCTCCGCGGGCTTGGCGATCGCCTTCACCGCCGGCTTGAGGCCGAACCAGATCACCAGGATCGCCACGACCAGGATCGTCAGCGCGTTGACCAGCGTGCCGAACTGGCTCGCCAGCGTCTCCATCAGACCGATGCCCGGCACCGGCTCCAGCGCCTCGCCCGTTCCGGCGAAGTCCACCGCCGTCACCTCGATCCGGTCGCCCCGATCCTCCGACAAGCCGGACGCGGAGGCCACCAGAGCCCGGATCTCGGCCAGCGCCGCGTCGAAGGCCTCGGGGCCCGTGTTCTCGCCCAGCGTCTCCAGCAGACGCGCCCGGTTGACGATCACCGCCACCGACAGGCGCTCCACCGCATAGCCTTCCGAGACCGTCTGAACCGTCGTCTCGTTGATCTCGAAGTTCGTCAGCTCCTCGCGGCGCTCGTTGGCCTGCGAGGACTGCGAGCCGGCCTGCCCGCCCTCGGCCTCCGCGAGCGGCACGTTCTGGTCCACCGTCACCGGCGTCTCCGCCTCGCGGTCGGTCGACTGGCCCGTCTCGCGGACCGTCCGCACCGAGCGCTCCACGCGGCCGTCCGGGTCGAAGGTGCGCGCGCTCGTCTGGCGCCGGTCCGTGTTCAGCCGCGCCGACACCGAGGACTGGAAGTTGCCGATGCCGAGATAGGGCGCCAGCGTGCGGCGGATCGAATCCTCCACCTGACGCGCCACCACGCCCTCCATGCCGAGCTGGCGCGACGGCGCGGCCGACGTGCCGTCCTCGCCCGAGGCGAGCAGCGTGCCGTCGGTCGACAGAACCGTGACGCGCCCCACCTCCAGGCCCGGAATGGCCGAGGCGACGAGATGGCGGATGGCGTTGGCGGACGAGAAGGAGGCGACGTCGTCGGTGCGGATCGTCACCGAGGCCGAGGGCGGCTGGCGCTCGCGGCGGAACGAGCCCTCCTCGGGCAGGACCAGATGGACGCGCGCCGCGCGCACGTCCTGCAGGCTCTGGATGGTGCGCGCGATCTCCCCCTCCAGGGCGCGCACCCGCGTCACCTGCTGCATGAAGGAGGTCAGACCCATGGAGCCGATCTGGTCGAAGAGCTCGTAGCCGGCATTGTCGGAGCGCGGCAGGCCGCGCTCGGCCAAAAGCATGCGGGCCGCGGCCGTCTGCGAGAAGCCGGTCAGGACCGTGTCGCCGGCCGCGTTGACGTCGAAGGGAATGCCCGCCTCGGTCAGCGCCGCGCCGATGCGCGTCACGTCCTGGCGGTCGAGACCCGAATAGAGCGTGTCCATCTGCGGGCGCGACAGCTGCCAGGCGGCCAGCGACACCAGCCCCACGACCAGCGCGAAGACGAGCCCGAGCCCGGCGAGCCGGCGCGGCCCCAGGGCGTTCAGATTGGCGTAGAGCTTCTGGGCTTGCGCCCCGGCGACCAGCGACATGACTTTTCCAGGCAAGCCGGAGCCAGAACCGGCCCCGTCAAACCCACAATCGCCCACAAAGCTTGCGCCAGATTGGCATCCTCCAAAGAATGAAGAAGTTCTTTAAGATGAATTCGAGCGCCCGTCCGGTTCATCGGGCGAAGAGCCGAGCGGCGCATCGCGAGCCCTGAATTCGCGATCGCGCCGCCGGGTCCGCTCGAGGACGTCGGCGATCGTCGCCAGCCGCGTTTCGGCCAACGGTCGGTCCCGTCCCTCCAGTCGCTCCAGAACCAGTGTCTCGAACGTCAGGCGCCGCCGCAGCTCCTCCACGAGCCGTCGTTGCTTCTCGATCCTCGCCGGGGTCGCCTTCATCGCGGCGCCACCTTTCCCTGCCCGCCCCGGAGGACGGCGACCTCACAAAGTGCTGGCCTTGCCACCCCGGAATATCGTAGCGAGCGGAATCGATTGCAGCTGGAAGGGCATGCCCTTTCCGGGGACGCGTCCGGGCGGACCGTCGAAAGCGCGCTCGGGAGGAATGACATGGGCCCTCTGCTTCTGTTCAGCCGCGCCGTCGACCGGACGACGACCGGGTTCGGCATGATCGCCGAATACATGGTTCTGGCCGCCGTCCTGATCAGCGGCGGCAACGCGCTCCTGCGCTACACGATGAGCATCTCGTCGAACGGCGCGATCGAAATCCAGTGGTACCTCCTGGCCGGCATCGTCCTCATGGGCACGGCCTACACGCTGCGGATGAACGAGCACGTTCGGGTGGACATCATCTACTCCAACCTCTCGCCGCGCGGGCGCCTCTATGTGGACATCGGCGGCTTCGTCGTCCTGTTCCTGCCGGTGATCGGCTATCTCTTCTGGCTCTGCTGGCCCTTCTTCTGGCGCTCCTTCGTTTCGGGAGAGACCTCGATGAACGCGGGCGGGCTGGCCCTGTGGCCGGCCAAGGCGACGCTGCCGCTCGGCTTCGGGCTCCTCTTCCTGCAGGGCCTTTCGGAACTCATCAAGCGCATCGCCGCGCTGAACGGGCTCCTCGAACTTCAGACCAAGTACGAGAAGCCTCTCCAGTAGGCGTCAGCAAGGCCGGGGGGCTTTCAAGCGATGTTCGAATACGGTCCGATGCCGCCGCTGATGTTCGGCAGCATGGTGCTCTTCCTTCTGATCGGCTTTCCGGTCGCCTTCACGCTGGCGGCGATCGGAACGGTCTTCGCGATCGCCGGCATCGCGTTCGACCACTTCCCGCCCTCGCTCCTGAACGCGCTGCCGCTGCGCTTCTACGGCGTCATCTCGAACGAGCTGATGCTGGCCATCCCCTTCTTCACCTTCATGGGCGCGATCCTGGAGCGCTCGAAGCTCGCCGAGGATCTCCTGGAGGGCGCGGGCCAGCTCTTCGGTCCGACGCCGGGCGGCGTCGCCTATGCCGTCATCCTCGTCGGCGCCGTCGTCGGCGCGATCACGGGCACGGTCGCGGCCTCGGTCATCGCGATGGGCGTGGTCTCCCTCCCCGTGATGATGCGCTACGGCTACTCCAAGCGCATCGCCACCGGCGTCATCGCCGCGTCCGGCACGATCACGCAGGTGATCCCGCCCTCGCTGGTCCTCATCATCCTTTCCGATCAGCTCGGACGCTCGGTCGGCGACATGTACAAGGGTGCGGTCGGGCCTGCGATGCTGCAGATCCTGATCTTCCTCCTGTTCATCTTCGTCGTCTCCAAGCTGCGCCCGCATCTGGTGCCGGCCCTGCCGCCCGAGGCGCGCACGATGAGCGGGCGGGCGCTCCTGTGGAAGGTGGCGAAATCCATGGTGCCGTCGCTGGCGCTCATCTTCATCGTGCTGGGCACGATGTTCATGGGTCTCGCGACGCCGACCGAAGCGGGCGCCATGGGCGCCATCGGCGCCATGCTTCTGGCCATCGCGCAGCGCCGCCTGAACTGGACGCTGACGCGCGAGGCCATGGCGATGACCATGCGCATCACCGCCATGGTCATCTTCATCCTCCTCGGCGCGACGGTGTTCTCGCTCTCCTTCCAAGGCCTCGACGGCGGCCTGTGGGTCGAGCACCTCCTGTCTCACATCCCCGGCGGAGCGGTCGGCTTCCTCCTCTTCGTCAACGTCTTCATCTTCTTCATCGCCTTCTTCCTCGACTTCTTCGAGATCGCCTTCATCATCGTGCCGCTGCTGGTGCCGATCGCGAACTCGCTGGGCATCGACCTGATCTGGTTCGGCGTCCTGCTTTGCGTGAACCTCCAGACGGCGTTCATGCACCCGCCCTTCGGCTTCGCGCTCTTCTACCTGCGCTCCATCGCGCCGCCGGAGGTGAAGACGAGCGACATCTATCTCGGAGCCATTCCCTGGCTCTGCCTTCAGCTCCTGCTCGTCGTCATCCTCATCTTCTTCCCGCAGTCGGTGACGTTCTTCATCACGCCCGAGGCGGCGATCGACCCGACGACGATCCATCTGAACGTGCCGATGCCGGGCGACCCTTCGACCGGACCGGCGGCCCCGAGCTTCGGCGCTCCCGCCGCGCCCTCCTTCGGGGCGCCCCCGGCACCCTCCTTCGGGGCTCCGCCCGCGCCGTCCTTCGATGCCCCGCCCGCGCCGTCCTTCGGCGCGCCGGCAGCGCCGAGTTTCGGACAGTAAGGACGATCCGAGGACTTTCCCCGAGGTTGGCCCCGATCCTCGGGTCAAGCCCGAGGATGACGAACGCATTCGAACGGCTTCGTACAGCCTGCAAACGAGAAGGGCCGGCGGATCGCTCCGCCGGCCCTTCTTCGGTTCTCGTGACGCCCGTCGGCTCAGCGGCCGGCGGCCTGCTGCGAATAGACGTAGGAATCGTTGGTGAACTCGGCGACGCGGAACCACTCGTAGCTCTGCGTGCGGAACTGCGACCAGGGCTCGAACATCGTCCTCCAGGCTTCGTTGGAGCCCGAAAGCTGGGTGTAGAGGTCCTGCGAGGACTGGTAGGCCGCGTCCAGCACGTCGCGCGGCAGCGCGCGCAGTTGCACGCCCTTGCCGACAAGCGAGCGGATCGCGGACATGTTCTTCACGTCGTAATCGGCCAGCATCGAGATGTTCGAGGCCTTGGACGCGGTGTCGAGCGCGGTCTTGTAGAGATCGGGCAGCTCGTCGTAGCGCTGGCGGTTGAACAGATAGTGGACCGTCGGCCCCGCCTCCCAGAAGGCCGGGTAGTAGTAGTAGGGCGCGACCTGATAGAAGCCGAGCTTCTCGTCGTCGTACGGGCCGACGAACTCGGTCGCGTCCAGCGTTCCGCGCTCCAGCGCCGGATAGACGTCGCCGCCCGCCAGCTGCTGCGCGACGACGCCGAGCGGCGCGAGCACCTGGCCCGCGATGCCGGCGATGCGCATCTTCAGACCCTGCAGGTCGGCCACCGAGTTGATCTCGTTGCGGAACCAGCCGCCCATCTGCGTGCCGGTGTTGCCGGCCGGACGGGCGCGCACGCCGTAGGGCTCCAGGAAATCCTCGATCAGCTCGTTGCCGCCGCCATTGTAGAGCCAGGCGTTCTGCTGGCGGGCGTTCAGGCCGAAGGGGATCGAGGAGCCGATCGCAAAGGTCGGGTCCTTGCCGACATAATAGTAGAGAACCGTGTGCGCGGCCTCGACCGTGTTGTCCTGCACGGCGTCGAGCGCCTGCAGGCCGGGCACGAGCTCGCCGGCCGGAAAGATCTGGATCGTGAACTGGCCGTCGGTCAGGTCCGAGACGGTCTGCGAAAAGCGCTGCGAGGCACCGAACAGCGTGTCGAGCGTGTTCGGGAAGCTCGACGTCATGCGCCAGCGGATCTGCGGGCGCTCCTGCGCGATCGCCGGCGCGGCCAGAGCGACGCTCGCGGCCGCCCCGCCGGAGACGGCGCCCGCCTTGAGCATGAATGAACGACGATCCATTGGTCCTGGTCCTCCCCATCGCGGACGACTCACAGGGTCCGCGGACGGCGCGGAGTGAAGCCGAAGGCGACGCCGCGCACAAGCAAAAAAGCCGCGCCGGAACAAGGCGGTCGTCAGGCATTCGGGGCGGCGGCGCGCGTCCCCCCGAAGACGCGCCTCCGGCGTCAGGCGCCGGCGACGGTCCTGTAGATCTCCGTGTGATCGGCGCCCTTGCCGAGTTCGGAATCCGCCTTCGCCCACAGCGCGCGCGCCGCGGCCATGCCCTGCATGTCGAGGTCGAGACCCTTCGCGAGCGCGTCCGCGATGCCGACATCCTTGGCCATCAGCTCCAGCGAGAAGCCGGCGTCGCGGAACGCCTCGTTCAGCACGAACTGCTTGAGCTTGTTCTCCGTGGAGTTGTTGCGCCCGGTCGAGGCGTTGAGAACGTCGACGAGCGTCGCCGGATCGAGCCCGAAGGCGCGCCCCACGTGAACCGCCTCGCAGGCCGCGACGAGGCCGGCGGCCGAAACGTAGTTGTTCAGCGCCTTGGCCGCATGGCCCGAGCCGAGCGGCCCGGTGCGGATGACCGCGCCCATGGGAGACAGGAGCGGTTCGGCGCGATCCAGCGCTGCCGCATCGTCGCCGCCGAGCATGATGGAGAGCGTTCCCGCCACCGCTTTGCGCACCCCGCCCGAGACGGGCGCGTCGAGGACGAGGATCGAACGCTTCGCAAGGTCCGCGCCGAGGTCGCGCGTCGCCAGCGGATCGGAGGAGCTCATGTCGATTACGATCGAGCCCGGCTTCAGGCCGGCGCAGAGATCGTCCTCGCCGCCCACGACCACCGAGCGCACGATGCTCGAGTTCGGCAGCATGGTGACGACGATGTCGCAGGCCGCACCGAGTTCGGCGAGGCTCGCGGCGGCGCGGCCTCCGATCTCGGCCGCCAGCGCCTTCGCCCTCCCGCCATCCGTGTCGAAAAGGACCGGAGCGGTTCCCGCGCCCGCAAGGCGGCGCACCATCGGTGCGCCCATCATGCCGAGGCCGACGAAGCCGAGGGTCGTCATGCCTTGTCGCCTTCCGCTTCGATCTTCTCGAAGGTCTCGCGCGCGATGCGGAAGCTGTCGACCATGGCCGGAACCCCCGCATAGACGCCGACCTGCAGGAGGATTTCGCGGATTTCCTCCTTGGACACGCCGTTCGTCAGCGCGCCGCGGATATGGGCGGAGAGCTCGTGCTGCCGGTTGAGCGTCGCGATCATGGCGATGTTGATGATGGAGCGCGTCTTCCGCTCCAGGCCGTCGCGGCCCCAGATCTCACCCCAGCAATAGGTGGTGACGAGCTTCTGGAAGTCCTCGGTGAAGTCGTCCACCCTGGCGGTGGCGCGATCGACATAGGCGTCGCCCAGCGTCTCGCGCCGGATCTTCATGCCCTTGTCGTAGGTCGCCTGGTCCATCGGCTCAGTCCTTCTCATGTGATGATTCGAGTGCTTCGAAGTGCTGGTCCGCCACCTCGGCGGCCCGTCGCACGTGGTCTTCCGCCAGCCGGCGCGCCGTTTCCGCGTCTGCGGCGAGCATGGCGTCGCGGATGGCGGCGATCTCGCGCGCGGTCTGCGCCAGACGGCCCGGTCGCGAGAGCGTCACGCGGCGCATCTGCGTGATGCGGTTGTTCAGGAGCGTGAAGGTCTGCCCCACGACCCGGTTTCCGCAATGGTCGAAGAGACAGCGGTAGAAGTCGTTCTTGATCGAGACCAGCGTCTCGGGACCCTCGCGGCCGGTGAGCGCCGATAGATCGTCGACGATCGCCGAAAGGGCCTGCCGGCCGCGCTCGTCGGCGTTCACCGCGAACTCGGCGCAGGCGAGCCCTTCCAGAACGCCGCGCACGCGGTAGAGTTCGGCCACCGTGCGCCGGTCGAGGGTCGCCACGACCGGCCCCCTGTGCGGCACGATCTCGATCAGCTCCTCGGCGGCCAGCGTCTGGACGGCCTCGCGCACCAGCGTCCGGCTGACACCGAACATTTCGCAGAGTTCGCGATCCTTCAGATGCCGCCCGGGCTCCAGGCTGCCCGAGAGGATCGCCTCGCGAAGACCGCTGACGAGCCGCCCGCCGAGTGTCAGATCGTCCCGCTTCAGGATATGGGTCGCGCTCATGATCGTCCGTGCCGCTGGAAGGCGGCGGCCGGATGCCGCCGCTCTGTCCCTCCCGTGTTACTGTGCCACGGCCTCGTCCGCGAGCGTCGCCTGCCAGCGGTCGACCTCGCTTGCGACGAGGGCCTTCAGGGCCTCCGGCCCGCGCGCCTCCTGCGGGGGAACGGGAACGCCGAGCTGCTCGAAGCGGGCCTGGACGTCCGGGTCCGCGAGAGCCACGTCGATCGCCTCGGCAAGGTCCGCGATCACATCCTCCGGCGTTCCGACGGGCGCGGCGACGGCGTTCCAGACGGTCATGTCGAACTCGGGCACGCCCGCTTCGGCGAAGGTCGGCACGTCGGGAATCTGCGGCTGCCGCTCGGTGCCGGAGACCGCGAGCGCGGTTCCCTGGTCTCCGAGCTCGATGGGGATCATCGTCACCGTCTGGTCGATGACCGCATCCATCATGCCGGCCTGAAGATCGACGATCGCGGGACCCGCGCCCTGGTAGGGGATGCGCGTTCCCGAAAGGCCCGTCAGCGACAGGAACAGCGCAGGCGCCAGATCGGAGGTCGCGCCGATCCCGGCCGTCCCGAAATTCACCGCCTCTCCTTCCACGCGCAGCTTCTCGACGAAGGCCTCCAGCGTCTCGACGCCGCTCGCCTTGCTGGCGGCGAGCACCATCGGCACGTCCGCCACGAGGCCGACCGGCGCCAGATCGGTGCGCGGGTCGTACTCCATGTCGTCGAAGACGCCCATGGCGGCGGCGAGCGGCCCCATATTGCCGAACACGATGACCTGCCCGTCCGGTTCGGCGCGGATCACCTGCTGCGTGCCGATCCGCCCGCCCGCGCCGCCGATATTCTCCACGAGAACGTTCTGGCCGAGATGAGCGGCCATGGCCGGCGCGACGATCCGGGCGAGAACGTCGGTCGTGCCGCCGGGGGCGAAGGGCACGATCATGGTGACCGGGCCTGACGGGTAGTCCTGGGCAAGCGCAGCCGGAGCCGTACCGACGAGCGCGGCCGCCAAAATGGTTGCGAGACGAAGCATGGTGAACCCTCCCTGTTCACCGTCACCTATACCACAATCATTTTGTCATACAATCTGACATTTAGTATTCGACCGCACGTGCAGGGTCGTGCTTGTCAGCCCTCACACGGGCTGCTCGGTCCGAACGCTCACGGCGGCGACCAGATCCTCCACGAAAAGGCGGACGCTATCGGGAAGCGAGCGGTCGCGCATGGTCTGGATCTGGATGGGCCGCGCGAGCCGGGCTGCATTCTCCAGCGTGAAGAACGCGATCTCGCGCCGCCGGATCGTGGACTGGACGGAGAGGAAGCCGGCCGGGCCGATGGCCCGCGTCTGGCGCACGAAGGACAGGATGGCGGGCAGCGTGTTGACCGCCATGGCGGGCTCGATCGCGATCCGCTCGTCCCGGCAGGCCAGATCGAACGCCTGGCGGGACGTCGTGTCCTGCGACATCAGCACCACCGGATAGTCCGCGAAGGCGGAGAGCGGAACGCGGCGCGCGCCGGCCAGCGGATGATCGACCGCGCAGATGCCGACCATTTCCGCCCGCGCATCATGGACGATCTGGACCGATGCGCTGTGGTTGAAGACGAAGGTGATGCCGACATCGACCTCGCCCGTCGCGACGCGCTGCGTGACGTTCAGGGGCGACGTCACCGAAAGTTCGAAGCGGACGCCGGGGAAGCGCCGCATGAAGGCCGCCATGGTGGCCGGCACGATGTCGAGCGCGAAGCCTTCGGCCGCCGCGACGCGAACGAGGCCCCGCGCCGTTCCCCTCAGCGACCGGATCTCCTCGGTGGCCTGATCGGCGCGCGTGAGGATGTTGTGCGCGTGGTCCGCCAGGAGTGCCCCAGCCGGGCTGGGCACCATGCCGCGCGGCCGGCGCTCGAAAAGGACGCAGCCGAGCTCGCTTTCGAGATTGGCGATCTGCCGGCTGATCGCCGACGACGCCACGTTCAGCCGCGCCGACGCCGCAGCGATCGATCCGGTTCGTGCAACCGCCAGAAAGTACCGCAGGCCCGTCGTCTGCATCCCCATCCCTCCTTCGCATTGCCGAAACGGCAACGCAGACCTCGCCAAATTCTACTTGTTGCGATCCTTTCTGCCTACCATGCTGTCAAGGTGACAAAAGCAGCAGACCAGTAGCCGGGAGCGTTCCACACGCTCCGGGCGAAGCTTCGGGCCGGCCGTTCGGCCGTGCCGGTTCCAGATCGAGAGGGGATCGATCCACCATGAAGAATCGCTTGAACTGCGTGTCCATGCTTGCGCTGGCGGCGTCGCTCCTGAGCGTCCCGGCCATCGCCGGCCCGTCCGACAACTCGCTGCGCTGGGCCTCGGACTCGATGCCGTCCAACATCGATTTCTACCAGCACACGATCCGCGAGGGCATCGTCCTCTCCCATCACATCTGGGACGGCCTGCTCCACCGCGACAGCGAGACCGGCGAGTTCCTGCCGCATCTGGCCGAGTCCTTCGAGTTCGTGGACGACACGACGCTCGAGTTCGTTCTGCGCGAGGGCATCACCTTCCACGACGGCTCGCCCTTCAATGCCGACGACGTCGTCGCGACCGTCGAATACGTGACGACCAACCCGACGCCCCAGCCCATCTTCTTCCTGGAAGGCGCGGAAAAGATCGACGACCGCACGGTCCGCCTGAAGACCAAGGGCGTCCAGCCCGCAATCCTCGACTACATCGCCAACCTCCTGCCGATCTATCCGGGCGACTACTACGCCGAGGCCGGCCCGGAGGGCATGTCGCGCAATCCCATCGGCACCGGCCCCTATCGCGTCGTCGAGCACGTCGCGGGCGAGAGCGTGCTGATGGAGATCAACGAGGACTATTTCGGCGGCGTGAAGGGCCAGCCCTCCATCCAGACGCTGGAGTTCCGCCGGATCGGGGAATTCAACACGCAGGCCATCGAGCTGATGAGCGGCGGCCTCGACTGGATCTGGCGCGTCCCGCCGGACGCGGTGGAGCGTCTGGAATCGACCGGACAGGTGATCGTGGATTCGGGCGAACTCATCCGCATCGCCTTCCTCGGCCTCGACGCGACCGGCCGGGCGGGCGAAACGCCCCTGCAGGACGTGACCGTGCGCCGGGCGATCAACCACGCCATCGACCGCGAGGGCATCCGCGAGGCGCTGATGGGCCCCGGCTCCTCGGTGATCGACGCGCCCTGCGCCCCGGCGCAGTTCGGCTGCGTCACCGAGACCGCCGTCCATTACGACTACGATCCGGAGAAGGCCCGCGCGCTTCTGGCGGAAGCCGGATACCCGAACGGCTTCTCCATCGAGTTCTGGGGCTATCGCGACCGGCCGATGGTCGAGGCGATCCTCGGCAACCTCGCGGAGGTCGGCATCAATGCCAGCCTGAACTTCGTCCAGGCCTCCGCCATCGCCACCGCGCGCGACGAGGGCAAGCTGCCGATCTGGTTCCAGGCTTGGGGCTCGAACTCGGTCATGGACGTCTCGGCGGGCCCGGGCTTCTGGTTCGGCGGCAACGCCACCGATTACGCCCGCGACGCGGAACTGACCGGCTTCATCAACGAAGGCGGCTCGACGATCGACCAGGAGGCCCGCGAGGAGGCCTATGGAAAGATGGTCGAGCGGCTGACCGATCAGGCCTACACCGTGCCGCTGTTCACCTACGCGCTGAACTACGCCTACAACTCGCAGCTGGAGTTTACGCCGGTGCCGGACGAGACGCCGCGCTTCTACGAGGCGCGCTGGGCCGAGTAACGGCCCCGCGCATTCCACGCTTCTCCAACGACAGCGACGGGAGGGGGAATTGGCCCTCTACATGACGCAGCGGATCGCGCTGGCGGTCTGCGTCTGCCTGGCGGTCTCGCTTCTGGCATTCCTCCTCCTCAACGCCTCCGGCGACGTCGCTTCGGCGATCGCCGGCGAGGAGGCCAGTCCCGAACAGATGGCGGCGATCCGGGCCCAGCTCGGCCTCGACCGCCCCTGGCCCATCCGCTACGTCGAGTGGCTGGGCGCCGCCCTTACCGGCGATTTCGGCAATTCGCTGTTCTTCCGCCAGCCGGTCTCCGAACTCATCTTCCGCCGGCTGCCGAACACGCTGACGCTCGCCTCCATGGCCGCGGTGGTGATGCTCGCGCTCGCCGTTCCCCTCGGCGTCCTCGCCGCGCTCAAGCCCGGCTCGATCATCGACCGCGCCGCGCTCGCCATCGCCGTCATGGGACAGGCGATGCCGAACTTCTGGTTCGGACTCATCCTCATCGTCGTCTTCTCGCTGACGCTCGGCTGGGCGCCCGCCTCCGGATCGGCGACCATCGGACACTTCATCCTGCCGGCCATCGCGCTCGGCTACTATTCCACCCCGCCGATGATGCGGCTCATCCGCGCCGGCATGATCGAGGCGCTGTCCTCGGACTACATCCGCACGGCGAAGGCCAAGGGCATCGGCACGGGCAAGGTCGTCTTCAAGCACGCGCTTCGAAACGCCGTGATCCCGGTCGTCTCGCTGCTCGCCGTCCAGTTCGGCAACATGCTCGGCGGCTCCGTCGTCATCGAGACCGTCTTCGGCATCCAGGGCCTCGGCTATCTCGCCTGGGAGTCGATCTCGCGCATGGACCTGCCGGTCGTGCAGGCGATCCTTCTCATCGTCGCCGTCTTCTACATCGGCCTCGTCCTCCTTTCCGACATGGTCAATTCCTGGCTGGACCCGAGGATCCGCATCCAATGAGCGCCGTTCCGCCCGATGTCGTCGCCGCCCCGCTCGTCGGCGAAGGCGCGCCCCGCTCCGATGCCTGGCGCCGGCTGCGCCGAAACCCGACCTTCCTTCTCGGCGCGGGCGTCGTCCTCCTGATCCTTCTGATCGCGGTCTTCGCGCCGCTTCTCGCCCCCCACAACCCTTACACTCAGAGCATGGGCAACCGCGTCGTGCCCCCGGTCTGGATGGACCGCGGCAGCTGGGACCATGTGCTGGGCACCGACGGTCTTGGCCGCGACTATCTCTCGCGCATCATCTACGGCGCGCGGATTTCGCTCCTGATCGCGGTCTTCACGGTGATCACCTCCGGCCTGATCGGCACGACGCTCGGCGTTCTCGCCGGCTATTTCGGCGGCAAGGTCGATCTCGTCATCAACTTCTTCATCATGACGCGGCTGACGCTGCCCGTGGTGATGGTCGCCCTCGCCGTGGTCGCCCTCTTCGGCGGATCGCTCACGGTCGTCGTCCTCGTCCTCGGCTTTCTCCTGTGGGACCGCTTCGCGGTGGTGACGCGCGCCGCGACGCAGCAGCTGCGGAACCAGGAATACATCCAGGCGTCCCGTTCGCTCGGCTTCACCACGCGCCAGATCGTCTTCCGCGACGTCCTGCCGAACATCTTCGACCGCCTCGCCGTCATCGCCACCTTCGAGATGGCGCAGGCGATCCTGCTGGAGGCCGCCCTCTCCTTCCTCGGCCTCGGCGTGCAGCCGCCGACGCCGTCCTGGGGGCTGATGGTGGCGGAGGGACGCCAGTTCCTCCTCTTCGACCCCTGGCTGATCATGATCCCGGGTGCCGCGATCTTCGTCCTCGTCATGGCGATCAACCTCGCCGGCGACGGGCTGCGCGATGCGCTGGCGCCCGAGAACCGCAACTGAACCTTCGCAGACATCGAGTGAAATGGGAGTGCAGACCATGTTGAACGGAACCGACACGCGGCAGGCGGCCGTCTCCGCGGCCCGGGACTACGTCACCGGCGGGACGTTCAAGGCCGAGCTGGCGCGCCGCGTCGCGGTCCCGTCGGAGAGCCCGCGCGAGGATTCCGGCCCCGACCACCGGCGCTATCTGAAGGAGCAGATCGCGCCCGACCTTCAGGCCATGGGCTTCTCCACCCGCATTCTGGAGAACCCCGTCGCCGAGCGCCTTCCCGTGCTCTTCGCCGAACGCATCGAGGACGAGGCGCTGCCGACGATCCTGACCTACGGCCACGGCGACGTGTTGTGGGGGATGGGCGGCGACTGGGCTGAGGGGCGCGACCCGTTCGGCCTCGAGGAGGCGGACGGCAAGCTCTACGGCCGCGGCACGGTCGACAACAAGGGCCAGCACACGATCAACATCGCTGCGCTGCGCTGCGTCCTGGAGACGCGCGGCAAGCTCGGCTTCAACGTCAAGGTGATGATCGAGATGGGCGAGGAGTCCGGCTCGCCCGGCCTCAAGGAGATCGCCGCGCAGCACCGCGACCTCTTCGCCGCCGACGTGCTGATCGCCTCGGACGGGCCGCGCACGGCGGCCGAGACGCCCACCATGTTCCTCGGCGCGCGCGGCGGCTACGGCTTCCATCTCGTCGCCGACGAGCGGCCGGGCGCCTACCATTCCGGCAATTGGGGCGGCCTTCTGGTCAATCCGGGCATCCGCCTCGCCCATGCGATCGCCTCCATCACCGACGCCAAGGGCAAGCTCGCCATCCGCGAGTGGACGCCCGGCGAGATTCCGGCGAACGTGCGCGAGGCGCTGTCGAAGATTTCGCTGGAGCCCGACCCGTCCGATCCCGTGAGCGACCCCAGCTGGGGCGAGCCCGGCCTGGAAGGCCCGATGCAGGTCTTCGGCTGGTGCAATTTCGAGGTTCTCGCCTACACCTGCGGTCGGCCCGAAGCGCCCGTCAACGCGGTTCCGGGCAATGCCCGCGCCACCTGCCAGCTGCGCTACGTGGTCGGCGTCGACACCGACCGCATCCTGCCCGCCCTTCGCGAGCATCTCGACGCGCACGGCTTCCAGGACATCGCCATCGAGCCGATGAAGCGCGGCTTCTTCAGCGCCACGCGCACCGACCCGGACAATGAATGGGTCCGCCTCGTCGCCGGCTCGATCGAGGAGACGACCGGCAAGGCACCGGCGATCCTGCCCAATCTGGGCGGTTCGCTGCCGAACGAGATCTTCGTCGAGACGCTGGGCATGCCGACGGTGTGGGTGCCGCACTCGCACCGCGCCTGCGGCCAGCACGCGCCCGACGAGCACATGCTTCTGGCCCTGGCAGAGGAGGCGGCGACCATGATGGCGGGCATCTTCCACGATATCGGCGAGCGGCGATGAGCGGGAGCGACGAGAAGGCGGTCCTGAAGATCGACGGTCTGACCGTCGATCTTCCCAAGAGCGGCGACCGGCCCCATGCGGTGGAGGATCTGTCATTCACCGTGAAGCGCGGCGAGATCGTCTGCATCGTCGGCGAATCCGGGTCCGGCAAATCCGTCACCGCTTTCACCACGATGGGGCTTCTGCCGAAGGCCCTGAAGCCGTCGCGAGGCCGCGTCCTCTTCGAGGGGCGCGACGTCCTGACCATGCGTTCGCGCGAGCACGCGAAGCTGCGCGGCAACCGCATGGCGATGATCTTCCAGGAGCCGATGACCTCGCTCAATCCCTGCTTCACGGTGGGCGACCAGATCGAGGAAGTTTTCCAGGCCCATTCCAAGCTGAACCGCGCCGAGCGACGCGCCCGGACGCTGGCGCTTCTGGAGGAGGTCCGGCTGCCGGACGTGGAGCGCATCTACCGCTCCTACCCGCACCAGCTTTCCGGCGGGCAGCGCCAGCGCATCGTCATCGCCCTGGCGCTCGCCATGGACCCCTCCCTCCTCATCGCGGACGAGCCGACCACCGCGCTCGACGTGACGACGCAGGCGCAGATCCTGGCGCTGATGAAGCGGCTGAAGGACACGCACGGCGCGGGCATTCTCTTCGTCACCCACGATTTCGACGTTGTCGCCGAGATCGCCGACCGCGTCGTCGTCATGCAGAAGGGGCGCATCGTCGAGGAGGGTCCGGCCGCGACGGTTCTGAACCACCCGCAGCATCCCTACACACGCCAGCTCATCGCCGCCGTTCCGCCGCGCCGCGCGCCCGAGCCGCACGTCCTGCCGGACGAGGCAGACACGGTGCTGCGCGTCGAAGGGCTCGCCAAGACCTTCGACGTTCCGCGCACCCTCACCTCCCCGGCCCGCACGGTGCACGCCGTGCAGCCCGCGAGCTTTTCCCTGAAACGCGGCGAGACGCTCGGCATCGTCGGCGAGTCGGGCTCGGGCAAGACGACGCTGGTGCGCACGCTGATCCGCCTGATCGAGCCGAATGCGGGCCGTGCCCTCGTCGGAGACATCGACTTCGCATCCCTGCCCAAGGGCCAGCTCCGCCGGCATCGCTCCGCCATCCAGATCGTCTTCCAGGACCCCTACGGCTCGCTCAATCCGCGCCGCACGATCGGGGACCAGTTGACGGCGGCGCCGATCAATTTCGGCATGGGCAAGGCCGAGGCCTGGGCCAAGGCGCGCGAGCTGATGCGCATCGTCCGGCTCGATTCGGAGGTCCTGGCGCGCTACCCCTCGCAGTTCTCCGGCGGCCAGCGCCAGCGCATCTGCATCGCCCGCGCACTGATGATGGAGCCGAAGATCCTGATCGCCGACGAGGCGGTCTCCGCCCTCGACGTCTCGGTGCAGAAGGAGGTGCTGCAGCTCCTGAAGGACGTGCGCGACCGGATGGGCCTGACCATGCTCTTCATCACCCACGATCTGCGCGTCGCCGCCCAGATCTCCGACCGGATCGCGGTGATGAAGAACGGCGCCATCGTCGAGATAGGGACCGCGCGGGACGTCTTCGAGAACTCGACCAACGACTACACGAAGACGCTTCTCGCCTCGATGCCGGGCCAGTCCTGGGACGTGCCGGTCATCGAAGCGGCCTGAGACGGCGGAAATGCGGTAGGCGTCCGGGGACGAAGGGCCCGGCGCCGCCCCGGCGGATCGGATCGCGCGAGGCGCTCGGAGCGGCCGATCTCGACGATGACGGCCCCTCGGGTCCCCGGACCGCCGAGGCCTTGCGCCTGATCGAAGGGAAGGCCCATGAAGCCGTCCCTTCGCAAGCCTTCGTTCACTCCATCAGCGAACATTCCCCCCTCCGCAGGGAACCATTAGCCTGCGGGAAGCAGCATGCGGGCGAAGGCGCGACCGAGGCTCATGGACCTCTCCATTCCCACACTCCAGTTCACCGATTTCATCGTCTTCCTGACGTGCGGGCTGGTCTTCGTCTGTTGCTGGGTTCTGCGGCGATCGCGGCGCTCCTTCGTCCTGTTCGGGGCGAGCTTCCTCCTCTGCGCCGTCATGTCGGTGAGCTTCGCCGATTTCGGCGCCTATGGCAGCGTTCTCTCGCCGCTGGGATGGTCGGTCGCAGGCCTGCTCTTCTGGGCGGGCTTCCGGGTCTTCGACGGGCGGCGGCCGGTCACCCCGACGATGGCGTTTCTGGCGGCGCTCCCGGCGAGCCTGCATGTCGGCCTCGAGGCGCTCGGCGCAGGCGAGCACGCGGTGAACACGGCGACGACCCTCGCCTATGCCGCCCATGAATGCGCCGTCGCCTTCTACGTCCTCTCCACCTCCAGAGGCTCGCCGCTGCGAAAGGGCGCCGCCGCCGCGCTTCTCGCCATCGCGCTCGCGATCGTCTCGCCGCTTCTGACGTGGTCCTCCGAGGCGGCGCACTGGACGCTCGTCTTCATCGTCGTCACCGACATCTCGACCTCGATCATCCTGACCACCGTGATTCTCGCGATCGAGTCGGAGCGGGCCTTCGCGGCGGTCGAGAGGATGGCGCATCGCGACCCTTTGACCGGAGCCTTGAACCGACTGGGGTTCGAGCGCGAGATCGACGGGCGCGACGGCAGCGCCGGCATCATTCTGGCCGATCTCGACCATTTCAAATCGATCAACGATCGATTCGGCCATTCCGGGGGTGACCACGTTCTTCGCAAGTTCGTCGGCAGGGCGGTTTCGGTGCTCCCCGAGAACACCGTTCTGGCGCGCTTCGGTGGAGAGGAGTTCGTCGCGGTCATTCCCGGAATCGACGAGCGGGCGACCTTGTTTCTCGCGGAACGGCTGCGAAACGAGATCGAGTGCAGGCCGATCGAAGGCGGCGGAGAGCCGATCCCGGTGACGGTGAGCGTCGGCGTCTCGACCGTGCCGCGGATCGAAGACGCGCTCAATGGGGTCGAGAAGGCCGACGCGGCGCTCTACGCTGCCAAGAAGGCCGGCCGAAACCTCGTGCGGGCCGCGTGATTCGGCCGAAGGGAGATCGGACATGAAGCGCGACGTGCGAGAGCCGATCGAACGCGCCATCGCCCCGGAGGCGAGCATTCGGCGACGCCCCTGGACCCAGATGCGCGCCGCTGCGCTGAACGACCGGAAAGCCCACGCATGAGCTCCACGACCGACGACATCCGCCTCGGCGCGGATATCGGTGGCACCTTCACCGACATCGCGCTCGACCTCAAAGGCACGATCTTCTCCACCAAGGTCCTGACGAACTATTCCGCGCCGGAGCAGGCGATCCTCGACGGCATCGGGATCGTGACCCGGGACGCCGGGATCGACCCGGCCGCGATCGGCCTGATCATCCATGGAACGACCCTCGCCACCAACGCGCTGATCGAGCGGCGGGGCGCCCGCACCGCCCTGGTGACGACGGAGGGATTCCGGGACGTCGTCGAGATGCGCACCGAGAACCGCTTCGCGCAGTACGACCTCGACATCCGACTGCCCGAGCCGCTGATCCCCCGCGAGGACCGTTTCACCGTGAAGGGGCGGATCGGTGCCGAGGGGCAGGAACTGCAGCCGCTCGACGAGGCGGCGCTGGAGGCGATCGCGGACCGGATCGCCGCCGGCGGCTTCGGCGCGGTCGCGATCGGCTTCATCCACGCCTACGCCAATCCGGAGCACGAACGGCGCGCCCGCGACATTCTCGCCGCCAAGCTCGACGTCCCGATCTCGATCAGTGCCGAGGTCTCCCCGCAGATGCGCGAGTTCGAGCGCTTCAACACGGTCTGCGCCAACGCCTATGTGCGCCCGCTGATGGCGGACTACCTCGCCCGCCTGCAGGTCAGGCTGAAGGAGATGGGCGCCGCCTGCCCCGTCTTCATGATCCATTCGGGCGGCGGGCTGATCTCGGTCGAGACGGCCGCCGAGTTCCCGGTTCGCCTGGTCGAGTCGGGGCCGGCGGGCGGCGCGATCTTCGCGGCCGATATCGCCCGGCGCTTCGCCCTCCGGAAGGTCGTCTCCTACGACATGGGTGGCACGACCGCGAAGATCTGCCTCATCGAGGACTTCGCTCCGCAGACGGCGCGCACCTTCGAGGTGGCGCGCACCTATCGCTTCACCAAGGGCTCGGGCATGCCGATCTCGATCCCGGTCATCGAGATGATCGAGATCGGCGCGGGCGGCGGCTCCATTGCCTCGGTGGATGCGATGGGGCGGATCCAGACCGGCCCCGAAAGCGCCGGCTCCGAGCCCGGGCCGGCCTGCTACGGTCGAGGCGGGACGCGGCCCGCGATCACCGACGCCGACCTCGTGATGGGCAAGCTCGACCCGGACAATTTCGCGGGCGGTGCGATCCGACTGGACGCCGCCGCCGCGCAAGGCGCCATCGAGCGCGACGTCGCCGGCCGGCTGTCGATGGACGCGCCGTCCGCCGCCTTCGGCATCTGCGAGGTCGTGGACGAGAACATGGCGAACGCCGCACGCGTCCATGCGGTGGAGAACGGCAAGGCCATCTCCGACAACTGCATGATCGCCTTCGGGGGCGCCGCGCCTCTCCATGCCGCGCGCCTGTGCGAGAAGCTCGGCATCGAACGCTGCCTCGTGCCGCGCGGCGCGGGCGTGGGCTCGGCCATCGGCTTTCTGAAGGCACCCTTCGGATACGAGGCGCTGGCCTCGCGCCTGGTGCGCCTGTCGCGGTTCGATCCCAACGAGGCGAACGCGCTGCTCGGCGAGCTGAAGGCCACCGCCGAGCGCTTCGTGCGCGCCGGCTCCCGCGGCGAGATCGTGCGCGAGATCACCGCCTTCATGCGCTATCGTGGCCAGGGATGGGAGATTCCCGTGCCGCTCGCGGATCAGCCTTTCGCAGAGGAGGCCTCTACCGAGCTGGCGGAGCGCTTCCGCGACAGCTACCGGCGCTTCTTCGGCCGCGCCATCGAGGGCCTCGACGATCTGGAGATCGAGATCGTCACCTGGTCGGTGAAGGCGAGCGATCGGCGGGACGAGGCCCGGCCGATCGAGACGATCGCGGCCGTTCGGACCGTCCGCGCGCCGCAGACGCGCCGGGTGTTCGATCCGGCGGCCGGCGCACCCCTGCCCTACGGCATCGTGGCGCGTGACACGTTGAGCCCCGGCGACCTCGTCGAAGGCCCCGCCGTGATCGTCGAGCGCGAGACCTCCACCGTCGTGACCAGCCTCTTCGATGCCGTGCTCCAGAGCGACGGCACCATCCTTCTCCTGCGCAAGGGGGACCGCTCGTGAGCGACATCGCCGACATCCGCATGCAGGTCATGTGGAACCGCCTGATCTCCGTCGTGGAGGAGCAGGCGCTGACGCTCCTGCGCACGGCCTTCTCGACCTCGGTGCGGGAATCGGGCGATCTTTCGGCCGGTGTCTTCGATCCGCAGGGCCGGATGCTCGCGCAGGCGGTGACCGGCACGCCGGGCCATGTGAACACCATGGCCGAGGCCGTCTCCCATTTCATCGAGGCGATCGGGCGCGAGCGGATGTTCGAGGGCGACACCTACGTCACCAACGATCCCTGGCTCGGGACCGGCCATCTCCACGACATCACCATGGTCTCGCCCTCCTTCCTCGACGGGCGGCTGGTCGGCTTCTTCGCCTGCACGGCGCATGTGGTGGATGTCGGCGGGCGCGGCTTCGGAGCGGACGCCAAGTCCGTCTACGAGGAAGGCATCCAGATCCCGATCATGAAGTTCGCTGAGCGCGGAACGGTGAACGCGGACCTCGTGCGCCTGATCCGGGCGAATGTGCGCGAGCCGAATCAGGTGGTCGGCGATTTCTACTCGCTCTCCGCCTGCAACGAGGTCGGCCATCGCCGGCTGATCGAGATGATGCGCGAGATCGGCCTCGCCTCGCTCGACGAGCTGGCCGACTTCGTCTTCTCGCGCACCCGCTCCGCCATGGAGGAACGCCTTGCCGCGCTGCCGCGCGGCAGCTGGACGAACGAGCTCGCCACGGACGGCTACGACGCGCCGGTCAAGCTCGCCGCGCGCGTCACGATCGGCGAAGACGCGGTGGAGGTGGACTTTGCCGGCACGGACCCGATGAGCCGTTTCGGCATCAACTGCCCGATCATCTACACCAAGGCCTATGCCTGCTACGCGCTGAAATGCGTTGTGGCCCCGGACATTCCCAACAACGCCGCCTCGCTCGCCTTCTTCAAGGTCACCTCGCCGGTGAACATCCTGAACGCGGTTCGCCCCGCGCCGGTGGCGCTGCGCCACATCTTCGGACACATGGTGCCGGACCTCGTCCTCGGCGCGCTCGCCAAGGCGCTTCCCGGCCGCATCCAGGCGGAGGGCGCGGGTGCCTTGTGGAACATCCACATGTCGGTCCGCCCGGCGGACGGCGCGAACGGCCGGCGCGCGGAGGTTCTGATGTTCAATTCGGGCGGAACGGGCGCGCGGCCGGGAATCGACGGCCTGTCGGCCACCGCCTTTCCCTCCGGCGTCCACACCATGCCCATCGAGGCGACCGAAAACACCGGGCCGGTCGTGATCTGGCGCAAGGAGCTGCGGCCGGGCTCGGGCGGCGAAGGCGAGTTCCGCGGCGGCCTCGGCCAGATCATCGAGATCGCGCCGCTGGAGGGATACGAGTTCGACTTCTCCGCCATGTTCGAGCGCGTGAACCACGCCGCGCTCGGCCGCGACGGCGGCGGGGACGGCGCGCCGGGCGTCGTGAAGCTCGACGACGGCACGGCGATGCGCCCCAAGGGCTGGCAGCACGTTCCGGCCGGCCGGCGCCTCGTGCTGGAGCTTCCCGGCGGCGGCGGCTACGGCGATCCCGCAAGGCGCGACGCCGGGGCGGCGGACACCGACCGCAGCCGAGGCTATCTGGCGAAAGACGACGAATAGGCCAAGCCGGCAACGGGAGGCCGCCCAGCCACAGGAGACGAGCGACGATGGCCCGATACGAACGCATCCTCATCACCGGAGCGGCCGGACGGCTCGGCTCCCAGCTGCGGACCGGCATCGCCCCGCTCGCAGGAAGACTGCGGCTCGCGGACCGTGAGCCGATCGGCGATCTCGCCGCTCACGAGGAGGCGGCGATTTTCGATCTCGCCGACATGGAGGCGACCGAGAGCGCGGTCGAGGGCTGCGACGCCATCGTCCATTTCGGCGGCGCGCCGGAGGAGCGGCCTTGGGAGGTCGTGCTCGACTCCACCATTCGCGGCTCCTACCACGTCTACGAAGCCGCCCGGAAACACGGCGTGAGGCGCATCGTCTACGCCTCTTCCGTCCATGCGATCGGCTATCACGAGGTCGACGCCCATATCGGCGTCGACGCCCCGGTGCGCCCGGACAGCCTCTACGGTGTCTCCAAGGTCTTCGTCGAAGGCCTCAGCCGGCTCTACTGGGACAAGTTCGGCATCGAAACCGCCTGCCTGCGGATCTTCTCGTCCTTTCCCGAACCCGCCGACCGCAGGCATCTCTGGTCCTATCTCTCCTTCGCCGACTGCGTGCGTCTCGTCGAAGCCGCGCTCATCGCGCCGCGCGTCGGCCACACCATTTCCTTCGGCATGTCCGACAACCGGGTGAAGACGGTGGACAACAGCAGCGCCAACCATCTCGGCTACCGGCCGCAGGACAGTTCCGAGCCGTTTCGCGACAAGGTGGAAGGCTCGACGCCCGCGCCGGACCCGAAAGCCCCGGCGGTCCGATATCTGGGCGGCTACTTCACCGAGATCGGCCACCCGGACGACGGGCCGAGCGAGACATAGTCCTTTGGAGCGATGGACGAGGGGAGCGGGACCCACCGCCCTCCGCGGCGGGCGAATCGCGCTCTCGTGGCGACCGGCGTGCGGGCCGCGCCGGGCATCGAACTCGATCGCGAGCTAGCGGCGAATCCGGCTCGGCCCCGTGCGCCAGGACACGAGGTCGAGCTACGAGATCGCGGACCCGGAATACATGCGGGAAGCGGCGGCAGCGACGGACTGGATCATGGAGGAAATCGACCGCCATTCGGTCGAAAAGCTTCCGCTGGAAGAAGGCCGCAACGCGCAAGCCACGCGCAGATCACCGGCCGATGCGTCCCCGTTGGGGACGACAATGCTGAAAGCCCTGTTGTGCAGGGGGTCGAATGGTGGGCGTGACAGGGATTGAACCTGTGACCCCTACGATGTCAACGTAGTGCTCTCCCGCTGAGCTACACGCCCTTTCGACGACCGCCCGTAGACCACAACCCGCCGGACGGGTCAAGCGGGCTTCTGACGCTCGACGACCCGTTTCGGCGAATTCGTGAAACGTCAGGCCGCGTCCTGCAGCATCTTGCCGACTTCGTCGACGAGCTCGCGCAGGTGGAAGGGCTTGGAGAGGATCTTGGCGTCCTTCGGAGCCTTCGAATCGGGGTTCAGCGCGACGGCCGCGAAACCGGTGATGAACATCACCTTCAGGTCGGGATCGAGTTCGGTGGCGCGCCGCGCCAGCTCGATTCCGTCCATCTCCGGCATCACGATGTCGGTCAGCAGCAGCGAGAAGGGCTCCTCGCGAAGCCGCTCATAGGCGCTCGAGCCGTTGTCGTAGGCCGTTACCTCGTAGCCGGCCTTTTCCAAGGCCTTGGCGAGAAAACGACGCATGTCGTTGTCGTCTTCGGCCAGAAGGATTTTCGACATCGTTCCTGCGTCCCGTCGCGTGCCGCGGACGCCCACGCCCGCTTTATGGCATAGTCTGAAGTCATTCCCTTAACAGATCGCCTCCCCGCCTGCGAAGGGGAATGTTCACGGGCATGTGCGACCCTAGATTCAGGCACGAGACGAACGGAACGCCGCCTTGCCCTATCCCGCCCCGACCCTCGAGACGCCGGCCGGTCCCTGCCCCGCCTTCGAGGTCTTCGAGCCGCAGCGGCAGACCACGCCGCTGGTCTTCTCCTCGCCGCATTCGGGCCGGGCCTATCCCCTGTCGCTGCTGGAGGCGACGCGGCTGAAGGGCGCGGCGATCCGGCAGTCCGAGGACCTCTTCGTCGACAGGCTCTTCGACTTCGCGCCCGCGCTGGGCGCCCCGCTCCTCGTCGCGCGGTTTCCGCGCGCCTATGTCGACGTCAACCGCGAGCCCTACGAGCTCGATCCGCGCATGTTCGACGGCGAGCTCCCGAGCTACGCCAACACGGGCTCGGCGCGCGTGGCGGGCGGGCTCGGCACGATCCCGCGCATCGTGGCCGAGCGCCAGGAGATCTATTCGGGCCGGATCGGCCGGGACGAGGCGCTGGGGCGGATCGAGACGGTCTACCATCCCTTCCACACCGTGCTCGGCGAGCTTCTGCGGCGCACCGTCGCACTCTTCGGGATCGCCATCCTCGTCGACTGCCATTCCATGCCGTCCACCGTGCGCGCCCTGCCCGGCCGCCGCCGGCCGGACATCGTTCTCGGCGACCGATTCGGCACCAGCGCGTCGCCGCGCATCGTCGCCATGGCGATGGAGCGCCTCTGCGCGCTGGGCTGGGAGGTGGCGCGCAACAAGCCCTATGCGGGCGGCTACATCACCGAGAAATACGGGCGTCCCCGCGCCGGGACCCACGTCATCCAGCTCGAACTCAACCGATCCCTCTACGCCGACGAGGAAGCCCTGATGCCGCTCCCCGCCTTCGACGAGGTCCGCCAGCAGCTCTGGACCTTCGCCAGCTTCTTCAGCGCCGAGATCGAGTCCGAACTCGACCGGCCGGCGGCGGCGGAATGAGCCGCGCCTTGGCCGCGGGCGGGCCCGACGCCGCCTTCCTCCTCGAACTCGCCGACCTCGCCGCCCGCCAGACGCTGCCGCGCTTCCGTGCCGGGACCGAGATCGCCAACAAGCTCGCGCAGGGCTTCGACCCGGTGACGGAGGCGGACCGCGCCGCCGAACGCGCGATCGTGGAGCGCATCCGCGAGCGCTTTCCCGACCACGCCATCCTCGGCGAGGAGTACGGCGCGTCCGGCGAAGGGCCGCATCGCTGGGTCATCGACCCGATCGACGGCACGCGCTCCTTCATCTGCGGCGTTCCGCTCTGGGCGACGCTGATCGGACTGACGGTGGACGGACGGGCGCGCATGGGCGTGATGAGCCAGCCCTTCACCGGCGAGGCCTATGTCGCCGACGGCTCCCGCGCGGTCCTGCTTCATGGCGGCGCGGAACGCTCCCTGCGGACGCGCTCGGGCGTTTCCCTGTCCGAGGCCATTCTCTTCACCACCGACCCGACGATCTACGACGAGGAAGGCACCGCGCGCTTCGAAGAGCTGCGTGCCGATGCGCGGCTGACGCGATACAGCGCCGACGCCTACGGCTTCGCGCTCCTGGCCTCGGGACAGGTGGATTTGTGCGTCGAAGCGCCGGTGCAGCCCTACGACATCGTGGCGCTGATCCCGATCATCGAGCAGGCCGGCGGGGTCGTCACTAGGTGGGACGGGAACCGGGCCGAGGAGGGCGGACCGATCCTGGCCGCCGGAAGCCCGGCCCTTCACGAGGAGGCGCTCGCGCTCCTCAACCGTTGAGCGCGGCGGCCGCGTTCTCGGCGACCTGTTCCTTCAGCGTCTCCAGATCGCGCAGGACGGCCTCCTCGCTGCCGGCCGGCGGCGCGATGGGGGTGACGGAGGCGACGAAGCCCTCGAAGGCGGCGAGGAACTGCTCGCGCACCTCGTCGCGCTCTTGGAGAAGTTCGTGCCGCGCGTGGGGAATCGAGAGAACGTGACCGGACCGCATGCGCCAGGCCAGACGCTCGGCGCGCGGCGAATCGACCACCCGGTCGGCGCCGGCCGTGACGAAGAGCGTCGGCAGATGGAGCGTCGCGATCACGTCCGAATCGTCGATCCGTCGCATTTCTCGGAAACAGGCGTGCAGCCAGCGCGCCGTCAGGCTCCTGACGAAGAGATGCGGCGCCGCTTCCACCAGCCGGCGGTTGCGCTCGGCCCGCACCGGATCGCTGGTCAGCGTGTTGTCCGCGAGCGTCTGCGTGCCCCCGCTGCGCTCCACCCGTCGGATCGGCACGCGCCCGAGGCCGATCCAGCGCATGATGGCGACGGTGAGGGCCAGGGGGCCCCGCCCCGGCGCGCCCGGGCCGACGCCGACCAGCGGGGCCGACAGGACCATGCGCTCGAAGCGGCGGACGAGCTTCGGGACGGCGGCCAGCGCCACCAGCCCGCCCATCGAATGCGCGAGGACGACGTAGGGCGCGCGGCATTCCGGCACGAGGACCGTCTCGATGAAGGTCTCGAGATCGCGGACATAGGTCTCGATGCCGTCGACATAGCCGCGCGAGGCGTCGCGGATCTGGCGGTCCGAGCCGCCCTGCCCCCGCCAGTCGAAGGTCGCGACGGCAAAGCCGCGCGAGGTCAGATCGCCGATGGTCTCGAAATACTTCTCGATCGTCTCGTTGCGCCCGGCGAGCAGGAGAACGGTGCCTCGCGCCGCACGCTCCGGTTTGGCCAGCGCGTAGCGCAGCCGCTTGCCGTCGCGCAGCCTCAGCCAGCCGCCGGTCAGACCCTCCGGTCGCGGATTGCCGTCGATCTCGACGAAGTCGGGCGTGCTGGCAGCCATGGACGGCTCCGTGGAATGGCTCATCCGGATTAGAGCATCGCACCGCCGGGCGAAAGCGCGCCGTCGCGCCGGGGAGCCCGCCCTCACGGACAAGGAAGCGTCAGAGCCCCTCGCCCGTCTCGGCATCGCGGCGGCGGCGCATCTCCGCGATGGTGCGGCGATCGCCGCGCGTCAGGCGTCGGATCGCCTGCGAGACATGCGCCTCGTCGAGAGGCGCGGAGGCGACGTCGCGGCGCGCGCCGATCTGGCGGATGCGTCGCCGAAGCTTCTCGCGCCGCTCCGAGGCGGTCTCCCCGTCCTCGCCCCCGGCTTCGGGCACGGCATTCTCGTCCACGGCGGACGGCTCGGCCCGAGGCGTTTGCGCTGGCGGCTCGGCATTCGGCGCGTCCGGCGTGGCCGGCGCGGATGTCGCGGCGGGCTCGCTCGCTCCCTCGGGCTTCACCGGCGGCTCGTCGGCAGCGTCCGGCTTCAGGCTCTCGTCCGGCGCCGAGGCGCGATCTTCGGCCGGCTGCGGCACCGGGACGACGGGCGGCACGGTCTCCGCGGCCCTGCGCGGCTCAGGGTCGACCGGCTCGGACGAAGCCGAGCGGTCCGCCGCCCGCGCCCGCAGGGGATTGTCGACGGAACGCGCGCGCGGTTCGGGCTCGGCGGGCGCCTGCGGTGCAGGCTTTGCGGCCGGCGGCGGCAGGGCCGTCCAGACCGGACGGTCGAAACCCTCGCCGCCCGGCGTCTCGGGAGCGGCCGGAGCGAAGGCCGGGCGGTTCGCACGGGCCCGCAGGAGCTGCGAGATCGCCGACAGGAAGGCGAGGCCGACTCCCAGGCCGAGGCCGAGGATGCCGCCCGCCGCGACGACGAGCTTGCGCGAGGAGGAGGCCGGCTGGAGCGGCGGCGTCGCCTCGGAGATCGTGCGCACGTTCAAGGTGTTCAGGCTCTCCTGCTCCCCGAGTTCGCGCGAGCGCAGGAGATAGGCCTCGTAGACGGCGCGCGAGGCCTCGACCTCCCGCTCCAGCTCGCGCAGCGCCACGAAGGATTCGCTGGTCTCGAACTGCTGGCCGCGCAGGCTTTCGATCTGCGTCGACAGGTCGCGCTCGGTCTCCTCGGCGCGCGCGAGCTCGGTCTGGGCGGCGGAGACGATCCGGCCGAGTTCGCCGGCGATCGCCTGGCGCGTGGAGGCCAGGCTCTCTTCGCTGGCGATGCGCTGCGGGTGGCGCGGGCCGAAGCGCGCGGACAGGATCGCGTTCTGCTGCTCGGCCTCGGCGAAGGACTGGCGCAGCCGCACCAGCGAGGGCGAGGACAGCTCCTCCGGGAAGGTGCCCTGGACCACGTCCTCCACGCTCGTCTGCCGCATGGATTCGGCACGGACCCTCAGCCCCGTGATCTCGGCGCGCACATTGGCGAGCTGATTGTTGATGCGAAGAATGAACTCGTCGTCGATCAGCCGGCCGCCGACGCCCAGAAGCCGGTTCTCTGCGCGGTAGCGCTCGACCGCCTCCTCCGCCTCGCCGACCCGCTGGCGAAGCTCGACGAGCCGCGTCGAGACGAGGGCCGTGGCGTTGCGCGCCGTCTCGGCCTGGGCGCGGACCTGCTCCTCGACGAAGGTCTCGGCGACCCGGTTGGCGAGGTCTGCGGCCTTCCCCGGATCGCGGCTCTCGACCGTGACGGTGATGACGAAGCTGTTGGCGTTGCGCGCGGCCGAGACGTGGCGGCGCAGATTGTTGAGGGTGACGAGGCGCCGTCCCTCCTCGGTCACCGGCGCGGTCTCGCTCGATCCGAGGAAGGCGATCGAGGGGATGAAGCGGTCGAACGGCCCCTCGGCCGTGCCGTTGAATTCGGGGTCCTGCGTCAGGCCGGCCTCGTCCACGACGCGTCCGAGGACGGAGGAGGATGTGATGACGGCGATCTGGCTCTGGATCAGCGCCAGCGCGGCGTCGGAGGCGAGGCCGAGCGGCGTCTGCGTCACCTCGTTCTGAACGAGGTTCACCCCGCGCGGATCGAGGATGAGGTCGGTGGCGGCGTAGTAGGTGCGCGGAATCTGCAGCGCCAGGAAGACGCCGATCGCCGCGCCCAGGATCGCCAGGAGGAGGATCCACCACTTGGCCTTCCAGATCCGCCAGATCACGAAGAAGGGATCGAGGATCGGCGCGCCCGTCTCGGCCGGCGCGGCTCGGCGGGCCGGCTGGTCGGGAGTCTGCTGACTGGTGAACATGTCGCGCGGGTCCCGCCTCGGTCTGGTCTTTCGCAAAGGTTACCCGCGACTTTCCGCGATCATGGAAAAGAAACGGTTAAACCTCCGGCTCGGACGCTCATACAGGATCATGCCGGACGGGGTCGAGCGTCAGGCCGCCTCCCGCAGCCTGCGTCTCAGGTCGCGGTACCACGCCTTCTCGCGCATGTCGGCATCGAGGGGATGGGAGCGCGAGGGCGTGCCGTCGTCGCGCGGCATCACGTCGTCGACCCAGGTGTAGCGGTCCGTCAGACCCCAGGCGATGACGGCGCGCGGCGGACGGCCCGGCAGGACGGCGCCCATCAGGTCGGAGACGATGCGTCCCGCCGCCTCGTCCTGCGCCTCCGGCCCACCCTCGATGCCGTATTGGATGACGTCGAGCTCGGTGACGATCACGTCCACGCCGAGCCGCGCGAGATCCTCCTTGAAGCGGGCGAGGCCTTCGACGTCGATCCGGTAGTGGGCGTAGAGATGCGCCTGCAGCCCGACGGCATCGACGCGCAGGCCCGCATCCTGGAGCTGGCGCACGATGTCGAGCATGACGCGGCGCCGCGCGTCGTAGCGCTCGCCGGTAAATTCCAGATCGTAGTCGTTGATGACGCAGCCGGCCGAAGGGTCGGTCCGGGCGAGCGTCTGGAAGGCCAGCGGTATGTGCCGCTCACCGAGAAGCCTTCGCCAGACCGTGTCGCGCAAGGGGCCGCCCGGATGACCGCGCGGATCGTTGGCGATCACCTCGTTGACGACGTCCCAATCTGTCAGCCGTCCACGGAAATGATCCGCCGTGCGCTCGATATGCTCGATGAGCACCGCCTCCGCCTCTCGCGCGTCGCTCAGAGCGTCGAGCCAGGGCGGGTTGGTGGACCACCAGACGAAGGCGTGTCCCCGCGAGCTCCTGCCGTTGTCGAGCGCGAAATCGACCAGCCGGTCGGCCCGCGAGAAGTCGAAGACGCCGCGCTCCCACTGGACCAGGCCGAACTTCAGCTCGTTCATCGGAGGGACGATGTCGCAATGCTCGAGGAAGGCCCGCCGATAGGACGCATCCTCCAGATGCTCGTGCTGGATCGCCCCGCCGAACGGCACGCCCCGGCCTTGCGCGGCGACCGGCCGGCCCGGCAGGCTCAAGGCCGCCGCCGCGCCCATTCCCATGAAGGAACGACGCGTTAAACCCGTCGCACTATCCTCGCGCGCGGGGGAGGCTTGTCGGGTGAGCGTCCGGTTCAACGGCGGCCTCGCTTTGGAGCATGTGCGAATGGGTTTCAGGGACGTCTGGCGGCAGGGGTTCAGGTCGGGTCTCGGCGCCGCCGGCAGCTATGCGAAGCTCCTGAGCGGAGCGGCAGGGCGTCTCGTTCTCTCCCTCCTCTATTTCGTCAGCGTCGCCAACACGCTTTCGGTCGACGAGTTCGGCCTCTTCGCGACGGCCGCCTCGGTCGGCATCGTGCTCTCGCGCGTCGGCGGCCTCGGCTTCACATCGCCACTCTATCGGATCGCCACCGGCAAGAAGAGCCTGATCGGGGTCTACTCGGCCGGACTGATCGCCGCGACGCTCGCGTCCCTGCCGCTCGTCGCCGCTCTGGGTCTCGCCTTCTATCTCGCGCTCTTCTCCGGCGAGATGGCGCTTTCCAGCTTCGTCGCGATCCTGTGCGCGGAAGTTCTGTTCTGGCGCACGCTGGAAACCGTCTGCATCGTCAACAACGGCATGCGCCGCTTCGGGCGCGGCGCGCTGATCGTCATCATGGGGTCGAGCATCCGCGCGCTCGCCGCGCTCGCCTTCGCGCTCCTGTCCGACGGGTCGCTGGCGGTCTGGGCGCTCGTCTATCTGGCTGCCAACGCGCTCGCCGCGCTTCTGGCGGTCGCTCTCTTCTACCCGAGGGTGCGGCTGCGCTGGGCGCCCCGCCTCTATCTGGCGCGCTCGCGCGACGCCGTCGCCGTGGCCGGCGCCGAGATCGCCTTCTATCTCCAGTCCGAACTCGACAAGCTCCTGGTCCTGGCGCTCGGCGGACCCTACACGGCGGGCATCTACGCCATCCTTATGCGGCTCATCGACCTGACGGCCCTGCCCGTGCGCTCGGCCAACACGCTCATCGTCCAGCGCCTGATGGTGTCGGCGGACTGGCTTTCCTCCTGGACCAAGCGCTGGACGATCGAAGGCGCGATCGCCTTCGTCTCCGTGGGCGCCATGGCCGCCATGGGCATCGTCCTGCAGATCGAGCCTCGTATTCTCGGCGACAACGTGTCGGACGCCGCGCCCTTCCTGCTGCTGGCGCTTCTCGTTCCCGCCTTCCGCAACCTCGTCGAGTACGAGAGCGAACTTCTCTACGCGCGCGGCAAGACGGGCGTGCGCGTTCTGATCCTCGTCCTTCTGACGATCATCAAGGCCGGACTGATGAGCATGATCCTCATGGCCGACATGGACGGCACGAGCTGGGTTCTGGGCCTCAACGGCGTCTTCGCGACGCTCTGGCTAGTCTCGGCCGCGGCGAGCTACGCCGCCTACGACTGGACGGGCGGGCGGAGCCCGCGTTCCGTCAGCCGAGCCCCGCTGCCCGGCGAATGAGCGCCGTGTCGGTTCCGATGAAGGACTGGATGCAAAGGGCGGCCTCCTGCGGCGCCATCGCGTCCAGAAGCCCCTCGATCTCCCGCGAATCCAGCGCGGCCCCGGCCCAGCGCACGCGCGCCAGAGGCCGGTCGGTCGGCGCATGGCGGTCCGGACGATCCTCCGCCTCCTCCACGAACCGGCCATAGATCGTGCATTCCGACAGGGCGCGCGAGGCGGCGAGCGCGCGCATCGCAGAGCGCTTCGTCGTCGTCTCGATGCGCGCCAGCATCTCGCGCACCGTGTCGCCCCGCCAGGGGACGAGCGTCGTGATGTAGCCGGTTCGCGTCTCGGGGGCGTCGAGCCCCAGCAGCCGTCCCGCCCGGCGCGACCAGTCCACGTGCTCTCGTTCCCGCCCCTCGTCCACCGCGTCGATTCCGTCCGGCACGCGGTAGAAGCGGAGGCGCTCGCCGTCAAAGAGCGAGCGCGCGTCGAAGTCCTTCACGAAGACGACGTCGGAATCGCAGGAGAGCATCGCCGCCTCCGCCATCTGTCCGGCGAAGGCGATGCGGCGGAGCTGCTGGGCGTGCCAGCCCCGCAGGGGCAGGCCGAACGGGTGGAGCCAGAGGCGCCGCGACGGGCTCAGCGGGTCGGCGACGGACCGCAGCCATCGCGGCAGGAGATCGCGCTCGCCGACGACATGGCGGCGCGGCCCGGCCAGGCGCGCGAAGAGCTCGCGGTCCCGCTCCTCGACGAGAAGGTAATGCGCCGTGTGGCCGCTGGCGCGCGCGTCGATCGAGTCGCAGAGAAGCCGGCAGCGATCGAGATCGCCGCGATAGGTCGAGGTCACGAGGGCGACCGAACCCGCCTGCGCGCTCAAGCCCGCCGCTCCCGCAACTCTCGGACCTTCGCCAGCAGGCCCATGCCTCGCATCGCGGCGGCGCGCGCCTCGTCCCGGCGCCGGGCAGCAAAATCACCGCCCCCGCCGCGCGTCAGACGTTCCGCGCGCTCGGCTTCGACGCCGGCCGCGAGCGCTTCGGCGAACGCAGCGGGATCCTCCGTCACGCTTAGAGTCCCCGGACGCTCGCCCTCGATGCCGCGCAGCGCGAGCGGCGTCGCAACGGCCGGCAACCCCTCCTCCAGCATCTCCAGCGTCTTGAGCTGGACGCCGGTCCCCGCGGTCGTCGGCAGGGCGAGAATGCGCGAGGCATGGATGAAGGCCTGCGCGTCCGGCACGCGCCCGAGGAAGGCGACATTGGCGGGAACCGGCGGACGGCCCTCGATCTGCCCCGCGATGGCGATCGACATCGTCGAGGGGAGACGGGGAACGACCCTCTCCAGGAACCAGTCCAGACCGGCGCGGTTCGGCGCCCAGCTCCAGGTGCCGATCAGCCCGATGTCATGCGTCCGCCTTCCGTCGTCGGGACGAGGGGCACGGCCGAGCGAGAGGGGCAGCGGGATCGCACGCTCGCTTCCCGCCAGCCCCAGCATCTGCGCGTCCTCGCGGGTCAGGGTGTGGACCGCCGACGCCGAGCGGCAGAGCCCCGCCTCGACCGCGCCGACGAGCCTCGCCTCCCGCTCGAAGAGAAGCCGCTCGTGAAGGCCGCTCGCGCGCGCGGCGTTCTGACGCGCCGAGACCGCCTCCACATTGTGCGCGACGAAGACCGAAGGGGCCACATCGACCAGGAAGGGATAGGCCGCCGGCATCTGGACGGAGTTCAGGATCACCCCGTCGAACGCCCCCGCCGCAGAAAGACGTTCGAGAAGGCTTTCGCGCGACAGGACGCGCAGCTTGGCACCGGCGACGGGAAGCCCGAGACGCAGGGCGCGAAGGACCCACGCCGCCTTTCGAGCGGCGCCAGCGCCCGCATTCTCGATCACGAGATCGCCGAGCAGGATTTCGTCTTCGCGCGGCGAAGGCCCGCCCGGCCGGCGGAAGCCCACCTTGGTCAAGCGGACGCCGGCATCCTCATAGGCCCGCATGATCGCCGCATTGGCGATCTCAAAGCCTGTCCGGGGCTCCGGTTCGGGCAGCAGGGAGGAGATGAACAGGCAGTGCATGTCGCTCCGGGCGCCGCTCGTATCGGGACGAAGCTGTGAAGGGGCACCGTCGATTGTGTCAATCCTCCAGTCCCCGTTCAGGGGACGCACCCTGGGTTGCCGCGCCCGGGTTTCAGCATCCTTTAGAACATTAGGGCGCAGTATGGTGCCGATCGACCGGGGACCATCATGAGTGCAGGCGTGAGCATCGAGTTGGCCTCGCCCGGTCTGGACGCCGGCGCATACGATCTCGTCGTCACCCTGCCGACCTTCCGCCGTCCGGGCCACCTCGCTCTGACCCTCACCTCGCTGGCGCGCCAGACGACCGGCCGGCACATGGGGGTGATCGTCATGGAGAACGATTCGGAGGGCCGCGAGGGCATCGAGGCGGCACGCCCCTTCTTCGATGCCGGCGACCTTTCCGGGCTCGTCATCCTCGTGTCCGAGCGCGGCAACTGCTCGGCCTACAATGCCGGCTGGGAGACGGCTCTGGCGTCCTTTCCGGCAATGAAGCACATTGCCGTGATCGACGACGACGAGATCGCCGCGCCGGACTGGGCCGAACGGCTTGTGCGGACCGCCTCCGATCTCGGCACCGACATCGTCGGCGGCCCTCAGGTTCCGGTCTTCGCCAGCGAGCGCGGCGAGCGCTACCGGCGCCATCCGGTCTTCACCCCTCCGCACGAGCGCACGGGCCGCGTGCCGATCCTCTATTCCTCCGGCAATGTCCTGATCGCGCGGCACGTTCTGGAGACGATGCCCCGCCCCTTCCTCGACCCGTCCTTCAACTTTCTCGGCGGCGGTGACAGCGACTTCTACGCCCGGTCGAAAGCCGCCGGCTTCTCCTTCGGCTGGTGCGCGGAAGCGGTCGTGCGCGAGACCATGCCCGAGCGGCGGACCGAGTTCTCCTGGCTTCACGCGCGCGCCTTGCGCAACGGGGCGATCTCGTCGATCATCGAGCAGCGTCAGGCGCGGGGCCTCGGCGGACGGCTTCGCTCGCTGGCCAAGAGCGGCGCGCTTCTCGCCGCGGCGCCCTTCCGCTCGGCCAGCCTCGGCATCCGGACCCGGTCGGCGGTGATCGGCCTCTATCACCTGCAGATCGCGCTCGGGCGCTTCCAGGCCGTCCTCGGGGGTGTGAATGAGCAATATCGCCGCCCCGAGGCCAACTGACGCGGCGCTGCGCGACGAGATCGTCGCGACCGTCCGCACGCTTCTGGGCGCGGTTCTTCTCACCGCCCTCCTCGTCACGCTGACGCCCTTCGTGACCGTGCCGACCGGCACGGGCCAGCAGGGCAACATCGTCAACCAGCTCGGCTACGGCCTTCTGGCGGCCATCGCGCTTCTCGGCCACCTTCTCTTCACCGACCGGCGCGTCGTGCTGTCGCTCCTGCGCCCGGTCTGGATCGTGACGATCCTCTGGTACGCGGTGACGACCGCGCAGGCCGTCGAGCCGGAAGGCGCACGGCGCGCCTACGCCTTCATGGTCGCGGCGATGATCGCGGCGACGGGCGTCCTCTGCCTGCCGCCGACGGTGCGCGCCTTCCGCTTCTGCCTGACGGTCGCCTGCGCCACGGTGCTGGCGCTCTCCTATTTCGGCGTGGCTGCGCTGCCGGAGATCGGCGTCCATTCCTTCTTCGGCCCCGAGGGACACCACGGGGGCCTCTGGCGCGGCGTCTACAGCCACAAGAACATCGCGGGCGCCATGATGGCGGCGCTCTTCTTCGCCGGCATCTACCTCCTGCGCTGCCGGCAATGGCTGACCGGCGGGGCGATCGCGGGCCTCTCGCTCCTTTTCGTCCTGCAGACCGGCTCGCGCACGGCCGCGCTCCTGCTCCCGGCCGTCGCGGTCTCCATCGTCGGCGCCCGGCTGATCGGCGGGAAGCTACTGGCGGCCTTCGGCGTGGCGATGCTCGTCTTCGGCCTCGCCGCACTGACGATCGGCCTGACCGTCTCCCCCGCCCTCCAGGCGGCCCTGACGCCGATCCTGCCGGACCCGACGCTGACGGGACGCACCTTCCTCTGGGCTTACGCCTTCGATCTTTCGGAAGGGCGGCGCTGGCTCGGCTTCGGCCTCGATTCCTTCTGGCGCGCGGCGACGGTTTTCGCCAGCGAGCCGAGCCGCGAGCTCGCCTGGGACCCGCGCGGCGCCGCCAACGGACATTCCGGCTACATGGACCTGCTCATTACGAGCGGCATTCCGGGCCTCGTTCTCGGCGTCCTGACGCTCGTCGTCCTGCCGCTGGTCGACTATGCGCGCACCGGCAGCGATCGGGAGACCGTGCGCCTCGCCGATCTCTTCCTGATGATCCTCGCCTTCCTGCTCCTGAACGCCTTTCTGGAAAGCTTCTTCTTCGAGCGCGGCTCGCCGATCTGGATGACGCTGTGGATCGCCGTCGTCGGCCTGCGGCTCGTCTCGGTCCGGCGGCTGTCAGCCGGCTGATCTCAGGCGCGCGCTGGGGCCGGGGCCGACTTTCGGCGCAGCGACAGGCGCTGGCCGGGCTTCTCGACGAAGCGCCAGGTCAGCGCGCTCATGGCGAGCGTCCCGGAGATCAGGACGAGCATGGCGATTGCGGCTTCGAGATCGCCGCCGGCCACGATCGAGCTGCCGTCCGGCAGATCGCGCATCAAGGCGATGCCGGTGACCGCCTCCACCGCGCTCGCGCCGTTGATCGCACGCGAGATCACGAAGGCGTGGGTCATGTAGACCGAATAGGAGATCAGCCCGAGGAAGGCGAAGGGCGCGGTCTTCAGCAGGCGGCTCAGAGCACCGCCTTCATGGGCGAAGACGAGGAGCGCGTAGCCGAACACGAAGGGCGCGGCGAGCGAGAGCGGCGTGGTTCCGGCGACAACGACGAAGACGATGACCGAGGCGACGCTCGCCACCTCCGCCAGCGTCCAGGCGTGGCTCGGCAAGGGTCGAGCGCCCGTGCCGCCGAGGCGGGGCCAGACGACGAGGCGCAGGAGCACGCCGAGCGAGAAGCCGTAGAGGCAGCGCAGCCAGCCCCAGACCACCGTAACGTCGATGTGCCCGACGGCGGCATGAAGGCCGAGCGGCGCGAGGATCAGCACGGCCAGAAGCAAGGGCTTCAACAGACGCGGGACCAGGACGAGCACCAGCGCGAAGAGCCCGTAGGCCACGAGTTCGGCGGAGATCGACCAGCTCGGATAGTTCCAGCCGAGCCGGTCCACCGTTCCCAGCGAATGGGTCATCGTCAGATTGGCGAGGAGCGCGCCGAGCCCGTTGCCGCCCGTGAAGGCCGCGCCCGGCCCGCGCACGGCCAGCATCGCCAGTTCGAAGGCGACGAAGAGGGCCAGCATGAAGAGATGCAGCGGATAGACCCGCTTCAGCCGCGAGAGCGAGAAGGCGGCTGCCTCGCTCCAGCTGCGGATGCGCGTCGCGAACGCATGGGCGATGACGAAGCCGGAGAGGACGAAGAAGAAATCGACGAAGAGAAAGGCGTGGCGCACGAACGGCGCCTCCCCGATCGTTCCGGCGACCGGCGCGTGAAGGAAGACGATCATCAGCGCGCAGACGCCCCGCCATCCGTCGAGCGCGGCGAAGCGCCGGACGCCGTCCGGCGGCATGGTCGTGCGCGCCTCGATCATCTCACCCGCCTCCGGCGCTCCGTTCGGCCCCATCCTATGGCCGCGCCGTTAAAGCCGTCTTGCCGCAGCGGCAAGGTGGCCTTGGCGAGGCCCCGCGCTATTCTCCGCCCTGCCTTCGAACGCATTCGGGAAGACGACGCATGGCGGACCTCAAGCTCCTCGCCCTCGACGCCGAGGATCTCGGGATCGTCTCGGCGCACTGTCAGGACGCCGTCGCGCTGAGCGCGGAGATGAGCTTCTCGCCTCGCGACGGGCGGTTCGTCCTCGTCATGAACCGCTTCGTCTGGGAGAGCGCCGAGCGCCCGCGCCGCTTCGCCTTCTCCCGCAGGCGGGACTACGAGCGGCGCCGCTCGGTGCTTCATTTCGACCGCGTGACGCGGGTGCGCCAGTCCGGCGTCTCGATCGGTGATCTAGAGCAGGTCGTCTCGCTGCTCGCCATCCGCTTCGAGCCGGCGGAAGAGCCGTCGGGGACGGTCGAGCTTGTCTTCGCCGGGGGGGCCGGGGTAAGGCTCGACGTCGAATGCATCGAAGCGCAGCTCACCGATCTCGGCGCCGCCTGGAGCACGACGAACCGGCCGGATCACGACCGGGACGACCCGGCGCTCCTCCGCTGACGGCAGGCGCGCGGGATCTGTGACGGGAAGCGCCTTGCCGGTCAGACTGAACCTCTCCGACGCCGCCTTCGAGCGCGACTTCACGACGCTTCTCGGCTCCAAGCGCGAGGCCTCCGAGGATGTGGAAGCGGCCGTTCGGGCCATCGTGGCGGACGTGCGCAAGCGCGGCGACGAGGCGCTGATCGAGTACACGGCGCGCTTCGACGCGCTGGAGCTGACGCCGGACACGCTCCGCGTGCCGGCCGCCGAGATCGAGGCGGCCTATGCGAACGCGCCCGCCGACATCCGCGATGCGCTGCACTTCGCCCATTCGCGCATCCTGTCCCATCACGAACGCCAGCGTCCGAAGGACGACCGCTACACCGACGCGACGGGCACCGAGCTCGGCTCGCGCTGGACGGCGGTTCGCTCGGTCGGGCTCTACGTGCCCGGCGGCGCGGCGAGCTATCCCTCCTCGGTCCTGATGAACGCGGTGCCGGCCAAGGTCGCCGGCGTCTCGCGCGTCGCCATGGTGGTGCCCGCGCGAAAGGGCGAGTTGAACCCGCTGGTCCTCGCCGCCGCCCGCATCGCGGGCGTCGACGAAATCTGGCGCGTGGGCGGCGCGCAGGCGATCGCAGCCCTCGCCTACGGCACGCAGACCATTTTGCCCGTGGCCAAGATCGTCGGCCCCGGGAACGCCTATGTGGCGAGCGCCAAGCGGCAGGTCTTCGGCGCGGTCGGCATCGACATGATCGCCGGACCGTCCGAGGTTCTGGTGATCGCGGACGGGCAGAACGATCCCGACTGGATCGCGGCCGACCTTTTGGCGCAGGCCGAGCACGACGAGGCGGCGCAGTCGATCCTGATCACCGACGACGCGGCCTTCGGGGCGCGGGTCGAGGCGGCGGTGGAGCGCCAGTTGCGGACGCTGCCGCGCGAGGCGACGGCCCGCGCCAGCTGGAACGACTACGGCGCGGTGATCCTCGTCGAGGACCTTGCCCGCGACGCCCCTCCGCTGGCCGACCGCATCGCCGCCGAGCATCTGCAGATCGCGACGGAAGACCCGGACGCGATCTTCGCCTCCATCCGCGATGCGGGCGCGGCCTTCCTCGGCCGTCACACGCCCGAAGTCGTCGGCGACTATGTCGGCGGCTCCAACCACGTCCTGCCTACGGCGCGCTCGGCCCGTTTCTCCTCCGGTCTCTCCGTGCTCGATTTCGTCAAGCGCACCTCGATCCTGAAGCTGACCCCCGAAGCGCTGCGGGCGCTCGGCCCCTCGGCCGTGACCCTCGCCCGGTCCGAGGATCTGGAGGCCCACGCGCGCTCCGTCGCCGTCCGCCTGAACCTCGGAGCGCCGTCATGAGCGAACACGGACGTCTGGTCTCCGTCGATCTCGACGCCTCGATCGGCCGCGCCTCGGCCGACGCCGAGCACGAACGCGCGGTCGCCATCGTGGACCTGATCGAGGGCAACCGCTTCGAGCCGGTCGGCGCCGAGGGCGGCCGCTACCGGCTCAATCTCAGCCTTGCCGACAAGCGTCTGGTTCTGGACATACGCTCCGAGGACGGCGCGCCGATCGCCACGCACATTCTGTCGCTCACGCCTTTCCGGCGCATCATCCGGGATTACTTCCTGATCTGCGACAGCTATTATGCGGCCATTCGCACGGCGACGCCGTCGCAGATCGAGGCGATCGACATGGGGCGTCGTGGCGTCCACAACGAGGGCTCCCAGATCCTGAAGGACCGGCTGGCCGGCAAGGTCGAGCTCGACGGGGAGACCGCGCGGCGCCTGTTCACGCTGATCTGCGTGCTGCACTGGCGCGAGTGAGGACGGGCGTGCGTCGCGTTTCCCGCCTCACCGCTCCGCTGGCCTACGGATGGCGCCCTTGAGCGCGCCGGACGAATCGGCCTGCCGCCGACCCGGCTCCATCCTGTTCGTCTGCGGCATGAACGCCATCCGCTCGCCCATGGCGGAGGCGATCGCGCACTCCCTGATGCCGAACGTCTACGTCGCCTCGGCGGGCGTCAAATGCGGCGAGCGCGACCCCTTCGTGGACGTCATCCTCGCCGAGAACGGCCTGAAGCTCGGCGACTTCGTGCCGCGCTCGCTCGAGGAACTGGGCGACGGCTATTTCGACCTGATCGTCACCATGTCGCCCGAGGCCCATCACGTCGCCCTCGACCGCGCGAGCGCCGACGCGGTGGCGATCGAGTTCTGGCCGATGCCGGACCCGTCCGTGGTCTCCGGCTCCCGGCAACAGATCATCGACGCCTATCGCGATGTCTTCCGCCGCATCGAGGAACGGCTGATCGCCTTCCGGGACGAGGGTCCGGCGAAAGCCTGAAGGCTTCGCGGCATCGGCCCAGGAACCGGGATCGCTTTTCGGAAAGCCCGATGCTCAGATTCAAGAGAAGGTCGAGCGACCTTTGCGCGTCCGAGCGGACGCACGCTACTCTAACGCTCCATCAGGGAGGCGATGGCGGCCTGAAGGTCGGTCAGGCCCGCCCCCTTCTCCGACGAGGTCGCGATGATCTCCGGATAGGCGGCCGGGCGCTTGCGGATGGCCTCCTGCGTCGCCGCCATGAGCTTCGGCACAGCCAGCGCGGAGATCTTGTCGGCCTTGGTCAGGACGATCTGGTAGGACACCGCCGCCTTGTCGAGGAGCGCCAGCACCTCCTTGTCGTTCGTCTTGATCCCGTGCCGTGAATCGATCAGCACGAAGACGCGCTTGAGCGTCGCGCGCCCGCGCAGATAGTCGAAGACGAGCTTGGTCCAGGCGTCCACTTGGTCCTTCGGCGCCTTGGCGTAGCCGTAGCCCGGCATGTCGACCATGGCGATGGGGGGCAGATCGTCGCCCTGCCCCGAATAGCCGTCCGGCACGAAATAGTTGAGCTCTTGCGTGCGTCCCGGCGTGTTGGAGGTGCGCGCCAGCCCCTTCTGCGACACCAGGGCGTTGATCAGCGAGGATTTGCCGACATTGGAGCGCCCCGCGAAGGCGATCTCCGGCGGCCCCTCCGGCGGCAGGAACTTCATCGACGGCACGCCGCGGATGAACACCCAGGGCCGCGCGAAGAACAGGCGCGTCGCCTCCTGCGGCTGGTCCGTCGTCGTCTCGCTCATGCGCGCTCCAATGCTTCGATATCGTCCGACCGTATGGCGGGCAGGTTCGCGGTGATCTTCGCGATCGGCCAGTCCCACCAGGACAAGGCGAGCAGCCGTTCCACGTCGCCGTCCGAAAAGCGGACCCGCCGCACCCGCGCGGGGTTGCCGGCCACGAGAGCATAGGGCGGGACGTCCCGCGAGACGACCGCACGGGCCGCGACGATCGCGCCCGATCCGATGGTGACGCCCGGAAGGATCGTCGCCCCCTCCCCGATCCAGACGTCGTTCCCGACGACCGTGTCGCCCTTCAGCCCGTCGGTGACCATCGAGAGGTCGAAGCCTGCCTCCCAGCCCTGGCCGAAGATGTTGAACGGGTAGGTCGAGGCGCCGCCCATCGCATGATTGGCGCCGTTCATCACGAAGGTCGCGCCCGACGCGATCGCGCAGAATCGGCCGATGACGAGGCGGTCGCCGAGAAACTCGTAATGGTGGGTGACGTTGTTCGCCTCGAAGCCCAGCGCGTCCACCGGGTCGTCGTAATAGGTGTATTCGCCGACCGAGATGTTCGGCCGCGTCACCAGCGGCTTCAGGAAGACGATGCGCGGCTGTTCCGGGACGGGATGAAGGGCGTTCGGGTTGGGGCCCAGCATGTGTCGTCCTTTCTCCTGCGTCTCAAACGTCGAAGGGCGGGCTTTCGCCCGCCCTTCCGATCGGTTCACGCCTTAGCGGCTCTAGGCCTTCTTCTTGCGTTGGAACGTGGCCCTCAGATTGTCCCAGAGCTCGATCTTGGCCCCGTTCCGCTTCATGATCACCGATTGCTGGATGATCGAGAGGAAGTTGTTCCACGTCCAGTAGATCACCAGACCGGCCGGGAAGGTGGCCAGCATGAAGGTGAAGATCACCGGCATCCAGGTGAAGATCATCTGCTGCGTCGGGTCCGGCGGCAGCGGGTTCAGCTTCATCTGGATGAACATCGTGATGCCCATCAGGATCGGCCAGACGCCGATCATCAGGAACATCGGCAGATCGATCGGAATCAGGCCGAAGAGGTTGAAGATCGATGTCGGGTCCGGCGCCGCGAGGTCCTGGATCCAGCCGAAGAACGGCGCGTGACGCATCTCGATCGTCACGTACAGGACCTTGTAGAGCGCGAAGAAGACCGGAATCTGCACCAGCACGGGCCAGCAGCCGGCGGCCGGGTTGATCTTCTCCTCCTTGTAGATCTTCATCATCTCCTGCTGCTGCTTCATACGGTCGTCGCCGTATTTCTCGCGCAGCTCCATGAGGCGCGGCTGGACGCGCTTCATGTTCGCCATCGACTTGTAGCTCTTGTTGGCGAGCGGGAAGAAGATCAGCTTGACGAGGACCGTCACGAGCAGGATCGAGATGCCGAAATTGCCGGTCAGCATGAAGAACCAGTCGATGACGTAGAACATCGGCCGGGTCAGGAAGTGGAACCAGCCCCAGTCGATCAGCTGCGAGAACCGGTAGATCCCCAGATCGTCCTCGTAGGACTGGATGAGGCCGACGACCTTGGCGCCGGCGAAGACGCGGCTGGTCACCTCGGCCTGCGCACCCGGCTCGATGGTGACCGGCTGGGAGAGGTAGTCGGACTGGTAGAAGGCGCGGCCATCGCCCGAATAGCGGAAGTTCGGCTGGAAATTGCCGGAGGTCGCGTCGGGGACCAGCGCGGTGGCCCAGTACTTGTCGGTGATGCCGAGCCAGCCTCGGTCGGCCGAAGGCGGCGAGACGCGCCCGTCGTCCTCGATGGAGGAGTAGCTGAGCTCGGTGAGGCCGTCTTCGCCCAGAACGCCGATCAGGCCCTCGAAGACGACGAAGGCCGAGGCGACTTCCGGCTTGGAGAAGCGGATGACGCGGCCGTAGGGCGACAGCGTCACGGCGGCGGACCCTTCGTTCAGAACGCTGTCGTTGACGGTGAACATGTAGTTCGCGTCGACCGCGATCTCGCGCTCGAAGGTGATGCCCTGCGGATTGGTGTAGGTGAGCTGGACGGGCGTCTGCGGCGTCAGCGTCTGGCCTTCGGCGGCCTCCCAGCGCGTCGCCGGACCGGGAAGGTCGCCCACGTTCTGGCCCGAATAGCCGAACTCGGCGAAGTACCCGTCCGCGCTCGCCTCGGGCGACAGGAGGACGATCATGGGCGAATCGTCGTCGACCGTCTCGCGATAGCCCTTGAGGGACAGATCGTCGAGACGGGCGCCCTGCAGGTTGATCGAACCGGTGAGCTGCGGCGTGTCGATCGGAAGGCGCGGCGCCTCGACGGCGGCCGCGTCCTGCGTCGCCGGGTCCGGTGCGTCGCCCGGCAGCGGAACGCTTTCCGCGCCCGCAGGCAGGAAGGCCGTGTCCTGCGGCGCGCCGGCCGGCACGGTCGGCGTCTGCAGCGAGCCCTCGGGCGCGGTCACCTGCGCCTGCTGCTGGTCCACGCGCGGATTGATGACGAAGAACTGCCAGCCGACGAGCACAACGACGGAAAGCACCATCGCGATGATGAAGTTGCGGTTGTTTTCCATCACAGCTCGCTTGCCGGGGACGGTCGCGCGGGTGCGCCTGCCGCGCCGGGAGAGGCGGTTTTGCGGAACCGCCGGGAGAGTTCGCGCCCGATCGCCTCGAAGGGCGCGCCGATGATGTCCGGCCGGGCGACGATCACATAGTCGAAGCCCGAGGCCATGTCAGCCCCGGCGGACGTGCGGATGGCCTCGCGCAGGCGCCGCCGGATCCGGTTGCGGACGACGGCGTTTCCGACCTTGCGCGTGACGGTCAGGCCGTAGCGCGGCGGAGCGTCGTCCCGCCGGTCCAGCGCTTCGATGAAAAAGAATGGGCCGCCCAGACGACGGCCCTTGCGCGCGGCGAGGAAGTCCGCACGCACCTGCAGACGGGCGTGCGCCATGCCTCGGCCGGGAGACGCTGCCGTCTTAGGCCGACAGGCGCTTGCGGCCCTTGGCGCGACGCGCCGCCAGGACGTTGCGGCCGCCCGGCGTTTCCATGCGCGCACGGAAACCGTGGCGACGCTTGCGGACGAGCTTGGAGGGTTGGTAGGTGCGCTTCATATTGCCATATCCGCGGACCGTGCCACGGCTCCCTCGGATTCGGGGTCGATGATGTTCGCGAGCGTCACCAAACTCGGGCACGCCATCGGCGTTCCGAGACGAAGGGTTCCGCTCCGGTGGGGAGCTTATAGGAAATTGAGGCGCTCGAAGTCAATGCGTCGCATAAGCGTGCCGAAAAGCCTCGATCGGCCGTCATTTCACGCGTTCGTGCATCGCAAAAGCCGGATCGGACGTTAATGCCGTCGAACCGCCTGGAACATACGGAGTCGCAGGGTTGAGAGAAGGTCGCGGGAGAGAGGAGGCGAGCGCTCCGACTCGTCCACTCGCCGTACCGGCCGACATGCCGCGCCGTCTGTCGACGCGTCTGGTCTGGATCACCATGATCTCGATCCTCCTGGCGCAGTTCGTCATCTTCGTGCCCTCGATCGGCAACTTCCGGAACGAATGGCTGGGCCACAAGATCGAGGCGGTCGCGGTGGCGAGCTTCGCCTCCGGCCAGGGGAACGGGATCGAAGGCCCGATGCTCTCGCCCGAGCGCGAGGCCGAGCTCCTTCGCTCGCTCGACGCGCAGCTCATCGCGGTCCAGGCCGGCGGCGCGCCGCGCCTCCTGGCGCGCCTGCCGGAGGTCAGCACGATCGGGCGCGAGATCGTGCTCGACGAGGAGACCGCCCTCGGCACCGTCTTCTCTGCCATGAAGTCCATGCTGGGGGACGGGCGCGAGGTCATCCGCGTCATGGGGCCGATCGGGGACGGCTCGATGCGCGCCGAGGTCGTGATGGAGGTCGGGGCGCTGCGCGACGATCTGCGCGACTTCGCCCGGGAGTTCATCCTGATCGCCCTCATCGTGGCGATCTTCGCGGGCCTGTTCCTCAACATCGCGCTCGACCGGCTGCTCGTCGGCCCCATCCGCCAGATGACGGCTTCCATGATCCGCTTCGGCGAAAAGCCGGAGGATCCCGAGCGCATCATCGTCCCGAGCCCGCGCGAGGACGAGCTCGGACTTGCCGGACGCGAGCTGCAGCGGATGCAGACGACGCTGGCGCGCACGCTGCGCGAGCGTCGCCATCTGGCCGACCTCGGCCTCGCCGTCTCGAAGATCAATCACGATCTGCGCAACACGCTGGCGTCCGCGCAGCTCGTCTCCGATCGCCTCTCCGACATTCCCGACCCGGACGTGCAGCGATTCCTGCCCACGCTCATCCGCAGCCTCGACCGCGCCATCGGCTACACGCGCTCGGTCCTCGCCTACGGGCGCGCCGCCGAAGCGCGGCCCGTGCGCCGCAAGCTGCGGCTCTTCGCCCTGGTGGACGAGATCCTCGACAATGCGCGGGCCGAATCCGGGTCGGACCTCGAATTCGTCAACGCCGTCCCCGAGGACCTCGTCATGGAGGTCGATCCCGAGCAGTTCCACCGGGCGCTCGCCAATCTCGTGCGCAACTCCCGGGAAGCGCTCGAACTCGACGCCACACAGGGGCTGGTGAGGCGCATCACCGTCGGCGCCTCGGCCGACGAAGGCGCCACGCTCGTCTATGTGGAGGACACGGGGCCCGGCCTCTCCGCCCAGGCGAAGGAAAGCCTGTTCCAGGCCTTTCGCGGCTCCACGCGGTCCGGCGGCACGGGGCTCGGCCTCGTGATCGCCGCCGAGATCGTCGAGGCGCATGGCGGGCACATCCGGCACAGCGACTGGACGGCGCCGGGCGCGCGCTTCGAGATCGAACTGCCCCGCGCGGGCGACGGCGAGTCACGCCGCACGGAATCGCGCCGCGCGGCGCCGAGCGGGGCCAGGGGCCGAGCCGATATTGCTCCTGCAGGCGACCCGCAGCCCAGCCCGGACCGCTGAGGCCGCTCCGGACCAATCGTCCAGGCGCTGCCTCGCGCCCCCTCCCCGAACGCGAACGGCCGAAGCCGGGGGACCCGACTTCGGCCGCGCGATTCGCATGCGACGCCCCCCTCGCGAACCGTTCGATCGCGAGGGGACGGGCCGGCGTTCAGCGATAGAGGTCCATGACCTCCGACAGGAGCTTCAGCGCGTCTTCGCGCGAGCGCTGGAAGGAATTGCGGCCGATGATCGAACCGTTGCCGCCGCCTTCGCGGATCGCACGGACCTCGTCGAGGAGCTCCGAGGTGTTCTTCGCCGCGCCGCCGGAGAAAACGACGATGCGCTTGCCGGCGAAGGAGGCCTGCATGATGTGCTTGACCCGCTCGGCCTGGGTCGAACGCGGAATGTCGTTCTTCTCGTAGGTCGACTTGGCGTCGGCGAGGTCGACATGGTCGGCCGGCAGCTTCACCTTGATGATGGTGGCGCCGAGGAGCGCGGCCATGTGCGCCGCATAGGCGATGATGTCGAGACCGGTCTCGCCCTCCTTGGTCACCTTCCCGCCGCGCGGATAGGACCAGACGACGGTCATCAGGCCGCGCGACTTCGCCTGCAGCGTGATCTCGCGCAGCTCCTCCATCATGGCATAGGCGTTGTCGGAGCCCGGATAGATGGTGAAGCCGACGCCGACGCAGCCGAGGCGCAGCGCGTCCTCGACCGTGCCGGTCAGCGCCTGGTCGCCCGCACCGGCGGCCAGCGAGTTGCCCGAATTCAGCTTGAGGATCAGCGGGACCTCGCCGGCGAAGGTGTCGGCGCCCTGCTCCAGGAGACCGAGCGGCGCGGCATAGCCGGAGACGCCCGATTCGATCGCGAGCTCGTAGAGATAATGCGGATCGTAGGCGGCCGGGTTCGGCGCGAAGGACCGAGCCGGCCCGTGCTCGAAGCCCTGATCGACGGGCAGGATGACCAGCCGGCCGGTTCCCGCCAGCTTCCCGTGCATAAGAAGCCGCGAGAGGTTCGCCTTCAGGCCGGGGGTCTCGCCCTCGTACCAGGAGAGGATCTTGCGGACGGTTTCGGTTCTCTGCATGGGGCCTCGCGGATGAATGGCGACCGGCCGGCGGGAGGCCGGCGTCTCGAAAGGTGGGACTCGCGTTCTGGGCAAGCCGGCCCGTCGCGTAAAGGCCTTCCAAGCCCCTGCTCCGACCTCAAATCGGTTGAAAGTTCGTCGGCGGGACCGCGACCCGATCCGACGGCCGTGCAGAGACGAAAAAAGCCGCCGACGACCCACTGAAGGATCATCGGCGGCTCGATGCCGAAACGGAGGGCGGCGGTGTGCGCCGCCCCCGATCGCCGTCTTAGGCGTACAGGCTGTGGACACGCTCCGGGCGGCCGACGACGCCGCCCAGGGCCGCGACGATCGCGCCGAGGAGCAGCACGAAGAAGGCCGCGAAGGCGGTGGTCGAGACCGCGTCCGCCGCCGTCGCCGCAGCCGCCTGCACCTCTTCGACCGTCTGCTCGTACTGCGCCTGGAACTGCGTCAGGCGCTGGTCGGCCTCCTGCTGGGAGATGCCGGCCTGCGAGGCGATGACCTGAACCGCCGCCTGACGCTGCTCGGGCGTGGCGTCTGTCTGGACGCCCGCGAAGATCTCGCGGAGCGCCGCGCCCGTGTCCTGCTGGCCGGTCGCCTGACGCGCGTCCTGTGCGGCGTCCTGCGCGGCGCCCTGGACCTGCTGCGCGGTCTGCTGCGCCTGCTGCTCGCCCTGCGCCAGGAGGCCTTCGGCCTGGTCCTGCAGCTCCGGCGGCAGATTGTCGAGCGAGTCGGGGACGACGGCACCGGCGGCACCGCCGATCGACTGGGCGACGGAGCCGACCGCGCCGAAGGCGCCCGTTACGATGGCCGAGGCGCCCGAGGCGACGAGCCAGACGGCGACGAGCGTGGCCACGGCCCAGGTGACGAGCCCGTGGATCGCCGAATCACGGCGCGAGAAGGTGCCGGCCATGCGGGCGGCGACATAGGCACCGGCGAAGATCGACAGAAGGATCGTCACGCCGGCATAGATGCCGGCGCCCGAGGACAACGCCGTCGCGGACGGCGTGCCGCCGCCCTGCGGATCGACGGTGGCGAGGCCGATCCCGAGCCCCAGCAGCCCGAACATCACCTGAAGGACGAGGGCCAGGATCGCGCCGGCGATGATGGCACCCCATGAAATACGACGAAGGCCGGCTGCGCCGACCTCATGCTGGACCACGTGACTCATTTCGTTGAACTCCAAAACAGCCGGCCGTACAGGCTCGAGACGGAGAAGTGGAACAGGCCGAACGTCTTTCCAGCGGCGCGCAAGTACCGGCAAACGATTGCAATCGAGCCCTGCAAGCACATTTGCTTGAAGCCGGCGGCCCGGCGTCTTCATTCCGACGCCGTGGTGGGATAGCGCGCGAGCGTCGCGGCCCCTATCCTGACACGCCCGAGGGTGCGTCGGCCGACCCGCGGGAACCCAGCCGGAGGACAACGAAGCGTGACGTTCATCGCCCCCCACGAGAGCCCGAACCCGCGCCCCGCGTTGCGGCGCGCAGCCTTCGTCTCCGGCCCTCTCCTCGCCGCTCTCCTTCTGTCGGCCTGCCAGTCGACGGGCGGTGCGACGGGCCCGGGCCTATCCCAGGTGATCAGCCTCGATCAGGCGCAGGGATCCGAGCAGAACATCGCATCCCTGACGGCGGCGGTGAACGCCGATCCGCAGAACCCCGAGCCCTACAACGTGCGCGGCAGCGCCTATGCGCGCGGTGGCAACAACCAGCAGGCCATCGCCGATTTCACCCGCGCGATCGAGCTCGACCCGAACTTCCACCAGGCCTACGCCAACCGGGCGCTGGTGTTCCGCGCCATGAACGACAATGTCCGCGCGGTCGAGGACTACAACCGCGCGATCCAGATCAATCCGAACTACGCCACCGCCTATATCGGACGGGGCAACATCTACCGGACGGCGGGCCGCAACCGCGAGGCGCTGTCGGACTTCCAGCGCGCCATCGATCTCAACACGACCGACCCGCGCGCCTATCACAATCGCGGCCTGCTCTATCAGATCGACGGCCAGCACCGGCAGGCGATCGAGGACTTCTCGGCGGCGATCGCGATCAACGCCAACGCGCCGGAGCCCTACTCGGGACGGGCGATCTCCTATCTCGCGCTGAACAACGTCCAGGACGCGCGCCAGGACATCAACCGCGCGCTGCAGCTCGACCAGAACCGCGCCGAGTTCTGGGTCAATCAGGGCATCATCCTGGAGGCCGCGGGCGGCGAGGCGCAGCGCGTTCGCGCGGCCTATTCGCGGGCGGCACGGCTCGACCCCAATTACGCGCCCGCCCGCGAGGGGCTGAGGCGGATCGGCGTCAGCCAGACCCCGAGCTGATCAGGATCGCGCGACGACGGCCGCGTTTCGGGCCGGCTCCGGCCGGTCCGGGATCGTCGATGAGCGTCGCGCGCGGGGGCCGCACCGGCCCCTTCCTGTTGCCTTGCAACATTTTTTGCGTGTCCGGCGGAACCATCCTGCAACCGGAAGCCTCCTGTCTTGTTCTGTGATCAGACGGAAATTGCAGGAGAATTCACCATGAAGACCCGCCTCGCCTCGCTTCTCGCCGCAGGCTTCCTCGCCGCTTCCCCGCTCGCCGCACCGGCGGCGAACGCGCAAGCGGGCGTGGAGCTCGGCCTCCTCACCTGCCAGAGCGAAGGATCGATCGGCTTCGTTCTCGGCTCCTCGGAAAACTTCGCCTGCCACTTCGCGCCGGCCAACCGCGCCGCGGCCGACGAGGTCTATGTCGGCACCTTCGACACGGTCGGCGTCGACATCGGCGTGACCGGGCCGAAGACGCTGCGCTGGCTCGTTCTTTCCGCCGCCTCGGACGCGGCGGGTCCGGGCGTCCTGACCGGCCGCTATACGGGCGCGACGGCGAACGCCTCGGTCGGCATCGGCGCCGGCGTCAACGTGATGGTCGGCGGCTTCCAGCGCTCGGTCGTGCTCCAGCCGGTCAGCGTGCAGGCTCAGGAGGGTCTGAATGCCGCGGCCGGCATCACGTCCTTCCGCCTCGCCGCCGTCTCCGCGGCCTATCCGACGCCGGAAGCGGCGGGCGTGCCGAACGTCATCGTGCGCTGACATCCCGCGCCACCACCGGACATGAAAAAGGGGCGCTCGCGGGCGCCCCTTTTTCGTCAGTCCGAGGCCTGCCCGATCAGTGCGCCATCGCCTTGTTGATGTCCTCGACCATCTTCTTGGCGTCGGCGAAGAGCATCATCGTGTTGTCCTTGTAGAACAACGTATTGTCGATGCCGGCATAGCCGGAGCCGAGCGAGCGCTTGATGAAGAGGCAGGTCTGCGCCTGATCGACGTTGAGGATCGGCATCCCGTAGATCGGCGAGGCCTTGTCGTCGCGCGCCGCCGGGTTGGTGACGTCGTTGGCGCCGATGACGAAGGCGACGTCGGTCTGCGAGAACTCGGAGTTGATGTCCTCGAGCTCGAAGACCTCGTCATAGGGAACGTTGGCTTCGGCCAGCAGCACGTTCATGTGCCCCGGCATGCGGCCCGCCACCGGATGGATCGCGTACTTCACCTCGACGCCCTCCTTCTTCAGGAGGTCCGCCATCTCGCGCAGCGCGTGCTGGGCCTGCGCCACCGCCATGCCGTAGCCCGGCACGATGATGACGCGCGAGGCGTTCTTCATGAGATAGGCCGCGTCGTCCGCCGAGCCCTGCTTCACAGTGCGGTCGCCGAGGTCCTGCCCGCCCGCCGCATTGGCGTCGTCGCCGCCGAACCCGCCGAGGATGACCGAGACGAAGCTCCGGTTCATGCCCTTGCACATGATGTAGGACAGGATGGCGCCCGAGGAGCCGACGAGCGCGCCGGTGATGATGAGCGCCAGGTTCTGCAGCGTGAAGCCGATGCCGGCCGCCGCCCAGCCCGAATAGGAGTTCAGCATCGAGACGACGACGGGCATGTCCGCCCCGCCGATCGGCACGATCAGGAGGACGCCCAGCGCCAGCGACGCGAGCACGATCAGCCAGAAGGCGAGCGAGCTGCCCGTCGCCGAGAAGACGATGACGAGAACGAGGATGAAGGCGCCGAGCCCGAGATTGATCAGGTGGCGCGAGGGCAGCATGATCGGCTTGCCGCTCATTCGCCCGTCGAGCTTCAGGAAGGCGATGACCGAACCGGTGAAGGTGATCGCGCCGATGCCGGCGCCGATGGCCATCTCGACCAGGGCCTGGGTGTGAATGTGGCCGACCGTGCCGATGCCGATGGCCTCGGGCGCATAGAGCGCCGCGGCGGCCACCATGACGGCGGCGAGGCCGACCAGCGAGTGGAAGGCCGCCACGAGCTGCGGCATGGCCGTCATGGGGATCGAGCGCGCCACATAGGCGCCGATGCCGCCGCCGAGCGCCACGCCGAGCACGATGATCAAAAGCCCGCCGAAGGAGGGCGAGGCGAGCAGCAGCGTGGTGAGCACGGCGAGGCCCATGCCCGCCATGCCGAAGATGTTGCCCTGCCGCGAGGTCGTAGGATGCGACAGGCCCCGCAGCGCCAGGATGAACAGGACGCCCGAGACGAGGTAGAGGAAGGCCGCGAAGCTCTCCGACATCTTAGCGGTCCTTCTTCTTGTACATCGCCAGCATGCGCTGGGTGACGAGGAAGCCGCCGAAGATGTTGACGCTCGCCAGCACCAGCCCGATGAAACCGAAGGTCGTGGCGAGCCCGGACGCGGAGATGCCCACGGTGAGCAGCGCGCCGACGATGATGACCGAGGAGATGGCGTTGGTGACGCTCATCAGCGGCGTGTGCAGCGCGGGCGTCACCGACCAGACCACGTAGTAGCCGACGAAGATCGCCAGCACGAAGATCGCGAAGTGGAAGACGAAGGGATCGACCGCGCCGACGCCCAGCGTGTCGGACGCGAGGATCGCCTGTTCCACCGCGACCGATTCGATGTCGGTGCGGGCCTGCGAGATCGCGGCGGCGGCGGCGTCGAGCGCCGCGCGCGCCGAATCGAGGGACTCGGATTCCATCAGGCCTCTCCTCCACCGTCCGCGGCGCCGGCCGCCGCATCGTCGCTCTGGTCCGGCTTGGCGCTCGCAGGAGCCACCGGGGCGGGATCGGCCTTGGCGAAGGCCGGATGGACGACGCGTCCGCCGTGGGTCAGCGCCGTAGCCTTCTGCAGCTCCTCGGAGAGGTCGAGCTTGAGCGACTTCGTCTCCTTGTCGATCATGGTCTCGAGGAAGGCCGAAAGATTCTTGGCGTAGAGCAGCGATGCCGTGGCGGCGATGCGGCCCGGCACGTTCAGATGCCCGACGATCTTCGCCGGCCCGACCTGAGCGACCTCGCCCGGCACCGCGCCCTCGACATTGCCGCCGCGCTCCACGGCCAGATCGACGATGACCGAGCCCGGCTTCATCGATTCCACCATCGCCCTGGTGACGAGGCGCGGCGCGGGGCGTCCCGGGATCAGGGCCGTGGTGATCACGACGTCCTGCTTGGCGATGTGCGAGGCGGTGAGCTCGGCCTGTTTTTTCTGGTATTCGGCCGACATCTGCTTGGCGTAGCCGCCGGCGGTCTCGGCCGCCTTGAACTCGTCGTCCTCGACCGCGATGAACTTCGCGCCGAGCGATTCCACCTGCTCCTTGGCCGCCGGGCGCACGTCCGTGGCGGTGACGACGGCGCCCAGGCGCCGCGCGGTGGCGATCGCCTGGAGGCCCGCCACGCCCGCGCCCATCACGAAGACGCGCGCCGCCGGAACGGTGCCGGCCGCGGTCATCATCATCGGGAAGGCGCGGTCGAACTCGGCCGCCGCGTCGAGCACCGCCTGATAGCCGGCGAGATTGGCCTGGGACGACAGGACGTCCATCACCTGCGCGCGGGTGATGCGCGGCATGAACTCCATGGCGAAGGCGGTCAGGCCGGCCTCCGCCATGGCCTCGACGTCACCCTCGTTGCCGTAAGGGTCCATGATCGCGACCACCACGGCGCCGCGCGGGTAGGACGTCGCCTCCCCGACGCTCGGACGGCGCACCTTCAGGACCACTTCGGCCTGGGCGGCATCCTCGGCGGACCCGATCGAGGCGCCCGCCGCCTCGAAGCCCGCGTCCGGAATGCGCGAGGCGTCGCCGGCTCCGCTCTCCACAGTCACCGTGGCTCCGAGGCCGACGAGCTTCTTGACCGTATCGGGCGACGCCGCGACGCGCGTCTCGCCCCCCTCCCGCTCGCGCGGTACGAAAATCTTCATCCGAACACCCCCCTCGCCGCCGGACCCCTGGACAGTGGCGCGTCTAGCCGATCAGCGGCGACGAAGCCGAGCTTCCCAGGAAGAAGGACAGGATCAACCCGCTCGCGACGAAGGCGAAGAGGCTTCCCAGAATGCCCCAGCCGGCGATGAAATAGGCCAGCATGCCGAGCAGGACCGCGGCGACGAAGATCGAGCCGTACTTCACGAGGCCGAGGAAGCGCGCATAGGTCTTCTCGTGCTCGGCATAGTCCATCTTGGCGTAGGTGATGGGTTCGTTCCGGTACTCTTTCGCCAATGCACCCTCCGTCGGCCGAACTCGTCCCTCGTCCATATACGAAAGCGCCGCGCGCGAGCAACGCATTCCGGCGAAAGCGAGGCAGCGGCCCACGGACCGAAACCGGAACTCCTGTCCGTCTCCGCCTGTTGCTCGGTCAGACGAACGAGGACAGGAGGCCGACATGGCCGACGAGACCAAGAACCGACGCGACGACGCAGCGCTCGACGCCAATCTCAGCGTGCTGGGCGACGAGGGCAAGGAGCCTCACGTCGGGCGCGTGGGATCGGCGCCGCGCCCGCAGGAGGGCGCCGACATGGAGGAGGTGCTCGACAAGGGGCAGGCCGGCCCGGGCGACGGCAATCTCGACCTGGAGAGCCAGCGGGCGGCGCGCGAGGCCGCCGCGGAGAACGCGGCCAGCTACGGCAAGACGCCGACCTCGCGCTGAGCGAAACGGAATCGCGAACCGCACATGCAGGAAGGGGCGCCGACGGCGCCCCTTCTCGTTTCACTCGGAGAGCAAGCGGATCAGGCCGCTTCGCGCTTCTCGTGGCGGCCTTCCTCGACCTCCTCGATGATCTTCGAGATGAAGGCGGGCAGGTCGTTCGGGTTGCGCGAGGTGATGAGCGCCTGGTCGGTGACCACCTCCTCGTCGTGCCATCGGCCGCCGGCATTCACGATGTCGGTCTTGATCGACTTGTAGGAGGTGACGTCGCGGCCCTTCACGACGCCCGCCTCGACCAGAAGCCACGGGCCGTGGCAGATCGCGGCCAGCGTCTTCTTGGTGTTGTAGAAGTCGTGGACGAACTTCACGGCCGTTTCGTCGGCGCGCAGCACGTCCGGGTTGATCTGGCCGCCCGGCAGGACGAGCGCGTCGTACTCGGACACGTTCGCGTCCTTGACGAGGCGGTCGACCTTGACCGAGTCGCCCCAGTCGGTTTCGTCCCAGCCCTTGATCTCGCCTTCCTTGATGGACAGGACGTGAACGGTCGCGCCGGCCTCGCGAAGCTTCTCGAGCGGCTGGACGAGCTCGGACTGCTCGTAGCCGTCGGTGGCGAGAATGGCGATCTTGGCCTGGCTGATGCTCGGCATGGAATGCCTCCTTGTCGTTCGGGACGAATCGCCGAGCGCGGCACATCGAAGGCCTTCGCTGAGATTCGTCCGTTTCGGGGTCGGGCGGGAAACGGCCGCAGCCGGAGCCGGTTCCTGCGATGGCGCGCCGCAGCCCGGGCCGAAGCTTAGCCGGCCAAGGGATCCTGCGCCTCCCCGTCGATCGTGGCGGCGGCGAGTGCGAAGCTGAAACCCTGCCGCATCATGGCCGCAACGTCCCGGTCGCGCTTCTCCGTCCGGTCCCGCGTGCGGTGCGGGCCGAGCCTGCGGCGCCTCGCATAGGCGCGCGCGGCCTCCGCCTCGTCCGTCTCGTCGGCGGCCATGGCGGCGGCGGCCGTCTCGCGGTCGACGCCCTTGGCGGCGAGCTTGGCGTTCAGCTGCGCCTTCGAGGCGCCTCGGCGGCGAAGGCTCGCGACCTTGGCCTCGGCGAAGGCCGCGTCGTCGATCAGCTTGAGCTCCAGGACCTTCGCCACCGTCTCCGCGACCAAGGGCAGGAAGGCTGCCGGGTCCTCGCCGCGCTCTCGCGCTCGCCGCAGGATCTTGCGCTCCAGAACGCGCGCGAGGTTGCCGCTGGATGAGGCATAGCGCTCCAGATAGTGGACGGCGGCACGGAACAGATAGTCGCGCGTCACCGGTCCGGGCTTGCGCCGCTCGCGCTTGGCTGGCTCTTCGCTCATGCCGTCCCTATCGCTCAGAACGCGCTCCCCTTGCAAAGCCCCTCCCCGATCGCCCGCGGCCGGGTTATGGGACGCATCGGCATTCGAAGCACAAACCGGACATGCTGATGGCCAAGCCCCTCCTCGTCGCCGTTCCCGCCGACATTCGCGACTTCGAGAACTATCGCTGGCATGCGAGCCCCGACACCTATCTGAAGGCCGCGCTGAACGTCGCGGGCGTCGTGCCGGTGATCATCCCGGCGCTTCAGGGCATCGACGTCCGAAACGTCCTGTCGGGGTTCGACGGCGTGCTCACCACGGGCTCGCGCACCAATGTCCATCCTTCGCGCTACGGCACGGCGGCGAGCGAGGCGCACGAACCCTTCGACGAGGCGCGCGACGCCCTTTCGGAGGCGATGATCCGGGCCGCGATCGACCTCGGCCTGCCGCTCCTCGCCATCTGCCGCGGGCATCAGGAGCTGAACGTGGCCCTCGGCGGTTCGCTCGCCACCGAAATCCAGGAGATCGAGGGGCGCGACGATCATCGTGCGCCCGAGCATCCGGAGATGGACGAGCGCTTCGCCATCCGCCAGCGCGTGCTCGTGGAGCCGGACGGACGGCTGCAGGGGATCGTCGGCGCGCGCGAGCTGCAGGTGAACTCGCTGCACCGCCAGGCCATCGACCGGCTCGCCGAGCCTCTGCGCGTGGAGGCGCGGGCGCCGGACGGCACGATCGAAGCGGTGTCCCACGCCGCGTCCGCGAGCTTCTGCCTCGGCGTCCAGTGGCACCCCGAGTATTTCGCGGAAAGCGATCCGGCCTCCGCCGCCATCTTCCGCGCCTTCGGGGATGCCTGCCGCGCTACGGCGGCGGACTGAGCAAGAAGGCCGCCGCGCCTACAGCGGCAGCTGGGTGCTGCCGAGAAGCAGCGCGATGCCGAGGACGAGCAGCAAAAGCGCTCCGGCGATCTCGATGGCGTCGCGAACGATCGTGGCGCGCCGTCCGCCGAGCCGCATGGCCGCGTCCTTGGAGAAGACCGCGAGGCAGGCGAGCGCGGAGACCGTGATCGCGGTGCCGAGCGCCATGGCGAGGACGGACAGGACCCCCGCAAGATAGAGCCCGTTCACCAGCGAGAAGGTGAGGACGACGATGGCGCCCGAGCACGGGCGAAGGCCGACCGCCAGAACGGCGGAGGCGGCAGACCGGAGACCGAGCCGCTCGCCGCCGAGCCGGCTGGGATCGGCGATGTGGGCGCGGCCGCAATCGCAGTCGTCCGCATCGTCCTGGCAGATGTCGGCGGAAAAGCCGCCCGACGCCGCGCGCATGATGGGCGCGGAGCGGGCCTGTCCCCCGGCCGCGTCGGCGAAGGCAAGGCCGCCCGTCGCGCCGGAGGCACGGGCCGGCGCGAAGGCAGGCAGCGGCCGGCGCCGTGCGACGGAGACCGCCTTGGCGACGAGAAGCCAGGCGCCGAAGGCCGCGACGAGGGCGTAGGAGCCGAGCTCCAGCCAGCGCCCGGCCTGCGTCATGGTGATCGACGAGCCGCGCAGGAGCCACCAGCCGGTGCCGACGAGGAGGAGCGCCGTCAACGCCTGGAACAGGGCGGAGACGAAGGACAGAAGGACGCCGCGCCGGAGCTGGACCTCGTTCGCCAGCATGTAGGTCGAGATGACCGCCTTACCGTGGCCGGGACCCGCCGCGTGGAAGACGCCGTAGGTGAAGGACAGGCCGACGAGCCACCACATTCCCGCCGAGCCGTTGCGGATGCCGACGAGGGCTTCGCGAAGGATCGAGAAGAAGGCCTGCTGCTGCGCCGCGATCCAGGTGAAGAACGCGCCCGAGCCGGGCGTGACCGCGACCTCAGCATTGCCGATGCCGAAGGGCGACTGCGCCAGCACCGGTGTCGCGGCGCACAGGAGCGCGAGGACGACGAAGGTTCGCGCGAGCCTCATCCGCAGCCGACCTTCAGCGTGGTGGAGAAGATCTGCGCCCATTCGACGCCGTCGTCCGGCACGCTCTGGTCGGGGTTCAGCATCGAGATCGAATCCATCCATTCCTGGGCGGCCGCATCCGGATCGGGCTCGTGGACCGCCTTCGTGCAGGCCGCCGGCATGTCCAGAAGCTCGAAGGCGCTTTCCCCCTCGAAGGAGAAGGCGACGAAGAAGCTGTCGTCGAAGACCGAGAAGGTCGCCGGGGTCGCCTTCAGGTCGAGCGGCTCCTTGGGCATCATCTCGAAGAACATGACCAGCTGGCCGTCCTGCATCAGCGTGCGGATCGCGTCCGGCGGGTTCATCGGAACGTCGCGTCCGTCCACCTCGACGAAGGTGTAGAAGCCCCATTCGGCGATGGATTCCTTCACCACCGCGCCGACCGCCGCGAGCTCGTCCGCGTCGAGCTGGCCGTCGGCGTTCTTGTCGAAGTCGAAGAGGACGGAAGAGGAGAAGAGCTCGTCCATGCGCCAGACATTGCGCACGGAGGCGAGTCTGCCGTCCGGCGTGCCGACGATCTCCATCCGCGATTCGGCGAAGACGTGCGGATGCGCCAGAGCCTCGCCGGCCCAGAGGGCCGCCGGCAGCGCCAGCGCACAGGCAAGGGACTTGGTCTTCAAGGCGGGCTCCCCGTTCCCCTCGCCTATAACCCGCGAAGATGGGCTGAACTTTGAACGGTCGCCGCGTTCGCGTCCGATCGCGCCCGTGGACCTTCCGTCGCAGGCGAAATCACGGTTCGGTGTTCGGCGGACCGCCATGCTAAGGCAACCGGCGACTGAGACCCTTTCGGATCGCGGGGGGCGCCCTGCGCCGACCCATGAAAGGCTGACGAGCGTTTGTCCACCGACCCCGGCTTCGAGACCCGTTTCACCCAGCATCCGCTCGTCGCAGAGATCGACGAGGCCGCCGCCACGGCCGCCGAGGACGATCCCCGCCCCTTCCTCGACATCCTGCGGCGCCACGCGCTCACGCTTCGATTCGTCACCGCGACGCCGGACGGAGGCTTCGCCTATTCGGCGCCCTGGCGCGAGGCGCTGGGCTGGCTGTCCGCGATCGGCGGCGCGGACCTTTCGACCGCGCGGCTGCTCGAAGGCCATCTCAACGCCCTGCAGCTCGTCGCCCTCTACGGGACGGCGGCACAGCAGAAAGAAACGCTGGACAAGGTGCGTGACGGCGCCTTCCTGGGCGTTTGGGGCGCCGATGGGGCCGAGCCGGCACGCCTCGTGCGGGCCGAGGCCGGGCGCGCGGTCCTGACCGGCACCAAGCGCTATGCCTCCGGCGTCGGCGTCCTCGACCTCGCCGTCGTCCCGGTCCCGGACGAGGACGGCGCGCAGCAGCTCCTGCTCCTGTCCGTCGACGAGCCCGAGCGCGCCGACGTGTCGTCCTGGAACCACCGGGGCATGCGGCGCACGCTTTCGGGAACCTACGATTTCGGGGGGCTGACTGTAGCGCCGGAGGACCGGCTCGGGGCGCCGGGCGACTATGCGCGCGAGCCCTACTTCGTCGGCGGCATCTGGCGCTGCGCGGCGGCCCAGCTCGGTGCCCTCGAGGCCATCGTCACCCATGTGGTGCGCGGCCTTCACGCCAGCGGACGCGACGCCCATCCGCTTCAGACGGCCCGGATCGGGACCGCCATCCTGAAAGGGCGAACCGCCCGGCTCTGGGTCGAGGACGCTGCGTCCCGCATCGAGACGCTGCCCGAGAGCCCTGCCGAGGACATCAGGCGCGCGGTCGCCCTTTCCGCCTTCGCACGGCTTGGCGTAGAGGCGGCGTCCATGGAGATCATCGATCTTGCCGAGCGCGCCCTCGGCCTCGGGTCCTTCGCGGCCGCACACCCGGTGGAAGCTCTGACGCGCGACCTTTCGGTCTATATCCGGCAGGCCAATCCCGACGCTGTCCTCGCCGAGCACGGCCGGGTGCTCGCCAGGGATCTCCTGCCGTGAGCACGATCGCCGAATGGCGCGAGCGGATGAAGTCCGCGCCCGTCGCCGATCCGATCCGGCTGATCGGCGAGGGCGCGCTCGTCGTCCTCGCACCCCATCCCGACGACGAGACGATCGGCTGCTCGTCCCTGCTGCTCGCCTGCGCCGAGGCGCGACGCGCGGTCGCCGTCGTCGCGCTCACCGACGGCGAAGGGTCGCATCGCGGCTCCGCCCTCACCCCGCCGCTGAAACTCGCCGAGATCCGGCGCACGGAGCAGGAGGCGGCGGTCGCCTGCCTCTACGGCGAGGGCGCGGAGTGGCTGAGGCTGAGCCTGCCCGACGGCGCGAGCGCGCGCTCGCCCCGGCTGATCGACGCGGTGGAGAGCGTCGCGGCCCTGTGCCGACGGCTCGGGGCGAGCGCGCTCGCCGCGCCTCACCCGGACGATCCGCATCCCGACCATCATGCGGCGGCGGCAATCGCCCACGCGGTCCGCGATCGGCTGCCCGCTTTGCGGCTCCTGAACTACGAGGTCTGGTCGCGGCGCCTGACGGACGAGACGCCGTTCCGGCGCGAGGGGCTGACGCCCTTCCGCCTGCCGACCGACATTCGGGCCAAGCGGGCGGCGCTGCAGGAGCACGCGAGCCAGCTCGGCCGCGTGGTGACCGACGACCCCGAAGGCTTCGCGCTGCCGGACTGGTTCCTGGCCGAAATGGAGGAGCCAGCCGAGCCCTTCTCATGGGCCGCCATGCCCGGCGAGGTTCCGGGCCCGGAGCATTTCGCGCGGCTCTACGCAGACGACGGCGACCCCTGGCACGTCCGATCCTCCGCCTACGAGCGCGGGAAGCGCGAGGCCGCCCTCGCCATTCTCGGCTCCCGCCGCCACGCCCGTGCGCTCGAAGCGGGCTGCGGCGAAGGTCATCTGACCGGCGCGCTGGTCTTGAGCGGACTGGCGGACGAGGCGGTGGGCATCGACCGGGAGCCCTCCATCGTCGAGCGTGCGGCGAACCGCGGCTTCGGGCCGGCGGCGCGCTTTGCGGTGGGGAGCCTGCCGCACGATCTGCCGGACGGCCCCTTCGACCTCGTCGTGTTCTCCGAAATCCTCTACTTCCTGCGCGAGCCCGAACTGGACGCTTTGGCGGAGGGTCTGAAAGCCCGCGTGGAGGACGGAGCGAGCATCCTTCTGGTCTCCTATCGCGGGCCCACCGGCACGCCTCTGTCAGGAACGGATGCGGCGGACTTTTTCATCGCGCGGCTGGGGCAGGACGTCAGGAGCCTGGCGACGTGGGAGGAACCTGAGTACCGGTTGGATCTCCTGCAATGGCGCGGTGGCGACGCCGAAGCTCCGGCAGATGGCGCCGCAAGTCCGACAAATGAAGGCGCCGCCGCTCCAGACGTGGGCTGAAATCTTCGGCCGTGCCCCAGGCGCCGGGTCCGCCGGCCTCGGCAAGCTCCCCCGCCGCCTTCGGATCGAGTCCGAGGTCGAGGAGAAGGCGAAGTCGGTCCCGAGGCTCGCCGGCCGACAGGAAGGCGCGCCGCGTTTCCAGACGCAGGAGAAGCGTCTGCGGCGGCTCCAGCAGTTCGTCGACCAGCGGGTCCTCTTCGGTGCGCTCGCGCAGAAGTTCGTCGGCCAGCCCGCCGCGCGCGCGGCCGTCGAGCCGGCAGGAGGTCCAGACCAGCGCCTCGTCGGAATATCGGATGCGCAGCCCATGCGTCTGGCAGAGGCGGCGGAGCGCGCGATCCTCGGCGAAGGGCGGCGTCGGCAGGCCGCCGACCCGCCGATAGGCCTCGGACCGGATCGCGAAATTGGCGCCGCCGACATTGCCGTGATGGGGCCAGGGATTGTCCGGATCGGGATCGATCAGCGCCGCGAGGTGACGCGACAGGCGCCGATAGTCGCGCACGACCCTCTGCTGCTCGGGATCGGCGGCGGGCAGACGCTCCATCTCCTCCGGGTGGAAGCCGATCGCGCCGCAGACGAGATCGAAGCCTGCCGCTAAGGCACGCGCATAGGCCTCTCGAAGGCCCGGACGCACGATCGTGTCGCCGTCGAGCGAGAGGAGGTGGGCGGACGGCGTCAGCGCGTGCGCCACATCCATCGTCAGCCGCCGCGCCTTGGGCGCGGTGCCCTCGCCCGGAGCCCACACGCCGTCGAGGAGGAGCCAGGGGCGCCGAGCGCGAGCCAGAGCCGCATAGGCCCGTGCCGCCGTGTCGTCGCGGCAATTGTTGGCGAAGATCACGATCCCGTCGCCGGGGCGCAACTCCTCGTCCGCGGCTCGGACGCAGGCTTCGATGCGCTCGGCCTCGTCGCAGGCGGGAATGCAGGCGACCAGACCGCTTCGTCCGAAGGGTTCGGCATCGCCCTTCGCTGCGAGGGAAACGAGCCCGTCGGGACGTGCGATCGGAAGGCTGCCGGCGAGGTCCGTCGTCATGACGCGGCGTCCGAAGGAGCGGGCGGGCGGGCGGAGCGCCCGATCGTCCTGTCGGTCGTGACCTACTCCTCCGCTGCCGACACGCTCAACCGCTATTCGGATAGCCTGACAGGCAAGTTTCCCGATGGCGTCCTCAGGACGCGCGAGCCTTGGCGTGGCCGGCGAGAACCTCCATCGCCGCCTGCACGCCGCCGGTGCGGTGCGGGACGCCGGCGAGGCCGAGGCTCATCTCCACGCCGGCCAGAGCGCCGAGGATCGTCAGATCGTTGGTGTCGCCGAGATGCCCGATCCGGAAGACGCGGCCCGCGAGCTTGGTGAGCCCGGTGCCGAGCGAGATGTCGAAATTCTCCAGCGCGATCCGCCGGAAGCGGTCGGCGTCGTGGCCCTCCGGCATGATGAGCGCGGTCAGGGAGGAGGAATGGTGCTCCGGCACCCTGCACAGGATCTCCAGTCCCCAGGCCCGAGCCGCCGCCCGCGTCGCCTCCGCATGGCGGTCGTGGCGGGCGAAGACCGCGTCCAGCCCCTCCTCCTCCAGCATGTCGAGGGCGGTATCGAGCCCGTAGAGGAGGTTGGTCGCGGGCGTGTAGGGGAAGAAGCCCTGGTCGTTCGGCCCGACCATCTCCTCCCAGGACCAGAAGAGCTTGGGCGAGCGTGAGGCCTTCGCGGCCGCCATCGCCTTTTCGGACACCGCGTTGAAGGAGAGGCCCGGCGGCAGCATCAGGCCCTTCTGCGAGCCCGCGACGGTGACGTCCACGCCCCATTCGTCATGCTCGTAGTCGATCGAGCCGAGCGAGGAGATGGTGTCGACGAGAAGCAGGGCGGGATGGTTGGCCGCATCGATCGCACGGCGGACGTCGGCGACGGGCGAGACGCAGCCGGTCGAGGTCTCGTTGTGGACGACGCAGACCGCCTTGATCTCGTGGCCCTTGTCCTCCCGAAGGCGCGCGCCGATCGCCTCGGCATCGGCACCCGTGCGCCAGTCGGACGAGATGAACTCCGCCTTGATGCCGACCTTTTCCGCCAGACCCCGCCAGAGGGTGGCGAAATGGCCGGTCTCGAACATCAGCACCTTGTCGCCCGGCGACAGCGTGTTGACGAGAGCGGCCTCCCAAGCCCCCGTCCCCGAGGCGGGGAAGATGAAAACCCGGCCCCGCGTCTTGAAGACGCCCTTCACCCGCGCCAGCACGCGCTTTCCCAGACGCTGAAACTCCGGTCCGCGGTGATCGATGACCGCTTGCGCCATGGCCGAGAGGATCCGGTCGGGCACCGGCGTCGGCCCGGGAATCTGCAGGAAGTGGCGTCCCGCGACGCGCGCCGAATTGGTGACCATGACCTTCTCCTCCGATGTGTCGCTTGCAAAAATGAATTATGAATGCAATTTTTGTCAAGCGACGATCTGGGGAGGAGCGCGGCGATGACGGCACTGGAAGAAAAGCTGCGCCGGGAGCGCGTCGGCGACGTCCTCTTCGACGCCTTCAGCCGAGGCCGCTATTCGACGGACGCCTCGCACTACCAGATGACGCCGCAGGGGGTCGTCGTGCCCCACGATCGCAACGGCGCGCGTCGCGCCATCGCCATCGCGCGGGAGGCCGGCGTTCCGGTCACCTTTCGCGGCGGCGGAACCTCGCAATGCGGGCAGACGATCAACGAGGGCCTCGTCGTCGACTGCTCCAAGCATCTCAACAGGATCGTCTCGCTCGACGTCGAGGCGCGGACCTGCGTCGTCGAGCCGGGTATCGTCCTCGACGAGCTGAACCGCCAGCTGAAGCCGCACGGCCTCTGGTTTCCGGTGGACGTCTCCACCGCGTCGCGCGCGACCATCGGCGGCATGACCGCCAACAATTCCTGCGGCGGGCGCTCGCTGCGCTACGGGACGATGCGCGACAACGTGCGCTCCATCGACGCGCTCCTCGCCGACGGGACGGACGCCCATTTCGGACCGCTGGCCAGCAATCGCGACCCCCGCCCGCCCATGGCCGAGGCCCTTCTGAGGCTGGGCGCGCGCACGGCCGCCGACGTCGCGAACCGCTTTCCGAAGGTGCAGCGGCGCGTCGGCGGCTACAATCTGGACGCCCTCTCTCCCGCCACGCCCGACCGCAACCTCGCCCACATCCTCGTGGGCTCGGAGGGCACCCTCGCCTTCTTCGACCGGATCGAGCTGAAGCTCTGGCCCCTGATGGGCAAGCGCGTCGTCGGCGCGTGCCATTTCGGCAGCTTCCGCGCCGCGATGGACGCCGCCCAGCACCTCGTCACCCTAAAGCCCATCGCCATCGAGCTGGTCGATCGCACCCTGATCGAGCTGGCGGGCGACATCGCGATCTTCCGTCCGACGCTGGAGCGCTTCGTGAAGGGGCGACCGGAGGCGGTGCTTCTGGTCGAGTTCGCCGAGGAGAGCGAGGCGGAAAACGCCGCCAAGCTCGTTCAGCTCGAGGCGCTGATGGGCGATCTCGGCTTCGGCTGGGACCGCGAGCCCGACCGCTGGGGCGGCGTCGTGCCCGTCGCGGACGCCGGTCTCCAGGCCGCGGTCTCCGACGTGCGCACGTCGGGCCTCAACATCATGATGTCGATGAAGGAGGAGGGAAAGCCGATCTCCTTCGTCGAGGACTGCGCCGTCCCGCTGGAGCATCTCGCCGAATACACGAGCGCGCTCACCGAGGTCTTCGAGCGCCACGGCACGCGGGGCACATGGTACGCCCATGCCTCCGTCGGCTGCCTGCATGTGCGCCCGGTCCTCAATCTGCGCCTCGATCAGGATCTGAGGGCCATGCGCGCCATCGGCGAGGAGGCCTTCGAGCTGGTGCGCCGCTTCAAGGGATCGCATTCGGGCGAGCACGGCGACGGCATCGTGCGCTCCGAGTTCCACGAAGCCATGTTCGGGCCGCGCATCGCGCGCGCCTTCGAGGAGGTGAAGGACAGCTTCGACCCAGAGGGCCTGCTCAACCCCGGCAAGATCGTGCGCGCCCCGAAATTCGACGACCGGCGCGTCATGCGCTTCGGGCCGAACTACAAGCCGCAGCCGGTCAAGGCCGCGCTCGACTGGAGCGGATATCCCGGCGTCGGCGGCGGACTGCAGGGCGCGGCCGAGATGTGCAACAACAACGGCGCCTGCCGGAAGCTCGCGGGCGGCGCGATGTGCCCGAGCTACCGCGTGACGCGCAACGAGCGGGACGTGACGCGCGGGCGGGCCAATTCGCTGCGCCTCGCCTTGACCGGACAGCTCGGAAAGGACGCGCTCGCCTCCGACGAGATGGCCGAGACGCTGAAGCTCTGCGTCTCCTGCAAGGCCTGCCGGCGCGAATGCCCCACCGGCGTCGACATGGCGAAGATGAAGATCGAGGTGAACGCCGCGCGCGCCAAATCGCGCGGCCACACGCTGCAGCAGCGTCTGGTCGGCTGGCTGCCGCGCTACGCCGCCCTCGCCTCCCGCCTTCCCTTCGCGGCCAATGCGCGCGACCGGCTGCCGGGCGCCGCGCGCCTTTCGGAGAAGCTGGCGGGCCTCAGCGCCCGGCGCAGCCTTCCGCGCTTTCGCCGCGACGCCTTTCGCGATCCCGCGGGTCCCAGCGGCCCGGCCGAGGGGCGCGAAGTGGTCCTCTTCGCGGACACCTTCAATCGCTGGTTCGAGCGCGAGAATCTCGACGCCGCGCTGGCGGTGCTGAAGGCGGGCGGGTACCGGATCCACGTCCTCGCCCCCGGGAAGGGCGGCCGGCCGCTCTGCTGCGGGCGGACCTTCCTCTCGGTCGGGGCGGTGGAGGAGGCGCGCACGGAAGCTCGGCGCGTGATCGAGGCCTATGCGCCCTTCGCCGCGCGCAAGGTCCCGATCGTCGGGCTCGAGCCGAGCTGCCTTCTGACGCTGCGCGACGAGTTCGCCAGCCTCCTGCCCGGACCGGAGACCGAGGCGATCAAGGAGGCGGCCCGGCTCCTGGAAGAGTTCCTGGCGCGCGAGATCGCGGCGGGGCATCTTTCCCTGCCGCTGAAGGCGGTGGGCAAGAAGGCGCTCCTTCACGGCCATTGCCATCAGAAGGCGTTCGGGGCCATGGGTGCGGTCGAGACGGTCTTGCGGGCGATCCCGGAACTGGAGGTCGAGACGGTGGAATCGAGCTGCTGCGGCATGGCGGGCGCCTTCGGCTACGCGGCCGACACGATCGACGTCTCGCTGGCGATGGGCGAGCTCTCGCTCCTCCCGGCCATGCGAAAGGCCAACGCCGACACCATCCTCGTCGCCGACGGCACCTCCTGCCGCCACCAGATCAAGGACGGCGCGGCACGGGAGGCCGTGCACGTGGCGCGGGTCCTCGCCATGAGCCTGAACGCCGAGGCGCGCGCTTGAGAGCGGCGCAGGCCCCGTCCGGCATCGCGCGCCGCTCCCTTCACGAGGAGGTAGCCGAAGCCCTGCGCGAGCTCGTTCTGTCGGGCGAGCTTGCGCCCGGCAGCCGGCTGAACGAGATGGAGCTGACCGCCCGTTTCGGCATCTCGCGCACGCCCTTGCGCGAGGCGATCAAAGTGCTGGCGCGCGACGGGCTGGTCGATCTCCTGCCCCAGCGCGGCGCGCGCGTCGCCTCGATCTCGCTGAACGAGATGGAGGAGATGATCGAGGTGGTGGCCGCGCTGGAGGGCAGCGCGGCGGAACTCGCGACCCGCGCCATGACGCCGGAGACGCTCGCCGCGATCGAAGACGCCCATGCCGAGATGGTGGCCGCCTTCGAGGCCGGCGACGAGGCGCTGTATCTGGCCCGCAACGAGGCGATCCACGACCTCCTGATGGAGGCGAGCGGCAACCGCACCCTTCTCGATCTCTACCGGAACTTCACCGGCCGCATCCAGCGCGCGCGCTATTCGGCGCCCAAGACGCCCGAGCAATGGGCGCAGGCCGTCGCGGACCACGAGGAAATGCTGGTCCTTCTGAAGGCCGGCCGGGCCGAGGGGCTGGCCGACCTCATGCGCGCCCATGTGCGCGGCAAGAAGGTGGTGATCGCCGCCGCGCTGGCCGGCGAGCGGCCAGGCACCTAGCTCTTTTCCGGCCTCGGCGCCTCCAGGAAGGCGTTGAGGTCGTCGCGAAGCCGGTTCGCGTCGCGCCCGAAATCGGCCTCGATCGCCTCGTGCGTCGCCGTCCAGATCGGGGCCGCCTGCGCCAGAAGCGCCCGCCCCTTCTGCGTCAGATGAAGCCGCCGGGCGCGCTTGTCCTTCTCGTCGGCCTTCACCTCGACCAGCCCCTCGCGCTCGAGCGGCTTCAGATTGGCCGTCAGCGTCGTGCGGTCCATGGCCAGAAGCCGCGCCACCGAGCCGAGCGTCGGCGCCTGCGGCCGGTTCAGTGAAATCAACGCCGAGAACTGCCCGCTCTTCAGCCCGACCGGGCGCAGCGCCTCGTCGAAGCGACGCGAGATCGCCCGCGCCGCGCGCTGGGTGTGAAGGCAGAGGCAGTGGTCCCGGACGAACAGCGTCGTCGCGAAGGGCACCGGCGGAGGAGCGTTCTTACCGGCTGAAACACAGGAATTTGACATGGACCTATTATGTTGATATCAACCTAAAAGTCAAGGTTTCGTCGGGCGTTGTCTCCGCGTTCGGAGACCCGTGAGCCCTCCGCGCCGAATCGGAAGAACCCAGGGAGACCAGACATGACGATTATCGTGGGATGCGTGAGCCCCGTTCAGGCGGGCCGGCGCGAGCGCTTCATCGAGCAGGCGAGAGGTTCGGCGCCCTTCTTCAGGGAGTTCGGCGCGACCGAGGCGGTCGATGCCATCGGCGACGACGTGCCGCGCGGTCAGGTGACCGATTTCTACCGCGCGGTCGCGGCCGGGGACGACGAGATCGTCGCCTTCGGCTGGATGGCCTTTCCCGACGAAGCGTCCCGCCTGGAAGCCGAGAAGGCGATGATGGAGGACCCGCGAATGGACATGTCCGACATGGCCTTCGACGGACAGCGGATGATCTTCGGCCGGTTCGAACCGGTCGTCGACGAAGGGCCGGGCGGACGCGCCGGCTATGTCGACGGCTTCGTCCTCGCCGTGCCGAGCGCGAACCGGGAGGTCTTCATCCGGCACTGCCTCGCCGCCGCCCCGCTCTTTCTCGAGAACGGCGCGACCCGGCACGTCGAATGCTGGGGCGTGGACGTGCCGGAGGGCAAGGTCACCGACTTCCGTCGAGCCGTTCAGGCCAGGGACGACGAGACCGTCTGCTTCTCCTGGATCGAGTGGCCGGACAAGGAGACGCGCGACCGGGGCCAGGCAAAGGTGTTCTCGCAGATGGAGACGGCGATGGCGGACGATCCCATGCCCTTCGACGGCAAGCGCATGATCTTCGGCGGCTTCCAGATCGTTTCGGGGGCGTGAGATCATGGGCGCGAGCAACGGCAAACCGGTCTGGTACGAGCTGATCTCGCCCGACAACGGCAAGGCGTCCGCCTTCTACACGCATGTCCTCGGCTGGGCGGTTTCTCCGCCGCGGGCCGGTCTCGACCGGGACTACAGGGTCGCGGAAGCAGGCGGCTGCGGCGTCGCCGGTCTGGTGCAGGCCGGGGGCGCAGGCGCGCCCCGGCACTGGTTCGTCTATTTCGGCACAGACGACGTGGACGGCACCGCCAAGAGCGCGGCGGAGGCCGGAGGCGCGGTCCATCTGCCGCCGACGGACATTCCCGGCATCGGGCGCTTCGCCTTCCTCGCCGACCCGCAAGGCTCGATGTTCTACCTTCTCCACGGTGCGAGCGAGGCTGAAAGTCGAGCCTTCCTGCCCATGGCCGGCACGGACGCCGAAATCCCGCAGGGCCACGCGGTCTGGAACGAGCTGACCACCCCGGATCCGCAGGCCGCGATCGGCTTCTACGGCGCGGTCCTCGGCATCCGACAGGAGGGCGCCATGCCGATGGGTCCGCTCGGCGACTATTCCTTCCTTCATGCCGGCCATGACGCCATCGGTGCCGTGATGGGCCTGACGGAGGGCGGGCAGCCGGGCTGGCTGGTCTATTTCGCGGTCGACGACATCAATGCCGCGCTTGCGCGCCTGCGCGAAGCCGGAGGTTCGGTTCTCGCCGGCCCCGACGAGATCCCGGGCGGCAGCCATTCGGTCGTCGCAGCCGACGACCAGTCGATCCGCTTCGGCCTCGTCGGGCCGCGCCGCTGATCGTCCGTCAGGCCGCGCGCGCTTCAGTATTCTCGATCTCGAAGACCTTCAGCGCCCAGGAAACGAGGGTCGCGCGCGCGTCGCCGGGCGCGACGCGCTCCAGGTGGAAGGTGCGTTCGGCGCGCTCGTCGCGCCGGTAGACATGGGTCCATTCCCCGCCGGCGCGGTGGACCACGATCCAGATCCCGCCGCCGCGCCGAGTGCTCCGCATCGCCCCGCCGACCGCACCGAGATACAGGACCTCGTCGCCCTCGCGGGCGATGGGAAGACAAGGGAAAGAGGAGTTCGCCATGACGCTCGATCTGCCTTTCGGCGGAGAGACGTCTGTCATGTGGCGGAGCCCGATGGTTGCCGGAACGGCCACATCCTCCTTGCGGAGCGCCACCTTGCTCGGGAGCAGGTTGGCGTCGGACGTCGATCCGACTCTTGATGCTGGAAGCGCCCTTAGCACGCGCGCGCCGCGCGCTTCAAGTCCGGTGCCGGCGAAGGCGGGACGACGCCCCTCCCCGCCGGCTCCTCATCGTCAGGCCGGAACCTGCGTCACGAACTTCGTGACCAGATAGGCCTCGATCGCCTCCGAGCCGCCCTCCGTGCCATGGCCGGAATCCTTGATCCCGCCGAAGGGCACCTCGGGCAGCGCGAGGCCCATGTGGTTGATCGTGGTCATGCCCGCCTCGATGCGCTGGCCGAGGGCGTAGGCCGTCTCGGCCGAGCCGGTATAGGCGTAGGAGGCGAGGCCGAAGGGCAGCCGGTTCGATTCCGCAATGGCCTCGTCGAGCGTGGAGAAGCGGTTGAAGACCGCCACGGGGCCAAAGGGCTCCTCGTTCATGATGCGCGCGTGCAGCGGCACGTCGGACAGCACGGTCGGCTCGAAGAAATTGCCCTTGTTGCCGATGCGCCGGCCGCCCGTGCGCAGCTTGGCGCCCTGCTCGACCGCGTCGCGCACGAGGCCTTCCAGCGCGGGAACGCGACGCTCGTTGGCCAGCGGCCCCATCTCGATGCCCGGCTCCAGCCCGTTGCCGACCTTCACCGCCTCGGCCGCTTGCGTGAACGCGTCCACGACCTCCTCGTAGACGCCGTCCTGCACGAGGAAGCGCGTCGGCGAGACGCAGACCTGCCCGGCATTGCGGAACTTGGAGGCGGCGAGCTGCGTGACCGCCTTCTTCACGTCGGCGTCCTCGAAGATGATCGCCGGGGCGTGGCCGCCAAGCTCCATCGTCGCGAGCTTCATGTGGCGCCCGGCGAGGGCCGCGAGCTCCTTGCCGACCGGCGTCGAGCCGGTGAAGGATATCTTCCGGATCACCGGATGCGGGATCAGGTACTCGGAGATCTCGGCCGGAACGCCGTAGACGAGATTGACGACGCCCGCCGGAACGCCGGCGTCGGCGAAGGCGCGCACGAGTTCGGCCGGGGAGGCCGGCGTCTCCTCCGGCGCCTTCACGATGATGGAGCAGCCTGCCGCGACCGCGCCGGACAGCTTGCGCACGACCTGATTGATCGGGAAGTTCCAGGGCGTGAAGGCCGCGACCGGCCCGACCGGTAGCTTGTAGGCGAGCTGGGTAACGCCGGGGGCGCGGCCCGGAATGATCTGGCCGTAGGTCCGGCGCGCCTCTTCGGCGAACCATTCGATGATGTCGGCGCCGGCGAGGATCTCGACCTTCGACTGATCCACCGGCTTGCCCTGCTCGCGCGTCATGATCCGCGCGATGGCATCGCCCCGCTCGCGCAGGAGATCGGCCGCCCGGCGCATGATCTTCGACCGGTCGTAGGCCGAGGTCGCGCTCCAGACCTCGAACCCGCGCGACACGGCGTCGAGCGCGGCGTCGAGATCGGCCTTCGAGGCGTGCGCGACCTTGCCGATCGGCTCGCTCGTCGCCGGATCGACGACGTCGATCGTGCGGCCGTCGGCGGCGTCGCGCCATTCGCCGCCGATGAAGAGCTGCGTGTCCGGATAGGCCGGTGCGGTGTCAGACATGGGGAGGGTCCGTTTCAGCGGAAGGAAGCGGCGAGCGGGCTCCTTGCCCTGCCGACACCCCGCCATGTCAGCGCCGGGCCCTCCCCTGTCAAGGTCGTGCCCCGCTCAGTCGCGCCAGGGCAGCGTTCCCGGCGGCAGGCGGGTCGCCAGGCGATCGAGCGCGAGGGCGAGGAGGAGGACGAAGGCGATCGACACGGTCGAGATCGCCGCCGCGCCGGTCGAGTTTCCTTCGTACTGAAGCGAGAAGATCATGACCCCGACCGTCTCCACCCCGCTCGACCAGAGGAGCGCGGAGACCGTCAGCTCGTTGAAGGCCGTCATGAAGACGAGGAGACCGCCCGCCACCGCCGCGGGCGCGGCGAGCGGGGCGACGATGAAGGCGAGCCGCCGGAAGAGCCGCGCGCCCGCGACCCGGCCCGCTTCGTCCAGGGCCGGCTCGACCGAGCCGAGGCCGGAGGCGACCGGACGCAGGACGAGCGGGAGGAAGCGCGCCGCGTAGGCGAGGAAGAGGATCGTCGCCGTGCCGTAGATCGAGACGCCGATCAGCGGCAGCGGCGACAGGAAGACGAGGATCATCGCCAGCGCGAAGACGGTGCCGGGCACCACGAAGGGCATGTCGGCCAGGCCATGCAGGATTTGCGCGGCCCGCGAGCGGCGAAGGACGGCCAGATAGGCGAAGGGCACAGCCAGCACCATGGCGACGAGCGCGGCGGCCAGCGACAGCCAGAGCGAGTTGGCGAAGGCGCGCCGGATCGTCCCGCTGTCCAGAATGGTCGCGGCGTAGTTCTGCAGGCTCAGCGTCTCCAGCGTCAGACGCACGCCGACGGCGGGAATCAGAGAGGCCGCGACGAGCGCCAGGATCGGGGCGATGGCCGTAACGAGGATGGTGGCCCAGACGAAGAGATTGGCGGCGAGCGCCGCTCGCCCCCGCACGAGCGGACGAAGCCGTGCGCCGCTGGCGACGGGAACCTGGACGCGCTGCACGAAGGCCGCCCGCAGGAGGAGCGCCGCCGCCGCGACGAGAAGGAGGATCAGCGAGAGCGAGGCGACCTGCCCCATGACCGAAGGCCCGAAGCTCGCGAGCCGCTGATAGATCAGCGTCGTCAGCATCGGGAAGCGGCCGGGAATGCCCAGAAGCGCCGGCACGCCGAAATTGCCGATCGCGGCCGCGAAGGCGAGGATCGATCCCGCGAGGATCGCGGGCGCGGCCAGCGGCACGAGGATGTGCGAGACGATGCGCCCGGTGCGCACGCCCGCGACGCGCGCGGCCTCGACGAGATCCTGCGGCACGCCAGCGAGCGCGGCGCGCACGGCCAGGAACACGAAGGGCATGTGCTCGATGCCCATCAGAAGCGCGATGCCGCCGCCCGAATAGAGCGGGTTCGGCGTGCCGGGGGCGGGTGCGAGACCGAAAAGCCCCAGGACCGGGCTGGACGATCCGAACAGCTCGATCCAGGCAAGCGCGGTGATCTGCGAGGGAACAAGGAGCGGCGAGAGGATCAGGAAGGTCGCGCAGATGCGTGCCCGGATCGGAGCGAGGGTGACGCAGAAGGCCAGGGCCGTTCCGAGCAGCGCCGAAAGGGCGACGGCCGCCCCGGAGGCCGAGAGCGTGTTCCAGAAGGCCCGCTGCACGGCGCGGCTCGCCCAGCTCTCTCGAAGGGTTCCGAGCCATTCCCCCTCCCCGCCCGGCGACAACGCCTGCATGAGGAGACGGGCGAGCGGGAAGGCGCTGAAGACCCCGACGAGGATCGCCAGCCCCAGAAGCAGAAACGCCTCCCCGCGCAGGGCGGGAAGGCGGAGGACGCGGCGGCCGGGCGAGGTCGCGCCGGCCGACAGGGCCGTCTCAGCCACCGAAGAGGTCCGAGAACTGCATCTTGATCTCCTGGTCGTCCGCCAAGAGCTTACCGGAGTCGGTCGGCAGGATGGTCAGGCTCTCGACCGCCGGATAGCCCTCGGGCGGGGAGACGCCGTCGAGGATCGGGAAATAACCCTGCCCGACGGACTGCTCCTGCGCCGCGCGGCCGAGCTGCCAGTCCACGAAGGCCTGCGCCGCCTCCAGATTGTCGGTGCCCTTCACGATGGCGACCGGCTGGGTGATGGACGAGACGCCCTCCTCGGGGAACACGAAGTCGACCGGCGAGCCGTTCGCCTTGGCGTTCATCGCCATGAACTCGACGATGATGCCGAAGGGCTTCTCGCCGCGAGCCACCGCCTCGATGACGGTGCCGTTGCCCTGTCCGGCGACGGCGCCGCCGTCCGCCAGGGCCTCGTAGTAGTCCCAGCCGAATTCGGGCTGCTGGACCATCGTGCCGACATGGATGACGGCCGCCCCGGAATAGAGCGGGCTCGGCATGATGACGCCGGAGGCGATCTCGGGCCGGGTCAGCTCCGCCCAGGAGGACGGCGGCGTCTCGACGAGATCGGTGTTGTAGACGATGCCGGTCGTGATGAGCTTGGTGCCGAAGAAGGTGCGGTCGGGGTCGATCAGCTCGGCCGGAACGCCGTCGGTCGCGGCCTCGGCATAGGGCTCCAGCCGGTCCTCGTTCTTCAGCTGCGTCATGGCGACGGCGTCGGCGATGAGGAGGATGTCGGCTTGCGGGTTGCCGGCCGCGAACTCGGCCTGGAGCTTGGCCAGAAGCTCCGTCGTGCCGGAGCGGAAGATTTCCACCGTCACGTCCGGATAATCCCGGTTGAAGGCCTCGACCACCGCGTTCATCTGGTCGGTCGGCTGCGAGGTGTAGACCGTGATCGACCCCTCCTGCGCGGCGGCAACGCCCGTCAGCGCCGTCGCTGCGATGAGCGAAAGGGCAATGCGCTTGATCATCTCGTTCGTCTCCTTGGCAAGATGGTCGGTCCCCTATGGGGGTTCTGCGACAGGTCGATGACGGACGGAAGGGGCGATCGTGTCGTGTCCGTTACCAGACCATCCGCGGGCCGGGGGCGAAACGCCGGTCGGGAATCGCGGCCTCGATCTCCCCACGCCCTGTCGCCTTGACGAAGGCGGGCATGGCGATCGCCGGGTTCACCCGGCCGAGGATCGCGCGGATCTCGGACAGGCGCGGATGCACGTTCCAGCGCCGGAACGAGGCCTTCCTCGATGCGACCAGCGCATGAGCGGGCTCGCCTTCCGCCAGATGGCCGGTGAAGACGATCCGCGCCGAGCCGTCCGACGAAAAGCGTGCCGCGAGCGCTGCGGCGACACCCCCTTCCGCATTCGGATTGGCGGCGATCATGACGCCGCCCGGATCGCTGTCCGCCTCCAGGCGGCGCGCGCCCTTCAGGGCCGCGGCAAGCTCGGCGGAATGGACTGCGCCGAGCGAAGCCTGCGCCAGAAGACGTTCGGCGACCCCGAAATGGGCCGGACACAGGGCGATCTGCGCCCCGAGGCGATGGAAGTGGATCGCCATCTCCAGCCCGCGACCGGCAGCGGGCGCCGGAAGGAGGAGCGGCCCCTGACGGGAAAGGTCGCCGAGCGCCTTCGCCGCCCCGTCGAGCGGTTCGTCATAGGCGGCATAGGAGGCGTCGAAGAGCAGCGCGGCGGCGGGCGGCGGCCCGGCATACGGGTAGAGCGTGCTCTCGGCCGAGCAGTCTCCGGTGTAAAGGAGGCCATCCGACCCACCGATCCGCATCCAAACGGCGCCCGGCGCATGCCCGCATGGACCGGTCTCGACGCTCAGGCCGGCGATCTGCGTCCGGCCGGCTTCGGGCAGCAAGCGGACCTCCGGCCCGAGCCCGGCGAGATCGCGCGTCAGCGCCGTCGCATGCACCGGCGGATGCCCGACCTGCCCCTTGAGATCCAGCGCGCCGACATGGTCGTGATGGGCGTGGCTGACCAGCACGGCGTCGACCGGGCCGACCCCGGAGAGGTCCGGCCGACGCCCATGGTCCGGCCCCTCGCCGAGATCGAGAAGAAGCCGAGACGACCCCATTTCGAGGAGGAAACAGGCCGGCCCCTTGGCATCGAAGCCCGAGAGCGCCGTCAGCCGTCTCACGTCCGGGCCCCGAGCACCCAGCCGCCCGTCGGCACGAGCCGCAGGCGCTCCCCCTTGCGGAGCGGGACCGGACTGCGCACCGTCAGCCGCGCACCGTCCGGCTCGTCCTCGAGAACGACGGAGACAAGGTGGTCGCCGTTCTCGAAGCGGGCATCCTCGACGCGCGAGGACAGCGAGGGCCCGCTCGCGTCGTCGGTGACGATCCTCAGGTCTCGCGCGCGAAGGCAGAGCAGCCCCGGCCCGGCCGGCGCGTCGCCCGGCAGATCGAAGACCTGCCGCTGCAGATGCACACGGCACAGCCCCTCGCCGGCCCGCTCGCTGGAGACGTTGACCTTCACCGTTCGTCCGCCCGCGATGAAGCGCGCGACCATCGGCGAGGCCGGCCGGTGGAACAGGGTCTCGACGTCCGCGACCTGCTGGAGGCGGCCCTTGTCCATGACGGCGACGATGTCGGCGAGCGCCATCGCCTCGGCCTGATCGTGGGTGACGAAGACGAAGGTCGTGCGCGCCTCGCGGTGAATGCGGCGGAACTCGGCCTGCATCTGCTCGCGCAGATGCGCGTCGAGATTGGCGAGCGGTTCGTCGAGCAGGATCACCGGCGCGCGGGCGGCGAGCGAGCGGGCGAGCGCCACGCGCTGGCGCTGGCCGCCGGAGAGCTCGTGCGGCCGGCGGCGGGCGTGCTGCGACAGGCCGACGAGGTCGAGCGCGTCCGAGATCCGGGTCTGCCGCTCGGGCCGGGACAGGCCCTTGGCCTTCAGGCCGAACTCGATATTGGCGGCGACGTCCATGTGCGGCCAGAGCGCGTAGGACTGGAAGACCATGCCGAGGCCGCGATCCTCCGGCTCGACGAAGAGGCCGTCCGCCGCGACCGCCCGGCCGCCAATGCGGATGGCGCCCCCGTCGGGCCGCTCCAACCCGGCGATGAGGCGCAGCGCCGTCGTCTTGCCGCAGCCCGAGGGACCAAGAAGGGCGAGAAAGCTCCCCGAAGGAACGGACAGGCTGAGCGAATCGACCGCAGGAGCACCGCCGCCGAAGCGGCGCGTGACCTCTTCGAGCAGGATTTCGGCCATCGGCAGGACATCTCCCTCGCGCGGCGGACCGGGCGGTCTCGGCACGCCTCGTTCGAAGCCGGTTCGCCTCCAGCATCGACCCGAAGATCGGAATCGATCTTCGGAAAGCCTGATGCGCGGAATCAGACAGATCGAGCGACCGTTGTGCGTCCGACGGACGCAGGGCGCTCTATCGCGCCATTGTCACGGTTTCACGACAGAGAGAAGCGTCGCCCCAAACGAAAAGGGCGCCCTCGCGAGGCGCCCTTCGTCGATCGCCGTGCGAGGCACGATCAGTCCTTGTCCTTGACGGTCAGGACCTGCTTGCCGCGATACATGCCCGTCTTCAGGTCGATGTGGTGCGGGCGGCGCAGCTCGCCGGAATTCTTGTCCTCGATGTAGGTCGGCGCGGTCAGCGCGTCGGCCGAGCGGCGCATGCCGCGCTTCGAGGGGGACGTCTTTCTTTTGGGAACTGCCATGTCCTGCTCCGTCTCGATTGGGTCCTCGGCATGTCTCGAGCCGGACCGTCCGTCTTCTCACGTCGATGCCGCCGGGCCATAGACGTTGAGAGATCGTGGTTCCGCACGATCGCCGGTCAGACCAGAGCGACAGGAATTCGGGCCGCTCCATAACACCGCTCGCGCGCGATTGCAAAGCCCGTCAGGAGGGCAGGCACCGCACATAGGCGCCCGCGCCCCGCGCGCGGGCCTGAATGCGGTCCGCGATGCGCGACAGGCTGGCGGAGGGGTTCGCCGGATCGCGCTGGAGCGGGGCGGGAAGGCTCGCCGCCAGAAGCGCGGCCTGGCGCGCCGTCAGGTCCTTCGCCGGACGGTTGAAGTAGAATCGGGACGCCGATTCCACGCCGTAGATCCCCTCGCCCCATTCGGCGACGTTCAGATAGATCTCCATCATCCGCCCTTTGGACCAGACAGCGTCCGCGTACAGCGCGAGCGGCAGCTCCAGCCCCTTGCGGACGAAGGAGCGCCCGCCCCAGAGAAAGACGTTCTTCACGGTCTGCATGGGGATGGTGGACGCGCCGCGCCCGGCCGAGCCCTCCTCCAGCGCGCGATCGACCACGGCGCGCAGCTCCGTCCAGTCGACGCCGTCATGGGCGCAGAACTGCCCGTCCTCCGACATCACCACCGAATGCATCATGACCGGCGCGATCGCGTCGAGCGGCACCCATTGGCGGTCGTAGGGCTGGAAGGTGAAATGGTCGGCCAGCATCAGGGTCGAGATCGGCCGGACCGAGGAGGAGGAATAGACCGGCACGAGGACGAGCGGAATCGCGACGAGGACGACCCCGAGGATCAGGACCCAGCGGATGAGGCGCCTTGCCATGCGAGCTTCCGACCCCTCTTCGCGCCGTTTCCCGGCCTCCCTTCGTGCCCAGCGTCATAGAGGCGCGGTCGGCGCGGCGCAAACGGGCCTTGTCCGCGCGAGCCCGCACGTCCAAGGAGAGGCCGCAATGGCGGAGGCGGCAGCATGGAACCGACGATCTTCGAGGCGAGGCTGAACGAGGAGGCGCAGACGACCGAAGGGCGGCTCGCCGCCGTTCTGGACCCGGCGCACCCGCTCGTCGCGGGCACGCCCGAGAGACTGCTCGCCGCCATGCGGCACGGCGCGCTGGGCGGCGGCAAGCGGCTGCGCCCCTTCCTCGTCGTGGAGAGCGCCCGCCTCTTCGCCGGGCCGCAGGACGGCGCGCGCGCCGTGGGCGCGGCACTGGAACTGGTCCACTGCTATTCGCTCGTTCACGACGACCTTCCGGCCATGGACGACGACGATCTGCGGCGAGGCCGGCCAACGGTCCACAGGGCCTTCGACGAGGCGACCGCGATCCTGGCCGGCGACGCGCTGCTGACGCTGGCCTCCGGCGTGATCGCCGGCGCCGAGGACGTCTCGGCGCAGGCGCGCCTGACTCTCGTCGCGGCGCTCGCGCGCGAGGCCGGCCCCGCCGGCATGGTCGGCGGGCAGGCGCTGGACCTTGCGGCGGAGGCGGAAGTCCTGTCGCAGGACGCAATCGCCCGGATGCAGGCGATGAAGACCGGCGCGCTCCTCACCTTCGCCTGCGAGGCCGGAGCCGTCCTGTCGAACGCGGGACACGAGGATCGCGCGCGGCTGCGGCGCTTCGGCGAGGTGGTCGGCCTCGCCTTCCAGCTGGCGGACGACCTTCTGGACGAAACGAGCGACGCGGCGACGCTCGGAAAGGCCGCGGGCAAGGATCAGGCACGCGGCAAGAAGACCCTGCCGGCCCTTCGCGGCCTCGACTGGACGCGGGCGCGCCTCGCCGAACTCGTCGCCGAGGCCGAGGCCGAGCTCGAACCCTACGGGGAGCGCGCCGACACGCTGAAGGCCGCCGCCCGGTTCGTGGCCGGGCGGGACCGGTAGGGCGTCAGCCGGCGGGCTGCGGCTGAACGGGCTGCGGCTGGACCGGGACGGCGCCCGGAGGCGTCGCCGGCACGCCCGAATCGCCGACCGGCGGGGCGGGCTCGAGCTCGGGCGCGTCAGTCGGCTCGGACTCCGGCGCCGGCTCGGCGGGCTGTTCCAGACCGAGATCCGGCGGCGGTGCCAGCGCCAGCATCCGGCTCGTATAGGCCCAGCTCTCGGCCAGACGCTGCGGCTCGCCGTTGAGCTGGATGCCGTAGCTCGGCACGAGCTCGCGGATGCGCTCCTGCCATTCGGGCGACGAGAAACGCTCCGGGAATATCTCCTCCAGCGCGTCGATCATGATCGAGGGCGCGGTCGAGCCGCCCGGGGAAGCGCCGAGAAGAGCCGCGATGGTCCGGTCGTCGGCGACGACCATCTCGGTGCCGAACTCAAGATCGCCCCGGCCCGATTCGTCGCGGTTGATGATCTGCACGCGCTGGCCGGCCTGGAGGAAGGTCCAGTCTTCGGCGACGGCCTGCGGATAGTAGGCGCGCAGGGCCTCGACGCGGTCGTCCTGGTTCATCATGACCTGGCCGACGAGGTACTGGACGAGGCCGAACTCGTCCAGGCCCACATGCACCATCGGGCCGATGTTCGTCGTCGTCACCGAGGCGAGAAGGTCGAGGCGCGAGCCTTCCATGAGGAAGTTGGTGGAGAAGGTGGCGAAGGGGCCGAACATCAGCACCCGCTCGCCGTCGATCACGCGCGTGTCGAGATGGGGAACCGACATGGGCGGCGCGCCCGATTCCGCGCGGCCATAGGCTTTCGCGGTGTAGACTTCGGCGGTCTGCGGATTGCGGTTGATGATCCACGAACCGCCCACCGGGAAACCGCCGTAGGAGGCCGCTTCCTCGATGCCGCTCTCCTGAAGGAGCAGGATCGCCGCGCCGCCGCCGCCGATGAAGACGAAGCGGGCGTTGACGGCCTGCGGATCGGAGCCGTCCGACAGATTGCGGTAGGTCACCTTCCAGGTGCCGTCCTCGTTCTTCTCCAGCCCTTCCACCTCGCTGGACAGGGTGAGAGCGAAGCTCTCCTGTTCGGTCAGATGCGTGACGAACTGGCGAGTGATGGCGCCGAAATCGACGTCCGTTCCGAGCGAGGACCAGGTCGCGGCGATCGGCTGCGCGGGATCGCGCCCCTCGATCAGAAGCGGAGCCCACTCGCGGATCTGATCGGGATCGGTCGAGAACTCCATGCCGGCGAAGAGCGGGTGCTCGATCAGCGCCTCGTGGCGGCGGCGCAGGAAATCGACGTTCGTCTCGCCCCAGACGAAGCTCATATGCGGCGTCGTGCGGATGAAGGTCGAGGGCTCGTCGAGAAGCCCCTCGCGAACCATCGATGCCCAGAACTGGCGCGAGATCTGGAAGGACTCGTTGATCCGCAGCGCGCGGGCGACGTCGATGTTCCCGTCCTCGTCCTCCGGCGTGTAGTTCAGCTCGCAGAGCGCCGAATGGCCGGTGCCGGCATTGTGCCACGCGTTGGAGCTCTCGAGCGCGACCGCGTCGAGGCGCTCGAACATCTCGATCGTCCAGCCCGGCTCGAGATGGTTGAGCAGCGCGCCCATCGTGGCGCTCATCGTCCCGCCGCCGATCAGAACGACGTCCACGGTCCGGCTCGCCTCGACGGTCGGTTGTGCGCAGCCCGGAAGCGCCGTCGTCGCGCCGAGGGCCAGACCGCCGCCCAGAAGCTGCCTGCGATTGACCTTCAAAAGCCCGCTGCGCGTCGTGCGCGCTGCCGTCCGATCGACGCCGTGGTTCATTGTACCGTTCCTAGATCATCGCAGCCTCCCAAGGGCCTTCATAGCGGCTGACGGGCGAAGAGCAATGACGCGGAACGGTCAAACTCAGTTGCGCATGGCCACGCAGGCCCCGCCCCGCGCCCGGTAGCGCTCGCAGAAGGCGTTCGCCTCGCCGCGCGTGTCGGCGCCGATGCGGATGGCGGTGATGCGGCGCGGGCCGGACATGGGGCGCACACGCATGACGATCGGATCGACGCCGCCGAGAATGTCGGGATGGTCGTCCTGCAGCCGGCGGTAGATGCGGATCGCGATCGCCTCGTTCACATGGCCGGCGACCTGGACACCCCAGGGCTTCATCGGCGCCGACTCCGCGACGGCGAAGATGGCGCGCGTCTGCATGATGGGCAGGCGCCGGCACGCCTCGGCAAAGGACAGGCTCGCATCCAGCGGGGCGACGTCGGCCTCGCGGGTGGCGTCCTCGCGGAACCAGGCGGCCGGATGCGCCGTGATCGACAGGACGTAGTCCTCGGTCTCGTAGGGGAGGCGCCCGCCGCTCGCCATCCAGCGCTTCACCCGGTTGACCCCGCCATTGTAGGCCGCGGCCGCGAGCCCCCAGGATCCGAGCTCGGCGCGAAGGTCCGCGAGATAGCGCGCCGAATGGTGGATGGCCCGCTCCTTGTCGAAGGGATCGGCCAGCCCGCGTTCGGCGGCCGTGGCCGGCATGAACTGGGCGATGCCCCGCGCCCCGACCGGCGAGATCGCGCCCTCGTCGAAGCGCGACTCCTTCCAGATGAGGCGGGCGAAGAAGTCCGGCGCCATGCCTGTCGCCGCCGCGTTCGTCTCGATCAGATCGCAGATCGCCGCAACGCGCGGATCGACGGGTTCCTCGGCGCGGGCGGGAAGGCACGTCCACAGGAAAGCGAGAGTGATCAGAACGAGGCGCCATTCCTCTCCCGCTCGCGGGAGAGGGTGGATGCGAGCGCGAGCGAGCAGCCGGGTGAGGGCTTCGTGAAACGCCGGCTTGACCATCCGAAAGAACGGCCCTCGTCCGGTCGGGAACGCGATCGAAGTCGTGCCGACGCCACGCCCTTCGAGGCCCTCACCCGGCCCTTCGGGCCACCCTCTCCCGCGAGCGGGAGAGGAATGGCGCCTCCTTCGGTCAGGGAAGCGCCCGACCGCCATCCCCTACTCCGCCGCGTCCTGTTTCCGGCCGAAGCGGCGCTCGATGTAGTCGGACACCATCACCTGGAAGTCGGCGGCGATGTTGGGCCCGCGCAGCGTCGCGACCTTCTGCCCGTCCACATAGACCGGGGCCGAGGGCGTCTCCGCCGTTCCCGGCAGCGAGATGCCGATGTCGGCGTGCTTGGACTCGCCCGGACCGTTCACGATGCAGCCCATGACGGCCACGTTCAGCGCTTCCACGCCCGGATAGCGCTCGCGCCAGACCGGCATGTTGGCGCGGATGTCGTTCTGGATCGTTTCGGCCAGCTCCTGGAAGAGCGTCGAGGTCGTGCGCCCGCAGCCCGGACAGGCGGCGACGATCGGGATGAACTGGCGAAAGCCCATGGTCTGCAGGAGCTCCTGCGCCACCTGCACCTCGCGCGTGCGGTCGCCGCCGGGTTCCGGCGTCAGCGAGACGCGGATCGTGTCGCCGATCCCCTCCTGCAGGAGGATGCCCATCGCCGCCGAGGAGGCGACGACGCCCTTCGTTCCCATGCCGGCTTCCGTGAGGCCGAGATGGATCGCGTGGTCGGTGCGCCGCGACAGGTCGCGATAGACGGCGATGAGATCCTGGACGTTGGAGACCTTGGCCGAGAGGATGATGCGGTCGCGGGGCAGCCCGGTCTCCTCGGCCAGCTCCGCCGAATAGATGGCCGAGCGGATGATCGCCTCGCGCGTCACGGCTCTAGCCGAAAGCGGCGTCGACGACTGGTTGTTCTCGTCCATCAGCCGCGTCAGCAGCTCCTGGTCGAGCGAGCCCCAGTTGACCCCGATCCGCACCGGCTTGCCGTAGCGGATCGCGGTCTCGACGATCTGGACGAACTGCCGATCCTTCTTGTCGCGGAACCCGACATTGCCGGGGTTGATGCGGTACTTGGCGAGCGCCTGCGCACAGGCCGGATGGTCGGCCAGAAGCTTGTGGCCGATATAGTGGAAGTCGCCCACGAGCGGCACGTCGAGCCCGAGGCGCTCCAGACGCTCGCGGATGCGCGGCACGGCGGCGGCCGATTCGTCGCGGTCCACCGTGATGCGCACGATCTCCGATCCCGCGCGATGGAGCGCGGCGACCTGCGCGACCGTCGCGTCGATGTCGGCGGTGTCGGTGTTCGTCATCGACTGGACGACGACGGGCGCCCCGCCCCCGACGGTCACGCCGCCGACATCGACGCCGACGGTGCGGCGGCGCGGCAGCGGGTCGGCGATCACCGGTTCGAGGGGAGTGGTCAGGGTCATGGAAAGGGTTCGCCCGGATATCGACGGTTCAGCTTGAGGTGAAACCTCGGCGCTGCAATGTCAAACCATCATGGTGTCGCGTCGCAAGAATGACGAAGCCGGTTGATCGGGGACCGGCGCGACCGGTATGGCGCGACGGTCCTTCACGGGAGACATGCGAATGACCATCGGCGCCGCGCTTTCGATCGCTCTCATCGCCATCCTCGTCGGCGTCCTGCCCGTCTGGCCCTGGTCGCGCGGCTGGGACTACCGGCCAGCGATCGCGACAGCGGTCGCGCTCACCTTCGTCGTGATCCTGTGGGTGATGCTCTTCATCTGACGAGGAGGGAACCGGACGGGCGCATCAACGGTTTGTGAGGCTGGGACAAGAAAAAGCCTCATTTGGCCGGAGTTCGCCTCATGGATCTCACTCTCATCATCGTCATCGTTCTGGTGCTTCTGCTCGTCGGCGCCTTCCCGACCTGGGGCCATTCGCGCTCCTGGGGATACGGGCCGAGCGGCATTCTCGGCGTGATCCTCCTGATCGTCATCATCCTGCTTCTGACCGGCCGTCTCTGACGGACCGAACCGGTCTTGCGAAGGGACGCCGCTCGAACGAGCGGCCTCCCCTCGTTCGTCAGTCGTCCTTACGCAGATAGGCGTACCAGTAGGCGAGCCCGATCGCGGCCCCGCCGACGATATTGCCGAGGGTCGCGACGATCAGATTGAACAGGAAGGCGAAGAGACCGATCGAGCCGAAGGTCTCCCGCGTCATTCCGATCAAGGCCGCGGACTGCCAGAACTCTGAGCCTGCGAAGGCGTGGATCAGCCCCGCGATGGGCAGTAGCGACATGTTGGCGACGGAATGCTCGAAGCCGAGCACCACGAAGCCCGCCACCGGCCCGATGATCGCCAGAACCTTGCCCGGTATGGTCCGCGCGCCCTGCGCCATCCACACGGCGAGGCAGACGAGCATGTTGGCGAGGATGCCGGAGGTGAAAGTGGCGATCAGCCCCTTGCCCATCTTTTCGTCGCCGACCTGAAGCGCATGGAGCCCGACGGCGCCCTCGCCCGCCAGATGCGCGCCCGCAAGGACGAAGAGAAAGGCGATCAGAAACGAGCCGGCGAGATTGCCCGCCCAGACCAGCGCCCAGAAGCGGACGATCCGGCCGCCCTTGTGGTGGCCCTCGACGCCCGAGATCACGAGCAGCGTGTTGCCGGTGAAGAGTTCGGCGCCCGCGACGATGCACAGGATCAGGCCGACCGAGAAGCCGAGGGCGGCCGCGAGCTGCTGACCCCCGGCATAGCCGGCGCTGCCCGCGCCGGCGGCGATGAAGATGGCGCCGCCGAAGGCGATGAAGATGCCGGCCAGAACGGAGAGGACGAGAACGCCGTCGTCCGACCGCTTGGGCTTCGGCTTCAGGTAGCCGAGCGCGTTCTCCGCGACTTCGGGCGGAGCGGCGTCGTCCACCTCCGCTTCGACCTCGATCTTCTCCGCCATGCCCGTTCCCCCTGCTGATGCAACGGAACGGGAGATGCGGCGGGAGCCCTTCGTGGGAAGGGCGCGCCGCATCCCGATTTCGTCAGGCGGCGAACACCACGAGCAGATCCTTGGCGTCGATCTGGTCCCCGGCCTTGACGTTGACCGCCTGCACCGTGCCGTCGCGTTCCGCGTGGAGCGCAGTCTCCATCTTCATCGCCTCGATGGAGAGGAGCACGTCGCCGGCCTTCACGCTCTGGCCGGCGGAGACGGCGAGCGTGGAGACGACGCCCGGCATCGGCGCGCCGACTTGGGCCGGATTGCCCGGCTCGGCCTTGGCGCGGATCGCCGCGGTGCCCGAGCGCGAGCGGTCCGGAACCTTGATGCGGCGCGGCTGACCGTTCAGCTCGAAGAAGACCGTCCGCATGCCCTTCTCGTCGGTCTCGCTCATGCCGAGGCACCGCACGATCAGCACCTTGCCCCGCTCGATCTCGACGCCGATCTCGTCCTCCTGCGCGATGCCGTAGAAGTAGTTCGGCGTCGGCAGGGCCGAGACCGGGCCGTAGCGCTCGGCGGCGGCCACGAACTCCGTGAAGACCTTCGGATACATGAGATAGGAGGCGAACTCGGTGTCGGTGATCGCCCGTCCGGCCTTCTCCTCGGCGGCCGCGCGTTCGGCGGCAAGGTCGGCTGCCGGGATCAGCGAGCCGGGCCGCACGGTGATCGGCGTCTCCCCCTTCAGCGCCTTCCTCTGCAGTCCTTCCGGCCACCCGCCCTCCGGCTGGCCGAGATCGCCCCGCAGCATCGCGACGACGCTCTCGGGGAAGGCGATGTCGCGCGAGGGGTTCTCCACGTCCGCCACGGACAGGTCCTGCGCCACCATCATCAGCGCCATGTCGCCGACGACCTTGGAGGACGGCGTCACCTTCACGATGTCGCCGAACATGACGTTGGCGTCCGCATAGGTGCGGGCGACCTCGTGCCAGCGCGTCTCCAGGCCCAGCGAGCGTGCCTGCTCTTTCAGGTTGGTGAACTGCCCGCCCGGCATCTCGTGGAGATAGACCTCCGAAGCCGGCCCCTTGAGGTCGCTCTCGAAGGCGGCGTACTGCGCGCGCACCGCCTCCCAGTAGAAGGAGATGTGCCGGATCGCGTCGGCCGAGAGGCCCGGGTCGCGCTCCGTGCCCTTCAGCGCCTCGTTGATGGAGCCGAGACAGGCCTGCGAGGTCGCGCCCGACAGCGCGTCCATCGCCGCGTCCACCGCATCGACCCCCGCCTCCACGGCGGCCAGGATCGTCGCCGCCGAGATGCCGGAGGTATCGTGCGTGTGGAGGTGGATCGGCAGGCCGACCTCCTCCTTCAGCGCCCTGACGAGGACGCGCGCGGCGGCGGGCTTCAGAAGGCCGGCCATGTCCTTGATGCCGAGGATGTGGGCGCCTGCGGCCTCCAGCTCCTTGGCGAGGCGAACATAGTATTTCAGATCGTACTTCGACCGGTCCGGGTCGAAGAGGTCGCCCGTGTAGCAGAGAGCGCCCTCGCAGAGCTTGCCGGACTCGGCCACCGCGTCGATCGAGACGCGCATGTTCTCCACCCAGTTCAGGCAGTCGAAGACGCGGAAGAGATCGACCCCGCCCTTCGCCGCCTCGGCGACGAAGGTCTTGACGACATTGTCGGCGTAGTTGGTGTAGCCGACGCCGTTGGAGCCGCGCAGCAGCATCTGCAGGAGGATGTTGGGCGCCTTGTCGCGCACCAGCGCGAGCCGCTCCCACGGGTCTTCGGTCAGAAAGCGCATGGCGACGTCGAAGGTCGCTCCGCCCCAGCATTCGAGCGAGAGGAGCTGCGGCAGGCCGCGCGCATAGGATTCGGCGATCCCCGCGATGTCGTGGGTGCGCATGCGCGTGGCGAGCAGCGACTGGTGGCCGTCGCGCATGGTCGTGTCGGTCACGAGAACCTGACGCTGCGCCAGCATCCAGTCGGCGAAGCCCTTCGCGCCCAGCGCCTCCAGCCGCTGGCGCGAGCCCTCCGCGATGGCTGCGTCGAAGAGCGGCGCGACGGGCTTTCTCGCATCGGCGGGAGGCTTGGCCCGGCCCTTCGTCTCGGGATGACCGTTGACGGTCACGTCGGCCAGATAGGTCAGGAGCTTCGTCGCGCGGTCGCGGCGCTTCACCTGCGCGAAGAGCTCCGGCGTCGTGTCGATGAAGCGCGTCGTGTAGGAGAGGTCGCGGAACTTCCCGTGCCGGATGATGGCTTCCAGGAAGGTCAGATTGGTCGCGACGCCCCGGATGCGGAACTCGCGCAGCGCCCGGTCCATGCGCGAGCGCGCCTCCTCGGCCGACGGCGCCCAGGCCGTCACCTTCTCCAGAAGCGGATCGTAGAACCGCGTGATGACCGCGCCGGAATAGGCCGTGCCGCCGTCGAGCCGGATGCCGAAGCCGGTCGCCCCGCGATAGGCGGTGATGCGGCCGTAGTCGGGAATGAAGTTGTGCTCGGGGTCCTCGGTGGTGATGCGGCACTGGAGCGCGTGGCCGTTCAGCTTGATGTCGCCCTGCGCCGGCACGCCCGATTCCGGGGTGCCGATGGCATGCCCGTCGAGGATGTGGATCTGCGCCTTGACGATGTCGATGCCGGTCACCTCCTCGGTGACCGTGTGCTCCACCTGGATGCGCGGATTCACCTCGATGAAGTAGAAGGCGCCGGTGTCGGCGTCCTGCAGGAACTCGACCGTTCCGGCGCCGACATAGTTCGTCGCCTGCGCGATCTTCAGCGCGTGGCCGCAGAGCTCGGCGCGCTTCTCGTCGGAGAGGTAGGGCGCGGGCGCGCGCTCCACGACCTTCTGGTTGCGCCGCTGGATGGAGCAGTCGCGCTCGAAGAGGTGGACGGCGTTGCCGTGGGTGTCGCCGAGCACCTGCACCTCGACATGGCGGGCGCGTTCGACGAGTTTCTCCAGATAGACCTCGTCCTTGCCGAAGGCGGCCTTGGCCTCGCGCTTGCCCTCGGTCACCTCGCGGACGAGGTCCTGCTCCTGCCGGATGGCGCGCATGCCGCGCCCGCCCCCGCCCCAGGAGGCCTTGAGCATCACCGGATAGCCGATCTCCGCCGCGAGGCGCTTCACCTCCTCCATGTCGTCCGGCAGGGGATCGGTCGCCGGCACCACCGGCACGCCGAGCTCGATGGCGAGATTGCGCGCGGCGACCTTGTTGCCGAGACGACGCATGGTCTCCGGGCTCGGGCCGATGAAGACGATGCCGTTCTCGGCGCAGGCCTCGGCGAACTCCGGGCTCTCGGACAGGAGGCCGTAGCCCGGATGGATCGCGTCCGCGCCCGAAAGCCGGGCGACCCGCATGATCTCCTCGATCGACAGATAGCTCTCGATCGGGCCCATCTCGCGCCGCAGATGCGGGCCGCGCCCCACCTGCCAGCTTTCGTCCGCCTTGAAGCGGTGCAGCGCGACCTTGTCCTCCTCGGCCCAGATCGCGACCGTCTTCAGACCCAGCTCGTTCGCCGCCCGGAAGACGCGGATCGCGATCTCCGAACGATTGGCGACGAGAATCTTCGATATCGGCATGCCACGCTCCCCCAAACGCGTTCGATCCCGAAACTATAGACACGCCGCTCCTCGTTGCAACGCAACATGGGCGCCGGACCCCGGATCGGAAGGCTATGGCCGCCCGGCCGACGCTCTCAGAGGAAGCGTCCGCCGCGCTGCAGCACCTCGATCTTGTAGCCGTCCGGATCGGTGACGAAGAAGAACCGCGCCGAGAAACCGCTCGGATGCGACAGCGTCTTCAGATCGCCGACGGCAAGGCCTTCGCGCCTCTGGCGCTCGTGCTCCGCCTCGATGTCCTCGACCGAGACGGCGAGATGGCCATAGCCATTGCCGAGATCGTAGCCGCCCCGCCCCTCGTTCACGGTCAGCTCCAGCTCGAAGCCCGTCTCCGGGTTCGAGAGATAGATCAACGTGAAACCGTCGAAGGCGAAACGGTCGGCGACCTCGAGCCCGAAGGCACGATCGTAGAAGTCGATCGAGCGCGCCTCGTCGGCGACGCGGATCATCGAATGGATCATCTTGGCCATCGGGGCCTCCTCTCTCGCGCGCCCGGCTGGCGGACGCCGTGTCGAACCGGGCCGGAACGTAACGCCGGTTTGCTCGCCCTCAAGCCTCGTCCGGGTTGACAGCACGGGGCGTCGGCCTCACCTCTGAACCGACACCAGGGGTGCCCCATGCCGAGGGGCTGAGATGCCGCGGGGCCGGAAACGGCGGCGCGGGGACCCTTCGAACCTGATCCAGTTCATGCTGGCGGAGGGACGGTGACGAGGCCGACCGGATCGAACGAACCGAAACGCCGCCCTCCCCTTCCGCCGCAAGGGCTCGGATCGCGAACCGCGAAGGAGAGCCCCATGCCATCCGCATCCCAGCCCGTTCAGGCGAGAAGCGTCCCGACCGAAATCGTCGTGAACGGAACGGCGCAGAGCGTCCACGCCCATACGCTCGAAGCGCTCCTCAGCGAACTCGGCTTCGAAAGCCCCTTCATCGGCACCGCCGTCAATGGCGAGCTCGTGCGTCGGGCCGAGTGGGGCGGCCGCACGATCGAAGCCGGGGACCGGATCGAAATCCTGTCGCCCATGCAGGGGGGCTGAGGCCATGCTGACGCTCTACGGAACCGAACTCTCCTCGCGCCTTCTCCTCGGCACCGCGCGCTATCCCGGCCCGGACGTCCTCGAAGCCGCCCTCTCCGCTTCCGGCACGAGGGTCGTCACCCTGTCGGTGCGGCGCGACACCGCGAACGGGCGGGCCGGCGAAGCCCTGATGGCGATGATCGAACGGCTGGACCTCAGGATCCTTCCGAACACGGCCGGATGCTTCACCGTCGAGGACGCGGTCTCGACCGCGCAAATGTCGCGCGAGATCTTCGGCACGGACTGGATCAAGCTGGAGGTGATCGGGCGCGAGGACACGCTGCAGCCCGACGTCGTCGGCACGGTAGACGCCGCCCGCATTCTCGTCGCCGAGGGCTTCAAGGTCTTCCCCTATACGAGCGCGGACCTCGTCGTCGCCGAGCATCTGCTGCGAGCCGGCTGCGAACTCCTGATGCCGCTGTGCGCACCCATCGGCTCGGGCGCCGGCCTGCTCGACCCGGCGTCGCTGAGGGCGATGCGGACGGCCTTCCCGGAGGTGCCGCTGATCGTCGATGCTGGGATCGGGCGGCCGAGCCACGCGGCCGCCGTGATGGAGCTCGGCTACGATGCCGTGCTCCTCAACACGGCCGTCGCGGGGTCCGGCGATCCGGTCGCGATGGCGGGCGCGTTTAAGGCATCGGTGGAGGCCGGGCGGACCGCGTTCGAGGCGGGGATGATGACGCCCCGCGCCGGGGCGCAGGCCTCGACCCCGATGGAGGGCCGTGCCGTCTTCGCCCGGCAGGCCGCGGAATAGACGGAAGCATCGGCCCGAAGCCGTCTGATGGCTTCGGAAGGCCTGATGCGCAGAGAAAACAGGTCGGACCGGCCGAAGGCCGCTCCGACCTCAGGCGACGCGGTTGCCGCGAAGGCGCTTGAAGAGCGGGCGGCGCGGCGCCGTCCGTTCGGGCGCGAGCGTCAGCATGCCGAAGAAGCCGACCAGCGCCATGCCGGTGACGGCGAGCGGATCGGGGAACTCCCCGAACAGGACCGCGCCGAAGAGGCTCGCCCAGACGATCTGCGAATATTGCGTCGGCGCGATGCGGCTCGCGGGCGCCAATCGCGCACCCATCACCATGGCGAGATGGCCGATGCCCGCGCTGACGCCGCCGAAGAGGAGGATCGGCAGGAGGTCCAGGCTCGGAACGGTGAAGCTCGGGATCATTGCGGCGCCGTTGACGAGGGTCGCGAGGCCGAGGACCGAGCCGATCAGCGTCAGCCGGTTCTCGACCGGGCCGAGCGTGCGCAGGAGAATGACGTTGGTCGCGCCCGACAGCGCGCAGCCAAGGCCCGCCAGATGGCCGAACGAGACCTCCTGGAACCCCGGTCGCACGACGAGAAGCACGCCGATGAGCCCGCCGAACAAGGCAAGCCACCGGCCCATCGTGACGCTTTCGCGCAGGATCACCCGCGAGAGCAGCGCGGCGACGAGCGGCAGGAGAAAGATGAGCGCGTAGGCTTCGGCCAGCGGCAGCGTGGTGAAGGCGACGACCGCGCAGATGCCGCCGAAGGTGCCGCTGGCGGCCCGCAGCGCGACGAGGCCGGGCCGCTTCGGGCTGGCGATCGTGCGCCAGGAGACGTCCGAGCGCTTCGACAGGAGGCAGAGGACGAGCGCGATCAGGGAGATGGAGAAGCCGATCTGGAAGACCGACATCTGGTGCCCGAGCGCCTTGGCGGCGGCGTCCGAGCAGGCATAGGCGAGGTAGGCGAGGAACGCGAGAAGGATTCCGGTCTGCATGGCACCGACGACGAGGCTGGATGTGAAGAGGCCGGCTCGCGCGATCGGGCGATCGAGGTCCCGCGCAGGGAGCGGGACAGGGGTCGTTCAAAGGGCAGTGTCGGCTTGGCCGGGAGACTACCGGACCGGAGCTTAAAAAGCCTTAACCAAGGAAGGCTGAGCAAGCGGAAACGCGCCGCGAAGGGTCACGATTCTCGCACCGCCTGTGACGAAAGATGATCGACCGCCGCCATGCTTCGGCCCTCATCCTCCTCCGGCCTGGCTCAGTTCGTGCGACGGTCTCAGGAGGTCGCCCCTTTGGAACGGGGTTCGTCGCCGTCCATGTCGATCGAGCTGACAACTGCTTCCGGGTTGCGGTGGATCGTCCAGAGCAGCGTCATGGCCGCAAGCCCCGGCTCGGAACGCCCCTGCTCCCAGTTGCGCAGGGTCGCCTCGTCCAGTCCGAAGCGCACGGCGAAGGCACTTTGAGACAGGCCCGTGTTCTGTCGGACCAGACGCACGTCCAGGCGGTCAGGCGCATGTCGCCGCATCTGCACGCCCGCCTCGGCGAGTTCCGCCCGGAGGCGGGCAAGATCTTCCACTCGCGGCACCGTGACATAAGCGTCACCGTGATCCACGAGATCCGTCAGCGTCGAATGAGCGGCCCGAATGGAAAGGTGGCGACGGGCCAGCGCCCGAGCAGCCGTCGGACTGTCAAGGCGTACATTCGGGATCCGGCGCAGTGCGAGGCGGACGGCGGATCCTGTATCGACCGGGTCGGCGGCCCGGATTTGCACCCGAGGTCCGAATCGCGCCAACAACGACGATTTCGTCGACATCCAGCACCTCCGTTGCCCAGCGTGCGATGGTTCTCAGCCGCGACCAACCCCATTCGGTTGCGGGATCACCACCGATATGCAGCCCTCGCAACTCGACCACGCCATTCTCGAACATGATCTCCGCTATCAAGCCGAGCGTTCCGAGCGGTGTGACGATCGATACCGTGAAGATCGGATCGTCGCTCAGAGTCTCGTCGAGAACGAACGTGATGTCGTTGCGCACCGACCGCGATCTCGCTTACGCACTTTGCGTATAGAACGCTCCAAGCCTGGACCGTGTCAACAGCGGCAGAAGACGGGTCTCAGCCCCGGTCGAAGCTCATCAAAAGCGCGACCGGCAGGTTCTCCAGGAGATCGGCGAGCGCGACGCGGTTCCCCGCCTCGAACCAGCTGCCGGTGCCCAGAGCGTCGTCGAAGCGCCGGCCGACCAGTGCTTCGGGAAGGACGACGGCCGTGTCGCGCCAGTGCGACGCCAGTCCCGACGGCTCCTCGCGACCCTTCAGGAACGTGTGGACGAGGCGCGGCACGACGACCAGCGCCGCCCGGCCGGCTTCGTCGCGGCGCAGGAAGGCGACGACGTGTTCGGCGCGCTCGCCGGTGACCTCCAGCTTCTCGTAGACGCCCGTCGTAAAAAGCTCCGGCGCCTCGATCCGGGCTTTCAGGGCCGCGGCGGTCAGCTTGGCCTTTACCCGCGCGTCTCGCCACGCGGCCAGCGCCTCAGCCGGCGTCTGCCCGTCCGCCATCGCGCTCCGCCGCACATCGAAGTCGAACTTGCGGCGGTTGTCGGGATCGACCAGCGAGAGATCGTAGAACTCGGTGCCCTGATAGATGTCGGGGATGCCCGGCGCGGTCAGTTTCAGAAGGGTCTGGGAGAGCGAGTTGACGGCGCCCGAGACCACGAAAGGCTGGCAGTCTCGCCAGAAGCGGGCGAGCCAGTCGCCGGATTTCTCCGGGTCGAGCGCCGTCTCGACGAACCCTTTGACGCCGGCCTCGTAGGGCTCGTTGGGCGCCGTCCAAGTGGTGAAGCGCTTGGCCTCGCGCACCGCCTTTTCCATGAAGGCGGTCAGGCGGTCGCGAATGTCCGTCCGCGCCGTCGCGTCCTCGGGGTCGAAATCGGCCGGAAGGACGCCCAGCAGCGACTGGTAGAAGCCCCATTCGGTCGCCGGGTCGGGTGAAACGAGGCCGTCGCCGATCTCCACGCGGTAGGACGAGAGCGCCTCCGCCGCATCCGCCACGATCGCGGCCCATCCCTCCGGATCCTCCGAAAGGGCGTAGAGGCGCGCGCGAGAATCCTCGCCGCGCTTGGTGTCGTGCGTCGAAGTCGCCATCAGCCCGAGCGGCTGGTCCTTCGTGCGCACCTCCATCTCGTCGTGGAAGGCCTCGACATCCGACCCGTAATGGTCGGGCTCGCCGCCCACTTCATTGAGCGCGATCAGCCGGTTGTAGCGGTAGAAGGCGGTGTCCTCGACGGCCTTGGCCATCACCGCGCCCGTCGTCTGCTGGAAGCGGCGGGTGAAGTGGAGCGCGCCCGAAACGTCGCGGCCGTCCTCGAAGTCGAGCTTCAGGAGCCGGCCGACGAAGGCGACGGGCTCGTCGGCCTCCACCTCGCGCCCGGCCTGCGCGGCCTCCACCGCGTCGTCCACGATCTCGACGTCCTTGGAGGGCACGCCGTCGACGCCGACATAGGTGCGGTAGACCGGCAGCGCCATCGCGACCTCCACGATCGAGCGGCGGATGGCGTCGCGCCCGAGGTCGCGCGTGTCGAGGCCCCGCCCCGCGACCTGGAGCGCTAGATCGGTGAGAACCGAAAGCTCGCCCGCCAGATTGTGCTCCAGAATGTGCCGCTTCTGCTCGGCGATGGTCGCGCGCAGATCGTCCGGCCCGCCCAGGAAGTCCTCATAGGCCTGCGTCATCGCCTCTTCCTTCGAGGCATCGACATAGAGGCCGGACAGGGCCGTGATGAACTCGTAGCCGGTGGTGCCCTCGATCTTCCAGGACGAGCGCAGGCGCTCGGGTCCGGTCAGGATCTTCTCGACATGGATCATCGGCTCGGCGCCGACCGCCTGGAAGGCGGCACGCAGGTCGAGAAGATAGTTCTTGGGGTCGGCGACGCCGTCCACATGATCGATTCGGATGCCGTCGAGCCGGCCCTCCTCCGCGAGGCGCACCATCAGGCGGTGCGACTCGCGGAAGACGCGGCGCATCTCCTGTCGCACGCCGATGAGCTCGGCGATCTCGAAGAAGCGGCGGTAGGACAGCTTCTCGCGCGCCAGCCGCCACCAGGCGAGGCGCCAGTGCTGGTCCTCGTGCAGCGCGTGGAGCGCGTCGCGGTCGGCATTGATCGAGCCGAGCGCGCGATCCAGCGAGGCGCGAAAGCCCGTGTCGGAGAGACGCTCGGCGAAGCGCTCGGCGAGATCGTCCCGGTCGGCCGGATCGGCCGAGGCGAAGCGGCGCACCAGCCGGTCGCGGTTCTCGTCGTCGAGAAAGGCGAAGACTTTGGCGTAGGTCCGCGGATCGAGCGGCAGTGTGTAGCCGGAGGAGTCGAAGCGCAGCTCCCGCTTCTCCTCGTCGAAGACGACGGAGAGATCGCCGTCCTTCAACGCCTCTCCATAGGGTTTCCCGAGGATCGGGATCAGGATCTTCTCGGCTTCCCACGAGATGTCGAAGGTCTGGGCATAGCGGGACTCGCGGCCCCAGCGCAGGACGTCCTCCCACCACGCGTTCTTCGGCGAAACGCCCATGTGGTTCGGAACGAAGTCGATGACGAGCCCCAGACCTTCGGCGCGCAGGGCGTCGCTCAAGGCGCGGAAGCCGGCCTCGCCGCCCAGATCCTCCTCGAAGGAATTGTAGTCCGAAACGTCGTAGCCGTGCGTCGAGCCCTCGCTCGCCGGACCGATGGGCGAGGCGTAGAGATGGCTGACGCCGAGCGTCTTCAGATAGGGCACGATCTCGCGCGCCTTGGCGAAATCGGTGCCCTCGCGGAACTGCAGGCGATAGGTCGCGACGGGCTTCACGGTCATGTCGTAGGCTCCGGTCGCTCTTCGCGCAGGGCGCGGGCGATGCGTTGGAAGAGCGGATGGTCTGACAGATCCTCGAGCGCGACGGGCGTTCGCACGCGCCAGTTCGGATATTCGTCGGTGGTGCCCGGCAGGTTCGCCTGCCGCTCCGACCCGATCAGATCGTCGAGCTGGACGGCGAAGAGCGCGGACCTCGTGCGCGCGGCGAAGCGGTGGACCGCGATCGCGACATCCTCCGAATAGTCCTCGCCCGCATCCTCGGGCGAAAGACCCTGCGCCTTCAGCGCGCGGACCAGAGCGCTGCGGTCGCCGGCCCGTGCCCGTCGGTCGCGCTCGCCGGCCGCCTCGTCCTGCCGTCCGGTCGAGGCGCGCAAATCGATGTCGGCGCCGGTCCACCAGCCGGCCAGCGTCGCCAGATCGTGGGTGGAGATGCAGGCGAGCGAGAGTTCGGGATAGCGCTCGGGCGCGATGAAGCCGTCGTCGTCGCGCCGCTCGAAATAGAGAACGCGGTAGGAGAGGATGTTGGCCCGCTCCATGGCCGGGCGGAAGCCTTCGGGCACGGTGCCGAGATCCTCGCCGATCACGATCGTGCCGTTCTCGCGGCTGACCTCGGCCACCGTGTCCACCATGGCGCCGAGCGGCGTGCGGACATATCCGCCCGCGCGCTCCCCGTCCGCATCCGCGATCCACCAGAGCCGGGCGAGGCCCATGGCGTGGTCGATCCGCACGGCGCCCGCATGGTGCATCATCGAGCGGTAGGCCTGTCGCAGCGGCTCGTAGCCGCGCTCGGCCAGCACCTTCGGCGACAGCGGCGCGAGACCCCAGTCCTGCCCCTGGCTGTTGAACATGTCCGGCGGCGAGCCGACGCGCGCCTCGGCGACCGTCAGCTCCGGGTCGATCCAGGTTTCCGCCCCGTCCGGGGAGACGCCGACAGCGAAGTCGAGATACAGGCCGATCGCCATGCCGGCCGCTTTGGCGCGCACCTGCGCGTCTTCGAGCTGCCGGTCGGCGACGAACTGGAGCCACTGGTGGAAGCGGACGGCCCGCCCGTTCTCGCGGGCGAAGGCTTCGACCGCCAGCCCATGGCGGTCGTGCCATTCGGACGGCCAGCCGTGCCAGCCGGCCCCGCCCCCCTCCCCGACCATGCGCTCGGAGATCGCCTCGAACAGCGCGAAGTCGGCCAGGCTTTCGCCCCCTTCGGAGACGAAGGCCTCGAAGGCGGGATCCTCGGCGTCCGCCTCGAACAAGCCGCGCAGCAGGCGCCGCTTGAGTTCGCCCGCCCGGCCATAGTCGACGAGGTCGCCGTCGAGCCCTTCGAACAGGGTCGGCTCGCTCTCACGGAGCGCTTCGATCGCCTCCGCGCCGCCGTCGAGCCTGTCGATCGCGATGTAGAACGGGTTCAGGAAGCGCCGCGTGGAGGGCGAGTAGGGGCTGAACTTGCCCGGGTCGGCGAAGAACAGCGCGTGCAGCGGATTGACGCCGACGAAGGCCGCGCCGGCCCCGGCGCCGATCTCGGCCAGCTGCGCCAGATCCTCGAAGTCGCCGAGACCGAGCGAGCGCTCCGACCGCAGCGCGTAGAGCTGGCAGGCGATGCCCCAGCGCCGTCCGCCCTGCGGCGCGACGCAGGCGAGCTTCGCCTCGTGCTGGTGGTCGCCGAAGCGTCCCTCCTCGCCGCTTTCGGGATCGACGCCGAGGACACGCAGCAGCGTCTCCTTGGAATGGGTGTCGATCCGCGTCCGCTCGCCGAGTTCGGAGATGTATTCGCTCTGGATGCCGTGGCTTTCCGCCAGCCGGTCGAGGCGCTCAGGCATCCTCCGTCTCCTCGTCCTCTTCGAGGAAGACCTCGACCAGATGCTCGTCCGAAAGCAGGAAGGCGACCGACATGCCGGGCAGAACGCCCTTCGACAGTTCGTCCCGCGTGCCGCGATGGCTCTGGAAGACGAGTTCGGCGGTCTCGACGCCGCCGTTGAGAATCCCGTCCTCGATCTCCCAGGCCTCGTCGGAGAGATTGGCGAAGAGCGTGTAGACCCGGCCCTCGGCCAGTTCCCAGGACACGGCGAAGGCGAGCCCGTCGATCAGCGCGAAGCCGCAATCGCCCGGCGCATCCGCCAGCAGCGGCATCAGCTTCTCGCGGCGCGCCTCCAGAAGCTCCTGCGTCACCTGCAGGCGGCGGCGGTTCACCGGCCGGGGCAGGAGCTGCCAGTCGATCTTGGAGCTTTCGAAGGTCTGCGGATCGTTCGGGTCCGGGAACACCTCCTGCGCGCGCGGGTCCTCGAAGGCGGCGAAGTTCCTGAACTCCTCCTTGCGACCCTTGGAGACCGCCTGCCCCAGTTCGCCGTCGAAATCGGTGAAGAAGCAGAAGGAGTTGCAGTCGCCGAACTCGTCGCCCTGGAAGATCAGCGGAATCTGCGGGGACAGGAGAAGGATGGCGTGCAGGCAGTCGTGAAGGCGCGCCGAGGCGAGCGAGCGCAGTCGGTCGCCGAAGGCGCGGTTGCCGATCTGGTCGTGGTTCTGGATGAAGTTGACGAAGGCGGTCGGCGGCAGATGCGCCGAATCCTCGCCCACGATCTTGCCGCGATGCTCGGAATGCTCGCCCTGGTAGACGAAGCCGGTCGCGAGCGCCTTGGCCATCTGCTCGGCGCTGTCGGCCGCGTAGTCGGCGTAGTAGCCCTCCTGCTCGGCGGTCGCGATCGCATGGGCGGTGTGGTGGAAGTCGTCGTTCCACTCGCCGGAGACGAATTTCGGCGAGCCGTCCTCGTTGCGCTCCACCAGCCGGGTGATGTTGCGCTCGTCCTCTGAGGTGATGTGGACATGGCGGTCCGGGAAGCGCTCGCGCACGCGCCGCGCCAGTTCCTCCACCAGCGGTACGTCCGTCGTGTCCTTGATGGAGTCGATGGCGTCGAGCCGCAGTCCGTCGATGCGGTACTCCTCCAGCCAGTGCAGCGCGTTCTCGATCATGAAGTCGCGCACCGGCGGCTCGTCATAGGCGATCGCGGGGCCCCAGGGCGTGTTGATCTCGGCATGGAAAAAGTCCGGCAGGTAGGAGGGGATGTAGTTCCCGTCCGGGCCGAAGTGATTGTAGACGACGTCGAGGAAGACCATCAGGCCGCGCTCGTGCGCGGCGTCGACGAGGCGCTTCAGCCCGTCCGGCCCGCCATAGGCCTCGTGCGGGCAGTAGAGCAGAACGCCGTCATAGCCCCAGTTGCGACGGCCGCCCGTCTGCGCGACGGGCAGAAGCTCGATCGCCGTCAGGCCGGCGTCGCGGATGTGGTCGAGCTTGTCGATGACCGCGTCGAACGTTCCCTCCGGCGTGAAGGTGCCGGTGTGGAGCTCGTAGAACACCGTCTCGTGCCAGGGCCGGCCCTTCCAGTCGCCATGCTTCCACTCGAACGCCGATGGATCGACCAGCTTCGAGAGGCCGTGGACGTCGCCCATTTGCGCGCGGGCCGCCGGATCGGGCACAGCCGAGCCGTCGTCGACGCGAAAGCCGTAGCCTCCGCCGACCGGGACGAGGTCCGTCTCGACCTGCCACCAGCCGTGGTCGTCCTTCGACAGGTCGGGGCCGTCCTGCCCGCCGTCGAGGGCGAGGCGAACGGAGCGTGCGTGCGGCGCCCAGAGACGGAAGCGGTAGCGCCCCTCCGCCGTCCGGTTCGCGCCCCACGAGGTCTCGAACGCAAAGCGATTGGCCATGTCGATGTCCCTTTCGACGAGGGCTGCGGGAGGCATCTGCCGCGCTGCACCATCGGCATGTCTAGATAAAGGTCGCGTCCCGAACGGGAAGGAGCGGCGCGCGCGCCGCCCCCCTCTATTTGCGTTGGGGACGAACGGTCAGGCGGCGGTCGCCTGCTGGTCCTTGGCGAGATCTTCCGAGACGCCCTGCTTGGCGGCGTTCCCGACTCGTCCGTGGACGAGGTCGTGGATGAAGCCGAGCTTGCCGACCACCGCCGGGGAGAGGACGAAGGGGTAGAGGTCCGGTAGACCCATCGAGCGGTTCAGCGAGTTCAGCGCCGAGGACAGCGCCGTCCAGGCCTCGACGATCTGCTCGATCGTCGTCGCCTCGTCATAGACCTTGAAGTCGAGGTCGGTGGTCAGGATGCCCTCGCGGTCGAGGCGCGGCTGCAGCGTGATGCCCCAGGAACCGCCCGTCTCCAGGCTGTCGATGATGTGGAGATAGTGGGCCCAGGTCTCCGCGAAGTCCTCCCAGGCATGGGCACCGGCATAGGAGGAGACGAACTCGTTCTGCCAGTCGGGCTTCGGGCCGTTGGCGTAGTGGTTCTGCAGCGCCTGCCCGTAATCCTCCTCGTCATTGCCGAAGACCGCGCGGCATTCGGCGAGGGCGCCACCGTCGCGCACCAGAAGGTCCCAGTACCAATGGCCGATCTCGTGCCGGAAATGGCCGAGCAGCGTGCGGTAGGGCTCGCCCATCGCCGTGCGGCGCTTCTCGCGCTCGGCATCGTCGGCCTCGGCCAGAGCGATGGTGATGTGGCCGCGGTCGTGGCCCGTCATCACCTTCTGCCCGTCGCCCAGATCCTCCAGGAAGTCAAAGGACAGGCCTTCCTCGTGCTCGGCGCGCGTCATCAAGGGCAGCTTGAGGCGCAGGATCGTGTAGAGCAGCCGCTGCTTGGCGAACTCGATCTTCTGCCACAGCGCGACGTTCTCGGGATCGGTCAGGTCCGGAACGGTCTTGTTGAAGCGCGAGGCGAGCGACAGCGTCTCGGGGCTGTCGGCCGCCAGCAGCCAGTTGCAGACGCCGTACTGGTAGTTCTCGCAGTACTTCCACCGCTCGCCGTTCGCCCCCTTGCCCACGGCGACCCAGAAGCCCGTTTCGGCGTCGGGCTCGAGAGACAGCATGCGGTTCGACAGCGGTTCGTAGCCGAGCGCGTGGCCGCAGCGCTCGCAGAGCGTGTTGGTGAAATAGACGACCTGGTCGCAGGAGGGGCAGGAAAACAGCTTCATGGAAGGGTTCCAGCGGGGTGCGGCCGGAGATGGCCGGTGTGGCCCTAGAAGCTGCCGGGGAGGCACGCGGTTCCGGACGGGCGGACGCGGGGACGAAAATATTAACATCGTCTTCGCTGCACTGCGGGACCTTCCCCGCGACCCGCACCCTAGCTAGTCTCCGACGCGACCCTTCGCGCCGCCAGACAAGGTTCCCCCGCCGCCCATGTCCATTCTCGCGAGCCTCAGCCACGTCACCCATTACCGCTACGATCGGCCGGTGGTTCTCGGGCCGCAGATCGTGCGGCTGCGCCCGGCGCCCCATTCGCGCACGCGGGTCCCCTCCTACGCCCTGAAGATCGAGCCCGCGAACCACTTCATCAACTGGCAGCAGGACCCCTTCGGCAACTGGCTGGCCCGCCTCGTCTTCCCCGAACCGACCACCGAGTTCCGGATCGAGGTCGATCTTCTCGCGGACATGACCGTCTACAATCCCTTCGACTTCTTCGTCGAAGAGGACGCCGAGCGCTGGCCCTTCGAGTACGAGACGCTCTTGAAGGGCGATCTCGCCGCCTATCTCGGCACCGAGCCCGCCGGCCCGCGCCTGCAGACCTATCTCGAAAGACTCGACCGGTCGCAGGACCGGACGGTGGACTTCCTCGTCGGGCTGAACCGCCAGCTCTCCCAGGACATCGCCTACACGATCCGCATGGAGGTGGGCGTGCAGACGCCGGAGGAGACGCTGGAGAAGGCGTCCGGCTCCTGCCGCGACACCTCCTGGCTGCTCGTCCAGATCCTTCGGCATCTGGGCTTCGCCGCACGCTTCGTCTCCGGCTATCTGATCCAGCTCAAGCCCGACCGCGTCTCGCTCGACGGGCCGGCGGGCACGGACCACGACTTCACCGATCTGCATGCCTGGGCCGAGGTCTACCTGCCGGGCGCGGGCTGGATCGGGCTCGATCCGACCTCCGGCCTGATGACGGGCGAGAGCCACGTGCCGCTCGCCGCCACGCCCCACTACCGCTCGGCCGCACCCATCGCCGGGGTCGCGAGCTTCGCCGAGGTCGACTTCTCCTTCGACATGAAGGTGACGCGCATCGCCGAGCGGCCGCGCGTCTCCAAGCCCTTCTCCGACGAGAGCTGGGACGCCCTGAACGCGCTCGGCGGCGCCGTCGATGCCGAGCTGGAGGCGAACGACGTCCGCCTGACCATGGGCGGCGAGCCGACCTTCGTCTCCATCGACGACTTCCAGTCGGGCGAGTGGAACTCGGACGCGACGGGACCGCGAAAGGCCGGCATCGCCGACGAGCTGACGCGGCGCCTGAAGGAGCGCTTCGCGCCCGGCGGCTTCCTGCACCACGGGCAGGGCAAATGGTATCCCGGCGAGACCCTGCCGCGCTGGACCTACTCGATCTACTGGCGGCGCGACGGCCAGCCGATCTGGCGCAACCCGGACCTGTTCGCCCGCGAGGAGAAGGGCTCTGCGCCGTCGATCGACGCGGCCGAGGATCTGATCCGCTCCGTCGCCGTCCGTCTCGGCGTCGATCCGGACAACGCCCAGCCCGCCTTCGAGGACCCCGCCTACTGGCTGGCCCGCGAGGCTCAGCTGCCGGAGAACGTGGACCCGACCGATTCCAAGCTCGCCGACGCCGAGGAGCGCGCCCGCCTCGCCAAGGCCTTCGACCGGGGACTCGGCCAGCCGACCTCCATGGTCCTGCCGGTGCAGGAGTGGCAGGCGGGCGCCGTGCGCTTCCGCTCGGAGCGCTGGAAGACGCGGCGCGGGCACTTGTTCCTCGTGCCGGGCGATTCGGCCGCGGGCTACCGCCTGCCGCTCACCTCGCTCCCGCATCTGACCGAGGCCGAATATCCCTTCGTCCACCCGGCCGACCCGATGCAGGATTTCGGCCCGTTGCCCGCGCGCGACGCCTTCGGCTCGCGGTCTCCGGCGCCGGCACCCGCAGAGCCGTCGCCGGCCGATCCCGGCCGCGAGCAGATGTCGATCGACAAGGCGAACCCGCAGTCCTGGCAGGCGCCCGAGGCCGTCGCGACCGAGATCGTCGGCCATGTCCGCACCGCGCTCGCCATCGAGCCGCGCGACGGCATGCTGTGCGCCTTCATGCCGCCCGTGGAGACCTTCGAGGCCTATCTGGAGCTTCTGGCCGCGATCGAGGACGTGGCGGAGGCCAAGGGCCTGAAGGTGCGCATCGAAGGTTACGCGCCGCCCTTCGACCCGCGCGTCGAGGTGATCCGTGTCGCCCCCGATCCCGGCGTCATAGAGGTGAACGTCCACCCGGCCGCGTCCTGGGCGGACGCCGTCGCCATCACGACGGGCGTCTACGAGGAGGCGCGGCTCTCTCGGCTCGGCACGGACAAGTTCCTGATCGACGGCCGCCACGCCGGCACCGGCGGCGGCAACCATGTCGTCGTCGGCGGACGCACGCCGGCCGACTCGCCCTTCCTGCGGCGGCCGGACCTGTTGAAGTCCTTCGTCCTCCACTGGCAGCGCCACCCGTCCCTCTCCTACCTCTTCTCCGGGCTCTTCATCGGCCCGACGAGCCAGGCCCCGCGCGTGGACGAGGCGAGGCACGACCAGCTCTACGAGCTGGAGATCGCCATGAGCCACGTGCCGAAGCCCGGCGAGGGCGAGGCGCCGCCGCCCTGGCTGGTGGACCGGCTGTTCCGCAACCTCCTCGTGGACGTCACCGGCAACACGCACCGCTCCGAGATCTGCATCGACAAGCTCTATTCGCCGGACGGGCCGACCGGGCGGCTGGGGCTCGTCGAGTTCCGCGGCTTCGAGATGCCGCCGGACGCCAAGATGAGTCTGGCGCAGCAGCTTCTGATCCGGGCGCTCGTCGCCAAGTTCTGGAAGGAGCCGCAGGACGGGCTCTTCGCGCGCTGGGGCACCCAGCTCGCCGACCGCTTCATGCTGCCCGAATTCGTCTGGGCCGACTTCCTCCAGGTGCTGGGGGAGCTGGAGCGCTCCGGCTATCCGATGCGCCCCGAATGGTTCGAGGCGCAGTGGGAGTTCCGCTTCCCCTTCTGCGGCAAGATCGAACGCGAGGGCGTCTCGCTGGAGCTGCGCCAGGCGCTGGAGCCCTGGCACGTGATGGGCGAGACGGGGGCGATCGGCGGCACGGTGCGCTTCGTCGATTCCTCGGTGGAGCGCCTGCAGGTGAAGCTCTCGGGCTACGATCCCTCGCGCCACGCGGTCCTGTGCAACGGCCGGCCCGTGCCGCTGACGGCGGCGGGAACACCGGGCGAAGCGGTGGGCGGCGTGCGCTTCAAGGCGTGGCAGCCGGCTTCGGGCCTGCACCCGACGATCCCGGTCCATGCGCCGCTGACCTTCGATCTCTTCGACCGCTGGTCGGGCCGCTCGCTCGGCGGCTGCACCTATCACGTCGCCCATCCGGGCGGGCGCAACTACGACACCTTCCCCGTGAACGCGAACGAGGCGGAGGCCCGCCGCCTCGCCCGCTTCGAGCCGATCGGCCACACGGGCGGGACGTTCGAGCCCGTGCCCGAGCGTCCCGATCCGTCCTTCCCGACCACGCTGGACCTGCGCCGCCCGGCGCGGCTGGCGGTGTAGAGCGCCGTGCGTCCGATTGGACGCACAAAGGTCGCTCGATCTCTTTGAATCTGTGCATCAGGCTTTCCGAAGATCGATTCCGTCGTTCGGGCCGATGCTCCAGAGACCGGGATCAGATCCGGTAGGGCTCCCGTATCCCCGGATCGTCGGCGGGAAAATCGCGGACGTTCCGGGTGACGAGCAGGCGCCGCCCGATCTGGGCAGTGGCCCAGATCACCGCATCGGGCAATCTGATGCGGTGATCGCGCCGAAGTTCGACAGATCGGGCGGCGATCTCGTCGTCCAAGCCGATGATTTCGAACGCCCGAAGGAACGAGCGGGTCGGTTCGACGAGGTGCGGTTTGGCGCCCACCATCACCTCGATCCAGGTCACGATGCTGATCGCACGGCTGTCGTAGAGCGCGATCTCCTCGCGCGCCTCGGGCACGGCGTTCAGATGGTCGATAAGGATGTTGGTATCGAAGAGCGCGGCTACCACTCGCCGCGCACCTTTTCCTGGTAGGTCAGACCGTCCGGGCCGTCCCCACCCCAAAGGCCGAAGGCATCGACGAGCTCGTCTTGCCGATGACGGGCGAGATAATCGTCGATCGCCGCGCGGATGAGGGACGCGCGCGACCGGCGCTGCTCTCGGGCAAGCGCGTCGAGCGCTTCGACCTGCGTATCGCTCATGTCGACGAGGGCGCGCATGCGAATCCTCCGATGATATGCATTCAATATATCATCGGAGGAGACTTGAGCCAATCGACGGGCGCGTACGCGAAGCGGCGCCGAAACTCCTACGGTCTCAGCCCCATGGACCAGAAGTCCTGCTCCAGCCGGCAGGCCTGCGCGAACCCTTCCACGAGAGACGGCCAGCGCGGCGAAGCTTCGAAATCGGCGCCGATCGTGCGTCGGGCCACCTTCTCGAAGAGCCCGGCGGAGCGGCGCACGGCGCCCTGATAATCCTCGCCCGAATAGACCGATATCCACTCGCCATAGGTTCCGTCCGTCCCGTGCGCGGCCTTCAGGCGCGGGCCGATCTCGCCATAGCCGAAGAGGCAGGGCGCAAGGGCCACGAGGAGGTCCAGGGCGTCGCCCGCCAGCCCTCGGTCGATGACGTAGCGCGTATAGGCGACGTTCTCGGGCCGCTCGCGGGTCGAAAGGATCGTCGCCTCGTCCAACCCTTCGCGGGCGCAGGTCTCCAGATGCAGCGTCATCTCGTTGCCGATGAGGTCGTGCACGGTCGCCGCGCACATCCGCATCTCCTCGACATCCGCGCATTTGAAGGCGAGGAGCGACCAGGCGCGGGCGAAGTGGACGAGGAAGATGTAGTCCTGCTTCAAATAGTGCAGGAAGGCCGCGCGCGGCAGCGAGCCGTCCCCGAGCCTCTCGGTGAACTCATGCCCGACATAGGCCATCCAGTCCTGCCCGGCCCCACGGCGGAGGGCGGCGAAGAGCGGGGATCCGAAATCGTCCGGTGCGTTCGCGGGATGGGTCATTCTCAGCTCCTTCGATGGACGAAGAAAGCCGCGACCGGAGCTCACGCCGGGCCTCGCAACTCCCTCCGCCGGCATGATCCGGTTCAGGTTCCAAGGGTGCTTCTCAGCCCGCGATGTTCGCGGACGCCCCCGTCGCGCGAGCATTGTGGAAGCGTTCGGCCTCGGCGTCCACCCCGCTTGCGCCACCTTCCGCGCACTGGCACCAATCGGCGCCGCACCGTCCGGAGGTCTCCATGCGCCGCTTTCTCGCCGCCCTGCCCCTTCTCGCCGCCCTACCCGCCGCGGCCGCTGAGACCGGAACGCTCCAGACCTTCGGGGACTGGGTGGTCGGCTGCGACAATTCCAGGGCCTGCACCGCCCTCGGCCTTTCGCCCCAGGTCGCGGCTGCGTTCGCCTATCTGAAAGTGACGCGGGAGGCCGGCGCCGAATCCGGTCCGCTCGTCTCGGTCACCATCCTAGACGAACTTCAGGCAGGCGGTCCGATCGGCCTCTCGCTGGAGGGCGGAACGCTTCCGGTCGAGACGCTGGAGCCGGAGGAGGACGGCGGAAGCTTCGCCTCGGCGGCGCTCGGACCCGTCGATCACATTGCCTTCCTGAACGCGCTTCTGCCCGGCGAGACGCTCGACGTCTCGATCGGGGACGAGACGGTTCCGGTGTCGCTGAAGGGCATGAGCGCGGCGCTGCGCTACATGGACGCCGCGCAGGAGCGGGCGGGCGCGTCCGGCGCGCTCGTCGCGCGCGGCGAACGGCCCGCCGATACGATCCCGGGCCCCTCGCCTCTTCCCACCGTGACCGCACTGGCGCTGACCGCGATCGACGTGCCGGCCGAGCGCCCCGAGGGATTGCCGGAGCGCGACGAGTTCTGTCCCGAAGGCGGCGAGGACACCGTCTTCGAGGCGCAGGACGGGACCCTCCTCTGGGGCGTCTGCACCTCGGCCGGCGCCTACAATCTCTTCGAGGACTTCTCGATCGTGACGGACGGCGTCGCCCGCCCCGCCGATCTCGGCGCGCGCGGCACCGGCATCGACCCGGACGCCGAGACGGGCTCGACACTCGTCAATGCCGGGCTGACCGAGGACGGCCGCACCATCCAGGCCTTCTTCCGGGGCCGGGGGCTTGGCGATTGCGGTACGGTCACCTCCTGGGTCTTCGACGGTGAGGACCTCGCCCTCGTCGAGGAGGCCATGATGGGCGAATGCCGGGGCGTGATGCCGGACGACTGGCCGGTCCTCTACCGGGCCGAGATCGAGGCGCAATAGAGGCTGGAAAGCTTCCAGGCCGCTGGACGGAGGCAGGGTCGCGGGTGCAAACTCCGGCCTTTGGGTAAACGGCAACGGAATCATCGCGCCGATGGCTGAGACGAATGCGGGCGGCAGGCTGACGACCCATGTGCTGGACACCGCGACCGGGCGGCCCGCCTCCGGGCTGACCGTCGAGCTGTTCCGGCTCGACGGCGGACGGCGCACGAGCATCGCGACGGCCGTCACCAACACGGACGGACGCTGCGACGCCCCGCTTCTGGCGGGAGAGGATTTCGCCACGGGGACCTACGAGCTCGTCTTCTCGGCCGGCGCCTATCTCGACCGGTCGGGCATGGACCTGCCGGAGCCGAAGTTCCTCGACGAGGTGGTGATCCGCTTCGGCATGGCCGAGGCCCGCCACTACCACGTGCCGCTCCTGCTCTCGCCCTTCGGCTACTCGACCTACCGGGGCAGCTGATGGCACCGATCCGCTTCATCCTCAACGGCGAGGAACGCTCCGTCGAGGGACCGCATCCGACGACGACGGTTCTGAACCATCTGCGCGGCCACGAGCGGCTGACCGGCACCAAGGAAGGCTGCGCGGAGGGCGATTGCGGCGCCTGCACCGTGGTCCTGTCCGAGCCCGACGGCGCGGGCGGCCTCGCCCGGCGCGCGGTCAACTCCTGCATCCTGTTCCTGCCCGCCCTGCACGGCCGCTCGGTGGAGACGGTGGAGGGCTTGAGCGGCGACCATCCCGTGCAGCGCGCCATGGTGGATCTGCACGCCAGCCAGTGCGGCTTCTGCACGCCGGGCTTCGTCATGCAGCTCTATTCGGCGTGGCTCGGCGAGGGGCTGGAGAGCCGGCAGGCGGTGAAGGACACGATCGCCGGCAATCTCTGCCGCTGCACCGGCTACGGTCCGATCGTCGAGGCCGGACTTGAGGCGGCGCGCGCGCCGCGCGAGGACCACACGGCGGCGGACGCGGCACTGGCGTCGCGGCTGGCACGCCTGCGGCAGGACGAGGTGTTCGACTATTCCGGCGGAGGCGGGCGCTGGTTCTCCCCCACCCATGTGGACGATCTCGCCGACCTCTATGCCGAGCTTCCCGACGCTCGGCTGGTGGCGGGCGCGACCGATGTCGGGCTCTGGGTCACCAAGCAGCATCGCGATCTGCCGCTCCTGATCGACGTCAGCCGTGTCGCCGACCTCGCCCATATCGAGGAAGGCCCGAGCGCGCTCTATTTCGGTGCGGCCGTCACCCATTCGAAGGCCGCGCGGCGCCTCGCGGAAATCCATCCCGATCTCGGCGAACTGATGCGGCGCTTCGCCGGCCATCAGGTCCGCAACGCGGGCACGGTCGGCGGCAACATCGCCAACGGCTCGCCGATCGGCGACCTGCCGCCGGCCCTGATCGCGCTCGGCGCGACGCTGCATCTGCGCCAGGGCGAGGAGACGCGGCAGCTTCCGCTGGAGACCTTCTTTCTCGAATACGGCCGGCAGGACCGGCGGCCGGGCGAGTTCGTCGTCGCGATCGAGGTGCCGCTGCTCGCGGAGAACGAGCGCTTCCACGCCTCGAAGATCTCCAAGCGGATGGACTCCGACATCTCCGCCGTCATGGCGGCCTTCAAGCTGTCCTTCGACGGCCCGGTCGTTGCGCAGGCGCGCCTCGCCTTCGGCGGCATGGCCGGAACGCCGAAGCGCGCGAGCGCGGCGGAGGCGGCCCTCGTCGGGCGCCCCTTCGACGCTTCGGCGGTCGAGGCGGCGGGCCGGGCGCTCGCCTCCGACTTCGAGCCCTTGAGCGACATGCGGGCGAGCCGCGACTACCGGCTGCAGGCCGCGCGCAACTGCCTGGAGCGCTTCCGCCTTTCGGTCGACGGCGTGCCGACGCGCATCAGCGAGGTCGCGTGATGGAGGAGACCCGCATCCAGGATCGCGGCGAAGCCGGCACCGTCGATCCGACGCGCCTTCACGAGGAGGCGCCGCGCCATCCGCGCGCCATTCGCGGCGGCGTCGGCACGGGCCTGAAGCACGACAGCGGCGCCAAGCACGTCTCCGGCGAGGCGCGCTACACCGACGACGAGCCCGAGCTGCCGGGCACGCTGCAGATCTACATCGCCATGTCGCCGGTGGCGCATGGGAAGCTCGTCTCGCTCAGCCTCGACGCGGTTCGCGCCGCTCCGGGCGTCGCGCTGGTGCTGACCGCCGCCGACATTCTGGGCAAGAACGACTACTCGCCCGTCTTCGGCGACGATCCGATCTTCGCCGAACGCCACGTCTTCTTCCGCGGCCAGCCGCTTTTCGCCGTCGCGGCGCCTTCCCTCGCGCAGGCGCGAGCGGCCGCCAAGCTGGCGACGATCGAGATCGAGGCCGAGACGCCCGCGATCACGATCGACGACGCCGTGGCTCTGGCCGAGCGCGAGGGAGACCTTCTGCCGCCGCACGAGATGCGGCTCGGCGACGCCGCGAGCGCGCTCGCGAACGCGCCGCACCGCCTGTCCGGCGTGGTGGAGACGGGCGGACAGGACCATTTCTACCTGGAAGGGCAGATCGCGAGCGCCGTGCCGCTGGAGGACGGCGACGTCCTCGTGCGCTCCTCCACGCAGCACCCGTCCGAGGTCCAGCACAACGTCGCCAAGGCGCTCGGCGTCCCGGACCACGCGGTGACGGTCGAGGTGCGGCGCATGGGCGGCGGCTTCGGCGGCAAGGAATCCCAGCCCGCGCTTTTCGCCGCGGTCGCGGCCCTCGTCGCCGTGAAGACCGGCCGGCCGGCCAAATGCCGGCTCGACCGCGACGACGACATGGAGATGACGGGCAAGCGCCACGAGATGCGCACGTCCTACGAGATCGGCCATGACGAACGAGGCCGGGTCCTCGCCGCCGACTTCCGCCACCTCGTGCGCTGCGGCTATTCCAAGGACCTGTCGGGGGCCATCGCCGACAGGGCGATGTTCCACGCCGACAATGCCTACGCGCTTCCCGCCGCCCGCATCCATTCGCGGCGGCTGAAGACCCACACGGCCTCCAACACCGCCTTTCGCGGCTTCGGCGGGCCGCAGGGCATGGTCGCCATCGAACGCGCCATGGACGAGATCGCCCACCGCACCGGCCTCGACCCGCTCGACGTTCGCAAGCGCAACTTCTACCCGGCGATGGGCTCGGGCGTGGAGGCGAAGACGCCCTATCACATGGCGGTCGCCGACTGCGTGATCGGCGAGATTGTGGAGGAGCTGGAAGCCTCGTCGGACTATCGCGCGCGGCGCGAGAGCGTGCGCGCCTTCAACCGGACGAGCCCGATCCTCAAGAAGGGTCTGGCGCTGACGCCGGTGAAGTTCGGCATCTCCTTCACCACGACGCATCTGAATCAGGCCGGCGCGCTCGTCCACGTCTACAAGGACGGGTCGGTGGCGCTCAACCATGGCGGCACGGAGATGGGCCAGGGGCTCTTCACCAAGGTCGCGCAGGTCGTGGCCGAGGAGTTCCAGATCGACGTCGGGCGCGTGCGCATCACCGCCACGACCACGGGCAAGGTGCCGAACACCTCCGCCACCGCCGCCTCGTCCGGCTCGGATCTGAACGGCATGGCGGCGCGCAACGCCGCCCGCATCATCAAGGACCGGCTGATCGACTACGCCGTCTCGCGCTACGGCGTCCCGGCCGAGGACGTGGAATTCCTGCCCGGCCGCGTGCGGATCGGCCGCCACGAGCTGTCCTTCGCGGACCTCGTCGGCGAGGCCTATCTGGCGCGCGTCTCGCTCTCCTCGACCGGCTTCTACGCCACGCCGGGCATCGCCTACGACCGCGAGACGGCGCGGGGAACGCCCTTCTACTACTTCGCCTATGGCGCGGCCTGCGCCGAGGTCGTGATCGACACGTTGACCGGCGAGAACCGGGTCCTGCGCGCCGACGTCCTCCACGATGTCGGGCGCTCGCTGAACCCGGCGATCGATCTCGGTCAGATCGAGGGCGGCTTCATCCAGGGCGTCGGCTGGCTGACGACCGAGGAGCTGCGCTGGGACCAGTCCGGGCGGCTCTCTACCCACGCGCCCTCGACCTACAAGATTCCGACCGCCAACGACCGGCCGGACGATCTGCGAATCGCGCTCTGGGACAAGGGCCGCAACCCTTCGGCGACGATCTACCGCTCCAAGGCGGTGGGCGAGCCGCCCTTCATGTTGGCGCTCTCGGTGTTCTCGGCGCTGGCCGATGCCGTTCTCGCGGCAGGCGACTATCGCGCCTTCCCGGCACTCGACGCGCCGGCGACGCCGGAGCGGATTCTGGCCGCGGTGCAGACCGTGCGGGGGTGAGACGACCGCTCGCGGCGCCGAAGCTTCGCCTTCTCCCCTGCGGGGAGAAGGTCCCGGCAGGGGGATGAGGGGCACGCGGCGCTTGCCGATGATCAACCGTCCGCCCCGCTGCGCGGCCCCCCTCATCCGGCCCTTCGGGCCACCTTCTCCCCGCTGGGGAGAAGAATGGCGCCTCAGCGACAAACGTCGGCGCGAACCCTTTGGAAAAGCTCTGCACAGTCTTTGCGCCTGCGCGGAGCCGGTGCAATATGGCCGCGCGGACCTGCAGGGGTGGCCCGCGCAACATACCGGGGGTCCATGACGCCACGTCTTGAGCTGGAGGGGATTTCGAAGCGCTATCCGGGCGTCACGGCGAACGATTCCATCTCCTTCCAGGTCGCGCCGGGCGCGATTCACGCGCTCCTCGGCGAAAACGGCGCCGGCAAGTCCACCCTCGTGAAGATCATCTACGGCGTTCAGTCGGCCGACGAAGGCGCGATGCGCTTCGACGGGAAGCCCGTGACCATCGCCTCGCCGCGCGAGGCGCGCCGGCTCGGCCTTGCCATGGTGTTCCAGCACTTCTGCCTGTTCGAGGCGATGACGGTGCTGGAGAACGTCGCGCTCGGCATGGACGAGCCGCCGCCCCGGCGCGAGCTGGAGGGCCAGGTCCGCGAGGTGCTGAAGCGCTACAATCTGAAGCTCGACCCGCACCGCTTCGTCCACACGCTTTCGGTCGGCGAGCGCCAGCGCATCGAGATCGTTCGCGCGCTTCTGGTGAAGCCGAAGCTCCTCATCATGGACGAGCCGACCTCGGTGCTGACGCCGCAGGAGGTGGAGGAGCTCTTCGCGGTGCTGCGCCAGCTGCGGGACGAAGGCTGCTCGATCCTCTACATCTCGCACAAGCTCGACGAGATCAAAGCGCTCTGCTCCACCGCCACGATCCTGCGCGGCGGCAAGGTGGTGGCGACCTGCGATCCGGCGGCCGAGACCGCGCGTTCCATGGCCGAGACGATGATCGGCGGCGATCTGAAGGACGTGCAGCGGCGCGGCTGGCGCTCCTTCGGCGAGCCGCGCTTCACCGTCTCCGCCCTCTCCGCGCCTGGCGAGCCGCCCTTCGGCACGACGTTGAAGGACATCGCCCTTTCGGTGCGCGCCGGCGAAATCCTCGGCATCGCGGGCGTTGCCGGCAACGGGCAGTCGGAGCTCTTCGAGGTGCTGTCGGGCGAGCGCACCGACGGCGTCTCCGGTTCCATCTCCATCGAGGGCACGGACGCGTCCCGGCTCGGCGTCTCGGCGCGGCGGCGGCTCGGCCTCGCCAGCGTGCCCGAGGAGCGCAACGGCCACGCCGCCGTGCCCGCCATGTCGCTGACCGAGAACGCCATCCTTTCCGCCCGTGCGCGAAAGGGTCTCGCCTCGCGCGGTCTCCTGAAGCTCGGCGCCGCGAAGGCCTTCGCCGGCTCGGTCATCGCCGCCTTCTCGGTCAAGGCGCGCGGACCGGCGTCGGTCGCCTCCTCGCTCTCCGGCGGTAATCTGCAGAAGTTCATCATGGGGCGCGAAATCGGACAGGACCCGGCCGTCCTTCTTGTCTCGCAGCCGACCTGGGGCGTCGATGCGGGCGCCGCCTCTTCCATCCGTCAGGCGCTGGCGGATCTCGCCGAAAAGGGCGCGGCGATCCTCCTCGTCAGCCAGGACCTCGACGAATTGCTCCAGATTTCGGACCGGATCGCCGTCATCAATGGCGGGCGCCTGTCCAAGGCGATGGAGGTCGCGGAGGTCTCGATCGACGAGCTCGGCCTCCTGATGGGCGGCGTCCACGGCACCGACGCGGAGGCGCCCCGCCATGTCGCTTAAGTTCGTCCCGCGGCTGGAGCCCAGCCGCGCCATGCTGCTCCTGTCGCCCGTCCTGGCGGTGGTGGCGACGCTCGTCGTCGGCGCCCTGGTCTTCACGGCGCTCGGCTATGACGGGATCGGCGCGGCCCGCGCGATCTTCTTCACTCCGCTGACGAGCCTGTGGCGCTGGTACGACCTTCTGGTGAAGGCCGCGCCGCTCGCCATCATCGCCATCGGCCTGTCCATCGGCTTCCGCGCCAATGTCTGGAACATCGGGGCGGAGGGGCAGTACGTCATCGGCGCGCTCGCCGGCACCGGCATCGCCCTCGCCACGCTGCAGATGCAGGGGCCGTGGATCCTGCCGGCGATGATCGTCTGCGGCGTCCTCGGCGGCATGGCCTATGCGGCGATCCCCGCCTTCCTGCGGGTGAAGCTCGGCGTCTCGGAGATCCTGTCGTCGCTGATGCTGAACTACGTCGCGATCCAGTTCCTCTACTACATGGTGCGCGGCCCCTGGCGGAATCCGATGGGCTTCGGCTTCCCGCAGACGGCGATGTTCTCGCTCGACCAGACGCTGCCGCGCCTGACCGGCACAGTCCTTCATCTCGGCATCCCCGTGGCTCTGGCGCTGGCGATCACCGTCTGGTTCGTGATGGTGCGCACCATCGCCGGCTTCCAGGTGCGGCTGATGGGCCTGTCGCCGCAGGCGGCGCGCTACGGCGGCTTTCGCGAGAACCGCATCGTCTTCGCCTGCCTTCTGGCCGGCGGCGCCTTCGCCGGGCTCGCCGGCATTCTGGAGGCCGCCGGCCCCTTCGGGCAGATGGTGCCGACCTTCCCGACGGGCTACGGCTTCACCGCCATCATCGTCGCCTTCCTCGGGCGGCTCCACCCGATCGGCATCGTCGCGGCCTCTCTGGTGCTGGCGCTCACCTATGTCGGCGGCGAGAGCGCCCAGACGACGATCGGCCTGCCGGCGGCCGCCATCGGCGTCTTCCAGGCAATGCTGCTCTTCTTCCTCCTCGCCTCCGACATCTTCATCCGCTACCGCCTGACCTTCTCCGGCGCGCGCAAGGGAGCGACCTCTTGAGCCCCGAATTCGCGGTCGCGCTGATCGTCGCCGTCGTCATGTCGGCGACGCCCATCCTCATCGCCGCGCTCGGCGAACTGGTGGTGGAGAAGTCCGGCGTCCTCAATCTCGGCGTCGAGGGCATGATGCTGATCGGCGCGGTCACGGGCTTCATCGCCGCGACCGCCACCGGATCGCCCGCGCTCGGCGTTCTCGCCGCGCTGCTCGCCGGCGCGGCCGTCTCCATGGTCTTCGCGGTGCTGACCCTGACGCTGACGGCCAATCAGGTCGCGACGGGGCTGGCGCTGACGATCTTCGGAACCGGCGTCTCGGCGCTGCTCGGCGCCTCCTTCGTCGGCCGCACGACCGCGACCTTCGGTTCGGTCTTTCCGACATCGCTCAGCGCCGACCCGATCTGGCGCGTCCTCTTCGGCTATTCGCCGCTGGTCTATTTCTCGCTCTTCATGGTCTTCGCCGTCTGGTGGTTCCTGAAGCATTCGAGGGCCGGGCTGATCCTGCGCGCGGTCGGCGAGAACGACGTCTCCGCCCATTCGATCGGCTATCCCGTGCTGTTCGTGCGCTACATGGCCGTCCTCTTCGGCGGCGCCATGGCCGGTCTCGGCGGGTCGTTCTTCTCGCTGGTGCTGACCCCGATGTGGGCGGAGCGCCTGACCTCGGGCCGGGGCTGGATCGCCATCGCCCTCGTCGTCTTCGCGGCTTGGCGGCCGGGCCGGCTGCTGCTCGGCGCCTATCTCTTCGGCGCGGTCATCACGCTGGAATTGCAGGCCAAGGCCGCCGGCTGGTCGGGTCTGGCGCCCGAGTTCCTGACCGCCCTTCCCTATCTCGCGACGATCCTCGTCCTGGCGCTGATCTCGGCGCGCAAGGTCTCGGCGCGCAACGCCGCACCCGCCTGTCTCGGCCGGCCGTTCCGCGCCACCGCCTGACCCTTCCCCTCGTCCCCCAAGGAGCCTCGCCCATGACCCATCTCACCCGCCGCATGCTGATGGCCGGCGCCGCCGCGCTGATCGCGATCGCCCAGCCCGCGCTCGCGCAGGACGCGCCCGCCGAGGGCGCGAGCGATCCCGTTCGCGTCGCCTTCATCTATGTCGGCCCGATCGGCGATTTCGGCTGGTCCTACGCCCACGACCAGGGCCGCCTCTATCTGGAGGAGCAGCTCGGCGACGCGGTGGAGACGACCTTTGTCGAGAGCGTCGCGGAAGGCCCGGACGCCGAGCGCGTGCTGCGCCAGCTCGCCCAGGACGGCAACGACATCATCTTCGCCACCTCCTTCGGCTTCATGGAGCCGACGCTGCGCGTGGCGCGCGAGTTCCCGGACGTGAAGTTCGAGCACGCGACCGGCTACCAGACGGCCGAGAACATGGCCGCCTACAACGCGCGCTTCTATCAGGGCCGCGCGGTGCTCGGCACGATCGCCGGCATGATGTCGGAGACCGGCAAGGCCGGCTACGTGGCCTCCTTCCCGATCCCGGAAGTGGTGATGGGCATCAACGCCTTCACGCTGGCGGCGCGCAAGGTGAACCCGGATTTCGAGACGCAGGTCGTCTGGGTGAACTCCTGGTACGATCCGGCCCGCGAGGCGCAGGCCGCGAACGCCCTCTTCGACCAGGGCGCGGACGTCATCACGCAGCACACCGACAGCCCGGGCCCGCTGCAGGCGGCCGAGGAGCGGGGCGGCATCGCCTTCGGCCAGGCCTGGGACATGGAGGAGTTCGCGCCGAACGCCCACATGACCTCGATCGTCGACCGCTGGGGCCCGTACTACGTCCAGCGCGTCCAGGCCGTGATCGACGGCACCTGGGAGACCTCGAACGTCTGGCTCGGAATGGCCGAGGGCGAGGTCGAGATGGGCCCCTTCAACGACCGCATGCCGGAGGAGGTCCAGGCGGCCGCGCAGGAGATCATCGACCAGACCAAGGCCGGCGAGTACGAGATCTTCACCGGCCCGATCAACGACCAGTCCGGCGAGGAGCGCGTCGCCGAGGGCGAGGTGATCCCCGATTCCGAGCTTCTGTCGATGGAGTGGTACGTCGAGGGCGTGCGCAACTAGACAGTTCGCGCTGGCGGCCGCCTAGGGCGGGTCTCCTACGCTTCCGGTCCTCGTGGACATCCAGTCCATTCCGGTCCGGGTCTCGGATCCCCGCCCTATCCGACTCGCCATCCCGAACCTCAACGCCCGCGGATGGGCGCCATTCCTCTCCCGCTTGCGGGAGAGGGTGGCCCGAAGGGCCGGGTGAGGGCTTCTTGGGGCGCGATCCCTGGCCGGAAGGCGTTGGCGGGCGCACGCCTTGCGCCCCGCAGCCGTAACACCCTCATCCCCCTGCCGGGACCTTCTCCTCGAGGAGAAGGGGCGGTTTCAGAACGGGGCGCATTCCTCACCCGCGCGGGAATAGGGGCATCGCGGCCCGATAGTCTGCGATGTCGGCCGAAGAGTCGCGTCCCGCCCCTCGCAACCCGTTTTCGCGCGCCCCGGCGCGTGCTACCGAAAAGCTCCGTCGACGCGCGGCCCGCGCGGCGACCGGCAACAAGCGCCTGCCCTTCCCACCGTCTCCTGAACGGCGAAGGGCGCAGAACGGCACATCGGATCAATTTGGGGTGCCCGCGGCTAGGGGGCGGCGCTCCGGAGGGAGCATCCCATGTGGACCTATTTCTCCGAATGGCTGTCCTTCGGCGTGCGCTGGCTGCACGTCGTCACCGCGATCGCCTGGATCGGCTCGTCCTTCTACTTCATCGCGCTCGATCTCGGCCTGCGTAAGCCGCACGGCACGCCGCCCGAGGGCGTCGGGGGCGAGGCCTGGCAGGTCCATGGCGGCGGCTTCTACCACATCCAGAAATACATGGTGGCGCCGAGCCACATGCCCGAGGACCTGACCTGGTTCAAATGGGAGAGCTACGCGACCTGGCTGTCGGGCTTCGCGCTCCTGTTCCTCGTCTATTACGTCGGTGCCGATCTCTATCTGATCGACCGATCCGTCGCCGATCTCCCCGTGTGGGGCGCGAGCCTGATCGGCATGCTCGGCCTCGGCCTCGGCTGGATCGTCTACGACTTCATCTGCAAGTCGAGGCTGAAGGAGAACGACACCGCGCTCCTCGCCGCGCTCTTCGTCTACGTCGTGGCCGCGAGCTTCGTCTTCTCGCAGCTCTTCTCCGGGCGCGGCGCAATGCTGCACACCGGCGCCATGATCGCGACGATCATGACGGCGAACGTCTTCTTCATCATCATCCCGAACCAGAAGATCGTGGTGGCGGACCTGCGCGCGGGCCGCACGCCGGAAGCCTATCTCGGCAAGCAGGCCAAGCAGCGCTCGCTCCACAACAACTATCTGACGCTGCCCGTCATCTTCCTCATGCTGTCCAACCACTATCCGCTCGCCTTCGCGACGCAGTGGAACTGGGCCATCGCAGGCCTCGTCCTCCTGATGGGCGCGGTGATCCGCCACTTCTTCAACACGATGCACCGCACGCACCAGAAGCTCTGGTGGTGCTGGGCGGTGGCGGGCCTGCTCTTTGCGGCCGTCATCACCCTGTCCGGCGCGCCCGGCTGGCGCGCGGCCGCGAGCGTCGAGGCGGCGGAGGCCCGCACGATCGCCAACGATCCGGGCCGCGCGCTCATCACATCGGTGCACTTTCCCGAAGCGGAAGGCATCGTCCTGTCGCGCTGCTCGATGTGTCATGCCCGCGCGCCGCTCTGGCCCGGCATCGACCATGCGCCGAAGGCGATCCTTCTGGAGACGCCGGAGGACATCGTCCACAATGCCCGCCTCATCGACGCGCAGTCGGTGCGCAGCCACGCCATGCCGCCGGGAAACCTGACCGGCATGGAGGCGGAGGAGCGGCTGGCGCTCGCCCGCTGGATGTCCTCGGCGAAGGGCTACCGGCCATGACCGCGCTCGCGAACGGCGGCACGCTCGCGATCCGCGCCCGCATCCTCTCCTTCGACGGCGATCCGAGGCTCGATCCGGGCGCGGTGCGCTTCATCGAGGACGGTATCGTCACCGTGCGCGACGGCCTGATCGAGGCGGTCGGCGAGGCGGCCGCTCTCCTGCCGTCCCTGCCCGCCGGCCTGCGACTCGTCGACCACCGGCCGCATCTTCTGACGCCGGGCTTCGTCGATCCGCACATCCACATGCCGCAGACCCAGGTCGTCGCCTCCTACGGCACCGAACTCCTCGAATGGCTGCAGCGCTACACCTTCCCTGAGGAAAGCCGCTACGGCGACCCGGCCGTGTCGGACGCGGCCGCGAAATTCGTCCTCTCCGAGCTTCTGGCGAACGGCACGACGACGGCCTCCTTCTTCTGCACCTCGCATCCCCAGTCGGTCGACAGCCTGATGGCCGAGGCCGAGCGGCGCGGTCTTCGCATCCTCGCGGGCAAGGTGATGATGGATCGCGGCGCGCCGGAGGCGCTGCTCGACACGCCCGAGCGGGGCTACGAGGAATCGAAGGCGCTGATCGAGCGCTGGCACGGAAGGGGACGGCTGGAGGTCTCCATCACTCCCCGCTTCGCGCCGACCTCGACGGAAGCGCAGCTGGAGGCGACGGGCGCGCTGGCCGAAGAGAATCCCGGCCTCTCGATCCAGACCCATCTGTCCGAGAATCTCGACGAGATCGCCTATGTCCGCGAGCTGTTCCCCTCGGCGGAGGACTATCTCGCGGTCTACGAGCGCTACGGCCTCGTGCGCGAGCGCGCGCTCTTCGGCCACTGCATCCATCTGACGGAGCGCGAGATCGCCTCGCTCGCCGAGCGCGGCGCCTCGGCGATCTTCTGCCCGACATCCAACCTCTTCCTCGGCTCGGGCCTCTTCGATCGCGCGGGCCTTCTGGAGGCAGGCGTGAAGACGGGCATCGCCACCGACATCGGGGGCGGCACGTCCTATTCGATGCTGGCGACGGCGGGCGAGGGCTACAAGGTGCTGGCGCTTCGCGGACAGAAGCTTCCGGCTCTCCAGGCCTTCCACTGGATGACCGCCGGGAACGCGCAGGCCATTGGCCTCGGCGGCCGGATCGGCCGTGTCGCGCCCGGCTTCGAGGCCGATTTCGCCGTCCTCGACAGTGGCGCGACTTCGGCGATGCGACGGCGCCTGGAGCGGATCGGGACGCTGGAGGAGGAGCTGTTCCTCCTGATGACGATGGGCGACGACCGGTCCGTGGCCGCGACCTATGCGGCCGGGCGCTGCGTCCACACGCGCACCGGTGCGCCCCCAGGCCTTCCGCCCCTCCTCCACGGCGCTCTCGACGAGCGTCGGCGCGAGATGGAGGCCTCCGCGCAGCAATAGACGTCGGAGGACGGCCCGCAACCGGCCTTCTTCCGTTTCCCGATCCGGGCGCGTGCCCTAGCTGATGCGCATCGGAAGGCGTAGGCTGGAGCGAAGGATCAGATGGACGCGGCGTCGCACCTGCCGGATCGCTCGTCCTCGGAACGGTCCGGGCGCTCGACGACACGCGACCTCCTCGACGTCTACGCGCCCGAGCCCAATGCGCTGGAGCGTCGGGCCCTCTCCTTTCTGGACGGAGAGCTGAAGGAAGGCTCGGTTCCGATCCGCGACGAGGAGCGCGTGCGGCTGGGTTCGATCCAGCGCCGCACGGTCTGGATCGGGGTCGGCTCGGGCACCCTGTCCGGCCTGATCCTCGGGGGGCTGGAAATCGGGCTGACCCTCGGAATCCTCGACGGGGAGGATGCCGGCCTTCTCGACGCCCCGCTGAAATGGGGGCTGTTCTACGCCATCGTCGGCATCGTGACGTTCGTCGAGATCCTGTTCCTCTACTGGATCACGCTACGGGCCGTGGCGAAGGTGAAGCGGATCGTCGGCGTGCCGCCCGGAGAGGGCGGGACGGGAGAATTGGTCCGGGCCGCCCTCGCGCGCGCCGCGCTCGAATCACCCAATCCGGAAGGCAAGATCCTCGGCGTCGATCCCCATGCCTTCGAACCGAAATGGCAGCTCCTGGCGCGCAGCCTCCTCTACCGGGCCAAGGTCGGCATCACCTCCTTCGTCCTTCGCATCGCCATGCGCCGCCTCTTCGTGCGCGCGGTGCTGCGCTCCTACGTTCCGCTGCTCGCCGCCCCTCTCTACGCCGCCTGGAACGCGCTAATCCTCCACCGCATCATGGAGGAGGCCCGCGTGCGCGCCTTCGGGCCCTTCGCCCTGCGCGAAGGCTTCGAGCGCATGAGGCGCCATGATGACGAAGCCTTTCGCGCGGCCTTCGTCGCGGGCGCGGTGGAACTGGTGCGGTGCGCGGGCAACGCCCATCCGAACTACGTCCTCCTCCTCGCAGGGCTGCAGGAATGGACCCGCTCCGACGAACTCGCGCCCGCGGGCGACCGGGGGCGCGGCGCGATGACGAGCCTGCCGGAGGAGGCGCGCGACGAGCTCTGCGCCGCGCTTCTCATGGTCACGGTGCTCGCCGGGCGGCCCTCGCGCCGGCAGCTCGCCTATCTTCAGGAGCTGAACGGCTGGCTCGATCGCCCCTTCCCGGCCGAACGGCTTGTCGCCTTGCGCCGGGCGCTGCGCGACGGCGAGCGCCTCTGGCCCGACACCGCCGATCCTTCGCCGGACGACGAAGCCGATGGTGCGATGCAACTGGAAACGAGCCGGCGCCTTCCTAATCCTTAAAGGGCCGTCTCGAAGGAGCCGCGCCGGGGATATGACGAAGCAGGACATGGATACGAGGACGCGATGGCCAGCCAGACACTGACCGGATCCCTGAAGGCCGCGGCCCGCAGCGCCGGTCTCGACGCATCCGCGAACACGCTGGAGACGCTGGCGAAGTCGCGTCTGGCGATCGAAGGGGTGACGCCGGTCATCGACGGCGGGCGCTTCGCGGTGAAGCGGCTCGTGGGCGAACCCTTGAGGATCGAGGCCGACGTCTTCTGCGACGGGCACGAGAAGATCGACGCGGCGATCCTCGTTCGGACGGCGGGCGGCGACTGGACCGAAACGCCGCTGACCTTTTGGGAAAACGACCGCTGGCGCGGCGAGGTGAGCTTCGACGAGCCCGGGCCGGCCCGCTACACAATCCTCGCCTGGCGCGACGCCTTCGCGACATGGGCGAGCGACACGAAGAAGAAGAAGGACGCCGGCCAGGACATCTCGCTGGAGCTGAAGGAGGGCCGCGCCCTCGTCCAGCGCGCCGAGAAGGGCTCGCGCGGGAACGAGGCCGACCGAGGAGCGCTCGCGGCCTTCGCCGCACGGCTCGACAAGCTGGACGGCGATGCGGCCTATGCCGCCTACGAGGAGCCCGAGACCGCCGCGCTCATGAACCGCGTCGGCCCGCGCGACGAGGAGACGCGCTGGGAGGTGGAGGTTCCGGTCTGGGTCGATCGCGAGGCCGCCGGCTTCTCCGCCTGGTACGAGCTGATGCCGCGTTCTCAAAGCGGCGACGTCAACCGCCACGGCACCTTCGACGACGTCATCAAGCGCCTGCCGGACATCCGGGAGATGGGCTTCGACGTCCTCTATTTCCCGCCGATCCATCCCATCGGCAAGCAGTTTCGGAAGGGCAAGAACAACTCGGTCACCGCGAAGGAGGGCGAGCCCGGCTCGCCCTACGCCATCGGTTCGGCCGAGGGCGGGCACACGGCGATCCACCCCGAGCTCGGCGACTTCGCGAGCTTCGAGCGCCTTCTCAACGAAGCGGCGGCGCACGGGCTGGAACTCGCCCTCGACTTCGCCATCCAGTGCTCGCCCGACCACCCCTGGATCAAGGAGCATCCGGGCTGGTTCGACTGGCGGCCGGACGGCACGATCAAGTACGCCGAAAACCCGCCCAAGAAGTACCAGGACATCGTCAATGTCGACTTCTACAAGCCGGACTCGATCCCCGATCTCTGGATCGAGCTGCGCGACGTCGTCCTGTTCTGGCTCGACAAGGGCGTCCGCATCTTCCGGGTCGACAATCCGCACACCAAGCCCTTCCCCTTCTGGGAATGGATGATCGCGGAGGTCCGCGAAAAGGATCCCGGCGTCATCTTCCTGGCGGAGGCTTTCACCCGGCCGAAGGTGATGAAGAGGCTGGCGAAGGTCGGCTACAACCAGTCCTACTCGTACTTCACGTGGCGCAATGAGAAGTGGGAGCTGGAGGCGTATCTGAAGGAGCTGACGCAGGAGGAATGCGCCGAGTTCATGCGGCCGAACTTCTTCGTCAACACGCCGGACATCAACCCGATCTTCCTCCAGACCGGCGGACGGCCCGGCCATCGCCTGCGGCTGGCGCTCGCCGCCACGCTCGGCGGCAATTACGGAGTCTATTCCGGCTTCGAGCTGTGCGAGGCGACGCCGGTGCCGGGCAAGGAGGAGTATCTCGATTCGGAGAAATACGAGATCCGCGCCTTCGACTGGAAGCGCGAGGGCCACATCCGCGACGACATCGCCTTCTTCAACGCGCTTCGCCGCTCCGAACCCGCGATGCGCGACTTCCGCTCGCTGCAGTTCCTGAACTTCTGGAACGAGAACGTCCTCTACTACGCCAAGCGGACGCGGGACCGGTCGTCCTACCTCCTATTCGTCGTCTCGCTCGACCCGAAGAACTCGCAGGGCGGCCATTTCGAGGTCCCGCTCTGGGAGTTCGGTCTGCCCGACACCGCCTCCGTGAAGGTAGAGGACCTCGTCAACGACCGGCAGTTCGTCTGGTCGGGCAAGGTCCAGCATTGGTGGATCAACCCGGAGGACTGCCCCTACGCCGTCTTCCGCATCTCGGCCTGAATTTTTCCGTCATCCGGGGAGGATCATCCCTCCCGTCCATCCTCGGCCGAACGGCCCGAACCGAAGAACGTCCATGATCGAAGAGACCGCAGCCGCCGCCCCCGCCGAGACCGCCACGCCGGACCCCAAGGCGAACGACTGGTACAAGGACGCGGTCATCTACCAGCTCCACGTCAAGACCTACGCGGATTCGAACGGCGACGGGATCGGTGACTTCGCCGGTCTCCTGTCCAAGCTCGACTACGTGAAGGAGCTGGGCGTCACCGCCATCTGGATCATGCCGTTCTATCCCTCGCCCCTGCGCGACGACGGCTACGACATCGCCGACTACGAGACGATCAACCCGTCCTACGGCTCGATGGAGGATTTCGAGCGGCTGATCGAGGAGGCGCACAAGCGCGGCCTGCGCGTCATCACCGAGCTTGTCATCAACCACACCTCCGACCAGCATCCCTGGTTCCAGGCGGCCCGCAACGCGCCGAAGGGCTCGCCGGAGCGCGACTTCTACGTCTGGGCGGACGACGACAAGGGCTACGACCTCACCCGCATCATCTTCCTCGACACCGAGACCTCGAACTGGACGTGGGACCCGGTCGCCGGCCAGTATTTCTGGCACCGCTTCTACTCGCACCAGCCGGACCTCAACTTCGACAACCCGAAGGTGATCGAGGAGGTGCTGCGCGTGATGCGCTACTGGCTCGACAAGGGCGTGGACGGGCTGCGGCTCGACGCGATCCCCTATCTGGTCGAGCGCGAGGGCACCAACAACGAGAACCTGAAGGAGACGCACGACGTCCTGAAGATCATCCGCGCCGAGATCGACGCGCATTATCCGGACCGGATGCTGCTGGCCGAGGCCAACCAGTGGCCGGAGGACACGCGTCCCTATTTCGGCGACGGCGACGAATGCCACATGGCCTTCCACTTCCCGCTGATGCCGCGCATGTACATGGCGCTGGCGCAGGAGGACCGGCATCCGATCACCGACATCCTGCGCCAGACGCCGGAGATCCCCGAGAACTGCCAGTGGGCCATCTTCCTGCGCAATCATGACGAGCTGACGCTCGAAATGGTGACCGCGGAGGAGCGCGACTATCTCTGGTCGACCTACGCCTCGGACAAGCGGGCCCGCATCAATCTCGGCATCCGCCGCCGTCTGGCCCCGCTCATGGGGAACGACCGCCGCAAGGTGGAGCTTCTGAACGCGCTCCTCATGTCCATGCCCGGCACGCCCGTCGTCTATTACGGCGACGAGATCGGCATGGGCGACAACATCTATCTCGGCGACCGCGACGGCGTGCGCACGCCCATGCAGTGGTCGCCCGACCGCAACGCCGGCTTCTCGCGGGCCGATCCGCAGCGGCTGTACCTCCCGACGATCCAGGACCCGCTCTACGGCTATCAGGCGATCAACGTCGAGGCGCAGTCGAACAACCCGGCCAGCCAGCTGAACTGGATGCGCCGCCTGATCCAGGTGCGCGGCACGCGCGAGGCCTTCGGGCGCGGCACGATCCGCTTCCTCTACCCGTCGAACCGCAAGATCCTCGCCTATCTGCGCGAGCACAACGGCGAGACGATCCTGTGCGTCGCCAATCTGTCCTCCTCCGCGCAGGCGGTGGAGCTGGACCTGTCGGCCCATGCCGGCTCGGTGCCGGTGGAGATGCTGGGCCTGTCCAACTTCCCGGCCATCGGCCAGCTGCCCTATCTCCTGTCGCTGCCGGCCTACGGCTTCTTCTGGTTCGCGCTGACCCCGCAGGACAATGTCCGCGACGGGCCGGCCGGGCCGCAGCCGCTGCCCGAGTTCAACACGCTCGTCATCGACGGCAATCTCCAGGACACGATTCCCGGCCGCAACCGCCGCGAGATCGAAAGCGTCCTGCCCGGCTTCGTGTCGCGCCAGCGCTGGTTCGCGGCCAAGGCCGAGACGCCGACGCGCGCCTCCTACCGCATCATCGGCGCGCTGACGCCGCGCTCGCGCACCCATCTCCTCGGCGAGGCGGTGGTGGAGACGAGCGAGGGACCGCAGCGCTACTTCCTGCCGCTCGCCGGCAAGTGGAGCGAGGCTCATCTCGGCCGTGACGCGCCGACGCTTCCCTACACGCTGGCGAAGATCCGCCAGGGCGCCAATGTCGGCGCCGTCATCGACGCCGCGCGCGACGCCGACTTCGTGCGCGAGTTCGTGCGGCAGATGACCAAGGGCGGCGCGATGGAGACCGCCGACGGCGGAACCCTGCGCTTCGAGGCCTCCCCGTCGCGGGCCGAACTGCTCGAGACCGTCCGGCAGGTGGAGGCCGACGGCGTCTCGCCGCTCTCGGGCGAGCAGTCCAACACCTCCGTCGCGGTCGGTCCGGCGATCCTGAAGTTCTACCGGCGCCTTCGCAGCGGCATCCAGCCGGAGCTGGAGATTTCGCGCTTCCTCACGGAGAACACGAGCTTCGCGGCCGCACCGGCGCTGCTCGCCTCCACGACGCTGCAGACGAAAGACGGCGAGGAGACCGCGCTCGCGGCCCTGTTCGAGAGGGTGGAGAACCAGGGCGACGCCTGGAGCCGGGTGACCGAGAGCCTGACGCGCTATCTGCGCGACACCGCCTACGCCACCGAGGAGGCGCCCGACGCCGAGGAGGGCTCGACGAGCGACCCCCGCTTCATCATGCAGTTCGACCCCGGCGAGACCATCGGGCGGCGCACGGGCGAGATGCACGCCGCGCTCGCCACGCGCACCGGCGACGCGGCCTTCGATCCCGAGCCGATCGACGCCGCCTTCCTGTCGAAGATCGCCGGCGAAGCGGCCGCCGAGGCCGATTCCGTCATCGAGCTTCTCGCCGGCCTGCGCGAGAGCGCGGGCGAGGAGGTCGCGGCGGAGATCGACAGTCTGGTCTCGGCGCGCGGCAAGGTCGCCGAATGGTTCCGCGACATCGGCCAGCGCTCCATCGGGGGCGAGCGCACGCGCATCCACGGCGACTACCATCTCGGCCAGCTTCTGGTGTCGCGCAACGACGTGGTCATCCTCGATTTCGAGGGCGAGCCGGGCCGGCCTCTGGAGGAGCGCCGCGAGAAGACCTCGCCGCTGCGCGACGTCGCCGGCATGCTGCGGTCCTACGACTACGCGGCCTTCTCGGCACGCGACAAGGTGGGCGTCTCCGACGAGGCGGGCCTTCGCGTCCGCGAGCGGGCCGAGAGCTGGCGGGACGAGGTGTCGGCCGCCTTCCTCGCCGCCTGGCAGGAGGCGTCGGGCATCGATCTCGGCCAGAAAGGGAACCGGACGCTCCTGGACCTCTTCCTCCTCCAGAAGGCCTTCTACGAACTGCGCTACGAAGCCTCCATGCGGCCCGCGTGGCTGCCGATCCCGCTTCGCGGAATCGTTTCGCTCCTCCAGAACCGTCAGGTGATCTGATGTCCAACGCCGCGACCACGCTCGCCCACCGTCCGAACGAGCACGAGGTCGCCGAGATCGAACGTGGCGCTCATGGCGATCCGTTCTCGATCCTCGGGCCGCACCGCCGGGAGGGCGGGATTGCGCTGCGCATCTTCCGCCCCGGCGCGGAGAAGGCGGAGGCGATCGACGCGGCCGGAACGGTGCTCTCCTCTCTGGAGCCGATCGGCGACGCCGGCTTCTTTTCCGGCGCGCTTCCCGAGGGAACGACGACCTACCGGCTGCGGCTGACCCACGGCACGGTCACCTGGGAGGAGGACGACCCGTACCGCTTCGGCTCGGTCCTGTCCGATCTCGACGCCTATCTCCTGGCCGAGGGGCGCCACTACAAGCTCTACGAGAAGCTCGGCGCCCATCCCGGAGCGATGGACGGGGTCGAGGGCGTGCGCTTCGCCGTCTGGGCGCCGAACGCCCGGCGCGTCTCCGTGGTCGGCAACTTCAACTCCTGGGACGGGCGGCGCCATGTCATGCGCCGCAACCACGAGACCGGCATCTACGAGCTCTTCGTGCCCGGTCTCGCCAGAGGCGAGGTCTACAAATACGAGATCGTCGGCCCGCACGGCGAAGTGCTTCCGCTGAAGCAGGATCCCGTCGGGACGCGGCACGAACTCGCGCCCTCCACCGCCTCGATTGTGGAAGGGCTCGTCGAGCACGATTGGAAGGACGAGGCGTTCCGGGTCCACGGCAACGACTGGCAGGCCGCCGACAAGCCGGTCTCGATCTACGAGGTGCATCTCGGCTCCTGGCGTCGCGGCCCGGACAACGCCTTCCTGACCTATGACGAGATCGCCCCCGAGCTGGTGCCCTACGTCAAGGAGATGGGCTTCACCCATGTGGAGTTGATGCCGGTCTCCGAGCATCCCTTCTACGGTTCCTGGGGATACCAGCCGATCGGCCTGTTCGCCCCTTCGGCGCGACAGGGCGACCCGGCGGGCTTCGCGCGCCTTGTCGATGCGTGCCATCAGGAGGGGATCGGCGTCCTGCTCGACTGGGTCCCCGGCCATTTCCCGACCGACATCCACGGCCTCGGCCAGTTCGACGGCACGCCGCTCTACGAGCATGCCGACCCGCGCCGCGGGTTCCACAAGGACTGGAACACGCTGATCTACGACTACGGGCGCACGGAGGTGAAGAACTTCCTCGTCGCCAACGGCCTTTACTGGCTCGACCGCTTCCATGTGGATGGCCTGCGCGTCGATGCCGTCGCCTCGATGCTTTATCTCGACTATTCGCGCGAGCACGGCGAATGGGAGCCGAACATCTTCGGCGGGCGAGAGAATCTGGAGGCCATCGCCTTCCTGAAGGAGACCAACGAGCGCGTCGGCGAGTATTACCCCGCCGCCACGACCCATGCCGAGGAATCGACGGCCTTCCCGAACGTGTCGCGCCCGACCTATCTCGGTGGGCTCGGCTTCCACTTCAAATGGAACATGGGGTGGATGCACGACACGCTGCACTTCATGCAGGAAGACCCGATCAACCGGAAGTACCATCTCCATCACATGACGTTCGGCATGGTGTATCACTACACCGAGAACTTCGTGCTGCCGCTCTCCCATGACGAAGTCGTCTACGGAAAGGGCTCGATCCTCGGCAAGATGCCGGGCGACTGGTGGCAGAAGTTCGCGAATCTTCGCGCCTATTACGGCTTCATGTGGACCCATCCGGGCAAGAAGCTGCTCTTCATGGGCGGCGAGTTCGGCCAGTCGGCCGAATGGAACCACGATCAGTCGCTCGACTGGCACCTGCTCGACCACGCCGAGCACAAGGGCGCCCAGAGGCTCGTTCGCGACCTGAACACGCTCTATCGCGGCATTCCGGCCCTGCACGAGCTCGACTGCGACCCGAACGGCTTCGAATGGATCGACACATCGAATGTCGATCAGTCGATTCTCATCTTCCTGCGCAAGGACCGGCACGGCGGGCCGGCGATCGTGGTCTGCAACTTCACGCCGAACGTCCATCACGGCTACAGGGTCGGCGCGCCGCAGGGCGGGTTCTGGCGCGAGGCGCTGAACACGGACGCGGAGATCTATGCAGGGTCGAACGTCGGCAATATGGGCGGCGTCGAGGCGGAGGAGATTGAGGCGAACGGCCGTCCCTTCTCGCTGAGCCTCAGCATCCCGCCCCTTTCGACCATGGTCTTCGTGCCGGGCGAGGCGCCCGCGACCAAGGTCTGACCCGATACGCCTTGGACGTGGGGCCGATCGACCCCACGTGAGGGGACAGAGCGAGGAGGAGGAGGTCTGATGGCAGCGAACGCGACGATACGGCTCGCCCTCCTCGCCCTTGCCGCTCTCTGCGCCTCGCTCGGTCCGGCCGCGGCGCAGATCCAGATCGTCCCGGGACAGGGAACGGTGATCCCCGGCCCGCACGTGACGAACGGGCTACCGGTGATCGTGCGCCCGCTGCCCTCACCCGACACGCTCGCGCGCGAGCGCCAGTTGCGCAACCGGATCATCCGCGAGCGGATCGGCGCGCGCCACACCCGCCCCGACATCCCCGCCGCCTCGATGGAGCCGGACGGACGGGGCCGGATGGGGCGGCCGGACCTCGACCCTGCGCGAGCCGGCGATTTCTCGCGCGGCGGGCCGACCGCCATCGGCCGCAGTTCCGTCACGCGCCCTTCGCTGGCGCCACGACGCTAGAGCGCCGTGCGCAGGGACACACCCTCGATCGCGGAACCGGCCGTCACGCCTCACGTTGGCGTCTGACAGATCGAGACGCACCGAGGTCTTCCCATGTCCGCCAAGCTCCTCTCCACCGCCGCGCTCGCCCTCGCGCTGCTGTCCGGCCCCGCTCTCGCCCAGCTCAGCGGCTCGACCGGGGGGTCGTCCGGCAGCGTCGGAAGCTCCGGGGGCGGGGCGGCCGGCGGCGTGGGGAGTTCGTCCGGTGGTCTTGGCGGCAGTGGCGGTCTTGGTTCCTCCTCGGCCGGGGGCGCCGCGGGCGGCGTCGGCAGCTCGTCCGGCACCGTGTCGCCCACACCGTCGCTGGGCTCCGGCTCGACTCCCTCGGGAGGCGGCGTCGGCAGCGGCGGCCTGTCGGGATCGGGCGTCGGCGGTGCGGCCGGCTCGGGCGCATCGACCACCGAGGAGCGCGCCAGCGAAGGCGCGACGAGCATCAATTCCCTGAACGTGGATTCGCTCGCCCGCGAGGGGACGAGCGGGACCGGCCTGTCCAGCACCTCGGGCGGCTCCTTCGGCGCCTCGCCCAGCGCGTCGGATACGCCGAGCATCGCGGGCGCAGGGCCGGAGCGGCTCTTCGACATTCCGCAGCCGTCCGTCGCGGTCAATCCGAACGCGATCCGCAACGCGCTCGCCGCCGGCTCGAACGCGACGCCCAAACCCGACGGACGCTGAACATTCGTCGGGCGCCTCCCTCTTCCCTCGCGCCGATCTGAGTGCCTGAACCGGATTGGAGAGCGGCCGCTCTCTACTGCGCCGCCTCGTGCATGGTGTGGAGATCGTCCTCGCGCACCACCTCCTGGCCGGGCACCTGCCCCTTGGCGAGCCGCCGCCCGGCGAGCGAGAGTTCGGACGGCCCGGCGACATAGAGCCGCGTCGCCGGGTGCAGCATGGTCTCGAAGGCCGGGTCGACGACGCCCGCAGCCGTCACGGCATGAAGATCGCGGCCCTCCGGCAGGTCGATCCGCTTAACGAGGCAGAGCGTGGCTCCGGGAAACTGGCTGGCCAGCCGGGCCGCGAAGCCGTCGGACGACATGGTCGTGTCCCACACCGGATCGTCGGTGCTCATCGCGCTGCGCGTCGGGAGCCAGACCGCGATCCGCCCCTCCGACAGCGTGCGAAGGATCGCCTCCTCGCTGTCGCAGGGTTCCAGGCGCGTGCCGATCGAACAGAGCGCGCGGGCGAATTGCTCCATGGCCAGCAGCGTCATTTCACGCGCGGCGTCGTTGTCGAAGCCGATCTGGCTCTGAAGGCGGCGGACGGTGCCCGCGAAAGGCCCGCCGCCCGGCACGACGACCGTCGGCCGGCTCGATTCCTCCACCGCCCCGACCCAGCGCGCCAGGTCAAAAGGTGGAATGGAACTTCCTCCGAACTTGACGATCAGCATGTCGTGCATTCGCGCCTTCGCTCCTTCCCGTCGCAGCCGTTACGCTCCATCCAAACGGATCGCGCGCCGTCCGTCCATTCGATAATGACGCCCATTTGCCGCGGTTCCGCCATTTCGTCGCCGCACTGCGGCATGGCGGACCGGCGATTCAGCTCAATTCTTGCGGGCGCGCCGGATCTCTACGCCGGCCGATGCGGGCCCGAGATCGAGCTTTTCGACGCGGATGGTCACGGCGATCAGCCGCGCGTCTTCGAGGAGTTCGCGCGCGAGCGTTTCGGCGAGCGTTTCCACGAAAGGCTCGGGCGCACGCTGCGCCAGCGCCCGGATCGCATCCATCATCCGGTCGTAGGAGTAGATGTCGGCGGCCGCCCACGGCCCCGTCCGGGGCGCCAGCTCGGCCTCGACGGAAAAGCGGACGCGCTGGCGGCGCCCGCGTTCGGAGGCATAGGCGCCGAGTTCCATCTCCTGGACGAGGTCGCGCACGAAGACCTTGTCGGGCTCGCCCTCAAATCGCGGCGCGTGTTCGGGCGGGGCGAAGAGCGTCGCGACGTCCGAAAGCGTCCCGTGGTCGAGCCGGCCCGCATCGTCGCGGATCGCCTCGTTGAAGACGAGGAAGGAAGGCCGCAGCGGCAGGAGACGGGGAACGTCGGGCGCCTCCAGCCTGCCGGCGAAGCCGAACCGAACGCCGCGCTCGTTCGCGTGGTCGGCAAATCGCGCGAGGTCGGGAAAGGAGACCCGGTCGAGAAGCCGATCGGGCGACGCGTCGAGAAGAAGCGTCGCGCCGTTCTCGACGAGCGTGTCGTCCAGAGCGGTGATGGAGGCTGCGTCCAGCCGGCGCGAAGGTCCGACCGCCTCTTCGAGATCAGGCGCGTCGAGCGAGCGGATGGCGACGCCCCCGGCCCGGCGAACGGTTTCGGCCTCCGTCCCGTCCTCTACGACGACCAGGAGCCGCGCCGCGCCGCGCGCCGTCGAGGGACTCGTCACGCGCGTCCGAAGGCCTTGAAGGTCACGGTGGTGAAGGTGTCCGCCACGCCCTCGATCGTCTGCAGCTTCTCGGTGACGAAATGGCCGGTGTCCCGGTCGTCGTCGAGATAGAACTTGGCGAGGAGATCGTACTGACCGGAGGTCGAATAGACCTCCGACATCTCCTCCACCGTCTCGCCGATCTCGTCGGCCACGCGGTAGGCCATGCCGGGACGGCATTTGAACTGGACGAAGATCGCTTTCATCGGGAACGCTCCGGTGGCCGTCCGGCGATCCCTACCAGCGGCCCGGCGCCCTCGTCAAAGACAAGAGCGCCGACGATTCGTCAGTCGACGAAGGCGCGCTCGACGACGAAGGTGCCCGGCTTGGAATTGGCGCCCTCCTCCAGGCCCGCGGCCTCCAGAAGCGCCTTGGTGTCCTTCAGCATGTCCATCGAGCCGCAGATCATGCCTCGGTCGGTCGAGGGATCGAGCGGCGGCACGCCGAGCGCTTCGAAGAGCGAGCCGTTCTCGATCATGGTGGTGATGCGCTGTGCGGGCGGGTTGCCCTCGCGGGTCGCGCCGCCGAAATAGCGCAGGCGGCCGCCGACGACCTCCGAGAGCAGCTCGTCCGTCTTCGTCGCCTCCACGAGGTCGCGCCCGTACTGGAGCTCGGCGTCGTTGCGGCAGGTGTGGGTCAGGATGACCTCCTCGAACTTCTCGTAGGTCTCCGGGTCGCGGATGATGCCGGCGAAGGGCGCGATGCCGGTTCCCGTCGAGAAAAGGTAGAGGCGCTTGCCGGGGATCAGCGCATCGAGAACGAGGGTTCCCGTCGGCTTCTTGCGCATCAGCACCGTGTCGCCGGGCTGGATCTTCTGCAGATGCTCGGTCAGCGGTCCGCCCGGCACCTTGATGGAGAAGAACTCCAACTCCTCGTCCCAGGCGGGGCTGGCGATCGAATAGGCGCGATAGACCGGCTTCTCCGCGTTCGGCAGCCCGATCATGGCGAACTCGCCGGTGCGGAAGCGGAAGCTCGAGGGCCGCGTCATGCGGAACTTGAAGAGCGAATCCGTGTAGTGCCGAACCTCGGTCACGGTCTCGGCGAAGACGCCGGCCGGGATCGGGAAGGCGGTTTCGGTTTCAAGCTTCTCGACGATGGCGTTCATCGGCTCTTCGCGCCTCTCGGCTGATGGATGGACGTGTGCGGTGCGGCAAACATAGGCTTCCGCGGACCCTGCCGAAAGCCCGCCGTACAATTCGACGACCGGCATGACGCATTCCGACCGCCAAGGCGAGGGTCGAACGTTCCGCCGCAGGGCGGATCGGGAGAAAAAGACTATCGCGGCTGGGTGATCGTCTTCTCCGGTGGCAGGAGGATGGTGAGAAGGCCGAGCAGCGGCAGAAACGCGCAGAGCTGGAAGACGTAACCGATGCCGCGCGCGTCCGCGATCGCGCCGAGGACGGCGGCCCCGATGCCCCCCATGCCGAAGGCGAATCCGAAGAAGATGCCCGCGATCAGCCCGACGCGGCCCGGCACCAGCTCCTGCGCGAAGACCACGATCGCCGAGAAGGCCGACGAGATCACGAAGCCGATGACGACCGAGAGAACCGCCGTCCAGAACAGGTTCACATGCGGCAGAAGCAGCGTGAAGGGCAGGACGCCGAGAATGGAGAACCACATGACGGCCTTGCGCCCGAACCGGTCGCCGATCGGGCCGCCGAGGAAGGTGCCGGCCGCCGCCGCCGCCAGGAACAGGAAGAGCAGGAGCTGGCTGTCGCGGATCGACACGCCGAACGTGTCGATCAGGTAGAAGGTGTAGTAGCTCGACAGGGACACCGTGTAGAGCTGCTTGGAGAAGACCAGCATCGCCAGGATGACGATCGCGAAGACGACGCGGTTGCGCGGCAGGCGCGAGGCGGCGATCGGCGCCGGCCCGGCCTTCGCGGCGGCGGCCAGGCGCTCCAGATGCTTGGCCTTCGCCCAGGACCCGACGTGCCAGAGCACGATCATGCCGAGAAGCGCCAGCGCCGAGAACCACAGGACCGAGGGCTGGCCGAGCGGCAGCACGATATAGGCCGCGAGCAGCGGTCCGAGCGCGGTGCCCGTGTTGCCGCCCACCTGGAAGACCGACTGCGCGAAGCCGTAGCGCCCGCCCGAGGCCGCGCGCGCGACGCGGGAGGCGTCCGGATGGAAGATCGACGAGCCGATGCCGACGCAGGCCGCCGCCAGAAGCAGCACGTAGTAGGAATGCGCGAAGGCGAGAATGACGAGGCCGACGAGGCTGGCGCCCATGCCGATCGTCAGCAGCCGGAAATAGGGGCGGCGGTCGGTCGCGAGGCCGACGGCCGGCTGCAGCAGCGAGGCCGTCGCCTGGAAGGTGAAGTGCAGGATGCCGATCTGCGTGAAGGTCAACTGGTAGTTGGCCTGAAGCACCGGATAGAGCGCCGGCAGGAGCGACTGGATCGTGTCGTTCAGCATGTGACACAGCGACAGGGACCAGAGGACCAGCATGGTCGTCTGCGCCTGTCCGGTGCCGCTGCCCGCCTTCATGCTCGCCTGGCTCACGGATACGCCTCCCGAGGCACGGGCCCACGGCTCCCCAGCGAGCCGCCCGCGCGACGTCGTCCGCGATAGACCCGCGCGAAAGGCGCGTCCATTGTCAGGCCCGCTTACGAAACGATTTTATCCGAAGAGCGCCCGGTCGATCCGGCGGACGACGACGAGTCCGGCGATCATCGCGAGCGCGAAGACCCAGCCCGACAGGGCTCCGGCCATGATGCCGGAGAGAAGCGTGCCGATCGAGCAGCCGAGCGCGACCATCGCGCCCCATCCCAGAAGCAGCCCGCCGAGAAGACCGCGAAGGATCTGCGAGGCCTTCGGCCATTGCGGCTGGAACTGGCCGGAGGCGAGCGCGGCGGCGAAGCTCGCGGCGCACATGGCGAGGACGAAGACGCCGTTGTTCGACAGGAGCGCGTTGGCGACGATCGAGACGCAGCCGCGCAGGCCTTCCAGGCCCAGCAGCGTGCCGGGCACGGCGTCGAGCGCGGTGCCGACGTCCCTTGCGCGCGCCGAAAGCTCGGCCGTGACGCCGAGCGGGGCGACGCGCAGATAGGCGAAGGCGGCGAGCCCGCCGACGAAGAGGCCGCCGAGCCAGCCCGGCCAGCGCCCGGTGAAGACGGCCGCGAGCGGGGCGAGCGCGGAGCGCCCGTCATAGCGGTCGAGCTCGGCCCGCACGGCCTCGCGCCGGGGCGAGCGGCGGAGAAGAAGCGGCCAGGCGAGAGCCGCCAGCACGACGAGCGTCAGCGCGACCCAGCCGGGATATCCGGTCCACGCCGGCAGCCAGACGACCGGCGCGCCCTGCACGAAGTCGAGATAGAGCCGGTTCCAGGTCGCGAAGCCGAGGACGAAGCCCGCGAGCGTTCCGAGAATCGCGAAGGGCGCGGTCGGCGAGCCCTCCCCCAGCCGGTAGAGATGGGCCGAGATGCACGAACCCGAGATCGACATGCCCGCCCCGAAGGCGAGCCCGCCGAAGACGAGCGTCCAGGCGATGGGGCCGATGAAGGCGTCGGGCGGCAGGCGGCCGGTCGAAGGGTCCGGCATCCAGGCGCCGAAGACGAGCGCGGTGCCGAGCGCGCCGGCGGCCATCGCCGTCAGGAGCCCGAGCACGCCGTCCGGCTCTCCCTCCTCCACCCATTCGCGGATGCCGCAATAGAAGCAGAAGCGCGAGCGCTGCAGGACGAAGCCGAAGGCGGCACCGAGGACGAGCGAGAGCGCGAGCGCATCGCCGTAGCCTGCACGCGAGAGGTACAGGGCGGCGCCGAGGATCAGCACGGCCAGAAGGGCTGCGAGAGCCCATCCCGGCAGGCGGAACCGCGCGGGCCGGCCGGCCGGCGCACGGGCCGAGGCGGGGCTCGGGATCAGGAGGTTCGGGCCGTTGCCCTCGGTCTCGTGGACGATGCTCACGGCTCGGCGCGCTCCCTGCCGGACGGACGAAAGCCCGGCGGGAGCGAACCCGCCGGGCCTCTTTCGAGAATGACGGTGCGTTACTTGCCCGTCCAGACCGTGTTCGAGACGTTCACGATCGGCGAGCCGACCGAATTGCCGTACTCGGTCCAGGAGCCGTCATAGTTGCGCACGTCGTAGCCGAGGATCTTCGAGAGAAGGAACCAGGTGTGCGAGGAGCGCTCCCCGATGCGGCAGTAGACGATGATCGGCTCGGACCCGTCGATGCCCTTCTCGGCATAGATGGCCTTCAGCTCCTCGGCCGGCTTGAAGGTTCCGTCCTCGGCCACCGCCGTGCCCCAGGGCACGTTGATCGCCTCCGGCACGTGCCCGGCGCGGATCGTCAGCTCCTGGCTGCCCTCCGGCGCGAAGATCTTGCCGGTGAACTCGTCGTTGGAGCGGATGTCGACGATGGTCGCCTCCGCTTCGCCGTTCACGACCTCGAGGACGTCGGACAGGCGGGCGCGGATGTCCTCGTTGCGCTCCGGCAGGGTGATGTCGGAGGCGGCGACGGTGGTGGCGCGGGTGGAGAGCGGCAGGCCCTCGGCCTCCCACTTCTTGCGGCCGCCGTCGAGCAGCTTCACGTCGATGCCGTAGGTATCGAACACCCAGGCGCCCCAGGCCGCGAACCAGTTGTTGTTGTCGCCATAGAGGACGACCGTGGAATCCTCCTCGATGCCGAGGCGCTGCACCAGCTCCTCGAAGTTCTCGCGGGTCGCAATGTCGCGCTTTACGGGATCGACGAGGTCGGTGTGCCAGACGACGTTCTGCGCGCCCTCGATATGGCCGCGCTCGAAGACGCCCGGCTCGACGGAGACCTCGACGAGGCGAAGGTCGGGGTTTCCGAGATTGGCCTCGAGCCATTCGGTCGTGACCAGCGGGCCGTCCGCGCCCTCGATCGCGAGCGCGGGGGTCGCCATCATCAGAGCGCCAAGGCCGGCGGCGGCAAGGAGCGTCGTCTTCTTCGGCATGTCGTCTTCTCCGGTGCGGCGCCCTCGTTCGAGCGCTTCGAGCTTTCGGTCTCGCCTCGGCAGGACGATCCCCTCGCCGCGACGTGACCCGACCTTGGACGGCATGAAGGCGCGTCACGAGGTTCCGTCGCCTCCCGAGCACCGGCGTTGGGGAAAAGATTTCCGAAAGGCAGCGGAGCCTGGAAATGGGAAGGCGGGCTTATCTTCGAGACGCCGCCCGACGGCCCGAGACTCACAGGATCGTGAGCCGGCTCACGAAATCGAACCCGGCGCTTGCAACCGATCGCGGTCCCGCTCATTCGACTCGCCAAGCGACCGGGGGGACGCTGCTTCGAGGGCGAACACGATGACCGCTTCCTTCCGCACGACCGTCGTTGCCGGACTGGCCGCCGCCGGCCTCGTCTTGAGCGTGATGCTTCCCAGCGACCCGAGCGATATCGGCGGGGTGGATGCCGCCTATCCGGCGCCCCCTCCCCTGCACGTCTCGGTTCCGACCGAGCCCTATCGCTCGGCCCGGTGAGGACGGGGCCCGCGCGTCAGCTGCGCGGCTTGAGGTTCTCCGGGTCGTAGAGCGAGTTCATCCCCACGCACGCCACCTCGACCGGGTAGCGCTCGGCGAAATACTCGACCTCCAGCTTGGTGCCGACTTCGGCATGCGTGTGCGGGAGATAGGCGAGCGCGATGGTCTTGCCGACCGAGGGGCCGAAGGCGATCGAGGTCGTGAAGGAGCGCCGGCCGAGTTCGTCCACCAGCGTCTCGCCGGTGGCCGGGTCGAGCACCGGCAGAATGCCCACGGGATAGCGCTTCACGCCCTCGGAATCAGTGTTCTCGGTCAGGACCAGCGTGCACAGCATCGCCGGCTGATGCGGCCGCTCGCGATACTCCAGATGCTTGGCCTTGCCGCGGAAGTCCGCTTCCTTGACCTTCGGGCGTGAGAGGCCGGCCTCGTAGAGATTGTACTCGGTCAGGAGATCGGCGTTCTGCAGGCGCAGGCTCTTCTCCATGCGCCGCGAGTTCGCATAGGTCTCGATGCCGACCGGCGTCGCGCCTGTGGATTCCAGCGCCGCCCAGACTGCGGGCGCGTCATCATAGGCGACGTGGATCTCGAAGCCCTGCTCGCCGACATAGGAGATGCGGAAGATCGTGACGTCCTTACCCGCGATGCGGCCGGCCCGCAGCTGCGTGAAGGCGAGCGCCTCCTTCTCGATCGCCGCCGGGTCCTCGACGATGGTCTTCAGCTTCTCTCGCGCGTTCGGCCCCCAGATGCCGACGGTGACGATCTCGTTCGTGCGGTCCGCCAGCTGGACGTCGAAGCCCTTCTCCTCGGCCACGCGCGCGACGTAGTGGAAGTCGCGCGGCGCGGCGTCCGCCCCGTCGACGATCCGCAGGCGGTCCTCGAAGCGCAGCACCGTCAGATCGGCGCGCACCATGCCCTCGTCGTCGAGGAAGTGAGTGTAGATGCCCTTGTTGACGTTGGCGTCGCCGCCGATCTTGGCCGCACACAGCCATTCGGCCAGCGCGACGTGGTCGGGGCCGGACACTTCGAGCATCGCGAAGTGCGACAGGTTGATGATGCCGGCGTCCTCGCTCATGGCGAGCTGCTCGGCATTGGAGACGCGCCAGAAGTGCCGGGCGTCCCACTCGTTCTCGCGCACCGGAACACGGTCGCCGTACTTGTCCAGAAGGTGCTCGTTGGAGGCGTAGCCGTGGGCGCGCTCCCAGCCGCCGAGCTCCATGAAGTAGCCCCCGAGCTCCTTCTCGCGCTCGTGGAAGGGCGAGCGGCGCACGTTGCGGCCGAGCGAGAAGGGCTCGCGCGGATGGACGGCCGGGTTGTAGATCTTCTTGGCCGTCTCCGTGCAGCGCTCGTGGATCATCTCCTCGGTCAGCTGGTGCGGATAGAAGCGCGTGACGTCGATCGCGTGATGGTCGATCTCGGTCCGGCCGTCCGTCATCCAGTCGGCGATGAGCTTGCCGTAGGCCGGGCCGTCCTTCACCCAGATCGCGACGCAGTACCAGAGGCCCTTCACCTTCCGGCTCTCGCCGCAGGAGGGGCCGCCGTCGCTCGTCACCTGCAGGAGGCCGTTGAAGGAATGGCTCTCGCGGTAGCCGAGCTCGCCGAGGATCGGCGTCAGCTCGATCGCCCGCTCCAACGGCTCCATGATCTGTTCCATGTCAAGATCGCGCTGCGAGGGCGACAGGCGCGCCTCGGCCTTCGACAGGATGTCGCGCGGGTGGCAGAGGCGCGGATCGTGCTCCTCGTAATAGCCCCACTCGATCTGGCCGCCCTCGGCCGTCGTCGGGTCGCCCGTGTCGCGCATGTAGGCCGAGTTGCCCTGGTCGCGCATCAGCGGATAGCCGATGTCCTTCCCCGTGCCGGCGAACTCGTTGTACGGACCGAAGAAGGTGAGCGGGTGGTCCACCGGCATGACCGGCAGGTCCTCGCCGGCCATCTCGGCGATGAGCCGCCCCCAGAGACCGGCGCAGACCACGACGTGGTCGGCGTGGATCGTTCCGCGCGGCGTGACGACGCCGCCGATCTTCCCGTCCTCGATGACGAGCGAGGTCGCGGGCGTGTTGGCGAAGGCGCGCAGCTTGCCCGACTTCTCGCCCTCGTCGACGAGCTTGCCCGCCACGGTCTGCGAGCGCGGGATCACGAGACCGGCATCCGGGTCCCAGAGACCGCCCTGGACCTGATCCTCCTCGATGAGGGGGAACTTCTCCTTGATCTCGGCCGGCTCGATCAGGCGGACCCTGGTGCCGAAGGCCTTGCCGGAGGCGACCTTGCGGCGGATCTCGTCCATGCGCGCATCGTCGCCGACGCGCGCCACCTCCAGGCCGCCGACGCGGGCGTAGTGGCCGAGCTTGTCGAAGAATTCGATCGAGTAGAGCGTCGTCCAGCAGGACAGGAAGTCGTGGCTGGTCGTGTAGCAGAAGTCCGAGGCATGCGCCGTGGACCCGACATCGGTCGGGATGCCGGACGCGTCGATGCCGACGATGTCGTCCCAGCCGCGCTCGATCAGATGATGGGCGACGGAGGCGCCGACGATGCCTCCCAATCCGACGATGACGACCTTCGCTCGCTCAGGGAATCCGGCCAAGACCTGTCGCTCCATTCATGCTTCATCGAAGACGTTAGGCGTTGCCAACAACGCGATGCAGTCCTTTTTGCGACATCGGGGAGTGGACGAGCGACGATCGCCGGGCGATCCGTCGCAGCCGCGCCTTTGCGTTTTGGCGCGGACGCCATAACTATCGGCACGGATGATGAACGCGCCTTTCCCGCATGAAGCCGCACGACGCGGCGCCCCGCCCGACGGGACGGGCGTGACGGCCGTTCTGGGACCCACCAACACCGGCAAGACCTTCTACGCCATCGAGCGGATGATCGCCCATTCCTCCGGCGTCATCGGCCTGCCGCTGCGCCTGCTCGCCCGCGAGGTCTATCAGAGGCTCGTCGAGCGCGTCGGGGTCGGTGCCGTCGCCCTGATCACGGGCGAGGAGAAGATCAAGCCCAAGCACGCCCGCTACCAGGTCTGCACCGTCGAGGCGATGCCGCGCGAGCCGAGCGCGGCCTTCGTCGCCATCGACGAGGTGCAGCTGTGCGGCGATCTGGAGCGCGGCCACGTCTTCACCGACCGCGTGCTGCATGCGCGCGGCTACGAGGAGACGCTTCTGCTCGGGGCAGGCACGATGCGCGGCGTTCTGGAGCGCGTGCTGCCCGGCATCCGCTTCGTGCAGCGGCCGCGCCTGTCCAACCTTCTCTATGCCGGATCGAAGAAGATCACGCGCCTGCCGCGCCGCTCGGCCATCGTCGCCTTCTCGGCCGACGAGGTCTACGCCATCGCCGAATTGATCCGGCGCCAGCGCGGCGGGGCGGCGGTGGTGCTCGGCGCGCTCTCGCCGCGCACCCGCAACCGCCAGGTCGAGCTTTACCAGAACGGCGAGGTGGAGTTCCTCGTCGCGACAGACGCCATCGGCATGGGGCTGAATCTCGACGTCGACCACGTCGCCTTCGCGCAGGACTGGAAGTATGACGGCTTCCAGTATCGCCGCCTGACGGCCGCCGAGTTCGGCCAGATCGCAGGGCGCGCCGGGCGGCACGTGCGCGACGGCACCTTCGGCGTGACCGCGCGGGTCGATCCCCTGGAGGACGAGCTCGTCGAGGCGCTCGAATCGCACCGCTTCGAGCCGATGCGCGTTCTGCAATGGCGCTCGCGCGATCTGGACTTCCGCTCCCTCGACGCGCTGAAGGGCAGCCTGGACCGCTCTCCGCCGCCGGGCGAGCTGACCCGCGCCCTGCCCTCGGTGGACCAGCGGGCGCTGGAGATCCTGTCGCGCGAGGATTCGATCGCCGCGATGGCGACGGGCGCCAAGGCGGTGGAAACGCTTTGGGAGGCCTGCAAGCTGCCGGACTACCGCCGCATCGCACCGGCCCAGCACGCCGAGATCATCGGCTCCATCTACGCCGATCTGGTCCGGCGCGGACATGTGGCGGAAGACTATATGGGCGAGCAGGTGCGGCGCGCCGACAGGGTGGAGGGTGACATCGACGCCCTGTCCCAGCGCATCGCGGAGGTGCGCACCTGGACCTATGTTTCGCACCGTCCCGGCTGGCTGGCCGATCCGACACACTGGCAGGAAAAGACGCGGGCGATCGAAGACCGGCTTTCCGACGCCCTTCACGAGCGGTTGACGAAACGCTTCGTAGATCGCAGGACAAGCGTCTTGATGCGGCGGTTGAGAGAGAACGCCTTCATGGAAGCAGAGGTCGGCAACGACGGCAAGGTCACCGTCGAGGGTCACCATGTCGGCGAATTGCAGGGGTTCCGGTTCACGCCCGACGCGGTGTCGGAGGGGCAGGACGGCAAGGCGGTGCGCGCCGCCGCGCAGAAGGCGCTGGCGAACGAGTACGAGCGCCGGGCCGAGCGGTTCTTCAACGCACCGAACGGCGACCTGGCGCTCGGCGCCGACGGCCTCGTGCGCTGGCTCGGGGCACCCGTGGCGGCGATCTCGGCGGGCGACGACCCGCTGCGCCCGCGCGTCGTGCTTCTCGCGGACGACCAGCTGACCGGCCCGGCGCGCGACAAGGTCGCCGCCCGTGCCGAGCGCTACGTGACCTATCAGGTCTCCACCATCCTGAAGCCGCTGGCCGATCTCGGCGCGGGCGAGGGGCTGGAGGGCACCGCCAAGGGAATCGCCTACCGGCTGTACGAGAATTTCGGCCTGATCCAGCGGCGCGACATCGCCGAGGACGTCCGCTCGCTCGACCAGGACGCGCGCGCCGCGCTGCGCCGGCTCGGCGTGCGCTTCGGCGCCTATCACATCTTCGTTCCCGCGCTGATCAAGCCAGCCCCGGCGCATCTGATGACGCTTCTGTGGGCGACGGCCAAGGACGCGCGCGACCGGCCGGGCTACGGCGAGGTGCCGCAGCTTCTGGCGACGGGCCGCACCTCGGCCCGGCCGGAAGAGGGATTCGACCCGGTCTTCTACGCGCTGGCGGGCTATCGCCTGCTCGGCAGCCGCGCGGTGCGCATCGACATCCTGGAGCGCCTCGCGGACCTCATCCGCCCGGCTCTCGCCTGGAAGCCCGGAACCTCCAAGCGCCCCGAAGGCGCCTTCGACGGCCGCGCCTTCATCGTCACCCCCGCCATGATGTCGATCCTCGGCGCGACCGCGCAGGACATGGACGAGATTCTCAAGGGCCTCGGCTACCGCGCGAACGGCATGGATGCCGGCGCGGTGGAGGCGCGGCTCGCCGAAGAGGACGCCGCCGCCGCGGCCCGGACCGCGCAGGCCGCAGCAGCGCCCGCCGAGGCCGCTCCGACGACCGAGGAGACCGGCGAAGCGTCGCCCGAGGGCGGTGACGAGGCGGCCGATGCCGTGAGCGAGCCGGTCGCGGATGCTGAGGAGACCACGGCCGAAGCCGCTCCGGTCGAGCCGGCGGCGAACGCCGACCCGGCCGAGGAGAAGGCCGGGACGGACGACGTCGATGCCCCGAGCGTCGAGGAGCCGACGGCGGACCAAGCGCCTCACCCTGCCCCGACCGAAACCGCTGGTGCCGAAGAGAAGCCGGCCGAAGAGCCCAAGATCGTCCAGCTCTGGCGCCCGTCGCGCGGCGACCGCGAGCGCGGTCCGCGTCGCGGCGGCCATCAGGGTCGCGGCGGCGACAACCGCAACGCTTCCAGCGAAGGCGCAGAGCGGCCGTCCCGCGACGGCGAGCGGCGAGGCCAGAGGCCGGGCCGCGGCGGTCCGAACCGCGAGCGCCGGGACGGCGACAAGCCGGGCGAGGATCGCCGGCAGGAACGCTTCGGCGGCCAGCGCCCCGGTGGCCATGGCGGCGGCAAGGGTTCGGGCGGGGGCAAGCCGCGCTTCGACAAGGGGCCGCGCAACGACGAGGCGCCGCGCCGCTTCGAGAAGCCGAAGGTCGCCGATCCGGATTCGCCCTTCGCCAAGCTCGCCGCTCTCAAAGAGCAGCTCAAGAAGTAGCGCGAGGCGGGATGAGCGCAGGCAGCCAGCGAATCGACAAATGGCTGTTCTTCGCTCGTCTGACCAAGACGCGCGGGCTGGCGCAGGACATCGTCCAGTCCGGCGCCGTGCGCCTCAATCGCGAGAAGATCGACCAGCCGGCCAAGCTGATCCGTCCCGGCGACGTCCTGACGATGTCGCTGCACGGGCGCGTGCGCGTTCTGAAGGTCCGCTCGCCGGGCGTGCGCCGGGGTCCCGCTGAAGAGGCCGTCGCACTCTACGACGATCTGTCCCCCGCACCGCGGCCGGCGGCTCCGGAAGAGACCGGAAACCAAGACACATAAAGAGATGTTTATATCCGCTTGTGGTCGCGCGCCCCGATTGGTAAAAGCCGGGCAGAATTCGCGCGCGCTCCAACGCGCGCCCTTCCCGATCCATCTCTGAAGGTTTGAAGCCATGACCGGCACGCAGGACTACATCGTCAAGGACATCTCGCTCGCGGACTGGGGCCGCAAGGAGATCGAGATCGCCGAGACCGAGATGCCGGGCCTGATGGCCTGCCGCGAGGAGTTCGGCGCCGAGCAGCCGCTCAAGGGCGCCCGGATCACCGGCTCGCTGCACATGACGATCCAGACCGCGGTCCTGATCGAGACGCTGAAAAGCCTGGGCGCCGAGGTCCGCTGGGCCTCCTGCAACATCTTCTCCACGCAGGACCACGCCGCCGCCGCCATCGCGGCCGGCGGAACGCCCGTCTTCGCCGTGAAGGGCGAGACGCTGACCGAGTACTGGGAGTACACCGACCGCATCTTCCAGTGGGCGGACGGCCAGCCCTCCAACATGATCCTCGACGATGGCGGCGACGCCACGATGTACATCCTGATCGGCGCGCGCGCCGAGGCGGGCGAGGACGTCCTGTCGAACCCGGGCAACGAGGAGGAGGAGATCCTCTTCGCGCAGATCAGGAAGCGGATGGCGCAGACGCCCGGCTTCTTCGCCCGGCAGCGCGACGCCATCAAGGGCGTGACCGAGGAGACGACGACGGGCGTCAACCGTCTGTATCAGTTGCAGAAGAAGGGCCTGCTGCCCTTCCCGGCGATCAACGTCAACGACAGCGTCACCAAGTCGAAGTTCGACAACAAGTACGGCTGCAAGGAATCCCTCGTCGACGGCATCCGTCGCGGCACCGACGTCATGATGGCCGGCAAGGTCGCGGTCGTCTGCGGCTACGGCGACGTCGGCAAGGGCTCGGCCGCCTCGCTCCAGGGCGCCGGCGCCCGCGTGAAGGTGACCGAGGTCGACCCGATCTGCGCGCTGCAGGCGGCGATGGACGGCTTCGAGGTCGTGACGCTCGAAGAGGCCGCCCCGACCGCCGACATCGTCATCACGACGACGGGCAACAAGGACGTCGTGACGCTCGACACGATGCGCTCGCTCAAGGACATGGCGATCGTCGGCAATATCGGCCATTTCGACAACGAGATTCAGGTCGCGGCGCTGAAGAACCTGACCTGGACCAACGTCAAGCCGCAGGTGGACATGATCACCTTCCCCGACGGCAAGCGCATGCTGCTGCTGTCCGAGGGCCGCCTTCTCAACCTCGGCAACGCGACGGGGCACCCCTCCTTCGTGATGAGCGCGTCCTTCACCAACCAGACGCTGGCGCAGATCGAGCTCTTCACCAAGGGCGATCAGTACAAGAACGAGGTCTACGTCCTGCCGAAGCACCTGGACGAGAAGGTCGCGCGCCTGCATCTCGACAAGCTCGGCGCCAAGCTCTCGATCCTTTCGGAGGAGCAGGCCGCCTATATCGGCGTGACCCCGCAGGGCCCGTTCAAGAGCGACCAGTACCGCTACTGACGCCTCCCGCGCCTTAACCTTCCGAGCCTTGCGCGCCGCCGACGGTCCTGCCGTCGGCGGCGTCCTTTTTCGCCACACTGTGTCTCGTCGGCTTTGCCAGCCGGGTCATGCTTGTCTAGTCTGTCGCCATCCTGCGTCGAACAGAGGCGGCGCGGGAGGCGGGGACATTTTCGCCGGTTCTTGAAGAAGCGCGGCGGCGGGGACTTGGATGGATTGCGAGAGGCACGACCGGGGCCGGATGGACGACGCCCGTAGACCGGCGGGGCGCAGCGTCGCCGCGCGCGTCTGTACGGGCGCGGCCGCCCTCCTCGCATGCGGCGCGACGCCGGCCAGCGCCCAGCTGATCGACCGGGCGCTCGCGCCGGAGACGGTGGGAACGGCCGCGCTCGTCGCGCTCGTGATCGGCGGCAGTATGATCGCCGCCGTGTGGCTGAGCCGCAGGCGCGTCGTGGTGGAGAGCGAGAACGAGCGGCTGCGCTCTGAACTGGCGGATGCGCGCCACGAGGTCGAGACGCGCAGCGCCATGATCTCGACGGAGAACCAGCGCCTGCTCGCCTATCGCGGCTCCGCCGTGCCCGACATGATGGGGAGCCTGCCCGCGAGCCTCGGCGCGCCGCGCGAGCGCGCGGAATTCCTCCGCTTCGCCACTTGGATGCCGGAGTTCGACGCCGCGCGCCTGTCTTCGGCCATCGACAGGCTCATCGGAACGGCCGAGCCCTTCCGCATCGAGATCGAGATCGGAGAGGATCACGCGATCGAGGCCGCCGGCCGCACCGAAGGGGAGATCGCGCTCGTCCGCTTCACGGCGCTGGACGGCCTGCGCGAGGAGATCGCGCGGCTGCGCATCGAGAACGAGCGCGCCGTCTCCACCATCGAGACCATGCAGACGCTCTTCGACGCCGCCCCCCTGCCGATGTGGCTGCGCGGGCGCGACCGCGAGCTCGTCTGGACCAACCGGGCCTACGCCCGCGCGGTGGACGCGCGCGACGTGGAGGACGCGATCGAGCGCCGGCTCGAGCTCTTCAACGCGCAGGACCGCGCGGCCATCGCCGGCGCCGTGGATGCGAGCGGCGTCTACGAGGGACGCCTGTCGGCCGTGGTGGACGCCGACCGGCGCAACTTCTCGGTCGTCGACGCCTCCGGCCCCCTCGGCTCGGCGGGACTGGCCGTCGACGTCTCGGCCGCCGAAGCCGTGCGCGCCGAACTGCGCGAGACCATGCGCTCGCACTCCGAGACCCTGGACCGGCTGGAGACGGCCGTCGCGCGCTTCGACGAGAAGACGCAGCTCGTCTACCACAATGCCGGCTTCGCCCGGCTCTTCGGCCTGCCCGGCAACTATCTGGACAGCGGGCCGGACCACATCGCCATCATGGACCGGCTGCGCACCAACGGCGTCCTGCCCGAGGACCGCCCCTTGCGCGAGATCAAGGCCGACATCCTGGCCGCCTACCGGGCGACGGAGGCGACCGACGCGATCTGGCATCTGGCGGACGGGCGGACCCTGCGCGTCCTCGCCAACCCCGCACCGCAGGGCGGCGCGACCTGGGTCTTCGAGGATCTGACCGAGAAGTTCGAGCTCGAGAGCCGGCTCAACGCGCTCGTCCAGCTCCAGGGCCAGACGCTCGACAGCCTCGCGGAAGCGGTGGCCGTCTTCGGGCCGGACGGACGCCTGCGCCTGTCGAACCCGATCTTCGCCGAGACCTGGGGCCTGTCCGGCGACTTCCTCGCCGCCAAGCCGCACATCCGCTCCTTCGCCGCGACCGTCGGCGTCGGCATCCGGCCGAACGCGGCCGACATCGACTGGGCGACCTTCGCCAGCGCCGTCACCGCCTTCGACGAGGGCGTGCGCGAGACCCTGTCCGGCGAGATCGAACTGTCCGACGGCCGGGTCCAGACCTTCGGCGTGGTGCCGCTGCCCAACGGGCAGACGATGCTCACCTTCGCCGACATCTCCGACGCCAAGGCCGCCGAGCGCATGCTGCGCGAGCGCAACGAGGCGCTGGAGGCGGCGGACCGGGTGAAGTCCGATTTCGTCCAGCACGTGAACTACGAGCTGCGCTCGCCGCTGACCAATATCATCGGCTTCTCCGCGCTCCTGCGCTCGGTCGAGACCGGTCCCCTGAACGAGCGGCAGTCGGAATATCTCGACTACATCTCGACCTCCACCAACACGCTCCTGACCATCGTCAACGACATCCTCGACCTCGCGACCATCGACGCGGGGATCATGGATCTCGACATCACCGAGGTCGATATCGGCAAGGTCGCCGAGCATGCCGCCGACGCCGTCCGCGAGCGCATGCGCGACAGCGACATCAGGCTGACGATCGACGTGTCGAAGGCCGGAGAGACCTTCCGGGCCGACGAGCACCGGCTGACGCAGGTGCTGTTCAACCTTCTGTCGAACGCGGCGAACTTCGCGCCCGCCGGCTCCACGGTGACGCTGCGGGCCGCCCGGCTCGGCCAGGACGTCCTGTTCAAGGTCTCCGATGAGGGACCGGGCATTTCGGAGCGGGATCTGGCGCGGGTCTTCGACCGCTTCGAGACCAATCCGGCCGGCGGCCGCCAGTCCGGTGCCGGCCTCGGCCTTTCGATCGTCAAGAGCTTCGTGGAGCTGCATGGCGGGCGGGTGGACATCGCCTCGCGACCCGAGGGCGGCACGGTCGTCACCTGCCGCTTCCCGGCGCACAGCGCCGAACTCGACAGGGCCGCCGAATGAGCGGCCGGCAGCAGGTCGACACCTTCCCGGAAGGGCTCGTCCTCGAACTGCCGGACGAGGAGGCGAGCCGCGTCTTCGCCGAGGACGTCGCGATCCTGCTGCGCACCGGCGACATGGTCTCGCTGTCCGGCGATCTCGGCGCGGGCAAGACGACGCTCGCGCGCGCCGTCCTTCGCTACCTCGCCGGCGACGATGCGATGGAGGTCCCCTCCCCGACCTACACGCTCGTCCAGACCTACGAGACACGGCCCAAGGCCACGCATTTCGACCTCTACCGGATCGAGGGAGACGGCGAACTGGCCGAACTCGGCCTGGAGGAGGCCGCCGAGACCGGCGTCGTCCTCGTCGAATGGCCCGAGCGCTCCGAACTCGTCGGCTCCGAGGCCAATCTGACCCTGTCTCTCGAGGTCGCGCCCGGCGGCGGACGGAACCTGACCGTCGGCGCCGCCGCGGAGACGGCCCTTCGCCTTTCGCGCTCGCTGCGAATCCGTCGGTTCCTGGAGAACGCGGGTCACGGCAAGGCCCGCCGTCTGCCGTTCCGCGCGGACGCTTCGGCGCGGCGCTACGAGCATGTCGAAGGGCCGGACGGGCCGATGGTGCTGATGGACGCGCCGCGTCTGGCGCGCGGCCCGGTCCTGCCGAACGGGCGGACCTATGCCGAGATCGCCCATATCGCGCAGGACGTGACCGCCTTCGTGGCCCTTGCGAAGGCGCTCGCCGCGAAGGGCTTCAGCGTCCCCGAGGTCCATGCGGTCGATCTGGATTCAGGCCTCGTGCTCCTGGAGGATCTCGGCGACGAGGGCATCCTCGACGCGGAGGGGAAGCCGATCCCGGAGCGCTACGAGGCCGCCGCGCGGTGTCTCGCCCTCCTGCACGACGACCCGTTCGAGCCCGAGATCGCGATCGGCGGCCATTCCTACCGCGTTCCGGACTTCGACCGTGCCGCGATGGCCATCGAAGTGTCGCTGATGGTCGACTGGTTCGTGCCGAGACTGACGGGCCGACCGGCCGAAGGCGCGGCGCGCGAGCGCTTCGAGGCCGTCTGGGACGCCCTGTTCGATACGATCGAGGGCGCCGAGCGGCGGCTGGTCCTGCGCGACTTCCACTCCCCCAACATTCTCTGGCGGGACGAGCGAGAGGACTGCCGCCGCGTCGGCCTGCTCGACTTCCAGGACGCGATGATCGGGCCGTCCGCCTACGATCTGGCCTCTCTGGCCCAGGACGCGCGCGTCGACGTGCCGGCGGAGCTGGAGCAGCGCCTGATCGCCGCCTATCGCGACGCCCGTTCGGACGACGAGGGGTTCGACGTCGCGTCCTTCGAGCATGCCTATCGCGTGATGGCGGTCCAGCGCGCCACGAAGATCCTCGGCATCTTCGTCCGGCTGCACGAGCGGGACGGCAAGCCGCAATATCTCCGCCACATCCCGCGGATACAGGCCTATCTGAAGCGCACGCTCGTCCATCCGGACCTCTCGGCGCTGATGGAACTATACGAGGATTGGGGCGTGCTCGACGCCGACCTCGCGCAAGGACGACGGTAGCCTCTCGACATGACGAAGACGGTGTTCTGCCCGAAGACGGCGATGGTGCTCGCCGCCGGGCTCGGAAAGCGCATGCGCCCGGTGACGGCGACGATCCCGAAGCCGCTGGTCGAGGTCGGCGGCAAGGCGTTGATCGACTACGGCCTCGACGCACTGGCCCGTGTCGGCGTCGAGAAGGTCGTCGTCAACGTCCACTATCTGGCCGACCAGCTGCGCGGCCATCTGCGCCGGCGACGCGATTTGTCCATCGTCGTGTCGGACGAAAGCGGCAGGCTCCTGGAGTCGGGCGGCGGCATCGTCAAGGCCCTGCCGGAGCTCGGAACCGAACCCTTCTTCCTGATCAACTCGGACACGTTCTGGATCGAGGGTTATCGCGACAATCTCTCGCTCATGGCCGAGCTGTGGGACCCGAGCCGGATGGACGCGCTCCTGCTGATCGCGGACATGAAGCGAGCGACCGGCTACGAGGGGCGCGGCGATTTCACCATGGACGCCGCCGGGCGGCTCGCCCGCCTCGCCGATCGCGACATGAGCCCGTTCATCTATGCCGGTGCGGCGATTTTGAAGCCGGAGCTCTTCGAGGACCTTGCGGAGGAGAAGTTCTCCCTCAACCGCGTCTTCGACGCCGCGATCGAGAGGAAGCGGCTCTTCGGCGTGCGCCTCGACGGGCTCTGGGTCACGGTGGGCACGCCCGGCTCGATCGCGGAGGCCGAGCGGGTCCTGAAATCGAGCGCGGCCTGATCGCACCGGCTCGCCTTCGCCTCAAGCTTTGGGCTCCGTGCGTCCGATCGGACGCACGGCGGTCGCTCCAACTCTTTGAATCGACGCATCAGGCTTTCCGAAAACCGATTCCGATCGTCGGGCCGATGCTCTAACCTCGCGCCGATGCCTGCTCGCATTCTCTCCATTCCGCCGGGCCTGCCCTTCCTGCCGACGCTGGCGGAGGGGATCCTCGACGGGCGCATCGTTCCCGGCGTGACGCGCGGCGGCGACCCGCTGGCGCTCGCCGATCTCACCGTCTACGTTCCGACCCGCCGCGCCGCGCAGGGGCTGACGGCCGCCTTCGCCCATGCGCTCGGAGGCCGGAGCGCCATCCTGCCGAGCGTGCGTCCGCTCGGCGAAGGCGAGGCCATGGACCCGTTCGCCGCCCCGCCCGAAGGCGGAACGGCCGGCGCGCTTCTGCCCACCATCGACCCGCTGCGGCGCCGTCTCGATCTGGCCCGCCTCATCCGCTTCTGGAAGTCGCAGATCGATTCGAGCGCGGCCACCGCGCTCTCGGGCGAGCCCATCGTCTTGCCCGCATCCTCGGCCGACGCGCTGTGGCTCGCCGACGATCTCGGCGCGCTTCTCGACGAGGCGGGCGACGAGGAGGTCGCCCTGTCCGCCCTCGCCACGCTGGATATCGACGACCGGCTCGCCGAATGGTGGCAGCTCACCTCGCGTTTCCTCTCCATCGTCACGGAGGCCTGGCCGGCGCATCTGGCGTCCCTGAAGCTCGGCGAACCGGGCGAGGCGAAGCGCGTCTGGGCCCGCGAGCGCGCGGCGCGATACCGGAGGGACGGCTCGCGCGGGCCAGTCGTCGTCGCCGGCTCCACCGCGACAGCGCCCGCCACGCTGGAGCTTCTGGCCGCGATCGCGGAACTTCCGAACGGCGCGGTCGTCCTGCCCGGCCTCGACATGACGCTCGACGAGCCGAGCTTCGCGCGCATCGACCGTTCGGCCCAGCCCTCGGCCTCCGGCCATCCGCAATACGGGCTAGCGCGCGTCCTCGCCGGCCTCCGCGTCAGGCGCGAGGATGTCGAAACGCTGGCCTCGCCGCGGGCGAGGCGCGGGCGCTTCGTCTCCGACGCGCTGCGCCCCGCCGAGACGACGGACCTCTGGGCCACGAGCGAGCCCCACGGGACGGAGGCGCTGGACGGGCTCGCCCTCGTCGAGGCCCCGGACGAACGCACGGAAGCCCTGGCGATCGCGGTGGCGATGCGCGACGCGCTGAGCGACCCCAAGGCGCGCGCGGCGCTGACGACGCCGGACCGCAATCTGGCGCGCCGCGTCGTCGCCGAACTCGCGCGCTTCGGAATCGCGGCCAACGATTCGGCGGGCCGTCCCCTTTCGGCGACGGCCCCGGGGACGCTCGCCCGACTCGTCCTCGAAGCCGCCTTCGCGCCGGGCGACCCCGTGACGCTCCTGTCGCTCCTGAAGCATCCGCTCGCGCGGTTCGGGCGCGACGCGGCCGAGGCGCGGCGCGCGGCGCGCACGATCGAGCTTCTGGCGCTTCGCGGCGGAACGGGCCGAGCGAGCGCCGCAACGCTCGCCGATCTCTACCGCCAGCGCCGCGCCGCGCTGGAGACGGCCAGGCGCATTCCCCGTGCAGTGCGCCTCGTGAAGGAGGAGGGTCGCGATCTCGCGGCTTCCGTCTGCGACGCGCTCGCGCTCGCGCTTCGCCCGCTTCTCGACCTTCGCGAGGCGCCGGCGGTGGAGACCTCCGTCTTCGCGGCGGCTCTGACCCGCAGTCTCGAGGCCATAGCGTCCGACAGCGAGGGAGACGTCCGCGAACTCTATGCGGAAGAGGCCGGCGCCGCGCTGGCCGGTCTTCTCGCCGATCTGGTCGCGGCCCCGGAGATCGGCTTCCCGGTCGAGGCGTCCGAATGGCCCGACGTCTTCGCCGCCCTTTCGAGCGGCGTCTCCGTGCGCCCGCGCGCCGGCCTGTCCTCCCGCGCCTTCGTCTGGGGCGCGCTGGAGGCCCGGCTGCAGGACGTGGACGTGATGGTGCTCGGCGGGCTCAACGAGGGAACATGGCCGCAGGGCGCGCGCTCCGATGCGTTCCTCTCGCGCGTCATGCGCTCGGAGATCCTGCTCGACCCGCCCGAGCGGCGCATCGGTCTCGCCGCCCACGACATCTGGATGGCGCTCGGGCACGAGCGGGTGGTGCTGACGCGTTCGCTGCGGTCCGATGGCGCGCCGACCGTTCCCTCGCGCTGGTTGCAGCGCCTGACGACGCTGGCGGGAGATGCGGGAACCGCCCGGCTACGCGCCGAGGGCGCGCCTTTCCTCGCGGGCGCCGCGCGCCTCGACGAGGTGGCGGAAGGACCGCGCGCGCCGCGCCCCGAGCCTCGCCCGCCCTTGAGCGCTCGGCCGCGCCGCTTCTCCGTGACGGAGGTCGAGACGCTGTTCCGCGACCCTTACGCGGTCCACGCCCGGCGCGTCCTGCATCTTCAGAAGCTCGAACCGCTGATCCGCGCGCCGGCCGCCGCCGAGCGCGGCACGCTCTACCACCGCATCCTCGCCCGCTTCGCCAAGGAGGTCGCCGAGCCCGGCGGCGAGAGGGCCCGCGACGACCTTCTCGCCATCGCGCGCGAGGAGTTCGCGGTCGAGGCGCTGCCGCCGGAGATCGAGGCCGTGTGGTGGCCGCGCATGGAAACGCTGGCGACCAACGTCGTCGACTGGGAGCGGCGGCGCGGCGCCTTCATCGTGAGGCGCCATGCCGAGCTGAAGGGCGAGATGCCGATCCCCGACATCGGCGTGATGCTGTCGGGCGAGGCCGACCGGATCGACGAGACGGCGGACGGCGGCGTCGAGATACTCGACTTCAAGACCGGCACCAATCCGAGCGCCAAACAGGCCCGCACGCTTCTTTCGCCGCAGCTCGCTCTGGAGGCGGCGATGGCCCGCGAAGGCGCCTTCGTGGCGCTCGGCCCTGTCTCCTCCGTTTCCGAACTCACCTATGTGCGCCTGCGCGAGCGAGCCTTCTCCGAGGACCGGCTGTCGAAAGCCGCGTCGGCGACGCGCGAGGCGATCACCGCGGACGGTCTCGCGGATGAAGCGCTGCGCCGCTTCCGCTCGCTTTCCGCCTTCGTGCTGACCGAGGCGAACGGGTTCCGCTCGCGCGCCCGGCCGATGCTGCAGGGCGATTTCACCGGCGAGTACGACCATCTGGCCCGCGCGCGCGAATGGGCGCTCGGCGAGGACGAGGATGCCGGCGAAGGAGACGCCTCGTGAGCGGTCTGTCCATCTCGGCGGCGACGCGCAAGGCGCAGGCCGACGCCTCCGACCCCGCCTCCTCCGTCTTCGTCGCGGCCAATGCGGGCTCCGGCAAGACCTTCGTCCTCGCGCGCCGCGTCGTGCGGCTGCTCGTTTCGGGTGCCGCGCCCTCCAAGATCCTGTGCCTGACCTACACCAAGGCCGCGGCAGCCGAGATGCAGGGCCGCATCTTCGCGATCCTCTCCGAATGGACGCGGCTGTCGGACGCGGATCTGCGCGAGCGGCTGGCCGAACTCGGCGGTCAGGCCCCGACCCCCGGTGAGATCGCCCGCGCGCGCCGGCTGTTCGCCACGGCGCTGGAGACGCCGGGCGGCCTGAAGGTCCAGACGATCCACGCCTTCTGCGAGCAGCTCCTGCACCTCTTTCCGCTCGAAGCCGGCGTGCCGGGCCATTTCGAGGTTCTGGACGAGGCGCAGAGCGCCCTTCTTCTGGCCGAAGCGCGGCGGCGGCTCATCGTTTTGGCCGTGCGCAAAGACGATCCGTCGAACGCGGCGCTGAGCGAGGCCTTCGCCGAAAGTCTGGCGCGCGGCGGCGAATTCGGTCTCGACGGGCTCCTGTCCGAGATCGTCGCCAAGCGCGACGCCATCCGAGCCCATCTGAACTCGCAGGGCGGGCTGGAAGGCGCGATCCGCAGGCTGGAAGCGGCGCTCGACATCCGGGACGGGATGGGCGAGGACGCGCTGCTTCGCGACGCCATCGACCCGCCGGGCCTCGACGAGGATTTCCGCGAGCGTCTGCGGGAGCTCGCCTCCGCCTCCTCTAAGGCGACGGACGCCAAGCTCCTCGCCAAGCTGGAACGCTTCGAGACCGCCGAGACACCTTCGGAGCGCTTCGAGGCTCTGCGCTCGTTCCTCTTCAAGGCCGATGGCGGGCGCTACAAGGCGACGAGCCTCGCGACCAAGGCCGTGACGGACGCCCTGCCCGACTTCGCCGAGCGCGTGGAGGAGGCGTCCGATTTCGCGGAAGAACTGGCCGAACGCCTCGCGACGCTTCGCCTGTTCATCGCGACCAAGGCCGCGCTCGTCATCGCCGAGCGGCTGGAGCGGGACTACCAGACGCTCAAGCGCGCCCGCGCGCGGCTGGACTTCGAGGACCTGATCGTGCGGGCGGCCGAACTCCTCTCGCGCGGCGAAGCGGCGGCCTGGGTCCACTACAAGCTCGACCGGGGCATCGACCACGTGCTGGTGGACGAGGCGCAGGACACGAGCCCGCGCCAGTGGCAGGTGGTCCGCCAGCTCGTGGAGGAGTTCTTCCAGGGGCCGGATTCGGTCTCCGCCGAGCGGGTTCGCACGCTCTTCGCCGTCGGCGACGAGAAGCAGTCGATCTATTCCTTCCAGGGCGCCTCCCCGGCCATGTTCGCGCAGGAGCGGCTGGCGCTGGAGCGGCGCGCGGGCGATGTCGGCGCGCCCTTCGCGCGCGTCGCGCTGCACCAGTCCTTCCGCTCCACCGCCGACATCCTCGAGGCGGTCGATCTCGCCTTCGCGTCAGAGGCGGACCGCACCGGCCTGTCCTTCGAGAACGAGCCGCCGGTCCATTCCAGCGCGCGCGGACGCGTTCCGGGGCTGGTGGAAATCTGGCCGCCCTTCGAGAAGGAGGCCGCGCCCGAGAGCGACGACTGGCTGACGCCGATCGACGAGGAGCCCCGTTCCTCGCCGCTCGTGCGCCTCGCCGATCGGATCGCCGAGCAGATCAGGGCCTGGATCGGAACGCCGATCGAGGCCAGGGGGCATCTGCGTCCGATGACTCCCGGCGACGTGATCGTGCTCGTGCGAAAGCGCTCGGCCTTCGTCGGCGCGATGAGCGCGGCCCTGCGCGAGCGCCGCATTCCCGTTGCGGGCGCGGACCGGCTACTCATCACCGACCACATCGCGGTCGAGGATCTGATGGCGCTGGGGCGCACCGTCGCCAATGCGGAGGACGAGCTGTCGCTCGCCAGCGTCCTCAAGAGCCCGCTCTTCGGCTTCTCCGACGACGATCTGATGGCGCTGGCTCTTTCGCGGCGCGAGACGAGCCCCGAAAGCCTCTATTTCGCGCTTCGCCGCCTCGCGGGCGAGGACGGAGCGGAGCGGCTTCCCTCCTTCGCCACCGACCGGACCGAGCTCCTGGCGAAGGCGAAAGCCGCCTTCGACCGGCTGGAGGAGCTGCGGCGGCGCATCGGCTTCGAGGGCGTCTTCTCCTTCTATGCCCGCATCCTCGGACCGGAGGGCGGGCGCCTGGCCCTGACGGCGCGGCTCGGCCGCGATTCCGGCGAGGTGATCGACGCCTTTCTCGACCTCGCCTTGACCTTCGAGAGCGACGGCGGCGCCGATCTCGACGCCTTCCTCGAAACGCTTCAAGCCTCGCCGCCGACCGTGCGCCGCGAGATGGGCGAGGCGTCGGGCGAGGTGCGGATCATGACGGTCCACGCCTCGAAGGGACTGGAGGCGCCCGTCGTCTTCCTCGTCGATCCGGGGTCGGCGCCCTTCTCGCACGCGCACGGGGCGAAGCTGATCGCCTGGGAGGGCATGCCCGGCCTGCCGCCCGGCGCCCCGCCGGGCTTCCTCTGGTGCCCCGAGAAGAGCCTCGCCGATTCCCATGTCGAGGCGCTGCGCGCTTCGGAGAAGGCGCGGGCGGAAGAGGAGTATCGGCGTCTTCTTTATGTCGGCATGACGCGGGCGGCCGACCGCCTCGTCCTCTGCGGCCATTCGGGTTCGCGCGGCGCCGACGAGAACTCCTGGCTGAAGCGCGTCACGGCGAGCCTCGAAGGCCATTGCGAACGCGTTCTGGATGCGGCCGGCGACCTCGTCGCGCTGCGGCGCGGCGCTCTTCCGGCGGGCGAGGTCGCCGCGCCGTTCGAGCACGCGGGACCCGGGACCACGCGCATCGTCGATCTTTCGCCGCTGGCCCCCGAAGCACCGCCGCCGCGCCCGCTCGTTCCGTCCGATCCGGCCGGAACGCTGCGTGTGGAGAAGGACGAGGAGGCCGGCGCGCGCTCGCCCGTCCTCTATGGCGGCGAGCCCTCGCTCGCCATCCGTCGCGGCCTTCTCGTCCACCGGCTGCTGCAGGTGCTGCCCGAGATGGACGAGGACGCCCGCGAGGCTGCAAGCCGCCGCTATCTGGAGACCGAGGCCGCCGACCTCGCATCGGGCGAGCGCGAGGCGATGCTCGGCCAGGTGCTCGCCATCCTGTCAGCACCCGACTTCTCGGCCCTCTTCTCGCCCGGCAGCCGGGCGGAGGTCGGCGTGCGGGGCACGATCGAGCTCGACGGCCTGTCCTGGCCCGTCTCCGGCCTGATCGACCGGCTGGCCGTCACGGCCGACCGCGTCTCGATCGTCGACTATAAGACCAACAGGCCGGCGCCGCGCACGCTTGAGGAGGTGTCGCCCTCCTACATCCTCCAGCTCGCGCTTTACCGCGCGCTGCTCCAGCCGCTCTACCCGGACCGGACGGTGGTCGCCTGCCTGCTCTTCACCGAGGGACTGCATCTGATCGACGTGCCGGCGGCCGTCATGGAGGACGCGCTCGCCGGTCTCGCGCAGCGTCGCGCCACCGCTTGAAGTCGGGGCCGGCGACTTCTACCTTCGCCCCGACGCTGACGATTCCGCCCCGGGGGCGGAGAGCCTCGAACGGAGCCGACCATGGCCACGAAGACGATCGACAAGACCAATTTCGAATCCGACGTCCTGAACGCGGGCAAGCCCGTCGTCGTCGATTTCTGGGCGGAGTGGTGCGGCCCCTGCAAGATGATCGCCCCGAGCTTGGAGGAGATTTCCGAGGAGAACACCGCCATCGACGTGGTGAAGGTGAACATCGACGAGAACCCGGATCTGGCCGCCCAGTTCGGCGTGCGCTCGATCCCGACGCTGATGCTCTTCAAGAACGGGGAGCAGGCCTCCGTCCAGGTCGGCGCCGCGCCGAAGTCCAAGCTCGTGTCCTGGATCAACTCGAACGTCTGATCGTTCGCACGACGCTGCAGAGTTCCGAAAAGCCCGGCTTCGCGCCGGGCTTCTTCATTTCGGCGGCAGGCCGCTCGCGGCCAGGACGTCGCCGACGAGATAGAGCGAGCCGCAGATGAGGAATCGCGGCGGGGTCTCAGAATCCCAGTTCCGCGACACCACGTCGATGGCCTCCTCCACCGAGCCGCAGGCCTGGGCGTCGAGCCCCGCATCAAGCGCGACGTCCGCCAGTTCCTCGGCGGGCATGCCGGCATCGGAAGAGCGGATCGGTACGGTCATGACGTGGCGCGCCATGCCGGAGAAGGCCTCGAAGAAGCCGAGCGGCTCCTTGGTGGTGAGCATGCCCGCGACGAGAACGAGCGGGCGCGGCACACGGTCCTCCATGTTCGCCAGCGTCTCGGCCATGACGAGCCCGGCGCCGGGATTATGGCCGCCGTCGAGCCAGACCTCCGAGCCCGGTGCGGCGAGGTCGAAGATCGGCCCGCTCGTCAGCCGTTGCATGCGCCCCGGCCAGTCGGCGCGCGCGACGCCCTGTTCGAAGGCCTCGCGCGGCAGGTCGAAGCCGGCCGCGCGCAACCCCGCGATCGCGAGCGCCGCGTTGGAGAGCTGATGCCGGCCGGAAAGGCGCGGCAGCGGCAGGTCGAGCAAGCCCCGCTCGTCCTGATAGATGAAGCGTCCACGCTCCTCGAAGGCGAAGAAGTCCTCGCCGTAGACCGTCAGCGGCGCGCCGATCCGTTCGGCCTGCGTGCGCAGGACGTCGAGCGCGGTCGGCTCGCTCTGATGCCCGACGACGGCCGGAACGCCCGGCTTGAAAATGCCCGCCTTCTCGGCCGCGATCAGCTCCACCCGGTCGCCGAGATAGGACTGATGGTCGAGCGAGATGGAGGCGACGAAGCTCGCCGCCGGCCTCTCGATGACGTTGGTCGCGTCGAAGCGTCCGCCGAGACCGACCTCCAGAAGGCAGGCATCCGCCGGATGCTCGGAGAATAGGAGGAAGGCGACCGCCGTCAGCACCTCGAAGACCGTGATCGGCGCGTCGCCGTTCGCCTGCGCCGCCCGGCGCACCGCGTCCGCGAGGATGTCGTCCGAGACGAGTTGCCCCGCGCCGCCCGCCCGGCCGAGGCGATAGCGTTCGTGCCAGTGGACGAGATGGGGCGAGGTGTGGACGTGGACGCTCCGTCCGGCCGCCTCCAGGATGGCGCGGGCGAAAGCGACCGTGGAGCCCTTGCCGTTCGTGCCCGCCACATGGAGCGTTGGCGGAAGGCGTCGTTGCGGATCGCCGAGCGCGGCCAGAAGGCTGCGGATCCGGTCGAGCGCCAGATCGACGCCCTTCGGATGCCGGTTCAGGAGCTCCGCGATCTCGCGTTCGGCGCGCGACCCCTCGCTCATGCGGCGGCGGAGACCGGGGTGGCTCCCGAGGCCGGCGCCTTGGTCAGAAGGCGGAGCAGGCGCGAGATGGTCGGCTTCAACTCGTGGCGGTGGACGACCATGTCCACCATGCCGTGCTCCATCAGATATTCGGAGCGCTGGAAGCCCTCGGGCAGCTTCTCGCGGATCGTCTGCTCGATGACGCGCGCACCGGCGAAGCCGATGAGGGCGCCCGGCTCGGCGATGTGGACATCGCCCAGCATGGCGTAGGACGCCGTCACGCCGCCGGTCGTCGGATTGGTCAAGACGACAATGTACGGAAGTCCGGCCTCCTTGACGCTCTCGACCGCGACCGTGGTGCGCGGCAGTTGCATCAGCGACAGGATGCCCTCCTGCATGCGCGCGCCGCCCGAGCCGGCGAAGAGGACGAGCGGACGGTGCATCTCGACGGCCTTCTCGGCCGCCGTCACGATCGCCTCGCCGGCCGCCATGCCGAGCGAGCCGCCCATGAAGGCGAAGTCCTGAACGGCGACGACGATGCCGAGGCTGTCCACCTCGCCGGTCGCCACCAGCACCGAATCCTCCATCGAGGTCTTGGCGCGGTACTCCTTCAGGCGATCCACGTAGCGCTTGGAGTCACGGAACTTCAGAGGGTCGACCGGGACCTTCGGCAGTTCGACGGTCTCGTAACGCCCGCCGTCCATGAAGGCGGCGAGCCGGTCCCTGGCGCCGATCTTCATGTGGACGCCGGAGGACGGCACCACCCACTGGTTCGCCTCGAGATCCTTGTGGAAGACCATTTCGCCGGTCTCGGGATCCTTGATCCAGAGATTCTCGGGAACCTCGCTCTTGCCGAGCAGGCTCGTGAGCTTGGGGCGGACGTAGTTGGTGATCCAGTTCAAGGCGGCGCTTCCCGGAAGGGTTCGTTCGAGGCGGCTGCGAGCCGCCGTTCCATCAGTCCATCAGATGGACGGTTCAGCCGGCATTCTCAAGGCGCGCGGTCTTCAGCCCGTCCGAAAGGGAGCGGACGAGCGAGAGAACAGCATCCACCGTGCCGGGGGTGGCGCGGCCCTCGTCGAGCGAGGTCTCGATGGCGTTGACCAGCGCCGAGCCGACGACGACTCCGTCGGCCTCGCGCCCGATCGCCATGGCCTGCTCGGCCGTGCGCACGCCGAAGCCGACACAGACCGGCAGATCGGTCTTCGCCCGCAACCGTCCGATCGCCTCCGCAACCCTGCCCGCATCCGGCGCGGCCGAGCCGGTGATGCCGTTGATCGAGACGTAGTAGACGAAGCCGGAGGTGTTCTTGAGGACCGCCGGCAGGCGCTTGGCGTCCGTCGTCGGCGTCGCCAGACGAATGAAGTTCAGCCCCGCGTCGACGGCCGGCAGGCAGAGTTCCCCGTCCATTTCCGGCGGCAGATCGACGACGATCAGACCGTCCACGCCCGCCTCCTTCGCGTCCGCGACGAAGCGCTCGACGCCGTAGATGTAGATCGGGTTGAAATAGCCCATCAGGATGACGGGCGTCCGCTGATCCGCCTCACGGAAGCGCGCGACGGTCGCGAGCGTCCTGGTCAGCGTCTCGCCGGCCTGGAGCGCGCGCAATCCCGCCTTCTGGATCGCCGGCCCGTCCGCCATCGGATCGGAGAAGGGCATGCCGAGCTCGATGAGATCGGCCCCCGCCTTCGGCAGGCCCCGCATCAGCTCGAAGGCCGTTTCGGCGTCCGGATCGCCCGCCATGAGGAAGGTGACGAGAGCGGGACGGTTCTGCGCCTTCAGCTCGCGGAAACGGTCTTCGATGCGGGTGGTCATGAGCGTCCTCGTCCGGGAGCGCCGTGCGTCCGTCCGGACGAGCGAAAATCGCTTCATCCTTCAGGGTCTACGCATCGGCGGCGTCGGCTGAGAGCGATACAGGTCCCTCCCCCGCACCTCAAGCGCCGGACGACGTTCCCGCCGATTCGAGAGGCGCCTTCATGGCGTCGATGAAGGCGCGGAGCGCCGGCGAGACGTTGCGCCGGCCCGCATAATAGAGATGGTTCGCCGGAACCGCGCTCCGCCATTCCGGCAGAAGATCGACGAGCCTGCCCGACGCCAGCGCGTCATGCGCCATGGAGCCGAGCATGACGGCAAGACCGAGACCGGCCAGCGCGGCCTCCTTCAGGAGATCGACGTCGTTGGTCATGAACACGGCCGGCACGTCGAGCGTCAGCCGCTCCGCGCCCCGCTCGAAGTCCCAGCGATGCGGCCGTCCCGAGGACGGATAGCGATAGTTCACGCAGCGATGGCGCAGGATGTCCGCCGGCTCGACCGGGATGCCGAAGCGCTCGACATAGGCGGGTGCGGCGACGAAGTGGAGCGCCTCGCCCTCGTCGAGCCGCACGGAAATCATGTCCTCCTCCAGCGCCGGGCTTCGCCGGATGCCCGCGTCGAACCGCTCTGCGACGATGTCCACGAGGTCGTCGTCCACCACGAGTTCGAGCACGATGTCCGGGTAAACCGTCTCGAAGCGCGCCAGCCTGGGCGCGACATGGCCGAAGGCGGCGGACCGGTGTGCGCTGACGCGCAGGCGTCCCGCCGGCCGCTCGCGGTTCGCCAGAAGCGCCTCGATCGTGCCCTCGACATCGGCGACCGCCGGACGAAGCGTGGACAGGAGGCGCTCTCCGGCTTCGGTCGGCGCCAGAGAGCGCGTCGTGCGGTTCAACAGGCGGATCCCGAGCCGCTCTTCCAGCTGGCGCATCGCATGGCTGACGGCCGAGGGCGTGAGGTCCAGCTCCACGGCGGCGCGCGTGAAGCTTCCCGCTTCGGCGACCGCCGCGAACAGCACGAGCTCGGCCCAGCGATTTCGGTCCATTCGTGAAATCCGCTCACAGACCCAACGAAGATAGGGCGCCTAAACGCTTGAACGATGCGGGTCCATCTTCCGTCGCACAGATCGGAAGGAGACTTCGCCCATGGACCTCACCCACTACCGCACGCTCGGCCGCTCCGGCCTGTCCGTCAGTCCGCTCTGCCTCGGCACCATGACCTTCGGAACGAAGGGCTGGGGCGCCGACGCCGACGGCTCGGCCCGCATCTTCGACGACTATGTCGGGGCGGGCGGCAATTTCGTCGATACGGCCGACATCTATTCGGGCGGAGAGAGCGAAACGCTCGTCGGGCGCTTCATCGCCGAACGCGGGCTAGCGGACCGGATCGTGGTCGCCACCAAGTCGGGCTTCGGAACGGGCGACCACCCGCATTCGGGCGGCAACGGCGCCAAGCATGTCAAACACGCGGTGGAAGGCTCGCTGAAAAGGCTCGGCCTCGAGCGGATCGACCTCTTCTGGCAGCATGTCTGGGACATGACGACGCCGGCCGAGGAAGTGCTCGGGACGATGGACGACCTGAAAAGGGCCGGCAAGATCGCCTATTGGGCGATGTCCAACGTGCCGGCCTGGTACGCGGCGAAGGTCGCGACGCTCGCGGCGCAAGGACAGGGTCCCGTGCCGATCGCCCTGCAGTTCGAATATTCGCTGGTCGAGCGCGGCATCGAGAACGAGCATGTCCGCATGGCGCAGGAGTTCGGGATGGGGATCGTGCCCTGGAGCCCGCTCGGCGGCGGCCTTCTGAGCGGCAAGTACCGCCGCGACGACCCCGCCCACCGCTCAGGCGGCCGCGCGCCGGACCTTCCCGACGGACGCCCCGCGGAGCGGAGCGGCAGCGGTCGTCTCGCCGGCTCGAACCCCTTCGGCGACACCAAGTTCACCGAACGGAACTTCGACATCGTCGATGCGCTGGTGGCGGTCGCCGAGGAGATCGGCGAGGCGCCGGCCGCGGTGGCGCTGGCCTGGCTGATCGGACGGCCCGGCGTCGCCTCGGTGCTGGCCGGCGCGAGCAGGCCCGAACAGATCCAGGCGAACCGGCGCTCCCTGTCGCTCGTGCTGCCCGACGAGCACCGCCGGCGCCTCGACGAGGCGAGCGCGCCGATGCCGACCTATCCGGCGACGCTCTGGTCGCCGATGGTCAAGCGCTACGTCTTCGGCGGACAGGACGTCGCGGCCTGGCGGTAGGGCGCCGCGGGCGGCGCCCGCGCCCGGTGGACGACTTCGAACTACAGCTCGACGCCCAGATGCTTGGCGGCGGTGAAGACGTCCTTGTCGCCGCGCCCGCAGAGATTCATGACGATGATCTGGTCGCGGTGCATCTTCGGGGCGCGCTTCACCACCTCCGCCAGCGCGTGGGCGGGCTCCAGCGCCGGGATGATGCCCTCCACCCGCGTCAGCAGCTTGAAGGCCTCCAGCGCCTCGGTGTCCATGATGGGCACGTACTCGACGCGGCCCGTGTCCTTCAGCCAGGAGTGCTCGGGCCCGATGCCGGGATAGTCGAGGCCGGCCGAGATGGAATGGCCTTCCTTGATCTGCCCGTCGCCGTCCTGGAGGAGATAGGTTCGGTTGCCGTGGAGAACGCCCGGGCTGCCCGCCGTCAGCGAAGCGCAGTGCTCCTCGCCGTCGAGACCCTTGCCCCCGGCCTCCACGCCCACGATCGCGACCTCGCGGTCGTCGAGGAAGGGGTGGAACAGGCCGATCGCGTTCGAGCCGCCGCCGACGGCGGCGACGAGGAGGTCCGGAAGCCGGCCCTCGGCCGCCATCATCTGCTCGCGCACCTCCTTGCCGATCACCGACTGGAACTCGCGCACGAGCTCCGGATAGGGGTGCGGGCCGGCGGCGGTGCCGATCAGGTAATAGGTCGATTCGACGTTCGTCACCCAGTCGCGGAGCGCCTCGTTCATGGCGTCCTTGAGCGTGCCGTGGCCGGCGGTGACCGGCACCACCTCGGCGCCCAGAAGCTTCATCCGGAAGACGTTCGGCGCCTGCCGCTCCACGTCGGTCGCGCCCATGTAGACGACGCAGGGCAGGCCGAAGCGCGCGCAGACGGTCGCGGTCGCCACGCCGTGCTGGCCGGCGCCGGTCTCCGCGATGATCCGCGTCTTGCCCATGCGGCGGGCGAGCAGGATCTGGCCGAGGCAGTTGTTGATCTTGTGCGAACCCGTGTGGTTCAGTTCGTCGCGCTTGAAATAGACCTTCGCGCCGCCGAGCTCCTGCGTCAGCCGCTCCGCGAAGTAGAGCGGCGAGGGCCGGCCGGTATAGGTCGCGTTGAGCCCGTCCAGCTCGGCCTTGAAGGCCGGGTCGGCGCGCGCGGCCTTCCACTCGGCTTCGAGGTCGAGGATCAGCGGCATCAGCGTCTCGGCCACGAAGCGCCCGCCGAAGAGGCCGAAGCGCCCTTCCTCGTCGGGGCCGGCACGGAAGGAATTGGGGGTCGCGATCTCGTTCATGGGGTCTGCCTTCCGGCCATTTCGAGGGTCGCCGCGTCGAGCGCGTCGAAGAAGCGGTGAATGAGGTCTGCCGATTTCAGTCCGGGGCTCGCCTCGACGCCCGACGAGACGTCGATCCCGGACGGCCGGGCGATGCGGATCGCCTCGCCGACATTGGCGGGGGTCAGCCCGCCGGAGAGGACGATTCCGGGCGCGCGCCCTCCGGCAAGGATCGACCAGTCGAAGGACACGCCGTTGCCGCCCGGAATGGCGGAGGCCTTCGGCGCCTTGGCGTCGAGCAGGATGCGGTCGGCGACCCCGTGATAGCGCGACAGAGCGTCGAGCGAGCTTTCGTCCGCGACGGCGATCGCCTTCATCACGGCAAGGCCCGTCCGCGCCTTGACCGCAGAAACGCGCTGGGGCGCTTCGGAACCATGCAGCTGGACGGTGTGGACCGAACCCAGTTCGGCCAGCGCGTCGAGAAACGCGTCGTCCGCGTTCACCGTCACGACCGTCACCGTCGCGCGGCCGGCGACATGCGCCGCGAGCGTGCCGATGCGTTCGAGAGGCAGGTGCCGGGGGCTCGGCTCGAAATGGACGAGCCCGATCTCGTCCGCGCCTCGTCCGAGCGCGACGTCGATCATCGCGGCATCCGAAAGGCCGCAGATCTTCACCGCCGGGCGAATGATGCCTGCGGTCCCGTCCGGCCGGTCGATCGATGGCGTGATGTTCATGGAGGCAGCTTATCGCGCTTGAGCGAGGCAAGGTAAAGGACGCGTCCAGCCTTCCGAGGCCGTCAGCCGAAGTCGATGGCGTGGAGCGAGGACCCGTGGCGTTTCAGCCAGCTCCGCCCCTCCTCCGTCGCCGGGCAGAGCCGGCGGCAGAGCGCCCAGAAGTTCGGTCCGTGGTTCATTTCCCGCAGATGCGCCACCTCGTGCGCGGCGAGATAGTCGAGAACGGCGGGAGGGGCCATCACGATCCGCCAGGAGAAGGACAGGCGGCGCGTCGAGGAACAGGAGCCCCAGCGGCTCACCGTGTCGCGCAGCGCGAGACCGGACGGCCGGATGCCGACGGCCGCGGCATGGCGTTCGACGGCCGCGTCGAGATCGCGGCGCGCCTCGCGCACGAGGAAGTCCTTCACCCGGCGGGCGACATGCGCCTCGTCCCCGCCGACGAAAAGGACCGGCCCCTCCGCCGTCTCCTTGAAGGACACGGCGCGACGCCCGGCCTCGCGGCGCACCGTCAGCACGCCGCCGCGAAAAGGAAGGACGCTGCCATCGCCCACGACCTGCGTGCGCGCGACCTTGAGCAGGCGATCGGCGGCCCAGCCCTCGTGACGCTTCAGGAAGTCGAGGATGGTTCGCGCGGGCGTACGCTTCGGGACCGTCAGCCGCAGCGCCTCGCCGCCGGGCGCGATACGCATCACGATGCGGCGGGCCGTTGCGTGCTCGCGAAGCTCGACCGCGACGTCCCGCCCGCCGACGACGATGCGCTCGGGCACCTTCGGGCGAAGCGAACTCAAGGCCTTGAACATGGTTTGCCCCCGTCCGGCGAGACCAGACGAGGGCATGACATGGAGGGGCACCCCTCGCAAGGACCGGCGCTCGCGGACGGGCGTGACGCCCGCCGCACGCTCGACCGAGATCAGTTGGCGTCGACGATGTTGCTCGCCTGACGACGCTCGCGCATGAAGCGGTCGAACTCCTCCTGGTCCTTGGCGCGGCGCAGCTCGCGGACATAGGTCTCGAACTCGGCGCGGGACTCTTCCAGCTTGCGACGCTCCGCGTCGAGCCGCTTCAGCTCGCCCTCGCGCCAGTCGTCGAAGGCGACGTTGCCGGTGCGGCCCTCGCCGAAGGGAAGGTTTGCGCCCGAGCGGCGCAGGCCGCCCATCACGCGGTCGGTCGTGCGGTTCACGTCACCGCGGAAGGCTTCGAGGCGGTCGCCCCACAGGATGTAGGCGAGGACGGCGAGGCCGAGCGGCCAGTAGACGATGAAGCCGAGGACCATCAGAGCGATGGTCGCGGGCGTCCAGGCGGGACGGATCAGGGCGGTGGAGCTCATCAAGCGACTTCCTTGTTCCAGAAAAGACGGCGAACGGAACCTCGCCTTCCTTCGAGATGGGTGTCGCCCGATGGCCGTTCAATATTGATTCGAAGACGCGAAAAGGGCGAGCCGCTTATCCGCGGCCCGCCCCGTATCCTCGGTCTCAAATCGTGCCGGCCGCGATCAGCGGCGACGGGTCCGCTCCATCGACTTGGCCTTGCGCCGCTGCTGGCGCGTCGGCTGCGTCGCCGGCCGGGCGGCGGACCCCGGAGCAGACGCCGCCTCGGGCGCCGCGATCGCCGGCTCGAGAGCGGGGGCGGCCAGCGGCTCGCCTGCCGCCGGCTCCAGCGCGGAGCTGGCCTCGATCACCGGATCCTCCGTCGCGGCGATCAGCTCGGCGACCGTCTCCTCCGGCTCGCTCGGCTGGAGCAGCGTCTCCACCTCGGCCTCGGGCAGGATGGCGGCCGCCTTCGCCTCCGGTTCTTCGACGGCCACGGCGGCGGGCTCGTTCACCGGGGCGGCGGGTGCCGCCTTGGCGCGGCGCACCCGCTTGGCCGGCGGGCTCGCCGCCGGCTTGGAACCGGCGCCGGCCGTCGCCGCGGCGACGATCTCAACGCCCGCAGCGTCCTTCGCGGCCGGCGCGAGGCCGGCCAGCGCGAACGCCGAGGTCAGGCTGTCCGACGACACGGCCGCGGGCGCCTTGTCCACCAACTGCTCCACGGCCTTGCCCGCCGGCGGCGCGGACGATGCGGCCTTCCGCTGCTCGCTCGCCGTCCGGCCGTGCGTCAGCGCGAAATCGACGATGCGCGGCGCGATCTCGGAGCGGAAGCGCGATCCGTTGAAGACGCCGTAATGGCCGACGCCCTTCTGAACGTAGTGGACGCGGTTCTCGTCCGGGATGGAGGTGCAGAGGCGATGGGCGGCCTCGGTCTGGCCGAGCCCGGAAATGTCGTCGTTCTCGCCCTCGATGGTGAGAAGCGCCGTGCGCCTGATCCGGCTCGGGTCGATCCGCTCGCCGCGATGGTGCATCTCGCCCTTGGGCAGCGAATGCTTGATGAAGACCTCGTCGACGGTCTGGAGATAGAACTCCGCCGTCAGGTCCATCACCGCATTGTACTCGTCGTAGAAGGTGCGGTGCTTCTCGGCCGAATCCCCGTCGCCCTGCACGAGATGCCAGAAGAAGTCCTTGTGGCTGATGAGATGCCGGTCGAGATTCATCGACATGAAGCCGGTGAGCTGCAGGAAGCCCGGATAGACGTCGCGCAGGAAGCCGGGCTGGGGAAACGGCACCTTCATGATGACGTTGTCGCGGAACCACGCGATGCCGCGATCCTCGGCGAGCTTGTTGACGGCCGTCGGATTGATGCGCGTGTCGATCGGCCCGCCCATCAGCGTCATGGAGGACGGCGCGCGGTCGTCGCCCCTCGCCTCCATCACCGCCGTCGCCATCAGGACCGGCACCGCCGGCTGGCAGACGCCGACGACATGCACGTCGGGGCCGATGAAGTGCAGGATCTCGATCAGATGGTCGACATAATCGTCGAGATCGAAGCGGCCGGCCGACAGTGGCACGAGGCGCGCATCCGTCCAGTCGGTGATGTAGACCTCGGCATAGGGAAGCAGCGCCTCGACCGTGCCGCGCAGGAGCGTCGCGTAATGGCCCGACATCGGCGCGACGACGAGGATCTTCGGGTCCTTGCGGCGCGTCTCGGGCAGAGCGCGCTCGAAATGCAGGAGGCGGCAGAACGGCTTGACCCAGATCTCGCGATCGGCCACGGGCACGCGCACGCCATCGACCGACGTCTCGTCGAGGCCGAAGGCCGGCTTGCCGTAGACACGGGTCGTGCGCTCGAAGAGCTCGGCCATCGCGGCGACAGCGCGCCCCACCTCCGTGCGGGACGCCGGGTTCAGCGGGTTCTGATAGATCGCCTTCGTCGCGTCGGCGACGGCGCGCCAGGGAGCGAGGGCGGCATGGTTCCATTCGTAGAACTGGTACAACATCTGCTCCCGATCAAAGGGCGTGCGCCCGTTCGAAGGCCTTCCGCCGGATAGGAACGCAGACAGCGCGGCGGCGGTTCGATCGCGCGAGCCTTCAGAGCCATTTCACCATCGCCACGCGGTCCCTCGGACACGCGCCGACCGGCGTTTCTGCAACGAGCCGTTCCTCGAACGTAGCGTTGCCCGGCTGGTGTGGAACTGTCAGAAAGCCACACCTGGCGTAAAAAGGCGCGTTGAACGGGACGTCGCGATAGGTCGTGAGGCCGATGGCGCGGTGGAAGAGCGCCTTCGCCTCCCCGCAGATCGCGGCGACGAGACGCCGCCCGATGCCTCGACGGCCGAAGGCCGGATCGACGCCGAGCTCCACCATCCAGTAGAGATCGCCGAGGTCGCGCCCCGCGACATAGCCGACCGGGCGCCCGTCCGCCTCGGCGACGAGAACCGTATGGCGTGCCAGGAAGGCGGCGAAATCGCCGGGAGAGACGAGCGGCGCCGGCGTATGCGGCCCATGCGCGCTCAAAAGCGCACTGGCCGCATGTTCGACGTGCAGGAGCCCGGCCTCGTCTCCCGCTCGGAACGGCCGGACGAGGGCCGCGGTCAGACGCCTTCGACGAGGACGAGCTCGCCGTCGGCGGCCTCCTTGCGGATCGCGACGGCCTCCTGATACTCGGGCGAGTTGTAGCAGGCCAGCGCCTCCTCGACGCTCTCGAACTCGATCACGACGTTGCGTTCGCGCGCCTCGCCTTCCAGCTCGTGATAGGGCCCGCCGCGGACGTGAAACTTCGCGCCGTGCCGTTCGAAGGCCGGCTTGGCGGTCGCGACATAGTCCTTGTAGCGCTCGGGGTCCTTCACCGAGATGCGCGCGATCCAGTAGGCCTTGGCCATCGTCTTCCCTCCTCGTTACGAACGCTCGTTCGCGGAACCGTGCAATGCCGCGTCCACCTCCGCAAGGATGGCGCGCGCGGCCTCCCGAGGATCGGACGCCGACACGATGGGCCGGGCGACGACGAGATGCGAGGCGCCGTCCCGCAGCGCGTCGCCGGGCGTCACCGCCCGCTTCTGGTCGTCGAGCGCGGCGCCCGCCGGCCGGATGCCGGGCGTGACGATCGCCAACTGCGGCCCGAGAACCTTGCGCACCTCCGCGGCCTCGGCGGCCGAAGCGACGATGCCGCCGAGCCCGCAGTCGCGTGCCTGCGCGGCGCGGCGCAGCACGAGATCGCGCACGCCGCCCGCATAGCCCGCCTCGCGAAGGTCCGCCTCGTCGTAGGAGGTCATGACCGTGACGCCGAGCACGGTCAGGGACGTGCCGGACGCGGCCTTGGCGGCGGCGCTCATGGTCTGCGGATAGGCGTGGACGGTCAGCATGGAGATGCCGAGCGACAGAACCGCCTCGACACCCTTCTGAACCGTGTTGCCGATGTCGTGCATCTTCAGATCGAGAAAGACCTGCTTGCCCGACCGGGTGAGGTCCCGGACGAAGTCCAGTCCGCCCGGCGCATAGCCGAGCTGATAGCCGATCTTGTAGAAGGAGATGTCGTCCCCGAGCGTCTCGACCATGGCCGACGCCTGGCCCACGTCAGGGAGGTCCAGGCCGACGATCAGGCGCTCGCGCGCCGATGCCATGGAATCGTGCGCGTCCGGCAAACCGTCAGTCCTCGGCTGGAATGTCCACCGTCACGGTCGTGCCGACCGTGCTCGTGTTCACGTCGATCCTGGCGTCCAGCCCCTGCACCAGGGACATGATGATCCGCTTGCCGAGCCCGCCGGACTGGCCGTCGCGCCTGGGCGCGGTCTCGGCGCGCGTGTGAAGCACCGACTTCGGATCGTCGGAAATGGAGTCCGCGATCTCGCGCGCGATGTTGCGCTCGTCCGGCCCGGTGACGAGACCGCCGGGCGCGCCGCCCGATCTCGGGTCCGCCAGCCATTCGCGGCCCTGCGGCAGGCCGACGCCGTCGTCTACCACCGTCATGCGGATCACGCCAGCCGAAAGCATCTTCAGCCGCGCCTCGACGAGGCCTTCGTCGCGATCCACGAAAGCGTGCTTCAGGGCGTTGGTGATGAGCTCGGAGAAGAGCAGGCCGACGCGCGCCGCCTTCTCGACATCCACCTCGATCGCGTCGCAGTCGATGTTGATGCGCACGGAATTGCGGCCGTCGAGATGGCCGATCGTGGAGGCGATGCGGCTGACATAGGCGCCGAGCGGCGCGAGCGCGAGGATGCGACGCCCGCCTCCGTCATCTCCTGGTAGAGGAGCTGAAGGCTCTCGATCCGGCGCGCCAGCGCGTTGAAGGCGTCGCTGCTCGTCTTCACGCGCGACTGCATGCGGACCATGCCGATGATCATCGACAGATGGTTCTTGACGCGGTGCTGGATCTCGCCGAGCGCGACGTCCAGCCGCTCGCCGGCGTCCGCGTCCTCGCGCGAGACGCTGGAGTCGCGGCCCTCGCTCATGTCGCGCTGCACGCCGAGGAAGCACTGCAGCTCCTCGTTCTCGTTGTAGAGCGGCGTGATCATCAGCCGGTTCAGGAACTTCGTCCCGTCCGCGCGATGATTGATGATGTCGATGGAGATGTCGCGCTCGGCCTTCAGCGCCTCGCCGATCTCGCGGGCATGCCTCGGGTCCGTGCCCTCCCCCTGCAGGAAGCGGCAGTTGCGGCCGATGATCATCTCCGCCGAGTAGCCGGTGATGCGCTCGAACGCCCGGTTGGCGTAGACGATCGGATTGTCGTCCAGATGCGGATTGGTCAGGACGAGCGCCAGCGGCACTTTCGCCAGCGCGGCGGCCGTGATCCCCTCCGGCATGGTCGAACCGCCACCCGGTTCGAACTCCTTCTGTGCCATCCAGTCCCCCGGGGCGGCCGCGCACCGGCCTTGGTTCAAGATTATCGAATGCCCAACCGAGTTCCAACACGATTCGCGCAGCGGCTCGGCCGGATAGGCGGATCACAAGGCAATTGCGTGGCGATCCGGTGTTCTAACTGGCATCCACGCCCTGCGTTCCAAGGCTTCGGGCACAATGTCGCAGAGCTATGCAACCCCTATGACGATGACGTGAGCGGCAATGAGCCGGCGAAGCGTCGCCGGCTGCAACCTTTGGTTCGTAAAACCCGGACCGGCTCAATGGGCCTCGTCCCAGTTCAAAGCCGCTCGCGCGTCCACCACCAACGGCACGGCCAGTTCCACGACGGGTGCGCTGACGCCCTCCATGACGCGGCGGATGACCGGGATCGTCGCCTCCACCTCGTCGTCGGGCACCTCGAAGACGAGCTCGTCATGGACCGACAGGAGCATGGCGGCGGAGAGCCCTTCCTCCTCCAGCGCGTCTTCCATGCGCACCATCGCGCGGCGGATGATGTCGGCCGCCGTTCCCTGGATCGGCGCGTTGATGGCGGCGCGCTCGTTGAAGGCGCGGATCGAGGGGTTGGAGTGGCGGATGTCGGGATAGTGCGCCCGGCGCCCGAACAGCGTCTCGACGTAGCCGTGCTCGCGGGCATAGGCCTTGGTCGCGTCCATGTAGTCGCGGATGCCGGGGAAGCGCTCGAAATAGCGCTTGATGTAGAGGCCGGCCTCTTCGCGCGGGATGGAGAGCTGGGCGGCGAGGCCGAAGGCCGAGATGCCGTAGATGATGCCGAAATTGATCGCCTTGGCGCGGCGGCGCACGTCCGCCGGCATGCCCTCGACGGGCACGCCGAACATCTCCGAGGCGGTCATGGCATGAATGTCGGTGCCGTCCACGAAGGCCTGAACGAGCTGCGGGATCTCGGCCATGTGCGCCAGGATGCGAAGCTCGATCTGGGAATAGTCGGCCGAGACCAGCTTGAACCCCTTGGCCGCGACGAAGGCGGTGCGGATCTCGCGTCCCTCCTGCGTGCGGACCGGGATGTTCTGCAGGTTCGGCTCGGTCGAGGAGAGCCGCCCCGTCGTCGTCGAGGCGAGCGAGTAGGAGGTGTGGATGCGGTCCGAGCCGTCCATGTGGAGCGGCAGGGCGTCGGTGTAGGTGCCCTTCAGCTTGGTGATCTGGCGCCAGTCGACGATGCGGCGCGGCAGCTCGTGCCCCTCGGCCGCCAGCTCCTCCAGAAGTCGCGCGTCGGTGGCCCATTGGCCGGTGCGGGTCTTCTTGCCGCCCGGCAGGCCCATGCGCCCGAACAATATGTCGCCGAGCTGCTTGGGCGAGCCGATGTTGAACGGCTCGCCGGCCATAGCGTGGATGTCGGCTTCGAGGCCCGCCGCCTTCTGCGCGAAGCGACCCGAGAGACGCGAGAGGATCTGCCGGTCGGCGCGGATGCCGCGCTCCTCCATCCGTGCCAGCACGGGCAGGAGCGGCCGCTCCAGACGCTCGTAGACATGGGCGAGCCCTTCCGCCGCAAGGCGCGGCTTGAGAACGCGCCACAGCCGCATCGCGACGTCCGCCCCTTCCGCGCCGAGGCCCGAGACATCCTCGATCGGCAGGGTCGCGAGCGCCTTCAGTGACTTGCCGCTGCCCGTCAGCGTCTTGCGGACCAGGGGCTCATGGCCGAGGACGCGCTGGCAGAGCTCGTCGCGCCCGTGCCCCTGCGTCGAGGACGAGGCGTCGAGCGCGTAGGAGATCAGCATGCCGTCGTCGAGGCTTTCGACGACGATGCCGTGCCGCCGCAGAACCAGCCAATCGAACTTGAAGTCGTGCCCGATCTTGAGGATCGACGGATCTTCCAGAATCTCGCGCAGCAGGTCGAAGGCGACGCGCTCCGGCACCTGTGCCCCGAGCCGCGACGCGGCCTCCTCGTCGCCGCCGAGGAGATCGCCCGCTCCATCCGCCACATGGGCGATCGGCAGATAGGCGGCCTCGCCCGGCGCGACCGCCAAGCCGATCCCGACGATCTCCGCGCGCATCGCCTCCGGCGCGTCGGTGAGGACGCTTAAGCCCAGATGTCCGCTTTCGCGCGCCTTCGCCAGGAACGCGCCAAGCGCGGCCTCGTCGCGGATGGCGGGGTAGGCCGAGCGGTCGAAGGGGATCGACGGCACGGACTCCAGACGGGATTCGACCAGCGCCCTCGGCGTCAGATTGAAGACCGCGCCGTCCCCGCCGCTCTCGGCCAGAGCGGCGCCGGGTTGCGTCTCGGGATCGAGATCGGGGCCGCGCGCGGGACCGCCGACGTCGATCTTGGCCGCCTGGACCTCCGCCGCCTCAGTTCCCAGCGCGGCCGAGACGCGCCGCGTCAGCGTCGTGAACTCCATGGCCTTGAGGTAGGAAATCAGCTTCTCGCCGTCGGGTTCGTGGATGAAGAGGTCGTCGAGCCCTTCGCCGTCGCCCAGCGGCACGTTCTGATCCAGCGTCACGAGGCGCTTGGAGAGGCGCGCCTGCTCGGCGAAGGCGACGAGGTTTTCGGAGGCCTTCTTGGCCTTCACCTCCGAAGCGCGCTCCAGAAGCGCCTCCAGCGTGCCGAACTCGTCGAGGAGCTTGGACGCGGTCTTCGGCCCGATCCCCGGTACGCCGGGCACGTTGTCGGAGCTGTCGCCGACCAGCGCCTGCAGGTCGATCATCTTGTCCGGATAGACGCCGAACTTGTCGAAGACCTCCTGAGCGCCGAGGCGCTTGTCCTTCATCTGGTCGTAGAGCTTCACGCAGGGCCCGACGAGCTGCATCAGGTCCTTGTCGGAGGAGACGATGGTGACGTCGCCGCCCGCCTCCAGCGCCAGCCGCGTATAGGTGGCGATCAGGTCGTCGGCCTCGAAGCCCTGCTTCTCGATGCAGGGCAGATCGAAGGCGCGCACGGCTTCGCGGATGAGCGCGAACTGGGGAACGAGGTCTTCGGGCGGCGCGGTGCGGTTCGCCTTGTACTGGTCGTACAATTCGTTGCGGAAGGTCGTCGAGGAATGGTCGAAGATGACCGCGAAATGGGTGGGCGCGACGCCGACCGAGGTGTCGCGCGACTCCTCCACCAGCTTCCAGAGCATGTTGCAGAAGCCGGAGACGGCGCCCACCGGCAGTCCGTCGGACTTGCGGGTCAAGGGCGGCAGCGCATGGTAGGCCCTGAAGATGTAGGCCGAACCGTCGACGAGGAAGAGGTGATCGCCCTTTTTCATGGGCGGTGCAGTAGCGCGCGCGCGAAGCGCTGTCCATGAGACGAAAGCGCGGGCCGACGTGGAAGCCCGGGAGGAAACGGCCACAGGCGCCGGCGGCCTTACGAAAGCTTAATGCCCGCGATCACGAACTTGTGATCGGACGATCTTGAACGCTTTCGCACGAAGGCGCATTTATCGATCAACGACGCGACGCAAGCGTCGTGTTCGGCGCAAAGCTCGTCCCCCGCTTTCGACGCCGAATGATGAGCGGGCAGTCCCATCCCCCCTCTCGGGACCCCCGCTTTACCAGAAAGGGCCGTCGCGACAATCCCCCTCCAGTCCGCGACGGCCTTTTTCGGGCCTCCTTCCCGACATTTTCGAAGACTTGTTGCGACATCGCAACGCACGCATGCACGTCGCTGACGTCGTCTCCATCCGGGCGGCCCGGTGCCGACGATCGGCTCGTCCGCTTCGACCGGTCGCTCGGCCGGACCCGGCGAAAGACGATTCCGACTTTCGGACCGATGCGGTAGACCTTCCGCCGACATCGTTCTTCCGACATGCAAGGACCATCATCCATGGCCGGCCTCGACAGCGTCCTCTCCTGCCTCGACCTCAATCTCGACGCCTCGGTCGAGCGGTTGCGCGACCTTCTGCGCATTCCCTCGATCTCGACCGACCCGGCCTATGCCGCCGACGTTCGCCGGGCCGCCGAATGGCTGGCGAAGGACCTTTCCGCCATCGGCTTTTCCGCCCGCGTCGCGGAGGCCAAGGGTCACCCGATGGTCGTCGCCCATCACGACGGCGCAGGCGAGAGCGCGCCGCACGTCCTCTTCTACGGCCATTACGACGTCCAGCCGGTGGATCCGGTCGATCTGTGGGACCAGGACCCCTTCGACCCGCAGGTCCTCACGCGCGACGACGGTTCGCGGATCATCACCGGGCGGGGCGCGGCCGACGACAAGGGCCAGCTGATGACCTTCGTCGAAGCCTGCCGCGCCTATATCGCGGAGACGGGCTCCCTGCCCTGCCGCGTCACGATCTTTCTCGAGGGCGAGGAAGAGTCCGGCTCTCCCTCGCTCCTGCCCTTCCTCGACGAGAACCGCGACGAGCTCTCCGCCGACATCGCCCTCGTCTGCGACACGGGCATGTGGGACCGGGACACGCCGGCGATCTCCACCGGCCTTCGCGGCCTCGTGGGCGAGGAAGTGGTGCTGAAGGCCGCCGACATGGACCTTCATTCCGGCTCCTTCGGCGGCGCGGCGGCCAATCCGATCACCATCCTCGCCCGGATCCTCGGCCAGCTTCACGACGAGAACGGCCGCGTCACCATCCCCGGCTTCTATGACGGCGTCGCCGAGGTGCCGGCGGAGATCCGCCGCATGTGGGACGGGCTCGGCTTCGACGAGGCCGAGTTCCTCGGCGCGGTCGGCCTGTCCGTTCCGGCCGGCGAGCGCGACCGCTCGGTGCTGGAAAAGCTCTGGGCCAGGCCGACGGCCGAGATCAACGGCATCGAGGGCGGCTATACGGGGCGCGGCTTCAAGACCGTCCTGCCGGCGCAGGCCAGCGCCAAGGTCTCCTTCCGCCTCGTCGGCGATCAGGATCCGGTCTCCGTGCGCGAGAATTTCCGCCGCTTCGTCACCGAGCGCCTGCCGGCGGACGTCAGCGCGGAGTTCTACGAACACGGCGGCTCGCCCGGCATCCAGCTGCCCTTCGACTCCCCCGCCGTCGCGACGGCCCGCGAGGCGCTGTCCGACGAATGGCCGAAGCCGGCCGTCCTCATCGGCATGGGCGGATCGATTCCGGTCGTCGGCGAGTTCCAGCGCCGGCTCGGCATGCCCTCGCTGCTGATCGGCTTCGGCCTCGACGACGACCGCATCCATTCTCCGAACGAGAAGTACGAGATGAGCTCCTTCGCCAAGGGCCAGCGCTCCTGGGCGCGCGTCCTCGCCGCGCTCGGGCAGAAGGGCGTCTCCTAGCCGGAACCCGCCGCGCCCCCGGAGGAGCGGGACCGTCTCCCGGTCAGCAGGCGTGCCGTCTGCCGATCTGCGCAGGCTGGTCGATCGCGAGCTCGAAGGCGAAGCGGCCTCGTCCTCGCCTCTTGGCCGCGTAGAGCGAGCGATCCGCCGCGGCGAGCAGATCCTCGATCGGGCGCGGCGGGTCGCCGTCGCTTCGGGCAACGCCGACACTGACCGTGACGATGTTCACGCCGTCTCCGCGGGCAGGATGGGGAATGGCCAGACCCTTGACCGCCTCGACGATCGTATGGGCGAGGCGCGCGGCCTCCGCCTCTCCCCGGCCGCGCAGCACGAAGGTGAACTCTTCTCCGCCGAACCGGGCACAGAAGGCCTCGTCCGTTTCGGACGCAATAAGCGCGAAGGTCGCGGCGACCCGCCGGAGGCAGTCGTCCCCCTCGGGGTGGCCAAGCGCGTCGTTGTACAGCTTGAAATGGTCGATATCGATCATCATCACTGCGACAGCCTGCCCTTCACGAAGCCATGCTTCCAGACGGTCCGACAATTCGCGTCGGTTCGGGAGGTGGGTCAGCGCGTCCGTCCGCGAGAGACCCCGGTAGATCTGGCTGTCCGTCAGGGCGCTACGCGCCTCCAGTCGCGCACCGAGCGTCCTCAAGTAGTCCAGACAGCGGCGACGCTCTTGGCGGTAGTTCGCGTAAAGGCCGAAGATACAGGCCGTCGTGATCTGAACTGCGAACGCAAAGGCGATCGGGGGTTCCAGTCCACTCTTGGTGGCAAGCGCTAGGAGCGTCGACAGCAGTGCGCAAAGCGTGAAGAGGATTGCGTTCGGGAAGCGCAGGACCAGGAGCATGGTCGCGAAAATGATCGTCAGCGGCAACTCACCGAACGTGTAGAGACTGACCGGCTCGCGCGATATCCAAAACAGGAAGAGCGGCACGAAATAGGCGTTGACGACCCCGAGCGTTACGAGGCGTTCGGCCCATGACGATCTCGTCCGTCCGATCAGCCATGCGAGAGCCAGAGAGGTCGGCGTCACGAGGCCGAGGCGCAGCATGACGGACAGCAGGACAACGTCGGGCAGGAGAACGACGCTGGTGATGTTGTAGACGTTGTAAATAACGAGGCCGAAATAGATCGCGCCCCGCAATTCCCCTATGCGCCGCTCGCCGTTTTCTTCGTCGTAACGCGTCTGGATCGGCGAGACGAAACACAGCCACCGATCCATAGGATCTCGGTTGCCGAAGCCGAAAGCATCTTGCAAGGCGGTGGTCGTGCTCATGGTGCGCCTGTCGGTTCAAGACCGACAGTGGCGCTCATCGGTAAATTTCGAGCAAAGCGCGCTCGAAGAACTTCTCGCTGCAACGCCCTTCAGTTATCAATTTCATACGAGAACCCGAAAGAACTTACGACAGGCAATCTGACGTTGCGTCGCATGTCGAGCAACGGTCGCACCCTTTCGAGGCTCTAACGCTCCGATCGAGGTCACCACGAGCCTGCGCGCATCCGATCGCGAGCGCCCGCACGACGACCCTGTGCGGAAGCGATGAGACGGTGCGGGCTTCATCTGTCGGAACGACGCCTCTTCAGCCGAACAGCGCCTCGTACTGCGCCGGCTTGAAGCCGACATGGATCGCCCCGTCCCGTTCCAGCACGGGGCGCTTGATCATGGAGGGCTGCGCCGTCATGAGCGCGATCGCCTTCTCATGCGTCAGATCCGCCTTGTCCGCCTCCGGGAGCTTGCGGAAGGTCGTCCCGGCTCGGTTCAGGACGCTCTCCCAGCCGGCACTCTCGCACCAGCGACGTAACTGATCCTCCGACACGCCCTCGGCCTTGAAGTCGTGGAAGCGGAACGCGACGCCGCGCTCGTCCAGGAAGGCCCGCGCCTTCTTCACCGTGTCGCAATTGCGGATGCCGTGGAGGACCGTTTCGGCCATGGATCGTTCCCTTCGCTTTCACCGGCATTCGATCTTAGAGCGCCGTGCGTCCGATTGGACGCACAAAGGTCGCTCCAGTTCTTTGAACCTGCGCATCAGCCCTTCCGAAAATCGATTCCGATTTTCGGGCCGATGCTGCAGGCCGGGCATGAAAAAGGGGCGGATCGCTCCGCCCCTCGATGGTTCGAGACCGGAAGGGCCGAACGGCTCAGTCCATCCGGACGCCGGCCGACTCGATCACCGGGCCCCAGCGCTCCACCTCCGAGCGCACATGCTCGCCGAGCGCGTCGGCGCCCTCCGCCACGATGATCGCGCCGGCATCCTCCAGCCGCTGCTGGATTTCCGGATCGTTGACGGCCGTGAGCGCCGCCCCTTCCAGAACGTCGATCACCTCCTGCGGCGTGCCGGCGGGCGCGAAGAGCGCGTTCCAGGAATTGGTGTCGTAGCCCGGCACGCCAGCCTCCTCCATGGTCGGGAGGTCCGGGAAGTTGCCGGCCCGCTCGGTCGTGGTCACCGCCAGCGCGCGCAGCTGGCCGGAGCGGATGGGCTCGGTGGCCGAGGGAAGGTTGTCGAAGATGATCGGCACCTGGCCGCCGATCACGTCGATCAGCGCCGGACCGGAGCCCTGATAGGGCACGTGGGTCATGTCCGTTCCGGTCAGCTCCTTGAAGAGCTCGCCGGACAGATGCAGTGGCGTGCCGTTGCCCGAGGAGGCGTAGATGTAGCCCTCCGGGTCCTCCTTCAGAAGCGCGATCAGCTCCTCGACGGTCTGGGCCGGGAAGTCCGGGTTGACGGCGAGGACGTTCGGCACGGTCACGAGCCAGGCGATCGGCTCGAAATCCTCGACCGGGTCGAAGGGCGGGTTGGCGTAGAGCGAGGCGGAGAGCGCGTGGGTCGCGATCGTGCCCATGAGGATGGTGTAGCCGTCGGGCTCGGCCTGGGCGACCGCCGTCGCGCCGAGCGTGCCGCCCGCGCCCGCGCGGTTGTCGACGAGAACCTGCTGGCCGAGTTCCTGACTCATCCGGGCCGCGACGATGCGCGCGACGAGATCCGTCGAGCCGCCGGCCGCGAAGGGCACCACGAGGGTGATGGGCTGGCTCGGGAAATCGGCCTGCGCGCTGGCGGGCGCGAGCGATGCAGCAAGGGCACCGAACGCCAGAACGGCGCCGGACAGTAGGTTCTTCATCGTGATCGGTCCTCCATCGGCCGTCCTTTCGGCCAGAAAGGGGAAAGGTAGCGGGGTCTCCAGCCCCGGACAAGCTCCGTGCCCCGTGGCCGAACGGCCACTCGGCACCGCCAAACCGCCCTTCCCCCGCAGCCGGTGATTGAACATTGAATGTTCCGCCCGACTAATGACGCCCAAAGGAGCCGCGAAGGCTGCCACCGGAGTCCGAACGTCTTGTCCCATCACCGCATCGCTTTGGTCGCCCTCCTCGCAGGCGCGGCCGCCCTCTCGGCCGAGCCCGCCTTCGCCCAGACGCCCGCCGGCCAGCCGCCCATCGGCATCGACACCTCCGAGGTCGCGATCGCGAACAACGCCGATCTCATCGTGGAGCTCGGCGTCGGCGGACGCGTGCGCCCGCGCTATCTCGGCGCCGACGAGTACATCGTCACGCCCTTCCCGATCATCAGCGTCGACTATCTCTCGATCCCCGGCCTCTTCACCGTCGGCGGATCGGACCGGGTCGGCGGACTGACCTTCGGCCCCTCCTTCGGCCTGATCGGCTCGCGCGACGCGGGCGACGATTCGGACCTGACCGGCACCCGCGCCCTCGACGAGACCTATGAGCTCGGCCTGCGGATCGGCTACGAGCACGCGCTCGACCCGATCTACGGCGTTGAGGTCTACGGCGCGCTGCGCGGCGCCTTCGGCGAGGCACGCGGCGTGACGGGCGACCTCGGCGTGGACGCCATCGCCCGCCCCTCGGACATTCTGGAGCTGAAGCTCGGCCCCCGCGCCACCTTCGCCTCCACCGACTACGTCTCGACCTATTTCTCGGTCTCGCCCGCCGAAAGCGCGGCTTCGGGCGGCCGCCTCGACGCGTTCAGCGCCGACGGCGGCTTCACCTCGGTCGGCGTGGACGCGTCGGCACGCTACGAGTTCCGGCCGAACTGGTTCGCCCGAGCCGAGGCCTCCTACGAGCGGCTCGTCGGCGACGCGGCGGATTCTCCGATCGCGGCCGTCGGCTCGCGCGACCAGTTCTCCGTCGGCATCGGCCTGTCGCGCCGCTTCTCCTTCGACATCTTCTGAGCCGGCCGTCCCGGCCCCTCGATCACTTCAAGCTGATCGCGGGGCCGGAACGGTCCGGATTCCGCGTGCATTGGCTCTGCTCCAACCCGAAGGAGCATGAACCATGAGTTTCGTCGAGACGAAGGACGGCGTTCGACTGTTCTACAAGGACTGGGGCCAGGGCCGCCCCATCGTCCTCATCCACGGCTGGCCGCTGAGCGCCGACATGTGGGAGGACCAGTCGCTGGACCTCGCCGCCCAGGGCTTCCGCGTCGTCGCCTACGACCGGCGCGGCTTCGGACGGTCCGACCAGCCCTTCCGGGGCTACGACTACGACACGCTCGCCGACGATCTGGCGGCGGTGCTCGACCATCTCGACCTTCAGGACGCGGTGCTCGTCGGCTTCTCCATGGGTGGCGGCGAGGTCGCCCGCTACATGAGCCGGCATCAGGGCAAGCGCGTCGGCAAGGCGGTCCTGGTCTCTGCGGTCACGCCCTTCATGCTCAAGACCGAGGACAATCCGGACGGGCTGGACGGCTCCACCTTCGACGGCTTCGTCGAGGAACTGCGTCGCGACCGCCCGCACTTCCTAGCCGGCTTCGGCAAGACGTTCTTCGGGGTCGGGATCTTGTCCTCGCCGGTCTCGGACGACGTCCTGAACTGGACCTTCGGGATCGCGATGCAGGCGAGCCTTCCGGCCACCATCGCCTGCGTCGATTCCTTCGGACGCACGGATTTCCGCCGGGACATGGCGCATTTCAACGTGCCGACGCTGATCATCCACGGCACGGGCGACGAGATCGTGCCGTTCGACACGGCGGCCCGGAACGCGCATGAGCGCATCGCCGGCTCGCAGCTCATCCCCTACGACGACGCCCCGCACGGTCTCCATTTCACCGAGAAGGACCGGCTGACGAGCGATCTGGCGAAGTTCGCCCGTCTCTGAGCCGCTTCGCTTCACGGAGAGCGCATGCCTGACATGCGCTCTCCCGCATTGCGGCATGGCCTTCGCAAGCCCAGATTGGTCGTGGGTGGAACAACGTAAGAAGGAGAAGCCGAATGAACATCGTCGGACGTTTCCGTCGCGCCGTGACGCCCCTGTCGCAGAATGAGCGCGAGCATGCCTATCTGGAAGGCGCAGCCTCGCTGACCGACCTGGAGCGGCGTCAGAAGGACATCGATCGCGGGCTGTTGCGCCTGCGCCGTTTCGGCTACTGAGGCCCGGAGCGGTTCGTCCGCCCGGTTAAGGCGGTCTTTCCCGATGAGAATGCCCGAAGGCCCGGAAACGGGCCTTTGTCGCGTCCGAGGCACGTCAAAACGCCGCATTCGGCTGGAATGTCGGGCGCGTGTCGATGCGAGGCCCGGGCACGTTCGGTCGCGGACGTTCAGGGCGAGTTCAGGCTGGGCGGGCATGGTGCCGTGTTCCGGCGGACGAGGTCGGCGATCGACCTGAAGGCGCGGCGGCGCGCAATGCATCAAGAGGGGGCTGTCGATGGGCCTTGGACGCAGGCAGACGCGGATCGAACCGACCTTCGGCCAGGAGCCGGAAGCGGACGATGATTTCCGGCTGTCGGCCGACGACCGGGCCGTCGTGGACACCGCTCCCAGCGCGATGGCCGCGCGGCGCAGAAGCGCGCCCGCCAAGACGACGGGACGCGCCTCGCGCGCCAAGTCCGGCGGCGCTGCGTCCGGCGGCCGCGGCTCGGCCGGGGGTGGCGGTGGCGGCGGCTTCTTCGGTCGTCCGCGCCGGCGTCGGCGGTCCTTCCTCGGCCATCTGGTCCGCCTCGGAATCGTCGCCGCCTTCTGGGGCGTGATCGGCCTCGGCGTCGTCGTCGGCTATTTCGCCATGACCCTCCCCGACGAGGTCTGGGTGGTCCCGGACCGCCCGCCCAACGTCAAGATCGTCTCCTATGACGGCGAGCTCCTGGCCGACCGGGGCCTGACCGGCGGCGAGGCCGTCTCGCTCGACCAGATGAACGCCCACATTCCGCAGGCCGTCATCGCGATCGAGGACCGCCGCTTCTACGATCATTTCGGCGTCGACCCGATCGGCATCGGCCGCGCGCTCGTCGAGAACCTGTCCGCCGGCTCGACGGTCCAGGGCGGCTCGACCCTGACGCAGCAGCTCGCCAAGAACGTCTTCCTGACGCCCGAGCAGACCATCCAGCGCAAGATCCAGGAGGCGATCCTTTCGGTCTGGCTGGAGGCGAAATTCTCCAAGGACCAGATCCTGGAGATGTATCTGAACCGCGTCTATTTCGGCTCCGGCGCGACCGGCGTTCAGGCCGCGGCGCGGCGCTATTTCGACAAGAACGCCTCCGACGTGACGCTGTCGGAGGCGGCGATGCTGGCGGGCGTCCTGCAGGCGCCCTCGCGCCTGTCGCCCGTGCGCAACCCGGACGGCGCCAAGGCCCGCGCCTCGGTCGTCCTGTCGGCCATGCGCGATGCCGGCTTCATCTCGTCCGAGGAGCTGGAAGCGGCCCGCGCCAACGAGCCGACGATCGCCCGCGCCTACTGGACCGGCGGCGAGCACTACGCGGCCGACATGGTGATGCGGGACCTGCGCCAGCTCGCGCCCGACATCACCGAGGACGTCGTCGTCGAGACGACGATCGACATGGATCTGGAAAAGCGGGCCGAGACGATCATCAAGGAGACGATCGACAACGCGACGCAGAACGTCACGCAGGGCGCGCTCGTCGCGCTCGACGGCACCGGCGCGATCCGCGCCATCGTCGGCGGGCGGGACTACAACGAAAGCCAGTTCAACCGCGCGGTGGACGCCAAGCGCCAGCCGGGCTCGACCTTCAAGCCCTTCGTCTGGGCGGCCGCGCTCGAACAGGGCTGGCGGCCGGAGATGGTCGTCAACGACGCCCCGACCCGGATCGGCAACTGGAGCCCGTCGAACTACGACAACCGCTTCCGCGGCGCCGTCACGGTCGGCGACGCCCTCGCGCTGTCGCTGAACACCATCGCCGCGCAGCTCACCGCCGAGGTCGGGCCGGCGCGCGTCATCGAGACCGCCAAGCGGCTCGGCATCGCCTCGCCGATGCAGGAGAACGCCTCGATCGCGCTCGGAACGGCCGAGGTCTCGCTTCTGGAGCTGACGGGCGCCTTCGCCCCCTTCGCCAACGGCGGCTATCAGGCAACGCCGCATCTGGTGAACCGCGTCACCACCGTATCGGGCCGCGTCCTCTACGAGCGCGGCGCGGGCGTGCCGCCCATCGTCGTCGATCCCGACGTGGCGGCGATGATGAACCAGATGACGACGCGCGTCATCACCAACGGCACCGGCCGACGCGCCGCCATTCCCGACTGGCAGGCGGGCGGCAAGACCGGCACGACGCAGGAGTTCAAGGACGCCTGGTTCGTCGGCTACACGGCCAACCTCACCACCGGCGTCTGGTTCGGCAACGACAACGGCGCGCCGATGCGACAGGTGACCGGCGGCGCCCTGCCGGCCGAGGCCTGGAAAGCCTTCATGGTCGCCGTGCACGAGGGCCTGCCGCCCGTGCCGCTGCCGGGCAGCGACCGGATCGAGCGCCAGCGGCAGCTCGACCAGCAGCCTCAGCCGCAGGAGCCCGTTCAGGTCTATGTCGACCAGTGGGGCAACTATGTCGACCAGTACGGCAATCCGGTCGATCCCTACGGCCGTCCGCTCGGCGGCGAGGGCATGGTCTCCAACGAGCCCCAGCGCACCCTGCCGACCATGCGCGGCGGCGAGAGCGAAGGCTACGCCGTCGTTCAGCCCGAGACGCAGCCGGACTACGTGCCGGTCGCGCCCGACGGCACCTTCGCGGGAAGCGACCAGTACGGCCAGCCGACGCGCATGGCGCCGGCCGAGATCGGGCCTGCCCGCGTGGTGCGCCGCGACGAGCTTCCGCCGGACGCCGTGCTCGAAGGACCGGTGGAGCGCTCCATCGACCGTTCGCTCTTCCGCGGCCTCTTCGGCGGGTGATCTGAGACCTTCCGTCCTGATGGCGCTCAACGGCGGCATCATCCACGAATGTCTGCGCGAAAGCGGCATCTCATGAAAAAGGCCGCGCCGTTCCTCCGGCGCGGCCTTTCATCGTTTCGGCGCCGATCGGGCTAGATCAGCCCTTCCTTGCGGGCGTCGTCCTTGGCGGCCTCGCCGGCGCGGCCGATGACCGAGGAGGCCTTCTGCGCCAGGGTCTCCCCTTCGCCGGAGGGCTTCAGCCCCTTGTTCTCGGCCTCCTCGTCGGCGGCGCGATAGGCCTCGCCCGCCACGTGCTCGGCCTTGTGGAGCGTGTCGCGGCCGTAGTCGAGCGCGTCGTCGCGCAGGCGGTCGCGGGCCTCGCCGAACAGCTCGTCCTCGCGCCGCGTGGAGGGCAGCGCCGCCCCCACTGCCGCGCCGATGGCGAGCGCCACGGCACCGACGATCAACGGCTCTTCCTGCAGCGTGTCGAGGAAGGTTCGGCGCGCCCGCGAACCGTAGTCGCCGACCCGACGCGCGGTGTAGGCGCCGCCGCGATAGGCGCGGTCGCCCGCATCGTACATCGCGTCGCGCGCGTCGTGCATGGCGTGGCCGACCCGGTCGGATGCGGAATGCGCCGCGTCCGAGACGTTCGCGCCGGCGGCGCGGGCCTTGTCCGAGATGGAGGACGACGCGGACGACGCGGCCTGTGCCGCGCTCGATCCGGCCGAGGCCGCCGCCGAGCCGACACCGGAGGCCGCGCCCTTCGCCCGGTCCATCAGACCCGGGCCGTCCCGGTCCGCGTCGCGACCGCCCGAGGCGTGGCCAGACGCCGAGCCGTAAGGCCCCTCGCCCACGACATGCGGGCGACCGTCAGCGATCGGGTAGCCGCCGCCGGAGAGGCGGTCGCGGTCGAAGGGGCGATAGCCCTCGTCGCGGTCGCCGTAGCGATCGCCCCTGTCCCGCACGCCCGATCCGACGAGGAGCCAGGCGAGGCCCGCGCCCACGAGGCCGAGCGCCAGCGGGTTGTCGCGCACCTGCCGGTTCAGGTTCTTCACCATGTCCGCGCCCTGCCCTTCGCGGACATAGCCCGAAAGCTCGTCGACGATCTGGCCGAGCGAGAACTTGTCCTTCAGCTGGTCGAGCGTCTGATCGACATTGTTGCGGCGCGCCTCCGCCTCGCGGGCGAGACGTTCGGTCTCTTCGCTCATCGGGTCTGCTCCTTCACGAGTTGCCCGTCCTTGCGCAGCTGCTGCGCGGTCATTTCGGGGGTGAGGTTGGAGGGTTCGAGGTCCTTCTTGCCCTTGGCGAGGAGCATCGCCCCGATGGCGGCGATGACGACGCCGACGATGAGCGCGGCCCAGGCCGGACCCATCTGCGCGACGTTGGCCAGGGCCGCCACGAGCGCGGCTGCCAGGACGTTCAGGGCGACGAGCAGGCAGATGGCGCCCGCCAGGATCGAGCCGCCGCCGACTTCGACCTGCCGGATCTTGTCGGAGATTTCCGAGCGGATGAGGCGGCCCTCGGTGCGCAGGAGCTCGTTGCCCTCGCGCATCAGGTCGCCGATCAGGTCAGGAACGGAGCGCGTCTCGCGCGGCGTATCGCGGGGATCAACGGACATTGTCACCTCCCGGGCGGTCGGTCATGCTGTCGGAAAGTCCGGTGCCGGAGGGACCGGGCTCGCTGGTCATGCCGGCAAGACCCGCGCTCGACACGGCGGGGCGCGAGGCGGTGGTGGCAGAGCCGCTCGCCGCGCCGCCGAACGAACCCTCGGCGCCGGATCGGGCCGTGCCGTAGGAGCGGTCGGAAGCGCTCGCGGACGAACCGTAGCGTCCCGAGCCGTACCGCCCGTCGCCGTAGCCGTCGGAGGACGCACGATACCGGTCTCGCGAGGGCGAGCCGTATCCGTCGTCGCGGTCATGCTCGCCGGAGGCACGGGCGAAGCGGCCGAGCGCGACGCCGGCCAGCGCCGCGCCGATGAGGAAGGCGGCAGGCTGGCGGCGTGCGAAGCCCGCCACCGAACGCGTCAGTTCCTGGACGCTCTTGCCCTGAATGGCACCGGCGACCTGTTCCAGTCCCGAGGCGGCCTCGCGCACGAGGTTGGCGGCCATGGACTGGTCGCGCTCGCCGAGCTCCTCGGACGCCTTGCGGACAGCGGCGGTGAAGTCGTTCAGGTTCTCGGCCGCGATGGACTTGCCGGCTTCGGCCTGTTCCATGGCCTTCTCCTTGGCGCCGGAGGCGAGGCGCGACGCTTCGGAGCGCACGCTCTGCCCGGCGCGGCTGGCCTCCTCGCGGGCCGAATCGGCCTCGCGCGTGGCCGCGGCGCGCACGCGATCGGCCATGTCGTTGTTCGAGCCGTCCGGCGGACGGGTCGTCTGGGTCTCGGAAACCATCGGATTCTCCTCTCTGCGGCATGACTGCGCAACGCCCCGGAGATGGTCCGGGCCGGCGGCAGGCGATGCGATTCTCTGGGAAGGGGTGCCTGGAACGTGACGTCCGTCCCGCGAACCCGCCGTCAGGCGAGGCCGAGGAAGGACAGGACGAACAGGACGACGACGATCACCCCGATGATGTAGATGATGCTGTGCATGGGGCCTCTTTCCTGATCGCCGCCGGGCTGGCGGCGTGCTTCATCCCTAAAGGCGGGGTGCGGCACTCCGTTCCAAACCGGGTTGTTCGCCTGCAACGGTTTCGCGCCCTGCGCGAGCGCGCATGTCCGCGCGCAGACCGCCTTGCGCCCCCAAAAGCCCGTTCATATATAGCCGCCAGCCGACCGGACCGGTGCTCGACCAGCACATGAGGACCGGCCGCTGGAACCGCTTTTGGGCCCGCCCCCTGGAACGCCTCGACGTGAGGGTCCCGGCGGGTCGCTTTCGAAGAAGGAGAATTCCGACATGGCCAAGGTGATCGGCATCGATCTCGGCACCACCAATTCCTGCGTCGCCGTCATGGACGGCAAGAACGCCAAGGTCATCGAGAACGCGGAAGGCGCGCGCACGACGCCCTCGATCGTGGCCTTCACCGGAGACGGCGAGCGTCTCGTCGGCCAGCCCGCCAAGCGCCAGGCCGTGACCAATCCCGAAGACACGCTCTTCGCCATCAAGCGTCTGATCGGCCGCACCTTCGACGACCCGACCACCCAGAAGGACAAGGGCATGGTGCCCTACTCCATCGTGCGCGCCGACAATGGCGACGCCTGGGTTCAGGCGGGCGGCTCGAAGCACTCGCCCTCGCAGATCTCCGCCATGATCCTTCAGAAGATGAAGGAGACGGCCGAGTCCTATCTCGGCGAGAAGGTTGACAAGGCCGTCATCACGGTCCCGGCCTACTTCAACGACGCCCAGCGTCAGGCCACCAAGGACGCCGGCAGGATCGCGGGCCTCGAGGTGCTGCGCATCATCAACGAGCCGACGGCGGCAGCGCTCGCCTACGGCCTCGACAAGAACGACGGCAAGACGATCGCGGTCTACGATCTGGGCGGCGGCACGTTCGACGTGTCAATCCTGGAGATCGGCGACGGCGTCTTCGAGGTGAAGTCCACCAACGGCGACACCTTCCTCGGCGGCGAGGACTTCGACCTGCGTCTGGTCGACTACCTCGCGACCGAGTTCAAGAAGGACCAGGGCATCGACCTGAAGGGCGACAAGCTCGCGCTCCAGCGCCTGAAGGAGGCCGCCGAGAAGGCCAAGATCGAGCTGTCCTCCTCGGCGCAGACCGAGATCAACCTGCCCTTCATCACCGCCGACCAGACCGGCCCGAAGCACCTGACCCTGAAGCTCACCCGCTCCAAGTTCGAAAGCCTCGTGGACGATCTCGTGCAGCGCACGGTCGGCCCGATGAAGGCGGCGCTGAAGGATGCGGGCCTGTCGGCCAACGAGGTGGACGAAGTCGTCCTCGTCGGCGGCATGACGCGCATGCCCAAGGTGCAGGAGACGGTGAAGCAGTTCTTCGGCAAGGAGCCGCACAAGGGCGTGAACCCGGACGAGGTCGTCGCCATGGGCGCCGCGATCCAGGCCGGCGTCCTGCAGGGCGACGTCAAGGACGTGCTACTCCTCGACGTGACCCCGCTTTCGCTCGGCATCGAGACGCTGGGCGGCGTGTTCACGCGCCTCATCGACCGCAACACGACCATCCCGACCAAGAAGAGCCAGGTGTTCTCCACGGCCGAGGATTCGCAGAACGCCGTGACCATCCAGGTCTTCCAGGGCGAGCGCGAGATGGCGGCCGACAACAAGATGCTCGGTCGGTTCAACCTCGAGGGCATTCCGCCGGCTCCGCGCGGCGTGCCGCAGATCGAGGTCACGTTCGACATCGACGCCAACGGCATCGTCAACGTCTCGGCCAAGGACAAGGGCACCAACAAGGAGCAGCGGATCACGATCCAGGCTTCGGGTGGCCTTTCGGACGCCGACATCGAGAAGATGGTGAAGGACGCCGAGGCGAACGCGGAGAACGACAAGAAGCGTCGCGCCGCCGTGGAGGCCAAGAACCAGGGCGAGAGCCTCGTCCATTCGGCCGAGAAATCGCTCGCCGACTACGGCGACAAGGTCTCGGCGGACGACCGCAAGGCCATCGAGGACGCGATCGCGGACCTGAAGGCCGAGCTGGAGAAGCCCGAGGCCGACGCCGAGGCCATCAAGGCCAAGTCCGACCGGCTCGCGGAAGCGTCCATGAAGCTCGGCCAGGCGATGTACGAGGCCTCCCAGGCCGAGGCGGACGCCTCCGCCGGTCCGGCCAATGACGGCAGCGCGGGCGAGCGCCGCGACGACGTCGTCGATGCGGACTTCGAGGAGGTCCAGGACGAGGACCGCAAGAAGTCGGCCTGAGGCTTTCGCCTCACCTCGCAGCGATCCATTAGGGCTCCGGCGGAAGCGCCGGGGCCCTTTTGCTTTTGCCGGGCACACGAAAGATGCGGCGCTCGTTTACCCTTCCGTGCGTCACAACCTGTGCGATATGACGGGACAGCCCGCCGAAATGTATGGTTGCCCTTCGGCCCGGTGGGCGAACGCCGGTGCGGCCCGGGAGCGCCATGTACTATCGCATCTTCGACTGCTGGCGCTTCGCGGCCGTGATGCTGATCATGATCTACCACTACAGCTACTTCGCGCCGCGCGAGGACGTCGAGACGCTGCTGGCCTTCTCCCAGCGCTTCCTCTCGCTGCTCGACATGTTCTTCATGCTGTCCGGTTTCCTGATCATGACCCGCTGCGCGGACCAGATCGACGGGGCGCGCGGCTATCTGCGCTATCTGCGGCGCCGCTTCGCGCGTCTCTACCCGCTGCATTTCTTCACGCTCCTCGCCTTCGTGGCGATCGGAGCGGCGGGGGCGGGCGGTCTCATCACGCTGCATCATCCGACGCGGTGGAACTTCGGCGACCTTCCCTTCCACATTCTCGGCCTGCACGCCTGGGGCACGACCGAAACCCTCGGCTTCAACTACCCGTCATGGTCGGTGAGCGCGGAGTTCTTCTGCTACATCCTCTTCCCCGTGATCGTGTTCGCCGCGCGCCGAGCGGGCGTCACGGGGATGGCCGTCCTTCTCCTCTCATGGCTCGTTCTTCTGGAAACCCTGTCGCGTGCCGGCGTCTTTCCGGGCGGACACTGGTCCACGGCGGACACGTTCGGCGCCTATCGCGCCTTCGCCGACTTCACGGCCGGCGCCATCGCGGCCGAGCTGGTCGCGCGGCGCGTTCTGCCGATCCGCTCGCACGTCCCGGGCCTTCTCGCGCTCCTGTGCGCCGTCATCTCGATGGCGATGGCCGCCCCCGTCTATCCGACGCTGGTGCTGCTCTTCCTCGCCGTTCTTCTGATCGGCCTGTCCGAGACGGCCCGTCCGGCCTCCACGGCGCGGCTGGCACCGCTCATGCCGCTGACCCGCGTCTCCTTCGGCATCTACATCCTGCATTCGCTGCCCGAGATCGTGTTCCTCTCCTTTCTCTGGCAGCGGATCGTCGCGCCGACGCAGCTCGTCAGCTTCTACCTGTTCTGGCTGATCCCGATGGGGCTCACGCTCGTGATGGCGCTCCTTTCCTTCCGGCTCATCGAAGGCCCGCTGGGCCGGAGGATCGCGGGCCCGCGAAAAGAGGGTGCGAGCGCCGAAGGCGAACGGGCCGAGCCGACATCGGTCTACGCCTCGCCGCTTGATCGCGGTCTGCCGCACCCGGCCACTGGACGTCCGGCGTCCTCCAATGCGACAGGGGGCGAGCCGGGAGGAACGATATGACGCCGAAGACCAGCCCCATCGCCGATCCGAGGGCCTTTCTGCGATCCGTCTTCGACGCCGGGATCGCCAGCGCGGACCCGAGACAGGTTCTCGCCGCCCACCTTCCCGAACGGCCGAAGGGCCGCACGATCGTCGTCGGCGCCGGCAAGTCCGCCGCCTTGATGGCGGCCGCGCTGGAAGACGCCTGGGATGACGTGGCGCTCGAGGGCGTCGTCGTCACGCGTTACGGGCACGCGGTCCCCACCCGCCGCATCGAAGTGCTGGAAGCCTCGCATCCGGTGCCGGACGAGGCGGGCGAGGAGGCCGCCCGCCGCATCCTGCAGAGGGTCGAGGGCCTGACCGCCGACGACCTCGTCCTCGCGCTGATCTCGGGCGGCGGCTCCGCCCTGATGACGCTGCCCGCCGAGGGGCTGACGCTGGAGGAGAAGAAGACGGTCAACCGCCTGCTGCTCGCCTCCGGCGCCTCGATCAACGAGATGAACCGCGTGCGTCGGCGCCTGTCGCGCATCAAGGGCGGACGGTTGGCGGAAGCGGCCCGCCCGGCCCGCGTCGTGACGCTGGCGATCTCCGACGTTCCGGGGGACGATCCGCGCGCCATCGCCTCCGGTCCGACCGTCTACGACCCGGATGCGGGCGCGGACCTCTCCGCCATGATCGAGCGGCTCGGCCCGGACCTGCCGGAGGCCGCCCGGCGGCTTCTGGCCGAGACGCCCGCGCCGCGCGCGCCCTTCGAGGCCGATTTCCGGATGATCGCCACGCCGCAGATGGCGCTGGAGGCGGCCGCCGGCCTTGCGCGCGAGGCCGGCGTGACGCCGATCATCCTCGGAGACGCGCTGGAGGGCGAGGCGCGCGAGGCCGGCATCCTGATGGCGGGGATCGCTCGCTCGGTCCGCGCGCACGGGCATCCCCTGCCCTCCCCCGCGCTGATCCTTTCGGGCGGCGAGACCACGGTCTCGATCGGGCGCGAGAAACCCGGCCGGGGAGGCCGCAACACCGAATTCCTGCTCGCGCTCGCCGTCGCGCTGAACGGAATGGAGAGCGTCCACGCCATCGCGGGCGACACGGACGGCATCGACGGGACCGAGGACGCGGCCGGCGCTCTGGTGACGCCCGACACGCTGGCGCGCGCCAGAGCCGCCGGGCTCGACCCGGCGGCATTCCTCGGCCGGCACGACAGCTACTCGCTGTTCGGCGCCATCGGCGATCTCGTGACGACCGGGCCGACGCTGACGAACGTCAACGACCTGCGCGCGATCCTGGTCCTTTGAGGATCCTCAGGTCGCGGGCTCGGCCGTGCCGTTCTCGACCGTCCGACCGTCGCCGATGACCTGACCGGCGCGCCGGGGCTTGGTCAGCGGTGCCGGAACCGGCGCGTTGCCGCGCATCAGATCGGTGCCGGCATAGATGCCGGAGGCGAGTTGCAGATCGAAGCGCTCGGCGTCGCGTCGCCGCACGTCCTCGGCGATCTCCTCCACCACCTCCTCCGGCGTTCCCAGCCGGCGAAGCGCCTCGGCGCCGAACATCATGGCTGACTCGAAGGTCTCGCGGATCTGGTAGTCGACGCCGGCCTGCACGAGCTTCAGCGAATGACCCCGGTCGAAGGCCCGCGCGAAGACCTTGGCGTGCGGGAACTCCGTCTCCAGAAGCTCGACGATCCGGTCGGCCGTCTCGGGCCGATCGACACATACGAGAACGGCCTCCGCCCGGCCCGCACCCGAGGCATGCAGCGTGTCGAGGCGCGTGCCGTCGCCGTAATAGACCTTGAAGCCGAAGCGGGCGGCCGCCTCGATCATCTCCACGTCGTTCTCGATGATGGAAATGTCGATGCCGCGCGCGAGCAGCGACTGCGCCGCCACCTGCGCGAACCGGCCGAAGCCGATGATGAGGACGCGGCCCTCCAGGTCGGAGGCCTCGTCGACCCCGTCCAGCGAGACCGTTTCGGCCGGCATGAGCCGCGCGAGCGCCATGGACCAGAACGGCGTCAGCGCCATGGAGATGATGACGGTCGCGGTGAAGATCGCGTTGGTCTGCCCGTCGAAGATGCCGCTCGCGACCGCCGCCGAATAGAGCACGAAGGCGAACTCGCCGCCCTGCGCGAAATGGGCGACGCGCGCGACCGCCGCCCGGTTGGCCGAGCCGAAGAGCCGCGCGACGGCGTAGATGCCGATGCCCTTCACGATCACGAAGAGGACGACGAAGAGAAGGATCGTCGGCCATTGCGCGGCGATGACCGCGAGGTCGAGCGACATGCCGACGGCGAGGAAGAAGAGCCCGAGGAGGATGCCCCGGAAGGGCTCGATGTCGGTTTCCAGCTGATGCTTGAAGGTCGACTCGGACAGGAAGACGCCCGCCAGGAAGGCGCCCATCGCCATGGAGAGGCCGCCGAGATCCATGAGGAGCGCAGCGCCGAGGACGACGAGGAGCGCGGCGGCCGTCATCACCTCGCGGGCGCGGGCTCTGGCGAGGACCGCGAACATGGGATCGAGCAGATAGCGGCCCGCCAGCACCAGGGCGACGAGCGCGCCGCCGGCGAGCGCCAGCTCCTGCCAGAGCGGTGCGCCGTTGTCGGTCTCGCGCGGGCCGATGAAGGCGACGATGGCGAGCAGCGGCACGATCGCCAGATCCTCCAGAAGCAGGATCGAGACGCCCTTCTGTCCCTCGGGCGTGCCGAGCAGGCCCTCGTCCTCGAGCATCTGCATGACGACGGCGGTGGAGGAGAGGACGAAGCCCAGGCCGGCGACGAAGGCGACCGGGGTCGGCAGGCCGAACGCCATGCCCGCGATCGTCAGGAGGAAGCCGCAGAGCGCGACCTGCGCCAGGCCCAGCCCGAAGATCTGCCGGCGCAGCGCCCAGAGGCGCGCCGGCTCCATCTCCAGCCCGATGATGAAGAGCAGCATGATGACGCCGAACTCGGCGAAGTGGAGGACGCCTTCCGGCTCGGCGAAGAGGCCGAGGCCGAACGGGCCGATGATCAGCCCGGCGGTGAAATAGCCGAGGACCGGCCCCAGTCCGAGACGTTTGAAGATCGGCACCGCGACGACGCCCGCCGCCAGAAGCGCCACCACCTGGACGAGCCCGACCCCGTCGCCGCCTTCGACCGCCATGCCACCCTCGCTGCTCGCCCCGACCTTGGCTTACTCCCTTCGGGCCGGGGCGGGCAAACGCTCTCGTCTCAGGGCCGGTAGGCGGCGTCGAAGAAGGCGCATTCGAGCTTGACCGCACGGGTGAAGACATCGCGCGCGGCGCCCTCCTCGGCCGGTCCGACACGGTCGAGCTCGGACCGCAGGAACGCGACGAAGTCCCGGAAGGCCTCGTTGTCGTGCAGCGTGATCCATTCGGCATGGACGAAGCTCTGCGGATAGGCGCCCTTCGCCTTCAACGCCCATTCCAGATAGGACCATTCGGCGACGCACAGGACCGAAAGAGCGACCGCATAGGAGCGCGTCTCGGCCGCCTCGCGCATGATCGCCTTGAAGCCGGCGGTCGGGGCCGTGTCCGGCGCGCCCTCGCGCTCTTGCCTCGTGACGCCGAGCGCCTCGAAGGAGCGCTCGAAATAGGTGTTCTCCTCGCCGGAGATCATGCCGCCGAAGCGCGCGAAGCGAAGGCGCGCGTCGAAGCCGTCGGCGCTGGCCTGCGCGGCCCCCAGCAGCATGAGGAAGCTGTCCAGAAAGCGGTGGTCCTGGACGAGATAGCGGGACATGACCTCCGGCGCGATCGTGCCGGCGATCAGCTCGTCCACGAAGCGGTGGGAGATCGTCGCCTCCCAGTCCTCCCGCGCGGCGTCCCTCAAGGTCTCGGTGAAGCGTGTGGTCATCGGCTCTCGTCCCTCGTTTGGCCGGACGCACCGGCGCGAGGGGGACGACGCGCCGCCTTCGCCCAAACGGCGAAGCGCGCGAGTTCCGTTCCTACGCCGGCATGACCCGGATCAGGTTCAAGGGTTCGGCGTCACGCCGTCTCAGCCCTCTCGTCCCGCGGACGGGAGGGCACCCCTCGGAAGATGGGGAGAGGATGGGCGGGCCGGAGCCCGCCGTCAAGCTCGGATCACCCGCTCAGATGCGGCCTTCCTCGACGCCGTGGCAGGCGACGACGACGCCGTCCTGCGGCTTCATGAGCGGCGCCTCGCGCCGGCAGCGATCGTTGGCGTGCGGGCAGCGCGGGTGGAAGAAGCACCCCGAGGGCGGCGAGATCGGGTTCGGGATCTCGCCCTTCACCGGCGTCCGCTCGCGGCCCGTCATCTCCATGTCGGGCACGGAATCGAGAAGCGAGCGCGTGTAGGGATGCCGCGCGTTCTCGAACAGGCGCTTGGGCGGCGCGATCTCGCACAGGCGCCCGAGATAAAGGACGCCCACCTCGTCGGCCATGTAGTTCACGACCGCCAGATTGTGGCTGATGAAGAGGTAGGTCAGCCCGAACTCGTCCTGCAGATCCCGCATCAGGTTGAGGATCTGCGCCTGCACCGAGACGTCGAGCGCGGAGGTCGGCTCGTCGCAGACGATGAACTCGGGCTTGTTGGCGAGCGCGCGGGCGATGCAGATGCGCTGGCGCTGGCCGCCGGAGAACTGATGCGGATATTTCAGCCCGTCCTCCGGGCTGAGCTTCACCGTCTCCAGGAGCCGGCCGACCTCGGCGTCGATCTCCTTGGACGTGGTCGCGATGCCGTAGGTCTTGAGCGGCTCGGCGATGATGTCGCGGACGCGCCAGCGCGGGTTCAGCGAGGCGTAGGGGTCCTGGAAGATCATCTGGAAGCGGCGGCGCAGCTCGCCGAGCCTGCGGGCGTTGCCCTTGTCCCAGATGTCGACCTCGTCGAACTTCACCTCGCCGCGCGTCGGCTCGATGAGGCCGACGACCATGCGCGCGATGGTCGACTTGCCCGAACCCGACTCGCCGACGAGGGCGAAGGTCTTGCCCTTCTCGATGTGCAGCGTGACGTCGTCGACGGCCTTCACGCTCTGGCGCCCCTTGCGCTCGATGACGCGGTTCAGCCAGGGCGCGGAGACGTCGAACTCGCGCGAGAGGTGATCGACTTTCAGAAGCGCGCTCATTGCGTCGCGTCTCCATGCAGGAAGCAGGCGACATGCGTGGCGCCCACATGGTTGAGGCCCGGCCGCTTCTGCGAACAGACCGGCATCTCGTGCTCGCAGCGCGGGTGGAAGGCGCAGCCGTTCGGGATGCGGTTGAGGCGCGGCATGGCGCCGGGGATCTGCTTCAGGCGGTCGTCGTCGCCCGCCAGCGACGGGATCGAGCCCATCAGGCCGGAGGTGTAGGGGTGCAGCGGGCGCTGGAGCATGTCCTTGACCGGCCCCACCTCGGCGATGCGCCCGGCATAGAGGACCGCGACCCGGTCGGCGGCTTCCGCGATGACGCCCATGTCGTGCGTGATCAGGATGGCCGAGGTGCCGCGCTCGGCGCAGACCTTCTTGAAGACCGCGATGATCTGCGCCTGCAGCGAGACGTCGAGCGCCGTCGTCGGCTCGTCGGCGACGATGAACTCGGGCTCGGCGCAGAGCGCGAGCGCGATGACGACGCGCTGGCGCATGCCGCCCGAGAACTGGTGCGGATAGGAATCCACGCGCTGCTTCGGTGCCGGAATGCCGACATCGGCCAGAAGCTCGATCGCCCGTTCGCGCGCCTTCGCCTCGCTCATCGGAAGATGGGTGCGGATCGTCTCGATGAGCTGTTCGCCCACCGTGTAGAGCGGGTTCAGGCTCGTCAGCGGGTCCTGGAAGACCATGCCGATGCGCTTGCCGCGCAGGCGCCGCATCTCCTCCTCCGGGAGGTTGTCGATGCGCTGGCCCTTGAGCAGGATCTCGCCGCCGGCAACGCGCCCGGGCGGATCGATCAGGCCGATGATCGCCGAGCCGGTGATCGACTTGCCGGCCCCGGACTCGCCGACGACGCCGAGGATCTCCCCCGGCGCGACGTCGAAGGACACCTTGTCGATCGCCCGCAGCACGCCGCGGCGCGTGGGAAACTCGACGACGAGGTCCTTCAGCGAGATGACGGGCGTCGCTGTGGCGGTCTTGGCGGCCGTCGTGTCGATGACGGCGCTCATTTCGCCAGCCTCGGGTTCAGCGCCTCGCGCAGCCAGTCGCCGAGGAGGTTGATCGAGAGGGCCAGGGCCAGCAGGGTCAGGGACGGGAACAGGAGGATCCACCATTCGCCGGAGAAGAGGAAGCCTTGCCCGATGCGGATCAGCGTACCGAGCGAGGGCTGGGTCGGCGGAACGCCGACACCCAGGAAGGAGAGCGTCGATTCCGAGATGATCGCGAGCGCCAGCGAGATGGTGGCGATGACGAGGATCGGCTCGGTGACGTTGGGCAGGACGTGGCGGAACATGATCGCGAAGGGCTTGCGCCCGATCAGCATGGCCGCCTGCACGTATTCCTTGTTCTTCTGCACCAGCGTCGCGCCGCGCACGGTGCGCGCATACTGCACCCAGTCCGACAGGCCGATGGCGACGATCAGGACATAGACCGCCATGGTCTCGCGGTACTGCGGCGGCAGGAAGCCGCGCGCGATGCCGAAGATCAGAAGCGCGATCAGGATCACCGGGAAGGAGAGCTGCACGTCGGCGATGCGCATGATGATGGCGTCGGTGCGCCCGCCGACATAGCCGGCCAGAAGCCCGAGCGAGACGCCGAGGACGAGGCTGAAGGCCACCGCCGAGAAGCCGACGAAGAGCGAGACCCTGGAGCCGTAGAGGATGGCCGAAAAGATGTCGCGGCCCTGATTGTCCGTCCCCATCAGGAAGGTCTGGCCGGTGAACTGGTTCGGCGTCATCGGCGGCGTGAAGCCGTTCATCAGATTGATGCCGCGGCCGTCGAATGGGTTGGTCGGCGCGATCCACGGAGCGAGCAGCGCCGAGCCGAGGAGGAGCAGGACGACCAGCGCCGCGATGATGGTGACCGGCGAGGTGCGGAAGGAATAGCCGAGATCGCTGTCCCAGGCGCGGTACAGGATCGACCGCTCCTTGGGAGACGGAACGGGCTTTGCGGTATCGGACATGGGGTCGGTTCCTATTTCGCCGTGCCGGTCGAGACGCGCAGCCGCGGATCGACGACGTGGTAGAGAATGTCCACCACGAGGTTGATGACGACGAAGACGAAGGCGATCAGCATCAGGTAGGCGGCCATCACGGGCACGTCGACGACCTGGACGGACTGGATGAAGAGGAGGCCGACGCCCGGCCACTGGAACACGGTCTCCGTCACCACCGCGAAGGCGATGATCGAGCCGAGCTGCAGGCCGGTGATGGTGATGACCGGCACCATCGTGTTCTTCAGCGCGTGGCCGAAATTGATGCGCCGCTGCGGGATGCCGCGGGCACGGGCGAACTTGATGTAGTCCGAGCGCATGACCTCCAGCATCTCGGCGCGCACGAGGCGCATGATCAGCGTCATCTGGTAGAGCGCGAGCGTGATCGCCGGCAGGATGAGCGAGCGCAGCCCGCTCTCGGTGAGGAAGCCGGTCTGCCAGCCGCCGATCGCGACCGTCTGCCCCCGGCCGTAGGACGGCAGCCAGCCGAGCTCGACGGCGAAGACGTAGATCAGCGCGATGCCGATCAGGAAGGTCGGCAGCGAGACGCCGACGAGAGAGGCGGTCATCAGGAAGCGCGACAGGAGACCGTTCGGACGGATGGCCGTGTAGACGCCGAGCGCCATGCCGAGCACCAGCGCCAGGATCGCCGAGGTCAGCGCCAGTTCGAGCGTCGCGGGGACCCGGCTGATGATGAGGTCCATGACGGGCTGCTGGAGGCGGTAGGAAATTCCGAACTGGCCCTGCACCGCGTTCCAGATGAAGTTGAAGAACTGCATGTAGAACGGGTCGTTCAGCCCCAGCCGCTCGCGCAGCGCCTCGATCTCGGTGAGGCGCGTGTCCTGCCCGACCATCGAGGCGAGCGGATCGCCGACGAAGCGGAACATCAGGAAAGAGACGAGCGCCACGACCAGCATCACGACGATGGACTGGGCGAGGCGCCTCAGAATGAAGGCGAGCATGGCGTTGGCCTTGTAGGGTGAGCGGGGCCGGGCGGCCCTGCACAAACAAAAGCCCGCCCCGCGAGAGGTCGCAGGGCGGGCTCGATCGTCCAGCGGTCGTTAGTCGGCGACCTGCATGTTGTAGAGACGGGGCTGGTTCTCCGGGTTCACCGCCAGCGTCAGATTGTCCTTCATCGCGTAAGCGAGAACCTGGTTGTGGATCGGAAGGAAGACGCGGTCTTCCTGGACCTTCGCCCAGATCTCGGCGATCGAGCGGTTACGGGCGTCGATGTCGATCTCCGTGCCGAGAGCCTCGATCTTCGCATCCAGCTCGGGGTTCGAGTAGAGGCCGGCGTTGTAGGCGCCGTAGTCGCCTTCCTTCGTGTGGACCAGATCGTTGAAGTTGTAGGCCGAATCGAAGGTCGGAACGCCCCAGCCGAGCAGGTAGAAGTCCGTCTCGTTGTTCTGGATGAGCGGCGAATGCTGCGCCACCGGACGCGAGGCCAGCGTGACGTTGATGCCGATCTGCGAGAGCATGCCGGCGACCGCCTGCGAGATCGCCTCGTCGTTGACATAGCGGTTGTTCGGCGTGTCGAGCGTGACGGAGAAGCCGTCCGCGTAGCCGGCCTCTTCCATCAGTTCGCGCGCGCGCTCCAGATCCGGCGCCGGATAGGCGTTCAGCTCTTCCGTCCAGCCGTTGACGAAGGGCGGCACGATGACGCCCGTCGGGTCGGACTGGCCGCGCATGACGACCTGCTGGATCGCGTCGCGGTCGACGGCCAGATGGATCGCCTCGCGGACCTCGGGCTTGGAGAACGGATTGACGTCGGTCACGTTGGAGGAGGCCAGCGGCTCCTCGTTCATCTTGTAGCCGAAGTAGATGGAGCGGTTTTCGGGGCCGGTCTCGACCTTCACGCCGCTCTGCGAGGACAGGCGCTCGATGTCCTGGACGGGCACGTCCTGAACGAAATCGACCTCACCGGAAAGAAGAGCTGCGACGCGCGTCGCGGCTTCGCCGATGACGACGTAGTTGATCTCCGTCACGTCCGGGGTCTCGCCCCAGTGATCCTCGTAATAGGTCAGGACGGAGCGCACGTCGGGGTCGCGCGAGGCCAGCTTGTAGGGGCCGGTGCCGTTGGTGTTGCGGACGGCGTAATTGTCTTCACCGGCCGAATAGTCCTGCACCTCGACGACGTCGTTCGCCTCGGACCACTCGCGGTCCATGATGAAGGTGTTGGTCAGGTTGTTGGGGTAGATCGGCGAGGGACCAGCCATCTGGAACTCGACCGTGTAGTCGTCGACGGCCGTCACGCTCTCCACGTCCACGTGGAGCTGACGCATGTTCGAGCCTTCGGACTTCGCGCGCTCGATCGAGAAGACGACGTCGTCCGCCGTGAAGGGCGATCCGTCGTGGAAGGTGACGCCTTCGCGCAGCTTGAAGACCCAGACGGTGTCGTCGCCTTCCTTGAGGTTCCACTCGGTCGCAAGGCGCGGCTGCGCCTCGCCCGCGTCGTCGCGGTCGAGCAGCGTCTCGTAGATGTGATGCAGGAAGTTGTGGTTCGTTCCCAGATTCTGGGAGTGCGGGTCCAGCGTGGTGGCGTCCTGTGAGCGCGCCCAGCTGACCGTTTCGGCGCTTGCGCTCGTCACCAGACCCGCGGCAAGCGCGGTCGCGGCCATCAGCATTGCAATCCGCATGTTCGAACCACCCTCAAACGTTGAAGCATGTCCGGTTCGGCAACGGGTCTGGAATGACGCCAAGGTGACCGGATCGGCGGAATGAACACTCAATTCAGAAGCTTGGCAAGGGTGGCGCCACAATTTTCGACACGATCAACATCTAACCGAACGAGCAATGCATTCTGCTCGGCGATGCGGCGGCGCAACAAAATTGCGCAAGACTACCGAGATCGAGAATCTCGATCCAGATAGGCTTCCGGTTCTTTCTGGCGGAAGCCGTAGGCCGCATGCAGCCGGTCGAGCACGTCGGACGCCGCCTTCGCGATGGGCGTTCCCGGCGGAAAGATCGCCGCCGCGCCCGCCCGGCGCAGGGCGTCGTGATCCTGCGGGGGCAGAACGCCGCCAACCACGACGAGAATGTCCGGGCGACCGGCCTTGGCGAGTTCGGCCCTGAGCGCGGGAACGAGCGACAGATGCCCCGCCGCCAGCGAGGAGACGCCGACGATGTGGACGTCCTCGGCGACCGCCTGGGCCGCCGCCTCCTCCGGCGTTGCGAAGAGCGGGCCGATCGTCACGTCGAAGCCGAGGTCGGAAAAGGCGGAGGCGACGACCTTCTGGCCCCGATCGTGCCCGTCCTGTCCCATCTTGGCGACGAGGATGCGCGGCGCGGCGCCTTCGATGTCGCGGAAGTCTTCGACGAGGCCGCGCGCGCGCTGCGTCTCGGCATCCGGTTCGCCGAAGGCCTCGCTGTAGATGCCGGACTTGATGGTGGCGACGGCGACGTGCCGACTCCAGGCGCGCTCCAGGGCCGAGGACATCTCCCCGACGGTCGCATGGGCGCGCGCCGCCTCCACGCCGAGCGCCAGGAGGTTGCCGGTCTTGTCGCGGGCGGCGCGTTCCAGAGCGTCGAGAGCCTTCGCCACCCCCGCCTCGTCGCGGTTCGCGCGCAGGCGCTTCAGCTTCTCCAGCTGGCTCGCGCGCACCGCCTCGCTGTCCACCTTCAAAACCTCGATCTCGGGCTCGCCCTCCACCTGGAACCGGTTCACCCCGACGACGATCTGCGCGCCCGAATCGATGCGCGCCTGCGTCCGGGCCGCCGCCTCCTCAATGCGCGCCTTGGGCACGCCGGCCTCGATGGCCTTGGCCATGCCTCCCAGCCGCTCGACTTCCGTGATGTGATCGCGCGCCCTGTCGGCGAGCTGGCGGGTCAGCCATTCCACGTAATGCGAGCCGCCCCAGGGGTCGATGGTGCGCGTGGTGCCGCTTTCGTGCGCGAGGAAGAGCTGGGTGTTGCGCGCGATGCGGGCCGAGAAATCGGTCGGCAACGCCAGCGCCTCGTCGAGCGAATTGGTGTGGAGCGACTGGGTGTGCCCCTGCGTCGCCGCCATCGCCTCGATCGCGGTGCGGGTGACGTTGTTGAAGACGTCCTGCGCCGTCAGCGACCAGCCGGAGGTCTGGCAGTGGGCGCGGAGAGCGAGGCTCTTCTCGTTCCTCGGCTCGAACTCCTGCATCAGTTCGGCCCAGAGCAGGCGCGCGGCGCGCAGCTTGGCGACCTCCATGAAGAAGTTCATGCCGACGGCCCAGAAGAAGGACAGGCGCGGCGCGAAATCGTCCACCGCAAGGCCCGCCTTCACCCCGGCCCGCACATATTCGAGCCCGTCCGCCAGCGTGTAGGCCAGTTCCAGGTCCGCCGTCGCCCCGGCCTCCTGCATGTGGTAGCCGGAGATGGAGATGGAGTTGAACTTCGGCATGTTGGCCGAGGTGTAGGCGAAGATGTCCGAGATGATCCGCATCGATCCTTCGGGAGGATAGATGTAGGTGTTGCGGACCATGAACTCCTTCAGGATGTCGTTCTGGATCGTACCCGAAAGCTTTTCGGGCGGCACGCCCTGCTCCTCGCCGGCCAGGATGAAGAGCGACAGGATCGGCAGCACCGCCCCGTTCATCGTCATCGACACGCTCATCTTATCGAGCGGAATGCCGTCGAAGAGCTGGCGCATGTCGAGGATGGAATCGATCGCGACGCCCGCCATGCCGACGTCGCCGGACACGCGCGGGTGGTCCGAATCGTAGCCGCGGTGGGTGGCGAGGTCGAAGGCGACCGACAGGCCCTTCTGACCGGCCGCCAGATTGCGCCGGTAGAAGGCGTTCGATTCCTCGGCCGTGGAGAAGCCGGCATATTGCCGGATCGTCCAGGGCTGGTTCACGTACATGGTCGGGTAGGGCCCGCGCAGGAAGGGCGGCAGGCCGGGAAAGGTCTCGGGAATGTCGGCCGCGTCGCGGTCGGCCGGGCCGAAGGCGGGTTTGACGGCGATGCCTTCGGGCGTGGTCCAGGCGGGCCCGTCCGCTGCGCCGGCGCCGATCTCGTCGCCGAACTCGACCTCGGCGAAATCCGGAACGCGGCTCATCGACCGGCCTCCTCGAAGCGGGCCGCGTCCCGGCGTACGGGCAGCAGCCGTTCCCCATCCCGCTTCGGCGGAACGGGTAGGGTCTCCGCGCCCGCCTGCCCTTGGCTGCGGAAGATCGACGTTCCGACCAACGGCGCTTCGCCGGTCTCGATCCGGCGCGCCCTTTCCTTCGCCGTCTCTTCGACGAGCGCCTGCCAGCGCCCCGTCCGGCCCACGGCAATCAGGCCGCCTTCGCCTTCGATCCGGCGGAAGAGGTCCCAGGCGGACCGCGCGAGCGCTTCGGTCATGGCCTCGATCGCACCCGAGCCCGCGGCCGGGTCGGACACTTTGGACAAATGGCTTTCCTCGATCAGGACGATCTGCTCGTTGCGCGCCATGCGCCGCGAGAAGGCGTCCGGCAGGCCGAGCGCGATCGTGTGCGGCAGGACGGTGACCTGATCGGCACCGCCGGTGCCGGCCGCAAAGAGCGCGCAGGTCGCGCGCAGCCAGTTCACCGCCGGGTCGAGCTTCGAGACCATGCGGAACGAGGTCTGCGCCGCGATCCGCGCCGGCACAGGCTCCAGGCCGCAGGCGGTCTCGACGCGGGCCCAGAGCCGGCGGAGGGCGCGCAGCTTGGACATCCCGAGGAACTGGTCGGCATCGACCGCGAGTTCGAACGAGATCAGGCGGCGGGCTTCGTCGAGGCCGATCCCCTCTCCTTCCAGACACCGCAGATAGGCGGTTGCGGTCGAAAGGACCGCCGCCAGTTCCTGCACTTCGCCCGCCCCCGCATCGTGGTGGACGCGGCCGTCGGCGCGCAGCAGCGGCGAGGCGAAGCCTGCGCCGCGAAGCGCCCGGATCCGGCCGAGCGTGCGCTCCGCCCAGTCGTCGCGAACGCCATCGGAGCCTCGGCCGAGGCCGATCGGGTCGAGGCCGAAATCCACGTCGAGCGTTTGCGGAACGAGGCGCGCCGCGGAGACGCGGTCGCTGACCGCCGCGATCGCCTCGTCCTCCCGATCTCGCGCGGGATCGAGGCGCAGAACGACGAGATCGAGTTCGACGCCATCGAGCGTGCGGCCGAGATCGCCCGGCGCGATGCCGAAGCCATAGGCGGACGGAGCGCCTTCGAAGACGAGGGCCAGGCCGTTGGCGCCGCCCATGAGGTCGGCCAGCGCCAGTTCGTTCGCCTCGGCCGGGTCCGGGTGATCCACCCGCTGGACGATCGCCCAGGGGCGGTCCGGCCGCTGGCGAACGGAGAGCGCGTCACCCTGCCCCCTCGGATAGAGCGGCCGGATTTCGATACCGTCCAGCGTTCGCGAGACGAGGCTCTCGAACGGCTCGCCCTTGAGCGCCTTCTCGGCGCGCGCGCGCCAGAGCGCCTCGCTCGTTCCGGTCCCGTCCACGCGTATCCTCCCTGCGTATCAGGCTATTCTGGGCGCCCGGACCCCGTCAGGCAAATTCCAGGATCACCGCATCGACGGCGAGCACGTCCCCCTCGCTCGCATGGACCTTCGAGACCGTACCGTCGCGTTCGGCGCGTAGAAGATTCTCCATCTTCATCGCCTCGACCACGGCCAGCGGCTCGCCGGCCTTCACCTCCTGGCCCTCGACCACGATGAGCTGGCGCACGAGGCCCGGCATGGGGCACAAGAGCTGCTTGCTCGTGTCCGGCGGCAGCTTGACCGGCATCAAAGCGTCGAGCTCGGCCTCGCGCGGCGTGAAGACGCGCACGCGCGCGGCCCGGCCCGCATGGGCGATCTCGACGCCCGCAAGGCGTGGCGCCACCGTGGCGGCGACGGCGCGCCCGTCCACCGTGCCGCGCCAGACCGGCCGGCCTGGCGCCCAGTCGGTCTCGACCTGCATCTCCCGGCCGCCGAGCGACAGGCACAGGGAGCCCTCGCGTGTCTCCGCGATCTCGACATCCAGACGGTCGTCGCCGATGCGCACCACGCGCTCCGCTTCGAAGGCGAAGGGCCGCCGCGTGGGGAGCTGACCGTCGATCAGGCGCTTGCGCCGGTTCAGATGATCGTCGACCGCCACCGCGATCGCGGCGAAGAGGCGCGCCGCCTCTCCTTGCGGCGCTTCGAGCGCGAAGCCTTGCGCGTACTCCTCGGCGATGAAGCCGGTCGACAGCCGGCCCTCGCGCCAGCGCTCGTGCGCCATCAGGCTCGACAGGAACGGGATGTTGTGGCGGATGCCCTCGATGGCGAAGCCGTCGAGCGCCGCGCCCTGCGCCTCGATCGCTTCCAGACGCGTCGGCGCATGCGTCACCAGCTTGGCGATCATCGGATCGTAGTTCACCGAAATCTCGCCGCCCTCGAAGGTGCCGGTGTCGTTGCGCACCGTCACCCCGTCCCGCTCGCCCTCCTGCGGCGGCCGGTAGGTGGTGATGCGCCCGGTGGAGGGCAGGAAGCCGCGAACGGGGTCCTCGGCGTAGATGCGGCTCTCCACCGCCCAGCCGTTCAGCGACACGTCGCCTTGCGCGATCGACAGGCGTTCGCCCGCGGCGACGCGGATCATCTGCTCCACGAGATCGACGCCCGTCACCAGCTCGGTGACCGGATGCTCGACCTGCAGGCGGGTGTTCATTTCCAGGAAGTAGAAGCTCTTGTCCTGTCCCGCGACGAACTCCACCGTGCCGGCCGAATCGTAGTTCACCGCCTTGGCGAGCGCGACGGCCTGTGCGCCCATCTTCGCGCGCGTCTCCTCGTCGAGCAGCGGCGACGGCGCCTCCTCGACGACCTTCTGATTGCGCCGCTGGATGGAGCATTCGCGCTCGCCGAGATGGATGACGTTGCCGTGCTTGTCGCCCAGCACCTGAATCTCGATGTGGCGCGGGTTCTGGATGAACTTCTCGACGAACACACGGTCGTCGCCGAAGGAGTTCCTCGCCTCCGAGCGGGCGCGGGCGAAGCCCTCCTCGACCTCGGAGCGCGAATGGGCGATGCGCATGCCCTTGCCGCCGCCGCCCGCCGAGGCCTTGATCATCACCGGATAGCCGATCTCGTCGGCGATGCGCGCCGCTTCCTCCGGGCTCTCGATGATGCCGACATGGCCGGGAACGGTGGAGACGCCCGCCGCCTTCGCTGCCTTCTTCGATTCGATCTTGTCGCCCATGGCGTCGATCGCGGCCGGATTCGGTCCGATGAAGACGATGCCGGCCGCCTCCAGCGCGCGCGGGAAGGCGGCGCGCTCCGAGAGGAACCCGTAGCCCGGGTGAACCGCCTCGGCGCCCGTCGCCTTGCAGGCCTCGACGATCTTCTCGATCACGAGATAGCTCTCGGAGGCCGGCGCCGGGCCGATATGAACCGCCTCGTCGGCAGCACGCACATGCAGCGCGTCGGCATCGGCGTCGGAATAGACCGCGACGGTCGCGATCCCCATGCGGCGCGCGGTCTTGATGATCCGGCAGGCGATCTCGCCGCGATTGGCAATCAGGATTTTCTTGAACAAGGCATTCACTCGGCGGCTTGCGCGGGCGGGATGGCGTTCGTGGCCTTTCGGCCCTTCAACATGCCTTCGATGCTGAGGTCTTCGTCGATCTCCGGCCAGTGGACGCCAAAGGGAGAAAGCTCGATCGCATTCCTCTGGTCGTCCGTCGCGCGCAGGAGCGTCGGGTACCACCAAAGGGGGGTGACGATCCTGGCGCCATCGGCAAGCGTCACGACGACATCCTCGTCCGTGCAGTGGGCCGACACGGGCTCGATAAGCGAATGGTCAATCTCCAAAATGCTCACGCCATCTCTCCAGAAAGACCTCGCGTTATTCTTCGACGACCTGCTCCAATCCTCGAAGATCGACCTTGGAACACCGACGGCTGCGTGCCAACGAGCAATCCGCCAGCCAGAATTTCGCTTCCCTGCCGTCCTTCAGGGCGTGGATATGCGGTGGTTCCATGCCGTCCAGACTGTAGAACACGAAGCGCCACCCCTTCCACTCGAAGACTTTCGGCATCCGGTCACAGCGGGATGTTGTCGTGCTTGCGCCAGGGCGTCTCGCTCGTCTTGGCCCGCAGCATGGCAAGCGCGCGCGCGACGCGGCGGCGCGTGGAGTGCGGCATGATGACCTCGTCCACATAGCCGCGCTCGGCCGCGACGAAGGGCGACATGAACCGGTCCTCGTACTCCTTCGTCTGGCGCGCGATGGTCTGCGCGTCGCCGCCCCGGAAGATGATCTCGACCGCGCCCTTGGCGCCCATCACCGCGATCTGGGCGGAGGGCCAGGCGTAGTTCACGTCCGCGCCGATGTGCTTGGACGCCATCACGTCGTAGGCCCCGCCATAAGCCTTTCGCGTGATGATGGTGATGAGCGGCACGGTCGCCTGGCTGTAGGCGAAGAGCAGCTTCGCGCCATGCTTGATGAGGCCGCCATATTCCTGAGCCGTGCCCGGAAGGAAGCCGGGCACGTCCACCAGCGTCACGATCGGGATCTCGAAGGCGTCGCAGAAGCGCACGAAGCGCGCGCCCTTGCGGGAGGCGTCCGAGTCGAGAACCCCGGCGAGCACCATCGGCTGGTTGGCGACGACGCCGACCGTGCGCCCGTCGATGCGCACGAAGGCGGTGACGATGTTCCTGGCGAAGGCCTCCTGGATCTCGAAGACGTCGCCCTCGTCGGCGAGCTTCGCGATCAGTTCCTTGATGTCGTAGGGCTTGGTCGCGGAGGGCGGCACCAGCGTGTCGAGCGAGGGCTCCTCGCGGTTCGCCGGGTCCTGCGTCGGCCATTCCGGCACGCCGGACTGGTTGTTCAGCGGCAGGAAGTCGATGAAGCGGCGAACGTCGAGCAGCGCCTCGACGTCGTTGTCATAGGCGCCGTCGGCGATGGAGGATTTGGTCGTGTGGATGCGCGCGCCGCCGAGATCCTCCGACGAGACGGTCTCGTTCGTCACCGTCTTCACCACGTCCGGTCCGGTCACGAACATGTAGCTCGTGTCGCGGACCATGAAGATGAAGTCCGTCATGGCCGGCGAATAGACGTCGCCGCCCGCGCAAGGGCCCATGATGACGGAAATCTGCGGGATGACTCCGGAGGCCTCGACATTGCGGCGGAAGATTTCCGCATAGCCGCCGAGCGCCGCGACGCCCTCCTGGATGCGCGCGCCGCCCGCATCGTAGAGGCCGACGATCGGGGCCCTGGCGCGCAGCGCCATGTCCTGAATCTTCTGAACCTTCTCGGCATGGGCCTCGGAAAGCGACCCGCCGAAGACGGTGAAGTCCTTGGCGAAGACGAAGACGGTGCGTCCGTTGACCGTTCCCCATCCCGTGACGACGCCGTCGCCCGGAATGGTCTGCTTCTCCATGCCGAAATCATGGGAGCGGTGCTGCACGAACATGCCGAACTCCTCGAAGGAGCCCTTGTCCAGCAGGATCTCGATCCGCTCGCGCGCCGTCAGCTTGCCCTTGGCATGCTGGGCCGCGATGCGCTTCTCGCCGCCCCCCAGCCGCGCTTGGCCGCGCCGCCGCTCCAGATCGTCGAGCACCGTCAGCATGGGTCGATGAGCCTCCCGTCACTTCGTCCGTCTCCTGTATTCAAAGAAATGTCACGCGGCGCAAGCGCTTCTCAGAAGCGCAGCCACACGGAGGCGAAGGCGGAGCGCTCGCGAAGCGCGTTCGAGCCGGCGATCGTTCGCCCTCCGCCGACCTGCAGCGACCAGCGGCGCGTCACGTCGAAGACCGCGCTGCCCTGAAGCTTGTGATGATCGTAGGCGGGCCGGCCGTCCTCGGTCGGTGTCGTCGCAACGGTGGAAAAGCTCTGGAGGAGGAGAAGCGTGCGATCCGCCGGGCGGATGCCGACCGTCAGATCGATCAGCGCCTCGTCCGACACGGCGTCGGGCCGGAAGCGGTAGCCGAGCTGTGCATCGACGAAGGCCGGGCGATCGAGAAGCTCGAAGCTCGCGCCCCCGAGCGCCCGCATCTCGAACTCGGCGGCGGCGTCCGCCTGCGGCTCGACCACGCGCAGCGAGCCCTCGAGCGAACCGATGAAGCGCCCGCCTTCGAAGACCTTCGCCCTCGCGCCGGCTTCCCCGACGGCGATCCCGCGCCACGACGAGGGGGAGGCTCCATCCTGCCGCCAGGTCTCGAAGGCCCCGCGCATGCGGAGCGTCACGGCGTCCGTCAGCCCGTACTCGACGAGGACGCGGCCTTCAGCCTTGCCGAAGTCGGGGGCTGCGGCGCTTCGGCGATCCGCCCCGAGACGCCGGTCGGCTCCAAGACGCGCGAGGTCGAGGATCGCGATGCCGGTCCCCCGCTCCAGCGTCCAGGCTCCCGCGTAAGCGCTTCCGGCCGGAGCGCCGATCAGACCGAGGCAGAGGGCGAGACGCGCGATCCGGAACACGGGCCTTCGAGCCTTCGAAAGCCGTCGCGAGGATAAGGCCGGCGACGGGTTCGGCCGCAGAGCCGAAAGGATCGCAACCGGGAGGTAAATGAATCAGCTAAAATGCTCTCCAAACACGTGGAACATGGTGAACGAGCTCTTGCTTCGCGGTCGTCTTCAAACCGTCGGACCGATGCTCTATGACCCCACTCGCCGGGAACGCGAGGAGTTTATGATGGTCCGTTCGGTCGAGGACAACGAAAAGCGCGCGACACTTCTCGCCGAAGCCCTGCCCTTCATGCAGGTCTACGAGAACAAGTCGGTGGTCGTGAAATATGGCGGCCACGCCATGGGCAATCCCGAACTCGGCCGGGCCTTCGCGCGCGACATCGCGCTGCTGAAGCAGTCGGGCATCAACCCGATCGTCGTTCATGGGGGCGGCCCGCAGATCGCGGCCATGCTCCAGAAGATGGGCCTCGAAAGCCGCTTCGAGGGCGGCCTGCGGGTCACGGACGAGAAGACGGTCGAGATCGTCGAGATGGTTCTCGCCGGGTCGATCAACAAGGAGATCGTCGCGCTCATCAACGCCGAGGGCGAATGGGCGATCGGCCTCTGCGGCAAGGACGGCAACATGGTCTTCGCCGAGAAGGCGAAGAAGACCGTCCGCGATCCCGATTCCAACATCGAGCGCGTTCTCGACCTCGGCTTCGTCGGAGAGCCGGTGGAGGTGGACCGCACGCTCCTCGACCTCCTGGCCCGTTCTGAGATGATCCCGGTCATCGCGCCGGTGGCGCCCGGGCGCGACGGGGCGACCTACAACATCAACGCCGACACCTTCGCGGGCGCCATCGCCGGCGCGCTCGGGGCCGAGCGCCTCCTGTTCCTGACCGACGTCGACGGCGTCCTCGACAAGGACAAGCAGCTCATCAAGGAGCTGTCGGTGGCCCAGGCGCGCGCCCTGATCGCCGACGGCACGATCTCCGGCGGCATGATTCCGAAGGTCGAGACCTGCATCGAGGCGATCGAGCGCGGCGTTGCGGGCGTCGTCATCCTGAACGGCAAGGTGCTCCACGCGGTCCTTCTGGAGCTCCTGACCGAGCACGGCGCGGGCACGCTGATCGTTCCGTAAGGATGGGTGACAGAAAGCCGGCGAAGAAACGAGCTGCGATTACGGCGGCTTTCCTCCGGCGCCGTGCCCCAGAAGGCACGTCACCGCGGCCAAAACCGTGCGAGCGAGAGGGAGAGCAACCGCCCTCCCATCCCTCGACCGGTGAACCCTCTTGATGCCCTTTTCCCTTTGCGCCGCCTCCGGCGCTCTCCTCGCCTTCGCGACGATCTGCATCCCTCACGCGGCCTTGGCCCAGTCCGCGGGCGACGACAGCGATCTCTTCCCGCAGGACGAACAGATCCTGCGCTTCGGCGCGTCCGACCGGAACATCACGATCGCGCCCTTCATCCAGCTCGACGGGGGCTACGTCTCGCCGGAGCCAGGCGGCGGGAGCGGCTTCTCCGAGGGGCTGCGTCTGGCGCGCCTCTATCTCTACGGCGCCTACGACCATTTCGGCGGAACGCTCGCCTTCGATCTGGAAAACGACGACTTCCCCATCCGCTACGCCTTCGTCACCTACGAGCCCAATGACCGTCTGACCTATCAGTTCGGCCAGCAGGACGAGCCCTTCTCGCTGCAGGATCTGTCCGGTTCGCGTTTCCTTCCCTTCGCGGAGGCGGGCCAGAGCGCCACGCTCGGCACCGGCGACAACGTCGGCGCACAAATCCGATACGGCGGGGACGACCACTCGCTGGCGCTCGGCGTCTTCGGCGGCGACCTCAACAATTCGGTCCGCGACAACGGCATCGCGGTCACCGGCCGCGCGACCTGGGCGCCGATCTACCGCGAGAGCGAGATCACCCCCGGCGGCGACGCGGCGGACGATGGCGTCGGCACGCAGCGGGTCGATGACCTCCTGCATCTGGGCGCTGCGATCTCGGTGCGCGGCGACATCGACCGCTCCTTCTCCTTCGGCGGCAACGCGAACTCCTCGCTGACCTCGCGCACGCTGGCGGCGAGCCCCACCTTCGACGGCGCGGACACGCTGGTGCGCGCCAATCTGGAGGCGGCGCGCTCGATCGGCTCGCTCTCTTTCCAGGGCGAGCTGACCGGCATCCATGTCCACGCGCCGGGCCTGTCCGGTTTCGGCCACGGCGGCTATCTCTACACCACCTATTTCGTCACCGGAGAACGGCGCGGCTACGACCGTCAGGCCGGCACCTTCGGCCGCGTCGTTCCGATCAACCCGATCGACGAGGGCGGGTTCGGCGCCTTCGAGATCGGTGCGCGGGCCGACTATCTCGACCTGTCCGACCTCGGGCCGGAGGGCGGCACGCAGTTCGGCCTTTCGGCGGTCGCCAATCTCTATCTCACCAAGCGCTTCATGCTGACGGCGGACTATTCCTACACGCAGGCCACCTCCGGCCCGAACGATGGCGACCGGGTCCATGCCGTCACCGGCCGGTTCCAGTTCGCCTACTGAGCACCGTACGTCCCGCGTAAAGACGGGGACGAGCCCTGCGGGGCTTGACCCCGTAAGCGCGAGCCTGTCGAACGGAGCCATGACACCGACCGCCACCACCATCCGCCGCACCGCCGAGGCGACTCCCGCCGATTTCGCGCATGTGCGCGACTGGGTGTTCGACCTCGACAACACGCTCTATCCGCGCAAGACGAACCTCTTCGCGCAGATCGACAGCCGCATGACGAGCTTCGTCGGCGAGCTCCTGAAGCTCGAGCGCGACGAGGCGCGCGTCGTCCAGAAGCAGTTCTATCGCGACCACGGCACGACGCTGCGCGGGCTGATGACGGTTCACGACGTCGATCCGGACGCGTTCCTGAACTACGTCCACGACATCGACTATTCGGGCATCCGTCCCGATCCGGCGCTCGGCGAGGAGATCAAGGCGCTTCCCGGCCGCAAGTTCATCTTCACCAATGGCGACCGGGGCCATGCGGAGCGTACGGCGCGCGCGCTCGGCATCCTCGATCATTTCGAGGACGTGTTCGACATCGTTGCGGCCGGGCTGATCCCGAAGCCGGCGGCCGAGACCTACGACAAGTTCATGGGCCTGCACCGCATCGACACGACCCACGCGGCCATGTTCGAGGATCTGGCCCGGAACCTGGAGGTGCCCAAGCGCCTCGGCATGCGCACCGTCCTCGTCGTGCCGGAGAATTTCGAGACGGCGCTCGGCGACGCCTGGGAGCACGAAGGGCGCGAGGGCGAGCATATCGACTTCGTCACCGACAGCCTCTCCGGCTTCCTGCGCCGCATCCGCGGCGACTGACGGCGGGACTCAGCGGCCGAGAAGCGAGCGGTCCGTCTGCGCCAGCGAGGCGGAGCCGTCGGTCGCCGCATCCTCCATCATTCGGTCGGCGGTCCGGCCCGACCCGGCGGCGGCGCGGTTCTCGTTGAAGACGTCGTCCATCGTCTCGTTGGCGCTGGCCGCATCCTCGCCCTCGGGAACCTTGGCGGCCTCGCGGTCGCGGCGCGAGGCCGCGTCGAGATCGCTGCGGCCGGTCTTCGCGGCGCGCTCGTCCGCCTCGATGGTCTCGGGCGTGTCCTTGTCCTGCTGGCCCCGCATCATCTTCGGATCGGTGTCGAATCCTGACATGTCCTGTTCCTTTCGGCTTCAGATTGGGGAACGGGCGCCCGAGTGGGCGGTTCCGGCGGCTTGCGATTGACGGCGGGCCGCTCCCTCCCCTATCCCGCCCTCGACGGATTTCAGGAGAGAGCTGCCGCGATGACCGACCATTCGAGCCTCGAGACGACCATCGAAGCCGCCTTCGAGGCGCGCGACGGCGTGAACGCGTCGACGACCGGTGAGGTGCGCGAGGCCGTGGACGCCGCGCTCGCCCTTCTCGACCGCGGCGAGCGCCGCGTCGCCGAACGCGGGGCCGACGGCAGCTGGACCGTGAACCAGTGGCTCAAGAAGGCCGTTCTCCTCTCCTTCCGCCTCAACGACATGACCATCGTCGAAGGCGGTCCGGGCGGCGCGACCTGGTGGGACAAGGTGCCCTCCAAGTTCGAGGGCTGGGGTGAGGCGGAATTCCGGCATGCGGGCTTCCGCGCCGTGCCGAACGCAGTCGTCCGCCGCTCCGCCTTCGTGGCCAAGGGCGCGATCCTGATGCCCTCCTTCGTCAATCTCGGCGCCTATGTCGGCGAGGGCACGATGGTGGACACCTGGGCGACGGTCGGCTCCTGCGCGCAGATCGGCGCGAACGTGCATCTGTCGGGCGGCGTCGGCATCGGCGGCGTCCTGGAGCCGCTGCAGGCCGGCCCGACCATCATCGAGGACAATTGCTTCGTCGGCGCCCGCTCCGAGGTCGTGGAGGGCGTGATCGTGCGAGAGGGCTCTGTCCTCGGCATGGGCGTCTTCCTCGGCCAGTCGACCAAGATCGTCGATCGCGAGACCGGCTCGATCACCTATGGCGAGGTTCCGCCCTATTCCGTCGTCGTGGCGGGCGCCCTGCCCGGCAAGCCGATGGGCAACGGCGAGCCCGGCCCGTCGCTCTACTGCGCGGTCATCGTGAAGCGGGTCGACGAGCGCACCCGCTCCAAGACCTCGATCAACGACCTCCTGCGGAACTGACGCGAGGAGCGTTCTTTTTCGTTCGATGCGTGGCTGTGTCCAGATTTCGCCGTTTTTGTCGGCGGCATCTGAACAGAAAATATACAAATGCAACCGCAAGTTCGAGCTCCGATTTCTCTGGTGCTCGAACGTGTCATGAACTTGACGATTTCCCGGAAGCTGTTCGGACTGATCGCGATCGCGGCTGTCCTCACCCTCGTCGCGATGGGCTTCCAGCTGAAGATCCTCTACTCCGCGATGTACAGCGAGCGGCAGAACGCGCTCGTCACGCAGGTCGAGGCCGCCCAGAGCATCCTGGCCTATTTCCACGGTGAGGCGCAGCGCGGCGCCATGTCGGTCGAGGAGGCGCAGATACGGGCGCGCGAGGCGATCCGCCCCGTCCGCTACGGCGACAACGACTACATCTTCATGTACCAGCCGGACGGCGTGCGCGTGACGCATGCCGACCCGGCGCTCGAAGGCAAGAGCGGCTGGGACACGCAGGACACGCGCGGCACCTTCCAGGTCCGCGAGATGATCGAGCGGGCGAATGCCGGCGGCGGGTTCACGACCTACTATCGCGCGCGCCTTTCCGGCGGCGACGAAATCCCGAAGCTCGCCTACTCCAATCTCTTCCAGCCCTGGGGATGGACGATCGCGGCCGGCCTCTACATCGACGACCTCTACGCCAACTTCCTCGTCGCTGCGAAGAGTGCCGCGCTCGCGGGCGGCGCGCTGCTGCTGCTTCTGCTTCTCGCCGCATGGCCGGTCGCGCGCTCGATCACGCGTCCGATCAATACGATGACGGGTCAGATGAACCGTCTGGCGGGCGGCGACAAGTCGGTCGAGATCGAGGGCGTGGGCAAGCGCGACGAGATCGGCCAGATGGCCAAGGCCGTGCAGAGCTTCAAGGAAGCGGCGATCGAGCAGGAGCGTCTGGAGGCGGAAGCGGCCGCGATGCGCGAGCGCGAGACCGCCGCGCGCGACCGGCAGGCCGTGGCCGACCGGCGCAAGGCAGAGGAGCTGGAAGGCTTCGTCCACGGCATCGACACCGGCTTCGAGGGCCTTGCGGCCGGCGATCTGACGGTGCGCATGAGCGAGGCGGTCGCCGAGGAGTACGAGCCGATCCGCCGGCGCTTCAACACGACGGTGGAGCGCCTGGAGGCCACCTTCGGCTCGGTCGTCACCTCCATCGGCACGATCCGCAACGGCCTGTCGGAGATCAACGTCGCCTCCAACGATCTGGCGCAGCGCACCGAGCAGCAGGCGGCGAGCCTGGAACAGACCGTCGCGGCGCTCTCGGAGGTGACGCGCGGCATCGACGAGACCGCCAGGGGCGCGGCAGAGGCCCAGCAGGCGGCGGAGACGACGCGTCTGGGCGCCGAGCGCGGCGGCGAGATCGTCGGCAAGGCCGTCCTCGCCATGCAGGCGATCGAGCAGTCCTCCGAGCAGATCGGCAAGATCATCGGCGTCATCGACGAGATCGCCTTCCAGACGAACCTCCTCGCCTTGAACGCGGGCGTGGAGGCGGCGCGCGCCGGCGAGGCGGGCCGGGGCTTCGCCGTGGTGGCGCAGGAGGTGCGGGGTCTCGCCCAGCGCTCGGCGGAGGCGGCCAAGGAGATCAAGAACCTGATCTCGACCTCGCGCGGGCAGGTCGAGGACGGCGTCGAGCTGGTCTCGGCCTCCGGCCGGAGCCTGGAGGAGATCGTCGCGCAGGTGACCGCGATGAGCTCGACGGTGGCGGCGATCGCCCGCTCGGCGCGCGAGCAGGCCATGTCGCTGAAGGAGGTCTCGACGGCCGCCGACCAGATGGACAAGGTCACGCAGCAGAACGCGGCGATGGTGGAGGAGGCGACGGCGGCCGCCCAGGCGCTGGCCGACGAGACGGACACGCTCGCCTCACTGATCGAGGGCTTCAAGCTGGCGGCGACCACGGGCCATGCGGCGCAGGCGCGGCGCTCGGGCACCCGCCCCTCGCCGGCCCGCGCGAGCACGCCACGGCCGGTGGCGCAGATGCGCACGACCGGTTCGGGCGGCGCGGCGCGCAAGGTCGAGGAACAGGCGGACGGCTGGGAGGAGTTCTGAGCCTCCTCACTTCCATGCCATCACATGAAGAAGGCCGGCGGAGCGATCCGCCGGCCTTCTTCATGTCCGGGTGACGGTCTCGCGGCGAGCGGCGGATCAGCCGCCGAAGCGCGCGGAATCGGGTTCGGAGAAGGCCTCAGGCGCTGCAGCCGGCGGCTCGGCGGAAAGCGAGAGCGTCGGCTCGACCTGCGGAGCGGCCGCGACCTCCGCGACGGCAGGCGACGGCTTCGCCTCCGTTTCGGGCCCAGCGCTTTCGGGACGGGCGCTTTCAGGACGGGCGCTTTCGGGACGGGCGCTCGGCTGGGCGACGGCCCGTTCGGCCTGAGACCGACCGGCCTCGATCGCGGCGCTCGCGGCGTTCGACGAAGAGGGGTTCGGCGCCAGCGCCGCGGCCACGACGGAGCGCTCCGCTTGCGCGGCGGCAGGGGCCGAGGCGACCTGCGTCGAAGCCGCGCTCTCTGACGGCGTCGCGCCCGGCGCGACGGTGGTCGCCGGGGCGTTCACGGCGAGCTGCACCGGGGCTCCGGAAAGGATCGGGTTGCCGGCGATGCGCGCCATGTGCTGGCGCACGCGGCCACAATAGGCGGCGGCCGAGCGCGTCATCGTCGTCGCGCGGTGCCCGCCCTTGTACTTCATCGAGGCGCGGCAGACGTCCCGGCCGCCCTTCTCCCAGGCGCCCGCCAGATAGCGCATGCCGTAGCGAAGATTGGTGGCCGGCTCCAGAAGGTCCTCGGCCGAGCCGGAGAAGCCCATGGAGCGCGCGGTGGACGGCATGATCTGCGACAGGCCGTAGACGCCGCGGCCGCGGGCGCGCGGATTGTAGGTCGATTCGACATGGACGACGCCAAAGGCGAGGTCGCGCGGAATGTTGTTGGCGTCGGCGGCCTGGGCGATCATCTGGTCGATGGCCTTGGAGCCCGAGATCGTGCCGTTCTCGCGGCGGATGGGGGCGAGAGCGGTGGTCGTCGCCTCCGAATTCACCGCCGCTTCGGCCTCGGCCGCTTCCTTCGCGGCGACCTCCTCTTCCGCCGCGGTCTGGGCGAAGTTCGCCATGCCCTGCGACTGGCCCGACACGCAGCCCGAGAGGAGGATGGGTACCGCCATGATAGCCAGAGCCTGACACGCGCGTCGCTGGACGCCGGATGCCTTCGAACCGGCCATCGTGGAAAGCATGTATCGGCCCCCGCGCCGTTGATCCCGGCGCATGGGATCGGCGCGAAACGGGGCCAAAAGAAGGCACGGGCGGGGCACGATCCAGCCCGGGGCGATTCTCGAAACCTTTCGAACAGGTTTACGAGGCGTCCAAACGCGCTTGGCGCGTGCCCCGGTGCGGGGCTATCAGGACGGCATGACACAGCTCCCCACCGATCCCGTCGAAAACCTCGCGTCCCTCATCCGCTGCCCGTCCGTGACGCCGGACGAAGGCGGCGCGCTGTCTTCGCTGCAGGCGATGCTGGAGCCGCTCGGCTTTGCCGTCGAGCGCCCGGTCTTCCGTCAGGCCGGCACGCCGGATGTGGAAAACCTTCTGGCGGTGCGGGGCGCGAGCGGCCCTCACCTCGCCTTCGCCGGCCACACGGACGTCGTACCGCCCGGCGACGAGGCCGCGTGGCGCCATTCGCCCTTCTCCGCGGCGATCGAGAACGGTGAGATCTACGGGCGCGGCGCGGTGGACATGAAGGGCGGGATCGCCTGCTTCGTCGCCGCGATCGCGCGCCTTGCGTCCCGCGACGCGCTGCCCGAGGGCCGGGTGTCCCTTCTCATCACCGGCGACGAGGAGGGGCCGGCGCTGAACGGCACGGTCAAGCTTCTGGACCATGCCATCGGGCGCGGCCACCGCTTCGACGCCTGCGTCGTCGGCGAGCCGACCAGCGCCAAAGCGATGGGCGACATGGTGAAGGTCGGCCGCAGAGGCTCCCTGTCGGGCACGGTGACGGTCTTCGGCCGCCAGGGCCACGCCGCCTATCCGGACCGGGCGGCGAACCCGATGCGGATGCTGCCCGCCGTGATGGAGGCACTGCAACGCGAACCGCTCGACGCCGGCACCGAGTCCTTCCAGCCGTCGAATTTGGAGATCACGACGGTCGATACGGGCAACCGCGCCGGCAACGTCATCCCGGCGAAGGTCGGCCTCGCCTTCAACATCCGCCACAACGACCTCTGGAACGCCCGGACCCTGGAGGCCGAACTGCGCCGCCGCCTGGAGACGGTCGTTCCGGCGCACTGGGCCGCGCGCGGCGTGACGGTCGAGCTCACCTGCCTGCCGACCAACGCGGACGCGTTCCTCACGCCCGAAGGCGACCTGACCCGCTCGATCGGCGAGGCGATCCACGCCGTGACCGGACGTCGCCCGGAGATGTCGACGACCGGCGGCACGTCGGATGCGCGCTTCATCAAGAACGCCTGCCCGGTGGTGGAGTTCGGCCTCGTGGGCTCGACCATGCACATGGTGGACGAGCGCGTGCCGCTGAAGGATCTTGAGACCCTGACGCGGATCTACGAGGATTTCGTCATCCGCTGGTTCGCCTCGGCGAACGGGGCTTCGGCGTAGTCCACCCTCGTCAGATAAAGACCGTCCGGCGGCGCGACCGGGCCGCAGCTCTTGCGGTCCTTCGCCTCCAGCGCCGCGACGAGGTCGTCGGCGCTCCAGCGATGCTCGCCGACGAGTTTCAGCGACCCGGCCAGCGAGCGGATCTGGTTGTGCAGGAAGGACTGCGCCGAGGCGTGGATGTGCACCTCGTCGCCCGCCGCCACCACGTCCAGCTTCTCCAGCGTCCGCACCGGGTTCTTCGCCTGGCAGTGGGTGGAGCGGAAGGTGGTGAAGTCGTGCGTGCCCAGAAGCCGCTGGGCGGCGTCGTGCATCGCGTCGACGTCGAGCCTTCGCCAGCACCACCAGACCTTGCCCTTGAGAAGCGTCGGCGGCGGGCGGCGGTTGAGGATGCGGTAGAGGTAATGCCGCTTGCGCGCCGAGAAGCGTGCGTCGAACCCGTCCGGCACGCGCTCGGCGGAGAGGATCGCGACGCCCCCGGCCTCGCGCAGCCGCGCGTTCAGAGCGTCGCGCACCGTCGCGTCGCGTCGCTCCTTCGGCAGATCGACATGGGCCACCTGCCCCGTCGCGTGAACGCCCGCATCGGTGCGCCCCGCGCCGAAGACCGTGACCGGCTCGCCTGCGAAATCCGCCAGCGCGATCTCCAGCGCGCCCTGGACCGACAGGCCGTTTGCCTGACGCTGCCAGCCGCAATAGGGCGCGCCGTCATATTCGACGGTGAGCTTGTAGCGCGGCATCAGCCGGCCCGGCTGCCCGGCACGGGAGCGCTGCCCCGGAAGAAGGTCTCGGCGTCCATCGCCCTGCCGCCCGCGCGCTGGAGTTCCAGAAGCCGCACCGAGCCCGTGCCGCAGGCGATCAGGCGACCCCCTTCGAGCGGGGTGCCCGGCTCGGCCGAGCCCTCGGCCGGCGCCGCGCGCAGGAGCTTCACGCGCTCGGGACCTGCGCCGAAGTCCATCTGCGTCCACGCGCCGGGAAAGGGCGAGAAGGCGTTGATGCGGGCAGCCACGTCCCTGGCCTCGCGCGAGAAGTCGATGCGCGTCTCGGCCTTGTCGATCTTGCGGGCGTAGAGCGTCTCGCGCCCCGTGCGCGCGGCGATCTCGTCCTGCGTCTCGAAGGACAGCGCGCCTGCCTCCAGCTGCGCCAGCGCCTCCACCATGCCATCGGCGCAAAGGGCCGACAGCCGGTCATGAAGGTCGCCCGCCGTCTCGGCCTCGCCGATCGGCGTCTGGCGCGTGACGGCGACGGGTCCGGTGTCCAGCCCCTCCTCCATGCGCATCACCATGACGCCGGTCTCGGCATCGCGCGCCTCGATGGCGCGCTGGATGGGCGCGGCGCCCCGCCACCGCGGAAGCAGCGAGGCATGGCCGTTCAGCGCGCCGAAGCGCGGCGCATTGAGGATCGGCTTAGGCAGAAGCAGGCCGTAGGCGACCACGATCGCGACATCCGCGCCCAGCGCGGCGAAGGCGTCCTGCTCCTCGGCGGATTTCAGCGAGACGGGGTGACGCACCTCGACGCCCAGCTCGGCCGCGCGCGCGGCGACCGGAGAGGGCGTCGGCGCGAGCCCCCTGCGGCCGGCGGGCCGGGGCGGCTGGGTGTAGACGCAGACGATCTCGTGCCCGGCCTGCGCCAGCGCGTCGAGCGTCGGCACCGAGAAGGCCGGCGTGCCCATGAAGACGATCCGAAGGCTCATCGCCCGCCCTTCTCCGCCGATCCGGCCGAAGCGGTCAGGCCACCGCCCTCTTGGCCGCCTTGGTGAACTTCTTCACCACCATCTCGCGCTTGAGCTTGGAGATGTGGTCGATGAAGAGAACGCCGTCGAGATGGTCGATCTCGTGCTGCAGGCAGGTGGCCAAAAGGCCGTCGGCCTCGATCTCCTGGGTCTTTCCGCTCAGATCGAGATAGCGCACGGTGATCGTCGCCGGCCGCTCGACCTCCGCGTAGTAATCAGGGATCGAGAGGCAGCCTTCCTCGTAGACGGAGGGCTCGTCGGAGCGTTGCAGGATCTCCGGGTTCAGGAAGACCTGCGGGCGCTTCTCCTCGTCCTCCTTCGCGAGGTCGATCGTGACGATGCGCAGGGGCTCGCCGATCTGGATCCCGGCGAGACCGATGCCGGGCGCGTCATACATCGTCTCGAGCATGTCGTCCGCCAGCCGGCGGACCGCGTCGTCCACGCGCTCCAGGGGCGCGGAGACCTGGCGCAGGATCGGATCGGGAAGGATGATGAGCGGCTTGATCGTCATGGCCGTCAGGTAATCCGCGCCCGCGCGACGGTCAACTCGATCGGATCGGGGCGGCGATCCAGCACCGAACGCCCGCCGGGACGGGCGAAGGCTGATCCCCACAGGAAAATTCGAGATAAATGCGACCGCTGCACGTAACCTCTTGACAAAGCCTTAACGCCGCATGGATCAAATCGGCATCTTCCGCGTTCCTCTCTCGTCGAAAGACTGGAAGGGGCTTGGAGATCATGGGGCGTTCGCTGAAGGCAATTCTGGCCGCCTCCGTCGTGTTCGCGGCGGGCGCCTCGCTGTCGATCTCCGCGCCGGCCCCGGCCTTCTCGGCACCGGCCTCGGTGTCGGAAACCGCCGATCTCGCCTCCGCCTACAACGACCACACCGACGTCGAATTCCGGCAGGGGCTGCAGATGCGCCTCGCCTGGACCGGCGACTATGCCGGCGCGTTCGACGGCCGCGTCGGCGCCGAGACGCTGCGCGCCATCCGCGATTTCCAGGCCCGCCACGGCTTCGAGGCGGACGGCGTGATGAACGAGCGCTTCCTGCAGTCGCTCGTCGCGGCCAGCGACCTCGCCGTCAAGGCCGTCGGCTTCGAATGGTACGAGGATGCCAATACGGGCGTTCGGGTCGGCCTGCCGCTCGGCGAGGTCTCCTCGGTCGGCCGCACCGAAGTCGGCTCGATGTGGCGCTCGCCGGACGGCCGCGTCGAGATCGAGACCGTCCGCTTCAACGAAGAGGGCTACAGCCTTCCCGACATCTTCGAGATCCTGTCGCAGGAGAGCGCGACCAAGACGGTCGAGCGCGCGGACTTCATCGGCGACCACTTCATCCTCACGGGCCTCGAGGACGGGCGCGAGTTCTTCATCCGCTTCGACGGAGAAGGCCAGGATCTGCGCGGCTTCTCGGTGTCCTACCCGCCGCAGCTCGCCGAGCGGTTCGCGCCCTACATCACGGTCGCGTCGAACTCGTTCGAGCCCTTCGCGCTGCCGATGGAAGGCGGGCTCGTTGCCGGTCTGCGTCCCGACGATTCCTTCTCGCTCGCCTTCTCCGGACCCGAGATGGCCGGGGTCCGGGCGGTTCCCGGCGGAACGAGCGAACAGGAGGCCTCCCCCGGCTTCGACGGTTCGGGCACGGGCTTCGTCGTCTCCGACGACGGCTGGCTGATGACGAACGCCCATGTGGCCAATGCCTGCAAGACCGTTCTCGTCGGCGAGCACGGCGCGGCTTCGCAGGTTCTGGTGGACGAGGAGAACGATCTGGCCCTGGTGAAGGTCGACGGCGTCGATCTGGGCGAGCCGCTGGCGATCGTGGAGGGCAAGCCGCGCCTGGGCGAGGACATCCTGGCGCTCGGCTATCCGCTGCGCTCGATCCTGGCCGATTCCCTGAACGTCACGCGCGGCAACATTTCCTCGCTGCTCGGCCTGATGAACGACCCGAACTACATCCAGATCTCGGCGGCCGTTCAGCCCGGCAATTCGGGCGGTCCCGTCATCGACCTCGCGGGCCGCGTGGTCGGCGTCGTCACGGCGAAGCTCAACGCGGTCGCCGTGGCCGATCTCACGGGCGACATCCCGCAGTCGATCAACTTCGCCATCCGCCCGGACGCCGCGACGCGGTTCCTGCAGGCCAACGACATCGACTACCGCGTCGCCGACGAAACGCTCGATCTTCAGAGCGTGCCGGACGCGACGGCCAACGTGCAGGACTCGATCCTCCCGATCGTCTGCCTCGGAACGCGCTGAAGCTTCAGCCGAGCCGGCCCTTCAGCTCCCGGCTCGGCCAGCAGGTCGCCGACATCCCGGACGCCTCTTGGAACGCGCCGATCGAGCGCCGCGTCTTGAAGCCCGGCAAGCCGTCCACGCCGCCGACGTCCCGGCCCTGCGCCACCAGCCGCTCCTGCATCCGGGCGACGTCACCGCGCGTCAGCCCGTCCACGCGAACCCAGTCGCCCTGGAAGGGGCCGCCGCCGCGCATGCGGTCGGCCGCATGGCCGATGAACAGCGCGTAGAGGTCGGAATTGTTGTATTCCTTGATGACGTAGAAGTTCGGCGTGGCGATGAAGGCCGGGCCGTAGCGGCCCGCCGGCATCATCAGGAAGCCCTGTGCGTTCGTCTCGTTGGCCGGGAAGGGACGGCCCGAGACGCGGGTGACGCCGGCATTCACGAATTGCGAGATGGGGCGTCCCTGGTCCGGCCCCTCCAGCGTGCAGGAGACGTTGTCGGGCACGTTCGCCTCGAAGCCCCAGTCGCGGCCCGGCACCCAGCCGGACTGGCGCAGATAATTGGCGATCGAGGCGAGCGTGTCGGGCACGGAGTTCCAGATGTCCTTGCGCCCGTCGCCATCGAAATCGACCGCGAGCTCGAGGAACTTCGTCGGCATGAACTGCGGCTGCCCGAGCGCGCCCGCCCAGGACGACTTCATCTGCGATGGCGTCTTGTGACCTTCCTCGACGATGCGCAGCGCCGCGATCAGCTCGGCGGTGAACATCTCCCGGCGCCGGGCCAGATAGGCCTTGGTCGCCAGAACCTCGAACGCGTCGTGCGGAATGGAGGCCGAGCCGAAGGCGGATTCGCGGCCCCAGACCGCGAGGACGACCGGCCCCGGAACGCCGTAGCGCTGCTCGATCCGCTGCAGGAGCCCGGCATGCTGCTGGAGCAGCGAGCGGCCGCGCGAGACGACGCCGTCGATGGAATTGAAGTAGGCGTGCGGGCTCTGGAACTCGGCCTGATGCTGGGTCTCCGAGACGCCCGCCGACTGACCGGGCAGAACGAGGTCGGGCAGGCGCAGGTTCGGGCGGACGTTTCCGAGCGCGGCATCGAAGGTCGCGCGGCTGACGCCTTGCGCGCGCGCCTGCGGCCAGATCTGATTCTCCAGGAACGGCCGGAAGCCGGCTTCGACCCCTTGCGCGGCGGCGCTCTTCGGTCCGAGCAGCGCGAGCGCCAGGAGAAGCGCCGTGAAGATGGTCCGCATCCAAAGCCTCGCCGGTTCGCGCCCCCGCGAGGCGGCGGGAACGTCCTCGATCCAGCGGCCAGCATAGTCGCCAGACTTGTGTCGGGCCTGTGGCGGCGCGGCGGGCGCGCTTCCGCTTCGGCGAGCCCTATGGTAACGGCGGGGCGAGGTGCCCATATCGGGCAAGTCCGGTCGGCTTCGATCGGCAGCAATTCTTGCGAACCCTCGAGTCCGCACCCTTTCGCCGACGTCTGATAACACACGCCGAGAGCAAAGAGCTTTGTCCGTCAAGGTCGACTATTACGAAGTCCTCGGCGTCGCGAAGAACTGCGACGAGAAGACCCTCAAGGCTTCCTTCCGCAAGCTCGCGATGCAGTACCACCCGGACCGCAACCCCGGGGACGCGGAGGCCGAGCGCCGCTTCAAGGAGATCGGCGAGGCCTACGAGTGCCTGAAGGACCCGCAGAAGCGCGCGGCCTACGACCGCTTCGGCCATGCCGCCTTCCAGAACGGCGGCGGCGGTGGCGGCTTCCGCGGCGACTTCTCCGCCTCCATGGCGGACATCTTCGACGACATCTTCGGCGAGATGATGGGTCAGCGGCGCGGCCGGCCTCAGGGGGCGTCCGGCCGCGAGCGCGGGTCCGACCTTCGCTACAACATGGAAATCTCGCTGGAGGAGGCCTTCTCCGGCAAGACCGCCGAAATCCGCGTGCCGACGACGATCCAGTGCGACGCCTGCACGGGCACCGGCGCCAAGGCCGGCACGGCGGCGCGCACCTGCGCCACCTGCGGCGGCGCGGGCCGCATCCGCGCGGCTCAAGGGTTCTTCGCCGTCGAGCGCACCTGCCCGACCTGCCAGGGCCGGGGCGAGACGATCACCGACCCGTGCGACAAGTGCGGCGGCGAAGGCCGCCTGCCCGAGGAGCGCGACCTGTCGGTCAACATTCCCGCCGGCATCGAGGACGGAACGCGCATCCGCCTCGCCGGCGAGGGCGAAGCGGGCCTTCGCGGCGGTCCGGCGGGCGATCTCTACATCTTCCTGTCGGTGCGCCCGCACGAGTTCTTCCAGCGCGACGGGGCCGACCTCTTCGCCAAGGTCCCCATCTCCATGACGACCGCCGCGCTCGGCGGCCAGTTCGAGGTCTCCACCCTCGACGGGCTCTCGACGCGAGTGAAGGTTCCCGAAGGCACGCAGTCGGGCAAGCAGTTCCGCGTGCGCGGCAAGGGCATGCCGGTGCTGCGCTCGGCCCAGACGGGCGACCTCTTCATCCAGGTGACGATCGAGACGCCGCAGAATCTGTCGCGGCGCCAGCGCGAGCTTCTGGAGGAGTTCGAGGAGATCTCCTCCTCCGACAATTCGCCCCAATCGGCCGGTTTCCTATCACGGATGCGCGAATTCTTCGAAGGGCTCGGAGACACGCGGGCCTGATACGGGCATAAGGGAGAAGCGACCCGGCCCGCCGGGCCCGTACCGACGGTGAGGAACGGGGTTTCGGCATCGCGCCGGTCCGTCCGAGAGGAGAACGGATGACGCTTCGATCCCGCTCGAACACCTGCACGAAGGCTCCGGTCGAACACCGGACCCAGGGCAGCTTCCTTCGGACCTGGCTCCGGGATCCGCTGAAGGTCGGAGCGGTCTTTCCCTCGTCCAGGGCGCTGGCCCGCGCCATGGCCGAGCGGGTGCCGGACCGGATCGACCCCGATGCCGTCGTCGTCGAGCTCGGTCCCGGCACCGGCGTGATGACGCGGGCGCTGCTCGAGCGCGGACTGCCGGAAGAGCGTCTGGTCCTCCTGGAATACTCGCCGGACTTCTGCGCGCTGCTCGCGCAGCGCTTTCCCGGCGCCACGATCGTTCCGGGCGACGCCTACCAGCCGGGCGAGGCCTTCGCGAAGGCGCTGAACGGCCGTCCGATCGCCGCCGTCGTCTCCAGCCTGCCTCTGATGGCGCGGGGCGAGGCCGAGCGCGAGGCCGCGCTGCGCAACCATCTTTCCCGGATGCCCGTCGGCGCCCCCTTCATCCAGTTCACCTATTCGCCCACTCTGCCCGTGCGGGCCGAACGGATCGGCGCGCGCGTCGAGACCGCTCCCTGGGTGAAGCTCAATCTGCCGCCGGCGCGCGTGCTCGTCTATCGACGCCTGCGCGCGTAGAGGCTCGCCGGCCGCCGAACGATCAACCGAAAGCTTGAGGAGACGCGTCGAGATGGCCGAGGCCAAGCGGATGACCGGGGAAGCGGAAGGCCGGCACAAGGGCGACTGGGTGAAGTTCTTCGGAACCTGGATGCGCCATCCCGGCGCCATGGGTGCGATCGCCGCCTCCTCCCCTCGTTACTGCGACGAGATGGTGGCTCAGTCCACGACCCATCTCGACGGTCCGATCCTGGAGCTCGGTGCGGGTCTCGGCGTCGTCACCCGCGCGCTTCTGCGCGCCGGCGTCGAGCCGTCCCGCATCACCTCGATCGAGTTCGACAAGGATTTCGCCAAGGCTTTGGCCGAGCGTTTCCCCGAGGTGGACGTGATCTGCGGGGACGGGCTCGACCTGACCGAAACGCTGGCGGGCCGCGAGGGCGAGCGCTTCGCCTCGATCCTCTTCGCCATCCCGATCGTCCGCTTCCCGCAGGAGCGCCGCCGGGAACTGCTCGACCACTATTTCGAGCGCATCATGCCGGGCGGAAACCTGACGCAGCTCTCCTATTCCTGGGTTCCGCCGATCCGCGCCGACCCCGCCCGCTACGCCACCTCCTCCTCGCCCGTCGTCTGGGCAAACCTTCCGCCGGCCCGCGTCTGGGTCTACCGGCGGGCGCAGGAAGCGGCAGCGCGCTAGCCGATCCTTGGGGAGCATCGTCGCACTCGCCCTGACGTCGATAGCGTCCATGCCCGAACCGTCCTACCGTTTCGGTCGCCGGCGGACAGGCCGGCGTGAGAAGGAGCGCCGAGCGCCATGTCGATCGAACCGAACGGACCCCAGCTGACGCCGACCGAGGCGGACATCCGCCACCACGTCCACCAATACTGGAAGGCCTATGCCATTCAGGGCGCGGTGCAACTGGTGCTGGGGCTGATCGCCGTCGCCGCGCCCTTCGCGGCGACCTATGTCACCGTGATCTTCTTCGGGGCTCTCCTCGTCAGCGCCGGAATTCTCGGCCTCGTCGGCGCCTTCTCCATGCGCGGCCTGGCGGGCCGGCGGTCGGGGATCCTGTTCTCGGTCCTGATCCTGCTGCTCGGGCTGGTCGTCCTGTTCGACCCCTTCGCGGGCGCGGTCTCGCTGACCGTTCTGATCGCGGTCTTCTTCCTGCTCTCGGCCTTCGCCAATTTCGCCTTCGCCCGCGCGATGCACCATGCGAACGGCCGTTCGACGCTGCTCTATCTGTCCGCCGCCCTGAACATCGCCCTGGCGGTGTTCCTGGTCGTCGGCCTGCCGGGCACCGCCGTCGTGGCGATCGGCCTCTTCCTCGGCTTCTCCTTCGCGCTCTCCGGCGCGGCGCTTCTGGCGGCGGCCCTCGGAGCGCGCCGAAGCTGACCCTTCGAGACGGTCAGACGTGCTGGCCGCCGTTGATGTGAATCTCGGAGCCGGTGACGTAGGAGGACTGGCCCGAGCACAGGAAGAAGATGATGTCGGCGACCTCGGAGGTGAGGCCGAGGCGGCGCAGCGGGATCGTCTCGACGATCTTCTCCGTGCCGGGCGACAGGATCGCCGTATCGATCTCGCCGGGCGCGATGGCGTTCACCCGGATGCCGGCGGGACCGAAATCGGCGGCCATCTCGCGCGTCAGCGAGGAGAGCGCGGCCTTGGAGGTCGCATAGGCGGTGCCGGCGAAGGGGTGGACGCGGCTGCCGACGATGGAGGTGACGTTGACGATCGACCCCTGCGCCGCGGCCAGCTCGTTGTAGAGACCGCGCGCCAGCATGATCGGCGCGAAGAAGTTCACCTGGAAGACGTCGCGCCAGACATGCATGGGCGTGTGGATGGAGTCCATCCGCGCGCCCTTCTCGGCCTTGGGCGAGATGGCGGCGTTGTTGACGAGCGCATGCAGGCGCGAGCCGTCGCTCTCCAGCCGGCGGCGGATTTCCGAAGTCGCGTAGCCGACGTCCTCGGGGTCCGAGAGATCGACCTTGATGTGGTCTTCAGGCCCCGCGGGCCAGGGACAGTTCTCCGCGAAGTCCTGGCGCGAGCAGGTGATGACCCGCCAGCCTTCGCGCGAGAAGCGCTTGACCGTCGCATGGCCGATGCCGCGCGAGGCTCCGGTGAGAACCAGCGTCTTGCGCTCCTGCGCGGCGGTTTGCGACATCACCGAACTCCTCTGCCCGAAACATCGTGCGTGGCCGCCCTCTTAGCCCATGCGGCAGACGGAAGCGAACGGGATTCGGGCGTTGACCGGACGTCGACGACCTCCGATATTCCACCCATGGTCGACAACCGACGAGGCGCCGGATGACCGAGGTCACTCTTTCAGACTTCAGAGCCCATCTCGAAGAGCATCTGACCCGCGCTTCGCAGGATCGGGAGGAGGTCGTCGTGATCCGGTCCGGCGACGAGCCGATGGCGGTTCTTCCCCTTTCCGAGCTGCACTCGCTGCGCGAAACCTTACACCTTCTTTCAAACGCGTCGAACGCGGAAAGACTGCGGATTTCGATTGCGCAGCTCGATGCCGGAAGAGGCTCGGAGCGCCAGCTCGTCGACCAGTGAAGATCGTCTTTTCCGAGACCGCTTGGGACGACTACCAGTTCTGGCTCTCAAAAGGCGGGGCCGAGCTGGAGCGTCTGAACGAGCTCATCCGTAGCTGCTCGAGGGTGCCTTTCAAAGGTATCGGCAAGCCGGAACCTCTAGCTGGAAATCTCAAAGGCTGGTGGTCCAGGAGGATCACAAGCGAGCATCGTCTCGTTTACAGGGTTCGTGGTTCGGGGAGCGAGCAGGCTTTGGAGATCGCAGCTTGCCGATTCCACTATGACCGCTGATCTTTCGACAGCTCTCCCGCCCCTCCCCCGCCTTCCCGTCACGGACATTCTCGACGCGCTGGCGCAGGCACTGGAGACGGGCGGCATGGCCGTGCTCGTCGCGCCGCCCGGCGCGGGCAAGACCACGCTCGTGCCCCTCGATCTCCTGCGCCGCGACCTGATCGGTGACGGCCGCATCCTTCTCGTCGAGCCCCGGCGCCTCGCCGCGCGCGCCGCCGCCTCGCGCATGGCGTCGCTGCTTGGGCAAAGCGTCGGCGAGACGGTCGGCTGGCGCATGCGGCTCGACACGCGCGTCTCGAAGGCGACGCGCGTCGAGGTCGTGACCGAAGGCGTCTTCACGCGGATGATCCTCGCGGACCCCGAGCTGGCCGGCGTCTCGGCCGTCCTCTTCGACGAGTTCCACGAGCGTTCGCTGGAGGGCGATTTCGGCCTCGCCCTGGCACTCGACGTCCGCTCGGCCCTGCGGGAGGATCTGAAGCTCCTCGTCATGTCGGCGACGCTCGACGGCGCGAGGGTCGCCAGCCTTCTGGACGCTCCGGTGATCGAGAGCGAGGGCAGAGCCTTTCCGGTCGAGATCCGGCATGTCGACCGCGATCCCGTAGAGCCGATCGAGGACGCGATGGCTCGCTCCATCCTCGACGCGTTGGCCTCGGAGACCGGCAGCATCCTCGCCTTCCTGCCCGGCCAGCGCGAGATCGAGCGCACCGCCGAACGCCTGGCCCCGCGCATCGCCGCGAGCGTGATCCTCGCGCCCCTCTTCGGCGCGATGGAGGCGGGTGCCCAGGACCGCGCGGTGCGCCCCGCCGAAGCGGGCACGCGCAAGATCGTGCTCGCCACCTCCATCGCCGAGACGTCGCTGACGATCGAAGGCGTTCGCGTCGTCGTCGATTCGGGGTTAGCGCGCCGGCCTGTCTTCGAGCCATCCACCGGCCTCTCCCGGCTGGAGACCGCCCGCGTGTCCCGCGCCAGCGCCGCCCAGCGGACCGGGCGCGCCGGACGAACCGAGCCCGGCGTCTCGATCCGGCTCTGGCGCGCGGCGCAGGAAAACGCGCTCGACGCGTTCGACCCGCCGGAGGTCCTCTCGGCCGACCTGTCCGGCCTTCTCCTCGACTGCGCGGCCTTCGGCGTCGCAGACCCGCGCGACCTCGCCTTTCTCGACCCGCCGCCTCTGCCGGCCTTGACGGAGGCGCGCGCGCTCCTGACCGATCTCGGCGCCTTCGACGAGGACGGCCGCATCACGCCGAGCGGAACGGCCATGCGCGCGCTGGCTCTGCCGCCGCGCCTCGCGCGGATGGTGACGGGCGCCGCGCCCGGAGCCACGCGCCGGCATGCCGCCGAGATCGCCGTCCTCCTGACCGAGCGGGGCCTCGGTGGAACCGACACAGACCTCGACGAGCGCCTGCGGCGCTGGCGCGCCGATCGCGGCCCCCGCGCCAAGGCGGCCGCGGGCCTCGCCTCGCGGATCGCCTCGGGCGGACCGGCGGACGGGATCGAGACACGGGAGACGGGCGCGCTGCTGGCGCTGGCCTATCCGGACCGAATCGCCGTCCAGAGAGGCGCGCGGGGCGCCTATGTCCTCGCCAACGGGCGCGGCGGGGCGCTGGACGAGACCCATGCTCTGTCGCGCGAACGGTTCGTCGTCGTGGCCGAGCTGCAGGGGCAGGCGCGCCAGCCCCGCATCCTGTCCGCCGCCGCCCTGTCGCCGGAGGGCCTTGCCGAGATCGGCGGCGACCGCATCGTCGAGGAGCGTCGCGTCGCCTTCGACGCGGCCAGTCGGTCCGTGCGCGCGCGGCTGGTGAGGCGCATCGGCCGCGCCACGCTCGAAGAGGTTCCGCTGCGCGATCCCTCACCTGACGCGGTCCTCGCCGCGCTTCTCGACGGCATCGCCAGGCTCGGCCTCGGCGTCGTTCTGGACGACAAGGAGACCGAACGCCTGCTGCAGCGCCTCGCCTTCCTCGCGACCGAGATCGGGGAGCCCTGGCCCGCATTCGACGAGGCGACGCTCGCCTCCACGCTGCCGGAATGGCTCGGGCCTTTCGTGCCGGGCGCATCGCGCATCGCCGACATTCCGGGCGCCGCCGTGCGCGAGGGTCTGATGTCGCGCCTGCCGCATGGCCTTGCGGGCGAACTCGACCGCGCCGCGCCCTCCCACTTCACCGCGCCGACCGGCTCGCGCCTGCCGATCCGCTACGAAAGCGGGCATGCGATCCTTCCGGTCCGGGTTCAGGAGCTGTTCGGCCTCACCCGCCATCCGAGCGTCGCGGGCGGTCGATTGCCCCTGACGCTGGAGCTGTTGTCGCCCGCCCATCGGCCGATCCAGGTGACGCGCGACCTGCCGGGCTTCTGGTCGGGCTCGTGGCGGGATGTTCGGGCCGATCTGCGCGGGCGCTATCCGAGGCATCCCTGGCCGGAGGACCCGGCGACCGCGCCCGCCACGGCCCGCGCCAAACCGCGCGGGACCTAATCCTTCGGCTGGTAGACGTTCTCGGGACCCGGAAAGCTCCGGTTCCGCACGGCGGCCGCGTAGGCGGCGATCGCCGCCTCCCCTGCGGTCCCGAGATCGCCGAATTTTCGGACGAAGCGCGGCACCTTCTCGTTGAAGCCGAGCATGTCCTCCAGAACGAGAATCTGCCCGTCGCAGGCAGCGGAGGCGCCGATGCCGATCGTCGGCGCCGCGATCTCGGCGGTGACGCGCGCGGCCAGGGGCTCGACGACGCCCTCCACGACCACGGCGAAGGCGCCGGCCTCGGATACGGCCCGCGCGTCGGCCAGGACGCCGTCCCAGGCGGCGCGCTCGCGCCCCTGCGTCTTGAAGCCGCCGAAGGCCATGACCGACTGCGGCGTCAGGCCGATATGGGCCATCACGGGAATGCCACGGGCGGTGAGGAAGCGGATTGTCTCCGCCATGCGCTCGCCGCCCTCCAGCTTCACCGCCGCGCAGCCCGTCTCCGCGAGAACCCGTGCGGCGCTCTCGAAGGCCTTCTGCGGCCCGGCCTCGTAGGAGCCGAAGGGAAGATCGACGACGACCATGGCCTGCGCCGAACCGCGCATGACGGCAGCGCCGTGCAGGATCATCATCTCCAGCGTCGCACCGAGCGTCGATTCCATGCCGTGCTCGACCATGGCGAGACTGTCGCCGACGAGGATGAAATCGCAATGCGGATCGACGAGCCGCGCCGTGGTGGCGCTGTAGGCGGTCAGCGAGACGATGGGCTCGCCGCCCTTGCGCGCGAAGATCTGCGGCGCCGTCAGGCGCTTCTGCGTGGCACGCGCGCTCATGACCCCGTTCCCGCTCCGCGCTTCGCCGGCAGGACACACTGGTCGATCAGAAGGACGGCGCCGAAACGCACGGTGACGAGCACCACCGCGTCGCGCTCCCCCAGCCGGTCGATCGGCCCCAGCGTCTCGGCGTCGCGGATGTCGATCGAACCCACGCTCGCGCGCGGCTCCCCGGCGAGATGCCGAGCCATCGCCGCGACGATGGCCTGCGGATCGTGCTCGCCGCTTTCGGCCAGCCGCGCCGCCCGGTCCATCGCGCCGGGCACGACGGAAGCGCTCGCACGGTCCTCCGGCGACAGGCGCACATTGCGCGAGGAGGCCGCCAGCCCGTCCGGTTCTCGGACGGTCGCGACGCCGACGATCTCGACCGGAACGCAGAGGTCGCGCACCATGCGGCGGATGACGGCGAGCTGCTGGAAATCCTTCTCGCCGAAATAGGCGCGGGTCGGCTGGGCGATGTTGAAGAGCTTGGAGACGACGGTCGCCACGCCCCGGAAATGGCCGGGCCGCTGCACGCCGATCAGAATGTCCGACAGGGTCTCGACCTCGACATGCGTCTCGATCGGCTCGGGATACATTTCCGCCACGCCGGGCGCGAAGACCAGATCGACGCCGTTCTCGCGGCAGAGCGCGAGATCGCGATCCAGATCGCGCGGATAGGACGAGAAATCCTCGTTCGGGCCGAACTGCGTGGGGTTCACGAAGATCGTGAGGACGACGATGTCGTTGTCCGCCCGCGCCCGGCGCGCCAGCTCCATATGGCCATGGTGGAGATAGCCCATGGTCGGGACGAGCCCGATCGAGCGGCCCGCCCGGCGGTGCGGTTCGAGCGCGGCGCGCAAGGCTGCGATGGTGTCGACGATATCCAATCCCGGCCCTCGTCCTCCCGAAGTCGATCTCCCCTTTGCCGATTTCGGCCCGCCACGTCACGCACGAATTTGACGAGCCAGGCCGACGTCCCGGTCGCGAGCCTCTGTGCGAAAGGCTTACGGCATCTACTTCTAGTCCCCATGTCGAGCCTTGCCGTCGCCCCCTCCTGGAGTTCCGCGCTCGGGCGCCTCGTGTCGCCCGTCAGGGAGAGCCAGCGCATGCGCGCGGCGACCCTGGTGCGGTTGCGGTGGGTGTCCGTGGCCGGGCAGGTCGCGGCCTGCATCTTCGTCGCCTGGGGGTTGTGGTTCCCCTACCCCGTCCTCGCCTGCCTCGGCCTGATCGCCCTTTCGGCGGCGCTGAACGTCGCCCTGACGCTCCGCTTCCGCCACAGCCACCGGCTGTCCTCGCGCACCGCAGGACTGATCCTGCTCTTCGACGTGCTGCAGCCCTCCGGCCTGATGTTCCTGACCGGCGGTCTGACCAATCCCTTCGCGCTCTTCCTCATCCTGCCGGCGATCGTCGCCGCCGCGACGCAGCCGGCGATCACGGTGGTCGGCCTGTCCTTAGTCGCGATCGCGTCGGCGAGCGTCCTCACCTTCGTCCACCTGCCGCTACCCTGGATTCCGGGCCACTCGCTCGATCTGCCCGCGATCTATCTCGGCGGCCTGTGGTTCTCGCTCGTGACGACGATCCTCTTCGCCACCGTCTACGTCTATCGCGTCGCGGCCGAAGCGCGGGCCGTGTCGGACGCGCTGGCGGCGACGGAGCTTGTCCTGCAGCGCGAACAGCACCTCTCCGCGCTGGACGGGCTGGCGGCGGCGGCCGCGCACGAGCTCGGCACGCCGCTCGCCACCATCTCGCTCGTCGCCAAGGAGATGGGCCGGGCCTCGCCGCCGGGCGATCCGATGCGCGAGGACATCGATCTCCTCATCGCGCAGTCCGAGCGCTGCCGCGACATCCTCAGGCGCCTTTCCAGCCTCCCCTCCTCCTCGGAGGAGCACATGGCGCAGCTGGCCCTGACCTCGCTCGTCGACGAAGCGGTCTCGCCGCATCTGGACATGGGGATCGAGGTGGACACCGTGATCCGCGAACGCCAGGGCGAGGAGCCGACGATCCGCCGGAACGCCGGCATCTCCTACGGTCTCGGCAACATCATCGAGAACGCCGTCGATTTCGCTCGAGGCCGCGTCCTCGTCGAGACCCGCTGGACGGCCGAGCGCGTGACGATCACGATCACCGACGACGGACCGGGCTTCTCGTCCGAATCGCTGGCGCGGATCGGCGACCCTTATCTCTCTCGCCGGGAACGTCCGACGGGCTCGTCCGGCGGCGGGCTCGGCCTCGGGCTCTTCATCGCCAAGACGCTTCTGGAACGCTCCGGCGCCTCGATCGACTTCGGCAACCGTCCGCGTGAGGCCGGGAGGGGCGCGCGTGTGGAGATCGCCTGGCCGCGCGAGGTGCTGGCCCTGCCGGCCACCGATCGGGCGGGCGCGCGCCGGCTCGAGGCGGTCGAAGCCAGCGACGCGCTTCCCGCGCAATAGGGCGCCGGCTCCGTTCCGCGTGAGCCGGCACGCCCGAAAGACGTTGATCACGGCCACCGAAATTCCCATCTTGGTCGAAAACAAGGGACGCTGACCAATGAGCCTTGCCCAGCAGGCGACCGCCGGTTCCAGATTCGAGTCCGGCGCGTCCGCCGCCCATCAGTCCATTCTCCTCGTCGACGACGACAAGGCCTTCCTGACGCGACTGGCGCGGGCCTTCGAAACCCGCGGCTACCATGTGCGAACCGCCGAGGACGTTCCCGAAGGACTGGCCGCCATTGCCTCCGACCCCCCGTCCTATGCGGTGGTCGACATGCGGCTCGGCGCCGGCAACGGTCTGGAGATCGTCGAGGCGCTCCAGACGCGCAGCCCCGACACCAAGGCGGTCGTGCTGACGGGCTACGGCAACATCGCGACCGCCGTGCGCGCGGTGAAGCTCGGCGCGGTCGATTATCTCGCCAAGCCGGCCGATGCGGACGAGATCGTCGCGGCGCTGAACCGGACGCCGGGCGAGAAGATCGATCTTCCCGAAAACCCGATGTCGGCCGACCGCGTGCGATGGGAGCACATCCAGCGCGTCTACGAACTGTGCGACCGGAACGTCTCGGAGACGGCCCGGCGCCTCTCCATGCATCGCCGTACGCTCCAGCGCATCCTCGCCAAGCGCGCACCGCGCTGAAGGCCGACCCGGATCGCATCGTCCGACGCCGAAGCGATTGCGCTTCGGCCGGACATGACTCACTCCTCGACGAGCCCGGTCATGTACGGGTTCGCCGCCCATTCGGCCTGCTGCAGCCGGTCGGCGGCAATGCGCGCGAAGCGAAGCGTCAGGGCCTTGCGCGTCGCGGGCGCCAGCCGATGCTCGGGCGCCTCGCGCAGGAGCTCGGCGCCGTAGCCGTCCGAGACGATCAGCCCGCATTCCTCCGGGAAGATGTCCGGAGGCACGCCGGGATGGGTAGCGAAGAACAGCCGGTCGCAATGCTGCCGGTACTCCGGCCATTTGCGGTCCACGCGGAAGTCCTCGATCGACGTCTTGATCTCCACGATCGTGAACTCGCCCTTCTCCGACAGGCAGATGAGATCCGCCCGCCGCCCCGAGACGAGCGGAAACTCGGGAAGCGCGGAGACGCGCCGCGCGATCAGAAGGCGCTGGACGCCTCGGCGGACCATCATGGCCCGTGCCGACTGACGCCCGTCGACCAGTGGCTCGTGAGGAATGGGGGACACGATCGGCATGCGATTCGGGTAACGCCGAATCACGGGGCGAATCAAGCACGAAAGGCGAACAGGTCCGGACTCGTTCGGCTCACTTAGAGCCTCGCGCAGCGGACGAAACCGGAATATGGTCCAGGTTCCCGCTTTTGGAACGGCCACCCGCCCATGTCGCCACAGACCTTCGTCCGCAGCCCGTGGATCGTGCTTGCCTGCGCGGCGACCATCGTCACCATCGCCATGGGCGTGCGCCAGTCCTTCGGGCTGTTCCTGCGCCCGATCGAGTTCGACATCGGCGTCGGCCGCGAGGCCTTCGGGCTCGCCATCGCCATCCAGAACCTGATCCTCGGCCTCGCCCAGCCCTTCGTCGGCGCCTTGGCGGACCGGCACGGGGCGGGCCGCGTCGCGGCGGCGGGCGCGCTGCTCTATACGGCGGCGCTTGCGCTCGGCGCCTACAGCGGCTCGGCGCTCGGCCTCAACATCACCATCGGCTTCCTGACGGGCCTCGCGATGACGGGCGTCACCTTCGTCGTCGTCATCGGCGCGGCGGCCCGCGCCGTTCCGCCCGAGAAGCGCGGGCTCGCCACCGGCATCGTCACCGCCGGCGGCTCCTTCGGCCAGTTCCTCGTCGTTCCCGTCGCGCAGGGGCTGATCGCCGAGTTCGGCTGGCGCGAGACTCTGATGATCTTCGCCGGCCTCACCGCCACCATGGCCGCGCTCGCGATCGGCATCTCCGGCCGCCCCGCCGCCAAGGCCAACGCAGGCCCCGCGCAAAGCTTCGGCGAGGCGCTGCGCGAGGCGGGCGGGCACTCCGGCTTCTGGCTTCTCAACATCGGCTTCTTCGTCTGCGGCTTCCACGTCGCCTTCGTCGCGACGCATCTTCCGGCCTTCCTCTCCGACAGCGGGCTCGATCCCTCGATCGGCGCGCGGGCCCTGGCGCTGATCGGGCTCTTCAACATCTTCGGCTCCTACGTCTTCGGCATGTCGGCCGACCGGCTGCGCAAGAAGTACGTGCTCTGCTTCATCTATCTCGCGCGCGCGGTGACGATGGCGATCTTTCTCGCTCTCCCCTTCACGCCGCTCTCGGCGACGCTCTTCGCCTGCGCCATGGGCTTCTTCTGGCTCGGCACCGTGCCGCTGACCAGCGGGCTCGTCGGCCAGATCTTCGGGGTTCGCTATCTCTCGACGCTCTTCGGCATCGTCTTCATGTTCCACCAGATCGGCGCCTTCTTCGGCGCCTGGGGCGCCGGCCTCGCCTATGCCTGGACGGGCTCCTACGACTGGGCCTGGACGGCCTCGATCGCGCTCGCCATCATCGCGGGGCTCGTCAACTGGCCGATCCGGGACGCGCCGCTGGCTCGGCTTTCGATGGAGGGTGCGCGATGATCGTCTCGAAGCGGACCTCGGTCCTGCTCCACGGCGCGGCCGTCCTCGCCATCGTCCTCGGCCTCTGGGCCTGGGACGCGCACGGCGCCGACATCTGGCGCGACGGCATCTTCTCGTTCTGCGTCTAGGAGGCGGGCGCGAGGGCTCCGTCCAGCACCGGCATCAGCCCGTCGCGGATCGAGTTGTCGGACAAGGGGCCGGTGTGCTTCCACAGGATCGTGCCGTCCGGCGAGACCAGGAAGGTCTCCGGCACGCCGTAGACGCCCCAGTCGATCGTCGCCGAGCCCGTGCCGTCCACCCCGACCTCGGCGAAGGGATTGCCGAGTTCGGTCAAGAAGTCCAGCGCCTGCTCGGGCCGGTCCTTGTAGTTGATCGCGACGAGATCGAGCCGGGGGTCCTCCCCCAGCGCCATCAGGGCCGGATGCTCGACGCGGCAGGGGCCGCACCAGGACGCGAAGACGTTGACGAGCACCGGTCGGCCGGTGCCGCCCTCGGGCAGGTTCAGGCCCGGCCGGTCGAGGCCGTCGAGCGCGGGAAGGCTCGTGGGCGGCGCCTCCCGGCCGATCAGGACGGAGGGCAGCGCCTGCGGGTCGCGGCCCGACATCAGCTGCGTCAGGAAGAGGACCGCCAGCGCGCCGAAGACGACGACCGGCAGAAGTGCGAGAATGGGCCGGCGCCGACGCGCCGGGGCCTCGTCGCCGGCGCTCAAGGCCGCGGCCTCCTTCGCTCGGCCTCGAGCCGCTCCAGCCGTCGCCTGGCCGCGCGGGAATCGATCAGAACCCATCCCGCCAGCGCCACGAGCGCGAGGCCGGAGACGCCGTAGGCCGCGGCCACATAGGCGAGATAGGGATCGGCCATCGTCAGCCCTCCACCCCGCGCGCGGCGCGGCGCGAGAGCGCATGGATGCGACGGCGGCGGATTTCGGTGCGCATGCCCGTCAGATGCAGGGCGAAGAACATGAGCGAGACGCCCAAGGCCGTGAGGAGCAGCGGCGTCAGATAGACCGCCGGCATGGCCGGGCCGGCGACACGCAGAACGCTCGCCGGCTGATGCAGCGTGTTCCACCAGTCGACCGAGAACTTGATGATCGGCAGGTTCACGAGGCCGACGAGAACGAGGATCGCCGAGGGTCGTCCGGCGCGCGCCGGATCGTCGAAGGCGCGCGTCAGGCCGATCAGCCCGAGATACATGAGGAAGAGGACGAAGACGCTCGTCAGCCGGGCATCCCAGACCCACCACGTGCCCCACATCGGCCGACCCCAGACCGAACCGGTGAACAGCGCGAGCGCGGTGAAGACCGCGCCGATCGGCGCGGCGGCCTTGATCGCGACCTCGGCCAGCGGATGGCGCCAGACGAGCACGCCGAGCGCCGAAACGCTCATCACCGCCCAGACCATCATCGAGGCCCAGGCGAAGGGCACGTGGACGAACATGATCCGCACCGTCGAGCCCTGCTGGTAGTCCGGCGGGACCGAGAGACCGAGCGTCACGCCGGCGGCGAGGACGAGGAGCGCCAGACCGTAGGCATAGGGCTGCACCGTGCCCGACAGGCCCATGAAGCGTGTCGGGTTGGCGAGCGCTGAAACGCTCCAGCCTTTTGCGGCGATGTCGCTCATGCGAGGCGTTCTACAGCATCGGCCCGAAAATCGGAATCGATTTTCGGAAAGCCTGATGCGCAGATTCAAAGAGTTGGAGCGACCCTTGTGCCTCCGAACGGGCGCACGGCGCTCTGCTGCCTCTTCGTTCCGCCCGCAATCGAGGCGCGGGTCACGACGCTTGCGGCGCGAGCGGCGAGCGCGGCGGCTTGCCGCCGATCCACTGCGCCATGCCGATCGAGGCCGGCATCACCGGCTGGAAGCCGAACTGCGCGTAGAGATGGTGCGCGTCGCCGTCGGCGATGAGGCTGACATAGGCGCTCTTCGGCGCGCGCGTGGTCAGCTCCTCCATCAGGGCGGCGAAGATCGCCTTGCCGAGCCCCCGCCCCTGTTCGCCCGGCTCCACCGCCATGTCGACGATCTGGAAATGGCAGCCCCCGTCGCCGATGACGCGGCCCATGGCGACCGTGCGCCCGTCCCGGACGATCACGGCCGAGGCCCAGGAGTTCGGCAACCCGAGCGCGGCGGCCTCTTCCGTCTTGGTCGAGAGCCCGGTGATCTCGCGCAGCCGGCGGAAGTCCTCGATCGAGGGAATCTCGCGTCGCAGTTCGTATCCGTCCGGCAGGGGCATCGTCGGTCCTTCAGTCGTCGAGGGCGCGGAGCGCGGCGGCGGCGGCCAGGGGGCCGATGACCGCGAAGAGGAGGGAAAGCGCGGCGAGGATCATCAGGGGCGCCGCGAAGGGCACGCCCGGCTCGCTCAGGCCGCGCGCGGCGGAGACCCCGAAGATCAGGACCGGGATGGCGAGCGGCAGGACGAGGACGGAGACGAGCAGGCCGCCGCGCGGCAGCGAGACGGCGAGCGCGGCCCCGACGGCCCCGATGAAGACGAGGGCGGGCGTGCCGAGGAGAAGCGAGAGCGCGACGCCCGCGAGCGCCTTCGGCTCCAGCGCCAGGAACAGGCCGAGGACGGGGCTGGCCGCCACGAGCGGCAGCACCGCCCCGCACCAGAGCGCGGCGCATTTGGCGAGAACGCAGAGCGCCACCGGCGACGGGCCGATGATGAGAAGGTCGAGCGTCCCGTCCTCGCGGTCGGCCTGGAACAGCCGGTCGAGGGAGAGGAGCGTGGCGAGAAGCGCGCCGACCCAGAGGATGCCCGGCCCGACGCGCGCCAGAAGCGGCAGATCGGGGCCGACGGCGAAGGGAAGCGTCGCGACGAGGGCGAGGAAGAACACGAGGCCCGTCGCCGCCCCGCCGGAGAGATGCGCGCGAAGATCGCGCAGGAAGAGCGCCGCCATCAGACCCTCACCGGCTGCATCGCGACGTTTGCGGGCGCGGAGAGGTCGAGCGCGCGGGCCTCGATGCCGAGCGGCTGGTGGGTTGCGGCGACGAGGAGGCCGCCGCTCTCCAGATGAGCCTGCGCCATGGCGGAGAAGCGCGAGCGCGAGCGCTCGTCGAGGGCGCCGGTCGGCTCGTCCAGAAGCCAGACGGGTCGGCGGACGAGGAGGAGCCGGGCGAGCGCCGCGCGGCGCTGCTGACCGGCGGAGAGATGGCCGACGAGAAGCTCGGCGAGCGAAGCGAGCCCGACTGCCTCCAGCGCCCTCGCGACGTCTCGTTCGGTCTCTCTCGTCGGCGCACCCAAATGCCGGTGCCAGAAGGCGAGATTGTCCCGGAGCGTCCGTCCGGCCTTCAACGCGTTGCGGTGCCCGAGATAGTGCGCCGCCTCGCCGATGCGCACGGCGGGCTCGCCGTCGGAGGCGAGCGCGCCCTCGATGCGGACCGAGCCGGAGAAGGGCGGCAGGAGGCCGGCGAGCGTCCGCAGGAGGGTGGACTTGCCGCTGCCGTTCGCCCCGGTCAGAACCAGGGCCTCCCCGGCCGACAGGGTCAGGTCCAGCGGCTGCGACAGGGCTTCGCCTGAGCGCCCCGTCGCCAGTCTCTCGCAGATGATCCGGACTGCGGCCATGCCGTTACGATCGTCGCTCCGGACGTTTCCATGGGCCCTTCTTGTTGGTCGATGAAGCGAAAGGCAAGGGAGCGGGCGGCGGCCGATCCATCGACCCCGCGTTTTTGTATACGAGGGCGTCCAGACCCCTTTATAGCGATTACAAACTTGCCTATAAGGCGACCAACCACGCCAGCGACCGGCGCGGATGTCATAGCGCCGATCTCATGTGGCCTTCACAAAGGCCGCGAGGCGGACGGGCGGAAATGGTCGTACCCGCATCTTCCGGCAGCCCGGGCCACTCGGCCAGGGCGTGCAGGGCGTTCGCCTTTCGGACACCACTTGGTTCGGGAAGGAATGAGAGCCCATGTCTGAGACGCATCCGGACAGCTTCAAGAGCCGCAAGGTTCTGACCGTCGATGGTCGCGACTACGTCTATTACGACCTCAAGGAAGCCGAGAAGAACGGGCTGACCGGCGCCTCGCGCCTGCCCTTCTCCATGAAGGTGCTCCTGGAGAACCTCCTGCGCAACGAGGACAACCGGACGGTCAAGGCCGACGACGTCCGCGCGGCCGTCCGCTGGGTCGAGGATCGCGGCTCGGCCGGCCACGAGATCGCCTACCGCCCCGCGCGCGTCCTGATGCAGGACTTCACGGGCGTTCCGGCCGTCGTTGACCTCGCCGCCATGCGCGACGCCTCGCAGAAGCTCGGCGCCGACCCCAAAAAGATCAACCCGCTGGTGCCGGTCGACCTCGTCATCGACCACTCGGTCATGGTCGACTATTTCGGCCAGCCGGACGCGTTCGAGAAGAACGTGAAGGTCGAGTACGACCGCAACGGCGAGCGCTACACCTTCCTGCGCTGGGGCCAGGAAGCCTTCCAGAACTTCCGCGTCGTTCCTCCCGGCACCGGCATCTGCCACCAGGTGAACCTGGAATATCTGTCGCAGACCGTCTGGACGCGCGAGGAGAACGGCGAGACCGTCGCCTATCCCGACACGCTGGTCGGCACCGATTCGCACACGACCATGGTCAACGGCCTGTCCGTCCTCGGCTGGGGCGTCGGCGGCATCGAGGCCGAGGCGGTCATGCTCGGCCAGCCGATCTCCATGCTCATCCCCGAGGTCGTCGGCTTCCGCGTGGAAGGCCGCCTGCCGGAGGGCACGACGGCGACCGACCTCGTCCTGACCGTCACGCAGATGCTGCGCAAGCACGGCGTCGTCGGCAAGTTCGTCGAGTTCTACGGCCCCGGCCTGTCGAACCTGACGCTCGAGGATCAGGCGACCATCGCCAACATGGCGCCGGAATACGGCGCGACCTGCGGCTTCTTCCCGGTCGACAAGGACACCATCGCCTATCTGCGCGCGACCGGCCGCGACGAGCACCGCATCGCGCTCGTCGAAGCCTACTCCAAGGCGCAGGGCATGTTCCGCGAGGACGGCGCCGAGGATCCGGTCTTCTCGTCCACGCTCTCGCTCGACCTCTCGACCGTCGTGCCTTCGCTGGCCGGCCCGAAGCGCCCGCAGGACCGCGTCGCGCTGACCGACGCCGCCTCGCAGTTCGAGAAGGCGCTGGCCGAGCTCCAGGGCGGGCGCAAGCAGTCCGCCGTGGCCAAGTCCGCCGAGGACGCGCGCTACATGGCCGAGGGTGCGAACCAGGCCGGGCAGACGCCGGAGACCTCGCGCTACGAGGTGAAGGGCGCGGACCACGGCATCGCCGACGGCGACGTCGTGATCGCGGCCATCACCTCCTGCACCAACACGTCGAACCCGAACGTGCTCGTCGCCGCCGGCCTTCTGGCCCGCAAGGCGGCCGAGAAGGGCCTGAAGCCCAAGCCCTGGGTGAAGACCTCGCTGGCGCCGGGCTCGCAAGTGGTGACCGAGTATCTCGAGAAGGCCGGGCTCCAGAAGGATCTGGACGCCATGGGCTTCAACCTCGTCGGCTACGGCTGCACGACCTGCATCGGCAATTCCGGCCCGCTGCCGGAGGCGATCTCCGAGGCGATCAACCAGAACGACCTCGTGGCCGTCTCGGTGCTGTCGGGCAACCGCAACTTCGAGGGCCGCGTGAACCCGGACGTGCGGGCGAACTACCTCGCCTCGCCGCCGCTCGTCGTCGCCTATGCGATCGCCGGCTCGATGTTCGTGGACGTCACCAAGGACTCGCTCGGCAAGGACAGCCAGGGCAACGACGTCTATCTGAAGGACATCTGGCCCTCCACGCAGGAGATCGCCGAGATCGTCCGCAAGACGGTGACGCGCGACCTCTTCGAGACCCGCTATTCGGACGTCTTCAAGGGCGACGAGCACTGGCGCAAGATCGACGTCTCGGGCGGCCTCACCTACGATTGGGACGACCGTTCCACCTACGTGCAGAACCCGCCCTACTTCGAGGGCATGGGCATGGAGCCGAAGCCCGTCGAGGACATCCACGGCGCGCGCATCCTGGCGCTCCTGCTCGACTCGATCACGACCGACCACATCTCCCCGGCCGGCTCGATCAAGGCGAACGGCCCGGCGGGCGAGTATCTCGTCAGCCACCAGGTCCGCCCGGTGGACTTCAACTCCTACGGCGCGCGTCGCGGCAACCATCAGGTCATGATGCGCGGCACCTTCGCCAACATCCGCATCAAGAACCAGATGCTGGACGGCGTCGAAGGCGGCGTGACGAAGCACTTCCCGTCCGGTGAGCAACTGCCGATCTACGACGCGGCGATGCGCTACCAGGAGGAGGGCGTGCCGCTCGTGGTCCTGGCCGGCAAGGAGTACGGCTCGGGCTCCTCGCGCGACTGGGCGGCCAAGGGCACGATGCTGCTCGGCGTGCGCGCCGTGATCGCGGAGAGCTTCGAGCGCATCCACCGCTCCAACCTCGTCGGCATGGGCATCGCGCCCTTCGTCTTCGCGGAGGAAGGCACGTCCTGGAAGTCACTGGGTCTCAAGGGTGACGAGAAGATCACCATCGAGGGCCTGACCGAGGTCCAGCCGCGCCAGCGGATGGACGCCGTGATCGAACGCGCCGATGGCTCCAAGCAGAGCGTCCCGCTGCTCTGCCGCATCGATACGCTGGACGAGCTCGACTACTATCGAAACGGCGGCATCCTGCACTACGTGCTGCGCAAGCTGGCCGCGTAATCGAGAGACGGGAGGCGCGCATCGGTTCGCGCGCCTCCCGTCACCGTCAATTGACTGGTCGGCAGCCCGGTCCGCATACTAAGCTTGCCTGATGAGCCGAGAACAAGCGAAGCGCCTTACGGGCCCGAGCCCGTCGCGCCTCCGTCGCCTCCTCTGGGCGCCGGCCGCCTTCGCGCTCGCGGCGCTCTGTCTCCTCGCTCCCGCCTCGAAGGCCGAGCCTCCCCTCGAACCCGACAGGGTCGCGTCCTCGCGTTCGATCGACGGGGTCGTCGAGCTCTTCACCAGCCAGGGCTGCGCCTCCTGCCCGCAGGCGGATGCGACGCTGACGGAGCTGGCTGCGAACGAGCGCCTTCTGACCCTCTCCTACCATGTCGACTATTGGGACTATATCGGCTGGAAGGACCCGCTCGGATCGCAGCGCAATTCGGAGCGCCAGAAGGCATACGCCAAGGCGATCGGCCATCGGTCCGTCTTCACGCCGCAGATGATCGTCAACGGCGAGCACGACATCGAGCCGCTCGAACGCCCCTCGGTCGATGCCGCGCTGGCGCTGGACGCGCTTCCCGAACGCTCCCGGGCCGCCGAGTTGCGCCTGTCCCGGATCGGATCGACGCTTCACATCGAGGCGGACGCGCCGCCCGAGGCCGAAGGCCACGGCCAGATCGTCCTCATCCTCGTCACCTATCGCGAAAGCACGGTCACGAGCGTCGAGCGCGGCGACAATGCCGGCCGGGATCTGGTCAACAGCCATTCGGTCCGCGACTGGCAGGTGGTGGGCAAGATGAACGGCAAGTCGATCGAGCTGGACCTGCCCGTCGCCGCCCTGGCGGGCGCCGAAGGCGGCGAGACCGGCTCCGCGGTGCTTCTCCAGGCGATGGACGAGGACGGGCTTCCCGGTCCGATCCTCGCGGCGGCGGTCCTGCCCCTATGAGGCCTCGGCCTCCCCGAGCGCCCGCAACCTCGGCCGGACTGAAGCGTTTGCGATCCATGCCGCGCATGGGCGGCTTTCGCGCCGGCGGGTCCGTCGATTCCATGACGATCCCGGTAGGCAAAGCGCCCGTTTGGTGAGACGATGAAGACGCTGGGGCGCGAAAGCCTCCGCGAGAATGCGAAGGGGCTTTCCGGTTTGAGTTTCGATGCCGCTTCCGGTCCGGTCGATCTCGCTCAGGTCAGGCGCGAGAACGCCAGCCCGATCGTCTCCTTCGATCGGCGCGAACTCTCCGAGATCCTGCGCGTCTACGGACGGATGGTGGCCGCCGGCGAATGGCGCGACTACGCCATCGACATGCTGAAAGACCGCGCCGTCTTCTCGATCTTCCGCCGCTCCTCGGAGATGCCGATCTTCCGCGTGGAGAAGAACCCGAAGCTCGCCAGGCGCCAGGGCGCCTACAGCGTTATCGCGGCCGGCGGTCTGGTGATGAAGCGCGGGACGGATCTCGCGCAGGTGCTGCGCGTCTTCGACAAGGCCCTGCGCGTCGTCGACTGAAGCGCTTCAGGCCGCCGCGCTCGTCGGCTCGACGCGATGCGGCAGCGCGGCCGGGCGCCCCAGGAGATATCCCTGTCCCCGGTGGATCCCGAGGCCCTTCAACGTCTCCAGTTCGCCCTGAGTCTCGATGCCCTCCGCGACGACCGTCGCGCCCGTCTCCCGGCCGTAATAGACCATGGCGCTCGCCAATGCCCGCCGCGCCCGATCCTCGTCGATCCCGCGCGTCAGGCTCATATCCATCTTGATGATGTCGGGCGCGATCTGGACGATGTGGCGCAGCCCCGAGAAGCCCGCGCCCGCGTCGTCGACCGCGACCTTCACGCCCTTCTCCGCCAGCGGATCGAGCGCGGCGCGCAGCAATTCGTAATCGTCCACCTGCGCATGTTCGGTGATCTCGACCACCGTCCGATCGAGGAAGCGCGGGTCGAGCCCCTCTTCGAGACGGCCGGACGTCACGAGGGACGGCGATGCGTTCACCGACAGGCTCGCGTCCGCCGGCAGGAGGGGGAAGGCGACGATCGCGGCCCTGATCGCGGCGATCTCCAGCTCGAGGCCGAGCCCGACCGCCTCCGCATCGGCGAACCAGAGGTCGGGGGTGCGATAGGGCTCGGCGCGAAAGCGCGTCAGCGCTTCGAAGGACATCGTCCGCATGGAGGCCAGATCGACGATCGGCTGATAGACGATCGAGAAGTCTCCCGCTTCGATGACGGCCTCCACCGCCCGGCGCCGGGCACGATGGCCCTCCGCCTCTTCCAATTCCACGTGAAGCTGGCGCGTCGCGAGTCCGGCAAAGACCCGCATCATCTCCAGGTCGCGCTCGTTCAGCGTCGGGTTCGGGTTCGGCGAGAGACAGCAGAACATGCCGTAGGGCCGGCCGTCGGGATAGCGGATCGGAACGGAGGCATGCGAGCCGATCGGCACCGCGCCGGTGATCGGCATGGAGAGCGCGAGCGGCTCGGCCAGGGTGTCCGGGATCAGCTCGGGGAGCCGCCCCTCCAGGATGTGGTTGCAGTAGACGTCGTCGAGGCTCTGGCTGTCGCCCGGCTTGATGAGATGTTCCAGCCCGGGCGCGTCCACCCGGCGGAAGACCGTCCGATCGCCGACGAACTCGGAGAAATAGGCGATCTCCATCTTCAGATGCGAGCGAACGGCGGACAGCGCGTCCTGGATCACGTCCGTGCCCGCACCCGTCGACTGCATGGCCGCGATCGTGCCGATACCGCTCATCCTCACCCTCCCGCCGCTATGACGCTTCTGATCTAACGGGCGGCGGGATAAGGCTTCCTGAAGGTCGCACACGCGGCGGATGAGGGGCGCGAGGCTCACGCCACTTGCAGGGGGGCCTTTCGCCTTCAAAGGTGCCGGATGCCTAACGAAGCGTTCCGGGATAGGCGCTCTCGTCGGGCGGCGTCTCCCTGCCTTCGCCCAGAGAGCGCTGCATCAGGAGCGTGTCCAGCCAACGGCCGAACTTGAAGCCCGAGCCCTTGAAGACCCCGATGCGCTCGAAGCCGGCCTTCTCGTGGACGCGGATCGAAGGCGTGTGGTCGGAACCGCCGATGACGGCGATCATCTGGCGGAACCCGGCGGCCTCGCTAAGTTCGAGGAGCCGCTCCAACAGGATCAGCCCCAGCCCCTGCCCCTTGGCGTCGGGGTGGACATAGATCGAATCCTCGACCGACCATCGATAGGCCGGCCGCGCCCTGAACGGCCCGGCATAGGCGTATCCGACGACCGCGCCCGAGCCGTCGCAGGCGACGATATAGGGGTAGGACTGACGCGTCAGCGTATCGAACCGGGCCAACATCTCCGCCTGGGAGGGCGGATCGAGCTCGAAGGAGGCGGTGCCGTTCAGGACCGCGTGTTCATAGATCCGGGCGATGGCCGGAATGTCGTCCGCGACGGCGGGGCGAAGGGCGTGGGCGCTCATGACGGAAACGATCCTTGAACCGGCGCGACGGACTTCGCAAGCCGGCGCGCCGGCTTCTCCTCCTCTGGCGCTGCGGACAAACGAAAAGGGCGGCCCGAAGGCCGCCCCTTGCATCCGATCCGAACTCGCGCCGGCCCGCTTACTCGCGGTTGCCGAAGAGCTGCAGCAGGAACATGAACATGTTGATGAAGTTCAGGTACAGCGACAGCGCTCCCATCAGAGCCTTGCGGCCCGCGACCAGCACGTCGTCGCCCTCGAAATACATCTCCTTGATGCGCTGCGTGTCGTAGGCGGTGAGGCCGGCGAAGACGAGCACGCCGATCACCGACACGGCGAAGCCGAGCGCCGACGACTGCAGGAAGATGTTGACGACCATGGCGATGACGACGCCGATCAGGCCCATGAACAGGAAGGTGCCCATGCCCGACAGGTCGCGCTTGGTCGTGTAGCCGAAGAGCGACAGCGCGCCGAAGGAGGCCGCGGTGATGAAGAAGACCTGGACGATCGACTCCTGCGTGAAGACGAGGAAGATCGTCGAGAGCGACAGGCCGACCAGGGCCGCGTAGCTCCAGAAGGTCGCCTGCGCGGCCGCGAGGCTCATCCTGTGGATGCGGAAGGAGAGGAAGAAGACGAGCGCCAGCGGGGCGAGCATCAGCACCCAGCGCAGCGGCGAGGTGAAGACGGTGACGCCCAGCGGGGTCAGCCAGAGGTCCGGACGCACCTGCGCCCCGCCCTCGACCGGCACGCCCGAGGTCGCTGCCATGTAGAGACCGTAGGCGGCGACGCCCGTGATGGCGAGGCCGGCCATCATGTAGTTGTAGACCCGCAGCATGTAGCTGCGCAGGCCCTCGTCGATTGCCGCGTCGGTCCGGCTGCCCGCAGCCGGGACGCGCGCTCCGTAGTTGCGATAATCAGCCATTGTGATGGTTCCCTTTCTGCGTGTCCCGTCCGGTGTCGACGCCGCGTATCCTACGATCGCGCATCGAGGCGCCGCTGGCGGGACGCCCAGCATGCCTGAGATAGAATATGCGAAAGTCCTGCCGCTTCCACAAGGGTCGCAACGAACTCCCGGGCCGTTTTGACAGGCCTTCGTCGATTACATTTCGGTTATTCTAAACGGGCGCCGCGCCGATCCTTCCGCCGCACTTGCGCGTTCCTACAATTCGCGCAGCACCGGCGCCGCCTTCTGCCCCAGAATCCTCCAGGTCCCTGCCAGACCGAAGCCGATGGTCAGGATCAGCGAGGCGACAAGCGTCGCCAGGGCGATCGACAGGTCGAACTGGAACGGCAGCTGCATGATGCGCGAGACGACGAACCACGCCGCCAGCGCGCCCGCACCGACCGCGAAGACGGCCGTCGCCGCGCCCAGCATCGCGTATTCGGCTGCGAAGGCGCCGATCAGAGTCGGGCGCGTGGCCCCGAGCGTCTTCAGGACGACAGCGTCGTGGACACGGCCGCGATTGCCAGCCGCGAGCGCGCCCGAGAGCACGAGGACCGAGGCGACGAGCGCGACGGCCGCCGCCGCGCGGATGGCGACGGCGAGCTGCGCCACGAGATCGTTCACCGCGTCGAGCGCGTCGCGCACCCGCACGCTCGTCACCGCCGGGAAGTTTCCAGAAATGCCCGAGAGGATCGCGCGCTCCTCGCCCGGGTCGTCCCCCGGCAGGTCGAGCGTCGCGAGCCAGGCGTGCGGCGCGCCCGCGAAGGTGTTCGGCGTGAACACCATGACGAAGTTGATCGACATGGATTCCCACTCCACCGAGCGGAAATTGGCGATGGTCGCCGTGATCGAGCGGCCGAGGACGTTGACCGTCACGGTTTCGCCGACGGAAAGGCCGAGTTCCTCGCCCTCCTGCGCGGCAAAGGAGACGAGCGGCTCGCCCTCGTATCCCTCCGGCCACCATTCGCCCTCGGTGAGGGTCGAGTTCTCCGGCACATCCTGCGAATAGGTCAGGCCCCGGTCGCCGCGCAGCACCCAGGCGCCCTCCGGCGGCACGTCGAGCTCGCGCACGTCCGTGCCGTCGAGCGCGGTGATGCGGCCGCGCAGCATGGGAACGGCGGCGAGCTCGCCCTCCGGCGCCAGCGCCGCGATCCGGTCGCGGAAGGCGTCGATCTCCGCGTTCTGGATGTCCACGAAGAAGAAGTTCGGCGCGCGCGCCGCCAGCGTCGTGCCGATCTCGCGGCGAAGGTCGCTGTCGATCGCGGCGAGCGCCACGAGCAGCGTCAGCCCGAGGCCGAGCGAGAGGACGACCGAGTTCGTCAGCGCGCCCGGCCGGTGGATGTTGCCGATGGCGAGCCGGATCGGCGTCGAGGAGACGCGGGGTGCGCGCGCCGCAAGCTTGCGGATCGCGAAGGCGACGAGGCGAAGCACCACGAAGGCGACGCCCGTCGCCAGAAGGAAGGTGGAGGCGATGCGGCGGTCGTCCGCCACCAGGAGCGCGAGTCCGGCGATGGCGAGAACGATCAGCGCGACCGCCGCCACATAGGTCGGCCGGATGCGGGTGAACCCGTCCGAACCCGAACTGCGGAAGAGCGCCGTGGCCGCCACGTCGCGCGTGCCGCCGAGGGGCAGGAGCGCGAAGGCCAGCGCGGTCAGAAGGCCGAAGAGCGCCGCCACCAGAAGCGCGGACGGATAGACCGAAGCCTCCGCCGCCACCGGGATCACGCTTTCCAGAAGGCCGGCCGTCGCGAAGGGCGCGAGGATGCCGAGGACGAGCCCCAGCGCGATGCCGATGCCGGCCAGCATCAGGATTTGGACGAGATAGACCGTGACGACGAAGCGCCCGCCTGCGCCGAGCGACTTGAACACGGCGATCACGGGCCGCTTGGCGTCGAGATAGGCCGCGACGGCATTGGCGACGCCGACGCCGCCGACGATCAGCGCGGTCAGGCCGACCAGCGTCAGGAATTGCGAGAAGCGTTCGATGTTGGACTGAAGCGCGGGCGCTGCGCGCTCGGCGGTGCGGATCGACCAGCCGGCGTCGGGAAAGGCCTCGTCCGCGGCCTCCAGCACCTCGCGCGCCGGCGTGTCGGGATCGGCGAGGCCGATCTTGTAGATGTTGGACAGGAGGCTGCCCGGCTGCACCAGCCCCGTCGCGCCCATCGCGTCGAGCGAGAGCATCAGGCGCGGCGCAAAGAGGAAGCCGTCCGAGAGAACGTCCGGCTCGCGCGTCAGGACGGCGCGCAGTTCCACCTCCGTGTCGCCGATGCGCAGCGTGTCGCCCGGCTCGAGCCCGAGACGCGCGAAGAACTCGCGCGGCGCCACCGCTCCGAAGCGGCCGGCGCGCTCTTCGAGCAAGGCGGCCAGCGGCTCGGCGGGTTCGGTCTCGACCCGGCCCGCCAGCGGATAGGCGGCATCCACGGCCTTCAGCTCCGCCAGCGCCTGATCGCTGCCGTCGGGCAGGCGGGCCATGGAGCGCATCGAGAGGCTTTGCGAAACCGCGCCCCGCGCCTCCATCCATCCCCGCTCCTGCGCGCTCGCCTCGCGCTGGCCGAGATTGAAGCGCAGGTCGCCGCCGAGGATCGCCCGGCCCTCGGACGCGATCCCGGCCTGCATCATCTGCGAGACCGAGCCCACCGCCGCGATGGTCGCCACGCCGAGCGTGATGCAGGCGAGGAAGATGTAGAAGCCGCGCAACCCGCCGCGCATCTCGCGCAGCGCGAAGCGGACCGCCAGGCGGAGATCGGCCGCGCTCATTGCGCCGCGCCCAGAAGCTCCGGCGCGGCCTCTCCCGCCTCGATCCGCCCGGAGCGCACGGCGATCTCGCGCCGGCACCGCGCGGCGAGCTCGGAATCGTGGGTGACGAGCACGAGCGTCATGCCCCGACGCTTGCATTCGGCGAAGAGGAGGTCGGCGACGACGCGTCCGGTCTCGGCGTCGAGATTGCCGGTCGGCTCGTCGGCGATGAGGATGGCGGGCTCGGGCGCCAGCGCACGGGCGAGCGCGACGCGCTGCTGCTCGCCGCCCGACAGCGAGCCCGGATAGTGATCGACGCGTCCGCCCAGCCCGACCGCCTCGAGCTCGGAGCGTGCGCGCTCGAAGGCGTCGCGCCGGCCCGCCAGCTCCAGCGGCACCGCGACGTTCTCCAGCGCCGTCATGTTCGGGATGAGGTGAAAGGACTGAAAGACGATGCCGACATGGCGGCCGCGAAAGGCCGCGAGCCTGTCCTCCGAAAGCCCGGCCAGCGACTGTCCGGCGATCTCGACGAGCCCTTCGTCGGCGCGCTCCAGCCCCGCCAGGACCATCAGGAGCGTCGACTTGCCCGAGCCGGACGGCCCGACGATGCCGACGGATTCGCCCTCCCGGACGGTCAAGTCGACGCCTTTCAGGACGTGGACGCGAGACTGGCCCGAGCCGAGTGTCACATGTACGTTTTCCAGACGGATCGCGGGTTTCGCCAAGTCAGTCCCCTTCCTATGTCCCGCGAGCGGCCACGGGCCTCTCCCTTCCCGTTCGGGCGGGTAAGCCTGCCGGCCCGTCCGTTCCGGACCCGTCCCCCCGAGCGGGTCCATCGATCCTTTCACGCGTCAGCGTGCCGACATATGGGCCGAGCATGTTCCAGTTCCAAGCGATGCGCTTTCCTCGGCCGGCCTTCGCGGCCGTCTTCGCCCTTCTTCTGGCGAGCCTGCCTGTGTCGGCGCAGGAGCGGCTGGAGGTCGTCGCCTTCGGCGACAGTCTCGTCGCGGGATACGGCCTTGCGCCGGGCGAGAGCTTTCCCGAGCAGCTGGAAGCGGCGCTGCGGGACCGCGGCCACGACGTGGACGTGGTCAATGCGGGGGTCTCCGGCGACACGACCTCGGCGGGCCTTGCCCGGCTCGACTGGTCGGTGCCCGAAAGCGCCGATCTCGTCATCGTGGAGCTGGGCGCCAACGACGCCCTGCGCGGGATTTCGCCGCAGGTCGTCGGCGACAATCTCGACGAGATCCTGTCGCGCCTCACCGCCCGCCCGGACACGGACGTGATCCTGGCGGGCATGATCGCGCCGCCGAACATGGGCGGCGACTACGCGCGGGACTACAACCCGGTCTTCGAAGGGCTGGCCGAGCGCCACGACGTCGCCTTCTACCCCTTCTTCCTCGACGGGGTGGCGTCCGTCGCGGAGCTCAATCTGGAGGACCGCATGCACCCCAATGCGAGGGGCGTGGCGGTGATCGTCGAGCGCATGCTGCCGCTGGTGGAGGAGCGGCTGGAGGCGATCAGGCAGGCTCGGAGCTGACCGGCGGCAGGCGAGCCGGCCAGTCGCCGACGGTCGCAAGCGCGGCGGGCGGAAGGTCGATCGTCGCGACCGTCTCGCTGCCCTCGAAGGTGAGCCGCGCGGAAAAGCGCCGGGCGATCCGCTGCATCGCGACGTTTTCGCGCAGGCACTGGAGATCGAGCCGCTTCACGCCCGCGCCCTCGGCCTCGAACAGGAGCGCGTCGAACAGCCGCGTGCCGTGGCCGAGCCCGCGATGGGACACCTCCAGGCTGAACGCGCCCTCCGCAAATTCCGGGTTCGTCGTGTGGAGATGCAGTTCGGCGACGCCCCGCAGGACGTCTCCGTCGAAAAGGCCGACCCGGCGCACGCTCTCGCCTCGCCCGGCATAGGCGCGGATGAAGTCGTCATTGACCGGCGCGCCGAAGCGCAGGCGGCGCGAGCGCTCGTCGAGGCGCAGAAGATGGTCGCGGAAGGCGTCGGCGTCGCCCTCGACGAGCGGCCGGATCCGGCACCCGGAAAGGTTCGGGAGGTTCGGAGCTTGGACCGGCTCGGCGCCCGGTCCGGGCGTGAAGTGCAACATGGGCGGCTCTCTGTCCGACGCCTCCCACCGTCGCTCTCAAAATAGAAGCTCCGCGCAAGCTTCGCCATTCCGGACTGTGCATTGCTGCCATGCGCACCTTGAAGTGTGCGGGTGCGAATGAAAGTCTTCTTCCTGCGAATGCCTCATGAAGCGAAAGGGCCTGCCATGCCGCGCCTGTTCACCGCCATCGAGATCGCCCCCAACGCCGCTCTCTCCCTGTCCCTCCTGCGCGGCGGCCTGCCGTCGGCCCGCTGGATCGAGCCGGAGAACTACCATCTCACCCTTCGCTTCATCGGGGACATCGACGCCCGCACGGCCGACGAGGTCGTCGCCCATCTCGACCGCATCGAACGCGCGCCCTTCTCGATCGCGCTGAACGGCCTCGACGCCTTCGGGTCCAAGAAGCCCCATTCCGTCTACGCCTCGGTGGCCCCCTGCGAGGCGCTGGACGCGCTGCAGGGCGAGATCGACCGCACGCTGAAGCGCCTCGGCGTGGCGGCCGACGCACGCCGCTTCGTGCCGCACGTGACGCTGGCGCGGCTGCGCAACGCCAAGTCCGAGGACGTGGCGCGCTATCTGTCTTCGCGCGGCGGCTTCCGCACCCCGCCCTTCGAGGTCGGGCGCTTCGGCCTGTTCTCGTCCAAGGATTCGGTCGGCGGCGGCCCCTACGTCCTGGAGGAGGCCTTCACCCTGTCCGGCCGCCGGCGCGCCGGCGCAGCCCGCGAGGGCATCGCCGCCTTCGCGAGCTGAGCGACGACCGACGAAGGAGGGCGTCCACCTTGGAGCGGTGGGCGCCCTTTCCTATCTTCCCCTTCGGATCGAAGGAGAAGCGACCTTGGAACTCCAGCGGGAGCGAATCGGCGAAATCCTCGCGCCGGGAACGGAAGACGAGCAGGCGGCGCGCGAGGAGACCGTTCGCCGCGGCTTCTTCTCGACGCTCAAACGCGCCGCCCGGCACCTTCCCTTCGTCGAGGACGTCGTCGCCTCCTATTACTGCGCGCTGGACACGAGGACGCCGGCGCGCACGCGCGGCATCCTTCTCGCCGCCCTCGCCTATCTCGTCCTGCCCTTCGACGTGATCCCCGACTTCATCGTCGGGCTCGGCTACACCGACGACGCCGCCGTCCTTCTCGCCGCCTTCAGCGCGGTGCAGCGCGACATCCGCCCGCGCCACTACGCCAAGGCGAGAGCGACGCTCGGCAAGGAGGGCGCCGCGTCCGGGGCCGGGATGGAGGACTGACCCCTTCGCGGTTCACATCTTCGCGATGGTTCGCTTGCGAAGGAGAACGCCGGGCGGCCTCGGTTCCAGTTCCGCCGTCCTGTCTTGAAACAGCCCGATTTCGGCGTCCGTTTACGGACGATAAACGGCTTTCGACATAAGTTCGAGACAGTTGCTCTCCTTCCACAGCGAGGCGACGGGCGATCCCCTGAAGTGAATGACCAGCGAGGAGGCATCCTTGAAAAAAGTCCTGACGGCCGCGGCGGCTTTCGTGATCCTTTCGAGCGCGGCCGTCGCAGCCCAGACGCCGAGCCGCATCAACCAGTTCAACGCATGGGGGTCCTACTCCTACGACCAGAACGGCACGAAGGTCTGCTACGTCCTGTCGACGCCGACCGCGATGCAGCCCTCCACCGTGAACCACGGCGACATCTTCTTCCTCGTCTCCCAGAAGCCCGGTCAGAACGCCTACGAGCCGCAGGTCGTGATGGGCTATCCGATGCGCGAGGGCAGCCAGGTGACCGTGGACGTGGACGGCAACAAGTTCACGCTGTTCACGCGCGGCGAGTCCGCCTGGGTCGAGGACGCCTCCAAGGAGCCGGCCCTCGTCGCCGCCATGCGCGGCGGTCGCCAGATGACGGTCAGCGCCACCTCGGCGCGCGGCACGGCGACGAGCTACACCTACTCGCTGTCCGGCATCACGGCGGCGATCCAGTCGATCAACAGCTGCAGCTGATCGGCCCCGGACGCTTCGAACGACAGGACCACGGCCGCGTTTTCGCGGCGGGCCGTGGTCGCCCGCCGTGGCCGAAACGCTTGCGATTTGCCGCCCGAAGGCGCATCTACCCTCGATCCGCTTGATAAAGACGACGACGAGGGACCGGCGCGTGCACCGCCGGCATGTCCGCCGATGAGCCTGACGATCGACCTTTCCGAGCCCGCCGCCCGCCCGAGGCCCGCCGCGACGCAGGCCGCGCCGGCCGCCGGTCCGCGCTCGCTGCTCGGCCTGTCGCGCGAGGAGCTCGGCGACGCCCTGGCGGAAGCGGGCGTCGCGCCCAAGCAGATCCGCATGCGCACCGCCCAGCTCTGGCACTGGCTCTATGTGCGCGGCGTGAAGGACTTCTCGCAGATGGCCAACATCTCCGCGCCCCTGCGCGCGGCGCTGGCCGAGCGGTTCGAGATCCGCCGCCCCGAGATCGTCGAGGAGCAGATCTCCGTCGACGGCACGCGCAAATGGCTCTTCCGCTTCCCGCCGCGCGGCGCCGGCCGGCCCGTCGAGATCGAGACCGTCTACATCCCGGAGGAAGGGCGCGGCACGCTCTGCGTCTCGTCCCAGGTCGGCTGCACCCTCACCTGCACCTTCTGCCACACGGGCACGCAGCGCCTCGTCCGCAATCTGGAGCCGTCCGAGATCGTCGGCCAGCTCCTGACGGCGCGCGAGCGGCTGGGCGACTTCCCGGACGAGAACACGCCGGAAGGCGCGATCGTGCCCTCCGAAGGGCGCCTCGTCTCGAACGTCGTCATGATGGGCATGGGCGAGCCGCTCTACAATTACGACAACGTCGCCAAGGCTTTGGACGTGATCTCGGACGGCGACGGGCTGTCGCTCTCCAAGCGCCGCATCACGCTTTCGACGTCCGGCGTCGTGCCCATGATCCGCCGCACCGGCGAGGAGATGGGCGTCATGCTCGCCATCTCGCTCCACGCGGTGACGGACGAGCTGCGCGACGTGCTCGTGCCGATCAACAAGAAGTACCCCATCGCCGAGCTCATGCAGGCCTGCCGGGAGTATCCGGGCCTGTCCAACGCGCGGCGCATCACCTTCGAATACGTGATGCTCAAGGGCGTCAACGACAGTCTCGACGATGCGCGCGAACTCGTCCGGCTGCTCAAGGGCATTCCGGCCAAGATCAATCTGATCCCGTTCAACCCCTGGCCCGGCAGCCCCTACGAGTGCTCGGACTGGGACCAGATCGAGCGCTTCGCCGATCTCGTGAACGACGCCGGCTACGCCTCGCCGATCCGCACGCCGCGCGGACGCGACATCTTCGCCGCCTGCGGTCAGCTCAAGTCGGAATCGGAGCGCATGAAAAAGGGCGACCGGCTGGCGCTGGAAGCGACCGTCGCGGTCTGAGCACGGGAAGGCCGAACCTCCCGTGATCGCCGTCCTGCGCTTTCTCTTCGTGATCCCGCTCGGCTTCGTCGCCGGGTGCCTCGCGGCGGCCTTCGCCTTGCTCTGGCCGTTCCTGGCCCTGCCCGCCGGATGGTGGAACGACCCGTTCCTGCTCTTCGAGCTCTTTCTCGGCCTCATCGCGCAGGCCGGGCAGATCGGCGCGGCGGCGCTCATGCCCTGGGCGGTCTTCATGGTTCTGACGGAAAGCCTTCGCTGGTCCTCCTTCCTGCTCCACGCCGCGACGGGCGCCCTGGCCGGTCTGGCTCTGGCACAGCTCTGGTACGGGGGCGACGCGCCTGCCGCCATCCGCACCGCGATGATCGTCGGCGGGCTCGGATTCTTCATGGTCTACTGGATCGTCGCCGGCCGCAGCGCGGGCCATTGGCGACACCGCCCCGCCCCCGCGACACGAGAGGACACGCCATGACCCGACGCCCGACCAGCGCGCGCGACGCAGCGGAGGCCGCGTTCAAATCCGCGACCGCCAAGGCGCCCGAGCGGTTGAAGGAGCCGGCGAAGGTGCCGGGCGTGCGCGAAAGCGTGACGCTGCGGATCGACGCCGACGTGCTGGAGCGCTTCCAGGAGGACGGGCCGGGCTGGCAGGACCGGATGAACGACGCGCTCCGAAAGGCCGTCGGTCTCTGAGCGTCAGGCCGTCTGCGGCTTCTGCAGGCCCGACAGTCCCTCGTCGATCAGCCGCCAGCGGTCCATCGCGCCGTCGCACAGCGCCGGGAAGAGCCAGTCGGGATCGCCGGACTCGACCTTCACGCGCGGGAGAAGCATCGCGTCGTCGCCCTGCGCGAGCGCCCCGTGCAGCGAGGTGAAGGCGCTCGTATAGCCGGCCTCGGAGAGGATCGAAGCGGCCGCAGGCGAAACGTCGCGGCGCGTGCCGAAGGGGTAGGCGAATGAGGTCACGGGCCGGCCGACGATATCTTCCAGCCGGGCCTTGGAATCGACGGCCTCCCGCCTCCCCTCCTGCGCCGGCAGCGTTCCCATCGAGCGATGGTTCATCGTGTGCGAGCCGATGGTGACGCCGCCATCCGCGACCTCGCGCAGTTCGGCTGGCGAGAGAATTTCGTAGCCCTCCGGCGAGCCGCCGAGCGCATAGAGGACCGACGGGATCGCGTGCTTGCGCAGGATCGGCAACGCGACATGGAGGACGGACGGATCGCCGTCGTCCATGGTCACCAGCACCGAGCCGTCCTTCAGACCGATCTCGCCGCGCACATGCCGCTCGACCTCGTCCAGCGAGACCGCGCGCTTCTCGCGCGCCAGGAACGCCATCTCGCGCTCGAAGGCCTCCGCCGTCACCGTGAAGGGCATGCGCGTCGCCGGACCGAAGCGGTGATAGGTGAGAACCCGCACGCCCGTGCCGCGCGTCAGCCGGCCGAGCGCGCCGACGCCGGCCCGCGCGGCCTTCTTGGCGATCCAGCGCTTCCGGGCGATCGGGCGCTCTCTCATGATCGGTCTCCTGAAGCGTTGGACAAGCGTTCGCGGAACGCCCTGTCCTTCGGAAGAGAGCGCATGACCCGCGCCAGATAGAGCGGATTTCCGAGAAGGTAACGCGGCACCTTGCGCGGCTGGCGCATCATCAGATGCACCCATTCCAGCCCGGCGCGGCGCATGAAGCCCGGCGCGCGCTGGAGATTGCCGTGCCAGTACTCGAAGAAGCCGCCGACCGCGACGAAGAGCGCGTCCGGCGCCGCCTCGCGATGGGCCTCGACCCAGCGCTCCTGGATCGGATTGCCCATGCCGACGAGGACGAGATTGGCGCCCGACCGGCGAATGTCCTCCGCCACCGTCCGGCTCGCGGCCTCGTCGAGATAGCCGTGATGGGCGCCGACGAACTCGACCTCGGGAAAGAGCCGCCTCGCGCCTTCGAGAACACGCGCGATCCGGTCCGGCGCCGAGCCGACGAGATAACAGCGCACGCCCGGACGCCGCTTCAGCACCGCCGGCACCAGATCCGTGCCGTTGAGGTTGGCCTGGAGCCTCAGGCCCTGCAGCCGCGCGGCCCAGCGCACGCCCGTTCCGTCGCCGAAGACGAGGCTCGCCGCGTTCAGCGTGTCGCGGAAAGCGGGATCGGCGGCGGCGTGGTTCAGCGTGTGGGCGTTGACGAAGACGAGCGAGCGCGGCCCCGTTCCGTCCACGAGCGCGCGGACGTGATCCGCCGCCGCCTCGAAGGCCTCATCGGTGATCGTCACGCCGAGAATGCGATAGAGACGCATCGGGGCTGGTCCTCGAAGGGCCGGAACGCCCCGTCTTCGCGATATGGACCGGCGGGGGCCACCGTCAGGTAAACGGAGCGCCATTCGCCGGTCCGATGGTAAACGCTTCGCAGGAGCGGGCGGGAACCGATAGGGCGCGGCGAGCGCTGACACGACGTGCGAAGACAGGCGAGACGATGATCACGATCCACCATCTCAACAATTCCCGCTCGCAGCGCGTGCTCTGGCTCCTGGAGGAGTTGGGCCTGCCCTACGAGATCGAGCACTATCGGCGCGGCAAGAACCTTCGCGCGCCGGCCGAGCTGAAGGCCGTCGATCCGCTCGGCAAGGCGCCGATCCTGCAGGAGAACGGCCTGACGCTGACCGAGACGGGCGCGATCGTGGAGTACATCGTCGAGACCCATGCGCGCGGCCGCCTGACGCCCGAGCCCGGCAGCCCCGCCTACTGGCAGTGCCGCCACTTCATGCACCATGCGGAGGGAACGGCGATGCCGCCGCTGTTCCTCAAGCTCGTCACGATCGAGATGCCCAAGCGCGCGCCCTTCTTCGCGCGCGGCATCCTGAAGTCGGCCATGGCGACGCTGGACCGCGCGCTGGTGGCGCCCGAGATCGCCGCCAATCTCGACCATTGGGAGCGCGCGTTGCAGACCTCCGGCTGGTTCTCGGGAGCGGATTTCTCGGTCGCCGACGTGATGATGAGCTTCCCGGTCGAGGCGGGCGCGAGCCGCGTGGACTATTCGCGCCACCCCGCGGTGAAGGACTTCCTCGCCCGCATCCACGCCCGCCCCGCCTATAAGGCGGCGCTGGAGAAAGGCGGCCCCTACGCCTACGCCTGAACCTCAGGCGCGGGCGAGCAGGATCTGCAGCGCGAAGGCGGAGAAGATGCTGGCGAAGACGTAGTCGATCGCCCGCATGACCCTCGGCTTGGCCTTCAGGAACCGCGCGAAGCGGTCGGCCGCCAGGATCATCGCGATCGCGATCGGGGTCGCGATGACGATGAAGTAGATGCCGAGGAAGAAGAGCTTGCCGGTCGCGTTCGGGTCGCTCACCGAGACGAACTGCGGCAGGAAGGTCACGAAGAAGAGCACGATCTTCGGGTTCAGGAGGTTGATCCCGACGCCGGTCGCCCAGTTGCGGACGAGCGAGACCTGCCGCCTGGGACGCGCCGTCTCGTCGAGATTCAGCGCCGAGCCGAAGCGCAGCGCCTGCACCGCGAGAAAGACGAGATAGCCCGCGCCGGCCACCTTCAGCGCCAGGAACGCTTCCGGCGAGGCCGCGATTAGCGCCGAGAGGCCGAAGGCCGCGAGGGTCGTATGCACGACGACGCCCGAGGTCGCGCCGAACATCGCCGCCAGTCCGGCCGCGCGACCCTGCGCCAGCGTGCGGCCGAGAAAGAGCGTCATGTCCGGTCCGGGCGTGATGGTGAGGATCACCGCCGCCAGCGTGAAGGCGAGAAGGGCCGGAAGGTCGGGGACGAAGCTCATCGGAGCGGCTCGAAGATTGCGGAGCGTGCAGCGTTACTCCCGCGCCGATGCCCGCGCCACCCGAATTTTCGGGCCACGCCTCGCATGGCCCGCCCTTCTGATGTAGAGGCCACCTCCGGAACGGAACCCGAAACGGAGAACCCGGCACGATGGCCCTCCCCCGCGACGTCAAGAAGGTCGTCCTCGCCTATTCCGGCGGCCTCGACACCTCGATCATCCTGAAATGGCTGCAGACCGAACTCGGCGCGGAGGTCGTCACCTTCACCGCCGATCTCGGCCAGGGCGAGGAGCTGGAGCCGGCGCGCCGCAAGGCCGAGATGCTCGGCATCAAGGAAATCTTCATCGAGGACGTGCGCGAGGAGTTCGTCTCCGACTTCGTCTTCCCGATGTTCCGCGCCAACGCGGTCTACGAGGGCGTCTATCTCCTCGGCACCTCGATCGCCCGGCCGCTGATCTCCAAGCACCTGATCGAGATCGCCAAGAAGACCGGCGCCGACGCCATCGCGCACGGCGCGACCGGCAAGGGCAACGATCAGGTCCGCTTCGAGCTGTCGGCCTACGCCTTGAACCCGGACATCAAGATCATCGCGCCCTGGCGCGACTGGTCGTTCAAGTCGCGCACCGACCTTCTGGACTTCGCCGAGAAGAACCAGATCCCGGTCGCCAAGGACAAGCAGGGCGAGGCCCCCTTCTCGGTCGACGCGAACCTGCTGCACTCCTCGTCCGAGGGCAAGGTGCTGGAGGACCCGGCCGTGGCCGCGCCCGAATATGTCCACATGCGCACCATCTCCCCGGAAGACGCGCCCGACGTCGCCACCACGATCACGATCGGCTTCGAGCGCGGCGACGCGGTCTCGATCGACGGGCAGCGCCTGTCGCCGGCCACGCTTCTTGCCAAGCTGAACGATCTCGGCCGCGACAACGGCATCGGCCGTCTGGACCTCGTGGAGAACCGCTTCGTCGGCATGAAGTCGCGCGGCGTCTACGAGACGCCCGGCGGCACGATCCTGCTCGCGGCGCACCGCGCGATCGAGTCGATCACGCTCGACCGGGGTGCCGCGCATCTGAAGGACGAGCTGATGCCGCGCTATGCGGAGCTCATCTATTACGGCTTCTGGTTCTCGCCGGAGCGCGAGATGCTGCAGGCCGCGATCGACCATTCGCAGCGTCATGTCGAGGGCGAGGTGACGCTCAAGCTCTACAAGGGCAACGTCATGGTCACCGGCCGCACGAGCCCGAAGTCGCTCTACTCCGACAAGCTCGTCACCTTCGAGGACGACCGGGGCGCCTACGACCAGAAGGACGCGGCGGGCTTCATCAAGCTGAACGCCCTGCGCCTTCGCACGCTCGCCAAGCGCGACCGGATCTGACGCGGGGGCCGATCCCGAACGGCAAACGAAAAGGCCCGGCGGATCGCTCCGCCGGGCCTTTTTCATGAGGCGCGCCGCGCGCCTACTCGGCGGCGGCCATGGCCGTGCGCTCGCGTCCCCGGTTCATCGTCATCGCCGTGACGACGCCGGCCAGCCAGACGAATGCGAGAACCCACCAGACGCCGCCATAGATGAAGCCCATGCCGACGAGCCCCGCCTGGACGACGTAGTAGGTCATCGGGATCAGCGTCATGCGGATCACGTCGCCCTCCCGGTCGGTGAGCCCGACCACGGCGGAGGCTGCGACGACATTGTGGACGCAGATCATGTTGCCGGCCGCCCCGCCCACGGCCTGAAGCGCGACGACGAGCATGGTGCCGACGCCCGCCAGCCCGATCTGCTCGGCCGCGGAGAACTGGAACAGCGAGAACATCATGTTCGAAACGGTGTTCGAGCCCGCGATGAAGGCGCCGAGCGAGCCGATGAGCGGCGCGAAGAGCGGCCAGGAGGCACCGGCCACGCCGGCCACGCTCTCGGCGAGCACCAGCGGCATGGAGTTGAGCGTGCCGCCGCCGGTGTTCAGGAAGACCTGAACCATCGGCACCGCGATGAGAAGCGCGGGCGCGGCCGCGACCATCGTGCGCGCGGAGCCGCTCCAGGCCCGCGCATAGGCCGCCGCGCTCATCCGGTAGACGAAGAAGGCGACGAGCGAGGAGAGGATGAGGATGAAGCCCGGCGAGTAGAGAAGCTGCGCCGACGCGTTGATGCCCGAGCCGAAGAGGTCGGTCATCGACAGCGTCGCGGCCTCCGAGCGCAGCGCGCTCTGCAGCGGCGTGACGACGCGCGTGAGGACCAGGAGCGCGGCGACGACGAGATAGGGCGACCAGGCGCGCAGGAGCGAGATGCCCTGCCCCGCGGGCGCGGCGGCCTGCCGGACGTCGGCGGCGCCGAGCGTTCCGAACCAGTGCTCGTTCCAGCCGGCCCGCCGGGGGAAGTCGAAGCGCTCCCGTGGCAGGAGGAAGCCGGCGCGAGCCGCCGGAACCACGATGAGAAGGCCGATGAGACCGCCGAGAAGCGAGGGAAATTCCGGGCCGAGCAGGAAGGCGACGAGCGTATAGGGCACCGTGAAGGCGAGCCCGGCGAAGAGCGCGAAGGGCCAGACCGCGAAGCCCTCGCGGAACGACCGGCTGGCGCCGAAGAAGCGCGTCAGCATGCCGACCATGAGAAGCGGGATGACGAAGCCGACGATGGCATGCAGCAGCGCCACATTGGCCGCGACCTGCACCACGTAGTCGGAGACCGCCGTCGGCGCGATGGATGTCGCCACCGCCGGATCGCCGCCCAGTCCCGTCGCCACGCCGACGAGCATCGGCGTTCCCACCGCGCCGAAGGAGACCGGGACCGACTGGATGATGAGGGTGACGAGGACCGCCGCCATCGCCGGAAACCCGATCGCGACGAGCAGCGGCGCCGCGACCGCCGCCGGCGTTCCGAAGCCCGACGCGCCCTCGATCATGGACCCGAACATCCAGGCGATGATGATGGCCTGGATGCGCCGGTCGGGCGAGAGGTCGGTGAAGCCGTCGCGAATGGCGCGGATCGCACCGCTCTCCTGCACCGTCTGCAGGAGAAGGATCGCACCGAAGATGATGAAGAGCAGGGTGAGGGCCGTGACGAGGCCGTTGACCGTCGCGCCCGCGACGGTGCCCGCGCTCTGGCCCCAGACCGCCATGGCGAGGACGACGGTCGCGACATAGGCGACCAGCATGGCGAGCTTGGCCGACCGCCGCATCGCGACGAGCAGGACGAAGACGATCCCGATCGGCAAGAGCGCCAGGACGAACAGCAGGGATTGGTTCACGCGGATGTCCTCCCAAACAAGGCGTTCCGCGAAAGCTACCCGTCAACGGGCGGCCTGTCCTCCCCAAACGTCGAAATTCGTTAGCCTCCCATACAGTTGAGGGAAGGCGGCGGCGAAACACGCCGCCGCTTTGATTCAGCCTCGGGCGGCCAGCGCCCGGAACTCGCCCGCATCCTTCGTCGCCCGGCTGACGAGGACGATGGCGATCATGGCGGCGGCAAAGCCCGGGATCATCTCGTAGATCCCCTCCCCGCCGAGGAACGAGGCGTTCCAGCCGAGCGCGATCCAGCCGATGACCACGGCCGCGCCGGTGACGAGGCCGGCGATGGCGCCCGCACCGGTCATGCGCGGCCAGGTGAGCGCGAGCAGGATCAGCGGGCCGAAGGCCGCGCCGAAGCCGGCCCAGGCGTTGGCGACGAGGCCGAGGACCTGCGAGTTCGGGTCGCGCGCGATGATCGCGGCCGCGACCGCGACGAGGACGACCGAGATGCGGCCGACGAGCACCAGCTCCGACCCCGTCGCCTCGCGCCGCAGGAAGAGGTGGTAGAAATCCTCCGTCAGCGAGGACGCGGCGACGATCAGCTGGGAGGAGATGGTCGACATGATCGCGGCCAGCAGCGCGGCGAGGAGGAAGCCCGTGATGAGCGGGTGGAAGAGGACGTTGGCGAAGACGATGAAGATCGTTTCCGGATCGGCGACATCCAGTCCCGTGCGCTCGGCATAGACGCGCCCGAGAATGCCGACGGCGATGGCGCCGACCAGCGAGACCGCCATCCAGGAAAGGCCGATCGCGGCCGCCTTCGGCGCATCGGCCGCCGAGCGCATGGCCATGAAGCGCACGATGATGTGGGGCTGGCCGAAATAGCCGAGGCCCCAGGCCACGGCCGAAAGGAAGCCGAGGAAGGTGATGCCGCTCGTCAGCGACAGGAAAGTAGGATCGATCGCGGCCACCGTCTCGGCGATGCCCGAGGCGCCGCCGACCGCCGGGTCGAGGAAGACCACGATCGGGATGAGGACGAGGGCGAGCATCATGATGCCGCCCTGCAGGACGTCGGTGAGGCTGACGGCCATGAAGCCGCCGACGACGGAGTAGATCAGGACGACGCCGAGCGTGAGCCAGATGCCGAGCGCGTAGTCCGACACGCCCGGAACGTCGACGAGCGGGGCGAAGGCGGTCTCGAACAGGCGCCCGCCCGCGACGAGCCCCGAGGCCGTGTAGACGGCGAAGAAGACGACGATGATGAGCGCCGAGACCACCCGCAGGGCGCGGGCGCGGCTGGGGAAGCGGTTGGCGAGGAAGGCTGGAACGGTCAGCGCGTCGTCGTAGCGCTCCGTCTGCTCGCGAAGGCGCGGCGCGACGATAATCCAGTTGGCGAACGCGCCGAGGAAGAGACCGATGCCGATCCAGGCCTCGACGAGGCCGGAGGCGTAGAGCGCGCCGGGCAGGCCGAGCAGCAGCCAGCCGCTCATGTCGGAGGCGCCCGCCGACAGCGCCGCGACGCCGGGGGAAAGGCCCCGGCCGCCCAGAACGTAGTGCTCCGACGTCGCCGCGGCGTTCTTCCAGGCATAATAGGCGATGCCGAGCGTCAGCCCGAAATACAGCGCGAGGCTGATCCAGATGCCGATATCCATGGGACCCTTCGAAGTCGGGCGCGGCCGGGCGGAGGCTCACGACGTCGCGCCGAAAAGGGCAAGCCCTAGACGGAAAGGCTCCCGCCGCCAACCTTTCGCCACGAAGCACCTTACGGCGGGACGGCGAGGCCTCCCTCGACATCGTGCGTTCGCCTTACCATCTGCGGGGAGAACAGCCGGAGCCGCCCTGCGATGATCCCCTATTCCCTCCTCGACCTCACCCCCGTGCCCGAGGGCTCGACGCCCGCCGACGCGCTGGCGAACACCCTCGATCTCGCCCAGCACGCCGAATCGCTCGGCTACCACCGCTACTGGCTGGCCGAGCATCACAACATGCCCGGCATCGCGAGCGCGGCGACGTCCGTCGTGATCGGGCATGTGGCGGCGGGCACGAAGACGATCCGCGTCGGCGCCGGCGGCATCATGCTGCCGAACCACGCTCCGCTGGTCATCGCCGAGCAGTTCGGCACGCTGGCGACGCTCTTTCCCGGCCGCATCGACCTCGGCGTCGGGCGCGCGCCGGGCACCGACATGATGACGGCGCGCGCGCTTCGGCGAAGCCTGGAGAACTCCGACAACTTCCCCCAGGACGTCTTCGAGCTGATGGCCTATTTCGAGGACGTCGAGCCGAACCAGCGCGTCCAGGCGGTGCCGGGCGGAGGCACCCATGTGCCGGTCTGGATCCTCGGCTCATCGCTCTACGGCGCGCAGCTCGCGGCCCATCTCGGCCTGCCCTACGCCTTCGCCTCGCATTTCGCCCCGGCCGCGCTGGAGCAGGCGGCCTCGATCTATCGCGAGACCTTCCGGTCCTCCGCGACGCTGGAGGCGCCCTATTTCATGCTGGCCGCCAACGTCTTCGCCGCGCCGAGCGACGAGGAGGCGCATTATCTGCGGACCTCCATGCAGCAATCCTTCGCGCGGCTGCGCTCGGGCCAGCCGGGTCTCCTGCCCCCGCCCGTCGAGGACATCGAGGCCGAGATCGGCGCGGCCGGCATGGCGATGGTGGAGGAGGCGATGCGCGTCTCGGCCGTCGGCTCCCCCGAGACCGTGCGCCGCGAACTCTCGCGCCTCATCGAGACCCACCGGCCGGACGAGATCATCCTGACCGGGATGATTCACGATCACGAGGCGCGCAAGCGCTCCTTCACGATCGCGGCCGACGCCATGCGCTCGCTCGGCTCCGGGGCGGTCCGGGCCGAGGCGGCGGAGTGAGGGCTCACTCCACCCCGTGAATGGGGTCCGGCTCGCTCGGGCGGGCCGGAACGGCCATGACGCGCGTGCGTCTGCGGAAGATCCAATAGGAGACGATGGCCGTCGTTCCGAGCGCGGGGATGACGAGCTGCGTGCCGAGCACGGGGTCGCCGATGGCGGTCGCGACCAGCCCGCCGACGAGACCGGCGCCGATCTGGACGAAGCCCATGGCCGCGGCCGCCGCCCCCGCGATCGTCGGGAAGGGGGCGAGCGAGGCGGTCGTCATCGCCGGCATGACGAAGGCGATGCCGAAGGCATAGAACGCGACCGGAACCATGATCGACGGATAGCTGATCGGCAGGAACGCGATGGACAGCGCCATCAGGACCGAGCCGAGGGCGATGCAGCCGAGGCCTGCCGGGACGAGCGCATAGGCTGAGAAGCGCCGCATCAGGCCCCGCATGACGACCGAGCCGAGAAGGAAGCTGCCCGACTGCGCCAGCATGCCGAGGCCGAACTGCGCCGGCGTCAGTCCCGCGCGGTCGATCAGCAGATACGGCAGCACGGTCGCCAGCGTGTAGAGGGCGCCGACCGAGCCCGCGACCGTCAGCACGCTGGTGACGAAGGTGAGGTTCCCCGCCAGTTGCCGGTAGGAGCGCAGGAGGCTGCCCGGATGGGCGAGCGCCGGGTTGCCGACCGTCGTCTCCCGCATGAAAACGAGGACGATGCCGAGAAGCGCGAGGCCCGCGAAGAGCATGACGACGAAAATCGCGTGCCAGTCCGCGACCGCCAGCGTCAGCCCGCCGATCGTCGGCGCCATGGCCGGAGCGATCGCGAGCATGATGCCGATGGCGTTCATGATGCGCGAGGAGGCTTCCCCGACATACTGGTCGCGCACGATGGCGCGCGAGGTCGCCACGCCGACCGAGGCGCCGATCCCCTGCACGACGCGGGCGGCGACCAGCCATTCGATGGTCGGAGCCAGGACCGCGATGACGGAGCCGACGACGTAGAGGCCGAGGAAGGCCAGCGTCACCGGCTTGCGGCCATAGGCGTCGGACAGGGGGCCGCAGACGAGCTGGGTCAGCGCGAAGCCGGCGAAATAGACGAGAAGCGTGAGGTTCACGACGGCGGGCGTCGTGTCGAAGGCCTCCACCAGCGTCGGCAAGGCCGGCGTGTAGAGCGCCATGGAGACGGGTGCGATCGCGACGAGGAGCGCGCCGAGGAGGCTCGTCCGCCGCTCGGACATCGCGAGAGGCATGAGTGGGGGTCTTTCGGACGCGGCGCGGGCCCGCGCCGATTAGAATGGTCGCCTTACTATAGGACGCCTTCGACGGAACGGAAGGTCTGCGTCAGGCGGGCGCGCGCGCCTCGGAGCCGGCCGACCTGCGCTCGGAGAGGAGGTCGAGCTTGGCGAGAATGCTCGCGTCGTTGGTCAGGTTCGCGCGGATGACGGCCAGCGCCTCGGTCATCGCGTCCACCTGATCCTCCGTCAGGCCCTGCACGGCCTGGAGGTAGACCGTCTCGAACAGCGGATCGAGCTGGCGCATGATCTCCGTCGCCGCCGTCGTGGGGCGCACGATCTTGGCGCGGCGGTCGGACGGATCGACGGACCGTTCGATGAGGCCGCGGGTCTCCAGACGGTCCAGATAGGCCGAGAGAGTCATCGGCTCGACGCCCATCCGGTCGGCCAGGACCGCCTGCCGCGAGCCGTCGAAGCGTATGGCGTGGCCGAGCGCCCGGATTTCGCCCGGCGTCAGTCCTAGTCCGTTCTCGGTCACGCTTCGCTCGAAGAACTGACGGAAGAGACGCGCCGTGTCGGAGAGAAGGAACCCGAGCGCATTTCCGGAGGTCAGATGAGACAAAGGGAACTCCTGGACAGGTGACGAGGCTTCCCGGCCCGCGTCGAAAGGTGAGGCCGTGGCGAGTTTTCCCGTACGGAACGCATTCCAAGACTGGTCTGGGACCCTTATCTAGCGGCCAAAACAAGCGACTGCAAACGGAGCACCCCTTTGACCGCAAATGCCCCCTCGACGGATCTCGCCCGTTTCGCCTTCGACGGCCCCGCCGGACTTCCCGATTTCGCCGCCCTGACGGCGGACGACTTCCGGTCCGGGTTCGACGCGGCGATGCAGGCGCACCGGGACGAGATCCGGAGCATCGCGGACAATCCGCAAGCGCCGACCTTCGCCAACACGATCGGCGCGCTGGAGCGGGCGGGGCAGGATCTGGAGCGCGTGGCCAGCATCTTCTTCGCGCTGGCGGGTGCCAACACGAACGACGACCTGCAGGCCGTGGAGCGCGAGATTTCACCGAAGCTCTCGCGCCATTCCTCGGCCATCTCGCTCGACCCGCAGCTCTTCTCACGGATCGACGAACTCTTCGCGGGACGCGAGGCGCTCGGGCTCGGCGCCGAGGAGGCGCGGCTTCTGGAGCGCACCCATGCCGGCTTCGTGCGGCGCGGCGCCCGCCTGGAAGGCGAGGATCGCGAGCGCCTGACGGAGATCAACGCCCGCCTGTCCGAACTCGGCACGGCCTTCTCCCAGAACGTCCTCTCCGACGAGAAGTCCTTCGTGCTGCCGGTCGAGGAGACCGATCTCGCGGGCCTTCCCGACTTCCTCGTCGCCTCCATGGCGCAGGCGGCGGAGGAGCGCGGGATGAGCGGCCATGTCGTGACCCTCTCGCGCTCGATCGTCGTGCCCTTCCTGACCTACTGCCCGAACCGCGCCCTTCGCGAGCGCGCCTTCTCGGCCTGGACGAAGCGCGGCGAGAACGGCGGCCCGAGCGACAACCGGGCGATCATCAAGGAGACGCTGGCGCTGCGCGCGGAGAAGGCGAGGCTTCTCGGCTTCGCCTCCTTCGCCGCCTACAAGCTCGACGACACGATGGCCAAGACGCCGCAGGCCGTGCGCGATCTTCTGACGACGGTGTGGGAGAAGGCGGTTGAGCGCGCCCGCGCCGATGCCGCCAAGCTCCAGGCGATCGCGCAGGACGAGGGCGAGAACGGCCCCATCGAGCCGCACGACTGGCGCTACTACGCCGAAAAGCGCCGGCGCGCCGAGTTCGACGTCGACGAGGGTGCGGTGAAGTCCTACTTCGCGCTCGACGCCATGATCGAGGCCTCCTTCCACGTCGCGAACCGGCTCTTCGGCCTGTCCTTCGAGCCGATGCCGGAGGCCCGCGCCTGGCATCCCGATGCAAGGGTCTGGCGGGTCCTCGGCCGTGACGGCGCGCAGCGCGGCCTCTTCATCGGCGACTATTTCGCGCGGACCTCGAAGCGCTCGGGCGCCTGGATGAGCGCGCTGCGCTCCCAGCACAAGCTCGACGGCGGGCAGACGCCGATCATCTACAATGTCTGCAACTTCGCCAAGCCGGCGAAGGGCTCGCCCGCCCTTCTCTCCATGGACGACGCGCGCACCCTCTTCCACGAGTTCGGCCACGCGCTCCACGGAATGATGTCCGACGTCACCTGGCCCTCGCTCTCGGGCACGGCCGTGGCGCGCGACTTCGTGGAGCTGCCCTCGCAGCTCTACGAGCACTGGCTCGGCACGCGCGAGGTCCTGTCCAAGCACGCCCGCCACGTGGAGACCGGCGAGGCGCTGCCGCAGGATCTGGCGGACCGGCTTGAGGCCGCGCGCACCTTCGACACCGGCTTCGACACGGTGGAGTTCACCGCCTCCGCGCTCGTCGATCTGGCTCTCCACGAGACCGGCGAGCCGCCGGCCGACCCGATGGCGCGCGAGGCCGAAATCCTCGCCGAGATCGGCATGCCGGCCGAGATCGTGATGCGCCACCGTTCGCCGCACTTCGCCCACGTCTTCTCTGGCGACGGCTATTCGGCGGGCTACTATTCCTACATGTGGTCCGAAGTGCTGGACGCGGACGCCTTCGAAGCCTTCGAGGAGCAGGACGACCCGTTCCATGCCGACACGGCCGAGCGCCTCGGCCGCTACATCTATTCAGCCGGCAATTCGCGCGACCCGGCCGAGCTCTACAAGGCGTTCCGCGGACGCATGCCGACGCCCGACGCGCTCATGCGCAAGCGTGGGCTTGCCGCATAAGGTCTTCGGAAAAGGCCACCCGCCCGGCGGGTGGCCTTTTGTTCCCGTTTCGTTTACGTTCGGTCCCGACTCGCCACGGGGCCGAACGCCATGTCCGATCCGATCTTCCTCCTGTCGATCGCGGCTCTGACGTTCGCCGCGCTCTCGGTGGCCCTCTGCCTTCTGATCCTGAGCCGCCTGACCGCCCTCGGCGGGCCGGATCGGGCCGTTCTCGGCCAGCTCGACGCGCTGGACGATTCGATCGGGCGGGCCGAGCGCGTGCAGCGCGAGGAGTTCAGGATCGCGCGCGAGGAAGCCGGCAACAGCCAGCGCGCGCTGCGCGAGGAGGTCGTGTCCGCCATCACGCGGCTGGCCGACGCCCTCGGCCAGCGGCTGCGCGAAGCGGGCACGGCCCAGCGCCAGCAGCTCGACGAGTTCGCACGCCAGCTCCGCCAGAGCGCCGCCGAGACCGAGCAGCGAGGCAGGCAGGCGCAGGCGGAGTTCGGCGTCCGGTTGAGCGAGATCAACGAAACCAACGCGCGGGCCGGCGAAGCCTTGAAGGCCAGCATGGAGAAGCAGCTCGCCACGCTTCGTCAGGAGAACGAGGCCAAGCTGGAGCAGATGCGCGCCACCGTCGACGAGAAGCTGCAGGGCACGCTGGAGCAGCGGCTCGGCGAGAGCTTCAAGCTCGTCTCCGAACGGCTGGAGGCGGTCCACAAGGGGCTCGGTGAGATGCAGAATCTCGCAACGGGCGTCGGCGATCTCAAGCGCGTCCTCACCAACGTGAAGTCGCGGGGCGGCTGGGGCGAGGTGCAGCTCGGGGCGCTCCTGGAGGACATGCTGACGCGCGACCAGTACGCGACGAACGTCCGCATCCGGCCGGACTCCACCGAGATCGTGGAGTTCGCGGTGCGGCTTCCGGGGCGGTCCGGCGACGACGTTCCCTTCTGGCTGCCGATCGACGCCAAGTTCCCGCACGAGGACTACGACCGGCTTCTGGCCGCACAGGAGGCCGGCATGGCCGAGGAGATCGAGAGGGCGGCGCAGGCGCTCGAGCGCGCCGTGCGGCTGCAGGCGAAGACGATCTGCGAGAAATACGTCCACCCGCCCTATTCGACCGATTTCGCGATCCTGTACCTTCCGACCGAAGGCCTCTTCGCCGAAGTGATCCGCCGGCCGGGTCTGGCGAGCGAGATGCAGTCCAAGCACCGGGTCATGATCCAGGGGCCGACGACGCTGGCCGCGTTGCTGACCAGCCTTCAGATGGGCTTCCGCACCCTCGCGATCGAGAAGCGGTCGAGCGAGGTCTGGCAGGTGCTCGGCGCGGCCAAGAGCGAGTTCCTGAAATACGGCGAGGTTTGGGAGAAGCTCGGCAAGCAGCTCGACACCGCGCGCCGGACCGTGGACGAGGCCGGCAAGCGGACGCGCGCCGTCAGCCGCAGGCTGCGCGACGTCGAGGCGCTGGAGATCGGCCCCGTCGTGCCGGGCGACCTCCTGGCGATCGGCGCGGAGGATGAGGAGACCGACGCAGAGGAGCGCTACGCCGAGGCCGCGCAGTAGAGACGGCATCCGGTCGCTGGCCGAGCGCGGACGCGGGCCCCATCTGGTGCGAATGCCGCGAAGACGCCTCGACCTCCCGGACCCTGCCCCCGCCCCGGCCGCCCCGCCCGCCTGCTGGCTGTGCGGACGGCCCTTGGGCGCGCGGACCGAGTGGCATCATCCGAGGCCGAAGAGCGAGGGCGGGCGCATCACCGTTCCGGTGCACCCTATCTGCCACCGCGCGCTCCATGCGAGTTTCACCAACAAGGAACTCGCCCGGCTGGAGCGCGAGGGCGAGCGCCCCGCCGACCAGCCCGTCCTCCAGCCCTTCCTGCGCTTCGTCGCCCGCAAGGCACCGGACTTTCACGCGCCGACGCGCCGCCGCCGTTAGAGCGCCGCGGATTTTCGCAAGGATCGCCCCGATCCGCCCCGATCCGCCCCGATCCTTCAGGTAGCATCCGCCGAGGGGTGACGAAGACGCTCGGGAGGGGGAAACTCGAAATGGGAATATTCGCGATCGTCCTGTCGCTCGCGGGCCTGATGTTCTTCGCCTATCGCGGCGTGAACGTCCTGGTCCTGGCGCCCTTGATGGCGCTTCTGGCGGTGTTCCTCTCCGAGGGCGGCCCGCTTCTTGCGACCTACACGCAGATCTTCATGCAGAGCCTCGGCAATTACGTCGTGCTCTTCTTTCCCATCTTCATGCTCGGGGCGATTTTCGGAAAGGTCATGGCCGACGGCGGCGCGTCGCTCGCCATCGCCGGCACGATCGTGGCGCGCCTCGGCTCCCACCGGGCGATCCTCGCCGTGGTGCTGGCCTGCGCGATCCTGACCTATGGCGGCGTCTCGCTCTTCGTCGTCGCCTTCGCGGCCTACCCGATCGCCGCCGCGCTCTTCCGCGCCGCGGGCGTGCCGCGCCGCCTGATCGCGGCGTCGATCGTGCTGGGCTCGGCGACCTTCACCATGACCGCCCTGCCGGGCACGCCGTCGATCCAGAACGCCATCCCGACGCGCTTCTTCGGCACCACGACCTTCGCCGCACCGGGCCTCGGGCTCATCGCCGCCCTCATCATGTTCGCGTTCGGAATGGCCTGGCTCGGCTACCGCTCGCGGCGCCTGCGCGCGGCGGGCGAAGGCTATGGCGAGGATCCGGCCGGCGCGCCCGGTATCGACGACCGCAGGGCCCGCCCCCGCTTCGTTCTCGCCATTCTGCCGATCCTGACCGTCATCGGCCTGAACGCGCTCTTCTCGCTCCTCGTCCTCCCCGCCCTCGACCTCTCCTATCTGGCCGAGCAGGCCTACGGCTCGATCGATCCCTCGACCGTGATCGGAACCTGGGCGCTGATCGTCGCCCTCGTGATCGCCATCGCCGTCGCCTTCGCCACGCAGTGGCGCTTCATTGAGCGTCCGAAGGAGACGTTGAACGAAGGCGCCTTCGGGGCGCTGCGACCGATCTTCAACACCGCGAGCGAGGTCGCCTACGGCGCCGTCATCGCCTCGCTCGCCGCCTTCGCCGTCATCCGGGACGCAGTTCTGGGGATCGCGCCCGAACATCCCACCATCTCGCTCGCCGTCGCGGTCAACACGCTGGCGGGCATCACCGGCTCCTCCTCCGGCGGGCTGTCGATCGCACTCGGCACGCTCGGCTCGACCTATCTGGAGCGTGCGGAGGCGGCGGGCATCAGCCCGGATCTCCTGCACCGCATCGCCACCGTCTCGTCCGGCGGCTTCGACACCCTGCCCCATTCGGGCGCGGTCGTCTCGCTGCTCACGATCACCGCCCTCACGCACCGCCAGTCCTATTTCGACATCGCCATGGTCAGCCTCCTCGTTCCGTTCCTGGCGGGCGTCGTCATCAACATCCTCGGGATGCTCTTCGGGTCGTTCTGACGGGCACCCTTTCGCAGCTGCGAAGTCTGCGGTATAAGGCCGCCAATCTTTGATCTCGCGTGGACGGCCCCTTCGCCTTCGAGGGGGTCTTTTTCCACGCGCGCCATCATTCCCGCCGGCGGAACGGGCCGGCCCAAATTCCCGCGGGCGCACGAGAAGCGCCGGCCAACTCCGCAAGGCCAGACATGAAGCTGCGCAATATCGCGATCATCGCCCACGTCGACCACGGCAAGACGACCCTCGTCGACAAGCTCCTCGCCCAGTCCGGCTCGTTCCGCGAGAACCAGCGCACCGAAGAGCGCGCCATGGACTCCAACGACCTGGAAAAGGAGCGCGGCATCACGATCCTCGCCAAGGCGACCTCGGTCGAGTGGAAGGACACGCGCATCAACATCGTCGACACGCCGGGCCACGCCGATTTCGGCGGCGAGGTCGAGCGCATCCTGAACATGGTGGACGGCGCGGTCATCCTGGTGGACGCATCAGAAGGGCCGATGCCGCAGACCAAGTTCGTCCTGTCCAAGGCGCTGAAGGTCGGTCTCAAGCCGATCGTGGCGATCAACAAGATCGACCGCCCGGACGAGCGCCATCAGGAGGTCCTGAACGAGATCTTCGACCTCTTCGTCAATCTTGACGCGACCGAGGAGCAGCTCGACTTCCCGGTGCTCTACGGCTCGGGCCGCGGCGGCTGGATGGCCGAGGCGCCCGAGGGCCCGCAGGACAAGGGTCTGGAGCCGCTCTTCGACCTGATCCTGAAGCACGTTCCCGAGCCGGACACCGCCGGCAAGGACGAGCCCTTCAAGATGATCGGGACGATCCTGGAGGCCAATCCCTTCCTCGGCCGCCTCATCACCGGGCGCATCCAGTCGGGCTCGCTGAAGCCCAATCAGCCCGTCAAGGTGCTGCACGCCGACGGCAAGACGCTCGAGACCGGCCGCGTCACCAAGATCCTCGCCTTCCGGGGCCTGGAGCGCACGCCACTCGAATACGCCGAGGCGGGCGACATCGTCGCCATCGCGGGCCTTTCCAAGGGCACGGTCGCCGACACCTTCTGCGACCCGCAGGTCACCGAGCCGCTGGTCGCCCAGCCGATCGACCCGCCCACCGTCACCATGTCCTTCATCGTCAACGACAGCCCGCTCGCGGGCACCGAGGGCGACAAGGTCACGAGCCGCGTCATCCGCGACCGCCTGTTCAAGGAGGCCGAGGGCAACGTCGCGCTGAAGATCGAGGAGTCCGAGGACAAGGATTCCTACTTCGTCTCGGGCCGCGGCGAACTGCAGCTCGCCGTCCTCATCGAGACCATGCGCCGCGAGGGCTTCGAGCTCGGCGTTTCGCGTCCGCGCGTCGTGATGCAGAAGGACGAGACGACCGGCGAGACGCTGGAGCCGATCGAAGAGGTCGTCATCGACGTCGACGAGGAGCATTCGGGCGTCGTCGTCCAGAAGATGAGCGAGCGCAAGGGCGAGATGGTCGAGCTGCGCCCCTCGGGCGGCGGTCGCCAGCGCCTGGTCTTCCACGCGCCGACGCGCGGCCTGATCGGCTACCAGTCGGAGCTTCTGACCGACACGCGCGGCACGGCGATCATGAACCGCCTGTTCCACTCCTACCAGCCGTTCAAGGGGCAGCTGGCGGGCCGCAACAACGGCGTCCTGATCTCCATGGAGGACGGCGAGTCGGTCGCCTACGCCATGTTCAACCTGGAAGACCGCGGTCCGATGATCATCGATCCGGGCGTGAAGGTCTATGCCGGCATGATCATCGGCATCCACACGCGCGACAACGACCTCGAGGTCAACGTGCTGAAGGGCAAGAAGCTCACCAACATGCGCGCGTCCGGCAAGGACGAGGCGGTGAAGCTGACGCCGCCGATCCGCATGACGCTCGACCGCGCGCTCTCCTGGATCCAGGACGACGAGCTGGTCGAGGTGACGCCGAAGACGATCCGGCTTCGCAAGCTCTATCTCGATCCGCACGAGCGCAAGCGCTTCGAGAAGTCCCGCAAGGCGGCGTAATCTAAAATCGCTTCCAAAGGCCCTTCCGCGACGAGTTCGCGGGAGGGCCTTTTCGCAGAGGCGGCCATCCGGGGCTCCGAGAGCGCCGTGCGTCCGATCGGACGCACAGAGGTCGCTCTATCTCCTTGAATCTGCGCATCAGGCTTTCCGAACATCGGTTCCGATCTTCGGGCCGGTGCTGTAGCTGGGGAAATCGCGCCCGCGGGCTTCTCCGCCCGCCTCCCCCATGGTCCAACCGGGGGAATGCACGCACCCTCCGCCCGACGCGATTTGCCCGCCACTCGGGATCGAATTGCCCCCGCAGAAGTTGAGCCGTCATGACGACGGTTCTCGCCGAGACTCGCCCTGCCCGCTCGGCCGACGCCGAGGGCCTGGCCGCGCTCCATGAGGCGAGCTGGCGGGAGGCCTATCGCGGCCTCATCCCCCATCGGGCGCTGAACGCGATGATCGAGCGGCGCGGGCCGGACTGGTGGCGGCGGGCGATCGACGCGAGTTCCGCGATCCTCGTCCTGCACTACGGAGACGCGCTGGCGGGCTACGCGACCATCGGCCGGAACCGGACGGCGGCGCTGCGGGCCGACGGCGAGATCTACGAGCTCTATCTCCAGCCGGAGTTCCAGGGGATCGGCTTCGGCCGGCTGCTCTTCGACGAGGCGCGTGCCGCCCTCGCCTCGCACCGGTTCGAGGGCCTCGTCGTCTGGGCGCTGGAGGACAACGAGCGCGCCATGGGCTTCTATGCTGCGATGGGCGGCACCGACGTGGCCTCCGGCGCGGAGGCCTTCGACGGCAAGCGGCTTTCCAAGGTCGCCTTCCTGTGGTCTTGAAGGGCCGCCGGCGCGACCGGCAGGCCCGCAACAGACCCTGAGGCCCAGAGCCGATGACCCGCCCCGCAAACGCCCCGATCGATCTGCGCTCCGACACCGTCACCCGGCCGACCGCCGCGATGATGGCGGCGATGGCCGCCGCCCCCGTCGGCGACGACGTCTATGGCGAGGACCCGACGGTCGCGCGCCTCGAAGCGGTCATCGCCGAGCGCACGGGCAAGGAGGCCGGGCTCTTCTTCCCCTCGGGCACGCAGAGCAATCTCGCGGGCCTGATGGCCCATTGCGGGAGGGGCGACGAATATCTCTGCGGGCAGAACGCCCACACCTACAAATACGAGGGCGGCGGCGCGGCCGTTCTCGGCTCCATCCAGCCGCAGCCCGTGGAGCACGCGCCCGACGGCTCGCTGCCGATCGAAAAGCTGAAGGCGGCGTTGAAACCGAAGGATTTCCACTTCGCGCGCACGCGCCTTCTGGCGCTGGAGAACACCCATGGCGGGCTCGTGCTGTCCGCGGCCTATGTCGAGGAGGCGGCCGCCTTCGCGCGCGACGCCGGCCTCGGCGTCCATCTCGACGGGGCGCGCGCCTTCAACGCCGCCGTGGCCGACGACGTCTCGATCGAGGCGATCGCCAAGCCCTTCGACACGGTCTCGCTGTGCTTCTCCAAGGGCCTCGGCGCCCCGGTCGGCTCGGCCCTGGTCGGCCCGCGCGACCTGATCGAGACCGCGCGGCGCTGGCGCAAGGTGCTGGGCGGCGGCATGCGGCAGGCGGGGCTCCTCGCCGCGGCCTGTCTTCACGCTCTCGATCACCATGTCGAGCGGCTGGCCGAGGACCACACCAAGGCCGAGCGGCTGGAGGCGGGCCTTCGCGGCGTCGAGGGCATGAGGTGCATCGGCGGCGGCACCAACATCCGCTTCTTCGACGTCGCGCCGCGCGACTGGGCCCCGCTCGCCGACCATCTGAAGGCGGACGGGATCGTCACCTCCGTCGGGCAGCGCACGCGCTTCGTCACCCATCTGGATCTAAGCGAAGCGGACGTCGATCGCGTCGTCGCCAGCGTCTCGCGCTATTTCGACGGGGCGTCGGCCGAGGCGAGCCGGGCGGCCTGACGGGCCTGCCCTCCCCGCGAGTTGCCTCCGACCGCGCCAGAAGCTAATCAGCCGCCACCTTCATCCAACCACCGAGGACCATCCATGCGCATCGACGCCATCCCGCGCGGCAAGAACGTGCCCGAGGACATCAACGTCATCGTCGAGGTGCCGGTCGGCGGCGTGCCGACCAAGTACGAGATGGACAAGGAATCCGGCGCGCTCTTCGTCGACCGCTTCCTCTTCACCCCGATGGTCTATCCGGGCAATTACGGCTTCGTGCCGCACACGCTCTCGGACGACGGCGACCCGATCGACGTCCTGATCGCGATCGACCGGCCGCTGGTGCCGGGCTGCGTCGTCAACGTGCGCCCGATCGGCGTCCTCGTGATGGAGGACGACGGCGGACAGGACGAAAAGGTGATCGCGGTCCCCTCGCGCAAGATGAGCTCGCAGTTCGACAAGATCGAGAGCTACGAGGACCTGCCCGAGATCACCTGCAAGCAGATCGAGCACTTCTTCGAGCACTACAAGGATCTGGAGCCCGGCAAGTGGGTGAAGATCGGCTCCTGGGGCGGCGTCGACAAGGCCAAGACCCTGATCTCGGAAGCCGTCGAGCGCTACGAGGCGCAGAAGAACGGCTGATCGTTCGCGGCTCGACCGGCTTTGCGATCAGGCCGGGCTCGTCGTCGGACGGGCCCGGCCTTTTCATGTCCTTCGGCTGGAACGGGAAGAGCGGTCGGTAGCCGGCTCTTCACAAGACAATCTGCCTCACCCCGTCCGGGTGCGCGCTCGACGTTCTGGCTTCACGATCGCGGCATCGGCCGCGCGAACCAAGCCGGAAGGACCAAGAACGATGGCAGCCCGTTTCACCAAGCTCCAGAACGCCCTGTCGAAGGGGCTGAAGACGATGACGGCGAAGGCCGCGATCGAGCAGATCGACTATTGGGAGGAACAGCTCGCGGACGTCGACATCTCGGGCGCCAAGGGCATCCATGCCGACCTGAAGTCGCTGAAGACCAAGCTCTCGGCCGACGAGATCGACGAGGCGGCCGTGAAGAAGCTTCTGTCCGAGCTCGGCGGCAAGACCGCGCGCATCGCCGGGCGCGTGGAGGACGAGAAGCTGGGACAGACGCTGAAGGACGTCGGCGACGGCCTCGAGAAATCGGCCTGAGAGCGGGGAGCGTCGGCGTCGAGCCCGCGCCGGCGCTCCGGTCGTCCAGGCGTCAGATGCCGGCGCTGCGCACCGCTGGCACGATGTAGAGCACGATGAAGCTCTGCAGGAAGATGATGCCCAGAAGCACGACCAGCGGCGAGAGATCGATGCCGCCCATATTGGGCAGGACGTTCCGGATCGGCCGGTAGATGGGCTCGGTCACGCGGTAGAGGAACTCGCCGATCGTGCCCACGAACTGGTTGCGCGGATTCACGATGTTGAAGGCGAAGAGCCAGGAGAGCACCGCCGAGGCGATGATGATCCACCACAGGATGTTCAGCGCGACCAGCACGACTTGGATGAGAGCCAGCATCGGTTTTTCGGTTGTCCTCGGGCTGGGATCGGAGTCGGCATCCGGGACGGAGGCCGACGGCGATCAAAAGGGCAGGCCGCATGTAGCCGGGACGGACGCGCTTCGCAAGAAAGGGCAGGCTCGGGCCGCTTGACAGAGCGGCGGCGCGGGGCCTAGAAGCGCTCCACCGGTGGACGGGGCTGTAGCTCAGTTGGGAGAGCGCGTCGTTCGCAATGACGAGGTCAGCGGTTCGATCCCGCTCAGCTCCACCATTCACCGTTGTAGCTTTCCGTACATTCAGAGACGTGGGGAATAGACACGTCTTTTCCGCGGGTTAGTGCGGTTCATGCGTTGCCATGTGGGTGGCCGCCACCGTCGAGACGCCGAGTTCTGCGGTTTTGCCCGCCCCGTCTCTGTCGCCGCTTTTCAAAATCCAGTTCGCGCCTTTTCGGACGGTCCCGCGATCCGAGTTCCGCAGGCGCGGATGCGACGACTGTCTCAGCTCCTAAAGAAGAGCGCTTCCGAAGACTTTGGAGGATCGCCTACATCGGGATAGCGCGCGCATCGGTGATGAACCGCTGAGGCCCGGCGAGATTTCGAGCGGTAATTTCCGCCGATCGAAGGATCGCAGGACCGAGGGGATCAAAACCCGAGTTCGTCGCTCTGCTGCGTCCAAGCCAGAGGGAGATCGGTCTGCCGGGTCATCCGGATGACCGACAGGTCGCTCGGCTGGCGTCCGGTCAGGATCGCATCGGTGATGCGTGGCGACAGGAAGGCGAGCGGCAGGATGCGTCCGACGTCCTCCGCGCGCGTGCCATAGCGCTGAGCCACCTGCCGTCGATCCAGTCCCTCGGCGGTCGTCGCACGAAGGTAGAGATGGGCGCGGGCGATCATCTCGATCAGCGGCCGGTCGGGACGCGCGGATGCAGCCTCCTGCCCTACGATCACCAGACGCCGCTCGAAGCCGCGCCGCCGTATCGACAGCGGCAGGCTGATCGTGTGCAAGTTCGATGTGTCAGCCGCCGACGGCGTCTTCGCCTTCGGTCCATCGAGATCGATGTCGGAAGGGGAAGCTCGATCATCGCCCGCAGCTCGATCCGCCAGCGATCCGGTTTCCGGGACCGCTTTCGAATTGAGAGACCGAGCGGCTTTGCCAGCCCGTATCGAAGCGGGCCGCGATCCGTCGGATGCAAGCAGAAGCCCGATGAGCCCCCGTCGATCAACGCTCAGTTCGACGCTGGTCGAAGAGACTGTGACGCGGTCAATCATCGCCGCTAGCAACCGGCGCAGGCGATCGGTCGCCTTCGCGTCGGAGAGTTCGTCACGCAGTTGCGTCGCCCGGCGCAGCGCCACTTCGACCGACCCGTCCTGTCTCGCTGTCTCCAGCCATCGCGTCAAAAGGGCAGAATCGCCCAGAAGCCTGCATAGCTCGCTGATCACCAAGATCTCGATCTCGTGCGCGGGAAGGCGCAGGCCGGAGCTGCGGTCTGCATCGGTGGTCTTCAGGAGAGCCTTCGAGACGTAGTACCGGTAGCGCTTGCCACCCTTTGTCGCGTGGGTCGGCCGGCAGGGATCGCCGGCCCCGTCGATGATCAGGCCGGCGAGAAGATGGACGTCCGGCTGCGAGCTCGAGCCGCGCGGGCGCTGCGTCTGTTCGGTCAGCTTCGCCTGCACGGCATTGAAGAGGTCCTGCGTCACGATCGCATCATGCTCGCCGGCATGAAGCGTCTCGCCGTGCCGCACACGACCGACATAGATCGGGTTGGACAGGATGTAGTACAGCTTGCCGCTGCCGATCCGTACGGAGGGCCGCCGCCGTCCCTGTCCCGTATCGGCGGTGAGGAGGAGCGCCGCGGTCGTGCCTGCATCCAGTGCCTGATGGACATCGCTAACCCCGGAGGAAGCGACATCTCGGCCCCTTGCCGCCTCATCCCCTGACGACAGCTGGTCCGCAGCAGTCAGCGGCGTTATCGTGCGTCGATCGCGTTCCGCGTTCAGCTCGGCGGCAAGCCTCGGTACCGATCCCAGCTGGAGATAGCGCTCGAACAGATGACGCACGGCGATGGCCGCCTTCGGCTCGATGACGAGCTTACGATCCACAGCCCGGTAGCCCAGCGGCACGGTCCCGCCCATCCACATACCCTTGCGCTTCGACGCCGCGATCTTGTCGCGAATGCGCTCGGCCGTGACCTCGCGCTCGAACTGGGCGAAAGACAGAAGCACGTTCAGCGTCAGCCGGCCCATGGATGTCGTCGTATTGAACTGCTGGGTGACCGAGACGAACGACACCTTCGCCCGGTCGAAGATCTCGACCATACGGGCGAAGTCCATCAGCGAGCGCGTCAGCCGGTCGATCTTGTAGACGACGATGACGTCCACCCGGCCCTGCCGGACTTCGTCGAGCAGACGCTGCAGCGCCGGCCGCTCCATCGTGCCGCCGGAGAGACCGCCGTCGTCGTAGCGGTCCTTTACGAGCCGCCAGCCGAGCCCGGCCTGCGAAGCGATGTAGGCCTCGCAAGCCTCACGCTGGGCATCCAGCGAGCTGAAGGCTTGGTCGAGGCCTTCCTCGTGCGATTTGCGGGTGTAGACCGCACAGCGCAGCTTGGTGCTCCGCTCGCTCATAGGCCGAAGAACCTCGGACCGGACCAATGTGCTCCGGTGATCGCCTTGGCGATGGAAGAGAGCGATCGGTGAACCCGTCCGTCGTAGAGGTATCCGCCCTCCACGACGTCTACGGCATGCGTCTCCCCGTTCCAGTCACGCAGCAGCCGGGCGCCGGGCAAGATCGTCCGGCGCTCGGCGGGGAGCCGCAGCGGTGCCGGGGCAGGCTGATCGACCGGCAGTATCTGTGCGGTCTGCGCGATCGGGCTTCTCGGAGCGTCGTTGATGGCATCACCCGGATCGATGACGGTTGCCTCTGCGGCCGGGAAGTCATGCTCATTGAGTAAGACCAAGTCGGTCATCATTCCCTGGCCAGCGGCGAGCGGGGCGACCAGAACTGAAGACGGCGAGAGCGGGCCGCCGACCGCGGACGCCTTAACGATCTTCTCGTCTGCCTCCGGTCCGACCTTGAAGGCAGCGACCTTCGCCATCTCGCGCTTCAGGCGGCGCTTGGCCTCCCGCGACAGATCCCCGAGCCGTTTCGTCTGCAGATGCCATGCCGCTGACGCGACTAGTAGCTCGCGCCGCGTGCCCCGCGTCGGCGGCCGCCCATAGGCGGCCCTCCAGCGTTCGACCAACACCTCTCTCGGTGCTTCAGTCAGATCAGCAAGCTCCTGCGCGAGCCGATCCGCTCGCGCGATTGTCATGCCCCAGCTCCGGAGACGCGATAGCGGCGCACCCCATCTTTGCCGACCTCGCTGGCCAAGGTTAGCCCCAGCTTCTTGCGCACCGTGCCGGACAGGAAGCCGCGTACCGAATGAGCCTGCCAGCCTGTATCCTTCATGATCACCGCCAGCGTCGTCCCCCGCGGCGCCTGCAGCTTCTTCAGGACTTGCGCGGTCTTCGTTGCGGTGCTGGCGACCGTCGCAGTCGACGACCGCGACGAAGCGGAAGCCACGGCGCCGGTCTTCCGTTCCGGAGCAGCAGCGAGCGTTTCGCTCCTCGGCTCTTCCTTCCGCTGCGACGAGGCGGCCGCGTTAATCAGGCCGATGCCGACAGCTGCGGAGCCCTTCGAACCGTCTGCCGCCGCTACGTCCGGCGCTCCGCGAGGCGTATCCGGCTTGGCCCCTCCGGCCCCACCAATTGCCTCCTCGACGCCTCCTTCCAGGCGCGCGATCGTTGCCGTCTCGCCGGCCGGTACGATCGGCGCAGCAATGCGCTTCGATCCCTTCCCGCGGTTCGTAGTCTTCGTGCTCGTGTTCTGCATCTTCATGAACATGCTCCTTTCCTCGGCTCGGCGCGCGTCCGGCGCCGGTACCGAGGAAAGCCCGCGTCCGGGCCGGGTATGTCGAGGAAGTCGGCCCTATCTGAGCCCGACCTCACTCATGCTTGGTGTTAGGCTGAAGTCCAGCGACGTTCTGAGATGTTTCGACGTCGAGGTGCGAGCCTTGCTCCTCGGCAAGACTGGGTCGAAAGGAGACCGACAGCCTTGTCGCAGAAATCGGAAAGCTGCCTTTCAGCTTTCGACCCGTCATTGCTATTAGCGCCCGTAGTGGATCTTATCCGAACGCGGACATTGGCTCCGCAGGGGCTATAGCCGAGCAATGATGGTTCCTCTCATTTGCCAACGGTCATTCCTGCGCCGGTCGACGCAATTGCGCGTGGAAAGCTCCGACGTCGTATTGCACCTATTCTTCGATCAGGCGGCCGTCGGGCGCGTAGCGGAAAATGTTGATGGGACGGTACTCGACGTTCCGGCTGTTCGGCTGAAGCGGGCCATCCGGCACCCCGCGAAGGGGCGCGTGAACCGCCCGGCGAAGCGGGTGCGGCAGGCAAGGTACTGCGTGCCGTCCAAGACCATCGCCTGGCGCGTCACGGAGAACTCGTCGAAAGCGTCACGGCACAATGCGAAGTAGTTCCATAAGGCTTCACGGTCGAGCTCGGCACCTCCGGGCCCATGGGAACCGGAACTTCGGATGAAAGAAGGCTTCAAACGCAGCCCTATTCTCGCGTGCGATGCCGTCCTCGCCGATCCGGATTAAGGCGCGCGCACGATGCGAAAGCGTCGTATCGTCGGCAGACGAGTTCGTCTCGTCGGTGCGGCCGAGGGGGAAGTCCTCTCCCCCTACCGTTCCCCCTTGCTGCCTCGCGAGTGCGCTAGGACCGAGCGTCAGGGCTACGCCCGCTGCCAAGGAGGCCGCGATGAATGACCGTCGATGGTGAGCGGTGTTCGGGTTCCTCATGATCATGCACCCTTCGCTTCGGCGCCAGCGTCTCTATGGCCGAGGTCTGGTGCAGCGTCGCAGGCATAGGCGGCATCCCTCTGCCCGACCAAAAGCTCAAGGCGTGCCCGCGCCTCGCGGTTGACGTTCTCCCAAGCCGTGCTGCCCATCGGCATGCGGAGTGGCATCTCCAGGGCTTCGGCGAGCGCGACGATCGCCTCTGCGATCAGCACCGGGTCGCCGTAGGTCATCGTGAAGCCGCCGGTCTCCAACGCGTCTCGCAGGCCATGCACCGGACTCGCGGCGTAGTCGGCCAGCGGCTGTCCCATGTCGATTCCGGCCAGGAAGCCGGTGCCCGTCGGGCCGGGCTCCACCAACGCCATCTCGACGCCGAAGGGGGCGACCTCCTGGCGCACGGTCTCGATGAAGCCCTCCTGGCCCCATTTGCTCGCATGGTAGGTCGAGAAGCCGGGATAGGTGGTCCGCCCGCCCTCCGACGACACCTGGATGACGCGCCCGCCGCCCTGCCGGCGCAGGTGTGGCAAAATCGCGCGAATGAAGAGGACGGTGCCAACAAGATTGGTCTCAATCTGCCGCCGGATCTGCGCAGGCGACAGTTCCTCGATCGCCCCGAACGTGCCGTAGCCAGCGTTGCTGACCACCACGTCGATCCGGCCGAGTTCGGCGAAGGCCCGCGTTACGGCGTCGTGGATCGTCGCCTCGTCGGTGAGATCGAGGCGCAGCCGGACGAGCCGGTCATTGTGTCCGCCGGTGTCGATCACGTCGAGCGTCTCGGGACGCCGCGCGAGTGCCGCGACCCGGTCGCCCCGCTCGACGAGTGCCTGCGTCATCAGCTTGCCGAAGCCGGAGTTCGCGCCTGTGATAAGCCATGTCTTGGCCATGGGAGGATCCTTATGTCCGTGAACCGTTCCCCATCTGGCTGTTCGCCCCTTCGGCTGGAATGACGTGGCGGCCCATCGGCTTGTTCGATATACGCCACCAATGACCGAACCGACGATCAAGGAATGGCGGATCGTTCTAACGATCCGGGAAAGCGGCAGCTTCCGTGCTGCCAGCCGCCGGCTCGACATGGCGCCCTCCACGCTCAGCCATCTCGTCACCGGGCTCGAACGCAAGCTCGGCCGCCGCCTCTTCAACCGCACCACCAGAAGCGTCGGCCTGACGCCAGAGGGCGAAGCGTTGCTGGCTCGCATCGCGCCGCTCTTGGCTGAGCTCGACGAAGCAATTGCCCCGCGCGGGTCGGACGAGGCCATCGAAGGCGACTTGCGGATCAACGTTCCGCTGTCGGCGGGCTCCTACCTTCTGGCGAAGATCGTTCCCGACTTCGCCGCCCGCCATCCAGGCATCAGACTTGACCTGCGGCACGAAGAGCGCCTCGTCGACATCGTCGCGGAAGGGTGCGACGCGGGCGTGCGCCTAGAGAGGACGGTGTCGCCGGATATGATCGGCGTTCCCTTCGGCGAACGACTGCGCTTCCTGCCTGTAGCCTCACCGTCTTACCTGGCACAGCGCGGCACGCCGACCCACCCCAGCGGCTTGATAGAGCATCGCTGCATCCGCACACGGATGCCACGCGGCGAACGCTACGCGTGGGAGTTTGCGCGCGGGGGAGAGAAACTGGCCCTCGACGTGCCCGGCAGCCTGACGCTCGACCGAATGGCGCTGATGATCGAGGCTGCTGCCCAAGGTCTCGGAATCGCGTTCGTGCTTGAACAACTGGTCGAGGCGCAGATCGCCGATGGTACGCTCGTACCGCTGCTGCTCGAGTGGTGCCCAGCGGACGAGCGGTACATGCTCTACTATCCGGGACGCCGCCACGTCCCTTCGCCGCTCCGAGCGTTCGTCGACCACCTCAAAAGAGCGGACATCCAGATCAGGGCCGGCCAACCGAATGAAATAGGACTGCACGATCCGCCGCAACCTTTCGAAGGGCGGGCGGTACGCACCAATGACAGCTTCCAGCGCTAACCTTCTCCAACGCGGACCGACCACTTTCCACCCAGTCCGGCTATCAGAACGGCCGCGGCGGCGTCTCGCAAGCGGCCGTTCCGTGCAAATCTACTGCGATCTCGGAATCCTTAAACTTCGGTGCTTTCGGCGAGCGTCAGCGCATCCTCGACATCAACGCCGAGGTAGCGCACCGTGCTCTCTATTTTGGTGTGGCCGAGGAGGATCTGGACGGCACGGAGGTTGCCGGTCGCCTTATAGATGATCGAGGCCTTAGTCCGTCGAAGCGAATGTGTCCCGTAGTCTTCCTTCCTCAGGCCGGCCGCCGTGACCCACTCATCAACGAGGCGGGCATACTGCCGCGTACTGAGATGTGTCGTCTGATCGATGCGGCTCGGGAAAGCGTAGTCGTCGACCGTGCCGCCGCGACGCTCCAGCCAAGCGAAGAAGGCTCGCCCGTGCTGCCTCCATGAGCTCGAACTGCACGGGCTTCTTCGTCTTGCGCTGAATGACGATTGCGCGGGCACGAACGCATCCGCCGGACACGAGATCGCCGATCTTCACCTTCACCACGTCACAGCCTCTCAGCTTGCTGTCGATGGCCAGATCGAAAAGAGCACGATCACGCAGCCGGCCTTCATGGTCTAGCCAAAACCGAATGGCCCAGACCTGCGAGGGCTTCAGCGCCCGCTTGGCACCGACGGTGCGGCCGGCATTCCATGCCTTTGTTGTACTCGTTACCGGGTCGAATGATGAGCGTCCCATTGTCGTTCTCCCTCGGCCAGGATGGCCGAGGGAGAGAGTGTCGGCTCATGACGAAGCTTGAGGAACGTTCGCGTGCGTGGGACGAAAGGGCCGAAAGGAGACCGTCCGCATTCGGGGGCACGAACGCTGAAGCGGCCGTGCCCTATAGGGCTTGAGCCGGCGACTGTCGTGTAGACTGCCGGTTCATTTCGAGTTTATCTCAAGTGTACTGAGTAGCGCTCAAAATGTGTGAGATTTACGGCAAGTTCCAGCTGCTATTTCGCGTGCGGTCTACAAGCGTGCGGCTCCTGGTATCGAAGTGAGCAAGGTGCGCGTATACTCGTGCCTAGGGTTGTGAAAAATTTCCGCCGTCGGCGCCATTTCTACAATCTCGCCACGGCGCATCACCGCGAGCCGGTCGCAGACCTGCGCTGCCACGTGCAGGTCATGGGTAATGAACAGCATTGCGAGGTTTAGCCGCGTCTTCAGTTCCGCCAGCTGCTTCAGCACTTGCGCCTGCACCGTTACGTCGAGCGCCGAGACCGCCTCGTCAGCTATCAGCACTTCGGGGTCGAGGGCGAGAGCGCGGGCGATGCCGATCCGCTGACGTTGACCGCCGGAGAACTCATGCGGCAGCCGTATCGCGGCGTCCGGCGAAAGGCCGACCATCTCCAGAAGCTCGCGAGCCCGCTGCAGGGCCTCTCGCCGCGTGGCGCCACGCGCCATCGGCCCGTCTGCGATCGACAGGCCCACCGGGCGGCGTGGGTTGAGCGAGGCGAACGGGTCCTGAAAGACCATCTGGATGCGGCTGCGACCTCTGCGCAGCGCTTCCCCGGTCATCTGCGAGAAGGATTGCCCGGCAAGCACGATGCTGCCGCTGTCCGGTTCGGTGATCCGCGTCACGAGCTTGGCGATGCTCGACTTGCCCGAGCCGGATTCACCGACAAGCCCAAGGGTCTCGCCGCGCGCGATCGAAAAGCTGACATCGTCGACGGCGACTACCTCGCGCACCGATCCGGTAAGGCCCGAGCGCGTGCGGTAGGTCTTGCGCAGCTTCGTGACTTCGAGCGCGGGTTGCTGGGCTTGATTTTCGCCGGCGATCTTTGGCTTGCCTGTCGGCACGGCGGCGAGAAGCGCCTTTGTGTATTCGTGCCGCGGAGCGCGCAGCACTTCGTCGACGCTCCCTTGCTCGACCACGACGCCGCGCTGCAGCACGAGCACTCGATCGGCGATGTCGGCGACAACGCCAAAATCGTGGGTGATGAACATGACGGCGGTGCCGCGCCGCTGCTGGATCTCACGGATGAGCTTCAGCACCTGCGCCTGCGTGGTAACATCGAGAGCGGTCGTCGGCTCGTCGGCAATGATGAGTTCCGGCTCCAGCGCGAGCGCCATGGCGATCATCGCGCGCTGCCGCTGGCCGCCCGAAAGCTGGTGGGGGTAGGCTTCGAGCAGCTTCACCGGGTCGGGCAGATGCACCTCCCGGGCCAGATCGAGCGCGCGGGCCCGCCTCTCGGCAGGTTTCAGGAGGCCATGCGCCTCGAACATCTCCGTGATCTGGTCGCCGACGCGCATCGACGGGTTGAGCGCGGTCATCGGCTCCTGGAAGATAATCGAGATCTTCGCCCCGCGAACCGCGCGCATCTGGCGCTGGCTCGCCTTGAGAAGATCCTGCCCGTCATGCAGCGCCTCGCCCGACGCGATGCCGATGGCCTTCGGCAGAAGGCCCATTAGGGCTTGCGCGCACAGCGACTTGCCCGAACCGGACTCGCCGACGATGCATACGATCTCGTTGGCGTCGAGGTCGAGGTTCATCTCCTGGAGGGCGAATTGCCGGTCCGCCCCCTTAGGCAGGCGCAGACTGAGATTGCGGATCGAGACGATCGTGCGCTTGTCCATGATTAATAGCCCAGCGCCATGCCGTCTTTGCGATGGTCCGACGCTCCCCAGAGCAGTCTGCGCTCGCGGTCGATCCAGATGGCCTGGCAGCCGCCGAGAGGCTCCTCGGCCCAGCGCGTCTTGTGGCCGCGTTGTTCGAGATCCATCCGCACCTCGTCAGGGATCGTTGGCTCCAGCGAGATCGCGCCCTCGGTGAAGAATGAGCGCGGCTGATCGCTGGCCATCTGGACGTCGAGGCCGTGATCAACGATCTGAGACAGGATGTGGACGTGCCCAACGGCCTGATACTGCCCGCCCATCACACCGAAGGACATGACGGGCCGCCCCTCGCGCAGGACCATGGCCGGGATGATGGTGTGGAACGGCAGCTTGCGCGGGCCGATCGCATTCGCGTGGCCGGGCTCCAGCGAGAAGCCGGCGCCCCGGTTCTGCAGGAGAACGCCGGCCCGGGGGGCGTAGATGCCGCTGCCGAAGGCAAAGAAGATCGAGTTGATCAACGAGATCGCGTTGCCGTCCGCATCGACGACGCTGACATAGACCGTGTCGCGGTGGACGGGGACGTCGAACCGCTCCACGGGGCTGGCCCGTCGCGGATCGATCCGCGCGCGCAAGGCATCGATGAACGCGTCCGAAAGGAGTTCGTCCACGGTGTACCGCATGTGCTCCGGATCAGCGAAATACAGGTCGCGCTGGCGATAGGCCGCCTTCGTGGCCTCTGCGAAGAGATGGATGCGGTCGGCTCGCGATAGGTCGGCGGAGGCGAGGTCGAAGCCGTCCAGGATGCGCGCCATCACCAGCGCGGCGAGCCCCTGTCCGTTCGGCGGGCACTCGACGAGGTCGTAGCCCCGGTAGGAGGCTGCGATCGGGGCGGTCTCGAACGCCGTGTAGGAGGCAAAGTCCTCCAGCGTGTGAAGGCCGTCGAGCACCCGCAGCGTGTCGACCATGTCCTGCGCGACCGCACCTTCGTAGAAGGCGCCGCGCCCCTCTACGGCGATCCGCTCCAGGGTGGCGGCAAGCTCCGGGTTGTCGAGACGGTCGCCGATGCGCGGTGGCAGACCGCCGGGCAGGAATTGCTTGACGGACGCGGGGTAGGAGCGCAGGCGATCCGCATATCGTTCCCAGTCGCTCGCGACCCGCGGCGTGATGATGAAACCTTCGCGCGCCGCGTCGATGGCGGGCTGCAGGGCGGTCGCAAGGCCCAGTCGGCCGTAACGGTCGCTCAACTGGCACCAGGCATCGACCGCGCCCGGAACCGTGACGGCGTGCACCGAGCCGTCCGGGATCGCGTCGAGGCCGAGAGCGGCAAAATGGCCGGGCGTCGCGGCGGCGGGCGCCCGCCCCGATCCGTTCATCGCCACGGGCGCCTGCCCCGCCGCGCAGTAGAGCGCGAAGCAGTCGCCGCCGATGCCCGTCATGTGCGGATCGACGACGCCCTGAAGCGCTGCCGCCGCGAGCGCCGCGTCGACGGCGTTGCCGCCGGCCTCCAGTATTGCCAGTCCCGCCCGCGTCGCCTGCGGGTGCGACGTCGCGATCATCGCTTGCCCCGCCAGCGCGACCGAGCGGCCTGGGCGCATGAAATCCCGTTCGACGATGGTCTGGCCGATCATGAGGGCTCCTCGATCAAGGCGGCGGCGGCACTGTCGCAGATCACGGTGACGTCGTCGTGCGTCTGCAGGTAGGAGGCCGGGCAATCGGCCGAGACGGGGCCCCGGAAGGCGCGCCGGAGGATTTCGGCCTTAGCGCTCCCGGTCGCCAGAAGAACGATCGCTTCGGCGTCGAGGATCGTGGCGATCCCCATCGTCACCGCATGCCGCGGGACAGCGGCCCCGGCGGGAAAATCGATTGCGTTCGCCGCGCGCGTCGATTCGGTCAGCGGCACGACGCGCGTGCGGGTCGTCGGTTCGGCGCCAGGCTCATTGAAGCCGATATGGCCGTTGCGACCGATGCCCAGCAACTGGAGGCCGATGCCGTGATGCTGCCGGATCAGCGTCTCGAATGCGGCGGGATCGGCCTCGTCGGGCAGATGAAAGCCGCCTGCCGGCACATCGACATGGTCGAAGAGATTGCGGCGCATGTAGCTCGCAAAACTGGACGGATCTGCGGACTGCAGGCCGCAATATTCATCGAGGTTGAAGCTCTGGCAGCGCGACAGGCTCAGCGCACCTTCGGAATGCAGCGAACGCAGTCGCGCATAGACAGGAAGCATCGTGCGACCGGTCGCAAGGCCCAGCCGCGGGTTCCGAGCCCCGCAAACGTAATCACGAAGGAACGAGGCGGTCATTCCTGCGGCGTCCTCCAGCGTATCGCAGCGAACGACCCGAAAATGCCTGTTCGCCATCCGCGCGCTCGTCGGTCTGGGCATCATGGCCGTCCGACCCTCGCGGGCTCGGTTGTCAGAAGCAGCTCGCGTAGGAGATCTCGGCTCTGGCTGATCGTTCCCAGGAGCCCCGCGCGGCGCCCGAGCGTACTGACCACGCATTCGGGCGGCGTCGGCGTGCAGAGCGGGATGAAATGCCGGATGCGCTTCAGCAGTTCCTCACGTGCGCCGATGCTGCCACCCATGACGATGCGCTGCGGATCGAGGATGGCGCAGATCGCCACGATACCGACGGCGATCTGCCGCGCGACCTCGGTGAGCGCGGCTCCAGCCGCCTCATCGCCGGCCTCTACCGCCTCGAAGATGTCGCGGACCGTGAGCCCTCGCGCACCGCCGGCGCCCTCGTAGCGGTCGCGGATGGCGATACTGCCGACGCTGCGCTCTAGAACGCCGGCATGGAAGCCACGCGCATCGAACGGGTCGCCGCCGATCGGCAGGGTCGAGATTTCGCCGGCCGCTCCCCTCGAACCCGAAAGGATGCGTCCCTCGTTGATGATCCCCATGCCGATGCCGGTGCCGAGCGCGATGAAGACGAAGCAGGCAATGTCGCGTCCCTCGCCGCGCCACATCTCGCCCTTGGCGGCCATGTTGACGTCGTTGTCCACCCGGACCGGGAAGCCCAGGCGCCCATGGAGGTCGTCCTGGATGGCGTATCCGTTCATCCCGGTGATGTTGGGCACCATGAAGAGCTCGCGCCGGGCCGGGTCGAAGGCACCGGGGATACCGACCGCTCCGGCGGCGATCCGGTCCGGTGGTTGGTTCGCCTCCGCGGCAAGCGCGCCGCAGCATTCGACGATCTGCTCGCCGAAGGCCACGGCGCCGGCCTGCGTCGTCGGCACCTCCATCTCGGCAAGGAGGTCGCCCTGCGCGTCTGCGAGCGCGGCGTGGATCTTAGTGCCGCCGACATCGGCTCCGAAGAGCAGCGCTCGATTGGCTGACAGTTCATAGACGGCTGCGCTGCGCCCGACGCTGCCGGACGTGCGGCCAACGACCTCGATCCACCCGTCATCCTCCAGCCCGCGGAAGACGTCGGACATCGTCTGCTTGGACAGGCCCGACACCCGCGCCAGCTCCGCACGCGAGACCTGGGCGTTGTCCATAACCGCCAGGATCACAGCGCGTTGGATTTGCTGGCGGGACGAAAACGATTGCGAGGCGAGGATCATGACGAGCCGGCTTTAGTTCCTTATGTGGACAAATTACCCAAGATGGACTGCCGGTCAATGCCGTCGACCCATCCGTTACGGCGCTCTGACGGACATTGCCAAAAAGATCGTCCACCAACTTTACAAAAGCCTCGAGCTATAGTTCGCTGCGGTTGTCGGTTTTCGAAGCGCAAGGGGAATGATCATGACCATCGGGGGTAGGCTCTCCATCGTCGCGGCCATCATGCTGGCCGGCATCTCGTCCGCGAGGTCCGCCGACCTGCGAGTCGGGCTGCAGGACGATCCCGACGCGCTCGATCCGGCACTGGGCGGCACCTATGCCGGCCGCATCGTCTTCGAGGCGCTCTGCGACAAGTTGATCGACATTGACGGTGATCTCCGGTTTGTGCCGAAGCTCGCCACCGAGTGGAGCTGGAACGACGCCAGTACTGAGCTGACGCTGAAGCTGCGTGAAAACGTCGTCTACCACGACGGCACCGCCTTCGACGCGCAGTCGGTGAAGGACAACATCGAGCGCATGCAGACGCTCGCCGAATCCAAGCGCAAGGCCGAGCTGTCGCCGATCACGGAAATCGAGATCGTCGATCCGCAGACCGTCGTCTTCAAGCTCGACGCCCCGTTCGCGCCGCTCCTGTCGGTGCTGACGGACCGCGCCGGCATGATGGTCTCGACAGCGGCGGCCGAGGCGGCGGGCGACGGCTTCGCCGCCGCTCCGGTGTGCTCGGGCGCGTTCCGCTTCGTCAGCCGCAGCGCCCGCGACTCTATCGTTCTAGAGAAGTTTGCGGACTACTGGAACGCCGAGGCGATTGGCTACGACCGCGTCGAATATCAGATCCTTCCGGATTCCACGGTTCGCCTGTCGCGCCTGCAGGCCGGCGATCTCGATGTCGCGGAGCGCATCGCGCCGACAGATCTTCAGACGCTGGAAGGCGACGAGCGCCTTGCGCTGCACGAGTCGCCGGGCCTCGGCGTTTCGCACCTCTTCATCAATCTGCGTGCCGACTCCGGCAGCCCGCTCGCCGAGCACGCCGAACTGCGGCGAGCTCTGGAGCTCTCTCTCGACCGCACGGCGATCAACCAGGTCGCCTTCAACGGCGCCTTCACGGCGGACAACCAGATGCTGACGCCGTTGAGCCCGTTCCACAGCAAGGACCACCCGATGCCGGCGCGCGACGTCGAGCAGGCGAAGGCGCTGATCGCCGAGGTCGGCGTCGACCGTCCTTCGATCGAGATCACCTACGAGAACTCGCTGACGGACGGACGTGTCGCCCAGATCATCCAGGCGATGGCCGGTGAGGCGGGCTTTGCGGTCGAACTCTTGCCGCTCGAAACGTCCTCGGCGATTGAACGGTACCAGGCGGGCAACTTCCAGCTTTATATCGGCAACTGGAGCGGCCGCGCCGATCCCGATCCCACGCTGAACACCTTCTTCGGCGCGGCCGGCAGCCAGAACCTCAACGGCTACGAGAACACCGCGCTCGACGACGTACTCGCCAAGGCCCGCAGCGAGGTCCGCCAGGACGAGCGTGTCGCCCTCTACAACGAGGCCGCCGGCATCCTCCTGAACGACCTGCCGACCATCCCACTTTACCATCCGTCGTGGTTCTACGGCGCACGGGCCGGGGTCAAGGGCATCGCCATCCATCCCGACGGTCTCCTGCGCGTCACCGGCGTGAAGCCTTCGAACTGACATTCTAACCGCGACCGGGCGGGCCCAGCGCCTGCGCGGTCGCCCGGAAGGCCCTCGGCATGCAGATGCTGAACTTCATCCTGCGGCGTCTGGCGTCGGCGATCCCGACGCTCCTGATCCTGTCGGTCTTCGTGTTTCTGCTCCTGAAGCTGCTGCCCGGCGATCCGGCCATCGCGCTCGCCGGCGAGGATCGTGACCCGGCGGTGATCGAGAGCATACGCATTCGCTACGGTCTCGATCAGCCGCTGCCCGTCCAGTACCTCACATGGCTCACCGGCATCCTGCAGGGCGATTTCGGAACCTCCATCCGCACGCGCCTGCCGATCGGCGAGATGCTCGCTCAGCGCCTTCCCGTGACGTTGCAACTGTCGCTCCAGGCGATGCTGATCGCCATTGTGATCGGCGTGCCGGCCGGTGTCTACGCCGCTCTGCGGCGCGGCAGCCTCATAGACGTTGCCGTGACGACAGTGGGGCTGGCCGGCCTGTCGGTGCCGAGCTTCTGGCTCGGCATCATGCTCATCATGGCCTTTGCCGTCTCGCTCGGCTGGCTGCCCAGCGGCGGCTATGTGAGCTTCCTACAGTCGCCGCTCGAGAACCTACGATACACGACCCTGCCGAGCCTTGTCCTCGGAACCGCGGCGGCCGCGATCATCATGCGCCACACGCGAAATTCGATGCTCACCGTCCTCAAGCAGGACTACGTGCGTACCGCCCGCGCCAAGGGGCTGAAGGAGCGCATCGTCATCGTGCGGCATGCGCTGCGCAACGGTCTGACCCCGGTGGTAACGACGGGGACGCTGCATCTCGGCGAACTTCTCTCGGGGGCCGTCCTCACCGAACAGGTCTTCGGCATTCCCGGCTTCGGCAAGATGATCGTCGACGGCGTGTTCAGCCGCGACTACGCCGTGGTGCAAGCGGTGATCCTGTGTTCGGCAGCGATCTTCCTCCTCCTCAGCCTCATCGCCGACATTCTCTACGTCAAGCTAAGCCCGAGGCTGCAGGCATGAGCGCGACCGCCACACAGACCGGACATTCCCGGCCGCGCACCCGAAGTTTTTGGCGGCGCGCCGCGTCCCAACGTAGCGCCGTCATCGGCCTCGCCATCGTTGCGTTCTTCGTCGTGATGGCACTCTTCGCGCCGCTCATCGCCCCCTACGATCCCGTCGCCTCGAACTGGCTGAACGTTCGTCAGGTGCCGTCGGCAGCACACTGGATGGGCACCGACGATCTCGGCCGCGACGTGCTCTCTCGCGTCATCTACGGTGCGCAGGCCTCGCTTCTTGCCGCCCTCATCGCGGTTGGTATCGCCATTCTCGCCGGCCTGCCGCTCGGCCTGATCGCGGGCTATTTCGGCGGCTGGATCGACACGATCATCTCGCGCTGCACCGACGCGCTTCTTGCTTGCCCATTCCTCGTCCTGGCGATCGCGCTCGCCGCCTTCCTCGGGGCGAGCCTCCAGAACGCGATGATCGCGATCGGTATCTCGGCGATGCCGATCTTCGTCCGCTTGGTGCGCGGCCAGGTGCTCTCGATCAAGAACGAGGACTTCGTGACGGCCGCACGCGGTCAGGGGATGAGGGACCGAGCGATCATCGTCTCGCACGTCCTCCCGAACGTCGTGACCCCAGTGGTGGTACAGGCGACGATCACCATGGCTGTCGCAATCCTCGCCGAGGCGAGCCTCGCCTTCCTAGGCCTCGGCCAACGCCCACCTGCCGCATCTTGGGGCAGCATGCTCGACGTTGCGCGCCAATTCATGACCGAGGCGCCCTGGATGTCGATCTGGCCGGGCCTCGCTATCGTCACCATCGTCCTCGGCTTCAACCTCCTCGGTGACGGCCTCAACGATGCGCTGAATCCCAGCGACGAGAACTGAGAACGAAAACGACATTACTCGTCAAAGATGTGCATAGACCGCCAGGCGCCGATAGGGAGTGTGCTGCTGGTTCAAGCGCCACACAGCGCTTGAGGGCCGAAAGGAGACCTTCCGCTGTGGGGCGACAGGGGGTAGAAAGCTGCCGACGCTTCGAGTAAGCAGCGGCGGTCGCGCGGCACCTTCTATTCTGCCTGACTGGTATCTAAAGGATCGAACTCAGCTACCGTTGTTCAAGCTGAGAGCGACGGACATACGAGGTCGAATTCAGCCAGGCTTCGCGTCGCAAACATTTTATCGCGCGCCGAGCCAGCCCAGCAGCCGGCTTTGCACCTTATCGAAGTGCTTGCTCATCGCGCGCCTGGCGGCCCGTCCGTCGCCGGCCTCGATCGCCTTCAAGACCGCCAGATGCTCTTGGATCTGGTTCTCGAAGTGCCCGGACATCTGCTTGATGTGGCACATTCGGGCCTTGCCCTGCAGATCGGTGATCGTGCGCGCCATAACCGGACGCCCCGTGGCGTCCGCGATCTGCGCATGGAACCGGTCGTTGTAGCGCCAGAAGTCTTCGAAGGAGACGTTCGAGCTGCCGAGCAGTTCATGGCTTTCCGCGATGAGAGCGGCCAGAAGGCCGCGATCGAGCGACGTCGCCGCGGTGAACGCCGCCTCGCTCTCCAGAAGCCGTCGCACGTAGAGAATGTCGAAGAGCTCGTCGACCGACACCTGGCGGATCACCACGCTGCCGTTCGACAGCCGCTCGATTAGCCCCTCCCCTTCGAGACGACTGATCGCGGCGCGAAGCGGCGTGCGGGACGCCCGCAACTCCTCGGCCAGCCGCCGTTCACCCAGGACGCTCCCCGGCGCGAGGTCACGCGCGATGATCCGCGACCGAAGATGCTGATAGGCCTGCTCGGACACGCTCGCCGGCGCTTCGACGGCCTTCTGCGCGGTCGCATTGGACATCCGTCGTGTCTCCCAACCTTCGGTCACGGCGCTGTTTCTGCGGACGGCAGCCTGCCCACCGAATGATCGGGGACTGCCGAAAAGAAAAGCGTTCGTTCGAATCATCGCGCATTCTACCCTGTTTTGTTGATTTCAATCGACAAGCTCTAGCGAACGTTTGATACTCCACTGGTATCCCACTCGTATCCGAAGAGAGCTCGATGTCCGAAGCGCCTTCCCGCACCGATGTCACAGCGCGAGCGCTGACGGCCGAGGCGTTCGCTCCCTTCGGTCAGGTGGTGGAGCACCTCGGCGACGAACGACGCACGCACTATCCCGACCTCCTGGAAGCGAACGCGGTCGCTTGGGTTTCGCGCGTCGGCGAGGCTCTCGTCATGCCGGCCCGCATCACGATGCTCGAACGCCATCCGCATTCGCGCCAGCTTTTCGCGCCCCTCCTCGGTCAGCCATCCCTCGTGGTCGTCTGCCGCTCAGACGCCACGGGCGAGCCCGATCTGTCGACCGTCGAGGCCTTCGTGGCAAAGCCCTCGCAGGGCGTCAGCTACGCGCGCAATGTCTGGCACCATGGCCTGAGCGTCCTCGAGGCTCCGGCCCAGTTCCTGGTGTCGATGGCGGTCGGCCAGGCCGACGACGACGTCTTTTTCGAACTGCCGCAGCCCTTCACTGTGACGCTTGTGGCAAACACCGAAGAGGCTTCCGATGCCGCATGAACGCCAGCCGACCCGCGACTTCGTCGGCTACGGCCGCAACCCGCCGAACCCGCGCTGGCCGGACGGCGCACGGCTCGCGCTCAATCTCGTGGTCAATTACGAAGAGGGGTCCGAACCCTCGGTACAGGACGGCGATGCGACCAGCGAGCGCGGCCTGACGGAGGGCGGCGGCCAGTTCGAGGGCCGCGACCTTGCCGCCGAATCGATGTTCGAATACGGCAGCCGCGTCGGCTACTGGCGCATCGCGCGCATGATCGAGGAGCGCGGCTTCGCGGCGACGATCATGGGCTGCGGGCTGGCCCTGGAGCGCAATCCCGAGGTCTGCGAGCACATTCGCCAGTCGCAGTTCGATGTCTGCGCCCATGGCTGGAGATGGGAGAACCACAGCGGGCTGGACGAAGACACCGAGCGCGAGCGCATCGCGAGAACGGTCGAGAGCATGGAGCACACGATCGGCGCCCGGCCACTCGGCTGGTATTGCCGCTATGCGCCGAGCGTCAACACCCGCCGGCTGCTCGCCGAGCATGGCGGCTTTCTCTATGACAGCGACAGCTACGCCGACGAACTGCCCTATTGGGTGGATGTCCAGGGCAGACCGCACCTCATCGTGCCCTACGGGCTGACCAACAACGACGCCAAGTTCATCCGCGGGGGCCTCGCCACGGGCGGCCAGTTCTTCGAGATGCTGCGCGACGCCTTCGACGTTCTCTACCGCGAAGGCGCGACCACGCCGAGGATGATGTCGGTGGGCCTGCATCTGCGCCTGACCGGACATCCCGCACGCGCCGCCGGCCTCGAGCGCTTCCTCGATCATGTCGCCGCCCATTCGGGCGTCTGGGTCTGCCGCCGCGGCGACATCGCCCGGCACTGGCACACGCATCACCGCGTCTAACCTCTTGCAACCGAAGGAGCAGGTCATGAACAGCATGCTGAAGGCGACCCTTGCCGGTCTGATTGCCGCGCAGGCGGCATGGGCCGTGCCGACGACGGCACAGGAGAGCGCCCACCCGTCCGACCAGCCGCTCGTGGTCGGCTCCGACTTCGGTGTCGCACCCTGGATGATGCGCGGGACGAACGGCCCCGAGGGCTTCGGCTTCGACCTCGTCACCGAACTCGCCGAGCGTCTCGATCGCCCGTCCGTCGAGATCGTCGACATCAACTTCTCCGGACTGTTCGCCGCGCTCTTCTCCGGGCGCATCGAGTTCACGGTCAATCCACTGAACATCACCGCCGAACGCGCCGAGCAGATGCTCTTCACCGAGCCGTTCTTCGCCACCGGCAACGGGTTCCTCACGCTGGCGGGCGAGACCATGAGCGGCTTCGAGGATCTCGACGGCAAGACGCTGGCGGTGAACCGCGGGACCATCTCCGACACCTGGGCCACCGCGAATGCCGAGACCTATGGTTTCACCGTGGAGCGCTACGACACCTTCCCGGACACGGTACAGGCGGTGATCACGCGGCGCGCCTTCACGGCACTGAACGAGATTCCGACCGTCGTCTACGCCGCCAGCCGCAACAGCGCGGTCGAGGTCGCCTTCACCGACTTCAACGGCCGCAATTTCGGCTTCGCCTTCCGGAAGGACAGCGTCGAGTACCGTAACAAGGTGGAAGAGCAGATCGAGTGCATGAAGCTCGACGGCACGCTCACCGAACTCTACCGCAAATGGTACGGGGCCGAGCCTGCGGAAGGCTCCTCGCTCGTCACCGTCTACGAGGGATACGGGCCGCCGGAGATGACCGGCTTCCTGGACGAGCCGCACACGCCGTCCTGCAACTGATCCCACCGCTCCAGCCGGGCGGCACCCATGCCGCCCAGCTCCATCGTCGCGAGGGCAAGTTGGACCGGATCGTCGACAATTACTTCAACGCCGCGATCATGGCGCGGGCACTGCCGGCCATGCTGCAAGGCTTCTGGGTCACGGTACAGGTCGCCGTCTGCGTGATCGTCGTCGGCATCCTCCTTGGCCTCGCGCTCGCGATCGTGCGCTGCACCCCGAACCGGCTCGCGACCGTTCCCGTCGCGATCTTCAGCGACATCTTCCGCACGCTGCCCCAGGTGGTCATCATGATCATCCTGTATTTCGGCCTGCCTTATGCCGGCTGGGCGCCCTCGCCGTTTACGACCACCGTGATGGCTCTCGGCGCCGTCCTCGCAGCCTTCTCAGCCGAGACTTTCTACGCGTCGATCCAGGCGCTGCCGAAGGGGCAGTGGGACGCGGCGAGCGCGCTCGGTCTGCGGCCAACCCCGGTGATGTTTCTGGTGATCCTGCCTCAGGCCATGCGCCTTGCGACGCCGCTCCTGACCAATCGCGCGATCGCGATCACCAAGGGCACGGCGCTCGGCAGCGCGGTGGCGCTTCCTGAGATCCTGTCGAGCGCGCAGAGCGCGATGGCGATCATGGCGAACCCGTCCCCGCTGACGCTCGCCGCAGCCTTCTACCTGTGCTTCTTCATTCCTCTCGTGATCCTCAGCCGCATCGTCGAATGGCGGGTGGGAACGCGCGGCGCGGGCGTCGCCTGATGGAACTCTTCCTCCAGAACTTCGCCAATCTCGACAGCCTGCTGCTGATCTATCCGCTGCTGCTGCAGGGGTTGCAGCTGACGCTGCTTCTCGCGCTCACCGCGCTGCCGCTCGCAGTCGCCTCGGGGCTCTGCATCGCGCTGCTGTACAGCTTCGCAGGTCGTCGCACGCGGCTGGCGATCATCGTCGTCATCGACCTCCTGCGCTCCTTCCCGGTGCTCGTGCTCCTGGTCCTGATCGCCTACGGCCTGCCCTTCGTCGGACTGACTCTTTCGAACTTCGCCTCGGCGGTCCTCGCGCTCGTCCTCAACAACACAGGCTACTTCGGCGAGATCTTCCGTGCCGGCCTCGCCTCGATCCCGAAGGGGCAGTTCGAGGCGGCCTCGGCGCTCGGCTTCCACCGATTCAAGGCGCTCGTCTACATCATCCTGCCGCAGGCGGTGCGCAAAGTGGTCGCTCCCCTGGCGTCCAACTCGCTCGAGCTCGTCAAGACGACGTCGATCGCCGCGCTCGTCGCGCTGCCCGAGCTCCTTCGCTCGGCGCGGGTCGCCCAAGAGCAGACCTACAATCCGACGCCCCTCGTCGCCGCAGCCGTGATCTTCTTCGTTCTCCTGTGGCCGTTCGCCCGCATCGTCGCGCGGCTGGAACGCAACGCCCTGAAGGCGCGCTGATGCGGATCACCGTCACCGGAGGAACCGGCTTCATCGGACTGGCGATCGCGGAGGCTCTCCTTGCGCGTGGCGACACCGTCAGCCTCTTCGGCACCGGTGCTCTGCCCGCGGCGATCGGCGGCCATCCGGCTCTGCGCGGCACGCGCATCCTGTCCGGAGACGTTCGTGCGGCGCCGGACCTCGTCCACGCCATCGACGAGGAGACGGACGTCCTCATCCACGGAGCGGCCGTCACGCCGGACGCGGCGATGGAGGCCGCGCGGCCGCGCGATATCCTCTCGGTCAATGTCGACGGCACGCTCGCTGCGCTGTCGCGCGCCCGGCAGGTGGGCGTTCGGCGTGTGGTCGTCCTCAGCTCCGTCGCGGTCTACGGGAGCGAAAGGCGGCTCGTCGAGCGTGCGCTCGACGAGGACACGCCGCCGGCGCCCTCCAGCCTCTACGGCATCACCAAGCTCGCCGCGGAACAGGCGGCGCTGCGGCTCGGCGAGTTGTGGTCGATAGACGTTCGCGCAATCCGCCTCGGTCCCGCCTTCGGGCCCTGGGAATACCAGACGGGACTGCGCCCGATCCTCAGCCCGCCCCGGCAGGTGCTCGACCAGGCACTGGAGATGGGACGCTGCGTCCTTTCGCGGCCGGTGCGCGGCGACTTCATTCACAGCCGGGACGCAGCGCGGGCCATCGTTGAGATCGCTTCGCGGGAGACCGTCCCGCATCGCCTGTTCAACCTCGGCGGGCCGGTTCTCGGCCTAGCGGAATGGTGTGCGGCGCTGACCGGCTGCATCGAAGACTTCGAATGGCGCATCGACGACGCGGCGGCCACGCTGCGCCCGGCCCTTTCGCACGACCGGGCCGTCCTCGACAGCGCCCGTATCGAGTCGGCGCTCGGGCCAGTGGCGACGACATCGCCGACCCGCGCGGCCGAAGAGACCATCCGCTGGCTGCGGGAGACCACGTGAGCAAGCCGTTGATCACCCTGAAGGGCGTGCGCAAATCGTACGGGAAGTACGAGGCGCTGCGCGGTATCGACCTCAAGGTCGGACCCGGCGAGAAGGTGGTCGTCTGCGGCCCTTCGGGCTCGAGCAAATCCTCGCTGATCCGCTGCATCAACGGGCTGGAGTCCTTCGACGCCGGAGAGATCGTGGTCAACGGACACCGGCTCGATGGGCAGACGGCGACGCTCGACAAGGTGCGCCGCGACATCGGCATGGTGTTCCAGCACTTCAATCTGTTCCCGCATCTGACCGTTCTCGGCAACTGCACCATCGCCCAAGTCAGGATCGCCGGCGTGCCGCGCGCCGAGGCCGAAAGGCGGGCGCGCGACATGCTCGCCAAGGTCATGGTGAGCGAGCATGCCGACAAGCTGCCCAACGCCCTGTCGGGCGGGCAGCAGCAGCGCGTCGCGATCGCTCGAGCCCTCTGCATGCGCCCGAAAGCCATGCTGTTCGACGAGCCGACGTCCGCGCTTGATCCCGAGACGATCCGCGAGGTTCTCCAGACCATGGTGAATCTCGCCGAGGAGGGGATGACGATGATCGTCGTGACGCACGAGATGGGCTTCGCACGGCGCGTCGCGGACCGCGTCGTCTTCATGGATGCCGGCGCGATCGTCGAGGAGGGCGACCCGGAGGCCTTCTTTACCGCCGCCCGCAGCGAGCGGGCGCGGGCTTTCCTGAGCGGGATCGCCCGGACATGAGCGAAAGGAACTCGACGATGCGCCTTGAGGGCAGGACCGCAATCGTGACCGGCGGATCGTCCGGCATCGGACGGGCGATCGCGCGCATGTTCGCCCGCGAAGGCGCCCGAATCGTCGTCGCCGACCTTACAGAGGACGTGGTCGAGAGCGGAGAGCCCACCTGCGCCCTGATCGCGGCCGAGGGGGGTACGGGCATCTTCCACCGCACCGACATCTCCCGGGGCTCGGAAGTCGAGGCGCTCGTCGACGCCGCCGCCGCACAGTTCGGTCGCGTCGACATTCTCGTCAACAACGCGGCGATCCATGCGCCCGCCCGCCTCGTCGAGACGAGCGAGAGCGACTGGGACCGCGTGATGGACGTCAATCTGAAGGGCGCCTACCTGTGCGCCCGCGCGGCGGTGCGTCGGATGCTGCGTCAGACGCCGCACGGCGAGGCGCGTGGGCGCATCGTCAACATCTCGTCCCAGCATGGCATGATCGCCGCGCCCGAAGACTTCGCCTATGGCGTGTCGAAGGCCGGCATCGCCTACATGACACGGCAGATCGCGGCCGACTATGCGCAGGACGGCATCATCTGCAACGCCGTTGCGCCCGGCAAGATCATCACTGGAAAGCCGGGGCGGGCGAACGACCCGCACTGGATCGACTATTCGAACCAACGCACGCCGATGCCGCGTCTCGGCACCCCGGACGACGTGGCCCGAGCGGCCCTGTTCCTCGCCAGCGATGAGGCGAGCTACATCACCGGCCACAATCTGATGGTCGACGGCGGTTGGATGGCCGCCTGAGAGCATCGACCATCCGCGCCGCAACCACTGGAGCCGGCCTGTGAGCCGGCCGCCCGCCAACTATACCGATCGCAGTCTCGAGGACATGAAATGAAATCCGTCTTCCATCTCGCCTGCCACGTCACCGATCTCGACGAGGCCCGCGCCTTCTACGGCGATACGCTCGGCTGCAGGGAAGGTCGCTCGACCGACACCTGGGTCGATTTTGATTTCTTCGGCCACCAGCTTTCGCTGCATCTCGGCAAGCCGTTCGAAACGACGCGGACCGGCAAGGTCGGCGATCACATGGTGATGATGCCGCATATGGGCGTCGCGCTGATGTTGGACGATTGGAAGGCGCTGGCAGCGCGACTGGAGGCCAAGGGGGTGCGGTTCGACATTCCGCCGGTCGTTCGATTCGAGGGCGAACCGGGCGAACAGCGCACGATGTTCTTCTTCGACCCCTCCGGCAACCCGATCGAGATCAAGGGCTTCGCTTCCGAGGACGGCCTGTTCGCAGCTTGAGGCTGCCGATCGCTCAGCGAGCTGAGTGCCCCACTAGCCGGACGCTCTGCCGTTCCTTGTCCACTTCTGCGGGAATTAGGCTAGGTTGGGCCGTAAGCCGTCCGCCCGCTTTCGGGTCGCGGGACTGGCAAGCGGACCTTCACGTTGCGCCAGCGCAATTGGCCGAGGCGCGACTCCTTCCAAGAGGCATCAGTTTGCGAGACTGGAATCCGCAGAACCCCCTGATGACGGGTCTACGCGGCGAGCTGCCTCTGGCTTCTGACTAGGGCGGATAGCCAATTCGTCAGCCGATCGGAAACATCCGCTTCCGCGCACTGATGACGCAGCATCTGGAACATCGCTCTTTTTAGATGGGCACCATCATCATGAGTGCGCTGAAGAACGAAATCGAGGTATCCACCCAATGCGGAGATCACCTCCTCTCGGGTTGTGATGAGACCCACCTGCCCCTCGCACCAGATCGCGAAGTGCTCCATCCACTCGCGGAAGTGTGCTTGGACCTTCCCCTCGTAGCGGCGGCGAATCTGGAAGACATGATCCCAGGTGGCGACGGATTCTGCATCGCCCAGCAGATCCACCCGCCACACGGGTAGGGGGAACGGATCCGTGCCACCGCCCTCAAATGGCCGGCTCGCTAGCAATGAGACTTCCGCGCGGCTCTCGCCGTACGGATCAAAGCATCTTCGCCTCTGCCCGGCACCGTCGCAGATGACATCGAGCGCCTGCTTGTACGCACGGTTACACTTGCCCCCCATCGGCGCAAGGTTGCGCAGATTGGCGCCGGCGAACGGATAGAGCGACCGCGGCAAGTAGTGATCCATGTCTTCGCGGGCGAGGCCTGGCGCTTCAAATGGTTCGATGCCACAGACATCGATAACAAGGGCATCGCAGGCATAGAACGCTATATCGATCAAAGCGGTCTCAAAGCGCTGCGGTCTTCGGGACTCGCGATTGAAGCAGATGAACTGGCGCCCGTCGAACTGAGTATCGACATGAAGGTTCAGTACGCGTTCGCCGACCAGCTCGCGTCCGAGATCGAGCGCTTCGAAGCCGTGGGCGGAGCGGGTCTCGTCCTCGATGTCACGAACGGCGAGGTGATCTCCCTCGTTTCCCTGCCGGACTTCGACCCCAACGACGCGACGCAGGCTCAGAAGCCGGAGCACATCAACCGGATCAATGTCGGCGTCTACGAAATGGGTTCGACATTCAAGGCGATGACGACCGCCATGGCCTTGGACTCAGGCAACTTTACCCTCAATTCGATCTTCGACGCCAGCAAACCCATTAGCTTTGGCCGCTTCAGGATCAACGACTTCCGGGGCGAGAACCGGCCTCTTAATTTGCCGGAGGCCTTCCTGGTTTCCTCGAACATTGCTTTCGGCCGGATGGCGATGGGGGTCGGTGTCGACCGGCACAAGGATTTTCTGCGGCAGCTCGGTCAACTTGATCGACTGACGACTGAGCTGCCCGAGAGCGCCAGCCCGATCGTCCCTCGAAACTGGCAAGCCGTGAACACCGCCACGATCGCGTTCGGGCACGGGCTCGCCGTCACGCCGCTGCAGGCGTCGATGGGCGTCGCCGCCCTCGTGAACGGAGGCAAACTGATCCGCCCAACCTTCGTGAAGGGATCGAACGCAGCGGAGCGCATTATCCGCGACCCGGTCGTCTCGCCTGGGACCGGCGAAGCGCTGCGCTACCTCATGCGTCTCAACGCCATATCGGGGTCGGCCAAAGGCGCGAACATCGATGGCTACTACATCGGCGGCAAGACTGGCACCGCCGAGAAGGTGATCAATGGACGCTACGAGAGAACGCGCGTCATGACCTCATTCATGGGTGTCTTGCCCGCGAACGATCCGAAGTATTTGTTCCTCGTCATCCTCGACGAGCCGAAACCGATCGAAGGGACGCACGGCTTTAGAACTTCAGGCTGGAACGCTGTTCCCGCCGCAGGACGAATTCTAAAGCGGATTCTCCCGATCATGCGGCTTTCGCCTACGATGGGGACCCCGCCGGACCCGTTTCCACAGATGATGGCAAAACACGTTTACGGAAACGAGCGAGTGCGTTCGGCTATCGCTCTTGGCCCTCCGAGGGACTACTAATCGATCCAAGCAGAAATCATCAGATTAACGGGACGATCACAGGTCTTCTCTATTCGCCCTTAACACGCGTCAAGTGGTCCTGAACTACCTCTGGCGAGAACGGTTTGCGGATGAAGACCGCGCCCTCGGGCAGATCATCCGGTTTCGGCTCCGCCGCGCCGGAGGCGACGATGATCGCGATATGCGGCCAGCCCTTCGAACAGAGTCTCGCAAGCTCGAACCCATCCCGCTCGCTCGGCGGCATGTGAACATCGGTGAACAGGATCTGGATGTCGTGCCCGTGCTGCTCGAGTTCGGCGAGCGCCTCTTCGACGTTGCTGGCTTCGAGCGTTTCGTATCCCGCATCCTCGAGGATCGCCGAAGCGTCCATGCGGATGATACCGTCGTCGTCGGCAACGAGTGCATATCGGTTCGTCTCGTTTGCCATCGGCTCCACGCGTCGCACTCCACTGCCGAGTGCCAACGCCGGGCGCCGTCCAACGATCCATAGCCTCTTGATTTCGGGCTGAAGCCTATGAGGCGGCCTGGATGGGAGCGTTGAGGATCGCACGAACGCCCGGATGGTTGTCCTCGTACTCGAGGGTGCCGTCGAGACGCTCCACGAGGGCGGCTAGCATGCGTGTGCCGAAGCCGCTTCCCTTCACCGAGCCCGAGCGACCGACGCCCTTGTCGGAGATCGTCAGGCGGAGCCGGTCGCGATGCTCCATGAGGTGGATGCCGAGCGGGCCGGGCTCGCTTCCGTAGGCGTATTTGATCGCGTTCGTCGCAAGCTCGTTCAGGATGAGGCCGAGACTGACCGCGCGGTCCGTCGTCACGAGGATGGGCGCGTAGTCCTGCGTGATCTGGCGTTCCCATGCTTCTCCGAGGCTGCCGAACAGCTCGCCGCCGAGTTCCTCGAAGTAGCGCGACAGGTCGACGATCTCGACGCTGTCGTCCTGATGAAGGCGCTTGTGGACCAGCCCAACCGCGTTCAGGCGCTTCTCGGCTTCGACGAGGTGCGTCGCCGCCTCGGCCGAGGCCTCTCTTCGCTGGAGACGAAGGAACGCCGAGACGAGACCGAGGCTGTTCTGGACGCGGTGATTGACCTCCTTGAGGAGAAAGTCCTTCTGCCGGAGCAGCGTCTCGTTCTCGCGGATCGTCGTCGCCAGCTCCTCGTTCAGCCGCTCCAGCCGGGTGTTGGTCCGCGCGTCGAGGAGAAGCCGTACGATCCGCGATGCGGCCTCGGTCTCGCCGATCGTCCAGGGTCTCGATCGCCCACGCACGCTCTCGGACCAAGCTTCGAAGGACGAACGCGGGCGAAGGGTCTCGCCCAGGGTCGCCGGCACGTCCTTGTGCGGATTGCCCGCCCACTGCACCACCTGAAGGTACTCCGCCCGGAACCACATGAGGATCGTCGGAACTTCCGTCGACATGGTGATGGCGAGGAGGCCGCTCGCGATATCCGCATAGGCCCGTGCGTTCGGCAGGTCGCGGGCAAGGCTCGCATTCGCAAAGGGCTTCAGCGCCCCCGGTGCCTTCACGAAGGATGCGATCTCCCGGATGTCCTCGGCAGAAGGGCACGAGCCGGCACAGTACACCTCGCCTCCTTGCACGGCCGCGAAGCCATCGGCGCGCATGAGGCGGGCAAGGTCCTCGCCCGACCCGTCGAAGAACCGCTCGAGGGTCTGGTCTCCGCCGAGCCGCCTGAGGACGATGTCCTCGTGCGAACGAAGCCGTAGCCGTTCGCGATAGAGATCGCTGTCCTCGCGGGCCTTGACCTGGCGCGCGAGGCTCGATGCGAGCGTCTGGCTTGCGAGCCGCGTCGTCAGGCACAGGGGCCGCGGCGAATGATGGTGGCAGGCGACCAGGCCCCAAAGGATGCCGTCCTTCACGATGGACATGGAGGCGGAGGCCTCCACACCCATGTTCTTCAGGTACTGGATGTGGACGGGAGAGACGCTGCGGAGCGTGGAATCGCTGAGATCGATCTCAGTGAGCTCCGGCGCCCCGACGATCGGCGCGGGTTCGTAATGGACGTCCGCAATGACTCGGACGCGGTTGCGCACGTAAAGCGCCCGGGCCTGCCGTGGGATGTCCGATGCCGGGAAGTGGTGGTTCATGAAGCTGGCGGTGCTGTCGGATAGCGCCTCGCCGACGACCACGCCCGCTTCGTCGTCGACGAACTGGTAGATCATCACCCGGTCGTAGCCGGTCAGATGCTGGAACGTTCGTGCGGCCTCGTCGAACAGCTCGCTGAACGAGTTGGCCCGATCGAGCGAGCCGCCGACAGCCTCGATCTCGGCGAGGAAGCTTGCGTCGAGCTCCGGGCCATCGTCCCGATCCGTCAGTTCTACGACGACGTGCTCCCCTGTGCGGAAGGCGACGGCGTCCTTCACCTCCCCCCGGAACGTCACGGCTCCGAGAACGTAGAGACCGCTGGCGGGCACGCTTTCCGGTGTCAGCGAGAGGCGCCCGGATAGAATATCCGGGAGCGTCTGGCCGACGAGGTCGCTCTCGTCCAGGCCCGGGAGACCGGCGTGGCCGACGACGCGAAGCTCGGCGTCCGCGATAAGCATGCAGCCATAGGGCTGGATCGATCCAGGGATGTGGATCGGTTCGCGGTCGCAGGACGTCGTGTCGATCGCGGCGAGGTCAGGAGCGTAGACCATGTCGGCACACCATAGTCGCGCCGGTCAAGCTCCGCCATGAGCCCGTTCGCCGCGACCCGAACGAAGGCGAGCCGGCCGACGCGACTCAGCGATTGGTGATGAAGCGAAGGAAATTAGAGAGCTCCCTCGTTCGCTTGACGGGGTCGGTAATCTCCTCGTCGATGCCGACCTGCCAGGCGATGTCGGGGCTACCGGGCGAACCGAGGTCGTCCAGGAGGCACGCGTAGGACTCGACGGAAGGCTCGTCGCGCGCCATTCGCGCTTCGACGAGATCCTTCGCCTGACGCCGAAGAGTTGCCGCGATCTCGGTCACCGTCAGCTCGGGATGGTACTGGACGCCCCAGAAGATGCCTCGCCCGCTCCGGATTTCGGCGGCCTCGACGGGCGTGCTTCTGGTTTGGGCCAGAACCGACCCTCCGGACCCAAGGGTGTCGACGACACTGGAGTGCATCGCGGGCGCATCCCAGGACAGCGGCCGCCCGGACAGCATCGGGTGGTCACGCCCAGCCTTCGTCGCGACGATGCCGCGCGCGAAGCCTGCCTCCATCGACTCGCGGCGCGGCCGGCACGTACCGCCAGCCGCGACTGCCGCGATCTGGAGGCCCGCGCACGAACCGAAAGCCTTGGCGCTGGCCTCGAATAGCGCCGCGGCAAAGCATGCGGCCGCGCGCGTCTCGTCGTTCTCCTCGTGCATCTGAATGGGCGAGCCGGCGAAGAGGACACCGTGGATGTCGGCCAGGCTCGGGAGCTGTGAGCCATCGATGCAGGAACAGTGGCTGATGCTCGCGTCTGGAGCGAGCTGTTGGATCGTGGACGCGTAAGTCTCGTGCGAAGCCTCACCGACCCATCGGCGACGCGCCTCCTGCTGATCCGGGGTTTCGCTGGAGACGACGAGAAGGTTCAGGGGCACGAGGATCCGATCGCAGATTGGCTTGGATCTCACCAACACCGGAAGACGCGCATCGTTCGCTCGCCTGACGAGTTCGAACCGCCGAAGGCGGATGTGTCGCACCCTTCGCGACCGTTTGCCGGCGAACGGGTGCTAGGCTCGGACGTTGTGCGATGCAGAACAGGACTGTGCTCGGGCGTCGGCTCTGCCGTCGGCGTGTGAAGCCGTGCGGACAAGGTCATCGATTCATGGAAGTTGCCGTCGTAACGGGTGCAAGTGCCGGGATCGGCCTTGCTATCGCCGAGCGCTTCGCGAAAGCGGGCTGGACGATCGCCATCCTCGCCCGCGAGCCGGAGCGTCTTCGTGAGGCCCGTACCCGGCTGGAGCGCGTCGGCGGCACCGTCCTCGACATTCCGACCGACGTTGCCGACCCCGAACAGGTGAACTCCGCCGCGGCGCAGGTGATCGAGGCGTTCGGCCGGATCGACGCATGGATCAACAACGCGATGACGACGGTCGTCGCGCCGGCGGACGAGATCACCGCCGGGGAGTACCAGCAGGTCACCGCTTTGACATACCTGTCACAAGTCTATGGGACCCTCGCGGCCCTGCGGCAGATGCGAAAGCAAGGCCGCGGAGCGATCGTCCAGGTGTCGTCCGGGCTGGCGTTCCGCAGCGCGCCGCTGCAAGCGGCCTACTGCGGGGCGAAAGCCGCAGTCGGCGGGTTCACCGATTCCCTGCGCGCCGAGCTCATCGCGGAGAAGTCGCGCGTCACCCTTTCCGTCGTCTACCTGCCCGGCGTCAACACGCCGCAACCCACCTGGGCGCGCAACCGCACCGGCCACGAGCAGGTCATCCCGGACCCGCTGTTCGATCCGCGTCTTTGCGCGGAAGCCGTGTTCTCCTCGGTGCTCGACCCCCAGCGCGAGGTCTGGGTCGGTCGGTCCACCGTCATGATGGCGCTCGGCCAAGCTCTCGCACCATCGTTCGCGGATCGGCAGGCCGCGGGCATGATCGAGGCGCAGCAGGGAGACCCGATGCCCCCACGTAAGGGCAACCTTGCTGAGCCCGCATCGGGACCTGCCAGGATCGACGGTCCTCGCGTCGGGGACGTTGTCGGTTCGCCCTCCGAATACGTCACCAGCCGCGACGTCCGGACGTTCAAGCTCGCCTGCGCCGGAGGGCTTCTCTTCGCGGGGGCGGCCTTGCGCGGCCTGCTCCGCAACGCTGCCGCGAGGCGCATCCGATGAGTGCGGTTCCCGAGCGGTTGGCGGGCGTCATCCGGGCGGAGAATCCGCGCAAGCGCGGCCGGCGCACCGATGGGTATCTTCCTTTGGAGGACTACGGCGCAATCGGCGAGGGACGCTCGGTCGCCCTTTCGGGCACCGACGGCTCGATCGACTGGTGGTGCGTCCCGAACATGGACTCGCCTCCCCTTTCGACCGCCTGCTCGACGGCGAGAACGGCGGCCGCTTCTCCATCCGGCCGGACGAGCCGTTCAACGTCGAGCAGCGCTACCGCGAGGCGAGCAACGTGCTGGAGACGGTGTTCACCACCGCGAGCGGCAAGGCCGTCCTCGTTGAATCCCTGAACAGCGGAACGGCCGGCCGCCTGCCGTGGGCCGAGCTTGCGCGCCGCATCGAATGCGTCGACGGTTCGATGCGGTTCGACGTCCTCATGCGTCCCGGCCGACGCGGCGACACGGTGAACCCCTACCATTCGACGATCGGCCGGCAGACGGTCTTCAACGTCGGCGATGTCCTCGGGCTTTTCCTTCATTCGGCTGATCTGGAGTTCGACTGGTCCGACGAATGCGTGACAGGGAGATTTTCGGTCGAAGCGGGCGAGAGGCGCACCTTCGCCATCATCGCGTGCAGCGACGGTCCCCTCGTCGTCCCGACGATCGAGGAGATCGACGAGCGCATCGACATCTCCGACGAGGAATGGCGCGTCTGGGCTGCACGCGTCAGCTACGACGGGCCGGGACGCGAGGCGTTCGTGCGCAGCGCGCTCGCCTTGAAGCTCCTTTTGTTCTCGCCGTCCGGAGCGATCGCCGCCGCGCCGACGACATCGCTTCCGGAAAAGGTCGGCGGACCGAAGAACTACGACTACCGCTACGCCTGGGTGCGGGACGCGGGCTACACGATCAAGGCGTTCCTCGCCGCGGGTGCCGAGGCCGAGGCCAAGGCCGCATTCTCATGGCTCCTCAACCGGATCGAAGAGCATGGGACGCAGGTCTGCTACACGCTCGACGGCGGACTGGTCTCGGACCTCCAGGAATGGGCGATGCCGGGCTATCGCGGCTCGACCCCCGTCGTTACTGGAAACGTCGCGGCCCAGCAGCGCCAGCACGGCGTCTATGGCGACATCTTCGAGACCGCGTCGCGCTTCGTCGAGCGCGGCAACATCCTCGACGCCCGGAGCGCGGCGACGCTTTCGCGCATCGCGGACGAATGCGCCGACCTCTGGCGCACGCCGGATTCGGGAATCTGGGAGCTGGAGGACATCCAGCACTACACGATGTCGAAGATCAGTTGCTGGCAGGCGCTCGCCCGTGCCGTGGAACTGGCCGACGGCGGTCAGTTGCCGACGACCTGCCGGGAGCGCTGGATGCGCGAGCGGGACCGGATCGCCGCTTGGATCGAGGAGCATTGCTGGTCGGAGGAGGCCGGAAGCTTCGTGATGTATCCCGGGACGACGCGCCTCGACGCCTCGCTCGCCCTGGCCGTGCGGTTCGGCTTCGACGGACGCGACCGTCTGCGCGCGACCCTCGAGGCCATCGACCGCGAGCTCGGGTCCGGTCCGTTCCACTACCGCTACTCCGGCGCGGAGAAGGAGGAAGGCTGCTTCCTCGCCTGCTCGTACTGGACGGCGGAAGCCTGGGCGCTTCTCGGTGACAGTGCAAAGGCATGCGAACGGTTGGACGAACTGCAGACGGCCCTCTCGCACGGTTCGGGCGTGCTGTCGGAGATCGTCGATCCGAACGACAGGTCGTTTCTGGGCAACATGCCACAGGGCCTCAGCCACCTCGCCCATCTGATGGCGCTGTCGACGGCCTATGGCCGCGAGGATCGACCTGCGAAGACCGCTCCGAAGCGGAGGGACCGCGTCGATGGCTGATCGCGATATGATGGATCGACATACGGCGGCGATCGCACGCCAAGCGAGGATCGCCCCTCGCCTCCTGGCGATCCTCGACGATCGTGCGCGATACGACGAGGAGCCCTACGAACCCGTCGTTCTGACGCGCGCCCGCATTGAAGTGCTTCGGGCGGTCCTGGCGCTCGTCGTTCCTCACACCATCGAGGGGCTGGACATCGCCCGGCGGATCGACGCGAAGCTTGCGCAAGGGTCGGGGGACGGATGGCGGGCGGAGACGCTTCCCGCCGACGCGCGGGCCTACGCGAAGGGCCTCGATACGCTGGATGCGGCGGCACAAGCCGAAGGGTCGCCGTTCGCGACCGCACCCCGCGACACGCAGCACGCGCTGCTAACGTCGATCGCTGCTGGAACCTTTGTCGCACCAGCGAACAGAAGTTTTGATGCCGGGCAGATGAAGGTCTGGTTCGACGATCTCCGGTCCGATGCGGTTCGGATCTACGTTGCCCATCCGGCGGCGATGGCCACCATCGACTACGAAGGGCATGCGAACGGCGTGGCAGGCGGCGCAGGCTTCGAAGGTTGGAGCGACCGCATGATCGAGGACGTCCGATGAACCTCGACCGCATGGCGCGCTACCGCGACGACGACGTCGTCGACGCCGTGGTCATCGGCACGGGCGCGGGAGGCGCGCCGCTCCTGGCGCGGCTGGCCCGGGCGGGGCTGAAGGTCGTGGCACTCGAAGCCGGAGCCAACCGTCACCCCGAGACCGAATTCGTCGCCGACGAGACCGCCTCGGCCAATCTCTACTGGATGGGCGAACGCATCAGCGGAGGTGCGACCCCGGAGGCGTTCGGTGCCAACAACAGCGGCATCGGCGTCGGCGGCTCGACGCTGCATTGGGGCGCCTTCGTGCCGCGAGCCGATCCGCGCGACCTGCGCCTGCGGACCGAGACCGGGCTCGGCGTCGACTGGCCGCTCGACTACGCTGACCTCGAACCCTACTACGACGAAGTCGAGGCGTATCTCGGCGTGTCGGGTCCAGCCGACTACCCGTGGGACGCGCGCCGCCGCTATGCGAACCCGGCGGTCGCCCGCAACGGGCCGGCGCGCGTCATGTTCGAAGCCTGTTCTGCCCTGGGTATCCGTCATGCGGACGCGCCTGCGGCACTGGTCTCCCGCCCGTTCGAGCAGGAGGCGCACGGCACACGACACGCCTGCGTCGGCTGCGGATATTGCCACCAGGGGTGCCGCAACGGTTCGAAGGCTTCGATGGACGTTACCTACCTGCCGCTCGCCGTCGCTCATGGCGCCGAGATTCGTCCGAACTGTCTGGCGCACGGCTTCGAGCGGGATGGAAGCGGACGCATCACCGCCGTCGTCTACCGGGAGAACGGTCGCGACAGGCGCCAGCGCTGCGCTGCCGTCTTCCTCTGTGCGGGCGCCATCGAGACACCGCGCCTGCTTCTCCACAGCGGCGTCGGCAATTCGAGCGGTCAGGTCGGGCGGAACTACACGGCGCATGTGGCGACACAGGTCTGGGGAACGTTCGAGACGGAGATGCGGATGAACCGAGGCTATCCGTCCTCGATCATCACCGAGGAGATGGTTCGGCCGAAAGACGCGGACTTCGCCGGCGGCTATCTCGTCCAGAGCCTTGGCGTCGTCCTCCAGACCTTCGCCGACCAGGTGACACGGGGACGCGGGCTCTGGGGCCGCGATCTTCTCGACTATCTCGGGCGCTACAACCATCTCGCGGGCATCGGCATCAACGGCGAATGCCTGCCGAGCGACGACAACCGGATGATCCTCTCGGACGAACGCGACGACACCGGAATGGCCAAGCCGCTCGTGCGGTTCTCCTACAGCGAGAACGAGCAGGCGCTGAAGGCGCACGCCGTCGCGTTCATGCGCTCGATATGGGAAGCGGCCGGCGCCTCGGACATCTGGGTCATGGAGCGCACCGCCCATACGATCGGCACTTGCCGGATGGGCACGGACTGCGACGCGGCGGTGGTCGATCCGTTCGGCAAGTCGTTCGATGTCGAGAACCTCTGGATCGCGGACAACTCGGTCTTCCCGAGCGCTCTGGCCGCCAACCCGGCGCTGACCATCATGGCGCTGAGCCTGCGCAGTGCGGACGCGTTCCTGACAGCGCGCGCTACCTAAGCCAGCCCTGCGAAGCGAAGGCGTCCCAATCCTTGAGGTCGGAGCCGTCCGTCCGCTCGGAGCGTTCGCAACGGCATCCGGCCTTCGCCTCCGGGCTGCGCTTGCCCCTCCGCGTGAGCGCCGCCTTTCCCGCCGCGCGTCGCCGTGCCTCGACGGCCGCCTGCCTGTCCTCGGCGCGCCAGATCGCCGGGAGATCGCGGTCGAGAACGTCCTCCACATGGTTCGGCTCGAAGACATGGAAGATGACGGCCTTGGCACGGCCGCGAAGCTTCACGGTTCGGGTTCCCGCGCTCTTCAAACGGCCGTCCTTCAGCCATTTCATCCGCTCGCTCGCCGAGATCGTGAGGATGTCCTCGATCTCCCGGGGAAGCACCGGCAGCGCTTCGATCCGGTCGAGGACGGCGGCGATCACCGCCGCGGCCGCTTCCAGACGCTTGTCGTCCCCGGCATCGAAGGACAGGCGAACCTGCCCGGCTTCGACGGCGAGGTGTTTCCGGTCGGCAAACGCGAGACGCGCCTTCATCTCGCGCTCGATGCCTTTGGCACGCACCGCCGAGCCTATCGTCGCCCTCGTCGGGAACGGCCACTCGGCCGTCAGGGCAGCGGAGGCAGGTGGTGTCGTCGCCATCGTCATAGGATGAAAACGGGGGGCCTAGCGGATCTTTCCCGATCCCCAACCATACTTCATGAAGGACCACTTCAACGGGGGCAGGCCAGTGAACCGCTTCTTGGGCATCGCCTCTCTCCTCTCGTCGAGAAATCGTGCCCCGAAAATTCTCTTACAGTCTGGACCAGTTTCACGGGTCAAGACCAGTACCGGTATGCAGTCATGGACGAGCGCGGGCGGACTCGCGTCGTACGTGCTGCTTCGCTAATCATAGACGCGGCGGCTTCGGTCGCGCTGTCATCTGGAAGATTTGCCATGCATTTGCTGACACCGGAGGACTTCGCCCCTTGGGTTGGAAGGGCGATCAAGGTGAAAACACTGCCCGAGGCCGTCGAGGTCCGGCTCGCCCGCATCGAGACGATGCCGAGGCTCGGCCCCGGACTCGACTTTCGACAGCCTTTTACCCTCTTCTTCGAGGCGCCGCTGTCGATCGGCCTGCTTGACCTCGCCTACGAATTCGACTGCGGGCGCGGCGGGCCGCACAGCATCTTCATCACCCAATGCCCGCCCCTGAAGGATCGCCGGATATACCAAGCTGTCTTCAACTGAGGCGGGGAAGGCAGTCTAGGCACCGCGCAACCCGTCGCAGGCGTCAGGGACGCGGAGGGAATAAACCCTCGATGCAGATGACCGCGTTCATCGCCAGATAGGGCTGCATGATCGACATAGGTTGGCTGCCGCCCGCAAAGGCGGTGGCGCCTGCCGGACTGCCTGCGAGGTTGACCGTGGCGCCGCCTGAACCCGCGGGCACATAGATCGAGGTCACCCCTGCCCCCGACGGGTCGACGCCGGCACCAAGACGCGCCCCCTCGCTGGGACTGTTCACCGTGTCGTCCGCGGTGTTGTCCGTGACAGCCGGCACCCCCGCCTGAGCCGGAACGGCGTGCACGTGCATCGGCATCTGAGAAGCGAGGATCGTGGTCTGCTCGGTCCCAGCCATTTCCCCCGGCTGGTAGTAATGGCCGACGCCCGGTGATTGGCCGGTGCCGACGGGCGTACGACCGCCGAGATTGGGCAGCCCGAAGGTCGTCCGGCCGTCGCCACCATAGACTGTGCCGAGCAGCGAGTAGAGTGCCGTGCTCTGCGACACGGCGAGAAGCTGCCCCTGGCAGAGGGCCCAGCCTCGGGGCGAGTAGCTTCCTGCCGTGAACATGACGTACCCGAGATAAGCTTCCATCATTCGCTCCTAGGATCGGTGCGCTGGTCACCGTTTGAGCGCCACCCCACGATTGGCGCCTCACCTGTCGAACCGGTCAGGGGCGGAGTTTTGCAACTCGCATAACATGCTTCAAGCTGAATCTCGAAAATGCCGCTCCTTGAATCGTTCTTCTATAAATACTATTCTGGTTCAGTGTTATATTCGCATCATCAGACGATATGCATCCCCTAACGAAGCGATCTGCGCGGATATACTCATTGACAAGATAAAGCCTTCCGACACGGTATCGTCACTCTCTTCAACCAGTTGGGGAACTGGCGAGAGGTCGGGAATTCGCCAATGTCGACTGCCTTCGTCCGTGCCCTAGAGCGCGCACTGTCTGTCTGCCGCAGGGCACTCGCCCGAACAGGTGGCGATGCGAGGCATCGGGGAGCGAAGTCTTGGCTCGCCTCGATGGCGACGAGCATTGCCGCTGCAGCAATTTACACGATGTTGTCGCCATCGGCCGCTGTTGCGCAGTCGGACGCCTGCACCGCGATCAACGCCGGATATCTCGACTTCGACACCATCTGGAGCTCGACCGGGCCTTCCAGTCCGGGCGCACGCGGCAACGGCGTGGTCGGGAACACGCAGGCGATCAGCTCGGCAAGCTATACCGGAGGTAGTACCTTTCTCCCAGCTGGAAGGCCGGCCTTCGGCTCGGATCGATACGACTTCGCCGCGAACGAAACGATCAATATCAGCGTGACGACCAACAGTGTCACGCCGGGCGCGACCGCACCGAGCTTCCGAACGAACGCCGGGCTCTCGAACGCCAATACGGGAGCGTTTCAAAACAACGCCTTCGTTAACGTGGACACTCCTGGAACCTACACCAGCACTCTGACAACCACCCCGACGACGAACGCCGCCTTCGTGCAGCTGAGGCGGGAACAGACCGACTGGAACGGCTCCTTTAGCGTCAGGGTAACCTGCACGGCTGCCGCACCGACCCCTCCGACGATCAATTCGATTTCCCCGACCGGCGGCTCGAGCGGCGGCGGCACGCCCGTGACGATCACCGGCACGAACTTCGTCAACACCAGCACCTACAGCGCGATTTTCGGCGGCACCACGGTGCCCGCGACCTTCGCCAGTGCGACGGCGCTGACCGCGACGACGCCGGCCGGCAACGGCGCCGTGACGGTGAGTGTCACCGACACCACGAGCAATCTTGCCGCCTCCGGCGCCGCGACCTTCACCTACGCCGCCCCGACCGTCACCGCGCTTAGCGCCACCTCCGGCCCGGCGGGTCAGCCACGCGCGGTCACCATCTCGGGCACCAACTTCACGCCAGCCGCGACGGTCACCATCGACGGCGTGGGCGCCACCGGCGTCACATTTGTCAACGCCACGCAGCTGAACGCGACGCTGCCGGCCCGGCCGGTCGGAACCTACGGCGTGCGCGTCACGACAGGGAGCGTGACCACCGCGGCCAACCCGCCCGCCGACCAGTACACCTACATCGCGGCACCGACGCTCACGAGCGTCACGCCGAACTCGGGGACCACCGCCGGCGGCACGAGCGTGACGATCACCGGCACGAACCTCACGGGCGCGACCGTCGTCACGTTCGGTGGCGCGGCCGCGCAGAGCTTCGTCGTCAACAGCCCCACCCAAATCACTGCAGTGACGCCCGGAGGTTCGGCGGGCGCGGCCGATGTTTCGGTGACAACGGGCGGCGGCACGGCGACAGCGGCGGGCGGATACACCTACGTCCTCCTGACCGCGCCGGTCGTCTCGGCGGATCCGGAGGACCAGTCCGTCGCCGTCGGAGCGACGGCGACCTTCAACGCCACGGCGTCGGGCTCTCCCGCGCCGACCGTGCAGTGGCAGCTTGCGCCGGCCGGCAGCGGAGTTTTCACGAACGTCGCGGGCGCCACTCTTCCAAGCTATACGACGCCAGCGACGACGGCGTCCGACAACGGAAACCGCTACCGCGCCGTCTTCACCAACGGCCAAGGCACCGTCACCACGAACGCGGCGACGCTCACCGTTGTCCAGGCGCCGACCGCGAACGCCCAGAGCGTCACCGTGCCCTTCAACACCGCGACGGCGATCACCCTGACGGGCACGGACCCGAACTCGCCCGCGCGGACGCTGACCTACAGCGTCGCGACCAACCCGGCGCGCGGAACACTCGCAGGCACCGCCCCGAACCTCACCTACACGCCGACCACGAACGCGCGCGAGGCGGATAGCTTCACCTTCACCGTCAGCAACGGCGTCGCCACCTCCGCGCCGGCCACGGTCTCGATCACCATCGCCGATCCGACGCTGACGATCTCGGGCACGCCGCCCGCCGGCCAGCGGGGCGCGGCCTACGACTTCACCTTCACGACCAGCAGCGGATCGGGCTCCTACAGCTACGCGATCACGAGCGGCGCCCTGCCCGCGGGGCTCACGCTCTCGACTGGCGGTCAGATCACCGGCACGCCGGCCGCCAGCGGCAATTTCACCTTCACCGTCACAGTCACCGATACGGGCCTCGGCAGCCCACCGGTCACACAGTCGCAGAATTTCACGATCGCGGTCGCGGCACCGACCCTGACGGCGTCTCCTCCTCCGGGCGCGCTTCCCGGCGGGACGGTGGGCGTGGCCTACAGCGTGAATCTCTCCACGAGCGGCGGGACCGCGCCCTATGCCTACACCCTCGCTAGCGGCAGCCTGCCGGCCGGGATGACGCTCGACGCCGGCACCGGCCGCTTCTCCGGCACGCCGACGCAGGCCGGAGGCTACAATTTCAGCGTCACCGCGACCGACAGCTCGCCCCCCGAAAGCGGTGGGCCCTACACGCTGACAGTGGCCTACAGCGGCAACATCCAGGCTCCGACCATCGCCGTGACGCCGCCCTCGATCCAGCAGCCGCAGGTGGGCGCGGCCTACAACGCCGTCCTCGGGGCGACCGGGGGAACGGCGCCCTACACCTTCTCCGTCAGCACCGGCACGCTGCCGGCGGGCCTTGCGCTGGCGCCGGGCGGAACGCTCTCCGGCACACCCACTCAGGGCGGCGCCTTCGATTTCACGATCGCGGCGACGGACAGTTCGACCGGGACCGGCGCGCCCTTCACCGGTGAGCGCCGATACACCGGAATTGTGTCGGCACCGACCATCGCGATCGCGCCAGGCGCGCTGCCTCCCGCTACGGGCGGCCAACCCTATTCGCAGACCCTGACTGCGAGCGGGGGAACGGCGCCCTACAGCTACGCCGTCACCGCAGGAACGCTCCCGACCGGTGTCACGCTGTCGCTCACCGGCGTCCTGTCGGGCACGCCCACCGTCCAGGGCAGCTTCTCCTTCACCGTGACCGCGACCGACAGCTCGACCGGCGGCCCCAATCCCGGCGGCCGATATGCCGGTAATGTGGTCTACACCCTCGCTGTCGGTGCTCCGACGATCGCGATCGCGCCGGAGACGCTCCCGGCGGGCACCGTCGCCACCCCCTACAGCCAGACCCTCATCGCCAGCGGCGGAACGGGCCCCTACACCTTCTCCCTCGTCACCGGCGCGCTGCCCGCAGGCATCACGCTGAGCCCCGAGGGAACCCTCGCCGGCACGCCCACGGCCGGCGGCTCGTTCGCCTTCACCCTACAGGCCGCTGACGCCAACAACTTTACCGGAACCCGCGCCTACGAGTTCGTAATCGGCACGCCGACGGTCGTGCTGGCGCCCGCCACGATCCCCGACGCAACGCGCAACGTCGCCTACAGCCAGAGTCTCACGGCCTCGGGCGGCACCGCCCCTTACGACTTCGCCGTCACCGCCGGTGCGCTGCCGACGGGCCTTACCCTGAGTGCGGACGGCACGCTGTCGGGCACGCCGACGGTCGGCGGGACGTTCAACTTCACCGTCGCGGCGACCGATTCCAGCACTGGGAGCGGCCCCTTCGCCGGGTCCCTCGCCTACAGTCTGACCGTCACCGTCCCCGAGATCGTCATCAATCCCGAGACGCTGGCGCAAGGCACCACACGCGTGCCCTATACCCAGACACTGACCGCCTCGGGCGGTGCCGCGCCGTACAGCTTCGCCGTCACCGCAGGCGCCCTGCCCGCCGGGATCACCCTGGCGGCCGAGGGAACCCTGGCCGGTACGACGACGACCGCCGGCACGTTCTCCTTCACCGCCACCGCCACCGACGTCGATGGCAACGCCGGCAGCCGGCCCTACAGCCTCACCTTCGAAGCGCCGGCCATCGCCATCACCCCGGGGACCCTGCCGAACGGCACGGCCGGGTTCGCCTACTCCCAGACTCTGTCCGCCTCGGGCGGCACCGCGCCCTACGGCTTCACCGTCACCGCAGGCGCCCTGCCCGCTGGGATCACCCTGGCGGCCGAGGGGACCCTGGCCGGCACCACCACCGAGACCGGCAGCTTCGGCATTACCGCGACGGCCACCGACGCCGACGGCAACACCGGCGAACAGGTCTACACCCTCGCTGTCGGTGCTCCGACGATCGCGATCGCGCCGGAGACGCTCCCGGCGGGCACCGTCGCCACCCCCTACAGCCAGACCCTCATCGCCAGCGGCGGAACGGGCCCCTACACCTTCTCCCTCGTCACCGGCGCGCTGCCCGCAGGCATCACGCTGAGCCCCGAGGGAACCCTCGCCGGCACGCCCACGGCCGGCGGCTCGTTCGCCTTCACCCTACAGGCCGCTGACGCCAACAACTTTACCGGAACCCGCGCCTACGAGTTCGTAATCGGCACGCCGACGGTCGTGCTGGCGCCCGCCACGATCCCCGACGCAACGCGCAACGTCGCCTACAGCCAGAGTCTCACGGCCTCGGGCGGCACCGCCCCTTACGACTTCGCCGTCACCGCCGGTGCGCTGCCGACGGGCCTTACCCTGAGTGCGGACGGCACGCTGTCGGGCACGCCGACGGTCGGCGGGACGTTCAACTTCACCGTCGCGGCGACCGATTCCAGCACTGGGAGCGGCCCCTTCGCCGGGTCCCTCGCCTACAGTCTGACCGTCACCGTCCCCGAGATCGTCATCAATCCCGAGACGCTGGCGCAAGGCACCACACGCGTGCCCTATACCCAGACACTGACCGCCTCGGGCGGTGCCGCGCCGTACAGCTTCGCCGTCACCGCAGGCGCCCTGCCCGCCGGGATCACCCTGGCGGCCGAGGGAACCCTGGCCGGTACGACGACGACCGCCGGCACGTTCTCCTTCACCGCCACCGCCACCGACGTCGATGGCAACGCCGGCAGCCGGCCCTACAGCCTCACCTTCGAAGCGCCGGCCATCGCCATCACCCCGGGGACCCTGCCGAACGGCACGGCCGGGTTCGCCTACTCCCAGACTCTGTCCGCCTCGGGCGGCACCGCGCCCTACGGCTTCACCGTCACCGCAGGCGCCCTGCCCGCTGGGATCACCCTGGCGGCCGAGGGGACCCTGGCCGGCACCACCACCGAGACCGGCAGCTTCGGCATTACCGCGACGGCCACCGACGCCGACGGCAACACCGGCGAACAGGTCTACACCCTCGCTGTCGGTGCTCCGACGATCGCGATCGCGCCGGAGACGCTCCCGGCGGGCACCGTCGCCACCCCCTACAGCCAGACCCTCATCGCCAGCGGCGGAACGGGCCCCTACACCTTCTCCCTCGTCACCGGCGCGCTGCCCGCAGGCATCACGCTGAGCCCCGAGGGAACCCTCGCCGGCACGCCCACGGCCGGCGGCTCGTTCGCCTTCACCCTACAGGCCGCTGACGCCAACAACTTTACCGGAACCGTCAGCTACACGCTGCGTGTCGATGGCCAGCTTCCGGTCGCCGCCGACGCGACAGTGACCGTTCTCGCGGGCACGTCCATAACGGTGGACCTGACGGCAGGCGCGACCGGCGGGCCCTTCACGGGCGCCTCGATCGTCACACAGGCAGATCCGCGCATTGGCACTGCCACGCTCGATCGGGGCGGTACAGGAACCTCGCTCCTCTTCACCGCCGATCCGACGGGATCGGGGCGCACGAACGTCGCCTACACGCTGTCGAACGCGTTCGGCCTGTCGAACGTTGCAACCCTTACGGTGCTCGTCGAAGCGCGCCCCGACCCCTCGCTCGACCCGGAAGTTGTCGGCCTTCTCGGCGCGCAGGCGGATTCGACGCGGCGGATCGCCAGGGCCCAGATCCGAAACTTCCGAGACCGATTGGAGCGCACGCATGACGAGGACGAGCGTCGTCAGGGGTCGGCGAACATCTCCATCGGCCTGCCAGGCGAGTCGTCCGCCAACGATCCGATCGCACTCTTCGAGGAGCGCGACGCGAACGCGCTGAACGAACGATTCGGAGCCGTCGATCCGACCTCCGCCGGAAAGCGTCCGACGAATGTTCCAGAGTCGGCGGCAGCCTCGAGCGAGGCGCCGAGATCGAACGCGGCCTTCTGGGCCGGGGGGTTCGTCAATTTTGGGTCGCGTAATATCGACGAAGTGTCGATCGACCTGGACCGGACACTGGTCGGGCTCAGTGCCGGGGTCGACTACCGCTTCACCCCGCAGTTCGTCGGCGGTATCGGCATCGGCTACGGCCGTGAGCGGGCCGACGTCGGGGAGAACGGCACAACCAGCCGGGGCGAGGCCTATAGCGGCGTCGTCTACGGCAGCTTCTCGCCAAGCGCGAACGTCTTCCTCGACGGCCTCGTCGGCTACAGCCGGTTGGAGTTCGACAGCCAACGCTTCGTGACGGCAACCGGTGAGATGGCTCGGGGCGAACGATCCGGCGATCAGGTGTTCGGCTCGCTGACCGCGACCTGGGAGCAACGAGGCGAGCACCATCTGTTAGCGCCCTATTTTGGCTTAGAGGGTTCGCAAGCGCGGCTCGACGCCTTCACAGAAGCCGGCACCAGTCCGTTCGCGCTCTCCTACGGCAGTCAGGACGTCTCCAGTCTCGCCGGCATTCTCGGCCTGCGGATGGAAGCCGACATCGGCTTCGACTGGGGCGTGCTGACGCCGCGAGCACGCATCGAGTACGCTCACGACTTCGCTCAGTCCGATCGTGTCTCGCTTGGCTACGCCGACATTGGATCGCTTGCCTACGGCGTGCGGACGAACAGCGATGGGCGGGATAGGCTTGAGTTCGGTCTAGGGTTCGATGCCGCCTTCGCCGACGGCTGGTCTCTCGCCTTCGACTACAGGCCGGCGCTCGGCATCGAAGGCGGGGCACGGGACCACTCGCTGGCAGCCCGGCTTAGCAAACCGTTCTAGGCGAAGGCTGGCGGGGTCGCCGCTCCCCGATCAGCATGAACGAGGAGCGAAGTCGGATCCGAAATCGGGACGTCATTGCCGCCCCGCGCGGGTTTCGGTTCGTGCGCGGGATCCTGAGAGGGCCGGCGAGCCGATCGAGCTGGCCGCTGACGACAGGCGGGCCCACCCACCTTGCGGTGGACGCCATCGACCAGCGTCATGTGGGTGGGGCCTCGAATGGCCCTCGAGCACCATCCAGAAGACAACTGAAACCATCGCTGAGCGGTGCTTCTCGCCTGTGTGGTCAACTCGCACGCCACCGCGAGGGCAAATAAGGCTCTCAACTGTTTGGCAAAGGTCAGATCGTCTTACGATAGAGGCTTGGAGATAGACCGTAATAAGCTCGGAACTCGCGCGAGAAGTGCGCGGTGTCGGCAAAGCCGCAGTCGAGCGCGATCTGGGTGATGTTCTCCAGCTTGTTGTCGATCATCCAACGGCCGTAGCCGAGTCGCATGACGCGGTTGAAGCGCATGGGAGTCAGCCCGAGCTCGGCCTTGAAGGCGCGCTCCAGCTGGCGCGCGCTGACACCGACATAGCGCGCCAGCGTCGGCAGGGTCGGCGGATGGTCGAGCTGCTGCTCCATGAAGTGGACGGCCTTGACCACGCGCGGGTCGGCCACGCCCTCCAGCTCCTGCCGGAAGGAGGCCTGCGGGCGCGATGGCGAGCGAATGCCCGTCAGCATCATGTGCCGAACCGCCTGCGTGGCCCTGTCACGCCCGCAATGGCGGGAGACGAGATAGAGGCCAAGGTCGATCGCGGCCGTCGATCCGGCGCAGGTGATGAGGTCGCCCTCGTCGACGAAGAGGCGGTCGATCGAGGTCTTCACGCCCGGGAACTGGCGCTCGAACTCGTCGCGCACGTTCCAGTGGACGCAGACCGAGCGCCCCTCGGCCAGTCCGGCGCGCGCGATGTCGAAGCTGCCGGTGCAGATGCCGAGGAGGCGCACGCTCGAGGCGTGAGCCCGGCGCAGATAGTCGTTCAAGTGCGGTACCGGGCGGGCTCTGACGTAACCGTTGCCTCCGCAGACGGCGATATAGTCGAACTGGGCCGGATCGAGGAGATCGCGCGAGCCCTCTACGCGCAGCCCGCAGCTCGCAACGCTCTCCTTCGCGCCGGGCGTCATGATCGTCCAGGACGCATGAATCTGCCGGCTCTGCCCGCCGTCGTCCGCCGCCAGCCGCAGGGCGTCGATCAGTCCGCCGAAGGCTGCGAGCGTGAACTTGTCGAGCAGCACGAAGCCGACGCGCAGCAGGCCTTGGACATGTGGTTCAGACGCCATTACTCCGTTCGTCTACCTTATCGATTTCACCGTCGACATTGTCGATAACATTCAAGTTTCTGGCAACGGCCTTCAAGCGCATTCGGGCGGTGCGCTGCGAGAGTTGCCCATCGAGCGAGCAACGGGGTCCTGAGATGAAATATCCGACAGTCCTTCTCTCCGCTTCGGCCATGGCGCTGGCCGCCGGCCTCCCCGCGGCCAACGCCCAGCCGTCGTCGATCACGGTCGCCTGGTACGGCGGCAATTGGGGCGACGCGTTCCACGCCTGCGTCGCCGCGCCCTTCACGGAAAAGACCGGGATTGCCGTCGTCGCCGACATCGGCACCTCGACGACCACCCTCGCCAAGCTCCAGCAGCAGGCCGGCGCCCCGACGCTCGATGTCGCCTACATGGACGGCGGCATTAGCGAACTTGCGGAAGCGGCCGGCGTGCTCGCCCCCATCGACCTCGCCGCCCTCCCGAACGGCGCCAACCTCTCCGACGCGGCCGCGTATTGGAACGGCGACCATGTCTTCGCGATCGGCGGCGGCTACTATTCGCTCGGCCTCACCTACAACACCCAGGAGATCACCGAGGCGCCGACCTCGTGGGACGCCCTGTGGGACGAGGACTATGCCGGCGCGGTCACCATCCCCTCGCCCGCCAACTCGGCCGGCATCCCCTTCATCTTCTTCCTGAATCAGATGACGGGCGGCACGCCGGACGACATGACCGCGACCTTCGAGCGGCTGAAGGAGATCGACGCGGGTCTCTTTTTCGACTCCTCGGGTGCGGCCAGCAACGCCTTCCAGAGCGGCGAGGTCATCATCGGCGCCCACTTCAACGTCGGCGCCTGGGCACTCGTCGACAGCGGCCTGCCGATCGCCTTCACCGTCCCGCAGGAGGGTGTCTGGGCGACCGACGCGCGGCTGCATCTCGTCAAGGACGGCCCGAACCCCGAGGGCGCGGCGCAGTTCCTCGACATGGCGATGAGCGCGGACGCTGCCTCTTGCCTCGCCGAGCGCCTCTATCTCGGCCCGGCCGTGGAGGGCGTCGAGCTGACACCCGAGGTGGCGCGCAAGCTCCCCTGGGGCGAGGACGGCTCCTTCGAGAACCTCCTTCTCCTCGACTGGAACGAGGTGAACGCCCGGCGCGCCGAGCTTACAGACACCTGGAACCGCGAAATCGCGCGCTGACGGGTCCCGATATGGCACTTCTCTCGATCGCGGGCGTCTCCAAGACGTTCGGAAAGCACCAGGCGGTCCGCGACGTCTCGCTGCAGGTCCAGCCGGGCGAGTTCGTCTCGCTTCTCGGGCCCTCGGGCTGCGGCAAGACCACGCTTCTGCGGCTCGTCGCCGGCTTCCTGACCGCCGACAGGGGAACGATCTCGATCGAGGGGAACGACCTGACGCGGCTGCCGCCGCATCAAAGACCGCTGAACACCGTCTTCCAGAACTACGCTCTGTTCCCCCACCTGACGGTCGCCGAGAACGTCGCCTACGGGCCCCGGCGTGCCGGAGCCTCGAAGGTCGGGGCGGCGGCGCGGGCCGCCGAGGCGCTCGACCTCATGGGGCTCGCCGAGTTCGGCGACCGCTATCCACGGCAGATGTCCGGCGGCCAGCAGCAGCGCGTCGCGCTGGCCCGCGCCATGGTCAACCGGCCCAAGCTTCTCCTCCTCGACGAGCCGTTGAGCGCGCTCGACCTGCAGCTGCGCAAGCGCATGCAGATCGAGCTCAAGCAGTTGCAGGAGAAGCTCGGCATCGCCTTCATCTTCGTCACCCACGACCAGGAGGAAGCGATGGCGATGTCGGACCGCATCGCCGTCATGAGCGGTGGGCGGATCGAGCAGCTGGGCACCGGCGCCGCCATCTACCGAAAGCCCGCGACCCGCTTCGTCGCCGAGTTCATCGGCGAGACGAACCTCGTGCCGGTGACGGCGGATGCGGACGGGGACCTTCGCGTCGCGATCGCCGGCCAGCCAGATGGACGGCTCGCGAGCGTTCGGCCGGAGCATCTGAGGATCGAGCCGCAGACAACGGGCGTTCCGGAGGACGATTGCTGCCTCCGCCTCGACGGGCGGATCGAGGCCGTCACCACCATCGGCGGCGTCACCAACATTCATGTCGTCGCCCTCGGGCACGCCCTCACCGCGCGCCGCCTCGGCCTCGTCGAGGATTTCATGGTCGGCCAGCCCGTCACGGTGACCTTCGCCCCCGAGGACGCTCACGTCATTCCGGGCGGCGCGCGATGACGCTGTCGCGCCCCGCCGTGTTCGGGCTCGTCGTCCTGCCGCTCGCGTTCTTCGCGGCCTTCTTCCTCGTGCCGCTGACGACCGTCTTCATCGCGAGCCTGACGGGCGCGGACGGCAGCCCGACCTTTTCGAACTACGCGCGGATCCTCTTAGACGAGTACCACTGGTCTGTCATCGCCGTGACCTTCCGGCTCGGCATCCTCACGACGCTGATCTGCCTCGTCCTCGGCTATCCGCTCGCCTGGTATCTCGTGCGGATCGTGCGCTGGCGTTCCTGGCGGCGCATCTGCGTCATCCTTCTCGTCCTGCCGCTCTTCACCTCCAACATCGTGCGCTCCTTCGGCTGGATGGTGCTGCTCGGGCGCAACGGGCTCGTCAACGAGACGCTGCAGAGTGCCGGGCTGATCGAACGGCCGCTGCGGCTGCTGGGAACCGAGACGGGCATCCTCATCGGGCTCGTCTACATCCTGCTGCCCTTCGTCGTCCTGACCGTCGGCAACGCCCTCGGCAAGGTGGACCGCTCGGTCGAGCAGGCCTCGGCCGATCTCGGCGCGGGCCCGGCCGCCACCTTCTGGCACGTCACCCTGCCGCTCAGCATTCCGGGCGTCGTCTCGGGCGCGATCATCGTCTTCGCCCTCGCCGTCAGCGCCTATGTGACGCCCGCGCTTCTTTCGGGCGGACGCGTCACCGTCCTCGCCGTCCTTGTATTCCAACAATACTCTACGGTCTTCGACTTCCACTACGGCGGCGCGCTCGCGATCACGCTTCTGGCCTTCACCATGGCGATGATCGCCCTGTCCTCGCTCGTCTCGCGGATGGGAGCGCGCTGATGGCCCTTCGCCTCCTCGTCCGCGCGGTCGCGTTCCTGACGCTCGCCTTCCTCGTCCTGCCGCTCGTCGTGATCGTCGGCGCCTCGCTGACGGCGAGCGAGTTCCTCGCCTTCCCGCCGCAGGGGCTGACGCTGCGTTGGTACGAGGTGGTCGTCACCGACCCGACCTACGTCTCGTCCTTCCTGACGAGCACGGGCCTGGCGCTCTCGGCCACCCTTGTCGCCGTCGTCCTCGCCGTACCGGCGGCGCTCGCCATCGCCCGCAACGATTTCCGCGGCAAGGCGGCTTTCGCCGCGCTTCTCCTGTCGCCGCTGGTGCTCCCGCACCTCGTTCTCGGCGCTGCGCTCCTGCAGTTCGGCGGCGCGATCGGCCTGACGCGCAACTTCGCGGCCCTCCTCGTCGGGCACGTCGTGATCGTCACGCCCTTCGTGCTGCGCACGGTCCTGCCGATGCTCGACAACGACCAGCTGTCGCTGGAGGAGGCCTCGCGCGACCTCGGCGCCGGCTCGGTCGAGACCTTCTTCTTCGTCACCCTGCCGCAGATCCGCACGGGCATCGTGGCGGGCGCGATCTTCGCCTTCATCACCTCGTTCATCAATGTCGAGCTGTCGATCTTCAACACGACGGCGGCGCTGAACACGATCCCCGTCCAGCTCTTCAACTACGTCCAGTATTCGGTCGACCCCTCGATCGCCGCCGTCTCCGCCGCGACCATCCTCGCAGCCGTCGTCGCGATCGTCCTCATCGACCTGACCGTCGGCCTCGACTTCCTGCCCGACGACGACTGACCCCTTACCGAACGCCTCATCATCAGGAGAGAACGATGCGCATCCAGGACGCGTACGACGTCATCTATACCCATACGGAGGGCGAGCCCCTCTGCATCGTCCACAGCGGCATCCCCTACCCGGCCGGCTCCTCGATCCTTCAGAAGCGCGCCTTCCTGGAGGCCAACTACGACTGGCTGCGCAAGGCGCTGATGCGCGAGCCGCGCGGCCACGCCGACATGTTCGGCGTGTTCCTGACGCCGCCCTCGAGCCCGGAGTTCGACGCCGGCCTCATCTACATCGACGGCGCGGAATACTCGCACATGTGCGGGCACGGGACGATCGCGGTGGCGATGGCGATGGTCGCGCACGGCTTCGTGCCGCGTGGGGAAAACGGTCGCACGATCATCCGCTTCGAGACGACGGCCGGCCTCGTCGTCGCCGAGGTCGCCAATGCGGGCGACACCGTGCTGTGGACGCGCTTCGAGAACGTGCCGGCCTACGTCGCCGAGCAGGACGTCGAGATCGAGCTGCCGACCTACGGCAAGCTGAAGGCCGACCTCGTCTGGGGCGGCAACTATTTCGGCATCATCGACCTGCGCGGCTCGGGGCTCGTCATCAAGCCGGAGAACGGCAGCGAACTCTCCCGCATCGGCCTCATCGCCCGCGAGCAGCTGCGCGAGAAGCTCGTCGTCCAGCACCCGACCGAGGGGCATATCAACAACCTCAACTTCATCACCTTCTGGCACGAGCCGACCATCGAGGGCGCGTTCTACAAGAACGTCCACGTGTTCAGCGCCGGCCAGCTCGACCGCTCGCCCGGCGGCACCGGCACCAGCGCCATGATGGCGATGTTCGAGGCACGCGGGAAGCTGGGCGTCGACCAGCCGATCCTGTCGGAGGGGCTTCTGGGCAGCGGCACCTTCGAGGGCTGCATCGTCGGCGAGACCCAGCTCGGTAGCTTCAAGGCGATCCGGCCGACCGTGAAGGGCACCGCCGGCATCCTCGGCACGGCCCGCTGGACGATCAACCGAAACGATCCGGTCGATGCCGGTTTCATGGTCTCCTGATTGGAGAAGCCCGCCGGCCGACCGCCGGCGGGCTGCTCAAGCTCGCTTTCGTCCTCGCAGCGGCCGGTACGGTAGGCGGATTCGCTGCAATCAAGCTGCTCCCTTAAAGGTAGAGTATAGCTTTCAGCAAAGCCGACGTATGTAATCCTACGCTCGCCGTATGCACCATGTTCCGCATGGAACTCGGTTCGATTTATCACCTGACCGATCAATGTTATTGATTAGATAAATAATATCGATTTCTGCTGTCGAACCAAAAATATCGAATATTCGTTCGTCTATGATTTGAGTATTGCGGCTGCATAAAAAATACAGATCGACGTATATTCGGGCTACGCAAGGCGCTGTCTAGCAGCCCACCTTGCTGCCCCGCTCGTCATTCTATCAGCCGATCCTTTTTCGCAGACACTCATTGGCTATCTGTTCGATCCCGTCGACGTCGAGGCCGTAGTGAGCATAGAGATGGGCGGGAGGAGCGATCAGCGCGAACTCGTCGCGGATCCCATGGCGCAGCAGGCGGGCCGGCATCCCCTCCTCGGCCAGCACCTCCGCCACCGCTGAGCCGAGCCCCCCGAGGATGTTGTGCTCCTCGACCGTCAAAATCATTCTGGAACGCGTCGCCGCGCCCAGGATCGCTTCGCGGTCGAGCGGTTTGACGGTCGGCATGTCGATAACACCGACGCTGCGTCCTGCGGCGTTGAGGTTCCGGGCGGCTTCGAGCGAAGGGTGAACCGGCAGACCACACGCGATGATCGTCAGTTCCTCCCCCTGCATGTGCTCGATCGCCTGACCGAAGACAAATGGTGTTCGTGCATCGTAGACGGCAGGTTCTCGTCCGCGCCCGGTACGGAAATAGATGGGCCGGTCATGATCCATCGAGGCGCGGATCGCCGCCTCCAGCTGCGGCCCGTCCGCTGGAGAGACCACGGTCAGGTCGGCGATAGACCGCATCGTCGCGATGTCTTCGGTCGCGTGATGGGAGGTGCCGTAGAAGCCCATCGAGATGCCGGTGTGATGGCCGATCAGACGCACCGGGAGCGCGCAGTAAGCGACGTCCATACGGATCTGCTCGCACGCGAGAAGCCCGAGGAACGAGGCAAAGGTCGCGACATAGGGGACGAGCCCGGTGGTCGCGAGGCCGGCGGCGGCGGACACCATGTTTTGCTCGGCGATCCCGAAGCCGATATAGCGGTCCGGGAAGCGCTCGGCGAACCGGTTCAACCCGTTCGAGTACTTCAGGTCGGCCGACCCCGCGACCACGGGATGCCCGGCCTCGGCGAGATCGATGAGCCCGTTCGAAAGGTGGTCCAGCCCCGGGTTCTTGATGTTGAGCTCCCGGTAGTGCCAGGAGGCGGCGGACCGAGGTCCTTGGACGTCGTTCATCGCAGGGGTTCCGGTCATATCGTGTTCGCCATGATTTCGGCGCGCGCCGCTTCCGCATCCTCAGGTGCGAGGTATCCGAGATGCCAGCCGGCCTCGCGCTCCATGTAGGAGACGCCCTTCCCCTTCAGCGTGCGGGCGATGACGCATCGTGGCCGATCGGCGAGCGTGTCAGCCTTGATCCAACGCAAGAGTGCCGTCAGCTCGGCGATGTCGTGTCCGTCAACGACATGCACATCCCAACCGAAGGCCCGCCACTTCTCGTCGAGCGGCTCGATGCCCATCAGATCGTCGACGCGCCCGTCGAGTTGGTAACCGTTGCGATCGACGATGGCGACGAGGCGGGACAACTTATTGTGGGCAGCCATTGTGGCAGCCTCCCAAACCTGCCCCTCCTGCATCTCGCCATCGCCGAGCATCACGAAGGTGTGGAAGTCGAGGCCCTGTAGCCGACCGCCGAGCGCCATCCCCAGACCGTTGGAGAGAGCGTGTCCAATCGATCCGGACGAGAAGTCGATCCCAGGCACCTTGCGCATGTCCGGGTGGTCGCCGAGAGGATTGCCCAACCGCGTGTAGCCGTCGAGAACGTCGCGAGCGATGTATCCCTTATCGGCGAGAATGGGGAACAGGCCGACGGCGGCGTGCCCCTTTCCCATGAGAAACCGGTCGCGCTGGGGCCAGCGTGGATGGTCCGACAGGCGCATGACGTCGTAGTAAAGCGAGGCGAAGATCTCCGCCGCCGAGAAGACGGAGGAATAGTGCCCGATCTTGGCGATCTCGATGAGGCGGATCGTCTCCAGCCGCACGAACCGGGCACGCTCGCGCAATCCTTCGATCTCGTCTTCGCTCGGGCGATGGTCGTTTCGCATGGATGTCTCCTCGCCGGATCGATGGTCCGTCCGGCCTGGGCCGCGACGGCGCGTTCAGGCCGTGAAGCGGCCGAGCGCGTTACGCGTGATCTTCTGGGTGAAAGCGTCGTGCCGGGTCAGGCCCATGACCCATTCGCAGGTGCCCGCCGTCAGCACCTCGCCCTTGCCCCGCGTCATCCCGACCACCATGCCGGACCCGTACTGGAACTTCCGGTAGGCAGCGGCCGTATTGCCGGGCGCGAGTTCGGCCAGGCCGGCAAGGTCGCTGTCGCGCACGTAGTAGCGCACCCCCTCGCCGGGATGCTCGTGTTCGAGCAGAACCGCGGGCGACATCGCCAGGATGTCGATCGATTCCGGCACGCCCGGCGCCGGCACCGGATAGGGCAGACCCTGGCGGACCGTATAGTCGAGTCCATCGACCTCGTAGCCGAAGATGCCGGCCTCGGCACCGAAGACATCGGCATAGCGAAGGTCCGTCCCTTCGAACGCCCAATGTTCGGGACGGTAGACTGTGAATCCGCGCGAACCCCGCGGTGCGAAACCACCCCAACTGCCGTACATGCCGTGGCAGCCGTTGACGCCAACGGTTGACGCACCGGGCCAGTTAGCGCCCTCACTCTCCCATGAAGCGGTCAGGAGGTGCCGACGCTCGGGGTCGTCACGCACGGGGTCCATGGTCGGCGCCTTGAACTTCCAGCAAACTTGCCGCGTGCCCTCGTCCTCCAGCCGGATCTGCCAGAGGAAGTTGCCTCCGAAGCGAGCAAAGCCCCCGCCCCGCTCGACGAAGTCCTCGACGCTTTTGCGCATCTCGTAGGACCAATACTCGTCGTGCCCGACGGTCACGAGGCAGGTGTAGTCATCGAGAAGGTCTGGCCGGTTGTGGAGGTCGGTCTGGGTGACGATGTCGAACTCGTACCCTTCGCTCTCGGCCCAGACCGCGAAGTGCCGGTCGAACTGCGCCCAGCCAGCGGCGGCGTAGTACTGGCCCCATCCTCCGGAATAGCCCCACTCCTTCGAAGGGAATCGCGGTGCGTCGTTCATATCTGGCAGGGGTGCCGTCACAATCCGAGCGGCCCCCTTCGGCAGCCAGATCATGCCACGCGTCCAGGGACGCTTCAGGCTGAGGATCGGAGAACCCTCGTTCCGGTTCTCGCCCCATGTCCCGAAATAATGGTTGGCGCCACCCCAATCGTTGTAGGCGGTCCAGGTGCCGGTCGCGAGCATGAAGAGGATTCGTCCGCGCCGCGTCTCCGGCGTTGGCCGCACCACCACGAAATGGTGCTGGACGAAGCGCTCACCGTTCGCACGCAAGCAGGTCGAAACGACCCGGTAGAAGCCGGACCGCTGGTCGGCCGGAATCGTCCAGCGGTGGAGCACCGGCCAGTCGCAGCCGTCTATGTAGGCCGTCTCAGACGTGCGGGTGAAACTTCCCGGGAGATCGAAGCTCTCGTGGACCATCTCTGGCCGATGGCCGTCGCGATAGATCTGGATGCTCCAGCGCTCGGCGGTCGTCGAGCCATGGAAATCGACCGTCTCGCCTGGATCGTAGGACATGCGGTCGGTGTAGACGAACACCTCCGCCAACGCCGGGTCTTCGCGGGGGAACTGGTAACGGTAGTCGGAGAGAAAGTGCTCGTCGCCGTACATCTTGCGGACGTGCCAGGGGCGGATGGCGTGCGGACCCATTTCGGGATGCGCGAACGGCGCGGCTTTTGAGTCTTGGGCCATCGGGTCATGCTCCTAGGAGAAACGGTCTGCCGCGCTGGACAGCTCGGCTGCGTTCGGTGCTTGATCTCTCTCGAGGTCTGCGAGATGGCGACGCAGGTTTCGACCGCCCTCGATTAGGTCCATGCGGATCGCCATCCGCAGCGCGGGCGCGTCGCTGCGGCGAAGGGCGTCCAGGACTGCCAGATGCTGATGCTCTTCTGCGTAGCTCGGCCGTGCGGCCGGATAAAGCTCCGACAGCATCGGGCCGACGCGCACCCAGAGCCCGCCGATAATGTCAGTGAGCGTCGATAGCCCGGATCGACGATAGATGCCGAAGTGAAACTCAAAATTGGCCTGCAAGGCGGTTTGCCAGTCGCCGCTTTCCTCTGCCGAGACAAGTGTCTCGTGGGAACGCGCCAGCGCGTCGATGTCGCTAGCCCCCAGACGTCCGATCGCGCGTTCGGCGGCCATTGGCTCCAGTTCGAGGCGGATGTCCCGGATCTCGGAATAGGCTGCGAAGGACAAGCGGCGGACGCGGATGTAGAAGCGCGGCTTGATCTCGATCGCGCCGTCATGCGCGAGTTGAATTAGAGCCTCGCGCACCGGAGTTTCCGACGTGCCCATCTGCCGTGCGAGATCGCGGACCTTGAGGCGCTGACCCGGAAGCAGCTCGGCCCGCATCAGGGCGGTCCGCATCCGCCGATAGACGGTCTCAGACAGGCTGTCGGCCGGATCGTCCGCAAGCCCGTTCATGTCAGGCCGCGCGCACGCGTGCGACGGACGCGAAGGATGCCTCGGTCGCTTCCAACGTCTCGTCGATCACCGCTTCGGTATGCGCGAGGGATAGGAACATGTTGTGGCGGTGATGCAGGTAGACGCCGCGCGCGAGGGCCTCGCGGCAGAAAGCGGCTCCAAGCACCGCATCGGGATCGTTCCGGAAAAGCATCAGCGGCATCTGCGGCGGGCCAGAAATCTCCAGTTCGAAGCCGTGCCGCCCTGCTTGTTCAAGCAGGCCGTCCGCCAGACGCCGCCCCATCGCGTCGAGGCGTGCCGGGGCATCAACGCGCTGCAGCTCCGTCAGCGTCGCGACCGCCGCGGCCATCGGCGCACCACAGTACCAGAAGGAGCCTGTGACAAAGACGCGCGAAGCGGCATCGCGGAACGCTTCGGCGCCGGTGATCGCCGCCAGCGGCTGCCCGTTGGCGATCGCTTTGGAGTAGGCTGCAAGGTCGGGCCGGATGCCGACGACCTCCCAGCTTCCGCCGAGATGGAGCCGGAACCCCGCCCGCACGTCATCGACGATGAGGGCGGCACCGGCGGCGTCGCAGAGCGCGCGGGCGGCACGAGCGAACTCTGCTTCTGGCAGCTCCTGCGTTCGGCCGAGGTCGTGGCGAAAGGCCGAAACGATGATTGCGGCCAGGTCATCCCCGGCTGCCGCGGCGGCCGCACGCAAGCTCGCGATGTCGTTGTAAGCGAACTGGAGGATATGGGCGCGGTCCTCGGCCGTGACGCCGACGACCGACGGCGAGGACCACGGCACCGCGCCGTGATAGGCGCCGGTCGCGACCAGCACCTTACGGCGTTCGGTCTTGGCCCGCGCGATCGTCACGCAGGACGTCATCGCGTCCGAGCCGTTCTTCTGGAACAGAGCCCAATCGGCGTGCGGAATGGTCTCGACCAGCATTTCGGCGAGTGTCACCACATGTTCGGTCGGCCCGTCGAGGCAGTCACCAGCGTCGAGCTGGCGGCGCACCGCCTCCTCCACCCGGGGATGGCGGTGACCGAGGATGATCGGCCCCCAGCTGCACATGAAGTCGATGTAGCTTCTGCCTTCGACGTCGCGCACCCGCGCTCCGTCGCCTCCGGCGAAGAACTGAGGATAGCCTTCGGGAACGGCCGCCGCGCGCTGATGCCCCCACATACCGCCCGGGATCACGTCCACCGCACGGCGACGCAAGCTCTCGTCGAGGGAAGGACTGGCGGGGCTGATCGTAGTGAACATGGCGGCTCTCCCACGCCGGCCAATGAACCCGACGCTCGATATATCAGACAGCCTACGCCTGAGCGCCTTGTCAACGATGAAATGCGACTTGATGATATTTTATTCGATCATGAGACAAAGCGAGTGAATTTTAGCGCGCTTGGCCTTCGCTCCACAGAGCCAATCCCGAGAAGATACTTCGCCAAGCGATTAACCCAGTTCTGGTGATTCTCACCCCATTCAGCTTGCCGAACGGCCTCAGCGTTTTCCCGGCGCACTGTAAGCAAACGACCGGACGACTGCCCAGCCCTGTGCCCACCTCAGCGATTTTAGCCGAACGTTCTTGCACTTTTTGATATATCTCGTAACGTCTCAATTCACGGGTCGGCTGGCCGATCGCGAAAGCGGGTTCAGGAGTTCTGACTATGTCGAACCGACAGGCGTCGAACGGCGCGGCGATCTCGATCCGCTCGCTCCAGAAACGCTTCGGCAGCCTTGCAGCGGTCGACGACGTGTCGATCGACATTCGGAGCGGCGAATTTCTGGCGCTTCTCGGCCCCAGCGGATCCGGCAAATCGACCATCCTGATGAGCATTGCAGGGTTCGAGCGTCCGACAGGAGGCGCGATTCTGATCGACGGACAGGACTGCACTCCGCTCGCTCCGCACAAGCGCAACATCGGTATGGTGTTCCAGCACTACACGCTGTTCCCGCACCTGTCGGTCCTCGACAACGTTGCCTTCCCCTTGAAGATGCGGAAGGTGGCCAAGGGCGAGCGCCATCGTCGAGCACGTGAGGCGCTGGCGACAGTCCGTCTCGATGGCTTCGCCGAACGCATGCCCAAGCAGTTGTCCGGCGGCCAGCAGCAGCGCGTCGCTCTGGCACGGGCGATCGTCTACAGCCCCCGCGTGCTTCTGATGGACGAGCCGCTTTCGGCGCTCGACAAGAACCTGCGAGAGGAGATGCAGCTTGAAATCAAGCGGCTGCATTCGGAGCTCGGGATCACCGTTGTCTTCGTCACGCACGACCAGAGCGAGGCCCTGACCATGGCCGACAGGGTCGCCATCCTCAAGGACGGGCGCCTTCAGCAGATCTCGCCGGCCCGCCAGTTGTACGAGCGCCCCGCGAACCTCTTCGCAGCCGGCTTCATCGGCGAGATGAACAAGATCCCCGTCCAGTTCGACGGTACGGCGGCGACGCTGGGCGACGGAACGCGGCTCGCCATCCCACCCGCAGCTCAGGTCAGTCCGGTATCTCCCGGGCCAGCGATCCTGGCGGTACGGCCCGAGCGGATCGGCCAGGTTCCTGCCGGCGAGCACCGGGACACTCTGATCGTATCGGTGCACGACGTCGTCTACGGTGGCGCAGGAACGCTCATCATCGGCCAGTTGTCCGACGGTACGGAGGTCCGTGCGAGGGTTCCCAGCCACGGCAGCCAGCTTATCGAACCCGGCAGCAGGCTCGATCTCGGCTTTTCGCAGGATGCCATGCTGCTCTATTCCGGCGCCACCGCATGATCGCGGACGTCTTCCGGCCTCAGGGGCGCAATCTGTCGAAGGCCGGGATCGTCTTCCTGATGCTGCCCTTCTTCGCTCTTATCTTCTTCGCCTTCCTTTACCCGCTGCTCAGCCTTCTCTCGGTCTCCGTCCTCGAGCCGGCGCCGACGCTCGACAACTACAGGCGGGTCGTCGAGAATCCGGTCTACGTCACCGTTCTTCTGCGAACGCTGCGCATCGCTCTTCTCGTCAGTCTGCTGTCGCTGGTGCTCGCCTTTCCGGTGGCGTGGCTGATGGTCCGGTCGAAAGGGCCCAAGGTCGCATTCATCACTGCCTGCATCCTCCTCCCCTTCTGGTCTTCGGTGCTTGTGCGCACGGCCGCCTGGGCGGTGCTCCTCCAGCGCCAAGGGCTCGTCAACGAAGGAATGCAGTTCATCGGCCTGACCTCGGAGCCGCTGCGGCTCCTCTATACCCAGGGCGCCGTCGTTGTGGCGATGACCCACGTGCTGATGCCCTTCATGGTGCTGCCGATCTACGGCGCCCTGCGCAACATCCCGGAAGACTACGCGAAGGCGGCGGCGATCTGCGGGGCCAACCCGCTGCGCACCTTCCGAGAAGTCTACCTGCCTCTGGCCATGCCGGGGATCGTCGGCGGCTTCATCCTCGTGTTCCTGACATCGCTCGGCTACTTCATCACGCCGTCGCTGCTCGGGTCTCCGCAGGAGCTGATGATCGCGACGCTGATCTCGCAACAGATTCGAGAGAATCTCGACTGGCCCTTCGCGGCGGCGCTCGTCGGCGTTCTGACCCTCTTCGTCACGGCGATCACGCTGGCCTTCTCGAAGGTCTTCCGCTTCGACCGCATGATGGGAGCCCGCGCATGAACGCCCGGTCGCTCCTCCTCAATGCCTATGTCTATGCCGTCCTCGTTTTTGTCCTTGTTCCGATCCTGATCATCCTTCCGATGGCGTTCAGCCAGTCGGAATATCTGACCTTCCCGCCCCAAGGGCTGACGGTCCGCTGGTTTGGGGAGTTCTTCGGCAGCCGCAGATGGATGGTGGCCCTCTCCTTCTCCGCGCAGATCGCGCTCCTCACGGCGATCACGACGACCCTAGTTGGTACGATGGCGTGCTATGCGCTCGTGCGCGGCGCCGGAAGGCTCGGCACGCTCTTCCAAGGCCTGCTGATCGGACCTATCGTCGTTCCCCACATCGCCCTCGCGGTCGCGCTCTACCTGTTCTTCCAGCAGACGGGCCTCAGCGGAACGGTCGCCGGCTACGTCCTGGCGCATTCGGTGATCGCGATGCCGTTTGTTGTCTTTACCGTCGCTGCGGCGCTCACCTCGGTCGATCCAGCGCTGGAAGACGCCGCGATGAGTTGCGGCGCCAGCCGCTTCAAAGCGTTCCGGCTCGTCACGCTGCCCCTCATCCTCCCGAACGTACTGTCCGGCGGCCTTTTCGCCTTCATCATCTCCTTCGACGAGCCGGTCATCGCCTTTTTCCTCGCAGGCATCCGCGACAAGACACTGCCGCGCATGATGTTCGACGACATCGAGCAGAACCTGACTCCCGTCATCCCGGCGATCGCGGTGCTCCTGACCTGCCTCTCGATCTTAGTCCTCGTCGGCGCCGCGCTCCTGCGACGCGCCTCCACCCGGACCGCCGCCGTCCCCGTGCAAGAGTGAAGTTCGACATAAACCCCTCGACAAGGAGCGACTGCAATGACGATACGGGCCACACTTCTCGGCTCCATGGCCGGTGCCCTCCTCGCGACCACCAGCCTGCCCGCACAGGCCGACGAGGTGGTGATCGCCACCACCGGCGGCCTCATGCGGAACATGCTGGAAGAATACATGTATCTTCCCTTCGAGGACGAGACGGGCACGGTCATCCTGCCGTTCGACATCGAGGTACCGGACCAGTGGGCCCGAGCGGAGGGCATGACGCGGACCGGCGCGGTCGAGTTCGACATCGTCACGGCGACGGGACCAGACCTGATCGCCCGCGCCGACATGCTCATGGACATTCCCTGCGACCAGCTGGCGAACGTTCAGGAGTTCGGGCTTGAGGGCTCCTGCGAGCCGAAGGGCGTCGCTCGCACGACCGGCGGCATGCTTCTCGCCTACAACAGCGAGGTATTCGCTGACCGGGCGCCGCAGACTTGGGCGGATTTTTGGGACACAACAACCTTCCCCGGCCCGCGTGGTCTGCCCGATACCGGAGACCGCGACTGGTGGCTGCCGGCGGTGGCCTTGTTGGCGGATGGTGTGTCGAAGGACGAGCTCTTCCCTCTAGATCTCGACCGCGCCTATGCCAAGCTTGACGAGATCCGGCCGAACATCGCCGTCTGGTGGAAGACGGGCAATCAAGTCCAACAGATCATGCGCGACAACGAGGTCGTGATGACCATGTCCTACTCCGGACGGGCGCTCGCCACGATCAATGAGGGAACGCCGTTCGCCATGGCATGGGATGGCGCGATCCGGGACACCGGCTATTTCGCCATCCTGCAGGGCTCACCCAACCCCGAAGGTGCGTTGAACTTCATCGACTTCTTCTACGGCAACTCCGAGGGCCAGCCCGAATTCATGCGCGCCGTCGGCTATGCGACAGCCACCTCGAACGGTTTGGCCGCGCTACCGGAGGAGGAGCAGCAGCTCTTCGCCACCTACCCGGCGAACTACGAGGCGATGGTCGACCCAGACTTCGAATGGATCGGCGAAAACCGAGACATGCTGCGCGAGCGTTGGACCAACTGGCTGGCCCAGTAAGCCTACCGCAGGCGCCGCGTCCCCATCGATCGATTGCACGAAGGAGGCCGTCACCGACGGCTTCCTTCTCGTTCGACCGGAAGGCTTCAGACCCCGAGGGAACCGCGCGACGCCGAGCCAATCGTCGTGAAAACGCCGGCTTTGACCTTGCTTCAGACATTCTGGGCGACCGGTGACGGGGCGGAGGGACTCAGCGCGGCATGGAGGCGGACCCGTAATGGCGGTAGCGCTCGCGCACCACGGCCATCTCGTCGCTTTGAAGGAGTACGGGTTCCCCAGCCTGCAGCGCGAGGATGTACTGACGCGCCAGCGTCTCGAGCTTGGCGGTCAGGTCGAGCGCGTGGGATAGGCTCCGACCGAGCGCGATCATTCCGTGGTTGGCGAGAAGGCAGCCGAAATGGCCCTCGCAGGCTTCTACAGCAGTCTCGGCGAGCCGGTCTGATCCGAAAGGCTCGTACCGCGAGCAGGGCACCGCATCACCTCCGAAGCTCGCCACCATGTAGTGGAAAGGCGGGATAGCCTTACGCAGGCAGGAAAGCGCCACGCAGGCATCGGCATGGGTGTGGATCACGGCATCAATCTCCGACCGCCGTCGCAGAAGTTCTGCATGGAAACGCCATTCGCTCGAAGGCGTCCCCGGCCCGTCGACATGGCCGTCGTAGTCCATATGCACCACCGCCTCCGGCGTCAGTGTCGATCCCCGAGCGCCCGTCGGCGTGACGAGAAGCCCCTCCCTTGCCCGAACGCTCACATTGCCGGAACTGCCGTGATTGTACCCCTTGACTTCGAGAAGGCGCACGGCCTCCACGATAGCTTCGCGCGCCTCGATATCTCGCATGCAGCGCCCCTTCCCAGCAGGATCATACTCACAAAGATTTCGACGATGGTGACGAGTCCGCTCGCCGTTCATTCAGTCTGACATGATTTAAGTCGATTTGTCTGTCATTAAATGTTACGAACGATCGACATTCACGCGCTGGCCATTAGGGCTCGGGGGAAGATTGGATCTGGCCATCATCGCCGACGACCTGACCGGCGCGATCCTCGTTGGAGCTTCGCTGGAGGCAGAAGGAACGGAATGTCCCGTCGTCATCGGCGCTCCGGAAGCGGCGCGCGACGAGCGCTCGCCGATCGTGATCTTTGCCACCCGCACTCGTCTTGCGCCCGCTGCCGATGCGGTGGCCACGGTCGCCGACATCCTGGTCGAGGTGGAGCGGAACGGCGCTGCCCCGCAGGTCGCCTATAAGGTCTGCGCAAGTTTCGACTCGACCGACGATGGCAATATCGGCCCGGTCGCCGACCTCTTTCTCGCGCGCTACGGCGAGACGCCGCTTCTCCTGAGTGCGGGCTTCCCGCGCTACGGAACGACCGTGCACCAGGGTTATCTCTTCTACCGTGGGCGCCTGGTGTCGGAGTCGATCAAGCGCCACGACCCTCTAACGCCGATGAGCGACCCCGATCTCGTGCGCACAATCTCTCGTCAGACGAACGCTCGCGTTGGGCTCATTCCCCATGTGGCCCTCCGGACCGGGGAAGCGCATGCGCGCGCCCTCGTCGAACAGCTCGCGGAAGAGGGCCATTCGCTTCTCCTCATCGACTGCTCGGACGACGAGGACGCGAAGGTTGGAGCTCATCTGACGCTCGGACGGCGGGCGACTATCGGAAGCGATGCCCACGTGATGGCGCTGGCAAGCCTGCGGGCGGCGGAAACCTCCCGCGCATTCGCCCCGCCTGCGCGCCATGCGGCGGGACCGGGCGCAGCAATCTTCGGGAGCGTCGGACCCGTCGCCAACGCTCAGATCGAGGCGTTCGAGAGAGAGTACCCGGTTCTTCGAATAGACCTGACGGAAGATGCAGGGACCGAGGCGATCGTCGGACGATGCCTCGACTGGGCCGGACCGAGGATCGGCGACCGACCGCTCGGCGTCACGACCGCGCCGGAGGATATTGGCCGGATATCTCAGGCGCAGGAGCGGTTCGGAATGCTCGGCTCAGCCCGCCGGGCCGAGGCGATACTCGCGGGCGTCGCGCGCGGCCTGGTCGAACGTGGCGTCGTACGGCTGGCAGTGGCTGGTGGAGAAACGTCGGGCGCGGTCGCTGAAGCACTCCAGCTTTCCGTCGTGCGCTGCCTACCGGACCATGGCTTCGGGGGCGGACTCTGCGTCTCAACTCAGCCGACAAGGCTTTCGCTTTACTTCAAATCCGGCAAGCTCGGCGACGACGACGTCATGTTGCAGGCGCTGGCGGCGATGTGCGACTGAAAGGGGCGCCGGCTGCGACGGACCGTCCGCGCAAAGATGGAGCCGGATTTGGTAGGAACTGCTAAAGGCGCCTCTCGTAGACCAGTGGATCGGCCGATGCGTCGGCGAGGGGTCGATCGCCTTCAGCGGCTTCTGGATGCCACCGAGACGCTGCTCGCCGACCGTTCAGACGAGGACGTCAGCTTGGCCCAGATCGCGGAGGCGGCTGACGTCCCTCTGCCGTCGGTCTACCATTTTTTTCCTAACAGGAATGCCGCCTTCGTCGCCCTCGCACGTCGGTTCAACGACGAAATCTACGCGCTGTCGATTCAGCTGTTGACCGATCCCGAGCCGCAGACGTGGCAGGAACTGCTGCACATGAAGCATGAGCGCGCCGCGGCCTTCCAGAACTCGCGGCCCGCGGCGCTTCGGCTCTTCCTCGGCGCAGGCGTCAGCGTTGCCGTACGCAATTCCGACCTTTCGGGCAACGCGCGGATCGCAGCAGGACGCGCGCGGATGTTCCACGCCTACTTTCAGATGCCCGCCATGCCCGACCTCGTTTACCGGATCGAAGTCGCGGGTGCTTGTCTCGACGGCATTTGGGCGATGTCCTACGGCAAGCACGGGCGGATCACCGACGAGCTACGCATCGAGGCCACCGAGGCCTCGATCGTCTATCTCCGGCGGTTCCTACCCGAAATCCTTCCGCGAAAGCCGCTGACGGCGACGTCGCTCGCCGAAGACGAGTAAGCTGGCGTTCTGCCGATCCGATCAAGGGCTACGCCGCCGATCGTGAGCACCCCGAGGCGGGTAGGCTGCAAGCGGCGAGATCTGAGCGAGAGCCGCGACCGCGCCGCACCGCTTAGCCGCGCAGCTCGTGGGATTAGCCAACGTAACAGTGCCAAGTACCAAAGCGGTCGAGCACCCATTCCGCATCGCCTCAATGCATTGGGCTATCAGCCCGCCAAGCCCTGAGGCTCTGCGAACGCAAATCAGCCCCTGCAGGTTTGACAAGCACCCACCGGCCGCGTACGTTCAATATATAAGACTAGTTCAATATATTGAACAGGCAGACTTTGAGCGGACGTGGTTCGGAACGGATACTGGATGTGATTGAATGGCTGGCGGCCCATCCGGGTTCGGCCTCGCTGACCGATCTCGTCCAGGCTCTGGACCTGCCGAAGAGCAGCACGCTCTTGCTCCTGCGCCTTCTCGTCGATCGCCGCTACGTCGAGCGAATGGCCGACGGTCGCTATCGCCTCGTGCGTCTTCCGGGCGAAGTCTCTGAGGGCCGGGAGGCCTGGGGGACGATCCTGCGCATCGCCGAGCCGTTCCTGCGTGACGCGGTCAAGGCATCGCAGGAGACCGGCTTCGTCGCGGTGATGGAAGCAGGACAGGTCCGCTACCTGAACAAGATCCTACCGGACCGGGAGGTCCGCTACGACCGCGACATCACCCGGCTGCGCGTGCCGCATCAGGTGGCGAGTGGGATCGTGCTGTTGACCGATGTCCGGGACAGCGGGCTCGAAGCCTACCTTGAGGGCCATTCCGTCGAGGGCGAACTGCGCGACGAGATCACCGCGATGGTCTCCAGCGCGCGGCACGACGGCTTCTACGTCAATCTCAAAGGCGTGGTCGAAGGCGCCGCGGGCGTCGCAGCCCCTGTCTTCGATACGGACGGCCGCGTCATCGCCGCCGTCAATCTATCCGGTCCCAAAGACCGGTTCCATGCGCATCAGGACGTGGCGGTGAAGGCCGTCGTGGAGGCAGCACGCCTCGCCACTGAGGAGGTGGCCCGCCGGACGCGCAATCCGCGGAAGCCTAACGGGAGGAACGACAACCCATGGAACGGAAACTTTTCGCAGGCGTCCTGACCGCCAGTGGCCTGGCGCTTGGCGCCGGCGCCGCGCTCGCTCAGGACCATTCTCTGCCCGACTATTATCCGGCCGACTACTCGGAGATCGTCGAGGCCTCGCGAGGCGAGGCGGGCCTCGTCATTTACTCCAACATGGCCGACAACAACTGGCAGCCGGTGATCGCGGGCTTTCGCGAGGCCTATCCCTGGATCAACGTCGAGACGCTCGATCTCGGCTCGGGCACCGTCCATTCGCGCTGGGAAGCCGAGGCCGGCAGCGGGTCGCGCAGCGCCGACATCCTCGTCTCCGGAGCCAACGACCGCTGGGCGAGCTACGGGCTGGAAGGCCGTATGCTCGACTATGCGAGCCCCGAGCTCGAGCACCTGCCCGACTTCGCCCATCCGTATCCGGGTGTTTCCGTGCTGTCCGCCGATCCGCTGGTCATCGTCTACAACGCCGCGCTGCTGGAAGAGGCTCAGCGCCCAACCGGCTTCGCGTCCCTCGTCGAGGCGGCCGTCGCTGACCCCGGCACGTTTCAGGGCCGCATCACCACCTACGACGCCGCTCGCAACTCCTTCGGGCTCGCAGCCTGGTGGAACTACATGAACGTGAAGGGCGAGGACGGCTGGAACGAACTTCGCCAGATCGGCCCGATGATCCGCGGCGAGACCTCGGGCGGGCCGATGAACGAGAAGGTCGCAACCGGCGAGTACGCCATGGGGATCGCGGTCTCGGGCATCACCATCTTCCCGCGCCTCGAACAGCCGGGCGGCGAGATCCTCGGCTTCTCCTTTCCTGACGACGGCACCATCGTGATGCTGCGCGGCATGGGCATTCCGGAGAACGCGGCGAACCCGAACTCGGCCAAGCTCTTCTTTGATTATACGCTGAGCGCGGAAGGCCAGACGCTGGTCGGCAAAGGGGGCCTCGTACCCCATCGCGAGGACGTGCCCGAGAGCGAGGTCCGCTACACCTACCAGGGGATCTCCGAAGCGATCGGCGAAGACAACATGATCATCGCCGGCTTCGACGAGGGCCTGATCACCGACGCCGCACCCTTCGTCGAGAAGTGGAACGCCGCCCTTCAGGGCCGCTGAGCGACCCCGACGACGGAAGGGCGCACGCGCCCTTCCGTCGCGACCATCCGGAGCCTCGTACGATGACCGACATGACGCTGGCACGGGACCGTGAGCCCGTGATCGACCGCTCGCGCCTGATCTTTTGGGGCGTGGCGCTTCTCACCGCTGTGCTCGTGATCGGCCCGCTCGCCCCGATCCTGATCCAGGCCTTTCTCGACCGGCCACTCTACGCGGCCGACGCGGGAGCGACGCTGTCGAACTTCACCCGCCTCGTCCGCGAACCCGGCATGCTCGCCGTGTTCTGGAACACCCTCTATTTCGCGCTCCTGACGATGGTCGTGGCGCAGGTCTTCGGCGCGGTGATGGCGGTCGTCATTGGGCGCACCAACCTTCCCGGTCGGCGCTGGATTGGCGAGCTCGTCGTCTGGCCGCTCTTCGTCTCGAACCTCGTGATCGCCTTCGGTTGGTTCACGATGTACGGGCCCTCCGGCTACATCTCGCTCGCCATGCGCACTTGGTTCGGCTTCGTGCCGTGGAACCTCTATTCGGTGACGGGCATGGGCATCGTCGCCGGCCTCAGCCAGGCGCCCCTCGCCTACCTCATGTGCCTTGGCGCAGTGACGAAGGCAGACCCGCAACTCGAGGACGCCGCCCGTTCGGCCGGCGCCGGTCCCTTCCGCGCCCTCTGGTCGGTCACCGTGCCGATGATGCGTCCCGCGATCATCTACTCGGCGGTCCTCAACTTCGTGATCGGCATCGAGATGCTGGCGATCCCGCTTCTCTTCGGCGGACCAAGCGGCATCCAGACGGTCACGACCTTCCTCTACGACCGCGGCATCAACGCCGCCGTCCAGCCAGACTACGGCATCGTCGGCGCGGCCGCCGTGATCCTGCTAGCCCTCGTCGCCTTCCTGGTCTGGCTGCAAGGCTATCTGATGAAGGGATCGGGCCGCTTCGTCACGGTGCGCGGCAAGGCGAGCCGCCCCTCGATCCTCGACCTCGGACCCTGGCGCTGGGTCGCGTTCCTGGCGGTGTTCGCCTACGTCTTCTTCACGATCATCGCGATCTTCGGCGGCATCTTCATGCGCTCGGCCGTGTCGTTCCTGACGCCGCTGATCCCGTTCTGGAATCTCATCACCTTCGCCAATTTCGACCTGATCTTCTCCTCGACGAACTACATGCGCTCGATCACCAATTCGGTCGTGATCTCGCTCGTCGGCGCGCTGATCGGAACGTTCTTCGTGGCGATCATCACGCTCATCGCGCGGCGCTCCGAGTTCCGCTTCGCCCGTCCGCTCGAATATCTGGCGCTCTTCCCGCGTTCGCTGCCGGGCATCATCGCGGGCCTCGGTTTCTTCTACGCCGTCGTCTGGGTTCCGGGCCTCGACCTCATCCGGGGCACGATCTGGATCCTGATGATCGCGTTCATCCTGCGCTATATCCCCATCGGTTTCGGGGCGATCGCTCCGGCCCTCTCGCAGGTCGGCGAAGAGCTCGACCGTGGCGCGCGCATCTCCGGCGCGGACTGGTGGACCACGGTCACCCGCATCATCCTGCCGATCCTGAAGCCGGCGCTCTTCTCGTGCTTCGCGCTTCTCTTCATCCACTTCTTCAAGGAGTACGTGACGGCCGTGTTCCTCTACCAGCCGGGCTCGGAGATCATCGGAACCACGATGCTCCAGCTCGTCGCGCAAGGCGACAACGGGCCGGTCTCGGCACTCGCCACCATCCAGGTCGTCATCACAGCGGTGTTCGTGCTTCTCGCCCGCCGCGTACTGGGAGCCAAGATCTATGGCTGATCTCGTCCTCGATCATCTCACCATTCGTTACGGCGACGTCACTGCCGTCGACGACATCTCGATCTCCGTCGCGGCCGGCGAGTTCCTGACGCTGCTCGGGCCATCCGGCTGCGGCAAGTCGACGACCCTCTTCGCGATCGCCGGCCTCAACAAGGCGACGTCCGGCACGATCCGGATCGGCGACCGGGTTCTCTTCGACGGCGCCCGGAGCGTCTCGCTCGCGCCCGAGCACCGCGACATCGGGCTCGTCTTCCAGTCCTACGCGCTCTGGCCGCACAAGAGCGTCGCCGAGAACCTCGCCTTCCCGCTTCAGCTCCGCAGGATGGGCCGCGCCGAGCGCGACGAGCGTATTCGCGAGGCGCTGACGCTGGTCGAGATGCTGCCCTATGCCGAGCGTTACCCGTTCGAGCTCTCTGGCGGACAGCAGCAGCGCGTGGCCTTGGCCCGCGCGCTCGTCTATCGTCCAAGCCTTCTCCTCCTCGACGAGCCGCTGTCGAACCTCGACGCCAAGCTGCGCGAACGCGCCCGTGTCTGGCTGCGAGAGCTTCAGGAGCGGCTGAACGTCACCACCATCTACGTCACGCACGACCAGGCCGAGGCGCTCGCCGTCTCCGACCGCATCGCGGTGATGAGCATGGGGCATCTTCGCCAGCTCGGCACGCCGCACGAGATCTACGAAAGCCCGAAGGACGCCTTCGTCGCCGACTTCATCGGCTCCTCGAACTTCCTGAAAGGCAAGCTTCTTGGGCGCGAAGGCGAGCACTCGATGGTCGAGCTCACCGACGGCTCGCGCATCCGCGCCATCCCGGGAAAGCCTTCCGACAACGGCTCGCTCGTGGTCGCGGTGCGCCCGGAGCGGCTGGAGATCGTCGAGAGGGGGGCGAGAACGCGATCCGCGCCCGCGTCACCCATTCGACCTATCTCGGCTCGGTCTACCAGTACGAGCTCGAGGCTGCCGGCGAGACCTTCCGGATCCAGACGCCGCGGCGGCTTGGGGTGGAAGAGGCCTTTGTTCGCATCCCGCCGGAGGCGACCGCCATCTTCACAGCCGCGCCCGAGATCGGGTGAGCGCCATGGCATCCCATCCCGACGCCATCATCCGGTTCGATCCGAGCGCCTCCGGGCCGCTTCGCGGCGTGCGCGTCCTCGACCTCTCGCGCCTCGTCGCGGGCAATATGCTGACTGTGCAGCTCGCCGATTTCGGCGCCGACGTCATCAAGGTCGAGCCGCCGTCCGGCGACCCCTTGCGCGACTGGAAGGACGACGGGCAGTCGCTCCACTGGAAGACCTACGGTCGCAACAAGCGCTCCATCGCGCTGAACCTTCGCGACGCGGACGATCTCGCGACGCTTCGCGAACTGATCGCGAGCGTCGACGTCTTCGTCGAGAACTTCCGGCCCGGAACATTGGAGACGATGGGTCTCGCACCGGCAACGCTCATCGAAGCGAACCCGGACCTCATCGTCGTGCGCATCTCCGGCTTCGGCCAGACCGGCCCCTATGCCCAGCTTCCGGGCTTCGGCACGCTGGTGGAGGCGATGAGCGGCTTCGCGGCGCGCACCGGCTTCCCTGATCGTGAGCCAGTGCTCCCCCCTCTGGCTCTGGCCGACATGATCTCCGGCATCTTCGGGGCGCAAGCCGTGACGATGGCGCTTCTCGCCCGCGAGAAGGGTCTGTCGCGCGGGCAGGTGATCGACCTCTCGCTGCTGGAGCCGATGTTCTCGGTGCTCGGGCCCGAGGCTTCGATCCACCGCGTGACGGGTAAGGTGAAGGAGCGCGCCGGCAGTGGCTCCAACACCGTCTCGCCGCGCAACATCTACCGCTGCGCCGACGGCAAGTACGTAGCCCTGTCCGGGTCCATGCAGGTGGTGGCGATGCGCATCTTCGACATCATCGGGCGGCCCGACATGAAGACCGACGAGCGCTTTTCGACCAACGGCGCTCGGGTGAAGAACCGCGCCCTCGTCGACGAGGCCGTCGGTGCCTGGTTCGCCGAGCGCGGCCGTGACGAGGCCCTCGCCATCATGCGGGAGGCCGGCGCAACCGTCGGACCCGTCTACGACATCGCCGATATTGCGCAGGACCCGCACTTCGAAGAGCGCGGCATCGTCGTCGAGGTCGAGGATTCAGACAACGGCACGCTGCCGATGCACAACATCGTGCCGCGCCTGTCGGGCACACCCGGCGTCTGGCGTCGTCCCGCTCCGGCGCTCGGAGAGCACGACATCGAGATCCGCGCCGAGCTTGCCGAACGTCGCGCGAGGGGTTCGGACCGGTGATCCGCTCGCTTCTCTACGTGCCGGGTTCGAGCGATCGCTTCCTCGCCAAGGCCCACGAACGGGGCGCCGACGCGATCATCGTCGATCTTGAGGATGCGGTTGCGCCGAACGCCAAGGCGGCCGCGCGCGAGGCCCTGGCCTTCTCCGTCGGCCTCGTCGGGCAAGGTGGCGCCAAGGTTTTCGTGCGCATCAACGCCGAGGCCGAGCGGATGGAGGCGGACGCTCTGGCGGCCTGCCGCGCGGGCGCCTACGGGCTCTACGTTCCGAAGGTCGAGAGCGCTGAGACGCTTATGCGCCTTGCCGCGCTCCTGGCCCCCGTGGAACGCGAGATGGCGCGCGAGCGCATGGTTTTCGTGCCCTTGATCGAGGATCCTGGCGCCGTGTTCGAGGCGAGGAACATCGCACGGGCCGACCGCGTGCTGGGCTTGAGCGCCGGGGGCGAGGACATCGCCACCGCGATGGGAGCCCGCCCGACGCCGGAGGTGCTGCGCCTGCCCAAGCTGATGATCCACATGGCGGCCAAAGCCGAGAAGGTCCTGTCCTTCGGCCTGATGCGCTCGGTGGCGGACTATTCCGACATCGAGGCGATGCGGGCCGCCACGCGCGAAGCACGCGACTTCGGCTTCGACGGGGCCAGTTGCATCCATCCAAGCATCGTGCCGATCCTTAACGACGCCTTCGCCCCGAGCGCAGAAGAGATCGAATGGGCCCGCAAGGTCGTGGCGGCGGATAAAGAGGCGGCCGCGCAGGGCCTCGGCGCCTTTACGCTGGACGGACGCTTCATCGACGCCCCGATCGTCGCGCGAGCCCGCGCGACCCTCTCGCGCGTCTGACAACACAGGATTTCTCAAGCCATGCCGGCCGAACCCTCCGCCGCGACCACCCAGCGCCGCCGGCGCATCCTCGTCACCCACAACAGCATCGCCGACAGCGCGATCGCGCTCCTGAACGAGAACGACATCGACGTCTTCTTCTCCCCGCCCTACGACCCCCCGGAGACGGTGGCGGCACGCGCGGCCGAGCTCGCTGTCGACGCGATCATGGTGCGTCAGGGCAAGATCAACGACCTTGTCATCGGCGCCTCGCCCAAGCTGAAGGTCATCGTCAAGCACGGGGTCGGCGTCGACAATGTCGATCTCGTCGCCGCCGATCGGCGCGGCATCCCGGTCTTGCGCTCTCTCGGGTCGAATGCGCGGGCCGTCGCCGAGCACGCGATCTCGCTTTCCGTCGCGCTGTTGAAGGAAGTTCTGCCGCTCACCCAAGCCGTCACCGGCGGGGCATGGCCGAAGCCGAGCTTCATCGGGCGCGACATAGCCGGTGCGAGGATCGGCCTCGTTGGCTTCGGTGCCATCGGTCAGGAGACGGCGCGCCTGGCGAACGCTCTCGGCATGGTCGTTCGCGTCTACGATCCGTTCTCCAGCGATGCGATCCAGAGCCTTGGTCATGACGAGGTCCGGACCCTCGACGACCTCTTCGCGAACGTCGACGTCGTCAGCCTGCATTGCCCCCTGACCAACGAGACCCGCGGCCTTGTCGATGCGCGGCGACTTTCGCTGATGTCATCTCGCTCGTTTCTCGTGAACACAGCGCGTGGCGGCCTCATCGACGAGGCGGCGCTCGCTGCCGCCTTGACGGCGGGTACGATCGCGGGTGCCGCACTCGACAGCTTCGCCTTGGAGCCGCCCTCGGCGGACAATCCGCTCTGGCGCGCGCCGAACCTCTTCGCGACCCCGCATATCGGTGGCGTGACGGCCGGCTCTGCCAAGACGATGGCCGAGACGGCCGCCCGTCACATCATCCAGGTCCTCGACGGCCATGCACCGGACGAGCGAAGCCTCGCGCGGCCGGACAGCCTCGCCGCCTGAGACGACCAAGATAAGGACGAAACCATGCCCATCGGCTTTCGCGTACGCACGCGCTTCGAGCGGACCCGCCCCGACCTCGTCGAGGCGTTCCGGACCCTCCCCGTCGCCAATGTCAGCGACTCCATGTCTCGATTAGCAGCGGGCGGCCCGTCGCTGCGGCCGATGCATCGCGAAGGCAACCTCGCGGGTCCGGCGCTGACGGTGAAGACGCGGCCGGGCGACAATCTGATGCTGCATAAGGCGATCGACATCGCACAGCCGGGCGACGTTATCGTGGTGGATGCTGGCGGCGACACGACCAACTCGCTGATGGGCGAGCTGATGCTCGCCCACGCGATCGGGCGCGGCGTAGCTGGCTTCGTCCTCTACGGCGCCATCCGCGACGCGGCCGATTTCCTCGCGCGCAATTTACCGGTCTATGCGACAGGCGTCACTCATCGCGGCCCCTATCGCGAAGGGCCTGGCGAAATTGGGTTCCCAATCGCCATCGAAGGCATGACGATCGAACCGGGCGATCTCATCCTTGGAGATTTCGACGGCGTCGTCTCGGTGCCTCGTTCAGGCGCCGAAGACGTGCTCGCTCGCACTCGGAAGAAGAACGACGCCGAGACGCGGCAGATGGAGGAGACGACGGCCAGAACCGTCGATCGTTCCTGGGTTGATAAGGTCTTGATCGAAGCAGGCTGCGAATTCGTCGACTGACCGGACCGCCAATACCGGCTCTCGAACTTTCGGCTCTGTCCACGCTGGAAAACGGTATGGCCGTCCAAGCGTGGAGCGTCGAACCTCGATCGTAGCAACTCAAGGGTCGAAGACGACAACTCGTAGAAGCCCCTTGGTGCCGATGGAAGGCGCCAACATGGAAGCAGCGGCGCGGTCCATCGACGGTCGCCGCTTCCAGCTTGGTTTCAATTAGCGAGGCTTGAGCGGCCGAGCGAACGGAAGCGCAGACGTGACGGATGGTCCTGTGACAGATGCACGCTGTTTCGCGCCACTCGCTTCGTCCGTCCGGTGCCCTCCGGCTCGCCCGTGTTCGGGTTGACGTCGTACTTCGGGAAATTGCTCGATGAGACGTCGAGGCGAATACGGTGCCCCTTCGCGAAAAGGTTGGCCGTCGCAAAGGGCTCGATCTCGATCCGGAACACTTCTTCGCCTTCGATCAGTTCCGGGCTGTCCCAGCCTTTACGGTAGCGACAGCGAAAGATGCCGTCGGTAACGTTCATCGCAAAGCCCGTCGGGTAGTCCTCGCTCGGGGGGTAGACGTCGACGAGCTTGGCGGTGAAGTCCGTGTCGGGCGCGTCGGTCGAGACGAACAGTTCAATCGAAAGCGGGCCGACGATCGCGATGCTCTCTTCCAGCGGTTCGGTCTCGAAGGAGAGGACGTCCGGACGGGCGGAAAGCGGAAGGCCAGGACGGGTGCAGCCGAAGAAGCGCGTGTCCTCTCGCTGATCGAAAGCGCCGCCCGTGAAGATCGGTTCGCCGCTCGTCAGCGAGCCGCCAATCGTCGGAACCGGGTTCGCGGGATCGAAATCATAAGTCAGAGACGTGCTCGCGGCTTCGGCCGTCGATGAGAGCGTCATGTCCGCCCGCAGGAAGAGCGAACGCTCTTCGCTGCCAGCCGGCGGCCAGCTTTCCTCACTGATCCAGTGCCCGCCGTGGTCGAGCTTTCCCTCGTCGGTCTTCGCGCCGCTGCCTCCGCCCATCACGAAGATCTGGACCGAAGGCGTTTCCTCCACCGTGGCACCCTTCAGCCAGCGATCGAAAAAGCGGACGCGGTACTCCAGCCAGTTGTCGGCAACGTTTCCGTCGAAGGGCGCAGCTGCGCCGAAATCGACGTCTCCGAAAACCCGCTTGGTCCGGTTGCCATGCGTCCAGGGACCCATGATCAGCGTCAACGGACGATCCGGATCGCCTTTCAGCCCTTCGTAATTGTCGAGCGTGGAATGGACGTAGGCGTCGTACCAGCTCGACATCAGGATGGTCGGGATCTTCGGGAAGGTGTCGTAGTAGCCGGCGGCGTAGATGCCGACCTTCTTCCAGAACGCATCGAACGTCCCGCGCTGCCATTGCTCGAGCAGATAGGCCTCGTAGTCGGGCTCCCAGCGCACGGGCGAGCGGCGCGGACCCCAAGGCATCGTCTTGAACCACTCGTCGAGCTTTTCGGCCTCGACAGCACGACGGATCGCGGGATCAGCCTCGGCAAGGCGGCTTTCGATGGCCCGATGATAGGCCCAAGTCGCCTGCTTCAGTTCGAAGGCCCCGCCCTGGCGGATGCCGCAGCGATAGGCGTTGGAGAAGCCGCCAGAATCCACCGCCATGCAGGCGAGCGCAGGCGGGTTGAGGCAGGCGGCGGCCATCTGCACATGGGCGTCGTAGGACAGGCCCATCATCCCGACCTTGCCGGACGAGAAGCCCTGCGACGCGATCCATTCGAGGGCATCGAAGCCGTCCTCGCCTTCCGACAGATATTTCGTGAACTCGCCTTCGGACCGGTAGCGACCCCGGCAATCCTGCCAGATCACAACGTAGCCCCTTCGCACGAGGAGCACGGCGAGTTCAGGCCGCGTCAGCGGCTGTGTCATGCCGAGATTGAATTCGGTGCGCGGGCGGCCGCTCTTATCGTAGGGCGTGCGCTCGAAGATCACCGGAAGCGGCGTCTCTACCGCACGGCCGTTCACGGCCGGGCGGTAGATGTCGGTGGCGAGCCGGACCCCGTCACGCATGGCGACCATCACGTCGCGCTGGACGACAACATCGTCCCCAAGGTCGAGATCGTCGGGCATCATCGTATCCATGGGGTCAGTTCGCCTCCAGCGTCCAGGAAGCGGTTGTGTACTCGCTCATGTTCGGCACGTAGCCGACGCCCTCGCGGGTCGCCCAATGGACGCGCTGCCAGAAGAGCGGGATGATCGCGACATCCTCGAAGGCGATGCGGGTGGCGTTCTCCAGCCCCGCAATGCGGCCTTCGGGATCGAAATCCTCGAGAGCGGTGGCAAGCGCGGCGTCGAACTCGGGGTTCGAGTATCGCATGCGGTTGAAGGAGCCGGTCCCCGCTTCGGTGTCGTGCGTCTCCAGCAGCGCGGACAGGTTCGGCGCGGCGTCCGGCGTGGAGGTGCCGAGCGAGAAGACGAAGGCACCGTACTCGCCGCGCGTGGTGGCGGCGGCGTAGACGTTATAGGGCTGCGTCACGACGCCGTTTACGGTCAGTCCACCGCGGGCGAACATCTGACCGAGGGCCTGCGCGATGTCGCCGTCGCCCGCGAAGCGGTCGTTCGAGGAGTGGACCGTGATGCCGAAGCCGTCGGCGAAGCCTGCTTCCGCCAAGAGCGCTCGGGCCGCCTCGACATCCGCCGTGTCGGTAGGAAGGTCGGCGACATGGCCACCGATCCCCTCCGGAACGAGTTGGCCGGCTGCGGTGCCCGAGCCGTTGATGAGGCGGTCGATGATGAGTTGGCGGTCGATCATCAAGGACATCGCCTTGCGCACCCGCGCGTCCTGCGCGGGGCTCGGATCGAGCGGCTGACCGGCATTGTCGACGAAGAACGGAACGGCCCCCGGGCGCTGGTTGATGCCCAGATAGATCACGCGTCCGCTGTCGATGGATTCGACGCTGACGCCGGCCGTCGACTGGAGCCGGTCGAGATCGGCCGGCGGCACCGCGTCGATCAAGTCGACCGCGCCCGACAGGAACGCGGCAACACGGGCCGCGTCGTTGGCGATGAAGCGCAGCGTGACCGTCTCGAAGTCGGGCGCCTCGCCCCAATAGTCGTCGTTGCGCGACAGAACGAGTTGCTCGCCCGGCGTCCAGCGCTCAAACCTGTAGGGGCCCGTGCCGATCGCGGCCTCGCCCGAATTGAAAGCCTCGATTGCCTTTCCTTCGGCAGCAGCCTTCGAGACAATGAAGACGCGGCCGATCTCCTCGATCAGGGCCGGGGCGGGCGTCTTCGTGGTCACGCGCAGCGTCAAGGGATCGACGATCTCATAGGCTTCGACCGAAGAAACCATGTCGGTGAAGGGCGCCGGGCTGTTCGGAATGTCCTTCACGCGCTCCAAGGAATAGACCACGTCCTCGGCCGTGAAGTCCGAGCCGTCATGGAATTTGACGCCCTCGCGCAGCTTGATCTCCCAGGTGAGCGGGTCGAGATTGTCCCAGGAGAGCGCGAGGCCCGGCGAGATCTGAAGCTGCGGATCGGAGACCACGAGGCGGTCGAAGATATCGGTGGCCGTCATCTGGTTGTTGGCTGAGCGGGAGAAGTGCGGGTCGATCGCGGAGGGCTCGGTGGCGCGTCCGATGGTGACGTCCTGCGCCATCGCGGCACCCGTAAGAGCAAGCGTCGCGCAGGTTGCGAGGAGGAAAGGTCTGAAGGCGGTCATGCGAGGATTCTCCTTCGTGTCACGCCGCCGCGGGGACGGGCGGACGCTCGGTTTCGGGCAGGTCGTTGAGATGGCAGGCGCTGCGATGGCCGCCGGCCACCTCGCGCAAGGCTGGGCGCTCGACATGGCAGCGCTCGAAGGCGTGCGGGCAGCGCGGGTGGAAGTGGCATCCTCGGGGCGGGTTCGTTGGCGAGGGGATCTCGCCCTTGATCGCCGAGAACTGGCGCTTGCGCACATCGATGCGGGGGATCTCTGAGAGAAGGGCGCGCGTATAGGGATGGTTCGGCCGGGCGAACAGATCGTCTGCCGGCGCCGACTCCACGACGCGCCCGAGATACATGATGACGACGCGGTCCGAGATGTGGCGCACCACGCCAAGATCGTGGCTGATGAAGAGATAAGTGAGCCCTAGATCGCGCTGGAGCTCCATGAACAGATTGATGACCTGCGCCTGGATCGAGACGTCGAGCGCGGCGACGCTTTCGTCGCAGATCAGGAACTTGGGGTTCACCGCGAGGGCGCGCGCGATGCCGATACGCGCGCGCTGCCCGCCAGAGAACTGGTGCGGGTAGCGCGAGCGCATGTCCGGGTCGAGCCCGACCTTCTCCAGAAGCCCGGCGACGAAGCCGTCCTTATCCCCGCGCTTCACGAGCCCGTGCACCACGGGCGCCTCGCCCACGATGTCTGCGACGCGCTTGCGCGGATTGAGCGCCGACATCGGGTCCTGGAAGATGATCTGCGCGTCGAGCCGCGCCTGGCGCGCGGCACGCCCGCGCAGCGCACCACGCTCGCGGCCCTCGATCAGCACCTCTCCGTCCGTGGCCGACAGGGTGCCAGCCATGATCCGCCCGAGCGTGGACTTGCCGCAACCCGACTCGCCAACGAGGCCTACGACCTCGCCCCGCGCAATCTGTAGGTCGACGCCGTCGAGCGCATGTACCGTAGTGGGCGCGCGCTTGGCGCCAAAACGGGCGGCGATGCGGTCGGCCACATCGAGGTCGGTGGTGAAGCGCTTCGAAACAGCGCGCGCCTCGGCGAGGATGTCGCTCATCGGGAGGCCTCCGTCCGAGGGTGGAAGCAGCGCCAGGTGCGCGAGGACGCGCGGTCCTCCGGCGGCTCGGTGCGGCAGATTTCGGTAGCGTGATCGCAGCGCGGTCGGAAGGCGCAGCCCTCGGGGCGCTTCAGCGGCGGTGGCGCCGACCCCCGAATCTGGCGAAGCGGCGCACCGCGATCGTTGGCGATCGGGACTGAACCGATGAGGCCGATCGTGTAGGGATGGACGGGAGCGTCGAGCACCTCGTCGACGGTGCCCTGTTCCACGATGCGGCCCGCGTACATGACTGCGATCCGGTCCGCGAGGCCGGCGACGACGCCCAGATCATGGCTGATCCAGATCATCGCCATGCCGAACTGACGGCATAGCCCCTGCACCTGCGCAAGAATCTGGGCCTGGATCGTCACGTCGAGCGCGGTGGTCGGCTCGTCGGCGATGATAAGGTCGGGCTTGTGAAGAAGTGCGATGGCGATCGCCACGCGCTGGCGCATTCCGCCGGAGAACTCGTGCGGATAGGCCTTCAGTCGCTCCTGAGGCGAGGGAATACCGACGAGGCTGAGCGCCTCGACGGCGCGGACCCTGGCCTCGGCGCGCCCGACCCGCTCGTGCGCCAGGACCGTCTCGACCATCTGCGTCTCGATGCTGAGCACCGGATTCAGGGTCATCATCGGGTCCTGGAAGATCATCGCGATGCGGTTGCCGCGAAGGGCGCGCATGCGAGCCTGGCTCGCCTCGGTCAGTTCCTCGCCCTTGAAGCGGATCGAGCCGCCGACGACACGTCCGGGGCGGTCGACGAGGCCGAGGATGGAGAAGCCAGTGATCGACTTGCCCGAGCCGGACTCGCCGACGAGACCGAGGATCTCGCCGCGCGCGACCTCCAGGCTGACTCCATCGACCGAGCGCACGACGCCGCCCGATGTCGGGAACTGCGTCTGGAGATCGCGCACGAGTAGCGTCTCTTCGGGGGCGGGGGTCTGCGCGCTCATGCTGCGAGCCTCGGGTTCAGCACCTCGCGCAGCCGGTCGCCCACGATGTTGATCGAGAAGACGAGTACGAGCAGGAGAAGGCCGGGAAAGACCGACATCCAGTAGAGTCCAGCGAGGAGCACCTGGTATCCGTTGGAGATCAGGAGCCCGAGCGAGGGCTCAGTGATCGGCAGGCCTATGCCGAGGAAGGAGAGTGTCGCTTCCGCCGAGATCGCGCTCGCCACCTGGATTGTGCCGATCACGATGATGGGCGGCATGCAGTTCGGCAGGAGATGGCCGAAGACGATCCGGGCCGGCGACAGGCCGAGGCAACGCGCTGCCTCGATGTAGTCCTTGGAGGTCTCCACCAGCGCGGTGCCGCGCACGGCACGGGCGAAATAGGCCCATTGCACGAAGATCAGCGCGAAGATGACCTTAGCCGTCCCCTGGCCGAATACGGCGAGGATGATGAGGGCGACGAGGATGGTCGGGAAGCCGAGCATCAGGTCGACGATACGCATGATCAGCGCTTCGAAGCGCCCGCCGAAATAGGCAGCGGCCAGACCGAGCGACGTGCCGATCACGAGTGCGCAGACGCCGCTGACGACGCCGACGAGAAGGCTTGTTCGCAGGCCGTAGAGCATGGCCGACACCATGTCGCGGCCCTGCCCGTCGGTGCCGAGGAGGTAGCGCATGCCCTCCATCGATTCGGAGCCCGGCGGCAGACGGGAATCGAAGATCGAGAGCTGCGCGAGGTCGTAGGGGTTCTGCGGTGCGATAAGCGGCGCGAAGATCGCCGCGAGAACCAGAAGTAGGCAGACGATCGCGGCGAGCGTCGCCTTCGGGCTCGACAGAATGCCGTGCAGCATCCGCGAGGCAAGCGTGTCGGACGGCATCCGGCCGGCGGCGAGGAGGTTCATCGCTCAACCCCTCCCGCGCACGCGCGGGTCGAGGACTGCATAGAGCATGTCGACCACGAAGTTGATGAGGATGAACATCGTGACGATGACCAGGATGTACGCGACCACGACGGGGCGATCGAGATTGTTGATGGAATCGATGATCAGCTTGCCGACCCCCGGCCAGGCGAAGATCGTCTCCGTGACCACGGCGAAGGCCAGAAGCGAGCCGAACTCCACACCCATCACCGTGACGAGCGGGATGAGGATGTTCTTGAAGACGTGGACCGAGACGATCCGCTTTTCGGTGAGGCCCTTGGCGCGCGAGAACTTCACGAAGTCGAGCGGCATCGTTTCCTGAACGCCGGTGCGCGTCAGCCGGATCACCAGCGCGATCTGCGCGAGCGCAAGGTTCAGCGCAGGGAGGAAAAGGTGCCGCAGCCCCTCGGCGGTCGCCAGACTCGTGGTGATCCCCAGGATCTCGCCCGTTGGCCCGCGGCCCGTGGACGGCAGCCAGCCGAGCCAGACCGCGAAAATCATGATCAGCATCATGCCCTGCCAGAAATTCGGCAGGGAAAAGCCGAGGATCGAGCCCGTCATGATCGTCTCGTCGACGGCGGTGCGCGGACGAAGGCCTGCCCACATGCCGAGCGGCAGGCCGATGATCAGCGACAGGACGAGCGCGACGAAGGCGAGTTCCAGCGTCGCAGGCAGGCGCTGAAGGATCAGTTCGATCGCCGGTTGGTTGAACACGAAAGAGCGTCCGAAATCGCCTTGCAGCGCATTGCCAAGGAAGGCGAAGTATTGGACGTACAAGGGCCGGTCTAGCCCGAGGCTGGCGATCACCTGCTGGCGCTCGGCCATGCTGGCGTCGGCCGGCAGCAGGATTTCGAGCGGGTCGCCGACCGCGTAGACGCCGAGGAAGACGATGGCCGAGGTCAGGAAGAGCACCACGATGCTTTGGGCCAGTCGTCGGATGATGAACGCCACGAAGCGCCTCCTCGCGCAGTGGATGAGCATTCGTCGGGCAGCGAATGCCGTTGGGTGCAGTTTGGGCAGTGCTGCGAGGAGGCCGCAATATTATGAGGGGAGCGGGTAAGCCTATGCGCTCATCGCATAGCGATCCGAACGTCGCGGATGTCAGCCTGCGCCAGCTCGAAGTGTTCCGCGCGATCGTCGCAACGGGATCGACGCTCGGGGCCGCGCGCAGCCTCGACATCTCCCAATCAGCCGTGTCGCGGCTTCTCACGCAGCTGGAGGAGACCCTGGGGATACAGCTCTTCTGGCGCGAGAAGGGACGGCTGATCCCCACGCAGGAGGAAAAGCTCCTGTTTCCTCAAATCCAGGACCTTCTGGAACGCGCGCTGCGGCTACGCCATTCGGCCGATGAGATCCGCCGCGGGAACTCCGGTGCGGTTTCTCTTCGCGTCGCCTTCCCGAATTCAATGACGCTCGGCATTCTACCGACTCTCGTCAAAAGCTTTCTCGCCGAGAACAGCGAGATCGTGATCGAAGTGATGACGGGGCCCTACAATTCGATCGAGCGCATGATCATGGACGGAGATGTCGAACTCGGCTTCCTGCGCCTACCATTGCAGCAGCACGCGATCGACACAACGGCCGTCATAGAAACAGACAGCGTTTGCGTCATGACGCGCGATCATGCCCTTGCGTCGCGTGAATGGTTGTCGGTGGACGATCTGCGACATCAACCGCTGGTGCTTCTTGGCCGACAGCGCGCTCCGCGTCGCGACGTCGATACCGCCTTCTTTGAGGCCGGCGTCACTCCTCGTGTGAAGGTGGAGACGCATTCAGTCAGCGCGGCCTGCGGCTTCGCCGCAGCGGGTATTGGCATCGCCATCGTCAATCGTCTGATGGCCCAAGACTTTGGACATCTGTCGACGGTCTCGATTCCCCTTCGCCCGGTGATCTCACACGTTTTCGCGCTCGGCTTTCTAAAGTCGCGTCCTCTATCGACGGCGGCCCGTGCATTCGCCGACCATTCGGCCGACTGGATGCATAAGTTTTCCAGTCCGCAAACGCACGTGTCTCGCCGAAGGACAGCGGACGTTCCAAAAAATTAGGTCGGCTCTGAGCCGCCTGCTTCCTTACGGTGGGTCGAGCGGTACGAGCGCCCCGTGAATCGAGCGTTCTTATATCCTGTCACGCTGGCGTCCGATGCCTGCGTACCTGCGTGCCCATACACGCGGACGGCAGACGGCTTCGATCCGCGCCATCAGAAGCTATTGCCGTCGGAGAAAGGTTGGCGACCTTCTCGCGGAACTCGGCCGTCAGATGTCGGATGCGGCGTCGACGTTCACGTTGGCTAGCGTCGTCGAACCTCGCTCGTCGGCAGCAGGAGCGTACATGTGTAGGGAACGCAGCGCCCTGTCGGCCGGGTCACAAGTTGCGCCGCGTTCGCTACGTTGTCCGATCAGCAACGATCGCGCAGTCGCATTCTCGACGTTACGTGTTCAGAGCATCACCGATCCTTGTTAATTGATAAACATTCCCTGTTCACAGCTTAGGGATTTTCGCGGCGCCCCCTTTGAAACAACGACCTTCGGGCACCGATAGCCACCCTCTCACCGCGCGACCGCACGAAATATCCCTGTATCTTCCCGTCTAACAGGGAAATGGGCTCTTAGAGACTGGTTCGCATCCGACTGGGTCATCCACCATTCACCGTTGTCGCTTTCTGCAGATTCCGAGACGCGTGGAATATACACGCCATTTCTGTGGGTTAGTGCGGTTCATGCGTCGTCGCGTGGCTGGCCGCGACAGTCGAGACGCCGAGATTTGCGGTCCAGTCCCCTGCGTCTCTGTTGCCGCTTCTCAAAATTCAGTTCGCGCCTTTTCGGATGGTCCTGCGATCCGCGTTCCGCAGGCGCCGGATGTGACGACCGTCTCAACTCCCACAGAAAAGCGCTTCCGAAAACTTCTAAGGATCGCGTCCATTGGGACAGCGCGCGCACTCGCAACGACCGGCAGAGGCTACGCGGGACTTCGACGGTCAGTTTCCGCCGATCGAGTGATCGCGAGACCGGTGCGAGTCAGAATCCAAGTTCGTCGCTCTGCTGCGTCCAAGCTAGAGGCAGATCGGTCTGACGGGCCATGTGGATGACCGACAGATCGCTCGGCTGGCGTCCAGTCAGGATCGCGTCGGTGACCTCAGGCGACAGGAAGGCGAGCGGCAGGACGCGTCCGACGTCCTCCGCGCGCGTGCCATAGCGCTGAGCCACCTGCCGCCGATCCAGTCCCTCGACGGTCGTCGCGCGAAGGTAGAGATGGGCGCGGGCGGTCATCTCGATCAGCGGCCGGTCGGGACGCGCGGGTGCAGCCTCCTGCCCCTCGGTCACCAGACGTCGCTCGAAGCCGCGCCGCCGCATCGCCAGCGGCAGGCTGATCGTGTGAAAGTTCGATGTGTCAGCCGCCGACGGCGTGTTCGCCTTCGGTCCATCGAGATCGATGTTGGAAGGGGAAGCTCGATCATCGCCCGCAGCTCGATCCGCCAGCGATCCGGTTTCCGGGGCCGCTTTCGACCTGAAAGACCGAGCGGCTTTGCCAGCCCGTATCGAAGCGGGCGGCGATCCGTCGGATGCAAGCAGAAGCCCGATGAGCTCCCGTCGATTGACGCTCAGTTCGACGCTGATCGAAGAGACCGTGACACGGTCGATCATCGCCGCCAGCAACCGGCGCAGGCGATCGGTGGCCTTAGCATCAGCGAGTTCCTCGCGCAGTTGCGTCGCTCGGCGCAGCGCCACTTCGACCGACCCGTCCCGTCCCGCTGTCTCCAGCCATCGCGTCAGCGGCGCCGCGTCGTCCAAGAGCTTGCGCAGCTCACTGATCACCAATATCTCGATCTCGCGCGCGGAAAGGCGCAAGGCTGAGCTGCGATCTGCATCGTTGGTCTTGAGAAGAACCTTCGAGACGTAGTACCGGTAGCGCTTGCCGCCCTTCGTCGCATGGGTTGGTCGGCAGGGGTCGCCGACCCCGTCGCGGATCAGGCCGGCGAGGAGGTGGACGTCCGGCTGCAGGGTCGAGCCACGCGGGCACTGCGCCTGTTCGGTCAGCTTCGCCTGCACGGCATTGAAGAGGTCCTGCGTCACGATCGAATCATGCTCGCCGGCATGAAGCGTCTCGCCATGCCGCACACGACCGACATAGATCGGGTTCGACAGGATGTAGTACAGCTTGCCGCTGCCGATCCGTACGGAGGGCCGCCGCCGTCCCTGTCCCGTATCGCCGGTGAGGAGGAGCGCCCCGGTCGTGCCTGCATCCAGTGCCTGATGGACATCGCTGACCCCGAAGGAAACGACATTTCGGCGTGTTGTCAATCCATCGCCTGACGACAGATAGTCCGCAGTCAGCGGCGTTATCTTGCGCAGATCGCGCTCTACAACGACACTAGTCGCGACCAGCCCTATCACTCTTGGTTTGAAATCGCGGCCAATCTTAATTCTTCGTATTCCCACTCTTCACTTCGTTTAAACACATTATCTCTGTGTCTACGAAAATTGCATCGGGCGAGAATCTCGGGCCCGCTTTGATAAGCGAAGACGACAACAGGCCCAAATAGTAGCTCACCGCTACGAATTCGGCAGATACGCGGAATGGATTGAACAATCCAGGCGGCTTTGTAAGAGCCTTACATCATCCCCGGCAACCACAGCGCGACCTGCGGGACGGCCACGATGATAAGAAGGCACAGCAGCATCGCGAACCAGAAGGGCGTGACCCCTCGAAAGATGTCTCCGAGCGGCACGTTGCGGGCGACGGACTTCACGATGAAGACGTTGATCCCGACGGGGGGCTAGATCAGGCCCATTTCGAGCGTCAGAACCACGAGGACGCCGAACCAGATCGGGTCGATCCCCAGTTGCAGCACCACCGGCATGAAGATCGGCAGCGTCAGGACCAGCATCGCCAGCCCTTCCAGAAAGCAGCCCAGCACCAGGTAGATCGCAAGGATTACCAGAAGCGTGCCGTAGACGCCCAGATCCAGCGTCACCAGCATTCCGCTGACCTCGGCCGGCAGGTGGCTGAGAGCGATGAACGGGTTGATCAGATGCGCCGAGATCAGGATCAGCATGACCGAGGCGGTGGTCACGATGCTGCTGCGCGCCGCCCGCCAGAAGCTCGCCAGCGTCAGGCTGCGGCTGAGTGCGCCGATCAGGATGACGAGGGCGGCGCCGACGCCGGCGGCCTCGGTCGGAGAAAAGATGCCGCCGTAGATGCCGCCGATGGTCACCAGCACCACCGAGAGGATCGGCACGGCCCCGAGAAACGCGCGACTCTTTTCGGCGGCCGTGGTGGCGGGACCTTTGGGACCCATCTCGGGCCAGATCCAGCAAAGAGTCATGACCGTCAGGATAAACAGCGTGAGCAGGAGGATGCCGGGCAGGACGCCGGCCCTGAACAGGCGTCCGATGCTCTGCTGCGTCAGGATCGCGTAGATGACGAAGCCGGTGGAAGGCGGAATCAGGATGCCGAGCGTGCCGCCGGCCGCAACGACGCCGGTGGACAGGCGCGGGCTGTAGCCGAAGCGGTCCATTTCGGCCAAGGCCGTGCGCCCCATTGTCAGCGCCGAGGCAACGGACGAGCCCGACAGCGCCGCGAATCCCCCGCAGCCGATCACGGTTGCCGAGGCGAGCCCGCCCCGGATCTGGCCGATGCACGCATAGGCCGCGTCGTAGAGCCGCCGGCTCATGCCGGTGACGCTGGCGACGTTGCCCATCAGAATGAACAGCGGCACCACGATGAGCTCGGCATTGGACGAAAGCGCAAAGGTTTCCGACGACAACAAGCCGATTGCGGCGGGCAGGCCGTTCAGCAGCCAGATGCCGCAAAAGCCGACGGCGAACATGGCGAAGGCAACGGGTACGCGGATTAGGAGAAGAGCCAGCAGCAGCGCAAGGCCGAGCGTACCGACAAGAACGGGACTCATGCCAGAGGCTCCGAAACGGCAGGCTTGCGAGGCGCACCCGACAGCAGGAGGGCCGCGCGCAGGGCCAGTGCCAGCAGGGCCACGGTGGAAAAGGCGACCAGCGTGTACTGGAACCACGCCAGCGGCAGGCGCAGCAGGTTGGTGGACAGGTTCAGCATCTCGCTGAGCTGCGCGCTGTTCCAGACCGCCCAGGCGATCAGCGCGAAGATCAACGCGCCCAGGAGGGCCGAGGCGACGTCGATCACGCGGTTTAGCCGTTCGGAAAAGGCGGTCTCAAAGATATCCACCACGATGTGCCCGTCCAAGCGGTCGCACAGCGCCATGCCGCCAAAGACGATCAGCACCATGGTCATCGTCACCATGTCTTGGGAGCCGTAGAGCGGGCGACCGAAGTTGCGCCCGACCACGTCCACGAGGATCACACCGACCACGAACAGAAGCCCCGCCGTGCCGATGAAGGCGGACAGACCGATGAGCCTGTCCGTCCAGCGCATGAGCGCACCCATCACTGCCTGCGCATTGCGGTCAGCGCCGCCTCGCCGCCGACATTGGCGACATAGGCGTCGGTGACCGGAGAGAGGGCCGCGTAGAAGGCCGCGATTTCGTCATCGGACAGGTCGATCACGGTGGTTCGGTCGGAGTTGCGGGCAGCCTCGATCCCGGCGTTGGCGGTCGCCTTCCACGCTTCCTCGGCGCGGCCCGACATCTCTACACGCATGTCGCGGTCGAGCGCAGCCTTGGCCTCCTCCGGCAGCCCGTCATAGGCGGACTTGTTCATCACGGTGAAGAAGCTGAGCCGCCCGAGGTTGGCACCGAGCGACATGGTCCCCACGACCTCGTCCAGCTTGAAGTCGGACAGAACCGAGGCGCCGCTGACCAGCCCGTCGATGAGGCCGGTCTGCAGCCCGTTGTAGACCTGCGTGATCGGCAACTGCACCGGGGTCGCGCCGAGCGCTGTCACCGCATCGGCCGCCGCTGCGCCGGAAACCCGGATCTTGAGGCCGCGCAGATCCTCGGGGCTGCGGATCTCTCGGTCGCGCATCATCAAGATGTTCGGCTCGGAGCCCCAAAGCGCGATCACCTCGGTCATCGGGAACTCGGAGGAAAGCTCGGCATCGAAGGCGAGCCACATCGCATCGGATGCGGAGGCGTCGAGATCAAGAGCGCCGGGGAGTTCGGCGATCATGGTCTTGGGGAACTGCGAGGACGTGTAGCCGGGCAGGCCCCAGCCCATCTCGGCCGTGCCCTGCACCACGCGGACATATTGATCGGCCGGGCCCGCGCCCAGTTCGCCGCCGTGAAAGGCGCGCAGCGTGACAGCACCGTTGGTCGCCTCGTCGAGCGCCTCGGCCAGGGGCTCGATCTGCGAGCTGTTGATCGTATGCATGGGCGCGGCCCAGTTGGCGTAGCGCAGTTCCTGCGCCTGGGTCGCCACGGTCAGCGCCAGTGCGGCGGCCGAGGAAAGGATCAGGGTCTTCAGGGTCATGATGTCCTCCCAAACATCTTCGTTGATTTCAGATCGTCGTCAGGTAGCGGTCTTCAGCACCGTCTCACGCATCGTCTCGAGCGTGATGGCATTCCCAGCCGCGAGCAAGCGCCGCGCTCGCATGTGCGCACCGGTGTTGTTCACGGTTTCCAGCGCGGCGACGCCCGCCGCATCGACGCGGGCGATGATCCCGTCCGCGATGATTTCTTCCACGCAGCCCGGCTCGGCCAGCCCGGCGATCTGCAGCTTGCGGTCGGCCTGGTCGGACCAGAACCATGGCACGGCGGCATATGGGGCGTCCGCACCCTTGGCGATCTGCGCGGCGATGAGGCGGGCATGGTCCGTCGCCGCCTGCACGTTTTCCAGCCGCACCTGGCGCCCGCTGCGCGGATCGGGAAAGCTGGCGCAGTCACCGAGCGCGAAGATCGCCGAGTCCGAGCTGCGCAGGCGGTCATCGGTGCGGATGCCGTTCTCGATCACCAGACCCGCCTCCTCGGCCAGTTCGGTGTTGGGACAAACGCCGGCCGCGAGCAGCACCGTCTCGGCGGCCACGTGGCGGCCATCGGCGAGCGTGACACCCGTCTCGTCCACGCCGGCCGCCGGCTGGCCGAGGTGCAGCTCGGTTCCCCAGCCTTCGTGAAGCGCCCTGAAATGCGCCGACATCGAAGGTGAGACCACACGCGCCATTAGCCGGTCCGCCGCCTCGATCACAGCCACCTCATGTCCAAGCTTGCGCGCGGCGGCGGAAAATTCGAGGCCTATGAACCCGCCCCCGATCACTGCCACGCGGCGCGGACCGGCCAGCACCTCGCGAAGGCGCCCGGCATCGGCCAGCGTGCGAAGGTCCAGCGCGCGGGCTAGCCCCCGGATCGGAGGGCGCAAATTGCGCGTGCCCGTCGCCAGGATCAGCCGGTCGTAGTCCAGCCGTTCCCCGTCCGGCAGCACCACCTGCCGCGCGGTGCGGTCGATCGCCTCGACCCTCGTGCCGGGCCGGTAGGTGATGTTCTTGGCCGCAAAGAAGCTCTCGGGCCGCAGGGTCAGGGCGTCCGCATCCCCTTCCACCAGATAGGCCTTGGATAGCGGGGGACGCTGATAGGGCAAGCCCGGCTCGACGCCGATCAGGGTGAGGGAACCGCCATAGCCCTCCTGCCGCAGGCTGATCGCAGCCTGAAGACCGCCCTGCCCCGCACCGACGATGACGACGCCCGGCCCGCTCAAAGCTGTTCCGCGGGCAGATGGACCACGAGTCCGTCGAGCTCGGCCGTCAGCTTGATCTGGCAGGACAGGCGCGAGCGGTCGGTCGCCTCCGAGGCGGCGCCCTCGAGCATGTCGTCCTCGCCGTCCTCGCGGGCGCCGGTGCGGTCCGCCCAAGCCTCGTCGACATAGCAATGGCAGGTGGCGCACATCATCGCGCCGCCGCATTCGCCGACGATGCCGTCCACGTCGTTGGCGACGGCCGCCTTCATCACCGACTGCCCCTCGGGCGCGACGATCCGGGTCTTGCTGCCGTCCGGGTGGACGAAGGTCAACTGGACCATGAGGCTCCTCCTTCAGTTCAGAACGACCGGCAGGTTGATCGGGCCGCGAAAGCCGAAGCCGCGCCACTGGACCGCTGCCGGGTCGGGTAGGGTCATGTTCGGGAAGCGCTCGAACAGCATCGGCAGGATGATCTTGCCGACCGTGCGCCGCGCGACATGAGCGCCCGCGCAATGGTGCGGCCCGTTGCCGAACGCCTGGTGCGGGTTCTTGTCGCGGAAGACGAAGAACTCCTCGCCGTTCTCGAAGATCTCCTCGTCGCGATTGGCCGAGGCCTGGATGGTCATCACCGTCTCGCCCTTGGGGATCTCGAAACCGCCCAGCTCGGTATCGGCGGTGACGAGGCGCGAGCTGGCCTGGATGGGCGCGACCCATCGGATCGCCTCTTCGAAGGCCGCGCTCCAGGCCCCCTGCGCCTTCACCTCGGCCAGCTGGTCGGGGCTGGTCAGCAGGCCGAAGACGGCGGTGGCCAAAGCATCGCGCGGCTCGTTGATGCCGCCGCCGATGGCGATCTTGAGATTGGCGTGGATCTGGCTGAGCGGGATCGGGTTCTCGGCCGTCAGCATTACGGAAAAGGCCGACCCGTCCGGCTCGACGATGCGCAGCGGCGCGAGGCGGGCGAACAGGGCGTCCATTTGGTCGTTCGCCTCGTTCGAGGCAGCAAAAGGCTCGGGCCGCCAGCCGAAATTGCCCGCCCCATCGATCAGCCGCTGCGACCAGCGCTGCATTTCGTCGTCGCTCGCCTCGGGGATGCCGAGGATATGGGTCAGGATGCGCGCCGCCAGCGGGCCGCAGAGCGTTCCGAAGAGGTCCACCACTTCGCCCCGCGGCAGGCGGTCGAGGTACTCGGCGGCAAGCTTCTCGTAGAGCGGGCCCCAGTCGCTGTTGATCCGCTTGGGCGTCAGCGCCGGGTTGATCGCACGCCGCTCGGCCAGATGCTCATCGCCGTCCTTGCGCATCAGCGTGTGGGCGCGGAAGGCGGGCTTCATCGGCGTGTTGGGATCGTCGCTGCTGAACAGGACCGGGTCATCCTTGACCAGCTTGGTCAGCGCCGCCTTGGTCAAGAAGGTCCGCCGGGCTGATGCCACACGCATTACCGGCGCCTCGGCCCGCAAGCGGCGGTAGGTCGGATAGGGATCCAGCGTCAGCTGGTCCAGTGTGATATCCGTATCCAGCGGTGCTAGCGCCATGATCGTCCTCCTCCGACACGGAAGCTAAACCGTGCCGGGATTGCCGAACCAGACGATGGGTTTATTATCTGCCATCAAAAGATCTGATGGAGGCTCCGTGATCCCCGATCCCCGCAGCCTGGACTTCCACGCCCTCCAGACGCTGCGGCTGGTTCATGAACTCGGCTCGTTCAGCGCAGCGGCCGAGCGGCTGGATGTGAACCAGTCGGCGGTCAGCTACACGCTCGCTAAGCTGCGTGCCTGCTTTGGCGATCCCTTGTTCGTGCGCGAGGGCGGCCGGCAGGTCCCGACCCTGCGCGGCGAGCGGCTGCTGGCCGAGGCGGGACAGATGCTGGACCTTCTGAGCGAAATGGCACAGGCCGACCGCTTCGAACCGGCGACCTCGACCCATACCCTGACCATCGCCTGCAACTACTACGAGCGGGTGCTGCTGATCCCTCGCATCATCGCCGCCCTGCGGGCCGAGGCCCCCAACATGACTATCCGCGTCGTCAACGCGCTGGGCGACGGCCACCACCGCCTGTTGGCGCGAGAGGCCGACGTGCTGGTCGGCCCCTTCGGGCGCAGCGAGTCGGGCTTCTACGTCCGCCGCTTCCACACCGAGGAATATGCCTGCTTGATGGACCCGGCCCATCCGATGGCGGGTCGCGACCTGAGCGTTCAGGACTATTTCGCCCTGCGCCATGTCCTGATCAACTACGGCGGCGGCTGGAAGTCGGCCTATCTGCAGGAGTTGGAAGCGGCGGGCCACCGGCTGGAGCCGACGCTGACCGTGCCGAGCCCAGCGGGACTTGCCGAAATGCTGGCGGGATCAAATTTAGTGGCGACCCTGCCACGCCGGCTCGGGGCGCGCATCGCCGGCCGCATGGCTATGAGTGACTGCCCCTTTCGCGGTCGCTTCGACTTGTGCGTCGTATGGACGGCCCGCACCAACGCTTCGGTGATGCATCGCTGGCTGCGCGAGATCATGCTGGCCCATTGCTCCTGACCGCGCCGAACGACCGGGAGGTTGCAGACGAGCTCATTCAAGGCACTCACTGCCGCGACGGAGCGAGGCCCTGTTTCGTCGGCAGAGGGTCGGGAAAATCGAGCAGCTGAGAGACACCCCGCGCCGTGCGTACGGCGACCTTTTGCCTAGGTCGGATCGACATTCAGCGCATCCAGTTCATCGCTGTGGCGAGATGAACGAAACCGGTGAAGTGGATGGTCCGCCTGTCGTAGCGGGTCGCAAAGCGGCGGAAGTGCTTGAGGCGGTTGAAACACCGCTCGATGCGGTTTCGGTGTCTGTAAGCGGCCTCGTCGTAAGGGATCGGCTGCTTTCGGGAGCGGTCGGACGGGATCACTGCCTCGGTGCCCATCGCGGCGATGAGGGCGCGCAAGGCGTTGCTGTCGTAAGCCTTGTCGGCCAGAACCGCCGCCCCTGCCTGGCCTTCGAGCAAGGCCGGCGCATGTGTGACGTCGCCGACCTGCCCGGCCGTCACGATGACGCGCAGCGGTCGTGCGAGCGCGTCGGCCAGCATGTGGGCCTTCGTCGTCAATCCGCCTCGGGGACGCCCCAATACCTGATCCTTGGCCCCCCTTTTCCATTCGCCGCCTGCTGGTGAGCGCGCACGATGGTGCTGTCGATCATCAGATACCGGTTATCGCGCTCGGCCGTCAGAGCTCCGAAAATGCGCTCCCAGACGCCGGTGTGACACCAGCGGCTGAAGCGCCGATGCACGGTCTTCCAGCGCCCGTATCGTTCCGGCAGGTCGCGCCAGTGCGCGCCGAACCGCAGCACCCATAGACATTCGTTGACGAACGGGCGGTTGTCCGAGCCCGTGCGGCCGGGATCGCCGGCCTTGCCGGGCAGAAGAGGTGCGATCCGCTCCCACTGCGCATCGCTCAACTCGTACCGCTTCGCCGCCATCCGAAGGCTCCATGCTCAAAACACGGAACCCCGTGAACCAGCGACCAAACCGAAACGGAATCGTGAATGTCGATCCGACCTAAAGCCTCGTTCTTAAGACTGGAATCGGCGTTGGCTTTTATTGCCGGCTGATTCATCAGCCTGAGGCGCTACGGCTCGGTGGTAAGGGAAGGCTCAAAGCTTCGAGCTGTAGTGTCAGCCGACCTGCCGATCGCCCCGTCGACCTACCACGACCACGTCACAAGCGCGCCAACCCAGCGAAACTATCGGAGCAGGCGAAGCGGACGCGGTCCTGAAGGCCGAGGTGCACCGAGTGTTCGTTGAGAACTTCGGCGTCTATGGCGTTCGCAAGGTCTGGCGGCAGATGATGCGCGAAGCCTTCGTTGTCGCCCGATGCACCATCTCGCGCCTCATGCGGGAGATGGGTCTGAAGGGCGTCGTACGGGGCAGAAGCATCCGCACCACGATCCCCGACACTGCGGCTCCATGCCCGCTCGATCGTGTGAACCACTTCTTCAGGGCGCCGCCGAACATGCTCTGGGTGTCGGACTTCACTATGTCGCGACCTGGTCCGGCTTCGTGTACGTCGCTTTCGTCATCGATGTCTTCGCTCGGCGTATCCCCCGGGTCTGGCCGTTGGCCAGCCCGAGTGCCGTGCGGCGCGGCGGAGAACCCTCCACGTATCGGCTTCGCTCACCTCGCCGCGGCGATGGTCGGCATACGCTGAAAATCGATCCGAGCTGGGCCACCTCGGCGCACCGGGGCGGCCCAGATTGATCAGCGTCGTCGGCGCAGCACCATGCCGCCGTGATGGAGCGTGTTCTGGTCCACGAAGTCGCCATCGGCGGTGAAGCCGGTGTCGTCCCAGTATTCGATGTGGGTGCCGGTCACCTCGTAGCGCCCGCGATAGGCGCTCTCGCGCGTGCCGCGCGCCTCGTCATAGCGCCCATTCGCCAGGAGCTCGTGGCGCACGTGATCGTCATCGGTCACCCAGAGGCCGATGTAGGGATGGTCTCGCATGGTCGTCTCTTCGGCGTTCAAGGGAGTGATCGACGCGGCCAGGAGAGCCGCGCCGGCGAATGCGGAGCGGGCCATCAATGGGCCGACCGCAGCGGACGCACGACGATCTCGCTGACGTCGACGTCGTCCGGCTGCTCGAGGGCGAAGCGAACGGCCCGGCCGATGGCGTCGGGCGTCAGCGCGATCGAGCGATAGCCTTCCATCAACGCCGCGGCATCCGGGTTCGTGATCGTCGAGGCGAGTTCGCTCTCCACGACGCCGGGATGGATACAGGTGACACGGATGTCCCGTCGCTCCTGCCGAAGCCCGTCCGAGATCGCGCGCACCGCGAACTTCGTCGCGCAGTAGACGGCCGCCGTCGGCGAGACGGCGAGCGCGCCGATCGAAGCGATGTTGACGACGTGGCCGGAGCCGCGCGCCGTCATCTCCGGCAGAACCGCCGCGATGCCGTAGAGAACGCCCTTCACATTGACGTCGACCATCCGGTCCCACTCATCGACCTTCAAGGCGGCCAGCGGGGACAGGGGCATGATGCCGGCGTTGTTGACGATCGCATCGACGCGTCCGAACTGTGCGCGTGCCGTGTCCGCGAACGCCTCCACGTCGGCACGGTCGGTCACGTCCAGCCGTCGGGTCGCGACGGTGGCGCCGGCCTCGCGAAGCGTATTCGCGAGCGCATCGAGCCGGTCGGTCCGGCGAGCCCCGAGCATGAGCCGTGCGCCGGCCGATGCGAGTTCGCGGGCGATGCCTTCGCCGATGCCGGACGAGGCGCCGGTGATGAGAACGGTCTTGTCGAGAGCCATGAGGGCCTCCTTGAGTTGGGTCCGGGATCCCGCTGCGACCCTCGATGGCCGCGCGGTTGCGCAACAGGTAGACCCACCCCATTGTCGCCAGAAGACCGCGTGTTCTGCACACGCTGGAAAGAGAAAATCGACAATGCGCGACGACCTCAACGCTCTCTCCGTCTTTGCGATCATCGCCGAGGAGACCAGCCTCAGGGCAGCAGCCGACCGTCTCGGCGTCACCCGCTCGGCGGTCAGCCAGACGCTTCGACGCCTGGAGGCCGATCTCGGCGTCGCCCTCGTGCGACGCACGACGCGAAGCATGAGTCTGACGGAGGAAGGCGCACGGCTGCGCGACGAAATCGCCCCCGCGATCGCGGACATGCGTGCGGCCCTGCAGGGCGTGCGTGGGGAAACGGGCGAAATCCGCGGTCAACTCCGCCTCGCCGTCTCCTCCATCGCGGAAAGCGTCCTGTCGGGAGCGCTGCTGGCGGAGTTCTGCCGCGATCACCCGGCCGTGCAGCTCGACATCCTCGTGACCGACGAGGAGTTCGACATCGTCGCCGCCGGGTTCGACGCCGGAGTCCGCCTCGGCGAGGTGATCGAGGAGGACATGATCGCCGTGCCGGTCTCCGCGGACCAGCGCCATGTCGTGGTCTGCGCACCCGCCTTTCTCAAGAACATCCGCACGCCGTCACACCCGCGCGAGTTGGCTCAGCACCGGTGCATCGGCTGGCGACCCGGACCGCGAACCGCACCGTACCGCTGGGAGTTCACCCAGGACGGGCGCGACTTCGTGGTCGACGTCGAACCGGAGATCACCACCAACGACATGGCGTTGATGGTAAAGCTCGCCCGCGCAGGCGCTGGCCTATCCTTCGGCATGGAGGAGACGTTTCACGACGATCTCGCGAGCGGGACACTCGTCAAGCTGCTCGAACGGTTCTGTCCGCCCTTCCCGGGTTTCTTTCTCTATTATCCAAGTCGCCGGACCATGTCGTCGCGGCTGCGGGCCTTCGTCGATCATGCCGGTCGCCATCGGCGCGGCGGGCGCATCAGGAACTCGGCGGCCTGACGGGAGGCGATCGGCCGTAGCCTTCCCAGCCGATCATGGCATCGACCGGCGCCTCGAGACAACGCTGGAGCGTCGGCAGTGGCAGACGATCCCGCGATCTCGCCCGTCGTTCCGGGACGGTCGCGGCGTCCGGTCGAGCCGACCGGAAACGAACGATTTTCCAGCTGTTCGTTCGCCGTGGAAGCCAGATGTCGCATGACCTTCGGCGGCTTCGGGCGAGCGGTATCCATGGTTTGCACCGCGCCGGTCAGCCGGCGCGGTGCCATCATCAGGTCGGAACGACGACGGACGAAGCCTGCCCGGCTCGGTCAGAACAGGGCGATGAGCGCCGGCACGGTCAGGATGGCCGTGTAGAAGCCCATGAACTGAACGCCCGTGTTGAAGCCGATGATGCGGTAGAGCAGCCCGCCGACGAGCCCGACCGTCGTGATCACCAGCACGCCCAGAATGCCGCCTTCCCAGCCGCCGATCACGAGCACCAGTCCCACGAAGGTTGCGATGATCGCCTCGTGGCTGATCTTGCGCGAGACGAACATGGCCGCGGTGCGCGCGTAGTTCATCGCGAAGGGATAGGCGATGAGGCCGGCAAGCGCGACCGCGAGAAGCCCGTAGCCGAGGAACTCCAGCGGCGACATCAGGGTGTGGAGGTTCTCCACCTGTCCGCTCGCGCTGTCCACCGTGAAGCGCGGCGGCGCGACGAAGAGGGGGCGGCCGGGCCGGCCGCGACGGGGCTCAAGGGAAGGCCGAACGCGATCAGCGGGATCATCGCCTCGGCGATGTAGGTGGATTCCGTCACGCCGTTGCGCACCGAGAGCACCGTCGTCAGCCGGTGGTAGGCGTGCTTGATCCGGGCGCCGACGGCCTCGCCCATGATGACGGTCATCGCGACCGGGCTGAAGACGAAGGTGGCGCTCGTGACCGCCGCTGCGCCGGCGGTCCATTTGATCTGCGCCCGGTCGAGAACGCGGAGCGGGTTCGGCATGTAGCCCGTCCAGGACTTCACGTCCGGTGCCAGCGAGAACTGGCGTGGCCCGTCCGCCTTCATGTTCGCGCGCTCGAGCGGCGACAGGACGGAGAAGAGCGAGGCGACCAGCGGGCCGACCGCGATCCCGAGGAAGTAGCTAATCGTCAGCGGCGTGTCGTAGCCGGCGGTGAAGGCCCGAAGCGCCACGATCATCAGGACGAAGGGCACGAGAGCCGCGACCGAGGCCCAGCGTCCGGCCGAGAAATAGGCGATGAGAAGCGCCGCGACGAGGAAGAGCCAGGGCGCGGAGCTGGTGATCACCGAGGCGAAGGGCGCCAGGATCAGCGCGAATCCGACCGAGAGCGGCACCGCGATGAAGGCGGCGAGGAGCCCGCCCGAGATCATCTTGCGCAGGGCGATGTGCGGCACGCCGAGATTTCGAAGCGCGGTCGCCTGCGGCATCAGCGGGATCGCCAGCGTGTCGCCCGGAATGCCGAGAAGCGCGGTCGGAACGGCATGGGTCAGATGCTTGGAGACGGCGGCCGCCATCCAGAAGGTGAAGATGCCGACCGGCGGGACGCCGAGCAGCACGACGACGAGCGTCACCGGCGCGATGGTCGCGGTTTCGTCTGTTCCCGAGACGAGGCCGATCAGCGAGAAGAGCACGGCGCCGAGGACACCCATGCCGACCGCTACGGCGATCTGGAAGTAGAGATCGTCCATCATGCCCTCCCCTGCACTGCGGCCGACCCTGCGGCGTCCCGCTCCTCGCGTGCGGCGCGTTCGGCGAAGAGGTCGTAAAGGCCGAGCTCCTTCAACTCGGACACGGTCGCAGGCGACAGATCGCTCATCCGACCGATGCCGCCGCGCTCGGCCGCGAGCTGGTCGATCACCTGCTCGTGCCAGGCGGTGTCGGCGATCCGTTCGTGGACGACGCGCTTGGGCTTGAACAGGACGGCGCACACGGCGCCCGACAGGATGCACCCGACGATGCCGACGAGCATGCCGTAGGCGCGGGCCATGGAGGGATCCTCGACGACGCGCGCAAAGAGCGCCGACGCGCCGAGATAGGCCGTCAGGCTGATCGCGGCTCCGATCGGAATCGCCAGCCGCAGGTCCCTCAGGGCCACGACATCGCCCCAGACCTGCGTGAAGTCGGATGCGCCCGGGCTTCGGGGATCGCTTGCGGTTGCCCGCCGGGGGATGTTCGCCCCGTCGTTCTCGGTCATATCGTTTCCTCCCGCTTCCTCGACCCGTCTCCCGGTGAGGTCGCGCCTTCCGGCGCGACTGCTCCCCTCGTCACACCGCTCCGGGTCGAAGGGCGGCGGCCGTTCGTCCCGCGGCGCCCAAGCGCCGCGGGCTTACGCCTTCTCAACCGCGCAGGCGGGCCAGGATCTCCCGGGCCTTGTCGGTGCGCACGTCGTGTGCCGCCGCAAGCTCGCGTGCCACCGCCTCCACCTCCGGGCCGCTTGCCCCGGCAAGGATCGCGATGTTGCGGGCGTGCAGGGCCATGTGGCCGCGCTGGATGCCCTCTGTCGCCAGCGCACGCAGCGCGGCCATGTTCTGGGCGAGGCCGACCGCGACCGTGACCTCGGCCAGTTCCTGCGCGGATCGGACGCCGAGCACGCGAAGGCTCGCCTGCGCGGCCGGATGGGTCTTCGTGGCTCCTCCGACGAGGCCGAGCGCCATCGGCATTTCCAGCGTGCCGACGAGATTGCCGTCGCCGTCCTCCTCCCAGGTCGAGAGCGAGGTGTAGCGCCCGGTGCGCGACGCGTAGGCATGGGCCCCGGCCTCGATCGCCCGCCAGTCGTTGCCGGTGGCCACCACGACCGGGTCGATGCCGTTCATGATGCCCTTGTTGTGCGTCGCCGCGCGGTAGGGGTCGATGGCCGCCATCTCATAGGCGTCGAGGATGCCGTCGATCATCCGACGGCCCGAGAAGTCCTTCGTCGCGAGCGACGCTTCGGCGATGCGCACGCTGGCGCGGGCGATGCGAAGGTCGGCGAGGTTGGAGAGGATGCGCAGGCGAACCTGCCCGCCCGTCAGCCTCTCGACGAGCGGCGCCGCCGCCTCCGCCATGGTGTTCACCGTGTTGGCGCCCATCGCGTCGCGCACGTCCACCAGAAGGTGGAGGACGATCATCGGCCCGCGACGCGTCTGCGGGAAGACGTGGATCTCGATGTCGCGGCAGCCGCCGCCCAGACCCACCAGAACCGCATCGCGCCCGTTGGCGAGAGCGATGATCTCCTCGCGTGCCTTCAGAAGGGCGAGCCGGGCGCCGTGCGGGTCCTTCAGTCCCAGGACCTGGATCTGGGCCCGCATGATCGGCAGCGTGCTCGACGTCGAGAAGCCGCCGTTGTCCCGTGCGATCCGGGCCATGTAGGACGCGGCCGCGACGACGGAGGGCTCCTCCACCGCCATCGGCACGAGATAGTCCCGGCCGTTGACCGTAAAGTTGGTGGCCACGCCGAGCGGAAGCTGGAACGCGCCGACGACGTTCTCGATCATGCCGTTCGCCCGCTCCGGGCTCAGAGCGTTCGGATCCGAAAGCGTGCCGGCCTCATCGGCTGTCAGGCCGGCGGCTCTGGCGACGGCCGCGAGCCGCTCCTCCGGCGTCAGATCCCGCATGCCCTTCAGGCGCGAATCGACGTCGGCCGTCGGACGGCTCGTGGAATGCATGGGGATCCTCCTCCGAATGAGCCGGCCTTGCCTCTCGGCCGACGCTTGGCATAATCGTCCTTTCCTCAATGGGGACAATCAAGGGACAGTAAGGGACGAATTCGCCCGGATTGTCCCTGCCTTAGAAGGTGGACAATTGGCTCGCAGAGCGGAGGGGTCTTCCACGCGCGTCGATGCGATCGTGGCGGACGTGAAGGAGGAGATCGCGCGCGGCATCTACGCGATCGGCGATCGGCTGCCCGCCGTGCGTGTCGCAGCGCAGCGCTACTCGGCCTCGAAGAACACCGTCGCCGAAGCCTACGACCGCCTCGTGTCCGAAGGCATCCTGCGGGCGGTCGCTGGATCCGGATACTACGCCGCACAGAGGAGCCAGGGGCTGCGCGCCACGACCGCCCCCCATTTCGTCGAGGCAGCAGACGCGGTCTCGCTCCTGCGCGAGCAGTTGGACCCGCAGCTCGCCCTGCGTCCGGGCGATGGGCGGCCGCCGCCCTCCTGGATGGAATCCTCGGAGCTCCGGCGGCATTTCGGGGCGTTCCGTGGCGGGGGCGACGTCGATTTCGGTTATGGCAGCACGGAAGGCTACGCGCCCTTGCGCGAGCGAATTCAGCATATGCTGGGGGAGCGGATGATCGCCGTCGAGCCGGGCGGCCTTCTTCTGACGAACGGCGCCAACCACGCACTCGATCTCGTGATCCGCCAGTTCCTGGAACCCGGCGACACGGTCTTCGTGGACGAGCCCGGCTACTATCCGCTCTTCGCCAAACTCACCCTCGCAAAGGTCAGGATGGTCGGCGTGCGACGCGCGCCCGACGGGCCGGACCTCGAAGACCTGCACCAGAAACTGCCTCTCCACCGACCCAAGCTCTTCTTCACGCAGTCCCAGGCTCACAATCCGACCGGGACCTCGCTGACCCCAGCCGTCGCCTTCGCGCTCGTTCAGGCATCCGAGGAGTGGGGCTTTCGCATCGTCGAGGACGACGCCTTCGGCGACATCGTTCCTGCGAGCCTGCCGCGTCTGGCCGCCCTCGGCCGATTGGACCGGGTCATCCATGTCGGCTCCTTCTCCAAGACGCTCTCTGCGAGCCTGAGGACGGGCTATGTCGCCGCCCATCCGACGCTCGTCGCCCCCTTGCGCGACATCAAGATGGTCACGACCGTCGCGACGTCCGATCTCGTGGAGCGCTTCGTCTTCCAGTTGATCCACGACGGCCATTATCTACGCCATCTCCGACGCCTGCGCTCCAGATTGGCGAAGGAATGGGCCGCGACGCTGGAGGGGCTCGGAGCCCTTCTGCCGGAGCCTTCCGCAGCGAACCAGGTCGGCTACTATCTCTGGCTCGCGTTGCCGGCCGGCACCGACGAGGCGGAGCTGTGCCGACGCGCGGCTGCCGAAGGCATCTTCGTCGCGCCCGGCGCGGTCTTTTATCCTCAACGTTCGGACCGCCACCCGCCAGCCCTCCGCATCAACGTCGCCCATGGCGCCGATCCGCGCTTCCTCGACTTCCTTGCCGGGGCCATCGGCTCGGCACGCGCCACCCCTTCGAACCGATAGAAAGTTGCCCGAAATGACACTGCCGAATGCCGTGCGGATCGTCGAAGTGGGCCCGCGCGACGGGCTGCAGAACGAAAAGGTCGCGATCCCGACGGCGGTGAAGCTCGCTCTCATCGATCGTCTTCTGGAAGCCGGCTGCCGAACGATCGAAGCCGGCAGCTTCGTCTCGCCCCGCTGGGTGCCGCAGATGGCCGACAGCGCCGAAATCCTCGCGGCCGTGCCGAAGCAGAATGGCATCGACTACCCCGTCCTCGTTCCCAACATGAAGGGTCTGGAGGCGGCGGTGGAGGCCGGCGCACGCGAGATCGCCGTTTTTGCCGCGGCCTCGGAATCGTTCTCCCGCACCAACATCAACTGCACCATCGAGGAGAGCCTGGAACGCTTCGAACCGGTGACGGCGCGCGCCCTCGATCTCGGCATTCGCGTGCGCGGCTACGTGTCCTGCGTTCTGGGCTGCCCCTACGAGGGAGCGGTGGCGCCGGGGGCGGTCGCCCACGTGGCGAACCGGCTCTCCGCCCTTGGCTGCTACGAAATCTCGCTCGGCGACACGATCGGCACCGGCACACCGCGTGCGGCCGTCGCCATGGTGGAGGCCGTGGCCGAACACGTGCCGGTGGAAAGCCTCGCTCTCCATTTTCACGACACCTACGGGCAGGCCCTCGCCAACATCCTCGCCTGCCTCGAACTCGGCGTCGCGGTCGTGGATTCGGCCGTCGGCGGCCTCGGCGGCTGCCCTTACGCCAAGGGCGCGACCGGCAACGTCGCGACCGAGGACCTCGTCTACATGCTGGATGGAATGGGCATCGAGACCGGCATCGATCTGGAGAAGATCACGCAGGCGGGCCTCTTCATCGCCGGGGCGATCGGCCGACGCCCTGAATCGCACCTCGGTCGGCTGGCTGCAGCACGCGGTTGACGTGGCGAAAGGAAGCCAGCGGCCTGATCGGAACGGCGCGCTGGACGATCAATCGCAACGATCCGGTCGATGCCGGCTTCATGATCTCCTAGTTGGAGAGGCCCTTCAGGCAGACCGTCGGCGGGCCCCTCATGATACACACCCGCTCACTTGAGCCGGCCGGCGGTCGGCCGTTTCGAAGCGGGCGGAAAGGGCGAAGATGTCTGGAACGGACGAGCCGTTCGTCGTTCCGCATCTGGCTGCGCACGTCTCGTCGCCCCCTTTGACGATCATTCAGCCACGATCGTAAGTGTCGCTCTTCGGACCGGGGGAGGCTTGCCGAGGTGTCCAGCGATAAGGCGAGAGAATCGAACTCGGTCACGCGTTTGATCGCGTCTCTCCGCCTGCGCCAGCTTCAGATCATCAGCACTCTCGGCGACACGGGGAACATGCGAGCGGCCGCGCAGCGACTGAACATGACGACCTCCGCCGTCAGCAAGAGCCTGCACGAGGCGGAAGAGCTGTTCGGTACGCCCATTTTCCGCCGCCTCCCGCGCGGGCTCGCCACGACGTTCGCAGGCGACCTCGTCATCCAGCGAGCCCGGCTTCTGCTCGCGGAGATCGCGCTTCTCTCCGATGAGCTCTCGACCGCCCGTCAGGGCTCAGGCGGGACCCTCGTCATCGGGGCGCCGCCCTTCATCGCCTGGAGCTGGGTTCCGAAGCTTCTCGCGGCGCTCGCGCCCCAGCACCGGCCGTCCACCCGCATCGTCGAAGGGCGTCTGGCGGATATGACGAAGCGCTTCGACAGTGGCGACGTCGACATTCTCGTCACGATGGACTCCCCTTCGGAGCTCGGCGATCTGAAGCCGGACGGCTACGCGCTCGAGCCCGTCGGCCTCGACCGCTGGCTCATCGTCGGCAGACCGGAGCACCCGGCCTTGCGATTGCCCCGTGAGAAGGGAGGCATTTCCCTCGATGACCTCCGCTCGGTCGACTGGATCCTCCCGCCGCGCCCGACGAACGCCCGTCGCATGATCGAGGATCTCGCGCGAACGGCCAAGCTTTCACCCATCGTGCCGCGATACGAAAGCCTGAATGCGGCGACGAACCTGCGTCTGGCCGCCGAAGGCCTTGGCCTCACGGTCGTTTCCGACCATGCGGCTCAAGAGCTGATCGAGAGCGGACGCCTCGTCAGCCTGCCGGTCACACCGGCGCCTCCTGCGCTTCCGATCGTCCTCGTCTATCGGCTGACCGACGCGCGATACACCGGCGTCTCGGCCATCCGGTCGGCCGCGCAGCGCGTGTACAGCGAGGCTGCGTCGAGATCATGAAGCCCGATCCCCTCTGCGAGGTCGTTGCCGGCTCGAAAGTCGCGGCCATAACAGGCCTGGAGGATGTCGATCGCGCCGGTGAGGATCGGCGTCGGCGTTCCGGTCATCCGGCCCAGCCGCTCGAGGACGGCGAGGCCGTAGGGCGCGTCCTCCAGAACGTAGCGGTGCCACAGCGTTGAAGGCCCCTTGGGTCCCATTCCCTTCGCCTCGATGGCGCCGGCCATCTGATCGAGCGCCCCTTCCGGCACCCCATACGAGCGGGCGTAATGCTGACGAAGGCTGGGTAGGTCGAACCCGAAGGCCTGAGCCACCGAACGCCTTTCCGCATCCAGCGCTTCGGCCAGTCGTCCGACCGCCTCGGTGAAGTTGCCGAAGAGCGCCCACTCCTCTCCCTTGTCCATTCGGGTGACGTTGGGCAGGACTTCCGCGGCATGGGCGATCGGATTGATGTTCGCGAACAGCGGGCCGAGAAGATTGTCGGACCGGACGAAGGCCGTCCCGAACAGACCCCGACAGAGTGCGACCACCTGTTCCGACGTCTCGCCGAGGGCTGCGATATCGATGCGCGCCCGGATCGGGTTCACATGGACCTTCGCATTCTCGACGAAGTGAGCGGTCGTCAAGGTCGTTCCCCAGCCCGCGACGTCTACTGCTGCCCCGTTCCGTTTCGCGGCGTTCTCGATCCATAGAGGCGAGAGCGAAAGAGCTCCGCTGACGATGATCCGCTGACCGTCCCGCCAGACGCCGCCGAGCGGACCGAGAACACGCACGAAGGCGGTCGCAGGCAGGCATACGAAGAGCGTGTCGAAGCCTCCCAGATCGTTGGGCGTGACGACGAACTCCGCCTCGACCGAGGCTTCGACCGCCCCCTCGCTTCTGAAGGAAACCATGCCGGAGGATCTGTTGAGCCGTCCGGCGGTCGGTGAGTAGAGAGCGGCGGCATGCCCTCGTGCGGAGAGATGGGCCAGCGTCGCGCAGCCCACCGGTCCGGCTCCGACGACGGCGATGCGACCGGCCGGAGCGGCCTGCACGTTCGCCACGCTCAATTGTCCTCGATACCGCGCTCGGCGATCAGTTCACGCCATTGCCGCGTCTCGTCCATCGCGCTCTGACGCAACTCCTCGGGCGTCGAGACATCGATCACGACACCGATCTTCTGGAGACCTTCGCGCACGGAATCCTGCTGCGCGGCAGTGGCGACCGCCTCGTGCAACCGGTCGATGACGGGTTGAGGGGTTGCCGCGGGCGCGTAGAGCGCGAAGGTCGTGGTCGAGCGAAAACCTTCTAGCCCGGATTCCATGATCGTCGGGACATCCGGCAGCTTGGACGAGCGCTCCGGACTGCCGACGGCAACGGCGTCCAGCTGACCGCCCTCGATGAACTGGAGCGAAGCGCCGAGATCGAGGAACGCGATGTCGACCTCGCCTCCGGCGACGGCGGTCGCCGCGGGTGCACCGCCCTGGTACGGAACGTGCACCATGTCGATCCCGGCCAGCGCCATGAAGAGCTCCATCGCCAGATGGCTCGTGGTTCCGATCCCGCCGGAGGCGAAGGCCAAACGCCCGGGCTCGGCGCCCGCAACCGCGATCACGTCTGCCACGCTGGAGAGGTCGTTTCCGGGCGTGGAGGCCAGGAGAAGCGGGCTGGCCGCCAGCATTGCGATCGGCGCGAAGTCGGCCTCGTGGTCGTAGGGAAGCGACGGGAGGAAATTGCCGGCGATCGCGTAGGTGCTGTTCGTCGCAAGGGTGATCGTATAGCCGTTCGGCTCGGCGCGCGCGACGCTGGCATGGCCGATCGTCCCCGTCGCCCCCGGCCGATTTTCGATGATGACAGGCTGGCCGAGCGACTGCTCGAGACCGGACTGGAAGAGGCGCGCGACGATATCGACGGCGCCGCCTGCGGACCACGGCACGACGATCGTCACCGGACGGATTGGATAGTCTTCGCTTCCGAACGCAGGAAGCGGACTCGTGGCCACCATAGCGGCAAGGGTGATCGAGCGAAGCGACATCATCGGCCTGAACTCCAGTGAACCGGATCGACGCTAACGGGCGACCTTCCAGGCCACTACCGAATTGCCCTCAACGCCCGTTGCCTGCAAGTGAACGAGAATGCGCCAGGGCCAGCGACAACGGAACGCCGCCGCGCGATGCACACCCATGCAGTATCATCTTCGCGGAAACGGTTCGCAGTTGGGGAACTCGGGTGCCGTGACCTTGTCCGATGAACCCGCAGGCAGCGTTCGGACATCGAAGATCGGTTTGCACATCTGTGCAATTTCGATGGACAAGGGGCCGCGTGATGAATGAGTGTTCCATCGGGAGGCTGCGATTCGCGCGTTCTGGTCTTCGGGGTCGACGACCATCTGGACGAGATGATGCGCTTCCATACGACCACCGTGATCGACGACTTCGATCGGCGGCAGGACTGGCGGGGACTCCTGGCGCATCCGTCAAAGCCGCTGAGAGCCCCGGAAATCCTCGAAGAAAGCTTACAGGATGAACGTCACCACCCTCGGCCGCATCGAGCGCGAAGCGCCTGCCTCTGACCTCGATCTGCGCGCGACCCGGCTCTCGCAGATGATCCGCGAGGCCGGAGCCATCGCGCGAGCCGCGTTCGACGATCCTGTTCTCCTGCGCATGAAGGGGCCGCAGGACTTCCTGACGGAAACCGACGCGCAGGTGGAAAACCACCTTCGCGCGCGCATCGCGGCCGATTTTCCCGAGGACGGCTTTCTCGGCGAGGAAGGCGGCGGCACGCTCGCGGACGAGCTTTGGGTCGTCGATCCGATCGACGGCACCGCCAATTTCGCCCGACGCATTCCGCATTACTGCATCTCGATCGCCTTCGTGTCCCACGGAATCATCGAGATCGGTGCGATCTACGATCCGTCGCATGACGAGCTGTATCTGGCGAGAAGAGGCGGCGGTGCGACGCTCAACGGCAAGCCGATCGCCGTCTCCCGGACCAGTGAAGCGTCGGCGGCCTGCGTCGAACTCGGCTGGTCCACCCGCGTCGCGAACGATGTCTACTTCGATGTTCTGCGAAAGATTTCGGACGGCGGCGCGAACGTGCGGCGGGCCGCGACCGGAGCGCTCGGACTCGCCTATGTCGCGGACGGACGTTCGGATGCTTACGGCGAGTTGCACATGCAGCCATGGGACTGCCTGGCGGGCCTCCTTCTCGTCGAGGAAGCGGGCGGGCGGGTCTGCGACTTCCTGTCGGACGGAGGCCTCGACGGCGGCGGTCCGGTCCTGGCGACCTGTCCGGGCATGGCCGATCGTATGAGCGCGGCGACCGGGATCGCCTTGAAGCGTCAGGCGGCCGAGCGCGGACGCACCGTCCTGCGCCAGACGGGTTCCACATAGAAGGTCGTCTTGGCGGGGGCTTCCTCGTCGAGGAGCCCGCCATCCAGCCGCGAGACGATATGGCTGGCGATCTCCTCGATCGGCTGGCGGAACGTCGTCAACGCGTAGGATGGCCAGCCGGCTTGCTCGATGTCGTCGAACCCGACCACACAGAGCTCTTCGGGGATACGCAGGCCGAACTCGTGGCGCGCGACGTCCATGAAACCGCAGGCGATGAGGTCGGTCGCGCAGAAGACGCCGTCCGGCCGCTCGCGCCCGCTGAAGGCGCGTCGCGCGATCTCGGCGCCGGACTGGTGGACGGACGGCCCGAAGCGCCGCACCTCGACGCTCATGCCGCCCTCGGCCGCTGCCGCGACGAAGGCTTCCTCCCGCGCCCGGATGCTCGGGCTGCCGATGTCCGAGGCCGCGACGAGCAAGCGCTTACAACCGGCCCTCTCAAGCATGTGGAAGGCTTCCGTCGCGGCGCGGCGGCTGGTGACCTCGAGCGTTTCCGGCCCCGGTTCGGGATGGTCGCGATTGAGGAGAATGACGTGCTGGCCATTGGCGAGGCAGGTCGCGATCAGCGACGCCGCCGGCTGCCCCGAGAGAACCACGGTCGCGTCCGCGCGGTATTGAAGCGTCTGGCGCAGCGCCGCTTCCACGCGCTCGGCATCCCCCGAGGTGTTGATGACCATCGAGACCTTTCCCGCCGCCTGAAGACGGCGCGTCAGGGCATCGAGCAGCTGCGACTGGTAGGGCGTCCCGACATCGGTGACCACGAGCGAGACGATATTGCTCGCATCCCGGGTCAAACCGCGAGCCAGATGGTTCACATGGTAGCCGAGCGCTTCGGCGGCCGCGAGAACCTTCCGACGGGTCTTCGGCGAGACACTCGCCCCGTCTGTGAAGGTTCGCGAGACGGCCGAGCGCGAAACGCCTGCGGCGCGCGCCACGTCCTGGGCGCTGACGAAGGATCGCGACGGGCGTTCGGCTCTGCTCATCGTTTCCGGATCGGCTCGCTTAACGAACGCCTGCACAAGGATGCAGGCTTCCCAGCCACTCCGCGATCATAGCACGGCGGAAACTCTGTCCGCAAAGTCCAACGGCCGGCGGTTACGACCAAACGAAACGGCGTTGCACACCTATGCAAGGCCACTCTAAAGTCTCTGGCGAGACAGCTGATGTCGAACGTCCCTCAAGGAGCCGGCGATCAACGCCAACCTCGTCCTCATCGACCTTCTGGGCGGGGCCGCCCTCCTTCTTTGGGGGCTGCGGCTCATCAAGACGGGCATGCTGCGCGCCTTCGGAGCCTCGCTCCGAAGCTCGATCGCGCGCGGCACGTCGAACCGCGCCCTCGCCGCCCTCGTCGGCGCGGTGGCGACGGTCGCCGTCCAGTCCAGCACGGCGACCGCCGTCATCACCTCCTCCTTTGCCGCCCGTGCCCTGATTTCTGGCGTGATGGCGCAGGCGGTCATGCTCGGCGCCAATGTCGGTACCGCGATCGCGGCAGCGCTCCTTTCGCTCGACATCCACTGGCTCTCGCCGCTCATGATCCTGCTCGGCGTCGCCATCTTCTCGCGAGCGCGGCAGGCGAACGGAAAGGGGATCGGCCGCGCGCTTCTCGGCCTCGGCCTGATGCTTCTGGCGCTCGACCTGCTCGGCCAGGCGACGGAGCCGATCCGCGCCTCCGCGGCCGTCATCTCCGCCCTGTCGAGTCTCGGGGAAGCGCCGGTCCTCGGCCTGCTCTTCGGCGCGATCCTCGCCTTTCTCGCCTCGTCGAGCCTCGCGGTGGTCCTCTTCGTCGCGCTGCTGGCGGGCAGCGGGGTCGTCTCACCCCTCACCGCGCTCGTCCTCGTGGCCGGCGCCAATCTCGGCGGCGCGGTGCCCCCTTACATCGCGGTGCTCGCGGAAGGGGCGGAGGCGCGGCGGATCGCGGCGACCAATCTCGGCATTCGCGCGCTCGGCGCCGTGGTCGTCACCGTCCTTGCGCCCTGGCTCGCGCCGCTTCTTTCGGGCATCTGGCCGGACACCGCGCAGATGGCTCTCGCATCGCACTTCGCTTTTTCCGCAGTGCTGCTTCTTCTGTTTCTGCCGATCCTCGGGCCCGTCACGCGGGGTGCGGAGCGCCTTGTGCCCTCCTCGACAGCGCAGCGGTTCGGCCCGCAATATCTCGACGATACGGCTCTCTCGACGCCCGCGATCGCCATCTCTCTGGCGGCGCGCGAAACCCTGCGCCTCGGCGATCTCGTCAACGAGCTTTTGTCCGGCAGCCTGCGCGCACTCCAGGGAAACGACCCGGCGGACCGGGACCGCCTCGTCGCGATCGAGCGGGACATCGACACGCTCTACGGCGCCATCAAGTCCTACCTTGCCGCGCTCGGGCGCGAAGGACTGGACGAAGACGATGTGAAGCGGGCGGGCGAGGTGATGTCCTATGCGGTCAACCTCGAGCATGTCGGCGACATCATCGATTCCGGCCTCGTCGATCTCGCGGCCAAGAAGGCGCGACGCAGTCTCAGCTTCTCGGCGGAAGGGCTCGCCGAGATCACGAGCTTCTACCACCGCACGCTCGACATCCTGCAGACTGCCCAGAGCGTGTTTCTGACGCGCGACGCGGACCTCGCGCGCCAGCTCGTCCACGCCAAGGTGGACGTGCGCCGGCTGGAGACGAATTCGGCGGAACGGCATCTGGAGCGGTTGCGCGCCCAGCGCACCGAGACGATCGAGACCTCCGGCATGCATCTCGACGTCCTGCGCGACCTCAAGCGCGTCAACGCGCATCTGATCTCGGTCGCCTACCCCATTCTCGACGATCTCGGAGCGCTCGGGGAATCGCGTCTGAAGCCCCTCGACGGCGAGCGCTGAGACCTCAGCCAGCCTCGTCGCCGTGGAGATAGGCGCGCAGCATCCGGCCGAAGAGAACGAGGCGATCGCGATGCTCGCCCGACGCCGCACCTCCGTCCGAGAGCCGTTCCGCAAGCCGATGGTAGCCGGCGAGCCTCTCGGCAGGCATCCGTTCCACCGCCGCGCGGTGACCGTTGCGGAACCGGTAGAAGTCGGCCACGAGGTCGACGAAGGAGCGGTCGAGAAGCTCGCTCGGCAGACCGCTGCGGTCCTGTATGAGATCACGCACCGTCGAGCTGGCGAAGGCGGCCACGAGGTCCTGCGGCCACTCCTGCGGCAGATAGCGCCGGACCGCCATTTCCCGCACATGCTCGGAAAGGAAAGCGCCGTAGCTCTGCGCTCCGAGGATCGGCGCCGCGGGGTCCGACGCGCGGTACAGATCGAAGAAGGCATCGAAATCCTTCGGCTCGACCTCGCGGTAGGCGAACGTCATTTCCTGGCTCGAGAGGGCGACGCTCTTCCAGCCGCCCGGGAAGGCGACGAGCGAGGGCAAGGCGAAGTTCGTGAGGTCATGGTCGCCGGACCGTACCCGGGAGACAGCCTCGACGTGCAGGTGCCCGCTGAAGTGATGGGAGAGCCCGGTGCCCGCGAGGCGCTCGGCTACGTGGGGCATGGGCGTGCGCCGTCCCATGGACGTGTCGCCAAAGAGTTCGCGTTCCTCTCGAAGCGTTCCGCGCAAGGGGTCGATCATCGGATAGTGCGAGAAGGTCAGAAGCGCCTTGCCGCCGGCCTTCGCGCGGCGGACGACGTCGGCGATCCAGTCGAGAACGAAACCCTTGTGCTCCACCATCGCGTTCCACCCCGCATCGGTGGAGTCTGAAACGGCGTCGGGCGCGCGCTGGTCGGGGCGTCCGTCGCGGGGCGCGAAGACGTTGGCGTCGAGGGAGAGAATCCAAAGCCCGTCTTCCGGCTCCACGAGATAAGACGCGTCGATCTGGCGATGGCGGATCGCGCCGTCCGGCGAACGCATCTCGAAGACGCGGTCCGATGCTGCGCCGCTCCCGCCGAACGGCGTCTCCCAGAGAAGGTCGTCCTCACGCGGACCGAGGCCGAAGCGGCTCCATTTGCGGAGTGCGGCGGGATATCCCTCGCAGGCCATGGCGGCGCTTTGAATGTCCGCCTCGGCGCCGCTGCCGACGGAGACGGCGGCGCCGCCTGCCGCAAGGAAGCGCTTGGTGTGGTCGCGCCCGTGCATGCCGAAGAAATCGTGGTTGCCGGGCGTCAGGTAGAAGCGCAGCCCATGCCGCGCCTCGTAGTCGGACAGAAGCGCGCAGGCCGCCGCCATCGTGGCCGCCTGTCCGTCGTCGGTCAGGTCGCCGGCGATGACGACGTGACGAATGCCTTCGGCAACGACCTGATCCAGGGCCGAGGGCAGTGCGAAGAAGCTTTCGTTGTAGATGCGGGTCGAGGCCCCGCTATCCGCCAGCGTCCGAACAGCGGCACGCCTCACGCCTCGCCAATCGATGCCATCGAAGCCGAAGTCGGCGTCCACGGCGTGATAATGCGGATCAGCCAGAAGCGCGAGACGGAAAGGAGCGGAACGGGCGGCTTGCGTCATGCGGAGCTTTCGGATCGCGGGCATTCTGGCCTTTCGGCCGTGGCTGTGATGAAACGAGGGGATGTCGGCCGGAGGAGCGGCCGGGAGGCATGACGCTGGAAGACGCAACATCCATCGCGGTCGTCGACGACGACCGCACCCTGCGGGAAACGCTCGCGGACGGCCTGCGATCGGCCGGCTTCCGCCCGCTTCTGTACCCGGATGCCCGTTCGCTGGTGGAGGCGGTTTCGGCCGGCATCCCGCATGGCCTGATCCTTCTCGATCTCGCCCTCCCGGACGAGGACGGCCTGACCGTTGCCGTCGAGGTTCGAAGACGCTCCCGTACGCCGATCATCATGCTGACGGGGCGCGGTGGGCGGGCGGACCGGATCGAGGGGTTTGAGACGGGCGCGGACGACTACGTCGTCAAGCCATTCGACATGGAGGAGCTGCTGGCACGGGTGCGGGCAGTGCTCCGTCGCACGTCGGGTGAGCCTGCAGCGACCCCTCCCGCGCCGGAGATCCGGCGAGGCTATGCCTTCGCGGGGCGGAAGGTCGATCTCGACCGCCGCCGTCTTCTCGACGAGAACGGGAGCAACGTCTCGCTCACCGTCGCGGAGTTCGATCTTCTGAACGCCTTCCTCAACCATTCGGGCCGTCTTCTCAGTCGCGAGCGCCTGCTCGACCTCTTGCCGGGCGCGAACGAAGATGTCTTCGATCGAACCATCGACGTCCTCGTTCTTCGCCTGCGCCGCAAGGTCGAGCCCAATCCGTCCCAGCCGCAGTTCATCCGCACCGAGCGCGGGCGCGGCTATCTCTTCACACCGGGCGTCACTGCGATCGGGAGTCAGGACATCGTCGGGGCGACCGAGCCTCGTTAGCCGCCCTGCACCAGACTGCTCGATCAGCCTCGACGAGACGTCCCGAGCGGCCTCCGGACGCGAAAAGAGGCGCGCCAAGTTCAGGACGACGCGCTCGTGATCGAAGCCAGCGCTGCGCGAAGCGCTTCGGCGCGAAACGGCTTTCGGAGAACCGGCCATTCCGGATCGACCGTCTCTGCGCCTTCGTAGCCTGTCGTCAGGAGGACGAGGATGTGCCGGTCGGCGCGCCGTGCCCTGGCCGCCAGTTCCCGACCGTCTCCACCGGGACCCAGGACGATGTCCGTCAGGAGGATTCCGAAGCGCCCGTTGGCCAGCGCCGATTCCGCGGCGTCCATGGACCCTGCCGGAACGACCTCGTATCCCATGCCGTCCAGCATGTCGGCGGTGGCCGCGAGGACGCGCGGATCGTCGTCCACGAGGAGAACGCGGCCGCCTTGTCCCGCAGGTACTCGAAACGTCCCGGAGGCCGGTCGGTCGTCGGCGGCCGGTGGATCGGCGGCTGGAAGCGTGAGAATGAAAGCTGTGCCTCCGTCTGGCGAGGACTTCACCTCGATCGTGCCGCCCGACTGCTGGACGAAACCGTAGACCATCGACAGACCGAGTCCGCTGCCGCGACCGAACGGTTTCGTCGTGAAGAACGGCTCGAAGATCCGCGCCAAGACGTCCGATGTCATGCCGGGCCCATCGTCGCGAACCTCAATGCGGACGCCGTCCTGTACCGCCGAGGCCGACAGAACGACGAATGTCCCCTTCCCTCCGGCCAGGGCGTCGCGCGCATTGTAGAGAAGGTTGACGAGGGCATTGTCGAACTGAGCCGCGTCCACGCTCGCCCAGGCCGGGTCGTCGGCCTCGACCCGAACGTCGATCGACGGATCGAGTCCCGCCTCGAGAAGGGCGGCGACCTCCCGCAGACGCGAGCCGGTTTCGACCGGCTCGGGAAGCAGAGGCTGACGGCTGGCGAAGGCGAGCAGCCGGTCCGTCATGGCTGCGCCGCCTTCCGCGGCGTCGATTGCGCGCAGAACCCGCGCGCGTGTCGCGACCGTCAGCCCCGGGTCGCCCTCGACCAGTTGAAGGTTGAGCGTGATGGCCGCCAGAAGATTGTTGAAGTCGTGCGCGATGCCCCCGGTCAGGCGGCCCATCGCCTCCAGCCGCTGGGCCTGCCGCAACCGCTCCTCCAGCGTCCGCCGCTCGGTCAGGTCGGAGAGGGTGACGACGAGCCAGCCGTCCGGCGTGCGCACACCGCGCACCTCCACCGTACGGCCGTCGGGATGGGCGAGTTCGGCCGAGAAGCTGTCGCGCTCGGCCGCCTTGGTGAGCCGTTCGGCGGCGATCGCGCGCCCTTCCAGCGTGCGCGACAGCGTGCCGCGCTCTAGGAAAGCCTCCACGATCACGGTGGCAGGCAGCCCGTCCTGTACCAGCGACGGCGGCAGCCCGCTGAGCTCCACGAAGCGTGGATTGGAGGCCAGCAGCCGGTTGCCTGCGTCGAACAGCGCGATGCCGCTGTCGGTGTTGCGGACGATGGCGTCGAGAAGGCGATGGTTGTCATCGAGCCGCGCCAGAAGTCGCTCGCGCTCCAACGCCTGTGCCTTGAACACCGAGAAGGCCCGCGCGAGGTCGCCGATCTCGTCCTTGCGGGTGAGGCCCGGCGCTTCGGCGCTCTGATCGCCCGAAGCGAGGCGCGTCAGAGCGTCGGTCGCGCCGCGAAGATTGGCCGCGACGTCGCGGATGAGAAGTGATGCGGCCAGAACGACAAGCGCCAGGCAGCACAGCCCGAGCGCGAAGAACGCCCAGCGTCCGAGATTGAGGATGCCGAGCGTCGTGTTGCCGCGGTCGAGGGCGGCCGCGTTGACGCGCGACGCGAAGGAGCGGACGAAATCGTTCAGCTGTCCCGAGCCGACCGAAATCGCGGCGGCGAAGATGCGGGTGCGGGCTGCGGCATTCAGGTCCGCACGTTTGCGCTCGAAGATCGTGGACAGAGAGGCGATGTCGTCGCCGAGCACATCGGCGCTCGCGTCTGTCGCGCTGCTGCGGAAGGCGCCGAGAGCGGCCGAGAACCGGGCCTGGGCACTCAGGAGACCGGGCTCGTCGCGCGCGGTCGCGGCGGACATGGCGGCCGCGATCGCCGCCTGTCCGAAGACCGTCGCCTGTGGCGGGAGACGCGTCGAGATGAGGCGCTCGGCCACCGCTTCGCTTTCGGCGACGGCCCCCGCCAGTTCCTCGTCGAACGACAGGCGAAGCGCTGTGACGGCGACGAGCTCGTTCGTGATCCCGTCCAGCCGGTTGATCAGCCGCACGATCGCCGGAACCTCGGTGGGCGCGGCCCGGTTCGCCTGTCCCAGGCGCGGAAGCTGCGCCGTCAGCTCGCGCAGTTCGTCGAGACGACGGTGCAGGGAGTCGCTCGCGCTCGCGAGTTCCGCCCGGTCCCGTGCCAGGACGGACACCGCGGCGAGCGCGCCGAAGCTCGTCCCGCGTTCGGCCAGCGTCATGATCCGCGTCAGATCGGCCAGGGCCTCTTCCTGCTGGAGCTGAAGCACGCGTTCGGTGCGCGCGAACCCGAACCAGCCGAGGAGGCCGGCCGCCACGAGGACCACCGACAGAATGGCGAGCACGACCATGAGGCGGCCGTGAACGCTCGCGCCCCGATTGAAGACGCGCGCGAGCCCGCGCGAAGCGCCTTGTCGACGCGCCGGCGCCGTCCTATCGGGCGACGAGCGCGACACCGCTTTCGTTCAGGCGCGCAAAGGCTCTGGCGCCCGGGGAAAGGGCCGCCGCGGGCTCGCCCAGAGCGAAGAGCTCTCCGACCTCGCTCGCCAAGACATACTCCATATGGGACCCGAGATAGGTGGCCTTGCGCACCTCCACCGGCAGACTGTTGGCGGTGTGCTCCCGATCGAGCCGGATGGCAACGGGACGCACCGCCACCATCACCTCGTCGGAGAGCCCGCGCGGTTCGTGCACGGTCAGGCGCACCGGTCCGACCTCGACCTCCGCCGCCTCCCCGTCGCGCCGCACGATGCGGCCCTCGGCAAGGTTGGCCGCGCCGATGAAGTCGGCGACGAAGCGATCCCGCGGGCGTTCGTAGAGCTCGCGCGGGGTGCCCTCCTGCGCGATCACCGAGCGGTTCATCAGGATGACGCGATCCGAGACGGCGAGGGCCTCCTCCTGGTCGTGGGTGACGTAGACCGAGGTCAGGCCGAGCTTCTGCTGCAGGTCGCGGATGTCCTCGCGCATGCGGCGGCGCAGCTTGGCGTCGAGATTGGAGAGGGGCTCGTCGAAGAGAAGCACCTCGGGCTCCAAGACGAGCGCCCGAGCCACGGCCACGCGCTGCTGCTGGCCGCCCGAGAGCTCGCTCGGCAGACGGTCGCCGAAGCCGGCGAGGCCGACGAGCGCCAGCCCTTCCTCCGCCTTCGCAAGACGCGCCTTCTTCGACAGGGGCCCCGTTTCCAGTCCGAAGCCGACATTCTCCGCCACGCTCATATGGGGGAAGAGCGCGTAGCTCTGAAACACCATCGTGACGTTGCGGTCCGTCGCCGGCAGCAGCGTCACGTCGCGCCCCCCGATCAGGATCTGCCCCTCGCTCGCGGCTTCCAACCCCGCGATCATGCGCAGGGTCGTCGTCTTGCCGCAGCCTGAAGGTCCGAGCAGCGTCACCAGCGTGCCCGGTTCGATCCGGAAGGAGATGTCGTCCACCGCCGTGACGCTGCCGAACCGTCGGGTGACGTTCCGGAACTCGACCGCGCCGGCTTCGGCGGGGTGCTGGACGACGGGGGTCGTGGTCTGGCGGGTCATGCTGGCACCTCTTGGATGCGCGCGGCGCGCGTCGCGGCCTTGCCGGCGCGGCGGCCGAGGCGGCGCTCGCCGACAACGAGCTGGATGAGGGTGATGACGAGGCCCATGAAGACGATCAGCACCGAGGAGTAGGCGATCGCGAGGCCGAAATCGCCGGCCTCCACACGGCCGACGATGTAGGAGGTCGCCAGATCGTGCCGCGCTGAGACGAGGAAGACGACCGCGCTGACCGACGTGATCGCGCGGACGAACGAGTAGACGAGCGCGGCGACGATCGCCGGCCGCAGCAGCGGCACGATGACCCGGCGCACGGTGCGCGCGCTGGAAGAGCGAAGCGTCAGCGCGCACTCGTCGAGGCTCCTGTCGATCTGGCTCATCGCGGCCACGCCCGCCCGGATCGAGACCGGCATGTTGCGGAAGATGAAGCAGATGACGAGGATGACGGCGGTTCCCGTCAGCTCGATCGGCGGCGCGTTGAACGCGAGGATGTAGCTGACGCCGATCACCGTTCCGGGAATGGCGAAGCTCATCATCGTCATGAATTCGAAGGCGCCCTTGCCCGCGAAGCGCTGACGCACGAGGAGATAGGCCGTGAGGAGCCCGATCCCCGCCGTCAGCGGTGCCGAGATCGTCGCGATCTGCATGGTCGTGAAGAACGAGTTCCAGGCCCGGCCCGACCAGAGGATGCCGTGCTCGGTCCACTCGACGGAGAAGCCCGACAGATAGTGGCGCAGCGTCAGCGCATTGTTGCGGCCCCAGTTCTCGACGAAGCCGCCGACGAGGATCAGCGCGTACAGAACGAAGGTGAAGGTCGCCCAGGGAATGGCCGTGCCGAAGACCAGCCAGCGCACGCCTTTGGGGAGTTCTGCCGGAACGCCGGAGTCGCCCTTGCCCCCCAGCGTCGTGTAGGACTTCTTGCCGAGCCAGGAGCGCTGCAGCCAGAAGGCGCCGATGCAGAGCGCCAGAAGGACAACCGCGAGAGCGGCCGCGCGCCCCGGATCGACCTGCGCACCGACCACCGCATAGAAGATGCGCGTCGACAGCACCTCGTAATTGCCGCCGAGAACCAGCGGATTGCCGAAATCGGCGAGGCTCTCGATGAAGCCGATGAGGAAGGCATTGGCGAGACCGGGGCGCAGCAGCGGCCACGTCACGCGCCTGAACGTGTGCCACCGGCTCGCCCGCAGCGTTTGCGAGGCCTCCTCCATCGAGGGCGAGATGCCCTGCACGACGCCGATCATAACGAGGAAGGAGATCGGCGTGAAGGCCAGCGTCTGCGCGAGGAGGATGCCCGGCAGGCCGTAGATCCATCGCGACAGGCCGAGATCGAACCAGTCGTTCAGCGCCAGCGTCACCGTGCCGTTGCGCCCGAACAGAAGGATCAGCGCGAGACCGATGACGAAGGGCGGCGTGATGATCGGCAGGACCGTGAGGAGGCGGAGCGAGCGCTTGAACCGGAACCCGGTGCGCACCGCCACGAGCGCGAAGGCGAGGCCGAGAAGCGTCGTCGTCGTGCCGGTCAGAACGGCGAGGAAAAGGCTCGTCCAGGCAACGCCGCAGCGCGTGCCGCCCCCGAGGCAGCCGAGGCTCCAGATGTCCGGGGAACTCAGACGCTGGATGAAGGTGAGAAGCGCTGACTGCCCCTCCGGCGCCTGCGCAGCGCCCGCGAGGACGTAGAAGACCGGCAGGAAGACGAAGATCAGGATCGAGGCGATGACGAGCCCGATCGCGCCGGTGGTGAAGCGGTCTCCCTTCATGGCCCCCTTGGCCGCGAGCCCGCCCGTCAGAAGGAAGAGGAGCGCGGCGAGCGTGACGAGCGCGCCGAGGCCGAGGCCCGGCTGCGTCGCCTCCGTCGCCCCGAAGAGGTTTTCGAAGAACGAGAACCCCCAGCCTCGGTGGTTCAAGGCAAAGCCCTGGGCCAGCACATAGGCGAAGCCGAAGCCGCCGGACAGGACGAGGAGATCGCCCGCCCGGCGTCCGTCGCGGATGGCGAGAAGCGGCAGGAGCAGCGGCAGCGCAAGGACGAGGAGCCAGCTCCGTCCGTCCAGCAGGCCGAGCGCCAGGGCCGAGAGCGGAACGGACAGCTCCGTGCCGCCACGAGGCGGGTAGGCGTACCAGGGCAGGAGGGCGTAGCCCGCCCAGCCGACGGCCAGCCAGATGATATGGCTTCGATGCATCGAACCGGCCTCCCGCCTCTTTTCCCCTCCCCTGCCTCCTCAGGTCAGTTGCGGCTGCCGATCTCGGAGTCCCATCGGCCCAGCAGACGGTCGCGCTCGGCCGTATCGCCGTACTTCACGAAGTCGTACTCGATGAGCTCGATCTCTTCGAGATCGGGCGCGTCCTCGGGAATGGCGGCGTTGACGTTGGAGGGCACCTGGAAGCTCTGCGACGCAGCGCCGACCTCCTGCGCGGCCGCCGTCAGCGCCCAGTCGTACCATTGACGCGCGGCCTCCGGGTTCGGCCCGTCCTTGATCAGCGACATCGATCCGATCTCATAGCCCGTGCCCTCGCAAGGCGCGGCCACCTCGACCGGGAAGCCGCCGACGACCTGCGTCACGCCGTCATGGATGAAGACGACGCCGACCATGGTCTCGCCGCGCGCGGCGGCCGAGGCCGGTGCCGAGCCGGAGCGCGTGTACTCGTTGATGTTGGCGTTCAGAGCGCCCAGATACTCGAAGGCCTCGTCCTCTCCCAAAAGCTGGACGAGGGTCGCGAGCGCCGTATAGGCGGTGCCCGACGACATCGGGTTCGCCATCTGCACCTCGCCCTCGAACTCGGGCTTGATCAGGTCGGCCCAGCAGCGCGGCGCCTCCAGTCCGGCATCGGCCAGGAGCTCGGTGTTGTAGACGAAGCCCAGCGCGCCCGCGTAGATCCCGACCGTCTTGTACTCCGACTGCTCGGCCTGCTGCGTTGCCCAAGGCTGGAGTTCGGCCAGCATGGGGGACTCGTAGGCTTCGGTCAGATCCTCCTGAGCGGCCTGCAGATGCGGATCGCCCGTGCCGCCCCACCAGACGTCGCCGCGCGGATTGCTGGCCTCGGCCCGGATCTGGGCGAAGGTCTCGCCGGAGCCCTTGCGGGTGATGTTCACCTGCACGCCGGTTTCGCGCGTGAAGGCGTTCGCCATGGACTGGCACCAATCCTCCAGGACGCTGCAATAGACGGTCAACGCCTGCGCGTTCGCTGCGCCGACCGGGGCGGCGGAGCCGAGCCCGACGATCGCCGCGGAAAGCGCAAGGCGGGAAACAGGATTGAAATTCATCACGTCGTTCCTCCCGATAATGGACGGTGTGCCCCTCAGACGCTCGGCGTCGGCGAGCTTCCGAAAGGCTCCGCCGAAATGATGCAAGACAGACCCAAGGGAGCTGGCGGCTCCGGCGCGATCAATGCGAAGAGCAGCCCGCCGCTCCTCCTCAAGCGCGGCGGAGACGATCCTTAGCGATGCGCTCTCCCGGAACGATGACGAATGTTACAATCGCAGACGTCGGGCCGTAGACCGAGTCTTCACCCGCGTGACGACCTATGGAGCGAACCGCACGAGGTTTACCGAAGGCTCCGGATTCCAAGACAGTCCCGGCCTGCCGCGAATGGACCATGGATCGAACGGAAGACGGACGCTAGAAGCGGAATCGTAAGTCTCGCTGCGCTTTTCGAATGTCGTGGTGAACGTCACGAGGCTCGAAAGGCCGATATGCACCGGTACGATTTCCCCACGGCGTTCCTGCGCGACATCGCGGCATGCCTTCTCGCCGCGGCCCTCATCGCGGTCTTTGCCTTCGCGACCTTCGGCATCGAGTTCGGTTCGGCGGAAGAGGGCCCGCTCGAGACCGCGCAGGAATGGCTTCTGGTCCTCACCACCGCCTTCCTGGTCGCGGCCGCCCTGCGGCAGCCCATGGGCGCGCCCCGTCTGGCATCCATGGCCGGCGCAGTTCTTTCCGCCGTCTTCTTCTTCCGGGAGCTGGAACCGGTCGGCGACGAGCCGGTCGCGACCTATTTGCAGTCCGGCGCCTTCCGTCTGCACGAAGCGATCGTCGTCGCCGTTCTCGCGATCCTCGCCGCGCCTCGCGGCCTCCGGTTCGCCCCCGAAATCCTGAAATGGCTGGCGAGCCGATCGGTCTGGCCCCTGGCCCTTGCCGGTCTCGTCCTCCTCGCGGCGGACGCGATCGACGGTCGTCACGCCCTCTGGGGCGTCGAATGGCTGCCGCGGGCCATCGAAGAGACGATGGAGACCTTCGCCTACGCCGTGATCCTCGCCTGTGCGGTTCGCTGGCATGCCATCGCGAGAACGGACGCCGCGCGCGACTGAAGGACGGTGCCGCGTCGAAGCGGGACGGGCGCGTTCTAGCGTCCGCCCTGCCCCGCCCACCGATGTTCCGCGTTCAGCCGGCGCCCTGGAGCTCGTCCTCGATGTGCACGGCGATGATCTCGTCGAAGCTCGTCTCTGCGGTGAAGCCGAGCGCCAAAGCCCGCTTGGCCTCGAAGCCGGGCGCCCAGCCTTCGCACATGCGGGTGATCATCTCGTCCGGCTCGCGCCGGATCAGCGACACGGCCTTCTCGCCGGCGATGCGGCGCAGGGCCTCGATCTGCTCGCCCACCGTCGCCGAAAGGCCCGGCATCGACAGGTTGCGGCGCGCGCCGACCCGTTCGGGATCGATCGTGGCGGCATGCACGAGAAAGCCGACGGCCGAGCGGGGAGAGACATGCCAGTGGCGCACGGTCTCCGGCACGGGCAGCACCGCCTCCCGTCCGACCAGCGGCTCGCGCAGGATGCTGGAGAAGAAGCCCGAGGCCGCCTTGTTCGGCTTCCCCGGACGGATGCAGACGGTGGGCAGGCGGATGCCGATCCCCTCGAAGAACCCGCGCCGCGAATAGTCGGACAGAAGCAGTTCCCCGATCGCCTTCTGCGTTCCGTAGCTCGTCAGCGGCGTCTGATGGAAATCGTCCGGAATGGGATGCGGCAGCGGCGCGCCGAAGACCGCGATCGACGAGGCGTAGACGACGCGCGGCCGGTAGCCGTCTTCCTGCGAGGCGAGGCGGACCGCGTCGAAGAGATGGCGCGTCCCGTCGAGATTGACGCGGTAGCCCTTCTCGAAGTCGAGCTCGGCCTCGGCCGAGACGATCGCCGCCAGATGGAAGATCACGTCCGGCCGTCCCGCGATCAGCCGCGAGGCCTCCTCCGGGCTCGCAATGTCCGCCTGTCTCGCCTCGACGGCGCCCGGGAACCCGGCCGGCTCCTCCGGTCTCACCGCATCGACGAGCGTCAGGCGTTCGACCGTGCGCGAGCCGAGCGCGCCCTCGCGCACGATCCGGTCGGTCAGCTTGCGCCCCAGCATTCCGGCGGCACCGATCACGGCGACATGCATGGCTCACCCCTCCCCCTCTCTGTCTCGCCGCAAATCGCGGACGAGCTTGTACGGTTGTCTGATAACGCTCTACAGCATCGGCCTGAAAGTCAGAATCGATTTTCGGAAAGTGTGACGCGTAGAATCAGGGAGATGGAGCGACCTTTGTGCGACCGATCGGACGCACGGCGCTCTAGGAATGGGTCTGGAAGGACGGCCGGCCGCCGACCGGTCTGCGGGCGAAAGGGAATCGGACATGGCGGAGCGGCCAGCGGAAACGGCGGGGACGGGCTTTCGGCAGATCGCGCGCGCGGCTCATCTGCCGACCCGCATCGCCAAGGAGATCGTCCGCACCATCGCCGAGCGGGGTCTGGGAGCCGGCGAAAGGCTGCCGACCGAGCAGGTTCTCTCCAACGCCTTCGGCGTCAGCCGTTCGGTCGTGCGCGAGGCGATCGCGAAACTGCGCAACGAGGGGGTGGTGGAGACGCGGCAGGGCGTCGGCGCGTTCGTCACCGATCCTCAAAGGCGCGCGACGATCCGCATCGAGCAGGCGAGCCTTGCCGACCCCGCCAGCCTTCGAAGCTTCTTCCAGCTCCGACTGCCGCTGGAGATCGAGGCGGCGCGGCTGGCCGCCCGGCATCGCACGCAGCGTGACCTCGACCAGCTGCGCGCGGCTCTCGACGACATGATCCATGCAAAGGACTGGATGGATCGGGGCGTGAAGGGAGACCTCGCCTTCCATCGCGCGCTCGCGGCGGCGACGCAGAACGAGTATTTCACGATCTTCCTCGGCTTCGTCGCCGAAAAGATCAGCCTGACCATCGATACCGCCTTCTCCCGGGCGACGGGAACGGACATCGTCAGGATCACCATCGACGAACATGCGGCGATCCACGAGGCGGTGGCGGCGGGCGATGCGCCGGGCGCCGCCACCGCCATGCAGCGCCATCTCGTGCAGGCGGCGGCGAGGCTGCAGATCGTCGTGGAGACGCCTTAGCCGAGCTTCGCTTCGACGCACGGGCTCGCCGCAACGCGACGTTGCGAACCGGACTGGACAGCCCCCCGCCGATGTGGGAGGCGAACTTGTCTGACATCCGACAACAAGTCACCTTCGAGGGGGAGAGAACGATGGAGCGACATGGGCTGAGCGCCGAGCGCATCCTGCCGGAGGACGGAAACGAGGCGCTTCTCGTCGGCCGGGTCTGGTCGAAGGCGGCGGGCGGCCCCTGCCCCGTCCTCGTTCGCGAAGGCCGCCTGACCGATCTCTCTTCGCTCGCGCCGACGCTGTCGGCGCTTCTGGAACGCCCGGATCTCGGCGACCTGCGGGCGCTGTCGGACGGCCTTCCCGACCTCGGATCGCTCGACGACCACCTCTCCGGCGCGGCGGGCGAACTCCTGGCTCCGGCCGACCTGCAGGCGGTGAAGGCGGCGGGCGTCACCTTCGCAGACAGCATGCTCGAGCGTGTCGTCGAAGAGCATGCGCGGGGCGATGCGGGCCGTGCGGAAGAGGTCCGCGCCCGCCTCGCGCCGGTCCTCGGCGACAGTCTGCGAGGGGTCGCGGCCGGGTCGGACAAGGCGGCCGAAGTGAAGGCGCTGCTTCAGGAGCTCGGGCTCTGGTCGCAATATCTGGAGGTCGGCATCGGGCCCGATGCCGAGATCTTCACCAAGGCTCAGCCGCTTTCGGCCGTCGGCTGCGGTTCGCCGATCGGCATTCATCCCAAGTCGGAATGGAACAATCCCGAGCCGGAGATCGTCCTCGCCGTCACCTCGCGGGGGGTCATCGTCGGCGCCACCCTCGGCAACGACGTCAATCTGCGCGACTTCGAGGGCCGCTCGGCGCTCCTCCTGTCCAAGGCAAAGGACAACAACGCGTCCTGCGCTCTCGGCCCCTTCATCCGCCTGTTCGACGCCGGCTTCTCCCTCGACGACGTGAAGGGCGCGGAGATCGCCCTGCGCGTCGAGGGCGAGGACGGCTTCGAACTGGATGCCGTCAGCCCCATGCGCGCGATCAGCCGAACGCCGGAGGATCTCGTCTCGCAGCTCCTCAACCGAAACCATCAATATCCGGACGGAGCGCTCCTGTTCCTGGGCACGATGTTCGCGCCGACGAAGGACAGGCGCGGCCCGGGCCTGGGTTTCACCCACGAGATCGGAGACAGGGTCACCATCTCCTCGCCCCGCCTCGGCCGCCTCGTCAACGAGGTCCGGTACAGCGACCAATGCGCGGAATGGACCTTCGGCATCGGCGCCCTGATGGCCAATCTCGCAAGGCGCGGTCTCCTGCGGGCGGGCTGACGCGGCCCGGGCTGTCGTCGCTGCGCTTCGGCGCTCAGCCCGCTTCGCGAAGGCGCCCGGCGAGCCGGTCGGTGCTCTGGCGTCGGATGAGATCGAAGCCGAGATCGACGACCGCCCGCTCGGGCCGCTCGCCCCGCGCGGCGGCCACGATCATCTCGATCGCGCCGCGCCCCATCTCGTATCGCGGCGTCCTCACGGACGAGATCGAGGGAGCGCTGGCGCTCACATATTCGATGTCGTTGTAGCCCATGATCCCGAACTGGTCGGGAACGCGGATGCGCCGCCGCTGGCACTCGAAGAGCGCGCCCAGCGCCATGTCGTCATTGTTGCAGAACACCGCGTCCGCCTCGGGCGCCATGGCCAGGAAGTCGGAGAACATGCGGCTGCCGTGCAACACGGAGGTCGGCTGGGGCGAGGTGAGGATCAGGGCCTCGTCGTAGAGATCGGCTTCCACGACCGCATCGACATAGCCCTGAAGCCGCCGCTGGCTTCGCGGGTCCATGCGCCCGCCGATGAAGCCGACGCGCCGGTAGCCCTGCTCGATCAGATGCCGCGTCGCCGTCTGCGCCGCCTTGCGATGGTCGAAGCCGACGACCATGTCGATCGGATCGGGGCCGACATCCATGATCTGCACCACCGGGCAGCCGAGCCCGGACAGGATCTCCCGCGCCCGCGGGGACTGGTCGAGCCCGGCGACGACCAGTCCGGCCGGGCGCTGCGCGGCGAACAGCTTGAGGAGCTCCTCCTCCTTGGCGTCCTGATAGCGCGAATTGCCGAGCTGCACCTGGTAGGGCGTGCCCTCCGCCGCGTCGTAGATGCCGCGCAGGACGTCGATGAAGACGAGGTTCGACACGGAGGGGATGAGGACGCCGATCGTCGAGCTCCGCGCCGAGACGAGCGTCCGGGCCGCCTCGTTCGGCGTGTAGCCCAGCCGTTCGACGGCCTCGGCGACGCGCGTGCGCACGGCGTCCGAGACCATGTCCGGCGTGCGCAACGCCCGCGACACGGTGATAGCGCTAACATCGGCGGCGGAGGCGACGTCCTTCAGCGTCGCGGCCCGCAAGGCCTTGGCTCTCCTCGACATGCCCCCCCTTTGCCCAGCCGTCGAACGATGCAGGTCGTTGACAATGTTTTACGTTACCAAATAAGCATGATCTCGGGAGAGCCGCCAGTTCCGCGATGCGTCGCGAGCGAGACGGCAGGAGGTCCGGGAGCGCTTGAGCGCGCTCGGGAGGAGATTTTCATCATGCGCTCAGCGCATTCGCGGTTCCGGGCGCGGGTCGTCCGGTCATGACCAAGGCCGTCGACGTCGTCGTCAGGGCGATCGAAATGGTCCTCGCCGCCCTGCTCCTCGGCATGGTCGTGATGGTGGCGTTGAACGTCGTCCTTCGCTACGGCTTCAATAGCGGCCTGACCTTCTCCGAGGAGATGTCCCGCTACTTCTTCGTGTGGCTGACCTTCGTCGGCGCCGTGCTCGCCTTCCGCGAACACGGCCATATCGGCGTCGAGACGCTCGTCCGCCGGTTCGGCCGACGCGGCCGTCTGGCCTGCATGCTGATATCCAACCTGATCATCTTCGGCTGCTCGGCCGTCTTCTTCCACGGGACCTGGGTGCAGCATCCGATCAACGCGACGATGACCGCCGCCGTGGTCAACATGTCGATGATCTGGGTCTACGGCATCGGCTACTTCACGAGCGCCGGCATCGGCCTGATCGCCCTGGCACGCGTCGCCGCGATCCTCACCGGGCGCGTGCCTGAAAGCGAGATCGCCCGCTTCGTCGGCGAGTACGACGACACGCAGACCGAAGAGCGCGCATCGTGACCATCGTCGTCTTCCTCGCCGCGCTCTTCGCCTCGCTCTCCATCGGCGTGCCCGTCGCCTTCGCGCTTCTGACGACCGGCATCGTGCTCATGAGCTACATGGGCATCTTCAACACCCAGATCATCGCGCAGCAGATGATCACGGGCGCCAACACCTTCACGCTTCTGGCGATTCCCTTCTTCCTTCTGGCGGGCGAGCTGATGAACGCAGGCGGCCTGTCGCGCCGCATCGTCGACTTCGCGGTCACCTGCTGCGGCCACATCAAGGGCGGGCTCGGCTACGTCGCCGTGATGGCGGCGATCATCATGGCCTCCATGTCCGGCTCGGCCGCCGCCGACTCGGCCGCCCTGGCGGCCATTCTCATCCCGATGATGCGCGATGCGGGCTACAACGTGCCGCGCGCCGCGGGCCTGATGAGCGCGGGCGGCATCGTCGCGCCGGTCCTGCCGCCGTCCCTCGCCTACATCATCTTCGGCGTGGCCGCGAACGTCTCCATCACGGGCCTGTTCCTCGGCGGCATCGTGCCGGGCCTGATGATGGGCGCCGCGCTCGCGGCCATGTGGGGCTTCGTCGCGCGCAAGGAGAACGTGACACCGCTGCCCCGGCGCTCGGGCGCCGACCGCCTGAAGGCCGCCGGTTCGGCCATCTGGGCGCTCTTCATGCCGGTCATCATCCTCGCCGGCATCCGTTTCGGCATCTTCACCCCGACCGAGGCGGCGGTCGTGGCGGCGGTCTACGCGCTCTTCGTCGGCGGCGTCATCTATCGCGAGCTGACCTTTGCGAGCCTCTACCGCGTCTTCGTCAACGCCGCGAAGACCACCTCGGTCGTCATGTTCCTCGTGGCGGCGGCGCTGGTCACCTCCTGGCTCATCACCTCGGCGAACATCCCGAACGAGCTGATCCGCCTCGTCGAGCCGCTGATCGACCGGCCGCAGGTGCTGATGCTCGGCATCGTGGTCATGCTGCTCATCGTCGGCATGGTTCTGGACCTCGCGCCCACCATCCTGATCTTCGCGCCCGTCCTGATGCCGATGATCCGCACCGCGGGCATCGATCCGGTCTATTTCGGCATCATCTTCGTGATGACGACCTGCATCTCGCTCATCACGCCGCCCGTCGGCGTCGTCCTGAACGTGGTGAGCGGGGTGTCGCGCGTGCCCTTCGGAAAGGTCGCGGCCGGCGTCGTGCCCTTCATCCTGTCCCAGCTCGTCGTGCTCGCCCTGCTGGTGGCCTTCCCGCAGATCGTGCTGACGCCCCTCGGCTGGCTGCGCTGACGCTTCGATTCGACAAACGCAAAAGAACTTGGAGGAGCTTGCCCATGAAAACCGTCATCACAGCCTCGATCGCCGCCGCCCTGGCCCTCGGCGTCGCCCTGCCCGCCAGCGCGGAGGTCTCGACCCGCACCATCCGCATCGCCAACGGCATCGCGGAGGATCACCCCGTCGGCAAGGGCGTCGACGCCATGAAGGAATGCATCGACGAGCGCACCGGCGGCGCCTGGACGATCAACGCCTTCTGGAGCTCGGCGCTGGGTGACGATCTCCAGTCGGCCCAGTCGCTGCGCTCCGGGACCCTGGAGATGGTCATCTCCTCCACCTCGCCGCTCGTGGCCATCGAGCCGGCGCTGGGCGTCTTCGACCTGCCCTTCCTGATCTCCAACGAGCAGGAGGCGGACGCGCTGCTCGACGGCGAGTTCGGCCAGTATATGGCCGACATGATGCCCCAGCACAATCTGGTCAATCTCTCCTTCTGGGAGAACGGCTTCCGCAATCTGTCGAACTCCGTGCGGCCGGTGGAATCGCTAGAGGACTTCAGCGGCATGCGCGTGCGCGTCATGCAGAACAACATCTTCCTCGACACCTTCCAGACGCTCGGCACCAACGCGACGCCGATGGCCTTCGGCGAGGTTTTCACCGCGCTCGAGACCGGTGCGATCGATGCGCAGGAGAACCCCTACGTCACGATCGACACCTCGCGCTTCTACGAGGTGCAGGACTACGTCTCCAACACCCGCCACGCCTACACGCCGTTCATGGTGCTGTTCTCCAAGCCGATCTTCGACACCTATTCGGAGGAGGAGCAGCAGATCCTGTTCGACTGCACGGCGGCCGGGCAGACCGTCCAGCGGGAGGCCAGCCGGTCGCTCTCCGAGGAGTCCCTGCAGCGCATCAAGGACGCGGGCCTCGAGGTCAACGACATCTCCGAGGAGGCGATGGCGGAGATCCGCGAGGCGGTCGCGGGCGTCTACGAGCGCAGCGCGAACTCCATCGGCGCGGACGTGATCGAGCGGGTGAACGCCGAGCTGCGGACCATCCGCGGGCAGTAAGCTTCAGGAGCAAAGCGGGCCGGCGCCGAAAGGTCCCGGCCCGCTCCCGCCGTCCAACGCCTTTCCGGACATCGCCATGAAGATCACCGGCGTCGAGACCCTTCGGCTCGGCCAGTTCGCCAATGTCCTGTGGGTGCTGATCCGGACCGACGAGGGGCTGACGGGCCTCGGCGAGACGTTCCTCGGCGCCGCGGCGGTCGAAGCCTACATCCACGAGACCGTCGCGCCCAAGCTCGTCGGCCGCGATCCGATGCAGATCGAGGCCATCAACCGCGACCTGATCGGGTATCTCGGCTGGCGCGGGGCGGGCGTCGAGACCCGCGGCAACTCCGCCGTGGACATCGCGCTGTGGGACATCTTCGGCAAGGCGCTGGGCGTTCCGGTGAGCGTCGCCCTGGGGGGCCGGTCGCGGGAGACGATCCGCACCTACAACACCTGCGCCGGATACGGCTACATCCGCGATTCGCGGGCGCAGTCGGTCGAGAACTGGGGCCTCGGGCTGGAGCCGGCCGGACCCTACGAAGACCTCCACGCCTTCCTGAACAACGCCGACGATCTCGCCCACTCCCTTCTGGAAGAGGGGATCACCGGGATGAAGATCTGGCCCTTCGACATCGCGGCCGAGCGGACCCACGGCCTCGACATCTCCGCGGCCGAACTGAACGCCGCGCTGGAGCCCTTCGAGAAGATCCGCCGGGCGGTGGGCGACCGGATGGACATCATGGTCGAGTTCCATTCGCTCTGGCGCCTTCCGGCCGCCCAGCGGATCGCGCGCGCCCTCAAGCCCTACGACACCTATTGGCACGAGGACGCCGTGCGCATGGACAGTCTCGACACGCTGAAGGCCTACGCCGCCCACAGCGACGCGATGATCTGCGCCTCCGAGACCCTCGCCTATCCGCATGCCTTCCGGGACTATCTGGCGACGGGCGTCGCGGGCGTCGCCATGCTCGACCTCTCCTGGTGCGGCGGGCTTTCCGAAGCGCGCAAGATCGCCGCGCTAGCCGAGGCGCACCAGATTCCCGTCGCCCCGCACGACTGCACCGGGCCGGTGGTCTTCATGGCCTCGTGCCACTTCTCCCTGCACGCCCGCAACGCGCTGATCCAGGAATCGGTCCGGGCGCTCTACACCGGCTGGTACAGGGAGGTGGTCGATGCCCTGCCGACCGTGGAGCGGGGAAACATCAGCCTTCCCGAGACGGCGGGCCTCGGCGTCGAACTCCTACCCGAGACGTTCCGGCGGGCGGACGCGGTCCACCGGCGGTCGAACGCCGACGGAGAGCTCTGAGATGAGCGCGACAAGCCTGCGCCATCAGGGCCGCGCCATGACCCCGGCCCGGATCGGCATGCTGATCATGCTGCTCGGCATGTTCCTCTTCGCAACGAACGACGCGCTCGGCAAATGGCTGGTGGCGACCTATTCGGTGGGTCAGGTCCTGCTCCTGCGCTCGGCCGTCGCGCTGGCGATCCTGGCTCCGTTCCTCTGGAAGCTCGGCCTGCGGCCGATCCTGTCGGCCGAGCGGCCGCTGCTTCAGCTCGCGCGCGTCCTCTTCTCCACCGTCGAGGTCTTCTGCTTCTACTGGGCGGTGATCTATCTGCCGCTCGCGGACGTCATGACCTACTGGCTCGCCGGCCCCATCTACGTCGCGGCGCTCTCGCCCTTCCTGCTCGGCGAGACGGTGGGACGGGTGCGCTGGACCGCGATCGCCCTCGGCTTCGTCGGCGTCCTGATCGCGCTCACGCCGTCCGGCGAGATCGAGCCCTTCGCGATCGCCGTCTCGCTCGTGGGAAGCCTCGCATTCGCGCTGATGGTCGTCACCGGTCGCACGCTGAGAGGCACGCCGGACACGGTGCTGGTCCTGTTCCAGATCCTCGGCGCGCTGGCGGCGGGCATCGTGCTGGCGCCCGCCACCTGGGTCGATCCGAGCGCGGTGGACGTCATCCTGCTCGGCGCGCTCGGGGTCGTCGCCATGGTCGCCCATATCTGCGTGAACCGGGCCGTGAAGCTGGCGGACGCGGCGACGGTCGCCCCGCTGCAATACACCTTGCTGCCCTGGGGGATCGTCCTCGGATGGCTGTTCTTCGCCGACCTGCCGAGCGCGACCATGCTGATCGGAGCGGCGATCATCGTCGCCTCGGGCTGCGTCATCGCGGTCCGGGAGAACCGGCGGCGTCCCAAACCCGCGTGACGGCGAGAACCGCCGCCACGATCCCGACCGGAGCTCTGGCGTGAACCCTCTCTTCGACCTTTCGGGCCGCACGGCGCTCGTCACCGGTTCCTCTCGCGGGCTGGGGCTCGCCATGGCCGAGGGACTGGCCGATGCGGGCGCGCGCCTGATCCTGAACGGCGTCGACGCAAAACGGCTGGAAGCGACGGCCGAAGCCCTGCGCGACAAGGGGCGCGACGTGCTGGCCGCGGCCTTCGACGTGACCGACGAGGCCGAGATCGTCGCGGCCTTCCAGCGGTTCGACGCCGAGGGCGTCGAGATCGACATCCTCGTGAACAATGCCGGCATCCAGTTCCGCAAGCCGATGGTCGAGCTCGCGACGGCGGACTGGCAGCGCGTGATCGACACCAATCTGACGAGCGCCTTCGTCGTCGGGCGCGAGGCCGCCCGGCGCATGATGGCCCGCGGGAGGGGCGGCAAGATCGTCAACATCGCGTCGCTGACGAGCGAGCTCGCCCGCGCCACGGTCGCGCCCTATACGGTCGCCAAGGGCGGCATCAAGATGCTGACGAAGGCGATGGCCGCCGAGTGGGGCGAGCACGGCATCCAGGCGAACGCGATCGGCCCTGGCTACATGCTGACCGACATGAACGAGGCGCTGATCTCCGATCCCGCGTTCGATGGCTGGGTGAAGGGCCGGACGCCGGCCCGCCGCTGGGGCCGGCCGGACGAACTGGCGGGAGCCGCCGTCTTCCTGGCCGCTCCCGCGTCGAACTACGTCAACGGTCAGGTCATCTATGTCGACGGCGGGATGATCTCGGTCCTCTGACCGCGAGCGACGAGAAGCCTTGCCGCGCGCCCCGACGTCGCTGACGCGCGGCGTCGGGGCGCCCTGGCTACCGCATCGGCCCGAAGATCGGAATCGATCTTCGGAAAGCTCGATGCGTAGATTCAAGCAGTTAGAGCGACCTTTGTGCGTCCGTTCGGACGCACGGCGCTCTACCGCCGGCCGCCGGTGAGACGCACGACGCGCAGCGCGACGAGAAGGCCGAGAGCCGGTGCGAGGGCGAAGGCCAGACCGAGCAGGAGCGCTGCCCGCGAAGCCCCTTCCGCGCCGCCGGGATCGGCGATGCCGGCCATGTTCGCCAGCATCCCCGCCAGCGCCGTGCCGAAGGCGATGGCGAAAAGCTGCACCGTCGTCATGCCGCCGGTCGCCAGATCCTCCTCGCCCGCCGGCGCGCTGGCATAGACGCGCGTCACCACGCTCGGCCAGGCGAGGCCGATCCCGAAGCCGACGAGCAGGATGCCGAGGCAGATGGCCGAGAGCTGCGCCCATTCGCCGCCGCTCGGATGCGGCAGGAAGGCGGTGAGGAGGCCGAGGCCGCAAAGCGTCAGGGCCGTGCCGGCCGGAAGCAGCCGGTTTCCGTGAGCCTCCTGCCACCGCCCGCTGATGAGCGAGGCGAGCGACCAGCCGATCGCCATCAGCGCGGCGAAATAGCCGGCCCAGAGCGGCGACTGCGCGTGCAAGACCTGCAGGAGGTAGGGCACGAAAATCTCGGGCTGCATGGCGAGCATCAGGAGCGCGATCAGCGCGTAGACGGCGCCGAGAGCGGTCGCCGGATTGAAGGCGCGGCGCGGCAGCAGGCGCGCGGAGGCCTTCGCGTCGACCACGGCGATGAGCGCGACGAGGCCGAGGCCGGCGCCGAGCCCGGCCAGCTGCCAGCCGACGGTCTGCGACAGGCCCGCCGCCGAGACGGTGAGGACCGAGGCGACGAGGAGAGTCAGCTGGACGAAGGGGATGGCCGTCCCACGGCCCGCATCGTCGCTCGCGCGCGGCAGCATCCGGACCGCGACGAGCGCCAGAAGCGCCGCGAAGGGCAGGAGCGACCAGAAGGCGGCCCGCCAGGAGCCGAGTTCGGCGAAGATACCGCCGACCGCCGGCCCGGCCAGCGCGGCGATGCCGTACATGGCGGAGACGAGGCCGATCGTGCGGCCCCATAGGCGCTCCGGCAGGACGAGGCGCGTCAGCGCGTAGGACAGCGCGTAGAGGAAGCCGCCGCCGAGCCCCTGCACCGAGCGTCCGGCGAGCATGACCGGCATGGACGGGGCGACCGAGCAGAGAAGCGTTCCGGCGAAGAACAGGGCCGCCGCCGTCAGATAGGCGCCGCGCGGGCCGAAGCGGGCGAGAAGCCGTGCGGTGAGCGCCGCGCCGATGATCGAGCCGGTGACGAAGAGCGTCGTCGCCCAGGCGTAGAAGTCGAGGCCGCCGATCTCGCGCACCACCGACGGCATGACCGTGGTCGCGATGTAGGTGTTGACCGCGTGGAGGGCGACGCCGCCGGCCAAGGCGGCCGCGAAGATGCCGTTGCGGCCGCTGAAGAGATCGCCCCATCCGGGGGCGGCGTCCGGCTCCAGATCGAGGCTGGAATGTCCTGCGGAGGATGACATGGTCGGCTCCTTGTCTGAACGATGCCGACAAGGGGTCTAGAACCTCGAGCATGGTTGAGGTCAAGCGACTTTCGGAGCCGGCCTATCGCTCGCCCGTGAGCCGGCGCGGGCCCGGGCCGCTTTGGCCGAGCGCATCGTCGGGATTGCGCAAGGGGCAGTCCTCCAGCGACAGGCACCCGCAGCCGATGCAGGAGTTGATCTGGTCGCGAAGCTGGGAGAGGGCGACGATGCGCGCGTCCAGCATCTCGCGCCAGGTCTGCGAGAAGCGCTTCCAGTCGGCGGCGTTCGGGACGTGGTCGTGCGGCAGGTCCGCCAGCGCCTCGCGGATGGTGGCGAGGGGGATGCCGGCCCGCTGCGCGATGCGGATGATGGCGACGCGGCGCAGCACCGCGCGGGGATAGCGCCGCTGGTTTCCGGCCGTGCGCCAGCCCGCGATCAGGCCCTTGGTCTCGTAGAAATGCAGCGTGGAGACCGCGACGCCGGAGCGCCGGGCCACCTCCCCCACCGTCAGCTCCGTCGGAACGCGCGCCATCGTCTCGAACCTCGATGTGGGTTCAGGTCTACGCGATCGCACGGCGACGGACCAGCAGATGGCGCGGCATTGTGCGCCTCGGCGACCCGCGACGGGGCAGATTGCCCATTCGAAGCGCGACGGGGGCGCGACCGGCCATGTCGGCGGCCCGCTCCTTCGGCATCGGCGCGCTTGGCATGGAACTTGCTTGGCACTCTTGTATGCAAGCCTTGTCCGCCTCCAAGCCGTCCCAGTCGATCGAAGCCGCGATCCTCGCCGGCGTCTTCGCCCATCGCATCCGGCCCGGCCAGCGGCTCGGGGAGGCGGAGCTGGCGACGCTCTTCGGCGTCTCGCGCACCGGCGTGCGGGAGGCCATGAAGGGTCTAGAGGCACGACGCATCGTGGAGGTGCGGCCGCGCCGGGGCTGGTTCGTGGTGGAGCCGTCCTCGGACGAGGCGCGGGAGGTGTTCGACGCGCGGCGGGTTCTGGAGACCGGCCTGCTCCGAACGCTGTCCGCCCCCCTGCCTCCGAGCGCCCTCAATGCCGTGCGGGACCATCTGCGCCAGGAGACCGAGGCATTGGCGGCGGGCGATCGCCCGCTCCTCATCTGCCTCATGGGCGACTTCCACATCCGCCTCGCCGAACTCGCCGGCAACGGCGTCGTCACCGCCATCACGCGGGACCTGACGGCGCGCACCATCCTGATCTCGACGCTCTACCAGTCGCAGGAGCACGCGGCCGAGTCCCATGCGGGCCACAGACGGATCTTCGAGGCGCTGGTGGCGGGAGACCACGAGGAGGCGGCCCGTCTCGCCACCGCGCATCTCGACGAGGTCGAAGCCGGGCTCCGCCTCGACATGCGTCAGGACCCGCTCGCCGATCTGCGGCGATCGCTGGGCTTTCCCCTGCCACCGCTCACAGCACCGCCGAACGGGACGGCGGCCGCTTCCCCTCAAGGTCCCGCCTCGCTCTGAAAGGGCATCCATGATCCACCGCCGCTTCCTCCTCGCCTCCATGGCCGCCATCGTCGGCCTCGCCATCGGCCTTCACGCCGTTCCGGCCAGCGCCGACGCGCTCGACGACATCACGACGCGCGGCACGCTGCGCGTGGCCGTGCCGCAGGACTTCCCGCCCTTCGGCTCCGTCGGCGTCGACATGACGCCCCAGGGCTACGACATCGACATGGCGAATCTCATCGCCGAGGGTCTGGGCGTCGAGGTCGAGCTCGTCCCGGTGACCTCGGCCAACCGCGTCCCCTATCTGCAGACGGGGCGCGTCGATCTCATCATCTCCTCGCTCGGCAAGAATCCCGAGCGCGAGGCGCTGATCGCCTTCTCCGACGCCTACGCGCCCTTCTACAACGGCGTCTTCGCGCCGCAGGACGTGGAGATCGCCGCCGCCGAGGATCTGTCGGGCCGCACCGTCGGCGTCACGCGCGGCTCGGTCGAGGATCTGGCGCTGACCGACCTCGCGCCGTCCGATGCCCAGATCCGGCGCTACGAGGACAACAACGGGACGATCTCGGCCTTCCTGTCCGGGCAGGTGGAATCGATCGCGACCGGCAACGTCGTCGCCGCCACGATCCTGGAGCGCAACCCGCCGCGCCGGCCCGAGCCGAAGTTCCTGATCAAGAACTCGCCCTGCTATGTCGGCCTTGCCCAGAACGAGCCGGCGCTTCTGGAGCGGGTCAACGCCATCATCGCGCAGGCCAAAGGCGACGGCACGCTGAACGAGATCTCGCAGCGCTGGCTCGGCGCGGACCTTCCCGCCGACCTCTAAGGCCCTTCGCCCCGCCGCAGAGACCGGCGGGGCTCCCTTCCCCCTCGCTCGCACACGAGGCCTCCGCTTGGGCTATCAATTCCAATTCGGCTGGGTCGCCGAGTACTGGCCGCTCATCCTCGGCGGCGTCGCGGTCACCCTCCAGCTCATCCTCGTCGGCGCGGTGTTCGGCATCGCGCTCGGCATCGCCTGCGCCTGGGCGCGCACGCTCGGGCCCCGCTGGCTGCGGCCGCTCGTGAGCGCCTATGTCGAGCTGATCCGCAACACGCCCTTCCTCATCCAGCTCTTCTTCATCTTCTTCGGCCTGCCCTCTCTGGGCGTGCAGATGTCGGAGCTGCAGGCGGCCAATCTCGCCATGATCGTCAATCTGGGCGCCTATGGTTGCGAGATCGTGCGGGCCGGCATCCAGGCGACGCCGCGCGGCCAGTTCGAGGCCGGCGCGAGTCTCGCCATGACGCGGTTCGAGACCTTCCGCCACGTCGTGCTGGTGCCTTCGCTCGGCCGGATCTGGCCGGCGCTCTCCTCGCAGGTCGTGATCGTCATGCTCGGCTCGGCCGTGGTCTCGCAGATCGGGGCCGAGGATCTGACCTATGCCGCGAGCTACATCCAGTCGCGCAACTTCCGGGCCTTCGAGACCTACATCGCCTCGACGATCGTCTATCTCGCGCTGGCCATCCTCATCCGCAAGGCGATGGCGCTGGTCGGCGAGGCGATCGTCGGGCGCCGGGCGGAGGCGCGCTGATGGTCGAGTTCACGCTCTGGGACATCCTCCGCAACCTCCTCCTGGCGACGCGCTGGACCGTGGCCCTGTCGCTCGCGGCCTTCGTCGGCGGCGCGGTCGTCGGGCTCGTCGTCCTCTTCGCCCGCATCTCCAGACGGCGCGGCACCCGCCTTCTCGCCAAGGGCTATATCGAGCTGTTCCAGGGCACGCCGCTCCTGATGCAGCTCTTCCTCGCCTTCTTCGGGCTGTCGCTCCTGGGCGTGAACCTGCCGGCCTGGCTGGCGGCGGGGCTGGCGCTCATCCTGTGGAGCGCGGCCTTCCTCGCCGAAATCTGGCGCGGCTGCGTGGAGGCGATCCAGAAGGGCCAGTGGGAGGCCTCCGCCTCCCTCGGCATGGGCCGCGTCCAGCAGATGCGCCACGTCATCCTGCCGCAGGCCCTGCGCATCGCCATCCCGCCGACGGTCGGCTTCTCCGTGCAGGTCATCAAGGGCACGGCGCTGACCTCCATCATCGGCTTCGTGGAGCTGACGCGCGCCGGAACGGTCGTCACCAACGCCACCTACCAGCCCTTCACCGTCTACGGCCTCGTCGCCCTCATCTACTTCGCCCTCTGCTGGCCGCTTTCGAAGTCGAGCCAGATCCTGGAAAGGAAGCTGAATGTCGCTCATCGCGGTCACTGAGGTTCGCAAGCGCTTCGGCGACAACGAGGTCCTGAAAGGGATCAACCTCGACATCGCGCCCGGAGAGGTCGTGGCGATCATCGGCAAGAGCGGGTCCGGCAAGTCCACGCTTCTGCGCTGCATCAACGGACTGGAGACGATCGACGACGGGTCGATCGTCGTCGCGGGCGCCCATCTCCTGCCGGACGAGACGCATCTGAAGGCGCTGCGGCTGAAGGTCGGGATGATCTTCCAGCAGTTCAATCTGTTCCCGCACCTGACGGCCGGGTGCAACGTCATGCTGTCGCAGACCGTGGTGAAGAAGACGCCGAAGGCCGAAGCGGAGGCCATGGCGCGGCGGCAGCTGGAGCGCGTCGGGCTGGCCGGCAAGTTCGACGCCTATCCGGACCAACTCTCGGGCGGCCAGCAGCAGCGCGTGGCGATCGCCCGCGCCCTCGCCATGCAGCCGATCGCGCTTCTGTGCGACGAGATCACCTCGGCGCTCGATCCCGAGCTGGTCGCGGAGGTGCTTCAGGTGGTCCGCGAGCTGGCCGCCGAGGGCATGACCCTCGTCATGGTGACGCACGAGATGAAGTTCGCGCGCGACGTCTGCCACCGCGTCGTCTTCATGCATCAGGGCCGCGTCCACGAGATCGGCCCGCCGCAGGAGGTCTTCGCGCATCCGAAGACCCCGGAGCTGCGCCAGTTTCTCGGCCTTCACCGGGAGGCGGACCTCAGCGCGCCCATTCCTTCTTGAGGATCGCGTACTGCATCGTGTCCTCGTAGAGGGGCGTGCCGTCCGGGGCGTCGGTGAAGGTGACGAACTCGACGAACGTGCCCTCCACGCGCATCCCGAGCTTCTCGCAGAGCCGGCGCGAGGGCGCGTTGTCGGTCTCGACATAGGCGTAGAGCCGCCGCGCGCGCCTCTCGCCGAACAGATGCGCGAAGAGGGCGCGCGCCGCCTCCCGCGCGTATCCCGCACCGGCGAACCCGGCGTTGAAGTTCCACCCGACCGAGTAGGTGTCGGGCGCCTCGAAATGGGCGAAGAGATCGCCGATCAGGCGGTCGTCGTCCCGGAGCGCCACGGCGATCTGCCCGTCGTCGGAAGCGCGGCGGGCCGCTTCGGCCTCGGCGGCGGCAAGATCGTCCAGCCGCAGCGACAGGAAGCAGCGGGCTCCGGGCTCGCGCAGATAGGCGAACAGGCCTTCGGCGTCGCCAGCGCGAAAGTTCCGCAGGCGCAGGCGTTCCGTCTCGATCGTGTCCACTGATCCGCTCCTGTGGCCGGGCGGCGCGCATATCGCGCGGGCGGGGGGCAAGGTCCAGCCCCCGCGCGTCCGATCCACGGGATCGAGCAATGGCTCAGAGGCGGGCGAGCAGCCCGGCCATCAGCCGTCCGCGTTCGGCAAGGCTGTCGACCTCGATATGCTCGTTCAAGGTATGGAGACCGGCCCCGCGCACGCCGATGGAATCGAGCGTCGGAATGCCGAGAGCGCCGGTGAAGTTGCCATCCGAGCCGCCGCCCGCGCTCGCATGCGACAGGTCGAAGCCGATTTCGGAGGCGATCCGCCGTCCGAGCTCGTAGAGCGCCATCGTCCCGCCGTCCGGCTCCCAGACCGGCCGCGTCACGCCGCGCGTCACCTCGAAAGCGACCTCGTTCCAGCTGCCCGAGAGCGCCAGCATCGCCTCCACTCCGCGATCGAGGTCCTCCTGCCGCTTGGCCATGGACAGGACTTCGGCATGGCAGACCGAGGAGACGCAGTTGACCCACTGGCCCGCATGGACGACGCCGACCGAGAAGGTGCAGTCCTCGGTCGTCATCGCCTCGATCTCGAGGATCTTGCGCGCCATCAGCGCGATGGCCGAGCGGCCGTCCTTCAGCGCCCACCCGGCATGGCTCGGCCGCCCTTCGGTCTTGAGGTTGAAGCGCGCGATGGCATAGCGGCCCGTCACCGACCCGCCGTCCGGGCGGGCGGGCTCGGGCACGAGGACATAGGCGTTCTTCTTCGCCTCGGCCTCGATCAGCCCGCGCGTGGCCGGCGTTCCGACCTCCTCGTCCGGCGTGAAGAGCACCGTGACCGGAAGCCTCGTCTCGATCCCGGCGCGCGCGAGCTGGCGGATCGCCTCCACCGCCGCGTAGTTGCCGCCCTTCATGTCCTGGATGCCGGGGCCGAAGGCCTTGTTGCCCTCGCGTCGGAAGGGCAGTTTGGCGAGCGTGCCGAGCGGGTGCACCGTGTCGAGATGCCCGGAGATCAGGATGCCCGGCTTGCCGAAGTCGCGATGGGGAAAGCGCGCCCGCACCGAGCCGCCGAACCCCATCCGGCCGGGAATGCGCTCGATCTCGGCGCCCGCCTCGGCCAGGTCGTAGGCCGCCAGATCCATCATGCGGTCGACCGCGGCCGCGTCGAAGGTCGGGCTCTCGCACTCGATCCAGGGCTTCAGGCCCCGCAGCATCTCGTCCGGATCGAAGGGCAGCGCGTTGACGTCGAAGGTCATGGTCGGTCCTCTCAGAGCGGCAGGCGCTTCTCGACGATCCGCGCCATCAGGCTGGCGCCGACCGGCAGGATGGCGTCGTCGAGCACGAAGCCGGGATTGTGGACCGGCACGTCTCCGCCATGCCCGATGGTGCAATAGGCGCCGGGCACGACCTTCAGCATGTCCGCGAAGTCCTCCGAGCCCATCACGAGGTCGTTCTTGGTCGAGACGTTCGCTTCGTCCACGATGTCGCGCGCGGCATCGAGATAGGCGTCCGTCAGGGACGCGTCGTTCATGAGGACGGTGAAGGTGTCGCGCAGATCGGCCTCGATCTCGACGCCGAAGAGCGTCGCGCAGCCCTCGCAGGCCTCGCGCACTCGGCGCAGGATCAGCTCCTTCACCTCGTCGTCGAAATAGCGGATCGTCCCGCCGATGGTCGCGCGGTCGGGCACGACGTTGTAGGCCGAGCCCGAGTGGATCTTCGTCACCGACAGGACCGCCGGCTGGATCGCCGGCACGTTGCGAGAGACGATGGACTGCAGCGACTGGACGAGCGAGGTGACCGCCACGATCGGGTCGCGCGAATGGTGCGGCATCGCCCCGTGGCTGCCGACGCCTCTTACGACGATGTCGAAGAAGGTGGCGCCCGCCATCGCCGGGCCCGGCTTCACGCCGATCTCGTTCGGCCCGGCGAGCGGATTGTTGTGCAGCCCGTAGATTTCGTCACACGGGAAACGCTCGAAGAGACCGTCGGCGATCATCGCGCGCGCGCCGCCCAGCCCCTCTTCGGCCGGCTGGAACACGAAGACGGCGCGCCCGGCGAAGTCGCGCGTCTCGGCCAGATAGCGGGCCGCCCCGAGCAGCATCGTCGTGTGGCCGTCATGGCCGCAACCGTGGAAGACGCCCGGTGTCTGCGAGCGCCAGGGCAGATTGGTCTCCTCGTCCATCGGCAGCGCGTCCATGTCGGCGCGAAGGCCGATCGTGCGGCCCGGCGCCTTGCCGTCGAGCACGCCGACGACGCCGGTCCTGCCGATGCCCTCGTGGACTTCGATGCCGTAGGAGCGCAGCGCCTGCGCCACGATCCCGGCGGTGCGAACCTCCTCGAAGCCGATCTCGGGATGGGCGTGGAGGTCGCGGCGGATCGCCGTCAGTTCGTCGGCGAAGGCGTCGATGCGGGGCAGCGTGGGCACGGGGGAACTCCTCCCAATTCTCGATGTCTGCGACGCGCCGTTCAGAAGGGGAACGGCGGTTGTTCGGGCCGGATCGTCTCGATCGCGGCGGCAAGGGACAGGACGCCGGCATCGTCGAAGCGGCGGCCGGACATCTGGATTCCGACGGGGACGCCGGCATCGTCCTGCCCGAAGGGGACGCTCACGGCCGGCTGCTCCCCGATCGAGAAGGGCAGCGTGAAGCCGATATGGGCCAAGGCCTGCGCGACGTCGTTCGCCGGATGCGGCCATTCGGCCGGAAAGCTGGCATTCGGCGAGACCGGAGAGAGGACGAAGTCGAAGCCCTGCGTCGCGGCGAGCGTGCGCGCGCGGATGTCCAGCGTCGCGGCATAGGCGCGATAGACCTCCGCGCCGGACAGATCGGCGCCGGCCTCGCCCCATTCGCGAACCGCCGGCAGGATTCTGGCGCGGATCTCGTCCGACAGGGGCGCGAAGTCGACCGCCGCGCGGGCCCGCCAGAACCGGTCGACGCCGTTCAAGAGGTCCTCGTCCATCCAGGGTGAGATCGGCTCGATCGTGCCCCCTGCCTCCTCGAGGCGACGCGCGGCCTCCTCGACGACGCGCCGGACCTGCGGATCGGTGGCGAGCCCGCATCCGGCGTCGAGCAGAAGCCCGATGCGCACGCCCTGAAGGTCGAGCGGATCGACGCGGAAATCCTGGCTCGTCGGCGGCAGGCTCATGTGATCGCGCGCATCGGGCTGCGCGATGACGTTCATCAGAAGGCCCGCATCCGCGACGGTGCGCGTCATCGGACCGACGGCCCGCGCCATGAAGGGCGGCGACACCGGCACGCGGCCGAAGGAGGGTTTCAGCCCCACGAGACCGCACCACGAGCCGGGCAGACGCACCGAGCCGCCGATGTCGGTGCCCAGATGCAGCGGGCCGTAGCCCGCGGCCCCCGCCGCCCCCGCGCCGGCCGACGAGCCGCCGGGATTCATGGCGAGGTTCCAGGGGTTGCGGGCGAGCTGGTGGAAGCTCGACAGGCCGGAGGAGAGCATGCCGTAGTCCGGCATGGTCGTCTTGGCGAGGATCACCGCGCCCGCCTCGCGCACCCGCGCAGCGGCCGGAGCGTCGGCCGCCTGGGGCGTGTGGTCGCTCGCCACCGTGCCGACCGGCAGCGGGTCGCCCTTCGTCGCGATGTTCTCCTTGATGGTGATGGGGACGCCGTCGATCGTGGTGCCGTTCTCCAGGCGCAACGGCTCGCCCGCACGCCACCGGGCCTCGGAGGCCCTTGCGGCCGCGCGCGCCTTCTGCGCGTCGAACAGATAGAGCGCGCCGAGCTCGCTCTCGCGACGCTCGATCTGGCCGATCACCGCCTCGGTCGCATCCACGGGCGAGAAGCGGCCGGCGGCATATCCGTCGAGGAGTTCGGTGGCCGTGAATGCGACGAGATCGGTCATGTCAGCCTTGCTTTGGCGGGTTCGGGACGATGAGCGGAAGACGGTGCGAGTTCGCGGAAGTTGGCGAAGTCCCAGCCGCGCCCCGGCGCCGCTTCGATGAGGGCGCGCGTATAGGGATGGGAGGGCGCCGCGAGGATGCGGGCGGCGGTGTCGTGCTCGACGACCTTGCCCTTCTGCATCACCATCACCTCGTCGCAGATCTGCGCCGCGACGCGCAGGTCGTGCGTGATGAAGAGGATGGCGACGCCGAGCTTTTCCTGCAGCTCGTCGAGAAGCCGCAGCACCTGCGCCTGGACCGACACGTCGAGCGCGGAGACCGCCTCGTCGGCGACGAGGACGTCCGGGCGCATGGCGACGGCGCGGGCGATGGCGATGCGCTGGCGCTGGCCGCCGGAGAACTGGTGCGGATAACGGCCGAGACTGTCGGCGGGCAGGCCGACCAGATCCATCAGCTCGGCCGCGCGGGCGAGCGCGGACGTCCGGTCCTCGCCGTAGTTCAACGGCCCCTCGATCAGGCTTTCGCCGACCGTCCAGCGCGGGTTGAGCGAGCGGAACGGGTCCTGGAAGACGATCTGGATGCGCTGGCGGTGCGGCCGCAGCTCGCCCCGGCCGAGCGTGGCGATGTCGGTTCCCCCGACGCGGATCGCCCCCTCGCTCGGGTCGATCAGCCGCATGACGCAGCGCGCCACCGTCGATTTGCCGGAGCCGCTCTCGCCGACGATGCCCAGCGTGCGGCCCGGCGCGATCGAAAGGTTCACGTCGTCGGCCGCCCGCGTGGAGACGCCGCCGCCGAGGAAGCCGCGGATGTCGTAGACCTTCGTCAGCCCCTCGACCCGGAGGACGGGCGCCGTCCCGCCCGCCGGACGCTCGGGGCGCGGCACGAGGCTCGGCACGGAGGAGAGAAGCTGGCGCGTATAGTCCGCCTGCGGTGCGCGCAGAAGCGTCTCCACCGGCCCGCGCTCGACGATCTCGCCGCGCCGCATGACATGGACCGTGTCGGCGATCTCTGCGACCACCCCCATGTCGTGGGTGATGAAGAGAACGGCCGTGCCGTGCTTCTCCTGCAGCTCGACGATCAGCGACAGGACCTGGTTCTGCGTCGTCACGTCGAGCGCGGTCGTCGGCTCGTCGGCGATCAGGAGCTTGGGCTCCAGGATCAGCGCCATCGCGATCATGATGCGCTGGCGCTGGCCGCCCGAAAGCTGGTGCGGGTAGGAGCGGTAGATGCGCTCCACATCGGGCAGGTGCACCTGCTCCATGATCTCCACGACGCGGCGCCGCTTCTCCTTGGCCGGCAGCCGCACATGGCTGTCCAGAACCTCGGCGATCTGGTCGCCGACCCGCATCACCGGGTTCAGCGCCGTCATCGGCTCCTGGAAGATCATGGAGATGCGGCTGGCGCGCAGCCGCCGCATGGCCTTGGCGTCGAGCCGCAGGAGGTTCTGGCCTTCGAGCAGGATCTCCCCGCCCGTCACTTCGATCGACCCCTTCGGCAGAAGGCCCATGATCGCGAGCGAGGTGACGGACTTGCCGGACCCGCTCTCGCCGACGAGACAGACCGTCTCTCCCTCGCGGATCGAGACGTCGATCGAGGAGAGGATCGACGATCCCGACCCGCTCGCCTTCGCCGACAGTCCCGCGATGCGCAGCACTTCGGGACGGTTCGTCATGTCGCGGTTTCGAAACTGCATCGGCTCAGCTCCTCCGCTTCTGGAGGCGCGGATCGAGCGCGTCGCGCGCCGTGTCGCCGAGGAGATTGATCGTCAGGATGCAGAGCGACAGGAGCAGGCCCGGCCAGAAGATGAGCTCGGGCTTGATGAGGAAGTAGAGCCGGCCCTCGGCCATGATGTTGCCCCAAGTCGGAATCTCAGTGGAGACGCCCGCGCCGAGGAAGGACAGGATCGCCTCCGTCAGGATCGCCGAGGCGCAGATGTAGGTGCCCTGGACGATCAGCGGCGCCAGCGTGTTGGGCATCAGATGGCGGAGGAGGATCTTCGGCATGGAGGTGCCGAGCGCGATCGCGGCCTCCACATAGGGCTCCTCGCGCGCCGACAGGACGACCGAGCGCACGAGGCGCACCACGCGCGGGATTTCCGGGATGGTGATCGCGGCGATGACCGACCAGAGGCTCGGCCCGTTCAGGGCGACCAGTGCGATGGCGAGGAGCACGGACGGGATCGCCATCAGGCTGTCCATGAGGCGCATGATGATCGCGTCGGCGAGGCGGAAGAAGCCCGAGACGAGGCCGATGACGAGGCCGACGATCACCGCCACGAGCGCCGCGCCGACGCCGATGAAGAGCGAGACCTGCCCGCCGATCATGATGCGCGAGAACAGGTCGCGGCCGAAGGCGTCGGTGCCGAGCCAGTTGGTCTCGCTCGGGGGCTTCAGGCGGTTGAGCGAGTCGATCGCCATCGGATCGAAGGGCACGTAGAGCTGCGCGGTCACGACCGCGAGCACGATGAGGAGGAGAACGGCCGCCGCCAGCGTCGGCCCCCAGCCGAGACGGAAGGCGCGCGGCAGGGCGAGCAGGCCGAGAACGGGCTGAAGACCGGCGGCGGGCTTAGGTTCGCCGGCCATCAGTAGCGGATCCTCGGGTCGAAGATCGTGTAGGAGATGTCGATCAGGAGATTGACGAAGACGTAGAGCGCGCTGGTCAGAAGGATCATCGCCTGGATCACCGGGTAGTCGCGCGCCAGGATCGCGTCGACGGTGAGGCGCCCGATGCCGGGAATGTTGAAGACGCTTTCCGTCACCACGACGCCCGAGATCAGGAGGGCGAAGCCGGTGCCGACGATGGTCAGGATCGGCACCGCCGCATTGCGCAGCGCGTGACGGAAGAGGACGAGCCGCTCGCCCACGCCCTTGGCGCGCGCGGTGCGCACATAGTCCTCGCCCAGCACCTCCAGCATGGAGGCGCGCGTCATGCGCGCGATCAGCGCGACGTAGATCGTGGCGAGCGTCAGGCAGGGCAGGACGGCGCGCGCCAGGAAGGCCTGCAGGTCCTGCGAGGGCGGCGTGTAGCCCTGCACCGGCAGCCAGCGCAGGTCGATCGCGAAGAGCTTGATGAAGAGATAGCCGATCACGAAGACCGGGATCGAGAAGCCGAGGACCGAGAAGGCCATGACGGCGGTGTCGGCAAAGGAGCGGTGGCGCCACGCGGCGAGGACGCCGAGCGGCACTGCGATCAGCACCGAGAGGATGATCGTCAGCGTGCCGATCTGGAGCGTCGGCCAGATGCGCTGGCCGATCAGGCGCGTCACCGGCTGGTTGGAGATGATCGAGGTTCCGAGATCGCCCTGGAGAAGCTGGCCCATCCAGGTGACGAACTGGACGTGGATGGGATCGGCGAGGCCGAGCGTCTCGCGGATGCGTTCCAGCTGCGCGGGCGTCGCGGCGTCGCCCGCGATGATCGCGGCCGGGTCGCCGGGGGTCAGCCGCAGAAGCAGGAAGACGAAGACCGCGACGATCGCCATCACGGGTATGACCGCAAGGACGCGCCGCAGGATGTATCCGAGCATGGGCGGTGGGAATCCTGGATGGGCGGGGGGTGGGGCCGGCGCCGCCGGCCCCGTTCGGTGCGGGGCGAGGCCTTGCTACTCGGTCTTGGTCAGCCCCCAGAAGACGGGCGTCGGCGAGCGGAGCATGTTCTCGATCTTCGGGCTGCGCGCCTGCACCGAGGTGTATTCGCCGAGCGGCACGTAGAGCACCTCGTCGAGCACGTGGGCCTGGATCCGGCCGGCGATTTCGACCTGCGCCTCCGAACTGTCGGCCGCGATGAACTCGGCCCGCAGCGTCTCCAGCGCCTCGTCGGTCGGCCAGCCGAACCAGGCGTCCTGCCCGCGTCCGTTGACCATGGCGTTGACGAGCGGCGTCGAAATTTCCGGGATGACCCAGTTGGTGATGAACATGTTCCAGCCGCCATCCGCCGGGGCGGCCTGGCTGGCGCGGCGCGTCACCAGCGTCTGCCAGTCCATCGGCTGGAGATCGACCGTGAAGCCGGCGGCGCGCAGCTGCTGGGCCACGACCACCGGCTGCGCGGCGAGCGTCACGACGTCGGTCGGCTGCATCAGGACGATGGGCGTGCCGTCATAGCCCGCCTCCTCCAGAAGCGCGCGGGCGCCGTCCGGGTCGCCGCCGTTCAGAAGAGTCTCGGACCCCGCGTCGGTCGCCAGCGGCGTGCCGCAGCCGAAGATCGCGCCGCATTCCAGATAGTATTCGGGATTGCCGACGAGCGCGGCCAGCACCGATTCCTGGCCGATCGCCATGAGAGCGGCCTGCCGGATCTTCTTGTCGTCGAAGGGCGGATGCAGGAAGTTCGGCCGCGCCATCGTCTGGTAGCCGAGCGGATCGCGCACCTCGACCACGACGTCGGGACTCGCTTCGAGGATCGGCAGAAGGTCGAACTGGACCTGCTCCAGATAGTCGATCTCGCCCGAGATCAGCGCGTTGATGGCGGTCTGCACGTCCGGCATGGTCTGCCAGACCACGCGATCGACGTTCACCACCTTGCCGCCGGCCATCCAGTCGGCCGGCTCTTCGCGCGGGACGTAGTCCTCGAACTTCTCGTAGGTGACGGAAACGCCCGGCTGGAACTCCTCCTCCACGAAGGTGAAGGGCCCCGAGCCGACATATTCGGTGATGGCCTCGTCCGGCGAGGTCGCGGCCACGCGCGCGGGCATGATGAAGGGCGGCACCGCCGACTGCTTGGAGACGATGTCGAGCAGCGGGGCGAAGGGCTCCGACAGCGTCCAGGTGATCGTGCGATCGTCGCTCGCCTCCAGGCTCGCGGTGACGTCGAAGATCAGCTGGCCGCCGGAATCGCGCTGGCCCCAGCGCTGGAGCGAGGCGACCGCGTCCTCCGCCGTCACCGGGGCGCCGTCATGGAAGACGAGGCCCTCGCGCAGCGTGAAGGTGTAGACGAGACCGTCCTCGGAGACCTCGAACTCGGCCATCTGCGGCTGCGGCTCGAACCGGTCGTTCTGGGCGATCAGAACGTCGTAGATCATGTAGCCGTGGTTTCGCGAGATGTGCGCGGTGGTGATGATCGGGTCCAGCACGCGCAGGCCCGAATGCATCACGGCGGTCACGGTGCCGCCCTCCTGCGCCAGCGCGCCGGGCGCCGTCGACGCCAGAAGCGCCGCCGCCACGGCCATGCCGCGCCCGGACCGGCGGATCGTGCGCGCCCATGCGAATTCATGAATGGTCATGCTCTGCCCCTCTGCGCCTTGGTTGTCGTCGTGTCTGGTCGAAACGTCCGCGGGGCGCCGGTTCATGCGCTGGCCCGCAGGGATGCCGGCGGCCGGAACGGCGTGCCGCACGGCGAAAGCCGCACTCCGTCCGCCAGCCGCGTGAAGGGAAGGTTCTCGGCCCGAAGCGCCATCGGCCCCGGCGCGAGGCCGACGATCACCGCCTCGGCGATCGGCTCGAAATCGGCTCTGAAATGCACCGAGCTCTTCACCACGAGGACACCCGCCTCCTCCGGCACGATGCCGAGAAAGCGGAACATCTCCCGGTCGGCCAGCTGCGCCTTCTCGCTGGTGACGGCGATGCGCACGCCGCCGATCGAAAGGCAGGCGGAGGGCCCGAGCGCCAGCGCCGAGCCGCCGTAATAGGGACCCGTCGCGATGAAGCGTCCGTCCGACAGGGTCTCGACCGTGAATTCGGCCTCGAAGGGCCGGTCGCCGGGAATGCCGGAGCGACCGCCGAGCGCGAGGGTCAGCGTCGCGCCCTGCCCCGCCTCGTGAGCGAGCCTGGCCGCCTCGCGATCGACGATCAGACCCATGGCGGCGCGGGATGCGCCGGCCGAAACGAGCGCGCGCAGGAGACCCGTCGTGTCGCTGTCGCCGCCCGCGCCCGGATTGTCCTGCGTGTCGGCGATCACCACCGGACGCGCCGCGCCCTTGGCGATCGCCAAAGCGCGGGCCACGGCCTCCTCCGCCTCGAAGGCCTGACCTGCGAAGCGGGCCTCGCGCTCCAGGAACGCCGCTTCGAGCCTGTCGACTGCGGCGTCGGCGGCCTCCTGCGTTTCGCCATAGGCGAGGACCGAGGGCCGGCAGTCGGGAAAGTCCGCCGCGGGAAAGCCCGTCAGGATCGACGCGCTCGCGACCGCGCCGCCCTCGACCTCCTCGATCGTGGCGTAGAGCGAGGCGCCCGGCTCGATCGTCGTGCACTGCCACGGGATCGGGATCAGGAAGGGAAGCTGCCGGAACGCCTTGGCATAGGGACGGCCGCGCTCCATCAATGCGCCGAGCCCGGCGGCGGCGCGGCGCCCGGTCTCGGCCATATCGACATGGGGATAGGTGCGGAAGGCGACGAGCATGTCCGCCGCCTCCACCATCAGCGGCGTGACGTTGCCGTGCAGGTCGAGGCTGGCGACGATGGGGAGTTCCGGCCCGACGATCCCGCGCAGGCGGGCCAGAAGCTCGCCCTCCCCGTCGTCCAGATGCTCGGCGACCATCGCGCCGTGCAGATCGAGAAGAAGCCCGTCCACTGGGCCGGCTGCGCGAAGGCGCTCCGCGATCTCGCCCGCGATCGCCTCGAACGCGCCCCGCTCGACCTGGGCGGATGGAATGGCGCCGCACCACAGCAGCGGGACGATGCCCCACCCGGCGGCGTCCGCGTGATCGAGGAAGCCGCTGATGCCGAGATTGACCCCGCCGCACCGCGCCGTGATCTCGGCGCCCCGGCTGAGGGGAAGATATCCGCCGCCCTGACGGAAGGCGTCGAGGTTGGCTTTCGACGGCGCGAACGTGTTCGTCTCGTGCAGGAAGCCGGCGACCGCGACGCGCTTTACCATCAGATCGAGCCTGACAATGCTGTCATTGTATCGCACCTCGATACGCTTCTATCGCCAAGCAAGCGTATGGCTGCTAAATTCATCCGTCAACGCCGGTGATCAAGAATGCGCCAACTTCCCACCGCGACCGAGAGGACCGGCTTGCCGGACGGGCTCGAAAGCGCGGACGACCCGCTCTTCGTCCAGTCGGTCGGCCGGGCGATGGCCGTCCTGTCGGCCTTTGGGGGGGCCACCCGGCCGCTTTCGCTGGGCGAGATCGCGCAGGCGGCGCGCGTGACGCGAAGCGCCGCTCAGCGCCTCGTCCACACGCTGCGCGCGCTCGGCTACATCGAGCGGGACGAGGCCGACCGCGGCTTCGTGCCGGGCGTGCGCTCGCTCGAATTTTCGCGCGACTATCTGCGGATGAACCCGCTGATCGCCCGCGCGACGCCGGTCCTGCAGGATCTGCGCCGCAGCGCCCGCGAGCGCATCGACCTGTCGCTCTTCGACGATCTGCGCCTCGTCTATGCCGTCCGCATGCAGTCCAAGCGCGAGACCTTCTTCGCCAGTCTCGTCGGCTACGACGTCCCGGTCTTCTGCACCTCGGGCGGACGGGCGGTCATGGCCCATCTGCCGGATTCGCGCGTCGCGGACATCCTGGCGCGCTCCGACCGCCGACCCTTCACCGACAAGACCGTGGTCGCGACGGACGACATCATGCGGCTCGTGCGCGAGGCGCGGCAGGACGGCTACGCGTTGGCGGTGGAAGAGGTGCTGGTCGGCGAGATCGCGCTCGGCGTCGCAATCCTCGGTCCGAACGGGCCGGTGGCCGCGCTCCACCTCATCGGCTCGCTCTCGGAATGGACGCCGAGCGCCTTCCGCCAGCGCTACGCGCCGCTGGCCGTCGAGGCGGCCAACGCGATCAATCGAGGATAGAACTCGAGGGGTCCGCGCTCAACGGTCCCGAACCGGCTGGCGCAGAATGGTCTTGAGCTTGGCGGGCTCGACCCGGCGCGGATCGCTCAAGTAGATCTCGTGATGCGGGCCGCCGAAGGTGAGCCCGAGGCCCGGCATGACCTCATCGTGCAACCGCTTCAGAACGGGACCCTCGTCATCATAGCTGCCGACATGCAGGATTTGCAGCGACCGGCCCTCGTCATAAGCCTCGAACCGCAGCGACGACGGTCGGTCGTCGCGCCTGGCCAGCGTTTTCGCGACCGCCTCGTCGAACAGGCTTTCCGTCACGAAGTCGGGCGCCATGATCATCACGGTCCACTGCCACCGATCCTTCTCGCGCCGAAGGAAGCTTTCAGGGTCGTCGGACCACCAGAGAGCCTCCAGCGGCGGCACGACATAGTCTCGCTCCAGTTCATGCTTGGCGGCGAACTTCATCGCGTAGCTGACCGAATAGAGCCATTCGACCGCCGTCCGGTAGCCGGGGGCGCGATTGGGATCGCCCGCTCCGTCCACCTTCACGAAGCGCATCGTGGGCACCCGTACCTCCACGAAGTCGCGCGTCGGCGCCTGGAACAGGTCGCGATAGGCCTTCTTCAGATCGAGCTTTTCCAACGTGCTCTCCGACTGAACCGCCGAGCCGCGGAACAGCTCGGGCCTTTTCCGCCCCGGACTGTCCTGCGGATTCAACGCCTGCGCAACGGGTCCCGCCTCCTCCGCCTCGCCGCCGAGTTGAAAGCGAGGCCTCCTCATCGAGGCGCCTCCTAATCTTCACATTCTCGCGAGACCATCGTGATCAGGAGGACGGGCGATGGAAAGAGCGAGCCCCGAGGGCCGTTCGGCAGCGGCGTCACCGGCGACCGGGGCTCACCGGGCTCCAGGAAAGCGCGCCTGCGGCATGGGAGCGCCATGACCGTCCTGCGTGTCCTCCGCGATATCTGGCCGTCCCTCGTCGCCGCTCTCATGGCCGCGATGGGCGGGTTCCTGTCGATGGGGCTGCTCGGCCTCGTCCTCTATCACCTCGTGTCGCCCATCCTGAACCTCCGCTTCCCGCCGCTCGAGGCCTGGGACCAGCCCCTCGTCTGGCCGCTCATCATCGCGATGCCGGTCGTCTGGTCGCCGGCCTTCGTCGTGGCGGGCCTCGTCAACCGCTGGGCGACGCGTCGCGGCCGGAGCCGGCGGACGCGCATCCCCCTCTACGTTGCGATCGTCTGGGCGGCGGCTCTAGCCGTCTGGTGGATGCTGATCGCCGGCAACGCGCCCTTGTGGACACCCTCATAGGAGACATCCATGCGACGCATTACATGGTGCGGACTGACCCTTTCGGCGCTCATGGCCGGCGCCCTGCCAGCCGGCGCCGAGACGCTTCTCGACTACCGCGACGAGGCATTCCTGTCCGGCATTCCCTTCTATTCGGCATCGGAGCGACGGACGGTGCAGGAGGCTCTGGCGCAGGCGCCGGACGAGATCGCCCAGCGCTTCGCCGACGAGTTCGTGATCCGGGGCGACGCCGCCGGCTCCTTCACCGCGCCGGGCGCGGACGAGCGCATCTTCCTCATTCAAGAGCAGGCGGCCGTGGCCGCCGAGCCCTTCCCCGACGAGGGCGCGCCCGTCCTTCTGGTGCTGGGAGCGGACGGCAGCCCGAGCTTTCACGCCCTTCCCGACGATACGCAGTATCAGCGGCTCGTGGCCGCCGCCGACACGGATGGCGACGGACGAGACGAGGTCTTCCTCGAATCCTCCGCCATGAACATGGGGCAGATCGTCATGTCGCTCACCGTGGCGTCGATCGGCGAGGACGGAACGGCGCAGATCGACGAAATCCTCCGCGAGGTCTATGTCGACAGCTGCGAGGGCCCCTCGGGCGAAGGCGAACGCACGGCCTCGACCGTCAGCGTGGCCGACGGGATCACCACCGAGAGCTTCACCGAGCCCTGCCCGTGACGGCTGCGGACCGCTCGACGGGAGGGGGCGACGCGGCGCCGAGGGACATCATTCCGTGGCGACGGATCTTCGTCGGCTACGGGATCGTCCTCATCATGCTGTCCATCCTCGTTCTGAGCTATTTCGGCCTGTCGTACCGGATGCGGAGCCCCACGGGACCGGTCGAGATCGGCTACATGGCCGCCATCCTGATCTGCATGGCGCTGGTGAAGCCGGCCGGCACCCTGCATCGCCGCCTTCTTTCGCACCGGACTGAGCTGGACGACCGGCTGCAGTGGCTGGCGATCGGTCTCCTGTTCCTCCTGTCCGCCGGAACGATCGTCTTCGGGCTTCTCACGCTGACGCCGAACGGGGGAAGCTGATAGAATGGAAGCATCGCCACCGCCCTTCCGGGCCTTTGCGTCGAAGAAGAAGGCGCTGGTGATGATCGCCGCCTTCACGCCGATGCTGGTGCTGATGGCGTGGCCGAACGTCGTCATCTCGCACGACCCGCCGGCGTTCCGCGTCGTCTTCGGCGCACTGATCGCGTTCGTCTCGCTCATCCTCCTCCGGCCCGTCCGCAACCTCTTCATGCGCGGTCCGATGCTGGAGGTTTCGGCCGACGGCTTTCGCTGGCGCGCATGGTCGAGGGAGACGATCCCCTGGAGCGCGGTGATGCGCTGGCAGACGAAATCCTATCTCGGCTCCCGCTACCTCACGATCTGGCTGCGCGAACCCGGGCGCTATCCGGGGCCTTTCGGAGCGCGCCTCGCCCGACACCACAATTCCTGGATCGGGCAGGGCGACATCTCCATTCCGGAAGGCGGATTCACCTGCTCCCTGGACGACATCTCCGCCGCCTTCGCCCGTCATGCCCCGCTCGCGCCCCTGACCTCCGACCCGAGGCTGGCGCGGCGGCTCCTGCGCGCCCGTCAACGCCGCCGCGACGGAGCCTGACGCATTCGATCAGACGGAGCGCTCGGCCCACTCGCTCGCGAGCAGGGCGTAGACATACTCGTCGCCCCATCGGCCGTCGAAGCGGTCGTTCTGGATGTGATGGGCCTCGCGCCGGAAGCCGAGCCGTTCGACGACACCGACGGAACCCTCGTTCGCCGCGTCGAGGCGCGCGAAGATGCGATGGAAGCCGATCGCCTCGAAACCGAGCTTCAGCATCGCGGCCACCGCCTCGCTGGCATAGCCCCGTCCGGCGAAGTCGGGGTTGAAGATGTAGCCGACCTCGCCCTGCAACGCGTCGAGGCTGGCGAGCTTGAAGAGGACTTCGCCGAGAACGGCGTCGTCCTCCTTTCGCACGACCGCCCGACGCAGGACATCGCCGTCGCCCTCGAAGGGTGCGGTCAGGACCGCACCGAACTGCTCGTCCAGCGCGCGGCCCGAAGGGGTCGCCATATAGAGATAGCGGTAGACCTCGGGTCGCGAATGATAGGCCGCGTAAGCGTCGCGATCGGGGGCCGCGAAGGGGCGAAGGACGAGGCGCCCGGTCTCGAATCGCTTGGGGATCGCCTGCAGCTTCACGACGACACCTCGTTTTCGCTTGTCAGACGCGCCTTCGCTTCGACGAAGGACCGCGCGTCTCCATAGGCCTTCTGCGTGCCGCGCCGCGTGATGGAATCGGCGGCGTAGAGCGCGGCCTCGCGCAGCGCCTCCGCCACCGGCAAGCCGCCCGTGAAGAAATGGGCGAAGGCGCCGATGAAGGCGTCCCCCGCGCCCGTGGTGTCCACGGCCTCGACCCTCGCCGGGGCGATGCGCTCGCTGCGATCGCCTTCGACGAGCAGGGCGCCGCGCGCGCCCATGGTGACGATCACCGTTCCGATGCCGCGCGCGATCAGGCTGCGCGCGGCGCTCTCCACCTCGGCCTCGCCCTCGACGGGCATGCCGGTCAGGAGGGCGAGCTCGGTCTCGTTCGGCACGAGGAAGCGCACGGAAGCGATCCGGGACACGTCGAGATCGGCCACGGCCGGCGCCGGGTTGAGCAGGACGGGAACGCCCCGCGCCTTGGCGAGCGCGATCGTGTGGTAGACGGTCGCCACCGGGATTTCGAGCTGCAGGAGCACCATCGAGCAGCCGGCGATCAGCTCCGCCGCCGCATCCACCTCCTCCGCCCCCAGCCGGTCGTTGGCCCCTTTCACGATCAGGATCGAATTCTCCCCGGATCGTTCGACGAAGATCGGCGCGACGCCGGACGACACGCCCTCGGCCCGCGTCACATGCGTCACGTCAACGCCGTGGCGGGACAGATTGTCGATGGTGGCCTTCGCGAAAGCGTCCGAGCCGACCTTGGAGACCATCGCGACCGGGGAGCCGAGCTTGGCGGCGGCCACCGCCTGATTGGCGCCCTTGCCGCCATGGCCCATCTCGAAGCTCGGCGCCGCCAGCGTCTCGCCGGGCTCCGGCATCCGGTCCACATAGGTGACGAGGTCCATCATGTTGGACCCGACGACGACGATTCCGGCGGACATGGGCGCTCCCGCGCATGGGGTGAGAGTCGGCCGTTCGTTCCACGCGGGCGCTCGGGCGGTCAAGCGCCCGCCGGCGCCGCGCCGAACAGCCGGGCCGCGATCTCGGCCGCCGTCAGCGCGGCGATGATTTCCGGCCGCTTGTCGCGCACGGCCGCTCCGCCGATCGGACAGACCAGAGCCGCGTCGTCCACCGTGCCGCCAGCGAGCGAGCGGGCGAAGAGCGCGCGCTTGGTTCTGGACCCGATCATGCCGACATAGGCGAAGCGGCGGGCGGCCAGGGCCTGCGAGGCGATCAGGAAGTCGAGCGCGTGGTCATGCGTCAGGACCACGACCGCGCTGCCGGCCGGCGCCTTCGCCAACGCGGACTCGGGAAGGGCCAAGAGGCGCGTCTCGGCTTCGGCGGGAGCGGCGGCGAGTTCGTCGGCGCGGCTGTCGATCAGAACGGGGCGCACCGGCAGAAGCAGGAGGCAGCGCGTCAGCGCCCGCCCGACATGGCCGGCGCCGAAGACATAGACCTGCGGCCGGGCAAGCCGCTCGGCGTCGAGCTCGGCGGCAAGCTCCGATCGGGCGCGGTCGTCCAGGCGATTTAGGCCGAGCGTCACGGCGCCGCCGCAGCACTGGCCGATCTCCGGCCCAAGGGGCACCGACAGGACGTCCTGCGCCTCTCCCCCTGCGAGCATGGCCCGCGCCCGCTCGATCGCCATCTCCTCCAGCCGCCCGCCGCCGATCGTGCCGGCGACGCCCGCGCGGGAGACCAGCATGAGGGCATCGCCCTCGCGCGGGGCCGAGCCGCGGGTCGCGCGAACGGCGACACGGATCAGCGGATCGGCGCCGGCCAGAAGCGCCTCCGGCGGAAGATGAGCGACCATCGACCTCTCCGGCGGGTCTGGAGCGGGACGGCGCGTGGACGCCGGCCCGCAGGATAGCCCGGCTTGTTGCGCCCTGCCAGCACGCCGCCGCCGTCCGGCGACGGCGGGGTCAGCCGGCGCGTGGCCGTTGCGGCGCGCCTTCGCGGGTCTTCCAGACGAGCGGCCGAAGCGCGATCGGCAGGAAGATGGCGATGCCGATGATCGTCGTCGTCAGCTCGGGGGCGACGAGAAGGAGCGCGGCGAAGGCGAGCAGAATCCTCTCCCACCAGAACAGCCGGTCGAGCAGATAGTCGGAGAAGGCCGCCGACAGGGCGGTGATGCCGAGGATGCAGCCGCCGGTGGCGAGGATGAACTCGTTCAGCGAGAAGTCCTGCACCATGATCAGCATCGATGGCGAGAACACGAAGACGAAGGGCACGAGGGCCTTGCCCATGCCGAGGCGGAACGCGGTGTTTCCGGTCGTGAACGGGTTCGAATTGGCGATGCCGGCGGTCGCATAGGCGCAGAGCGCGACCGGCGGCGTGATGTCGGCGAGGATGCCGTAGTAGAAGACGAAGAAGTGGGCGACGAGCGGCTCGACGCCCAGAAGTCCCAGGATGGGCGCGGCCACTGTCACCATGATGAGGTAGTTGGCCGTCGTGGGCACGCCCGCCCCCATCACAATGCACACGACGCCCGTCAGGATCAACGTCATCAGAAGCGTCAGCGTGGCCGTCGTCATCAGGTCGAAGGGGACGACGCTCTCGATCGCAGACGCCCAGTCGGCGGCCGTCGAGGTGACGATGTAGGCGACCTTGAAGGAGACGCCGGTCAGCGTGACGACGCCGATGACGATCCCGACCGTCGCGGCGGCCGCACCGACGGCGAGCGCGTATTTCGCGCCCGTCACGAAGGCCTCGAACACGTCCGCCGGCGTCAGCCGGTTGCGCGGGTTCAGGAAGCCGATGACGATGCAGGCGGTGATGCCCCAGAAGGCGGCGAGATACGGCGTGTAGCCGTTCATCAGGATCGCCACGAGGATGAAGAGCGGGAAGAGCGTCGGCCAGTCCCGCTTCAGGACCTGCCAGATCTTCGGCATCTCCTCCTTGGTCAGGCCCCGCAGCCCCTGGCGCTTGGCCTCCAGATGGACCTGCATCAGGACGCCGAAGAAGTGCATGAAGGCCGGCACGAGCGCCGCGATCATGATGTGTGTGTAGGGAATGCCGAGGAACTCGATCATCAGGAAGGCCGCCGCGCCCATGATGGGCGGCGTGATCTGCCCTCCGGTCGAGGCGGCGGCTTCCACGGCCGCCGCGAAATGGCGCGGATAGCCGATGCGGATCATCGCCGGAACGGTGAGCGCGCCCGTGGTGACGGCATTGGCGATGGAGGAGCCGGTGATCGTGCCCATCATCGCCGAGGAGACGACGGAGACCTTCGCCGGGCCGCCGGAGAAGCGCCCCGCGATCGATGTCGCCGTGTCGATGAAGAGCTGGCCGAGCCCCATCCTCGTGGCGAGCACGCCGAACAGGACGAAATGGAAGACGTAGGTCGCCACCACCCCGACCGGCAGGCCGTAGATGCCCTGGCTCGTCAGATAGAGGTGGTTGACCATGGTCGACCAGGAGGCGCCCGGATGGACGAGGACGCCCGGCGCATGGCGGCCGAAGAGGCCGTAGGCGATGATCAGGATCGCGATGACCGGCAACGGCCAGCCCATGGAGCGGCGCGTCGCCTCCAGAAGCACGACGATCAGGAGCGTGCCCATGACGACGTCGATCGTCAGCGGATTGCCGACGCGGAAGGCGAGGTCGGAGAAGACGTAGGGAACGTACAGCGTAGAGACGACGGCCGCTGCCGCGAAGGCCCAGTCGAGGAGCGGGATGCCGGCCGGCCGCCAGAGCGAGGAGGCGTAGAGGGTGCGGTCGTCGCGCCGTGCCGAGAAGACGAGGAAGATCAGCGCCAGCACGAAGGCCATGTGGACGGCGCGATGGGTGACCTCGCGCAGGAGCCCGAAACCGGCCGTGTAGTAGTGGAAGACCGACAGGGAGAAGAGCGCGATCGCCGCGATCCAGGCCGCGACCGGGCCGAGCGGACGGAAGCGGATCTCGGGATCGAACTTCTCCTCGATCTCGCGCGCCTTGGCCTCGTCGAAGGCGACTTCCTGTCCGGCCATCGCGGCTCTTCCCTTCTCTACCATCAACGATGAAGCGGGACCGGCACCGCCGACCCCGCTTCCTTCATGCCCGCCCTGCGGGGCCGTTACTGCGCGGCGGCTTCGTCCGGCACGTCGAGGCCGGCTTCCTCGTAGAAGCGCGCGGCGCCCGGATGGAGCGGGATGCCGATGCCGTTCAGCGCGTTCTCGAGCACGATCTCGCGGCCCTTGGCGTGGCCGGCGTCGAGGAGCGCGCGCGAATTGTCGTTCCACAGCGCCTTGGTGATCCCGTAGACGAGCTCTTCCGGCTGGTCGGCGCTCGTCACCCACTGGGCGCCGACAGCGAGCGTCTCGACGTCGTTCTCGACGCCCTCATAGGTGCCGCCCGGCACCGTGTTGGACGAGAAGAACCCGTACTCCTCGGTGATCACCTCGGCCTCGGGTCCGGCGAGCGGCACGAGAGTGATGTCGAGGCTGGTCGCCAGCTCGGCGATGGCGCCGGCCGGGAAGCCGCCGACGAAGAAGAAGGCGTCCATATTGCCGTCGCGCATGAGGTCGGCGGCCTGGTTCGGCTTCAGATATTCCGGCTCGATGTCGGTCTCGGTGAGGCCGTAGGCCTCCAGGATCAGCCGGGCGTCGACCAGCGTGCCCGAGCCCGGCTCGTCGAGGGAGACCTTCTTGCCGGCGAGATCGGCGACCGTTTCGATGCCCGAATCGGCCCGCGCCACGAGATGGATGCTTTCGGGATAGAGATTGGCGATGGCGCGCAGGCCCTCGACCGCCGGCTGCCCCTCGAAGACGCCCGTGCCGGTATAGGCCCAATAGGCGACGTCAGACTGCGAGAAGCCGGATTCCAGCGCGCCGCCGGAAATGCCGTTGATGTTGGCGACCGAGCCGTTTGAGGCGACCGCCGTCGCGATCAGCCCCGGTACGCCGCAGCTCCCGCCGGCATCGCAGGCCCTGGAGCCCGGCGGGTTGGAGATGGCGTTGGCGATCAGCCCGCCGATGGGAAAGTAGGTGCCGGCCGTGCCGCCGGTCGCGATGCGGAAGAAGGCCATGTCCTGCGCGACCGCCGCGCCCGCGACCAACCCGAGGCCCACCAGCGCGCCGCTCGTCAGCGCGGCCCATCTCGACTTCACCATTATTCCACCCCGTTTTCGCCGTCGAAGCGTTCACATTAGGGTGAGATGTCGAAACGCGACAAGCGTTCTTTGCGACTTCGGGCGGTTTTGCAGAACGATGTTCTAATGTGTGCGACTTTCCGGCAGGGGACGCAGCGCGCCGACGCTCGTCAGGAAGGCGAGGATGTCGTCGAGCCCCTTGGCACGCGACAGGTCGGTGAAGACGGTCGGGCGCCCGGCCCGGCCCTTCTCGGCGTCCCGCTCCATGCGCGAGAGGTCCGCCCCGACATGGGGCGCGAGGTCGGTCTTGTTGACGAGCAGAAGGTCGGAGCGGGTGATCGCCGGCCCGCCCTTGCGGGGGATATCGTCGCCCTGGCAGACCGAAATCACGTAGATCGAGAGATCGACGAGATCGGGCGAGAAGGTCGCGGCCAGATTGTCGCCACCCGATTCCACCAGCACCAGATCGAGGTCCGGATGCCGCGCGTTCAGCCTCGCGATGGCGGCGAGGTTGATCGAGGCGTCCTCGCGGATCGCGGTGTGAGGGCAGCCGCCCGTCTCCACGCCCTCGATCCGGTCGGCCGAGAGCGCCTGCCGGCGCACCAAAGCCTCCGCGTCCTCCACCGTGTAGATGTCGTTGGTCACCACGCCGATCGACCAGTGGTCTCGCGCGGCGACGCACAGCTTCTCCACCAATGTCGTCTTGCCGGAGCCGACCGGGCCGCCGATGCCGACGCGAAGGGGTCCGTGCCTGTTTGTCATGAGCGAAAGAGCCTCGTTGCAAGCGTTTCATGGCGCATGGATGCGACGTCGGAAAGGAGCGAGCGGCTGCCGAGATCGTCGAGACCGGCGTTCACCGCGCAGGCGGCCACCTCGGCCAGAACGGGCTCCAGCCGCTTGAGGATCGCCGTCGCCTCGCTCTGGCCGAGCGGCACGAGGCGCACGGACGCCGAGACGAGGCTCGACGCGAAGCCGTGGGCGTAGGCCAGGAGGACGTCGCTCTCGCGGAACCCGCCTTGCCGGGCCGCATCGGCCACGGCGATCGGATAGGGACGGCCCGGATCGACATCGGCCCAGGGCCGGACGGCGCGGGCGAAGGCATCGCCCAGCGCGAGCGTCTCGGCACGGCGTTCCATGGAGCCCGACAGCGCGGCAGCCAGGTCGGAGAGGTCGTCGGGCAGCGCCTCGCCCTTCAGCGCGACCGAGAGAAGAACCAGATCGTTCCAGCCGCTGCCGGAGCGCAGCAGCGTCTCGATCCAGTCGGCGACGGCAGCGGCGTCGCTGACCGCGCCCTCCTGAATCGCCGCCTCCAGCCCGTGCGAATAGGCGAAGGCCCCGACGGGAAAGGCGGGCGAGAACCAGGTCAGCAGCGTGAGAAGGGAGCCCGCGGGACCCTCAGCCGTGGGAATGTCCGTCATGTTGCCCGTGGCCGTGATGGTGACCGTCGGCGTGCCCGTGCGCATGATTTTTCGCATAGGCTCCGCCCGCCGGATCGAAGGGCGCCTCGATCTCCTCGACGATTCCGCCGAGACCTTCGACCATGTCGCGGATCACCCGGTCCTGCCGGATCAGGAGACGGTCGGCCTCGATCGCGGCGGCCAGATGCCGGTTGCCGAGATGCCAGGCGAGATGGAGGAGATGGACCGGATCGCGCCCGCGCACCGCATAGAGCGGCTCGGGCTTGGCCTTGACCTCGATGACGCGCCCGTCGTCGAGCACGATGCCGTCGCCCTCGCGCAGGAGCCGCGCCTCCGACAGGTTGAGGACGAAGGCGATGCCGCCGTCCGAGACCATGGCCATGCGCCGGCGGTGCCGGAGATCCTCGTCGAGCGTGATCGTGTCGGCGAAGTCGCCCTCATGGTGCCCGCGCTCGCGGATCGTCTCGGCTGTGATCATCCGGCATTCTCCTTGGACCGACAGGCGATACCCTCGTCGTCCGGCCGTGTCTCGTCGAAAAGCGTCGCCTCTGCGCCCTTGGTCCACCAGATATGGGCACCGGAGGCGTAGCGGACGCCGGACGCGGCGATGACGGCAACGAAAAGGCGCCGCTCGCCATCCAGATCGAGAAGCGCCAGATCGTTCCCGCCGACGCTCACATAGTCGGCCGAGCGATCGATGCCGTCCGAGCAGGTGTAGGCGACGATGTGGCGGATCGCCTCTCCGGGAAGATCGAGCTCGACGGCCCGGACGGGTGCCGCGAGGACGAACCATGCGGCCAGAGCGCAGGAGAGAGCCGATCTCATTCGGCGTCCGGATAGAAGTCGGGGTCGAGGATCTGGTCGATCGTGAAGGGGCAGGCCGTGGGGAACCGGTCCTCCGAAAGCCCGGTCTCGCCGGCTGCGAGGAGGCGGGCGGACGGATATTCCTCCTCGACCGCCTCGCTCGGATAGGCCCGGAGGCTCGGGCTCTTCGCCAGACGCCTGTGAATCCGGTTCCGCTGCTCGACGATCGTTCCCTTCCAGCCGCTCGAACGGCGCTCAGGTTGAAGGCGCCATTTCAGGAGATGGATCAGAAGGACCGCGATCCGGCTCTCGATCTCGTAGCGTTCCGAGTTCCCCACGCTCTCGATCTCCTCGGCCGCGTTCTCCCAGTCGATGTCGCCCCGATTGTCGAAGGTGGCACGCGCGCGCAGCTTCTCCGCCTGGTCCACCGTCCAGGCGTAGAAGTCGCTCTCGTAGAGGCTCGTCGGCTTCTTCAGGGCGTCTGCCATGGGCGCAGCCTAGAGCAAGAATCCGGGCCGCGCCATGGCGGGACGACGCCGGCGCGACTCAGGCGAAGCGGTCGGCCGAGATCCCGAAATGAGCCAGGTAGCGCGGCGAAATGCGCTCCAGCGGCAGGACGAGGAGAACGTCCGTCGTGCCGAACTCCGCGTCGACCACGGCGTGATCGGAGATCATCCCGCCGAGCCGCAGATAGCCCTTCACGAGCGGCGGCAGGTCCTTGGCGGAAAGCGCCGGCTCCGGCGGGCTCTCGGGCAGCGGAAAGCTTGCCGAAGCGGTCGGGGCCGCCCGCCATTCGGCCGGCGCCAAAGCCTGCTCGCGCAGCAGGGCCAGTTGCGGGTCCAGCGCTTCGCGGGACGTGCCGGGCAGCGAGGCGCAGCCGAACAGGACGTCCGCGCCGCGCTCCAGCACATAGGCCCAGACGCCGTGCCACAGGAGCTCCATCGACCGCCGGCCGCGATGGGCCGGGTCGACGCAGGACCGGCCGAGCTCCAGGAACCGCCGGCGCGGATGACGCCGCACCAGCGAATCGACGTCGAACTCGCTCTGGCCGTAGAAGCCGCAGGCGCGCACCGCCCGCTCCTGCGCCAGAAGGCGGTAGGTCCCGAGGACGCGCTCGGCCGCGGGCAGGGTCTCGTCGGCGTCGAGGAGGAGGAGATGGTCGCAATGGGCGTCGAACCGGTCGACGTCGCGGCGCAGCCGCCGCTGAAGCGCGCTCGGCGTCGCCCCGCAGGCCTCGTAGAAGACCCGGTAGCGCAGCGCCTGCGCCAGCTCGATGTCGGGTTCGCAGGCGGCGAGACGCACCTCCAGCCCCCCGAGCCGGCCGAGGACGCGCCCTTCGAGCGCGCGCTCCTGTCCCATCCGCAGCCCCGCCGGGCTCATCCCCTCAAGATTTACCGTCCGCGCTTCGCTCATCGCCCCTCTCCGCGCTCGTCTTCGGACCGTGATCCGCGAGGCAAGGTCTAGAGCCTGTCGGCGTCGGTCTCATGACGGCTCCCGCGTCGCTTGCGCCACGTCTCCAGGACGAACTCGTCGAGGATCACGAGGCCGGCGCCGACGGAGATGAAGGCGTCGGCGAGATTGAAGACCGCGAAGGACCAGACCGGCGTATGGAAATAGACGTAGTCGACGACGTAGCCGAGGAGGACGCGGTCGATGAGGTTTCCGATGGCGCCGCCGACGATCAGCGCGAAGCCGAGCTGGGCGTAGACCCGCGAACGGGGCGTGGAACGCCAGAGCCAGAGCACGAAGAGGAGGACGGCGGTGGAGAGGATCGCCAGCGTCCAGCCTTCGAAGCCGGCGAAGAGCGAGAAGGCGATGCCCTCGTTGCGCGCGTGAAGGAGCGCCAGGAAGGGCAGGACCTCGATCGCCTGCCCGAGCGCCATGGTCTCGACGACGATGAACTTGACGAGTTGGTCGAGGGCGACGGACGCGGCGATGATGAGGACGAGGGCGATGGGCGGCATGAAAGCGACCTTCAGTCGAGCTTCAGCGCGTCGCGGCGCGCTTCGAAGATCATCAGCGCGGTGGCGACGGCCAGATTGAGGCTGTCGGCGCGGCCGACCTGCGGAATGCGGACCAGCGCCTCGCAGGCGCCCGCCAGCGCGTCCGAAAGGCCGGACTGCTCGTTGCCCATGAGGATGACCGAGGGCCGACCGGCATAGCGAGGCTGCCGGTAGTCGGTGTCTCCGCGCATATGCGTGCCGACGACGAGGCCGGAGAAGCGCTTTCGCCAAGCGAGAAACCCCGCCTCGTCGGCGCGCGCGACCGGCACGGCAAAGATCGAGCCCATGGTGGCGCGCACGGCCTCCAGCGAGAACGGATCGACGCAGTCGCCGATGAGGACGATGCCCTTGACGCCGGCCGCGTCCGACGTGCGCAGGATCGTGCCGAGATTGCCCGGATCGCGCACCCGGTCGAGCGCGACGATCACGCCGTCCGCACCTGTCTCCATGCGATCCAGCGGCGTCAGATGACGGCGGAAGACGCCGATGGCGCTCTGCGGGTTGTCGCGCCGGGCGACGGCGGCGAGCACCTTCTCGGAACATTCCAGAAGGTCCGCGCCGGAGGCGACGGCGCGCGCCGCCGTCTTCTGAAGGAGTTCGCCGTCGAGCTTGGCCTTGGCGACGAGCAACGTCTCCATCCTCCAGCCGGCGTCGAGCGCGTCGAGAACGAGCTTCAGCCCCTCGGCGAGGAACAGCCCGCTTTCGTCGCGGCCCTTCTTCTGGGCGAGCGTGCGGATGTCCTTCACGATCGGGTTGGAGATGGAGGAGACCTCCTTCACCCGCCCCGGCGCGACCGTCGGCTTCGTCATGACTGCACCCAGCGCGAGAAAAGGGAGGTTGAGAGGCGGCGCGGCTCCTCGCCCTCCTCGGAGATGACGAGCTCGCCCGACTCGATCCGCCCGCCGAGACCGCGGCAATGCTCGGCCATCAGGGCGGAGAGCGAATAGAAGGACGCGCGGATCGAGTAGGCGGTCAGGACGAGCGAGAGCGGCTGGTCCGACAGGAGCGCGCGCGCGAGCGACAGGAGATAGGGCAGGTCCTCGAAGACCTGCCAGATCTCGCCCTTGGGGCCGCGCCCGAATTTCGGCGGATCGAGGAGGACGATCTCGTAGGCGCTGCCGCGCTTCACCTCGCGCTCGACGTAGCGGACCGCGTCCTCGCAGATCCAGCGGATCGGAGCGGCGTCGAGGCCGGCGATCTCCTGGTTCTCGCGCGCCCAGCCGATGGCGCGCTTGGAGGCGTCGACATGGGTGACCTCGGCGCCGGCCCTGACGGCCAGAAGCGAGGCGAGACCGGTGTAGCCGAAGAGATTGAGCACCCGAACCCGGCGTCCCTGCGCCCGCGCGGCTTCGATCTGCGAGACTATGAAGGCCCAGTGCGCCGCCTGTTCGGGGAAGACGCCGGTGTGGCGGAAGGAGGTGAAGCGGCCGAGATAGGGCAGCCCGTCCTGGCGCATCGGCCAGGTCTCGCCGAGGGGCATGTTCGGGAAACGCCAGCGCCCGACGCCCTCCTCGTCCGTGTCCCCGGTGAAGATTGCGTCCGCGCGGTCCCATTCGGCGGAAGGCCTGCGGCGCGGCCAGATCGCCTGGTTCTCGGGCCGGCGGATCGTCAGCGGCCCGTAGCGCTCCAGCTTCTCGCCGTCGCCCGTGTCGAGAAGCGCGTAGTCCGCGTTCGGCTCCACGGTCAGGATCACCGGCAGGCGCTCCTGCGGACGGGCGCCGTCAGCGATCCTCACCTCCGGCCGCCCGGCGCGGGCGTCCTGCGCGCGCGCGGCCGTGCTCGGGCGCGCCTCGCTCTCCTCGCGCCCCGGGGGGCGCTGTCCCTTCCGATCCGGCTTCCTGCTCATGGGCTCGGCTCTAACCCGTCTGCAGCCCATTGGCAAAGCGCGGCGGGCGCTTCATCCTGACACCCGAGGGACGCGAGACGGCGCCCTGAGCTTGGGAGGAGCGGGATGGACCTGAAGGGCGAGTACCGGCTGCCGGCGTCGCGGCAGGCGGTGTGGGAGGCGTTGAACGACCCGGAGACGCTGCGCGAGTGCATTCCCGGTTGCGAAAGCCTGGAGCGGCAGGAGGACGGGCGCATGACGGCGCTCGTGGTCGCCAAGGTCGGTCCGGTGAAGGCGAAGTTCAACGGCGAGGTCCGGCTGGAGGACGTGGTGGCGCCCGAGAGCTATTCGATCGTCGGCGAGGGAAAGGGCGGGATCGCGGGCTTCGCCAAGGGCGGCGCGCACGTTCATCTGGCCGAGGACGGCGACCACACGGTTCTGACCTACACGGTGGAGGCGCAGGTCGGCGGCAAGATCGCCCAGCTCGGCGGGCGGCTGATCGATTCCACGGCCAAGAAGCTCTCCGGCCAGTTCTTCGATTGCCTCGCCGCGAAGGTGTCCGGCGGCACGGCGAGCGCAGAGGAGATCACGGCTCCGGCCTGAGAGCCCGGCCGGCGGCGGCGGAGGGCGTGCGCACGGGAATGTGACGCTGGCCGGACCGGCTTCGTCGAAGCGTCCCGCTTACGCGGCGCGGGGTGCCGGCAGCGCTCCCGGACGCGGCGCGGAGCCGATGCCCGTTGCGGGCGTCGCGGAGGACGCGGCGGCGGCCCGCTCGCGCTCCTCGCGCATGGCACGGACGCGTTCCTTGGAGACGGCCGCCTCCTGGCGCAGATGCTCGACCTCGCGCTCCTTGCGCGCGGCGCGCCGACGGTGATGGGCCTGCGTCATGAAGGTGCCGATGCCGCCGAGGATCACGCCGATGATGAGCGCGGTGAGGACGACGACGAAGAGCGGCGCCTGGACGGCGAGCTGCGGGGTCGTTCCGAACACGTCCATCGACAGCGTGACCGGCGCGCGGTTCAGGACGCTGAAGACGACCAGGAGCAGCGCCAGCGGCAGGAGGACCAGGAAGGTCAGAAGCTTTGAAAGCATCTCAGGTCTCGTTCGGACGTCGGGCCGCATCGCGCCCGGCAAGATTGGGAAGACTAGAAGTTAAGGAGTGCGCGCCGTCCGTCAATCGCGTCGGTTCGCACGGCGCGGCGCACGGCCCCTTGAGCGCGCCTCGTGCGGGGATATACCCATGGCTTCGGGCTTCACCCGGCCCTTCGGCCCCCTCTCCAAGGAGAGAGGAACGGTGCCCTTCGCCTCAAACGATGCCGTGGATCGAAACCGCACCCTTCTTTCGCTCTGCGCGAAAAGGTCCCGGCAGGGTAGGGAGAGCTTCGTGACGCGCGGGGCTCGCCGCCGGCGGGCGTTCGCATCGACGCCGGACCCTGAGGTTTTTCAGGCCGGGACGGCGCGCCCTGTCAGGCCGCGCCGTTCATCCGCTCGCGCAGCTCCTTGCCGGGCTTGAAGAAGGGCACCCACTTCTCCTCGACCGCCACGGCTTCGCCGGTGCGCGGGTTGCGCCCGGCGCGCGCGGGCCGGTTCTTCACGGAGAAGGCGCCGAAGCCGCGCAGTTCCACCCGGTTCGAATGGCAGAGAGCCTCGGTGATCTCGTCGAAGATCGCATTCACGATCGTCTCGACGTCCCGCTGATAGAGATGCGGATTTCGGCTCGCGATGATCTGCACGAGTTCGGATTTGATCACGTCGTTGCCCCTCGATGGCCGGTCACGACACGACCCGTCGCAGCGAAGGCCGCGGCAGGATCGCGTTGAAGGCAGTTCGGCGAGCCCCCCGGCCCGCCCCGCCCGTCACCGGACTTCGCTGCCGAAAGGTTGCCAGAGGGACACCAGACCGTCAAGGCGACCGGCCTCGCGCATCAGGGCGTCGGGCAGCGAGGCGGCGGACGGATCGAGCCCCAGGAAGGAGAGGATCGCGGCCTGCCCGGAGCGCAGGAGCGAGAAGGGTCCGGTGTCGCGGTTCGGCTCGCGATCGACGATCTCGAGGCCTTGCGGCACGTCCCGCTCCTCCTCCAGCCAGCGGCGGATCTCGTCGTCGGCGCCGAGCGCGTCCACGAGGCCGTTGTCCAGCCCCTGCCGCCCGGTGAAGACCGAGCCGTCGGCCAGAACCCGCGCCTGCGGCAGCGTCAGCCCCCGGCGCTCGGCGACGAGTTCGACGAACCAGTCGTAGGAGGAGCCGACGAGCCGGGCGATCATCGCGCGCGCCTCCTCCGAGGCCGGCTGGAAGGGCGAAGGCTCCGCCTTCAGCGGCGAGGAGCGGACCGCGTTCACGTCGACGCCGATGCGGTCCAGCAGCGTCGAGGCATCGACATACTGGAAGATCACGCCGATCGAGCCGACGATGGAGGATTGATGCGCGACGACATGGTCGGCGGCGCTGGCGACCATGTAGCCGGCCGAGGCGCCGAGCGTCTCGATCTGGGCGGCGACGGGCTTGACCTGCGCCAGCTTGCGGATCGCCTCGTAGATCGTCTCGCCGCCGGCGGTCGTGCCGCCGGGCGAATTGACCGAGACGAGGACGGCGCGGACCCGGTCCTCCTCGGCGAGCGTCTCGAACAGCTCCAGCATCTCGCGGTCCTGGGTGATGAGGCCGCTGATCTCGACGCGGGCGATCGTCTCGCGACCGCCCCCTCCCCCGCGCGCGTCTCCGATGGCCATCCACGAGGCGCCCAGAACGGCGATCGCCGCGATGCCGAGCGCGGTAAGGCGCCAGAAGCCGAGCTTGGCGCGCAGCCGCCTGCGGTCGATGAGATCGTGCGGACCAAGCGTCATTCGATGTTCCCCGGGCGTTTCGGCGAGGCCCGCAGCGATAGCGGCGCGGCTTCGCATTGCCAAGCGAGCGGTCGTTCTTCGGTTACCATTCAAAAACCGTATACGGGCTTATATAACGTGATCCGAACCGATGGCGCCTGCTCTCAGGCGAGCGCTGCCGGGCCTCTCGAACCGAACCGTCTTCCCGACAGGACACGCTTGGCAGATCTGGCCGCCCGCTCTTCGAACCGGAGCCTCGACGAGGTGCCGTCCCGCCCGTCCGAGCAGCGATCGGGCGACGCCTTCGCGCGCGCGCGCCGCCACTCGCGCCGGGTGCGATTCCTGAAGGTCGGCCTGCCTGCGATCGCCACGGTCATGGTGCTCCTCGGGGTCGGCGCGGCCTATGTCGCCCGCTCGCTGCCCGGCGAACTCAGCTTCGCCTCCTCGACACTGGAGGACGGGCGGCTGGTGATGCAGGACCCGCGGATGTCCGGCAGCGATTCCCGCGACCGCCCCTATTCGATGACGGCGCGCCGCGCGGTGCAGGCCGTGGCCGGCTCCGCCTCGGGCGTCGATCTGGAGGGCGTTCGCGCCGACATCGCCGTGGACGAGAGCACCAACGCGACCATTCAGGCCGGCAACGGCTATTACGACGTGGGCACGGAACGCCTGCGCCTCTTCGACGACATCGAGGTGGAGACGACGAGCGGCATCGCCATCCGGCTCTCGGAGGCGGAGATCGACCTCGCAGGTCGCAGCATGCAGGGCCAGGGGCCCGTCGTCATCACCACGCCGAACCAGAGACTGGAATCGGGCAGCGTCGTCATTGAGGAGGGCGGCGAGCGGCTCTCCTTCGGCGATCGCGTCAAGCTCACCCTTCTTCCGAGCGCGTCCGACGAGACCGACGTCGGAGCCAACCCATGAGGCCGATCGTGAACATGCCCCTTCTCGCCCTCGCGGGGGCCCTTCTTGCCGCGACGGCCGGATCGGCCGCCGCGCAGCAGAATTTCGGCGGCCTGCAGATGCAGGGCGACCAGCCGATCGCGATCGAATCCGATCAGCTCGACGTCGACGACCGCGCCGCGCAGGCCACCTTCTCGGGCAACGTGTCGGTCGAGCAGGGCGAGACGCGGATGCAGGCCGACCGCCTGGTGGTCCACTACTCGCAGGGCTCGGGCGGCGCCCAGCCCGCCTCCTCGGGCGGGAATCTGCCCGGCGGCGGCAACGAGATCCGGCGCATCGAGGCGAGCGGCTCGGTCGAGATCACCTCGGCCGATCAGGTGGCGACGGCCAACGAGGCCAATGTCGACATGGCGACGCAAGTCGTGGTCATGACCGGGAACGTGGTCCTCAGCCAGGGACCGAACGTGGCGACCGGCTGCCGGCTCACCGTCCAGATGGAGACGGGCGTCGCGCAGCTCCAGAGCTCGAACTGCCCGGGCGGTTCGGGCGGCGGAAGCGGCCGGGTCCGCATGCTGCTGACGCCCGGCTCGCAGAACTAGCCGCATCCGATGGTGACAGGACGAGGCTCCGGCGGCACGCCGGAGCGCGGAGGCGCATGACGAATCTTCACGAAACCCACCCTTCGGCCGCGGCACGCCCGATCGACGCCTCGACGCCGGGCGCGCGCGAGGGAACGCTGGTCGCCGGCGGCCTGACCAAGACGTTTCGCGGCCGCCGGGTGGTGGACGGGGTGGATGTCGGCGTGCGGCGCGGAGAGGCGGTCGGTCTTCTCGGTCCGAACGGCGCCGGCAAGACGACCTGCTTCTACATGCTGATGGGCCTCGTTCCGGCCGATTCCGGCCGCATCGAGCTCGACGGGCACGACATCACGAAGATGCCGATGTACCGGCGCGCGCGCCTCGGAATCGGCTATCTGCCGCAGGAGGCCTCGATCTTTCGCGGCCTGTCCGTGGAGGACAACATCCGCGCGGTGCTGGAGGTGGTGGAGCCCGACCGGACCAAGCGCAACGAGCAGCTCGATTCGCTTCTCGACGAATTCCGCATCGCGCATCTGCGGCGCCAGCCCGCCACCGCCCTTTCGGGCGGCGAGCGGCGGCGCTGCGAGATCGCGCGCGCCCTCGCCTCGCGCCCGACCTTCATGCTGCTCGACGAGCCTTTCGCGGGCGTCGATCCGATCGCGGTCTCCGACATCCAGGACCTCGTCCGCCATCTGACGGCGCGCGGCATCGGCGTCCTCATCACCGACCACAATGTCCGCGAGACGCTCGGCCTCATCGACCGCGCCTACATCATGCATGCCGGCGCCGTCCTGACGCACGGAACGCCCGAGGCGATCGTCGCCGACGAGGACGTGCGCCGCATCTATCTCGGCGACCGCTTCAGCTACTGAGAGCCGGCGCGCCGCGCCTTGACAGAGCGGCGCCGCCCATCGCTTCATGAGCCCGTCCGGCGAGGGGCCGGGCACGGGGCACGCGCCCGGTCCGCGCGGATGGGAGGCACGCGATGAGCGTCTCGATGCGGTTGGAGGTTCGCCAATCCCAATCGCTCGCGCTGACGCCGCAGCTCCTCCAGTCCATCCGGCTCCTGCAGTTCGACCGGCACGACCTCGCCGACTTCCTGCGCCGCGAGGGCGACCGCAACCCGCTTCTGACGGTCGAGGATCGGCCCGGCGGACGACGCTCCGCGGCACGCCTCGCACCCCGCCCCGGTCCGGCGCGGACGGACGCTCTCGACATGGCGGCGGAAGCCGCCCCCTCCCTCTGCGCCCATGTCCTGACGGAAATCGCCGACATCTTCCGTTCGCCCGCCGAGCGCCGCATCGCCGAAGCGCTCTGCGTCGAGATCGACGAGGCGGGCTATCTGCGGATCGAGCCGGGCGAGGCGGCCGCGCGCCTCGGCATCGCGCGCCAGACCGTCGAAGCCGTCCTCTCGACGCTGCGTGCGCAGGCCGAGCCGGCGGGGCTCTTCGCGCGGGACCTCGCTCAATGCCTCGGGCTCCAGCTGGAGCGCCAGGGCCGGCTGGACGATGGCATGGCCGCCGTCCTTTCCCAGCTCGAGCTCGTCGCGAAACGCGACCTTCGTGCGCTGTCGCGCCTGAGCGGGCGGGATGCGGACGGCGTCGCCGAGCTCGTCGCCCTGCTGCGCAGTCTCGACCCCAAACCCGGCAGCGCCTTCGGGGCCGGCGGTCCGGTGACGATCGAACCGGACGTGTTCGTGGAGGAGCGGGACGGAGGCGGCTGGCACGTCGTCCTCAACGCGCGCTCGATGCCCCGCGTGTCGTTCGACGCCGACCTCACCAGAGACATCCTGGCAGGCTGCCGCGACGATGCCGAGCGCGCCTTCCTGGAGGAGTGCCGGGCACAGGCGGCCGCGATCCTGCGGGCGGTGGACCGGCGGGCGAACTCGATCCTGACGGTCGCGACGCATGTCCTGCGGCGCCAGAAGGCGTTTCTCGCCGTCGGCCCGACCGCACTGCGCCCCATGACGCTGGCGGCGGTCGCGCAGGCCGTCGGCCTCCACGAATCGACCGTGAGCCGCATCGTCTCGGGCAAGTTCGTCTCGACCCCGCGCGGGACCTTCGAGCTGAAATTCTTCTTCTCCGGCGCGCTCGCGTCCTCGCAGGGGGCCGAGACGCATTCGGCGAGCGGCGTGCGCGAGCGGATCCGCCTGCTCGTCGCCGCCGAACGGCCCGGCGCGGTCCTGTCCGACGAGGACATCGCGGCCCGGCTGCGCGCCGAGGGCGTGGAGCTCGCGCGGCGCACCGTCGCCAAGTACCGCGAAGCGCTCGGCATCGCTTCCTCCGCCCGGCGCCGGCGCGAGATGGGCCTGCGCCGCCTCGCCTCCTGAGGCCCCGCCGGGCGGCGAATCCCCGTCGCGAAACGCCTTCGATTTGCCGCGCGATGCGCTAAGTTCAGGCGACGGACCGCGACGGGAGGTCGAGACCGGCCGACCGTCGCGACGTTGAAGAAGGAGCCTTGCATGTCAATTCGCGTCTCTGGTCGCCACATGGATGTCGGCGAAGCGTTCCGCTCTCGAATCGAGGAGCGCCTGAACGAGCAGGTCGCCAAATATTTCGACGGCAACTTCTCCGGGACCGTGGTCCTGTCGAAGGAGTCGAGCCGGTTCTCCACCGATTGCACGCTCCATCTCGACACCGGCGTCGTCTTCCAGGCCGCCGGCATGGCACACGACCCCGAGGCCTCCTTCGCCGAGGCCGCCGAGCGCATCGAGAAGCGCCTGCGGCGCTACAAGCGCCGCCTGAAGGACCACAAGGCCAACGGCGCGGCGACGCGCGAGGTCGCCTACACCGTGATGGAAGCCATCCCGGACGAGGCGGACGAGGTGCCGGAGGACTACGCGCCGGCGATCGTCGCCGAGACCACCCTCTCGGTCGGCACCTTCTCGGTCGCGGGCGCCGTCATGGAGCTCGACCGGCGCGACAGCCCGGTCGTCGTCTTCAAGAACGCCGGCTCGGGCGCGATCAACATCGTGTATCGGCGCGCGGACGGCAATTTCGGCTGGGTGGACCCCTCCTCCTTGCACGACAAGAGCTGACGCAGTATTCCGCGCCGGGACTCGCGTCCTGCGGGTTCCGGCGGCGGAAACGCGCGAACGGGACGCGGCGTCGGATCCGGTCGGCCGGAAGCGCGCATCGGTCGCAGGGCGCGTCGTTCCGGGACAGGGCTCGGTCCAGCATCGGCTGGAAGACCGTATCCGGTCTTCGAACGGACGATGCGCGGAAGCGAGGACATGGAGCGGTCTTGCGTGCGTCCGAACGGTCGCACGGCGCTCTGGAGAAGCGGTCGTTCAATCTTACGGCCCACGAAAAGGAACCGCTGCCGCGAGATCGGCAGTCGAGGCGGGCGACGGCGATGGAACTGGAAGGGCTGATCCGTGAGGAGGGCATCATGCCCTTTCTGCAGGCTGGCTCGAAGAAGCAGGTCCTTCAGGAAATGTCCGCCCGCGCCGCGCAGCTGAGCGGGTTGAAGGAACGCGATATCTTCGAAAAGGTGATGGAGCGCGAGAAGCTCGGCTCCACCGGCGTCGGCAACGGCATCGCCATTCCGCACGGCAAGCTGCCGGGGCTGACGGGCGTCGTCGGCGTGCTGGCGCGTCTCGCCAAGCCCGTGCCCTTCGAGGCGGGCGAGGACGAGCCGGTCGATCTCGTCTTCCTGCTCCTGGCGCCCATCGGCTCGGGCGCAGAACATCTCAAGGCGCTGTCGCGCGTCGCCCGGCTCCTGCGCAGCCGCTCGACGGTTGAAGCCCTCCGCCGCTCGCCGGACGCGGCCTCCATGCTGTTCCACATCCAGCATCCGGACCCGGTCGGCTGAAGCGCCGTGCGTCCGTTCGGACGCACAAAGGTCGCTCCATCTTCTTGAATCTACGCATCAGGCTTTCGGAGAATCGATTCCGATTTTCGGGCCGACGCTGTAGCCCCCCGAGAACGCCGACCATCGGCCGGGGACCGCGAGCGCCTCCTGACAGGACGGTCCACGCGGGGGACGGGATCGAAGGTCCGCAGGGCCTTCGGTGCTTCCGTTCGTCGATAGGGTCGGCGGAGCTCAAAGGCGCACGGACGCGCGCAGCGATCCAGACCCGAGTTACGCGCTTCGAGCGTCTTGTGACGTGCGGCCGGCGATGAAGGCCCCGAAGCGGCGGGTGATGAATGGCACGACGAAGAGGACGATGGTCGCCGACATGGCCGGAACCAGAACCAGGCTGCGCTGCCAGATGGTCCAGCCGTCGGTGAACGGGAAAATGATGTAAAGATAGAGCGTGACGATGGGATAGACGGCGAAGGTCATCAACAGCGTCATTCGCAGACGGGCGGAGAGGGGCATGGCGGGCTCCATAGAAACGATCCGTTTCATATATCGAAACGATCCGTTTCGTTCAAGCTTTTCATTCGACTCTCGCTGGGCCATACGGAGCTCATGAGCATGAACGATCAGGACAAGGCCGAGACGCGTCGCTCCATCGGCGCACGCCGCAATCCGGCGAGCCAAGAGGCCATCCTGGACGCGGCCGAGGCGGTGCTGCGGGAGGAGGGCATCGCCGGCTTTTCCATCGAGGCGGTGGCGCGGCGGGCCCGGGCCGGCAAGCCCACCATCTACCGCTGGTGGCCCAACCGCACGGTGCTGATGCTCGACGTCTACAAGCGCTTCAAGAACGCGCGGGCGTTCCCCAATACGGGCAGCCTGCGCGGCGACCTCGTCGGCCTGCTCACCAACCAGCTCATCGGCTTCTGGCACAACCGCTTGTGCGGGCTCGTCTATCGGGCGGTGATCGCCGAGGCGCAGAACGATGCGGGCGCTGCCGAAGCGCTCGAGGCCTATCAGGCGGGACGGATGGCGATCGCCATCCAGATCGTCGACCGTGCGAAGGCGCGCGGAGAGGTGCCTGCCGACACCAATGGCGGGATGATCATCGAGCTCGCGGTCGCCTACGCGCTGCACCGCCTGCTGATGGGGCAGCTGGACCGAGCCGCGACCGAGATCGAGACGGTGGTGGACGCGATCCTAACGGGCGTTCCGGGCTACCGGCCGGCCTGAGCGGCGAGACCCGGTGTTCGCAGGGCTCGGCAGCGACAGCATCGGCCCGTAGATCGGAACCGATTTTGGAAAGCGCGATGCGCAGATTCAAGGAGTTGGAGCGGCCTTTGCGCGTCCAAGCGGACGCTCGGCGCTCCTGTCGACGAGCACACGAAAAGGGCGACCGACCGGCCGCCCTTCGTCATCTCCGCTCCGCCGTCGCACGACGGCATAACGGCAGTGGTCGAACCCCTCGCCCATCCTGCCGGGAAGGTCCGAGGCCCGGCCCGAGGTGGCCGGCGCCATGGCCGTCAGTGGATGCTGACCGTCATCAGTTCGTTCTGCGAGGCGCTCGCCAGGATCGAGGAGCGGTCGTCGGAGACCGCGAGCGGCGTGCCGTCGGCGGAGAACAGCGCCCAGAGCTTCAGCCCGGGCTGGATCGACTGCGCGGCCGGGAACTTCTCGCGAATGTCGTCGGAGGACATGCGGCGCAGATAGGCCAGATGCCCTTCGCCGAGCGCGGCGAAATCGGTCTTCGACAGGCGTGTGTTGTGAATGTCCATGATCATCGGCTCCTTTCGCGAGCTTGAGCCTCGAGCCGTCCGTCAGGAGACGGCGATCTCGATCCTCTTGGCCGCACGCTCCACCTTCGGCCTTGCCAGTTCGATCGACAGAAGCCCGTTCCTCAGCTCCGCTCCCAGAACGCGCATGCCGTCCGCGAAGAGGAAGCTCTTCTGGAACTGGCGGCTGGCGATCCCGCGATGGAGAAAGTCCCGCTCCTTCTGTTCGACCTGAACGCCCCGTATCGTCAGCTGGTTCTCCTCGGTCACGATTTCGAGGTCCTCCGGCCCGAACCCGGCGACGGCCAGCGTGATCCGGATCACCGGTTCGCCGTCCCGTCCGTCGGCGGTGCGCGAAGCGACACGCTCGATATTGTAGGGAGGATAACCGTCCCCTCCTTTCCCGATCCTTTCCAGCGTCCGCTCGATGGAATCGAACCCCAGAAGCAAGGGGTGGGAGAAGGGCGTGGTCCTGCTCGTCACGCGACAAGTCCTTGTTGCAAGCGACTTTTCAGTACCGGCGGCCCTTCAAGGCACCGCCGGTGCGGTTCCTCCCTGATATGGCGTCCCCTCCCCGCCTCTTCAATGATCGCGCGAAGGATCCCGGCGCGCGGGAGGGCACGCCTCAGGCGGCGTCGGCCGGCGCGAAGGCCAGCGCCACGCCGTTGATGCAGTGGCGCTTGCCGGTCGGCTGCGGGCCGTCGTCGAAGATGTGACCGAGATGACCGCCGCATCGCGCGCAATGGGCCTCGGTGCGCGGATAGACGAGGTGGTAGTCGACCTTCGTGCCGATCCGTCCGTCCGCGATCGGCTGCCAGAAGCTCGGCCAGCCGGTGCGGGAATCGTATTTCGCGTCCGACGAATAGAGCTCGTTGCCGCAGCCCGCGCAGGCGAAGATTCCGGCGCGCTTCTCCTCGTTCAGGGGGCTGGTGAAGGGGGCCTCCGTCGCCTCCTGCCGCAGCACGGCGAAGGCTTCCGGGGACAGGCGCTCGCGCCAGTCCTCCTCGCTCATCGAGACCGGGAACGCCTCCTGCGCGCCTGCCTCGCCGTCGAACAGTCCGAACCGCGCCCCGACCGCCGCAAGGCCGAGAAAGGCCGCACCTGAAAGAAGAAAGTCACGCCGTCGCATCGATCCGCTCCTTCTGGCCTGAACGACCGTCATTCATCCCGAGATGGGAACGGGAACGGGGCCGGCCAACGAGGATCGCCGCGAAGATGGCGGATCGGTGTCGCTTTGCCGCAGCGGCGGCCAAGGCGTCGATCACATCGCGGGGATCACATGGCGGGGATCACAAGGGCCGCCGGACGCGGTCCATGGTCCATCGCTCTATTCGTCGACGCGACCGCGCATGCGCTTGATGCCCGAACGGCCCTTCTTGGCCTGCAGGCGCCGTTCGATCGCGCCTCTGGAGGGCCGCGTCTTCTTGCGCGGCGGCGGGGGCGGAACCAGGGCTTCGCGCACCAGCGCCGCCAGCCGCTCCCGCGCATCCTCGCGGTTGCGCTCCTGCGTGCGGAAGCGCGAGGCCTCGATCAGGACGTCGCCCGCCTTCGTCCCGCGCTGGCCGGCCAGCTTCATGAGGCGCTCCTTGGCCTCCTCCCCCAGCGCCTGCGAGCGCGAGGCCAGGAACCGGAGCTGCACCGCCGTCGAGACCTTGTTGACGTTCTGCCCGCCCGGCCCGGAGGCCCGCACGAAGGTCTCCTCCAGTTCGTCCTCGGGGATCGTCACGCGGCGGGAGACGAAGAGCCCGGACGGACGGGCGCCCTCCTCGCTCAACGCACGGCTCCGGCGCACTTTACGGCTCGGTCAGGCACGCTCTCTCGGACTCCTCGTTGCAGCCGAGACATATCGCGTCTCGCGTTCGAACCCCAGATGCGAACGGCGAGGAAGCCGAGGACCCGTGACTCTTCACCGGATCGAACCGTCGCGTCATCCGGGACGCGAGGGCGATGGCGGCGAGACCATGCGGAGCGCGCGCAGCGGAGCGAGGCGGGACGGTATCCGGTCGAGATCGGCGAAGGCCCGCTTCATGTGAGCCTGAGCGTCCGGTCCGACCGCATCGGCCGCGTGGCGCAGCGCGATCGAGCGCTCGACGCCCGAAAGGTCGCTGTGCATCGCCGTCGCGAAGCAGAGTTCGCGCAGGCTCATATACTCCTCGAAATAGCCGCGCCATTCCCGGGCCACGTCCGGCGATTCGATCGCCGTGTCGTATCGGAACAGCATGAGATAGAACCCGAAGCCGAGGAGGGTCGCGGAGAGGTCCGTCAGCATCTCCTCCGCGTCGCTCGGCGGCGGAGTCTCCGCGCCCAGATCGAGAATAGCGTGCGACATCTCGTGCGCGAGCACGGCGACGAGCTCGGCCGGACGGTGGAGAAGCGTGGTGTCGTAGGTGATGACGATCCCGTCGCGGGCGGGTCGATAGGTTCCGGCCGCCGTCACGCGCGGAACGGGACGATGACCGCCGAGCCCCGGATCGTACCGCGCGCTCGAAGCGTCCGCCTCCAGCACCACCGGGAGCCCTTCGACGCCCATCCTCTGCATCACGAGGAGAAGCAGACGCACGGCCGCATCGTGGCCGCCTCGAGGATCGAAGGGAAAGATCCGGTCGGAGATCGGCAGCGGCCCCGCCGAGGCGTAGGCCGCCCGATGGGCCTGCCGGGACATGAGCCAGTGGACGTGGTCGATCATCCAATCGACCACGTCGTCGTCGAGAAGCGGCCTTGCCCGGAAGGGCCACATGCCGCGGCCCCCCGATCAGCCGGGACGCACCGCGAAGACTACTCCGCGGCCATCGGCAGTTGCGGGGCGGCGGCGCGCACCGCGTCGTCCACATGGGTCTCGAACTTCTCGAAGTTCGCGCGGAACATGCCGGCGAGCTTTCGGGCCTGCGCGTCGTAGGCCGCGCCGTCCGCCCAGGTTGAGCGGGGGTCGAGGATCGCGGAATCGACGCCCGGTACCGCCACGGGCACCTGGAAGCCGAAATGCGGATCGGTGCGGAACTCCGCGTCCTTCAGAGAGCCGTCGAGCGCGGCGGCCAGAAGCGCGCGCGTCGCCTTGATCGGCATGCGGTTGCCCGTGCCGTAGGCGCCGCCCGTCCAGCCGGTCGAGACCAGCCAGCAATCGACGCCGTGGCGCGCGATCAGCTCCTTGAGGAGGTTGCCGTATTCGGACGGGTGGCGCGGCATGAAGGGCGCGCCGAAACAGGTGGAGAAGGTGGCCTCCGGCTCGGTGACGCCCTTCTCGGTGCCCGCGACCTTGGCCGTGTAGCCCGAAAGGAAGTGGTACATCGCCTCGGCCGGGGTCAGCTTGGCGATCGGCGGCATCACGCCGAAGGCGTCCGCCGTCAGCATCACGATGTTCTTCGGCTGGCCGGCGCGGCCGGTCTCCGACGCGTTCGGGATGAAGTGCAGCGGATAGGCCGCGCGCGTGTTCTCGGTCAGCGAGCCGTCGTCGAAGTCCGGCACCCGCGTGGAATCCAGCACGACGTTCTCGAGCACCGTGCCGAAGCGGCGGGTGGTCGCGAAGATTTCCGGCTCGGACTCGGCCGAGAGGCGGATCGTCTTGGCGTAGCAGCCGCCCTCGAAGTTGAAGACGCCGTCCTCGCCCCAGCCGTGCTCGTCGTCGCCCAGAAGCGTGCGGCTCGGATCGGCCGAGAGCGTGGTCTTGCCGGTGCCCGACAGGCCGAAGAAGAGGGCGACGTCGCCCGCGTCGCCGACATTGGCCGAGCAGTGCATCGGCATGACGCCGTTCTCGGGCAGGCGGTAGTTGAGGACGGTGAAGACGCTCTTCTTCATCTCGCCGGCATAGGAGGTGCCGCCGATGAGGATGGTGTTGCCGGTGAAGTCGCAGGCGATCACCGTCTCCGACCGGCAGCCGTGGCGCGTCGGGTCGGCGCGGAAGGACGGCAGGTCGATGATCGTCAACTCCGGCACGAAGCTTTCCAGATCCTGGCGCGACGGGCGGATCAGGAGGTTCTGGATGAACAGCGAGTGCCAGGCATACTCGGTGACGACGCGCACCTTGATCGAGTTCTGCGGGTCGGCGCCGCCGATCAGGTCCTGCACGAAGAGGTCGCGGCCCTTGGCGTGCTCGCGGAAGTCGGCCGAGAGGCGCTCGTAGGCGTCCTCCTCCAGGCGCTTGTTGTTGTCCCACCAGACGCGCGGATCGGTGTTCTCGTCGGCCAGGACGAACTTGTCCTTCGGCGAGCGGCCCGTGTGCTGGCCGGTCGTCGCCACGAAGGCGCCGTGAGCCGTCAGGCGACCCTCGCCCCGCCGGATCGCCGTCTCGACGAGGTCGGCGGCCGTGAGGTTCCAGCGCACCGAGGACAGGCCGGACAAGCCCGTGGTCTCGATCCCGGCGGCCGGGTTGCGGGTCCCGATTTCTTCCATGCGAAACGGCTCCAAGTCGCGAAGTCACGTCAAGTGACGAGCGCTGCCCAATACGGGCACTGCGCCCCAAGAGCAAGCCATTTGCAACACTCTACTTCCATGTCCATAGTATTCAATCGTTTTAATCCGCGATTGCCGCAATCTAATCGTTTGATCTTCGGTGGGCGCCGCCCCCGCATGCCCGAGGGCACCAAACCCCGGCTCGCTCGTTAAGGGGTTTCATCCCCGCGCCGCGGCGCGGGCGCAGAACGACAGCGCAAGGGCCTGACCATGACCGAGACATCATCCGAGAAGTTCTGGGACCGCGTCGGAGACTTCGACACCTGCATGGTGGTGACGCGCGACGGCGAACGCCTGCGCGCGCGGCCGATGGCGCCGAAGGTCTCCAAGAACCGCGACGAGATCCTGTTCGTGACGGAACGCTCCTCCCACAAGGTCGAGGAGATCGAGCGCGATCCCCAGGTCTCGTGCTCCTTCACCAAGCATGGCGAGTATCTCGCCGTCTCGGGCACCGCGCGCGTGTCGAGCGAGCGCTCGCTGATCGACGACGCCTGGGACGAGGAGGTCGAGGCCTGGATGCCGAACGGCAAGGACGACCCGAACGTCGCGGTTCTCGCGGTGCGGCCCGAGTTCGCCGAGGTCTGGGACGTGACCACCAGCCGCGTGAAATACGCCTACGAACTGGCGAAGGCCTATTTCGGCGACCAGGACCGCCCGAAGGCCGGGACGCACGAGACGATCCGGCCCTGAACGGCCGGCCGGGACGGGATCGGGGCGCGGCCTGAGCGCCCTGATTCCAAGGCGGAAATTTGCATTTCCGCTCAAAACGCCACATTTGAGGGGTCTGGGACAACGACAAGGGCCGAAGGGCCCGACGGACGGAAAGAGAGAGAAGCCGCCCCATGGCCACCATCGCCCTGGTCGACGACGACCGGAACATTCTCGCCTCGGTGTCGATCGCGCTCGAGAACGAAGGTTACCGGGTCGAAACCTACACCGATGGCGCATCCGCTCTCGAGGGCCTGTCGAACCGCCCTCCGCATCTGGCGATCTTCGACATCAAGATGCCGCGCATGGACGGGATGGAGCTTCTTCGCCGCCTGCGCCAGAAGTCGGACCTGCCGGTGATCTTCCTCACCTCGAAGGACGAGGAGATCGACGAATTGTTCGGCCTCAAGATGGGCGCCGACGACTATATCCGCAAACCCTTCTCCCAGCGTCTCCTCGTGGAGCGCGTGCGCGCGATCCTGCGGCGCGGCGCGGCGCGCGAGGGCGGCGCCAAGACGGGCGTGGCGGCCGAATCCTCGCTCGAGCGCGGCCAGCTGGTGATGGATCAGGAGCGGCACACCTGCACCTGGATCGGCGTGCCGGTCACCCTCACCGTCACCGAATTCCTGATCCTCCACGCGCTGGCGCAGCGTCCGGGCGTGGTGAAGAGCCGCGACGCGCTCATGGACGCGGCCTATGACGAGCAGGTCTATGTCGACGACCGCACGATCGACAGCCACATCAAGCGCCTGCGCAAGAAGTTCAAGGCGATCGACGACGACTTCGACATGATCGAGACCCTCTACGGCGTCGGCTACCGGTTCCGCGAGGTCTGAGGTAGGCAGAACCTCGTCTCGCGGGGGCCGGCGGCGACGCCGCGCGTCTGGCGACGAACGGGGAGGGAAGGCGCCGCTTGGCTTCGACGGGCGACATCCAGGGTGAACGCGTGCCGCGCACGCGGCGGGCGCGCTCCTGGCGGCGCCCCACCTTCGTGCGCCGCACGCTCTTCCGCCTGCGCTGGCTGCTCGGCCACACGATCCTGTCCTCACTCACGCGCCGGATCGTCTTCCTCAACCTCGTCGCGCTGATCGTCCTCGTCACCGGCATCCTCTACCTCAACCAGTTCCGCCAGGGACTGATCGAGGCGCGGATGGAAAGCCTGCTGACACAGGGGCAGATCATCGCCAGCGCCATCGCCTCGTCGGCGACGGTGGAGACCAACTCGATCACGCTCGACCCGGAACGCCTCCTGGAGCTCCAGGCCGGCGCCACGCTGCAGCCGGGCTCGGACTTCATCGACAATCTGGATTTTCCCATCAATCCGGAGCAGGCCGGAGAGCTGCTGCGCCAGCTGATCTCGCCGACGCGCACGCGGGCCCGGATCTACGACCGCGACGCCAACCTCATCCTCGACACGCGCCACCTCTCCTATTCGCGCGGACAGGTGCTCCGCTACGATCTGCCCCCGATCGAACAGGAGAGCGGCAGCTTCCTGGACGACCTCGGCGACCGGTTCTGGCGCTTCTTCCGCTCCTCGGCCTTCCCCGTCTACCGCGAGACGCCGGGCGGTTCGGGCACGGCCTTTCCCGAAGTGATGACGGCGCTGACCGGGTCGCGCTCGGCGCATCAGAGCGTGACCGAAAGCGGCGACCTCGTCGTCTCCGTCGCCATACCCATCCAGCGCTTCCGGGCCGTCCTGGGGGTGCTTCTTCTGTCCACGCAAGGCGGCGACATCGACCAGATCGTTCACGACGAGCGAATGGCGATCGTCCGTGTCTTCGCGGTCGCCGCCCTCGTCACCATCGTCCTGTCGATCCTTCTCGCCTCGACCATCGCAACGCCGCTCCGCCGGCTGTCGGCCGCCGCGATCCGGGTCCGGCGATCGGTCAACGCGCGCGAGGAGATCCCGGATTTCGGCGACCGGACCGACGAGATCGGCAATCTCGCCTCGGCGCTGCGGGGCATGACGAACGCGCTCTATGCGCGCATGGACGCGATCGAGAGCTTCGCGGCCGACGTCAGCCACGAGCTGAAGAACCCGCTGACCTCGCTGCGCTCGGCCGTCGAGACGCTGCCGCTGGCGCGCAACGAGGATTCGCGCCAGCGCCTGCTTGGCATCATCCAGCACGACGTGAAGCGGCTCGACCGGCTCATCACCGACATCTCCGACGCCTCGCGCCTCGACGCCGAGCTCGCCCGCGAGGCCTCGGTGAACGTCGATCTCGCGCGGCTTCTCTCCTCGGTCGTGGAGGGCGCGCGCGCCCACTCGCGCGAGGGCCGGACCCTTTCCATCGACCTGAAGATCGAACAGCCCGCGCAGGGCGCGCCGCGCTCCATGGTCGTCTCCGGCCACGACCTTCGGCTCAGCCAGGTCTTCACCAATCTCATCGAGAACGCCCGCTCCTTCGTGCCGGAGGAGGACGGCCGCATCGTTCTGCGCTGCAAGCGCCTCGCCCGCCGCGTCGTCGTCACCATCGAGGACAACGGCCCCGGCATCCAGGCCGAGGACATCGAGCGCATTTTCGAGCGCTTCTACACCGACCGGCCCTCGACCGAGGCCTTCGGACAGAATTCGGGTCTCGGCCTGTCGATCTCGCGCCAGATCATCGAGGCGCATGGCGGGACGATCACCGCCGAGAACGTCTTCGACAAGGGCAAGCCGCGCCGCATCCTCGGCGCGCGCTTCACCGTCTCCCTCCCGGCGGAAGCGTGAGCGGGGGCGCGTCGAACATCCACGCGGGCCTCGTGCGGATCGGGGGGCCGGCCTTCTCATTCTCGGGCCGGCCCGCAGCGGCAAGTCGGCCCTGGCCGTCAGCCTGCTTCGGTCGGCCGCGCGAGAAGGGATGACGGCCGGTCTCGTCGCCGACGACCGGGTGATCCTGGAGCGGCGGGAGGCCGGTCTCTTCGGCCGTGCGCCCGAGACGATCGCCGGGCTGATCGAGCTTTCCGGCATCGGCATCCTCCGCGTCCCGGCGATCGCGGACAGTCGCATCGATCTCGTCGCCGAGCTGACGGACGCGCCCGAGCGTCTGCCGGACCCGGCGACGGTCGAGTTTCTCGGCGTCGCCCTCCCCCGCCTCCTCCTGCCCGCCCGCCAGGCGCCCTTCGCGGCCGATCTTCTGCTGACGCTCTTAACCTCGGGCGTCGATTCCCTCCTCGATCGGTGAGGAATCGACGAGGGGGCGGTTGGCAAGCGCGCGATTTGGCGCTTTTCTAAAGAGCGTGGCGAACGGGCGCTTGTATCGGCGAGCGTCGAACGGCATGAGTCGTCGCCTGACACAGTCCTGGAGCGTGTGACCTTATGATCGGCCTCGTGCTCGTCACCCATGGCCAGTTGGCGCGCGAGTTCAAGGCGGCCGTGGAACACGTCGTCGGCCCGCAGGAGGCGTTCGAGACCGTCTCGATCGGCCCGGACGACGACATGGGCGCGCGACGCGACGAGATCGTGGCCGCCGTGGAAAGCTCCTCGCGCGGGGCCGGCGTCATCATCCTGACCGACATGTTCGGCGGAACGCCCTCCAATCTCGCCATCTCCGTCATGGACGGACGCGATGTCGACGTCGTCGCCGGCGTCAATCTGCCGATGCTCATCAAGCTCGCCTCGGTGCGTGCCGACAGGCCGATGGCCGAAGCGCTCGCGCAGGCCCAGGAGGCCGGGCGCAAATACATCACCGTCGCCAGCCGCGTGCTCAGCGGAAAATAGGCGACCATGGCCGACCTCGTCCCCACCGATCCGAACGCGCCGGGATCGACGAAGGTCGACGGGGCCGCGTCCCCTCTCGAGCGAACCCTCACCATCCGCAACCGGCGCGGTCTTCACGCCCGCGCCTCCGCCCGTTTCGTGCAGACGGCCGAGCGGTTCGACGCGGACCTCACCATCAGCCGCGACGGGCTGCAGGTCGGGGGACAGTCGATCATGGGCCTGATGATGCTGGCCGCCGGACAGGGCTCGACCATCCACGTCTCGGCCGAGGGGCGCGAGGCGCAGGACGCGCTGCAGGCGATCGCGGACCTCGTGGAGGACGGCTTCGGCGAGGAGTGCTGAGGCCGGCCCTCGGCCTTTGAAGGCCGGGGGCACAGGACTGCGCATGCCGCCTGGGAGAGACGGGCGGAGGGGGAGGACGAGATGAATCTCTACGCCAAGCTCAAGGCCCGGGAGGCCGAGGGCCGGCCGGTCCGCGTCGGGCTGATCGGCGCTGGCAAGTTCGGCTCGATGTTCCTGGCGCAGGTGCGCACGACGCCGGGCATGCATCTCCTCGGCATCGCCGACCTTTCGCCCGAGCGCGCCCGCAGGGCGCTCGACAACACCGGCTGGGACGGGAGCGCCGTCGCCGCTTCGGCCGAGGACGCGGTCCGTACCGGTGGCGTCTGGATCACCGACGACGCCGGGGCGCTGATGCGCACGGGCGGGCTGGACGTCGTCGTGGAAGCGACCGGCCATCCCGCCGCTGGCATCGCCCATGCCCTCCTGGCGGCGGAGAACGGCCGCCATATCGTGATGGTCAACGTCGAGGCCGACGTCCTGGCCGGCGCCTATCTGGCGCGGGTCTTCGCCAAGGCCGGACTCGTCTACTCCATGGCCTATGGCGACCAGCCGGCCCTCGTCTGCGAGATGATCGACTGGGCGCGAACCTGCGGGCTCAAGGTCGTCGCGGCCGGCAAGGGCACGCGCTACCGGCCGGAATTCGTCGCCTCCACGCCGGCCACCGTCTGGGAGCATTACGGCCTGTCTCCCGAGGCGGCGGAGGCCGGCGGCATGAACCCGCAGATGTTCAACTCCTTCCTCGACGGTACCAAGTCGGCGCTGGAGATGGCCGCGATCTCCAATGCCTCCGGCCTTCTGGCGCCAATGGATGGCCTCGCCTTCCCGCCCTGCGGGGTCCACGATCTCGCGGACGTCCTGAAGCCGCGCGCCCACGGCGGGTGTCTCGAGGAGAGCGGCATGGTGGAGGTCGTCTCCAGCCAGGAGCGCGACGGGCGCGAGGTCTTGGGCGACCTTCGCTGGGGCGTCTACGTCACCTTCGAGGCCGCCGAGGCGGAAGGGCGGGGCGCCGACTACGTGCGCCGCTGCTTCGGCGAGTATCAGGTCTCGCACGACCGCAGCGGGCGCTACGCGGCGCTCTGGCGTCCCTCGCATCTGATCGGCCTCGAGCTCGGGATCAGCGTGGCGAGCGTCGCCCTTCGCGGCGAGCCGACGGGCACGACCGCCGGCTTCTCCTCCGACGTGGTGGCGGTCGCCAAGAAGGATCTCGCCGTCGGCGAACGGCTCGACGGCGAGGGCGGCTACACGGTCTGGGGCCGGCTCGCCCGTGCCGCCGATTCCCTGCGGGCGAACGCCCTGCCGATCGGGCTCGCCCACGGCCTGAGCCTTCGGCGCGCGGTCGCTTCAGGCTCGGTCGTGAGCTGGGAGGACGTCGAGGCGACCGACAGCCAGGCGATCCGCGTGAGGCGCGAGATGGAGGCGACGTTCGCCTGAGGCCCGGCGTTCCCGCCCGCCTTCGCGGCCTCGCGGCCGCCGAACCTTGACCGAACGGCCCTCGGCCGCTATGGCAACGCGCGTGTGCGCTTATCCTCCCGCTTCGGGCCGGTTCGGCGCGCGCTTCGACAAGAACGACAAGAAGACGGTCCGGGGCGCTTTTCCTCGAGAACCGGCACGCTGAAAAGGCCAATTCAATGTTCGCAGTCATCAAGACCGGCGGGAAGCAGTACCGCGTCGCCGCCAACGACGAATTCACGATCGAGCGCGTTGCGGGCGAGGCGGGCGACACCGTCTCCTTCGCCGAGGTGCTCATGGTCGGCACGTCGATCGGCGCGCCCTTCGTCTCCGGCGCGAGCGTCGCCGCCGAGATTGTCGAGCAGGTTCGCGGCCCGAAGGTCATCTCCTTCAAGAAGCGCCGTCGCCAGAACTCCAAGCGCACGCGCGGCCATCGCCAGGAGCTGACGCTGATCCGGATCTCCGAGATCCTGACGGACGGCGCCAAGCCTTCGGGCAAGAAGGCCGAGAAGCCGGCGAAGGCCAAGGACGACGCGGTGACGGACGCCGCCGCCGCCGAGGACGCGCCGAAGGCCGAGAAGCCCAAGCGCGCGACCAAGAAGGCCGACACCGCCGCCGAGGCGCCGGCCGAGGCGAAGAAGCCCCGTGCTTCGAAGAAGAAGGCCGAGACCTCCGACGAGGCCTGAGGCATTTTTCGAGAAGCGGGTGGCCAAACGAGCCGTCCGTTGCGAGATTAGAGAATGAAAGGCGCCGCGCGGCTCAGACGAGCCCGGCGCTCACGAGACAGGAGACTGAACGATGGCACATAAAAAGGCAGGCGGTTCCTCCCGCAACGGTCGCGATTCCGAGTCCAAGCGCCTTGGCGTGAAGAAGTTCGGCGGCGAGGCGGTTCGCGCCGGCAACATCCTCATCCGTCAGCGCGGCACGCGCTGGCATCCGGGCGCGGGCGTCGGCATCGGCCGCGACCACACCCTCTTCGCGCTGAATGACGGCACGGTCGCCTTCCAGAAGAAGTCGGGCAACCGAACCTACGTTGCCGTGATGCCGAAAGCCGAAGCCGCCGAGTGACCCGGTTGCGCCTTCGAGCACCGGCGTCCCACCGACCCGGAGCTCGACGAGGAACCTGACGGTTCCGAGGGGATCGAGATCGAAAGGGGAGATGGGGCGCCACCCATCTCCCCTTTACTCGTTCCCGGAGGGACTGAAGCGATGAGTATGGAGACCGAGGAAGACGAGTGTCTGAGCACCAGACGCCTCGTCCTCAGACCCGCACGACTGGCGGACGCGGCCGAGGTCGCCGCGCTCGCCAACGACCGGCACATCGCCGAGATGACTTCGCGCATTCCCCACCCTTACGGGATCGAGGACGCCGAGGACTTCCTCTCGGACCTCGGCGAAGAGAAGGTCTTCGCGGTCCGCACCGCCGGCCGGAGCGTTCTTCTCGGCTGCGCGGGGCTGAAGCCGCTCGCCAGGCAAGGCCATGTCGAGCTGGGCTACTGGCTCGGGCGCGCCTTCTGGGGCCAGGGCTTTGCCACCGAAACGGCGCAGGTGCTGATCGACCACGCCTTCGAGACGCTCGGCGTCTCGCTGGTGGAGGTGCGCTGCCGGGTCGTCAACGGGGCGTCGCGCCGCGTCATCAGCAAGTGCGGCTTCCAGTATGCGGGGACCGCGATGGATCTCTCGCTCGCCGCCGGCCGCGTCGCCTCGGAGATCTACCGGATGGACCGGCGCTGCTGGCAGTCGCTGAAGAGCTGGGGCGGCAAGTGAAGCGCCTCGCGATCCTGCTCGCTCTCGCTGTCACGGCGGCTGTCGCCTTGCTCCTCTGGAGCGCGCGGGAGCCGCAGGTGTCGGGGCCGGGCGGGTTCGATCTTCTCGCCTTCTTCGAGGGGACGAGCGCGAGCGAGGGCACGATCACGACGCTCGGCCTTCGCGAACGGGCCTTCACGGCGCGCTTCGCCGGCGAACGGCAGGGCGAGACGCTCCGGCTGGAGGAGCGCTTCGCCTTTCCCGAAGGCGAGCGGCTGCAGGTCTGGAACCTTCGGGCCGTGCCCGGCGGTTTCGCGGGCACGGTCGAGACCGAGCGGGCGGACGGCGCCCTGGCCCCGCCCGCGTCGGTCTCCGGCACGTCGGACTCGGACGGCGTGCGCCTGCGGTACGACGGGATCGCGCCGGGCGGCGGCATGCGGCTCGCCTTCGCCCATCACATGAGGATGCGGGACGACGGCACCGTCGCCAACCACGTGGTGGTCTCGCGCTTCGCTCTGCCGCTCGCGACGTCCTCGGTCGTTTTCGCCAAGGACGTGGCCGCCCTTCCCTCCGCTCCGGCGGAACGATAAGACAACCCCTTCCGAGAAGGCCCAAGACCCATGAAATTCCTCGACAAGGCGAAGGTCTATGTGCGCTCGGGCGACGGCGGGGCGGGCTCCGTCTCGTTCCGGCGCGAGAAGTTCATCGAGTTCGGCGGACCGGACGGCGGCGACGGCGGGCGCGGCGGCGACGTGTTCGTCGAGGCCGTCTCCGGCCTCAACACGCTGATCGACTATCGCTACCAGCAGCATTTCCGGGCCAAGACCGGCATGCACGGCATGGGCCGCAACCGCACCGGCGGCAAGGGCGCGGACGTGACGCTGAAAGTGCCCGTCGGCACGCAGATCTATGCCGAGGACGGCGAGACGCTGCTCTTCGACCTGACCGAAGTGGGTCAGATCGAGCGCATCGCGGCGGGCGGCAATGGCGGCTTCGGCAACGCCTATTTCCGTTCCTCGGTGAACCAGGCGCCGCGACGGGCCAATCCGGGCCTCGAAGGCGAGGAGCTGACGATCTGGCTGCAGCTCAAGCTGATCGCCGACGCCGGCCTCGTCGGCCTTCCGAACGCCGGCAAGTCAACGTTCCTGGCGAGCGTCACCGCCGCGCGCCCCAAGATCGCCGACTATCCCTTCACCACGCTTCATCCCAATCTCGGCGTCGCCACCGTCGACACCGAGGAGTTCGTGATCGCGGACATTCCGGGCCTGATCGAAGGCGCCCACGAGGGCGTGGGTATCGGCGACCGCTTCCTCGGCCATGTGGAGCGCACGCGCGTCCTCCTGCACCTCGTCTCGGCGGTGGAAGAGGACGTCGCGAAGGCCTACCGGACCGTGCGCCGCGAACTCGAACTCTACGAGGGCGGCCTTGCCGAGAAGCCCGAGATCGTCGCGCTCTCGCAGATGGACGTTCTGACGCCCGAGGATCTGGAAGAGAAGATGAAGGCGCTCGAAGCCGAGATCGGCCATTCGCCGATTCCGCTTTCGGCCGTCTCTCGCCAGGGCATTCCCGAGGCGCTGCGCCGGCTGAAGCGCGAGATCCAGCGCGCGACCCTTCCCGACGAGCGGGAGGCCCAGGCGCAGGCCGACGAGGAGCGCTACGGCGGACGCCTGAGCGAGACGGACTGGCGGGGATGAGCGCGCTCGGCAACCATCGCCGCATCGTCGTCAAGATCGGCTCGGCGCTTCTCGTCGATCGCCAGAGCGGGCTGAAGCGCGAATGGCTGGCCTCGCTCGCCGAGGATGTCGCGCGGCTGACGCGCGAGGGCCGCGAGGTTCTGCTCGTGTCCTCCGGGGCAATCGCGCTTGGCCGCAAGATCCTGAAGCTGCCGATGCGCGCGCTCAAGCTGGAGGAGAGCCAGGCGGCGGCGGCCGTCGGCCAGATCGCGCTGGCCCGCGCCTATTCGGAGGTGATGGGCGCCCACGGGATCGAGACGGGTCAGGTCCTGCTCACCCTCGGCGACACCGAGGAGCGCCGCCGCTATCTGAACGCGCGCGCCACCATCGGCACGCTTCTGGCCTTGGGCGCCCTCCCCGTCATCAACGAGAACGACACGGTCGCCACGTCCGAGATCCGTTACGGCGACAACGACCGCCTCGCCGCCCGCGTCGCGACCATGGTGACGGCCGACCTCCTGATCCTTCTCTCCGACATCGACGGGCTCTACACCGCGCCGCCCGCGAGCGACCCGCAGGCGCGTCACATCCCGCACGTGCCCGCCATCACGCCCGAGATCGAGGCGATGGCCGGCGGCGCGGCCTCCGCCCTCTCGCGCGGCGGCATGCGCACCAAGATCGACGCGGGCAAGATCGCCACCGGCGCGGGCGCGTCCATGATCATCACCGCCGGCGACCGGATGAGCCCGCTTTCGGCCATCGAACGCGGCGAGCGCATGACGCTGTTCTCGCCGGCCTCCAACCCGGTGACCTCCCGCAAGCGCTGGATCGCGGGCCACCTCAACGCCATGGGAAGCCTGACGGTGGACGAGGGCGCGATCGCGGCCCTGAAGGCCGGGCGCTCCCTCCTGCCGGCCGGGGTGCGGCGCGTCGACGGCGATTTCGCGCGCGGCGACACGATCCTCGTCCTCGACGGCGACGGACGCGAGATCGCGCGCGGCCTCGTCGCCTACGACGCGAAGGACGCGCGGGCGATCGCGGGCCTGCGCTCCTCCGCCATCGAATCCGTGCTTGGATATCCGCCGCGCGCGGCGATGATCCACCGGGACGACCTCGTCACCCGGCTTGCCGACGAGACCGAAAAGGACATGGCGTGATGGCCGACGGAACCCGCATGGAAGACGACGTCGCCGGCCTGATGCTGGGAATCGGGCGCGCGGCCAAGGCGGCTTCGCGGCGCCTGTCGACCGCATCGACCGACGAGAAGAACGCCGCGCTCATGGCGATGGCGGCAGCCGTGGAGGCACGCGCGACCGACATCCTCGCGGCGAACGCGCAGGATCTGGCGGCCGCGCGGCAAGCCGGCATGGCCGCCGCGCAGCTCGACCGGCTGACGCTGAACGAGAGCCGCGTCGCCGCCATCGCCGAGGCGCTGCGCGACATCGCCGCTTTGCCCGACCCGGTCGGCGCCGTCATGTCGAGCTGGACGCGGCCGAACGGGCTGGAGATTTCCCGCGTCCGCACACCGCTCGGCGTCATCGGGGTGATCTACGAGAGCCGGCCGAACGTGACGGCCGACGCGGGCGCCCTGTGCCTGAAGGCCGGCAACGCCGTCATCCTTCGCGGCGGTTCGGATTCGCTGCGCTCGTCCGGCGCCATCCATGCGGCGCTGCAGAACGGCCTTCGCGAGGCGGGCCTGCCCGCCGAGGCGATCCAGCTCGTGCCGACGCCCGACCGCGCGGCGGTGGGCGAGATGCTGACGGGCCTATCCGGCTCGATCGACGTGATCGTGCCCCGCGGCGGCAAGAGCCTCGTCGCCCGCGTGCAGTCCGAGGCGCGCGTGCCGGTCTTCGCGCATCTGGAAGGCCTGTGCCACCTCTACATCGACGCGGCGGCGGACCTCTCGATGGCCGTGGACCTCGCTGTGAACTCTAAGATGCGCCGCACCGGCATCTGCGGTTCGGCCGAGACGCTTCTGGTCGATCGCAAGGTCGCCGCGACCCATTTGACGCCGATCCTCGACGCGCTTGCCGGAGCCGGCTGCGAGATCCGCGGCACGGAGGAGGTGCGCGCCGTCTATCCCGGCGCAGCGCCAGCGAGCGAGGAGGACTTCCGAACCGAGTATCTGGACGCGATCATCTCCGTCGCCCTCGTCGACGGGGTCGGCGGGGCGATCGCCCATATCGGCGCGTATTCCTCCGCCCACACCGAGGCGATCGTGACCGGGGATGCGGCGGCGGCCGAGCGCTTCCTCTCGGAGATCGATTCGGCCATCCTCCTCCACAACGCCTCGACGCAGTTCGCCGACGGCGGCGAGTTCGGCTTCGGCGGCGAGATCGGCATCGCGACCGGCAAGATGCACGCGCGCGGGCCGGTGGGCGTCGAACAGCTGACGAGCTTCAACTACCGCGTCCGCGGCACCGGCCAGACGCGTCCGTGACGACGCGACCCCGGCCGGAGGATCTGCGGCTTCCACCCGCGCCGGCCGGCCTGACCGTCGGCCTCTACGGCGGCACGTTCGACCCGCCCCACGCCGCGCACAAGCTCGTGGCCGAGACCGCGCTGAAGCGGCTCGGGCTCGACCGTCTGTGGTGGATGGTGACGCCGGGCAATCCGCTGAAGGATCACGGCCGCCTGCCGCCCCTCGCCTCCCGCATCACGGCCTCCCGCGCGCTCCTGAGCGACCGGCGCACCGTCGTGACCGGCTTCGAGGCCGGGGTCGGCTTCGCCTATACCGCCGACACGCTGCGCTGGGTTCTGGCGCGGCGGCCCGGCGTGCGCTTCGTCTGGGTGATGGGCGGAGACAGCCTCGCCGGCTTCCATCACTGGCAGGACTGGCCCGACATCGTGCGGCGCCTGCCGATCGCCGTGATCGACCGGCCCGGCGCGACGCTCTCCACGCTCTCGGCCCCGATGGCGCGGGCCTTCGCCTCGGCCCGCCTGCCCGAGACCCGTGCCGCCGCCCTGCCCTTTGCTTCGGCGCCGGCCTGGGTCTATCTGCACGGACCGCGCTCGTCGCTGTCGTCCACCGCGATTCGCTCGGCCAAAGTCCCCACGTCTTGAAACGGCCAAACCTTTTTGCCACTTTACTGGCAGTTGCGGAGTATTGGCCGCATCGCGAAAAGGTCCGGCAGAAGGAAACGACACACTGCGACCTGCATCTCAACCGGAAGCCGCCTTCGACGCGCCTTCCGAAGCGCCCGCCGGGGACAGTCCGACCGCGCGCGACGCCATCGAACTGGTGCTCTCCAGCCTGGATGACTCCAAGGCCGAGGAGATCGCCTCGATCGATCTTCGGGGCAAGTCCGCGCTCGCCGACCACATGGTCGTCGCCTCCGGCCGCTCCCACCGCCATGTGGCGGCCGTCGCCGACCATCTGCTTCGCGATCTGAAGGAAAACGGCTTCGGCACCGCCAAGGTCGAGGGTCTGCAGAACGGCGACTGGGTGCTGATCGATACGGGCGACATCATCGTCCACATCTTCCGTCCCGAGGTCCGCGCCTTCTACAACATCGAGAAGATGTGGTCGGTCTCCGAGACCGGTCCGGCGACCCAGGTCCATTGATCGCGACGCGCGCGCGGTGAGGCTCACCATCGCGGCGGTCGGGCGGCTGAAGGCCGGGCCCGAGCGCGACCTCACCGCACGCTATCTCGACCGGCTCGCCAAGTCCGGGCCCGCCGTCGCGCTCGAATGGGGCGGCGTCAGCGAGCTGCCGGAAGCCCGCTCCCCGAACGCCGCCGAGCGCAAGCGCGACGAGGCTGCTCGCCTCTCCGCCGCTCTTCCCGACAAGGCCGCTCTCGTCGTCCTCGACGAAACAGGCCGCAGCGAGACATCCGAAGCCTTCGCCGAGCGCCTCGCCCATTGGCGGGACGAGGGCGTGCGCGACACCGCCTTCGTCATCGGCGGGCCGGACGGGCTCGACCATCAGTTCCGCGCCGGCGCGCGCGCCGTTCTCGCTTTGGGCGCGATGACCTGGCCGCACCAGATCGTGCGGCTGCTTTTGGCCGAGCAGCTCTACCGCGCCTCGACGATCCTGTCCGGCCACCCCTATCATCGCAGTTGAGGTCTCCGCCCGGCGCGTCCACAGGCTCGCGCAGGGGTGAGGGCGAATCATGATATCGGCCCGTTGAACGGCTCGCGACCGAGCCGATCTTACGGTTCGGATCAGGGCCGCACCGCTTTCGCCGCGCCGCATGCGGGCGCGAGAAGGCGGGAGCGGGCGTCCGGGATCGGACAGGGGGAAGCGAGCCATATGCGTTGGGCGTCGGCCGAAGCGGGAAGACGGCGAGGACGGGCGGGAGCCCGCCTGCGCGCCGCGTTCGCCGTTGCCGTCGCCGTGTCCCTTGTCGCGCCCGCCCACGCCCTGGACCCCGACGAGCCCGTCCTGCGGACCGCGTCGCTGGCGATCGGCGAGATCGAGCGGGAGCGCGAAAGGGCCCGCGCGGAGCTGGAGGCGCTGGGCGCCGAGCTGGAGACCACCGAGGAGACGACGCGCGCTCTCGATGCCGAGATCGAGGCGATCGCCAAGGATCGCGAGACGATCCGCGCCGCGATGATCGAGGCGGCGGAGGCCCAGCGCCGCGCCAGCGCCGAGATCGCCGCGAGCGAGGAGGAGATCGCGCAGCTGCGCCTTCGGGAGGGCCGCCTCACCACCTCGCTCCACGCCCGGCGCGGAACGCTCGCGGAGGTTCTGGGCGCGCTGGAGCGCATGGGGCGGCGTCCGCCGCCCGCCATCCTCGTCCATCCCGACGACGCGCTCGGCTCGGTGCGCAGCGCCATCCTCCTCGGCTCCGTCGTTCCGACGATCCGGCAGGAGACCGACGCCCTTCGCCGCGACCTCGACGAGCTCGCGGCCCTGCGGACCGACATCGAGGAGCAGCGACAGGCTTTCGCCGCCAGCCTCCAGCGCCAGCGCGAGGAGGAGGGACGGCTCGCCCGTCTGTCGCAGGAGCGAGAAAAGCTCGAGGCCGACCGCCGCGAGGCGCTGACCGAGATGGCCGCGCGCGGAACGGAGCTGGCGGGCCGCGCCTCCTCGCTGGAGGAACTGATCGGGGCGCTGGAAAGCGATCTCGCCGCCGCGCAGGCGGCCGAAGACGAGGCGCGCCGGATCGCCGCACGCGAGGCGGCGGAGGCGGAGGCTCGGCGCCTTGCGACGCTGGCGGAAGAGGACGCCCGACGCGACCGCGTGGCGGCCGCGCAGCGAAGCGCCGACCCTGCCGGAATGCCGCGCTCCGGCGGCGATCCGCAGGTCGAGATGGCGGCGCTCGAACCGGAGGCGGACCCGGCGAAGCCGGCCTACGACATCGACTCACTTCGCCGTGAGATGAATGCGCTGGAGGTGTCGGCCCCATTTTCGACATTGGAGGGGAGTCTCGTCAGACCCGTGGCCGGCGAGACCCTTCGCGAATTCGGCAAGGACGACGGTTTCGGACGCAGGTCCGAGGGGGTCGTCTTCGCAGCGCGCGCGGGAGACCTCGTCACTGCGCCGGCGGACGGACGGATCCTCTATTCGGGGCCGTTCCGCTCCTACGGCCAACTCTTGATCCTGAACGCCGGCGATGGCTATCATATCGTCCTGGCGGGCATGCGGGAGATCGACGTGGACGTCGGCCAGTTCGTACTGGCCGGGGAGCCGGTGGCGGTGATGGGCGCGAGGCGGCTGGCGAGTGCCGGCAACGGCGACCTGCCTTCGACCGAGCCCTCGCTCTATGTCGAGTTCCGCAAGGACGGGAAGCCCGTCGACCCCGATCCCTGGTGGATCGAGGGGGCATCTGGAAGGACGAGGAATGATTCGTAAGCTCTCGATACTCTTCGCAGGTGCCCTGATGGGGGCGACCGCGATGACGGCGGTGCTCGGCTCGCCGGCCGCGATCGCCCAGGCCGCGGCGGCCTCCGACACCTATCGCCAGATGGCGATCTTCGGCGACGTCTTCGATCGCGTGCGCTCGCAATATGTCGACGTGCCGGACGACGAGAAGCTGATCGAGACCGCCATCAACGGCATGCTCACCGCGCTCGACCCGCACTCCTCCTACATGAACGCCGAGCAGACGGCGGACATGCGCACGGAGACGCGCGGCCAGTTCGGCGGCCTCGGCATCGAGGTCACCATGGAGAACGAGCTGGTCAAGGTCATCTCGCCCTTCGAGGGCACGCCCGCGGACCAGGCCGGGATCCTCGCCAACGACCTCATCGCCGAGATCGACGGTGAGCAGGTGCGCGGCCTGACGCTGACCGACGCCGTGGACCGCATGAAGGGCGACATCGGCACCTCGGTCGATCTGACCATCATCCGCGAGGGCGCGGCCCAGCCGATCCGCCTGACGCTGGAGCGCGCCGAGATCCGCGTGCCCTCCGTGCGCCATTCGATCGAGGCCGGAATCGGCTATATCCGCCTGATGCGCTTCAACGAGCAGACCACGGTCGGCCTGCGGGACGCGATCGAGGACATCAGGGCGCAGGTGCCCGAGGACGAGCTGAAGGGCTACGTGCTCGACATGCGCCGCAATCCGGGCGGCCTCCTGGACGAGGCGGTCAGCGTCTCGGACGTCTTCCTGAACAATGGCGAGATCGTCTCCACGCGCGGCCGCAACGCCGAGGAAACGCGCCGCTACAACGCCCGCTCGGGCGACGAGGTGGACGGCAAGCCGCTGGTGGTGCTCGTCAACGGCGGTTCGGCCTCGGCCTCCGAGATCGTGGCCGGCGCCCTGCAGGACCAGCGCCGCGCCACCGTCGTCGGCTCGCGCTCCTTCGGCAAGGGCTCGGTGCAGACCATCATCCCGCTCGGCCAGAACGGCGCCCTGCGCCTGACCACGGCGCTCTACTACACACCCTCGGGCTCCTCCATCCAGGGACGCGGCATCGAGCCGGACATCACCATCGAGCAGCCGCTACCCGCCGAGATGCTGGAGCAGATGGGCATCACGCAGGAAGAGCTCGACGCGCGTCGGGGTGAATCCTCCCTGCGCGGCCACATCACCGGCGCGGAGGAGACCGAAGAGGGCTCGGGCTCGCTCGACTACGTGCCGCCGGAGATGGCCGACGACCTGCAGCTGCAATACGCCTTCGGCCTCCTGAACGGCACCGAGACCCATGCGGCCTTCCCGCCGCGCGACGACACGGCGGCCTCCGCCGCCAACTGAGACGCATTGCGGGCGTCCGCCCGCCATCCGAAGCGTTTCTCGAGGGCTCCGACCGCGCGGTCGGAGCCCTTTTTCGTTGCCGGCCGCGAACAGGCAGGCGCCAGCCTCGCCCGCTAGGGTCCGGCTTCGTGTGGCGTCCGCCGGGCCGGAACCGATGACCCTTGATCTCAATCAGCCGCTCGGGACGATCGACCGCCGCGCACGGATCGTGCGCCTTCCGAAGGTTTCGGGCGGCCAGGCGGCGTTCGCGCTCTTCGCGCTCGCCGTCATCGGCGCTTCGGCCGCGAGCGCTCTTCGCGAACCGGACTTTCGCCTTCAGGCCAAGAGAACCGAAACCGACGCACCGGCGATGACGCTCGAAGCCGCCGTCCCCTCGCCGGCCGAAGCCGCTCCGACGGTCACGCGCGGCAACGAGACCCCCGGCATGCGGGTGGTCGAGGTCGCGCCCTTCGCGCTGGACGAGGCCTATACCGGCTCCATCCGCGTCTCCGAGCCCGGCTCGCTCCGCCAGCCGCCCCGCTTCGCCCACATACCCGACGACGCCCTCATCGAACCGTCGGAGTTCGGCCCCCTGCCGCGGCGCGGCAGCGACGGACGCCGGCCGCTCGACGTCTATGCCGGCGAAGGCAGCCGCTCGGGCGGGGTGCGCATCGCGCTCATCGTCGGCGGCATCGGGATCAGCCAGACCGGGACGCAAGGCGCGCTCGCCTCGCTGCCGCAGGCCGTGACGCTCGGCTTCGCCGCCACCGGCAATTCGCTGGACCGCTGGATGCACGAGGCCCGCCGCGCCGGCCACGAGCTTCTCCTGCAGGTGCCGATGGAGCCCTTCGGCTATCCGAACGTCTCGGCCGGGCCGGGAACGCTGACGGCCGAGAGCGCCGCCGCGGGCGATCTTTCCGACCTGCACCGCGCCCTCGGGCGCATGACGAATTATGTCGGCGTCATGAACTTCATGGGCGCGCGCCTCGCCTCCGAGCCCGCCGCGCTGGAGCCGGTCCTGGCGGAGATCGAGCGTCGGGGCCTTCTCTTCGTCGAGGACGGGGCCTCGCCCCGCTCGGTGGCGCGCGACGTCGCCATGGCGAACCGCGTGCCCTTCGCGCGCGGCGAGCGCGTGCTGGACGAGGTCCGGGACGCGGCCGCGATCCGCGCCGAGCTCGACATTCTGGAGCGCTCGGCCCGCGCGCAGGGCTCCGCGATCGGTCTGGCAAGCGCCTTCGACGTCTCGGTCGCCGCCATCGCGCAATGGATACCCGAGGCGCAGGCGCGCGGCATCGAGATCGTGCCCGTCTCCGCCCTCGCCCACGATCCGCAGATGTTCTGACGGTTGCGCGTTAAGGCGCGGCAAGCCTACATCGCGGGCACGACCTTCCCGGAGCCCGCCCGATGACCGACCCGATCGACTTCAACAATCTGCCCTACCGCCCCTGCGTCGGCATCATGGTCCTGAACGCGGAAGGCCGCGTCTGGTTGGGCAAGCGCGTCGTCATTCCGAAGGGCGAGATGGATGGCGCGGTGAAGCTGTGGCAGATGCCGCAGGGCGGCATCGACGAGGGCGAGGAGCCGCTGCCCGCCGCCAAGCGCGAGCTCTACGAGGAGACCGGCATGCGCTCGGTCGAGTTTCTCGCCGAGACCGCCGGCTGGATCGACTACGATTTGCCGCCGGAGCTCGTCGGCGTCGCGCTCAAGGGCCGATTTAAGGGCCAGCGCCAGAAGTGGTTCGCCTTCCGGCTGACCGGCCCGGAGAGCGAGATCGAGATCGCCCCGCCCCCCGGCGGCCACGAGGCCGAGTTCACCGAATGGGCGTGGAAGACCATGGACGAAGCGCTCGACCTCGTCGTGCCCTTCAAGCGCGAGGTCTACGAACGGGTGATCGCCGAGTTCCGGCATCTCGAACGGGTCTGACGGAGCCTTCGAGTTCGGCCGCGACGAGGCGCCGCAAACGAAATGCGGGATCGGGCGTCGCCCATGGGCGTTGGGGCTGGACCAGAACCCGACGGAGTGACCCCATGCCCCTGTCCGACAAGGCCCGCTCGATCCTGACCTTCGCGGCCTATCACCAGCTCGCCAGCGGCGAGATCGTGCGCGATGTCGTCCTCGAAGACGGCAACGGCCACCGCGCCGACCCGGACGGCGTGAAGGAAATGCAGGACGCGGGGCTTCTCACCGTCGAGGGCGCCCGGGGGCGCCTCACGGACGAGGGAGAGGCGATGCTGGAGAGAACCGTCGAGTCCCTACGCGCCGTCGGCTGAGGCGCGTTCGCGGCGACGGCGGGCGATCTCGAAGGCGGTCGCCCCGAGAACCGTGACCGCGATCATGACCAGCGCCAGCGCGTTCACGGCCGGCGTCAGCCCGGTGCGCACCTGCGTGGCGATGTGCACCGTCAGCGGCGTGTCGAAGCCGCGCACGAAGAGCGTCGTGTTGTAGTTCTCGAAGGACTGCAGCACGGCCAGAAGGCCGGCGGCGATGAGCGCGGGCTTCAGGAACGGCAGCAGAATGCGCCGGAACACCATGAACTTCGAGGCGCCGAGGCCGAGCGCGGCCTCCTCCTGCGTGCGGTCGAACCGCTGGAGCCGAGCCGCGACCATCAGCATCACGTAGCAGATGATGAAGCTCGACTGCGCGACGACGATCAGGAAGATCCCGCCTCCGACCCCGATCTCGCGCCACAGGATCAGCGTCGCGATGCCGATGACCACGCCGGGCGCGAGCAGCGGCGAGACCATCAGCCCGTAGGCGAAGGAACGCGCGCGGGCGTGCAGGCTGGTGAGCACCAGCGCCGCCGCGGTGCCGACCGGGAGGCAGACGAGGACGACGAAGAACGCCACGATCAGGCTCGTGCCGAGCGCCTGCCACATGGCCCGGTCGGCCCAGAGCGCCGAGAACCATTGCAGCGTCGTGCCCTGCCAGGGCGTGATCGTGGGAAAGCGGCTCTCGTTGAAGGTCGCCGCGCCCATGATGGCGAGCGGGGCGAAGAGATAGAGGAAGAAGGCGACGAAGTAGAAGCCGAAGAGGGCCTTGGCGATCGCGTCGGTGGCCTTCATTTGGCGACGTCCGTCAGATTGACGCGGAAGAGCTTGAGCGTCGCCAGGACGACCGCGAGACACAGGACGAGAAGGACGAGGGCGTAGGCCGCGCCCCGGTTCCAGTCGCCGCCCTCGAAGAACCAATTGTAGATGATCTGCGTGAACCAGCGCGAGCCGGGCGCGCCCAAAAGCGCGGGCGCGACGTAGGACCCGGCCGCGAGCATGAAGGTGAAGACGCAGCCCGTCGCGATGCCGGCCTTGGCGTGCGGGATGACGATGCGCCAGTGGATGCGCCATGTCGGCGCGCCGAGGTCGCGGGCCGCCTCGATCTGCGCCTTCTCCAGGCTCTCGATCGAATTGTAGATCGGGAAGAGCATGAAGAGGATGTAGGCGTAGACCATGCCCATCAGCACGCCCGAATCGCCGTACCAGCGGAACGGCGTCTCCATGATCCCGAGCTCCATGAGCGCGACGTTCAGCGGCCCCCGGAAGGCGAGGATGATGTACCAGGCGAGCGTGCGCAGAACCTCGTTGATCCAGAACGGGATCGTCAGCGCCAGAAGCACCAGCGCGGTCTGGTTCCTGGTCGCGCGCTGCGCCAGCCAGAAGGCGATCGGATAGCAGACGAGGAAGGTGAGGAGCGCCACCAGCGCGCTCGCCCACACCGTCTTGAGGAAGATCGCCCGGTGCGTCGCCTCGCCCGCGAAATAGGCGAAGTTGGAAAGCGAGTAGACGTCGCTTTCCCCGCCGCGCAGCGCGGGCATCAGGTTCGGCCGCAGCGCGTAGTCGATCATCATCAGGTTCGGCGCGATGACCATGCCCGCGAGCCAGGCGGCGACGAGCGTGAGGAACAGCGTCGAGAGGCCGGGGCCGAACCGGCGATAGAGATCAGCCATCGGGCAGCACCACCGCATGAGCGGACGCGAAGGCGAGACGCGTGCTCGCGCCCGGCAGCGGCGCGGAGGACAGCTCCGTGCTCGTGACGGAGGAGAGGACGCGCTGCCCCCCGCCGCCCGGGCATGGATCAGGGCGAAGGCGCCCTCGAAATCGATGCGCTCCACCGTGGCGAGCAGGAGTTTCCGCCCTCTTCGCCGGGGCGAAGGGCCTCCGGGCGGATGTAGAGACGCGCCTTGGAGCCGTCCGCCAGTCCGTCGCCCGCCCGCCCGACCAGCGGGCCGAAGGCCGTGTCGATGACGGCCTGTCCCGCTTCGATGCGCCGAACCTTGCCGGCGAGCGCATTGGTCTCGCCGACGAAGGAGGCGACGAAGGGCGTCCTGGGGTCGTCGTAGAGTTCGCGCGGGCTGCCGACCTGCTGCAGGCGTCCGGCGCTCATCACGGCCACACGGTCCGACATGGCGAGCGCCTCGGACTGGTCGTGGGTGATGTAGATGAAGGTGACGCCCGTGCGCTTCTGCAGGGCGCGAAGCTCGGCGCGCATGTGCTGGCGCAGCTTCAGGTCGAGCGCCGAAAGCGGCTCGTCGAGGAGCAGAACCTGCGGCTCGACCGCCAGCGCGCGCGCGATGGCGACACGCTGGCGCTGGCCGCCGGAGAGCTCGGCCGGCATGCGGTCGCCATAGCCCTCCAGCGCGATCAGCGTCAGAAGCTCGTCGGCCCGGGCCCGGCGCGCCGCCTTCGAGACGCCCCGCGCCTCCAGCCCGAAGGCGATGTTCTCCGCCACGCTCATCAGCGGAAAGAGCGCCAGGCTCTGGAAGATCATCGCGGTCGGGCGCTGGTTCGGCCCCAGGCCCTTCATGTCGCGCCCGCCGATGATGACGCGCCCCTCGGTCGGCTCCAGAAAGCCGGCGATCATGCGCAGGATCGTCGTCTTGCCGCAGCCCGACGGGCCGAGGATGGAGAAGAACTCGCCGCCCTCCACCGTGAAGGAGACGTCGCCGACGGCGTTCGTCGCGCCGAAGCGCATGCCGACGTTCTGAAGCTGAACCGAATGAGACATGGGGCTCCTCTCGTAATCTCGCCGGAGGAGAGGTGTCGGCCCCTCCCCCGGCGCCTGTCGGATCAGGCCGAGAGGAAGCGGTCCTGATACTCGTTGCGCTTGGTGACGAACCAGTTCTCCTGGATCGGCCACCACCAGAGCTTCTCCAGCGCGTCGCCCGGATAGGCGTCGGCGAAGAACTGGCGGGCGTCCTCGGAGATGAGGTCGGCGGCGCCGACGGCGGTCGAGTTGATCGAGGTCGCGTTGGTGTACATGGCGCCGGCTTCCGGCGTCAGCATCCAGTTGATGAACGCGTAGGCGCCGTCGAGATTGCCGGCCCCGACCGGGATCGAGACGCCCTCCATCCAGGCGAGCGCGCCTTCCTTCGGAGCGAGGAAGCCGATCGGCAGGCCTTCCTTGCGCAGCGCGGCGGCCGTCGAATCCCAGGTCTGGCCGACGGCGCAGCCGTTGACGCGGAAGGCGCCCTGCGCCTCGTTCTCGTTGGACCAGAACTGGGCGATGTTGGCCTTGCGGGCGATCGCCTCCTCCAGGATAACGTCGTAGATCGCCGTCATGTTCTCCTCGGAGACAAAGGCCTCGCGCAGCGGCATCGGCAGGCGGCCCTCCGCCTCCAGCCACAGGCCGAGCCCGACGAGGCCGGAATGGCCGCGCACGGTCGCCAGACCCTCGGCCTCGGGCTTCCAGATGTCGCCATAGGACGCCTCGCCCGGCTCCAGCGGCATCTGGTCGCGGTCGAAGGCGACGCCCTCGGTGCCCCAGTCGGTGGGCACCTGATAGCGCTCGCCATTCACCACGGCGCCGAGCTCGCGCGAGCTCTCCCAAGCGCTCGGCAGGACGCGGTCCACCTCGATGCGGCTCTCGTCGATCGGCTGCACCAGCTCGAACTCGACGTAGTTCGGCACGCGGTCGACCGTCGGCCAGATGATGTCGAAGCCCGAACCCTGATTGGCGCGCAGCTGGTTCAGCAGCTCGTCATTGGTGCCGTAGGGCGTGAAATTGGCGGTGATGCCGGTGGCTTCGCGGAAGGCGGCCAGCATCTCGTCGTTGATGTAGCCGGCCCAGGCGAAGATGTTGACCTGGTCCGCGCTCTGCGCGAAGGCGCGGCGCGAGATGTAGGGCGTCGCCAGCGCCAGTCCGGCGGTCGAGGCCGCGCCCTTGAGGAGCAAGCGGCGCTTGATGTCGATCATGTTCGTTCCCCCTGTAGCGCCCGGTACGGTCGCGGGCCCTCGCGATTAGGACCAGACTGTCACAATCCGATGACGGCGGGGAAAGTCAACAATCGCCGGGGGCTTTCGCGCCGGGTCTGCAAGGGGAACGGGGAGCGGAGCCGGCTCCGCTCCCCGTTCGACGTCAGTTGCCGGTCGCCCCGCCGCGGATCTGCTGGTAGGGAATCTGGAACATGGCCGGGTCGAGGTTCACGCCCTCCTGCACGCCGGAGATGATGACCGTCGTGTCGCGGTTCTGCGCGTCGCGCACCGTCCATTGGCGCAGCTCGTAGGTGTTCGGGTCGAACATCATGGTGATGCGCGAATTGCCGCCGAAGCGCGAGCGGTCGGCCATCACGATGGTGATCAGCTCGGACGTCTGCTGGATGTCCTGGATGTTGGCGGCGCCGAGGTCGATCCGCTGGTTCAGGAGCAGCGCCATGGGCGTCTGCGACAGCGGGTAGAGGTCCCAGGTGTTGAGGCGGCGGTTGTTGATCGCGACCTGGTCGCCGTCCGAGATCACCCGCAGGGGCTGGCCCGAATAGTCGAAGCGGATCTTGCCCGGCCGCTCCAGATAGAACGTTCCCTCGGACTGGTTGCCCGCCGCGTCGAACTGGACGAAGGAGCCGGTCATGGAGCGGACGGAGGAGAAGCGGTCCGCGACGGCCTGCGCGGCCTGGCTCGCCTGAGCCTGCGCGGGGACGGGCGCCAGCACGCCCGCGCCGAGCGGGGCTGCGAGCGACAGGGCCAGGATCGCGGCGGTGAGCCGGCGCTTGCGCGCGGCGGTTCTGTTCGGCTTCATCGTCAAGTCTTCTCGTCCTCGTATCCGCGTCCGCCCGCATCCGTTCTCGCGCTCGGCCGGGTCGTCCCGGCGGCGACGATAGGGGCCGGCTGAGGCCCGATGATGGCGTCTCTTCGAACGCAAAGATGGGGCGCCGGCGGCCTTGCGCCAACGCCCCATCCCTTACGCTTTCGTCATCCGTGCCCCGGCCGGCGGCCTCGCGTCAGGCGTTGTCGGTCGGCACCAGGATCTCGCGCTTACCGGCATGGTTGGCCGGGCCGATCAGCCCTTCCTTCTCCATGCGCTCGATGAGGGAGGCGGCGCGGTTGTAGCCGATCCCGAGACGGCGCTGGACGTAGGAGGTCGAGGCCTTGCCGTCGCGCAGCACCACCGCGACCGCCTGGTCGTAGAGGTCGCCCGATTCCTCCAGGCCGCTCGTGTCGCCGCCCTTGCCGCCCGAAGCTGCGCCGGCCTCCTCCTCGTCCTCGTCCTCCAGGATCGAGTCGAGATAGTCCGGCAGGCCCTGCGTCTTCAGATGCGCGACGATCTGCTCGACCTCCTCGTCGGCGACGAAGGGGCCGTGGACGCGCTGGATGCGCCCGCCGCCGGCCATGAAGAGCATGTCGCCCTGGCCCAGAAGCTGCTCGGCGCCCTGCTCCTGCAGGATGGTGCGCGAGTCGATCTTCGAGGTGACCTGGAAGGAGATGCGGGTCGGGAAGTTGGCCTTGATCGTGCCGGTGATGACGTCGACCGAGGGGCGTTGCGTCGCCATGATGACGTGGATGCCGGCGGCGCGCGCCATCTGCGCGAGGCGCTGGACGGTGCCTTCGATCTCCTTGCCGGCGACCATCATCAGGTCGGCCATCTCGTCGATGATGACGACGATGTAGGGCAGCGGCGAGAGGTCGAACTCCTCCGATTCGAAGATCGGCTCGCCGGTCTCGCGGTCGAAGCCCGTCTGCACCGTGCGCGAGATCGTCTCGCCGCTCTCCATCGCCTGCCGCACGCGCGTGTTGAAGCCGTCGATGTTGCGCACACCGACCTTCGACATCTTGCGGTAGCGGTCCTCCATCTCGCGGACCGTCCATTTGAGGGCGACGACGGCCTTCTTGGGATCGGTGACGACGGGCGACAGGAGGTGCGGAATGCCGTCGTAGATCGACAGTTCCAGCATCTTCGGGTCGATCATGATCATGCGGCACTCGGCCGGCGTCAGCTTGTAGAGCAGCGACAGGATCATGGTGTTGATCGAGACGGACTTGCCCGAGCCGGTGGTGCCGGCGACGAGCAGATGCGGCATCTTGGCGAGATCGGCGATCACCGCCTCGCCGCCGATCGTCTTGCCGAGCGCCAGAGCGAGCTTCGCCTTGTTCTGGCCGAAGGTCTGCGAGCCGATCATCTCGCGGAAATAGACGGTCTCGCGACGTGCGTTCGGCAGCTCGATGCCGATGGCGTTCTTGCCCGGAATGACCGCGACGCGCGCCGCGATCGCCGACATCGAGCGGGCGATGTCGTCGGCGAGGCCGATGACGCGGGACGACTTGATGCCGGGCGCGGGCTCCAGCTCGTAGAGCGTGACGACCGGGCCGGGACGCACCTCGATGATCTCGCCCTTCACGCCGAAATCGTCGAGGACGCCCTCCAGGAGCCGCGCGTTCTCCTGCAGCATCTCGGGCGAGAGCGAATCGTCGCGCGAGCGCGCCTTGGGAGGCGAGAGCAGGTCGATCGGCGGCAGCTCGAAATATTCGGGCGCGTAGGCGTGGGCCGGCTCGCCCTGATAGACGCGCTGCGGCTGGGCGGCCTGCCGCGACTGGACCTGCGCGGGTGCGGTGGGCACGACGCGCGGCTGGTGGTCGGCCATGGAGGGCTGCTGGACGCGCGCCGCCGGAGCCTGTGGCGCGCGCATCGCGGGCGCGGCCACGGGAGCCGGCGCGGCCACGGGGGCCTCGGCCTTGCGACGCATGCCGGGGAAGGCGACGATGTTGGCGGCCCGGTTCAGCCAGCCGCCATCCTCGTCCTCGCGAGCGGGCTCGACCGGCTGGATGCGGTCGTCGGCGTCGAGCGACAGGGCCGCCTCCTGCGCCGGCTCGGGCTCGGGCGCCCAGGCGGGCGCGGCCTCTTCCGGCTCGAAGCCGGCCTGCGGGTCCTCATGCTCGAAGGCGGCTTCGAGGTTCTGCAGGCTATCCTCGAGTTCCTCGAACTCCGGCTCGCCGTCGCGGCCGGTCGGCTGGCCGCGCGGCTGGCCGAGACGGGACGCGGCGACCGAGCCGTTCCAGTCGGAGCGACCGTGGCGCACCGTGGCGCGGCTGGTGTCGACGGGGCGGCGGGGCGGCTCGGCCGCGAGCGGCTCGAACGGCGCCTCCTCGAAGGGAGCCGGTTCGAAGGCGGGCGCGGGTGCCGCGGGACGGGGAGCCACGGGCACGGCCTGACGCGGCACGTAGCGCGCGGCCGGGTCCTCCTGCGGGTACTCCTCCATGCGCGGCTCGACGACGCGGACCTCGCGCTCGGCCCGCATGCGCGGCGCCGGTGCGGGCGGCAGGCCGGACGGGTCCGCGCGCCGCTCCGACGCCTCCCAGACCGGCTCGGCATGGCGGGCGAGTTCGGGCTCGCGGTCGCGACGGGCGGCGCTGCCGACACGGCGCGAGAGCGCGGCGCCGAGCGAATAGACGGCATGGCCCATGGCGCCTGCGGCCAGTTGCAGGCGTCCGGGCGCATCCTCCTCCTCGCCATAGGGATCGGCGGCGGCGCCCCGGCGGGACGGAGCGGCCGCGGCGATCGTCTCGGCACGGGCGGGCTTCAGGAGGCCGGCGCCGTAGAGGCTGAGCCAGCCGGCCGGAAGGCCGAGGAGAATGGCCAGGACCGCGCCGAAGACGCCGGAGGGATAGGCTCCGGTGACCAGCGAGGGAACGCGGAGCGCGAGATCGCCGGTGATGCCGCCGAGCCCGATCGGCAGCGGCCAGCCGGCGGGCGCGGAGAGGCAGCCGAGTGCGGCGGCGGAAAGGACGAGCCCGCCCGCGGCCATCCAGCCGCGGCGCGACATCTGACCGATCCGCCGGTCCGCGACGAGAATCAGGCCCCACACCGTCGGGAAGACGACGAGCAGGACCGAGGACAGGCCGAGGATCTGCATGGCGAGGTCGGCGACGACCGCGCCGGAGCCGCCCGCGAGATTGGTGACCTCCGTCGTGCCGGCGTGGCTGAGGGAGGGATCGGCGACGTTCCAGGAGCCGAGCGAAAGGCCCAGCCAGCCCGCCAGACCGAGGAGCGCGAGGCCCCCGCAGATCCGGCCGAGCCGGCCGACCGCCGCCCGCTCTTCCATCTTCGGCTCGATCGATGCCAATGCCATGCCGCGCTCACCCGTCGAATGATGGCGGGCCGAGCGGGCCCGCCTTCCGTCCGGCCCGCTCCCGGCCCGAGCGCGCAGCGTCGGGAGGAAGGTCGCCTTGTTCCTGCCCGCGAGGTTAAGCGGTCGTGGTTAAGGGGCGTTTAACCCTGAGCGGTCGGGAGCGCCGGACGGGGAACCCGGACCCCGGAATTTCCATTTCCGCTGGCGAAGCACGCAGGGGAAACGCGAGCATGAACATCCTTCACGACGACCGCGGCCGCGACGGCATCTTCTACTACGGAGACGGCGACGAACGCGCCGAGATGACCTACGCCCATGCCGGGATTCAGGACGCGCTGGTCTTCGACCACACCTATGTGCCGGAGAAGCTGCGCGGCCGGGGAATCGCCGAGGCGCTGGTGAACGAGGGCGTCGCCTATGCGCGCTCGCGGAACCTGAAGGTGGTGCCCGCCTGCTCCTACGTCCGCTCGCTCTTCAAGGCGCATCCGGACAAGTACGGCGACATCGCCACCGAAGAGGAGAAGCCGGTCGGGCGGGTCTGAGGCCGGGCGCGGTCCCAGGGAAGACGCGGCCGTTCGGTGAGGACGGACCCTTCGGCGCCCCCTCTCCGGCCGGCGGAGGGGGTGATGGAGTTCCCGTCCCGAACCAACGGAAAAGGCCGGCGGAGCGCTCCGCCGGCCTTTTCGCATGTCCGACGAAGCGAAGTCAGGCGTGGTAGGCCTGCTCGCCGTGGCTGGTCAGGTCGAGGCCCGTCATCTCCGCCTCCGGCGTCACGCGCAGGCCGACGATGGCGTCGACGAGCTTGTAGAGGATCGCCGAGACCACGCCGCAATAGACGATGGTGATGGCGACGGCGACGAACTGCGACCAGACCTGCGCGCCCATGGTGACGCCCTCCTCGTAGCCGACCCCGCCGAGCGAGGCCGAGGCTAGGACGCCCGTGCCGATGGCGCCGACGATCCCGCCGACGCCATGCACGCCGAACACGTCGAGCGAATCGTCGTAGCCCGCCTTCACCTTCACCACCGTGACGAAGACGTAGCAGGCGACCGAGGCCAGAGCGCCCAGCGCAATGGCCCCGACCGGTCCGATCAGGCCCGCGGCGGGCGTTACCGCGACGAGGCCGGCGATGATGCCGGACGCCGCGCCCAGCATGGAGGCCGTGCCCCGCTGCAACGCCTCGACGACCACCCAGGCGAGCGCCGCGCCGGCGGTGGCCGTGAAGGTGTTGATCATCGCCAGCGCCGCGCCGCCGTTGGCCTCGAGGTTGGACCCGGCGTTGAAGCCGAACCAGCCGACCCACAGGATCGAGGCGCCGACCATGGTCAACGTCATCGAATGCGGGGCCATGTTGTCGCGGCCGAGCCCGGCGCGCTTGCCGACCAGGATGGAGCCGACCAGCGCGGCGATGCCGGCATTGATGTGAACGACCGTGCCGCCCGCGAAATCGAGCGCGGCCACGCCCCCGGCATGGGCGCCGGTGAAGATGAAGCCGTTGGCGTCCCACACCATGTGGGCGACGGGGAAGTAGACGATCGTCACCCAGAGCGCGGTGAAGAGCATGACGGCCGAGAACTTGATGCGCTCGGCGAAGGCCCCGACGATCAGCGCCGGCGTGATGCAGGCGAAGGTCATCTGGAAGGCGATGAAGACCAGCTCGGGGATGACGACGCCGTCGGTGAAGGTCGCGGCCATCGTGTCCGGGCCGATGCCGGCGAGGAAGAGCTTGCCCGTGCCGCCCCAGAAGGCGCTTTCCGAGCCCCCGAAGGAGAAGGAGTAGCCGTAGAGGACGTAGATCACCATCACGAGCGCGGTGATGGTGACGCACTGCATCAGCACGGAGAGCATGTTTTTGGCGCGCACGAGGCCGCCATAGAAGAGCGCGAGGCCAGGCAGGATCATGAAGAGGACGAGGACCGTCGAGACCAGCATCCAGGCGACGTCGCCCTTGTCCATGGTCGCGGTGGCCGCCTCGACGGTCTCGGGCGCGGGGGCGATGCCGGTGTCCTGCGCGAAGGCGAGGACGGGCACGAGGGTGGCGAGAAGGCCGCCCGAAAGAAGGGATACGAGCTTGCGCATCGGGGCAGGCCTTGTCAGAGCGCGTTGAGGTCGGTCTCGCCGGTGCGGATGCGGACCGCCCGATCGATGCCGTAGACGAAGATCTTGCCGTCGCCGATCATGCCGGTCTTGGCGGCGCGTGCGATGGCCTCGACCGTGCGGTCGACCAGATCGACGGGCACGCCGACCTCGACCTTCAGCTTGGGCAGGAAGGAGATCGCGTACTCCGCCCCGCGATAGATTTCGGTATGGCCCTTCTGCCGGCCATAGCCTTTGACCTCCGTGACGGTGAGGCCCTGGACGCCGATCGAGGTCAGCGCTTCGCGCACCTCGTCGAGCTTGAACGGTTTGATGATCGCCATGACGATCTTCATCGGATTGACCTTGCCCGGGGAAGAACGGCTCCCCGAAAAGCCGACGCCGCTCTCTCCACTCCTGAAGCGGCCACAGCAAACGAAGCCGGCGTCCGGCGGCGCGTGGCCGCCGGACGCCCTGTCGACGAGTCCCGCGCTAGACGCGCGAGGACTGGAACTCCGGATAGGCCTCGACGCCGACTTCCGCCCGGTCGAGACCCAGATCCTCTTCCTCCGCGCTCGGCCGCACGCCCACCGTCGCCTTGATGGCGAACCAGACGATGCCGCTCGCGACGACCGTGAAGGCGCCGATCGAGACGATGCCGAGGATCTGCGCGCCGAAGGTCGTGTCCGCGTTGGTGAAGGGAACGGCGAGCGTGCCCCAGATGCCGGCCACGAGGTGGACCGGGATCGCACCGACGACGTCGTCGATCTTCAGCTTGTCGAGGATCGGCACCGTGACGACGACGAGCGCGCCGCCGATGCCGCCGATGATCGCGGCCGACAGGAAGGTCGGGGTGAGCGGTTCGGCGGTGATGGCGACGAGGCCGCCGAGGGCGCCGTTGAGCGCCATGGTGACGTCGACCTTCTTGTAGAGGATCTGCGTGAGCACCATCGCGATGACGACGCCGGCCGCGGCCGCCGTGTTGGTGTTGACGACGACGCGGCCGACGGAGGCGGCGTCCTCGAGCGTGCCGAGAGCGAGCTGCGAGGCGCCGTTGAAGCCGAACCAGCCGAACCACAGGATGAAGGTGCCCAGCGTCGCCAGCGGGATCGAGGAGCCCGGCATGGCCACCGGGCGCCCGTCCGCCGTGAAGCGCCCGCGCCGCGCGCCGATGATGAGCGCGCCGGTGAGCGCGGCCCAGCCGCCGACCGAGTGGACGAGCGTGGAGCCCGCGAAGTCGGAGAAGCCGGCTTCGGACAGCCAGCCGCCGCCCCACTGCCAGGAGCCCGTGATCGGGTAGAGGACGCCGCACAGGACCGCGACGAAGAGAAGGAACGGCCAGAGCTTCACGCGCTCGGCGACCGTGCCCGAGACGATCGAGGCGGCCGTGGCGCAGAACATCGACTGGTAGAAGAAGTCGGTGGCGAGCGAATAGTCGCCGGTGTCCTCAGCCGGGGACGGGAACACCATCCAGGACGGCGTTCCGAACCAGCCGCCGTCGACGCCCGTGTACATGAGGTTGTAGCCGACGATCCAGTAGACGAGGACGCCGATCGAATAGAGCGAGATGTTCTTCAGGCACTGCATCGAGACGTTCTTGGAACGCACGAGGCCCGCCTCGAGCATGCAGAAGCCGGCCGCCATCCACATGACGAGGATGCCGCCGAGGAAGAAGAGCAGCGTGTTGAAGACGTAGAAGTTCACGTCCACGGCCGCTTCCGCCTCGGGAGCCGCCTCCACGACGGGGGCCGCGTCCTGGGCGAGGGCTGCGGTGGCGAGGCCGAGCGTCAGAAGGCCGGCCGTGACGATGGTCTTTCTCATTTGCATCGGATCGTCCCCTCAGAGCGCGTCGACATCGGTCTCGCCGGTGCGGATCCGCACGGCGCGCTCGATGTCGAAGACGAAGATCTTGCCGTCGCCGATCTGGCCGGTCTTGGCCGCGCTCGCGATCGCCTCGACGGCGCGCTCGGCGAGGTCGGACGGAACGCCGACTTCGATCTTCAGCTTGGGCAGGAAGGAGACCGCGTATTCGGTGCCGCGGTAGATTTCGGTGTGGCCCTTCTGCCGGCCGTAACCCTTGACCTCGGTCACGGTCAGACCCTGGATGCCGACGGCGGTGAGCGCTTCGCGCACCTCGTCGAGCTTGAACGGCTTGATCACCGCCATCACGATCTTCATGTCCACCTCGATTCGCTTCTGGACCGGAGTTTCGACCGGTCATCCCCTTGCCGAACGCGACGCGACGGCTGCGAATCAAGGAGAAGCAAGAAGCGTGCCAAACGTCGCGAAGTGCGGATTCGGTGCCGCACAATCGCTCTGCGTGACGATCGAGAGCGCAGGACGGGACGATCAGACCCGGCGCGCTGCCCAAGAAACGGGCAAATGGTCGATGCTTAGGCGGGCGCACCCTTGCGCGGGCGGATCAGCCCTTCCTGCGCGACGGAGGCGACCAGCGTGCCGTCCTGCGCGAAGAGCGAGCCGCGCGTCAGCCCCCGCCCGCCGGAAGAGGACGGGGAGTCCTGGCTGTAGAGCAGCCATTCGTGGACGCTGAACGGTCGATGGAACCACATGGCGTGGTCGAGGCTCGCCGCCTGCACCCGCGCGTCGAACACCGAGAGCCCGTGCGCGAAGAGCGAGGTGTCCAGGAGCGTCATGTCGGAGAGATAGGCTAGGATCGCAGCGTTCAGCGCCGGGTCGTCGCCGACCGGGGCTGCCAGACGCACCCAGATGTCCTGGCGCGGCTCGAGCTTCTTCTCGGTCAGGTAATGGTCCATCGAGACGGGCCGGAACTCGATCGGCCGGGGTCGGTCGAAATAGCGCCGGACGGGCTCGGGCGCGTGCGACAGGATCGTCTCGCGAAGGTCGTCGCCATGCGGCAGGTCGTCCGGTCCCGGAACGTCCGGCATCGCGGCCTGATGGTCGAGACCCTCCTCCCGCTTCTGGAAGGAGGCCGAGAGGGTGAAGATCGCCTGCCCGTGCTGGATGGCGGTGACGATGCGCGTGGTGAAGGAGCCGCCGTCGCGAATGCGCGTCACGTCGTAGACGATGGGAACGGACGGGTCGCCCGGCCGCATGAAATAGCCGTGAAGCGAGTGGACGGGCCGCTCGACCGGAACGGTGCGCTGCGCGGCGACGAGCGCCTGGGCGATCACCTGCCCGCCGAAGATGCGCTGCCAGCCGATCTTGGGGCTGAGGCCGCGGAACAGGTTCTCCTCGACCCGTTCCAGGTCGAGGATGGCGACGAGACCGGCGACGATGTCGTTCATGGGGCGCATCTCCTCGGGACGGCGAAAGGGCGTCTCAGCCTTCTGGGTCACCGGGCCGATGGTGGCAAGCTGTCCGTTGCGCGATTGCCGTGGCGGGACCGGGCGCCTAAGTCACGGGCAAGAACGACGACGAGGCGGGAAGGAACGACCATGGAGACGGCCGCGAACGGACCGCAATACGACATCGTGGTCGCCGGCGCGGGCTATGTCGGCCTGGCGACGGCGGTCGCGATCCGCGATGCCGCGCCCGAGCTGTCGATCCTTCTCGTCGACGCCGCGCCGGAGGGCGTCTGGCGCAAGGACGCGCGCGCCTCGGCCCTGGCGGCGGCGGCCGTCCGCATGATGCGGCGGCTCGGCACCTGGGAGACGATGGAGGGCGACGCCCAGCCCATCACCGAGATGATCGTCACCGATTCGCGCACCTCCGACCCGGTGCGTCCGGTCTTCCTCACCTTCGGCGGCGAGGCGGGGCCGAGCGAGCCCTTCGCCCACATGGTCCCGAACACCAGCCTCAACGGCGCGCTGCGCGAGCGCGCCGAGGCGCTGGGCGTGGAGTTCCGCGCCGGCGCGGCGGTGACGGGGATCGACGAGCGCCCCGCCACCATCCGCATCGAGCTCGGCGACGGCACGACCGTCGGCGCCCGCCTTCTCGTCGCGGCGGACGGGGTGCGCTCCAAGATCCGCGACATGGCCGGCATCCGCACGATCCATAAGGCCTACGGGCAGTCCGGCATCGTGGCGACCGTCGCGCACGAGCGCCCGCATGGCGGCCGCGCGGAGGAGCATTTCCTTCCGGCCGGCCCCTTCGCGGTCCTGCCGCTGAAGGGCAACCGCTCGTCGCTGGTCTGGACCGAGCCGACGGCGGAGGCCAACCGGCTGATCGAGGCCGACGAGATGGTGTTCGAGATGGAGCTGGAGCAGCGCTTCGGCTTCAAGCTCGGACCTCTGCGCGTCGAGGGCGACCGGCGCGCCTTCCCGCTGGGCCTGACGCTGGCGCGCGACTTCGTGCGCCCGCGAATCGCCCTCGTCGGCGACGCCGCGCACGGCATTCACCCGATCGCGGGCCAGGGCCTCAATCTCGGCTTCAAGGACGCGGCGGCGCTGGCCGAGACCGTCGTCGACGCCGCGCGGCTCGGCTGCGACATCGGTTCGATCGACACGCTGGAGCGCTACCAGCGCTGGCGGCGCTTCGACACGGTGCAGATGGGCGTCGTCACCGACGTGCTGAACCATCTGTTCTCCAACGACAGCGGCCTGCTGCGCCAGATCCGCACCTTCGGCCTCTCCCTGGTGGACCGCGCCCCCTTCGCCAAACGCTACTTCATCGGTCAGGCGGCGGGCCTCTCCGGCCCCTCGCCACGCCTTCTGCAGGGCGAGCCGATCTGACGACGCATTCCGCAGGCCGCAAATTTCGTTCGAAAAGGCGGCCTCGATTGGAAAATCCTTCGCAGCACCAGGCGAGGCTTTGCCGTATCTGGAATGCTTCGAAGCTGGCGGGCGGGCCGTCGGCGTCCGGCGCGAAGTGATTGTGCGATGGCCGAATCCAAGATGGCGGCGCGCGGCAAGGGTCCGAAGCTGCCCGTGATCATGACCGCGAACGACCTCCTGGACGGCGAGGTCGTGTTCCTGGGCGAAGGCGGCTGGACGCCCGATCCGGCGGGTGCGCTCGTGGCGCGCGACGAGGGAACGGCCGAGAGCCTGGAGACGCGGGCCAAGGCCGACTTCCAGGCCAACCGCATCGTCGAGCCCTATCTAGTCGAGGTCGCGCTCGGCGAGGACGGCCATGCGCAGGCGAAGCACTTCCGCGAGGCGATCCGCCTGAAGGGCCCCACGATCCACCCCGACATGGGCAAGCAGGCCGAATTCTAGCGGCCGTCCCAGGCCGCGAAGCGAGGTTGGAATGTATCGGTACGACGAGTTCGACGAGCGCTTCGTGCGCGAGCGCGTGGCGCAGTTCGCGGATCAGGTCTCGCGCCGCCTCGACGGCTCGCTGTCCGACGACGAGTTCAAGCCGCTGCGGCTCAAGAACGGCCTCTACCTCCAGCTCCACGCCTACATGCTGCGCATCGCCGTGCCCTACGGCACGCTGAACTCGCGCCAGCTGCGCCAGCTCGCCCACATCGCGGACGTCTACGACAAGGGCTACGGCCACTTCACCACGCGCCAGAACCTGCAGTTCAACTGGCCGAAGCTGAAGGACGTGCCCGAGATCCTCGGCCTGCTCGCCGATGTCGAGATGCACTGCATCCAGACGAGCGGCAACTGCATCCGCAACGTCACCGCCGACCATTTCGCGGGCGTTGCGGCCGACGAGGTGGAAGACCCGCGCCCGACCGCCGAGCTGATCCGGCAGTGGTCGAGCCTGCACCCGGAGTTCTCCTGGCTGCCGCGCAAGTTCAAGATCGCCGTCACCGGCGCCGAGCACGACCGCGCCGCCGTGAAGGTCCACGACATCGGCCTGCGCATCCTTCGGCACCCGCAGACGGGCGAGATCGGCTACGAGGTGATCGTGGGCGGCGGGCTCGGGCGCACGCCCTTCGTCGGCAAGGTGATCCGCGACTTCCTGCCCAAGGACGAACTGCTCGCCTATCTCGAAGCCGTGATGCGCGTGTACAATTCCGAAGGGCGCCGCGACAACAAGTTCAAGGCGCGCGTGAAGATCCTCGTCCACGAGATCGGGACGGAGGAGTTCCGTGCCCGCGTCGAGGAGGAATACGCCAAGCTCGACGGGCCGACGGTGAACGCGCCGCAGGACGAGGTGGAGCGCATCGCCGCCTATTTCGCCGCCCCGGCCTACGAGACGCTGCCCGAGGTCTCGGAGATTCTGCGAGCGGCCCGTTCGAAGGATTCCGAACTCGACGCCTTCGTCGAGCAGAACGGCTTCCCGCACCGCCAGCCCGGCTACATCGCGCTGATGGTCTCGCTCAAGGGCATCGGCGACGTGCCGGGCGACATGAGCGCGGAGCAGATGCGCGCCTTCGCCGACATCGCCGAGCGCTACTCCTTCGACGAGCTGCGCGTCACCCACGTGCAGAACCTCGTCCTGCCCCACGTGAGACAGGACGACGTGCCGGCCGTTTACGCCGCGCTGAAGGAAGCGGGTCTGGCGACGGCCAATGCCGGCCTCGTCACCGACATCATCGCCTGCCCCGGCCTCGACTATTGCGCGCTCGCCACCGCTCGCTCGATCGGCATCGCGCAGGACATCTCGGTCAAGCTCGCCCCGCGCCAGCGCGAGATCGGCCCGCTGCAGATCAAGATCTCCGGCTGCATCAACGCCTGCGGCCACCACCATGTCGGCCATATCGGCATTCTGGGCCTGGAGAAGGGCGGGCGCGAGAACTACCAGATCACGCTCGGCGGCGACGCGACCGAGAACGCCGCGCTCGGCGAACGCCTCGGCCCCGGCATCGACGCCGATCAGGTGACCGGCGCGGTCGAGGCGATCGTCGCGACCTATCAGCGCGAGAAGCGCGAGGGCGAGGCCCTGATCGACACGGTCCGCCGCGCCGGGCTCGACCCCTTCAAGGCCGATTTCCAGGCCTATGTCGCCTCGGCCGAGGGCAAGGTGGGAGAAGCGGCATGAGCGCCCTGATCGACGCCACCGGGCGGATCGACGACGCCTTCACCTTCGCCGAGGATTCGGCCGCGCTGGCCACGGCCGAGCGGCCGGTGCTGGTTCCGCTGGAGCTTCTGTCCGAGGCGCTGGCGGGCGGCTCCAATGCGCCGGTCGGCGTCCTCGTGCCGAACCGCACGAAGGCGGAGGATCTCGTCCCGCATTTCGGCTCGCTCGCCCTGATCGCGATCGCGTTCCCGGGCTTCTCCGACGGCACCGGCCTGTCGCTCGCCCGTCGCCTGCGCCGCGAGGGCTTCACGGGGCGGCTGCGCGCACGCGGGCCTCTGGTCGCGGACCAGTTCGCCGAAGCGCTCGCCTGCGGTTTCGACGAGGTGGAGCTGCCCGACGCCTCCGCCGCGCGCCAGCCGGTCGAGCAGTGGCTCGCCGCCAAGGATTCGATCAGCGCGCACTACCAGACAGGCTATGGCGAGGATCGCTCGATCCTGCAGCGGCGGCTGGACGCGAAACGCTCCGCCGCCTGACCGCTCACACCACGACGAAGCCGTGGGCGAAGGGGTCCCGGTCGTCGATGAAGATCGTGTTGATGCCCGTCTGGCGCGCCCAGCCGGCGATGGAGGGCACGATCGCAGGCCGGTCCCCGACCTCTGCCGCCGCCTCCACCCGCCCGTGGAACAGCGAGCCGATGATGCTCTCGTGGACGAAATCGTCCCCGACGGACAACCGGCCCTTCGCCGCCAGTTGCGCCATGCGCGCCGACGTGCCGGTCCCGCACGGCGATCGGTCGATCGCCTTGTCGCCGTAGAAGACGGCGTTGCGTGCGTGAGCCTTCCGGTCGCGCGGCGCGCCCGTCCACTGGATGTGGCTCAGCCCCCGGATCGCCGGGTGATCGGGATGAACGAACTCGTATTTCTCGTTCAGCGCCGAACGCAGTTTCGCGGAGAGCGCGACGAGCTGGCCGGCCGTAAAATCCGCCATATCCGCGAAGTTCTTCTGCGACTCCACGATGGCGTAGAAATTGCCGCCATAGGCGACGTCGACGACGATCTCCCCGAACCCTTCGACCTCCGCCGTCAGCCCCTCCGAATGCAGGAAGCTGGCGACGTTCGTCAGCCGCACCTCCTCCACGAAGCGCCCCTCCTGCCGATAGGTGACATCCACCCGCCCCGCCGGCGCGTCGAGCGCGACGCGGCCGGCCTCGCGGGGTGTCACCAGACCGTTCTCCACCGCCATGGTGATCGTGCCGATGGTGCCGTGGCCGCACATGGGCAGGCAGCCCGAGGTCTCGATGAAGAGGATCGCGACGTCGCAATCCTCGCGGGTCGGTGCCATCAGGATCGAGCCCGACATCATGTCGTGGCCGCGCGGCTCGAACATGAGGCCAGTGCGGATCCAGTCGAACTCCTTGAGGAAATGCGCGCGCCTTTCCAGCATGGTCGCGCCTTTCAGGAGCGGCGCGCCGCCCGCCACGAGCCGCACCGGATTGCCGCAGGTGTGCCCGTCGAGACAGAGGAAGGTGTGGCTGGCCATGGAAGATGCGTCCGTCAGAAGCGCTGGGGCGAGAAGGGCGAAAGGTCGAGAGCGGCCGGTCGGCCGGTGAGAAGATCGGCGACGAGGCGTGCGGTGCCCGCGGACTGCGTCAGGCCGAGGTGACCATGGCCGAAGGCGTAGGCGACCCGCTCCGTTCCGCGCGCCAGACCGATGGCGGGGAGCGAGTCCGGCAGCGAGGGTCGAAAGCCCATCCAGCGCCGCCCGCCGGTGATCTTCAGGCCCGGCAGGAACCGCGCGGCCTTCTCCAGCATGGCGTCGGCCCGCGAGACGTTCGGCGGCCTGTCGAGCCCGGCGAACTCGACCGCGCCGCCCACCCGGACACCGGAGGATAGGCGCGTCACGACGAAGCCGTGGCCGCCGAAGGTCACCTGCGTTCGCAGGTCGAAGGCGCCCGGCGGCAGCGTCGTGTTGTAGCCGCGTTCGGTCTCGAGCGGGATGCGATCGCCGAGCGTGCGGGTCAGGCGATGGGAGAAGGCCCCGGCCGCGACGAGAACGCGATGCGCGCGAAGGGTCTCGCCCGAGGTCTCGATCCGCACGCCGTCCGTCTCGGGCTGGAGAGAACGGGCCTCCACGATCTCGATCCGTCCGCCCTGCCGGGCGAAATGCTCGCCGAGCGCCAGAACGTAGCCGCGCGGCTCCGCGATCGAGCACCAGTCGGGCGTGAAGGTGCCGTGCGTGAAACGCGGTGAAAGGCCCGGCTGCAGCACCGCCATCTCGTCGGCATCCATATGCCGGAACGCGATTCCCGCGCGGGCCCGCGCCTCCCAGCCGGGCCGCGAGGCTTCGAACTCGACGGCGCTCTCGTAGACTTCGAGATTGCCCTCCCGCCGCAGCATCGGCAGAATCCCGGTGCGCTCCAGAAAGGGCTCCAGCTCGGCGCGCGACAGGGCCATCAGAGCCGCTTGCGCGATGGTCGAGCGTCGCACCTGTCCGGGCAGGCTGGCCTTGGCGAAGCGCAGCATCCAGGGCGCGGCCTTCAACGCATAGGCCGGCGGGACGCTCAAGGGCCCGAGCGGGTCGAACAGCCAGCGCGGCGCAAGGGCGAGGGTCTTCGGGGAGGCCAGCGGCAGGATGTCGGAGAAGGCGAAGGCGCCCGCATTGCCGGCCGAGGCGCCCGCCGCCGGCCCCTCCCGGTCGATGACCGTGACGGACAGGCCGCGCTCGCGCAGCGCGATGGCACAGGAGAGGCCCACGACCCCTGCCCCGACCACGAGTAGATCGGGACGCTCCATTCCCGACCCCGCGCTCATCGGCGCGCGGATGCCGAACGAGATACGCCGAACGATGCTGCCATGACGATCCCGATCCGCCCGCGGAGCTTACAGACCAGCGTCGCGGTGCGGCCATCAAGCCGAAGCGCCGAGAGTCGCGCAAGAGACCCGGCGAGCGCTAGAACCAGTGCGTCATACAAGGAGCGGCCCGGCATGAGCGAACCCGTTGTCCTGTCTCTCGACGCGCTTTCGGCCCGTGTCGAGGCGATCTTCCGCGCGGGCGGCCTGAGCCGGCTTCAAGCGGAGGCGGTGACGCGGATCGTGGTCGCGGGCGAGCGGGACGGCGCCAAGTCGCATGGCATCTACCGGATCGAAGGCGCGCTGCGAACGGTTAAGGCCGGCAAGGTGAAGCCGGACGCGCTCCCCGCCCTCCAGCCGCCCGACGGTTCGGCCGTCATCCGCGTCGATGCGGGCCACGGCTTCGCGCCCGCCGCCTTCGAGCTTGGCCTGCCGGCGCTCGTGGACGCCGCGTCCCGTCACGGGCTTGCCGCCCTCGTCATCAACGACTGCACCCATTTCTCGGCCCTCTGGCCGGAGGTGGAGGCGCTGGCGGCCGAAGGTCTCGCGGCGCTCGCGCTCTGTCCCAGCTACTCGGCGGTCGCCCCGGCCGGCGGGACCGCGCCGCTGCTCGGCACCAATCCGCTCGCCTTCGCCTGGCCGCGCCCCGGCACCGACCCTTACGTCTTCGATTTCGCCACCTCCATGGTCGCGCGCGGCGAGATCGAACTCCACCGCCGCGCCGGGCGCACCTTGCCGGAAGGCTGGGCGATCGACGCTGAGGGAGCGCCGACCACCGATCCGGACGCGGCGCTGGAGGGCGCGATGCTGCCCTTCGGCGGCCACAAGGGCTCGGCCATCGCCACCATGATCGAGCTTCTGGCGGGCCTGATAATCGGCGACCTCACGAGCCCTGAGGTGCTGGACGCGCTCGGAACCACGGCTCTTTCGCCGATGCACGGGGAGCTGATCCTCGCCTTCTCCCCGTCCGCCTTCTCGCGCGGACGGCAAGGCGATCCGCTGGCGCGCGCCGAACTCCTCTTCGGCCAGATTCTCGCGCAGGGCGCACGCCTTCCCTCCCAGCGTCGCTTCGACGCCCGCCGCAGGGCGCGGGAGGACGGCGTGACCCTGACGGCGGAAGAGGACGCCTTCCTCGACCGCCTCCTGCGGGAGGCCGAAGACATTCGATAGATACGGCGCGCGCGATCTTCGTCCCGGCGCTCGTCAACCGGCAGGGTCCGGCCTAGTTCTCGCTCGAGACCCTCTCGAACTCCCGCATCGATCGGCGACCCTTCCGGCCGGTCGGTCCCCGTCCTCGTTCCAGCCGTTCCGCATCCGTCCCTTGTCCCAGCGTTCCTCGCTCTTCCAGCCCTTCCGCAGCGCCGACTTCCGCCTCCTCTGGTCGGCGGTCCTCGTGTCCAATCTGGGGGGCCTGATCCAGGCGGTCGGCGCGGGCTGGATGATGGCGAGCATCGCGGACTCGGCGGACATGGTCGCGCTCGTCCAGACCGCGACGACGCTGCCGATCATGATCTTCTCTCTGGCGGCAGGTGCGCTCGCCGACAATTTCGACCGCCGCACGGTCATGCTGGTCGCGCAGTCGTCGATGATGACGGCCTCGATCGCGCTCGCGGTCCTCACCTTCCAGGGGCTGATGACGCCCTGGCTCCTGCTGTTCTTCACCTTTCTGATCGGCTGCGGCACGGCGCTCCACAATCCGTCCTGGCAGGCCTCCATCGGCGATCTCGTGCCCCGGTCGGACATCCCCTCGGCGGTGACGCTGAACAGCATGGCCTTCAACCTGATGCGCAGCATCGGCCCGGCGATCGGCGGCGTCATCGTGGCCTCCGTCGGAGCGGCGGGGGCCTTCGCGCTGAACGCGGTGAGCTACGTGCCGCTCGTCGCGTCGCTGGCGCGCTGGAAGCTTCGGCGCCCGCCCTCGCCCCTGCCGAGGGAGGGCTTCGGCATCGCCATTTCGGCGGGGCTCCGCTTCGTCGCCATGTCGCCCAATCTCGTCCTGGTGATCGGCCGCGCCTTCCTCTTCGGCTTCGGCGCCGTCGCGCTTCTGGCGCTCCTGCCGCTCGTGGCGCGCGACCTCGTGGCCGGCGGCGCCGCGGTCTACGGCGTGCTTCTCGGCAGCTTCGGGCTGGGTGCCATCGGCGGGGCCTTCTCCAACACCTGGCTGCGCGAGCGCCTGACCACGGAGAACCTGGCGCGCTGCGCCTTCCTCGCCTTCGGCGCCTCCGCCGCGCTCGTCGCCATCAGCCGCGAGACGTGGCTCACCTGCCTCGTGCTCCTGCCGGCCGGCGCCTCATGGGTGCTGGCGCTTTCGCTCTTCAACGTCACGGTCCAGCTCTCGACGCCCCGCTGGGTGGTCGGCCGCGCCCTGTCGATCTACCAGACCGCCACCTTCGGCGGCATGGCGGCGGGCAGCTGGCTCTGGGGCCTTCTGGCCGAGGCGCACGATCCCGGCACGGCGCTGATGGTCTCCGGCGGCTTTCTCGCCTTCGGCGCGCTGGTCGGCCTGCGCTTCGTCCTGCCGCCGCTGCTCGCCCTCGACCTCGACCCGCTCGACCAGTTCCGCGAGCCGACCCTCGCGCTCGACATCCGCTCCCGCAGCGGCCCGATCATGGTGATGGTGGACTACGAGATCGACCAGAAGGACGTCGATGCCTTCCTCGGCGCCATGACCGAGCGCCGGCGCGTGCGCATCCGCGACGGGGCGCGGCAGTGGGCGCTCCTGCGCGATCTGGAGAACCCGCGCATCTGGACCGAGACCTACCATGTCCCGACCTGGGTCGAGTATGTGCGCCACAACACGCGGCGCACCAAGGCGGATGCGGACATCAACGAACGCCTCCGCTCGCTCCACAGGGGACCCGGACGGCCGCGCGTCCACCGGATGATCGAGCGCCAGACCGTGCCGCCGGCGGACGACATGCCCATCAAAGAGCATCCGGAGGTTCCGTAAGGCGGACGATTATCGCGCGAACCTCCTGGCGCCGAAGACCGACGCGACGACGAGCAGCGTCACCGCGATCATGGAGGGCGCGACGGGCTCGCCGAGAAGGATCGCGGCGAGGGCCAGCCCGAAGAAGGGCTGGAGAAGCTGCAGCTGGCCGACGCCCGCAATGCCGCCGAGCGCCAGCCCGCGATACCAGAACACGAAGCCGACGAGCATCGAGAAGACCGAGACATAGCCGAGGCCCAGCCATTCCGGCGCGGTGACGCGCCCGAAGCTCTCCGGCCATGTGAGGATCGCGATCAGCGCCATGACAGGCGCCGAAAGGAGAAGCGACCAGGAGATCACCTGCCAGCCGCCGAGCCTTCGCGAGAGCACGCCGCCTTCCGCATAGCCGAGCCCGCACAGAAGGATCGCGGCGATCATCAGGAGGTCGCCCTCCAGCGAGGACGGTCCGCTCTGCGTCAGCGCGAAGCCCGCGACGGCCGCCGAACCCAGCACCGAGAACAGCCAGAACGGCGGCCGGGGACGTTCCCCGCCGCGAAGGACACCGAAGACCGCGGTGGCGAGCGGCAGAAGCCCGATGAAGACGATCGAGTGGGCGGCGCTGACATGCTGGAGCGCCAGCGCCGTCAGAAGCGGGAATCCGACGACGACGCCGAGCGACACGATGGAGAGGGAGGCGATATCCCCGGCGCGGGGCCGCGCCTGCCGCAGGGCCACGAGAAGCGCGGCGCCGAGCAGGGCGGCGATCACCGCGCGCGCCGATGTCAGGAACAGCGGCGCGAAGCCACCGATGGCGACGCGCGTCGCGGGAAGCGATCCGCTGAAGATGAGGACGCCGAGAAGGCCGCTTCCCCAGCCGGCCATGGATCTGTCCATCTCTCGTCTCCCGTTCGCCGTTTGAGCCAAAAGCCCGTTCCGCCCTCGTTGCGGAAGGAACGGTGCGATACGGTCGGTCCGAACTGTATGGATGCGGGGGCCGGTACGGATGGGAAGTGGAGAGCATGGCGCCGATCGAGCGGCCAGCCGGACGGGCACCGTCATGGACGAGGTCCGCCGCCGGATCGCCACGCGATCGCTCCAGGCGGGCGAGAAGCTTCCCTCGATCCGCGGAACCGCCGCGCGGATGGGCGTCTCGCCCTCCACCGTCGTCGAGGCCTACGATCGCCTCGCGGCCGAGGGGCTGATCCGCTCGCGCCCCGGCTCGGGCTTCTTCGTCGCCGGCAGCCTGCCTCTGACCCTGGCCGAGGTCGAACCGCGCGCCGACCGCGCCGTCGATCCCTTCTGGGTGTCGCGGCAGAGCCTCGACGGCGGGCCGGACGTCGTGCGGCCGGGCTGCGGCTGGATGCCGGCGGACTGGATGCCCAACGCCTCCATCCGTCGCGCGCTCCGAGGGCTGTCGCGCACCGAGGAGGCGCTCCTGGCCGATTACGGCGCGACGCGCGGCTCGCTCGCGCTACGCGGTCTTCTGGCCCGCCAGTTCGCCGCCGAGGGTCTCGAGATCGGCACGGATCAGGTCCTCCTGACCCCATCGGGCACACAGGCGATCGACCTCGTCTGCCGCCTGCTTCTGCAGCCCGGCGACACGGTGCTTCTGGACGATCCCTGCTACTTCAACTTCCAGGCGCTGCTTCGCGCCCATCGCGTGAGCGTCGTCGGCGTGCCGATGACGCCGACGGGTCCGGACCTCGCGCTCTTCGAAGCGGCGCTCGTCGAGCACCGCCCGCGCCTCTACGTCACCAACTCGGCGATCCACAATCCGACCGGGGCGACGCTCTCGCCGCGCGCCGCGCACCGCGTCCTGACGCTCGCCGCCGCGCACGGGACGACGATCGTCGAGGACGACATCTTCGCCGATTTCGAGCCGGAGCCCTCCCCGCGTCTCGCCGTTCTCGACGGGCTGGCCACGGTCGTGCGGGTCGGCTCCTTCTCCAAGACGCTGTCCGCCTCGATCCGCTGCGGCTATGTCGCGGCCCGCGCCGACTGGATCGAGGGGCTGGTCGATCTGCAGGTCGCGACGAATTTCGGCGGCCCGAGCCCGATCGCGTCACAGATCGTGGTCTCGGTCCTTCACGACGGCAGCTATCGCAAGCATCTGGCAGCGCTGCGCCCGCGCCTCGCTCGGCGGCGAAGGGAGGTGGCGGCGCAGTTGCGGGGCCTGGGGATCGAACCCTGGATCGAGCCGCGCGGCGGCTTCTATCTCTGGTGCCGCCTGCCGGACGGCCGCGACGCCGCCGATGTCGCCCGCTTCGCGCTTCATCAGAAGATCGTCCTGGCGCCCGGCAACGTCTTCAGCGCGGGCCAGACCGCTCCCGACTGGATGCGCTTCAACGTCACGCAGATGGCCGACCGAAAGCTGCCGACCGTTCTGCGCGAGGCGCTCGCCGACGCGGCGGGTTAGCCGCCGTCGCCGGTCGTCGAGCTTACCGCTCCGAAGCGGCGCGAATTATTCCCACTCAATGGTGCCGGGGGGCTTCGATGTCACGTCGTAGACGATGCGGTTGATGCCGCGCACTTCGTTGATGATGCGGGTCGCGGCGTTGCCGAGGAATTCCATGTCGAACGGGTAGAAATCCGCCGTCATGCCGTCGACCGACGTCACCGCGCGCAGGGCGCAGACATATTCGTAGGTGCGCCCGTCGCCCATCACGCCCACCGTCTGGACGGGAAGCAGAACGGCGAAGGCCTGCCAGATCGCGTCGTAGAGCCCGGCCTTGCGGATCTCGTCGAGATAGATCGCGTCGGCCTGCCGAAGGATGTCGAGCTTCTCGCGCGTGATGCCGCCCGGACAGCGGATGGCGAGGCCCGGCCCCGGGAAGGGATGGCGGCCAACGAAGCTCTCGGGAAGGCCGAGCTCGCGGCCGAGCGCGCGCACCTCGTCCTTGAAGAGCTCGCGCAGCGGCTCCACGAGCTTCATGTTCATGCGCTCGGGCAGGCCGCCCACATTGTGGTGCGACTTGATCGTCACCGAGGGCCCGCCGGTGAAGGAGACGCTCTCGATGACGTCGGGATAGAGGGTGCCCTGCGCCAGGAAGTCCGCGCCGCCCAGCTTCTCGGCCTCGGCCTCGAAGGTCTCGATGAAGAGGCGCCCGATGGTCTTGCGCTTCACCTCCGGGTCGCTCTCGCCCGACAGCGCGTCGATGAAGAGGTCCTGCACCTGGGAGTGCACGAGCGGGATGTTGTAGTGGTCGCGGAACATGCCGACCACCTGCTCGGCCTCGCCCATGCGCAGCAGGCCATGATCGACGAAGATGCAGGTCAGTTGATCGCCGATCGCCTCGTGCAGGAGGATCGCGGCGACGGAGGAGTCGACGCCGCCCGAAAGGCCGCAGATCACCCGGCCCGTGCCGACCTTCGCGCGGATCTCCTCGATCGCCTGCTCCCGGAACGCGGCCATGGTCCAGTCGCCCGCCGCGCCCGCGATGCGGTGCACGAAATTGGCGATCAGCTTGCCGCCGTCCGGCGTGTGCGCGACTTCGGGATGGAACTGGACGCCGTAGAGCCGGCGCCTCTCGTCCGCGATCGCCGCGAAAGGCGCGCCGGGAGAAGAGGCGATGATCTCGAAACCGTCGGGCAACGCGGTGACGCGGTCGCCATGGCTCATCCAGACCTGATGGCGCGTGCCCTCGGCCCAGATGCCCTCGAAGAGCGGCGAGGCCTTCTTCACTTCGAGGAAGGCGCGGCCGAACTCGCGGTGCAGCCCGCCCTCGATCCGGCCGCCCAGCTCGGTGCACATGGTCTGCTGTCCGTAGCAGATGCCGAGCACCGGCAGGCCGGACTCGAACACGCCCCTGGGCGCGCGCGGACTGTTCTCCTCGATGGTCGAGGCCGGAGAGCCGGAGAGGATGACGGCGCGGGGCTTGAGCCGCGCCAGCCCTTCCTCGGCGGACTGGAAGGGGACGATCTCGGAATAGACCCCGGCCTCGCGCACGCGCCGCGCGATGAGCTGCGTGACCTGGGACCCGAAGTCGACGATGAGGACGGTGTCGGTGTGCTGTGTCATGACCGGCTTTTCCGCACGGGCCGCGCGGGAAAGCAAGAGCCTCATGCGCAAGGCCGCCGTGCGACGATCGCACGGCCGTTCGCCTGCTCGAGGCAGCCCGGCCCGGAGGCCTGCCTCACCGGCTCATGGGCCGGGGCGCGAGGGCGGTCAGACGTGTCCGCCCTCGGCCAGAAGCGAGAGCGCCCGCGCGATCTGCTGGCGGAAGGGATCGTCGACCGCCTCCGCCTCGCTCGGCAAGCCCCATTCGGCCGCAAGGGCCTCCAGCCTCGCCTGCCGGTCCGCCACGGGCATGGTCTCGTCGGAGGAGATCTCGGCGATCAGCCGGCGACGCTCCTCGTCGCGGACGGCGTCGCCGACCAGCGCGTCGCGGCTGAAGGCGCCCGCGTCCGGCTCGCCCGTCTGGTCGCTGTTCATCGGCACGCCTCCTCCTGTCCGGTCTCGACGAAGCGCTCAGTTCGCCGGGGGCGGCGCGGCAGGCGCCTCTTCCGGCGTCACGACACCGGCAGGCGCTCCGCCGGCGGGCGTTTCGGCCGGGGTCGCCGGCTCGGTCGAAACGCCGGCTTCCTCGGGCGAGCCGATGTTTTCATCGGGCAACGAGCCGCCGTAGAAGCCCATGCCGATGAAGGCGATCACGGCCAGCGCGAGCGCGGCCACGAGCACGATCAGGATGGGCTGCCCCTTCTTGCCCTGGCGGGCGTCTTTCGGGTCGATGTTGGCCATGGGTATCCCTCAGGGCGTGGTGCTCGAGGATGAACCGCCCGAGACTCCGGTCGTGTGCAGGCGACGCGCACGAGAACGCGCGCATCGCCCATCGTTCAGCGTCGGCGATAGTAGATCGCCATGCGCACGGCGCCCCAGAGGCCGATGGCCGCCACCGGGATCGCCAGAAGGCGCTTCTGCCGGCGTGCCGAGCGCAGGATCACCGGCAGGTTCGACATCGCCGCCACCCCGGCGATCGAGGCCACGTCGCGGCGCAGCCGCTCCTGACGGTCGGTCTCCTTCGGGCGCCGGCTGGCGGCGAGCGAAGCGTAGAGGATTGCGACGATCACCGCGAAGACACCGGCGAAGATCAGCGACGCCCAGATCCCGCCGAGATGCGAGGCGACCCACAGGAACAGCGCCAGCATCAGGAAGATCGCGACGCAGAGGGCCGCGACCGCCATCAGCGCGTAAAGGACGGCGACGGTGCGCAGGCGGGCGAAGAGAACGCCCGCCTCGCCTGTCAGGATCCTGACGACCAGCGATCCCAACATGGATCAGTTCTTGAAGATGCGGGCGTAGAAGTAACCGACCGCGGCGGCGATCAGAACCGCCTTGATCGGCTCGGCGCGCACGCGGTCGCTGATCTCCTGCTCCAGATCGCTCGCCGCTTCCTGCGCCTGGCGGTAGTAGCGCTCGCCGGTCTGCTTCACGTCGTCGCGAAGGGCATAGGCCTGGGCGCGCGCGGTCGTGGCCGAACCGGTCGCCAGCGACCGCAGAGATTCCGTGACGCCCGCGACATCCTCGCGAAGACGGGCGATCTGCGCCTCCAGATCCTCCTTGGTGTCCTTCGTGCGGCGGCCGATGTCCTCGCTCGTCTGGTTGACGGCGTCCTTGAGGTCGTCGCCCGTCTGGCGCGCGCGCTCCTTCGCCTCGGCAGCCTTCGCCTCGTTGCTCTGCGTGTCGGACATCGAATTACCTTTCAGCGTTGCTGCGGATCGAAACGGAATGAGGGCGCGCATGCCGCACCCTCGCGGCAAGGACAATGCGTCGCAGGGCGCGAAGTTCCCGCGCCGCGCGACGATCAGGCGGCGGGCGCCACCCCGATGATCTGGGAGGAGATCGAATCGGGGCCGTACTCGCCGTCGCCCTCGATGCCCAGCATGTCGGCCAGCCGGGTGCGGGCGCGCGAGACGCGGCTCTTGATCGTGCCCACGGCGCATTTGCAGATCTCGGCGGCCTCCTCGTAGGAGAAGCCGGACGCGCCGATCAGGATCAGCGCCTCGCGCTGGTCGTCGGGCAGAAGGTCGAGCGCGCGGCGGAAGTCCTGCAGGTCGAGATGCCCCTGCTGCTCGGGATGGCCGGCCAGCTGCATGGCATGGATGCCGTCCACGTCCTGCACCTCGCGGCCCTTCTTGCGCATCTGCGTGTAGAACTCGTTGCGCAGGATGGTGAAGAGCCACGCCTTCAGATTGGTGCCCGGCTGGAACGTGTGCTGCTTGTCCCAGGCCTTGACGAGGGTCTCCTGAACGAGATCGTCGGCCCGGTCGAAGGAGCCGGCGAGCGACGCCGCAAAGGCGCGCAGGTTCGGGATGATCGAGATCAGTTCACGTCGGAAGTCGGGCTCGGCCGTCATTTCGACCCCCGATCCCTGGCGCGGGCGCCGCCGCTCTCGGCCGCGTCCAGCGCGTCGAGCAGCGAGAGGAAGCGGTCGGGCACCGGCTCGCTCGCCACGTCGTCGTAATAGGCCTTCAACCGACGTCCGATGGCCGAACTCGATCCGAGTTCGGAACCGAACGAACGGCCAGGAGGCGACGCCCCACCTGCCTCTTTCGGTTGATCTTCGTTCTCGCTCATCGTGCCTCACCGCATGCCGATCGCCCGGAAGCCGTCGTCCGCGTCCGCCGTCCTTCCGCTTGAGCCTAAGTGTGGAGGGCGCTCCCATTCTCAAGTGGGCGAATCGGATTCAGGCGACGCTCGCTCGGCGGAATCGTTGGGCAGCTTCCCTTGCCCCTACACGGGCTGCAACCTGCGCCTTATGTTGTGCCAGCCTGTGTCGTCGCCGAGAGACGCATCCCGGACGCGGCGTTGGGTGAACTGGCGCGTTGCGCCTTCACTCTGCCGCTTTGTTGGGGTCCTCCGGTTCTGACCGATCCTTGGGGAGCTTTCATGTCGATGTCGTCGCGCATTGCGCCGCACATACCGTATCTTCGCCGCTATGCTCGCGCCCTCAGCGGTTCTCAGGCGAGCGGAGACGCCTACGTCGCGGCCGTGCTTGAAGCGCTGATTGCGGAGCCGACGCTGTTCGACACGCAAGAGAGCCCCCGCATCTCGCTCTACAAGCTGTTCTCCTCGCTTTGGCAGTCCGTCGAGGTGAACATCCGCGAGGATGCGCCCGTCTCGGCCTGGGAGGAGCGTGCCTCGCGCAATCTGCGTGCGATCTCGCCGCTGCCGCGCCAGGCCTTCCTCCTGGTCGCCGTCGAGGGCTTCACCACCGAGGAGGCCGCCTCGATCCTGCGCGTCGACGACCGCGAGTTCTCCGAACTCATCGATCAGGCCAGCTCGGACATCGGCCGTCAGGTCTCGACCAACATCATGATCATCGAGGACGAGCCTCTGATCGCGATGGACATCGAGCAGATGGTCGAGAGCCTCGGCCATGGCGTCACGGGCATCGCCCGCACGCACAAGGAGGCGCTGTCGCTCTTCGAGGAGCAGCGCCCCGGAATGGTCCTCGCCGACATCCAGCTGGCGGACGGGTCCTCGGGCATCGACGCGGTGAACGACATCCTGGCGAAGGTCGCGGTCCCGGTGATCTTCATCACCGCCTTCCCCGAGCGCCTGCTCACGGGCGAGCGCCCGGAGCCGACCTTCCTGGTGACCAAGCCCTTCAACCCGGACATGGTGAAGGCGCTGATCAGTCAGGCTCTCTTCTTCGAGAGCGAGAAGCGCGCAGCGGCCTGATCGAGGATTGCGAGGCCCGATCCGCAAGACGGAGCGGGCCTTTCCCGATCTTATTAGTGGCCGGCTAATCTTTTTCCGGCACGATTCAGAAATGCGGAGCCGAAGGCGGTTTGATCGGGAACTTCAGTCGGTTCGCTCCGTTCACTGACCTACCGGCACCTGATCGGGACCGTTCGACCGCGGCGCTTCGGCGCCCCCTCCTGTCACTCGAACCCGCGATGAGCATGGCGACAGAAGCCGAAAACGGATGGACGTCTGCTCGTCCGGGCCCTTCGCGCTCCTTCGTCGCTTCGCAAGCTGGCGAGGCCGTGCCGGCGCAGGTCGAGAACAGCTTTCGCAAGGCCGCCGCGACGAGCGAAATGAGCCTGTTCGGCCAGGACACCGAGCTGCGCTACGTCTGGACGTTCAACGCCGCGTCGTCCTGGCTGGAAGACGCGGTGCCCGGAACCCGGGACGAGGAGATCCTCGCGTCCGAGACGGCCGAGCAGACCCGTTCCATCAAGTCCGAGGTGCTCTCGACCGGTGTCGCCAGCCGGTACGAGCTCTATGTCAGCCGCGCCGACGGGACGCGCTGCTACGACATCCGCCTGGACGTGGAGCGGGACGCGGACGGGCAGATCAAGGGGCTGGTCGGCACGTCGATCGACATCACGGCGCAGAAGCGGCGTGAGGACACGCTGAAGACGCTGCTGCGGGAGCTGTCGCACCGCTCCAAGAACCTCCTCGCCATCATCCAGAGCCTCGCCAGCCAGACGGCCCGCCATTCGGTCACGGTCCCTGAATTCCTCGTCCGCTTCCGCGGCCGGATCCAGTCGCTCTCCTCCTCTCAGGACATCGTGACGGATTCCGACTGGCGCGGCGCCGATCTCTTCGGCCTCGTTGCCATGCAGGTTGAGCGCTACGCGCCGGACGGCATGAAGCAGGTGATGCTGCGCGGTCAGGATGTCTATCTCTCCCCCTCCGCGGCCCTGCATGTCGGCCTGGCGCTGCACGAGCTGGCCGTGAACGCAGCCTCCTACGGCTCGCTCTCCACCCATTACGGCCACGTCTCGATCCTCTCGGAGATCGTGACGGAGGACGGCGAGCCGGCGCTGCGGCTGAGCTGGCACGAGAGCGGCGGACCGCAGGTGCAGTCCGACCACGACACGCGGTTCGGGACCTCGACGCTGGAACGGATCGTGCCGAATTCGGTCGGCGGGCGCGCCTCGCTCACCTATCACCCCGACGGCGTCTCCTATCTGCTCACCGTGCCGGCGGCCCATTTCGAGACCGTCGACGCCGATCCGGCGAACGGCTGAGGCCGCCCGAGCCCTCCGGCTCCGGCGACGCCGCCTTCCATTCCCCTCCGGTCAGAGAGCGCGGTTGTCTTCCGGGCGCGACGCCGTCGCCGAACCGGACAGAAGAACGTCGCGGATCTTGGCGACCGCCGCTTCCGGCTCGGTCCCGTAGGGGATGAGACCGGCGAGCCGTCCGTTGGCTCCGATCAGGTAGATCGAGGTCATGTGGCGCATGGAATAGTCGTCCTCGCCGCCCCGCTGCTCGGCCGTGACGAGCCAGGCGTCGGTGACCTTTCGCATCTCCGCCTCGTCGCCGGTCACGCCCACGATCCGGGGCGAGAAGGCCGAGACGTAGGGTCCCATGACGTCGAGCGTGTCGCGCTTCGGATCGACGGTGAAGAAGAAGGACTGGAGCCGGTCGGCGTCCGGGCCGAGCATCTCCAGCCACTGCGTCATGTCGACGAGGGTCGTCGGGCACACTTCCGGGCAGTGGGTGTAGCCGAAATAGAGGAGCGAGGGCTGGCCCTTGAAAGCGGTCTGGTCGATCGCCTCGCCCGTCGTCGCCTGGAGTTCGAAGGGCGCGGTGGCCGAGCCCTGCGGCCGCGAGATGGCCGTGTAGCCGAGAACGCCGACCATCAGCGCGACGAGCACCGTCAGACCGCCGATGGCGAGAACCGTGTCGACCCGCTTCATCGTCTTTCTTCCTTCTCGCTGCGGGTCCGTGCGTCGGCGCCCGCTTCCTCATGAACATCGAGCGGGGCCGAACGCTCCCGCCCGCCTCTCAATGACCTGAATGCGCGCCGTGCGAGCCGTGCCCCTCGTGCGAGACGCCGCTTCCGGCAGGCTCGCCGGGACCGCGCGCGCCGATCGATCCGACCGCGAGCTCGACCTCGACCTCGCCCGCCGTCTCGAAGAGAAGCGTGACGGGCACGCTCTCGCCCTCGACGAGCGGCTCTTCCAGCCCGACCAGCATCAGATGGTAGCTGCCTGGCTCCAGGCGCGCCGTGCCGTTCGCGGGAATCTCCAGCCCGTCGGTCAGCTCGTCCATCTCCATCACGCCGTCGGTGATCGACATGGAATGCACCTCGGTCTGCGGCACGCGTTCGGACCGGGCCCCGATCAGACGGTCCGGCTCCGCGCCCTCGTTGCGGATGGTCATGTAGCCGACGCCGACCCGCGCGCCGGGAGGGGTCGCGCGGCTCCAGGGGGCTTCGACGGTGATGCCGCCGTCCGAACCCTGCGCGAAGGCGGCCGGCATCGAAGCTCCCAGAAGCAGGCCTGCGGTCAGGATGCGGGCGAAAAGGGTCATGTCTCGATCTTTCCTCTGTCAGCGGACCGGGCGCTTGCCGAGCTTGCGCGCCAGCGTGCGTCGATGGAGCCCGAGCCGGCGGGCGGCCTCGGAGATGTTGAAGTCCGTTTCGACCAGGACCTCGTTGATGCGCTCCCATTCGAGCGTCTTGATGGAGGTCGGCCGTCCGGTGAGCGGCACGTCCACGTCGCCCTCGGCGCGGTCGAAGGCGGCTTCGATGTCGTCGGTGTTGGAGGGCTTGGCGAGATAGTGGCAGGCGCCGAGCTTGATCGCCTCGACGGCCGTCGCGATGGAGGCGAAGCCGGTCAGCACCACGATCAGCATGTCGGGGTCGTGGGCGTGCAGCGTCTGCACCGCCGTCAGCCCGGAGGCGCCCGCGAGCTTCAGGTCGACCACCGCATAGCCGGGACTTTCGCTCTTCAGGAGCGCCGAGAGCGCCGTCAGGTCCGGCGCGACGCGCACCGTGTAGCCGCGACGCTCGAAGGAGCGGGCGAGCGTGCGGGTGAAGGCGTCGTCATCGTCCACGACGACGAGAAGGCGCTCGCTCATGCCGCTTCCTCCTCTTCGATCAGAAGGGGCGCGAGCGGCAGGAGGAGCGTGACGACGGCGCCGCCGCCCGGCCGGTTCGCCGCTTCCAGCCGGCCCCCGAGCTTGCGCAGCGCATTCATCGCGAAGAACAGGCCGAGGCCCCGGCCCGGCGCATCCTTGGTGGACTGGTACGGCCGGCCCAGCGCTTCCAGGATGCCGGCGTCGAAGCCCGGACCCTCGTCGCGCGTCTCGATCTTCAACACGTCGCTCTCGCGCTCGACGGTGAAGCGGATGCGGGCCGGCGAGACCTCGTAGGCGTTGTCGAGCACGTTGACGATCGACTGGCGCAGGGTCGAGTCGAGGACCATCGCGACCTCGCCCTCCGCATCGCGGTAGTAGTGGAACGCGGTGCCCGGCCGGCGCTCCGACCAGTCGGCCGCCAGCCCGTCGAAGAAGGCCCCGAGCGTCGTCACCTCGGCGGACTCGCCACGCATCTCGCCCGCCGAGAGGAGGATGCCGGAGACGATGTCCTTGCAGCGTTTCAGTTCCGCCTCGATCGTCTCGACATCGGCGATGAGGCTCGGCTCGGCCTTCACGGCCGGCATGCGCTTCCAGTCGGAGAGGATGATGGACACGGTGGAGAGCGGCGTGCCGAGCTCGTGCGCGGCGCCGGAGGCGAGCAGCCCCATGCGCACGATATGGTCCTCCTCTGCCCCGCGCTGGCGGAGCGCCGCGAGCCGCGCGTCGCGGTCCCGGATGTTGCCTGCCACCTGCGTGACGAAGACGACGAGGAGGCTGGCGTTGATGGCGAAGCAGATCACGAGCCCGATCGTCTGGAAGGTCACCGCCGAACTCACCGGACGTTCCAGAAGCGGCAGCGGCACGTTGAAGATCGTCAGCCCCACGAAGGCGGCGACCGTGGCGGCGAGAAGGACGAGGGTCGCGCGCCGGTCGATCATGACCGCCCCGAGCGCCACCTGCAGCAGGTACAGGAAGGCGAAGGGATTGCTCGCCCCACCCGACAGATAGAGCAGGAAGGTCAGCGCCGCGACGTCGATGAGCAGGGCGCCGAGGAGCTCGGCCTGCGCGACCGGACGGCGGAAGCGCAGGCGCCAGAGGCTGAGGAGGTTGAGAAGCACCAGCCCGGCGACGACCGCCGCCATGGGCTGCCAGGGCAGATCGACGTCGAAGAGGAGGACGACCGCGCCGATGCTGGCGATCTGGCCGCCGACGGCGATCCAGCGCAGCGTCACCAGAAGGCGCAGATTGCGCGAGCCGGTCGGATCGTCCGTCGCCGGGGCCGCGCGGACCGTCTCTCCGCCCGCGCCGCTCATCCCGCCGCCCGCTCGAACTGCCGATCCTCCTTCGACGACCGGCGGCGGCGGCGCTCGTCCATCAGGACGTAGACGGTGGCGCCGGCGACCATGGCGGCGAGGACGAACCAGGTGATCGCGTAGACGAGGTGATGGTTGCGGAAGGCGACGACGGTGAGCCCGCCCACCGGATAGGCGGACGGGTCGGGACCGCGATCGGCATCGACGAAGAAGGGCGCGACGTTTGCGAGGCCGCGCGCGGCGGCGATCGCCGCGACGTCGCGGGAGAACCAGCGGTCGGCCGACGGATCGTTCTCGCGCAGGAAGGCGCCGCCGGGCTCGTCCATGCGAAGCAGGCCGGTCAAATCGACCTCACCCGCCTGCGCGCTGGCCGCACGCGTCGCCGGGTCGCGGTACTCGCCCGGCACGAAGCCGCGGTTGACGAGGATCGTCGCGCCGTCGGACGTGACCAGCGGGGTCAGGACCCAGAAGCCGGGCCCGAGATCGGTGACCGCCTGAACCAGCGTCTCCCGGTCGTGAAGGAAGCGGCCCTCGAGCCGGACCCGCAGATACTCGTGCGTCTCCGGGCGGACCTCTGCCCATTCGGCGGCTGGTGGCGCGGGCACCGGGTCTGCCGCGAGCCGGGTCTCGACGCGCTCGATCAGATCGAGCTTCCAGGACAGCCGCTCCACCTGCCAGACACCGAGGGAGGCGAAGAAGGCGGCGAGCAGCGCGCCGGCGACCGCGACGAGAAGGAGCGTGCGCGGCGAGCGCCCCCGCCTCTCCCCGTCCCGTATGCCGGCGGCCGCCATGGTCAGATCACGCCCCGCGCGGCCTCTCCACCCATCGGCATCATGTTGGTGTTCAGGTGGTACATGACCCACAGGGAGCCCGCGAGCATGATGAACGTGATGACGATGGTGAAGAGGAGGGCGAGCATGTTCCAGCCGCCTTCCGACTTCGTGTTCATGTGCAGGAAGTAGACCATGTGGACGACGATCTGCACGACCGCGAAGCCCATGATCAGGAGCGCGATCAGCTCGCGCTCCAGCGCCACGCCGCCCATCACCAGCCAGAACGGGATGACGGTCAGCACGACCGAGGCGAAGAAGCCGATCAGGTACTCGCGCAACGTGCCGTGCGCGTGGCCCTCCTGGCCGTGGTGATCCTGCGTGTGAGCGTCGTGCGTCGACACGTTCACCGGATGAGGCTTGGCGCTCATGTCAGGGACCCGATCAGGTAGACGAAGGAGAAGACGCCGATCCAGACGACGTCGAGGAAGTGCCAGAACATCGACAGGCACATCAGGCGTGTGCGGTTCGCGGGAATGAGTCCGCGCTGGTGCACCTGCACCATCAGGACCACCAGCCAGATGCAGCCGATGAAGACGTGCAGCGCGTGGGTGCCGACCAGGGTGAAGAAGGCCGAGAGGAAGGCCGAGCGCTGCGGTCCCGCGCCGATCTCGATCAGATGGTGGAACTCGTAGAGCGAAATGCCGAGGAACACCGCGCCGAGAACGCCCGTGACGGCGAGCCACGCCTGGGTCGCGCCGCGCCGGTTCGCCACCATCGCGATCATCGCCAGACCGAAGGTCAGCGAGGACAGGAGGAGCATCGAGGTCGAGACCGCGATGAGCTCCAGGTCGAACAGATCGGCGCCGGAGGGACCGGCGGCATAGGACGTGCCGTAGACGCCGTAGACGGCGAAGAGGACCGCGAAGATGAGCGCGTCGCTCATCATGTAGATCCAGAAGCCCAGCAGCGAGCCGCCGTCGGAGGGCCCGTGATGCGGGTCCTCCTTCAGGTAGAACTGGATCTCGCCGTTCGCGTCGGCGGGGGTGGAGATGGTCTGAGCCATGGCGTCAGGCTCCCGCGGAGAGGGCTTGGGTGCGGCGGTTCTCCTCCGAGACCACCTCCTCGACCGGGATGTAGTAGTCCCACTCGTATTCGAAGGTGTGCCAGATCGCGTAGGCCACGATGCCGAGGAAGGAGAGCGCGGCCAGCCACCAGATGTACCAGACCATCGCGAAGCCGAGGGCGAGCGAGAGGCCGGAGAGGACGACGCCGGCCGGCGTGTTCTTCGGCATATGGATCGGCGCGAAGCCCTCGATCGGCCGCTGGTAGTTCTGCCGCTTCATGTCCCACCACGCGTCGTGGGCGTGGATGACCGGCGTGAAGGCGAAATTGTACTGCGGCGGCGGCGAGGAGGTCGCCCATTCCAGCGTGCGCCCGCCCCAGGGATCGCCCGTCACGTCGCGCAGCCGCTCCTTGTCGCGGATCGAGACGTAGATCTGCACCAGGAAGGCGACGATGCCGACGAGGACCAGGAGCGCGCCGAAGGCCGCGATCAGGAACCAGATCTGGAGCGAGGGATCCTCAATGTGGTTCAGGCGCCGCGTCACGCCCATCAGGCCGAGCACGTAGAGCGGCGTGAAGGCGAACCAGTAGCCGGTGAGCCAGAACCAGAAGGAGACCTTGCCCCACCACGGGTCGAGCCGGAAGCCGAGCGCCTTCGGCGCCCAGTAATTGATGCCGGCGAAGAGGCCGAACACCACGCCGCCGATGATGACGTTGTGGAAGTGCGCCACGAGGAAGAGCGAGTTGTGGAGCACGAAGTCGGCCGGGGGAACGGCGAGCAGGACGCCCGTCATGCCGCCCACGGTGAAGGTCACCATGAAGCCGATCGTCCAGAGCATCGGCACGTCGAAGGTGATCCGGCCCTTGTACATGGTGAAGAGCCAGTTGAAGATCTTGGCGCCCGTCGGGATCGAGATGATCATCGTCGTGATGCCGAAGAACGAGTTCACCGTCGCGCCCGCCCCCATCGTGAAGAAGTGGTGGAGCCAGACGAGGTAGGACAGGATCGTGATGACGACCGTGGCGTAGACCATCGAGACGTAGCCGAAGAGGCGCTTGCGCGAGTAGGTCGCCACGACCTCGGAGAAGATGCCGAAGGCCGGCAGGATCAGGATGTAGACCTCCGGGTGGCCCCAGATCCAGATGAGGTTCACGTACATCATCGGATTGCCGCCGAGATCGTTCGTGAAGAAGTTCGTGCCGACATAGCGGTCGAGCGTCAGCAGCGTGATGCAGACGGTCAGGACCGGGAAGGACGCCACGATCAGGATGTTCGTGCACAGCGTGGTCCAGGTGAAGATCGGCATCTTCATCAGGCCCATTCCCGGCGCGCGCATCTTCACGATCGTCACGATCAGGTTGATGCCCGACAGCGTCGTTCCGATGCCCGCGATCTGCAGCGCCCAGAGATAGTAGTCGACGCCCACGCCCGGACTGTAGGCCGCCCCCGACAAGGGCGGATAGGCCAGCCAGCCGGTGCGCGCGAACTCGCCGACGAAGAGCGAGATCATGATCAGGATCGCGCCGGCCGCCGTCATCCAGAAGGAGAAGTTGTTCAGGAAGGGGAAGGCCACGTCGCGCGCGCCGATCTGCAGCGGCATGACATAGTTCATCAGGCCGGTGATCAGCGGCATCGCCACGAAGAAGATCATGATCACGCCGTGGGCGGTGAAGATCTGGTCGTAGTGGTGCGGCGGCAGGAAGCCCTCGTTCGCGCCGAAGGCCATCGCCTGCTGGGCGCGCATCAGGAGCGCGTCGGCGAAGCCGCGCAGCAGCATGACGATGCCGAGGATCATATACATGATCCCGATCTTCTTGTGATCGACGCTCGTGAACCACTCGGTCCAGAGATAGCCCCAGAGCCGGTAGTAGGTGAGCGCGCCGAGCAGCGCCGCCCCCAGCACCGCGACGACCGCGAAGGTGACGAGGATGACGGGATCGTAGAAGGGGATCGCCCCGATGGTGAGGCGCCCGAAGATCAGTTGGTAGAGGCCCGTGTCGGCAAGCATCGCTGTGTCCGGTTTCTAGCGCGTTCTAGGAGGGCGGAGCGCGTGGCGCCCCGTCCGGCCTCTCATTCGTTCAGCTGGCTCGGCGCCGGCCCGTCGGCTTCCGGCGCGGGCCCCGCGCCCGGCTCGCCCGGGCGGTCGCCCTCGTGCGCGCCGTCGCCGGCCTCGGCCGGGGTGGACGGCGCCTCCTCGCCGGTGCGCGGCGGGCGGGACGAGGCGGGGAAGGTCGCCCCCGGCGCCTCGGCGTCGCCCGCGTTGCGCGGCGCGGCATAGCCGTCCGGTCCGTGGCCGGCGCTGCCGTCGTGGGCGCGGTTGGAATCGTAGACGAGGCGTTCGAGATTGCCGAGGCCTTCCAGGCCCGCGCCGCCCTGCATGTCGATGTGCATCATCTCGTCGGCGCACATGCGGCCCGGCTCGACGCACAGGTTCAGGATGGCGTGGTAGAGCCCGTTCTGGACCTCCGAGAAGTAGTGGACGGGCTCCAGCTCGCTCGGCGCCTCCAGCTCCAGGTAGCGCTCGGTCGTCAGCGGCTCGCCTTGCTCGCGGACCTGCTCGACCCAGCCGTCGAAATCCTGCGCCGACAGGCCGTGGAAGCGGAAGCGCATGTTGGCGAAGCCGGGTCCCGAATAGTTGGACGAGAAGCCCGCGTAATTGCCTTCCTGGTTGATGACGGCGTGGAGCTGCGTCTGCATCCCCGGCATGGCGTAGATCATGCCCGACAGAGCCGGCACGTAGAACGCGTTCATGATCGAGGTGGAGGTGAGGCGGAAATTGATCGGCGTGTTGACCGGAGCGGCCAGCTCGTTGACCGTCGCGATCCCGTATTCGGGGTAGATGAACATCCACTTCCAGTCCATCGCCACGACCTGGACCGTGATGCTCTCGGTCTCTTCCGTCACGGGCGTGGAGGCGTCGATCCGGTCGAGCGGGCGATAGGGATCGAGGAGGTGGGTGAAGAGCCAGGTGATGGCGCCGAGCGCGATGATGATCATCAGCGGCGCGGTCCAGATCAGCACCTCGAGCTGCGTCGAATGGTGCCATTCGGGATCGTATTCGGCGTTCTTGTTCGAGGCGCGGTAGCGCCAGGCGAAGATCAGCGTGAAGGCGATGACCGGCACGATGATCAGGAGCATCAGGCCGGTGGAGTAGAGGATCAGGTTCGCCTGACGCGCCGCGACGTCGCCGGCCGGGTCCATCACCACCATGCCGCAACCCGACAGAAGGGCGGCGAGACCAAGGAGGGGAACCGTTCGCAGAAGTTTCGAAATCAAGGCAGACCTCGGCCAGTCGGGCTTCACGTCATCCAACTAGGTCGTTTACGTCGAAGGAAGGATTGGACGTTTTGTCCAACCCACCTCCCTTTGACGGGGGAACGGCCCTAAGATTACTCACATGCTAGAGGGCGGGCCTCGATCGGCCATAGGTATCGCCTGCTTCGCGGAGACAATGTGATGACTCTCTCTTCGGACGCAGCGTCCACGAGTACCGTGGAACACGATGCGCGTCTTGCGACCGGCGGGCAAGGTCACGCCATCTCGCCGAACGAGCTGGCGATCGGCGTCGTCATCTCGCGGGCTTCGGAGGCCTTCGACTTCTTCGTCTTCGGCATCGCCTGCATCCTCGTCTTTCCGGCGCTGGTCTTTCCCTTCGCCGACCCGCTGACGGGGACGCTCTACTCCTTCGCCGTCTTCTCGCTCGCCTTCGTCGTGCGCCCGCTCGGCTCGATGCTCTTCCTGAAGGTGGACCGGATCCATGGGCGCGGCATGAAGCTGACGATCTCGCTCTTCCTTCTCGGCGGATCGACGGCCTTCATCGCCTTCCTGCCGAGCTATCAGGCTCTCGGTCCGATCTCGATCGTCGCCCTGATCCTCTTTCGCATCGGTCAGGGCTTCGCGCTCGGCGGCGCCTATGACGGCCTGCCCGCGCTCCTGTCCCTGAACGCGCCGGAGAAGCATCGCGGCTGGTACGCGATGGTGCCGCAGATGGGCCAACCCATCGGCTTCATCGTCGCCAGCGCCCTCTTCGCCTTCTTCTACCTGAACCTGACGACCGAGGACTTCCTCTCCTGGGGATGGCGCTACCCGTTCTTCGTCGCCTTCACGATCAACGTCGTGGCGCTCTTCGCGCGCCTGCGACTGGTGGCGACCGAGGAGTACGCCGAGCTCTACCAGAGCCGCGAGCTCGCCCCCTCGCGCGTCTCCCAGATCATCGGCACGCGCGGCAAGGAGCTCTTGATCGGCGCCTTCGTGCCGCTGGCGAGCTTCGCGCTCTTCCACCTCGTGACGATCTTCCCGATCTCCTATGTCGACCTCTTCACCGACACCTCGCTCGGCGACTTCCTGCTGATCCAGCTGATCGGCGCCTTCATCTGCCTGGGCTGCATCATGCTCTCGGGCGTCATCGCCGACCGGATCGGCCGTCGCCGGCATCTGGGCTATTGCGCGGTCGCGATCGCGATCTTCGCCGTCGCCTCGCCCTTCCTTTTCTGGCTCGACACGGTGGGCGAGACGATCTTCATCCTCGTCGGCTTCGCGCTCCTCGGCCTCAGCCACGGCCAGGCGTCGGGCGCCGTCGCCTCCAACTTCGCCAGCGAGGACCGCTACACCGGCTCGGCCCTCACCAACGACCTCGCCTGGCTGTTCGGCGCCGGCTTCGCGCCGCTCGTCGCGCTGTTCTTCACGGCCCAGTTCGGCGTGGTGGCGGTCGCGGTGTACCTCCTGTCGGGCGCGCTCTGCACGCTGGCCGCGCTCCGCTTCAACCGCCGCCTGCGCACCGACGCCGTCTGAGCGGCGATGAGCGAGCGGCCTTCCATTCCGCGAGACGGTCCCCTCTTCGGCACGCCGGAGCATCGGACCGCCCTTCTCGCCGACGCGAGGGCCCAGCTCGACTTCTTCCGGCCGAGCCTGGATCCGGCCGGCGGCTTCCACGCGCAGGGCGTGGACGGCCGGCCCATCGAGGGCCAGCCGCGCGAGCTTCATGCGACGACCCGCATGGTGCACGCCTTCGCCATCGCCCGTCTCGCCGGGTTCGAGGGCTGCGATGCCATGATCGACCACGGCATGGACGCGCTCTGGCGTCTCCATCGCGACACGGTCCATGGCGGCTACCGCTGGTCCTTCTCGCCCGGCGGCGCGCCCGCTGACGAGGCCAAGCTCGCCTACGGCCACGCCTTCGTGCTTCTCGCCGGCTCCAGCGCCAAGATGGCCGGGCACCCGGACGCCGACCGGCTGATCGCCGACATTCTCGAGGTCGTCGAGGCTCGATTCTGGGAGCCCGAGACGGGCCGCATGCGCGAGGAGTTTGCCGGCGACTGGCAGCCGGTCTCCGCCTATCGCGGCATGAACGCCAACATGCACATGTCCGAGGCGCTTCTCGCCGCCTTCGAGGCGACGGGCGACCGGAGCTTCCTGGCGCGCGCCCGCGGCATCTTCGACTTCTTCGTCGGGGAGATGGGCCGGCGCTACGGCTGGCGCCTGCCCGAGCATTTCGACGGGCGCTGGCAGGTGGACCCGTCCTACGGGGGCAACCCGATGTTCCGCCCGGCCGGCTCGACGCCGGGCCATTCCTTCGAGTTCGCACGGCTGATCCTGCAGCTGCATGCGCGGTCGCCGGACGACGCCCTGCGGTCCTGGGCGACGTCCCTTTACGAACGGGCGCTCGCCGACGGCTGGGACGAGGCGCGCAGCGGTCTCGTCTACACGGTCGATCCGCAGAACGGCCGCGTTCTCCGGGACAATCGCTACTGGTGGCCGGTGACGGAGGCGATCGGGGCCGCCGCCGCGCTCATCAAGCTCGGGGACGACCGGCACGGCGACTATCGCCGCTTCTGGGAGGCGAGCGAGCGTCTTTTCATCGACCGGGAGCACGGCGGCTGGCTGCCGGAGGCGCGCGCGGCGGACGGCTCGACCGGCAAGCAGTTCGCCGGCAAGCCGGACATCTACCACTCGCTCCAGGCCGCGCTCTTCCCGCTCTGCCCCGGCATCGCGGTCGACGCGCACGGGCTGCGGGCGATCGAGGCCGCGCGGCCGTAAGCGCCCCTCAGTCCCGCGTCAGAAAGTTCCCGCCGCCGCCGGGACCGATCGAAGCCGACGCCTCCTCCTCGTCCTTCAGCGCGACGCCGGAGACCCCTCGGGAGAAGGCCTCCCCCATCAGATAGACGAGCTTGGCCGCCGCGCGATCGGGCTTCAGCCCCTCGGCCCGAACGTTCGAGATGCAGTTGCGCGCCTCGTCGGTGAGACCGGCTCGCGGGTTCAGCGTCAGATAGAGGCCGAGGCTGTCCGGCGAGGAGAGGCCCGGTCGCTCTCCGATCAGAACGACGACCATCCGCGCCTCCAGCATCTCACCGATCTCGTCGCCGATCGCGACGCGGCCCTGGGCGACGATCGTGACGGGCGCCAGCGACCAGCCCTTCGCCTCGACCAGCGGGCGCAGCGCCTCCAGAAGCGGGCCTGCGTTCTCCTCCACCGCGAAGGCCGAGAGCCCGTCCGCGACGACGAACGCCACGTCGAAGCCGGATCGTCCGCTCGCCTCCAGCGCCGCGCGCGAAGCTTCGTCGAGGCGGCGTCCGTCGTCGGGGCGCTGGAGATAGGCCGCCCGGTCGGTCGCGCGGCTGTGCAGGGAAACCGGCGCGCCGAACAGGGGCTCGATGCGCGCTGCGAGGGCGGCGACGTCGAGCTCGCGGTGGACCGCGCTGCGCGCCTTGGCATGGGCGAGCTGGAACTGGAGATGCGGGCGCGTCGGCAGGCTCGTGCCCGCGCGCCCGAGAGCGATGCGGGCGGGCGTCACCTCGCGCAGCCGGTCCCAGGGATTGGGAACGACGATCGCGGAGGGCTTGTCGTCCTCGCCGCTCACGACGCCCTCGCCGTCAGCGCGCGTTCGAAGGCGCGAGGAAGCTTTGCTCCGAGCGCCAGCGCCTCTCCGGGTTCGAAGATGCCGGCGCGCTCCAGCCAGTCCTGGAACTCGGGCGCGGGCTTGAGGCCGAGCACGGCTCTCGCATAGAGCGCGTCGTGGAAGGAGGTCGTCTGGTAGTTCAGCATGATGTCGTCCGAGCCCGGAATGCCCATCACGAAGGAGACGCCCGCCACGCCCAGCATGGTCAGCAGCGTGTCCATGTCGTTCTGGTCGGCTTCGGCGTGGTTGGTGTAGCAGATGTCGCAGCCCATCGGCACGCCGAGCAGCTTGCCGCAGAAATGGTCTTCCAGCCCGGCGCGGATGATCTGCCGGCCGTCATAGAGATATTCCGGGCCGATGAAGCCGACGACCGTGTTGACGAGAAGCGGCCGGAAGACCCGAGCGACGCCGTAGGCGCGCGCCTCCAGCGTCTGCTGATCGACGCCGTGATGGGCGCCGGCCGACAGGCAGCTCCCCTGCCCCGTCTCGAAATACATCGCGTTGTCGCCGAGCGTGCCTCGGTTGAGGCTCGCGGCGGCGTCATGGCCTTCGCGAAGGGTGGCCAGCGACACGCCGAAGGATCGGTTGGCGGCTTCCGTCCCCGCGATGGACTGGAAGACGAGGTCCACCGGCGCGCCGCGCTCGATCACCGCGATCGAGGTCGTGACGTGGGTGAGGACGCAGGACTGCGTCGGGATCTCGTAGCGCCGGATGATCTCGTCGAGCATGTGCACGAGGGTGGTGACCGCGGGCACGGAATCGGTCGCCGGGTTGATGCCGATCGTCGCATCCCCGCTGCCGTACATCAGGCCGTCGAGGATCGAGGCGGCGATGCCGGTCGGATCGTCGGTCGGATGGTTGGGCTGGAGCCGCGCGGAGAGCCGGCCCTTGAGGCCGATCGTGCTGCGGAAGCGCGTGACCACGCGGCATTTGCGCGCGATCAGGACGAGGTCCTGGTTGCGGCAGATCTTGGAGACGGCTGCGACCATCTCCGGCGTCAGCCCCGGCGCGAGGCTGGCGAGCGAGGCCTCGTTCGCCGCGTCCGACAGAAGCCAGTCGCGGAAATCCCCGACCGTCAGATGCGAGACCGGCGCGAAGGCGGCCACGTCGTGGCCGTCGAGGATGAGGCGCGTCACCTCGTCGGCCTCGTAGGGCACGAGGGCTTCCGTCAGGAACGTCTTCAGGGGCAGGTCGGCCAGGGCCAGCTGCGCGGCGGCCCGCTCCTCCTCGTCGCCGGCCGCGACGCCCGCCAGAACGTCGCCCGAGCGCTGCGGGCTCGCCTTGGCCATCAGTTCGCGAAGGCTGCCGAAGACGAAGCGCCGCCCGCCGGTGTCGAAGCTGTAGGCCATTCCCGATCCCGTTTCCCGCTGCCGCGCCTCAGACCGCCGGCACCGGCGCCTTGCCCGTCCCGTCCGCCTCCGCCGAGACCTTCGCCGCCGCCCCCATCATTTCGGCGCGCGGCACCGCGATGAGAAGGGCGATGGCGAATCCCGCCAGCGCGCCGGCCAGTTTGCCGATCATGATGATGACGATGAGGCTGGGTTGGAAGTTGGCGGTGAAGGCCAGATGGTCGCCGAAGAGGAAGGCCCCGCAGACCGCGAAGGAGAGCGTCAGAACCTTGTCGCGCGGTGTCATGTCCTCCACCAGCCGAAAGAGCGCGATGATGTTGGCGCAGGCCGCCACGAGGCCCGCCGCGCCCTCCGCCTGCAGGCCGAGCCGGCGCCCCAGCGCCTCCATCGGCGCCGAGAGATAGCGGGTGATGAGGTAGACCATCGGGAAGGCGCCGGCGAGCATGATGCCGATATAGCCCGCCAGTTCCAGCGCGCGGAACTGGTCCGCCTCGTCCGCGATGATCGGATCGAAGCCCCAGGTGCCGAAGAGCGTCGAGAAGGCGCCGGTGAAGTATTCGATGATCGACAGGACGAGGATGATGCGAAGGACCGCCGTCAGCACCCGCCCGAAGATCAGGAAGCCCCGGATCATCGCACCCGGAACGAGGGCGAGGCCGGCCGCGAAGGCGGCGCAGATGATGGCGAGCGGGATGAGGTTGGCCAGGAGCTGGCCGAAGCCGATGGCGAGCGTGTAGGTCGCCTCCGAATTGGTGGACACCGCCTCGCGGACCGTCGGTCCGGTCAGGATCAGGAGGACGCCTGCGACGAAGGCCCCGACCGGGATCGAGAGGAAGCCCGCCATGGTGCCGAGAGCCATGTAGGGCCGATCCTCCTCCTTCAGCATGGTCAGACCGATGGGAATGGAGAAGATGATCGTCGCGCCCGCGAGATAGCCGACGACCATGGCGATGATCCAGTCCTCGCGCGACCGGGCAATGGCGTCGGCCAGCTGGTAGCCGCCCATATCGACCGCGATGAAGGTGTTGGCCGCGACGGCGGGGTCGGCTCCGACCGCCGCGAAGGCCGGGCCGAAGATCGCGGGGATCGCGGCCGAGACGTAGGGCTGCGCCGCCATGATGCCGGCGACGGGCACGAAGATGATGCCGATCGTGTAGAGGCCGGAGAGGAACTCCTTTCCGAGACCGCTGTCTTCATCGACGATCGATGCGATGCAGCCTGCGAGCGCGCAGGCCATGATCAGATAGATGACGAGATTGCCGATGAGTTCCATGAAGACCGCCCCACGTCCGAAACTGCCTTACGTTAAGGCGCTGTTCGTTCGATAGGCAAGTGCCGGTCGGAGCCGGCGTAAGCTTATCTGCTCCGGGCAGTTGATCCGGAGTGCGAGGTCGGTTCACCATGCGGTCGATCGAAGGAGGACCGCATGGGCTTCGAAAAGGGCGGTGTCTGGCGAAACTGGGTCGGCAACCAGTATTGCGTGCCTCAGTATCGCGCGAACCCGTCGAGCGAGGCTGAGCTTCAGTCCGCGATCGTGGAAGCCGGCCGGCAGGGTCTGCCGGTGCGGGTCGCGGGCTCGGGACACTCCTTCACGCCCGTCGTCGGGACGCCCGGCCTCCTTCTCTCGCTGGAGAACTGCGCGGGCGTCCGGGAAATCGACGAGAAGCGCCGACAGATCCGCGTCGGGGCCGGCACGCGCATCAATGCCGTCGGCAAGGCGTTGAAGGAGCACGGGCTCTCCCTCGTCAACCAGGGAGACATCGACAGCCAGGCCGTGGCCGGCGCCTTCACGACCGGAACCCACGGCACGGGGCTGAAGCTCGGGAACCTCGCCTCCTCCATCGCCGGCATGCGCCTAGTGAAGGCTGACGGCGAGATTCTCGACATCGACGGACGCGACACGGACCTCCTGCACGCCGCGCAGGTGAGCGTCGGCACGCTGGGCGCGATCTCGGAACTGACGCTGAACGTGACGGAGAGCTACAATCTTCACGAATGGCTCTTCCGGGACGATTTCGAGACCTGCATGGAGCGGCACGACGAACTGGCGGCCAAGCACCGTCATTTCGGCTTCTTCTGGTGCCCGGTGCCGGAAAGCCGGCACCTCTACTGCCTGGCCGACACGCGCGCCTCGCCCTGGTCCTCGACCCAAAAAGATGCCGACATCTGCGAGATAAAGGTGATGGACATCACCGAGGAGCCTCCCCGCGAAGGCGCGTTCGAGACGATCGCCTACTCGTCCGATGTCTACCCGATCGAGTACGTGCCGAATTTCGTGGAGCTCGAATACGCCGTGCCGCTGGAGCATGGAAAGGATTCGATCCGTGCGGTGCGCGAGCTCATGCTGACCCGGCACACCAATTGCATCTACCCGATCGAGTACCGCTTCACGGCCGGCGATCCCGCCTGGATGAGCCCCTTCCACAATCAGGACTCCATCACCCTTTCGGTCTCGGGCGGCCCCGGCATCGATTATTGGGCGTTCCTGCGCGACACGGACGAGATCCTGCGCCGCTACGGCTCGCGCCCGCATTGGGGGAAGATGCATTTCCTCGATGCGGACGACGTGACCGCGCTTTACCCGCGCGCGAACGATTTCCGGGCGCTGCGGCGCGAGCTCGATCCCGAAGGCCGCTTCCTCAACGACCATCTGCGACTGCTCTTCGGTTGAGGCGCTCCCTGCGCTTGGCTCCGGCGCGACGGCGATGGTAAGACGGCCGGACGTTCACACGCTCGTGATCCCACATCCGACTGGAGCGCCCATGCTCGGACGCCGTTCGACCGCCCTTCTCCTCGCCTCCATGCTCGTGCTGCCTTTCGCCGCGGGGGCGCAGGAGCGCATGCCGCCGGACCTTTCGCCCGAGCCCGCGCCCGCCGGCACGCTCGAAGACGCGCACGACCTGCGCGAAGCGCTGCAGGCCTATCTGACCGCGACGCCCTTCGACCTCGGCGCGCTTCGCGTCGAGCCCGACGAGGCCGGCCTGCGGATCGTGCTCGATCCGTCGGAACTCGCGGGCGCGCTCACCGGCCGGCCCGTCGAGTTCTCGCCCCTCTCCTTCGTCGTCAGCGAGCGGCCGGACGGCGACTGGAACGTCTTCTGGAACGATCCCATCGAGGCCTCCGCGACCTTCGAGATCGGCGGAGAGGAGCAGAGCGAGGCGTACCGGCAGGACTGGCAGGCCTACAAGGGCGTCTTCTCGCCCTCTCTCGGCACCTTTCTCTCGTTGGCGGGCGAGAGTGGTCCGACGTCGCAGGTCTCCTCCGACGCCTTCTCGCAGGGGCTCGTCGGCTTCATGGGCTCGACCTTCGAGATGACCGCGCAGGCCGCGGCCGGGGGCGGCGTCGATCTCGCCTTCCGGCAGACCTATGACGGCTTCGCCCAGACGCTGGCCGTCGAGATCCCGCTCGACGAGAGCGCGCCGGAGGAGACCTTCGCCTTCTCCTTCGAGGCCAGTCTCGCCTCGATGGCGAACTCCGGCACGTCGGCGGGCCTGCGCACGCGCGAGCTGCTCGATCTCTACGTGCTCGCCCTCTCCCATGCCGAGGCGCTGGCCGAAGACCCGCGCGCGGCGCTGTCCGGCCCGGTCGGCGAGGAGCTGAAGACCGCTTTGGAAACCGCCCTTCCCCTCTGGGACGAGCTCGACGTGACGGGCGAGGCCGAGGATTTCGGCGTCACGACCCTCTTCGGCGATTTCGCGATCGAACGGCTGGTGCAGACGTTGCGCATGTCGGGCATCGACGAGAGCACGTTCTTCGAGACGGATGTGAGCCTTTCCGGCATTTCGGCCCGCTCGGTCCTCGTCCCGGAATGGGCGGGCGCGCTGACGCCGACGCTGATCGAGTTCGGCCTCACGGCGGCCGACATCGATCTCGCGACGCCGCTCGACATCCTGCTTCGCGAGGCCGATTTCGAGCGCGAGGACATCCTGTCCCCGGAGGCGGCGGACAAGATGATCGCCGCCTTCGACCGCGAGCGCATTCGCGTCGGCCTCGACGGCGGGCGGATCGAGGCCGAGCTCTTCGACCTGTCCTTCGAGGGAAGAGTCTCCATCGCGCGGGGCGGACCGGACGCGCGGCTGAACCTCGCCGTGAGCGGGCTGGACGAGACCATCGCCGCCTTGCAGGCGGCGGCGGTCGACACGCCCGAACTGAACGAGGGCATCGGCATGCTGCAGCTCGCCAAGGGCTTCAGCCGTCCGGGCGAGGACGGACGCGCGATCTGGGACATCGAAGCGCGGCCCGACGGCTCGGTCCATCTGAACGGCGCGATGCTCAAGGGGCCGGACGCGCCGGGCGCGGACGAGGGGAACGAGGGCGCCCGCGACGAGCTCTGAAGCGCTCGACCGCCCGTATGAGGCGGGACGCGCGATTGCGTCGCCTCGGCCCTCGCCGTGGTGCTCGCCCGGCTTAGTTTTCAGTGCCGCGCATCCGGCACCGAAGACCGCTCCCCATGGATCTCGTCACCTCGCAGCTCCTCCGCCGGCTGCTGCCGCTCTTCGCGGCGCTGGCGGTCAGCGTCCTCGTGCTCTCCGTTTCGGCGATCCTCTATCTCGGGCGTGAGGTCTTCGTGCCCTTCGCGCTGGGCATCCTGTTGTCCTTCGTCCTCGCGCCGATCGTCATCTTCCTCCAGAAGATGAACGTGCCGCGCATCGTCGCCATCTCGGCGGCGATCCTGACCGCGACGGCCGTGATCGCCGCGCTCGCCGGCTTCATCGCGATCCAGCTGACCTCGGTCGTCACCCAGATTCCGTCCTATCGCGCCAACATCGAGACCAAGCTCGACAGCTTCTCGTCCGATCCGGACGAGCCGCGCGGACCCTTCGGGCGGGCGGTCGAGGCGATCCAGGGGATCGTCGCCGATGTGGGCGAGGTCGGCGAAGGCCAGTCCTCGGAGGCCGAAGGGCCGCTCGCGCCCCGCGCGCCGCAGCCGGTGACGATCGTCTCGGCCAGCGGCGGGGCGCTGGCCACCACCGCGGCGGTGGCCTCGCCCCTCCTCGGCCCGCTCGCGACGGTCGGCATCGTCATCGTCTTCGCCATCTTCATCCTCCTCCAGCGGGAGGATCTGCGGAACCGGTTCATCCGCCTCGCCGGCACGGACGACCTGCAGCAGACGACGGCCGCGATCGACGACGCGGCGATCCGCCTGTCGCGGCTCCTGTTCTTCCAGTTCCTGATGAATGCGGGCTTCGGGATCATCACCGGCTTCGGGCTCTGGCTGATCGGGGTGCCGAGCCCGTTCCTGTGGGGCATTCTCGGCGGCGTCCTGCGCTACATCCCCTATATCGGCGGGTTCCTCGGCGCGGGCCTGCCCATGATGCTCGCCTTCGCGGTCGATCCGGGCTGGAGCATGATCGTGTGGACCGCGATCATCTACCTCACCGTCGAGACAGTGATGTCGAACGTCGTGGAGCCGGTCCTCTACGGTCACTCGACCGGGCTCTCGCCGGTCGCCATCATGTTCGCCGCGCTGATCTGGACGCTGATCTGGGGCCCGGTCGGCCTGATCCTCGCCACGCCGCTCACGATCTGCCTCGTCGTTCTCGGCCGGCACGTCCCGGCGCTGGAATCGATCGACATCATGTTCGGCGACCGGCCGGCGCTCTCGCCGCCGCAGATCTTCTACCAGCGCATGCTCGCCGGCGCCCCGCAGGAGGCCTCGCTCCAGGCGCGCGAGTTCCTGCGCGAACGGGCGCTCGCCACCTATTACGACGAGGTGGCGCTGGAGGGCATCCGCCTCGCCCACGAGGACGTGGCGCGCTTCGCCGTTTCGGGGGCCCGGCTCGACACGCTGCGCGAGGCCACCTTGGCGTTCGTGACGCGTCTCGACGGGCTGAAGAGCCCGTTGCCGCAGGGCGGCGCGATGCGGCCCGAGGCCAAGGCCGCCGTGGACGCAGCCGGCCCGGACGCCGAGGTAACGCGCATCGTCCAGGCGCGCGAGGATCTGAAGCCGGCATGGCGCGGCCCTCATCCCGTCCTCTGCGTTTCCGGCAACACGCCGCTCGACGCGCCGGTGACGGCCATGCTCGCGCAGGTCCTGGAAAAGCACGGCCTCGCGACGCGGCAGACCGCGTGGGAAGACCTCGTCGCGGCTCCGCCCACGAAGCGGGACGCCGAGGGCGTCGCGCTGGTCTGCCTGTCGTTCCTCGAGCCGCTGTCCACCATTCATCTGCGGCTGATGGTGCGGCAGGTGCACCGCGTCGCGCCCAAGGCGCACGTCATCGTCGGCATCTGGCGCCAGCGCGATCCGGCGATGATCGCCGAGCTCTCCGCCAAGCTGCGGACCGACGCGGTCGTCACCACCTTCCAGTCGGCGCTCGCCGCCGCGCTCCGGCTTGCCAGCGAGGATTCCTCGCCGACCTTCGAGCGCGCCAGAAGCCTACGCCCCGGCCGGGGATAGACCCGTCCGTCAGTCGGCGAGGGCGGGAGAGACCAGCGCCTCGATCTGCGTGACGAGCTTGGCGAAGTCCACGGGCTTGGGATGGTAGTCGTCGCAGCCCGCCGCGATCGTCTTCTCCCGGTCGCCCGACATGGCATGCGCCGTCAGCGCGATGATCGGCATGCGCGGCAGCGTCGAATCCGCCCGGATCGAGCGGGCCGCCGTCCAGCCGTCGATGATCGGCAGGTTCATGTCGAGGAGGATGATGTCGGGCGCGGCGATGCGCGCCTTCTCGACCCCGTCCTGCCCGTCATGGGCGAGGACGACCTCGTAGCCCTTTCGCTGGAGCCGGCGCGACAGGAAGTCCCAGATCTCTTCGTGGTCCTCCACGAGAAGGATTTTGGTCATCGCGCTTGGTCCTCATGCGTCGGCTCGGCGGGCGAGACGATAACGCGCAACTGCTCGGCAAGCTCCGAAAGCGCCACCTCGTGCTTGGCGATCACCTCCTCGGTCTCCTGACGAAGCTCGCGGAACTCGGCGCGGGTCAGGTCCTTGGAGGTGAGGACGACGATGGGCGTCGTCGCCGTCTGCGGCCGCTTGCGCGCCGCGCGGATGAAGCCGAAACCGTCCATCTGCGGCATCACGAGGTCGGTCAGGATGAGGTCGGGCGTCTCGCGCTCCAGTTCGGCCAGCGCTTCGCGCCCGTTCAGCGCCGTCATCACGCGGAAGCCCTCGCGCTCCAGCGAGGCGCGCATGCGCGACAGGAGGTCCGCGTCGTCGTCCACGGCCAGCACCAGGGCGTCCGCCTTGGCGCGGAAGCGGTCCATGACCTTGCGCAGCTGGTCCCATTCGACGGGCTTCAGAAGATAGTCCGAGGCGCCGAGCGCGTAGCCGAGGCTGTGCTCGTCGATGACGGTGAGCATGATGACCGGAATGCGCGAGAGGTCGGCGTCGGCCTTCAGCGCGGTCAGGACGGTCCAGCCGTCCATGCGCGGCATGGTCACGTCGAGGAGGATGGCGTCCGGCCGCGTGAGCCGCGCCATTTCCAGACCCGCGACGCCGTCGGCGGCGGTCCGCACCAGGAAGCCCTCGCGGGTCAGGAAGCGCGAGACGAGGTCGCGCGCGGCCGGATCGTCGTCGATCGCCAGCACCACGCCGGCCGAGCGCGCGCGGTCGGCCGCCGGCACCGGGGCGGAGGCGGGTGCCTCCGCGATTCCCTCGGCCACCGTCGCCGGGATCTTGACGGTGAAGGTCGAGCCCTCCCCCTCGCGGCTCGTCACGGCCACGTCGCCGCCGAGCAGCTTGCAGAAGGCCTTGGTGATGGCGAGGCCGAGCCCCGTGCCGCCGAACTTGCGCGTGGTCGAGGCGTCGGCCTGGGTGAAGCGCTGGAAGAGCCTGGCGAGTTGCTCGTCGCTCATGCCGATGCCCTCGTCGGCGACGTCGAAGACCAGCCAGTCGGTCTCGCCCTGCCGCTCGCGCCGGACCTTGAGCCGGATCGTGCCCTTTTCGGTGAACTTGGCGGCATTGGAGAGAAGGTTGATCAGGCACTGGCGCAGCTTCACCACGTCGGTGTGGGCCGAGCCGAGATCGGGCGGAAGGTCGAGTTCGAGCCGGTTCTCCTTCTTCTCCATCAGCGAGCCGACGGTGGAGGCGATCTCCTCCACCGTTCCGGCGACGTCGAAGGTCTCGGCATGGACCTCCATGCGCTCGGCCTCGATCTTGGACAGGTCGAGGACGTCGTTGATGAGGCTGAGGAGGTGGCGCGCGTTGCCCCGGATCTTGCCGAGATCGGGCAGGAGATGGGTGGCGCCGGAATCCTCGGCGTCCTCCTCCAGCATTTCCGTGTAGCCGATCACCGCCGTCAGCGGCGTGCGCAGCTCGTGGCTCATATTGGCGATGAACTGGCTCTTGGCGCGGTTGGCGTTCTCGGCCAGCTCCTTGGCGCTGGCGAGCTCGCGCTCCTGCTCGCGCTGGCGCGTCACGTCGGTGTTGGTGCCGAACCAGCGGGTGATCGTCCCGACCGCGTTCCGGATCGGAAGGGCCTGCGTCAGGAACCAGCGATAGGCGCCGTCCGCGCCGCGCAGGGGGAAGGTGTCCTCCCACGGGCGCCCGGCCGCGAGCGCGCTCCTGTAGCTCTCCGTCACCCGCTCGGCATGGTCCGGGTGATGGACGGACACCCAGCCGAAGCCTCGCATCTCCTCCAGCGTGGTGCCGGTGAACTCGAACCAGCGGCGATTGTACCAGAAGATGCTGCCGTCCGGCCTCGCCATCCAGGCCATCTGCGGGATGTTGTCGGCGAGCGCCTGGAACTGGGAATGGGTCTCGGAGAGGCGCGCGGCCGTCTCCTTGTGCTCGGTGATGTCGGTGTGCGTGCCGATCCATTCGCGCACCGAGCCGTCCGCCTTCAGGATGGGCACGGCATTGGCGAGCATGTCGCGCCAGACGCCGTCGCGGCGCCGCACGCGGTGCTCGATCGAATAGGGCGTCGTCGTTTCGGTCGCCCGCGCCCAGGCCGCCGCGCTGCGCTCGCGATCCTCGGGATGGATCGCGTCGGCCCAGCCGAAGCCGGAATAGTCCGCCTCGCTCTGGCCGGTGAAGGCCTCCCAGCTCTCCTGCCGGTCGCCGAAATGGCCGTCGGCGGCCGCCGACCAGACGATGGCCGCCGTCGTCTCCACCAGCGAGCGGAAGCGGCGCTCGGCCTCCAGAAGCCGCGCTTCGGCCTCCACGCGCTCGGTCGTGTCCACCGCGACGACGCCGAGCCCTTCGGCCGTCTCGTCATGGCCGTCGAGGCGCAGCGGGAAGACGCTGGCGAGGAAGTGCCGCCCATTCGCCGCGCCGGGCACCTCGACGTTCAGCGCCGGGCGCCTCGTGCGGCGGACCTCGTCGAGGACGGTGCGGACCTCCTCCCGGTCGAGGGCGAGCGTGTCGAGCGACGCGGCACCGGCCGAAAGGGGCGCGGGCCGGCCGTCGCGGCCGAGAAAGCCGATGGAGAGCGGCGAGTGGGCGAGGACGGCGTCGAGAAGCTCGCGCGAGCGCCTGGCCTCCCTCTGCCGGCGCAGCGCCAGGAGCCCGAGGGCGAGAGCCGACAGGAGGGCGAGGCCGAAGCCCGCGGAGGACCAGAAGCCGGACGACCGCCGCTCGGTCGCCAGCCGCCCCATGCGCGCCGCCGCCCCCTCCTGGATCGAGGCGATCTCGCCGCGTACGAGGTCCATGCGCGCGCGCCCCTCGCCCGAGCGCACGAGCTCGGCCGCCGCCTCGAACCCCTCCACTTGGCGCGCCTCGACCACCTGCGCGGCGAAGGCGAGCTGGGTGTCCACCCGCCGGCGGAGGCTGTCGAGTTCGGCCGGGTCCGCGCCGGTGACGGAGAAGCGCGTCTCGATGGCCGCGAGGTCCGCGTCCACCTGCGCGATGCCGGCATCGTAGGGCTCGCGAAACGCCGCGCCGCCCGTCAGGACGAAGCCGCGCTCGCTGGATTCGGCCGAGAGAAGCGTCGTCAGAAGGCGCTGGGTGTCGTCGATGAGCAGGGATTCGCTCGTCATCGCCGCCGTGCGGTTGGAGCTGACGAAGGCCCCGTAGCCGAAGAGCGCACAGCCCAGAAGCAGGGCGGCGGCCGCGAGCGGCGCCGTCCAGTTCGCACGCCGGGCGCGCGCGCCCGGCCCCGTCCGCACGTCGCCCCGTTCCGTCATGCCCGGCCATCCTGCCTCGGTGAGAGAGCAAGATGGCGTTCGCCGCGAGAACGGACAGGGCGGGCCCGGTCAGGCGATGCGGGCGAGCTCCGTTCCCGCCGAAACGCCCGCGCCGGCCTCGACGGCGAGCGTGATCGTGCCGGCGGCGGGCGCCGCGATCTGCGTCTCCATCTTCATCGCCTCCATGACGGCGACGATCTGGCCTTGCTCGACGCTGTCGCCGTCCTGAACGCTCCAGGATTGCAGCGTCCCGGAGATCGGCGCCTCGACGCGGCCCGGCGCCTCCTCGACGGGACCGGCGTCGGACGCGGTCACGCCGCCGGTCTGCAGGCGGCCGATCAGGGACGCCGGAAGGCCGAGGCGGTGACGCCTGCCGTCGATCTCCACGGCAAACCGCACGAACTCGCCGTCCGGTGCCGGGTCGGGCCGAAGTCCGGCCTTCAGCGAGGCGTCGAAATCGGTCTCGATCCAGCGCGTGTGGACCGCGAAGCGCTCGCCTGCGAAGGCCGGCGCCTCCACCACCGCCCGGTGGAAGGGCAGGACGCTGGCGACGCCCTCGACGACGAATTCGGCGAGCGCACGTCGGGCCCGCTTCAGGGCGATCTCGCGCGTCGGCCCCGAGACGATCAGCTTGGCCATCAGACTGTCGAAGCGGCCCGAGACGACCGAGCCCGAGACGACGGCGGAATCGACCCGTACTCCGGGGCCGGAGGGCGGATCGAAGCGGGCGATCGCGCCCGGCGTCGGCAGGAAGCCCCGCGCGGGATCCTCGGCGTTGATGCGGAACTCGATCGAATGGCCGCGCGGCGCGGGCGTCTGCGTCACCGCGAGAGGCAAGCCGTCCGCGATCCGCAGCTGCTCGACCACGAGGTCGAGGCCCGTCGTCTCCTCGGTCACGGGATGCTCGACCTGAAGGCGCGTGTTGACCTCCAGGAACGAGATCACGCCATCTGCCCCCAGCAGGAACTCCACCGTCCCCGCCCCCGTATAGCCGGCCGCCGCGCACACCTTGCGCGCGCCCTCGTGGATCGCTTCGCGCTGGCCGTTCGTCAGGAAGGGCGCCGGCGCCTCCTCCACGAGCTTCTGGTTGCGGCGCTGGAGCGAACAGTCGCGCGTGCCGACGACGAGGACGGTGCCGTGGCGGTCGGCGAGCACCTGCGCCTCCACGTGGCGGGGCCTGTCGAGGAAGCGCTCGACGAAGCACTCGCCCCGGCCGAAGGCGGCTTCGGCCTCGCGCACGGCCGAAGCGAAGAGAGGCTCGACCTCCTCCAGCGTCCAGGCGACCTTCATGCCGCGCCCGCCGCCGCCGAAGGCGGCCTTGATGGCGAGCGGCAGCCCGTGTTCGCGGGCGAAGGAGAGCGCTTGGGCGCCGCTCGCGACCGGCCCGTCCGAACCGGGCACCAGCGGCGCGCCAACACGCGCGGCGATCTCGCGGGCGCGGACCTTGTCGCCCAGCGTCTCGATCACGCCGGCGTCCGGGCCGATCCAGATCAGTCCCGCCTCGACGACGGTGGCCGCGAAGTCGGCGCGCTCGGACAGGAAGCCGTAGCCGGGATGGACCGCGTCGGCGCCGCTCCGCCGCGCGAGCGCCACGAGCTTCTCGATCGACAGATAGGTCTCGGCCGGCGCCGTTCCCTCCAGCGCGTAGGCCTCGTCGGCATGGGCGACGAACGGCGCCTCCTCGTCGCCGTCCGCATAGACCGCCACGGAGGCGACGCCGTAGTCCCGGCAGGCGCGGACGATGCGAAGGGCGATCTCGCCGCGATTGGCGATGAGGACTTTCTTCATGGACGCGGTCCCTGCGAGCGTGGCGCGATCTCGGCGAAGGGCGCGACCGCGCGGAAGCGGATGCGCGCGCCGATGGGGATCTGGCCCGCCAGATCGAGATGATGGTCGGCGACGACCCCGATGACGGGATAGCCGCCGGTCAGGGGATGGTCGGCGAGGAAGAGAACCGGCTGGCCCTCGTGCGGAACCTGGACGGAGCCCCGCACCGTGCCCTCGCTCGGCAGTTCCGCCTTCGGATCGGCGCGGGCGAGCGGCACGGGGGCGTTCAGCCTCAGGCCGATGCGGTTGGAGCGCGGGGTCACCGCCCATTCCTGCGTCAGAAGGCTCGTCACGCCCTCTGGCGTGAACCAGTCGGTGCGCGGGCCGAGAACGAGGTCGAGCGTCACCGTTTCGCCCGCGGCCGGAAAGGCCGGCGAAGAAGGGCTCGGCTCGGCGACCGCCGGACCGCCCTTTCGCGCACGCACGACCAGTGTCGATCCGGCGGAGACGGGCGGCGGGCCGATCATCGCCAGCGTGTCGGTGGAGGCGCTGCCGAAGACGGGCTCCACGTGAAAGCCGCCGCGCGCGGCCAGATAGATGCGGGCGCCGCTGGCGGGCGCCGACAGGGTCACCCGGTCGCCGGCCTCGACGGCGAAGGCGCGGCCGCAGGCCTCTTCGATCCGATGGTCGGCGGAGGCGCGGATCGCGACGCCTGACGGCGCGCCGGCCAGAGCGAGCACGGCCTGCCCCTTCGCCTCGAAGGCGAAGCCGCCGCCGACGATCTCCAGCGCTGCCGCACCGGCATCGTTGCCGACGAGCCGGTTCGCCTCGGCCAGACTCGCCCGGTCGAGCGCGCCCGAAACCGAGATGCCCTGCCCGACGAGGCCGTGGCGTCCGCCATCCTGATAGAGAGCCGGCAGAGGCGCGGCCAGGACCTCGAGCCGCGTCCCGTCCGGGCGCGCCTGCGGCCGTTCGACCGGCGTCGCGGCGTTCGCGGCGGCCTCGCGTTCGAACGCCGCCTCGCTCTCCAGCCGGCGGAAGCGCACGCGCATTCCGGGCTCGAGAAGGATGGCGGGTTCGCGGTTCGGATCGAACATCTTCACCGCCGAGCGCCCGAGGATCTGCCAGCCGCCGGGACTGGCCTGCGGGTAGATGCCGCTGAACTCGCCTCCGATCGCCAGGGATTCAGGGGGAATGCGCGTGCGCGGGCTCTGCCGGCGCGGGACCTTGAGCGCCGGATCGCCGCCGGAGAGATAGGCGAAGCCGGGCGCGAAACCGGTGAAGGCGACGGCATAGTCGCGCGCCGCATGCCGCTCGATCACCTCTTCGGCGGGCAGGCCCGTCAGCCGCGAGACCTCGCCGAGATCCTCGCCGTCGTAGAGGATCGGTATCTCGACCCAACGCGTCGATGCCGCCGTCTCGCCCGAGAGGTCGCGCGCACGCAGATTGGCGGCGAAGGCCGCGCGATCGGGCGCCTCGCCGGTTCGAAAGCGCAGGAGAAGCGTGCGGGCGGCCGGCACGATCTCGTCCACCTCCGGGACCGGATCGGCGACGAGCGAGGCGAACAGCGCCTGCGCCTCTTCGAGCGACGCCAGTTCGACCATGATCCGCCGCGAGCCCGCCGGCAGAAGCCGCATGGCGCTCACGGCCGGAAGGGGCGGATGGAGACGCCGTTCGCCTCCAGCGTGTCGCGCAGTCGCCTGGCGATCGCGACGGCGGCGGGGTTGTCGCCGTGAACGCAGATGGAGCGGGCGGTCAGACGAACGAGCGAGCCGTCCACGGTCTCGATCTCGCCCGTCGTCGCGAGGCGCAGCATGCGCTCGGCGACATGGCCCGCATCGTGGATGACCGCGCCCGGCTCGCGGCGCGACACGAGCTGACCGTCGGGCCGGTAGGCGCGGTCGGCGAAGGCCTCCTCCACGACTGCGAGCCCGGCCTCCCGCACCAGCGCGACCATCGGCGAGCCCGCCAGCGCCATCATCGGGAGTGAGGGATCGACGGCCAGAACGGCGTTCACGACGTCGCGGCACTGCCGGTCGTCGACCGCGATGCGGTTGTAGAGCGCGCCGTGCGGCTTGACGTAGACGACCTTGGTGCCCGCCGCCGTCGCGAGCCCCTTCAGCGCGCCGATCTGGTAGGCGACGTCGGCGAACAGGTCCTCGCTCGCCACGTCCATGTCGCGGCGTCCGAAGCCGACGAGATCGGGATAGGAGACATGCGCGCCAACGCAGACGCCGCGCGCGGCTGCGGCCTGCAGCGTGCGCAGGATGCCGGCGGGGCTGCCGGCGTGAAAGCCGCAGGCGACGTTGGCGGAGGAGACGATGTCGAGCATCGCCTCGTCGTCGCCCATGCTCCAGGCACCGAAGCCCTCGCCGAGATCGCTGTTGAGATCGATGGCGGTCATGGCTCGTCTTTCCTGGATCGTGCATCGGCCTTGTCGGCCATCTCGCGGACGGGCCTTCCGTCACGCTGCCGGCTGCGGCTGTTCGCAGCGAGCGACGGTGGCGCGACCCGGCAAGGCGCCGGCGGCGCATGGGGTGGAACGTCGCGCGGACGATGGCATGGGCCCGGCGAATCTGTCGAGGCCGCGATGCGCGAAACCCCCAAGCCGAGCCGGGCAAGCGGCGACCCGCAGCCAGGGCGATCACGTTTCGCGCCCCGGCCCTTTCCGCCATCATGAGACCGCGCCGCGGACAACATCCCGCTCCAATTGCGGATCACATGCCCTCGCCCTCGGCGGCGCGTACGAGGACGACGCAGGCCCCACGGGTTGGACCCGATCATGACCCTACTCATCGAACGACAATTCCCCCGCACGCTCGACGCCCTCGTTCAGCGCTTCCACGGCCGCTCGGACCTCTCGATCGAAGCGTGGCTCTTCGAGGACGAGGCGGCCCGCCGGGCCGGCGAGGACAGCCTTGCCGCCAGCGGCGTGACGGCGAGATTGCGCAGCGCCTACAAGCCGCTCGTCCATGCCTTCCTGGAGGAGATCGACCTCGCCGGCGCGACGAGCGTCGAGATCGCCTATCCCGTCCACGAGGCGGCGGACGAGCGGCGCTTCCTGATCGAGGCCTACCCGCTGGCCGGGCTGATCGGACGTCCCGTCGGCTTCGGCTCCTGCAAGCTGCGCCCCCTCACCTACGCCGTGACGATCCATTTCGAGGACAGACCGCCGGAGACGATCGAGGTCGAGGCGCCGAACCGGGTCCATCCGGGGCCGACCGGCGCGACGGTCCTCTCGCCGACCGGATGGCTGCGCGTTCTTCGCAACGGCGCGGTCGTCGAGGATGCGCGGTTGGAAACGGACTTCGAAGCGCTCTTCGAGGCCGGCATGGCGGCTTTCGACCGGCTGGAGCGGGCCGGCGACGAGCCGATCTTCGAGGAGCTGCGGATCGAGGCCCACCTGCCCTTCGGCGACCGGACGCTCGGCTTCGGTGACGAGGCGATCAGCCTGACCGAGGCGCTGCACGAGGACTTCTACTTCTCCAGCCTGGAGGTGCTCCAGTCGCGCGCGGGCCGTCCCGCCGGCGATCGCAGCTTCCAGCCCGGCCGCATCGTGCCGGTGATCGCGACGCGCGAGGGCGCGCCCGGCCTTCGGATGGAACTGCGCCCGCATGCCGAGCCGCCCGCCGTGCCCCGTCGCCCGCGCTGGACGCCGCTCGAGGCCGAGGCCCCGCTCAACAGGGCCGAGATCGAACGCGCCCTTCGGCTCGTGGACGCAGAGGCCTTCTCGGGCCGTTCGGTCTGCGGCCGCCCGGTCGAAGGCCGCTACCGGGCGGGACCGGACGCGCCCGTCCTCATCACCGGCGGCCAGCACGCCAACGAGCCGACCGGCATCGCGGGCGCGCTCCTCGCCGGCGTCGATCTCGCCGCGCGTGCGAGCGCGCATTTCGCGCTCATCCCGCTGGAGAACCCCGACGGACACGCGCTGTGCGGCGAACTCATGGAGGAGCAGCCGCGCCACATGCACCACGCGGCGCGCTACACCGCGCTCGGCGACGATCTGGAGTTCCGCATCTCGGCTCGGCTCTTCGAGCGCGAGGCGCGCGAGGCCATCGTCGACCGGATGCGGCCGGGCCTCCACGTCAACTGCCACGGCTATCCCGCCCACGAGTGGACGAGACCCCTGACCGGCTATCTGCCGCAGGGCTTCGAGCGCTGGACGGTGCCGAGGGGCTTCTTCCTCATCCTGCGCCATCATCCCGGCCATGGCGAAGCGGGCCGGCGGCTGGCCCGCTTCGTCGCCGAACGGCTCGCCGCGATCCCCGAGCTCGCCGCCCTCAACGCACGGCAGATCGCGCTCCACCGCATCCATGCCGGCGATCCGGGCCTGGAGGTCCACGCCGGCATTCCGGTGACGGTGGTCGAGGACGCCCGCCATCGCGTGCCCGTCACGCTCGTCACGGAGTTCCCGGACGAGACGATCCTGGGCGAGGCCTTCCGCCTCGGCGCGCGGGTGCAGGCGGCGGCCGTGATCGCGGCCTATGAGGGCTGGCAGGCGATCGCCGCCGAGGGCTCAGCGGAGGTCTGAGCCCTGCCGAGCGCCCGCGGACGAACGGAAGCGCCCTGCCGGCCGGGGCGCCCGCGCGCAGTTCAGGCGTGGGCGCCGGCCGGGTTTCGCCGCTCCGAGACCATCGTCACGATCCGCTGGAGCACGATGAAGGCGAAGAGCAGGAGCCCGATCACGATCTTCGTCCACCAGGAGGAGAGCGTGCCGTCGAAGACGATGTAGGTCTGGATCAGCCCCATGATGAGGATCCCGACGAAGGTGCCCGCGACGAGACCGGAGCCGCCGGTGAGGAGCGTGCCGCCGATGACGACGGCCGCAATGGCGTCGAGCTCCACGCCCACCGTCGCCAGCGAATAGCCGGCCGAGGTGTAGAGCGTGTAGACGATGCCCGAGAGCCCGGCGAGGAAGCCGGAGACGGCGTAGATGCCCACCGTCGTCGCCGCGATGGGAACGCCCATCAGTTCCGCCGACTGCGCGCTGCCGCCGATGGCGTAGACATTGGCGCCGAAGCGCGTGCGGCGCGCCACGATGGCGGCGATGACGAAGACGACGAGCATGACGATCGCCACCATCGTCAGCCGCCCGCCGCCCGGCACACGGAAGAAGACGTTGCCGATGGCGCGGAAGGTCGCGTCGTCGACCGGGACCGACTGGGTGGAGAGAAGGAAGGCCGCGCCGCGCGCCAGGAACATCCCCGCGAGGGTGACGACGAAGGCCGGCATCTTCAACACGTGGATCGTCAGTCCCATCAGCGCCCCGAAGGCGGTGGTGACGGCCAGCGCCAGGGCCAGCACGACGCCCGTCGGCACGCCTTCGCGAAGGAGCACCGCGAGGAACACGCTGGTGAAGGCGATGACCGAGCCGATGGAGAGGTCGATGCCGCCCGAGAGGATGACGAAGGTCATCCCCACCGCCGCGATGCCGAGAAAGGCGTTGTCGGTGAGGAGATTGCCGACGACGCGGGTCGAGAGCATCGCCGGGAACTGCCAGATGCAGATGGCGTAGGCGAGGAGGAAGACGCCGAGCGTGATGAGGAAGGGAGCGTTGCGCGAATTCATCACGAACGGGCCTCCGCGTTCTTCGGCTCGGGCGTGCCGGACTCGCGTCGCCGGAAGGCGTAGCCGAGCGCGCCGGAGACGGCGGGCGACTGGATGGTCAGGATGAGGACGATGATCCCGGCCTTGATGACGAGGTTGAACTCGGGCGGGAAGCCGGCGGTGAGGATGCCGGTGTTCACCGACTGTATGATCATCGCGCCGATCAGCGAGGCGAGGATCGAGAAGCGGCCGCCGAGGAGCGAGGTGCCGCCGATGACGACGGCGAGGATCGCGTCGAGCTCCAGCCAGAGGCCCGCATTGTTGGCGTCCGCGCCCCTGATGTCGGCCGTGGCGATCAGGCCGGCCAGAGCCGCGCAAAGCCCCGACACCATGTAGACGGCGAGAACCAGCGTGTGGGTGCGCACCCCGACGAGGGCGGAGGCGCGGCGGTTGATGCCGATCGCCTCGATCAGCAGGCCGAGCGCGGTGCGGCGCACGACGAGGCCGACGACCAGCCCGGCGCAAAGCCAGATCACCACCGGCGTCGGCAGGCCGAGAAGCGAACCGGAGCCGAGGAAGGCGAAGCCCGGATCGTTGAAGGTGAGGATGACGCCCTCGGTGACGAGCTGCGCGATGCCGCGCCCCGCGACCATCAGGATCAGCGTCGCGATGATCGGCTGGATCTTCAGGAAGGCGACGAGGACGCCGTTCCAGAGCCCGGCGAGCAGCCCGACCGCGACCGCCGAAAGGAGCGCGACCGGCAGCGGCGTGCCGTCGGCGACGAGCGACGCGGCGATCGCGCCGCAGATCGCCATGATGGCGCCGACCGAGAGGTCGATGCCCTTGGTCGCGATCACCAGCGTCATGCCGATGGAGAGGAGCGCGACCGGCGCGCCGCGATTGAGGATGTCGATCAGCGAGCCGTAGAGTCGGCCGTTCGCCCATGTCAGGTCGAGGAAGTTCGGCGCGATGGCCGCGTTCAGCGCCAGGATCGCGGCGAGGGCGATCAGCTGCGGCGACAGGCGTTTCAGGCGGGCGCCCAGGGCTTCGGTCATGCGGCGTCCTTCCGGGCGTCGGCGATGGCGGACAGGATGCCGCCCGGCGTGACGGCCTCACCGGTCAGCTCCGCGACGTGGCGGCGGTCGGCGAGGACGACGACGCGCGAGGCGTAGGCCACGAGCTCCTCCAGTTCGGAGGAGACGACGAGAAGCGACAATCCGTCGGCGCGCAGCCTCTCGATCAGGCGGATGATCTCGGCATGGGCGCCGACGTCGATGCCGCGCGTCGGCTCGTCGAGGATGAGGAAGCGCGGGTCGGTGGCGAGCCAGCGGGCGAGGATCGCCTTCTGCTGGTTGCCGCCCGACAGGAACTTGATCGGCGTCTCGCGGCTGGCGGTGCGGATGTCGAGCGCCGCGATGTAGCGGTCGGCCAGCGCGACCTGCTCGGCCCGCGACAGGGGCCTTGCCCAGCCGCGACGCGCCTGGAGCGCGAGGACGATGTTCTCGCGGACCGACAGATCCTCCACGATCCCGTCGTGCTTGCGCTCCTCGGGGCAGAAGGCGAAGCCGTGCGCCATGGCCTCGTGCGGGCTCGTCAGGCGGACGGGCGTTCCGTCCACCGTGGCCGAGCCCGAGTCGGCCCGGTCGGCGCCGAAGGCGAGGCGCGCGGTCTCGGTGCGACCCGAGCCCAGGAGCCCCGCGACGCCGACGATCTCGCCGCGCCCGATGTCGAGATCGAACGGCTCCACCGCGCCGCGCCGCCCGTAATCGGCGAAGCGCACGAAGGGCTCGGGCGCCGCGCTCCCTTCGGGGGCGCGGGCGGTCGTCTCCTCCCGCAGCTCGTGGCCGAGCATCATGGTGATGAGCGACATGCGCGTCAGTTCCCCGATGGCGGACGAGCCGACCCGGCGTCCGTTGCGCAGGACCGTGACGCGGTCGGCCAGCGCGAAGACCTGGTCGAGGAAGTGGGTGATGATGACGATGGCCAGCCCGCTCTCGCGCAGCCGGCGCAGGACGGCGAAGAGCGCCTCCACCTCGCTGGAATCGAGGCTCGCGGTCGGCTCGTCGAGGATCAGAACCTTGCCGGAGAGATCGACCGCGCGGGCAATGGCGACGAGCTGGCGGATCGCGACGGAATAGGCGGCCAGCGGCTTCGTCACGTCGATCGAAAGACCGTAGCCGGAGAGGAGCGCGCGCGCGTCGCGCTCCATGCGCCGGTGATCCAGAAGGCCGAAGCGGCGCGGCTGGCGCTCCAGATAGAGGTTCTCGGCGACCGAAAGATTCGGCAGGAGGTTCACCTCCTGATAGACCGTCCCGATGCCGAGCCGCTGCGCGTCGGCCACGGAGCGCGGATGGACGGCCGCGCCGTCCATCTCGATCGTGCCGGAATTGGCGGAGAGCGCGCCCGACAGCACCTTGATCAGCGTCGACTTGCCGGCGCCGTTCTCGCCGAGGAGCGCGTGGATCTCGCCGCGCCTCAGGGTCAGGTCCACCCCGTCCAGCGCCTTGATCCCGAAGAACGCCTTGGTGACGCCGCGCGCGATCAGGATGTCGTCCATCGCCTGCCCTCCCGATTGGCGATCGAAGGATGGGGCGCCGGAGGCGCCCCGCCCGGCGTCGATCAGTAGCCGAGGTCCTTCTTGGACTCGTAGACCGCCTGGGGGTCGTCGCTCTGGGTGAAGAGCTTGGATTCGGTCTGGATGAACTTCTCCGGCTCGGTGCCGTCGTTCAGATAGGCCTCGAGCGCGTCGAAGGCCGGGCCGGCCATGTTCGGCGTGAGCTCCACGGTGGCGTTCGCCTCGCCCGCCGCCATGGCGAGGAAGATGTCCGGCACGGCGTCGATGGAGACGATCTTGATGTCCTCGCCGGGCTTCAGGCCGGCTTCCTTGATCGCCTGGATGGCGCCGACGGCCATGTCGTCATTGTGGGCGTAGACCGCGCAGATGTCGGCCCCGCCGCCCTCGGCGCGCAGGAAGCTTTCCATCACCTCCTTGCCCTTGGTGCGGGTGAAGTCGCCGGTCTGCGAGCGGACGATCTCGATGTTGTCGTGGCCGGCGATCGCCTCCTCGAAGCCCTGCTTGCGGAGCAGCGCCGGCGAGGAGCCGGTGGTGCCCTGGAGCTCGACGACGCGGCAGGGCTCTCCCGCCGTCTCCTCGACCAGCCACTCGCCGGCCACGGAGCCTTCGTGGACGAGGTCGGAGCCGACGGCCGTCAGATAGAGGTCCTCGGAGGCATCGACGCGGCGGTCGAGCAGGACGACGGGGATTTCGGCCTCCTTGGCCTCCTCCAGCACCTGATCCCACCCGGTCTCGACGACCGGTGCGAGCAGGATGGCGTCCACCCCCTGCGCGATGAAGGTGCGCAGCGCGCGGATCTGGTTCTCCTGGCGCTGCTGGGCGTCGGAGAAGCGCAGGTCGACGCCGCGCTCCTCCGCCTGCTGCCGCGTCACTGTGGTTTCGGCGGCGCGCCAGCCGGACTCGGAGCCGATCTGCGAGAATCCGACGGTGAGAGCATGGGCCGAGACGGTCGTCGCGGCGAGCGCAAGGGCTGCCGCGCCGAACACGGCCGAGCGGGAACGAAACATGGATGACCTCCCTGAAGACGTTGGACGGCATCCTTCCCGACCGCCCGAACGGGATCGATTTAGGCATATCGTATGACTTTTGAAAAGGGGCTCTTCGGACGCCGATCGGCGTCGGCGAAAACGCGAGGCGCCCGGTGTCCAACGCACACCGTCATCACGCTTGCGTGATCTCCGTTAGGAGGCTACGAATTCGCGATAATGCAGAGAGGCTGATTGCGATGAAAATCGGGTCTGTCGGAGCACCGGAACAGCGGGTCAGCGTCGAACGCTGGCCGAGCGAGATGCCCCTTTTCATCACGATGGTCGTCGTCTCGATCCCGTTGTGGATCGCGATCGTCGTCGGGACGCTCGGGATCGGCCTCGTCTACGTGGCGCTGATCACGATCCTCATCTTCTTCGCGCATGCCGCGCTCATCGCCCATGTCCGGGGCAGCGCCATCAAGCTCGGGCCCGACCAGTTTCCCAATCTCTACGCACGGATCGTCGAGTTCTCCGCCCGCGCCGGCCTCTCCTCGCCGCCGGACGCCTATCTCATGCAGGCCGACGGCAGTCTCAACGCCTTCGCCACCAAGTTCTTCCGGGGCCGCTTCGTCGTCCTCCACTCGGATCTCCTCGACGCCTGCGGGGACGATCTGGCCGCGCGGGACATGATCATCGGCCACGAGATCGGGCATCTGCGGTCCAACCATCTGAACTGGAACCTCCTGACGCTGCCGGGCCGGATCGTGCCCTTCCTCGGCTCGGCCTATTCGCGCGCCTGCGAGTTCACCTGCGACCGCTGGGGCGCCGCTCTTTCGGGCGATCCGGAGGGCGCGCGGCGCGGGCTTCTGATTCTCGCGGCCGGGGCGCAGCACTACCGCAAGGTCGACGAGGCCGCCTTCATCCGCCAGCAGGACGATTTGAACACGGGCTGGATGACGCTGTCGCGCTGGCTCGGCACCTATCCCCCGCTGTCGGCGCGCGTGCAGGCGATCGGGCCGCAGTTCGGCTCCACCACTCCCGCCCGGCGCGGGGCTCTGCGCGCCTTCGCGCTGCTCCTCGCCTTCGTCGCGATCCCGACGGCCCTCGTCCTCGCGCTGCCCCTCCTCCTCGCCGGGCCTCTCGGCGAGTTGCAACGGTCGCTCGAAAGCGAGCTCGCGGGCCACATCCCGGCGATCGACGACGCCGGACAGACCGGAACGGCCGATTCGGAGGCGACCTTCGCCAGCGTCGCCGACATGCCCCCGCCGACGGCCGTCCCCACCTTGAGCGACCCGAGTTTCCAGCCGGGCGCGCAGGCCTGCTTCGAGGGCGACATGGCGGCCTGCGACACGCTCTACTGGACCACACCCGTCGATTCGCCGGAGGAAGCCTACGGCCTGACCTGCGGCGGCCGGCTGCCGGACAACTATTCCGGCTGCGCCGACCGGATCGCAACCGCGAACTGACGGAGCGCGCGTTTCGCGACGCATTTTACGGAAAGGCCCGGAACCGTCTGTCAAGCAAACTGTTCTTCGATCGATAGGAGGTCGAGGCGATGGAACAGTTTCTCGCGGTCATGCTGTTGGTCGGTTGCAGTTCGGATCAGGAGGTCTGTTCCGAAATCCCCGTCGCGACGCCGTTCTATTCATCCGTGGAAGACTGCCGGACCGATCTCGGACTGCAGATGCGGATGACCTCCACTTACGACAACAAGGTGTTCGGCACCTGCACCCCCGTCGACGAAGCGATGATGGAACAGTCCGGCACCGTGGAATGGGCGATCAACCGCGCCGGCGAGCTGATCGTCGAGATCCGGCCGGACGAGCCGCAGGTCGCGTCCGCCGAACAGCCGGAGATCGGCGTCGACGACGTTCGCGTCGCCGCCCGCTGACAAATCGGACTCCTGCTCCAACTATCACCGTCTCGGTGAAACCATAGTTCTCGTCCTTCGTTTCGCAGACAGGGACATAAGGCTGGAAAGGCTCTGAGAATGAAGAAGATCATGATGGCCGCGATGGCGGCCCTCACGCTGGGCGCGGCGGGCTGCCAGGGCGTCGATCAGAACGTCGCGCTGCCGGCGGCGATCGGTGCGGGCGGCGGTGCGCTCGTCGGTCAGGCCATCGGTCGCGACACGAGCTCCACGCTCATCGGCGCGGGCGTCGGCGCCGCGGCTGGTGCGCTCGTCGGCGCGGCGGCGAACCGTCCGGGCGACTGCGTCTATCGCGACTCGCGCGGTCAGCGCTACGTGGCGCGCTGCCCGTAAGCCGCAGGGAGGACGGACCGGGCGCAAGGCGTCCGGGTCCCGACCCCATCCAACCCGTCGGCCTCGGCCGGCGGGTTTTTTTTGTGCCGCACGCTCCCCCCTCGACCCTGCCGACCGCTGGAGCGAACGCGCTGCGGCACCGCTGGAAACCGGCACGCGGCGCGGGGCTCGCCACAGGCGTTAACGCCAGTCGCCGCCTCGAACTCTCTCGTTAACTCAATCGCTTAAACCGACCTTAAGGTTGGCGGACCATTATCGTTTCAAACGCAATCGAACGGATCGGCGCCTCGAAGAGCGCCCCGCGCGAGGCGGCGGATCCGTCGTTCCCACCGTTCGGGACGGCTGACCCAATCCCAACCCGAGCCGGTTCACCGGCCCCGAACTTCGCGAGAGCGGACGGGACCCGTCCTCGCGATCGAACGTCGCCGAAGGGCGACAGCTGGAGCACATGAAATGAAGCGTATCGCGATCCTCGTCGCCTCGGCGGCCTTCGCCCTCCCGGCAAGCGCGGCGGACATCATCTACAACGAGCCCATGGCGCCCGCGCCGATGGACCCGATCTCGTTCGGCACGGCCGTCCCGCAGTGGACCGGCTTCTATGTCGGCGGCCAGCTCGGCGCGGCCTTCAACACCGATTCCGGTCCCTTCACCTCGGCCGGCTCGTCCTTCGCGGGCGGCAATGACGGCAGCGATTCGGGCCTCGTCGGCGGCCTGCATGTCGGCTACGACCACCAGATCGACAACATCATCCTGGGCGCCGTCGCCGACATCAACCTGATCGACGCGTCCTCCTCCTCGTCCTTCGGCCTCACCAACACTGGCGGCGGCACGGACACGTTCGGCTCCGCCTCCGAGATCGACTATATCGGCACCGTGCGCGGCAAGGTCGGCGTCGCGGCCGACCGCCTGGCGGTCTATGCGACCGGCGGTCTGGCCTATGCCAGCCTCGACACCTCGACCTCCGGTCCGGGCCAGTTCGTCGGCTCCCCGGTGGCCGGCGCGACCTCGGACGCCTACGGCGTCGTCTTCTCGCAGGACAAGGACGAGGTCGGCTACGCCGTCGGCGCGGGCATCGACTATCTGGCCACGGACAACATCTCGTTCGGCCTCGAATATCTCTACCACGACCTCGGTTCGGCCGACACGAAGGTGACCTTCGCCGGCACCGGCGCGGCGGCGGGCGAGACCTACACCGCCTCGTCCAACACGGACCTCGACTTCCACACGGTCTGGGCGAAGGCCTCCTACCGCTTCAACTGATCGGCCGGGCCGCAAGGCCCGTTCCACCGACGAGAAGACCGCCGGGCGATCCGTCCGGCGGTCTTCTTGCATTCCGGCGCGCAATGCGCCCTATCAGGCGAGCGGCGAAAGGCCGAGATCGGCGCGCCGCGGCAGGTCCGCGCCCTGCCGCGTGCAGGTGACGGCCGCCGCGCCCACCGCGAAGCCGAGGAGCCCTTCGAGCTCGTCTCCGCCGAGCGACCCGAGGTCGCGCAGACGATCGGCCTCGGCAAGGCCCGCCAGGAACGCGGCCTGGAAGGTGTCGCCCGCCCCGACCGTGTCGACGACCTGGATCGAGCGGCCCGGCGCCTCCGCCTTCGTGCCCGCGCGCGTCAGAGCCACCGCCCCGCGCTCGCCGCGCGTGACGATCGCGAGCTCCGCGCCCTGCGCGATCCATTTGGCGAGGATGTCCTCGACGGGCACGCCCGGGAACAGCGCCTCCAGATCCTCCTCGCTCGCCTTCACGAGCCCGGCCAGCGGAACGATGCGCTTCACCCGGTCGCGCCAGATGTCGAGATCGGGCACGACGGCGAGCCGCACGTTCAGATCGTAGGAGATCAGGCGCTTCCCGCTCTCGCGCTCGATGAGGTGCTGGAGGGACGAGGCCGTCGGCTCGGTGACGGTGGAATAGCTCGAGAAGTGGATGCCGCGCACCTCCCCCGGGAGGCTCGCCGGCAGGTCGGCGATCTCGATGGAGCGGTCCGCCGTCCCCTCGATGTAGAAGTCGTAGCGGGGCGAGCCGTCCGCCTTCAGCGAGACCATGGCGAGCGTCGTGCTGCGGGTGGTCTCCACCAGGAAGCGCCGGTCGATCGATTCGCGATCCATGAAGGAAACGATCCGCTGCCCGAAGAGGTCCTTCGACATCTTGGTCAGGAAGGCGGCGCGATGTCCGAGCCGGGCGAGGCCGAGCGCGACGTTCAGCGGAGAGCCGCCGACACGGCCCGAGAGCGAGACCGAGGCGACGTCGCCGCCCTCCTGCGGCCCGGCGAAGATGTCGAACAGGCAGTCGCCGCAGCTCAGGAACATGGATCCCCCCGATCGTGTCGTTGCTTGGACGGGCGCCCCGCCCTGTCGCCTAGCGCCCTCTACCAGAACTGCCGCCTTGCGCGAAAGCGGCCTTGCGACGCCTCCCCGTCGCGGCGCCGATGGGGTAGATCGTCCGCAATCAGACGAGGAGATGCGTCCCATGGCCGATCCGTTCATCATCGAAGTCACCCGCGGCGGCCGGGTCGAGAGCCGCCATCGCGGCGCAGTCTCCGTCGTCGATGCGACCGGCCGTCCGGTGTTCTCGCGCGGCGACGTCGCCGCGCCCGTCTTTCCGCGCTCGGCGGTGAAGGTGTTCCAGGCCATCCCGCTGATCGAGAGCGGCGCGGCCGACGCCTTCGGACTGGACGCCGCGGATCTGTCGCTCGCCTGCGCCTCCCATTCGGGCGAAGCCGGGCACGCCGAGCGCGCCTCGGCGGTGCTCGGCAAGGCCGGGCTGACGGGCGCGGCTCTGGAATGCGGCTGTCACTGGCCCTTCGACCAGAAGGTGGCGCTCGCCATGGCGCGCGGTGGCGGCGAGCCGACGGCGCTCCACAACAACTGCTCGGGCAAGCATGCCGGCTTCCTCTGCACCGCCGTTCACCTCGGGGAGGACCCGCGCGGCTATGTCCGGCCCGAGCACGGCGTGCAGAGGCGCGTCCGGTCCGTGTTCGAGGATCTGACGGGCGAGGCGATCGAGGCCGACGACTGCGGCATCGACGGCTGCGCGATCCCGACCTACGCCGCGCCGCTGGAAGCCTTCGCCCTCGGCTTCGCCCGGCTCGTGGGCGAAACGGGCGTCGCGCCGGAGCGGGCGGCGGCGGGACGGCGGCTGATCTCGGCCTGCATCGCCGAGCCCTGGTTCATGTCCGGAAGCGGCCGGGCCTGCGCATCGCTCATCGAGGCCGGGGAACGCCGCGTCTTCGTCAAGACGGGCGCCGAGGGCGTCTTCTGCGGGGCGCTTCCCGAGGAGGGGCTGGGCTTTGCGCTCAAGATCGAGGACGGGGCGACGCGCGCCTCGGAATCAGCCGTCGCGGCAACGCTTGCCGCGGTTCTGGCCGCGAGCCGGCCCGAGCTGGCCGAGCGCTTCGCGGCGCTCGCCCGCACCACCCTGCGCAACTGGAACGGCGACGTCGTCGGCGACATCCGCCCGGCGAACTTCTGAGCCGGCCGGATCGACCGATTTCAGAGATCGAAGGCGCGGGCTCCGGCGGTCGGCTCGCCTTCGATCCCGTCATTGTCGTTGAGGACCGGCATGTCCGTCATGCCGAGGCCGATCATGCGCGACGCGCCGAAGAGCCCGACTCGCTCGCGATGCGTGGAGAGGAAGTGGGGATAGCGCGGATAGACCGTCTGGCGCATCGTCTCGAAATGGCCGGACATCAGGCAGATCGGGCGCTTGAGGCCGGGATAGAAGCGCGGCTCCGTCATCACGCTCATGTGGCAGAAGCGCTGGTAGAAAGGCGCGTGCTCGGCCCGCACCGTCGCCAGCATGTAGTCGGCGTCGAAATGCTCGGCGGCCATTCCCGCCATGCGCACGGTGGCGAAGGGCATCTGCCCCATGGCGCGGCGCAGTGAGCGATCGACGACGAAGCGGGTCGGGTCGACGAAGGAGCGCCCCTTCTCGATGAGCGGCTCCAGAATGTCCGGAAAGACCTTCAGGCCCGGCGCGAAGGGCATGTCCGGCGAGCAGACATGGATGCGGATCGAGGCGACGAGCGCGTTCTCGCTCTCGATGCCGAAGATGAAGACGTTCGGGTCCTCGTCGTAATGGTCGGACAGGCGCTGCGTCGGGTTGGGGTCGATCGCGCCCTCGGCAAGGTAGCAGCGGTAGCGAAGACGGAAGAGCTCTTCCTGCTCCTGCGGCCGGGTCGCGCGCCGGTAGCGGAACGCGAGGCCCTGCGGGGTGGATGGCGGTTCGACCTCGACCCGCGCCTGATCTGCCAACGCAGTCCCTCCTTCTCAGCCGATGGCGACGTCGGGCAGGACCCGAGGAGCGGCAGGCGTTCGATTCCGATTTGTCTAAAATTGTCTCCATTGGTTAATTTTGCGTTGCCGCGGGCGCAGTCGCCCGGCGCTCGGCACGTCACGATTCGAAGAGGCGGACGAGGCGATCGGCCGTTCGCAGGAACGGCGCGCGCATGTGCGCGGGCGTGGGCCGTGCGCGAGCCGATGCTTGTGACGTTAGAGCGCCGTGCGTCCGATTGGACGCACGGCGCTCTAACCTTTGAATCCGCGTATCAGGCTTTCCGAAAATCGATTCGGATTTTCGGGCCGATGCTGTAGGCGGCGGGAATCAGGCGTTCAGCCGCTCGGCGTCGTCGACCTTCTCGCGAAGATAGTCGAGGATTTCCGCTTCTGGCATGGGGCGCGCGAAGGCGAAGCCCTGGAGCAGCGAGACGCCCGGCTCGCTGGCGGCGAAGCGGACATGCGCCTCCGTCTCGACGCCCTCCATGACGAGTTCGAGCCCCAGCGTGGCGATGAACCGCACCGCGCCGCGCAGGACCGCCGTGCGGCGCTCGTCCTGGCCGAGCCCGTCGAGGAAGCTCTTGTCCAGCTTGATCTTGCCGATCGGCAGAAGCGCGATGCGGCCGAGATTGGAATAGCCGGTGCCGAAATCGTCGAGCGAGAGCCGCACGCCCATGGCGCTGATCCGCCGGAGGGTCTCGATCACGCAAGGATGGGTCTCGAGGACCATGGTCTCGGTGATCTCGATCTCGAGCCGATCGGGCGAAAGGCCGCTGTCCTTGAGGCTCTTGGCGATGGTGGGGATGAGGTCGGTGCGAAGGAGCTGGCTCGGGGAGAGATTGATCGAGACCTGCATCGAGGCGGGCCAGCTCGCCGCCGCCCTGCACCCGGCGATCAGCGTGCGGTCCGTCAGATCGTCCATCAGGCCGGCGTCCTCGGCGACGACCAGGAAGTCGCCCGGCGGGATCGAGCCGCGCGTGGGGTGCGGCCAGCGCGCCAGCGCCTCGCATCCGACGACGCGATAGGTGCCGTTCTCGAGGATCGGCTGGAAGTGCAGCTCGATCAGATCGTCCCGCAGCGCCTGGCGAAGGTCGTTCTCGAGCTGAAGGCGGTCGGCGGCGCGGTCGGGCGTGCCCGGCGCGAAGGTGACGAAGCGCTGCCCACCGGCGGCCCTGGCCTCGAACAATGCCATGTCGGCATGGTGCGAGATTTCCTCGAAGAGAAGGCCGTCGCCGGGAAAATGGGCGGCGCCGATGCTGCAGGCGCCCTGCATGGTGATGCCGTTGACGACGCTCGGCCGGCCGATCACGTCGAGAAGCGCCCGGGCCAGTTCCTCGGCCGAGCGCGCCTCGCCGTCCGGGTGGACGATCTGGAACCGGTCTCCCGGCTCACGGGCGACAAGCGATCCGCGGCCGACCACCTCGCGGATCGTCGCCCCCATTTGCCGGATGAACTGATCGCTCGCCAGCTGCCCCAGCGTCTCCATGACGCGGCGGTGCGTCTCGATGTCGACGATCAGGAGCGTGAAGGGCCGCCCCTCGCGGATGAGCCGCTGGATCGTCGTGCGCATGCTGGTGCCGTTGGGCAGCCCGGTCAGCGCGTCGGTGTGGGCGAGGCGCCAGTTCTCCTCGGAGGCCTCGATGGCGTCGTGGAGAATGCCGCGGATCCGGCGGGAGGTGCCGACGACGGAGAAGTAGAAGGCGGCGAGAAACAGGCCGAGAATGACCGCACGCGTGGTGGAGAGCGCGGTGAAGCCGACGATCATGGGCAGGATGCAGGCGATCAGCTGGCACTGCACCAGCGGCAGGCTGGAGAAATTGCGTCCCTGCGCGCCGATCATGTAGCCGAGCGCGACGAAGACCGACAGGGTCTGCGAGAACTCGTCGACGGTCAGCCAGTGCGTGAGAGCGGTCCAGGTGCCGATCAGCGCCAGATGCGCGACCGCCAGCCACGAGTAGAGACGCTTCCAGAAGACGGGATGCCGGTCCGCGTGGGAGGCGTTGGCCAGGAAGATCGCGAAGGCGGCGAGACGCAGGACGACGAAGAACGCGATGCCGGCGGTGACCAGCCAGAGTTCGCCCTCGCCCGTGCGGACCGCCGTGTAGGCGGCGGCCGAGACCACGGCCAGACCGCCGATGAAGAACGACAGCCGATCCCCGTAGAGGGAGTCGACGACGTAGGCGCGTCTCTGGCGCGGTCGCGGTATCATCCTAGACAGAGCGATCGTGTCCATTCGCGGCGATCCGAACTACCGCATGCCATGATCGGCGGATCATGGGACACTAAGTAAGAATTCTTCGTTAAGTTGCAAAGACTGTTTGATTCAGTCGATGAGTCGCACATGCTTCTCTAGATCGACTCATCTGACGTAACTGTCTTACAGTCTTCGTCCTACCAAGGACGTATTCGTCCGGCCGATCCTATCGATTGCGACAGTAGCGGTAAGATTCCATTGACCGCTTTGCGGTTGTGCCGGATCGTATCAAGTGGTCGCCCGGTTTCGCCGGGACCGCGCAGGCCGCGCCGGACGGACGAGACGGAGCGGACGCCGGTCAGATGAACTGGCCGATCGCCGGAACCGACGCGACGGCCTGATCCACCGTGTCGTCCCCCGCATGGGCGCGGGCGTGGAGGATCAGCGCCTCGCCCATGGCCCGCATCTGCGCCATGTCGAGCCCGAGGCCCATCAGCTGCGCGCCGAGCGCCATGATGCCGTTGGCGCCTTCGCCGGCGCCGGCCACCGCTTCGGGCGCGCCGGGCGTCTCGGCGATCATCCGCTCGACGGCCGGATCTTCGCTTTCGGAGCGCATGAAGGCGAGGATGTGCCCGGCGGCTTCCTTGGCCTCGGCCGGCGTGATCCCGACGGTGTCGGCCATGGTCTGAAACGCGGTTTCGGCGGACATCGCTTCTCCTCCTGCCCGATCCTGGTCGGGGTCGCGGCGGACCATGTCAAAGCGCGCTCCGTCTGGCAATGCGGGACGCGGCGGGGGCCGACGGCTGCCCATGTCCGCGCAAGGTCCGAGGGACTTTGCGCCGGTCGAACGCTCTCCCTGCCGGTCCGGCCCTCGAAGTCCGGCCTTCCCCAACCTATGTCGTGGCGAGAGAGACGCGTGCCGCGCATGCCAAGGAGCCAAGATGAAATCCGGACCCGCCGCCTTCGTGCTCTGGCTGCTCTGCTTCGTCGGGCTGTGCGGACTGCACCGCTTCTATCTCGGCCGCTTCTGGACCGGCCTGCTCTGGCTCTTCACCTTCGGTCTCTTGGGGATCGGCCAGCTGATCGACCTCTTCCTCCTGCCCTCGATGCTGCGGCAGTCGAATCTGGAGCAGCGCGTCACGGCCTTCGAACGGGGCCGGATCGGCGACGGCCGCTTCTGACGGGAGCGCGAAGCGCCGTCCGCGCAGGAGCGCGCGTCTTCCCCCTTTAGACAAACGCGCCGGCCCGTCCTATCAGTCCTCCCGCGCGGGGCTCTGTCGCCCCCGCCTGAAGTTCGGAGGACGACGATCATGGCCGAGATGTCCCGCACGCTGACCTTCCTCGACGGGCGATGGGTGGAGGGCAACCCGCAGATCGCCGGCCCGCGCAGCCACGCGATGTGGCTGGGCTCGACGGTCTTCGACGGCGCGCGCTGGTTCGAGGGCCTCTCGCCCGACCTCGACCGGCACGCGAGCCGCGTCAACGCCTCGGCCCGCGCCCTCGGCCTGGAGCCGACCGTGACGGCGCAGGAGATCGTGCGCCTGACGCGTGAGGGCCTGCAGCGCTTCGACGGCGAGACGGCCGTCTACATCCGGCCGATGTACTGGGCCGAGGACGGCGGCTACATGGGCGTTCCGGCGGACCCGGCCTCCACGCGCTTCTGCCTGTGCCTCTACGAATCCCCGATGATCGCCTCGACGGGGTTCACCCTGGGGCTGTCGCCCTTCCGCCGGCCGACGCCGGAATCGGCGCCGACGCTCGCCAAGGCCGGCTGCCTCTACCCGAATTCGGGCCGCGCCATCCTGGAAGCCCGCTCGCGCGGCTTCGAGAACGCGCTGATCCGCGACGCGGTCGGCAACGTCGCCGAAACCGGGACCTCCAACATCTTCATGGTCCGCGACGGCGTCGTTCAGACGCCGATCCCGAACGGCACCTTCCTCAACGGCATCACGCGTCAGCGGATCATCGAGCTTCTTCGCGCCGACGGCATGGAGGTGGTCGAGCGGTCGCTGACCCCGGAGGACTTCGCGACCGCCGACGAGATCTTCTCCACCGGCAATCATTCCAAGGTCGTGCCGGTCACCCGCTTCGAGGACCGCGAGTTTTCCGGCGGCGCGGTCGCGGCGCGGGCCCGGGAGCTCTACTGGGACTTCGCGCGCAAGACCGAGGCGTCCGGACGCTGACAGGACGCCTTCCAGACCCTACTTAGGGTCCATGCTTCGGCCCGCTCGCCGAGGACGGAGCAGACGATTCCAACGCCTGAGAAGGAGACACCGGACATGGCCTTCACCCTGCCCGAACTGCCCTACGCCTACGACGCTCTCGCGCCGTACATGTCGAAGGAAACGCTCGAGTTCCACCACGACAAGCACCACCAGGCCTATGTCGACATGGGCAACAAGCTGGTGGCCGATGCGGGTCTGGGAGACGCGTCTCTCGAAGAGGTGGTGAAGCAGTCCTACGGGAAGAACCAGCCGCTCTTCAACAATGCCGGCCAGCACTACAACCACATCCACTTCTGGAAGTGGATGAAGCCGAACGGCGGCGGCAAGAGCCTGCCGGGCGCGCTTCAGACCGCGATCGATTCCGACCTCGGCGGCTACGACAAGTTCCGCACCGACTTCATCGAGGCCGGCAAGGGCCAGTTCGGTTCGGGCTGGGCCTGGCTCGCGGTGAAGAACGGCAAGCTGGAGATCATGAAGACGCCGAACGGCGAGAACCCGCTCGTTCACGGCGCCGAGCCGATCCTGGGCGTCGATGTCTGGGAGCACTCCTACTACATCGACTACCGCAACGCCCGGCCGAAATACCTGGAAGCCTTCGTCGACAACCTCGTGAACTGGGACTACGTCCTGGAGCGCTTCGAGGCCGCGCGCGGCTGATCTCGCAGGCCTTTGCGCTCCTTCGGGCGCGCACGGGCCGCTCCGACCTTGCCGGTCGATGGATGAAGGGGCGGGCGCCGGGATGGCGCCCGCCTTTTTCGTTTCCCGGACCCTTCGAGGATCAGTCGGCCTTGGTCAGGCGGAAGATCACCGAAGCGCCCTCCCTCGGCTGCTCGGCCAGGGCGTAGACCGCGCCGTCCGGCCCGACCTTCACGTCGCGGATGCGCTCGCCAAGCGGCACGCGCTCCTCGTAGGCGACGCGCTCGCCCGCCTCGTCCATGTGCAGGACGACGACGCCGGTCGTCACGAGACCGCCGATGAGGAAGGCGTTCTCCCACTCGGGGAACTCCTCGCCCTCGTAGAGGGCCATGCCGGCCGGGCCGATCACCGGATCCCAGTAATAGACCGGCTGCTCCATGCCCTCCTGGGCGGTGATGCCCTCGTTCACCTCGTCGCCGGAATACTCGATGCCGTAGGTGATGACCGGCCAGCCATAGTTCAGCCCGGCCTCGGGACGGTTCAGCTCGTCGCCGCCCTTCGGCCCGTGCTCCACGGTCCAGAGCCGGCCCTGGCCGTCGAGCGCGGCGGCCTGGATGTTGCGGTGGCCGTAGGACCAGATTTCCGGCAGCGCACCTTCCGCGCCGTCGATGAAGGGGTTGCCCTCCACCGGCTCGCCGTCCGGCGTGATGTGGATCACCTTGCCGAGCGTGGAGGTCAGATCCTGGCTGAGCTCGCGGATCGGATCGTCCGAACGCTCGCCGAGGCCGACATAGATGTTGCCGTCCGGCGAGAAGACGATGCGCGAGCCGAAATGCTTGTGCCCGTCATAGACCGGCACCTGGCTCCAGATGACTTCGACGTCCGAGAGCGAACCGCCGCCCTGATCGTCCGTCTCCAGGATCGCGGTCCCGAGCGCGGTGTGGTTGCCGCCCTCCACGGGCTCGGAGAAGGTGAAGAAGATGCGGTTGTCTGTCTCGAAGTCCGGCGAGAGCGCGAGATCCAGAAGACCGCCCTGCTCGGCCGAATCCACCTCCGGCACGCCCTCGATCGCGGGACCGGCTTCGCCCTCGGCGCTCACGATGTGCATCGCGCCTTCCTTGGCGGCGACGAGCAGGCGGCCGTCGGGCATGAACTCCATCGACCAGAGCTGGGGCAGCCCCTCGGCGAAGGTCTCGGAGTTCACCTCGGGCATCTCGTCCGGCTGGACGGCGCGGGTCTGTTCGGGGAAGGCCGGCTCCTGGTCGGGCGCATTGGCCGGCTCGGTCTCCACCGGCTCGCCGGCGGACGTGTCCTCTTCGCCGGAGGCGGGCGGCTGGCCCTCGACATGGTCGAGCGGCGAGCTGTCGCCGGTCGACTGGGCGTAGGCCGGAACGGCCAGAAGGCCGGCGGCGAGCGCGCTGCCGGCGAGAAGACGGGTCAAGTTCGTCATCGTTCCTCCGAGGTCTGCCCGGTGGCTCGCGCCGCGGGGCGCGGCGCGCCTGGCGCCGCTTCATCCGGTCCGCAAATGGGACGATGAGCCCGGAGGAAAACCGCTTCCGGCCGATCGATCGGCCCGGGAGCGGTCAAGAAAACGCTATCGGAAGGATGGCGAGATGCGGGAGCGACGCCTCCCGCATCTCGGCCTTACAGGATGAAGCGGGACAGATCGGTGTTGCCGGCGATGCCGTCGAGCGCCTTGTGGACGTAGGCGGCGTCGACCCGATAGCTCTGCCCGCCCTTGTCCGGCGCCTCGAAGGAGATGTCGTCGAGAACGCGCTCCATCACCGTCTGGAGCCGCCGCGCGCCGATGTTCTCGACCGAACCGTTCAGCGCGACCGCGACGTCCGCCAGCGCGTCGATGGCGTCCTCGGTGATCTCCAGATCGACGTTCTCGGTCTTCAGAAGCGCGACATACTGCTTGATGAGCGAGGCCTCGGTCTCGGTCAGGATGCGGCGGAAGTCCTCCTTGGTCAGCGCCTGCAGCTCCACGCGGATCGGCAGGCGACCCTGCAGCTCCGGCAGGAGGTCGGAGGGTTTCGACACGTGGAAGGCGCCCGAGGCGATGAAGAGGATGTGGTCGGTCTTCACCGGCCCGTGCTTGGTGGCGACGGTCGTGCCCTCGACCAGCGGCAGGAGATCGCGCTGCACGCCTTCGCGGCTGACGCCCGCGCCGCCGCGCCCGTCGCCGTTGTTGGCGACCTTGTCGATCTCGTCGAGGAAGACGATGCCGTTGTTCTCCACCGCCGCGATGGCCTCCGTGACCAGCGCCTCGTTGTCGAGAAGCTTGTCCGACTCCTCGCCGATCAGAAGCTCGTAGCTCTCCTTGACGGTCGTGCGCCGCGTCTTGGTGCGCCCGCCCATCGCCTTGCCGAACATCTCCGACAGATTGATCATGCCGACATTGCCGCCGGGCATGCCGGGGATCTCCATGCCGCCGAAGGGCGAGGCGGTGTCGGCCACCTCGATGTCGATCTCCTTGTCGTCGAGCTCGCCCTCGCGCAGCCGCTTGCGGAAACTGTCGCGCGTGGCGGGCGAGGCGTTCTTGCCGACCAGCGCGTCCAGCACGCGGTCCTCGGCGCCCGCATGGGCCTTGGCCCGCACGGCCTCGCGCTTCTTCTCGCGCACCAGGCCGATGCCGACCTCGACGAGGTCGCGCACGATCTGCTCGACGTCGCGGCCGACATAGCCGACCTCGGTGAACTTCGTCGCCTCCACCTTGATGAAGGGCGCTCCGGCGAGCTTGGCGAGACGGCGGGAAATCTCCGTCTTGCCGACGCCGGTCGGGCCGATCATCAGGATGTTCTTGGGCATCACCTCCTCGCGGAGCGAGCCCTTCAGCTGCTGACGGCGCCAGCGATTGCGCAGCGCCACGGCGACCGCGCGCTTGGCATCCCGCTGCCCGATGATGTGGCGGTCGAGTTCGGAGACGATTTCGCGGGGGGAGAAGTCGGACATCTGGGGCACTTCGGATGAGGAACGGGGGCCGGCATTGGGGAGCCGGCGGGGCGGGCGGCGCCGACGCGCCGGTCCCAAGATGGGGAGCGTTGCGCCGTTGCGCCAGAGAACGCCCCCCCGTGCCCGCGATCGACTTTCTCCGGTTCACGCCACCGTGCGGCGTGCGCTATCAAGGAAGTCCCTCCTGATTCGCATGGGTTCGCGCCTGATCGATGTCTGTTGCACACGACATACTCGGCCGGATGGAGCGCCCCTGGTGCGAAAGCGATCTCTGCACGTGTCTGGACGCGATCGCGGAGGCCTACGGCTTCTCCCACATCGCCATCGTCACCATCCCGTCCTCAGACGACGCCGGATCGGAACTGCGGCTCGTCCTCTCCAACTGGAGCCAGGAGTTCCGCAAGACCTGGGAGCGTTCGGGCCTGTCGCGGTTCTCTCTGGTGCTGCGGGCGCTGAAGGCCGACCCCTCGCCGCTCGTCTGGGACGTCGAGACGCTGCATGGCTACGATCCGGACGAGCCGGAGGAGGCCGACCCACAGGTGAAGCTGCTTCTGTCCTCCGGCTGCCTCACCGGCGGTTATTTTCCCGTCCACGGGCTGACCAACTTCAACGGCGCGCTGGCGCTGGCCGGCGACCGGCCGCTGCTCTCGGACGATGAGGCGCGGGAGCTGCATCTGGCCGCCTTCGCGGTCTTCGGCATTCTCGCCGCATCCCGCTTCGAGGAGAACAAGCGCCGCAATCCGCTGACGCAGCGCGAGCGCGACTGCCTGAAGCTCGCCATGCTCGGCAAGACCTCCTCGGAGGTCGGAACCATCCTCTCGATCTCGGAATACACAGTCTCGCAATATCTGGCGTCGGCGACGCGAAAGCTGAACGCCTCCAACCGCACGCACGCCGTCGCGATGGCCGCGCAGCTCGGCTATCTGTCGTGACCCTGCCGACGAACGAGGGACCGACCCGCTCGTTTCGTCCGGCCCCGACATTGACCGAAGGCGTCGACTCGTCCGGGCGCGACCGCGAGACGCGGCGGGAACTGGCGAAGCTCACGGCGAATTATCTGAACGCGCTGGCAACCTCGATCTTCGCGGTCGGAGCGCTCGCTCCGATCGTGGGCTATCTCTCGCAGACAGCCCTATGGGTCGCCGGCCCTGCAGGCATCCCGCTCGTCTTGGGTGGCTTCGGCCTCAGCCTTGTGACCCACCTGAGCGCACGCTATGTTCTGCGCAGGGAGTTTAGGCGATGACGAACGAACTCTTCTGGACCTTCATGATCGGCCCTTTGGGCGGCGTCGCGATCGCTGCGATCTGCGTCTACCTCTTCACCGGCGAGAACCAGCGGTTCTGACCGCGCCCGTCCCATGTCCGTCGATCACGACGTGAACGTCCTGCCCAAAGGCGTCCGGCATATTCCGGGCTATCTCTCGACCGACGCTCAGGCCGCGCTCGTCGAGGCCATCCGCTCGGTCGTCGAGCGCGCGCCGCTCTTCCGGCCGGAAATGCCGCGCACCGGAAAACCCTTCTCCGTCCGCATGACCAATTGCGGCTCGCTCGGCTGGGTCTCGGACCGGTCGGGCTACCGCTACCAGCCGCTCCATCCCGTCACCGGCGAGCCCTGGCCGCCGATCCCGGACAGTCTCCGTCAGCTGTGGCGCGAGGTCTCCGCCTATCCCGCCGCCGGGCCGCAGGCCTGTCTCGTCAACTTCTACGAGGACAAGGCCAAGATGGGCCTGCATCAGGACCGCGACGAGGAGGATCTCTCCGCGCCCGTCGTCTCGGTGTCGCTCGGCGACGAATGCCTGTTCCGCATCGGCGAGACGAACCGGGGCGGCCGCACCACTTCGATCCGCCTGAAGTCCGGCGACGTCGTCGTCCTCGGCGGCGAGGGCCGTCTCGCCTATCACGGCGTCGATCGCATCTACCCGGCGACCTCCGCCCTTTTGAAGCGCGGCGGGCGCATCAATCTGACCCTGCGCCGGGTGACGCGGCCGGACTGAGCCGCGTGCGACCTCAGGCGTCGCGGTCGGGCTCGGACGGGTGGAACTGGTAGAGCCAGGTCTCGGTCAGAACCTCGTCGCCCCGGTGCAGATAGAGGCGCAGATCCACCGGCTCCTCGCCGTCCGGCCGGATGTCGAAGGTCGCGCGCCAGCCGGTGCCGACCTTGATCGAATGGGCGTTCACGAGGCTGATCGCCCCGCGCGAGGCCGTCACTTCGACCTCCACGTCGTCCACCTCGCGCGCGAGCGCGGCGATCTTGCCGCCATCGAAATCGACGATGATCTTCGTCACGCCCTCCGGCCGGGGCTGGCCGGTGATGCCGCCGCGCCCGAGGCGCGTCGCGACCACATGGCCGACCTCGGGCAGATGCGGCTCGACGCTCGACCAGGTCAGGCGGTAGTCGATGGCGATCGCATCGCCCTTCTCCACCGGCTTCTCGGCCAGCCAGTAGGCGGCGATGTTGTCGTGGATCTCGTCGTCTGTCGGAATCTCGACGAGCTGTACCGCGCCGCGTCCCCAGTCGCCCTTCGGCTCGACCCAGACGCCCGCACGCTTCTCGTAGTAAACACCGTCGTCCTGAAAGTTCTCGAAGTCACGATCGCGCTGCAGGAGGCCGAACCCCTTCGGGGTCTCGTCCGCGAAGGTCGAGGTCATGACGCGGGACGGATTGTTCAGGGGCCGCCAGATGCGCTCTCCCGTCCCCGTCCAGAGCGCGAGACCGTCGGAATCGTGCACCTGCGGGCGCCAATCCTCGCGCGGGAGCCGGTCGCTCTTGGAGAACCAGTACATGGAGACGAGCGGCGCGAGACCGACACGCTCGATCGCCTCGCGGGCGAAGAAGCGCGCCGCGATGTCCATGACGACCGGTCCGTCCTTGGCCATGTCCATGCGCAGCGCGCCGGTGATGCGCGCGCTCTCCAGCTTGGCATGAACGAGGATGCGCCCGCCCGTCGGCGAGGGCGCGAGATAGAAGTCGGTGAAGCGCGGAAACTCCTCGGGCGTCGGCATGGCGACGTCGATGGCGAGCGCGCGGCACGACATGCCGAACTGCCCCTCCTCCCCCGACGTGCGGAAATACGAGGCGCCGAGGAAGGCGAGCCAGTCGTTGTCGCGCCCCGGCTCCAGCACGCGGAAGCCCGCAAAGCCGATGTCGGAGGGAAGCCGGCGCGCCGGGCTGTCTTCGGGAAAGCGGAAGAGCGCCGGATCGTAGAGAAGGGTGCGGGCCTCGTCCCCGTCCACGACGTGGATGCCGACCGGCTCCTGGAAATAGCGGCCGAGATGGAAGAATCGCAGCGGCGCCTTGCCGTCGGCCAGGTCCAGCGTGTTCTCGCGCCGGTACTCGATCTTCCAGTGCGCGTCGTAGTCGATGTCGGTCAGCGTCTCCCCCGCACGGATCGGCTGCGGGGCGTAGGGCTTGGCGGCGCGCTCGCGCGCGTCCTCCACCAGCGCGTCGAAGCTGAAGGGCTCCGGCTCGTCGAAGCGAAGCGCGTCGCTCGCAAAGGACGGCAGCGTGCTCGCCGGAACGAGGCCGACGGCGGCCAGACTCGCCAGAAGCTGGCGGCGGTTGATCTCGATCATGCCAGAGGTCCCTGATGGCATACGACGAACGATCACTCGCCCGTGACCGGGCTTTGAGCGGCAAAAGCGGGCGATGTTTTGGCGCGGCGTCTTTACGGCTTTTCACGCCGGGGCGGAAGCGCCCGTTCCGGCGGCGTCGCAGATCGTCGAGGGACAGGAGAAAGCGGCTCGGCGGGACGGCCTCAGGGCTCGCGAGAGCGGGACACGACGAGCGTATCGGTCGCGGAGGCGAAGCCGGTCTTGAGAGCCTCCGGCGGCCTCAGAGCTTGCGCAGGGCCACCTGCTCGACCCTGTGGCTCGATCCCTTGCGCAGGATCAGGTCCGCGCGCGGGCGCGTCGGCAGGATGTTGTCGTAGAGGTTCTTGGCGTTGATCTCGCGCCACAGCCATTCGGCGCGCTCCAGCGCCTCTTCTTCCGAGATCTGCGAATAACGATGGAAGAAGGAGTCGCGCTCGCGGAAGGCCGTCTCGCGCAGCCGCATGAAGCGCGCGATGTACCAGCGGCGAAGATCGGTCTCCTCGGCGTCGAGATAGATGGAATAGTCGAAGAAGTCCGAGACGAAGGGGATCGCCTTGCCGTCCTTCGGCATCTCGCGCACCTGCAGGACGTTCAGCCCCTCGAAGATCAGGATGTCCGGCCGGTCGACCGTCTGCTCGCGCCCGGGCAGGACGTCGTAGGAGAAGTGCGAGTAGACCGGCGCGCGCACCGCCGGCGCGCCGGCCTTGATGTCGGACAGGAAGCGCAGGATCGAGGCGACGTCGTAGCTCTCGGGGAACCCCTTGCGCTGCATCCGGCCCTCGGCCTCCAGCACCGCGTTCGGATAGAGGAACCCGTCGGTGGTCACGAGATCAACCTTCGGGCTCGTCGGCCAGCGGGCGAGCAGTTCCTTCAGGATGCGCGCGGTCGTGGACTTGCCGACGGAGACCGAGCCGGCGAGCCCGATGACGAAGGGGGACTTCGCCGCATCCGGCCGACGCAGGAAGCGCTGGCGCATGGCGAAGAGCGCCTGGCTGGATTCGACATGCGCCGAGAGAAGCCGGGAGATCGGCAGATAGATGCGGGCCACCTCGTCGAGATCGACCGGGTCGTCCAGCGAGCGCAGCCGCGCGACCTCGTCCTCGCGCAGCGTCAGCTCCGCGCCGCCCCGGAAGGTCGCCCATTCCTCCGCCGAGAAGAAGCGATAGGGCGAGAGGTCCGAGGGCGTCATCTGATCCATCGCCGTCAGATTCCCGCGCCCGCCGGGCGGGAGGCCTTTTCCTGCAGCCCGGTCTGGCCGGTGCGCGACTGGAGCTCGGCCATGACGGCTTCGAGCTGCACGCCGCGCAACCTGAGCACGACGAGGAGATGGTAGAGGAGGTCGGCCGCCTCGCCCGTGAGTGCCGTCTCGTCCTCGCTCACCGCCGCGATGACGACCTCCGTCGCCTCCTCTCCGAGCTTCTTGGCGGCTTTGGCGACGCCGGCGGCAGCGAGCCGGGCGGTGTAGGAGGAGCCGTCGGTGGACGCTGCGCGCGTCGCGACGATCCGTTCGAGGCTGGCAAGATCGAAGCCGCTCATCGCGCGTCCCGTTGGAGGGGGCCCTCCGGCCTCAGCCGACATTCAATCGCATGGGCAGGCCGGCCGCCGCCATATGATTCTTCGCCTGGGCGATCGTATAGGTGCCGAAATGGAAGATCGAGGCGGCGAGAACCGCGCTGGCGCCGCCTTCGCGCACGCCGTCGACGAGATGATCCAGCGTGCCGACGCCCCCGCTGGCGATGACGGGCACGGGAACCGCGTCGGACACCGCCCGCGTCAGCTCGATGTCGAACCCGGCCTTGGTGCCGTCCCGGTCCATCGAGGTCAGGAGAATTTCGCCCGCGCCGAGCGCGGTGACGCGCCGGGCGAACTCCACGGCGTCGATGCCGGTCTCGCGCCGGCCGCCATGGGTGAAGATGTCCCAGCGCGCGCTCTCGCCCCCGCGCGACACGCGGCGCGCGTCGATGGCGACGACGATGCACTGGTTGCCGAACTTGTCGGCGGCCTCGGCCACGAATTCGGGCCGCGCGACCGCCGCCGTGTTGATCGAGACCTTGTCGGCTCCGGCGAGAAGCAGGTTGCGGATGTCTGCCACCGTGCGCACGCCGCCGCCGACCGTCACCGGCATGAAGCACTCGGCGGCCGTCCGCTCCACGATGTCGAGAAGGGTGGCGCGCTCGTCGGAGGACGCGGTGATGTCGAGAAAGCAGAGCTCGTCCGCGCCGGCCGCGTCATAGGCCTTGGCGGCCTCCACGGGATCGCCCGCGTCGATCAGATCGACGAAGTTGACGCCCTTCACCACGCGGCCGTTCGCGACGTCGAGGCAGGGGATGATGCGGGACTTCAGTGACACGGGGAAAGCCGGCCTTCGCGGCAGGAGATCGGGACGGCGTCTCTATGCGATGCCGCGATAGAGCTCCGCAAGGGTGATCGTCAGGCCGAGCCCGTCCAGCGGCACGGTCTCGTCGCGCCCCACGATCATCTCGGGCGAGCCGAAGACGCCGTCCTCGCCGCGCGTCCAAAGCCAGACGCGGGGCTCGTCCTGCGACAGGACGAGATAATGGAGGAGGGACGGAAGGGCCGTGTATTCGCGCGCCTTCTCTCCGAAGTCGAGCGCCAGCGAAGATGGCGAGAAAATTTCGGCGACCAGGAGCGGATTGCGCGTCGCCAGTTCGCGGCCGTCGCCCTCGCCCCGGTGAACCAGAACGTCCGGGTACCGAATGCCGGCCGGTGTGCGCACGCCGAAATCTGCGGCGGTGACCCGGAGCGCGTCGTCCGTCAGGTCCCGTTTCAGGATCATGGCGAACTGGAGGAAGAGTTCGGCATGCCGCCGCGACCCGCCCGTCATCATCGCGACGATCCTCCCGTTGACGAACTCGCGCTTCCCCTCGCGCCCTTCGTTCCAGCGCAGGAAATCGTCCTCGGTCAGGATGGGCGCCTGAATGTTCATGCCGGCGAAGATAACATTCGAAGCGAGAGCTTCAAAGCGCGCCGAGAACGAGCGGCTGGAACCAGCGCCCCCCTCTGAAGAGCTGATGAGCGTCGATCGATGGTCCGCCGTCACCCCAGCCGCGCCAGCGCCGCCTTGGCGTCGATCCGTCCGTCATAGAGGGCGCGGCCGGTGATGGCGCCCTCGAGGTGCGCGGCCTGCGGCGAGGCGAGGCGCTCGATGTCCTCCATGGAGGCGAGCCCGCCGCTCGCGATCACCGGGATCGAGATCGCCTCGGCGAGGGCGATGGTCGAATCCCAGTTGATGCCGGCCAGGATCCCGTCGCGGTCGATGTCGGTGTAGATGATCGCCGAAACGCCCGCGTCCTCGTAGGCGCGCGAGAGGTCGAGCACGGTCAGCTCCGAGGTCTCGGCCCAGCCCTCCACCGCGACCCTGCCGCCCTTGGCGTCGATGCCGACCGCCACGCCGCCGGGGAAGCGGCGCGCCGCCTCCCGCACCAGCGCCGGATCGCGCAGCGCGACCGTGCCCAGGATGACGCGCGAGAGCCCGGCGTCCAGCCAGCGCTCGATGTCGGCCATGGAGCGGATGCCGCCGCCGAGCTGCACCTTCATCCGCCCGCCCACGGCCCCGACGATCGCCTCGACGGCGCCGGCATTGACCGCGCGGCCCTCGAAGGCGCCGTTCAGATCGACGACGTGCAGATGGGTGAAGCCGGCCTCGGCGAAGCTCGCCGCCTGCGCGGCCGGGTCCTCGCTGTAGACGGTCGCCTGATCCATGAGCCCGAGCTTCAGACGCACGCAGGCGCCGTCCTTCAGGTCGATCGCGGGAAAGAGAATGGGCATCAGGGCGTCCAGGTCAGGAAATTGCCGATCAGTTCCAGCCCGAGACGCTGGCTCTTCTCGGGGTGGAACTGCGCGCCGGCGGTGTTGCCGTCCGCGACGAAGGCCGTGACGGGTCCGCCGTAGTCGGTCGTCGCGATGACCTGATCGGGCTGGCGGGAGACGAGGTGGTAGGAGTGGACGAAATAGGCGTGCAGCCCGTCCTCGCCCGTCGGTATGCCGGCGAACAGGGCATGCTCGCGCTCCAGCCGGATCGTGTTCCAGCCGATCTGCGGGATCTTCAGCGAAGGGTCGGAGGGCACGATCGGCTCCACGTCGCCCTCGATCCAGTCGAGCCCCTGGGTGACCGTCTTCTCCAGGCCGCGCGAGGACATGAGCTGCATGCCGACGCAGATGCCGAGGAAGGGCTTGCCCTCCCGCTCCACCGCCTCGCGCAAACTGTCCTCCAGCCCGGGCGCGGCCGCGAGCCCGGCCCGGCAATCCGCATAGGCGCCGACGCCCGGCAGGACGATCCGCTCGGCGGAGCGCACCTTTTCGGGATCGTCGGTGACGACGATCCCGGTGTCAAGCCCGCGCTCCGTCGCCATGCGGCGGAAGGCCTTTTCGGCCGAGCGCAGATTGCCCGAGCCGTAGTCGATGATGGCGAGCGTGCCCATCAGCGTCTCTCTCCCGTGTCCAGAAGCGTCCGCGCGCTGCGCCAGCCGAAGATCGGCAGAGGCTCGCGCGAGGGAGCCGTCGCCTGCGACGCGTTCGCATGCGAAGGAGCCGGCTCGGCCTCGGCCCGTTCGGACGTCGGAGCGGCCGCAGCCGAGCCGTAATAGATCAGCTCGGCCTCCTCGCGGTCCTCCGCGTTCACGATCCCGGCCTCGCGATAGCCCTTCCGGCGCAGCCGCCAGGCGACGAGGCGCGGGCCTTCCAGCGCCACCGCCAGCCCGAAGAGAATCGGCAGGACCGCGCCGGCGAGCCCGAACCCCTCGACGCGCCCGAGCTGCCACAGCCCCAGCTGCACCAGGAAGGCGAGCACGGCGAAGAGATACAGCCGGCGCGCGGCCAGCCAGACGAAGGGCAGGAGGAAGGCGAGGAGGTGGAAGCGGTCGCGGAGGAACACCGCCTCCGCGCTCGCCCCTTCCCCACGTTCCAGAACGATGGTGCGCGTCACGCGATCGTGCCCTTGGTGGACGGAATGGCGCCCTTCTGGCGCGGATCGAGCGAGACGGCCTCGCCCAGAACGCGGGCCACCGCCTTGAAACAGGTCTCGGCGATGTGGTGCGAGTTCTGGCCGTAGAGATTCTGGACGTGCAGCGTGATGCCGGCGTTCATGGCGAGCGCCTGAAAGAACTCCAGAACCAGTTCGGTGTCGAAGGTGCCGATCTTCTGGGTGGCGAACTCCACCTTGAAGACGAGGAAGGCCCGGCCCGAGACGTCCACCGCCGCGCGCGTCAGGCATTCGTCCATGGCCAGATCCAGCGAGGCGTAGCGCCGGATGCCGGCGCGCTCGCCCAGCGCCTTGCGGATCGCCTGCCCGATCGCGATGCCCGTGTCCTCCACCGTGTGGTGGTCGTCGATGTGGAGATCGCCCTTGGCCTCGATCTCCATGTCGATCAGCGAGTGGCGCGAAAGCTGCTCCAGCATGTGGTCGAAGAAGCCGATCCCGGTCGAGATCGTCGAGGCGCCCGTGCCGTCGAGATCGACCCGAATCTTGATCGCGGTCTCCCGGGTCGCGCGTTCCACGCTCGCGGTTCTGCCTTCGGCGCTCATGGGTCTCGTCCGTCCGTCTTCGCTCGACCCGGTTCATACAGCGCCCGGCCCGCCGCGCCAACGCTTTGCAACGCGAGCGTTCCTCTCCCATATCAGCGCCGCGAGACTTCAGAACGCGAGGCGAGGCATGTTCGAGAAACACGATCCGGCGACGATCTACGGCACGACGATCGTGACGGTGCGAAAGGGCGGCAAGGTCGTCGTCGCGGGAGACGGGCAGGTCTCGCTCGGCAACACGGTGATGAAGGGCAATGCGCGCAAGGTGCGCCGGCTCGGCAAGGGCGGCAACGTCATCGCGGGCTTCGCGGGCGCGACGGCGGACGCCTTCACGCTTCTGGAGCGGCTGGAGGCCAAGCTCGAGCAGTATCCGGATCAGCTGATGCGCGCCTGCGTGGAGCTCGCCAAGGACTGGCGAACCGACCGCTATCTCCGGCGCCTGGAGGCGATGATGATCGTCGCCGACAGATCGGTGACGCTCACGCTGACCGGCAATGGCGACGTGCTGGAGCCCGAGAACGGCATCATCGCGATCGGCTCGGGCGGCAATTACGCGCTGGCCGCGGCGCGCGCGCTGGCCGAGACGGATTTCGACGCCGAGGAGATCGCGCGGCGCGCCATGCGCATCGCCGCCGACATCTGCATCTACACCAACGAGAACGTGGTGCTGGAGAGCCTCGACGCGGCCTGACGTCCATCGTCGATCAGCGGCATTTTCAGAGGGCACCGCCATTCTTCTCCCGCTTGCGGGAGAAGGTGGCCCGAAGGGCCGGATGAGGGCGTCGTCGAGAGCTGCAGTCGGTGTTCCGTCCAGCGCCGCACGCGTCAGGCCCTCACCCGGCCGGTGCTTCGCACCGTCCACCCTCTCCCCCTCGGGGAGAGGACTGGCGCCTTGTCCGTCGGACCTGGAAGACCATGACGAGCCTACCGCTCGATCCGGTCGATGAACCAGCGGGTGAGGCGCGTCCAGACCTCGTCCTTCTCGGCCGAATCCTCCACGCCGTGTTCGAGGTTCGGGTTGTCGTTGACCTCGATGAGGAACACGCCGTCCTCGGTCTCCTTCAGGTCGACGCCATAGAGCCCGTCGCCGATGCAGCGCGCCGCCCGAAGGCCGGCGTCGAGCACGTGCGGCGGCGCGTCGGCCATGGCCACGCTCTCGAAGCCGCCTTCCACCGGCCGCCCCCCGCCCTCGTGGTTGACGATCTGCCAATGGCTCTTGGCCATCAGATACTTCACCGCGAAGAGCGGCTGGCCGCCGAGCACCCCGATGCGCCAGTCGAAGCTCGTGGGCATGTATTTCTGCGCGATCAGAAGATCGGAATCCTCCAGCCATTCGAGCGCGAGCCTTTGGAGTCCCGCGAAGTCCTGCACCTTCTTCACCCCGCGCGAGAACGACCCGTCGGGAATCTTCAGGACCATCGGGAAGCCGAGAAGGTCGGCCGCGCGCGTCAGGTCCTCCTTGCCCGCGATCATCACCGAGGGCGGCACCGAGACGCCGTTCCCGAGCATCAGCTCGTTCAAATAGACCTTGTTGGTGCAGCGGATCATCGAGACGGGATCGTCGATGACCGGCATTCCCTCCTGCATCGCCCGCCGCGCGAAGCGATAGGTGTGGTTGGAGATCGACGTCGTCTCGCGGATGAACAGCGCGTCGAAATTGGCGAGCCGGGGCAGGTCGCGCCGGGTGATCGGCTCGACGTCCACGCCCATGCGCGCGGCGATGCGCGCCCAGTGCTTCAGCGAGTCCACCGAGGTCGGCGGCAGCTCCTCCTTCGGATCGTAGAGCGTGGCGAAGGAATATTTGGCCGGCGTCTTGGCCCGCGCGTCGCGCCATTCGCGCGCGGTGTAACGCTCCATCGCCGCGCTCAGCCGGTCGAGTTCGGCCGCCGGGAGCTTGCCGATCGAGGCAAAGCCGATCTTGCGGATGCGCAGTCGGTCCTTCCACTCGAGCGCGATCTCCAGCGCGGGCGCGCGGAACCAGTCGAAGACGAGCTTGGCGAAGCGCTCCAGCCGGTGATCGTCGGAGAAGCCGAAATAGACGCGGATCGGCCCGTCGGGCAGCGAGGCCGCGTCCGAGAAGGCCCTTGCCAGCGTCGCCTCCAGCTCCGGCAGCGCGTTCTCGTAGAGCTTCTTCTCCGACAGGTCGATCATGGTCTCGACCGAGGGGATGACCCGGTGGCCCCGCGCCCCGGCCAAGAGCGAGGCATAGTAGCCCCGGCTCTGATAGGCGTAGGAGCGCGAGAGATTGATGATCTTCGGGCGCTGTCCGCCGAAGAGGTTCGGCCGGGCCAGATAGTCCCGGCTGGTCATGATCTTGTGGGGCGTGGCGGCATTGTCGAGGTCGGAATTGCGTCCGACCAGAATGACCCATTGGGACATCGGCGCTCTCGGATGATGCGGATTAGGGTGTGTCCCCATAAACAGGAACGAAATGGCGCGAGGTCCGGCGATGAGATGCGAGGAGAAGCGCGACGAGGGGGCTGATGCCCAGTCGAGCGGTTCGACGACGCAGCTCGAAGCCGGGACCGCGTCCCTTCGGGATCGGGCGCTCCGGGGCGGCAACTTCGTCGCGAGAGCTCGAAAATGCCCGCATTTCCTTCGCTCTCGCTCCTCGTATCCGGCCCGGATCGTCCCGACCATTTCCGTCCCTGCTTATGGGGACACACCCTAGTTCGCCGCGGGGGAACGTTTGGTCAGGAAAACGGCGGCGCGAAGGCCGATCTTTCCGAAGCGCGCCATCTTGTCGAAGGCGGCGTAGGGAATGGGCATGGAGGCCGCGTCCGCCACGGTCTCGTGGCGCTGGTCGTCCACCCAGGGGTCGTGGACGATCAGATGCCGTCCGTCGTCGCCGTGGACGAGGATCCAGTGCGGCACCTTCTTGCCGAACATCCGGTAGCCGGAGACGAGGACGATGGCCGTGCCTCCGCGCGCGACGACGCCGCTGATGTCCTCGATGGTGAAGGGGCGGATCAGCGCCCTGATCCCGTAGACTTCGGCGCGGGTGCGGAAATCCTCCTGCGCGAGCGCCATCACCGTCTGCTTTTCCGGCGAGCGCACGCCTTCCAGGAACAGGTCGCCCGGCTCTGAGACGTGGATCTCGGCGTCGAGCCCCGCCTCGTGCGCGGCGACCGCCAGTCCGTAGGGCTCGCAGCCGCCCGGCCCGGACATCATGAAGATCGTCGTCGCCTCCCGCCAGAGGCGGATTTCCAGAACCGGGCTCATCGCCGTGCCGGGCACGTCGCGCGCCATCGCCATCATCAGGCAGCAGGCGCCGCAGGTGAAGTCGGTGCGCTGCTCGTAGAAGGGCACGCCGCTCTCCACCGGGTGGTCGCCGCGCAGCGTCTTCTCGTAGCGCAGCGCGTTTCCGTGGTCGGCGTAATAGTCCAGATAGCGCCCGATCGGGCGGTAGCCCGACGCCTCGTAGAGCGAGATGGCGGGCGCATTGTCCTCGCGCACTTCGAGGCGCAGCGCGATGCGGTCGCGCTCGAAGGCCTCGATCTCGCTCGCATGGAGCAGGGCCTTGCCGATGCCGCGCCCCTTGGCGGCGGCGGCGACCGCGATGGAATAGAGCCGGGCGAGCGCGGTGCCGGACCGCAGGAGGATGGCGGCGTAGCCGTGAAGCGGCTCGGCGGCGCCCCCCGGCCCCTCCGCCACGATCAGGATCGCGCTCTTCGAGCCGAGCAGGGCCTTGAAGGACCGGCGCGAGATGCGGTCGGCGTCGAAGGCCTCGCGCTCCAGCGCCACCAGCCGGTCGAGATCCTCCATCCGTGCCGGTCGCAGGCCCGCCGGCGGATCGCCGCAGAGAGGCGACCGGGCGGGCGACGGGGCGGATGCGAGGGACATCGGTTCGACTTGGGACAGGGTTGAGGCCGCGATTGTCTCACGAACCGGGCGGCGTTGCGAGAGCGGCCTGCGGACCGGAGGCAATGGCGGCGCGGATGCGCGTGGCGAGAGCGCCGTAATTGCCGTCGAAATGATGGCCGCCGTCGAGGGTCAGGCGCGCGACCTGCGACAGCGACGGGTCGGCGCAGGCGGACGCCTCATCCTCGCGCCCCTCGACGCACAGAACCTTGTCTGCGGGAAGCGCCGCGATCTGCGGCGCGATCGGCTCGTCGCCCGTCGAAAGACCGAGCCAGCCGCCGATCGAGACCTCGAACCCGGTCTCCAGACCCGGCGCCAGAAGTCCGATCAAGGTGACGCGATCCCGCAGGCCTTCGTCGAGAAGGGGGATGGCGAAGGGCAGCGTGTCGGCGCCGAAGGAATAGCCGAGCAGCGCCACCGGGAGCTTCCCGGTCGGGTCGGCGGCCGCGACGATCGTCTCCAGATCCTCGGCGATCTGTTGCGGACGCTTCTCCGACCAGAAATAGCGCAGCGAATCGACGCCGACGACGTGGACGCCCTGCGTGGCGAGAGCGTCGCCGGTCGTCTTGTCGAGATCGCGCCAGCCCCCGTCGCCCGAATAGAAGACGGCGAGCGCGCTGGCCGTGCCCGTCGCGGGCGTGTCGATCACCGGCAGCGCGGTCGCGTCGTCGGCGGCCAGGGTCGCGATCATGTCGGCGCCCGCCTCCTGCGCCTCGTTTGCGGCGACGCCCATCGTCTGGACCGTGTAGGGGCCGTGGGGCGCGATCTCGGGCGTGGCCGTCGCGGCCCCTGTGTCGAGCGCGACGAAGGGCTCGGGCAGGCGGGCCGAAGGATCGTAGGAGAAGCCGCCGCCCTCGGCCGGGCTCGGCGAAGCGCCGGCGCAGACGGGCAGGCTCGTGCGCAGCGCGGGCGCGGCTTCGAAGGAGAGCCCGCCGGCCATGGTCGCGGCGGGCGAGTCGGCCACCGCGGCGAAGGCGAGCGTGCCGCCCTCCCCGCGCCCGGCGACGACGGGGTGGAAGTAGCTATCGAGGCCGAGCGCGCGCTGCGCCTCCTTCGCGAGCCCTTCGATGGCCGAGCCGAGATAGACGCAGGTGCCGCTCTCCTGGTTCAGGGCGGCGCGCCAGACCTCCAGGTCGACCGGCAGGACCACGAGATCGCGAACGAGCAGCGCGTCGGCGAGGTCGCGGTCGGCCTGTGCGATCCCGCCCGCGTCGGAGACGAGGATCACCAGTCCCTTCGGCTCCCCGGCGGGCGACTGCACGTCGATGTTCTGCAGCGGCGGCGAGGACACCTGCGCGACCGGGACCGCCATATGCGCGGAATCGAGCAGCCCCACATGCCAGGCCGCGGCGATCAGCAGGCCGAGCCCGGTGGTCGCCAGGAGAACGCGAAGTCTGCGCATCAGTGCTTCACCTTCATGCGTCGGGAGATGAGGGCCGTCACGTCGACCAACGCGCGCGCCGCCTCAAGCCCCGGCGGGCAGACGAGGTAGTGCGGCGTCCAGACGGGGCCGAACTTGTTCTTGAAGCCGCGCAGCCCGTCGAAGGAGTAGAGTTCGTTGCCGTGCCGGTAGAGGAGCGTGCCGAAGCGGTTCCATCGCGAGGCGCCGGGCCGGTCGGTGAGGCCCGACAGGGGCGCCGCGCCCAGCGAGAACCAGCGATAGCCCTCCTCGCGCGCGCTCGTCATCAGGTTCACGAACAGGGTCTCCATCACCCCGTGCGGCGCGTCCGGCGTATGGCGCATGAGGTCGATCGACATCTCGTTCAGGCCGCCGCTCTTCCACAGATTGGCGAAGGCGACGATGACGCCGTCCTTCTCCAGAACCGCGATGTCGAAGTTCGACAGATACGCCTCGTCGAAGAAGCCGAGCGAGAACCCCTTCTCGGCGCCCGACTTCTCCTTAAGCCAGGCGTCGGAGATCGCCCGAAGGCGCGGCATGATCGGACGCGTGTCGCTGGCCGGGACGATGCGGAAGGCGATCCCCTCGCGCGTCGCGCGGTTGACCGCCGAGCGCAGAGACTGGCGCTTGGAGCCCTTCAGGTCGAACCTGGCGAGATCGACGCGCGCCACCTCGCCGAGCTTCAGCGCCGTCAGCCCCATGTCGAGAAAGAGCGGCAGCCGCCCCGGACCGACCTCGTAGAAGACCGGCCGCAGCGCCTGCCGGTCGGCGGCGGCGCGGAAGGTCCAGGCGAGCTCCTCCACCGCGCCCTCCTCCCCGACCGGCTCGCCGAGCGCGATGAGGCTGCCGCCCGAGCGCGCATACATGACGAAGGCGTCGCGGCCCGGCGACATCAGGAACTCCTTGTCCCCGAGAAGCGCCAGCGCAGCCCCCGAATCCGGGCTCCCCGCGACGATGGACGCGACCTCCGCCGGGATCGGCGGACGGAGCTTCGCTCGGCGCGGGCGGCCCGCGATCCAGAAATGCAGGACGGTCACCACCAGCGCCGCGACGACAAGGACGCCCGCGCGCAGGAAGCGCGGCGCGTCGTCCTCGATGGCGAACTGCCACCAGAGCTGGTCGGAATAGGCGACGTTCTCGTAGGAGAAGAAGCCGATCCAGAGGAAGGCGACGACGGTGGCGACGGTCGCGGCGAGCCATCGCCAGGAGAGCGTCATGCCCGACAGATGCGCCCGGCGGTAGAAGGAGCGCCGGAAGGCGGCGAGCGAGAGGGCGACGAGCCCGAGCGTCAGCGCCTCTTCCCAGTCCAGCCCCTTGGTGAGGGAGACGACGGCGCCCGCCAGCGTCAGGGCGATCGCCAGATGCACCGCGCGGCGAAGGCGCAGGGCGAGCCCGCGCGCGATGACGAGCAGGGCCAGGCCGACGAGGCTGGAGACGAGGTGCGAGACCTCCACGAAGGGAAGCGGGACGATGTCGCGCAGGGCGGCGAGCCGCTGGTCCAGCGTCGGCGTCGCCCCCGAGACGAGGAGGACGATCCCGGCGATGAAGGTGACGGTGGCGGCGAGCGGCGGCACGAGCGGCCGGAACAGCCGCAGGGCCTCCGCCGCCGGGCCGGAGATGATGTGGCGCTGGCGAAGGCCTTCCGCGATCGCGAGCGCCAGGGTCGCCACGCCGAGCGGCAGGCCCGTGTAGATGACGCGGTAGACGACGAGGGCGGCGATGGCGCCGGGCTGCGCGCCGAGCCCGAGGCCGGCGAGGATCGTCGCCTCGAAGGCGCCGAGCCCGGCCGGGGCGTGGGAGACCATGCCCGCGATGGTCGCGACGATGAAGACGAGGGCGAAGACGAAGAAGGAGGAGACGCTCCCCTCCGGCATCAGGACGTAGAGCGCCGCCGCGGCGGCGATCAGATCGACGATGCCGGCCAGGGTCTGCGCCAGCGCATAGCGGGACGAGGGGAGCGGCAGCACGGAACCGCGGAAGGTCAGGCTTCGGCCGCCACCCCGAAGCCACAGGATCAAGGCGCCCACCCCGCCGATCAGCGCCACGCCGATGACGAGATCGACCACCGGGTCGAGCTCGGAGAAGAGCGGCACGGCCTCCGGGTCGGCCATCAGCGTGATGCCAACGAGAACCGCGAAGGCGAGCCAGAGGGCGTAGAAGGAGGTGCCGACGATCTTGCCGATCATCGCCGGATCGAGCTCGGCGGCCCGATAGAGCCGGTAGCGCAGCGCGCCCCCGGTCAGGAGCGGGAAGCCGAGCGCATTGGAGACCGCGTAGCCCGCGGCCCCGACCAGCGCCGCCGTCGAAGCCTTCACCCGGCCCGGCGCGACGGTGCGGACCGCGATCACGTCGTAGCTCGACATGGCGAGGAAGGAGAGAGCGGTGAAGCCGAGACAGGCGAGGATCGCCGAAGCGGGCTTGTCGGCGATCGCGGTCCGGATGTCCTCGTAGGAGACATGGGTCAGGAGGATGTCGAGCGCCGCGAAGGCGACGATCGTGATCCCGACCCCGAGAAGCGCGGGCAGCAGGCGGCGGAGCCGGGAGACCGGCATGGCATCCTCGGAAGGGGCTGGGATCTCGACCATCTCGACTGCTCGCTCCCGGCCCTGAGGGGCGCTCCGCCCGATCACGAAGGCTTGCGCCGGACCTTGCGCGCGATTGCGGCAAAGCGTTGTCCGGCCGGTGCCGCGACACCTTGCGGGCCCTCTCCAACGCAGATACGGCAGGACGGAAGAAGCGCCAAGTCCGGCACGCCGTTCGAGCGGCATCGCCCGCGCGCCAGGGCTCGGCTTCCGGCGACGCCGATGGGGTGGCAACAAGGACATGGCGCGATCCTCGTGCATCCGGGCGGACGCGCGCCTTCGCAACGCAGGCGACCCGGCCCGCCGGAGACACATGCGCGCCGCCTCGGCTGTGCGCTTTGCCGGTCTCGCGCTCCTGGGCTCCGTGCTCGGCGCCTGCGCGACCCCGACCTGCGGCCTTCCCGGTCGCCCCGCCCATCACGGGGCCACCGGCTTCTGCAACGAGCCCGGCGCGCCCGAGCCGACTGCGAGCCTGCCCGCGCGCATCGAGAACGCGGTGCGGATCACCTTTGCGCGCGAGCGCGAGCCGGTTCCCGACGGCTTCGTCCTGCCCGAGGACGAGGCGCTGGCCGGGATGCTGGTACCCTCGAGCGAGGATCGGATCACCTGGCTCGGCCACGCGACGACCCTGCTGCAGATCGAGGGAAAGCGCGTCCTGATCGATCCCGTCTGGTCCACCTATGCGACGCCCATGCCGCCGCTCGGCCCCAGGCGCGCGACCCCGCCCGCCGTGCCACTGGCCGCGCTTCCGCCGATCGACGTTCTCATCGTCACGCACGATCATTACGACCATCTCGACATGCCGACGCTACGCGCCCTGCCCGGCAAGGACCGCGTCCAGGTCGTGGTGCCGCTCGGGCTGGCGCCGCTCCTGCGCTCGGCCGGCTTCGCCGACGTCGTGGAGATGGACTGGTGGGAGGAGCGGCGCGTTGCGGGCCTGTCCGTGCGCGCGCTTCCCGCCGCCCACACATCGGCGCGCGGTGCCTTCTCGCGCAACCGCACGCTCTGGGCCTCCTTCGCGATCGCCGGCGCCAAGCCGAACGCCGTGAGCGTCTACGTGTCGGGAGACAGCGGCCACCACTCCCATTTCGAGCGGATCGGCCGTGCCCACGGCCCCTTCGATCTGGCTGTGATCTATCTTGGCGGCTACGCCCCTCGGCCGGTGGCGCGAGCGCGCCACGTCACGCCGAGCGAGATGGTTCGGGCCGGCGACGAGCTACGCGCGGCCACATCCGTGCCTGTCCACTGGGGCACCTTCCCGCTCGGCGCCGAGCCGACCTTCAAGCCGGGTCCGGCCTTTCTCGCGCGAGCGCGGGAGGCAGGCTGGCCGCTGGGCCGCGCCATGGTCATGCGCATCGGAGAGACGCGGGCGATCCGCGATGGCGGCGCTGGCCTGTAAGAGCTCCGGCCGCTCAATCGACGCAGACGATTTTCGCGCCTTCTCGGGCATAGGCGACGGCGGCTGCTTTCCCGTTGCCCCAGCCTTCGCCGATCGAGCCCGCGCCGAACACGATGGCGCAGCGGTCCTGCAGTCGTTTCATGGATTCCCCTCCCCGGTTGGCTCTCGCTGTTGAGCCATTGGGGAGTGTTTTTGCGCTTTGGTGTTTTGGACATCAAGGCGGGGTGGTGTGTGGTGGGGGTTCTGACGGCGTGCGGGGAAGTGTTCTGTGGTTGTCGGGGTTGTCTGGCGTGCGGCTTGTATGGGCACGGTTTCGTGCGGCCTGCGGTCGACCGGCTTCGGGGCCGGTGGCACCTTTGGGAGCCAGGCTGGTTTCGTGGGCGGGGCGGATTGCGCCCTTGGGGCCGCTATCGGGGGCGGGTTTGGCCTGCGTTGGGGGCGGCGGATCTGCTGTGTTTCGGGGTGCTGGACGGCGCCGGCATTGCTCTTCCCGCGGCGAGCCCTTGCCCGCCCGTTCTTTCGTGGCCCGCCCGTTCTTTCTGGCGGACGAACGCAAAAATCCCCGGCGGCTTTCGGCCCCGGGGTTGTGGATGGTTTGGAATGGAGTGTGCTGTGTGTGAGAGAGGTGATGGATGCGATTTGCAGACCTGGCGGCGACCGACTTTCCCGCGTCTTAAGACGAAGTATCATAGGCGCTGAGGCGTTTCACGGCCGAGTTCGGAATGGGATCGGGTGGGGGCACCTCGCTGAACCACCAGGTCGGCAAATCGCATCACTGGAAGCTTGGGACGCTCACGCCGAACGGCTATCGAGCCGTTCGTCTCCGCTGGGGCGCGCCACGGGGCGCGACGCCCGTTCGGGCTTCCCCACGGACCCTTTCGGGTCCTCGGAGGGCACCCCGTCCGTCCATGTCAGCGAAGACCTTTGCGAAGGTCGAGCCGCATGGAGCGTGAGGTGACGTGAGCTGGTCTGTATCGTCATGCACCGCTGAGGGGCGCACGGCAGTCCCGACGCGATAGCGTCGGCGGAACCTTCAGGTTCCGGCCCGCCGCAGGTGATCGGCCCGTAGCCGATCGCCACGAGGCGAACCATGAAGAGATGAGGCAATGTTCATCACGGGCGCAGCCCGCTGATGAACATTGGCGAATGAGAACGATCAAGCCGATCGAGCGATTAGTACCGGTAAGCTTCATGCGTTGCCGCACTTCCACACCCGGCCTATCAACGTGGTGGTCTTCCACGGCTCTGATAGGGAATACTCGTTTCCAGGTGGGTTTCCCGCTTAGATGCCTTCAGCGGTTATCCCGACCGTACATAGCTACCCTGCACTGCGGCTGGCGCCACAACAGGTCCACCAGAGGTACGTCCATCCCGGTCCTCTCGTACTAGGGACAGATCCTGTCAATATTCCTGCACCCACGGCAGATAGGGACCGAACTGTCTCACGACGTTCTGAACCCAGCTCACGTACCGCTTTAATTGGCGAACAGCCAAACCCTTGGGACCTGCTCCAGCCCCAGGATGCGATGAGCCGACATCGAGGTGCCAAACAACCCCGTCGATATGGACTCTTGGGGGTCATCAGCCTGTTATCCCCGGCGTACCTTTTATCCGTTGAGCGATGGCCCTTCCACTCGGGACCACCGGATCACTATGACCGACTTTCGTCTCTGCTCGACTTGTCTGTCTCGCAGTCAGGCGGGCTTATGCCATTGCACTCGACGACCGATTTCCGACCGGTCTGAGCCCACCATCGCGCGCCTCCGTTACTCTTTGGGAGGCGACCGCCCCAGTCAAACTACCCACCATACACTGTCCCGGACCCGGATGACGGGCCGCGGTTAGACATCCATGACGATAAGGGTGGTATTTCAAGGATGGCTCCACGCGAGCTGGCGCCCACGCTTCAAAGCCTACCACCTATCCTACACATGCCGACACGAATGCCAGTGTAAAGCTATAGTAAAGGTGCACGGGGTCTTTCCGTCTGACCGCAGGAACCCCGCATCTTCACGGGGAATTCAATTTCACTGAGTCTGCGTTGGAGACAGCGGGGAAGTCGTTACGCCATTCGTGCAGGTCGGAACTTACCCGACAAGGAATTTCGCTACCTTAGGACCGTTATAGTTACGGCCGCCGTTTACTGGGGCTTCGATTCAGAGCTTGCACCCCTCCTCTTAACCTTCCAGCACCGGGCAGGCGTCAGACCCTATACGTCGTCTTTCGACTTCGCAGAGCCCTGTGTTTTTGATAAACAGTCGCTACCCCCTGGTCTGTGCCACCACCATACGGTTGCCCGCATGGAGGTCACGCTTCTT